>NZ_JBSVZE010000001.1:0-2376342 GCF_054052005.1 Salibacterium sp. K-3
GTAGGAGTCTGGGCCGTGTCTCAGTCCCAGTGTGGCCGATCACCCTCTCAGGTCGGCTACGCATCGTCGCCTTGGTAAGCTCTTACCCCACCAACCAGCTAATGCGCCGCGGGCCCATCTGAAAGCGCGAGGAAGATCCCCGCTTTTCCCCATCGACCAGGCGGTCGATAGGCCCATCCGGTATTAGCTCCGGTTTCCCGGGGTTATCCCGGACTTTCAGGCAGGTTGCCCACGTGTTACTCACCCGTCCGCCGCTCGTTCCACAGGTTTCACCCCGAAGGGATCTGCCTGCTTCCCGCGCTCGACTTGCATGTATTAGGCACGCCGCCAGCGTTCGTCCTGAGCCAGGATCAAACTCTCCATTGAAAGTTTGATGCTGTACTGCTTCTTATCTGTATGGTTCGTTGAACCATTTGAATTGACAGACGCTTGACTTTCATTCAATTTTCAAAGAGCAATCAAACCGCTGTCTTAACCAGCGACTTAAATATCTTATCATTTGCCCTGATCAAAGTCAATCCCTTTGCGTAATTTTTTATTATTAACGGAAAAGCCGCCTTTCTTTATATCAGCGGCTGAAGCGCTGGAATGCTTTGTTTCAGGCTCTCCCTTAACGAAGGGAATTCCTATTATAACGTTTCACGAGCAAATGTCAACAACACACAAAATTTTTTTAGCTGATAATGAAAATATCGATGGCAATCAGCAACAGCACTCCGGGTATGCCCAGAAGTCCTGAGACAGAAACGGTTACTGCATTGATAGGAATGTGATAGTCCACAGCTGTGCCGAATGCATTTAAAAAGAATAAGGCTAACGCTCCGATAATAAGTTTCACTAATATGTTTCCAGTCCATTTTAAAGGTTTTCCGCCCCTGCCAAACATGAAAAATAAACATGCGAGAACTCCTGCCAGAGAAATATAAAGAACAGGATTCATGATCTTTTCCCTCCTGCCTCTGCTTTTTTACCATATCTATGTACAGGCCTCTTTGTTTATCCCTCTATCCAGCAGAAAAATCCGGGACCGGTTTGCCGAAAGAAAACATAAAAAGCTCCGGCTGAACGGGGCCGGAGCTTTTTCTATATCTGATGATAACCGTTGATACGGCGGTGCCGGGCTTCTTTTAATAGAAATATATATTTTGCCCGTTTTCTTTTTAATTCTGTCTGTACGTCCAACGAAGGATCAATGCTTCTTTCTACGAGGTGCTCATATTGATCCAGGTCTTCTTTTATTCTTTGAATCAATTCAACCAGGCGTTCATTTTCCGATTGACGAATCTTTTTTTTCTGAAACAGCATGCTGCGTTCCCACCTTAAAGTTCTCTGCGCCCCTCAATCGCTTTGGAGAGCGTTACTTCGTCCGCATATTCCAGGTCTCCTCCAATCGGCAGACCGTGGGCGAGCCGGGTGACTGTAATGCCCGTCGGTTTAACCAGGCGGGAGATATACATCGCTGTCGCTTCCCCTTCAATAGTAGGGTTTGTTGCTACAATGACTTCCTGAATTTCGTCATCCTGCAGCCGTTTGATCAACTCCGGAATTTTGATGTCTTCCGGACCGATCCCGTCCATCGGCGAAATCGCTCCATGAAGGACATGGTACATACCGGTGTATTCTCTCATCTTTTCCATCGCCATGACATCTTTGGAGTCCTGAACGACACAGACAGAGGTCCGGTCCCTGGAAGTATCTTCGCATATCCGGCACGGATCGATATCTGTAATATGGTGACAGACAGAGCAGTATGTTAAATCCCTCTTTGCGTTCACAAGCGATTTGGCAAAATCCAGTACGTCGTCTTCTTTCATATCAAGCACATAAAAAGCCAGGCGGCTCGCCGTTTTGGGGCCGATACCCGGCAATTTCATAAAACCTTCTATAAGTTTGGATATAGGCGTAGGATACTGCACCACATCCTCCTCCTATCACATGCCCGGGATGTTCATTCCCTTGGTGAACTTTCCTAAATCCTGTTCGGTCAGCTCATCGACTTTTTTCAATGCTTCGTTCATTGCGGCCAGGATGAGGTCCTGCAGCATCTCCACATCTTCAGGGTCAACCACGTCCTGGTCAATTTCAATATCCACGATGCGTTTGTCACCGGCTGCTGTTACTTTCACAGCGCCTCCGCCGGATGTTGCTTCCACCGTCTTTTCTTTCAGTTCTTCCTGGGCCTTCTGCATCTGTTTCTGCATTTTCTGCATCTGTTTCATCATATTCTGCTGGTTTTTCATTGTTATTACCTCCTGCTCATGTATTATTCTTCAATTTCCACGAGATCCGAACCTACCAACTTCACCGCTTCATCTACAATCGGTTCTTCCCCGTTCTCCTGTTCTTTTGGAGCATCGTCCTGTTCTTCTTTTTCCTGATGCTTCTGCTTAAATTCTTCTTTGATCTTTTCCCACTGCGCTGCCTGCACCGTTAAAAGCTGTAACGGGCGGCCGGCCGCCTGCAGTGCAGACTCCACCAGCGGGCGGAATTTGGTGTCCACCATATTGCGGTGCATTTCATTCTGAAACGCAAGCAGCAGCGTCTCCCCGTCAGAAACGACCGGCTTGGCATCACTCAGCCAGGCATGGGCAGGAACGCTCTGCTGCTTCACTTCCTTCATCACTGAACTCCATTCATTCGTTACAGCCTGAAGCTCCTGCTTGGTGGCATTAGTCAGAATATCTCTTATCCTGCCTTCCGCTCCCCGCCCGGTCGAAAGATTGGCAGCAGGCCGGCTTTCCCCGGAAGAATTGCTTTCCGGAGCCTTTTTTTCGGAAGCAGGAGAAGGGGCGTGAGATTTTTCGGCCTGCACCCGCTTTTCCAGTTCGGAAATTTTTTCTCTTAATGAGCGGATCTCCGACTGGTCTGCAGTGTTCTGAGGGGCTTTTTGTCCCCCCTCTACATGGCAGATATTAATCAACGCCATTTCAAGAAAGATTTTCGGGTGGCTTGCACCCTTCATTTCCTGATGATATCGATTCAGCTGATTGATGACTTCATAAAGCCACGCAGTGTCCATCTTTCCGGAGAGGTCCCTGAACGTTTCATCCACCGTGACCCGGTCCATAATCTCATTCAGCTGCGGTGCGGTTTTGTACAGCAGCATATCTCTGAAATAATAAATGATATCTCCCATGAACTGAAGAGGATCCTTGCCCTCGCGGATCATTTGGTCGGCTGCTTCCACAGCGGAGGGAGTATCCTGTTCCTTCAGAGCATGAACCACTTTCGTTAAAAACTGCTGGGAGACACTGCCGGTAATCGCAAGCACATCGTCTGCCGTGACTGTCCCTTCCGAGAACGAAACAGCCTGATCCAGCAGGCTGAGAGCGTCGCGCATCCCGCCTTCGGCTGCCCGCGCGATCAAATGCAGCGCATCCTCTTCCACTTCCAGGCCTTCCTGCTGCAGTATATACGACATCCGCCCCACCAGGTCCCTTGCGGTAATCTGCTTAAAATCAAACCGCTGGCAGCGGGACACAATGGTCAGCGGAATCTTATGCGGCTCTGTTGTGGCCAGAATGAAAACCGCGTGTTTCGGAGGTTCTTCCAGCGTCTTCAGAAGCGCATTGAAGGCACCCGTGGAGAGCATATGAACTTCGTCAATGATATATACTTTGTAACGGACATCCCGGGGAGCTGCAATAACGTTATCCCGGATATACCGAATTTCATCCACCCCATTGTTGGACGCCGCATCAATTTCGATAATATCGACCACGGAACCATCCTGGATACCTCTGCAGGCCGCACATTCGTTACAAGGCTCCTGCACAGGTGCCTTTTCACAGTTAATGGCTTTCGCCAGTATTTTGGCGGCGCTTGTTTTCCCTGTGCCGCGCGGACCGCTGAACAGGTAAGCATGGGAAAACTTTTCTTTTCCGAGTGCATTCTGAAGTGTCTGGGTGATATGATGCTGGCCTGCGACATCCTGCAGTTTCTGCGGGCGCCAGACCCGGTACAGCGCCTTATAACTCACCCCGGGACCTCCTTTCTTTTCACGTTCTATTATACCGGTTCCATGCCCGGTTTTCAAAACTCAAATAAGTGTCCGGCTGTCTTCTGCCTACTAAAAAAAACCGCTCCATTAAAAGAGCCGTTTTCCATTCATTATGTATAGAAGCCGTGCACCTTCTGTCGGCAATGAATCCATGAGCGTTACCCAGGCAGTTAGCTCGATCCGGGCGACTCTGCGGCACACAGAAGAGTCCGCTTACTGCTGCTTCCTTCCGGACCTGACAGGGTTCACGGGTTTCCGTTGCACAGAACCCGGATGTCAACACCACTTACAAGGGTCAGGCCCCACAGAAACAAAGCCTCGAGAAGGGGTTCAGCCTCGCTGTAGCGGATTGCGAGTACAGGGCACCGCTGCCTCCCCGCCTAGCACGGCAAAGTTGTTAACATGTTTAGGCACTCCAAAGAGCGCAATGATCAGTATATCGTTTTTGAATCCAAAATGCAATAGAGGATAAAGAATAAAATTATTTATCGTTTTTTTCCATAACCGTTTCTTCTTTTTTCTTTTCCAGTTCTGAAATTTTTTCCATGATCACCTGCGGAGGTGTATGGACTATATGTTCAATCGGCATGTTCAGTTTTTCAGCCAGTTTCTGGGCTGTTTCTGCAGAAAATTGATTTGGACGCACCGTTTTCCCTCCCGCTTTTCACTCATTCTATGCTTACTATATCACGGGTCGATGATGAATCCAATCCGTCATTCTTCGACTTCTTTCCCACGCTCTTTCTGCCGCTGTTTTTCCTTCCTGAGATGTTGAAAAAAGTGCGTCAGCAGCTGTCTGCATTCTTCCAGCATCAAGCTGCAGCGCACCGTACAGCGGTGATTAAATCGTTCTTCGTCCAGCAGGTTCATTAACGTGCCGGCGCATCCTGCTTTTGGGTCGGGGGCGCCGTATACAACATGCGGGATGCGGGACTGGACGATCGCTCCCGCGCACATCGGGCAGGGTTCCAGGGTGACATATAAGGCACAGTCTTCAAGCCGCCAGCTCCCCATAAAAGAACATGCTTCCCGAATGGCAAGCATCTCTGCATGAGCGGAGGCCTGCTGGCTTCCTTCCCGCTGATTATATCCTGTTCCTATGATCTTGTCCTTATATACAATCACGCAGCCGATCGGAACCTCACCTGCTGCTTCTGCTTTTTCCGCTTCGGCGAGAGCGGCTTTCATCCATTCTTCTTCTGCCACCATCAGGCACCCCTTTTCACACCGTTCTACCTGCTTATTTTATCAGAAATTCTTCTCGTTTTCTTTTCAGGAACGGTGCTTACCAGCCAAAGGTCTGTGCTTACCTGCCGAATACCACTATTTACATGCCAAATAAGCAGGATTACACGCCAACACCACAAAAACAATGCAGTATGCATAATATACGCGGGCTTACTACCCGGTCGGGAGGGCTTTAATAACTACCGCCAGAGAGGTCGCAATGGCCATCCGTGTTGGAATCTTTAATACAACGAGTAGAATCGGAACGAGAACAAAAGCGCCGGCCGCTCCTACAATACCGGCGCCGATACCGACAACAAAAGCAGATCCGGCAGCAATGGCGCGGTTATGTCATCAGATTGGAACCAAGGGCCCCGATTAAACTGCCGAGCAGAATGCTGACACCCATATATGAAATCAGCGATTTATTTAAATACCCGCCTTTACGGTATGTCCACACTCCGCCGATGCCGACCATCCTGGAAACGAAAGAACCAGCGAACCCGATGAGAAATAAAATAATGATAAACAGCATGCCGTATTCCATCATGTTCGGCCCTTTCCTTTTTTACGCTTTTATATCCCCCTGCCATTTCATCATACCGCCGGTCATATTCTTTACATCATACCCGTTTTTCTGCAGGTATTTCGCCGCTTTCGCGCTCCGATTCCCGGAACGGCATACCATAACGTATTGGTCGGTTTTATCCATCTCTTCCATTTTTTCCACGAGTTCATCCAAGGGAATATTTACCGCCTGTGGTATTTTCCCCTGCCGGACTTCCTCCCGGGAACGCACATCAATGACCTTCACCGTTTCATGCTGTATCTGCTGCTCCACTTGTTCCGGTGACAATGTTGAAATAGACGAAAACATAAACACACTCTCCTTTATATACTATTACCCCTATGGGTATAATAGTGAGTAAAAAAATTTATTTTTTTATCTGCTTTTGCCGAGCAGTTCAATTGCTTCCTGAACATATTCAGAGGTGTCCCCGCCCTGTTCGATCTGTTCGCGGATACACTCCTCCAGATTCTCTGCCACAATATAAGCCATCGCGCGGTCGAGCGCGGTTCTTGCGGCAGATATCTGATAGACGACGTCTTTGCAGTCCTTGCTTTCTTCCATCATTTTCTGAACACCGCGGACCTGTCCTTCGACCCGTTTTAATCTATTTTTCATTTCTGCTGTATATTCCATATTTTCACCCCTTATTATACCATATGGGGTATAGTATACACCGGCATGAAGGATCCGTCAATATTCCCTTGTAAACATATCGGGGAAAGCCCTTATAAATAAGAGCCTGTTCCCCCTGCTTTTATTCTATCTCCAGATTCTCGTTTTTCCATCTCATCATGCCGCCCATCAAATTCTTCACGTCGTATCCTTTATTCAGAAGAATGCTGGCAGCTATAGCGGAACGTTTGCCGGAACCGCAGTGCACAGCTACCGGTTTATCTTTCGGCGGGAGATCCTCATCCGTTCCGGCAGGCAGATGGCCGAGCATGATGTGCTCCGCTCCCGGAATACGCTCCCGCTCCCGTTCATCCTGGAACCGGACGTCCAGCACCCGGATATGTCCAGCTTCTTTTTCCTCTTTCATTTCCTGCGGCGTGATGTTTTCATACGTGCGCAGACGGCCGGCGCGTTCTACAACGCCCGCCGGCATGAATCCTGCGATACGATCGATTCCGATACCGTACAGGGCATCCCGCATCGCTGCATGATCGGATTCAGCGCCGATCAGGTAAATATCCGATTCATAATCCGTCAACCACCCCATCCATTCGGTAAATGCTTCCGGATAAGAAATATTGATCGTGCCGGGGATATGACCGCGTGCATAGGCAGCCGGCTTTCTCGTATCAACAACCATGTTATTTTCATTCCCGGCCAGCTTTTCCACTTCTTCAGCATCCATGGACAACAGCACCGGAGGATAAACCTCGGATAAATATTCTGCCCCGTATTTATTGATTTCTTTCATGTTGGCAAAGTAAGCCGGCGGTTCCGGCTGGCCGTCCAGTAGAAAGTTGACAAATTCCTGTTCCTGCTCCGGCTGGAACGCCGGATTAAACATCTTTTCATAGCCAACCGTCGATGTCGGCACGGCGCCAAGCGCTTTACCGCACGAGCTTCCCGCGCCGTGCCCGGGCCAGATCTGCAGGTAGTCTTCAAATTGTTTAAACGACTGAATAGAGGCAAACATCTGTCTTGCGCCGGCATCTGCGGAATCTTTTACACCTACGGATTTTTCCAGAAGATCCGGGCGCCCGACGTCTCCGACAAAGACGAAATCACCGGTGAATACCCCGATCGGTTTCTCCGGGTTGGCGCCGTCTGTAAGCAGATAAGAAACATGTTCCGGTGTATGCCCCGGGGTGTGGAGAACATCCATCCACACATTGCCGACGTGAATTCTCTCCCCATCGCGTACCCCTTTTGTATTCAGGTTGGAGGCAAAGGCATAGCCGCCGTTCTCCTCTCCTTCTGCCGAGTGATAGATCACCGCACCTGTCCGGCCGGCAAGCTCCACCGCCCCGGATACAAAATCCGCATGAATGTGTGTTTCCAACGCGCCGGTAATAGTGAATCCCTGTTCTTCTGCGATCTCGAGATATGGATTAACATGCCGGGACGGATCGATGACCACCGCTTCCCCGGTCTTTTGACAGCCAACCATGTAGGACGCCTGTGCCAGTTCATTGTCATAAAAATATTTCAGGTACATGGGTTCCGCCTCCTTTATATTATTTCTTGTTACACTATACCCCGTACCGTATTTTTTGTAAACAGACCTTGTATTATTTCTTTCAAGAAACAAATGAAATATACAAGGTTTATTTATTGAAACCAGTCGAGTCCGGCCTGCACGGAATAAGCTGTTAATACCCCGTACAGACAAATACTGATGCCGGAGGTAAGCATCAGCTTTTTTCTGCTCATTCCAAGAGAGCGGCAGACGGCTGCTACAGCCCAGACTCCAACAATCACCGTAGTTAACAGTACCACCCAACCGCCGTACCGCTCGACCTTTCCCCGGAACCGGTTATGCTCCAATCTGTTCATCCAGCGTTCCAGGCGTGGAATTTTGCATAACTGTCCATAAAAAAAGAGAATGGTCGGCACCGCTGCAAAATTTCCAATACCCGCCCATAGGACAGCAGACACCGGACTCATTCCCGCCACCATAGCTGCCGGAATCGCAAGATAAATTTCAAAAAAGGGAAAATAACCCATACCAAGAGCGGACACCGCAAGCAGAATATATTCCATCATTCAACCACTCCCCCTTTATCTGCCTTTTTCCTGTTCGATCAACGTAAAAAGATAATTTTTTATGTGGTCCTGATCCTGTTCGGACAACGGCTGCAGATCAAACATGTTCGCAAACCACAACCCGTCACTGACCAGCCGTACGACTGACGCCAGTTCATCGGAAACGCCGTCCTGTTTCATTTTTTCATCCATTTCTTTATATGCCTCATTCCAGGGCTGAATTAATTCCGGGTTGGTCGCCATGGCTGCGAGAAGACTGTTGCTGACATTCAGCAGGTCCGAGCCGTTCAGTTCCTTCATGGAACCCTTCAGATATGCTTTGTTATAAGAGGATTCCTGTTCATAGGCGTTTTCGATACTTCCGGCGAAACGGGCTGCGACCTGATCATTCATCGCCGTGATTAACGCTTCTTTGTTTGGAAAATGATGAATCAGCCCGGCTTTGCTCATCCCGCATTCCTTCGCCACGGCATCGAGCGTCAGACGATGCAGACCCCGTTCCGAAACCACCTTGGAAGCACCTTCAAGAATCTGTTGTCGTTTCTCCATACGTTTCCCCTTCTTTCTCTACTATACCTACCGACCATTTGGTAGGTATTATTCTACAGATTTCATGGAAAAAATTCAAGCCGAAATAAAGGAAAAAGTCTGCAGCTACCCACAGCTACAGACTTCTTTTGCACTTGTAAAATGCGTTATTTCAACACTTTGGTATCAAGGGTGTCTCTTTTATCAACTTTTAACAGTTTAGCAATGGTTTGTCCGGCCTGTGCCATGGAAAACGGGGCTTCATTGTGCGCGGGTGGAAAACTGCTGTTTACAGCGTCTCCATAAAACATCGCGATGCCTAAATTGGAAGAATGATTTGTCGAAGCCGTTGGAATCTGCGGCCCGTGGTTCGCTCCCGGGCCGGAGACCGGTGCGGTCACATCTTTATTATTTTTGCCCCAGACAAATCCTTTATTATAAGCAAATATAACGTCTCCCACATCCGCTCCCCAGTAGCCGATGATAGAAGCATCCTGTTTCTTTATCGTCAGAGCGGTCACCGGGAGTGTTTTTTTACCGGTGGAATGGCACCAAGCGGCCAGTGTACGAAAGATAGCGTTCTGTACTTCTTCGTATTCTTCCGGCGGCACGATTCCGTTTTCCTCTCTGCCATGCAGGTTCACAAATACTTCCATGCCACCCCTTTCATCTTTTAGATAAGCTTTGGATTCGCTCTGAACCTGCTTTCCTTCTTCATCCAGTACACAGAGGCCGCACTCTTCCAGCCGTTTGTGTACATCACAGAAGTAATGATTCGGCACATCACCGTGATCTGAAGCAACGATTAACGTCGTGTCTTCCTGCTTATCTTTTAGGATTTTTCCGACCGCCTGATCGAGTACTTCGTAGCTTTTCCTCATATTCTCTTCATACAGTGGAGCTTCTTCCGGCGTATAAAATGGAGAAGCAGGGTCGTATTTTCCGAGACTTGTATGATGGGTTTCATCATTTAACCGAAATACGGTGGCAAATAAATGATAGTCTTTTTCCTCCAGCAGTCCAAGAGCCGCTTCCGCCAGCCACATGGCCTGATACTTTCCTTCTTCAAAGCTTGTTTCGTGATACCTTTCTTCCGGAGACGCCGTGACTGTCCAGTTTGAAATAAAAGGACCGCACCGGTTCAAAAGATATCTTTCGAGTTCCGCATCGTTGGACAGTTCTCCTTCTATCGTTATCTGCGATTGGAGCAGATCCATATCCTGATTCTCTTGGTCATAATGAACGAGCTTGAATCGTGTCATCCCGTTTGTATTATCTTCAAGCGGCAGTGTTACCCACTCACTCCATTCATTGAAGTTGATTTCCACGGACCGGCTTTCCGACAGCATCATAATTGCCTTATCCTGAGTGAACGGCTTTACAGTGATCACTGCTTCACCGCCGCTGCGAAGAGATATGGAAAATACCCAGCCTTCGTCCGTTTTTTCAACAGGAAACCGATTACTTTTGATGTGATGGGCAAGCGTCCCGACCGGAGGCCATCCCAGAAACTCGTTCACTCTTTTTTCCGGCCATTTACCTGGATTTGTAGTGTACACAGCTGACGGTGCCGCTTCAAAAGAAGGATTTGCGTAATAAGGCGCAAAACAGAAATGACTCGTTCCTTCGGTGGACAACGTCTGAGGAAAGTGGACCAAAGCCGCTTTTTTGTTCTCTTCCTCCATTCTGCCAAGAAGATTCTCTTCATTCTCTTTTGGGACGTTCTGTCCTATCCAGCAGTCCCCGGGAGGCTGACCCGCTAGAAACGATACCCAGTTCACATCGCCCCATGTTGAAATATATGGGAGTAATGCAGCGCCTGCTCCTTCTTTTAACATTTTGTTCATGTTAGGCAAATGTCCTTCTTCCGCAAATTTGTAAACCAATTCCGGAATTAAACCATCCACCCCGAATACGATGACTTTTTGTTCTTTCATACCGCTTTACCTCCATCTCATCAAGCTACTGAAACACCTGAACGCCGTACTCATTGATAACATCCCGGTTGATCTCCACCCCAATGCCGGGTTTTTCAGGGATCTTGACTTTTCCGTTTTCCATCCGGACCGTATTATATATCAGATCTTCGCGGAACGGATGGGAAGATTGATCATATTCAAGATACGGCTCCATCGGGTTCAGTGATAAAGGAATAGGCGGCAGCGAGGCTATATACTGCATCGATGCAGCCAGACCGATACCCGATCCCCACACATGAGGAATGAGCATTGTATTATAGGCCTGTGCCATAGCTGCAATTTTCTTCCCTTCCGTAAAACCTCCGGAAGAACATAGATCGGGCTGCAGAATGTCCAATGCACCACCGGAAATCCAGTGCCGGTATCCTATTTTACCGAAAATATTTTCTCCGGCAGCGACATAGGTTTTTGTTAGATTTTTAAGCTGTTTATATCCTTCTAAATCTTCCGGCGGCAGTGGTTCTTCAAAAAAATGAATGTTATCAGATTCGCTTTCCAGTAAAATTCTCCGCGCCAGCGAGGCATTATATGCACCATTGGCATCCAACATAATCTTCGGCTCATTGCCGACAGCTTTCCGGATTTCATGAATATATTCAAGATCCGCTTCCACACCGAAGCCGGTTTTCAGCTTAAAAGCATTGAAACCTTTCGCTAAATGGCTCTTGGCTTCTTCTATTCCTGCTTCTATATCATCCCGGCCCTTTTTTCGATAAAAGCCTGTAGCGTACGGAACTATTTCGTTTCGAAATCTACCGCCAATCAATTTGCTTACCGGTTTCTTCAGACTTTTTCCTATAACGTCCCAAATCGCTACATCGACACCGCTTATCGCATTCACCGCGGCTCCGCCCTGTCCATAAGGCCGTGAAGTGTTATACATTTCTTCCCACAAGACTTCTACATCAAAGGGGTCTCGTCCAATAAGGAGCGGTTTAAAACAGTATTTTATGAACGAAGCTGCTATCTCCGGTGGTTGGAGACCGTGACAAAGCGATTCCCCCCAGCCGGTTATTCCTTCGTCTGTAACGATTTCCGTAATAACCGTACTGCGCTTCTGCACCCACCCCTGGGAAAAAGAAAAAGGTTCCTCCAGCGGCGTTGTTAGTACATGAGGTATGACATCAATAATTTTCATTTCTTAGACTCCTTTTGATTAAGCTTTCTGGTTTGTTTTATTACTGGTGAATGATCGAATCACCGGCAGCAGAATAGATATGAAGGATAATAAAAGAAACACAAGCGAAATGGGTTCGGTCACAAAAATCATCCAGTCTCCTCTCGATACTGATAAAGCTTGTCTGAAAGAGGTTTCTGCTATCGGTCCCAGTACAATGCCAAGCAGCATGGGTGTAACAGGGAATCCAAATTTTGGAGCTATAAATCCGATTAATCCGAAAACAAGCATGACTTTGGCGTCAAAAACAGTATTATTCACAGCAAATGAACCTATGAAACAAAGAATCAATAAACTGGGAAGCAGCATATTAACAGGGATATTTTTTATTTTCGCGAAGAACTTCACAGCAAAAAATCCTTGGAACAACATCATAATATTTACAAGAATCAACCCAAACATAATGGTATACATCATGTCTGCCGAAGTCTGAAACAACTGCGGGCCTGGGGCAAGTCCCTGCATCATCAGAGCTCCAAGCATCACTGCCGTCACGGTATCCCCCGGGATACCCAATGTCAAAAGTGGTATCAGCGTTGCTCCGGTTACTCCGTTATTACCTGCTTCAGCCGCTGCGATGCCGTCCATGGATCCTTTTCCGAATTCGTCCTTGTTTTTCGAAGATCTTTTTGCTTCGTTATAGCTGAGAAAGGAAGCAATAGCCGGTCCGGTCCCTGGAATAGAACCGATAAACGTTCCTATCGCACTTGATTTAAGAATCGTCTTGAAGTGTTTAAAAAAAGATCTTATCGATGAGGCCGCTTTTTTTACATTACTGACTTCCTCGTTTGATCTGATATGCGCTGTCTGCGATTTATTTATGATTTCAGATATCGCAAACAGTCCTATGAGAGCCGGGATAAGGTTAATACCACCGATCAGTTCATCATTGCCAAAGGAAAAGCGGGACAAGCCGCCAATCGGATCAATACCGATTGTGGATACAAACATCCCGAATATTCCCATGATGACCCCTTTTCTCAGATTTTCACTACTGATACTTGCGATCATCGTCAAACCAAATACAGCTAACGCAAAAAACTCTGCCGGACCAAATTCCAGTGCAAATTTTGACAGCTGAGGGGCTATCAACAGCAGTGCCAGTCCACTGAATACACCTGCGAAGACAGATGCAAACAAGGACATGCGAAGGGCTTCAGCAGCCTTACCTTTTTCAGCAAGTGCATAACCGTCCATCACCGTGGCTGCAGACGCCGGTGTTCCAGGCGTACGAATTAAGATAGCCGAGATAGATCCTCCGTATGTTCCTCCACAGTACATGCCAAGCAGCGCCATCATCGCCAGAGTCGGTGACATGCCATAAGTGATCGGAAGCATTAATGCAACACCCATTGTTGCGGTCAATCCTGGCAATGCACCAAATATGAAACCTGCGAATACTCCTAAGAAAATGACCAGAATATTATTAAAGGTAAAAACATCGATTAAACTGTTTACTATTACTTCCACAGGACCCACCCTTTACATGTTTATTCTAAGGAAGTTGAATGTACAAAAGGTTTTCGAAAATGTACTGCACCAGAAAAATAATTCCTATCATCAAGATGTACAAAGACCACTTTCTTACGGAAAGCACCCACATAATAAGCAGCATTGAAATAATGGTTGCTGGAAGATAATGAATGATTTCAATGATGTAGACATATATCACCATGATGATAAAAACGATAACGCCAATCCATTTACTTCCCTTCTCTTCATCCTTTTCCTTTGTCTCTTCTCCATGCTCCGGCTTTCTTGTGAAAGTTCCTATAAATGACAAGGCGCTGATAATAATGACAGCTACAGCCAGAACATTGGGGAAAAATGCAGGTCCATACGTAGAAGAATTCTGATTCACTTGTACTTGAGTTGGAATAAGTACTTTCCAGGTTAATACTCCTATCATAAATAGAAAAAGCCAGATATAACGCTCTTTGGATGCCACTTATAACTCCCCCTGGAAAATAAGGATGAGGGTATGAACACCCTTCATCCTTTTTGCAAATTTATGATTATTCTGCGGAAAGACCCATGTTTTCAATAATTTCACCATGCTGTGTTTTATTGTCCTTTAATTTTTCTACAACTTCTTCTCCACTTAAATCCATCGGAGTGAGATTGGCATCTTGCAGAAATTGCTGGTAGCTGTCACTGGCCATGGCTTCCTCTACGATTTCTGTTAATTTATTTTTAACATCATCGGGTGTTTCCTGGGAGACGAGCAGAAACTTCCAGACACTCATATCGATGGAATAGCCTTTTTCTTCAAATGTCGGAACATCAGGAAGTTCTTCATAACGTTCCGGAGAAAAGACTCCAAGGATTTTGATGTCGCCGGACTCTACATGCTGCATAATGCTTCCGGGATGGGCGGCAATGGTATCTACATGTCCTCCAAGCAGAGCGGAAACTGCCGGATTCTGTCCTTCGTAAGCAATACTTTCTGCTTCTATCCCGGCTTGATCAAAAAATCCTGCTTGGGCCAGGTCCGGTAAACCGCCGGCACCGGAATGTCCGTATGAAATTTGTGTACCTTCTTCTTTTGCTGCAGCGAGATCCTCGAGTGAATCCCACGGAGAATCAGCATTCACTGCTAATACAATTGGTTCATAGGTCAATCCTGTAATCGCTTTAAAATCATCGATCGAATATTGTACATTCTTTAAATGGGGCTGTGTGGTGAATACACCTACCGCATCCAGAAGAATCGTGTGGGCATCCGGCTGGCTTTGTGCGACTTCGGTTGTTGCAATCGTGCCACCGGCCCCTTCACGGTTTGTCACGGTTACATCCTGATCAATATTCGAACTCATCGCTTCCGCCAGTGCACGGGCTGTCTGGTCACTGCTTCCCCCTGCAGCCCATGGGACAACAATTTCAATCGGCTTGGTTGGATAATCTACCTCTGCTTCCTGTTCCGACCCTTCTCCACTATTGGATTCCGTGTCACCGCTTTCATTCTCACCTGACGCATTATCACTGCCACTAGAACCACATGCTGCTAAAAAGAATAGTAAGGCCAGCACTGCCAATAAACCTAAGAAATTACTTTTTCTCATCTTTCATACCTCCATGTAATAGAATGAATAAAACGTGTAAAAATTAACTCCACCAATATTCATAACCTTTTGGATTCGTTTTCATTTTAGAAATTTTAAAAATCTAATCGATTAGATTTTTAATAAAAGAAAGTCCGGCATGTCTTTTCTTATTCATGAACCCTTTGACTGCCGCATGTATGTCGAACAACAAGACTGGTATCCAGAACAATATTCTGAAATGCTTCATTGGGGACCTTTTCATTAATTTTTTCGATCAACATCTGCATGGCCCGTCTGCCTATCTCATATCTCGGTACATGTACAGTAGTCAGCTGCAGCGAAGAGGTCATAAATAAATCATCATAGCCTATAATAGCGATATCATCAGGAATGGACATCCCTGCATCTTTAACCGCGTCCATAGCACCTACAGCCATAAGATCTGAACTGGAAAAAATGGCAGTTGGTCTTTCATTACTTGAAGAATTCAGTAATTGCATTACTCCATTGTAACTGGTGTCGTAATCCGTTTTTCCTTCCACGATCCATTCCGGCCGCAGTGGCAGTTCTGCATCATTCATTGCTGCTTCAAAACCTTTTTTTCGGTTAATGCTTACCGTTGATCCCAGCAGTCCTTCAATAAACGCTATTTTTTCATGTCCGTTTTCTATGAGATGGCGGGCAGCTTCATACCCTCCGGAATAATTGTCAGCTGTTACAGAATCTACAGCAAGACTTTCTATACTTCGATGAGCAAACACGACTGGTATCGGAGTTTCCAGCAAAGACTCAACTTCCGTCATATCTTTTTCCATGGCATTCGCTAAAATGAGACCATCAATCCCCCCCTGCCGAACTTGATTAACAGCACCGGAAAGCTGTTCTTCTTTATCTTCGGTATTAATCATAATTAACGTGAAACCGCTTTCTTTTGCTGCGTCCTGACAGCCTTTTGCAAGATCAGGATAGAAAGGGTTCATGATATCAGGCAGTACTAACGCAATGGTATGGTTTTTTTTCACTCTCAAGCGCCTTGCAATCTCATTGGGAACGTAATTCAGTTCATCAATTGCTTTAAGAACTTTTGCTTTCATCTCATCGCTGACCGGCCGGTCATTCAACACGTATGATACAGTTGCAACGGAGACTCCTGCTTTCCTGGCAATATCTTTAATAGTGACCAACTTCTCCACTCCTAAGAAAATCTAATCGATTAGATTGACTTTAGTATACGTTCTAAAACTTTTAAATGTCAATATAATTTTCTGTATTTTCTATCATAATGTTTTTATCTTCCTATGTTTTTAAAACAGAATTTGTTATAAGATGTAATGAAATAGAAATCGATCTAGGATGATACATAATGAGGCAGTTATTCTACTTTGGGTGGGAGCAGGCGAAATCCTGTGTCTTTCCCTTGATTATATTTTTGAGCCTGGGTGTCACCCAGCTCGTAGACATCCCCGGGATGGCCCGATACGATCTTATATTTCTGATATGCATTGCCGCGCAGGTGCTGATGCTTGTTTCCCGCATGGAAACGATGGATGAGCTGAAAGTGATTGGTGTGTTTCATCTTATCGGGCTGGCGCTCGAGTTGTACAAAGTACACATGGGGTCCTGGAGTTATCCGGAAGAGGCGGTGACAAAAGTGTATGGGGTGCCGCTGTACAGCGGGTTTATGTATGCCAGTGTGGCAAGTTACATGTGCCAGGCATGGCGGAGGCTTGATCTTCGTCTAACTTATTGGCCGCCGACATGGACGGCCGTACTGCTCAGTGCAGCCATCTACTTCAATTTCTACACCCACCATTTTGTCTATGATATCCGCTGGATACTGAAAGGCCTTACGATCCTGTTATTTCTGCGTACGATGGTTTATTTCAAGGTGACATCCTCTACATATGTCATGCCGCTGACGCTGGCGTTTATCCTGATCGGCTTTTTTATCTGGATCGCCGAAAACATTGTTACCTTTTTTGGCGGCTGGAGCTATCCTCACCAGCAGGGACAGTGGGAAGTCGTTCATCTCGGCAAAATAAGCTCATGGCTGCTGCTTGTTATTGTTAGTTTTCTGATTGTGGCTTCTTTAAAACATCTAAAAGAAAATAGAAGAACATAAGAGGCTGATAATGAAGGTTTGCATTTCATTACCAGCCCGTCCGCCCGGGTTACCAGCCAAACGCTGTCTCAATAAAAAAGAGGGACCAAAAAGATCGGGTCCCTCCTGCGTGTTCCATGATTTCGTGATTGATTTCCTTTTTAAAGCGATTGAACCGCTTCCCGGACCGGTGTACTTCCACCGACCAGCTGAAATTCTTTTCCAATCGTGGCATCGTTTTCGAGGCAGGCTGTGATGACCTGGGCCACATCTTCACGCGGCACTTCGCCTCTTTCCACTTCCGCCGCTGCCTGGACCTGACCGGTGCCGTTCTCATTGGTGAGTCTGCCGGGATGGATGATGGTATAATCCAGATCCGTACCTTTCAGCCATTCATCGGCATAGTGTTTGGCAGCAACATACGGGGCAAAGGACTCCGGTGCTTCCTGGATCGCTTCACGGGTCGTATCAAAGGAGCTGATCATCACAAACCGTTTCACGCCGGCTTTTTCTGCTGCTTTAATGGTTTTTACCGCCCCATCGAGATCAATCATGATGGTTTTGTCTTTACCGGTATGCGGTCCGGATCCAGCTGTGAATACCACCGCATCCATGCCTTCTGCCGCTTTGGCAATCGTGTCAATATCATCTTCGAGATCCACCACTTTGGTATCCGCCCCAAGATCTTTAAAATAAGAGGCCTGCTCTTCCTTGCGGATCATCGCTGCAGCTTTTAGTTTATCACTGTCCTGAATAGAAGAAACAAGGTGTTTTCCAATCTGGCCGTTGGCGCCGACAACAAGAACGTTCATATGATTCATCCTTTCTGTAACCAAGTCTTTTCCCTCATCAAGTTACATTTCATTCCAGCATGTTTATCGTAACCTGCTGCATAAAATCATGTCCAGTTATCCGCTTGCACTGTATCGGCACAGCGCTGCAGGACACTATGCGCATGCTTCCCGAATTCCGCGAGTTTAAACCTCCCACGGTCCAGGTTCTGCACCTTTTCCGGGTGTTGGTGACGTTTGAGCGGTGCTGCTTGGGATAAAGGGAGCTATGCATGGTTCTTTCAGGCGGACGCTTTCCGCGGGCAGCAGGAGTCGCCACCTTCCGCTCCTGCCCATGGTCGACTTCTCTTTGTCACAGAAAAGGAGCTGTACCTTTTAATACAGCTCCTTTGGATCACAACGTTATTCTTCCGTTAGTTCATTAACAGATACACTTTGCTTCTCTTCCAGATCATCTAAGGGGTGAACCGTAGCTTTGCCGGCACCTTGGTCGACGTGTTCAATATAAACCTTGTCACCATTATACGTTACATTAACCATTTCATCGGAAGAAACAATTTCTTGTGCGCGTTGTGCATTCATTCGTACTACCTCCTTTTAAATAAGGGCTTGCTGTTCATTCTTCATGGGTTGTAGTTTCAAAACACTTTGATACAGCCCTTCATTTTCGCATCAAAGATTTCATACCCATATTTTGCTTCAATTCATAAAAAGGTATGCGTAAGAATGCAGCGTTTCGTCGATCCAGGGGTCTCGTAAGTCTAATCTGTGACATTGATACTGAAGTCGTCTACATGGAAACTGCAGCATCCAGAATCCTTCAAGATGGTTTCCTTCTTCCCATTACATCTAACTAATGGTATTTATCCCACAAAATACCTTTCCCTGCATTTTTATTTGAACCTTGTACCATTATCTTCCCTATTTTTCTACTGTGATACTCCCATTATTTGTGTTTAATTTAATAAGGTTATCTCCATTACCGACCACAGTATCCCAATTAGAATCCCCGAATATATTGATTTTTCCGTTACCTACCTTTACATCAAACACGGCATTTGTTGGTTTCTTTTCCGTTTTAACTGTAATACTACCGTTGTTAGTTTCAAAATCAATGGAACGGTCTAAATCTTTGGTATTAAGCAAAATCGATCCATTATTTATTTTACCGGTAATACTGCCTTCTACCTTATTAAGGGCAATTTTTCCATTAATTGTACCGACCTGTACCTTCTCCGCACCTATAGTTTCCATAGCAATACGCCCATTTTTGGTTGTTACGTTTACATCTTTTATGTCTAATTGTTCAAGTTCTATTTTTCCGTTATCACTATCAATCTGTAACGTATCGTACACCTTTTCTGGTAAATACACCGTCAACGTTAATGATTCAACAAAAAAATCAAAAGAGAATAGTTTTTTGTTTTGACTATCAGATTGTATGGATAATGTGTTTTCATTTTCTTTCACAGACAATTTATTTTTATCTTTGGTTTTCCCTGTAAGTTCTATGGTAATTTTCGAGTCTTTTGTAGACATAATTTCAACTTCTTCATTATGTGTTCGAATGTCGACTTCAGTAATATTTGTATTATCAACTTCTTTTGCTTGTGCAATCGAAGTCGCTTGACTATCATTAAAAGTTACAACACTTCCAATTCCTCCAACTATTATGAATAGTAGAGCAATTAGAGCTATTTTTTTCACATTATTCATGCGTCATACCACCTTTTACAAGATTTACGTTAAAGTTTAAATAACGGACAAATCCAACCATAACGAAACGTGTTACATACATCATTCCAATGGCAATCAATAAGCCAAGTCCAGTAAGTGTAATGGAAAAGAATAAATCAAAGACTTCAAATGTTCCTGGATTAATTGCTGGATTAACTAAAACCAATAGAGGAGAAAGAATAAACGCTGCCCCTGATACCCACCCTGCTAAAATCACAGAAACTATTCCAATAAATGGTCCAAGCACAATCACTAAATTAAAAAAACCTAAACCAATAACTGCCCATACCGCTCGCAAAATATTACCGGTTGTAGAAGTGTCCTTCACTTTCTCAAGGTAGTACGAAGCCAGTAACTCTTTTGCAATCTGATTGGGGGAGCCAAGCGACTTAGATATTTCTTCCTCGGTTTTTCCCTCTCCTATACCAATGTCAAAATGCTCTCGGAAATCTTGTAAAATATCTTCCCGTTCGTCATAAGAAAGTTTATCTAAAGCTGCATCTAATTTTCTTAAGAATTGTTCTTTATTCATTGGAAACACCTTCCTTTATTAAATAATTAACACCTTTTGAAAATTCCCGCCACTCCCTGAGAAGTACGTGAAGATAGTCTCTACCTTTATCAGACAGCTTATAGTATTTACGAGAAGGCCCCTCGTTTGATTCCTGTAAATAGGTTGTAACGTATTCTTCTTTTTTCAGTCTTCTTAATAAGGGGTACACAGAACCTTCCGATATGGCAATTTGAGCAGATATGGTTTGAACAAGTTCATATCCATAACATTCCTGCTTATCTAATAGTACCAGTACACAAAGTTCTAAAGCCCCTTTTTTAAATTGTATATTCAAGACTAGCCACCTCATTCTCCAATTAACTACTATACAATGAACAGTACCTCATAATAAGTAATATACCACCTAGTACTGTTTTATGCAAGGTACCATATATATTGCAAAAACCAGCTGCATAAGCTGGCTTTAAAAATACTAAAAATACCATGGTCACCATCTGGAGATGGCGTCCATGGTATTTTACGTTAAGGGCTTTTGATACGGTCCTCTGCTTTTAGCTTCTATTATTTATGTATCGTATGGATGGTGTTTAAATGGCGGAGGAGGAGGGATTCGAACCCCCGCGGGGCGTTAACCCCCTGGCGGTTTTCAAGACCGCTCCCTTCAGCCGGACTTGGGTACTCCTCCGTTTGTATATACTGTTTTCCCAGCTGACAACGACAATAATATCACACGAGTCATGTGTTCGCAAGTCTCTTTTTTTCGGAACCATAGGAAATCCCGCTATTCCCGGATCACGTAGGAAAACGAGTCTTTGTACTGCTTCAGCTCCACATTAACATCGGCGTTTAAGATGCCGTCAATATGAGCCAGATCTTCATTTACAAAGCGGACAAGGCTGTCATTATCCTCGAAATACGCCTGAATGATCAAATCGTGCTTGCCGGAAAATGCGCCGATAAACCGGACTTCCGGGAACTGCTGAAGGCTTTTCGCGATATTATCCTGCTCTCCGAGTTTCGTGGAGAATCCTATAATCGCCTGGACATGCAGTCCGACTTTGTTCGGGTTGGTGTGAATGATGAATTCAAACACGCCATTGTCCAGCATTTTATTGATCCGGGACCGTATGGTGCCTTCGCTTACATCCAGATGACGGGAGATCTCACTATACGAGCGTTTGCCATTATCCTGCAGATAGCTGAGAATGTTCATATCCGTCTGGTCCAGTTTCACAGGATGTTCCTCCTCTTTGGATATCATTACGAGTACATGAAAAACGATGGATGAAACCTTTGTCATTCGTAACAAAGCTACGCTAATTATAAAAAAATCCCGATTTCCCCGCAAGGCTTTTCCTTCATTTTTTTGAATTATCCGAATACAAAAAGTACAGGGAATGTACCAGATGATACATCCCCATGCTTCGTCCCCTCATTAGGAAATATATGATCTATTCCCCATATAGCCGCGCAGAACTTCCGGAATTTTGATGGAGCCGTCTTCCTGCTGGTAGTTTTCCATAATGGCGGCTACCGTCCGGCCCACGGCAAGTCCGGATCCGTTCAATGTATGGACAAATTCGGTTTTCGCTTTTTTATCCCGCTTAAAGCGGATATTGGCACGACGCGCCTGGAAGTCCTCGAAGTTACTGCAGGAAGAGATCTCTTTATAATCTTCATAACTCGGCAGCCATACTTCAATGTCATACTTCTTGGCGGCAGTAAAACCAAGATCTCCGCTGCACATGTTCATCACCCTGTACGGCAGCTCCAGCCGCTGCAGCACTTTTTCGGCCTGGCCGGTCAATGTCTCGAGATCTTCATACGACTGTTCAGGGAGCGCAAACCGGACGAGTTCCACTTTGTTGAATTGGTGCTGGCGGATTAATCCACGTGTGTCCCGTCCTGCTGATCCCGCTTCTGAGCGGAAACATGCGCTGAATGCAGCATAAAGCAGCGGCAGGTCTTCGACGCTTAGTATCTCGTCGCGGTGCAGGTTGGTTACCGGCACTTCCGCCGTCGGAATCAGAAAGTAGTCTTCCTCCCTGATTTTGAAAGCATCTTCCTCGAACTTCGGCAGCTGGCCGGTTCCTGTCATGCTGTCACGGTTCACCATATAAGGAGGGATGATTTCCTCGTAACCGTGCTCGGCTTCATGCATATCCATCATGTAGTTGATCAACGCCCGCTCCAGCCTGGCACCGGCTCCTTTGTAAAATACAAAACGGCTGCCAGTTACTTTCGACGCGCGCTCAAAATCCATCATCCCGAGCTCTGCCGCCAGATCCCAGTGGGCCTTAGCCTCAAACGGGAAAGAAGGTTT
The DNA here is from genome assembly GCF_054052005.1 of Salibacterium sp. K-3. Taxonomy (NCBI): domain Bacteria; kingdom Bacillati; phylum Bacillota; class Bacilli; order Caryophanales; family Bacillaceae; genus Salibacterium; species Salibacterium sp. K-3. Next base: position 22,708 of record NZ_JBSVZE010000001.1, read on the forward strand.
TTCTCCCCAGGTGCGGATTTTTTCATTATCCGACTCATCCTCTCCGTAGGGAACACTTTCGTGAGGAATATTTGGAATTCGCAGCATCAAGGCTTCCAGTTCCTCATCCAGCCCTTTCAGTTCTTCGTCCAGTTCTTTAATCCGGCTGGAGACTTCTTTTGTTTCCTGAATCAGATGATCCGCATCCTTTTTTTCCCGCTTTAGCTCCGCTACCTGCTGAGATACTTCGTTACGTTTCTGCTTCAATTCTTCTGTCTGCTGAATGAGATTCCGCCTTTTTTCATCCAGTTCCTGAAACGAGTCCAAATCGGCGATATCTTCGCCCCGTTTTGCCAACTGTTCTTTCACTTCTTCAAATTGATGGCGGAGTTTTTTTACATCAAGCATACTGATCCTCCTTCTACTGCATCTAAATCCGGTGCATGTCAGAAAAAACTCCCGTCCCTTGATATATAAAGGGACGGGAGCAGGCCCGCGTTGCCACCCAACTTGCAGCATCAAGCTGCCTCTCTGCATCCGTTAACGCGGATGAAGCGGAAAAAAGTAATAACGCCGACAGCCGTGTTCTTTTTTTCACTCAGAGCAGGATTCTCAGCCATTCTGCAGCCGGTTCACAGCAGCCACCGGCTCTCTGGGTGTCAGAAAGGCTGATACTAATGCCCGTCCACGATTTATTACGTTACCGCAGCGCGTTTCGGCGCTGCCTCTTTTGATTCCCGTACCATCTGTACAAAATATTGATGAAAGCGGGCGTCATCCGTTAATTCTGGATGAAACGAGCAGGCAAGCAGATGATTCTGACGCGCTGCTGTAATCTCCCCATCAAAGGATGCCAGAACTTCCACCCCTTCTCCTGTACCGGAGATAAGCGGGGCCCGGATAAATACTGCTTCTACATCTTCCCCTACATCTTTGACAGCAAGCGTGGTTTCAAAACTTTCGCGCTGGCGTCCGAAAGCGTTCCGCTGTACATTCATATCCATCAGCTGCAGGTGCCCTTCTGCTTCATGCACAATGTGGGCGGCCATCAATATCAAGCCGGCACAGGTGCCGAAGATTGGTTTGCCGGCAGCGGCAAATTCCCGCAGCGGTTCGTAAAAACCATATTTATCAACAAGGCGGCGCATGGTCGTACTTTCCCCGCCGGGAAAAACGAGACCGTCCAATGTCTCCAGCTGTTCCACCCGTTTGACGACAACGGTCTCCACATCGGAGGCCTGCAGGCTTTTCACGTGTTCCTGTACCGCTCCCTGCAGAGCAAGCACACCAATTCTGACCATAAACGAAACCTCCTTTTTACCAGCCGCGGTCCTGCATACGCTCAGAAGGCTCGAGCGTGGAGATCTCCATCCCCTGCATGGCTGTTCCGAGTCCTCTGGAAAGCCTTCCGATCAAGTCATAGTCCTGATAATGGGTGGTTGCTTCCACAATCGCACGCGCATATTTATCCGGATGCTCGGACTTGAAAATACCGGACCCTACAAAAACACCGTCGGATCCGAGCTGCATCATCAGGGCTGCGTCGGAAGGTGTTGCGATGCCGCCGGCTGCGAAATTTACAACAGGAAGCTTTCCTGTTTCTTTTATATCAAGGAGCAGCTCATATGGAGCTCCCAGTTCTTTAGCTTCTGTCATTAGTTCATCTTTAGACATACCGGCAATTTTCTTTAATTCGGACTGTACGAGACGCATATGGCGGACCGCTTCCACAATGTTGCCGGTACCAGGTTCTCCTTTTGTACGCAGCATCGAAGCTCCTTCACCGACACGGCGCAGCGCTTCGCCCAGATCACGTGCCCCGCATACAAACGGTACGGTATATTCACTCTTATCAAGATGATATACTTCATCCGCCGGAGTAAGCACTTCACTTTCATCTATATAGTCCGCGCCCAGGGACTCCAGCACCTTTGCTTCCACGATGTGTCCGATTCTTGCTTTTGCCATGACCGGAATGGATACAGCACTCATTACTTCTTCGACGATTGTCGGGTCTGCCATGCGTGCTACGCCGCCGGCTGCACGGATATCAGCAGGTACACGTTCCAGAGCCATCACCGCGACAGCCCCGGCTTCTTCGGCGATTTTAGCCTGTTCAGCGTTTACGACGTCCATAATGACGCCGCCTTTCTGCATTTCCGCCATTCCTCGTTTTACTCTGTCTGTCCCTCTATCTGCCATCTTCCATTCCTCCTGATCCCTTCGTTATATCGTTTCGTTCCATATATGGTATCAAGAACAAGACGTAATGGTATCATTTATTATAACACTACCGCCGGTCCGAATAAACACCTTCGCCCTATAATAGTCCCTGTACAAAATTCGAGGCACTGTTCCACATGTTTCCGAAGAATCCACCAATGCTGCGCATGGTCAACGCAAACCAGCCGGCTTTTTCCACACCTTCGTCGAGTACAAGGGGAACGTCCTGTTCTGCTGCTGATTCTTCAAGAAGATACTGCGGCTTTGATCCGCCTTCCGGAGAAATGGTTCCGATCTCCGCTCCGGCTTCCACAGGTGCTTCCAACTCTCCGTTTTCATTCAGCACATCCGGATTGATCTCTACAGACGTGTTTAATTCTTCCGCAGCACCTTTTTCGAGAAGAAGAGACAAACTGCTGCCGGCAGAGGCGGAGACGGTGTCTTCTTTTCCATTTACAACCGGGAAGGAAGAAGCGTCTTCAAATGATTCTCCTTCCTGGACGACTTCTGTCTCTGAAAAGTTTGAGTACCCGTAATCATAAAGTTTTGCGGTTTCTTCAAAACGGGCCATCTTTGAATTTGTCCGCATAACGACTGAGATGAAGCGTGTATCATTCTGTTCCACCGTTCCGGTAAAAGCATTGCCCGCCATTTCCGTATATCCTGTTTTAAGTCCGTCTACCCCTTCGTAATCCAGACTCCCATACATGCTGCCGGGGAGCATCCAGTTCCAGTTATCCATGGAGGTATTTGCGCCGTTCTCACGAAATGTTTTTTCCGTTATGCTCGCCGTATCCAGGACATCCGGATGCTCGTCCAGCAGATGATACGCGAGCTTTGCCGATGCCCGGGCCGACATCATATTTTCGGCATCCGGATCGGTTCCTTCCGGATGAAGTCCATCCATGGAGGCATTGTTCAGTCCTGTCGAATTCACAAATTCGTATTCTTCCATTCCCAGTTCTTCCGCTTTACTGTTCATCATGTCAACAAAATCGGATTCGGAGCCGGCAACATGCTCGGCTAAAGCAATCGCAGCACCATTTGCGGAATAGATGGCCATCGCTTCATACAATTCCTGTACGTTATATGTACGATTCTGCCTGAGCGGTACATTGGATAAGGCGTTATTCTGGGAAATTTCCTCTGCCTTGCTCGTCACATTCACTTCAGCGTCCCAGGACGTGTCCCCCTGTGCTACAGCTTCATTAACAAGGTATTCGGTCATCATTTTTGTCATACTCGCCGGCGGAAGAATAAGATCGGGTTTTTTGCTGTAAAGAATCTGGCCTGAATCAGCATCTACCAATATCGCTGATTCGGCAGCCAGGTCCGGTTCCGCTGCCTGCATGTCCGTTTCTGTCTGCCATAATAAACCGGCAGCCAGCGGTACTGCCGCGATCATGGATAATATGTTTTTCTTTTTCAATCTCTGCACCTCCACGCTCTACTTGCACAAACGATATTTTATCACACGAAGCATAAAAAAAATAGATTGCCCGGGTCCCAAATTCGTTTTTCATCATTTCCCGGGAAATAAAAAGAGTCCTTCGAAGAGAACGAAGGAATACCCTGCGTTCTCCTCGAAGGACCCGGACATCCTATAAACTGTAGTTCGGAGCTTCTTTCGTTACCTGAACATCGTGGGGATGGCTTTCCCGAAGTCCTGCATTGGTAATTCTGGTAAAGCGTGCGTTTTCCCGAAGGTCTTCTAAGTCCTCGCTGCCGCAGTACCCCATACCGGCACGGATACCACCGAGCAGCTGATGAATCGTATCAGTGAGCGGTCCTTTATAAGGAATACGCCCTTCAATGCCTTCAGGCACGAGTTTCTGATTGTTTTCCTGAAAATAACGATCCTTGCTGCCCTGTTCCATGGCGCCCATCGATCCCATGCCGCGGTATACCTTGAATTGTCTGCCCTGATAAATCTCCGTATCGCCTGGACTTTCTTTCACTCCGGCCAGGATACTGCCGAGCATGACCGCATGGCCTCCTGCAGCAAGCGCTTTGACGATATCCCCGGAATATTTGATGCCGCCGTCGGCAATGACAGGTATATCATGCTTCGCTGCTTCTTCCGCACAGTCAAAGACAGCAGTAATCTGCGGAACGCCGACACCGGCAACCACTCTCGTGGTACAGATCGACCCCGGGCCGATGCCGACTTTCACCACGTCTGCTCCCGCTTCAATCAAATCACGGGTTCCGTCAGGAGTCGCCACATTGCCGGCAATGATCGTTAAATCCGGATACGTATCCCGGACTTCCCGCAATTTATCGAGCACCCCTTTGGAATGACCGTGTGCGGTATCAAGCACAATAACGTCCACTTCCGCTTTCACCAGTGTATCGATACGGATCATCGCATCTCCAGTCACCCCTACAGCGGCTCCAGCTAAAAGACGTCCGTGTGCGTCTTTTGCCGACTGCGGGAATTCAATGACTTTTTCGATATCCTTAATGGTAATTAATCCCTTCAACGTCTCCTCGTCATCGAGAAGAGGGAGTTTTTCGATACGGTGTTCCTGCATGATTTTTTCTGCTTGTTCGAGGGTGGTGCCGACCGGTGCTGTAATCAGATTCGAACTAGTCATTACATCCCGTATCTCAATCGAATAATCTTCGATAAAACGAAGATCCCGGTTTGTCAAGATACCGATCAGCTTCTGCTCTTCATCAACGATTGGAACGCCGGAAATCCGGTATTTACCCATGAGATGTTCGGCATCATAGACTTTACGTTCCGGTGTTAAGAAGAAAGGATCCGTAATGACGCCGCTTTCCGACCGTTTCACTTGATCTACCATTTCAGCCTGTTCTTCAATGGACATGTTTTTATGAATGATGCCGAGTCCGCCTTCCCGGGCCATGGCAATCGCCAGGGATGCTTCGGTGACCGTATCCATCCCTGCGCTGACAATCGGAATATTAAGGTTTAATTTTTCGGACAGAGATGTTTTCAGTGATACATCCCGCGGATGAATATCCGAACGATCCGGCATCAGAAGGACATCATCAAACGTCAGCCCCTCTTTTGCAAACTTATCTTCACGCATTATAACAATCCACCTTTCTGATTATTTCCTTTCAGGAGAGCATCGTTCATAACAACACTGTAAACGGTGCAGACTAAAAACCAACTCTGAGATTTTCTAATATCTTATCATGTTTTTCGTTTCATAACGAGAATTTGAAATAAGTTTAAACTTTCTGATTTATTCAGAAAGAACGGACAGGAGTTCAGCCATGGAGCACCGTAATGTTACGGACTATTTTTCTTATTATGCCGCATATGAAGCACAGGATGTATTGCAGCGGAAACTGGAAAAGGACTACCTGAACTGTGGCGCTTCTTCGCAAGATGCACTGCGGTGGAGTTACCGGAATACGCCGGCCTTTCATTATGAATGGCTGCTCGGCCGCACGTACTGGGAAGAAGGAGCAGCGTCCGGACTCTTAACCCGTCCGCTGCTTCTGTTTTACGGTTTAACCCACCTTTTGAAAGGCATCGTGTTAATCAAAGATCCCCATTACCCCGCAGCTTCCGATCTGCTTGCCCATGGAGTGACTTCCAGAAAAAAGAAGAGAAAACAATTCACTTTTCTTGAAGACGAAGTTAGGGTGCAAAAACATGGGTTTTTCCCTCATTTTTCTCTTAGTATGTTTCACGTGAAACACAATGCTGGAGAAAAGTGGAAAATCAACCATCTCCTCTTTAAATGGCAGGCGATGATTGATCTATATCTTCATATTTACGGGGAATCAGCACTTCCGCTCCTTCGGATCTCTTCTCACGAAATCACGGTTGAACATATTTCCGGGTTGAAAGATTCATCCCTGTCTTATATCCAGAAACAGATCGAACAGACCGGGATAAAGATAGAGCATATAAAAAAAAGAACAGCAGATGCTGTACTTTTTTCCATAAACCAATCGCCTGAACGTACAGCATCCCGGTTTGCGTGGAGAGGAGAAAACTGCTATCTGCCGCCGTCTTTTCAAGACGTCTCCGGGCTTGCACCGCTCTCGGTTCATTATCTTCTGTTATACAACCTAAGTATGCTCTGCCGTTATGAAGGTGAATGGTGGGGGGATCTCCTTACCCAGCGGCAGGCTGAAGACTATTCTTTTATCCATTTTTATCTCAATATGGTGCTGACCGATGTCCCGGAACAGCTGAGGGCTTTTTTCACTTCGAAAGAATCTCTTCGATGAATGGCCCTTTACTGCCTTCCATCTGAACAATTTCCTGATTCATGTCCGAACGCACCATAGGTTCAGCCGGTGACTTTTCATCCATGTAAATGATGGTACCCGTATCGCCGTTACTCAGTCTTACACGGCTTCCGATCGAAAAGGTAATCAGAGCTCCCGTTAATAACTGCAGGGTCTCCGGATCCAGTCTGCCGAATTCTTCCCGGAACATTTCATCAATGACTTTATAGGGGGACCGTTTTTTCCGGTGAAGACGTTCACTTGTCATGGCATGGTAGACATCAGCTGTGCTGACAATTTTGCTTAGCGTATGAATACTGCCGCTTGTCATATGCAGCGGGTATCCGCTGCCGTCCTCCCTTTCATGATGCTGCAGAACTGCAAGCAGAACCTGGTCGCTGACTGCTTTCGTTTCTTTTACCATCTGGTAGGAATAGTACGGATGGTTTTTCACTTCTTCATGTTCCCATTCCGTTAAGTGTCCCCTGTTCTGCAGAATCGCCGTCGGAAGTCTGGCCATACCGGCATCACACAGCGCACCTGCTACGCCTGCCTGAAGCCGCTCTTTTTTGGAAAGTCCCCTTTTTTTCGCCAGGAACATGGATAAAAGAGCGACAGCTACGGCATGATGATACAAATATTCCTCCCGCGTGCTGTAATGATGAAGCCTGAGAACCAGACTGGGTGAATCGAACATTTTTTCCGCCAGCGGAGCCAGAAATCCACGTATTTTTTCCATTTCAACGGGAGTACCTCCCGCCCACTTTTGAAACAGTGTTTTATATGTCTGGACAGCTTCCAGATAATGATCCAAAAATGTTTCCGGACTTTCCGTTTTTTCTTCATCCGTTTCATTGTCATAGCCTTCGTCGTCCTGCAAAGGCATAAAAGGAGTACCGTCGACCAGCTTATTTTCTACGTGAACATGTTTAATCATAAAAGCTTCGAGCACGTTGAGATGTTCAGCATGCAGAATGGTCTGTTTTCTCATAATGGGATGAGAAGTCACTGCAAATACATCTTCTATGAGAATACAGCCTTCCTTGAGATGCTGCCGCATTACTTTCATGTCCACGCCCCCTTACTCCCTCTTATTAACCTGAAAGAAGTATCATTCTTCCGACGTTGTATCTCCATCATCATCTACATCCATACCGATATCGTCTTCTGTTTCGCCGGCGGCCTCTTCCGGAAACTGCTCATTGCCTTCTTCCAGCTCATCCTCCGGTGTTTCCACAGGTGCGACGGTCGAAACAACTTCTCCGTCGGCCAGCCGGATCAAGGTAACGCCCTGTGCGTAACGTCCGAGTCTGGATATCTCCCTGGCTTCCATCCGGATCAGAACCCCGTGAACGGTCATAATCATAATATCATGATCATCAGAAATACAGCGCATGGAAACAAGGGACCCGTTCCGATCCGTTAAATTACAGGCCTTAATGCCTTTTCCGCCACGCTGCTGCATTTTGAACTCGCTGATCGGTGTGCGTTTGCCGAAACCTTTATCGGTCACGATCAGAACATCTTTTCCTTCCTCTGCGATATCCATACCGACGACTTCATCCTCCGCAGAAAGCGAAATCGCCTTGACACCGGTGGCTGATCTCCCCATAAAGCGGACATCTTCTTCATTGAAATGAATGGCAATCCCGTATTTGGTGCCGATAATCAGACGTTCCTCACCCTGTGTCATGCGTACACCGTATAATTCATCATCTTCCCGGATATTAATCGCAAACAGGCCGCCTTTACGGATATTGGCAAACGCCGACAGCTTCGTTCGTTTGGCAATACCCTGTTTTGTCAAAAAGAACAGATACGCGTCATCCGAAAAAGCTTCCACCGGGATCACAGTGCTGATATATTCATTCTTTTCCACCTGCAGCAGATTGATAACCGGAATACCCTTGGCTGTACGCTGCAGTTCCGGAATTTCATACGCTTTCAGTCGGTAAACCTTTCCTTTGTTTGTGAAAAACAGGATCGTCTGATGAGAACTGGTTGTGAACAGATGTTCCACAAAGTCATCGTCATTCGTCCCCATTCCCTGGACACCACGTCCTCCCCGGCGCTGGCTGCGGTAGGTATCAATCGGCATCCGCTTCAGATAACCGTGATGGGAGATCGTAATGACAACATTCTGTCTGGGGATGAGGTCTTCATCCTCAATCTGATTTTCGCCGGCGGTAATCATCGTCCGCCGTTCATCGTTGTATTTGTCCTTAATGTCTGTCAGTTCTTCCCGAATAATTTCAAGGACGCGTTCTTCGCTGGCCAGGATCTCTCTCAGCTCTCTGATTCGTTCCATCAGCTCGCTGTATTCCTGTTCGATTTTATCGCGTTCGAGTCCTGTGAGACGCTGAAGGCGCATTTCCAGAATCGCCTGGGCCTGTTCGTGCGTTAACGAGAACTGTTCAATTAAACCAGCCCTTGCAATATCGGTCGTCTGGGAACCCCGGATCAAATCGATGACTGCATCCAGATGGTCCAGAGCGGTACGCAGTCCTTCCAGAATGTGGGCTCTGGCTTCCGCTTTTTTCAATTCAAAGGCGGTACGCCGTTTAATCACTACTTTCTGGTGATCCAGATAGTGGCTGAGGCACTGCTTCAAGTTCAATACCTGCGGACGTCCGTCCACGAGAGCGAGCATGTTTATACCGTAACTGGTCTGCAGCGCCGTCTGTTTATACAGATTATTTAACAGCACATTCGCATTGGCGTCCTTTTTCACTTCGATCACAGCACGCATGCCGTTGCGGTCGGACTCATCACGAAGGTCGGTAATTCCTTCGATTTTCTTGTCCCGGACCAGTTCGGCGATTTTTTCTATCAGACGGGCTTTGTTGACCTGATAAGGGAGCTGATCTACAATAATCGACTGCTTGCCGGTGCTGCTTTCTTCGATATACGCATTCGCACGGATGGTAATCGAACCTCGTCCTGTCTGATAGGCTCGTCTGATGCCGGATCTGCCTACAATAGCGGCGGCAGTCGGAAAATCAGGTCCCGGAATATATTCCATTAAATCGGGAACCGTCATCTCGGGATTTTTACTCAGGGCGAGAACCCCATCAATCACTTCACCGAGTTGATGGGGCGGGATATTTGTCGCCATGCCCACAGCAATCCCTGCCGCGCCGTTGACCAAAAGGTTCGGGAAGCGGGCAGGAAGGACAATGGGTTCCTGCTCGTTGCCGTCATAATTATCCTGATAATCGATCGTATCCTTGTTGATATCACGTACCATTTCAAGGGAGATCTTCGACATTTTCGCTTCCGTATAACGCATGGCGGCGGCAGCATCCCCATCAATGGAACCAAAGTTGCCGTGACCGTCTACTAGCATGTTTCGGTAGCTGAAATCCTGAGCCATTCTGACCATCGTTTCGTAAACCGCCGAGTCCCCGTGAGGGTGGTACTTACCAATCACATCTCCGACGATACGGGCTGATTTACGATATGGTTTATCCGGGGTCATGCCGAGTTCATTCATCGCAAAAAGAATGCGCCGGTGTACCGGTTTCATACCGTCGCGTACATCCGGCAGCGCCCGGCTGACAATGACGCTCATCGCGTAATCCAGAAATGAGGTACGCATTTCCTGGCCTATATTTATTTCTGTTACATTCGATTCATCTTGATCTGCCATACCTTAAACCTCCCAATTCTGACCGCTCTCCCCCGGGGCTTCTGCCTCCGGCTGTTAAAGGAGCGGGTGAAACAGCCTCCCTGTTATACGTCCAGATTCTGCACGTAGTGGGCATTTTCCTGAATGAAATCCCGTCTTGGTTCGACCCGGTCGCCCATCAATGTTTCAAAGATTTCATCTGCTTTCATTGCATCTTCCAGATTGACCTGCAGGACAGACCGCGCATCCGGATTCATCGTCGTTTCCCAGAGCTGGGACGGATTCATTTCTCCCAGCCCTTTATAGCGCTGATATCCCGGTTTTGGCTGTTCCGGAAGCCCTGCCAGAACTTCTTCCAGTTCGTTTTCCACGTACGCATAGCGGACCGTTTTCCCTTGCGTAATCTTGTATAAAGGCGGCTGCGCAATATAGACATATCCGCTCTCAATCAACGGCCTCATATAGCGGTAAAAAAACGTCAGCAGCAGCGTGCGGATATGAGCACCGTCGACATCGGCGTCTGTCATGATAATGACACGGTGGTAACGTGCCTTGGAGATATCGAACTCGTCGCCGATGCCGGTCCCGAGTGCTGTAATAATCGTACGGATTTCGTTATTGGCCAGAATCTTATCCAGCCTTGCCTTCTCCACGTTGATAATCTTTCCGCGAAGCGGCAGAATCGCCTGAAAATGGCGGTCTCTTCCCTGTTTCGCTGATCCTCCTGCGGAGTCTCCCTCCACAATATAAATCTCGCTGATAGAAGCATCATTGGAAGAGCAGTCCGCCAGTTTTCCGGGAAGGGAGCTGACTTCCAGTGCATTCTTCCGGCGCGTCAATTCTCTTGCTTTTTTCGCTGCATCCCTGGCTCTGGAGGCCATAAGCCCTTTTTCCACTATATTTTTCGCCGTGTCCGGATTTTCCGACATGAACCGGGAGAAGTGCTCCGAAAACAGGGAATCCGTGACAGTACGGACTTCGCTGTTTCCGAGCTTGGTCTTTGTCTGACCTTCAAACTGCGGGTCCGGGATTTTTGTGGAAATAATGGCGGTAAGCCCTTCACGGACGTCATCACCGATCAGGTTTGGATCATTTTCTTTGAATAGATTATATTTTCTCGCATAGTCATTGATCACCCGGGTCAGACCGGTTTTAAAACCGGCTTCGTGCGTGCCGCCTTCATGGGTGTTGATATTATTGGCAAACGAATAAATATTGCTCGTAAAGCTTGTATTATATTGAAAGGCTACTTCCACCTGCACCCCGTCTTTTTCTCCTTCGATGAACACGGGTTCGTCATGCAGCGCTTCTTTCTGCCGGTTCAGATATTCAACAAAGGAGGCAATACCGCCTTCATAGTAATACTCTACTTCCTCCGTCTCTTCATCGCGCTTGTCATTAAACGTAATACGAAGACCTTTATTCAGGAAGGCAAGCTCCCGCAGACGTGTAGAAAGAATTTCATATTCGAATTCAATGCTTTCATCGAAAATAAGCGGATCGGGTTTGAAATGAATTTTGGTTCCGTGTTTTTCGGTCGTCCCGATTGGCTGTACATCCTGCTTTGGAACGCCCCGTTCATAATTTTGATAATAGACATCGCCGTCCCGGTGGATTTCCACTTCCAGGCTCTCGGACAAGGCATTCACGACAGACGCTCCGACTCCGTGCAGTCCTCCGGAAACTTTGTAGCCGCCGCCGCCGAATTTACCACCGGCATGCAGAATGGTCATGATGACTTCCACAGCCGGTCGTCCCATTTTCTCCTGGATACCGACAGGAATACCGCGTCCGTTGTCCTGCACCGTCATGCTGTTGTCTTTTTCCACCGTAATAAAAATGTGGTCACAGTACCCGCCCATGGCTTCATCAATGCTGTTATCGACGATTTCCCAGACGAGGTGGTGAAGTCCGCGGCTGCTTGTCGTACCGATATACATGCCCGGACGTTTCCTGACCGCTTCAAGACCTTCCAGTACCTGTATCTGACTTTCATCGTACGAATATTGATCTACTGACAATGTATTCACCTTCGCTTCCATCACGAGTTCCGTATTTTTTCCACTTCCGGCTGTTTTCAGAATTGATTTCTCCGGTCTGTTTTATCAGGTATCTGCAGTGTTTTCGTGATCTTCACTGTAATCTTCATATTCAGAAATGACCTGGGCCCGGCGTTTCAACGTCAAGGTGGAAATGGGGGACAAATATATTTTTTCGGTCGTCACTACAACGGATTTCGTCTGTTCCGATGAAATTCGTTCGATATCCTCTTCCCCTCGTGCCGATAAAAACTGCTGGGTAATACTGGAGGAATCATGCGTATCCTGATCTACTATCGTGATGACGTCTTTCGAACGAATCACCGTATCTCCGCCTAAATGAATAAACATCCGTTCCACCTCATTTCAATTGCTTCAGCGTTCCGGCATTTGCGGTAAATGTCGAAGCCCGTTTTAATGTTTCATGTTCGATACCGTCTACACTGGTCGTCGTAACAAACGTCTGTACTTTCCCCTGAATGGTGTGAAGAAGATGAGACTGTCTGTTGTGGTCCAGCTCGGAAAGAACATCATCCAATAATAAAATCGGGTATTCCCCGATATTATCGTGTATAAGTTCAATCTCCGCCAATTTGAGGGAAAGGGCGGCAGTGCGCTGCTGCCCCTGTGATCCGTAAGTCTGCACATCGCGGTTGTTGATGGAGAGCGTCAGTTCATCCCGGTGGGGGCCGCTTAACGAAAGACCCCGGCGGATTTCATTCTGCCGGTTTTCTTCGAATTTTTTTCTGACATTCTCCTCTATCTTCGACAAATTCATTTCTTCTGATACCTCAGCGGTAGGAGCATACTCCACGTGCAGCTCTTCCTGCTTTTTTGTAATCTGTCCGTGAATGTCTCCTGCCCAGTCCTGCAGCAGATGCAGAAAAGAAAACCGTCTCTTGATTACTTTTGCCGATGCCTGGGAAAGCTGCTCGGTAAGCACGTCCAGCATCACTTCCTGTTCCTGATCCGGAACGGGAAACATGTTTTTCAAGAGCTGGTTCCGCTGTTTCAAAATCCGCTGATACAACATTAAATCGTGAAGATAGACAGAACTGATCTGGCCGATTTCCATATCGATAAAACGGCGCCGCATGGACGGACCGCCTTTCACGAGATTCAAATCTTCCGGCGCAAACATGACGACGTTACAGGTCCCTATATAGCCGCTTAACTTCTGCTGTTCCAGGCCGTTTACTTTGGTTTTCTTCCCTTTTCCGGAAACGATCACTTCAAGCGACAAGGGTCCGGTGTTTCTTTCCATTTCCGCTTCAATTCTGGCAAAGTCCTGCTCCCACTGAATCAGCTCCCTGTCTTTGGAGGTCCGGTGGGACTTGGCAAAGGCCAGAACATAGACAGCTTCCATGGCATTGGTCTTTCCCTGGGCATTTTCGCCGAGGATCACGTTTACTTTATCTTCCACATTCAATGTGACATCCTCATAATTGCGGAACTGTTTCAGGCGGAGTTCTTTAATATGCACAGTATCCCTCTATGGATGATTCGAAAAAACCGTTATTCTCCCGGTTTCTTCAATGTCAATTTCGTCTCCGTGGTACAGCTTCCGCCCACGTCTCTGTTCCGGCTCGTCATTGACAAACACTTCATAGTCGGCCAGAAACAGTTTTGCTATCCCGCCGGAATCAATCACTCCTGCTTCCTGAAGCAGCTGCCCCAATGTAATGTATTCCGTTTCGATCGTGATCGTTTGGTGCATGTCTTCTCCTCCTGCATCTGCCGCCGGATGATCTTTGTTATCAGGTGGCTGCTGCATCAATTTATTATAACGTACGACATATGGATTCACTTTATATTTTACTAAACTATAACGATAACGCCAAGTAGGAAAAACAAAGCGTAACATCTACTCTCCTCTCCATGATTAAAAAATCCCCGGATCAACAGGACTCCGGAGATTCAGCAGGTGTTTAATAGGTCCGTACCGGTGAAAATAAATGGAGCATCCGGTCATGATCGGACGGTCGGATGACAAACGGGCTCATTGCCCCGGTGAACATAATATGGACAACTTCGCTGTCAATCACTTTCAGCGCATCAATAATGTTTTTTCCGTTAAACGATATTCTCAGTTCCTCGCCTTCCAGAGAGTGGCATGTTATCCGTTCCGTCACTTTTCCAACTTCCGCTGAAACCGAACTGATCTCAATTTCAGATCCTTCCAGTGTTTTAAAGTTAATAACGTTGTTTTTCGCCTCTTTGGAAAGCAGCAGTGCCCGTTCAAGGGAATGAAGCAGATCTTTTGTTGAGAGTTCCATGGTAGTCTTTGAATGATCTGGAATCATGTTACTTGTGACCGGGTATTTCCCATCGAGCAGTCTGGAGAAAAACAGCAGATGGGTAAATTTAAATAGAACCTGGCTTTCTGTAACAACAATTTCCACTCTTTCATCTGTATCTTCGAGAATCTGGCGCAGTTCGTTCATACTTTTGCCTGGAATAACAACGTTGGACATCTCCAGGGGGGCGCCATTTGATTCAATCGCCGCTTTTCTCATCGCAAGGCGGTGGCTGTCTGTTGCAGTACAGGTCAACTGGTCCTGTTCGTTTTCCAGGTTTACACCTGTCAACACTGGACGTGTTTCCTGAGTGGACACGGCAAATACTGTCTGCCGTATCATATCTTTTAATAGGTTCTGTGGCAGAGTGAATGTCTGGTTTTCTTCAAGGTTGGGCAGACGCGGATATTCTTCAGGATCCAGTCCATTCAGGTTAAATACGACGGAACCGGAACGAAGCGTTGTGGCAAACTGATCCTGAACCAGAATTTCAACTTCCCCGCCCGGCAGTTTTTTCACGATATCTGCAAAAAAGCGTGCCTGCAGTACAATACTGCCAGTTTCTTTAATATCAATATAATCGTTTTCTTCGTCAGAGGCAGGGATAAATGATTCGATTGAAATATCAGAATCACTGCCTGTTAATGTTACTCCATCCGCTGCAGCATCTATTTTAATTCCTGTCAGTATGGGAATTGTCGTTCTAGTCGATACAGCCTTATTCACATGCTGCACACTTTCTACAAACGCTTCCCGCTGAATAACAAAATGCATACGACATCTCCCTTATATATTATATTTATTAATAAATACAGCCGTAACAGCCGTAGGTGTTGTGTAATCTGTGGATAAAGTTATAAATCCCCGATGTACGAAGGTTATACACATGTGGAAAGAATGTGTATAACTTTATATGGTTTTACACATCATGTTTGTATCCTGTCGATAACTTCCTGGACGCTTTTCTGGAGCTCTGTATCTGTATCGAGCATTGAAGCTATCTTTTCATGGGCGTGAATGACTGTCGTATGATCCCTGCCCCCGAATTCTTCTCCAATTTTCGGGAGGGAGGATTCTGTCATTTCCCGGGACAAATACATAGCAATCTGCCGGGCGAAAGCAATGGTTTTGGTCCGTTTTTTAGCCTTTAATTCCTGCACCTGAACACTAAACTGCTCCGAAACGGTTTTTTGGATATCGGAAATGGTGACAGTTTTCGGTTTGGCACTTGGAATAATATCTTTTAAAGCTTCGGCTGCAAGATCTGCGTTCATGTCCTGATTAATGAGTGAAGAATAGGCAACAACCCGGATAAGAGCGCCTTCCAGCTCGCGGATATTGGTATCTATCTGATTGGCAATGTACAGCATGACTTCGTTTGGTATATCCAGTTTTTCCGCTTTCGCTTTTTTGCGTAAGATAGCAATTCTTGTTTCCAGGTCAGGAGGAGTAATGTCGGTGATCAATCCCCACTCAAATCTGGAACGGAGCCGGTCTTCAAGCGTCGGGATTTCTTTAGGCGGCCGGTCGCTTGAGATAACGATCTGTTTGCTTTCTTCGTGCAGCGCGTTGAACGTGTGAAAGAATTCTTCCTGCGTTTGTTCTTTGCCGGCGAGAAACTGTATATCATCAATCAGAAGAACATCGACACTCCGGTACTTGTTGCGGAAATTCACCGCTTTGTTGTCCCGGATCGAATTAATGAATTCATTGGTGAATTTTTCAGATGATAGATAGACGACCCGCGCGTCGGGATTATGATCAATGACATAATGGCCGATGGCATGCATCAGGTGGGTCTTGCCGAGACCGACTCCTCCGTAGATAAACAGCGGATTATAGGCTTTTGCCGGAGCTTCGGCGACAGCAAGAGAGGCGGCATGAGCGAATCGATTTCCTGACCCGATGACAAATGTATTAAAAGAATATTTGTCATTCAGCATGCTTTTAGGGACGTCGTCCTGCTGGTTTTCGACAGGGGCGGGCATTTTTTTCATCTCTTCTTCCACCGAAATATCATCTTCCTCTCCTGAATCCGGAATAATGAATTTCACCTGCAGTTCTGCCCCGGTGATATCCTGCAAAGTGTCGGATATGAGCCTGGAATAGCGGTTTTCCAGCCAGTCTCTGGCAAATTCGTTTGGAGCGGTGATGATAATCGTGTCTTCCTGCAGTTCTGCAGCTTTCGTGGATTTCAGCCATGTTTCATAGCTGGGCTTGCTTACTTTTTTTTGAATCACGGACAATGTCTGATTCCACAGATCGGCAATATTCTCCACTATGTACGTCCCTCCTTTTTTCACGGCTTGTACTGGGATAAAGGGCAAAGAAAGGCCTCCAACTCTTGGTGTATACGGAAGGAAGCCTTACAGAATAACGCATGTATGTTGTGTATTTGGGATGGGAACAAACATGGTTCCCTTCAGAGAAGTGTGGACAGCTGCCTGATAACAACATTATGGTAGAAAAACAGCTCATACACAGCATTCACATGGTTGTGGACAGATTCATCCACGTTGTGTGAATTTTTATCCACACAACTGTGCACAGCTGTGGATAAAAATAAGCCCTGTTTGACTTATCCAGAGTAAAAACATATATAGCATATCAAAAATAAAAACCAGTGACAACGCCTTTGCGGAAGGTTATCCACAGCATCAAGACCTTGTGCAGAAAGTTTATCCACACCACTATATTATGTGTGTAACTTGTAGATAACATTGTCGAAAAACTACCTGTTCCCTTGTTTAAGATATCCACAGGTTATCACCAGGCCGGGCCGGCGCGTTATAACGAATGGAATGGAAGGTTGACAACAAAATCCTTTCCTCTATATAATTTACGGGAATGTCCTTGATCAGAGATTCCTCGAGGGAGGTGCAAAAATACAATGGGTAAGCCTACATTTACGCCAAATAACCGGAAACGTAAAAAAGTACACGGATTCCGTGAACGGATGAGTACAAAAAAAGGTCGCCAGGTGCTGAAAAGCCGCCGGCGCAAAGGAAGAAAAGTTATATCCGCCTAAGACCACTGATTTCACAGTGGTCTTTTTTCGGAACAAAACCAGGATTTATCAAAGGGCCGCTGGAAGCAGTAAAGTACTCATGAGCACGGAAGCATCTGCTGCATGGGAATACATACCGCAACCGCAGAAGTAAAATGGAGGAGTACCGGGTGAAAAAGGCATATCGGATCAAAAAGAATCACGAATTCAGCCGTATTTTTGAAAAAGGAAAGTCATCGGCGAACCGCCAGTTCGTCATTTATGTGATGGATAATAAAGAGAATGATCATTTCCGGGCCGGATTGACCGTAAGCAGAAAAATGGGCAATGCCGTGATGAGAAATAGAATTAAACGGCTTCTGCGTGAAGCACTGCGGGAGATCAACGGGCAGCTTGAAGATGGCAAGGATTATATTATTATCGCCAGAAAACCGGTGGCTGACATGCATTATACTGAGATTATAAAAAGCCTGAAGCATGTTATGAATGTGGCTGGTGTGTTGAAAAAGCGTGACAATCATAAATGATTCCTTTATTTCTTCCTTCTTCTCCGCTAGAATATATATTGGCTTGTATCGTCAAGTGTCAGCGATATCATACGCTTTACACCAATCGGATAAAGAAGAGGCTTTAATTTTTTCCAAGGAGGAAACTCATGTGTCTAAGAAATTAAGCTTAGCGGCGGTGCTGCTTGTTGTGATGCCGTTTATGGCCGGCTGTATGGATATTAATCAGCCCATCACCGAAGACAGTGAAGGAATCTGGAATTCGTTTTTTGTCTATCCGCTTTCCTGGCTGGTCATTCAGATTGCGGAGATGACAGGTGAAGATTACGGGTTGTCGATCATCATTGTCACCATTTTTATCCGGATTCTTATCCTGCCGCTTATGATAAAACAGACAAAAAGTTCGGCAGCCATGCAGGAAATTCAGCCGGAAATGCAGAAGTTGAGAGAAAAATACAGCGCGAAGGACCAGCAGACCCAGCAGAAGCTCCAGCAGGAAACAATGGAATTGTTCCAGCAACATAAGATCAATCCGCTGGCCGGATGTCTGCCGATTTTCATCCAGATGCCGATTTTAATTGCGTTCTATCATGCAATCATGAGAACCGAAGCGATCGGTGGCCACAATTTTCTATGGTTCCAGCTCGGAGAACCGGATTATATTCTGCCGCTGATCGCGGGATCGACCACGTTCATCCAGCAGAAAATGATGATGGTGTCGGATAATCCGCAGATGAAGATTCTTATGTACATGATGCCGTTCATGATTACCGCCTTTGCGTTCTTTTTCCCATCCGCACTTGCCCTCTACTGGGTGGTCGGGAATATTTTCATGATCGTACAGACGTATTTTATTACAGGACCCGGTGCCAGAAAGAAGCGGGAAGCGAAACTGGAAGCCAAATCGGGGGGAGCGAATAAAAAGTGAAGACCGTTAAGGTTTCGGGAAAAACCATCGAAGAAGCGGCATCCAGAGCCGTTACGGAACTGGATGCCGGAACAAAGGACAATATCAAGTACCGGGTGATTGAAGAACCGAAAAAAGGCTTTCTCGGACTGATAGGTTCGAAGCCGGCCCTTGTGGAAGCGGAGCGGAAGCCGGATCCGGTGGAGGAAGCGGAACGCTATCTGCACAGGATTATTGAGGAAATGGGCGTGAAGGTCGAAGCTGCAAAAGAGGTAAAAGACAGGGAAACGATTTTCATGCTCAGTGGCAGTGATATTGGTGTGATGATCGGCAGGCGCGGAAAAACACTTGATTCCCTGCAGTATCTCGTGCAGCTTGCTGCCAACCGTTATTCCGACAAGCGTATTACCATCACCCTTGATGCCGAAAATTACCGGCAGCGGCGCCGGGAAGCACTGGAACAGCTGGCAGAACGGCTTGCTTCCAAAGCCGAACGAACCGGCGAAAAAGTGGTGCTCGAACCGATGACTTCCAGGGAACGGAAAATCATTCATGCCGCACTGCAGCATAAGAGACGAATTAAAACCTATTCGGACGGTACGGAACCCCGCCGCTATGTTGTTATTGATCTTAAATAACCTTCGAGAATTCCGAAAACTTATCGAGGATCAAGCACCTGCGTCAGAAGCAGGTGCTTTTTTTTTAGGCTCTACCATAAATAATTTTATGGTAATCCCGCAAAATGACAGGTCATCCTTATATCTTAAATAGTGGATAAATGCAATGGAGGAAGAATCAGTTGTCCACATGTGTATAACTTCCATCTTTCTTTCCTGAAGGCTTTATGATATTCTATTGTGTTAGGGAAACAAAAAATACCCTGTTGAAAAAAGGGATAGAATATAGAAAAAAGGAGGGAGAGAAGGATGGAAGGTGATACAATTGCAGCGATTTCCACCCCGTCCGGCGAAGGAGCAATAGCTATTGTCCGTATCAGTGGAATGGAGGCGCTCGCCATCGGAGAAAAAATATATAGAGGAAAGGCCTCGTTATCCTCGGTGGATTCCCATACTATTCATTACGGGAACGTGGCAGACCCGGAAACGGAGGAAGTCGTCGAAGAAGTGATGGTTTCCGTCCTTCGTTCTCCTAAAACCTTCACCCGTGAAGATATCGTAGAGATCAACTGCCACGGCGGTGTTGTCTCTGTCAATAAAGTGCTCGATCTTGTTTTGAGCCAGGGAGCCCGGCTTGCTGAACCTGGGGAGTTCACCAAACGTGCGTTTCTGAATGGAAGGATTGACTTGTCCCAGGCAGAGGCGGTCATGGATTTGATCCGTGCCAAAACCGACCGGGCCATGAATGTAGCAATGAAGCAGGTGGAAGGCCGGCTTGCCGGACGCATCCGCCGTCTCCGCCAGCAGCTGCTGGAAACCGTCGCAAACGTGGAAGTCAACATTGACTATCCCGAATACGATGATGCGGAGACGATGACGCTGGATACACTCACGGAGCGGGCCGCTGCCGTCCGGGATGAAATAGACGAGCTTCTCACCACTGCAAAACAGGGAAAGATTCTGCGGGAAGGACTGGCTACCGCCATTATCGGCCGCCCCAACGTCGGGAAGTCTTCGTTGATGAACAGCCTTGTTCATGAAAACAAGGCGATTGTTACCGAAGTTCCCGGCACGACCCGCGACGTCCTCGAAGAATATGTCAATGTCCGCGGGGTACCGCTGAAGTTAATTGATACGGCAGGTATACGGGAAACCGAAGATATTGTGGAAAAAATAGGAGTGGAACGGTCCAGACAGGTTCTTAATGAAGCAGAACTAATCCTGCTTGTTTTGAACAGTGCAGAAGAACTTACGACAGAGGATGAAGCCCTGTTTGAAGCCATTCAGGGAATGAATGCGGTCATTCTGCTGAATAAAACCGACCTGGATAGAAAAGCGGATGAAGACCGGATCGCAGAGCTTGCAGACGGTCGTCCTGTGATTACTGCTTCTCTGCTGCAGGATAAAGGAATTGATGAACTGGAAACATCGATTTCGGAGCTGTTTTTCGATGAAGGAGTGGAAACAGCCGATTTAAGTTACTTGTCCAATGCCCGTCATATCGGACTGCTTAACCAGGCGAAACGCTCCATCAATGACGCTATGGAAGCAGCAGAAATGGAAGTTCCGGTGGATATGATTCAGATTGATATTACCAGGGCCTGGGAGCAGCTGGGAGAAATCATTGGAGAGAATGTCCATGAAAGCCTGATTGATCAGCTTTTTTCCCAGTTCTGTCTTGGAAAATAAAAAAAGGAGGTACAGCATATGCCATATGAAGGCGGAGAATTTGACGTAATCGTAGTCGGCGCCGGTCATGCCGGGGTGGAAGCAGGACTGGCAGCGGCGCGGAGTGGATCACAGACGTTAATGTTAACCCTGAATCTGGACTCTGTGGCGTTCATGCCCTGTAATCCGTCTGTCGGAGGTCCGGCCAAAGGGATAGTCGTCCGTGAAATTGATGCACTCGGCGGTGAAATGGCAAGAAATATTGATAAGACGCATATTCAGATGCGGATGCTGAATACAAGAAAAGGTCCCGCTGTACGGGCACTTAGAGCGCAGGCCGACAAGTTCCTGTATCAGCAGGAAATGAAAAATACGCTGGAAGAAGAAGAAAATCTCGTGCTCCGCCAGGGGCTCGTCGAAGAATTGATTGTCGAGGAAGGGGTTTGTAAAGGGGTGGTCACCAACACCGGTGCTGCCTATTATGCGGAAACGACAGTTGTCACGACCGGCACGTATCTGCGCGGAAAAATTATTCTCGGCGATCTGGCCTATGAAAGCGGTCCGAACAACATGCAGCCGTCGATCAATCTGTCGCACAGCCTGCAGGAACTTGGTTTTGAAATGGAACGGTTCAAAACAGGAACGCCTCCCCGGGTGAACAGCCGAAGCATTGATTACGATAAAACCGAGATTCAGCCCGGAGACGAGAAGCCGAGAGCTTTTTCCTATGAAACGACCAAGTATATTACCGACCAGCTGCCCTGCTGGCTGACGTATACAGGAGAAGAGACGCATACCCTGATTAACGATAATCTCACCCGTTCCCCGATGTATTCTGGAATGATTGAGGGAACCGGACCGCGGTACTGTCCTTCGATTGAAGATAAAATTGTCCGCTTCCACGACAAACCGAAGCATCAGATTTTTCTTGAACCGGAAGGAAGAAACACATCAGAGGTTTATGTACAGGGTCTATCCACCAGTCTGCCGGAGGACGTACAGTTTAATATGCTTAAAACCATTCCGGGTCTTGAAAATGTGCGGATGATGCGTCCGGGGTATGCCATTGAATATGATGCCATCCTGCCGACACAGCTTTGGCCGACACTGGAAACGAAGAAAGTGGAGAACCTCTTCACCGCCGGTCAGATTAACGGTACATCCGGTTATGAAGAAGCGGCCGGACAGGGTATAATGGCCGGTATCAACGCCTCCCGTAAAGCACAGAATAAAGAAGGTATCATCCTGAACCGCTCCGATGCCTACATTGGTGTCCTGATTGATGATCTGGTGACCAAAGGCACCGATGAGCCGTATCGTCTCCTGACTTCGCGTGCCGAATACCGGCTGCTTCTCCGGCACGACAACGCGGATCTTCGTCTGACGGAGATCGGGCGTCAGATCGGAACCATTAAAGAAGACCGCTATGAACGGTTCCTCCGGAAAAAAGAAGCCATTGCCAAAGAAAAAGAAAGACTGGAAAATACGACGGTCAAACCGAGTGACGAACTGCAGCAGATGCTCGAATCCAAAGATTCTTCGCCGATGAAAGAAGCGGTGTCGGCGGCTCATCTTCTGAAACGTCCAGAACTCGGGTATGACGATGTCGCACCGTTTGCTCCGGGTGGTGAATCACTGGCCCCCGATGTGGCAGAACAGGTCGAGATCCAGACGAAGTATGAAGGATATATTGCCAAACAGCTTGAACAGGTGGAACGTATGAACAAAATGGAAGAAAAGAAGATTCCACAGGATATGGATTATACTCAGATTTCCGGACTGGCGACCGAAGCGGTCCAGAAATTATCGGAAGTCAAGCCCGTCTCTGTCGGCCAGGCTTCCAGAGTATCCGGAGTCAATCCTTCCGACATCTCGATTCTGCTTGTTTACATTGAGCAGGGAAAACTGGCAAAAACGGCGGAAGCATAAAAAAAGTACAGCTCCAGGGTCTGATACCGGATGAAAGCCCTGGAGCTGTTTTTATAGCAAAAAGGGGTGCGTACCAATGACAGGATCTCCATTTGAGGACTGGCTGCAAAAAGAGGGAATAACGCTTACAGAAAAGCAGCTTCACCAGTTTGATGCCTACTATCACCGCTTGATAGAGTGGAATCAGAACGTGAATTTAACATCATTGACCAGCGAAGCAGATGTATATGAAAAGCACTTTTTTGATTCACTGACCCCGGTCTTTTTTCATGATTTTGAGAACGATAAAAGGATTGTGGATATCGGGGCCGGAGCAGGGTTTCCAAGCCTTCCCCTGAAAATAATTCAGCCTCATTTACATATCGTGATCATTGATTCGCTCAAGAAACGAATCACATTTTTAGAAAGGCTTGTCGAAGAGCTGAACCTGGACAATGTTCAGGTGCTGCACGGCCGTGCTGAGGATAAAGCACATGAACAGGCCCACCGGGAGCAGTATGATACAGCCGTTTCCCGGGCAGTCGCTAAAATGCCGGTGCTGACAGAACTTTGTCTGCCATTTGTAAAACGGGGAGGGCATTTTATGGCTTTAAAAGGATCGGAAGGACTGAATGAAAAGGCAGAGGCGGGAAGAGCCTGCCGGACACTGGGTGGAAGATGGAAAGAAGCATCCGTCTTCACGCTGCCGAATGAAGAAAGTTCCCGCTGCATTCTTCATATGGAAAAAGTGGATGCAACCCCGCGGAAATATCCACGCAAAGCAGGAACGCCCGTTAAGAAGCCAATTGTTTAAGGGGCATGGTAGACATTGGTTACAGGCATGGTAAAATAAAAATAGATGAGGATGGATATACGTTACGATACAGAGACACATGGATAGATTGTAGCTATGAGTAAGGTGGTGTGAGGCAATGAAGCAGTCGCTTCAAAAATGGTTCGGCCTGGGGGATCAGCAGGAAGACAGGGAAGAAAACCCGGAAGAGATTAAATATATTCCTGTAGAAAAAATTACAGCCAATCCATTTCAACCGCGTACGATTTTCCAGGAGGAGAAGATTGCGGAACTTGCCCAGTCCATTCGTACCCACGGCCTGCTGCAGCCGATTACCGTGCGGGAAAAGGAAGACCGTTATGAAATTATAGCCGGTGAACGCCGCTGGCGCGCGGTATTATCGTTGGGAATGAATGAGGTTTCGGCAATAGTAAAAAATTTCAATGATACCGAGACAGCTTCGGTTGCGCTGATCGAAAATCTGCAGAGGGAAGAATTGACCGCCATTGAAGAGGCAGCTGCCTACGCTGAACTGCTGGAACTTCATGGTCTGACCCAGGAAAGTCTGGCGCAGCGTCTTGGAAAAGGACAGTCGACCGTTGCCAATAAAATGAGGCTCCTTCATCTGAACGAGGAAACCCAGCAGGCGTTAAAGGACAAGCAGATTACTGAAAGGCATGCCCGGGCCCTCCTGCAGGTCAAAGACCCAGAAAAACAGAAAGAGATTCTGGATGCCGTCATTCAGAGCGAATTAAACGTAAAACAGACGGAAGAACGGATCAGGGAAGCCTCCGAACCGGAACAGCCTAAAAAATCGAAGCCGGCCCGCCGGCATTTCTCCAGAGATACGAGGCTTGCGATGAATACGATCCGTGAATCCGTGGATATGGTGGAGAAAAGCGGGATGAGCATTGATACAGAAGAAGAAGATTATGAGGAATACTATCAGATTACGATCCGGATCCCGAAAAAATAATCTACCTGCATCAGGTAGATTATTTTTCATCGATTTGCGATATTGTGATGAAAACATGATAGAATAAAGAATAGAGTGTTGTGACGCAAGCAAGTGGAAGAAAGTAGGTGTACCGATGGCAAAGGCGGTTGCAGTTGCAAATCAGAAAGGCGGTGTCGGTAAAACGACAACAGCTGTGAATATTAGTGCCTGTCTTGCGTACATAGGGAAGAAAGTACTGCTCGTAGACATCGATCCGCAAGGAAATGCGACGAGCGGCGCAGGAATTGAAAAAGGAGACGTTGATGAATGTGTGTACAATCTGCTGGTAGAAGATGCGGATACTCAACAGGTTATCCGTCCCTCGACTGTAGAAAATCTGGATGTTATACCATCCACCATTCAGCTTTCCGGTGCCGAAATTGAACTGGTCTCCACCATTTCCCGGGAAATACGCCTGAAAAAAGCCCTTTCGGACTTGGATGATGCGTATGATTATGTGATTATAGACTGCCCGCCGTCTCTTGGACTGCTTACCATCAACGCATTGACGGCGGCAGACTCGGTGCTGATCCCGGTACAGTGTGAATACTATGCGCTGGAAGGCCTGAGCCAGCTTCTCAATACGATACGTCTTGTCCAGAAACATCTGAATACGGAGCTTGCCATCGAAGGGGTACTGCTTACGATGCTTGATGCACGCACCAATCTCGGTATTCAGGTGATTGAGGAAGTGAAGAAGTACTTCCGGGAAAAAGTGTTTGAAACCATTATTCCTAGAAACATAAGGCTGGGAGAAGCTCCTAGTTATGGTCTTCCAATCATGCTGTATGATGCCAAGTCAAAAGGAGCCCAGGTATACTTAGACTTAGCAAAGGAAGTGACGGCCAATGGTTAGGAGATTAGGCAGAGGTTTAAACGCTTTGATCCAGGATGAAGGAAGCCAGGTCGAAGAAATCAAAGTCGGGGAGCTTCGGCCGAATCCTTACCAGCCCCGAAAAACGTTCACGGGCGAAGCGATAGAGGAACTGAAAGATTCCATCGTGGAACACGGCATTCTGCAGCCCCTCATTGTCCGAAAGAGCATCAAGGGATACGAAATTGTCGCAGGGGAACGGCGTTTCCGCGCCGCAAAAACGGCCGGCCTGGAGACAGTTCCGGCTGTTATCAAAGAGTTGGACGATGAAAAATTAATGGAAGTGGCATTAATTGAAAACCTGCAGCGGGAAAACCTGAACCCGGTAGAAGAAGCGAAAGCCTACGAAAAACTGCTGAAATACCTCGGGGTCACACAGGATGAGCTTTCCCAGCGTCTTGGGAAAAGCCGCCCGCATATTGCCAATCATCTACGGCTGCTTCAGCTGCCTGCAGAAGTGCAGCAGAAACTGGCGGAGAAAAAGCTTTCCATGGGACACGGACGTACGCTTCTCGGCCTGGAGGAAAAGCAGAAAGCCGCTGAAATTGTGCAAAAAATTGAAAAAGAATCCCTGAATGTCCGCCAGACCGAAGAACTGGTGCAACAGATGAATCAAACGTCAGCTCCCGTCTCCGACAGGAAAAAAACGGAGGCGGTGCCTTCTGTTTTTGTGCAGGCGAAAGAGGAAGAACTCCGCTCCTACTTTGGCACTCCGGTGTCTATTAAACAGGGACGGAAAAAAGGAAAGATCGAAATCGAATTTGTAAACGAAGACGATCTGCAGCGCATTCTGGAAATGCTGGAACATGAATAGAAAATAGGGACACAAGCGGGCCCGCTGCGGCCGGTCACTAAGCTTTCCACGGCTTCAGCTTTTCGAGCCGTGCCCGCGGAGAGCGGCTTATTTTGACGCAGCGGTAGAACAATACACAAAAATCCGAACGATTTCTTCCATAAATCGTTCGGATTTTTTGTCTTTGATAATGTTTTGTTCCAATCTCTTTCTTAATGCTGATTTTGAAGGGAGAATGCACTTTCGGTGGCTGAAGAGCCGCGCCGGTACGGAGAAGGGTGCACTGTTCGGTTCGGCACCGTGTCTGTCGTTTTTCCTCTCAGCTTACGGTCTGCCCGGGAGAACGCTTCCGCCAGGCAGTCCGACATCCTCATGACGAGATGGAGGCGAGTGTTCTGAAGAACGAAATATTCCATCATGCCGCTCACATTAACGATGCCGGTCAGATGCATCTCTCCGACTTCAGGGAGCTTTTTCTTCATGGCTGCTCCGGGAATGACCGGACCCTCCGAGAAATTAATTATGCCGACATTTTTCAGTTTCCCAAGGCATGCGTCCACTGCGATAATATACGGAAGACGGTGTTTTTTCCGGATATCCTGAAGCGTTTCTTCCAGATTCACTGCGTGAACAGGGTGTTCCAGTGTGCCGTAAACTGCAAACCGCTGCAGTACCTTTTTTTCAAGAGATGACCCCGTTAACGGTCCGAGGGCATCACCGGTGGAGCGGTCCGTACCGATACATACGATGACAATGTCCCGGTGCATCGGAACGTGCTGCAACTGTTCAACGAACTGCACCGAGAGACGGGCCGCAGCTGTCCGGTCGTCGGAATGGACGTGATAACGGTACGGGGTGGAAGCATCAACGTTCTTTTTCCCAAGCATATTAGCCTCTCCTTTTTCATAGTAGTTCCAGTATAGGAACACGGTACGTTTTCTATACATGGGATGCAGGAATTCAGAATTCGGACAAGGGAGTAATGTGCTGATGGTCGTGGATGGACTAAAATGGATGTTTCTTATTATAGGTACGACAATTGGAGCCGGTTATGCCTCCGGAAGAGAAATCTGGCAGTTTTTCGGCCATGAAAGTGGACTGGCCATCCTGATTTTCAGTGTGTTGTTTACAGTGAGCTGTTTTGTCGTGCTGAACATCAGTTATCAGGAACAGACGGAAAATTACTCCGTTGTTTTATCGAAATTGATGGGTCCCCGCTTTTCCAAAGGTTATGATGTTCTTATTATGGTGTACCTATTTACGACAACAGGGATCATGATTGCCGGAGGCGGCGCAGCCCTGGAATATTTTCATGTTCCGTTTACAGCAGGTATTCTTTTTATGTGTGTGCTTTTATTCATTGTATCTATCCGAGGTGTGAAAGGATTGACCGGCCTCAACAGTATTCTCATGCCGATCCTGATCGTCAGTCTGATTGCAGCGCTCACCGCCTATTTCCGAATGAACGCCGATATCAGCCTCTCGGACTGGAAATCGCAGCGAAACTGGGCGTCTTCGTTAACCTTCACGTCGTTAAACCTGCTGCCGCTGGTAGCGGTACTGTCTGCTGCAGGCACCCAGATCAGACACCGCGGCGAAATCTGGATTGCCAGTGTCGGGAGCGGGTGCATTCTCGGAAGTGTATCCTTCTTGTATAATGAGTCCCTTCTTGCGGCAGCCGAAGACATTATGCTGTATGAAATTCCATTGTTTGCGCTGCTGGAGTCTTATCCAAATCCGGTCACGGCATTTATGGCGGTCTTATTGTGGACAGCCATCTTTACAACTGCGGCTTCGGGTCTGTTCGGATTATCAAGCAGGCTCCGCTCCATCTCAAAGTTGCCTCCCTGGCTTCTCGCAGCACTTCTTCTCTGTGTGATGCTTCCGGTTACCGAATTAGGCTTTTCAAGACTCGTTGCCCTTCTATACCCTGTTTACGGCATTTTAAATTTATATTTACTGGTGGTTGTACTAATTCATCCTTTTTTCCTAAGCAGAAGGTGGTGAGTTCCGGGATGTTGTATTTCCCGGGAAATACAACATCTATGACAGAAGGAAAGGATTGTCTCTTTTTATGTGATAGGATAGGATATGACATATAATACAAATTGGAGTTACGGTTCGTAGAAATGAGGTGTTGAATTTGGCTGATATGCCATTTGCCTTACATGATGTGGTGGAAATGAAAAAAGCCCATCCATGCGGGGAAAACCAGTGGAAGATCATTCGTATGGGCGCGGATATTCGTATTAAATGCCTGGGGTGCGGGCACAGTGTGATGCTTCCCCGCCGGGAGTTCCGGAAAAAACTGAAAAAAGTAATCGAGCGCGCCGAGTAACCATATCTTGTTTTTTCCCGGGCTTGTCTCTATAATTGGACAAGGTGAAAACGGAGGATATACGTTAAATAATAGATGTTTAAAGGAAGTGACACGAACATGGCTTTAACTACAGGTATCGTCGGACTTCCCAATGTCGGGAAGTCCACGTTATTTAATGCGATCACCCAGGCCGGCGCGGAATCGGCAAACTACCCGTTCTGTACGATTGACCCCAACGTCGGTATCGTGGAAGTGCCGGACCCTCGCT
The DNA here is from genome assembly GCF_054052005.1 of Salibacterium sp. K-3. Classification (NCBI taxonomy): domain Bacteria; kingdom Bacillati; phylum Bacillota; class Bacilli; order Caryophanales; family Bacillaceae; genus Salibacterium; species Salibacterium sp. K-3. The sequence continues at coordinate 51,750 of NZ_JBSVZE010000001.1, forward strand.
TGAACAGTCTGTCAGAGCTGGTGCAGCCGAAAAAAACGATTCCAACAGCCTTTGAATTCACGGATATTGCCGGGATTGTTGAAGGGGCCAGTAAAGGGGAAGGCCTCGGCAACAAGTTTCTCTCCCATATCCGCCAGGTGGATGCGATCTCCCACGTGGTGCGTTGTTTCAACGACGGCGATATTACTCACGTTTCGGGCAGCGTGGATCCGATCCGGGATATTGAAGTGATTAATCTTGAACTTATTTTAGCGGATCTGGAAACGGTACAGAAACGGATGGACAAGGTGGCGAAACTCGCAAAATCCAAAGATAAAGATGCGATGGCTGAATATGAAGTTCTGCAGAAGCTTAGTGATGCATTCGAGGAAGAGAAACCGGCACGCAGTCTGGAATGGACCGACGAAGAACTGAAACTGGTACGAGGATTCCAGCTGCTCACGATGAAGCCGGTATTATACGCTGCCAATGTCAGTGAAGAAGACCTGTTAAGCGGAGAAGACAACGAATACGTACAGGCTGTCAAAGAGTATGCAGAAAATGAAGGATCCGGGGTTATTACTGTCTGTGCCAAAATCGAGTCCGAGATTGCTGAACTGGAAGGAGATGAACGCCAGGAATTTCTCGATGATCTCGGCATAGAAGAAGCCGGGCTTGATCAGTTGATCCGGGCGGCTTATTCCCTTCTCGGCCTTGAGACTTTTTTCACGGCAGGAGAGCCCGAGGTCAGAGCCTGGACTATCAAAAGCGGCATGAAAGCGCCGCAGGCGGCCGGTGTCATTCACAGCGATTTTGAACGCGGCTTTATCCGGGCGGAAGTCGTCAGTTACGATGATTTAATGGCAGCAGGGTCGATGAATGCTGCCAAAGAAGCAGGAAACGTACGGCTGGAAGGAAAAGACTATGTCGTGAAAGACGGCGACGTCATCCATTTCCGTTTTAATGTATAATTGGAAGAGGAAAACCGGGCTCAGTGCAGTCCGGTTTTAAATATTCTAAAGGTGCGGATCGCGGACACTTTCATCTTGAAAATGTCTATAACCTATGGATTCGGGACATATTGTTGGGAGAAGTTTGACCCAAAAGTCCGTATAACAAAATTAATGGACACTTCTGCCTTTGAATTGTCTCTAACCTTGACATGGATATTCCCGGAAAGGAAGACAGGCTTATTTTTGGTTATTGTCATCTACTTCCTGCTCTGCTACAATTATATGTTGTGAGTGAAATGTCTATAACGATTTTGCTCCTTGCTCTTTTTTAAGAGAGAGCCGTAAGACCAAAAGGAGGTGACGCAGTATGCGTAACTATGAAGTGCTTTATATCATTGCTCCAAGCGTTGATGAGAACGGGATCAAGGAAATGGTTGAGCGTTACAACAACGTCCTGACCAATCAGGGAGCAGAGATTGAAAAAGTCGACGAAATGGGTAAACGCCGTCTGGCTTATGAGATTGACGATCTGAAAGACGGGTATTACGTCGTTGTGTATATCAAAGCAGAGCCGGGCGCTACCGATGAATTCGAACGCCTGGTTAAGATGGACGATAACGTTATCCGCCATCTTGTCGTTAAAAATGAAGACTAAGGACGAACCAGTGGGAGGAGTTCCAAAATGATAAATCGTGTTGTTCTGGTTGGCCGTCTCACCCGCGATCCTGAGCTGCGGTATACGCCAAATGGTGTGGCTGTGGTAAATTTCGGCATCGCTGTTAACCGTCCGTTCACCAATCAAAATGGCGAACGGGAAGCAGATTTTTTCAATTGTGTCGCCTGGAGAAAACAGGCTGAAAACGTCGCAAACTATTTGAAAAAGGGCAGTCAGGCCGGTATTGACGGCCGTCTGCAGAGCCGTAAATACGAAAATCAGGAAGGCCGCCGCGTCAGCGTAGTTGAAGTACAGGCCGAAAGCGTCCAGTTTCTGGAACCCCGCGGGGCTTCCGGCGGCAGTTCCTCCGGAAACCAGTACGGTGCTGCGCCGACTTCCGGCCAACAGAGTCAGGGCGGTTCATCCAACCTGAACGATGACCCGTTTGCCAATGACGGCCAGCAGATTGATATTTCCGACGATGATCTGCCATTTTAAAAAACTCTTCCCTTTTTCTGAATAAAATGGAAACATTCTCTCAAAGGAGGTTGAAACTTTATGGCACGCCGTAGAGGTAAGAGAAGAAAAGTATGTTATTTTACAGTCAATAAGATCGAAAAAATTGACTATAAAGACGTGGACCTGTTGAAAAAGTTCATTTCGGAGCGCGGTAAGATTCTTCCGCGCCGTGTGACTGGTACTTCCGCCAAGTATCAGCGTCAATTGACCAAAGCAATTAAACGTGCCCGCCATGTGGCGCTGCTTCCTTATGTAAGGGAACAGTAAGGCAGAGCTTAAAACGTTTCCCGTCCGTATCGGGAAGCGTTTTTTGTTTCACAGCCCCATGAGGTGCCTTCTTTCTTTTTTCGGGAGAATGAATTACAATAGACGAACGGATAATACATACACAGCCATGATGCTTAGACGGATATGAGAATGTGCTGGATAGATGAGGTGACGTTGTTGCAGCAATCAAGAAGGTTAACAGAAGGGGCCGTTTTGAGCGGTATTTTTATTGTCATCCTGCTGCTTTCTGTGTTTGTCCCGTTTCTCAGCATGGTACTGCTCTGGTTTCTGCCCCTGCCTTTTGTTCTGTTTACGGCGCGGCACGGCTGGAAATCAGGCCTCGTAATGGCGGTAGTATCGATACTGCTGTCTTTTTTTGCAGCAGCGCTGCCCGGCCTTCCGTTTGCCCTGCTGTCCGCGGCTGGCGGCATTACAATGGGAGAAATGATGCGCCGGAGAAAGGAAGCCCTGCTGGTGGCTGCGGCGTCCAGTCTTGCGTATATCGGCGGTCTTACCGCGTTGTATGCCGGTACCGTCCTTTTATTGAATATTGATCCGTTATCGGTACTGCAGGATATCATGAAGCAGTCGGCCGAGCAGGCGGAATCCATGCTTACATCCTTCGGACAGGATCCATCGGAAAACCTGGAGGAATACGAGAGCATGATCGACCGTCTGGGACAGATGGGACCTCTGTTGATTGCATTCACCGGTGTCTTTTATGCATTTTTGACTCAGTTTATTGCCCACGCTGTGATGCGGCGGATGAAAATGGAAGTGGAAGAGTTTCCGCCATTGCGGGAATGGAATTTTCCCCGTTCCCTGCTTTGGTATTACCTCATCGTTTCCATTATATACTGGGTGGGGGTGGAAGAAGGAACCGCTATGGAAACCGTGACATGGAACCTTTTCCCTTTATTGGAAACAGCAATGGCCCTGCAGGGTTTTACGGTGATCTTTCACTATTGTTATATTAAATCTGTTCCAAAAAGCATTCCGGTACTCATTATGATTTTTGGACTTATCCTGCCCTTTGTTCTTCTGCTGGCCCGGATTTTGGGTATCATTGATTTAGGATTTCAATTGAAAAAGCGTCTGGAATCTGACACGAAGTAGGGGTTGACATTATGCCTAAGTTTTTAATGAACCGCTGGCACGGGCTGCATGTGATCTTATTATTTGCAACAGCTGCTTTGTTCATTGGATTTTTAATGATGTATCAGTGGATGTTGGGAGTCCTGGGATATATACTGCTGGGTACTCTGCTCATTTATGTCGTGCAGGCCAGAAAAGCATTTGAACGTGATCTGGAAAAGTATATAACGACGTTATCCCACCGAGTAAATAAAGCCGGAGAGGAAGCTGTTACGAATCTTCCCATCGGCATCATATTGTATGATGAAGATTATGAGATTCAATGGGCGAATCCATTTATGATGCATTATCTTCCGGGCGAGTTTCTCGGAGTACCGCTCAACCGGATATTTGAAGATATTACATCCCCGATCAAAAAAGGCGAGACCGAAACCGAAATAACCTTGAACGACAGACACTATACGATTTATATAAAACAGGAAGAACGCCTGCTGTACTTTTTTGACATGACAGAGACGAAAGAAACCAAATCCCTGTATGAGAAGGAGCAGACCGTCATCGGCCTCATTTATCTGGACAATTTCGATGAAGTAACCCAGGGGATGGATGATCAGGTACGGAGCAGGCTGATGAGTCACGTCACGTCTTCATTAAATGAGTGGGCGGAAGACTATCAAATTCTGCTGCGCAGTATTTCCTCCGACCGTTTTATCGCGGTCATGAACCAGCAGGCATTGAAGCAGCTGGAAAAGACCCGCTTTGAACTGCTTGACCATGTCCGGGAAGTGACCGGCAGAGAAAAAGTCTCCATCACGCTCAGCATCGGAGTCGGAAGCGGCGATTCATCGCTGCGGGAGCTGGGGAGCCTGGCTCAGTCCAGTCTCGATCTTGCTCTCGGCCGGGGCGGCGACCAGGCTGCCATCAAGGAAACGAACGGGAAAGTACGTTTTTACGGAGGGAAATCCAATGCGATGGAAAAACGGACAAGAGTCCGGGCCCGCGTCATTTCCCATGCGCTTCGTGATTTCGTTCTTGAAAGCGACCAGGTTATTATCATGGGTCATAAAAACCCGGATATGGACGCGATCGGTGCTTCCATCGGTGTGTTGAAAGTAGCGGAAGTGAATAACACCGATGCCTACGTCGTTGTCGACCCCAATGATATTAATCCGGACGTTCAGAAACTGATGGAAGAAGTCGGAGACCATGATTATCTCTGGTCCCAGTTCATCACACCGGAAGAAGCGCTTGATGACTTAACAAGGCACACACTGCTCGTAGTAGTGGATACGCATAAGCCGTCCATGGTTATTGAACCGCGTCTGGTGGATGCGGTCGACCGGGTGGTTGTCCTGGATCACCACCGCCGCGGAGAAGAATTTATCAAAGATCCGGTACTCGTCTATATGGAACCCTATGCTTCTTCTACTGCAGAACTGGTGACCGAACTGTTAGAATATCAACCACAGAAGCTTTCCATGGATGAACTGGAATCCACAGCGATGCTTGCCGGTATTATTGTTGATACGAAAAGCTTCGCGATCCGGACGGGATCCCGCACGTTCGATGCAGCATCGTTTCTGAAATCCCACGGCGCGGATACGACGATGGTGCAGATGCTGCTGAAAGAAGATATTGACCAGTACGTACGGCGTTCTCATTTAATAGAGAAAGCAACGATTTACCGGGACGGCATGGCGGTGGCAAAAGCTTCGGAAGAAGAAATGTATGATCAGATCCTCATTGCCCAGGCTGCCGACACCCTGTTAACGATGAATGATGTAAAGGGATCGTTTGTGCTGTCTAAACGCAGTGACGGAAAAGTCAGCATCAGTGCCCGCTCCCTCGGGGAAGTCAACGTACAGTTGATTATGGAAGAACTCGGCGGCGGCGGACATCTTACCAATGCAGCCACCCAGCTTGATTCTTCGCTCGAAGAAGCGGAAGAAAAACTGGAACAGGCGATAGATCAGTATCTGGAAGGAGGAACTGAGGAATGAAAGTCATTTTTAATCAGGACGTAAAAGGTAAAGGAAAAAAAGGGGAAATGAAAGACGTATCTGAAGGATATGCTCGTAACTATTTACTGCCGAACAACCTGGCTGTGGAGGCTACCAAAGGGAATGTGAAAAACCTGAAAGCCAGACAGGAAAGCGATGCGAAAAAAGCGCAGCAGGAACTGGAAGATGCGAAGAAGTTTAAGGAACAGCTGGAAAATACCAAAGTGACTGTGACAGCAAAAGCAGGAGAAGCCGGCCGTTTGTTTGGCGCTGTATCGACAAAACAGATCGCAGAGACATTAAAAGATATGGGCATGAAAGTAGATAAGCGCAAAATTGAACTGGATCAGCCGATCCGTACGCTTGGTGTAACAAAGACACCGATCAAAGTCCATAAAGAAGTGACGGCGGTTGTCGATGTTCATGTAGTCGAAGAGTAAACACGGGAGCGGCTTTTTTCCGTTCAGTTCACGCGAAGGAAAGGCAGGAAGATGGACATGAACGATATCATGGCCGACCGCAGGCCCCCTCAGAATATTGAAGCGGAACAGGCCGTTCTCGGCGCCGTCTTTCTGGAGGGCGGGGCCCTGGTAACAGCAACAGAACGTATAGCACCTGAAGATTTTTACCGCGTGTCTCATCAACGTATTTTCCGGGTCATGCTTGAATTAGGGGAAAAAGGCAGCCCGGTTGATTTAGTAACGATGACTTCTGCTCTCCAGGATTATGAATGGCTGGAGGAAGTCGGCGGTATTTCCTACTTGACGGATCTGGCCAACGCCGTACCTACAGCCGCCAATGTGGACTATTACAGCCGGATTGTCCAGGAAAAATCGATTCTGCGGCGCCTGATTCAGGCTGCAACGTCCATCGTATCGGAAGGCTATAACGGCGAAGAAGAAGTGGAAGAGATTCTGAATGATGCAGAACGTTCTATTCTGGAAGTCGCCCAGCAGCGGCGCTCCAGCAATTTCGTTTCCATCAAGGATGTTCTGATTGAAACGTACGATAACATTGAAATGCTCCAGAACCGGGAAAATGATATTACCGGTGTGGCAAGCGGTTTTGCAGAGCTGGATAAAATGACGACCGGTTTTCAGCGCAGTGATCTCGTTATTGTGGCGGCCCGCCCTTCGATGGGGAAGACGGCGTTTGCCCTGAACATTGCCCAGAACGTGGCAACGAAATCGGACGAAAATGTTGCCATCTTCAGTCTGGAGATGGGAGCCTCCCAGCTTGTTCAGCGGATGTTGTGCGCAGAAGGCAATATTGATGCCACCAAAATGAGAACAGGATCTCTGGAGGAAGAAGACTGGGAAAAACTGACAATGGCTATGGGAAGCCTCTCCTCCGCCGGTATTTATATTGATGATACACCAGGTGTTAAAGTCAATGAAATCCGTGCCAAGTGCCGGCGTCTGAAACAGGAGCGGGGTCTGGGCATGGTTATGATTGATTATATGCAGCTGATCCAGGGTTCCAGTTCCCGCGGCGGAGAAAGCCGCCAACAGGAAGTTTCGGAAATTTCCAGAGGACTAAAAGGTCTTGCCAGAGAACTGGATGTCCCGGTTATCGCCCTTTCCCAGCTTTCCCGCGGTGTGGAGTCCCGTCAGGATAAACGGCCGATGATGTCGGATCTGCGGGAATCCGGAAGTATCGAGCAGGATGCCGACATTGTTTCGTTTTTGTACCGGGAGGACTACTACGACCAGGAAACGGAAAATCAGAACATGATTGAAGTCATTTTAGCTAAGCAGCGTAACGGCCCGGTTGGTGCAGTGGAACTTGCCTTTATCAAGGAATACAATAAATTTGTCAATCTGGACCGGAGGCATGATGAAAGCGATGCGCCGCCGGGAGCTTGAGGAAAGCCAAGGTGTGAACAAACCTTGGCTTTTTTAGATGCCGAAGGTCCGGGGGTTTAGGGTGTCCGGGTTATGGACAGCTGCTTTACGCGGACGTCTGTAATCTTTGAATATGAACCACCATCATTGATTTCAGGGACGAAAATGGTCGCAATCCATAGATTCGGGACAATATCCTTCCCTCCTTCCGTAAAATGTCCACAAAAAATATAACGTAGACATTTTCAGGTACAGTCTGTCTCTGAAAAAAGCCGGCACTCGTTTATCCTGTGCCTTTATATACGAACGTAAAATGCTGTGGAACCATTTAATGTTCGTATTTTATTGACTTTTCCCTACTGACTTGATACACTATGTGAGGGTTTTCAGCCTGTGGCTTTTACATAGAAAAAATACAGTGGCCTGGTAACAGGTGCCGGAGGTGGACAATTTGTCATCAATCGTGATTGTAGGGACGCAATGGGGAGATGAAGGCAAAGGAAAAATTACAGATTATCTGTCTGAAAATGCGGAAGTAGTCGCCAGATATCAGGGAGGGAATAATGCAGGTCATACCATAGCTTTTGGAGGCAATACGTATAAGCTGCATCTGATTCCTTCCGGGATTTTTTATGATAATAAAACGTGCGTCATCGGCAACGGCATGGTGATCGATCCGAAAGCACTAGTCGAAGAGCTGAAATATCTGCATGAACGTGGTATCGATACGAGCAATCTTCGTATCAGCAACCGGGCTCATGTTATTCTTCCTTACCACGTAAAACTCGATGCCATGGAAGAAGAAAGCAAAGGCACGAATAAAATCGGCACCACCCGGAAAGGGATCGGCCCGGCTTATATGGACAAGGCTGCCAGAACCGGTATACGGATTTCCGATCTCCTGGATAAAGAAGAATTTGAAGAGAAGCTGGAACGAAACCTGAACGAAAAAAACCGTCTGCTGGAAAAAATTCATGAGACGGAAGGATTCCAGATTCATGATATTTTAGATGAGTACTATGAATACGGACAGTTTTTCGCAGATTATGTTTGTGATACATCAGTTGTGCTTAACGATGCCGTCGATGACGGCCGCCGGGTATTGTTTGAAGGAGCGCAGGGTGTCATGCTTGATATCGACCAGGGAACGTATCCGTTTGTTACTTCCTCTAATCCGATTGCCGGCGGTGTCACCATCGGATCCGGGATTGGTCCCTCCAAGATCCACCATGTCGTTGGAGTATCAAAAGCTTATACGACGCGTGTAGGAGACGGTCCGTTTCCTACAGAGCTGACCGACAGCGTCGGAGAGCAGATCCGGGAAGTTGGCAATGAATACGGCACGACGACCGGCCGTCCCCGCCGCGTCGGCTGGTTTGACAGTGTCGTTGTCCGCCATGCCCGCCGTGTCAGCGGTATTACAGATCTGTCCCTGAATTCCCTTGATGTCCTCACCGGGATCGAAACGGTAAAAATATGCACGGCATATAAATACCGCGGTGAAATCATGGAAGAGTTTCCGGCAAGCCTGAAAGTACTGGCCGAATGCGAGCCTGTTTATGAGGAAATGCCAGGATGGACGGAGAATATTACAGGAGTCCGTTCCCTGGATGAACTTCCGGAGAATGCGCGCCATTATCTGGAACGCCTGTCCCAGCTCACGAACATTCCGCTCAGCATTTTTTCAGTCGGCCCGGATCGCAATCAAACCAACCTGATACGTGGGGTGTGGGGCATTTAATGAACTTCCGGCCTGTCTGCTTTTGTTTCTAATAAGGAAGAAAGCAGGCGGGCTGAAATTTTTTAAAAAACCGGTTGAAAATCAAAAATCGGCATGGTACTATTAATTCTGTCGCTGTCAAAAGTGAAGAAAACAAGAGCCATTAGCTCAGTTGGCAGAGCATCTGACTTTTAATCAGAGGGTCGGAGGTTCGAATCCTCCATGGCTCACCATTTCTTTCATACGGCCCGTTGGTCAAGTGGTTAAGACACCGCCCTTTCACGGCGGTAACACGGGTTCGAATCCCGTACGGGTCACCATTCTCACTTCCCCCCTTTTAAAAAAGGACCAAGAAGGATAGAGAGTGGAGGAGAGAACGTACCTCAGTACGTGACCTGACGACACGAACGCAGTTGACGCAGAGATATGCCCCTTACCTTTTTGAAAGAAGAAACAAGAAGGTCAAGGAAGCAAGAGAATGGAGGAGGGAATGTACATCGGTACATGACCTGACGACATGAACGCAGCTGACGCAGAGATTCGCCGTTTATTCTTTCAAAAAAGGGCCTGTGGTGTAGCGGTTAACATGCCTGCCTGTCACGCAGGAGATCGCGGGTTCGATTCCCGTCAGGCCCGCCATTTACTTCTTTTTAAATAATGCCTCTATGAAGACACGTGCAAATCATGGCTCGATAGCTCAGTCGGTAGAGCAGTGGACTGAAAATCCTCGTGTCGGCGGTTCGATTCCGTCTCGAGCCACCATCCAACATAGAGAATGACCCAACGTCTGGAATGCGATCCAGACGTTTTTTGATAGGAACAGCGGTGAGGCGGTGAAGAGCACTCAAACCATGATAACCCAACGCTTTTCCCTATGTTACAATAATAGGTAGAATAACTGGACAACCATCTGTCCTCTGACAGGACGGAGGCAGAAGCGATACAGCACGGAATTCATGAAGGAAACGGAGCGAATGGAAATGGACGAAAAAATACTGGTCGTAGATGATGAACAGCCGATTGCTGATATTCTTGATTTCAATCTGAAGAAAGAAGGATTTGAAGTGGAAGTCGCCTACGACGGCAATGAAGCGCTGGAAAAAGTTCATGAATTTGTACCGGATCTGGTTCTTCTCGACATCATGCTTCCCCATAAAGACGGGATGGAAGTATGCCGTGAAATACGTAAATATTTTGATATGCCGATTATTATGCTGACGGCAAAAGATGCTGAAATTGATAAAGTGCTAGGTCTCGAACTCGGGGCGGACGATTACGTGACGAAACCATTCAGCAACCGGGAGCTGCTGGCACGGGTCAAGGCAAACCTCCGCCGCCTGCAGACCGTCCCGGAAGAAAATCCGTCTAAACAGAAAGTAATGGAAGTCGGCGGTTTGACGATCGATCCCGACGCGTATCTTGTGTCCAAGCGGGGGGACGCCGTTGATTTAACCCACCGCGAATTTGAACTGATTCATTACCTGGCCCGGCACATGGGGCAGGTCATGACAAGAGAACACCTGCTCCAGGCTGTCTGGGGATATGATTACTTCGGTGATGTCCGTACGGTGGACGTGACCGTCCGTCGCCTCCGTGAGAAAGTGGAAGATAATCCAAGCTACCCGATGTGGATTGTAACGAGACGAGGCGTAGGATATTACTTAAAACATCCTGAACAGGAGAAGTAGGTATGAAAATCGGGGGGTTTTTTAAGTCCATCCACTTCAAGCTTATCACTATTTTCATGTTGCTTATCTTTATTGCGGTGCAGGTGATCGGGGTTTACTTTACAGGGGAACTGGAAACACAGCTGGTAGACAACCATGAAGAAATGATTCTGGAGCGGGCGGATCTGCTCGAATACAACGTCCAGGAGGAATTGACACGCAACCGTGATGAGGAGGAAGAGCCCCTGGAAGATGATATCGCCAATCTTCTTCAGGAATTTTTTTCGGTAGAAGGCATCGAAGCTCAGGTGATCGGCCCGAACCAGCAGATTCTGGGAACCTCGGAATGGAATGATCAGAATCTGATCGGACAGCAGAGTACCCGGGTCAGAGTGGACCGGGCTCTTATCGGCTCTCCCGTGAATCAGATCGTGCGGAGCCGCAGCGGGGACCGGCTCCGTGTCGTTGCCCAGCCGATTGCCGAAAATGGGGAAATACTGGGCGCTGTATACATCGAAGCAAGCATGGAAAGCATCTATCAGGAAATGAATGAAATCAATGCCATCTTTATTAACGGAACCATTATCGCACTGGGACTCACCGCTCTGCTCGGGATCCTGCTTTCCCAGACGATTACACGTCCGATTGTAGATATGCGCAGACAGGCCCGTGTCATGATGGATGGCGATTTTTCCAGACGGGTGCGGGTGTACGGGCAGGATGAGATCGGGCAGCTGGCCGAATCGTTCAACTCCTTAACATTGAATTTGAAAGAAGCCCACTCCACGACAGAAGGCGAACGGAAAAAATTAAGTTCCGTCCTCACCCATATGACTGACGGAGTGATTGCTACAGATGAACTGGGCCGCATCATTTTGATGAACAAAAGAGCGGAACAGCTTCTTCATGTGAACAGCAGCCGCGTCATGGGGGCCTCCCTTCCGGAATTGCTGCACTTGTCGGAAACCGTTGCGCCCAGTGACTTATATGACTATGCGGATTCCATTTTACTGGATTTCAGTGATGAAGAAGAAGAACGCCTGCTGGAAGCCAATTTCTCTGTGATCCGTAATGAAGAAGGACCGGTGAACGGCCTCATTACCGTTCTTCACGACGTAACGGAAAAAGAAACGATTGAACGGGAACGCCGCGAGTTTGTTGCCAACGTGTCTCATGAACTGAGGACCCCGCTTACGACGATGAGAAGCTACCTGGAAGCCCTCCAGGACGGAGCCATGGAAGACGAAACCCTCGGTCCCCGTTTTCTGGAGGTCACCCAGAATGAGACCGAACGAATGATACGGCTTGTGAATGATCTGCTGCAGCTCTCCAAAATGGACAGTGATGATCTCAAACTGACGTTTGAAACAGAGGATCTGGGTAAACTGCTGGAGCAGATGACGGAACGCTTTGAAATGGTTACAAAAGATAAAAATATTGATTTCTCCAAGAGGATCCCCCACCATCCGCTTTACGTCGATATCGACAAAGATAAAGTTATGCAGGTGTTTGATAACATTGTCTCCAATGCTGTGAAATATTCACCGGATGGGGGCACGATTACGATTAATGTTAGACCCGGACCGGAAACGGTTGATGTGGAAATCACCGATGAAGGAGTGGGCATTCCGAAAGAAAGCCAGCCGAAAGTATTTGACCGCTTTTATCGGGTGGACAAAGCAAGAGCCAGGAATCTTGGCGGAACAGGGCTCGGTCTTGCGATCGCCAAAGAATTGATTGAATCCCATCATGGATACATAATCATTGACAGTGAATGGCAGCAAGGGACCGCCGTTACCGTGACACTTCCGTATTCCACACAGGAAAAAGCAGGTGTTGTAGAATGAAAGAGCGTATAAAATCGTGGACCCTCACCTCACTGGTGGTGTTCAGCATGCTGTTAACGTGGCAGCTTTGGACGTTTCAGCCCAATTTTGCACCCCTGAACGAATCTGCCACCACATCCAGTGAAAATATTGGGGAAGAGCGGAGCCTTAATGATGTGGTGGAACCTTCGCAGCTTGTCTTTCATCATGAAGACCGTCATACCGCTTTAAATGGAACAGAAGAGCTTTTCTCGCAGTTTTATGAAGAATTACTGGACTCCCGTTTTGAAAATATTACGCTGAAGCAGGAAGTTGATCAGGAAGGTCTGTATGCTGCTCCCCGTGCCGCAGAAATTATTTTTCCTGCTTCTGTACCCGATGACATTCTGGAGCAGATGTTTCAATTCGAAGAAGACAATCCGAATCTTTCGATGGATTCAGTGGATCGGATGCTTCTGCGGGACAGAGGGGGCGATTCGGAAAACCTTCTTGTGACCTTTATATCGGAGGAAGACTCTTTCGTACTGGAAGGGGAGACCAATTTCAGCTTGTCTTCCTTCCGGAATAACTATATTCTGCAGATGGATCAATATAAGCCGGTGTTTCCGTATGAAATTGGTAATGAAGCGTCTCCGTTCAAAGTCCTGTATCTTCCGGAGAACCCGGTGGAGTACAGCACCCTGTCGGATACATCGACCAGGATCGACTACAATCAGTTTTTAAATTTATTGTTCAGCGATGCTGAGTATGTGGAACAATATCGTAGGGAAAATGAGGAAGCCTCCTTTACAGACGGTAATCGGATGGTGAGTGTGGAAGAAAACGGAAGCTATTTCACCTACGTAAATCCGGTGTACAGTGAAAGTACTTCTTCAAGCCAGAGCCATGTCATCGGTGCCACGTTTGGATTTGTCAACTCACGCGGCGGATGGACCGATGATTACAGATTATATGACTGGCAGGAGCAGTCCCAGGAGGAAAGCGTAACGTACCGGATGATGGTGGCCGGCCTTCCTGTTTTCACGTCGGGAGGCCCGGATATTTCCTCTATTAATGTTACCAGGTCCGGAGGCCAGGTATCGGAATATTCCCGTCCTCTGTTTGAACTGGACGATTCTCCGATTGATGCCAGAGGCTCCGTCGAACTGGCATCCGGCCACGAAGTGGCTGCCTATGCGGAAGAACAGTTTGAACCTTCGTTGATTGAAGACATTCAGCCGGGATACCAACTGGAGAAAACCGACAGCCTTGTTTTCCGTTTTGAACCGAGCTGGTATGTCAAACATGATGGAGCCTGGTATCCGGTTGATCCGGAAGACACGCCGGACTCCGCCCAGGAGGAATAGTATGGACTGGAACCGTACAAAAACCATTTTTATCATTACCTTTCTTCTGTTGAATACCTTTCTGCTGCAGCAGATGATTGAAAAACGAAATCAGAGTGATCTGAATGTACGGGCCCAGAATTCAACAGAAGAGGAATTAAGTGCAAAAAATATAAGCGTTACCGAAAACCTGCCAGAAGAAAGTGAAGAAATCAGCCATATTGTCGGAGAGCCGGTAGATATTGAAGACGACGTGAGCGGGCAGGCCGGAGAAGAGAATGTAAGCACACTGGACAACAGCTTTGTGGAAGTGACCCTGGAGAATGCGTATACGGTTAACAATGAAGAAGATGTCGCGAATTTTCTCGAACAGGAAGTCTGGAACGGTTCGGACTATACGATGGATGAATGGAATGAAGAGGAGGGACAGATCCTTTTCAACCAGATGTATGAAGAGAAAATGGTCGTGACGTATGATGAAAATCCTCTCGTCCTCTTCCTGAATGACGACGGGGATATTGAGAGTTACCTGCAGAGCTATATGGAGTTTGAGGAAGAGGGAGAGCAGAAAGATATGCTCTCCGCTTACGGGGCCATCGACAGGCTGTTAACCGAAAATATTCTTTCCAATAATGACGAAGTGAATCTAGTGGAGCTCAGGTATTATAGCCTGTTTCCACCCGAAGGAGATACCCAGGTGCTGGCTCCGATGTACAGCATGGAAGTGAACGGGGAGAATGAGTATCTGGTCAATGCGATCGGGGGTACGATTCGGACGTTGCAGGAAGTCTCAGATGATCCCGATTCGGTGGAAAATCCTTCAGAGAACACAGACGAGGAGAAAGAGGCCGACGAGGAAAATACGGAGGAAGGCAACGGGCAGAATGAGGAAGAGTAAATGGAGGACCTGTTATGGCATTATCGTTCAGTGTACTGGCAAGCGGCAGTACGGGCAACGCTGTTTATGTAGAAACAGAGCGGCAGCGGCTGCTGATTGACGCGGGGTTAAGCGGAAAAAAAATAGAGAACTTATTTGCACAGATTTCGCGCAGTCCGGCGGATATAGACGGGGTATTGATCACACATGAACATAGCGATCACATTAAAGGAGCAGGGGTGCTGGCGAGAAAATATCAGCTTCCCCTGTATGCCAATCCAAAGACATGGCAGGCGATGGAAAGCAGTCTTGGCACGATAGCATCGGATCAGAAGTTTGTGTTCGAGCAGAATGCGGTCGAGACCTTTGAGGATCTCGATATTGAATCGTTTCCTGTTTCTCATGATGCGGCGGATCCTATGTTTTTTGTTTTTCATCACGAAGGAAAGAAATTCACGCTTGCCACGGATATGGGATATGTGACGGAGCAGACAAAAGGATTAATCCGGAATTCCGACATGTTTGTATTTGAGGCCAATCATGATTTAAACATGCTCCGAATGGGGAGGTATCCGTGGAATGTGAAACGGCGGATTCTCGGCGATACCGGGCATGTCTCGAATGAAGATGCAGCCTCGGCCCTGGCGGAAGTGGTCGGAGACCGGACGAGCCGTGTGTATCTTGCCCATCTGAGCCGTGATAATAATATGAAAGAACTTGCCCGCATGTCGGTCCGGCAGATCCTTGAAGAAGAAGAGTGCGGCGTCGGACACACCTTTCATCTGTATGATACAGACCCTTATGAAGCAAAACCGCTTGTGACCCTGTAAGAATTATGTTTAAAAACAAACAGAAGGGACACGATAAGGGATAATCACGGAAAACGGATGAAAGGTGACGACAGATATGGGGTATTATAACGATCATGCAGAAAGACCCATCCATCGGAAAAACAGGCAGCGGAAAAGGATTGGAATGGCCGCGTTGGCAGGTGCTGTCATAGGGGCGGTACTGATCCTGTTTGCGGTGCCTTTTCTTTATGAATCCGGCTTTTATCCAGGATTATCCGGGCAGAGCGGAACGGAAGGGTTGGAAGCGGAGTCTGACCCTGCTCCTGACCCTGAACCGGCAGAAATGGATGCAGAGCAGGCACCGCAGCAGGAGATGCAGGTATCGGTCCGTTCCGATACGACAGAAGCGGTCGATAAAGTGTCAGATGCGGTCGTAGGAGTGTTTAATCTACAGCAGTCGGATTTCTGGGAAGAAGAAAACGGATCCGGTGCCAGTCAGGGCACAGGCTCCGGTGTTATTTACAAAGTGGAAGGAGATTCCGCATATGTGGTGACCAACCACCACGTGATTGAAGGAGCCGGTCAGGTGGAGGTGAGTTTATCCAATGAGAACCGTGTCAATGCAGAAATAGTAGGTTCTGATGTGCTGACGGACCTGGCGGTGCTCCGGATAGATGCAGAAGGAGTAAAGACTGCTGTATCGTTTGGTAATTCAGACAACCTGAATGTCGGGGAACCAGCGATTGCGATCGGCAATCCGCTCGGCACCAATTTGTCCCGTACCGTTACACAAGGTATTATCAGTGCGGTGGAGCGGAGCATACCGGTCGATTTGACCGGCGACGGAAAGCCGGACTGGAACGCGGAGGTCATTCAGACCGATGCGGCTATAAACCCCGGGAACAGCGGCGGTGCTCTTGTAAATGTAAACGGGCAGTTAATCGGGATCAATTCCATGAAAATCGCACAGTCTTCTGTAGAAGGGATAGGTTTTGCAATTCCGACATCTGTAGCCGTACCTGTGATTGAGGACCTGGAAGCAGCCGGTGAGGTGGAACGACCGCAAATGGGAATCACCCTGCGTTCGCTCTCAGAAATTCCAAGTTATCATTGGCAGGAAACGCTGAAGCTGCCTCCGGAAGTGGAAAGCGGAATCTTCATTACCAATGTGGTTTCAGGCACTCCAGCAGAAACCGCCGGCCTCCGCCGGTATGATGTCATCACCGCAATGAACGGCACTGAGATTGCAGACGGCCATGATTTAAGGCGGTATCTGTATACAGAAGCAGAAATGGGAGACACGATCGAAATCACGTTCTACCGTGAAGGACAGAAGCAGTCGGTTGATATGACCCTGAATAATCAGCAGCAGTTTTAGCGGTTAAGCCTTTAAAAGCGTGTCCTGCGCTTTTAAAGGCTTTTTTGATCCTGCAATCGTTTCTTCATCGGCGCTTGTGCTTTTCATGGGATGTTGTGGATAAGTATCTTGTGATATAGTGAAGGGGAGGTGATGAACATGTACTTTGCATGTCCGGAACACAGTGAAAGAGCCCTTGATGACGCGGTTGAAGAGACCGGTGAACCTCCTTTAATGGAAAAGATGGAAGAAAAACATTCATCCACAACTTGTTCATACTGCACGGAGAAAGCTGTGTACAAAATGAAGGGAAAACCTCAAAGACAGGTGTGAATATGTGGATAAGTTCTGTGGATAAATAACATGCCAGTTGTGCACATGTGTATAATAACAAAACGGGAGAGCATGTATGCAGATACAAATTGTAAGTGTCGGAAAGATTAAAGAAAAGTATATCAAACAAGGGATCGAAGAGTTTGAAAAGCGGCTCGGACCGTACTGTAAACTGACCATGGATGAAGTGAACGATGAACAGGCGCCGGAACAGATGAGTGAGAAGGAGAGGCAGCAGGTCCGGGAGAAAGAAGGAGAGCGGATCTTACATAAAATCAAACAGGGTCGGCATGTCATTGTGCTGGATCTGGACGGAAAGCAATGGTCATCGGAGAAGCTTGCGGAGAAGATGGAGCATTGGAGTATTCACGGACAGAGCCAGCTAACCTTTGTCATCGGCGGCTCCAACGGTGTAAGTGAAGCCGTGCTCGACCGGGCCGACGACAAACTGTCCTTCTCCAAGATGACCTTCCCCCATCAGCTGATGAAACTGATCCTCCTCGAACAGATCTACCGCGCGTTTAAGATTCAGAAAGGGGAACCGTACCACAAGTGATGGTAAACAAAAAAATAGAGATAACTATTGAAATGAGTACCATTAAAAAGGTAATTGAAAACAAGGGTGAGGATGAAGTTGATTAAGCTGAGGTCATTATTTAAAGATACTAAGTTACATTTTGGCTAAAAGTGGACGTACTCCAGCAATTAATGCTCTTATTAGTGAATTATTTATAAGAAAGAAGCCATAACTGCAGAAGTTGCCTATTATTTAATTGTTGAAAAAAGCTAAAGTATCTGAACCTTATTTTTCAAGGAGTATAAATATAGATGGTAATAAAAGAAAAGAATATTTTCCTGTTGATCTTTTATGTGATTGGGTATCTGATTTAGATTCAGAAGAATACTCACTAAAAATGGAGTAGTAAAACGAGTTTTTACGACAAGGCGTTAATTATAAGGATACGGAAATCTCCGATAAAAGGTTAAAAAGCATAATTAAATTATATCCTAATGATTGGCAAGAGTTTATAAAACAATATTAATCTTGCTTCGAGCGTCATGCAACATCCAATAACACAAGATTTACGCAACTTTTTGAATATGAATATAGTATGACGCTGCGTAAATCTCTTAACGTTAGCGGATATAAAATCTAGTTTATAGGAGGACTTATGAAGAGAAGAATACTTTATTATCCCAGTATTGATATTAAGGATGGAATATGGCTAAGGAATGCAATTTTGTATTCGGAAGAAGTATCTTCAATAATGCCATATCAGAATGATGAGTATCATATTTCACCTGAAGTGAGTTATCTAATGAATACTGGTCATTTTATACCTGCTAGACCCGATGATGTAATGTTTTCAAATATGTACGAAGACTTTGTTGATGAAGTTCGAAAAAGGTTTGATGAGTATAGGCCCCATCAAATGAAAGCTGGGAGAAGAGAATACATTCATATGTCGAAAGTTGAACCAGACTATTATAGATTGCATGAATCAAAATTATCATCACATGTTATGGAGATGATCGAAGAAAAGTCAGAAATAATTAGAAGTGAGAATAATCAGTGGATTTCAGTAGATGCTCACCTAAGTGACATTTATATGTCAGTTTTAGCCAAGTATTTGGCTGCGATTAGCAGTGCTGATACGTCAATTGGTACTGATAGGATGTTTACACAGGATAAAATTTTCAAACCAGAAAGAAGTTTGGATGCTAACAATCGTCATTCGTTTCTTAATTACCAGTTCAATATTCTTCCAACACCTAATATGGATGTCTCAATTGAAGATATTCTGTTGTTCAAGGAGAGACGTAGTGATGAACTTAGAAGACTTCGTATGGAGATAAACGAATTAGAAGGTAGATTGCAATCTGCTGAGGATAGAGTACAGCTTAAGAGGATTTGGATTGATTTTGAAGATAGACTTGAATCCAATGTAAGTGACTTGAATAGGGTAATGAAGGAATGTAGGTGGAAGATTAAACCTTCAGTAATGAATGGACTTATATCCATGTCTATGCCAGGCATAATGAGTACCGCTGAGATGTTCGGGGTAGCCTTTTCTCCTGTTCAAAAAGGAATTGGAATAGCTTCTGGGGCTACGTTATCTATTGGTTTATCAATTAAGGATATTGGCAACATACGACGTGAGGCTCTAGATAACAACCCATTTGCATATGTATATCATGGAAGAAAGGCAAGAATGTTCTGATAGCTTCCGATTTTACTACTGCTAACAGCATGTTGACAACATGGATAGGGAATCGGAGAGATATCCATGTCGTCAACATGTGTGGAACGTTAGGTGAAATCCTCTCGAAGTAAGTGCTAATTCAAGTTAGTCTTTGAAATTGCCGTGGTTTGCCAAGATACATAAAAGTTAATTATTACTTATACAGGAAGAAGCATTAGCAGTTAACCAATGAAGAATATTTAAACTTAAAAGAGAGTATTAAAAAAAGATTATTTTAATTAGTCGGGTGGAAGTTTTACCAAAAGAAATAAAAGCACTAAATTTTGGTTTGTTTTCACCTTATGGAATTGAACTGATCAGTGCTAAGGTATATGACCCTGAAGACGATGATGGGGCATGTGGAGAAGGTTCCTGCTTAGGGGGAAATGCCCAAATATTGAAGTTGATTATTATGTGAAATGGGAAAACTTCTTTAACAATATAGTTCAGATTTTTAAAGAAATAATTATAGAATTCGATTATTTAGAAAATTTTGAATGTCGAACATATTACTACAGGATTTTGTAAATAACCTCAGGATGCCTGGTGAATATACTTTTGCTGTTTTGGAAAAGCAGCAGCCGGAGTGGTTTTCGTATAGTACAAGTCCCTAGAGCTGAGCTGGCGGACTTCGCCTAACAAAACATTCCAATTCGCTTTGGCTTGAAAAGGTGCAGGAATGCGAAACGTTAGGTGAAATAGAAAAATAGGTAGTGAGGTGTTAGAGTGATTTTAATCAACTTATATGGGAAAATTGAACCCATAATATTAAGCGAAAAATTAGGTGTTGGTATATCAAATCTTTATGACGACTGGTTAACTGGAATCGTTGATGATTTGAAGGAAGAGATGCTTTTAAGAGAGCATTTTATTGAAACAAGTAAGAAGTACAATTTTGGTGATTTTAAAGTTTACCAGTATGGACCTCAGAAGATAGTTAGCAACATAAATTGGACGGATGTACTTGAAGAGGATGTTGATTATTATTTACAAGAAATTGTTAACAATTTAGTGCAGTTAGAAGTATTAGAATTTGATAAGTCCTTGCTACAATTAAAAAACTGTCATTTGGGTAGCCCAACATGTGAAGTTCAGTATCCGTTAAAATTTATTAGATTTTGCCATATTCTAACTAAATCAAGGAGTGCTAGAGCTCATTGTGATACTAATATTCCTTTCATGACATATAACCCTGATGATTTAAGATCGAAACCACTGATTTTGAACTTTGCATCTAGTATGGTAAATAAGGAAAATGATTTAAATGCTTATAATGAAAAATCAATTCAATCAATGAAATATGTAGGAAAGCTGATTGATAATTTTCTTGAAAGTGACAGAGATTTTTGGATTTTTGATTACATAATTAATGCTATAAATGAATCTGAAGATTATAATGCATATTATTTATTTAAGATCATGTCATTAATCGAAATGTTAATAATAAATCCGAATAGTAACGGGAGAACACATGGAGAATTAGAAAAAAAGCTACCTAGATTTTTACGGAATGAACTTAACGACTATGAGGATAGAGAGTTATTCTGTAAAATTGCTAGAAAGATGAGAAATAAAGTTGCGCATGGCGACTTTGAGGCATTTCAGAAATTATTGGAGGAGTACAGAGAGAGTTTTATGATGAATTTTTGGTATGATGAATTTGAGTATAGTATTGAATCATGGACCATTAATTCTATTTGTTTAAGTTTAAAGAATGCGTTAAGTGAGATTCTTTTTGAGCTTTTTAGTAATAAAGAAGGATTTAAAAGGTTCCAAAATTCTTAACTGCACTCTGAATTACGTTTTCTACTTTACCTAACACTGAGTTTACCAAGGGTTGCGAGGAGCATGTTTCAGGGGAGAAAACAGCGTACCACAAAGACGGTCTATCTTTGGGGTCCAGTTTAGGGACGTTGTAAATATATACGAAAATGTTAGGTGCCATTGTCGCTATACCGAGGAAGAAATTATAAATTTGAAAAAAGATTAGGAAGACAAAGCAGGAGGAATTTTATGAAGAAATTCTTTATCAATTCATGACCTCTATATTATTTATTGCTTTATTAATTGCACACACATTTTCGATTGCTAAAGTCAAGGTTGATTCTACATCTATTATTCTACTAGCAATACTGTTGATAAGTCCGTTTATATCTACATTAAAGAGAATTAAAGTGGGTGACTTTTAAGCAGAAATTGATTCACAAGAAATTGAAAAGATAATAGAAGAAGTAGAGAAAAGAATACCACTTGAAGAAAATGAATTAGATGAATCATCTGAACTTCAATTGACTATTAAAAATATTAAGATTCTTGCAAAAAGCGATCCTGTTCTAGCCTTAGCTAAGATACGAATTGAACTAGAAAAGTCACTTAATAGATTGTACCGTTTAAATGGCCTAAATGGTAAAAATGATAGGTATATGAATTGGAAAATATAGAAGTTTTTTTCACGGGATTTTGCAAACTCTTTGCGTGACGTTATTTCAATGTGTAACCGAGCTATTATCATCGCTATATTTTTACTACTTCAATTATAAACTCTCCTTATTCTCCGTAGCCATCTAATAGTTGGTCTATCCCTTCGTGGTCTAATATCCTAATATTTTTTCCGGATTCTCAACATACGGTGTAATTGTTGTTACTTTATAAGCAGCGTTTGCATATTCTTCCAATAAGTTTTGATTAATTTGAATAACTTCACTCGGCTTTATACTATAATTATCTAAAATTATATAAATCCCAATCCTTGATAGTAAAGAAGCTTCAATATCAATAATAGATATAACATCTTCTGCTCTTACATCATTATATAAATAGTAGAGGGAAGGGGACAGGTACTGTTTTATCCCCCATTGAGTTTTGGATGTCATCAATTATTCTATAGAATACTATTTCATATAAAAAATCGTATTTACAGCAATACGGTGAGCCGTACCATAAATAAGGAAAATCCAGGAGGCCCTTTTTGGGTCTCTTTTTTTGACTTTTAATCTATGAATCGCTATTTTCGAAAGGCTTATCTCACTAAGTTTTTGTTAAATAATTGTAAAACCCTTCAAATGAAAGGAAATTTGTCGATTATAAAGGTGGAGATCATTTTAGGGGGAAAAGCATGAAAAACAAACACTTTTTTATCATGGTGGTTATGCTGATGAGTGTGCTGTCCTTGGCAGCATGCGGTCAGGAACAGGAAATAAATGCGACGGAAGGGAAACTTAAAGTCGGTGTGATGATGTCCGACAGCGGGCTGGGAGACCAGTCTTTTAATGATCTGGCGTTTGAGGGGCTTGTTCAGGCAAGAGATAATCTGGACGTCGTGTTCGATTACCGGGAAATTGCAGCAACAGACACATATGAGCAGGGAATACGTGAATTGGTAGAGCAGGATAATGACCTGGTTATCGGAATAGGTTATCAGCTGCAGGAAGCGCTTGAAAAAGTAGCAGGTGATCATCCGGATCAGCAATTTATGATCATCGATTCCGTATCGGAAATGGAGAACATTACCTCCGTCAACTTCAAGGTAGGACAGGCGAGCTATTTAGCAGGCATGACAGCCGCGTTGACGACAGAAACCGATCATATCGGGTTTATCGGAGGGATGGATGTAGAAATTATCAACAATTTCTATAATGGTTTTGAAGAAGGGGCCACGGCGGCAAACCCTGATATTGTTATCGACCGGGAATACGCTGGGACGTACGAAGATGATCAACTGGGAGCGGAAATGGCGGATGAAATGATTCAGAACGATGCAGATATTATATTTGCTGCTGCCGGTTTTACCGGAGTCGGTGTGCTTCAGGAGGCACAGGCTCAGGGTGTATATGGAATAGGTGTAGATACGGACCAGTATTTCCAGGCGGAAGACGCGGTCATTACTTCTGTGATGAAAAACGTGGATAACGCCATTTATCAAGTTGTAGAGCGTATGGCGGAAGGAGAAACGTTATCAGGGGAAAATCTGGAGTTCGGACTTGCAGAAGAAGGGGTCGGCTTAGCGCCTTTGCGTGTGGCGGATTTTCCTGACAATATCGATGAACAAATTGATGCTGCCAAAGAAGAACTGGCAGAGGAATCGTAGGAGGAAAAGATGTCTATAAAAAAGAAATTATTCATCAATACGTTGACTACGGTCATACTGGCAGCAGCAATCATTACGTTCATCATCTTCAACATGATGCAGATTCAGTCTTCCAGTGAGGATCAAGTGGATGCGCTGGTGACCATTGAAGAATTTAAATCGCAGACCAATGCAGCCCAGCAGAACTTATCCAGTTTTTCAACGACACAATCGGAAGAATTGGTACAGGAGACAACGACATCCATCGAAGCAACCGAAGAGCTTCTTGGTCAGCTGGATGACATCACGGTGAACGAAGAAAGCCGCGAATATATTACGCGAATTACATCTAAATTTGATGGATGGAAAGAAGCAACGCTGCAGGTATTGAATGCAGAAGATGGTGCGGCTGCGGATCAGCAGGCGTCCCGTCTGGCAGGTATTGAAAATGATGTTTACATGCTGCAGCTGTTTGCAGAAGCAAGTTATGATCAGGCGCAGGCAGCACTCGACCAGCAGGTGCAGTTCATTATTATTACGAGCGCGGTCAGTGTTCTGCTTCTCATTATCATCAGTCTCGTCGTTTCAAATCGAATCACGAGCCCGATCACAAGAACATTACGGCAGTTAGCGGATCATTCCAATGAGGTCGCCAATGGAAACCTGGCCATTGAGCCGATTGCCTATCAAAAGAAGGATGAGCTGGGAAGGTTAAATGACTCTTTCCAGCAGATGATTGAACAGATCAGAACATTACTCCAGTCCATTCAGTCGGTCAGCGAAAGGGTAGAAGGGTTTGCCGGGCAGATTGAGAATGAAAACGCGACCGTGACCGAAATCAATCAGCAGGTGGCTTCCTCTACAGACGAATTGGCCCAGGGCACGCAGACAATCGCATCCGATCTTCAGGATTCTGTCACGAAAGTGGAAGATATGGACAAAGCCTTCACGTCGAACGTCGACTACACAAAGCAATCTGTTCAATACGGAGAAGAAGCTATTGAAGCCGTCCAGTCCGGGAAGGCAGCGCTGGAGAAACAGCGGTCATTGGTTCAGGAAAACACAGAAACGACCGAAAGTATTAAAGAAGCTACCCAATCGTTTGTCGAATCGACGAAAAAAATCCATTCCATGGCGGATTCCGTTTCCGACATTGCCGAACAGACGAATCTGCTGGCGCTGAATGCTGCCATTGAGGCGTCACGTGCCGGCGAAGCAGGCAAAGGATTTGCCGTCGTGGCAGAGGAAGTAAGGAAGCTGGCCGAACAGACATCAAAAGAAACAACACGGATTTCCGATATGGTTGGCTCGATTGAAGAAGGCATAGAAGCCGTAACAACAGCGGTGGACCGCGGAGTATCCATTTCTGCGGAAGAACAGTCTTCCATGGAAACGACGAACAGCTCTTTTGAAGACATTCATCAAAAAGTGGCTTCCATCACAGACAAGCTGGAAGAACTGCTGCAAAGTATGGAATATTCCAAAGGTCTTGGAAGCGACGTGTTGGAAAATGTAGAGAGTATCAGCAGTGTCGTGGAAGAAACGGCAGCGGAAAACGAAGAAATTTCCTCATCGACACAGGAGCAGCTCGGAGCCTTCCGCAATGTGGTCGATAAAGTTACCGAACTGCGGGCGCTGACAGATGAACTGAATGGAACGGTGAATAAATTCACCCTGTAACCAACAAAAAAACAGATCGGGACTGTCGTTTTTATAGTCCCGGTCTGTTTTTTCATTCTTGTTCTCTGTCGTGTTCTGTGTCCGTCATCTTTTTCCGGCGTTTGATACGGTAATAGATATACCATCCGATAAGTCCGGCGAGAACAGCCATCAAAATATATTGGATCCCCTGAAACCAGGTGTAGACGACTTCGATGTTGCCGAGCCTGCCGAGGTACAGCATGAGCAGGGCGACGGGGAACACGCCGATGAAGGTGAAAAAGCCGTAACGGAAGGGCGTGATGCGGTAAAAGGCGGCGACGTACACGATATAACCCATTCCGAGAATCCGTCCGGCGGTAATCGTCCATTCCCGATACTTGTCCATGAATTTCATCATCTGTCTGGTTCCGGCTTTGTCCACCTGTTTCTGCAGGAGGTAATCATAGCGGAGGGCCAGCCAGTAAGGAATATAGGCAATGGCGGTATAAACAGCGGCGGAACCGATGCTTAGAAGAATCCATTCCCATCCATAGGGGTCGATGATGTAGCCGTATACAAGCAGTACAATGGCAGCTGGGAACGGGGAGGATATGGCCTCAATGGCAATCCCCAGAAACAAACCCGCCAGTCCGAGCTGCTCCAGTACATTCAGAATGAGTTCAAGCATAGATAGTCTCCTTGGCAGATCAATAATATCACGGTATCACTCTTAATTTAACACAAAAAGGAATGTAAAAGGAGGAATTTGTTCCATTCCTCCTTTTGAGTCTTTTCCTGTTTTTAGATAAGATAATAGAAGATGAGGGAAAGAAAGGAAGTAATGTGAATGCAGGAATGGGAAAACATGCTGGAACATGCGAAAGAGTGGGCGCGTGAGGCTGGAAGAAAACAGGTGGAGCGCGCGGAAAAGCCGATGGGGATCAACAGTAAAAGTGCTGCGATTGATCTGGTCACGGAGATGGATGTGTGGACAGAATCGTTTCTAACGGAAAAGATTCGAACGTATTATCCTGATCATCTGATGAAGACCGAAGAAAGCGGTGCGTATGAAGGGGACTCTCCCTATGAATGGGTGATCGACCCGATTGATGGAACGGTGAATTATGCGAGGGGCATCCCATTTTACTGTATTTCAATCGGAATCCGCCGGGAAGGGGAAACCGTGGCAGGAGTGGTTTATGCTCCGAAGCTTGATGAGATGTATGAAGCCGTCAAGGATAGAGGAGCCAGTTTGAATGGAAACAGCATACATATTTCCCGGACAGAGCGGTTGGACGAAGCAGTCATCGCCAGCGGTTTTCCGTATGATAAAGGAACGACAGAAGATAATAATCTAGCACATGTTAATCAGGTCGTTCCCCGTGTCGGCGGGTTTCGGCGTACTGGCAGTGCAGCGCTCGATCTTTGTTATGTCGCCGCCGGCAGACTCGATGGGAGCTGGGAAATTAAGCTGAATGACTGGGATGTGGAGGCAGGTCTCTTGATAGTAAACGAAGCGGGCGGACGCACGAAGGTATCCACAGAAACGAAAGGATTATACGCTCTTTCTGCCGCGCCCGGTATTTATTCTGAACTGGATTCACTCATCAAAAGGTAATTGTTTCACGTGAAACATTCCAGGTTTGAACTGCAGCAGAGCGGGAATACATGCTGACAGGCACCTGGAGAAAAGGGGCGGAGATCATCGAATGGCTGTGCTTAAAAATGATTGGTCCGATATTCTCGACCAGGAGTTCCAAAAAGATTATTATCTTCAGCTGAGAGAGTTTTTAAAAAAAGAATACGGGGAAAAGACTATTTACCCCGATATGTATGACATTTTTAATGCGCTCCATCATACACCGTATGAACAAACGAAAGCGGTTATTCTGGGGCAGGATCCGTATCATGGGCCAAAGCAGGCGCATGGCTTAAGCTTCTCCGTGCAGCCGGAAGTGAAAATGCCCCCGTCTCTGCAGAACATCTATAAAGAAATGAAGGAAGATGTCGGCTGTCCGATTCCAAGTCACGGCTGTTTGACCAGCTGGGCAGAGCAGGGTGTGCTGCTGTTAAATACGGTACTCACGGTGAGAGCGGGGCAGGCTGCCTCCCACCGTGGAGCAGGATGGGAATTTTTCACGAACGAAGTGATCAAACAGGTGAATAATAAAAGCGATTCTGTGGTATTTATACTTTGGGGGCGTCATGCCCAGGCAAAAGAAGAGCTCATCACGGCGGGGCATCATCTTGTGATCAAATCCCCGCATCCAAGTCCTTTTTCCGCGCATAAAGGATTCTTTGGAAGCCGGCCTTTCTCGCGCACGAACCAGTTTTTGAAGGAGGCAGGAAGGCCGGAAATTAATTGGTGTATTCCTGACGAATAGACAAGGAGGCGTAGTTTTATATGAGCATTCAAACATCGACAACAACACTGGCAAACGGCGTTGAGATGCCGTGGGTAGGACTCGGCGTATTCCGGGCGGAAGCCGGAAACGAAGTGGAACGTGCGGTGAAGTCCGCACTGGAAGTAGGATACCGCAGCATTGACACCGCATCTTTTTATAAAAATGAAAAAAGTGTCGGGAAGGCAATAGAAGAAAGTGATGTGCCTGTGGAAGACATCTTCATTACGACGAAAGTCTGGAATGATGAACAGGGCTTTAACGAGACACTGGAAGCTTTTGAACGCTCCCGTGAAAAGCTTGGCGTCGATGTGATTGATCTATACTTAATCCACTGGCCGGTACCGGGCAAATACAAGGAAACCTGGGGAGCGCTGGAAAAGCTTTATGAAGAAGGAAAAGTCCGAGCCATCGGGGTCAGCAACTTCACCGATCAGCATCTGGAAGAACTGTTGAAGATCGCCAAGGTAACACCGATGGTCAACCAGGTGGAATTCCATCCGCGCCTTTTCCAGAAAGAGCTGCTGGAATACTGCCGGACGCATGATATTCAACTGGAAGCTTGGCGTCCGCTCGGTCAGGGAGACCTTCTTGATGAAGACCCGGTTCAGCGGATTGCAGAAAAGCATGGAAAGACACCGGCTCAGGTGCTTATCCGCTGGTCCCTTGAAAACAACGTTGTTACCATTCCGAAATCGGTCACGCCGGAACGGATCAAAGCTAACGCGGATGTGTTTGATTTTGAACTGGACACCGAGGACCTGCAGGCGATCGATGGCCTGAATGAAAATCGCCGCTACGGGTATCACCCGGATGATTTCCCTTACGCTTAAAACGAAAAGTCCGATAATGACAAAAAGCTGCTTCGTGCACCGACGCGAAGCAGCTTTTTTACGGCGTTATGGACAGTTGCGAAAGGAAAGTGGCTGTAACAGCAGGGTTATGGACAAAATCAGCGCAAAACGATGAAAAATGTCTGGAACATTATGATAACGGACAGAATATGCCGTTCTCCTGAAAAAATGGCAGTAAAAAATAATTAGCAGACTTTTTCATAAGCAGTGTGTCTCCAACCTTCCTCTCTCCTCTTTAAAAACGAAACGGGGAAAGAAGCTGATATCCGGTGTAAAAAAACCACTCCCGCAGGAAAAACGGGACTTTGGTTTTCCACGTTTGATAGGCGGAATCAGCTGCCGGGGAAGAAATGACGTCCATCCGGAGATCCCGGGCGATCGCTTCCGCCCGCTTCATATGAAGCGGATCGCTTACAAGGGTGAAGGTATCGAACTGATTTTCAGCGGCCACCTGTTTCCCGTAGCGGAGATTCTCTTCCGTGATGTTTGATCTGGTTTCCATATAAATAACTTCTTCGTCCACCCCTTTCTCTTCGGCATAAGCGGCTGCTGCCTCTGCTTCTGCCATCTCTCCCTTTTCTCCGCTGCCTCCGGTAAAGATCAAGGCATCCACCTGGTTGTTTTCCCAAAGACGGACGGCATGGTCAATCCGTTTCTGGAAGACTGTGGAGGGTTCCTCTCCGTTCACTGCTGCGCCAAGAACAATAGCGGCATCGGTTTTTTCTGTTTCACTTACCTGGCTGAAACTCCAAATGCTGTAACCGGTCCAGGCGGTGTATGCCAGCAGGAGAAAACCAAGCAGCAGGCATACTCTGACAAATATTTTCATTGTATCTCTCCTTTTGCATGCTGCGGCTGAAAGAAAGCCCACCTTTTTTGGAATTACTATGTTAGGTTTTCTTACGTAAATGTAGATGTGATCTGTGGAACATGTAAAATATGAATTAACGAAAGATGTTAACTAAGTTTACATCTTCAAAGATAAAGAAAGGGGAGAACGTTTCATGGATCCTATGGTACTTATGGATAATCTTTGGATCATGGTCGCATTTATTTTAGTTATCTTCATGCAGGGTGGATTTATTATGCTGGAGGCCGGTTCCACCCGGATGAAAAACGCCGGCCACATTGCCGGTAAAACCATCTTTACGCTGGGGATTGCCTCGCTTGTGTTCTGGGCTGTCGGTTATGGATTCATATATGGAGACAGTGCCGGGGGCGTCATTGGTCTTTCAAATTTCTTCTATGGTGATTATGCCTTTGAAGGCGGAGGTCTTTCAAGTTCGATCGACTTTATTTTCCAGCTGGCCTTTGCAGCTATCGCGCTGACCGTTGCATTTGGCGGATTCGCAGAAAGAGCAAAATTGTCCGTCTACGTTATTTTCGCTGTGTTGTTTTCAGCTTTTGTCTACCCGGTTGTCGCTCACTGGGTATGGGGCGCAGGTTGGATCGGCGCCCTTGGGAAGCAGGACTTTGCCGGTTCGACGGTGGTTCACCTGACCGGTGCGATGGGAGCTTTTGCGGCTACGATTCTTCTGAAGCCGCGTATCGGTAAATACAACAAGGATGGTTCTCCGAATGAACTGGCAGGTCATAACCAGGTCTTCACCGCTTTAGGCGTGCTCCTTCTATGGGTCGGCTGGTTCGGGTTCAACGCCGGAAGTACGTTTGGTGTCGCGGACGCATTCTTCGGCTTTGTTGCCCTGAACACCCAGCTTGCTGCTGCCGCCGGTGCGGTTGCCGCTCTTCTTATCGGATGGGCGTCACTTGGTAAAGCAGATGTGCCGACCATGCTGAATGGAGCTCTTGCAGGACTCGTTGCCATTACAGCTTCCTGCGCCTTTGTTGAACCCTGGGCCGCTGTGTTGATTGGTATCGTCGGCGGACTGCTTGTATTCTACAGCATGAAATTCTTCGAAAAGAAAGGCATTGATGACCCTATTTTCGCCCTTTCCGTACACGGTGCTGCCGGTGTGTGGGGAACACTTTCCACTGGTTTCTTTGCCACACCTGAGCTGGCGGAAATGAATGGGGGTCAGGCCGGACTGTTCTACGGCGGCGGTCTAACACAGCTCGGTGTACAGTTTATCAGCGTGCTGGCGTGCGGCGCGTTCGCCTTTATTGCCTCCTACATTCTGCTGCTCATCACGAAAGGATTAACAGGAGGGCTCCGGGTGTCTGAAGAAGAAGAAATCATGGGGCTTGATATGAGTGAACACGGCAGTTACGGTTACCCGGAAAACGTGAATCCCCAGACAGATTCAGCCAACCTTCATACAGGTGCGTGATAAGATGAGATCTTCATCGTTCTATTTGGAGGAGGAAGCTCTTCCACTTCCTTCTTTTCAAAGTTACGAAGAAATAAAGAAAGCCCGCGATGAAGAAACGAAAAGGTATGCGCACGATTCATGGCAGTTAAACGAAGCCCATGACCGGTGGGTTCTTGAAACAACAGCCCTTGCCGTGGACCGGGTACAAAATGAGCGGGGGATCCCTCCTGCTCATTTTGTGTTCTTTGTGATGGGAAGTGCCGGCAGAAAAGAGCAGGGGATCTTCAGCGATCAGGATCACGGCATTGTATTTGAAGACGGAAGGGAAGCTGCCAGTCAGGACTATTTCCTGGCTCTTGGGGCGGAATTACGGGAAGGGATGGCTGTCGTCGGCTATCCTCGTTGTGAAGGGAAGGTTATGGCTTCCCAACCGCGCTGGTGCCGAAGCAGAGAGGCGTGGAAAACCCAGATTGAACAGTGGGTGGAGGCGGATAAGTGGGAGACACTGCGTCATTTACTGACGTTCATTGATGCCAGACCGCTTGTGGGAAAAACAGAACTGCTGGAGGATGTGAAGCAGCATGTGTTTCATCTCGTCGCGGAGCAGCCGAAGCTGTTAACGCGCCTATCCCAGAATATTTCCTACCTGCGTCAGGGTGTGAATGCGTTTGGTCAACTGCTTCCGGATGAAAAGGGCCCCTATGCCGGCTCGATTCATATCAAGGATATCGGTTTTTTTCCATATGTTCACGCCATGCGTCTGCTTTCCATCAAGGAAGGTATTCTGGAAACTCCGACGCTGGAACGGATGCAAAAAACGGCTGACGCCTACCCTTTTGCCGCGGACAGGGAGAAACATTTCAAAAACCTTCTTGAGATCCGGTCGGCCTTTGCCGATAAGCAGCAAAGCTATGAGGATGTTCATTACATTCCGATCGATGCCCTGACCAAGGATCAGAAACAGAAATTGAAAGCGGCCGTGAAAGAAGGAAAAACCCTCTTTCAGCATACAAAAAAGCTTGCAGAGTCAGGTGAGAACGAATGGTCATGAACAACATGTTCCAGTGGGTGCGCCAGGTATCCGGTAAGCTCGGAGCCCCCGTCCCCGGGTCGATTGACCAGAATAGCCTGCAGCACCAGTCATATATGAGACAGCTGCAGAAGGATTTAAAAGCGGAACAGCCGCTGCTGCAGCCGCTGGATACACTGGAGTTCACTGTTCTGGATCTCGAAACGTCCGGTTTTTATCCGGACGGCGGCGATAAAATCTTGTCGATCGGAGCGGTAAAAGTAAGAAAAGGACGCATCATGCAGGAAGAAACCTTTTACAGCACGATTTCTGAACCGGAGGCATTATCTTCGGAAGTTGCCGGCCTGACAGGTCTGACGAAAGAGGAGCTGGAGTCGTCCCCACCGCTTTCCGACGTCCTGCATCAGTTTTATACCTTTATCCATACCGACATTCTCGTCGCTCACCACGCCAAACATGAAAGGAAATTTCTGCAGCATGCAACATACCAGGCAAGCGGCATGCAATTCCGGCACCGGCTGCTGGACACGTCGTTTCTGTATCAGATTGCGGTTCCGGAGCAGGATTCGAATGAACTGGACGTTTGCTGTGCGCATTATGGCATACCGGTCAGCAACCGTCATCATGCCCTGGCCGATGCTGTACTGGCTGCCGAGCTTTGGGTCTGTACGATGCAGGAAGCCATGAAAATGGGGTATGAAACCCTGCAGGATGTGTACATCCGTTTAAACCGGCAGACGCGCTGACCAGTATCCGTGCCTTGTTATGAATGTCATCTAGTACAAAGGAGGAAGGCGAGGTGACAGAACAAATCCCGCGTCGTACCGCCTGCTTTCCAATCAGTGTGGTACAGGAACTGACATCATTAAGCGCCCGCCAGATCAGGTATTATGAAGATAAAGGGCTGATCGCCCCAAAACGTAATGACGGAAACCAGCGTATTTTTTCACTCGAAGATATTGACCGCTGCGCCCGTATTAAGGAACTGATCGACCAGGGCCTGAATATTGCAGGGGTGAGAACCGTGCTTGCAGAGAAAAAACAGTATCACGATGAAGAAAAGAAATCAGCGCTGCGGAACAAAGACATCAAAAAACTGCGCCGCTATTATCATGAAACAGACGGCTGATGCCACCCCTTTTACAATTCTGTAACGATATGTTGTCACCTGTTTAATGCTGGAATGGAGCGGGAAAACCTCCTCACAGATGGAGGTGTTATGTATGGCATTCATCATAGTGGATGATATGCAGATTCCTGCGGGAAAATATGACAGCAAGGACGAAGCAAAACAAGCGGCAGCGGATAAAGATGTGGTAGTAAAGGACAATGACGAGCAGATCTGGGTGGTGGACGAAGAAAATTATCCAAAAATCGAAGCGTTTGGTTACACCGTGGTGGACTGAACAACAACGAATAAAAAAATCCTGAACAGGCAGCTGGAACAGCGGGTTCAGGATTTTTTACGCCGAAGGGAAGGCCTTCCATGAACGTGAAGATATCGTGTCCATTCATCGGAAACCAGAGCGTGAGGTGCTGTTCCTGTGTTATAATGCCGGCAGTGAATGCTGACAGGGCAGGTGAAACATAGATGTATATTTCCGCTCGAACCGTAGTGGAAAAGATGGAAGAAGAAATGATGGAGCTGGCGGACCGGCTGGAATATGATGATGAAGATGCCGTGAAAAATCACGCCAGAGTGATAAAGTCGTACTGCGATATGCTGACAGGGGAACAGGAACATACGAAACCGAAGACGGCAGGAAAAAAATCTTCTGCTGATTTTTTCAACGAAACGAAAGCGCCGCTATCCTCTCCATCCTCGTCTTCGGATGCGGCGGATATTCCGGCATCGGAAGGAAATCTACTGGAGTTTTAAAAGGACGGTGAGATAGATGTGGAAACTGTTTGTGATTCTAGGCGCACTGAATGCCGCAGCAGCGGTAGGGTTTGGTGCATTTGGGGCGCACGGTCTGGAAGGAAAGTTATCGGACCGCCTGATGGACGTGTATCAGACCGGCGTGCAGTATCATATCATGCATGCTCTCGGACTGCTCGCCATCGGCCTGGTGGCGGCTTATGCCGGCGGTTCGGCATTGATTGTGTGGGCCGGCTGGCTGCTGTTTGCGGGCATTCTCATATTCTCAGGAAGCCTGTACACGATGGCTTTTACCGGGATCTCCTGGCTCGGCGCCATTACCCCGATCGGCGGCACGGCCTTTATCGCCGGCTGGATTCTTTTGATCGCGGCGGTATGGAAAGCATAATAGAAAATACGGACCACGAAGAGACCCATCCTAAAAGAGGGCATCTGCTCCGGGCAGGATGGGTGTTTATTTTTTCTCTTTCTTCCAAGAGACGTGATAAGAATAATATGGTACAGTAAAGATATAATAAAAGGAAGGGACAGCGATGAACTACCCCTTCCTCAGGAAGATGCGAACGGCCCTTCAAATAGGGCAACATCCATTTCAGGGTATATTAAAACCCCATCCTTATTAGAGTTGCCGCTCTATTTTAAGGATGGAGTTTTACTTTCCCATTCTACAATAAAAATGATTATATAATAAAATTTTGGGTACCTAAAGGGATGTGTTGACCTATTTATCACGTGAGTAATGAAAACGCTGTAATCTTTTGAATTGTACCTTTACATTATCTGCATTCTGAAGCGTTGTCTTCATCGTGAAAGTAATGTTTCTGTTAGAAGAACCAATCTGCTCAAGAGTTGCTTTCTTACCATCCATCCAAATTTCACCAAAAAAAGGACTGCTTGAAGTTATTGTATCGTCCTTTTCTGAAAAGCTATAGTCATTTGGCAATATTAACGTTCCTTCATCAGCAATATGGTGAGTAAGCTCAAAACGAAGAGTCTTTTCATTCATTGTTGATTCAACTTTCTTTAAAGTAAAATCAGTGTTTTTCACAGCAAAAGTTCTATCTTTTTTATCTAAATTTCCCTTTATATAATCTTGAGCATTGAATTGAAATTGCACCTTTTCTTTTACATCTTCTGTTTGTATGTTGAAATCTTCATGGTTATTAATTATTTCCTTGAATGAGCAGCTGCTAAGTATAAATATTAAGGCTAATATAGTTATGAATACCACATTCTTTCTCATTCATCTTCCCCCTTTTTTATATTATCTCAATATCCTCCACATGCTGCCAGTTCCAGTATGCACGCGATGTTACAGGATGTTCCAGATCCAAGAGTTTGTTGACTGGTTTTGAGAAGATCGCACCTACGTGGAATTGTAAACACTGTCGTTGGGGTTGAGAAAAAACAGGATTCTTTTTATCCCTCAGATATAAATCCCGGTTGGTTCTTCAATAAGCATTTCTGTGTTAAGCAGCACGTTGACTTCTACCTAATGCCAAAATGTCTTTTGCTAAAAAATAAAAGAGTAAGGTGAGTGTTTTGAGCAGGAAGTTATTCCTGGGAAGTTTCGCTTTTTTCATCATACTAGCAGGAACTTTCGCTTTAATACAATACCTGGAAAATAAGAAATACGAATTCCATCTATCTGACGAATTAATTACAGATGTTAATTTATTCTCTACTGCTGTAATCTTAAATACATACCAATTGGAAGCTGTTACAGATCGAGAGCATATATCACCTGCTCAACTATCGAACCTGAAGGAAAACTATTCGCGGATGAAAGAATATGGATATAGTATGATGAAAAAATATAATGATTTGAAAAGCACAAAGAACAATGACTTTGTGCGCAAACGTTTTCCTGTGTATATATGACCAGCGATTTTCTGTTGTATGTAGATCGTTTACAGGGGGAGGTCAGCGGAGTGTTGTCAAAAAGCCAGTTAGAAACGTTCAAGCTGATGAAAACCGTCAATAAAACATGGGTTCAAGCAATCAAAGCGAATATGAAAGGGGTGACCGTGCCACCAAAAACATTGTAGATTTAAAAAATAATGGTGTGAAGGACACTAACCAAGCTATTGTTTCTAATAAATTTTTCGAGACTACTCCGCTGCATGATAATGGATGAAGATTGGGTTCATATGATTGAACAAATGCAAAACGACTCGCAGTTATTCAATGATAGAATAAACACATCTTTTTAACAGCCTTTTTATACCTTGGAACAACACGGATGATACAGTTTGTAGTTTTTGGTGGGTCGTATGGAAACATGGCTGTACCGAATCCATATTCGCTGTCTGGATGGCAGGGAGAAGTCTTTTCGTTACCGGGGATAAAGTAATGCAAGTTTTATGATATAATCATAGAGTGATGTGAACGGTCTGCTTTTGGGATGGGCAGCTACCCTCTAATGAAAGGGGGTGGTTGTATGTCGGATTTTGAACTGCTTATGGTCATTTTGACAATGCTGCTGGTTCTCGTTTCCGACAAGAGATAAGAAACCCATCCTAAAGAGCAGCCACTCTAAGTAGGATGGGTTTCTATTTAAACCATTCTGTTTTAAGCCCTCCTTAAGAGGGATGGTTCGCATCTTGTTTAGGCAGGGGCACTTCTTGTGCCTCTGCCATTATTATATGCCAACTATACTGAATTATGCAAGTTTCTGCGGAGCAGCAGAAACACCTAAAAATGTTACATTACCTGCGTTCCACTTTTCCAAGTACCGCGGCAATGACCAGTCCGGCGGCGAAGGTGAAAAGGCTGACGAAAAACTGGACGAAGCCGGCACTGAGGCCGGGGAATATGACAAACAACGACCCAGTTAAAAGGCCTGTCATCACGGCGTAGGTTCCTGCAGTGTGCCGGCGCAGCAGGTAGTGCAGGAGTTTACTCATGATCGCCAGGCCGACGACAATCCCTGCTCCCACCGCGAGCAGCACCGAAAACTGCAAGGAGCTTACCGCATGAATGACAGTGCCGTACACGCCGAGGAGCAGTAAAATAAACGAACCGCTGATACCGGGGAGGATCATCGCTGTACTCGCGATCCAGCCGGAGAAAAAGAAGAGGAGATAATCGGAGGCGGCCAGATTCTGCATGGCCTCCTTCTCTTCTCCCCCGAAAAGCCCGGACAAAATAACAAGTACGGCGGCAATCCCTGCAATTACATAATGACTGCCGTTGAATGCCCGTTTATAGTCGGCTTCGCGGAGCAGAAGGGGAATCGTCCCGAGTATCAACCCCATAAACAGGAAAAACGTCGGCTGCGGATAATCGGCCAGGAGCCAGTCCAGTACACTGCTTAAACCGAAGATGGCAGCGCCGATCCCGATACCAAGCGGGATGAAGAAGCCGAGCTGCTCTTTCCAGCGCCTGCTGAACAGGTTGTTGATCGCGGCGATCAGCCGGTGGTAAATGCCGAGCACAAGGGCGATGGTGCCGCCGCTGACACCGGGAATAATATCGCTGATTCCCATTGCCGCACCCCTGAGAATATTTTTCCATTCGAACATAGCAAATCTCCTTCAGTTGATGTTTTTCAATGATACGTATGTACAAGCTGATATTGTCATGCACACAAAAAGACGTCCCTGACAGCGTAAATGTTACAGGGACGTACTTTTTACAGGCCAATGGCGTTTCCCGGGGCTGTCCCGAGTTCTTCTTCTTTCCGCAGGCTGCGGTCAAACACGAACGGACCGAATGGAATGACGGACACCACCGCCGCAATCATGGCTCTTGGAACAGGCCAGCGCCGCTGAATCCAGACGAACAGCACCGCCAGCATATATAAAATAAACAAACCGCCATGGACAGAACCGGCAATCGTTACCGCCATGTCCATGCCGAGGCCGTACTTCAACGGCATCGCCAGAAAAAGCAGCACAATAAACGATATCCCTTCAAGGATACCCGCCGCCCGAAGTCTACCAATCGCAGAAGATAGCATTTTTATCTTTCACCTCATCGCATGAAAGTGGTTTATCCACTAGAAGCATAGCATGGACGGGACAGGGAAACAATGGATGTTTTATGACGTTTGTTTGGACCGGCATTTTGTCAAAAGAAAACATGGCGGCCATCCATTCCGTTATTCAAGCCAGAATCCGCTTTTTTCACATGGAAAAAGGAGGAAATAACGTCCGATTTTTCACCCACCGGCCAGTGCTTCAAGCTTCCTTCGGCTCAGGCCCCGAACGGCTGGACATTCAACAACGCCAAACATAAAAAGGGACCAACCGAAAAGGTTGGTCCCTGGAGAAGTGAATATTATGCTTTGACGACGGAGATGTCGTTGTCTTCGACGGTGACCTGGATGTTTTCAAGGTCTTCTTCCTCGAGCATCAAGTCAGCGATGCCGTCTTCGACTTTTTCTTCGATGACGCGGCGGAGCGGTCTGGCGCCGAATGCCGGGTCATATCCTTCTTCGGCCAGCATCTCTTTAGCTTCCTGAGAGATGGTGACGTTAAGATTCTGCTCCTTGGCTGCGTCGACGATGTCTTCGAGCATCAGATCAACGATCGTGACAAGGTCTTCCTGTTTGAGTTCTTCAAAGGACACGATGCTGTCAAACCGGTTGAGGAATTCAGGCTTGAAGTAGTCCGACAGGGATTCCATCAATTTCGGTTCCACATTATCTTTATTTCCGAACCCGACGGTGACGTGTTTCACGTTGGAGCCGGCGTTGGATGTCATGATGAGCACGGTATCTTTAAAGCTCACGGTGCGGCCCTGGCTGTCTGTCAGACGGCCGTCTTCCATGATCTGCAGGAACATGTGCTGCACGTCGGGGTGCGCTTTTTCGATTTCGTCGAGCAGAATGATGCTGTACGGCTGACGGCGCACTTTTTCGGTCAGCTGTCCTGCTTCATCATGTCCTACATATCCGGGCGGAGAACCGACGAGTTTGGAAACAGAATGTTTTTCCATATACTCACTCATGTCGAGGCGTATCATCGCTTCACTGTCGCCGAACATTTCTCTGGCGAGAGACTTGGAGAGCTCGGTTTTTCCGACGCCGGTCGGTCCGACAAACAGGAAGGAGCCGATCGGGCGTGTGCCTCTCCGAAGTCCGGCACGGTTACGGCGGATGGAACGGGCAACCTTGCTGACCGCTTCATCCTGGCCGATGACGCTTGCGCGAAGGCGTTCCGGCAGGTCTTTCATCTTCTGTTGTTCATCCCGCTGCAGACGACGGACCGGAATGCCGGTTTTATTCTCGACAATCTGCTGGATCGTATCGACGTCTACGACCGCGTCACGATTGGAGATATCTCTGCCGCCTTCCGATTCTTCAAGCTGTTTCTGGAGTTTGGCTTCCTCGTCGCGGAGCTGGGCCGCCCGTTCATAGTCTTCCTGCTGGGTGGCTTTTTCCTTGTCCGCGGCGGTCTGTTCTATGCGGCTGCGAAGTTCCTGCTCGTCGTCTTCGCTGTGAATCAGGTTGATTTTTGAGCCGGCTTCATCAAGCAGGTCAATCGCTTTGTCCGGCAGGAAACGGTCCTGAATATAGCGGTTCGACAGGTTCACGCAGGCCTGCAGCGCATCTTCGGTATAGGAAACCTGATGATACTGTTCATAGTTGTTCTGCAAGCCTTCCAAAATGCTGACGGAGTCTTCCAGGGATGGTTCGTTCACCATAACCGGCTGGAATCTGCGTTCAAGCGCGGCGTCTTTTTCGATTTTACGGTATTCATTCAACGTAGTCGCACCGATGACCTGAATTTCACCGCGGGCGAGGGCCGGTTTCATGATATTGCCTGCGTCAGATGACCCTTCCGCGGAACCGGCGCCGACAATCTGATGAACTTCGTCGATAAAGACGATGACGTTTTTACGCTCCTGCAGTTCTTTCAGAAGCTGCTTCATTTTTTCTTCGAATTGTCCGCGTACACCGGTATTGGCGACGAGGGAAGAAACATCAAGCAGGTAGATATCTTTGTTTTTCAGTTTGTTCGGTACATCGCCTTCGGTAATCCGGAGGGCGAGCCCTTCAGCGATGGCGGTTTTACCGACACCGGCTTCCCCGATCAGCACCGGGTTATTCTTGTTGCGGCGGTTCAACGTTTCAATAACACGTTCCACCTCTGTTTCACGGCCGATGACCGGATCGATCATGCCGGCGCGGGCAGCGTCGGATAGGTTCTTCCCAAGGTCATCCAAAAGACCACCGTTTCCGCCGCCCTGCTGGGCCTGTCCAGACTGGTCCTGAGCGCCGTCCATCTGCTGCTGTCCTCCCATCATGTTCTGGAAGAACTGGTCAAACGCAGAGGACTGTCCGCCGCCGAAGCTGGACGGCTGTTTCATTTCATTTCGTACTTCGTGGTAGCATATATCGCATAAATTCATTTTCTGCTGATATCCATTAATGTTCATATTCAATTCAATGCGCGCCTGGCGCTGTTTGCAATATTCACATCTTCTCATGATTCGTTTTCCTCCTTTAATTCATTATGGTGCTTGTTGTCGACAGTTATTTATCTTTAATTGGCATCTTAACGCGTGGGTGACAAGGTATCAAATCATCTGTTTTGACTTTGACTTTCTTTGACCTTGTAATCATATTGTACACTGACCATTTTTGACTTTCAAGGGGTAAGCTTTAAATTTTTAAGAAAGCAAAGAAAAAAGCAGTGCATGAAGGTTCACGCACTGCCTGCTTTCCTGTTGTGACTATTGCACATACGCCGGCGTTTTAAACCTGGTTAACGGGAGGCCGGGCTCTGCCCGTCATAAGGATATTGATAGTTGATTTCTTCATCAAAGACGACATAATCGAGATAGATCATCAACAGTAGATACCATTTTCCGCTGTCGGGATCTCTGAGTACAATATGGTCGCGCCCAGCTTCTTCAATGACGCCGCGGAACACCATCGACTGCCAATCCGGATTTGCTTCAAATGTCATATAGACGGAAGCCATTTTGCCGCTGTTCAGACGAAGAATATTTTCAATGTAGGATTGTTCCATCGGCAGTATGCCGTTACCATTGCCATTAATGTTATTGCTGTTCTGCCGGTACATATCCGTCTCCGGTCCGTAAGGGTACCAGCCTGCGGACTGCTGCATGGGGTACCAGGGATAATAATTGT
Organism: Salibacterium sp. K-3; assembly: GCF_054052005.1. Lineage (NCBI taxonomy): Bacteria > Bacillati > Bacillota > Bacilli > Caryophanales > Bacillaceae > Salibacterium > Salibacterium sp. K-3. The sequence continues at coordinate 92,445 of NZ_JBSVZE010000001.1, forward strand.
ACACGAAAAGTGCCTCCTTTTGAGTGGGAATTACCGGTATACTTCAGGACAGTCTTCATATCGGGGTGAAAAGAAACAGTGGGCTTTATAACGACCGACGTTCGGCTGTCCGAACCATTCTGCCGGGCAGTCCCCTCCCGGCCGGTAAAACCAGAGGGAATTCTCGGCAGGGGAAAACCGTTGACCTTGCACAAGACGGCGCGCCAGGCGGACATCACGGTTCCGCGCCCGCTGGTAGAAATAACTTCTTTGCACCGCTTCAAATCCACCCGGGGACTGGTAGACCATCTCAGGAATAGTGCGGATGTTTTGAAAATCCAGACAGTTGGCATACACCCGGTTTACCATCACATTCCCAGCAAGAAGCATGCCCAGCTTGCCTTCTCCCTCGGATTCCGCCCGCATCAAACGGGCCAGCATTTTAAGATCTTCGGTCGGTGCCTTAATGACTGCGATGACATCACCCCGCTTTTTACAGCTTCACACTACTGTACCCTATGAAAACAAAAAGCAGGATATGTTAAAAAAAGACCGGCGTTTTCACACCGGTCTTTTGTCCTTATTCTGTCGTTACAGCTGAAAAAAATGCTGTGCCTGCTCCGGTTCCAGAAGGTTTCCGACATAAAAAGCGCCGAACTTCCCGTACCGGGCAGACACTTCATCAAAGCGCATTTCATAAATGAGCTTTTTGAACTGCAGGGCGTCATGGGCAAACAGGGTGACGCCCCACTCCCAGTCATCAAGACCGGTGGAGCCGGAGATAATCTGTTTGATCTCGCCGGCATATTTACGGCCGGTTTTACCGTGCGCCTTCATTAATTCCACGCGTTCTTCAATCGGAAGGGAGTACCAGTTATCATTTCCTTCCCGCTTTTTATCCATCGGATAAAAGCAGATATGGTTCCATTTCGGCAGAATAGGATAAACTCTCGCGCGCATATTCGGATTGTCCAGGGGATCACTGCCGTCTTTTGGAGGGGTGTAGTTGCCCTGTTCCACGACAGATACGTAAGAGTAGGTCTGTGTGGTAAAATCCGCGAGGCGCAGTTTATTGAATGTTTGTTCGATCGCATCCAGGTCGTTCATCGAATCGCGCAGATTCACCATCATCAGGTCGGCTTTATGCCCGACAACCGTATAAAGAGCATAACTGCCTGTCTCTCTTTCTTCCACGCCTTTCCATGTTTGTACAACATCCACAAATTCATTAACCATGGCCTGCCGCTCCTCTTCAGGAACCTTCCGCCAGGCTGCCCAGTCTATTTTGCGCAGATCATGAAAGCAGAACCAGCCGTCAAGGGTTTGGGACGGTTCACTCATTATGTACCACTCCTTTGGAAAAATTCTCTGTTATCAAACACTATACCATGAATGAAAGAATACGAAAAAAACAAGCCCCTTGAGACTGTCCTTTTCCTTAAGGTTTCAATTTTTGGTCAAAAACAATGGCTTCCATGCATCATTTCCATGTGTCAGGGAGATTCCGTCCAACGAAGTATCTTCGCATTGCTGCAAGGATGCTTCTCCCGCTTCGTTACCGAAAGATACTGCCACCGGGAGAGAGACAGCCTGTTTGATGGACAAAGCCGTATAAATGTTATGATGGATGGATTCAGGAGAAGACCCGTGCCTGCCGCTTCCAATATGCAGCATATCCACGCCGGAGGCTTCCAACTGTTCGGCCGCTTCCGTGATCTCTTCTTCATCGATGCCGATGCCGGCGCAGGGCAGCCGGAAAAGAACAGGGAAATCGCCTCCGGTATATTCCCGGATATGTCTGGCGGCGGCAAGCGGAAAGTGAAGACGGTCTTCGCGGGACCCGCCCCACTGTCCGGTTCGTTCATTGGCTTCGGATGACATAAAGGAGTAAACGCCGGAACCTTTTGTTCCTAAAATTTCCACACCGTCAAATCCGGTTCGTTCCGCCTCTGCGGCCTGATCGGCAAACGACTGAATCATCTGGTGGATGTCATGCAGGGCTGTTTCTCTGGAAGCAGCTTCGATGTACTGCCGGCTGGAATTCAGCTGCAGTATGATCGTTCCCTGTACGTCGTGGACGGCTTGTATCGTTGGTTCCCAGTGATCCAGAGAATGATTGTCTGTTTCGTTGGAAAGGAGAAGACTGATCTCCCGTTCTGCGTAATATTTATAAAGATCGATGTCCTGTGTTTCGCTTACTTCCATCATGACGCTGCTCGGAAGGGTGATGTTGCGAAGGGGAAGAGGGTGCATCCATCGTTTTTCATCCATACTATATGCTCCTTTGTCGGGTCGTTTCTGATCATTCTTTTATTATTATGATACAGAAAAGTAGTATTCATCATTCTTTCCGGGCTGAAAATGTTTCACGTGAAACATATAGAAATGAATGTGAAAACGCTTGATTTGACAGGGGTTGAAAACGAATACCGGTTAGAAAATTTCTATTTTTATTATTTTAAGTCTTTGGGTTTATTTTTTTGATATACAGGAGTATGCTGGTGAATGAAAAAAGAGTGACAAGTTTTCATGAAATATGTAGTTCGAGCTTGAACAGGGTATAGTAGGAATAGATGATCCATTAGATAGACACGGGGAATGTGATATAGATATAAAGGAGGAATCGGCTGTGAGCGATCTGTTTGAGATTGTTAAGAGCCAGGTGAAAGCTTCCTATCCTTCCATTGTGTTTCCGGAAGGAGACGATGACCGGATTATTGAAGCAGCGGCTAAATTGTCAGCGGACAATATGCTGCAGCCGGTCATTATCGGAAATAAAGACGAGGTGCAGAACAAGGCGGAAGCACTCGGTGTTTCCCTGGGGAATGCAGTAATATACGATCCGGCAACCTATGAACATTTCGACCGCATGACGGCAGCCTTTGTGGAACGCCGTAAAGGAAAAGAAACGGAAGAAAGCGCACAGGAGAAGCTGCAGGATCCCAATTATTTCGGTACTATGCTTGTCCATATGGACGAAGCAGACGGATTGGTGAGCGGCGCCGCTCATTCCACGGGGGATACGGTGCGCCCGGCCCTCCAGATCATTAAAACAAAACCAGGCATTCAAAAAACGTCCGGCGTGTTTATTATGGTAAAAGATGAGAAGAAATTTGTCTTCGCCGACTGCGCAATTAACATCTCGCCAAGCGCAGAAGAACTCGCTGAAATCGCGGTATCGACGGCGGAAACCGCCCAGACATTTGACATGGATCCCAAAGTGGCCATGCTCAGTTTCTCGACGAAAGGCTCCGCCTCTTCCATGGAAACCCAGAAGGTGTCGGAAGCGACAAAGAAAGCACAGGAGGACCGTCCGGATCTTATGATCGACGGAGAATTCCAGTTTGATGCCGCGTTTGTACCGGCAGTCGCGCAGACAAAAGCACCGGATTCGCCGCTACGGGGGGAAGCAAACGTCTTTATCTTCCCGAGTCTGGAATCGGGCAACCTGGGATATAAAATCGCCCAGCGCCTTGGCGGCTATGAGGCTGTCGGACCGATCCTGCAGGGGCTCAACAAACCGGTGAACGATCTATCCCGCGGCTGCAGCGTGATGGATGTATACAATCTCGCATTGATTACCGGGCAGCAGGCCATCACAGAAAAAAAAACTCTGATTAAGGCATAAAAAGGGAAAAAGAAAAAAGGTTCGACAAAACCTTTATAAGATAGAAAGATGCCGAACGATTTTTTAAAATCGTTCGGCATCTTTCGTTCCTAAGATAAACCGCTGCCCCAAAACACTTCGTCTTTCCGCGGGCACGGCTCGAAAGGAGGAAGATCAGCTAAAATCTCTGACTCCGCTGAATTGCCGTTTTAAGTATTCTCCTTTTGTGATTAGATCGGCTTCCCTTTCTATCCAGCGGAGGCCGGTCACGGAGACTCCAATGGGACGAGGACGAGCTGAAGATCCACTTGGTAAAGCAGTCTTCTTTACCAAGTTAGCTGAAGCCGTCCCCATGGAAAGCGCAGTGGCCGGCCGCAGCGAGCTAGTCGTTCATTCGGGTTTTCGGTTGGCTTCTATTCTTTTGTCTCAGATTCTTCGTTTCCATAAGACTTTTTAAAAGTCATCCTTATATATTCTGGCGCTTTGTTTTCCGGAGCGCTTTGCTGCTGCGGTCAAGGACACGGTTGTAGAACGTATCGAACCGATCCTTCTCTTCGTCATCGAGTCCAGAAGATTCAATGAAGGCTCCTTCGTCTTTTACTGTCGTGAGGAGGCGGTATAGTACATCGTTTATTGAACATTCTTCTTCGTATAATTCGGAAAGAGAAGCCATCACTTCAGGACGAATACGGGGCCATTCAAATTTCGACGGTCCTCCCTGCACCGCCCGCTCGTAAAACTGTTTCAACAGGCGGGCCCGGCCGGCTCCGCTGCCCTTAACGGCCATATAGATCTGGACTGCAGCGCCGCCGCGGATGCGGCGCTGGGAGATACCGGCGAATTTTTTTCCATCGATACTAAGATCATAATCTCCCGGGCAGTACGATCCTTTAACTTCATACGCATCAATCGGCCCGGGGGCATCCGTGAACAGCTGCCGTACCGTTTCCCACATGAAATCATAGCCGCTGTGAATCGAGAACTGTTTATGTTCTTTAAAAATAAAAGACAAATTTAAAATACCCTCGTCCAGTACAACCGCGAGTCCGCCGGAGTTCCGGACGATAACCCGGTATCCCTCATTCTCGAGAAAGGCAATGCCGTCCGCCGCCGACGGAAGACGGCTGTCCTGAATGCCGAGCACAACGGTGGGGGGATGCACCCATGCCCGCATGATAGGGTCACTCCCCAGACCGGCACTGACACAAAACGTATCGTCGTAGGCAAAAGACTGTAGAGGGTCGAAATGAAGGCCGGACCCCGCGTGATCCACCCAGCGCCAGCTTCTGCCTTGGAACATTTCATTCATACTCATGAGCTGAACTCCGTTCTAAAAGGATATAGCTTTGTAGATTATAGCATGAAATGGGGATTGGTGAAATGTGACCGTCTTTTGAGAGGTTTTGCCAAGGAAGCGGACCGGTTGGTATAATAAAGGATACTACTATAGGCGTGCCCAAAGGCAGAGCATACATAAGGGAGCGGGAAACGGCCCATGAAAGAAGGCAACCGAAAACTGCAGGAAGAAAAGGTGTTTAAAGACCCTGTTCACCGCTATATTCATATTCGGGATGAACTGATCTGGGATTTGATCGGCACCCGCGAATTTCAGCGGCTGCGGCGGATTCGTCAGCTCGGCACCACGTTTTTGACATTTCACGGAGCGGAGCATACCCGTTTCAACCATTCCATGGGTGTGTACGAAATCATGAGACGAATCATCGAAGTGTTTGATGGAAGGCCGCACTGGCAGGAGGAAGAACGCCTTCTCTGCCTAAGTGCCGCTTTGCTTCATGACATCGGCCACGGTCCGTTTTCGCATTCCTTTGAAAAAGTTTTCCAGACGGATCATGAATGGTGGACAAGAAAAATCATTACAGGGGATACGGAAGTCAACCAGGTGCTGCGCAGAATGGGGGAGACGTTTGCCCAGGATGTCGCCGATGTGATTGAAAAGACGTATCCTAATAAACTCGTGGTCAGCATGATCTCCAGCCAGATTGATGCGGATCGTATGGATTACCTGCAGCGCGATGCATACTATACAGGGGTCAGTTACGGGCATTTTGACATGGAACGGATTCTGCGTGTCATGCGCCCGACCGAGGATCAGGCCGTCATTAAAAACACCGGCATGCACGCCGTAGAGGATTACATCATGAGCCGGTATCAGATGTACTGGCAGGTTTACTTTCACCCTGTCACACGCAGTGCGGAAGTGATTTTAAGTAAAATTCTGCAGCGCGTAAAAAAATTACGGGAGGAAGGATATCCTTTTTTCCAGGATCCCTACCACTTTCAGGGATTCTTTGAAGGCACACTGACCCTTGAAAATTATCTGTGCCTGGACGAGTCGGTAGTCATGTACTACTTTCAGATGTGGCAGTATGAAGACGATGACATCCTGAAGGACCTCTGCCGGCGTTTTCTGAACCGGAACCTGTTTAAATATGTGGAATTCAGCCAAAGCCTTCTGCTGAATGAATGGACAAAGCTTCAGAACCTGTTTTCCAACGCCGGGATTGATCCGGAATACTATCTTGTGATTGATTCGTCGTCGGATCTTCCGTATGATTTCTACCGGCCCGGTGAGGAAGAAGAACGGATGCCGATTCATCTCCTGATGCCGGGAGGACGGCTCCGGGAGCTGTCGAGGGAATCGGATCTGGTGGAAGCCATATCAGGAAAAAAAAGAACGGATCATAAATTGTACTATCCGCAGGAGTGGCTGGAAACGCCCGGTCATGAAAACGAAAAACAGCAGATCAAAAACATTCTGTTTTCCTATGAAGAACCTGATGGACGGGATGGGGAAGCGGAATAACCGCCGCACATAGAATATGAGTGGATGGACCACGAAGGAGGATATCGGCAATGCTGCCTGATCATGCAAAGTTATTGGCGTTGTTACAGGACGCCGGGGAAGTGGTAGGCCGTAAGAAATGGCAGAAGATCGTCTATATCAGCAAGAAAATGCAGCTGCCCCTGCAGGAAAAATATACGTTTCATATGTACGGGCCTTATTCCGAGGAACTGACGATGAGAACGGAAGAACTGTGCAGTCTCGGTTTCATGTCTGAAATCAAGGAAACGAAATCGGGATATTATCAGTACCGGTACCAGCTCACCGAACAGGGGAACACCTTCCTGCAGAACATGCAGCTGGACTGGCCGCGCCGCAAAGCAGAAATGATTACCCGGCGGTTAAATGAATACAGTGCCAGGTTTCTGGAGCTCGTTTCCACCATGTTATATTTTGAGGAATTAACCAAGGATGAAGTGAAGGAAAAAGTCGGAACGCTGAAAAAAAGCCAGAACTACTCGGAAGAGGATATAGAGGAAGCCTGGCAGTTGATTGATTCTTTGAAATGAAGAGGAGAAACAGGGTATGATGAAGAAAGAGACTTTTTAAAAGGAGACGATTGTATGGATCTTTTTGATAAGGACGATAAGAAACGAAAAGGCGGCGGGTTTAATATCTTGAGTGGAGATGCCACCGGCGGTGATGGTGGCTTCGGCGCGGGTACGTTAAGTCTGGATAATATGTCTCCGATCATCATTGATCCCGCAGAAGACCGGGCGTTTGTAGATATGGGAGCGCTCCATGCCCGCTCCGAAATAGAAAAGAAAGTAAAATTTTCAGCGGATAAAGAGGATGTGCCCAATCCGAAACTGTACTGGCTCGTCTGGGTGACGGTAGACCATAAAGACGGGAAACCTTACTATGCCGGCGTAGGAGCATGTGAAACGCTGGTAGAGGATTCCGACAAAAGGATCCGCAAAGGATATAAGAGCATGCCGGAACATGTAAACAACATGGATAAATCGATGAAAGGGAAACTTGTCGTGGATCACATGGATGAGCATTCCAAATATATTCTGGGCGAGTACCTGAAGGCATTCGATAAAAACATCTGGGATCATTCCAGCGAGGAACTCCACCAGTTGCTGAATGTCAAGGAAAACAAGGAAGAGGACAGCTGAACTTTTGAACGATTTTTGAACAATCCGCACAGCGGTTGTTCTTTCTGCCAATTATCAATACACTGGAAATACACGCACGCATCATAAACTAGGACACCAAAACGTGCAGGAGCGCCCATCCAGCCTCCTGCACGTTTTGGTTTTTTCAGGGTTGTATCCAGCGTTTCAGCCTGTCCCAGAATTTCTCCTGCTTTTCCGGCAGTTCCTCTTCTTTTTGATTCGGATGTTTTTCAGGACGGTCTTCCTGCTCGTTTTCAAGCTCTTTGGTGCAGGATCGCTGCGGTTCTGTCCCTTCTTCAAAAGCGATGGTCCGTGAAGGACCGCATTCTTCGGAAGCAAGCAGTCCGGTATCGGGATCAATTGATGCCTGTACAACCCCGTCTGGAGATGGAAAATCCATTTTCAGTTCCCCTTCGAGCCCTTCGTCCATAAACTTTGCCCAGATTCGTTTGGAAATCTGTCCTTCTTCTGCATGATTCATCTCCCGGTTATCATCATAACCGACCCACACAGCGGCGGTGAGTTGAGGGGAAGAACCTGCCATCCAGCTGTCGTAATCGGTGGACCCGCTTTTACCGGCAAGCGGCCGGTCGAACAGATGCGCCGCGGAACGTCCGGTTACCGACGTATAAGCATTCATGGAAACGTCGAATACGCCTTTCATCATATCTGTCACGACATATGTTTTTTGAGGATCAAAGATCTGTTCGGTATCCGGTTCATTGTCGACGAGCACATTGCCGTCGGCGTCTACGATTTTTTGAATCAGGCGCGGTTCTGCTTTTTTGCCGCCGTTGGCAAACGGAACATAGGCGCTGGTCAGATCCAGCAGTGTTACGTTCTGGGTACCGAGGGCAAGGGAGGGAATGGGAGACAGTTCGCTCGAAATCCCAGCTTCTTTCACGGTGTTTACGAGCGCATCGGGTCCCAGATACAAATGGGTTTTGACGGCGTAAATATTATCTGATACAGCCAGTGCTTCATACATCGGAATATAATCATGCGCGTAAATCTCCCCATAATTGCCCGGCGCATAGGTTTCTCCATCTTCCCCGATATCAAATTCCGTCGGTTCGCTCCGGAACGATGTTAACGGAGTCAACCCATCTTCGAGCGCCGCATAATAAAGAAACGGCTTCAACGCAGAGCCGGGAGCGCGGGCTGCGTCGACGGCCCGGTTGTAGGTGCTTTCCTGATAATTTCGGCCCCCAACCATCGCAAGAACGTTGCCGGTATCGGGATCCATGGCGGTAAGCGCTCCCTGCAGCTCCGAGTCTTTCGGCATTTCCAGCCGTATCCATTTTTCCGCTTTTTCCTGAAGTCCGGGATCCAGCGTGGTATAGATGCGCAGGCCTCCTTGTTCCAGAAGATCCGGATCGAGATCATATTTTTGTTCCAGCAGCGACTCCACATAATCCTGAAAATAGGGGCCGGTCCGGTCATCAGCCAGCGTGCCCACGGGCTCCAGTGAAAGGGGGGCCTGTTCCGCTTTTTCACGTTCGGCCTCTGTAATGAAACCGGTCTGTTCCATGGAGGAGAGTACGAGGCGCTGTCTCTTGCGGGCACGTTCCGGATGGGAGAATGGCGAGTAATAGGACGGCCCCTTCGGAACGCCGGCTAAAAGAGACGCTTCAGCCAGGGACAGGTCTTCAGCGGATGTATCAAAATAAAGACGGGAAGCGGCTTCGATTCCATAGGCACCGTGCCCGAAATAAATCGTATTCAGATAGCCCTCAAGGATATCCTTCTTCGCATAATGCATTTCCAGGCGCAGGGCATAGAACGCCTCTTCCAGTTTGCGCGACCACGTTTTTTCATGGGATAAAAACAGATTGCGGGCATACTGCTGGGTAATCGTGCTTGCTCCCTGTGATTTGGAAAATGTCCTGATATTGACGGCGGCAGCGGAGAGAATACGTGATAGATCAAAGCCATTGTGTTCGTAAAACTCCCGGTCCTCTACGGCCACCGCCGCGTCAACGAGATGCGGGGAGATATCATCAAGTTCAGCCCAGTACCGCTGCTTCCCGTTATGGTGTTCGCCGATCACGGATTGATCGGCTCCGTAAAATACAGTGGACTGATCCACCTGGATCGGCGGAGGCTGCAGCACAAAGGCGGCACCGACAGCGGCCAGTATAGCGCTCATTCCTATAATACCGGTGACAAGAAGACACCGGATCAACAGCCGGATCCACCCCGGTCTCTGCCGGCTGCGTTGACGCACTGCTGTGTTCATTGGTTCCCCCTCCTGATAGAAGCTCCTGCTTTTCATCATTCTTGGTAAATCCGTCTGCTTTTAAACTTGTATCATGGGAAAATATACCGCCCATAAACACGAAGGCAATGATTTTTTGTATACTTGAAAGAGAAGATATAAAAAAAGGGGTTCTGGAAATGGTACAATGTATTGCCCACCGGGGCTGGTCCGGCAGGGCTCCCGAAAATACACTTGCCGCGTTTGAGCTGGCGTGGACTTCGCCGAAAGTGGACGGGATTGAACTGGACGTCCATCTTTCACGGGACAAGGTGCCGGTGGTGATTCATGATCAGACGGTGAAACGCACAACAAACGGACGGGGAGCGGTGCGGGACTATACCGTCAATGAACTGAAAGCGCTGGATGCCGGCTCCTGGTTCGGTAAAACATTTGCCGGGCAGAGAATCCAGACCCTGGAAGACGTCCTCAGGCGGATGAACCGTAAAAAGACACTGACGATTGAACTGAAGCAGCGCAGAGATCTTTATTCCGGACTGGAGGAAAAAGTCGTCCGGCTGCTGCGTAAATATGATATCATCCGCACCACACTGGTCGGCTCCTTTGACCATATGGCTGTGAAAAAAGTGAAACAGATCGACCCTTCGGTACAGACCGGGCTCATATTTATGAACCGCCCGGTCATTCCTCTGGAACAGATGGAGGATGCCGGGGCTGAATGTATGATGATCTATCACGAAATGGCAGGGAAGGCCCTGGTCGATCTGATGCAGTATAACGGGTATCGTGTTAATGTCTGGACGGTGAATCAGTCTCATGTCGTCGAACGGCTCTGCCGCCTTTCCCGTGATCTCATCATTACGACCAATCACCCCAACATCATCCGTCCTAACCGAAAGGGGTAAACGTCAGGCCGGAGCTTTTCAGGAAGAGAAAGCTCCGGCCTTATTTTGATAAAGGATGGATGGATTGACGAAGCGGGAGGAGTCAGATATAATGCGTTTAAACAAAAGTTTTTATTTATAAACATACGTTTTAAGAGGTGGCGGGTAACCATGTATCACAACAGGGAGTCGTTGACGGAAAAAGAACACGAGGTTTTTACGCGTATTAAGCAGGATCCTTATATATCCCAGCAGGAACTGGCGGAAGCTGTCGGTTTATCGCGTCCGGCTGTTGCCAATATCATATCCGGTCTGGTGCGTAAAAACTATATTCTGGGAAAGGCGTATGTCATCAACGAAACGCGACCGGTCGTGTGTATTGGCGCGGCAAACATAGACCGGAAGTTTTATGTGAAAGAAGAGATGCAGTGGGGAACTTCCAATCCCGTAACTTCGACAGAGAGTGCCGGAGGTGTGGCCCGTAACCTGGCGGAAAATCTCGGCCGTCTGGAAAAGGAGACCATTCTTCTGACGACGACAGGCATGGATGCCGACTGGTCGGCTGTCAAAGAGGCCTCGGAATCCTACATGAATCTGGGCTTCGCTGCCGTGCTCCCGGAAAAGACAACTGGTTCCTATACGGGGGTCCTGAATCAGGAAGGTGCCATGATGCTTGCCTTTGCGGATATGGATATTTATGAGTCCATCACACCGGAGTATATAAACAAACATGAACGTCTTTTCCAGCAAGCCGGAGGGATAGCAGCGGACCTGAACTGTCCTGCAGACACACTGGAACTGATTTGTAAAAAAGCGGAAGAATATCAGGTTCCGTTGATGCTCACTGCAGTCTCTGCTCCGAAGATGCAGCGGCTGCCGCAGCAACTGGAAGGTGTGACGTGGCTCGTAACCAACAGGGATGAATCAGAAGCGGCTCTTGGCATGAAGATTGAAGACGAACAAGATTGTGAGGCTGCTGTGACTGCCTGGATAGAGCGGGGGGCGGCCAATGTCGTGATTACCGGCGGAAGCAGCGGAGCAGTGCTCGGGAGCAGGGCGTCCGGTATTTTTCATATTCCGGCGGAACCGGTGGAAGGCATAGTCGATGTTACCGGAGCGGGAGATGCGTTCTCTGCCGCTCTGTTCTACGCGTGGCTGGAAGGATGGGGTGTACAGGCAGCCGGACAGGCCGGAATGATGAACGCTGCCGCAGTTCTGACTACCGAAACAGCCGCTGGAGAGATGATGACAGCGGATGAATTGAAAAGAAGGATGGAGGAGAGAAAATGAATCAGTTTATTACCTTGTCAGAGGAAGTACGCAGTGCTCAGGAAGCAGGAAAGCCGGTTGCAGCGCTTGAGTCCACGATTATTTCGCACGGAATGCCCTACCCGCAGAATGTTCAGACAGCCCGGGAAGTCGAACAGATTATCAGGTACGGCGGCGTGGTGCCCGCGACCATTGCGGTGCTCGACGGGCAGATAAAAATCGGCCTGAGTGAGGAAGAACTGGACATGCTCGCGCGGTCGGAAGATGTTGCGAAAGCTTCCAGAAAAGATCTTCCGTATCTGGCCGCCTCGAAAAAGCACGGAGCGACCACCGTGGCGGCGACGATGATCTGCGCGGCAATGGCGGATATCCCCGTATTTGTCACAGGAGGGATCGGCGGTGTCCACCGGGGCGCCGAGCATTCCATGGATATTTCCGCCGATCTGGAGGAGTTGGCCCGCACCAATGTGGCCGTCATCTGTTCCGGGGCGAAATCCATCCTTGATCTTGGCTTAACGATGGAATATCTGGAAACCAAAGGAGTGCCGGTCATGGGGTATCAGACAGACCAGCTTCCGGCGTTCTTCACACGTTCCAGTGAATTTCCCGTTCATTACAGGATTGATGATGCGGCCGCTGCCGCTTCCACACTGCAGGCCAAATGGGAGATGGGACTGGAAGGAGGAGCGGTCATTGCAAATCCGATACCCGAAGACTATGCCATGAAAGAAGAAACCATCTCCAATGTAATAGAGGAAGCGGTGCGGGAGGCGGAAGAACGCGGCATCACCGGCAAAGATGTCACACCGTTTCTGCTGCAGAAAATACAGGAAACCACAGGGGGACAGAGCCTGGAAGCCAACATTGCATTGGTCAAACACAACGCCGCTGTGGGTGCAGCCATTGCGGCCGAATTAAATAAAAGGTAAAAAAGGAGCCGTATCAAAAGTCCGTTAATTGCTGAGGCATCCGCTACAGGTGGACGCTTGCCGCGGGCAGCGCCTCAGCTACATCAAACGGTAAAACCGCCGTTTGATGGGATCTTCGGCTGCTGCTCTTCCCGCAGGCGTCGCCACCTTCCGCTTCTGCCTCGGTTAAACTTTCTTTATCACAGGAAAGGGGCTGTATCTTTTGATACAGCCCCGCTTTGTGTTATGCCGCTTTTGCTGCTTTTTTCTGCTGCCTTCGTTCGTCCCGGACGGTTTTGAAAAACGACGCACCCATTAACAGGACGACGACTGAAAATGGCAGGGCGGCAATAATCAAGGTATTCTGCAGTCCCTGAGTTCCACCGAAGTACATGACCACAGCCGCTACAAGAGACAGTGCCACACCCCATGTAATTTTCACGAGACCGGCAGGGTCAATGGAACCGTTTGTCGACAGCATGCCGAGCACAAATGTCGCGGAGTCCGCGGACGTGATAAAGAACACGGCAATGACAACGATGGTGACAAGAGACATAAGAAATCCGAGAGGATACTCCTGAAGCACAGCAAAGGTGGCTGTTTCCATCGGATACTGTGAAATTTCAGCAATGCCGTTCTGTTCCAGGTTCAGCGCGGAAACGCCGAACACCGTGAAGAAAATAAAGCAGACAAGGGACGGCACGAACAGAACGCCGAGCATGAATTCCTTGATGGAACGCCCTTTGGAAATACGGGCAATAAAGATCCCGACAAACGGTGACCAGGAAATCCACCAGGCCCAGTAGAAAATCGTCCAGGCATCAATCCAGCCCCTCGTGCCGTCATCAAGAGGAGCACTGCGGAAACTCATGTTAAAGAAATCCGAAAGGTAGTTCCCCAATGTACCAGTAAACATGTCCAGAATGTACAGCGTCGGTCCTACAATAAAGAGGGCAATGAGCAGGAGGAAGCCCAGCCACATGTTAATGTTACTTAAATGCTTGATTCCTTTGCTGATGCCGGACCACGCCGAGATGATGAACAGCACAGTGGCAACCACAAGTACAATCACCTGAACGGTAAATGTATTCGGCGTATTAAACAGGAAGGCGAGCCCTTCGTTAATCTGGGCTGTTCCAAAGCCAAGGGTGGAAGCTACTCCGAGAACGGTGGCAAATACAGCCAGCGCATCAATCAGCTTGCCGGCAATGCCGCGCATGCTTTTTTCTCCGAAAACCGGGATCAGGGTCGCGCTGATAAGACCGGGATACCCTCTATGGAACTTGAAATAGGCCAGGGTTAAAGCTACAACGGCGTAAACGGCCCACGCATGAATGCCCCAATGAAAGAAAGAATACTGCAGAGATTCGCGGATGGCCTGTTCCGATCCGACTTCTGATTCCGGAGCATTGACAAAGGCATGGGAAATGGGTTCCGCGGTCGTCCAGAATACCATCCCCATCCCCATTCCGGCACTGAACAGCATCGCAAACCAGGTTGGCAGTTTAAATTCAGGCTGTGTGTCTTGATCTCCCAGTTTAATCCGTCCGTAGGGAGAGAAAATTAAGTATACACAAAATCCGAGCATAGCGACGACAATAATTAAGTAATACCATCCGAAACCAGTCGAAAAACTTGATGTGAGAGTGTTTGTCACGGATTCGAGCTGATCCGGTGATGATGCCCCCCATATAACAAGGACAGCACAGATGGCTATCGAAATCCAGAATACTAACGTTACATTTTTCACATTTTCACCTCTTACTTCTGCTTCAAATTAACTTTACATAGTATTTCTAATATTGCTTTTTGAATCTTTTTCAAAAAATGGATGCCCTGACCTATAGATCCCTGCTGCGCATTCAATAGTTTATATCATAATAATAACACTGATAATTTTCAACACCTTTCGACCCCCGGGAAACGGGGAACATTCCTTCAAAAACGCTCATGAGGGGATATTAAATGGTTTAAAAAAATTAAATTTTTTCTTTATGAATTGAATGGATAAGGAGTGGTTTGCTTTCATATGTGATTTTAGTCTGAGGAAAATAGAGGATGGAAACGTAAAAAAAGAAGCCGGGAGGAGGCGGCTTCTAGTTCAGGCCAATTTTGTAACCGGACTTATCATCCAGAGAATCTTTTGTTTTTGGGACATGCAGCGTAAGCAGGCCGTCATGGAACTGTCCGTTAATCTCTTCTTCGTTCACATCACCTACATAAAAGCTGCGCTGAAAGGAACCGTAGGATCGTTCTTTGCGGATATAGTTCTGATTTTCGTCGTTTGTTTCCGACGATTCTTCTTTTCTGCCTTCGAGTGTGATATAGCCGTTTTTGTATTCCACGCTCACATCTTCTTTGGAAAAGCCGGGAAGTTCCGCTTCCACCAGATAATGGTCTCCTTCATCCTTCACATCAACTTTCGGATACTGCAGGCCGAATGGGCGTTCAAACAAATCGGTGGTGGTGTCTTTGTCAAACAGTCCAGGCAGCCAGCTGAAAAAATCACGGTTGCGTTTCGGAAATAGATCAGCCATCATAAGCACCTCCAAAAGAAATGATGTGTTGTTTTCATTTGTGTTATACCAAGTAGAAAGGGTATTTAAACATCATTTTTTATAAAATATGAAAACACACCAAAAATGTTTCACGTGAAACAAAAAAGAAGCTGTCACAAAACGCTCCTAATTGTCCGAAAGTTTGGTCGGGCGCGTTTTGTTCAAAAAATCCTTTTATGGACCGATCAGCACCGTGAAATAAAGGAATAGTGTCCGCATAACGTCGTCCTAAGGACACTGCGGTTTTAAAATTCAGCCAAAGTGGTTTCAAGAGGATGGAATGGAGCCACTAAGCATCTGTGAAAGAGTCATAGGGTTTTCAAGAACAGGCAAGTGCTTCATCATATGTAAAATACAATCACAGGACGTGACCGTTTTTAGCCGGCGCTCTCCGCGGCAAACGTCCGCCTGCAGTGGATGCCTCAGCATGGAACGAACTGTTGATACAGGGTCTTTTTTTTTGACAGCGTTGGCTTGTAAATCCGTATATTTGGCATGTAAATGGCCGGATTCAGCCGGTAACCCCGGATGTTTGGCTGGTAAGGCCTTTTTGTCAGCTCTTCATCCGCTGCCGTTCGAACAGCAGGTTAGCAGGACGACGCGCACTTCATCCCGGCAGCACCGCAGATAGACAAAAAAATCCGAAGGACGGAACAGAATGCTTGAAGCACAGCACTCCATTCCATCGTTCGGATCATAAACGGACCTGCATTCTTTTGTCCCAGACTCTTCAAGAATAAATATCAGGAAGACAAGTCTTCTCCGTTTGTTTTGATGACTTTCTGGTACCAGGAGAAACTGTCTTTTCTGGAACGTTTCAGGCTGCCATTGCCGTAATCGTCCTGGTCGACATAGATAAAGCCATAACGCTTCGACATTTCAGAGGTGGAGAAGCTGACAAGGTCAATCGGACCCCACGTCGTGTAGCCCCACAGATCTACACCGTCGCCGACTGCTTCTTTCATCTGTTCAATGTGACTGCGCAGATAATCAATACGGTACGGGTCGTGAACGCTGCCGTCTTCTTCCACTTTATCGAAGGCACCGAGTCCATTTTCCACGATGAAAAGCGGAGTCTCATACCTTTCATAAAACATATTTAAAAGGGTACGCAGACCGACCGGGTCAATCTGCCAGCCCCAGTCCGAAGCTTCGAGATACGGGTTCTTGAGCCCGGATATCAGGTTGCCGCCGGCTTTTTCCCCGCCTTGTTCCGGACGGGCGGAGACTCCTGACATGTAGTAGCTGAACGGAATGAAGTCGACGGTGTTTTCACGAAGAAGCCTTTCATCCCCGAGTTCCATCTTAATATGGATATCGTGTTCGGCAAAAAACCGTTTCATGTAGAACGGATAGCCGCCGCGGGTGAATACATCGGTGAAAAAGAATGTCTTCTGCATATCCGTGTGTGCGGCTGCAGCGTCTTCCGGGTGCGGGCTGTTTGGATAATTGATCATGCCGATCACCATGCAGCCGATGCTTGCGTCCGGAATGATACGGTGGCAGGCTTCAATCGCTTTGGCATTCGCTACGAGCTGATGGTGTGCTGCCTGATACTTCGCCTCAAGCAGCCGCCCGTCCGGAACAAAATCCTGCACCAGGCCTGTACCGATATAGGGGGCCATTAAAAGGGAATTGATTTCGTTAAAAGTAATCCAGTATTTCACTTTATCTTTATAACGCTGAAAGACTGTTCTGGCGTAATGGACGAAATAATCGACAACCTCCCGGCTGTAAAAACCACCGTATTCGCGGGAAAGATAAAGCGGAATTTCATAATGGGATAATGTTACAAGCGGTTCAATCCCGTGCTTCTGCATTTCATCAAAGACGTTGTCATAAAAGGCGAGGCCTTCTTCATTCGGCTCGGATTCCACACCGGTCGGAAAAATTCGGGCCCAGCCGATGGAAATGCGGAACGTTTTAAAACCGAGTTCTTTCATCAGCGCAATGTCTTCCTTGTAGTTGTGGTAAAAATCGATCCCGAACCGTTTCGGAAAAACACGGTCGTTTTCGGTTTCGAGAATGTGCCGGATCTCATCGAGGCTCGGAAATGGAATTTTCATGCTTGTACGGTCTTCCGGTTCTACAAATTCCACGACATCAGCTGTCGATAATCCTTTTCCGCCAAGGTTATAGGCGCCTTCTACCTGGTTCGCGGATGTCGCTCCTCCCCATAAAAAGCCCTGCGGAAACTGTGGTTGAAATGTCATAAATGTATCACTCCTTCTTCATAATAAATGGGAACGCGCGCAGCCGAGAGGACGGCTGCAGGCACTAAGGTGTTCTTTTACTGCACAATGGAGATGATGGGATCGTCTGTAAAGACATTGCCGTCGTTATCGCCGAGTACATCCAGGTAATCACCTGTGTTGGTGACGATAACCGGAGTGGCAATTTCAAAGCCTGCATCCGTAATTCCCTGAATATCAAACTCCGCCAGCAGCTGCCCTTTCTTTACATTCTGATCCTGTTCCACATGAGATGTAAAATACTTCCCATCCAATTGTACGGTATCGAGTCCGATGTGCATGAGTATGTCGACTCCGGCGTCTGTTGTAAGTCCGTAGGCATGTTTTGTCGGGAAGGCAGTGCTGATGGTGCCCTCCGCCGGTGCGTAGAGCTTCCCGTTTGTCGGAATGACCGCTACCCCTTTGCCGAGGGCTTCCGTGGAAAACGCGGCGTCATTCACTTCTCCAAGCGGGATAACAGCTCCTTCCAGCGGGCTGAGGATCGTATGCTGTGATTCTTTAACAACCGATGCGGAAGCTGATTCTTTCTCCGCCTGGTTTGTTTCTCCGCCTTCTGCTTCCCCGTCCCGGGCGTCGCTGTACCCAAAGAAAAAGGTCAAAAAGGCAGCAAGGAAGAACGAAACGGCAATCGCCACGCAGAACAGGGCGAATCCTTCGCCAAAATAAATCGGAAGTGTTGTCAGGCCGGGAAGTCCGACAGCAAGGGCGGTTGCGCCGGAAAGACCGACAATGGCCCCGCCGGCCCCGCCTGCAGCAGCACCGAGTACAAAAGGACGCTTATACCGCAGATTGATCCCGTAAATCGCAGGCTCCGTGATGCCGAACAAGCCGGAAATGGCAGCTGGTCCGGCGATCGCTTTTACGCCGGTCTGTCTTGTTTTAAGCCATACCCCGAGAGCCGCTCCGGCCTGGGCAAATACGGCTGGCGCAATAATGGCAGAAAAGGTGTCTTCACCGTACACAGAGATGTTGTTGATGCCGATCGGTACAAATCCCCAGTGCAGCCCGAATATAACAAGAACCTGCCAGAAAACACCCATAATGATTCCGGCAATAACAGGACTGAGATCAAACACGAATGTATAGCCGTCGGCAAGCCAGCCGCTGATAACCGTTCCGACCGGGCCAAACGCAGCCAGGGTTAACGGCACCATGACAAGAAGGAGAATCAGCGGGGTGAAAAACATCCGGATGCTGGAATGCAGCCAGTTGTTAAGTACACCCTGAAATTTTGACATAATGTATACGGATAGAAGGATCGGAATGACCGAGGTGGAATAATCCGCCATGATGACTGGAATACCGAGAAACGACATCGTGCCTTGTTCCTCACCGAACGTAATCAGGTCGGGATAGAATAATGCACCTGCAATAACCATCGCCACATAGGGATCTCCTTCAAATTTCCGTGCTGCTGTGACAGCAAGCAGAAATGGAAGGAAGTAAAACAGACTGTCCGACGCTGCATTCAGGATTTGGTACGTGCCGCTGTCGGTGGCAAGCAGACCGGTAGACTCCAGTACGGCAAGCAGTCCCTTGAAGATACCGGCACCGGCAAGCGCACCGAGGATCGGCGTGAAAATACCGGCGATAATATCGATGGCGCGATTAAACAGATTTCCTTTCTCTCCGCTGTCATCATTCCCGCCGCTTTCTTCTCCCAGTCTGGTTGTTTTCGTGATGGCTTTGTATACATCGGATACTTCATTGCCGATCACGACCTGGAACTGGCCTCCGCTTTCCACGACCTGAATGACACCTTCGAGGTCGTCAACTGCCTGTTTATCCGCCTGCTCCCGGTCTTTCAGCCGGAAACGAAGCCGGGTCGCGCAGTGAACAACAGACTGCACGTTCTCTTCGCCGCCGACATGTTCAATAATAGAGCCGGCCAGCGATTCATAATCTTTTTTCATGAGAATCTCCCCTTTCGTTCTATGTAAAAATAAAAAAACCTGAGCTGAGTCCAAGCAGAAAACCGACACGTGTGCCTTCTGCATGGAGTTCAACTCAGGTTTTGCCTGCTTGATCAGTTACAATCCTGATGATCTCTATTATTCCATTTTCGCACGGGATGTCACCCGATGCACATGAACGGTAAGATAGACCATTTCATCTTTGGAGACCGTCCATTGATAGGCTTTTTCCACGTAAGCCGCCATTTTGCTGGTGCATTCATAAGCCTCTTGGTACTGCTGTTTCACCTGCCTGAAAAGAAAATCATCTTCGGTTTCATAACTGGTTCGTTCGTTACGGATCAGCCGCCAGGCGAAAAAGCGGAGGTGGGTGACAAATCGTTCATAGTTCAGGGAGCTTTCATCCAGTTCCATTCCGAAGTGGTATTTGACGATGCTCAGTAAATCATTGACGATATTGACGACCTGCACGATGGATTCCAGCTTTTCTCCCGACATCTGGCTGTTCACAAGGTGAAGGGTGATTGATGCCGCTTCATCTTCTTCAAGCTCCATCCCTGTTTCTTCCTTGATGATGTCAAGCGCTTTCAATGCAACGTCAAACTCAGGGCGGTAATACTTTTTGATTTCCCAGGACAGGGCGTTCTGCAGGCGGAGTCCCTGCTTGTGCCGCTGCAGGGCAAAACCGAGATGGTCCGTTAAAGCGACGTACAGGTAATCGTCGAGCTTTACGCCCAGTTCCTGTTTGGCCATGGAAATGATCCGTTCTGAAATCACCAGGTATTTTTCCGGAATTTCTTTCAGCAGTTCCGCCAGCTTTTCCGAAACGGCATGGTTTTCCAGAATGAACGTTTTTTCCACCTTGGCCGTCTCGACCGTATCGCCGGGCCGCTGCTGAAAGGCAAGTCCTCGTCCCATGACGACCATTTCCTGTCCTTCGGCATTCTCGGTCAATATGACGTTGTTGTTAAACACTTTCTTAATTTTCATATCGATCGTCCTTTTATCTTTCTTTGGGCAAAGAAAAAACCTAAATCTTTTCATACCAGCCCCGTGGGATGTATGAAAAAATTTAGGTTTTGCCTGCTGGACAGTTACAATCCTAAGTCATCATTACTTTTGTAAGCGGTTATTTATTATTTAATCATAAGCCATTTGTCCTGTCAACGGAAAATGAGGCAAAGGTTTTACAAAACCTTTGCCAGTAAGCAAGGACATTCATTCGTAAGGGTTCCGATATTTAATGGGCTTTCATTTCATGGACGATTTCCTCTCCGCTTAAATCCGACGGATAGTACGTAGGCCAGTTCGTGACTTCTTCCAGTAATGCTTCGCGGTCATCTCCCCAGTACAGATGATAGTGGTTCGCATCATTCGGGGCGATGCTGTGGTCACTGAACTGAATGTAGGCAGGGGCTTCTCCGGCGTCGCCTTCTTTTTCAAAAATATAACGGACGCCTCTGTTACCTGCTTCATATGTTAAGATTTCGTAGCCGTCATACGCGTAATCCGAGGACGTTTCTTCTCCGTTTTCATGGAATGTAACGGTCTGCCCCTCAATGACGATGCGGTTTACGTCTGTTTGATACCCTTTTGTGTAATATTCTTTATAGCCTTCAGCCGTCTTTTCTCCTTCTTCTTCTGCTTTATGTGAGAACACTTCGTCAAGGGTGCCGTCCTGCAGGTAAGGATAAACCGACTGCCAGTCTCCTTCCCAGTCGGACAGGGGGCGGTCTTCCACTTGACTGTCCTCAAAATAACCATTATAAATCTGCTGCTCTTCCTCACTCATGCTGTGGTCGTGATCGTGGTCATGATCATGACCATCCTCCTCACCGTGACTGTGGTCATGGGATCCTTCTTCAGATTCAGATGATTCAGAAGAATCTGAAGACTCGCTTTCAGATGTTTCCTCCTGTGTTCCGGAAGCTTCCGTTGATTCCGAACCGTTTTCTGACTCCGTGTTTGAATCGGACTCTTGGCCGCATCCTGCCAAAATGAAGCTGAAGGCTAAGACAAACAAGGCTTTCTTAAGTAATGTGTTCATCGCATAGCTCCTCCTTTTCTCAAATCGTAATTGTTACGATTTATATTGTATCGATACCCTGACGAAATTTCAAGAAAGAATTTTTTTAGAATGTTCCCTTGTTCACTGTCTGTTGGATCGTTTTTGCATTGGACGGGGCAGTCATATAAACTGAAAGAATAATAAAACTCAAGGGGGAAACCATTATGGAAACCGCAGTATTCGGGCTCGGCTGATTCTGGGGACCAGATGCCCAGTTTGGGCAGCTCCAAGGTGTATATCGGACACGCACCGGCTATACGGGCGGCACAAAACCTGATCCAACCTACCGGAAGATGGGGGATCATACAGAGTCCCTTCAAGTTACATTTGACCCGGAAATACTAAGCTACGAGGAATTGCTTGATATATTCTGGAACAGCCATAATCCTACACAGAAAAGCCTGTTCCGGGCCCGACAGTATATGTCGCTGTTGATATATGAGAACAAGGAGCAGAAGGAGAAAGCATTCGCTTCAAAAGCAGCGAAAGAAAAGGAACTGGGGACACCAATCCAGACAGAAATAGTGGCAGGGGATACGTTTTATATTGCTGAAGATTATCATCAGAAATATTTTCTGCGCCGGTATAAAAAAGCGGTAGAAACACTTTCCCGGCTATATCCCGATGAAGCTTCATTCCGCGACGCAGCTGTGACGGCAAGACTCAACGGTTTTGTAAGGGGCCGTTCTTCCATGAAGGAACTGAAAGAGGACATCCGCACCTGGGGGTGGAGCACAGAAGAAGAAAAACGGGTCTTTCAGGTGCTGGATGACATACGCTGGTAACCATTTTGAACCTTTCGAGCGGCACAGCCCGAAAGGTTCTTTTTTGTACAAAGATTATGTTGTCCTGAAAGCTTTCTTCAATTCCGCAAGGTCAAGTTTCTTCATATTCAGTATTGTTTTATTCCCTGATTCACACGTTTTTGTTCTATGTTGCATGAAATATCCTTTATTCGACGACAAAAGAAACGCAGATAGGATATGTTTGCCTTCTGCCCAAAAGAGGAAGGGAGGACAGTAGATACTTACATTTGCAGGGCTGGGATTCTTCCCTGTGAGTTTTACAAGAAAAAAGGAGGAAGACATAGTGAGTAACCACGTTTTGTTTGTGGGAGCGGGATATGCCAATCTGTCCGTTTTGACAAACTGGAAAAAGCGTGCACCGAAAGATACGGAATGGACGCTGATTTCTCCCTCACGGTACAAATATTTTGCCGATATGGCCGGGCCGTATATGGAAGGCAGGTATAACCTGGAAGAGATCCGTATCGATCTCAGAGAGTTCTGCCGGAAGAACGGCGGGCGTTTTCTCGAAGAAAAAGTGACCGCGGTCGACAAAGACAGACAAACAGTGTTAACGGAAAATGGAAAATCCATGCCCTATGACTTATTGTCGGTGAATATGGGACGGCGGCAGGAAGCCGGTTCCATACCCGGGGTACGTGACCATGCCCTGTTTTTGACGCCGCATGAAGAAATCCTGACGTCAACCGCAAGCATGCAGCACACGGAACATCCCGTTGTTGTCGGAGGAGGAGCAGCCGGAGTGGAGCTTGCCTTGTCCCTGCAGGCCTGGCGGAGGCAGAACCGGAAGAAAACGCCGGTCACATTGATCACGAGCGGTCCGGTTCTTCCGGAAGAGAATAAGGAAGTCCGGGAAGATATTAGAGATCTTCTTGATGAACGGGGACTGCTCGTTTATGAAAATGTGCCGGTGGAGCGCATCGACCGGGATCTCATTTATGCCGGCAGTGAATTGCTTCCTTACGGCCAGGTTCTCTGGCTCGATGGTTTCGAACCGCCGCTTCTTTTTGAGTATGCGGATCTTCCGGTGGACGATAATGGGTATCTGTTCGTTTCTTCCACTCTTCAGGCAGAAGGAGCGCCGGAAATATTCGGCACCGGCAGCGGCGTAGTACTGCAGGAGGAATCGGATATTTCCCGTGAAAGCAGGAGCGTCTTTCAGGAAGCGGAGGTGCTGGAAGAAAACCTTTGGCGGAAGCTTCACGAAAAAAAGAAGCTGAAAACGTTCAAATCCGGGAAAAAGTCAACGATGGTATGGAATCTTGGCCAAAAAACCGGCTTGTACCGGCGTGGCAGTAAGTCTTCCATCAGTAAACGTGCCTGGAAGGAAAAAAAGCGGATAGACAAGCAGCAGATGAAACAGTTTAATTCCTAAAGGAGGAATGAATGATGGCGGAACGCATGAACTTTCACATTACGGGAGAGTCCGAAAACATGAGAACCGTGGCGGAGTCCGGCAGTCACCGCGTTGAAATCGATGAACCGGCGAGCCTTGGAGGGAATGACTCTGCGCCGGATCCTCTGACCACGCTGCTTGGCTCGCTGGCCGGCTGTGAAAATGTCGTTGCCAACTTTGCAGCCAAAGAGCTGGATTTTGATCTGCAGGGCATAACCTTCGATATTTCCGGAGATATTGACCCCCGAGGCATGCAGGGCGTTGAAGGTGTCCGCCCGTATTTTCAGACGGTAACGATCCATGCTAAAGTAAAAACGAGCGAATCAGAAGAACGGGTTCAGGAACTGCAGCGCCTTACCGATGAACGCTGCCCGGTCTTTACCACACTCCATGCGGCCGGGGTGGAATTGAATACCAGCTGGGAGAAAGCATAATAATGAAACCGGGCGGTCCCGTTTACGGGCCGCCTTTTATTATGGAATAGTCAGCTGTGCAGGTAGGGGGATACGGCTTGGTGGTGTTCCTGGACGCCGATGTTATTTCCGGTTATGACTGCAACGGCCGGTCCTTTCGGTTTGACGGAACCGTCCAGAAGCGCACTGACACCGACAGCTGCTGCTCCTTCCACGACAAACCGGTGGGTTTCATACAAAAAGGCCATGCCGCGGGCGATGGATTCTTCCGAAAGGCGGAGCCGTTCATCGATGTACCGGGTGATAAGCGGCATCGTGTATCGATTGGCTGAGCCGATACCTCCAAGCAGACTGTCGGCATACGTCGGATGTTCCGGAGCTTCCACCGGTCTGCCGGCGCGGATGCTGTCATCCATGGCTGCTCCCTGTTTGACGGATAATCCGGTGATCTGAATGGAAGGGTCTGTTTCTTTCAGGGCAAGCCCGATGCCGGAAAGAAGTCCGCCGCCGGACAGTCCGGCTGTGACCGTCTGTACTTCCGGCAGTTCCTCCAGAATTTCCAGGCCGATCGTTCCCTGGCCGGCAATGATGGCCGGATGATCAAACGGCGGAATGAGTATATATCCTTTTTCCTGCTGGAGCCGTGCGCATACCTCCGCAGCTTCATCCTGGCTTTCTCCTTCAATGTGCAGCTCAGCCCCGCTTGCCTGGAGGGCGCGGATTTTGGCTTCCGGCACTTGTCTGGACACGCATACCACTGCCTCAATACCGGTTTGTGCAGCAGCATAGGCCGTCGCGAACCCATGGTTTCCCGTGGAAAACGTAATAACGCCGCGTTTTTTGTCCTCCGGCGGAAGGGAAGAAACCATATGAAAGGCGCCGCGCAGCTTAAAGGCTCCGGTTGGCTGCATCTGTTCCAGTTTCAGATAGACAGGCACTCCTGTTTTTTCAGAAAGAACAGGGGAAGGGATCAGCGGGGTGGGCGGAAGAGCCTGACGAATCCGCTTTTTAGCCATCCATACATCACGCAGGGTCATGAGTTCCATTCCATCCACTCCTTCTACATATTTTTGGTTATCAACCGCTCTCCTTTCAGAATAAAGTGATGAATAAGCAGATGTCTATCATAATTTGACGCCCGCTGCTGTCGAAAAAAGGAGGCGGAACATGCGGTCATTAACGGTATTTCCAAAAAGCGAATACTCAGAGCGTATTCAGAACGTCAAAAAGAAGATGGAGAAGCGGGGATTGGATGTTCTTTTCATCAGTGATCCGGCCAATATGAATTATCTGACCGGCTACGATGGATGGTCTTTTTATGTTCCGCAGATGGTCATTGTGCTGCTTGAAGAAGAGGAGCCGTACTGGTTCGGAAGAGCCCAGGATGTGAATGGAGCCAGATCCACGTCCTGGCTGCCGCCATGCCGGATGCTGTCCTATGATGATGCCTATGTGCATTCCAGGGAAAAACATCCAATGGAGGTCCTGGCTGCATGGATGAAGCGGTATAAAAAGAAAATAAAACGAGCGGGCGTGGAAATGGAAGCCTATTACTTTTCACCAAGGGCCCTGCAGCAGCTTGAGCGTAAATGCTCCTGGCTGCGTTTCACCGATGCCGGGCTGCTTGTGAACGAAGTCCGGATGATTAAATCAGAAACGGAAATAACCTATATGAAAAAAGCGGGACGCATTGCAGACTCGGCAATGGAATCAGGACGAAGCGCTGTAAAGGAAGGAGCGAGAGTATGTGATATAGCGGCTGCGGTCTCTCATGCCCAGATCAGTGGAACAGCTGAATTTGGTGGAGATTACCCGGCGATTGTGCCGCTGCTTCCGGCCGGCGCATTAACGTATGCACCGCACATCAGCTGGACGGATGAAACGCTGCAGCAGGGAGATCCGGTTATTATTGAGCTGGCCGGGTGTTTCCGGCGTTATCACGCACCGCTGGCAAGAACGTTTACAGCAGGGAAGCCGGACGGCACGTTCCAGCGTTTGACGGATGCGGTGACAGAAGGTCTGGAAACCGTACTCGACCGGATCAGGCCGGGGCTTGCCTGTGAAGAAGTAGAACAAAGCTGGCAGGAATCTCTGGCCCGGTACGGCTATTGCAAAGACTCCCGGATCGGGTATTCCATCGGTATTAATTATCCGCCGGACTGGGGAGAACATACAGCTTCGCTGCGGCCGGGTGACCGTACGATTCTTCAGCCCCGCATGGTGTTTCACCTTATTCCCGGCATCTGGCTGGAAGATACAGGGGTGGAAATCAGCGAAAGCTTTGTCGTCACCGAAGAGGGTTGTGAGACACTCAGCGATTTTCCGCGTTGATATTTCCAGAAACTGTTCCGTAACGAACCAGCCTTGAACACACACACTAAGCGTAAAATGGGGAAAGGAAGAGACAGGTGAAAACAAACGATTTTTTTCAAAAAATGAGGAAACGTCTGCTGGATGAACTACATCAGCATCCGGAGAATGACGAACGGGACACGGAATTCGCGCAGGAGACCATTGGCGAGCTTTCCAACTATGATAACCACCCTGCCGATCAGGCAACAGGTCTGTATGAAAGGGAAAAAGATATAGCGCTTGAGCAGCACGCGGACCGAGGCATTCAACGGGTGAAACAAGCGCTGGAAGCAATCGATGAAGGAACGTATGGAACATGTGAAACATGCGGCAGAGAGATTCCAATGGAACGGCTGGAAGCAGAACCAACGGCCATGCAGTGTATTCAGCATGCCTATGAAGAAACGGGGGAGTACCGGCCGGTGGAAGAAGACAGACTGATCCCCGGCAAGGGGGGGTTTACATCTGTAGAAACCTCAGAAATTGAAAACGGCCGTTTCGATGCTGAGGAAACCTGGGAACAGACCGCAGCTTACGGTTCCTCGGATACGCCGCAGGACACGTATGAACCGTCAAAAGCATATGAAGGGCTGTTTGGCAGTGATCAGGAAGAAACCGGGGATGAGGAAATGCTGGATGGGTTCACGATGACAGACAGTGAAGGCCATCCCATTGACGTGGAGCGGGATGTCGATTTTTCGAATATTTATTTACGCCGATAAAAAAGCTGCCGGGCGTACTGCCGGCAGCTTTGCACTAATTAATGCAAAAGGAGACGGCTGGATCAGCCGTCTCCATTATTGTGTTGAATGGCGGATGTGATGGTTCCATCTTTGATCCGGTACAGGCCCGGTTCATCCACTTTGATATCGCTGTCTGCCTCCAGGCATGCCTGCATCTCGTCTGTAATCTGAATGACCATGAGATACCCGGAGCGTTCCAGATCCTCTGTCAGCTCCTCCCCGTGTTCGTCTGTCGTGCACTGCGTGTGAATAAACGTACTGGCTGTCATTCGTTCATAGCGCATCAAGTGCCGCAGGAAGCCGCGGTCGGATTCACCGAGATCATTGATGATGGTGATGCGGGTGTTTTCGGAGATCGGTTCTTCCTGTCTTAAATCGGTCAGCAGGGAAGAGGCAGCTTTACGCGGAGCAGCTTCTGTATTTTCCTGATGAAAAAATCCCTGTACTTCCCCGGCGTAAGGAACAAATACAAGAAGGCCGGCCAATACCGCCGCGGCACTTCCCGTTCGAAAAAGCACATCCGTATGCTTCATGAAGGTGCGGATGGTAAATACCATGATAATGCCGGTGCAGAAAATAACGATCGACGACTGATACCTGTCAAAACCAGCGAGATATTCCGCTTCCACCTCCGGCATCAGATAGAGATACATGAGATACAGCAGCGCGGTGTATATCACATAAAACAACCCGGCAGACAGCGTCGCGCACACGAGAGGAACCGGTATCCGGCCCGTACGAATCTTAACGGCAGCGGCCGTAAACAGAACGGTAACGAGAGCCGCAATCAGCCCCTGTACAAGCGGGGAGGATAAGTCAAATCCCGCACGGGCCACCATCGGAAGCAGATTGTTAATCAGTTCCGGGGACTTGTCGATATCTGTAAGCGTCTCCTCGGTAATGGCGAATTTACTGTCTTCATATTCAGACGTATTGTAGGCTTCTTCAATATAGCGGGACCATAACAGATTGAAAAAAAGCGGGAGCACAATGGTCCAGCTGATACTCCAGATCATGGACTTAAGCGTTTCTTTCCAGCCTCCGCCGTATTTTCGGAGGTATCGTATCAACAAGGCAATCATCCACAAAACAGTAAACGCAAGAAAGATTTTGCCGCTGTCCTTGATGAGAACAAGCGCGGACAGCATCGGGAACAGCAGTACACTCATCGTTTTCCAGTTGTTTTTATAATAAACAGCTGTGACGACTGCCGCTGCAGCGATATAGCCGAGCAGGGGGTCGACCAGCAGACTGAAAATGCTGGAACTGTTCACCATCAAGAGAACAGCCGGGATGAACAACGTTGCCGCCGCGTGGACCGGCTGCTTCCAGGAGCAAAAGAGAAAAAGCGGGGCCAGTGCCCCTGTAATAAGGATAGCCTGGGCAATCAGCGCCATGCTCTCTGAAAAACCGGTGAATGACACCAGGTAGTAGGCAAAAAGGGCCGATCCGGGCGGGTATGTGGTATATGTAATAATTGTCGATTCATCCGGCAGGCTGTTCGACTGAAACAGTTCTTTCACAATCAGTCCCCAATGGCTGAAATTATCATAGTGCAGAAAGATTTCATCCTGAAGCATGAGAATAAAGAAAGCGGAACCTGCTGCAAAGAATACCATTCCCGGGCTGAATATGCCGGAAAACAGGCTGCGATCCCGCAGAAAAAGAAAGACAGCATAACAAAGCGCGAGAAGACCGCCTCCGAACAGGACATAAGCTGTTTCGGCGAGCACATGCAGCAGACCGCCGAGAAAGAGGACAAGAATCGTTCCCGTGAACAGAACCAGGGGAAGGACGGCTGGCGCAATGCGGTATTTTACGTACAGCACCACACCGTATCCCGCAAACGAAAGCGATACAAGCAGCAGCATGATTAAGACGTTAATAATCGTTCACCTCTCTGCCGATGTAAGAAGCTTCTCTTTTAAACACCCAGTTCCGCTGAATATAAAAGCTGAGTAAAAACAGGAGGGAATCAACGGCGATTTTAATCGGGACTTCATGCCCGCCTGCTGTATGGTACAGCACGTAAACCCCGCCGGCGGAAGCCCCCATCTGGACTGCCGCTAGCGTATAGTACTTCACAAGCGTACGGGCGGGATAATGGTTCGATTTAAAGACCACATGCCGGTTTACTAAATAATTAAACAGGGACGACAGGACCCTTGCGAGCACGGTTGCCAGGATGATGAATCCCATCGGCATCAGTGCTTTGAATATGGCGGAAAATACAGCGAACAGCGTGACGTCCACGACAAAGGAAGCAAGGGACGAAAAAAGAAAACGTAAAAAGACATAATATATTTTGATCGAATCCAGGATCGGGTGAAAATGGGAGGATTCATTGTCATTCATATAGATCGTCTCAATGGTCACTTCTTCAATCGACCGTTGGTTGGTCCGGCAGGCCAGTATCATTCTCATTTCGAACTCATAGCCGTCGCCCTTGATCTCGAGCAGTTCTCCGGCAAATGCTGCCGGAATGCCCCGGAGGCCTGTCTGGGTATCGGTCAGTTTCATGCCGGAAGCCGCTTTTACGACCATTTTTGTTAAGACGTTTCCAAACCGGCTCCGCAGCGGAATATCTTCCCCTGAAAAATCACGGACACCGAGAATCAAGGCTTCCGGCTGCTCGATCAGGCCATCTGCTGTTTTCTTTATATCTTCCGGACGGTGCTGGCCGTCCGCGTCCGCTGTGATCAAACCTGTCCCATTCGGACGATAGGTGCTGTAATAGGAAAAAGCTGTCTTCAGCGCTTTTCCTTTTCCCTGATTTTCCTGGTGCCTGAGCACCCTGCAGGAGGAAAACTCCTCCAATGTATCAAATATAGAAGCGCAGGAAGCGTCACTGCCGTCATCTACAATAATAATGTCATCGAACGATTCTCTGCTCAATTTACGTACAAGCTCCAGTAATTGTTCATCCGGATTGTAGGCGGGAATGACGATGGAAACTCCCTCATGCTGTTCAGCCATCGACGATTTCCCCCTTTCTTTATTAAGGCTGCCGTTTTCGACGAAATAAAACACTCATGAGATAACAACATGAGTGTTCTGCCGCCGGGCCGGCGCTGTTGTTTTTCTCTGAAGGGATGTATGACTGCATGGCATTATTCCCTGAATGTCGTTTCTTTACACTTTTTAATCTTATAATAACAGATTTTGTTTTTCCATGACTATTCAATATTAACCAAATGATCAAAATGCAGATATTGCACCCCATCTTTCGTCTGAAGATGAAACTGCTGCTGTTCGTGATTAATATAGTGGCAGGTGCCGGTGATGTGATAAAAGAAACCGTTCTTCCAGCAGGTGAAACAGAGGGTACGGTTGGAGCGCATCGCCTCGCCGAGTATCCATTCCAGCTCTTCCCACCGCTGAGGATCAAGTTCCGGCTTTTTGACCTTTTTCTGCTCCTTTTGATGCTGAAGCCATTTTTCCCTGTGCTCGGGAAGTATCATGCGGGAAGCCTCCCAGCGCATGTTGGAGCCCGGTGTCAGTTTATTTCCTTTCATGATGCATCCCTCCTTGCTTTTATTATATGCAAACATTTGTTCCTTTAAAAGCTTTAATATTTTCCAGCGTCAGAAGCTTCATGACTATAAGAAAACACTGGAATATACTATAATAGAAAAAACGAAGAAATCGGAGGTGTCGATATGGCTTCCATGAGGGTGTGCCCGAAATTCGAAGAAGCTTTTCAGCTGTTGGGAAAGCGCTGGATCGGCATTATTATCCGTGTGCTCGAAGACGGCCCGAAGCGTTTTAATGAAATTGCTGAACAAATTCCGGAAATCAGCAAAAAAATGCTGACGGAACGGCTGAGAGAAATGGAAGAAGAAGAAGTCGTGCAGCGCGAAGTCTTTCCCGAAACCCCGGTACGGATTATGTATTCGCTGACAGAAAAGGGAGAGGCAATCACTCCTGCGCTGGCAGAAATACAGAAATGGGCGGATAACTGGGTGGACGCTGGTACAGACGGAACGGAATGAAAACCATGTGAAGTAAAAGGGATAAGGTGTGAGGAAGGCCCGTGCTGATGCAGGGGATTTCGTTTTTCACTTGACTTACTAAAAGTAACCTGATATATTTTTGTTACTTAATAAAAGGAGGGTCTTATATGTCTTTATTAGCAAGTACAGGGCTGTTCATTATACGGCTTGTTATTGGATTAAGTTTTGCTGCCCACGGCACGCAGAAACTGTTCGGCTGGTTCGGGGGCCATGGATTGAAAGCGACCGGAGGATTTTTTGACTCGATCGGCATCAAGCCGGGTTATACCATGGCGCTCACAGCGGGCCTGCTTGAATTCGTCGGCGGGCTGTTGTTTGCCCTCGGCCTGCTCACTCCGGCAGCAGGTATCATTATCGCTGTTACGATGCTGGGAGCGATCATCAAAGTCCATGGTCCGAACGGTTTCTGGGCAACCGACGGCGGTTATGAATATAATCTGATGCTGCTTGTCATCGGAATTGGATTTGTTTTCACCGGAGCGGGTATGTTCTCGCTGGATGCCCTTATATTTTAATCGAAAGGAGAAACTGCTATGTCTGCCGCACTTCCAGATGATGCCGCTGTCGGGTCTGTTGTATTAACGATTGCAGATCTGCATAGGTCTCTTGAATTTTATGAAGGCCTGCTTGGATTCCAGGTTATTGGGAAAACGTCCCAAACTGCACAGCTTTCGGCCGATGGGCGGAATACGCTGATCGTGCTGGAGGAACGGCCGGGCGCCGTCCCGAAGCCGCCCCGCACGACCGGTTTGTATCATGCAGCAGTCCTGCTTCCGGACCGCCCGTCGCTGGGGCGTATTCTGCGCAGACTTGTCGAACAGGACTACCCGCTGCAGGGAGCGGCGGATCATGACTTCAGTGAAGCGGTGTATCTGCCGGATCCCGATGGAAACGGGTTGGAACTGTACAGAGATCGGGACCGCAGTCAGTGGACGTATGATGAGGAAGGCTGGGTGCAAGCTCCGACGGTGCCAATGGATGCCGATGGAGTGCTGCGTGCCGCAGAGGGACAGGAATGGAACGGCATGCCTGCTGAAACGGTCATCGGTCATATTCACCTGCACGTCGGCGATCTGGAAAAAACGAAAGCCTTCTATGTCGACGGACTGGGCTTTGCGCCGACGGTTTACATGGGGGACCATGCTTTGTTTGTAGCTGCCGGCGGGTACCACCATCATATCGGCCTTAACATTTGGGCGGGAAAAGATGCCCCCGCCCCTCCGGAACATGCTGCCGGGTTGAAAGAATACACTGTTACCTTTTCGGATAGACAGGAGCTTGGCCGGGCGCGCTCCCGCCTGATAGAAGCGGGTATCGCCTTTGAAGAGCAGGACGGTGCGCTGTTAACCGAAGACGCCTCGCATAATCAGGTCCGTCTGGCGGTGCGATAGCGGCTGTACAGGAAACCAAACAGCTTTCAGATAGAAGGCTGTTTGGTTTTTTTGTGATAAACTGTGATACGAAGCAAAGCAGGAAAACAGGCAGGCAGCGGCGAATGTAAAAGGCAGAAGGAGTGGAGTCAGTGATGCGTATAGTTGATGCTCATTTTCATATTATTGATCCGGCTTACCCTCTGCACTCCAATCAGGGATATGTTCCTCCTGCCTACCGTCTCCAGGATTACCTGGCGGATATGGAACCTTTCTCCCTGGCAGGGGGCGTGGTGGTATCGGGATCGTTTCAGGGATGGGACCAGACCTATCTGACGGACACCCTTGAAGCCCTCGGGAACCGCTTTGCGGGAGTGACACAGCTTCCTGCTTCTGTCACGGAAAAAGAAGTACAGTACCTTCATGAAAAAGGGGTGCGCGGCATTCGTTTTAATCTGAAACGAGGGGGCCGGTGGCAGTTGGAGGATATGGAGAGACTGGCGCGCAATGTATACAACTGGGCCGGCTGGCACTCCGAGCTGTATGTGGAAGCGGCCATGCTGAATGAGTTAAAGCCTGTGATCCACCGTCTGCCTGCTGTCGTGGTGGATCACCTCGGGCTGATAAAAGACGGCTTTGACACCCTTGCCGCGTTAACTGCCGAAGGAGTAAGGGTGAAAGCCTCGGGATTCGGACGTGTAACCTTGAATGTAAGGGAAGCTATGACGCGGATATACCAGGAAAACCCTGCAGCGCTCATGTTCGGCACCGATCTGCCCTCCACCAGAGCACCGCGTCCGTTTAAGACAGACGACATAGAAATAATAACAGAAATGTTTGATGAAACGGCACAGCGTAAAATCCTGTATAAAAATGCGGAGACGTGGTACCGCATACCATCGTCGGACAAGGAAGGATGAACATGCCGATTATCTGTATCGAAGGCCCGCCGGGTGCTGGGAAGACGACCGTTGCACTTGAACTTGAAGACAGGTACGGAGCATATGTTATCCCGGCATCGTCGTTCCGGGAGCGCAAACAAGACGCCTGGCAGGAGTATATCGATGAGCAGGAGCGCTGGAGGCTGGCAATGGAAAAATACCGAAAGCATGCGGTGGTTGTTCTGGACGGTGATCTGTTCGCCCCGCTTTTCTCGGCCTCGATACTGAACCGGCAGGACCATCTGGAGGAGCTCCTTCATTATTTTCGTCCGGCTTTCATGGAACACCGTATCGGAAGCCCGGATCAATATGTTTATCATGATGCTTCCCCGCAGATTCTTCAGCGCCGGCAGAACACCGGGCGGACATTGCGGAAAACTGTGCCGGCAGACGCACACCGGCGGTTTTACACCAATTTCTGTATGATAAAAACGAGCGCGGGACGGGAGGCAGAAGCGGCCCGCAGCATTATGAAAACGCCGGCCCCTGTCCCGGTAAAACGTTATGATCCAACGTTTTTTCAATCGATGCAGCACCTTCTGCGTGAGCGGTAAACCACGCGGGTTTTCTCTGTGATAAAATGAAAGACACAGGAAAGAGACTACATATAGAAAGGACGATGGAGATGGGTGAACCAGATTTTAGAGCGCGATCCCCATGGGCTGCGTTGAATGACGTGGAGAATGTAGCCATTGCCCCGCTCCGGACAGGACGGCTTCAGGCGGATATCACGATCCCGGGAAGCAAGAGTTTCACGAACCGGGCATTAATCATGGCGGCTCTGGCAGAAGGGCGCTCCACCCTGTCCGGCATTCTGAAAAGCGACGATTCCTATTGGTGCATCGATGCGCTTCAGAAACTGGGAGCCAGGGCAGACGTCAGCGGGGATACCGTGATCATGGAAGGTTGCGGAGGAAACTGGCCGGTGGAAGAAGCCGATCTATATATCGGCGCAGCCGGTACTATAGCGCGATTTCTGCCGGGAGCACTGGCCGTGGCAGGGAGTGGAATGTTTACTGTTGAAGCAAGCAGACGGATGAGTGAACGGCCGGTACAGCCCTTGATGGATGCGCTGCAGAACCTCGGTGCCGATGTGGAATACCTTGAGAACGAAGGGTTTTATCCGCTCCGGGTCCGCGCGCAGGGGCTGAAGGGCGGCATGGTCTCCATTTCCGGCCGGATATCCAGTCAGTTCATCAGTGGACTGCTTCTTGCCGGCCCGTATGCTGAACACCCCATGGAGATCCGGATCCCGGATTACATCGTCCAGCACGCCTATGTGAAAATCACGCTGGACCTTATGAAACAGTTCGGTGCTGATGTGGAATATAATGACGATCTGACCGAAATGAATATTCCGTCCGGCGGCTATAAGGGGCAGAATATGGCGCTTGAGGCGGATGCGTCAACGGCCAGTTATTTCATGGCGCTGGCAGCGCTCAATAACGGCCGCATCCGTATCAACAATCTCACGATGCAGACCAATCAGCCGGATATTTACATGGTCGATGTTTATGAAAAAATGGGATGTACCGTCACCAGAGGAGAAAATTATATTGAAGTGCAGGGGACCCCGCAGCTGAAGGGGAACTTTGAAATCAGTATGAAGGAAATGTCGGACCAGACGTTAACGCTGGCGGCGGTCGCCCCGTTTGCGGACGGTCCGGTAACAATTACCGACGTGGAGCATATCCGTCATCATGAATCCGACCGGATTTATGCCGCCTGCACGGAACTTCGGAAAATGGGCATCAAGGTGGAGGAGTTTTCGG
The DNA here is from genome assembly GCF_054052005.1 of Salibacterium sp. K-3. NCBI lineage: Bacteria > Bacillati > Bacillota > Bacilli > Caryophanales > Bacillaceae > Salibacterium > Salibacterium sp. K-3. The sequence continues at coordinate 127,891 of NZ_JBSVZE010000001.1, forward strand.
ACGGCCTTAAGGTTCACCCCGGCACGCCTGTCGGTGTGGAACTCCATTCCTACGATGACCACCGCGTGGCGATGGCCCTGTCTCTTATCGGAACGAAAGTACCCGGGGTATCCATTGAGGACCCCGGCTGCGTGTCCAAAACCTGCCCGACGTTTTATGAACTTCTCGAACAGCTCGGCGTTTCGGTTTCTTATCAAACAAAATAAGGTGAAGCAAAAGTGATGCTCCAACAAGCGGGCATCTCTTTTTGTATGTGGGCCGCGGCCGACTGGTGCTTTTCTGCGTCATACGGACGGAAAGCGGCGGAAGAATACCGAAAACGTAAGTATAAACCGTTTATAAGACCGTTTTGAAAGGCCGGATGCCTGTCAACGTAACATAGAACAGGTCATAGCGACGTTTATCGTACACAGGAGTAGTCCAAACGTAAGCATGGGAAGAAGACGGTAACGTTTCAGGCAGCTTTCGTGGTATTTCACCGAACTTCCGTTATGATTTTTCTTTAACTGATAAAAAAGTGTTAAATGGATGTTTGGTTTGTATGGGTTTGGAGGAAATTCCCTCCATTAAGGCATTTCATAATAAGGAGAGACTGCTGTATTGGACTTACCACTCATCTCCGGGTGCGAGAATCGGGGCGCTGCCTTCAATGGTTTCCGGGGATTTTAGGCCCATGGTGGTATTGATGCATACGACCGTTTCCTCAGAGTCTATCCAGTTGTCCTCACGGAGACGCCTCACTCCGGCAAATGCGGCTGCTCCTTCCGGACCGGTGAAAATGCCGTCTTCACAGGCAAGCAGGCGCTGTTCGGAAAGAAGGTCTTCGTCGCAAACGGCGACGGCGGAACCTTTCGTTTCATAAATGGCTTCCAGAATAAGAAAGTCCGCCTTAGAGGCTCCTGTATTGATGCCAAAAGCAGCCGTATAAGTCTCCGGCCGGGTATCTGCCTCGGTTTGTCTGTTTGCAAAGGCGTGTACAACAGGAGCGCAGTTATCTGCCTGAACGGCGACCAGTCTCGGCATTTTCCCCGACCGCACCCATCCCAGTTCAATAAGTTCCTGAAGTGCTTTATATATTCCAGTAAAGGTAGTTCCGGATCCGACAGGACAAACAATGACCTCGGGAAGCTTCCACTGCAGCTGTTCAGCAAGTTCCATGGCCAGCGTTTTTTTCCCTTCGATGCGGTACGGTTCTTTGAAAGGAGACGCATTGAACCAGCCGTGTTTTTGAGCGGAATATTGTACAGCATCCTCTGCATCACTAATAAACCCGTTGATCAGCTGAAGATCGGCTCCAGCGGCGGCGCATTCTTTTCTCGTTGTAAGCGGAGCTTCCACCGGCATCACAACATGGGAGGCAATAGATGCCCGGCTGCCGTACTGCGACCATGCTGCGCCGGCATGACCGTTTGATGCCAGGGCGATCTCCCGTACCCCGTATTCATTTAATTTGGAAATCCCGGAAGCAGCACCACGGGCTTCGACGGAACCAGACGGGAGAATGCCCTCATCCTTGAGCCATAACGAGTCTATATCGTACCGAGCGCCGGTTGACGGCATAGGCAGAACCGGGGTCATGCCTTCCCCGAGAGAAACAATGTCTTTCTCTGAATGAACGGGGAGTAATTCATGATACCTCCACATCGAGGGAGGGCGGACCATGACTGCTTCTTTACGAAACTGGATTTTCAATGCATCCATGTCGTAGGCTGCCAGAAGCGGCGAACGGCATGAACAGACATGCTGCGGTCCGTCCGCATCATATTTACGGCTGCACCGTGGGCAGTACAAATGGGAAAGGTAGCTGTAAGCTTGGAACACGATGTTTTCCCCCTTTCTTAATCGTCCGCGGTCATCATCCGGACTGAAGATAATTCATAATGGTATTCTGGTTAAAAGGGAGAAACTCATAGGGCGCATGGACACTAAAAGAAATCTCATTGTTTTTAAGGTCAAACTGTTCCGCCCGAACCTGGATACTGCTGTGGCTGATCTGGGTCACAGCGACGTAAATGTTTTCGCGGGCGGGATGTACACTTATCCACTCCGGCATTTCATAGTTTCGTTTAATATACTGCAGCACCTGGCTGTTTGGGAGCTGGAGTCTTCCGAGGCGTATGGATTCCTGCTGCAGGATAAGATCACCGTTCTCCTGTACTTCGGGGACAAGCTTCACTGTCGCAGGGATCTGTTGGTTAAAGGCTTTAACAGAGCCTGATAACTCCACCCTGGTGTTCAGATCCACACTGTAGGATACGTTCTGTGTCTGCGGAAGCCGGCTGATATATTCATCGATTAATTGATTCAGGTTTTCCCTGTCTGATTCAATCGTGAAAGCAACATCCCGGTCATCTGTTTCCCCGGGTGATGAAGGAACGGGGGCGGAAGGCGGAACGTTCAGTACAAGAAACAGCCAGAGAACGACTCCCAGATTGACCGTGAAAAGGGATAAAAATAACCATTTCCATACTGCTTTTTTGTTGATCGTTCTAGTCATTGCCGTTCTCCTCATCTGTCCCTGTCTGATTCCCGGTTTGGTACTCTTTCAGATCAGGTTCCATGTAATCCAGGACCCGTTCGGCCATGGAAGCATATCCTCTCTGATTCGGGTGGAAATTATCGTTGGAGAAATAATCTTCCCCCGCATACTGGAAGATGTCGCGGATCGGAATGAAAACGGCATTCTCCTGCTCTCTTACGACCTCTTTTCCAATGCTGTTCCAGTCGGTGATGATCTGATTTAATTCCGGAATGTCGGAAAAGTACATATTAAAAGGGTTGTAAATACCGATCAGATAGATAACCGCCTCATCATTATCCTGCCGGATTTTTTCGAAAATCGAAGTGAGTCTTTCTTCATACGGTTTTTTTTCTTCTTCAAACGGTTCATAGGTAAGATCCGTCAGGTTGGATCGTAGAATTTTCATGATGTCGTTGGCACCGACGGTCAAAAGAACGATATCCGCCTCTTCCACGGAAGAGGAAATTTTAGGTTTATCCAGCCGTTTCAGTATCTGATCGCTTCGATTCCCTTTCTTTCCATAGTTCTGGATACGAATGGAGGCATCCGGAACACTTTTTTTGATCGATTCTTCCAGGATTCCGACGTAGCCGCCATTGTTGGATGAGTCACCAGTTCCTTTTGTCAGGGAGTCCCCGACGGCTGTAATGTTTAAATCGGAGGAAATGAAAAGACTGCGGGTTTCATTGACCACAGAAGCGACGGCGTCCTGAATCCCTCCGTCAAAAGATGGGTTTCCTTCATCGGCTGCCGTCTCTGTATCAGAGGAAGAAGCGGCGGAATTGTTCTGCTGCTCCCCGGACGAGTCATTGGGTGAAACGGAAGGTGTGTCTTCGGGAACAGGGCCGGAGAGGTAGGTGCTGAGAAACCATGCCCCCGTTGGCATCATCAGTAAGAAGATGAGGCCGGTTAAAATGAAGATCTTTTTTTTCATGTGGCATCACACCTGCACATTATCGTTTCACTATGGAGAATATCCCAACAGAATGGGATGTTCCACGGTTCATTATTTCATTGTATGAGAATATCATACGTGTTTCGAAAGAAAATATAGACACTTAGAAAAAGATGTTCTGCTTTTATTGTATCAGGTTAAGGGCCGGGAAGGAAAAACATACTCCCTCCCCGGAAAAAGAAAATGGAGCATATCTTGTAAGACAGCTCCGATTTCCTGCGCCTATGCAGTTAAGTAATCGAGATCGACTTCTATCGTTTCTTTCACATCATCAAAGCCGTACTCATCTTCCACCTCTCCTGTGAATGTCAGCTGCAGGCGGTCTGCTTCTTCCGGTACATCGACCTTGTAATAATTCGTATTCTTTTCCGTTTCTCCTGGGCGAAGGGTTGTCTGTATATCTTTTTTCATGCTGCTGTTTTCCTGTTCAGGTATCGTAACGGAGTTTTCAATGACATCACCATGCTCATCCAGAACGGAAACAGATATAAAGTTTTCGTTATGGGTCAGGGTAATATCAGAAGAAGGATTTGGATTTTCGATATAAGGGTGAAAATAAATGGTCTGTTCTTCCGGATTTGTATATTTCAGCCCGACTTCCACCCGTTCTGTCAGCTGCTTGTAATCATGACTGAACGTCGGGGTGGCAAAGAAATAAAAAATAGCAGCACCGGCTCCTATTAAGACGACCGGAAGCAGCCATTTGAGTAGTTTATGGGAAAGCATGATTCTTCACACCTTTTCGTAGTAAATTGCAGGCCTGAAAGGGAACCAATTTCTGTCTGTCCTATTATTATAAATCAGCTGCAGAAGAGCGAGAAGGTTGAGGACAAACCGTTATTTAGACTTAATATGTGTGTCATACCATTGAAAAAAAGTACATAAAGCGTTTGTTCCATCCTGTAAGACGAATGGGAGGGGATGTTCGTTTCAGTTTTCTTCCATGTTTCACGTGGAACAATAGGACTGAAAATTCACAATATATTACCTCCTGCTACCCTGGATTACATTGTAACCCATTCCATTTGTCGAAAATAATCTGAAAAATGGTAATTGACAAAATAATGAAGCAGCACTAAAATGATAGTTGTAATCGATTACAAAACAGGACGTGACCTTATGGCAAACATTCAGGAAGTAGCAAAAGAAGCAGGAGTATCTGTGGCCACGGTGTCGAGAGTGATGAATGGAGGTGCCGTCACACCGAAAACACGAGGGAAAGTGGAAGAAGTGATTAAACGGCTCAACTATGAACCAAGTATGCTGGGGAGAAACCTGCGGAATTCGGAAAGCCGGCTTCTTCTGGTCCTTATTCCAACGATCTCCAATCCGTATTACTCCGACATTATCAATGGTATTGAAAACACAGCGATTCAGCAGAACTACAATATTTTGTTGTGTGAAACGGATTCCAGTCCGGAACGGGAGAACATCTATTTTGATCTGGTCCGCAAAAAAATGGCGGATGGCATCATTTCCATGGATCCAACGGTAAATGTGGAAGAGCTGACGAAACTGGCGGAGGATCATCCGATTATTCAGTGCAGTGAATATTCTGTGGAAAGCGGGATTCCTTACGTCACCATTGATAATGAAGAAGCGGCATATCGGGCTGTCAGCCATTTAATCAAGATCGGTCGTACGGATATTGCCATGATTAACTCTGATGTAACGTATTTATATGCACGACAGAGGCAGCTTGGGTACCAGCGCGCACTGGAGGAAAACGGGCTCCCTTTTAACGAGGAGGATGTTTATTACACGAATGGTCCGAGTTTCGAACATGGACAGCAGGCGATGAAAAAGATTCTGGAGAGTCCGCAGAAGCGCTCTGCTGTTTTTGCCGTTTCCGACCTCCTGGCGATCGGCGCCATGAAAGAAGCGCACAACCAGGGGCTGCATGTCCCGGAAGATGTGGCTGTTGCCGGATTTGACAAGATTGCTTTCTCCAATATGACCAATCCGGCGCTGACAACCATTGCGCAGCCCATGTATGAGATGGGAACCACTTCGGCGCGGATGCTCATAGATAAGATCAACGGAAAAGCAGTAGAAAGTACGACGATGAGTCATGAACTGGTCATCCGGGAATCGACACTGGGGTAATGGAAACCGGTAGTTTTTAAAATGCGGCAGAAGCATGATGAAAACCTTTTTTGTAATCGATTACAGGGGCGTATTTTTTTATTATAATAAAGGGGTGACAAACAAAATGAAACGAGTACTGTTATTGATGTTGGTGATGCTGGTGTCTGTTTTTGCGGCAGCCTGTGGCAGCAGTGAATCCAGTGAAGAAACCGATGGTTCATCTGAAAACGGCGGGGATTCCTCTGGTGAATCAGAAGCCTCAGGCAAAGAAGAGTTGACCATCGGAATTTCTCTTCCTTCAGCTACCCACGGGTGGATGGGAGCACTGATTGATAACGCCGAAAGCAAAGCACAGGAAATCGAGGAAAACGCCGGTGTGGAATATGTTATGACGAATGCTGAAGACCCGAACACACAGGCCAACGATGTGGATAATCTCATTTCCCAGGAAGTGGATGCGATTGTCATGCTGCCGATCGAATCCGCAGCATTAACTCCGGTTGGTCAGAAGGTGAAAGATGCGGGTATCCCTCTGGTCATCGTAGACAGGGAACTGGATAATGATGCAGCGGATGTGGTCGTCAAAGGGGATAACCAGGGAATCGGCGCCAATGCAGGAGAATACTTTATAGAGCAGCTGAACGGAGAAGGGAATGTAGTGGAAATCACCGGACCGCCGAACTCTGTGACAGAGCAGCGCGGCAGCGGGTTCCAGGAAGCGGTGGAAGCAGAAGACGGCATGGAAATCGTAGCATCTCAAAGCGGTGATTTCTCAAAAGAAACATCTCTTGAGGTCATGCAGAATATTCTTCAGGCTCAACCGGAGATCGATGCGGTCTTTACCCAGGATGATGGAATGGCACTAGGAGTACAGCAGGCCATTCAGGAAGCAGAACGGGATGATATTCAGTTCATTACCGGAGCCGGTGGCAGCAAAGAAGTATTTGAAAACATCCAGGAAGGCGGATTGATTCAGGCTACATTCCTGTATTCACCGACGATGGTAAGGGACGGGGTTCAGATTGCTGCCGATATCGCGCAGGGCGAAGAGCCGGAAGAATCGATGGTCATTAAAGAGGCGACCAAGGTAACAGAGGAAAACGTAGAGGAATACTACAACCCGGATTCTAAATATTAATAAGATTATTACTATTAAGAACAGCAGGGTCCGCAGTTCCGTATTGTGAGTCCCTGCTGCCCCAAACAAGGCCGGAATCTCTGAAAAAGGAGAAAGAAGAATGGCTTTCATCAACATGGAGAAAATCGATAAATCTTTTCATCAAGTGAAAGTGCTGAACCAGGTCGGTCTGCAGCTGGCAGAAGGAGAGATACATGCTCTTCTCGGGGAGAACGGGGCGGGAAAATCGACCCTTATGAATATTCTGGGTGGTGTGCTGCCGCCGGACAGCGGCACTATTTATGTAAACGGGAAGCCGGTCACCATCAACACGCCCGGGGACTCGCAGGATCTGGGGATCAGTTTCATTCATCAGGAATTAAACGTCGTTTCCGATTTACGAGTGTATGAAAATATGTTTCTCGGCTCGGAACTCCGCAATAAGGCCGGTTTTCTAAACGTTGCAGCGATGAAACAGAAAACGAAGGATGTCCTGTCCCGGCTTGGTGTTTCTCTGGATCCGTCGGAATACGTCCGGGATCTCGGAACATCATACAAACAGTTTATCGAAATTTCAAAGGCCCTGCTCCATGAATCTTCCGTGATTATTATGGACGAACCGACAACGGCGCTGGCGGAACATGAAATTGAACAGTTGTTTGAACGGATGACAATGTTAAAAGAATCCGGTGTTTCGATTATTTATATTTCCCATAAATTGAAGGAAATTAAGGAGATCTGTGACCGTTACACGGTTCTGCGGGACGGAGAAGTGGCCGGAACCGGCAGTCTGGCAGGTGAAAATCCGGAATCCATCACGAAAATGATGGTCGGCCGGTCTGTATCAGATGACCATTTTGTACGCGCTCATGACTTCGGCAGAGAGATGCTGCAGGTCGAGGGTTTTTCCAGGAAGGGACTGTTTCACGATATTCATTTTACCGTCAGAGAAGGCGAAATAGCCGGCTTTACCGGTCTGGCCGGCGATGGCAGGACCGAATTATTTGAGGCGTTGTTTGGTTTCCGGAAAAAGGATGTGGGGAGATTAATTGTTAACGGGAAAGAAGTAGAGGTGAACCATCCGAACCAGGCACTCCGTGCAGGAATTGGACTGGTGCCCAAGGACCGGAAAGAAAATGCCGTGATTCAGGATCTGAGCATTATTCACAATCTTACCCTCTCTTCCATCGGACATTTTGAAAAAAAAGGCTTTATCCGCAGAAAGCAGGAACAAACGGCGTTCCGGCATTATCAAAAAGAGCTGAATATCAAGGCGCATGATCCGAATGCTTCGATCGCTGCCCTGAGCGGAGGCAATCAGCAGAAGGTTGTCATTGCGAAATGGCTTGAAGTAAACGCTGACGTAATTATTTTTGACAACCCGACGCAGGGCATTGACGTCGGAGCCAAACGGGAAATTTACCAGCATATTGTCTCCCTGGCAGAGCAGGGAAAGGGCATTATTATTTTATCTTCGGAAGCACCGGAAATTCTGAAAATATGTCACAACATCCATGTGATGTATAAGGGCGGGATTACGGCACGGCTGAACCGGGACGATACGGCGGAAGATGAAATCATGGCCTATGCTACAGGATCAAAAAGGATGGTGGAATCTATTGGCTGAACCGGAATTACAGCCGCAGCAGCCTGCGGAATCAACGTCACAGAAGAGAAACTGGCTGTCCTGGTTATGGGCGGAATACAGCGTCATTATAGCGTTTGTCATTATTTTTGTGCTGGCCGCTGTGTTGAACCCAAGGTTTCTGGATATCAATAATCAGCTGAATATATTGATGCAGGTATCGATTATCGGCATTATCTCGCTCGGTATGACCATTGTCATGCTTTCCGGCGGCATCGATTTGTCTGTCGGTTCGGTGCTGGCCATGGTAGGTGTCATGGCTGTGCTCGCTTTAAACGCAACGGGAAGCATTGTGGCTGCCCTGGTTGCAGCATGCGCGGTCGGCACCGCAGCCGGATGTTTGAACGGGCTGATGATTGCCAAAGGAAAAATCGCCTCGTTTATAGCGACTCTCGGAATGATGTCAGCCGCGCGTTCCATCGCATTGTACACAGCAGACGGAGGGAGTGTATCTGGAGAAGTCGGAGGTTTCACTGCCATTGCCAATACGGAAATCGCTGCGGTGGACGTACCGATCATTATTTTCCTTATCATGACAGCGCTTGTGTATATCTTGATGAATCACACCCGTTTCGGCCGGTATGTGTATGCGGTGGGAAGCAATGAAAAAGCCGCCGTGCTCTCCACCATCCGGGTGGACCGCTTAAAGATCGCCGTGTATAGTATAGCAGGACTCCTGGTCAGTGTGGCAGCGATGATTGAAACATCGCGCCTGAATTCCATTTCCTCTTCGAGTTCCGGCCAGCTGTATGAACTCGATGCGATTGCGGCTGTCATTATAGGCGGTACACGGATGACCGGGGGCCGGGGAAAGGTAATCGGGACATTTTTCGGCGTGCTGATTCTCGGTATTTTAAACAACATGATGAACTTGATGAATGTGTCGCCGCACCTGCAGGGATTTGTCAAAGGGCTCATTATTATTGTGGCTGTACTGTTTCAGAAAAGAGAGTAGAACCATAGAGGAGTGACGGATATGGAATTAGGTGTGTTTACCGTATTGTTTCAGGACCGTCCGCTGGAGGAAGCACTTGATATCGTAGTGGAAAACGGCCTGGATGCGGTGGAAATCGGAACGGGAGGACATCCGGGAAACGCTCACTGTGACCCGGTGGAACTGTTAAACGATGAGCATAAATGCGAAGCGTTTCATAAGAAAATCTCAGACAGGGGATTGAGCATCAGTGCTTTAAGCTGTCACGGCAATCCGCTTCATCCCGATCCGGACATTGCTGCCGGGGATCACCAGCTTTTTCAGACAACGGTCCGTCTGGCGGCCAAACTGGGTGTGAAGCATGTGATTACGTTTTCGGGATGCCCGGGAGAATCGGAGTTTTCAAAGCATCCGGTATGGGTGACGTGCCCGTGGCCGCAGGATCATGCCGATGTACTGGAATGGCAGTGGCGGGAAAAGGTTATTCCATACTGGAAGGAGCAGGACCGCTTTTTGAAAGAACATGGCGTTTTGGCAGCCATCGAACCGCATCCGGGTTTCAATGTTTATAACACAGAAACGTGTATCAGACTACGTGAATCCTGCGGTACAAATATCGGAGTGAATATGGATCCCAGCCACTTTTTCTGGCAGGGGATGGATCCTGTTGCTGCTATCAGAAAACTGGCGGAAGCAGATGCGTTATTTTATTTCCATGCGAAAGACACAAGTATCGATAAAGGCAATACCGCCGTGAACGGTGTGCTTGATACGAAACCATACACTGATGAATGGAACCGCTCCTGGATGTTCCGCACGATCGGCTACGGACAGGGGGAGAAGACGTGGCGCGATATGATCAGTGTGCTGCAGCTGGCAGGATATGAAGGAGTCGTCAGTATTGAACATGAAGACAGTCTGATGTCGGTGGAAGAAGGATTTGAGAAGGCCTCTTCCTTTTTGAAGAGCATCCTGATACGGGAAAGGATTGGTGAAGTCTTTTGGGCGTGAACAAGAACACGGTACGGGTCGGCTTAATCGGTCATCAGTTTATGGGGAAAGTACACAGCCATGCGTACCGGGATCTGCCTTTTTACTTTGATCCGCCGGTCGCACCGGTACAGCAGGCCATAGCGGGACGAAACGAACATGCCGTGAAAGAAGCGGCGGATCATTTCGGCTGGGCGTCGTGGGAAACGGACTGGCGCCGGCTGGTGGAACGGGACGATATAGACCTGATTGATATTGTGACGCCGAACCATACACATGCCGAGATGGCGATCGCCGCAGCGGAATCCGGTAAGCATGTCATCTGCGAAAAACCTCTGGCTGTTACTGCAGCCGAGGCTGGACGGATGAAAAAAGCCGTTGAAAAAAATAACGTCGTTCATATGGTGTCGCATAATTACCGGTACGCCCCGGCCGTGCAGTATGCGGCAAAGCTGATCCGGGAAGGCAGGATCGGGCGGATTTACCATATCCGCGCCCAGTACTTACAGGATTTCATTATGGATCCGGAGTTTCCGCTCGTTTGGAGACTGAAAAAAGAACACACAGGTTCCGGTGCGCTTGGGGACATCGGTGCCCACATTATTGACCTGGCCCGTTTTCTCGTCGGAGAGTTCCAGTCAGTCAGCGGAATGCTGGAAACGTTTATTACAGAACGGCCGCTTGAAGATAGAACCGGCACCGGGGAAGTCACCGTGGATGATGCCTCCGGATTTCTGGCGCGGTTTGATAATGGAGCGATGGGCGTATTTGAAGCCACCCGTTTTGCAGGAGGCAACCGCAATAAAAACAAGTTTGAAATTAACGGGGAAAAGGGTTCCATCCGCTGGGACCTGGAGAACATGAATAACCTTGAGGTATATTTTGAGGATGATGAACCGGGCCTGCAGGGCTTCCGGATGATTCACTGCACGGAAGATGAGCATCCATACATGAAGGCGTACTGGCCGGCGGGTCACATCATCGGCTACGAGCATACGTTTATCAACCAGATGGCAGCACTGATGAATGGCATCCACCTGAAAGAAAGCCCGCATGCCGACTTTGCGGATGGATATGAAAATCAGGTCGTGCTCGAAGCTGTCCAGCAGTCTGCCGCCTCAGGCCAATGGGTAACGACAAAAGAAATCAAGGCAGCAGCGGCCGCGGATGAATAAAGGTACGGGACATAACGATGATTTGGAATTCGATCCTTGGCCTTTGTTATCGTTCAGACGTTTATGTGGAGGGGAAGAATATGTATCGGCCAAATGATTCCACTTATCCGTCAAGTACGACCACTTTCCAGCCGAATGAAGGGGAATATCAGCCCAATCATTCGTTATCAGCCAAAGAAGCGCTTTTACCCGCCGAATACAGAGATTTATCCGCCAACCATGCATCCATACCAGCCAACGTGGCAAAAGAGCAATCTGCAGCGGCAAAGCGCTGCATAAGAAAAGACGGAGCGGGATCAAGTTCCCAAACTCCGTCTTTTAGCATAAACGGTTCCGTTTCAGCTTAATCATTCAGTTCAGCGCAGTGGGAGTGAATAGAGAAGGCGGACCTGTGTTCCGCTATATTCTCTGTTTTCCCTGCTTTGCAGGGGAAGCGGGACATATGATGCGTTATTTCACTTTTTTTTGCATAAACAAGCGGTTCGTACGTCATTAAGGGAACAGAGGTCCGAAAACCCAGGCAATTCGCTGATCTCCTGCCAATTAGCGGACTGGAGGTCCGCCTGGTTTCTCTGTTCCTGACTTTTCGACATCAAGGCGTCGGCAGAATTCAAAAAAACCGGGAATATTCTTGTCCTGAAACGAGTAAATACTCTCTATACAGGAGAGCCGCAGTTCCTGGCGCAGATCTTCACGTTCCTGTGGGCGGGTCTGCGCGAGGCACTGCTGGATAAACGGTTCAAACCGCTCAACAATATACTGTACGGCTTCTTCGTTTTGCTGCCTGGCTTCTTTAATATGCGCCGGGGTGATGATGTCCAATAGTTATTCCTCCTTGCTGTAACCACTTTTGTAAAACGCTTTTTCCATTTTTTCCAGACGCTTTTCGAATCGGAACAGTAAATAAAACGTGATCACTACCGGAAATCCGAAATTGGCAAGCACCTGAATGAAGCCTGCAGCATTCATCACATTCATCATCCGCTGTTCCCCCTTTTCATAAATATCCTTAGTTTTTCCAGAGCAGCTTGTCTTGTTTTGGAAACGGCCTGCTGGGAAATGTTCCATTCTGCGGCAATGGCTTTGTCCGTCTTTTCTTCTTTATACTTTTTCTGCAGTACAGCCTGCTGACGGGTGGTGAGCTGATTCAATCCTTTATGCAGCAGCGGGTGACCCACCGCTTCCTGCAGGCCGGACGCTTCATCCAATGCAGGCAGGACATCGGCTGATACAATAGTTTCTTTTATCGTTTCCAGGCTTCCCTGGCTCACCGGTTGATCCAGAATCAACGGCTGGCGGACGCTTCTCTGCTGCCGCTGCTGGTCATAGCGGACCGACCGCCAATGCAGGGTTTTCAGGATATAGGAAACAAACCTGATCTCTGTATAAAAGGACGTGAACGCTTCATTCAGGAATGCCTGGTTCTCCGTTGTGGGCGTACATATGGCTTCAATGAGCAGTTCCCGGCGGCGGGTATCGCTGAGAAACTGCTGCATCACCGAATGCTTCCAGACCGAGGGGTGATCCATAATAAATTGATCCAGCTTTCCACAGCGGCCGAACAGGCCGGCAGGTACATGTTCCAATACTGCGCCCTCCTTTCCATCTCCTATTCAAAAGACAAGGAATGGAGATAAAAAACAACCATAAAATCGAACGTTTGTTCTTATATTGAAACAGAAAAGGGAGGCTGATGCAAAAGGAAAATGAACATTGATCTATTTTCACGGTATCGTCCTGCGCAAAAAGAACGAAAGCTGACCCGCCGGAGGTCAGCTTGGTGGATGGATATAATAGCACTGTGTGTTGATCAGGAGGAGACGGCGGGGCGGCGCCGTTCGGATATGACAAAGATGGAGGCAAGCACGAGCATAATACCGAGAAGCTGCCAGGGACTCAGCTTGTCGCCGAAGACGGTGACGCCGAGAATGATCGCCACGACCGGCTCAATCGTCGTTAAAATAGAGGCGCGGCTTGATTCAATATACGTAAGTCCGCTCGTATAGAGAATATAGCCGAGCACTGTCGGAATAAACGCGAGTCCGAAACCGTAAAGAATCACTTCCGGATCTGCGAGCTTCTCCACCCGGCCGATCAGGCCGCCCGCCGGTATCATGAAAGCGCTGGCACAGATGAAGGAATAAGCGGTAATGGTCATAGAGGAATACCGGCGGCTTACATATTTTCCAAACACGCTGTAGAGCGCGTAAAAAAATCCGGATCCCAGCCCCGCAAGCACCACAAAGCCGGAAATGCCCGCGTCAAAGGCCGGAAGAAGTCCTACAGTGAAGGCGCAGCCTGTCAGCGTGAGAAACAGGGACACGATTTTCCGTCTGGTCAGCCATTCGTTAAATAAGAGACGGGAAAGCAGAGTGACAAACAACGGGCCGGTATACAGCAGCACTACCGCAAGCGACAGCGACGCTTCATCCATGACGGTGAAATAGCACCAGTTAAAGAATACAATACTGACAATCCCGGTCCCGATGAAAAAGGGAAGATCCCTGATATGTATTTTTAATAGATGAGGGTGGCGAAGGGCCAGATATCCGACGATTAAAATGGCAGAAAAAACGGCGCGGATGGCGACTGTCTGCCATGGAGTGAACCCGGCCGCATAGAGGGCCTGTACGAACAGTCCAAGGAACCCCCACATCGCCGCCCCTGCTGTGGCACAGATATAAGCTTGTTGTCGTGACATAGCTGCATCTTCCTTTCTACATTCCATATTTTCTCATACCGGTACTTAAAAAGGAAGAAACGGACATAGAATCCGTTATTTCTGAAAATATCCCCTTTTTTCAAGGGGATACGGACATCTGGTACGCTATTTCCTGTTTTCATAGGTGAATCAGCAACGATTTCTGCGATTAGCGGAACAGATGTCCGGCTGGGTCGTATTAGGCCCATAAATCAGGGAAATAACGGAATGAATGTCCGTATGAAACCGCACGATGTATTTTCGCTGCTATTCTTCCATCGTTACTTTCACCGGGGACCATTCTCCGGTAACAGTCTGCCCGTGTACAGAGACGCTGCCTTCCGGGGTGAGGTCTTTTTCGGTCATGATGCCGAGGACGACCGTGGACTGGTTGAACTTCAACGGAACATTGGCTTCACGCCGGACTTCCGTTCACGCTGTAAATGACTTCATCGCTGTCACGGTTGTAGGTGATCCGGTACGTATTGAAGGCGCGTTCTTCAAAGCTGATCTGTCCGTGTTCCGGCACTCTTTCCCCATTTTACTTTCTCCTTACGTAATAAAGCCGTGAATGATTAATGTCAAGATCTGCAGTCCGCCGCAGCGGGTGGATGCTTTCAGTGCTGCCCCCATGAAAGGCGGGTAGGCTTCCGCCGGATTCGTTTCCCCAAGGGTTCGGTGCATCCTGATTAAAGGAATAAAGCCGAGAAGGCTGATCAGTCCGTACCACGGCAGCGCCTGCACCGCTGCACATATCAGAACGAAAACAAAAGCAGAGGCTGTCAGCCATTTGGAGAGCACAAGTCCTTTCTTCTCCCCGAGCACGACGACTAGTGTCCGTTTTCCGGCGGCTTCGTCGGCGTGCGGGTGCAGAAAGTGGTGATTATATAACACCAGTGTGGTTAATATACCTACAGGAAAAGAGAGCAGAAATGCCCGCACGTCAAAAGCGCCGGTCTGGACATAATAAGCCCCCATCACCGGAAGAATGCCAAACGCCGCAAAAATAGCGATTTCACTGTACCCTTTCCCCCGGTAGCCGAATTTCAGCGGCGGCGCCACATAAAAATAGGCGATCAGACCGCCGGTGGCCGCGATCAATAGAACAGGCCAACCTTTTGCTATGGTAATGATGACACCGCAGACAACCGCTGCTGCAAACAGGCTCCATGTCACCGCGGCGAACGTTTTTTCCGAAAGCGCACCGCTTGGCAGCAGCCGGGAATTGGTCGGAATATCGCCCTCTTCTATCTCTGCCTGCTCATCAGCGCCGTTTCGGTAATCCCATAAATCATTAATCATATTGGAGAATAAATGCGCAGCTATGGCTCCGATCAGCGTAATTAAGAACCAGAAGAAGTGAAACGTCTCCTCCCAGGCGAACGCGCCGGTTGTTCCAAGCAGAACCGGAACGATAATAACCGGAAGAGCGAAAGAACGGGTGGCCTTGCTCCAAAACTGAATTCCTTTTTCCAACATGGTCCCCCCTTTTATATTAAAAATTTTGTCGAAAAATGAATTACTTTCATCATTGTACGAAGGTCGGGGAAAATTATCAACAAATGTGCCGCAAGGGAGAGCCGGATAGGAAATGGTTTGGCTGTAAAAGAATAAAGGAATGGAAGGTTACCGGGCTGGATAATCAAAGATCAGAGGGCAGAAGCCAAACAGGTATTTCTCGAAACATTCCAGGATGAAGCCCTGCGGGAGCAGCTGGAGATTAGAAAGAGCTACCTTTATGTTTGAAAAATATAAAGAAGAAGTGGCACAGGATGTTCAGTAAAATAAATATCCACTATCCACTACACCGAGCTGAGTACAAGGTGTAGTGGATATTTTTAGCTGCATTCTTTTACTTTTGTTCCAGGTGGTTTTATGTATCTGTAATCTAAAACTCTGTGTTGATATATTACTAAAATTGTGATAAATTCTTTTTAGATTCAACTTAGATCTAAGTTAGATTTCTAAAGATGAGGAGTTTGAATAAATGGATGATCGTGTTCTTCTTGCGTTTTATGGAGACGATTTCACTGGCTCTACCGATGCAATGGAAGCGCTACACCGCTTTGGTCTGCGTACAATATTGTTTTTGGATGTGCCAACAAAAGATATGCTGGACCGGTTTGAAGGCGTGCAGTGTATAGGCGTAGCCGGTACAGCGCGGGCAAAGGATCCTGCCGGCATGGAGAAAGAACTGACCCCGGTATGGAATCTGTTTCAGACCATCCGACCGTTCTTCGTTCATTACAAAATTTGTTCTACGTTTGATTCCTCACCGGAAACAGGCAGCATCGGCTTCGTCAGTGAGCTGTCTCAGCGCTATTTTCAAGGACCTACGTATCCTCTCTTAGTGGGAACCCCTGACTTGGGGCGATTCACGGTGTTTGGTAATCATTTTGCGAACTTTCATGGGGACATTTTCCGTTTGGATGAGCATCCAGTGATGTCGCAACACCCCGTGACTCCGATGGATGAAGCAGATCTTGGGAAACATCTGCAAAAACAAACGAGTCAGACTATTGGATATAAGACCGTCCTGGACATGGAAAACGCTGCGCCGGAGCCTTCGATTTTAGAGGATACAGAAGATATCACTATTTTCGATGCGCTGGAAGAAAAACACATGAACTGGTTTGCTGATGTAATGTGGGCTTCCCGGCAGGAGCATACGCAGTTCATGATAGGGTCGTCCGGTATTGAATATGCGCTGGCTGCTAAATGGAAGGCCGAAGGTCAAACCAAAGCTTACGAACAGACGAAACGGACACAAGAAATAACACAGATGCTGGTCGTTTCGGGCAGTGTTTCGGATGTCACGAAAAAGCAGCTCGAAAAAGCGGAAGAAGCAGGCTTTCATATGGAGCAGGTGCCTTATGAGTTGCTGACATCCGAAGAGGTGCCGAGTTCTTTTATTCAGCACATCCTGGCCCTGCTGGATTTCAAGAAGAAAGTCGTGTTGTATACAGCGAAAGGCCCCTCCGACGATGCTATCGAAAAGACCAGGGCCCACCTTCAAAACGAGGGAATTGCTGAGGAAGACATGGGCATTTACCTAGGAAGACGGCTGGGAGAGTGGACAAAACAGATCATGGAACAGTCCTGCCTGTGCAGGCTCGTTATTTCGGGCGGGGATACGTCCGGATTTGTCACGTCGCAGCTGGGTATCTATGGTCTGGAAGTGCTGGAATCTACCGCACCGGGTGCCCCATTATGCCATGCCTACTCCGAAGATGATCGATTCAACGGTCTGGAGATAGCATTGAAAAGCGGCCAACTTGGTGGAGAATCCTTTTTTGAAAACGTCTTTAACGCCGGAAAGACAGAAAAGTAAATACCGTTACGGGAAGGGTGAGGAATATGCTGTTAAAAGACGCCGCGTATCAAAAGATCAAAGAAAAGATATTGGAAGAAGAATACCCGCCGGGCGAATTTTTATCGGAGCGGACGTTGATCAATGATTTAGAAATGAGTAAAACCCCGATCAAAAACGCATTGACCCGTCTCGAGGCGGAAGGATTTGCTACGGTGTCCTCCAAACAGGGCATTCTCGTTCACGATTTATCTGTGGAACGGATCAACAATATCTACAACCTGCGTATAGCGCTGGAGACGTTTAACTGCGGAGAAATTTACCCTCGGATTTCGGGAGAGCAGTTAAAGGAATTGGAAAAGAACATCGAAGAAACCAGGGAGACAGCAGAAAATCTCGATGCCAAAGCGTTTGCCAATTTGGATCACGAGTTTCATTTAGCGCTCAGTGAAATTGCAGGAAACGGGGAGATAACACGTATTTTAATTAACTATCAGGATCACTTGCTGCGTATCACCCTGCGTCATCTGAAAAAAGATCCGACACGAATCCGTAAGTTCTATGAGGATCATATACAGTTGTTTGAGTCGCTTCAAAAGAATGAAGCGGAAAGTGTAGAGATCATGAGAAAACACTTGCAGGAATCGAAACAGATGTTGTTTCAGTAAAAGAGAAAAGGAGTGGAGACTGATGAAAGCAGTCTTTGTAGAAGACACTGAACAAATAGAAGTGAAGGACATTGATTCACCGGAGATCAAAGAGGATGAAGTGCTGATTAAAGTGGAGGTGGCAGGAATATGTGGATCGGATATCCATACGTATAAAGGGTTTCACCCCTTCCGCAAGCCTCCCGTTGTGATCGGTCACGAAGTGGCGGGGGAAGTGGTCGAGACTGGAAAAAACGTGAAGCATGTGAATATTGGAGACCGTGTCACGGTGGAACCACAGCTCGGTACGGGAGAGAGCGAAGGGGAAATGACGGGTCAAATCAATTATTCTGACGAAAGACTGGCCCCGGGTATGGATACATGGTTAGGAACGATGGCAGAGTATTTCGTTTCTCCGGAATCCCTCATCATCCCGCTTCCCGATTCGGTTAGTTATGATCGTGGAGTTTTGACAGAGCCGCTCGCTGTCGGTGTCCACGCCGCATGGAAAGCCGATATCCAGCCGGGAGATCGTGTGGCTGTCCTGGGCGCCGGGCCGATTGGGCTATTAACGCTTGCGGCCGTTCGGGCAAAAGGCGCAGAGCATACCGTCGTCACGGATGTGCTGGATTACTCCCTCCAGAAAGCAGGGGAGCTGGGAGCAAAAGAGACGCACAACATCAAAAATGACAACGGCTGGATCGGCAAAGTGAAGGAAAAAATGGGCGGATCATTGGACAAAGTCCTTATTACTGCCGGGGTTCCCGGCATTGTGAATGATTCTTTGAATCTACTAAAGAAAGGAGGACGTGCCGTTACCGTTGCGATGTTTCACGACCAGCAGCAGCTTGATGTGGAACAGCTCCAACAACAGGAGAAAGAACTCATTGGCTGCATGACCTATAACCGTCCGGACACCGAAGAAGCGTTGAACATTATAGAAGAGCATAACATTCGGGTGGAAAAGGTCATCTCTCACCGTCTTGGAGTAGAACAAGCCGCTGAAGGATTCCGGATGGTAGATAAGAAAGAGGATCATTCCGTCAAAGTATTAGTAGCATTTAATGATTAGGAGGTATATTGTGAACCACGTGAAATCGCTTGCTGTCTTAACCATGCTTTTGGTCGTGACGCTTGCGGGTTGTTCTCAGGGAGCTGGCTCGTCCTCCGGGACGATAGAAGCCAGTTCTGTCACAACCCTGCGGCTCGGTCATATTCAAAATGAGGATCATGCTTGGCACCTGGGATCCCAACGGTTCGCCGAACTGGTGGAGGAAAAAACAAGTGGTTCTGTCGAGATAGACCTTTATCCCAGTTCAACGCTTGGCTCAGACCGTGATCTTGTAGAAGGAATGCAGATCGGATCGGTTGATTTTGCTTTAGTTGCTGGTGTGTTGTCCAATTTTCACGAAAAATACGCGATTCTCGAACTCCCTTATTTATTCGATGATAATGAGCATCTGAGAAACTTTTTATATGGAGAGGGTGGAGAAAACCTTCAGGCAGAGATGCTGGAAGAAACAGGCGTGAGAGGATTGGAATTTTTCATTCGGTCGCCAAGAGAACTCACCGCGAATAAAAGAATAGAAACCCCGGACGATCTGCAAGGGTTGAAAATAAGGGTGCCGAATATCGAAGCATCTGTTGAAGGCTGGGATGCGATGGGCGCCAACCCTACGCCGATGAACTTCAGTGAAGTATATTCCTCCCTGCAGACAGGCGTCATTGATGCTCAGGAAAATCCGGCTTCTTTTATCACCAATGCGAAGCTTCAGGAAGTGCAGGATTATCTGATGCTGACTGATCATGTGTATGGTTATGTGCAGCTACTGATGAGTGATAAGACGTATGAAAAGTTGACCGACAGTGAACAGCAAGCTGTAGAAGAAGCAGCTCTGGAAGCAAGACAATATCAAAATGAGCTCGTATCTCAGCAGCAGGAAGAGGCTATGCAGACGATGAGAGATGCAGGGATGGAGATCGTGGAAGTAAATAAATCGTTATTTAGAGAAAAAGTTCAAACCGTGAATGAAAACCTGGCGGACAAATATGGACGAGATCTATATGACGAAATTGTGGAGATGAGAAAGTGAAAGGGAGGTCTGTGACATGCAGCAATATATAGCAGCGGTTGATCATTTAAATAAAATCGTGAAATACGTGGCGTCCACGATGTTTGTCGTTCTGGCAGTTCTGGTTTTCTTTCAGGTTATAACCCGTTTTGTCATTAACTTTCCACTAGCGTGGTCGGAAGAAATATCACGGTATTTAACGATCTATATTGTGTTCTTGGGGTCGGCGCTTGCCGTGAGAAATAGAGAGCATATTGCGATTGATTTTTTAATGGATGTTGTAAGCGCTGCAAAGAAAAGAAAACTTCAATTCATTGTTTCTATTATTTCCACCGTGTTTTTTATTATTCTATGTTACTACGGTACGGTATTGACTTTTACGGTGATCGGGCAGCTCACACCAACGCTTCAATTCTCGATAGCGTGGGTGTATGCCGCGGTTCCTCTAGGTTCTCTTATTATGGCGCTGAATGGAATTGCTAATATATGCAGTCATATGCTCGAACATGAAAGCGCTGTAGGAGGTGAAACAAAATGATTACAGCTCTTATTATATCATTGATTGCCTTGTTTATCGTTGGTGTGCCGGTGGCAGTGGCATTGGGTCTTTCCACCAGTCTGGCGCTTTTGATTGAAGGTGGTACCCCACTTCTTGTACTTGCGCAACGTGCGTTTGTCTCTCTGGATTCCTTTCCGCTGCTCGCGATACCGCTGTTTATTCTAGCGGGTGTCATTATGGAATTTGGAGGCATTTCGCAGCGCCTCATAAACTTTGCCAATGCTCTCACCGGACATTTTTCGGGCGGACTGGCGATGGTTACGGTCATTACAACGATGTTTTTTGCCGCGATATCCGGATCTAGTATTGCAGCAACGGCTGCTCTTGGTTCAATATTAATTCCAGCAATGGCCGAAAGAGGGTATCACCGTGATTTTGCCGGAAGTGTGCAATCGGTTTCTGGAACGCTTGGTATTATCATACCTCCGAGTATACCGTTGATTCTTTATGGTACAGCGGCTGACACGTCGATCGGAGATTTATTTATTGGTGGTATTTTACCTGGCGTACTTGTAGGCGCAGGCCTAATTATAACGGTTGTTATTATTTCCAAAAAAAGAGAATATCACCGGGAATCAAAAACAAGTACGCGTGAATTGGGGAAAGCTTTTGTGGAAACGATCCCTGCTTTAATTATGCCGTTTATTATTCTTGGCGGTATCTACAGTGGCATTTTTACTGCAACGGAAGCGGCAGGCGTCGCGGTAGCTTATGCATTTTTAATCAGTACCGTCTTTTACCGCGCGATTCATTTCGGTAATATCGGAAAAGTTTTGAATCAAGCAATTTCAACAACGTCTACGATTATGTTTATTATCGCTGTTGCCGGGTTGTTCAGCTGGGTACTCACGATTGAAAATATTCCGCAGCAGGTTGCTGGATTTTTCACTTCTATTTCGGAAAACCCATCGGTCTTCCTTCTGGCTGTCGTTGTGTTACTCTTAATTGTTGGAATGTTTATGGAAACAAATGCTTCGATCATTATTTTAGCCCCGATCCTGGCACCGGTTGCTCTGCAGCTTGGTATTGATCCAATTCACTTTGGTATGGTGATGATCGTAACATTAGCAATTGGCATGGTTACCCCTCCATTAGGGTTGAATCTATTTGTAGCGGGACGAATAGCCAATTTAAGATTGGACGAACTGGCAAAAGGTATGGTCCCGTTTTATGTGGCTGTACTTGTAACACTCATCATCATTATATTCGTGCCGCAGATATCCACTGGACTGTTAAGCTTATAAAGAAAAGGAGTAGATGGAATGGAACATCTTCCTATTTTGCAAGAATTACATCAAGCAGGTTTGTTTATGAGAGAAAATGATCTTGTATGGGGAACCGCAGGCAATATTAGCGCCAGAGTAGAAGAAAATCTATTCTATATTTCAGCGAGCGGCACTTACGTCGGCGATATGAATATCAATGATTTCGCTCTCTGTTCCCTCGAAGAAGGTCCGGTATCCGGAAAAAAACCATCTAAAGAGCATAATATGCACCGCGCTGTGTATGAAGAGCGTCCCGAAATAGGAGCTATTCTTCATGCGTCGCCTTTCTACAGTACATTAATTGCGTGTTCCGACGTGGAGGTGCCTTCGAATTACTTTGTCGAGGCGATGTACTACCTGGAACGGGTGGAGAAGATTCCGTATTTTCATCCAGGAAGCCGGGCACTCGCCGACGCTGTTAAGGAAAAAGCAAAAGACACGAATGTGATGCTCCTGGAGAACCATGGCGTTCTCGTCTACGATGAAAACATCAAAGAGGCACGAATGGCTTTGCAAACGCTGGAGTACACAGCCAGGATGCACATTATCGCAATGGAAAAAGGCATTGCCATGAAAGGGTTGGACAAAGACCAGGAAAAGGATTTCCTTCAGAATTCCGGTTATAAACCTGTGAGAAATTGGCCGAGATAAATGCCTGTCACTTCTCGCTTTTTTCACGATTGAACGATGGAACACGAATAATACAGTTGTTTAAAAATGAAAGTCAAAACGCGCATTCTATCGTTTTTAAACAACTTTATTTACGGTAATTAAAGAATCCCTATACTCAGCAGGAATTTTGATAGCCGTTTCAATGCTATCACATTTGTGGTTCAATAGTCCTCCGCGTTCCATGAGGAGTTCAATAATCATTCGTGCCGTTGTCCTTACACGGCCGTGAGCACAATTTTGCCTTGAATGTGTCCATCGGCAGCGCGTTCATGAGCCTTGCCAGCATCGGCAAGTGGAAACGTGCTGTCGATGGCGGTGCGAACCGTCCCGACATCAAGCAAGCGACCTAACTCCGCCAGCTGCGAGCCGTTCGAACGCACTTGGGTCATCGATACCGTGACACCCAGCTTTTCAGCTTCCTCGGTGTCGGAGAAGCCTAAGAACACTGGGAACAAAGCACCGCCACGCTTAAGCGTACGCAAGAAACGACCGGTAGTCGGACCGCCGAGTGTATCGAGGACGAGATCAACTTCATGGGCGGTGTCCTCGGGAGGACTCTTGGTGTAGTCGATGAATTCGTCAGCACCGAGCTCGTGTAGGAATGACTCATGCTTGCCCGATGCTACCGCGATGACGTGCGCACCCTTCCATTTTGCCATCTGCACCGCAAAATGCCCCACGCCGCCCGCGGCACCATTGACGAGTACCGTCTTGCCGTTAAGCGACACCTGACGATGCATCTCCGGTTGAAGCGGATTCGGTTCATTGTGCCCCAGCTCGATCAGGAACTGCCATGCGGTGAGGCCAGACATCGGAGTCCCTGCGGCGTGTAGATGATCGATACCAGACGGCTTGATTGCAAGGTCTGAAGCTGGAGCGGTGACGTACTCGGCATAAACAGCGCTCTTCCCAAAGCTGGGAAAGCGAACCATTCCGAAAACTTCATCGCCGACGGAGAAGCCCTGCACATCCGTCGCCACCGACTCGACGACGCCAGACATGTCTGATCCCAGAATAACGGGAAAGGGGACTTGTGGCCGCCACTCAGGGGGAAGATCCTTATAACCCTCACGCAGGTACCAGTCTGGGGGGTTGATGCCAACCGCGTGAACGCGGATAAGCACCTCACCTGGCTTCAGCTTGGGAAGCGGCGCCTCCTCGTAATGCAGTACCTCAGGGCCGCCAAATTCATGCAGACGAATCGCCTTCATTGTATCTGTAGACATTATGCTTTCTCCTTTCATTCAGATGAGTTATACTTACTGGAGCAGCGCTCCATATAAGAGGAATGGTGTTCCGTTTAATATTATACGGAGCGGTGATCCGGAAGTCAAGGAGGAATCATATGCGGGCTGATGCGAAGAAAAATTATGAGCACATACTCGCAGTCGCGAGAGTCGTTGTAACTGAGCAAGGCGTCGATGCATCGCTGCGCGAAATCGCTCGCAGAGCTGGTGTCGGGCTGGGCACACTGTATCGTCATTTCCCGACGAGGGAGGCGCTACTCGAAGCTTTGCTCCGTTCAAATTTTGACGAGTTGACGACAAAAGCACGTAACCTCGAAACTGCGAGTTCACCCGATGATGCACTCGTGTCGTGGCTACGCGACGTCGTTGTGTTCATGGGCAATTATCATGGTGTTGTGGACACGATGATGGAAGCCAAGGAAGACAGGGAATCCGCACTCCACGCTTCATGCGTCAAGGTGCGCGCGGCAGGCACGCAGCTTCTCACTCGTGCTCAGGCCGAGGGTCTAGCGCGTACCGACATGAATGGTGATGATCTATTCTCGCTGACTGCTGCGCTTGCGTGGCTCAGCAACCAGCCCTCGTCCGCACCACGGGCTGAGCAACTCTTCCGTATTGTCGCGAGCGCTGTCTTAACGAATCAAGCTAGCAGCAATTTTAGGGCATAGTAAAATTAATGCTATCCTAATTAGGGTGCTGGAGCCGTAGCACCTGAACTCGGTGCCCACTTTAGCATGGGAATGGTCACGAACCGGCACTATGATATCCTCGACGAGTTTGCCCGGCATACCGCAGGAGGTAAGTTCACCGCGGGAAAAGCACGAGTCTCGAGCCGTGCCCGCGGAAAGCGAAGTGTTTTGACGGAACGGTATAGGATGCACAACAAAAATTCCGAACGATTCCCTGAATAATCGTTCGGAATTTTTTAGTTATGAATGGTTTTGTCCAAAACTCTTTTCATGCTCGACTAACACGAAATTGTTCAATTCTTCATCGTCTAAATAAATGATTTGATAACTCAGCAGAAAGTACATGGAGTAAAATGGAAGGGACAAAAGGAATGTTATTGCAGGTTCCGACATTAAAAATGTTGGGTTTTTAAAATCGCCAGTCATGCTGTTCAACAATCGGACCATAATGTTGAATAAAGGTTTCAACAGATTCACTTAGTGTTAACTCTAAGTGAATCTGATTTTTTTATCAAAACTGTAAAAAGCAGCTTTTAAATCAATGATTTAGTAATTTTTAAATCAATGATGTTTAAGCTCTTCTTTAAATCATCGATTTGCCGAGTGACTTCTTTGCGATGAGCCTTCATCATTTCCTTTCGTGTATCAAAGGTTTCTTCGCCCTCCCTGTACAAATTAACATAGTGCTTAATATCTTTGATCGGCATGCCGGTATTTTTTAAACAACAAATCATCTTTACGAAATCCAAATCCGTTTCAGAGAACTGCCTATTTCCCCCCTTACTCCTTGAAATAAAAGGGAGGAGTCCTTCTTTATCGTAAAAGCGCAAGGTGTGTGCTGAAAGATCACAGATCCGGGCGACTTCGTTAATGGTATACATCGAAAAATGCTCCTTTAAAAGTTTTTTTTCGAAATGTCTTGACTTCGATAACACTCTAATCACTACCCTTAGTATAAACCATGGTTGACCAATTTCAAGGGGGTGGTAAGTCATAATGGACGATATTATTGGATCGGTCGATATTCCTTTAAAAATCCCTTATTGAACATTTTGTAGGAATGTGCAAATAAGTTCCCATGGGTAAACGAAAAGAAGCATTTCCGTTAGGAAGAGGCACGGCTGTTTACGTTTTACATTTGAAAAATGGGAGGAATGACAATGCAAACCGTAACATTGAATAACGGAGTGAAAATGCCAATCATCGGTTTTGGTGTCTACCAAGTTCCCGATGCCGAAGAATGCGAGAACGCGGTATATGAAGCGCTGACTGCTGGTTACCGCCTGATCGATACCGCTGCCGGTTACCTGAACGAGGAGGCGGTCGGGCGTGCGATCAAGCGCAGCGGCGTGCCGCGCGAAGAACTGTTCATTACAACCAAGCTCTGGGTTCAGGATGCCGGCTATGAGAATGCCAAGCAGGCGTTTGCCAAGTCCTTACAGAAGCTGCAGCTTGACTATCTCGATCTTTACCTTATTCACCAGCCGTTCGGCGATTACTACAGCGCGTGGCGTGCAATGGAAGACCTGTACCGTGAAGGTAAGATCAAGGCGATCGGTGTCAGCAACTTCTTTCCCGATCGTCTGATGGATCTCATCATGCATAACGACATCGTGCCCGCTGTTAATCAGGTTGAAACACACCCATTCTATCAGCAGATCGACAACGCTGCCTTCATGAAAGAGCAGAAGGTGCAACACGAGTCGTGGGCACCGTTCGCCGAAGGACGTAACAATCTGTTCGGCAACGAAGTGCTGACCTCCATTGCAGAAAAACACAACAAATCCGTCGCCCAGGTCGTGCTGCGTTGGCTTGTTCAACGCGAAGTCGTTGTTATTCCGAAATCGGTGCATAAAGAGCGGATCGTCGAGAACTTTGATATTTTCGATTTTGAGCTGAGCGCGGAAGATATCGAGCGGATTTCCACCCTCGATACGCGGGAAAGTCTTTTCTTATCGTACCACGACCCGGAGGTTGCCAAGGGGATGGCCAACTTGAAAGTCGATCTGTAACCTTTGAGCGAATCGTAACTCATCATGAGATCATCCTCCTGTGCATAAAGGGAGAGGGTGTCCCAAAAGCCTGGCGGTTTTTGAGGATACCCTCTCTTTTTACTGTCCAGTTAATACAAATCGTTAACCATCCTTATCCGTAATTTCGACCGTTTAAATAATTTGTAAGTCGCTGGTTGGTGAGCCGGCGGGTAAATGACTTGCGTGACAAAGAAGGGGTCGTTATAATAAAAATACAGGGTATGGGTATAGTATACAAAGAGGAGGGACAGGAATGGAGGAGCAGGTGCATTCGGATAAGCAGACAGTCCAGCCGAATAAACAACAGATGCTGAACCGGCTGAAGCGGATTGAAGGTCAGGTCCGCGGCGTTCACAACATGGTGGAAAATGACCGCTACTGCGTGGATATTCTCAATCAGATCGCAGCGATCCAGTCCGCGGTGAATAAAGTATCGGTCCAGCTTATGGAAGATCACACACATCACTGCGTCTCGAATGCAATTAAAAGCGGAGACGGAGAAGAATCGATCAATGAGCTGATGGATGTCATGAAACGGATGATGAAATAATTTTTTGATTAAAATATACCATACATGGGTATAGTATTATATAAAAGGAGGAATTCATAATGACCACAGAAACATTGAACGTTAAAGGAATGTCATGTGCACACTGCGTGCAGGCGGTGGAAGGAAGCGTCGGTGAACTGGAAGGTGTATCCCGTGTCCAGGTGAATCTGGATCAGGGGAACGTCGACGTGGAATATGATAAAAATGTGACCTCTCATGAAGACATCGTAGAAGCAATTGATGACCAGGGGTATGATGTGGAAGCATAACTTCCCATCCTCCCCGTTTTGAAAGGAGGGAGAGGGGCATGGCGGAACAGGAAGAAACCACCCTGTCGATCTCCGGAATGACGTGCGCGGCGTGTGCGAACCGGATTGAGAAAGGGTTGAATAAAATCGAAGGCGTAGAGAATGCCAGCGTCAATCTGGCGATGGAACGCTCCAATGTCACTTATGATCCTAAACAGACCGGGCCTGCTGATTTTGAAGAAAAAATCGAAAAGCTCGGTTACGAAGTGGAACATGAAAAAACAGAATTTGATGTAACAGGCATGACATGCGCGGCCTGTGCGGCCCGGATTGAGAAAAAACTGAACAAACTGCCGGGAGTGGCTGAAGCCAATGTGAATCTCGCGATGGAATCCGCTTCTGTCGAATATACCCCCGGTATGGTATCGGAGGAAGATATGACGCAGGCGGTGGATCGTCTCGGTTACGCGCTTCATCCAAAGACAGACAGCAGTGAAGAGGAGGATCCCCGCCAGAAAGCAATCCGGAAGCAGACGATGAAGTTCACCGCTTCAGCCATCCTCACCCTGCCGTTGTTGTGGACGATGGTCACCCATTTTGAATGGCTTTCTTTTATCTGGATGCCGGACATACTGATGAATCCATGGGTGCAGTTCGCCCTTGCCACCCCGGTACAGTTTGTGATCGGCTGGCAGTTTTACGAGGGGGCGTGGAAAGCACTCCGCAATAAAAGCGCGAATATGGATGTGCTGGTTGCGATGGGAACATCGGCTGCCTACTTTTACAGCATCTATTTGGGCTGGCAGTGGTGGAACAACGGCGGCTCCGGTATGCCGCAGCTTTATTTTGAAGCCTCCGCGGTTATCATCACCCTCATTCTGCTCGGCAAACTTTTTGAAGCCCGTGCAAAAGGAAGGACTTCGCAGGCGATCCAAAAACTGCTCGGTATGCGTGCCAAAACAGCCGTCGTCCAGCGCAGCGGCGAAGAAGTGGAAATTCCGGTGGAAGAGGTGCAGATCGGGGATATCGTACATGTCAAACCCGGCGAAAAAATACCGGTCGACGGCGAAGTGCTTGACGGGAGCTCTTCCGTTGATGAATCGATGCTTACCGGGGAAAGCATGCCGGTAGATAAAACCGAAGGCGACGATGTGTATGGCGCTACCATTAACAAAAACGGTGCGCTGCAAATGAAAGCGTCCCGGATCGGGAGCGATACGGCGTTATCCCAGATTGTTAAAGTCGTGGAAGAAGCGCAGAGTTCCAAAGCGGAAGTGCAGCGTCTTGCCGACCGCGTGTCCAGTGTTTTTGTACCAACCGTTATCGGTCTCGCCATATTGACGTTTATCATTTGGATTGCCTTTATTACGCCGGGCAATGTAGGCGGTGCACTGATTCCGACGATCTCCATTCTCGTTATTGCCTGCCCGTGCGCGCTGGGGCTTGCTACTCCGACATCGATTATGGCGGGATCCGGACGAGCCGCCGAAGCAGGCGTACTGTTTAAGGGCGGGGAATACCTGGAGAATACAAAAAGCATAGAAACAGTGGTGCTGGATAAGACAGGAACCGTGACAAAAGGGGAACCGGAACTCACCGATGTCATTCCGGCAGAAGGCTGGAGGGAAGACGAACTGCTTTCCTATGCCACTTCGGCTGAAAAAGATTCCGAACATCCTTTGGCGCAGGCTGTTGTGCAGGGAGCTCAGTCCCGCTCCGTTTCATTTGCAGGAGCGGAAAGTACCGAAGCGGTTCCCGGACAGGGTATCCGCGCCACAGTGGACAGCCGCACGATCCGGGTCGGCACACGTCGGATGATGGAAGAAGCAGGGATAACCCTGGAAGAAAAAACAGAAGAGGACCTGCAGCAGCTGGAAGCATCCGGAAAAACCGCGATGATTGCGGCTGTGGATCAAACGTATGCAGGGATCATTGCCGTGGCCGATACAATCAAGGAAACATCGAAAGAAGCGGTTAACCGGCTGCAGCAGGCCGGCCTGGATGTCGTGCTGCTCACAGGCGACAACCAGCGCACCGCTGACGCGATCGCAGCCCAGGTCGGCATTGACCGAGTCATTGCCGGTGTCCTGCCCGAACAGAAAAGCGAAGAAATTCAGAAGCTGCAGCAGGAAGGGAAGAAAACCGCCATGGTCGGTGACGGCATGAATGATGCGCCGGCGCTTGCTGCCGCCGACATCGGCATGGCGATCGGCACCGGCACCGACGTCGCGATCGAGGCTGCCGACATTACCCTGATGCGCGGTGACTTGAACAGTGTTGCGGATGCCGTTTTCATGAGCCGGACGACGATGAGAAATATCAAGCAGAATCTCTTTTTCGCGTTTATTTACAACACCCTCGGTATCCCCATTGCCGCCGCTGGACTGCTCGCGCCGTGGGTCGCCGGCGCCGCCATGGCATTCAGCTCCGTCTCCGTGGTACTGAACGCCCTGCGTCTGCAGAAAATGAAATTATCGTAAACGAAGGAGTCCCGATATAGGGGCTCTTTTTTCTGTACTGTCGGAAGGATAGCGGACACAGGCAGCATCAATGTGTCCATAACCGGAGAATAGCAGACACAAAATACCCCCAGACCGTTGAAAATGTCTATTAAAATAATGTCATAGACAGAATCAAGCGGATGCGCTGTTGAAGAGTCTAGTATAATTTTATTATGGACACATGCGGCGGAGAAGTGTTCCGTACTGGTCGACAACGAGAATTTCATCATACATCGCAGCAAGAATGGCATTCGGGTCACGGTTCAAGTCTTTGCGTAGCCGATCTCGAGCGCCATAGGCGTGGTACAGCATGGTTCCCTCCTCCTTTTCTTGTCTATCATATCACGAGAGGGGGAGGAGAGCATGATGGTATTATTGTCGCGGGTTAGTTCAATTCCTGCTTTACCAGAGTATATGCTTCATCGAGTTTTCCTTTTTTCATTGCTTATCCTGTTTATTTCCGATATAATTTCCACGACATTAATAATCATTATCAATTGAATCGGAGGGGTATAAAATGAAACATCGTTCGATATATATGCTGACCAGTATCCTTCTGGCTGCTGCTGTACTGGCTGC
Source organism: Salibacterium sp. K-3 (assembly GCF_054052005.1). Lineage (NCBI taxonomy): Bacteria > Bacillati > Bacillota > Bacilli > Caryophanales > Bacillaceae > Salibacterium > Salibacterium sp. K-3. The sequence goes on from NZ_JBSVZE010000001.1 coordinate 158,389, forward strand.
CTGCGGAGGCGGTTCCGGTCAGGGCAGCGGTGGAGAGCAGAGCACCCGTACATACACGGACAGCCTGGATCGGGAAGTGGAGATACCGGAGAATCCGGAAGATGTAGTGGCCATCAATTATTTTGGTGAGTTGTCGGCTCTTGGTATCAAACCTGTCGGTGCGCTGGATTACGACCTGGATAAATACAGGGATGAACTGACAGAAGGAGCCGAGAGCGTGGGGTCGGAACAGTCGGACGCGGAGAAGATCGTTTCGCTCGACCCTGACTTGATTGTGGTCTCGAATTACCGCAAAGCAGAAGCCATTGAGAACCTGCAGAAGATTGCACCGACGGTAGCGCTCGAATTTGGTGCGCCGCTCCGGGAGCAGTTGAATATCGTGGCGGAGGTCACAGGGCGTGAAGAAGCAGCAGAAGAGTGGATCCAGCAATATGAAGAAGATGTGGCACAAGCGCGGGAAGAGATGGATCCTTATATCGAAGACGGGGAAACAGCGGCTGTGATGCAGTTTTATGAAAAGAACATTCATATGTATGATACCTCGGCCTTTCCGACGATTTATGACGCGGCACAGTTTAAGCCGACCGAAAAGGCAGCTGAGGTTTCCGATGCGGTGACGCTGTCGGAAGAAGTGATCCCAGAATACAGTGCAGACCGCATCTTTGTGATGTTTTCTGATACGACGGCAGAAGAAAATTATGAAAAACTGAAGGAGAAAGATATATGGCAGAGCCTTCCGGCTGTGCAGAACGGCAAGGTCCATGTCGTAGATAATGACTACTGGAGCGAGTTTAATCCGGTATTAGTGGAAAGACAGTTGGACGATCTGGTGGAGAAAATTACCGAATCTGAAGGATAGAAGGGAATAATTGTGGCAGAGAATGAAAAAGAGCAGACGGACGAAACGTACAATAGAAAGAAGAAAGGCCCCGCTGCAGCGATCCTGATTCTGGTATTCGGTACGGCGGCGCTTGTGCTCTCGCTCGGACTCTCGATTTCCTTCGGGGCGGCGTCCATTAACCTTGGAACCGTATGGGAGGCGCTGTTTGCATTTGATCCGGAAATCACCGATCATCAAGTGATTCAGGAAGTCCGCCTTCCCCGGGTGCTCAGTGCTGTGTTTATCGGTTCTTTTTTAGCTGTCTCCGGTGCCATCATGCAGGGCATGACGAGAAACCCGCTTGCTTCTCCCGCCATTCTCGGGGTGACGGATGGGGCGGCCTTTGCGATCGCACTGGCGTTTGCTTTTTTTCCGGGAACTTCTTATGTCGGCTTGATGGGGTGGTCGTTCGCAGGAGCAGGGCTTGGAGCCCTGCTCGTGTTCGGCATCGGCATGTTTTCCAAAGGCGGTATCACTCCGGTAAAATTAGCGCTCGCCGGGGTGGCGGTCGGCGCGATGCTGAGTTCCTTTTCCTCGGCGGTCGCGATTCATTTCCAGGTCGCGCAGGACATGACCTTCTGGTTTGCCGGGGGTCTGGCGGGTATGCAGTGGATCAGTATACAGATGCTAATTCCGGTCGCAATTGTCGGGCTCGGTCTCGCGCTGATTATTTCGAGATCGATCACGATACTCAGTCTTGGAGAAGAAGTATCAAAAGGACTCGGCCAGAAAACGGGGCTGGTCAAAGCACTCGGTATTATTACCGTCCTGCTGTTGACCGGTGCCGCTGTTGCTGTGGCGGGAAATATCGGCTTTATCGGACTGGTGATTCCACACATCACCCGGTTTCTCGCCGGGGTGGATTACCGCTGGCTGATTCCCTGTTCCGCCATACTGGGCGCATTGCTGCTTGTTCTGGCCGACCTGGGTGCGAGAACGGTTAACGCTCCTTATGAAACACCGGTCGGAGCCATTACCGCCCTCATCGGAGTGCCTTTCTTCCTTTATCTTGCGCGCGGAGGAGGGAGGGGCCTCTGATGGATATCAACAGCATTCACCGCAGACGATTTGTTTATGTAATGATGACCATGGCAGGCCTTCTTCTGCTTGTTTTTCTGATCAGCATGACTCTCGGCAGCTATCCTCTTTCTCCGCTGGATACGCTCAAAACCCTGGTCGGCGCCGGTTCGCAGGAAGCCTCTCTCGTTTTATTCAGTTTCCGCCTGCCGCGTATGGTCCTGGCGCTCTTGATTGGCGCGGGGCTGGCGGTCTCCGGCGCGATTCTGCAGGGAGTTTCCCGGAACGAACTGGCGGATCCCGGCATTATTGGGATTAACGCAGGTGCAGGTCTCGCCGTAGTCGTGTTTATTTACGTGTTGGGCGGCTCAATGGGGGACATGGGATCATTCTCCGTTTTTGCGATGCCGTTTTTTGCCCTCGCCGGTGCCTTTTTGGCCGCCTTTTTGATCTATATTCTCGCCTGGAAGCAGGGGATTTCCCCGGTGCGGCTGATCCTGGTCGGCATCGCAGTAAATGCCGGTTTCAATGCGCTGTTGATCGTATTTCAGCTCCGCATGGACCCCAATGATTTTATGCAGGCCGTGGTGTGGCTCTCCGGCAGTATCTGGGGGGCGAACTGGCAGTTTGTTCTCTCGCTGGCTCCCTGGATTGTGCTTCTGCTGCCTTACACCCTGTTCAAAGCCATGCAGTTGAACGTTCTTTCTCTGGGAGATCACATTGCAACAGGCCTTGGTACAAAAGTGGAGAAAGAACGCCGGCTGCTTCTGATGGCAGCGGTGGCTCTTGCCGGTGTCTGCGTTGCCGTCGGCGGCGGTATCGCCTTTTTAGGCCTGGTGGCTCCGCATCTCGCGCGGCGCCTCGTCGGTCCGATGCATCATTACTTGATTCCTGCAGCCGCCTTAATCGGAGCCCTGCTTCTACTTGCAGCCGACACCATCGGGAAGAACCTGTTTTCTCCGTCCGAAATACCGGTCGGCCTGGTCGTATCAGCTATAGGAGCCCCTTATTTTATTTATCTGTTGATGAAAACCAATTAACGATAAAGAAAACCATCCTTCACGAAGCTGTGAGCTTCAAAGGATGGTTTTTCTTTTTGAAAAGAGCATTGGAAGTTCGGCTCCAGGTCCCCGCTTTATAGAGTGCTGATCGGAAGAGGATAGTAGAAGCCGGGCTTGTTATTGTAATGGACGCAAGGTCGGTTCCTGAAGACATTATGAGGCTGGCGGCAGTCTCTTCGTGTTCTCCAGAGTCCGCTTGAAACCACTACAGCCTGATTTCAGAGCTGCAGTGGCTGCAGCGTGACATCTTGCGGATACTATCACGCTGTTTCGAACAGCTGGTGTCTCCCGGCAGCGTTGAATTATTGTACATCCGCCTGAACTTGATTCGTTTCCTGATCTTCCAGCCGTTTCATTTTTGCTGTAACGATTGTGGTGACGGCAAGAATCGCAAAAGATCCCGATATCACTCCCTGCCAGCCGAAAGAGGTCCACAGCACTCCGTAATACAGGCTGCCAAGACTGCCGCCAATATAATAGGCCGTCAGATAAAGGCCGGACGCGCTTGCTTTGGCGTGTGTGGCAAACCTTGTCACCCAGGCGCTGGAGGTGGAATGGGTGAAAAAGAAGCCGAAGCTTAACAGCAGCAGAGCAGCGAAAATCACCGAAAACGCAGGAAGAAGCGTTAACACTAAACTTACTGCCATACATCCCATTCCGGCAAACATACATATCGTCTGGCGCCAGCGCTGTCCGGCTTTTCCGGCCAGGATCGAACTAACCGTACCAGCGCTGTAGGTGAGAAAAAGAAGGCCGAGAACTGCAATGGAGACGTGAAAGGGCTCCCGGCTGAGATAATACGTGATGAACGTGAATATCCCCATAAACAGGAGAAAATGCAGTCCGCCGATGATATAGGCACAGCGAAGCACCGGACTGCCGAGGTGGTCTTTATTATCCTGAATGATTGTTTTCAGCCTCAACGGTCGTGCTTGGAATTCCCGCGAAGGTGGAAGCAGAATATAGACCAGTATAAACAGAAGGAGGCTCAGCACCGCCATCACCAGAAACGCCGTCCGCCAGTTCCAGACATCAGTGAGTACCCCGCTGAACACACGGCCGCTCATCCCGCCAAGGCTGTTACAGCTGATGTAGGCCCCGACTGCCACGGTCATCGCCCGCATTTTAAACTCCTCGCTGATATAAGCCATGGCAGCTACTGGAATACCGGCCAGTCCGGCGGCCTGAAAGACTCTTCCCGCCAGCATCACGCCGAATGTCGGAGCTGTACTGACCGCCACTGTACCAACCGTACCGAGCGCCATCGCAAGAAATATAATGTTGCGGCGTCCGAACGCATCCGATAACGCCGTATAAACAAAAAAGCTGATGCCGAGCACAAATAACGGCATTGAAATCAGCAGACTCGCCGTTGTTTCGGATACACCGAATGATTCCGAGAACAAAGGGAGGAGCGGCTGCGGGAAATACAGATTGGCAAAGGTCATCAGTGCTGAAGCTCCGAGTGCCAGCGTCGCCTGCCAAAATCCTTTTGTTTTAATGTCTATCATAATACCCCTCTTTATCAGGGAAGGAAAGAAAAAGCAGCATGAGAAACAGCTTTTTCTTTCAAGGCGATCATGGCGTTCAAACCGGGGCTTTTACTTCCCAGTTCGTCGTTATGTTCCCCGTATATGCCATGAAAATCACTACCTCCGGTTTCGATCAAATTATAAGTGGAAGCATAGTAATGTGCAAGCTGTTCGACATAGGGATTATGCAGCGGGTGCCAGACTTCAATCCCTTCAAGTCCCAGAGATACCCATTCCTGCACAGCATCAAAGTTATTAAATTGGCCGGGATGGGCGAGCACCGGGATACCGCCTGCCTGTTTAATCGTCTGGACAGCTTTTCTCACATCGATATACTCTACTGGAACATAAGCTTCTCCCGGATTGTTCCGGGCATCTCCGCTTGAAAAAAGTTCTTTATACAGCTCCGTATAAATGCCGTCTGTATACCCCTGATCCATGAGAGCGTGCATAATATGCTGTTTATAAACTCCTGTCCCGCCCCGGGCATAAGACTGAACCAGCTCCCAGTCAATATCATAACCGAGGTTCATAACTCTTTCCGTCATCATATAACAAGCGTCGTGCCTGCGTTTTACCATAGGATCGCACAATTTTTTCAGGGACTCATGATAAGGATCGATATAATAGCCCAATATATGTGCTCGTGTCTTACGTCGAAAATCATAGGCAGACATTTCGATGCCGGGAATGATGGTAATGCCATTTTCCTCTCCGAGTGGTATTGCTGTTTCCAGACCGGCGGTTGTGTCGTGATCGGTAATTGCTAAATGGGTAACGCCTTTTTCCTTGGCGAGCGATATGACATCTGCAATATCCATAGAGTTATCCGATATTTTTGTATGACAATGTAATTCAATCATTTCTGTTCAACTCCAATGCGTCTTCTGTTCTGAACAGCAGACCTTCCTTCATATGATATTGTTTATCTACTACTGTTTCCATGAATGCCAGGTCGTGAAATATACCGATCATGGTGGTTCCTGCTTCTTTCAGTTGCTGGATCATATGTTTTACGTATTGTTTGGAATGTTCATCCAGCGAAGCAGTCGGTTCATCCAATAGTAATAGGGACGGTTGTTTGACCATGGCTTTTGCTAAATTCAATTTCAGTTTTTCTCCGCCGCTGAAGGTATCGGGATAAGTCTCCCACAAATGCTCCGGTAAATTGAACTGATGCAGCATGATGCGGCCTTCGTTCCGTGCAGCAGCGGGACTGTGTCCCATTTCAAGAAGGCTCTCCATCACAGTTTCCAACGCTGTGACACGGGGCATTATTTTTAAAAACTGGGATACATAGCCGATTTCATTTTTCCTGAGGTAGAGGATTTCCTGTTCGGATGCCGCCGCCAGATCTATCCCGGCTGTGTGATCGGAGTCGTAAAAAATGCGGCCGTCTGCAGGGAGATACGTGCGGTACAGCGTTTTTAACATAGTGGATTTGCCTGCCCCGCTTTTTCCGGTTATGCCGGCAAATTCTCCGCGGTTCACAGTGAAAGAAACATCTTCGCATCCACGCAGTGTTTTTGTCTCTTTTTGATAGAGTTCAAATGTTTTCGTCACATGTTGGCATTCGATTCGTGCACTCATACATATCTCTACTTTCTATATAAGAGATTGGACCAGCAATTGAGTATAAGGGTGCTGAGGATCTTCCAGGATTTGATCGGTCAATCCTGCTTCTATCATGTTTCCATCTTTTAAAACCATTGTACGATCCGCGAGCATGCGTATCACACTTAAATCATGAGAAACGATAAGAATGGATACATGAAACTCCCGCTGTAGAATACGTATTAGATCAAGAACCTTGGCCTGTACTGATAAATCCAGACCGGTAGTGACCTCATCCAGAAACAGGAGAGGGGGTTGGTTGGCCAAAGCCTTTGAAATTTGGACCCGCTGCTGCATCCCGCCGCTGAAAAACCTTGGATGTTCTTTCATACGGCCGATAGGAATATCCACCTTTTCGAGAAGTTCTTTAGCTCGTTGGTTAATCGCACTGACATTCCTATAGTTCGCAGCAATAAGCTTTTCTGCTATGTTTCCTCCGCTGGAAAAATCCATCCTCAGCCCTTCCCAAGGGTTCTGATAGACCAATCCAAAAATATGATCTTTAATGTACTGTTTTTCCTGACGGGAAACGGTGAGAATGTCCGTGTCTCTCTGATTATAATCCCGCATATAAACGGTACCGCTGGTTGCTTCCTGTTCAAAATGTAAACAACGCATAAGGGTACTTTTGCCGGATCCGCTTTCTCCAACAATGCCGAGGATCTCTCCCTGAAACAAATCGAAATTCATATCTTTACAGGCCCAAACGGTCCCGCAGACATGGCACATATTATAATCCAGTGACTGAGGATCTTTACAGACGCTGCATCCCGCTCCGAAACGTTTGGACAAGTGATGAACGGAGAGCATGGGTTCCTTATCAATGGCATCAAAAATCATAGTCCACTCCTTTCGGCTGTCCGCTGAGAACAGTAACCGGTATCTGAGCAGCTGTAGGTTTTCTGCCCGGTTTTTTCATCTATGAATTCGTCGAGATATACATTATCTGCTCCACATTTTTTGCAGCGGGCACTTCCGAAATCTTCTGTGGTAAAAGGAACATCGTCAAAAGCCAAAGGTGTAACTTGTGTGTGTGGCGGAATGGCGTATATTTTTTTCTCCCGGCCTGCGCCCAGAAGACACAATGCTTCCGAGTTGTTTAATTTGGGAACATCCCACCGCGGCAGAGGGCTCGGAGCAAACAGATACCTTCCATGAGCGATACTCGGGTAATCGGCGCTGATGGAAATGTCGCCCCACTGACTGATATCTTCGTATAAATGCAGCCACATTCCCTTATAATCTTTGTCTGCGTGAAGCTGTTTCACTTTTTTATCATGGCTTTCCACTTTTTTCAGCGGATCCGGCTGCGGGACCTGTAAAATCAGGATTTGATCTTTCTTCAACGGTATTTCCGGGATACGGTGCCGGGATTGGATTAAACTGGCTGTTTGAGAATACCTGGTTGTTTCCACCCGCGTGCAGGATTGAATTAAGTTCCGTATGCTGACTGCGTTTACGCTGTCATCGTGCCCCTGGTCGATCACTTTTATCGTGTCGCGGGAACCAACCAATGATAAACTAAGCTGCATACCTCCGGTTCCCCAACCTTTTCCTATAGGAAGCTCCCGGGAGGCAAAAGGGACCTGATACCCGGGAATAGCAACAGCTTTTAACGTAGAGCGCCTGATTTCCCGTTTAGAACTTTCATCTAAAAAACCGAAATTATAAGAGGAAAGGCTGAATCGTTTACTGCTTGCAGGACTCATCTTCCGGATCTCCTCCTTCTTCCTTAAATTTCCTCAAACGGTTTAACTGGGACTGAAAGGTAACGTAATGAGGCATTTTCATGTGCGAAATAAAACCGGACGAATCCACGCTGTCTATATGAAGAAGCACAAATTCTTCGTCATGCACCGGGGCCTTTCCTTCTGTTGCCAGGGTGTGCTCTAAAATGGCCATGGAGATGGCTTTTAATTCATTGTGGCCGAACACGAGCCCGTACCCGAGATGAAGTCCGCCGGCTTTGTTATCCATTGTATCTGTAAAAGAATTTACCGTTTCTACTTCCGTCAGCATCGTTTCCCCTATGTAAAGGCTCTCGTTCTCACTTCCGGGATAATCAATCTCGATATCCGCATAGCCGACCCTTAATTCTCCAATGGTAGGATGAACGTTGCCATGACCCCGGACTGCGCTGTAAGCCAGTGCTGACATGGCTCCGGTTTCCCCGCGTGCCAAAGACTGCAGTCTTGCCGACCTGCTTAAAGGAAAAGCCGTCTTCTGCCGTGTGATATCCTCAGGCTGTTCTTCGTTGTCCATGTCTGTGTCGGCGAGCAGGTTTTCTTCTTTCAGCAGCTCTGTTACTTTTTTGAAAGAAAGGGGGTGCTGGAGCTGTTCTGAATCAATATCCACAGCTTCCAGAAACTCAGAAAAACCTTCTGCTGTTTCTTCTCTTAATCCAAAGTTTAAAAGGCGGTGGGTATAATCATAGGTCGGACCCAATATCTGTCCGCCGGGTATTTCTTTAAAAGTAGAGGAAATACGACGGATGAGCCTCATTTCCGCCGGATCTACCGTATTCGAATAAAAGCGTCGGGGCAGAGTGGAGCGGTAGGCTCTTAATAAAAATGCTGCTTCCGATGGATCTCCTTCCGCCTGTTTCAGGGCAAGAGAGGCATGATCCGGGGCATAAAGCCCTCCTTCTCCCATAATCCGGTCCACGAGAAGGCGCATCTGGTTTTCAATTGTTTCAGGATCAAGAGGGTGCTTAGACCGGGCTGTCCGGTAGTGATGCAGCAGTTTCTCTGCTTCTTCCATAGCAGCCTCTCCCCCTGTAACGGTGACATATCCCATGCTGTATCACCCTTTCTTTATCCGAGTTGTCCTTGGAATGCTCATGATTTCTGCGTCTTCTGAGATGAAAAAGAGATCAATACCTGTTGGAAATTCTCTGTTAGCACTTTGCCGGGCTTTTTCCCAGTTCTCCGGCATTCCCTCGATATGAATACGGGATTCAAAGGCAATGCCGGGACCGCTTAATACATAGGAAGCTTGGTGATTTGCGGTAAAGCTTTCCACCTGCACAATGAGGGTGGCACTATCATGTGGATTAGTCAGTGTTCCTTTTTTCATCGTTTCAACCACCCCGGCAAACGAGAAATCGAGGGAGAGATCATAAAGAAAAATATAGTCTGCCTTCTCCGGTTTTTCTTCCCTGCTTCCCGTTTTGTGATGGATATACGAGGAGAGCGTTAACGACTCTGGAACAAGAGCAAAGCTGGTTTCGCCGTCCAGGAGGGTGAGCGCGATCCCCATCATACCCGGATTCACATGTGGATCGGGGAGTTTGGGTGAAACTGTCTGGATATTGGAGATGGTTCCGGGACGGGAGACAGCCTCCAGCATCTCCCGGTAAATGGCTTGAGAATCGTGCACAAGGTTAAATGTCATATCACCGTTCATCAAAACCCTCCATGGTGTCAAAGTGGACCTGGCTCTCTGCTGCTTTCTGTGTTTCCTGAATTTTCTCTCTTTCGATTCGTGTTTCTTCCTGTATCAGGGTATTCATCCAGGAAGATACTTCTGGAAGTTCTGCATTAAAAGCTGCATCTATGACGGCCATGAAAAAAGATCGGTCCGGCTGTTCCCCTATGACAATACCGAAGCCGGGGGAGTTGTGGAGCGTCACTTTGCATTCGGTCACAAGAATCTCTCCGTTATAAAAATTCTGTGCTGATACCGAGTCTTTTGTTTTCATAAGGACCAGGCTTTTTTGTGGTTCTGCTTCCAGAACGACCTGATAGTTTTCTTCCAGTTGGCTGCAGAAGCGCTCCATCATTTCCAGCTTTGCATGAACGAGAATTCTGGATAAGCGTGATTTTTTCAAATGTAACCCTCCGATTACGAATGTACGCTGTCCGTTGGATTCATCACATTCCCTTTTCTCTGCACGAAATTCCATTCTCCGTTTACCATGACATCGGTGATGGAAGGTTGATTTTCCGCGCTGCATTCGACCAGGCTGAGATCGGCTGTTTTTCCAATTTCTAAAGAGCCGAGCCAGGAATCAATCTGAAGCGCCTGAGCAGGGTGCAGCGTAGCCAGGGCTACCGCGCGGTGCAGCTCGACCCCTTCATGATGGAGATGGAAAATAGACGGGAGAAGAGAATAAGGGTAATAGTCCGAACAAATGATACCGGCGAGTTCTTTTTGCGCCGCCTCTTTTGCGGAAATGCTGTTTTTGTGAGACTTTCCCCTGATAATATTAGGCGCTCCAAAAACGGTGAACATATCATGACTGACAGCATGTTCTGCCGCCTCAGTGGTAAGGGGGAACTCGCTGATGGTAATACCTGCCTGCCGGAACTGTTCCACTTGTTCTTTTGTTTCGTCATCGTGAGAAGCGACCGAGATTCCATGTTTAAGTGCGGTATTGATTAACTCTTTCCATTTGGATGGGTCAATCGACGCTTTTTGGGAACGGGCATCTTCCGCTAACTGGGTGATTTCTTCTTCGGTTAACCCTACTGTTTTATCCAATTGGTATTGACTGTCATATTGGGATGAATGGTCCATAATAGAAAGAAGATGGACGAGTTTTTGGTCTATTAAATCGTTAATGATTGGCAGGCCGTCTTCGTTGGTGATTTCATAGCGAACGTGAAGGAAGTGACGCAGGCTGGCGTCCCTGCTGAGCTGCAGGTCTGCAATCTCACGCGCAATATCCAGTCCGTTCTCATTGGAACGAAGCCCTGTTTCTCCATTAAAGGAGACCGCGTGCAGCAGCGTCGTGATCCCGCAGGAGAGAAGCTGAGGCTGCATCGCCTGAAAGCTGAACGAGAAAGGGAACAGGGCGTTTTTCCGGGGGTTGATTATTTTTTCGAAAGCGTCACTATGGGTATCAATTAATCCCGGCAGGACGTATTTTCCCTCAGCGTTTACTGTTTCGCAGTTATTTGATTGAAACGAAAAGGTAGAAGCCCCCCCTGTTTTTTCGATATTTTTTATGATGCCGTTTGAAATAACAATGTTTCCATTGAATGTCTCCATCGGAGTCACGATGGTCCCGTTTGTAATGATAGTCTGATGCATAGTGGCTGTTCCTCCTTGTTTGCCGGGCAGAAAAGTTAAATAATTTTACCGCGGATCCATGTAGAAAGCCTTTCTATCATGATGACGATCAGAAAGATAATTAAAATGATCGTCAATGCTTCATCATACAACAGCATTTGCATGGAGGTTTGCAGCTCTACTCCAATACCGCCGGCCCCGACAAGGCCTAAGACGACGGCGGAACGTATGGCCTGCTCCAAAGCAAATAACGTGGTTGCAGTAAAAGATGGAAGTGTAGCAGGAAGCAGCGCGCCGGTTACAATCGCAGCAATCGGTGCTCCGCTTACTTTTAATGAATTGATCGGACCTTCGTCTACTTCTTCGATACGCTCGGAAAAGAAACGACCGCAGAAACCAATAACGTCAACGGTTATGGCGAAAATCCCCGGGGCAGGCCCAAGACCGATGGCTACCACGAAAATCAGCCCCCAGACAAGGTCGGGAATAGCACGTAAAAAAGAAATAAAGGTTCGTGCGGCGACGTATAAACTTTTATGAGGCGTTGTATTTTGAGAAGCGAGCAGGGCGATCGGCACACTCAGTAAAGCTCCGGCCAATGTTCCAATGACGGCAATTTCCAGCGTTTCAAATGCCGCCACCAGAATGTCGCTCAACCTGCTTACATCGGGAGGAAAAGCATTAGCTGCAAATTCTGTAAGTCTCCCCGCTCCTTCAAAGAGCCTGGCAAATGTTAATTCACTTCGATCCAAACCGTGAACAATAATGAGGAGAAGAACAATCCATAAAACCCATGTCAAAATGGAAGGCTTTCCCCATCTGTCAGGCACCTCTGCCCGTTGTTTTTGTTCCATCCCATCACCCAATCATTTTTTACACAAGAACAGCAGATTTGTTGTATAACTCATTTAAATGTTTTGTGTTTGTATTATAGGAAGAGGTATTCATCACCATTTTTCCGTTTTTCAGTCCAATCAGCCTGTCGGCATACTTTTTTGAAATCTCCAATTGGTGCAGCACGGAAACCATTGTTACCTGTTTTTCCTTGATAATCGACGTTAACAAATGCATGATCTCTTCACCGGCCTGAGGGTCCAGGCTGGCAATGGGCTCATCGGCAATGACAATATCAGGCTGCTGCATCATCATTTTAGCAATGGCCACTCGTTGCTGCTGGCCGCCGGATAACCGGTCAACTCTTTTTTTGGCGGTGTGTTCCATCCCGACATCTTCCAGATAACTCATGGTAAGCTCCCGGTCGTAACGAGAAGCTGTTGAAGGCCACCAGTTTAAGAAGTTTCTGGTCCGGCCCATGGTTCCAAATAGTACATTCTGAAAAACCGATAGATTTTGAACGAGATTCAGGTTCTGAAAGACAAACCCGATACGCTGTCTCACCTGCTGTAACTTTTTAGGGGTAATGTTGTTCAATTCTGTGGTCCCAATCTTAATGCTGCCTGTCGTAGGTTTTTCCAACCCTACGATGGTTTTAATGAGTGTAGACTTTCCGGCTCCATTTGCACCTAGTATCGTGACATGCTCTCCTTGATTAACGGAAAAAGAGACATTCTCCAATGCTGCATAACCATCTGAAAATTTTTTGGATAAATGATTCACTGAGATCTGCATAACGGCACCTTCTTTCCTTTAGTCCCCGACAAACTCAGTCAGGTTGTTAACACCAATGGCTTCATACATCCCGCGGACATATTCATATTGACTGTCGTCAGCTTCAACAATCTCCGAGTCTTGGTATTTTTCGTTCTGGCTGCCTTCCGCAATAGAATCAACCAAGGATTGGGAGTTGGTACTCATGTTTTCCTGAATACGGTTGATCTGTTCTTCCGATAAGGTATTATTGTTTGCAATGAAAATATCATTGGGGAGTTCCCGTCCTTCAAAAATACGGAGCTCGTCCATGGACAGGTCATTTGAGTCAGATGCGGCAAAGCGCTTCAAATCATCGGGAAGGTTCCCGCCCCAGGCGTCCACATCGCCGTTTGCAAAGGCTGTAAGGTCAGCATCTCCAAGCATTTTCAGATCAATATCTTCCTGCGGATTAATTCCGTTATCCATGAGAATTTTCGATGGTCCCAAATGTCCGCTTGTCGATCCTACATCCGACATTCCGACAGTAGCTCCTTCTAAATCTTCAATGGATTCGTAATCACTGGATTTTTTCACAGCGATGGCTGACCGGTAACCCGGCCGAGTTAATCCCACGAGAGGAGTAATGTCTGTCGTTTCGTTTATGATAATGTACTCCGCCGGTCCGGTGAGAACTAAATCAGCCTGATCAGATTGAAGGGCGGAAACGGCAGCCGTTCGGTCGGACACTGGAAAGAGTTCCACCTCTTGTTCTAAAATACTGCTCAACTCTTCCTGAAAAGGTTCGAAGTTGCGTTTTAATTCTTCCATTCCTACTAAGTCAGTCACGGCAAATGTTATGGTTTCCTCTCCGCTGCTATTATTCTGCTCTCCGGATACATCATTTTCCGACCCGCAGCCACTGATAAGGAAGATCATGGTGAAAGCTGTGAATAAAACATACAGGCTTCTCAACATTGTGTCCTTCACTCCTTTGAAAAATGTTGGGGAATCGTCGTCTTTTCACAAGTTTAGAGCTATTATTTTCATTAAAATTCAATAAAACATGTGGCCATGTCACTGCGGATTCTGGCATTGGCTAATTCGACAGGAGCACCGCCAGGGTGGTTCATCACGCTTTCAATATGGATAATTGGTACATTTTCCGGTGTTTCTAATAGACGGCCTTCGTGGATGGACGGAAATTCTGCAGCCACCGTTGAAAAAGAGCGAACAGGGGTGAAGTGATACGATTCTTCCAGGATTTGATACAGGGAATAAAAGCTGTCCAACTGATCTTCAAGACCGGGAACTTCATCCGCCGGCAGTACGGATGTAGTTAATGCCATCGGATGTTCATCTGCACTGCGTAGAATATGAAGGCGGTAAATAAGACATTCTCCCTTAAGCTGCAGCCTGTCTGCTTCATCATCAGAAGGCGGCTCCTTGGACCATTCCATTAGTCTGCTCCCAAAACGCTTCCCGGTTTTCTCGACATTTTTTGAAAAACAGGTGCGGGAAGACAGATGAAAAGGGATCGGTTTTGGCCGTTTATTTACAAATGCCCCTTTTCCTTGAACCGGGGTTACCCACCCGAGGTTTGTCACGCGCATCACGGCCTGTCGTATGACGGACCGGTTGGTTTGAAACGTTTCTGCAAGCGCATGCTCTGAAGGAATTTTCTGTCCCGGTTTGTAATACTCGTGTTTAATCTGGCTGATAATATAGTCCGAAACCTCAAGATGCCTGCTAAAAAAGGTTTCCAGCGCCATTGGCTATCACCTCCTAACCAACTAGGTATACCGTAACTTGTTAACAAGTTGAGTTAGTTAAGAAGAAGTGAAGTTTTATAAAGAGTATATTAATAAGCCCGGAGAACAAAAAAACAAGCTGTGTTTTTGACACACAGCTTGTTGAGGAATAGAGATTAACGCATTAACAAGTCGGGGAGGAATAAGGAGATTTGAGGGAAAGCAGCGAGAATGATGACTAGCACAACGATGGAGACAATAAATGGGACAGATTCTTTCATATAATCATAGACAGAGACATTGGATAAGGAGCATACGGTATACATCGTGACACCGATGGGAGGAGTCATCCCGCCCATCGTTACGATGGTCATCATTAAAATACCGAAGTGAACCGGGTCGACACCTATGTTTGTCATGATCGGCAGGAGAATTGGCGTCAGAAGCAGGGTGTTAACCGTGGCTTCCATCACCATGCCTGCGATCAGTAGAAAGAGTAACACGATAAACATGATGAGAAATCCGTTATCCGTAAGCGCCAGCATGCTCTCGGTTGCCTGCTGAGGCACACGTGCCGATGTAATCACATACCCAAGAATGGAAGCTGCGGCAATCATCAGCATAATCACAGCGTTATCTTCAACGGTATTTTTCAGGACTTTATTTAACTTTTTCCAATCCAGTTCCCGGTAAATAAACATTCCTACTAAAAAGGCGTAGACGACGGCGAACGCCCCGGCTTCAGAAGCTGTAAAAACTCCAAAGCGGATCCCTACGATTAGAATAATGGGAAAGAGAAGCCCCCAAAAACTTTCTTTGAACGTTTTCCATACCGTTTTCAAGGAAGCACGTTCCACGTTGGCCGGTTTATAGCCTCTCTTTTTTGAAATAAGAGTCGACGTTACCATTAAGGTAATAGTCATTAAGATACCTGGTACAACGCCGGCAATAAACAACTGCCCTATAGATACTTCCCCGACGAATCCATATAGAATCAGACCGACACTTGGAGGAATAGTCGCCGTAATCAGTGCACTTAAGGCAATGACTGAAACAGAAAATCCACTGGAATACCCTTTGGTGATCATCTGTGGTGCCATAATACGGCTCTGCATGGCAGCATCAGCGTTGGCTGAACCGGAAACGCCACCCATCATCGCACTTAATATGATGGAAACATGAGCCAGGCCTCCAGTGAGGTGTCCTGTTATTGCATTAGCAAAACGAATAAGACGTTCGGTTATTCCGGTTGCATTCAGTAAGTTCCCCGCCAGTACAAAGAAAGGAACAGCAAGCAGGGGGAAGGACTGGGTTCCGGATGCAAAACGTTGTATGGCTAAATTAATGGGAAGATTCGGATCCAGCAGAAAATAAATCAACCCGGATATCCCAATAGAAAAAGCGATTGGTACATTAAGAATAATTAATAAAACAAAAGAAAGTACAACCCAGATCACGATAGTTTCCCCCTTGAATCGCTGTCAGTGTCCTCAGTGAGGGACGACTGCTGATTACTGTGGAAAAAGAAAGAAATCCATTTTACAAACAGCGTCAAAAGCATTAAAGAGCATCCTGCCGGCACGGATGAAGTGATATAGGAATAGCTGATCGGCAGATTCTGTACGCTCCGTAACGCATGATCGAATACGTGCTGTGTGCCATAGAAAATAATAATGAGAAGAAAACCGGCAATGAGGCAGTCTGTCACTACATTCAACGTAATCTTTATTTTTTCAGGCAGTTTATTAGTAAAAATATCAACGCCTATATGCCGGTTTTTGCGAAGGGCCTGATTAGCTCCCAGAAAGACAAGCCATATAAATAATAATTGAGCCATTTCTACAGACCAGGCAATAGGGACTCCCAGCCACCTAACCATTGCGGAGTAAAATACCAAAACGACGATGGAGGTGAGGAGCAGCTTGGTAGCAATATCTTCAACTCTTGTTAGGATAACGGCTGGATGTTTCAAAGTGGAGTCCCTCCTGTAAAATTACTCGTTTTCAATGATTTCCGTAATCTGATCCCTCAGCTCCGGATATCCTTCGAATTCTTCATATACACCTTTGGTCGCTTCTTTGAACGGAGCAGTGTCCGGCTCGATAATGGTCATTCCTTCTTCTTCCATCATGCTTTCATATTCACTGGAACTATCCATCACTGTTTCAGATGCAAATTGGCCGGCCGCCTTTGCTTCTTCGTTCACAATCTCCTGATATTCTTCCGGGAGGCTGCTGAACCAGTCTGCTCCAACAACCAGACCGGTAATGAGCTGGATATGATTTGTTTTGGAATAATAATCAGCTACTTCATAAAGGCTGGCTCCGTGGGTGGCAGAGTGCTGTGCTTCTGCACCGTCAATGACGCCCTGCTGAATGCCGGAGTACACTTCCGCCCAATCCAGACCGGTAGCATTTGCCCCCATTGCTTCTATCGTTTGGGTGAAAATATCGGCTCCGATCGTTCTTAAGTTCTGGCCGTCAAGATCTTCCGGTGTCTGTACTTCATTGTTGCTGATGACATGTCTGGCACCCTGGAACCAATTAAACGAGAGGATCTGCAGATTATTTTCTGCTGCAAGGTCTTCTTTCCATCCTTCAAACAGATCGGAATTCGTTACTTGTTGTATCTGTTCATAGTTTTCAAAAAGGTACGGCCCCTGAAGGATGCCGATTTCCTGTTTATAATCAGACATAATAGCAGCATCGGCCAGTGTTCCGACATTCGCACCTGAAATTGCCTGTTCCTGTATTTCCGGTGTATCTCCTAAAGATGAGTTAGGAAATAACTCTACAGTTAGATTACCATCTGTTTTTTCTTCCACATTACTCTTGAATTGTTCCAGTCCTTCATACATGGGATCGTTTTCAGAAACGACAATGCCAACCTGCAGAGTATAGGATTCTTCACTTCCGCTGCTGTCCTGAGACCCTTCTCCGCTTTCTCCTCCGCTCCCGCTGGAGCTTCCTCCACCACAGGCTGCCAGGAAAAGAAGACTGGCTGTCGTCAACATAGAAAAAAGTTGTTTCATCGTTTGTCCACTCCTTATTTTTGATTAATAAAATTCCGGAAGTTCGTTTGAAACATAGCATAGACATCGCTCTCTATATCAGACCGGGATACAGGTATCCCTTTCGTTTCAAGGGCCTCGTAGTGTTTGTACAATAATCCGGAAAACACGTCTTTAAAATGTTTCCACTTATAGATTAATTGTTCCATCACCCGGCAGTCCGAATGCTGTGGAATAAACCGGATTCCCAGTTGGCTCATACGCATCTGCGTGATTTCTTCCATGAACTGGGGTGTATTTAAATACCACCAGCAGCCAAATACCATCACATTGCGGAACTTTTGCGCGAGAACGGTCAGTTCATATTGGTTTTCCCGGGATAACATAGTAATGAGAAACTTTTGATTCGGATGCTGCACACATATGTTTTCTAAATAATCAAAATTAAATTGCCCGGTACCGTCTCCGGCCATTTGAAGATCAGGGTTGAGTCCTCTTTTTGTTCCGATCATCAAAGATAAAGGCAGGTTATACTCCTGACAGACAGCCAGAACACATCTTTCAAGTAAAACGCTTTCAACGTTGCTTTTAGGGAAGTCCCATGGCAGTGATGCAGCGACATAAACAGGGTTCATCGACTCCACCCAGGAACGTACATACTGTTTTGCCGTTTCGATGGTTTGATCATTCACTGTATCTGATACAGGAAAGCCATCCTTTCTAAGCGTTATGGCAGCTTCGGTCCAGTGGCTGATCAATGGATCGACCCGCAGCGCTGGAAGGAATGTTTCTCGTGAAAAATCTGTATAGCTGTCCCAATACTTCCTTTCGGCAGCATCAAACGGGTTATTTGTCATCACAATGGAAGAAATGTTCGCCACCTTCATTAGATATTCGGGATAGTGGTTGTGATCGAAAGCAGCAAAGCGGGATCGAATATCATCCAGATCTTTGGAAAAAGGGATCCCCAGTTCCTGAAGAACCGTCAGCACCCCCTGGGATGCTTCGCTTATAGGAGAACGCTGTACAAACAAGGTGTTCCATACAATCTCCGCCTGATCCGTTTTGGGCCGTTCGAAAAACGAAGCATACTCCATATCCAACCATAAGAATGCTTCCGATACCAGATAGTGATACGTCAGCAGCTCGTCAATGCCGGTTAAGCAGAGTTGATGAAACGCTGAAGGAAAAAGATGAGTATGCATATCCAGCACAGGTGTCTTTTGAATGATGTCGTTTACATTTTCCTGAAGATTCATAGAATACACTCCATGTTTTACGTTTCGACTCCTTGGAAATAATTCGCATAACGTTCTTTTAATTCGGCCAGATCAATATTGACCAGGGATAAATGTTCTTTCATTACGCGTTCGGCATCGTCCGGTTTCTCATTTTTGATTGCTTCATACATCTTTTGGTGCTGGTCTAAAATCATTTCCCAGTTATACTCAGAAGCCAGGCTGAGCATTCTGGTCCGGTTCAGATTTACCATCATGCTCTGCACCGACTGCCATGTTCTCTGCTTTTTACAGCCGGCAAAAATGATCCGATGAAAATCCTCATCCAGCTGAAAAATTCGTTGATAGTTTTTCTCTTTTACGCTCATTTCCTGAAGGACTAAGTTTTCAGATAAATCCTGAAGAGCAGTGGAGGAGAGTTTTTCACAGGCCAGCCTTGCGACGGCTATTTCCATATGCTCTCTCATAAAGCGTCCTTCTTCGACATGTTCTTCATCGATAAGGGAGACAAATGTGCCCCGCTGTGGATACACATCAATTAAACCTTCCTGGGATAAACGCACAATGGCCTCGCGAATGGGGGTACGGCTGACGTCAAACCGTTCCGCGAGCTCATTTTCAGTCACTTTCTGCCCGGGACGGAGTTCCAGTTTGATGATCTGATCTTTGATGGCGCTGTACCCATTACTTCTCATAGATTGTTGTGATATTTTCGTTTCCCCCCTTTCAAAAGAATAAGGTTATTAACATATTTGTATACTAGCATACTGAAAATTTCTTCACAACCTCCAATTTTTTAAAAGTGTCAGCGCTTTAATTTTTGCTTGATTTAAATCTACGGATCTTATATACTAGTATACAACAAATTAGTTGAAGGATAAAGCAATAGTACAATGCTGCTGAAATGGGGTAACGGTTATGAATATGATTTTTCGTTGGTACGGGGAAAACAATGACAGCGTTTTATTAAACGATATTAATCAGATACCCGGAACAAGTGGAGCAGCT
Organism: Salibacterium sp. K-3; assembly: GCF_054052005.1. Classification (NCBI taxonomy): domain Bacteria; kingdom Bacillati; phylum Bacillota; class Bacilli; order Caryophanales; family Bacillaceae; genus Salibacterium; species Salibacterium sp. K-3. The sequence continues at coordinate 178,100 of NZ_JBSVZE010000001.1, forward strand.
TGGGCTCTTCATGAAAAGCAGCCGGGAGAGATCTGGGAAAAGGGTGAGATTCAGGAAACCGTAGACTCAATTCTTTCCCATGGTTTACACGCAGAAGTGGTAGAAAGTGTGAATGTGCATGAAGATATTAAGCTTGGACTTCCTTCGCGTGAAACATACATAGACAACTATGTAGAGACGATACAAAATCTCGCCGCTGCCGGAGTAAAGGTAATATGTTATAACTTCATGCCGGTGTTTGACTGGATCAGAACGGATCTCCAGAAGAAATTGGAAGATGGTTCCACCGCGCTGTTTTATGAAAATAACCAGATTGAAAATATTACGCCGGAAGCGCTGATTCAAAAGATTACCGAGAAACCGGAGTTTACCATGCCGGGATGGGAACCGGAAAGGCTGGAACATATCCAAGGTTTAATAGATCAGTATAAAGATATTTCGGAAGAAGACCTTTGGGAGAATCTACGGTATTTCCTGGAAAGGGTGATTCCTGCATGCAAGGAATGCGATGTTCGAATGGCCATTCACCCGGATGATCCACCGTGGTCCGTTTTCGGGCTTCCCCGTATTATAACCGGTCGTGATGATTTAAAAAGGCTGACCGGCCTGGTGGAAAGTGAGTACAACGGCATTACGCTGTGCAGCGGGGCTCTCGGTGCCCGTCCGGATAATAATATTCCGGCGATGATTCGAGAGTTTCAGGAGCGTATCCATTTTGCCCATGTTCGTAACGTGCGCCGTTATGATAATGGCGACTTTATCGAAACGTCCCACCGGGCGGAGGATGGTTCAGTGGATATTGTTGATGTGATACAGGCTTATCATGATATAGGTTACACAGGCTATATCCGTCCGGATCACGGCCGCCACTTGTGGGGAGAGAACTGCAGACCGGGGTACGGGTTGTATGATAGAGCACTTGGCATTATGTATATGCTTGGAATCTGGGATAATCTAGAGAAAGGTGGGACACGATGATGAATGAACATACAGATTTAAAAGGTAAAGTAGCAGTTGTTACAGGAGGCGGTGGGGTACTATGTGGGGAAATGGCCCGTGAATTGGGCAGACAAGGCGTGAAAGTCGCGGTGCTGAGCAGGAAAAAAGAAAAGGCAGATGCCGTGGCCGAGGAGATCGTCGGGGACGGCGGCGAAGCGATTGGTGTGGCTTGCGACGTACTGCAGCTTGAAAGTATAGAAGAGGCAGACAGGGAAATAAGGAAACACTATGAAGGTTATGATATTTTAATCAACGGCGCCGGAGGCAACCATCCTGATGCAGCGACCTCAGAAGAATACTTTAAAAAAGAACACCTGCAGAATGACAAAGTCAAAACGTTTTTTGACTTGACCGAAGAAGGGCTGAAACATGTCTTTGATTTGAATTACATTGGAACGGTACTGGCGACGCAGGTATTTATGAAAGGCATGCTGGAGCGGGAAAACCCTGTAGTAATTAATATTTCATCCATGAGCGCCCCCAGCCCAATGACGAAAGTATTGTCGTACAGCTCGGCAAAGGCAGGTATTGATAACTTTACACAGTGGCTGGCTGTACATATGGCCAAAGAAAATATCCGCTGTAACGCAATGGCACCGGGGTTTTTCTTAACATCCCAAAACCGCAATCTGCTTCTTGATGAAGATGGGGGATACACCGAACGGTCCCGTAAAATTATCGATCAAACGCCGATGGAACGTTTCGGAAACCCAGAAGATTTAACCGGCACACTGCTGTGGCTGACCGACCACCGTATGTCCGGATTTGTGACAGGAGTGACAATCCCGGTGGACGGAGGATTCATGGCGTACTCCGGCGTATAGATGAAAGCGGAACTGCCTGCTGTCATACACACAGCAGGTTTTTTCTATTATTTATGCGGGATCGCAACAGCTGACGGGAGGCTGTCAGCCATTGACACAGCGGACATGTGATCCGCTATTTCCTGAAAATATGCCTGATTTGAAGGAGTTCCGGACCTCCATTCCGCTATTTTCCAGTTATCAGAGAAAATCAGCTCTTGTTAGCTTGAATAACGGAATAGATGTCCGAAAAAGCCCCGGTATAGCACTGATTCTGGAGAATAACGGCACAAATGTCCGATCCGGAAAGCTTCCTGTTTTTATTTTTGTATAAAAAAGGAATAGAGAGAAGAGAAAGCGAAGAAAGAACCGAGGAAGGAGGCACTTTTTTATGAAAAAACTTATCAATGATCCGGATCGTGTCGTGGAGGAGATGCTGGACGGCATTGTGGAGGCACATGCGGATACGCTGAGACGCCTGCCCGGCCGGCATGTGCTCGTCCGCAAAGATGCGCCGGTTCCCGGTAAAGTCGGGCTCGTAAGCGGGGGCGGAAGCGGCCATGAACCCGCCCACGCCGGTTTTATCGGAGAAAATATGCTCGATGCAGCGGTGGCGGGGGAAGTGTTCACCTCCCCGGGGCCGGATCAGATTCTGGAAGCCATCAAGGCGGTGGACAGCGGCAACGGTGTCCTGCTGATCGTGAAAAACTACAGCGGCGACGTCATGAATTTTGATATGGCGGCGGAAATGGCAGCGGCTGAAGGCATTGATACAGAGCAGATTATTGTCAAAGATGATGTGGCGGTGGAAAACGAGGCAGACCGGCGCGGTGTGGCAGGTACGATTTTTGTCCATAAGATAGTCGGAGCAGCTGCCGAGGAAGGGCTGGATCTGCAGGAAGCGGCAGAGCTGGCGCGTCATGTGCTGAAAAATGTCAGAACCATGGGGGTCTCTCTGCGGCCGAGTACGGTTCCGGCTTCCGGAAAGCCCGGCTTTACCCTGGCAGAGGACGAAATGGAGCTGGGCACCGGTATTCACGGAGAACCGGGCATGGAAAGAAAATCCCTTCAGGCGGCTGATGACGTGGCGGAAGAACTGCTGGAAAACGTGATATCGGAACTGGAAGTACAAAGCGGGGATTCTCTGGCAGTTATGATTAACGGACAGGGGGCGACCCCGTTGATGGAGCTTTACATTGTGTATCGGAAAACGGCAGCGCTGCTCGCTGAAAAAAATCTGCCGATACAAACATCATTTGTTGGGGAATATATGACGTCTCTTGAAATGGCAGGGTGTTCTCTGACGGTGCTCAAACTCGATGATACCTTGATCCCGTACCTCCAATCATAGAAGGGAGTGCTGTTCCATGGAAATAACGTTAGAAGAAATCAAGCGCTGGATCCAGACAGCCAATGAGAAGATACAGCAGCACAAAGAATATTTGTCCGAACTGGACCAGGCCATAGGAGATGGGGACCACGGCCACAATATGGCACGGGGGTTCCAGGAAGCGGCAGCCGGTCTTCAGGATAATGGCGAAGAGGACGTTGGAGCACTTGTTAAAACGGTATCCATGACGCTTATTTCGAAAGTGGGCGGTGCCTCCGGTCCGTTATACGGCACAGCGTTTCTGAAAGCAGCCGATGAATGGAAAGGGAAGACAGAACTGACAGAAGAAGCGTTTACCAAAGGGCTGGAAGCTGCCGTGGAAGGACTGAAAACCCGTGGCAAAGCTGAACGCGGCAGCAAAACGCTTCTGGATGTCTGGATTCCGGTCGTGGAATATATCCAGCAGCAGGGCCTGGACGCCGCCGGAGTTCAGCAGAAGGCAGTAGAAGGAATGGAACACTCGGCGGAAATACCCGCGAAAAAAGGAAGGGCTTCGTATTACGGAGAACAGTCCGTATCCCACATCGATCCGGGAGCTTATTCATCTTACCTATTATTTGAAGCCTTGGCTGAAACGTTGAACAAGGAGGAAGCCTGATGGAAAAACCAGCGGTCGTTGTCATCTCCCACAGTGCAAAAATCGCGAGAGGTATCGTCGATCTGGTCTCCGAGACAAAGCAGCCCGATGTGGCAGTGTTTGCTGCCGGCGGAGCGGAGGATGGAGCCATCGGCACCAGCGCCGGTACAATCAAAGCCGCTCTCGAAGAAGCAGACAGAGCGGCTGGTGTATTGGTTTTTTACGATATCGGCAGTGCCGTAATGAACGCGGAACTCGCACTCGACATGATGCCTGAGAGAAAAGGCCGTGTAGAAATCATCGACGCGCCGGTTGTCGAAGGAACCTATGTCGCGGTTGTGGAAGCAGGAATGGGCAGAACACTGGAAGAAACAGCCGCAGCGGTCCGTCGCCAGGAATTTGTGAAATAAGTATCCGGCATTCCGGGGATGCAGTTGTTAAACAGAAAGCACGTGCTGTTTCAGCGTCTTTTTGACATACTTGGCTGCTTCTACCTTTGTAGACAGGCAGGGGGATACGTGCAGATCCGGCTGGGCAAGTACGGCTTCTTTCAGCTGCCCGATCGTTTCGATTTCAGAAGGGACTTCGTTGTGCACGGCTCCGAGCTGCAGCGGATGGTGGGCGTCACTCCCGGCCGTGGCACGGATGCCGAGTTCGTCCGCCCATTTCTGTACGCGCTCTTTCATGCCGGTGTTCTCATACGTAAATAAGTCTTTGCCGTTCACATCAAAGGCGTCAAGTTTTTCGAGCAGCCGGGGAGGATGTGCAAGAAGCGGTGTTGATTCCCGGAACGGATGGGCGCCGATACGAACCATTTCTTTCTCCTCCGTGAGCCGCAGCAGTTCCTCAAAGGAGATAAAATCTTCTTTAAAAGGTTCGAGTTCATCATTCAAGGCAAGAACAGCTGCTTTTTCCCCGATTAACAGAATATGTCCTGTCTCTTTTACATCCACTTCCATGCCCGGAAACACACGGAGGCCGTCTACGTCATAATAGTTGTTTACATACGGAAAATGAGCATCAAGCGTGTCATAGACCTCCCGAAAGTTGCGGGTGTTGAAATGTTCGGTCAAGGCAAATGCATCCAGGCCGTTTTTCGCTGCTCCGGCGGCCATGTTCCGGAAAAACTCCAGATCAAAATCCGTTTTCTTCGTCAGTTTACCGTGAGTATGCAGATCCATGTTCATAGTTGGTGAATCGTCCTTTCTATCGGATATAGAGTTCCGGTATAAATGATGGCAATTAAAACAATGCCGGTGATGCCCAAAAACAGGGCGTCTTTTTTGGTTGTTTTTAAGTACGAGAGTTTCAGTTCCCTCGCTCCGGGATCATACATCCCGTAAGTAAACCCTTTGACTTCCAGGGCTTCCACCGTCGTGCGGGTCCGTTTGGCGGTGTTCAGGATCATCGGGTAAAAAGCTTTCACGGCGGTGACGCAGATATGATAGACGTACCGCCAGCCGAAGAATCCTTTCTTTTCCGGGAATTTTCCCCGCAGGCGGAAGGAGTTGAAGATGTTCTGGTATTCTTCAATCAGGATCGGCAGCATCCGGTAGCCGTAGGAGATACCGAAACAGAACGTTTCCGGCACTTTGAAACGAAGCAGGGCATCACTGAAACGCTCCGGGTCCATGTTCGTAAAAATGACGATGCTCGCCAGCGAAATGATTGTCAGTTTCATCGTGAAGGTGAGAAGAGCGGCTGCCGCAGTCAGGTCTCCTCCGAAAAAGAGAGCGACGAAGATAACATAGCCGGCTTCGGTGACGAGTCCGAAACAGAGCAGGAACAAAATCAGCGGGCTGATCCGGGAAACGGCGGTAAGAATAATCATGTAGATGAGCATACCGATCAAAATAGTGTTGTTCCAGAAAAACCAGGGCAGAATTGCGAACAGTAGATACCAGATGATGGCTACCCTTGGATCAAGTTTTGCCATAAGCGTCGTCCGTTCGCCGTATGCTGTATTCATTAGTTCAATTTTTATCGTTTCAACGTTGATTTTCGAGAGCCACTGCCGGATACGGTTCATCGCCGGGTTCACCTCGTTTCATGAATGTCAGGAATTCCGAAATATCGAGCGCAGAAGGGTGCATGCCCAGTTTTTCAGACAGACGGACGAGCTGGGGAGGGTGCAGGGAACACTTCCGCATCAAATCATGATCGGAAAACAACCCACGCGGTCCGCCGTCATATTCCACCGTTCCCTCGTTCAATACAATGACGCGGCTGGCCCATTCCGCGACGAGGTCCATATCATGGGTAGCAATGACTACTGTTTTTACCTGGTCTTTTAATTCATGCAGCAGACGTGTCACTTCGTTACGGCTGTTGATGTCAAGACTCGAGGTTGGCTCATCCAGAAGCAGCAGGGACGGCCTTGTCCCCAGTCCGATGGCAAGAGAGGCCCGGCGTTGCTGGCCTCCGCTGAGAAGGCGCCCGTCTTTGTTTTCGAGCTTTTCCAGGGAAAAAAGCCGGCATAATTCATCGGTATATTCGGAAGCATCCGGTGACTTTCTGGCTTTAAGAAAGTATTCAATATCAGCACGGATATTATCATCGATGAACATCTCTTCCGGGTTCTGATATATATAAGTCACAGCTTCCGCGATTTTTTCCGGTGCGGTGCGTCGGACGGAATGCCCGGCGGCGGTTATTTCTCCTTCACGGGGACGGAGAATGCCCGTCAGCATTTTCAATAAACTGGATTTTCCGGCGCCGTTTCCCCCGACAAGAGCTATCCGGTCTCCTTCATAAAACGAGAGCGACAGATTCTGAAACACCCAGTTAAAGGACTTTTCCACTGTTTTATATCCCTGGGTAACATGGCGGAATGATGCAATCTCCCTTTTTTCAGCTCCCGGCGGCGGTACCGGGCCGAGACGCCGGGTGGAAATTGGTGAAATAAAGGGTCTGAACCACCGGACTCCTTCCTCCATCGTTACGGGAAGATTGGCGGCCGGCTCTGGTGCCGTTTTTTCGGCCAGCCTCGTCACAGGAGGCGGAAGAATATTTTGGGACTGAAGTTCAGCGGTGCGCCGCAGGGCTTCAGCCACAGGTTTTTTCCACTTCACCATGCCGGCATCCATCAATAACACGGATTGCGCGAATTCGGCAATGAACTCGGTGTGGTGTTCGATGACGATGATCGTTACACCGTGTTCACGGTTTAAGTACTGCAGGGTGTTATAAATGTCCCGGGCATGGACCGGGTCGAGCTGGGCTGCGGGTTCGTCCACGATAACGACCTGCGGCTGCAGGGCAAGAACACTGGCGAGGGCAGTCAGATGTTTCTGCCCGCCGCTCAGCTGCCAGATGAATTCGTCTTTGATACCGGTCAGCCCCAGCATGTCGAGCACTTCCTGTCCGCGTTCTTTATAGTCTGTCCAGCCGTAGTTCAGCGGGGCAAACCGGACTTCATCCACGACGCGCGGACGGACGAGCTGGCTTTCAAAATCCTGATAGACGTAACCGGCTGTTTTGGAAAGGAGGGCCGTATTCGTTTCTTCCGTCGGTTCCCCGTTAATACGGATGGTACCTTCCAGCCTTCCGCTGTAATAATGGGGGATCAACCCATTAAACGTTTTGCAGAGCGTTGTTTTGCCGCTCCCGTTTCCACCGATAACAGCAAGAAATTCACCGCGGTTGACTGTGAGGGAGACATCGTGCAGAACAGGTTCCGGTGCAGCAGGATAGGAAAAATGAACATGCTGTAACTCGATGATAGGTGTTTCCATAATTACTGCGCCTTTCTGGAGGGATGATGTCTGGTTCCGGAGGATTTCTTCAAATACGAAACACCCATAATGGCAAGAATGAGCACAATCAAGGCGGCCGACACCCCTACCCAGAGAAACTGCTGTCCGAACTGTTCAATGAATTCCGGTTCCCAGACAGCGAAGTTAACGTCCATTTCCGCCATGAATTCCGCAATCATGCCGACAAAGACGAAGAAGACGGCCAGAACGAGAAAACGGGCGCTGACAATCTCGGTGGCGGAGCGGAAGGAGACGTCCTGCCGCGGTTCAAATCCCATAAGCGGCTCGATTTTGCCGTAGAGCCTGGGTACGAGCCACAATGCGGGAATCAAGCCGAACAACACACCGGAGATAACCATTTCATTGACAAAACTGATACCTTCGAGAACAAGAACACTTTCCGGCACTCCGGGCACTGCTTCAAGCTCTTCAATACCGACCCACACTTTGCCGATGTCCACGATCGTACTCAGCATCTGATCGATACCAACGCCAATGAGGGCGGCGATACCAATCTGCTTTCTGCTGTTCGGATTTTTTACGAGGAGTCCGGCAATATACATCGCCAGTCCGAATTCAATGAAGCCTTCCAGTTCACCGATGCCTCCAAAATCCCCCATCAAAAGATCCGCGAAAATAATTTCACCGAGCGGAGCACCAAGGGCCGCCGGCAGCGGGCTGAACAAAAAGACCATCGTCAAAGGAATGAAAGCGAAGTATGATACCGAAAATTCCACCGGGCCGAATGAAAATTCAGGAACAATCTCGGTGATGATATTGGCGATACCAAACAGGGACATGGACAAGACAAAGATCATGAGCTGCTGGGACTGATTCAATTCTTTCTTCTGAATATGCGGATCATGAGCCATAAGAAAAGATGCCTCCTTTAAGATGATTACACGTTCAGTGTAAGAGCTGTATATAAAGGAGGTGTTAAGGGATTGTAAAAATGAAATTAATTTTTCTTATTTATTAAAAAGAAAATATTTTTTCAAAATGAAAGGTAATGTATCATAAAGAGAAAGGAGGTGGGGTGGTTGGACTGGCTTCAGATTGATTCTTCCTCGTTAAGTGCCAACCAGCAGAAAGTAGCGGATTATTTGTACAAGCAGGATACGAAAATTGCGTATCTCACCCAGAAGGATATTGCCCGGGAAACGGGGGTAAGTATGGCTACCGTGTCCCGTTTTTTCCGTCAGATCGGATTTACCAGCTTCAAGGCGTTCCGGGAGGAAATGAAGCATCGTTTTGCCGATACGCCGGCCAATAAAATGGGAACGATGATTGAAAAGACGGAATCATCGAAAGTCGTGCATTCCATGATGCAGCAGAGCCAAACGTATCTCGAAACGACGTCGAAGGAAATGTCGGAGAATGATTTCCAGAAAACTGTAGCGTTCATAAATGAAGCGGCCGTGGTGTATATGTTTGGTTACGGACCGGCTGCCGCGTTGACGTCGCTCTTTTCCTTCAGGCTCCGCCGTTTCGGCATTCACGTTCATGTTCTCCCGGAAAGCGGGCAGAAGCTGCTGGAGGAAATGATGCATTTTCAAAAGCAGGATGCTGTCGTTATTTTCGGTTTTGCCAAGCCTCTTCCTGAAATAAGGGCGTTGTTTGATGCTGCAGCAGAAAAAGGCATGGTGGTCATTCTAATTACGGATCTGAGAGTGTTTGAGTTTATTCCGAGGGCTGATGCCGTGATGTATACAGAGCGCGGGGAGATGTGGGAGTTTCACTCCATGACGGCCCCGGTCGCTCTGATTGAGAGTATCATTGTGGAAATCGGCAGGGAGCGGGAAGAAACCGCGATGGCGAACCTGGAGGAACTGGAGCGTCTGAGAAAAAAGTATCCGTTTCATAAATAAAGAATCCCGGGTACCCCCGGGATCTGCTGTGCCGGTCACGATGTTTTTCTTACAAGAAACAGGTAACAGCTCAAGGCAAGCACATTGGCAGTAAAGATAATCAATCCCATAGGAAGCGCCGTATTTTCGCCGGCAACGCCGACCAGCGGAGCTGAGGAGGCGCCGAACAGAAACGGCAGCAGGCCGAGCAGAGCGGAGGCACTGCCGGCACGGTTTCCCTGGGACTCCATGGCCAGAGAAAAGCAGGTCGTCGTGACCACCCCTACGCAGGAAACGATCAGAAAGAGGGGGATCACAATAAAGACGAGCGGCGCCTGCAGAAAAATCATGAACAGCAGGAATGTGCCGGCACTCGTTGTTGTCAGCAGCCCGGTGAACAGAATGTTCCGTTCATCAACGATGCCGGCCAGCCGGCCTGTTAACTGGCTTCCTGCAATGAGTCCGATGCCGTTCATCGCAAATAGAATACTGAACACCTGCGGCGACACACCGTAAATGCCCTGGTATACAAACGGCGTTCCCGATACATACGCGAAAATGCCGGCCATGACCAGTCCCTGCGCCAGCGCGTAGCCGGCAAAGGAGCGGTCCTTGATCAGATCCCCGAATGTCCGGATAGTCTGCTTGACCCCGGTGGTGGATTTGTTTTCTTCTTTCAGGGTTTCCGGGAGCAGAATAAATATCGTCACGAACATGAACAGGCCGATGACGCTCAATAAAGCAAAGATACCCTGCCAAGAGGTCCATTCCAGCACAATGCCGCCGGCAAGGGGAGCAAGGATCGGCGCGAGGCCGTTTACGAGCATCAACAGAGCAAAGAATTTCGTTAATTCCTTCCCGGTGTATAAATCACGGACGACCGCACGAGAAATAACAATGCCCGCGGATGCGGAAAATCCCTGTAAAAAACGGGCACCGATAAGCACCCAGATCGACGGTGCGAAGACGCATAACAGCGATGCTGCCGCATATACCGCCAGCGAAATCATCATCGGTGCTTTGCGGCCTTTCATATCGCTGATCGGACCTATGACGAGCTGTCCCCCGGCGAGCCCGAGCAGACAGGCTGTTAAACTTAACTGAACCGAAGAAGCAGTGGTCCCTAAATCATCTGCGATAGAAGGGAAGCTGGGAAGGTACATATCAATTGTAAGCGGCCCGAAAGCAGCCAGCGATCCGAGAAGCACAGCCATCCATAAACGACGTGCTTTCGATAACGCAGGAGCGGGAGCAGTTGATTGTTCCATAGATATACCAAGCTACCTTTCCAAGTAATTTCGTATAAGAGCGTCTTTATTGTACCTTAGATGAGAGAAACGTGCCGGTATTCTGCTCATAAATAATAAAGAATAGTGATCGTTATCTTCCCGGTAACGATCACTATTAACGCGTAGAAGGGAGTGTTTTGAGATCCAGCGCCCGGCTGCAGTCGACCAGCAGCGGGGCCGGCAGTTGGCGGGAAAGCATCCGTTTTCAGCGTGTAAACTAACTCAATTGGCTGGTAAAAGAACATGTTTGGCGGGTACGAGTGTACATTTGGCAGGTATAATGCTCAATTTGGCCGCTAAACGATGCCCTTCGCTCGTCGAAGTTCATGTTTTAAACATGAAAGTTTCCTACTCCTCGAGATCTTCGATGGAAACAGGTTTGAAGTTTTCCTGCCCGGTGAGCCGGGTGAAAAATGCCGTGAGCAGCTCAATCGTCTGTTCGATATCGGCGAGACTTGCCGTTTCAACCGGGGCGTGCATGTACCGGAGCGGCAGCGATACAACAGCGACTGGAACACCCTGCGCGGTTTTGCGGAGCTGATCGGCATCCGTTCCTGTCGTACGGGGGGTAAGCTCATATTGGACCGGGATGCCGGCGGACGAGGCCGCTTCTTCCAGCAGCTCATTGGCTTTCTGGTTAATGGGGGCTCCTTTGGCAAGGACAGGACCTTCATCCAGCTTTACTTCCACGGTTTTCTCCGAGACGGCGCCCGGATAATCCGTCGCGAACGTCACATCCACTGCGATGGCAAGGTCCGGAGCAAGTCCGGAACCGGCAAAATAAGCGCCGCCCATGTTTGTTTCTTCATTGACTGTGCTCACCGCATGCATGCCGACGTCCTGGTGCAGACGTCCTTCCAGCCGGTTGAAAGCTTCCGCTACAATGAAGGATCCCGTTCGGTTATCGAGGCCGCGTCCGCTGATTCGGTTGTTAAGAAGCGTTTCCGGCTCGCGTTTGTACACAGCTGTATCCCCCGGCACCGTGAATGCTTCTACTTCCTCCCGCGAAGAAGCCCCGCAGTCGATGAACAAATCGGAAAAATTGAAAGAATCCTTGGATCCCCCGTGATGCTCGGCTTTTGTCCCGAAAACACCCGTAAGACGGCCGTGCGTTCCAAGAATCTCCACTTTCATGCCTACAGCCGGCTTGTGGCTGATCCCTCCCAGTTTTTCTACATAAATATACCCTTTGTCGTCAATGGCTTTCACCATAAATCCAATTTCGTCACAGTGTCCCGCCACCGCAATCTGCAGGGACGCGTCCGGATGATGAGAAACGGTGCCATTGCCCGCCCCGTCGGTATGTAACGTTTCCGCATGCGGCTTCACCTGCCGCAGCCATTTTTTCTGAATGTCTGCCTCCATCCCTGAAGGCGACGGTGTGTGAAGCAGGTCGTATAAGAAATCATAATGATCGTTTTTCATATCTGCATCCCTATCCTTTTCTCTGAGACATTTCCTACATTATATGCCTCACCCCCATAGAAAAACAAATGAAACTCAGGAAGTATCGGGTGGATAGGTGCGTTTTGTTCAATATATAAAACGAAAAATTGGTCATAAATGTGAAAAAGTAAGTTATTAAGAGGAAAAGGGAAAAAAATGAAGGATATGTGCGTTATATAGAACTGAAGCATGTCAAAGACGTTTTGCAAAACAATCCATTCGTTATATAATTCTATTGTATTCGATAAAACGAACAAAAGACAAAAGAACAGGAGGCGGCAGGATGATCAAACGGCTCGTACGTATAGCAGGTAAAAGTTTTTTCGCTCTGTTATTTGTCCTTTTTTTAGCCTCGGTGTTTCTTTTGATCCAGGGAAGAATGAATCCGGATGAAATGCCATCCGTGTTTGGCTATCACCCCTTAACGGTCCTGTCGAACAGTATGGAGCCTGCTTTTTCGGCAGGAGACATGATACTTACGAAACAGACAGATCCCGGGGAGATTCAGTCCGGCGATGTTATTTCCTTTTATAACGAGGAAAGAGAAGTCATTACCCACCGGGTCATCGAAACCACTGAAAAAGAGGGGCAGCCCGCGTTTGTGACCCAGGGAGACAACAACAATGTGAAAGATGATGAAGTGACCTCCGGCTCCCGGGTTATCGGGGAAATGCAGTTTTCACTTCCTTACGGCGGGTACCTTGCGCAATTTTTCGGAAGTCCGGCCGGTATCATCCTGTTTATTATCCTTCCTGTTTTTGCTTACATCGGTATCGTGATTTACGAGCGGTTAAGCAGAAACGATAAATCAGAACAAACAGTGTAATACCAAGTTAATTCCATAAAGGAGGTGAAAAAGAGCACAGCCGAAGACGGCATTTATTTATCAATGTTACCTACTGTTTGTTAGGGACAGGAAAAGATTGAAACATTACTTATGAGGAGGAATTATCAATGAACAAAACAAAAAAGGCACTCATCGCAACATCTCTGGCAGGCGTTATGGCAGCAGGGGCAGGATTTGGCACATTCTCATGGTTCACCGAAAGCCAGGAAACCGGCTCCAGCGATGTGCAGGCGGGAACGCTTTCCCTGACCGACATCAGTGAAGAAAGAGTCTTCAGTACGGAAGGTCAGCTTCTCCAGCCGGTAACGCAGAACACAGCGGAAAATGATTCAGAGTATAGAGCGGAAGGAAACTCGATTACGTTTGAAAACGACGGAAACCTGGCGCTCGATCCCCGTCTGATGCTCGATGTGGAAACAAGCGGTATTGTAGGTGCAGACGGCAATGACTATAAGATCCGCATGAATCTTGACCGTACCGGAAGCGTAGACTGGAGCGGCCAGAGCGAGTGGATTGATGCCAATGAAACCGAAGCACCGATCAATGAGTGGTTCCGTGATGCATCAGAAGGTTTCGACAAAGACATGGAGCCGGGCGATGCCGTAACTGTAAGTTTTGACGTCTACCTTGACCAGGAAGCCGGCAATGAGTATCAGGATTCCTCAGTAACAGGTACGCTCCGTGTAGATGGTAAGCAGACAGTTGAAGATGCGGAGTACCCGGAAGACTAATAGCAGGTAAATACGTTGTAAACACGGAGCAGCTGGCTTCCAGCTGCTTCGTTCTATATCCCGATCATTGAATGGAGGTGCTCCAGGTTGAAAGGCTGGTTATCCCTGTTTATCGTGAGCACGTTTGTGATTGCATGCGTGTTGGATGGATTCAGCACTTATTCCTATTTTTCAGCCGAAACAAGAAGTTCTCCCAGTTCGGTCGAAGCCTTTGTTCCGGCAGACGGTCTGGATATTGATGAGGAAGTCGACGGTTGTGCTGTCACGCTGACGTTAAGAAACAAAACGCAGGTGGATGCAGATGACGTCCGCATCCAGGCCGGGCAGAAGGCACATAAGAAAAACAATTACCGCATCGTTCCGGAGGTGGAACGTCTCTCGATTTCGGCTAAAGATTCAGAGTCTGCCACGTTTGTGACCGATCACCGGGAAGGGGTCCATTGTAATAATCAATGGGTGTATTTTGATATTTCCGCTTTTAATGGAAGATTCGAAGAAAATATACGGGTAAAAGTCCACAACCCACCTCCTAAAAAGGAAGAATTAGAAGAAGAGATGGAAGAAGAGAACGAGGAAGAAAACAAGGAAGAAGAACAAACGCAGGAAGAGACCGGGGCAGAGTCCGGAGATGAAGAAGAAAGTTCAGAATCGGAAGAGTCGCCGGAATCCAGTGACGGCAGTGAAGAAGAAGGTAGTGATGACACCGGTAACAACGAAGAAGACGAGGAAGAATCCGGAAACAGTGAAGAAAACAGCGAAGAAACCGAAGAAAACAACGGCAGCGGTGAAGAAGCCGTAGAAGAAGATAACAACGGTAATGAAGATGACGGTGAGTCCGAAAACGGCGGAGAAAACACGGAAGAAAGTGGAGAAGATTCCGGGGACGGCGGAAGCTCAGACTCGGAAGAATCACCGGAGTCAGAAAGTCCTGAATCCCCTGACGACGGCGGAGAAGATCATCCGCAGGACAACAGCCGGGAAGACGAAAAAGATAGCGGGGAAGATCAAAGCGCCAGAGAAGAAGAATCCTCGGGAGAGCAGACGGATCAGAGCGAAGAGAACGACTCCGGTAATGAGGGAACAGGCGGAGGCAGCAGCGATGTGAAGAGTGAAAAAGATTCCGGTAAAGAAGTCGATGAATCAACGAATGACGATAGCACCAATGATTCCGGCACTCCGGAGGACGATCCTTCTGAGGACAAAAAAGAAGAAGCCGGTAAGAAAGACAACAGCGCAAAAGATGAAGAAAAAGACGAGAAAACGGATGATAACGATAAAAACAGCGATGAAGACGATAAAGGTAAAGACAAGGACAAAGATAAGAAAAAAGCAGACAAAAAGGATAAGGATCAATGAAACTGCTGAAAAAACTGACGGTGCTGCTTAGTTTCGGGACATTTGTTCTTGCTGTCTATCTCGTTTTCTTTACCATTCAGCAGCCCGGTGATATTCCGAAAATATTCGGTCTGCAGCCGGTGAAAGCAGCATCCGGGAGTATGGAACCGACGTTTTCTGAAGGAGATCTATTAATTCTGAAAGAAACGGGAGCCATCCGGATCGGTTCCGTCCTCATGTTCGAACAAAATGGGGCGAGCGTCACCCACCGCGTAACGCAGATAACCGAAGAAGGATTCCGAACCAAAGGAGATGCCAATCCGGTACAGGATGATGCATTGGTTCCGCCGGAGCAGGTGGAAGGTATTTATCTCTTTCATATCCCCTCAGCCGGATGGTTGATAGAACAGATGGCAGGCGGATACGGGTTCATTGCCGGTGCGGCGCTGCTCGGTTTTATTGCATTATGGAAATACTACAAAACGGTTCTCAAAGTCCTGGGGCTGCGGAAAAAATATGTCCGTTACAAGCCCCGGAGCTTTGACCATTGAATAAGAAAACGGGGGGATGGGGAGATGATGAAGATATGGACAAAAGCGTTGTCCCTGCTGACCGGGGTGGCGCTGTTATTTCTGTTCTCCTCCAGTACAGCAGCTGCCGGGGAGCTGGTGGAACTGGAGGACAGCGGCTTCATGAAAGATGTCGGCCCCTTTGCTCCGGGTCTTTCCTTTGAAACGGGGATTACCGTGGAAAATGTCAGTAAGGATGATATCGAATATGTCCTTACCTTGAAAAGGGAAGAAGAAGACCAGCAGAACCGGGAAGAAGAATCAATGATGTTCTTTGAAAACCTGCAGGTCACTGTCCAGGCAGACGGTGAACAGAAGTACGAAGGAAGTTTCGCAGGAGTCGAAACCATTGATATGGGACTATTGGAAAAAGAGGAAGATCTGCCGGTGACGTTTGACGTTCATTTTCCTGAAGAAAGCGGGAATGAATATCAGGGGCTTTCCACCAGTGTGTCCGTGAAAGTGGATGCGCGACAGGTGAATACCCCGCCGGACGATGATGAAAACAGCGGCGGAGACGATAACGGAAACGGCGGCAATGATTCAGACGGCGGTTCCGGAAATCCGGACCGTGATACCAGTGATCCGGGTGATACCGGGAATCCAGAAGAGTCCGACGATCCAGAAACGCCTGCAGTGCCTGACCCGGATACCGGAGAACCGGAACAACCGGGGACCGGGGAGCCGGGGGATCCCGAACAGCCGGTAGAGGACCCGGAAAACCCGGACCGTCCCGAAACACCTGAAGAACCTGGCGTACCGGATACTGATGAACCAAATAAACCAAATGAACCGGAAGAGCCCGGCGATGATGAGACGACAGTTCCCGGCGGCAATGATCGGCCCGGTCCAACACTGCCACAGACAGGTGAACATGGAAATCTGCTGTTTTATGCGGCGGGGCTTGTCAGTATAGCTGCCGGCATCTATTTATATGGCAGAGTGTCCTCTTCTCTCGTGCCGCTTGTGTTTAGAAGGAGAAGGGAGCCATGAAACCGGCTGCCTTTCTTCTGATTCTCGCGGGGATCTTCCTGCTGTTTTATCCGCATGTGAACGAATGGATGGCTGATTCCCGGCAGGCGGAACTGTTGGAACAGTGGGAGACTGCTGAAGCGGCACCGGTGGAAACAAGAGTCGGGCGGGATTATGAAGAGCTGGAACAGGTTTTTCAACAGGAAGATTCAGCAGAGGCCGGCGCCTCTTTGCCGGATACGGAAGGAGAAACGGATCCTATCGGGATTCTCCGAATCTCTGCAATTGGAGCGGAACTTCCTGTGGCGGCAGGGGCATCCGCGGAAATTCTCGAGGTGGCAGCCGGCCATCTTGCCGGCACAGCTGCACTGGGAGAGGAAGGCAACAGTGCAGTCGCCGCCCACCGCAGTCACACATACGGCCGCATGTTCAACCGTCTGGATGAGGTGGCAGCTGGAGACGTGATAGAAGTAGAGACCGGCACCGGGACCTATTCCTACACCGTGTTTCAGACGAAGATCGTGGACCCTTCTGATACCTCCGTGCTGCGGCAGGATACGAATGGAGAAAAGGTCCTTACGCTGATCACCTGCACCCCGATGAAAAACCCGGTGAACCGTTTGATCGTGCAGGGAAAATTAAATTGATAAGCAAAAACTGCCCGCTTATACCCAGGCAGTTTTTGTATGACAGTCTGCTTTTAATAGGCCCCCTGAATGTAGGGCAGTACATCCTCTTCATATATCCTGCGGAGCTTCTGCATTTCTTCTTCGGTATAGGAGGTGCTTTCTTCGGCCTGCAGATTGTCTTCCACCTGTTCCATCGATTTAAAGCCGGGGATCACACACGTTACTTCCTCGTGCTCAAGAATCCATTTTAATGCCCCTCTGGTCATGTTTCCGCGTCCTTTTGCGATCCATTGCAAGGCTTGGCTGAGCTCCACTCCTTTTTCAAAAGGAAGCCCGGCGAATGTTTCCCCTACATTGAATGCTTTCCCTTCCCGGTTGAAGTGCCGGTGGTCGTCTTCGGCAAACGTGCTGGTGTTCGTGAATTTACCCGTCAAGAGACCGCTTGCAAGCGGAAGTCTGGTAAGAATACCGACGCCTTGCTGTTTCGCTTTAGGAAGAAGTTCTTCAAGAGGTTTCTGGCGGAAGATATTAAAGATGACCTGCAAGGCACGGACATTCGGTTGTTCCAGGCAGATCAGGCCTTCCTCCACGGTTTCGACACTAACGCCGTAATAGCGGATTTTTCCCTCCTGCTGCAGTTTATCGAGCACGTCAAACACATGGCCGTCCTCGAGAATGTGTTTTGGCGGGCAGTGGATCTGATAGAGATCGAGCCGCTCCCGGCCAAGGCGGCGCAGGCTGTTTTCGAGGTAGGCCCGTACGCTTTTTTCAGAGTAGGTATCAGGATCATCGATGTCTCCGGCGCGGCAGAATTTGCTCGCGATATGAATCTCATCTTCGCGCCTTTTCGCTGCTTTGGCGAGAAGTTCCTCGCTGCGGCCGTCTCCGTATACATCCGCGGTATCGAAAAAATTCACGCCTGCTTCCATGGCCCGCTCCAGTCCTTTTAAGGCTTCCGTGTCATTGGTTGATCCCCAGGCACCGCCTATGGCCCAGGTGCCAAAACTGATTTCACTCACGTTCAGGTCTGTATTACCCAACTGCCGGTATTTCATCTTTTCTCACACCAACCTTATCTATGTCATTTAAGCGCTTCCACAATTATACACGATTTAAGCTGCGGTATCCACGAAAAAGAAACACGGCCTAAACGAGGGGTTAAGACCGTGTTTCATTGATTTTATAAATTGGAACGAAAGAGGGGCAGGAGGTGTACTCTACTGCGGGGTTCCTTCCATATCGGCAATCAGCCAGGTGTCGTTTTTGTTCACAAGGGTGTACTCATAATACGTTTCCTGGTTGTTTAATTCAGTTTCAGGTTCGGTACCGCCGATGACGACTTCATTTTCGCTTCGGGATTCAAACGATACACCTTCCATGTTCCGGAACGGAAAGACCTGGGCAAGCGCCGGTCCGTAGTCATCGAGGCCGTCCTGATAAAATGGTTCCCACATGCCGGATGTCATCTCTTCGGTATAGTATTCATGGAACGTACCTTCGATGTCTTCAAAAGGTGCTTTTGGTTCGTCGTTCTCGAACGAGTCTTCCCATTCGTTGTACATCACATCTTCAATGGCGGCTTCCGCTTCTGTTATACGTTCCTGGAAGTAGGCAAGGGAAGGGGTTTCCGCCGGTTCAGGCCTGTATTCTTCGTTCATGGCTCTGGCGGTGAATACGGAAAACTGGGCCCTTGTCGTCGATTCTCCGGGACGGAACGTGTTGTCTTCGGCATATCCGGTAGTAATGTTGCTGCCGGCCAGTGCCTGGATATCGTGATAGAAAATATAATCTTCATCAATATCTGCAAAGTCCCTGGTGTCGCCGTCTGCGCTCAGGTTATACGCTCTGGTGAGGACGGCTGCCATCTGTCCTCTCGTTAACGGATCATTCGGCATAAAGGCGCCGTCATCTCCATTGATGATCCCTTCATCCGCAACAGCCGCAATTGCTTCATACGCATGGCTGGACGCATCGACATCTTCAAACCCGGGATCCGGACGGTCACCGGTTTCAAGGTTTAGGGAGGCAGCAATCATAAGCGCTGCCTGGGAACGGGTGACGTCATTTCCGGGACGGAACTCACCGTTTGAATAGCCGCTGATGACTCCTTCGCCGGTTAGATACGTAATTTCATTTTCTGCCCAGAAGTCCGAATCAACATCAGAAAAGTTTTCATTCGCGGATACCGCTCCTGCCGTCAGGAAAATTACAGCGAACGAGGTTATACCTATTTTCTTCCACATGTTCATGTCTAAAACACCTCACATACATAATAGTTTTATAGTAAAAGCAGATTTCTCTAACTCTTCCTTACCCCCGGGGATGTTTTCCTAAACGATAAATACAGTTTCTCTTCTCCGCCCCTCCCTTTTGTTATCTTCTATTCGTTCGACGAAGGCAAACACAGAAAAGGTTGCAGAAAAGGAGCTGTTTTTCTTACACCCGGGAAAACAGGTTTAATCATCATCGGTGAAAAGGGATAGTATGGATAAAGGAAGAAAGGAGCGGATGGTGGATGTATATCTTTTCTGAAAAAGAACTTCGTCAGGTGGTGGATGTCAACAAAACCGCGCTGGAGCTGATTGAAGAAGGATTTCAGAAACTGGAGCAGGGCGAAGTGACAATGCCGCCGGTCCTCCGGGTGGATATTCCGGAAAATAACGGAGAAGTGGACGTGAAAACAGCCTACGTGAAAGGGATGGATAAGTTTGCGCTGAAAATTTCTTCCGGCTTTTTCGATAATGTGGATAAAGGACTGCCAAGCCTGAGCGGCATGATGCTTCTGTTCAGTACAGAAACAGGTTTTACCAAAGCGGTGCTGCAGGACAACGGCTATTTGACCGATGTCCGTACGGCCGTGGCCGGAGGAATGGCAGCGGATCACCTGGCAGCGCCCAATATAACAACCGCCGGCGTGATTGGCACAGGCACGCAGGCACGCTATCAGATCCGTGCGCTGCAGATGGTACGGAGCGTAGACCAGGTTCTCGTGTACGGAAGAAAAGAAGAACGAGTGCAGCAGTATATCGATGACATGAAAGAGGCCCTCGGCATCGAGGTGAAAGCGGCACAAAGCGCAGAAGAAGTGGTGCAAAACAGTGATGTCGTGGTAACGACCACCCCCGCGAAGGAACCTATTATTCAAAAAGAATGGCTTCATCCAGGCCTGCACATTACTGCGATGGGATCGGATGCCGAAGAGAAAAATGAAGTGGCTCCGGATGTGCTTGGAGCAGTGGATGTGCTGGCTTGTGATTCGAAAGCCCAGGTATTTAAGCTGGGAGAACACCACCATGCGCTGGAGGCAGGAATCATTCACGAAAACAGCACGATTCAGGAACTGGGAGCCTTATCCCTCGGCCGGGCACAGGGACGAAAATCAGTTGAAGACATCACCTTCTGCGACTTGACCGGTACCGGTGTCCAGGACACAGCGATAGCCGTATATGCTTATCAAAGCCTGCTCAACGCAGGAAAAGGAACGACATTTGAAGATTAGCGTAAAAAAGCCGGGACACCAATCCCGGCTTTAAACAGCAGGATGGCAGAAAAGTGGTTCAGAAACCGTTTGTTTCATGTATAATGGAAGAAAGTCAAACAGAGCAGGTGCTGTTATGGATGTTGCTTTATTTGAACAGATCAACGGTGCAGCCGGCCGGTGGGACTGGCTTGACCTGTTGATGACTGTTTTGTCTTCTTACGGTTTTATTCTTGCTTTTGTCATCATCGTTTTGCTGCTGTTCACACAAAAACGGGGCCCGGCATGGCTCAGTCTGCTTTCCCTGGCGGCGGCACTCGGCCTGAATTACCTCATCAAAATGCTCGTTAACAGGCCGCAGCCGTTTGTTACGCGTGACGCATCCGTCTTAATGGAACAGAGTGCTTCCCCTTCCTTTCCGAGCGATCAGGCGGTCATTATGGGAGTCTGTCTCGCCCTCTTTTTCTGTATCGGACGACAAGCGGGCTGGATGGCTTTGTTTCCAGTGCTGCTGGTACTGGTATCACGCGTCTACACCGGTCATCATTATCCGTTGGATGTCTTAAGCGGAGCACTGCTTGGAGCCCTTGTCATGGGAACAGCCGTCTGGATCCGGAAAAAACGAAGCCGACGCTCTCGGTTCACCCCTTCGTATTCCCGCCATTTTCCGTAAAAAACAGGCATAAAATAGAAGGCTGATACATATATTTGCAGCGGGGATCTATCTTTTCTTGCAATGGAAAATAGGAATCGCTACACTTTGTATGCGGAGAAACGCGAGGGACCCGGAACTATATTCATATAGAAGGGGAGCGGTAAGATGGCAGATGCGCTGAAAACACCAGTTGATGTAAAAATGACGACCAATATCAAACAGCAGGGGGAGCAGGAGCAGGTGAACCTCGAGGCCAAAGGCGAGGTATACCAAAAGCAGAATTTCACCTATGTGTCGTTCACAGAAAATCTGGACGATATCGGTGAAGTTTCCACGGTCTTAAAGGTAGGAGACAGAGAGATCACCGTGCTGCGGTCCGGCTCTGTAGCCATGCGTCAACGCTATTTAAGTGGAGAACGGACCGAGGGAAGCTATGAAACGCCGTTTGGAACATTCACCACCGAGGCGGACACCCATCAGGTGGCTGTCATGTGGGCGGACAGCGGAAGCACCGGCCGCATTCAGTTCGGCTATGACCTGACGCTGCAGGGTGCTGTTGCCGGACGGTACGATGTCACTATTTCGATTGAGGAGGATACGTAACGGTTATGAACGTCGTCGAACAAATCAAGGAGCAGTTAAAACAGGAAACCGCAGATGCCGCTGTTAAAGCGGGTCTTGTCTCCAGAGAAGATCTCCCGGAAGTGGTGATGGAAACACCAAAAGACAAGCAGCATGGGGATTTTGCCACCAATCTTGCCATGCAGCTGGCCAAAACGGCAAAAAAAGCACCGCGTCTGATTGCAGAAGATATTACCGGGGCCATTGATACGTCGAAAGCATCCGTCGAAAAGATGGAGATTGCCGGCCCGGGGTTCATTAATTTTTTCCTCGATCGCAGCTATCTTCGCCAGGTCATCCCGGCGGTGCTTTCAGCCGGACAGGAATACGGAAAAACGGACGTCGGCGGCGGCACAAAAGTTCAGGTGGAATTCGTTTCCGCCAACCCAACAGGAGACCTGCACCTTGGACATGCCCGCGGTGCGGCGGTTGGAGACACTCTCTGCAATATTCTGGACAGAGCCGGCTTTGATGTAACACGTGAATATTATATTAACGATGCGGGTAATCAGATCAACAACCTGGCCTACTCTGTTGAGGCCCGTTATCTGGAAGCGCTCGGCAGGGAAACAACGATGCCTGAAGACGGATACCGCGGCGCTGATATTAAACAATTCGGCGAAGAGCTGGCAGAAGCTCACGGAGAGCGTTTTGTTGATACGGCCCGGGAAGAACGGCTTGCCTTTTTCCGGGAGTACGGGCTGAAACGGGAAATGGACAAGCTGAAGCAGGATCTGCTTGATTTCGGGGTCGAATTTGATGTCTGGTACTCGGAAACGTCATTATATGAGAGCGGCAAAGTGGAGAAGGCCCTCCAGCTGCTCGAGGAGCGCGGGGAAGTGTACGAGGCGGACGATGCGGTCTGGTTCAGATCCACCAACTACGGGGATGACAAAGACCGGGTGCTCGTCAAGAACGACAATACCTACACCTATCTTCTGCCCGACATCGCCTATCACCAAAACAAATTTGAACGAGGATTTGAAAAAGTCATCAATATCTGGGGAGCCGACCACCACGGCTATATTCCGAGAATGGAAGCAGCTGTCCAGGCGCTCGGCTATGATAAAGATCAGCTCGAGACCCAGATCATTCAGATGGTGAATCTGTATGAAAACGGCGAACGGGTAAAAATGAGCAAGCGCACCGGGAAAGCTGTTACGCTCAAAGACCTGATGGAAGAAGTCGGCATTGACGCGACACGGTACTTTTTTGCGATGAGAAGCTCTGATACCCATATGGACTTTGATTTAACCCTGGCGAAATCGGAATCCAACGAAAACCCGGTGTATTATGTCCAGTACGCCCATGCCCGTCTATGCAGCATTTTCAGACAGGCGGAGGAAAAAGGATATACGTATGATCCGGAAGCCGACTTGACCCCGATTGCTTCGGAAAAAGAATATGATCTCCTGAAAAAAATCGGAGACTTTCCGGAAGCTATCGCGCTGGCAGCCGAGAAGTACGCTCCGCACCGGATGACTAATTACGCCCATGAGCTGGCTGCCGCCTTCCACAGTTTTTACAATGCGGAACGGGTGGTGGACCAGGAAGACGCCGCCAAAACCCAGGCCCGGCTCAAGCTCGTCAAAGCTGCCCAGATCACGCTCCAGAACGCGATGACGATGATTGGTGTCCATGCCCCTGAAAAAATGTAATCATGATGTACAAAAAGACCTGCCCGGTCAGCAAGCCGGACAGGTCTTTTTGCGCCGTATGTGGACAAATCAGGAGTGCAAATGTCTATAAACTGCAGGTAAGGGACACTTTAAGGAAAACACAGAACCAAATGGCTGCAACCAACATTTATTGGACATCCTACCACGCTTGATTCTGAAAAATGGGTTATAACCTGATTTTCTGGACATTCAGCTCCAACCGCCTTCCCCTTTCTCTCCCCGTTTTATAAAAGGTCGCGAAAGGTAATCAGCTGTACATCAGCATTGTTGTTAAGCCGAAGTTTCAGAGCATCATCGGTCAGCAGGGCAAGCTCTTCCGCGCGGGGAAATAAAAAGGAAGAACCTTCAATCAGCGGTTTGTCCAGATAGGCAGGGTGGGTCATGAATTCAATTGTATCGGCCTGTTCGTACGTTTCTTCCATGTTTCCTTTTAATTTATCAATGCGGAGTTCCAGGTAATCAGTCGTCATAACGTCAGAAACGAAAGAATCTTCGCCCGGTGTCTTTTCCGGAAAAGGAACCCGGACTGGAAGATGATAAGAAGCGGCAAGGGACGTATATACTTCTGTCAGTCCCGGGTAAGAGTGAATATGATGATGGCTGTCCAGATGAGTCGGGGTGATCCCGAACTGGACAGCCCTTTCTATCTGAGCTTTCCATTCCTGATAAACTTCTTCTTCATTAATGTCATATGAACCGGAATAGTAGGATAAAGTACGAAACTTCCCCTGTTCATCCACGATCGTTTGATGACCGGAGACAAGAGGAGGGCCGCAGGTTAATGTGAGGTGTATGCCGACACCGAGCTCAGGATTGGCCGCCGCCAGGCCGCAGGCGTGCGACGCTTCGGGCATATTGGTCATTAGCGTGGTCGATGTTAAGACGCCGGAGGTGTGAGCGTCCATTATTCCGTAGTTCACCCCCTTCGAATACCCGAAATCATCAGCGTTGATAATGAGGTTTTTCAAGAAGACCAACCCCTTCTCCACAAGATTATTGATAGTTTCTTTCGATCATGAATTCCACCCGGTCTCCCCGGAAATAAGCTTCTGAATATTCCACAGCTTCTTCAGATGGAATAAAGGTTATGGTGGAAATTTGAAAACAGGGAGCCCCGGTGGAGATATTCAAACTGGCTGCTGCTTCTTCATCGGTTATCACAATTTTTATCTGTTCTTCCGTTCTGTTCAGCTGATGGCCGTTGGCGGTGATGGTATCATACAACGACTGCTCTGCCGACTCTTCCGTTAAGTCGGGAACAAGGTCTTTCCTTACATAAGCGATCTCAAACTGGATTTCTTCGTCATCTGCGAAACGCGTTCGTTTCACGATATAGATGGGATCCCCCTCGTTGATCCCCAGTTTTTGCGCGGCTTTTTTGTCAGCGGCGTCCTCTCTGCATTCCTCCACCTTGATGCGTGGGGTACGCGACTGGGCGCGAAGCTGATCACTAAACCGCATCGTACTGGAGCTCAATATCTGCTGTACTTTCCCTTTAGCGACAAATGTGCCTTTTCCCTGTTTACGGTAAATATGTCCTTCCATAATTAAATGGTTTAACGCAGTGCGGATGGTTGTGCGGCTCACCTCATATAAACTGCAAAATTCCGTTTCCGTAGGCAGAAGGCGTCCGGGACGGTAATATCCACTTTCAATTTTTTCAATGATGTCTTTTTTAATCCGGCTGTGTAACTGAGATTTTTTCTTCGCCATTGCTGTCTCTCCCTGCCTGTAAATGATGTAGTCATAGTTTATCACAATTCATCATAAATTCATAATAACAAAATGGTATAGACATATTTGTAGTAACATGTTAAATTATTTTTAGAAAGCGCTTTTACATATAAAGGAGGTTACGAGCATGGGGTTAAAACTTGTAGTCATTGGCGGGGGATCCAGCTATACACCGGAAATCATCGAAGGTCTGATCGACCGTTATCATCGTTTTCCGGTGACCTCTGTTGTGCTGGTGGATGTAGCAGAAGGGGAAGAAAAAATGAAGACAGTGGCATCGCTGTCACGCCGGATGATAGCGGAGGCTGGACTGCCTGTGGAGATCCATGCCGGGAAGGACCGGAAGAAAGCACTTCATCATGCTGATTTCGTCATGGTTCAAGTGAGGGTCGGCGGCCTGCAGGCCCGTTATTATGATGAACAGATTCCTTTAAAACACCGGTTGATCGGTCAGGAAACGAACGGGGCAGGGGGGATTTTTAATGCACTGCGGACAGTACCTGTTCTTCTGGATATTGCTCAAGATATGCATAATATCTGTCCTGAAGCCTGGTTAATCAACTTTTCCAATCCGGCAGGCATTGTAACAGAAGCAGTTTTAAAGCACTCTCCCCACCAGAAAGTGGTAGGCGTCTGCAATATTCCATACAACATGAGAACAGGCATTGCTTCTTTATTTGGTGTAGGGATTGAACGGATTTCTGTAGAATTTTTAGGGCTGAACCACTTTTCATTCGGAAAGCGTGTTTTTATAGACGGAAAAGACCGGACCTCAGAAACCATAGAAAAATTGATAAACCAGGATGTGGACTATGCGCCGGCTAATATCGTATCGCTTCCCTGGAATAAAACGTTTTTGAGCATGATCGGTATGATCCCGAATCCTTATCATCAATATTATTTTCAACAGGAAACGATGCTGGAAAAAGACATCAAGCAATGGAAAGAACAGGGGACGAGAGCGGAGATGGTCATGCAGGTGGAAAAACATTTATTTCGGCAGTATGCGGATGAATCCGTTAAAGCCAAACCAAAAGAACTGGAAGAAAGAGGAGGTGCCTATTATAGCGATGCTGCCTGCAACTTAATGGTTTCCATGTATAATAACGTTCTGGATGTGCAAACGGTGAACACGCGTAACAATGGCTGTCTTCCGGAGTTGGCGGATGATGCTGTTATTGAAGTAAATAGTCTTATTACTGCAGATGGGCCGAGACCGATTGCTGTTGGCTCCATTCCAAGACAAACAAGTGGTTTACTCATACAGATGAAAAAAATGGAGGAGTTGGTCATCGAGGCTGCGGTAACTGGTAATTATTACAGCACCTATGCTGCTTTTGTAATGAATCCGCTGATCCGATCTGATGAAAAAGCTCAGATAGTACTTGATGAGTTATTAGAGGCTCATAAGGACTTTCTGCCTCAATTCACTAAGGGGGTTGTTCGTTCATGAATCAGAACAAATTCATGCGTTTTATGGAAGAAAAGTTTATGCCCATAGCCGGAAAAATAGGTTCCCTGCGTCACTTGGTGGCAATAAGAGATGGTTTTGTAGGGATTATGCCGCTGATTATCATTGGATCCCTCGCCGTTCTTATTAATAATTTTCCGTGGGATGGTTTCCAAAACTTCATGGTAATGGTTTTTGGAGACAATTGGAAAATGGTGGGCGATTCAGTATGGAATGGATCCTTTGCTATCCTCAGTTTATTGGTAACGGCGTCTATTGCGTATAAGCTGGCAGAATCTTATGAGGCAGACGGAATATCGGCTGCTCTGATTGCTGTTGGTGCTCTTGTTGTGTTGACCCCGGTTACGGATGATTTCGGCCTCTCATTCACCTGGCTTGGGGCACAGGGCTTATTTGTAGCTGTTGTTACATCGATCGTTTCAACAGAAGTATTTCGAATATTGGGTAAATACGAAAAATTGAAAATAAAAATGCCGGAAGGAGTTCCGGAAGGAGTGACAAAGTCATTCAACGCTCTGCTCCCGGCAGCCCTCATATTGTTCGCAGCGGGGTTGGTTAATACCTTGATCACCCTTACTTTCGGCCAAAGCATTCATGAACTCGTCTTTTCCGTTATTCAGGAGCCGTTGCAGGGTTTATCCAACACCATAGGTTCAGCGTTACTGTTTGCCTTTTTAAATCAACTGCTTTGGTTTTTCGGTCTGCACGGGACCAATATTCTGGGGCCGATCATGGAATCGATTTATCTTCCGCTGATTGAAGAAAACCAGTCCTTATTTGCAGCGGGTACCAGTGCCTTTGACGTCCCCTATATTGTGACGAAGCCGTTTTTTGATGCGTATGTTTTCATGGGCGGATCCGGCACAACCCTGGCTCTTATTTTTGCCATATTCCTGGTCGTCAAATCCAGGCACTACAGAACAGTAGGGAAACTCTCAAGTGCTCCGGGGATTTTTAATATTAATGAACCCATGTTATTTGGACTTCCGGTGGTATTGAACCCGGTGATGCTTGTTCCATTTATTTTAATCCCCTTTGTCTTAACGATTGTCGCGTATTCGGCAATTGCTGTCGGCTTTGTTCCCAAAACGGTAGCCATTCTGCCGTGGACGACTCCTCCGATACTAAGTGGATATCTGGTCACAGGAGGATCCTGGTCCGGTGTTGTTCTGCAGCTTATTAATTTGTCGATTGCCACGGCGATGTATATTCCATTCATCATGGCAGCCGATCGTTCACAAATGAAAAATACAGGCCACGAAGACTTCAGCCAAGAAGAAAGGAAGGTGAGTGGTCAATGAAACACACGCTGGATCTTCAGCAGGTTTCTTTTGACATTATTCTACATGCAGGAAATGCCCGTTCTTCCGCCATGGAAGCTTTACAGTCGGCAAGAATGGGAGAGATAGAGCAGGCATATCAGAAGATAAAAGAGGCAGAAGAGGAATTGAACCAGGCCCATCACTCCCAAACTGCATTATTGCAGCAGGAAGCATCAGGCAGAGAAGAAAATCCTTCTATTTTATTAATTCATGCCCAGGATCACTTGATGAATGCAATGACGGTGAAAGAGCTAGGAGAAGAAATCATAGAACTTCATAAAAGAGGGAAAGGGGACAGGTAAAATGAAAATCGCACTGGTTTGTTCAGCAGGGATGTCCACGAGCATGCTTGTGAAAAACATGAGAGAGGCAGCGGAACAAAAAGGGATAGAGGCTGATATCGATGCATATGCAGAGGGAGAATTAAACCAACACATGGAGGAGCTGGAGGTCATTCTCATAGGCCCGCAGGTACGGTATTTAAAACAGAAAATTTCAGGGAAAGCCGGTTCTTACAATATACCAGTAGATGTGATTGATAATATGGCTTATGGCACAATGAATGGGGACAAAGTGCTGCAGCAGGCGCTGGATTTAACATCATAATAACCTCCTGCTCTGTCATATAGACGTTGTCCTGCCTGCACCGATATTTTATCGGCTGCAGGATTTTTTTTGACTGCGGCATTATCAACGACTTCTCGTTCCTCCAGATATCACAAATTCCCAGTTAAGGAAAACGAAAAAAGGGAATATTTTAAAGCGGAGTGTTACATAGTAGAAAGAAAGGTGTGATAACGGATGCAGGAAGCACTGTTATCTCTGTTAACAGGACTTGGCGTCGGCTTCTTGTTTGCGCTTGTGCGCCTTCCGATTCCAGCCCCTCCCGCACTGCCGGGGGTGCTCGGTGTGGCCGGGATTTTTCTCGGCTATAAAGTGTTTCAGTGGATTCAGGCCTGGATGCAGAGTGGAGGGAGCTGAACAAAGGAGGAGAGATTGTAGATGCCGTTTTTCATGTCACAGGGAAGCGCGCTGCATTACCAGGTATGGGGGCACGGCCTTCCTGTTTTTTTTATTCATCCTCCGGCCATGGGGGGAGCGGCCTTTTATCACCAGCGGAAACTGGGCCGGGAGTGTAAAGTGGTGCTGATGGATGCCCGGGGGCACGGTTTCAGTCAATCAGGCAGCGGAACGCTAACGATTTCGGAATGGGCGGAGGACCTTTACAACCTGGCGGATCTCCTCAGACTTGATCAGGTGCTTTTATGCGGCTATTCGAGCGGTGGCTCTGTGGCTCTTGAATTTGCGCTGCGCTGGCCGGAGCGGACGGCGGGTATCGTGACAGCCGGTGGTTTTCCGGAAGTATGCACGACCTTGCTGCGCAAGGAATTTGAAACCGGAATCCGGATCACGGAAAAAGGATGGATGGGACTGCTTGCCTGGATGCTTTCCGTCGGTAATGCCAAAGACGTGCGGCACCGGGAAGCGATAGCAGGAACGGTAAAGAGAAGTTCCGCCCCGCTTGTCCGCTCCCTCTATGAATCGGGTCTCCGTTATTCGTGTACGGAAAAACTGCCGGAGCTGCGGGCACCGCTGCTTCTTTTATACGGCACCAGGGACTGGTATGTTCATTACTATCAGTACCTGTTCTACAAATATGCGGTTCAGGCTCCGAAAGATGTCGTAAGGGTGAGCGGGGTCGGCCATCAGATACCGACCCTGAAGCCTGATGTCTATAATGCGGTGGTGACAGAGTTTATCCGGAAAGTGGAACAAGACCGGGCATCCGTGAACATGTCATAGCAGTTCTTCCAGAAGATGAGCGGCGGTTTCTTTGAGGCGCACGAAGAACGGCCGCTGCTTCACGTCTTCGGAGTGCAGACGGGTGGATTGTTTCATATCGTTCTCCAGGGTGTGTTTGACATCTTCCATGAATGCCTTGTCCTGAATGAGTGTATTCATTTCCAGATTCAGATGAAAGCTGCGCTTATCAAAATTGGCGCTGCCGATATCGCAGAATTCATCATCAACGAGCACGGCTTTCGCGTGATAAAAGCCGGCGTTGAAATGGTAGACATGGGCTCCCGCATCGATCAAAGGTTCAAGATAAGACCAGGATGCTTCCTGAACGAGTGGATGATCCCGTTTTGCCGGCAGCAGTATCGTTACTTCCACCCCTCTGCCCGCAGCTTCCAGTAAAGCCTGCTCCAGCGCCGCTCCGGGGATGAAATAAGGGCTTGAGATGTAGATATGGTGCTGTGCTTTCTGAATAACGTAGAGAAAAGAGTTCAACACCCCGTCTCCATCTGTTGCCAAAAACCGGAAACAGGTATCTCCTTTCGTCAGGCCGGAAGTGCTGCCGACAGAAGAAAACCGGTCCTCCGGATGTTCCCACTGCCAGTCCGTGATGAACTGCTGCTTTAAATCCTGCACCCCGTCACCGGCAATACGAAGATGAAAATCCCGCCAGAATCCGAGTTTCGGATCCCGGCCGAGGTACTCATCCCCTACATTAAATCCGCCCGTATATCCTATGTTCCCGTCGATCACTGTTATTTTCCGGTGGTTGCGCCGCTGCAGCGAGTAGAAAGGATAAGGCAGCGATACCGGCCGGCTGTAAGTGAAGGAAACCCCCGCCTGTTTCAGCTTCTGACGCCCTTTTCGACTCAGGCCGCCGCTCACCCGGTCCAGCATGACCCGGACAGCGACCCCCTCTTCTGCTTTCCGGCAGAGAAGGTCGATCAGCCGGCTCCCGATGCTGTCGTAACGAAAAATGAAAAAAAGAACGTAAATATATTCCTCCGCCTGTTCGATATCTTCAAAGTAATCCCTGAAAAAGGATCCCCCTTCGTCATACCATGATATCTCCGCGCAGCGAAGGGGATAAAGTACAGCTCGGCGGTGTTTGCGGTGCTGCTTTCTGCCAATGGTAAAATCAAGCACGCACCACCCCGCAGCGAGTAGTGCTGCACCAACTCCTGAAACGATCCAGATCATGGAACAGGCCTCCTGAAATTAAACTGTATCTATTAGAATGTCCGAATCCGGATGGTTCTAGAATCCTGAAATGAAAAAACTTCACATCCCAAGGTAGAAAAGAGCCTGTTTTCCTTTGAAAAATGCTGGCATAAATACCGCAAATATGTTTATAATGAAAAGTATGATTTTGAAGAACGGTGATAGAAACAGTGTCTGTTTTCGCTCGGGAACATGTCTGTATGGACGGTTCTCCCGGAGGACATGAATACTTTGTAAAAAAAGGAGTGTGCGGTCCTTGAGTATTTCTGATTATAATGAAGAAGAAATTGAAGAAATGTCTGCGATAGAGCTCGCTCATATTCTGCTGGAAGATGAAAAGAAGCCTTATGAATATGCAGCATTGGTCAATCGAATCGCTGAACTGAAAGGGTTGACCTCGGA
This sequence comes from Salibacterium sp. K-3, assembly GCF_054052005.1. Taxonomy (NCBI): domain Bacteria; kingdom Bacillati; phylum Bacillota; class Bacilli; order Caryophanales; family Bacillaceae; genus Salibacterium; species Salibacterium sp. K-3. The sequence goes on from NZ_JBSVZE010000001.1 coordinate 209,669, forward strand.
TCAATCAAAAAACCGGAAGACAAAACTGTTCACAGCGATGAACCTGGACGGACGGTTTGTCCATCTCGGCGAGAACCATTGGGGCCTGCGCGGCTGGTATACGCTCGATCAGACGGATGAAGACTTAAGCCATACTGTTCAGAGCGATGACGTAAAGAAAAAACCGGACGAAACCGATGAGTTTGATGACGACTTTGATGATGATTTTGAAGACATCGAAGACGAACTCGATGAGCTGTCCCAGGAAGAAAATGCCGAAGATGAAGAAAAAACGAAACCGCTGGACGGGTTTGAAAGTGAAGATGTGGAAGAACCGAATGATGATGATTCCTACTGACTGGCACAGGATTTAGCAGAAGATCCTCTTATTTTGGTGCTTGACTTTTAAAATAAGGCTCGGTAAAATCATTTTTGGGCTTAAACAGATATATATTTTTATTCCATAAATGAATCGAAACGAAAGTGCGCCCCCTCGCCGGGAGTGGTGTCACTTTTGTTTTTTTTATGAACAGACCGTCTCGTTCTTGCGATGCTATTAAAAGAAAAAAAGGAGTAGATGAATGCATGGCAGTCAAATATATCTTTGTAACCGGAGGGGTTGTATCATCGCTCGGGAAAGGGATCACCGCCGCTTCGCTGGGACGTCTTCTGAAAAACCGCGGCCTCGATGTGACGATCCAGAAGTTCGACCCTTACATTAACGTGGATCCAGGGACGATGAGCCCTTATCAGCACGGCGAAGTGTTTGTCACCGATGACGGTGCGGAAACGGATCTCGACCTGGGTCATTATGAACGCTTCATCGATATCAACCTGAACAAAAACAGCAATGTAACAACGGGGAAAGTTTACTCGTCGGTGATCCGCAAAGAACGGCGTGGGGATTATCTCGGCGGTACCGTACAGGTCATTCCGCATGTCACAAATGAAATCATTGAACGGGTCTACCGTGCCGGCCGCGAAACCGGAGCGGATGTCGTCATCACCGAAATCGGCGGAACGGTCGGCGATATCGAAAGCCTGCCGTTTCTGGAAGCGATCCGGCAGATAAAAAGCGATGTCGGTGTCGAAAATGCCATGTATATTCATTGTACACTGATTCCTTATTTATCCGCTGCCGGCGAGTTGAAGTCCAAACCGACCCAGCACAGTGTCAAAGAGCTCCGCAGCCTCGGTATTCAGCCGAATGTGATTGTTGTACGGACCGAAAGTGCCGTGCCTCAGGAGATGAAAGAGAAGATCGCCCTCTTCTGTGATATTCACAGGGATGCTGTGATTGAGTGTTCGGATGCGGATACGCTCTACCAGATTCCGCTCGATCTGCAGCGGCAGAAGATGGATCAGATTGTATGCGATTATCTGAAACTCGACGGCGGACATGCGGATATGGAAGAGTGGAAGATGCTTGTTGAAAAAGTGCAGAATCTTTCCGGCCGGGTAACCATTGCCCTTGTCGGTAAGTACGTATCGCTCCCTGATGCTTATCTTTCAGTTGCTGAGTCTCTGAAACATGCCGGTTATGCGTTCGATTCCTACGTGGATATTCAATGGATCAACTCAGAAGAAGTGACTCCGGACAATATCGCAGACAAACTGAAAGAGGCTGATGGTATTCTTGTACCGGGAGGCTTTGGAGACCGGGGAATAGAAGGGAAATTAACCGCTATCCAATATGCCAGGGAAAATAAGATCCCATATCTTGGAATATGTCTTGGAATGCAGCTGGCTTCGGTGGAATATGCCCGCAACGTGGCAGGGATCGAGGGAGCCGGATCGGCAGAGCTTGATCCGGACACAGCAGATCCTGTCATCGACCTGCTCCCAGAGCAGAAAGAAGTCGAGGATATGGGAGGCACCCTCCGGCTCGGCTTATACCCCTGCAAGCTGCATGAAAACACCATAGCGCAGTCAGCTTATGGGGAAGAGGTGGTATATGAACGCCACCGTCACCGTTATGAATTCAATAACGCCTACCGCGATCTGATGGAAGAAGCCGGGTTCCTTTTCAGCGGGACAAGCCCGGATGGGAGACTGGTGGAAATTATTGAACTGGAGAATCATCCATTTTTTGTGGCCTCCCAGTTCCATCCTGAATTCGTGTCCCGCCCGACCAGACCGCAGCCGCTGTTCCGCGAATTCATTCAGGCCTCCATCAACCAGAACCAGTAATGAAAAAGAGCCGTTTTCCTTTTCGGAACGGCTCTTTTTTATTAAACCATGGCGAACGACAGGTAAGACCCTGTCTGTTTCTTATTCTTCATCACAATTCTTCGAGCATTTCTTTCATGTTCAAAAAGAGAAGCTGGCCGGCAAACAGAGAGCATAGGGCGGACGGGTCTCCCAGCCTCTCCCCGTCTTCCCCGGGCACGATGCCGCCTTTTACGTGCGTGTCGAGCCATACGTCCGTAGGTTCCAGCTCCAGTCCGCTCTCTTCTTCGGAAAACGGTGCTGTGATAACTACCGGAATTTCCCGCTGCACCAGGTTTGCAGCTGTTCTCTGAAGTGCTGTCTTCTCTTCATGTCCGGCAAACAGCAGCACCCGGTCATCCATTTCGGCTGCCACGTCTTTATCCAAAGGAACATATTCAGTCTGCCGCGGGGCATCCGGATGCATCGCCAGGGTGGATGCTGTTCCCGCCATGGAGGGGGTTCCGCCGATCAGAAGGCGCCCTGTTCCCGCCGGCCCCTGAACCAGAAGCCTGGCTCCATTTTCTATCGCTTCTTCCTCTGCTAAAATATGTTGAAAAGCCCCCTGCAGCTGAGTGGAAAAAATTTTCATTTTCTTCCCGCCTTTTCTCCAGTGTCATGTCCATCGTAAACGAAATTCTTATTCCTGTAAAAATACTCGTAGAAGCAGGAAAAAAGAGGACAGATATGGAAGAAGTAACAATCAGGATAGGTACGGAATACGCGGAATACGGGGCAGCGTTTAGAGAAAGAGGGGAAACGGCATGAAAAAAATACTTATTGTAGATGATCAATACGGCATAAGAGTCCTGTTACAGGAAATACTCCAGAAGGAAGGACATTATATTCTGCAGGCCTCTAACGGGAGCCGGGCCCTTGAACTGCTGAAAGAAGAACATCCTGATCTGGTGCTGCTGGATATGAAAATTCCCGGCATGGACGGGGTGGAAATTCTGCAGAAACGAGCAGAACAAGGGCTGGCTCCAGGGACGAGCGTCATTTTAATGACAGCGTACGGAGAACTGAGCATGATGCAGGAGGCTGAGCAGCTGGGGGCTTCCTCTTATATTTCCAAACCATTCGACATTGACCAGGTCAGAGAAGAAATTCAAAAATACCTCCCATGACCTCTTTTGCTTCCTTTCCCCGGGAAACAAAATATGAAAGCGCTCGCTCCGTTTACAGCGTTACAACTTTTCCTCCGAGTGCGGATGAAAATCTTTTATCATATGCTATAATGTACCAAGAACAGAATAAAAGCTCCTTGATCAGCTTTGTTACATAGCGGTGCGCGTTTTGAGGCAGGCAGACCTGAAGGAGGATGTTTCATGCCATTGGTGTCAATGAAAGAGATGCTGGATGAGGCCAAAGCCAACCGTTATGCGGTCGGCCAGTTTAACTTGAATAACATGGAGTTTATTCAGGCCATTCTGCAGGCGGCGGAAGAAGAACGGTCCCCCGTCATCTGCGGGGTATCCGAAGGATCAGCCCGTTACATGAGCGGTTTCAACCCGGTGGTGGAAATGGTAAAAACCTTTATGGAAGCTCACAGCATCACCGTTCCTGTAGCGATCCATCTGGACCACGGTTCCAGCTTCGAAAAGTGTGTCGAAGCCATCCGGGCAGGTTTTACCTCCGTGATGATCGATGGGTCTCATTATCCGCTGGAAGAAAACATTGCTCTGACGAAACGGGTGGTGGATGCTGCTCATTCTGTCGGCGTCTCCGTGGAAGCAGAACTCGACCGCATCGGCGGCCGGGAAGACAATGTTGTTGTGGAGGATGCGGAAAAAACGTATGCTATCCCGTCCGAATGCAGGAAGCTGGTGGAAGAAACGGGAGTGGACTGTTTCGCACCGGCTCTTGGTTCCGTGCACGGCCCCTACAAGGGGGAACCCAACCTTGACTTTGACTGCATGAAAGAAATGGACAGCTTTGCCGGCATTCCGCTCGTTCTGCACGGCGTTACAGGCCTTCCTGCCGATGATGTACAGAAGGCCATCAGCTACGGACATGCCAAGATCAACGTGAACACCGAAAGCCAGATCTCGTCGGCTGCAGCAGTTCGCAGAACCCTCGAAGAAAAACCGGAACTTTATGATCCGCGGAAATACATGGGGCCGGCACGTGACGCCGTGAAAGACACGGTCAAAGCAAAAATGCGTGAATTCGGATCGTCCGGCCGCGTGTAACACAGCGGGGTAAAGGGAAAAGAGTTAGTAGCGTATCGGCCGCTCCGGGCTGTACCTGTTAACTCTTTCATTTATAAGAATTGAGGAGGCGGGAATATGAAATTTTTCATTGATTCAGCGAACATGGAAGAGATAAAAGAAGCTCATGAACTGGGAATTCTGGCCGGGGTAACGACCAATCCAAGTCTGGTTGCCAAAGAAGGGGCTGACTTTCAGGAAAGACTGAAAGAAATCACTTCGCTTGTGAAAGGTTCGGTCAGCGCGGAAGTCATTTCAACCCAGGCTGACGGCATGCTCGCTGAAGGGCGGGAGCTGGCTCAGATAGCTCCGAATATTACGGTGAAGGTTCCGATGACTGAAGAAGGTTTGAAAGCGGTTAAGGTCTTTTCCGAGGAAAATATCAAAACAAATGTGACCCTTGTCTTCTCTTCTGTACAGGCCTTGATGGCTGCAAGAGCAGGAGCATCTTACGTATCCCCGTTTTTAGGCCGGCTGGATGACATCGGGCATAACGGGCTCGATCTGATTAGTGAGATTGCAGAAATTTTTGACGAACACGATATTGATACAGAAATTCTCGCTGCCTCTGTCCGTCATCCGCTTCACGTATCCGAATCCGCAGCGAGAGGCGCAGACATTGCGACTCTTCCGCTGAAAGTGATCCGTCAGCTCTTTAACCATCCATTGACCGATCAGGGTATTGAAAAGTTCCTCAATGACTGGGAGAACCGGTAGGACACGGAAAGAGCGGATGTCAGGAAGCCTCTTCCCTCTAAAAAACGGACAACGGGAAAGGTCTATCTCCTTTCCCGATTGTCTATACTAAGAAAGATGCCTCTGACGAAATGGATCGGACACCATAAGACGAAGATGAGGAAGTGAGATACGCATGGAAAAGTTGATGATTGAAGGAGGACATCCTTTACATGGCAGTATACATATCAGCGGCGCGAAAAACAGTGCTGTAGCCTTAATTCCTGCCGCCGTGCTGGCCGATTCAAACGTATCGATCGAAAACCTTCCGAAAATTTCCGACGTGGAAACATTGGCTTCTCTGCTTGAAGATATTGGAGGGTCTGTCACGTATGACGGGACGAAAATGAACATCGATCCGTCCCGTATTGTACCGATGCCGCTTCCAAACGGCAGAGTGAAGACACTTCGGGCTTCCTATTACATGATGGGGGCCATGCTCGGCAAATTTAAAAAAGCCGCAATAGGTCTTCCGGGCGGCTGTAACCTGGGACCGCGCCCGATTGACCAGCATATCAAAGGGTTTGAAGCTTTGGGGGCGAAAGTGACGAATGAACATGGCGCCATCTATCTTCAGGCGGAAAAACTGACCGGAGCCCGCATTTATCTGGATGTTGTCAGTGTCGGTGCAACGATCAACATCATGCTGGCTGCTGTGAAGGCCGAAGGAAGGACAACGATTGAAAATGCGGCAAAAGAGCCGGAAATCATTGATGTAGCGACGATATTAACAAGCATGGGCGCTAAAATCAAAGGAGTCGGAACCGATGTTATCCGGATAGACGGCGTGGAGGAACTGACCGGATGCGTGCACTCTATCATTCCGGACCGGATCGAAGCCGGCACGTATATGATTGCCGCGGCTGCCAAAGGAAAAGAAGTGATGATTAATAACATTATTCCGGATCATCTGGAATCGCTGATGGCAAAACTCCGGGAAATGGGAGTGAGCGTGGAAACGGGGGATGAGCAGGTAAGAATCGCGACGTCGCCTGAATTAGCGAGCGTGGATATAAAAACCCTTGTATATCCAGGTTTTGCAACGGATCTGCAGCAGCCGGTTACCGCTCTATTGACAAGAGCCCGCGGCACAAGCGTCGTTACGGACACGATATACAATGCCCGGTTCAAGCATGTGGATGAACTGCGGCGGATGGGAGCCGATATCAAGCTGGAAGGGCGGTCCGCTCTCATTAACGGGAAGGGCGCGCTGCAGGGCGCAAAAGTAAAAGCTAGCGATCTCCGTGCCGGGGCTGCCCTTGTCGTGGCCGGTCTGATGGCTGAGGGCGTAACCGAAATTACCGGATTGGAACATATAGACCGCGGCTATGAAGACCTGGAAGAAAAACTGTTGGCCCTCGGGGCTCGGGTATGGAGAGAAGAACTTACAGCCAAGGAAATCAGACAAGTGAAAAGTTCGTAAAGTACATGGGGAGGGGAACGGAATGGAAAGAAGTTTATCCATTGAACTGGTACGCGTAACCGAAGCCGCCGCTTTATCGTCGGCGCGCTGGATGGGCCGCGGGAAAAAAGAAGAAGCAGATGATGCAGCCACAAGCGTAATGAGGGATGTATTTGACACCATCCCGATGAAAGGCACGGTGGTGATCGGGGAAGGAGAAAAAGACGAGGCACCGATGCTTTATATCGGGGAAAAACTCGGTACCGGTTTCGGTCCGAGAGTGGACGTGGCCGTGGATCCGGTAGAAGGTACCAATATCGTCGCCAACGGCATGGAAAATGCACTGACAGTGCTTGCCGTGGCCGACCAGGGATGCCTGTTGAATGCACCGGATATGTATATGCAGAAAATCGCCGTTGGCGCGGAAGCCGTCGGAAAGATTGATATTAACGCTCCGGTCCTTGATAACCTGAAAGCGGTGGCGGCAGCGAAAGGTAAAGACGTGGAAGATGTCGTCGTCACGATGCTCAACCGTGAACGCCACGCCTCTTTGATTCAGGAAGTGCGCGATGCCGGCGCCAGGATCAAGTTTATCCAGGAAGGGGATGTAGCCGCTGCGATTAACACGGCCTTCGATGAAACCGGGATCGATATTCTCCTCGGTGCCGGCGGAGCTCCGGAAGGTGTTCTCTCCGCCGTCGGCCTCAAGTGCCTCGGCGGAGAACAGCAGGGGAAGCTGCTTCCCAAGGATGATGAAGAGAAGAAACGCTGTGAAGAAATGGGAATCGATGACGTATCACGGGTGTTATATATGGAAGATATGGTCGCCGGCGACGATGCCATCTTTGCAGCCACCGGCGTGACAGACGGCGGTCTTCTGCAGGGCGTTCATTATAAAGGAGCCAGCGCGACCACCCAGTCTCTCGTGATGCGTGCCCGTTCCGGAACCGTAAGATTTGTGGATGGCAAACACAATGTAAAGAAAAAACCGGAGTTTGTCATCAAAACAAACTGACCAGCAGTCAGAAGGGGTGCCCCGGAAGAAAAAGGGGCATTCCTTTTTCAGCATTTGTACCTTATGTGACATTTTTTGCCGCGGTTCCCCTGAATTCATTGTTGCTATTCTTAAAAAAACGTGTTTACAATATGTGATAGACGGGAAAAATAATTTGATAACGTCCTTCCTCTTCAAAGAATCATTTTATCAGCTTTTTCAACCGCAACCCGCAGAGATCCCTCCGAACCAATGATTATCCATGGAAAACTCCTATCCCAGTTTCATTCATAGATAGAGAACAAACATAGAAAAAAAGAAAATGGACTATTGCAGAAAAGTGGTGACGATGATTGAGTGTAAATTTAGCGGAACTGGAAAATAAAACGCTGAAAGAACTTTATACACTCGCCAAAGAGTATAAAGTGTCTTACTACAGCAAACTGACCAAACGTGAATTGATTTTTGCCATACTGAAGGGCCAGGCTGAAAAAGACGGGTATATGTTTATGGAAGGGATTCTTGAAATCATCCAGACGGAAGGATACGGGTTTCTTCGTCCTATCAATTACCTGCCGAGCTCCGAGGATATTTATATCTCCGCCTCCCAGATCCGTCGTTTTGACCTGAGAAACGGCGATAAAGTATCCGGAAAGGTCCGTCCGCCAAAAGATTCAGAACGGTACCACGGGCTGTTGATGGTGGAAGCGGTCAACGGAGACGACCCGGACTCTTCCAAGGAACGTCCTCATTTTCCGGCGCTGACTCCGTTATATCCCGAAGAGCGGATGAACCTGGAAAACAAACCGGGACGCGCCGGCACAAGGATTATGGATATGGTTACACCGGTAGGTTTCGGCCAGCGCGGACTTCTTGTCGCCCAGCCGAAAGCAGGGAAGACGTCCCTCTTAAAAGAAGTAGCCAACAGCATTACAGAGAATCACCCTGAAACGGAATTAATCGTGCTCCTGATCGATGAACGCCCCGAAGAGGTGACCGATATTGAACGATCGGTGGACGGCGATATTGCCAGCTCCACCTTTGACGAAGTGCCGGAAAACCATATCAAGGTATCGGAACTGGTGCTGGAGCGGGCCATGCGGCTCGTGGAGCACAAGAAAGATGTGGTCATTTTAATGGACAGCATTACCCGCCTTGCCCGTGCCTACAACCTGGTCATTCCACCGAGCGGCCGTACGCTTTCCGGCGGGATCGACCCGGCGGCGCTGCACCGCCCGAAACGGTTTTTCGGGGCGGCACGGAATATTGAAGAAGGCGGGAGCCTCACTATTCTGGCGACAGCCCTGGTGGAAACCGGATCCCGGATGGACGACGTGATTTATGAAGAGTTTAAGGGAACCGGGAATATGGAACTGCATCTCGACCGCCGCCTGGCCGAGCGCCGGATTTTCCCTGCGATCGATATCCGCCGTTCCAGCACAAGAAAGGAAGAACTCCTTCTATCCAAAGAGCATTTGGAAAATCTCTGGGCCATGCGCAAAACCATGAACGATTCGCCGGATTTCATTGATCATTTTATCCGCAAGGTCAAGCAGACAAAAACGAATGATGAGTTCTTTGAAGAACTGGAAAAGGATAAACAGAAAGGCCGCAGCACGAACCGGCGCACGTAACGGAATGATAAAGAAGTAGTTGAAAAATAATAGCGGGATTGTTATAATCTCGTTATGTGTGAGATCAAACGCTGACGAGAAGATAGCGTCTATGCCGCATTAACCAGGTAGGGAACGCGGCATGTCACCACCAGAAGCAAAAGGAGTGAATACAAATGAAGCAGGACATCCATCCGGATTTTCAGAAAGTCGTATTTTTGGATACAAGCACAGGCTTTAAATTCTTGAGCGGTTCCACGAAATCTTCCGATGAAACGATTGAGTGGGAAGACGGCAACACGTATCCGCTTTTGAAGGTGGAGATCAGCTCTGACTCCCATCCGTTCTATACCGGAAAGCAGAAGCTGGCCGATGCCGGCGGTCGTATCGACCGTTTCAAAAAGAAATACAACCTCGACTAATATGGCCGCATCCGCAACAGGCAGGGGACGAATCCCCTGCCTGTTTTTTTTAGTATCGTAAAACCTCCCTCTTTTTCTGTTCCTTTTTTCCTATTTGACTTCTCCATGAAGAAAAAGTATTGAAAAACATTCGGAACCCATCTATTATTGCATTAGGGAAACTTTTTGTCATATATAAAAATAAATTAGTCGGGGGTAAAAAAATGAGCTTGTTGAAACAAATCGTTGTGTTCACCAGCGGCATCCTGTTTCTCGGGGGATGCGGGGTCGGAGAAAATGCAGGGTCATCGGAAGGTTCGGAAGGCGGCACCTTGTCTGTTGTAACAACAACCGGTCAGATAAGGGATATCGCTGAACACATAGGTGGAGATCAGGCTGAGGTGAAGGGAATGATGGGGCCTGGTGTGGATCCGCACCTGTATGAACCGACACAGCAGGATGTGATGAATCTGACAGAAGCGGATCTGAATCTTTACAATGGGCTGAATCTGGAAGGGAATATGGGGGATGTATTTCAGAATGTAGAAAACGAAACCCCGAGTTATGCGGTCGGAGAGAATATCCCGGAAGATGTGCTTATTTCCGGGGGAGAAGATTATCCTCATGATCCGCACGTATGGTTTGACCCGGACAGATGGGCGTATGCCGTGGAAGCTGTGAGGGATGCATTCATTGAAGTGGACGAAGAAAACAGCGAAGGATATGAAGAACGTGCCGGGGAGTACCTCGATATGCTGGAGGAAGTGGATGCATATGCCGAAGAACAGATTCAGAAAATTCCGGAAGAAAGCCGGGTGATTGTGACCGCCCATGACGCTTTCAGCTATTTCGGCGATGCATACGGCATGGAAGTACAGGGCCTGCAGGGTATCAGCACCGACGCGGAATTCGGTGTCGGGGACGTTAACCATATCGTGGACTTGATGGTAGAGCGGAGCATAGGAGCATTATTTGTGGAATCCAGCGTCTCCGAACAGGCGGTGAATTCCGTCGTGGAAGGGGCAGAGGAACGAGGCCAGCAGGTTGAAATCGGCGGGGAGCTGTATTCGGATGCGATGGGAGAAGCCGGAACGGAAGAAGGAACGTATGAAGGCATGTTCCGGCACAACATTGACACGATCGTATCGTCTCTCCAGTAAAAGAAGGAGGCAGAGTGATGAGTAATGCACTGGACGTTCAGAATATAACAGTAGCTTATCAGGAATCCGCTGTTCTGGAGAATGCCGCATTTTCTGTTCCGAAGGGGAAACTGGTCGGTATTGTCGGTCCCAATGGAGCAGGTAAATCGACTCTTCTTAAGGCGGTGCTGGATCTTGTGCCGAAACTGCACGGGCGTGCCGTCTTTTTTGGAGAGGACCTGAAAACGGTTCGATCGAGCATCGGTTACGTGCCGCAGCGCGGCGAAGTGGACTGGGATTTTCCGACCGATGCTCTGGATGTGGTGACGATGGGGCGCTACGGCCACGCGGGACTCTTCCGCCGGCCGCGGAAACAGGATAAAGAGATCGCTTTTCAGAGTTTACAGGAACTTGGAATGGAGCAATTTGCGAAAAGACAGATCAGGCAGCTTTCCGGAGGGCAGCAGCAGCGGGTTTTTCTTGCCCGCGCGATGGCACAGGATGCTTCCCTGTACATTATGGATGAACCATTTGCCGGCGTGGATGCTAAAACCGAACGTGCCATCATCCAGTTAATGCAGAAATGGAAGCAGGAAAACAAAACCATTATCGTCGTGCATCATGATCTGCAGACGGCGCAGGAATATTTTGACTGGATGATTCTCTTGAATAAACATGTCGTCGCACATGGGCCGACAGAGGATGTGTTTACAAAAGAGAAGCTGCAGGAAGCTTACGGTGGCCAGCTTGCCTTTTTCCAGTCTGCCGCCTCTGAACAGGCGGGGAATCCATCATGATGCAGGAATGGTTGTCTCTGCTTGAAAGTCCCAACCTCCGCTGGGTTCTTTTCGGCACGATGTTTTTGGGGATCGCAAGCGGTGTGATTGGTTCATTCGTGCTGCTGCGTAAAGAGAGCCTGGTAGGCGAAGCTATGTCCCACGCGGCGCTGCCCGGTGTGTGTCTTGGATTTTTCATTGCCGGAAGAGAGCTGCCGGCACTGATGATCGGTGCTGCTGCCTTCGGTTTTATCAGCCTGTGGGGCATACGCGTGATTCACAGGAACACAAAACTGAAACAGGACACAGCCATCGGTTTGATTCTTTCTGTTTTTTTCGGACTCGGTATTGTACTGCTGACCGTGATTACCAACAGTTCGGCGGGTAATAAGAGCGGACTGGACAGTTACATTTTCGGCCAGGCCGCTTCCATGGTGCAATTCGATGTCTGGATGATGAGCGGTATCGCTGTATTGGTTATCGCGGCATCCTTTCTGTTTTTTAAAGAATGGAAGCTGGTCATTTTTGATCCGCTGTTCGCCGGCGGGCTGGGATGGAAGACGAACACGCTGAACAGCATCCTGAGTCTGTCCATTGTGCTGATTGTGACAGCAGGAATCCAGGCGGTAGGCATTATTTTAATGTCGGCGCTCATTATCACTCCTGCCATCGCAGCAAGGTACTGGACCGACAGGCTCGGGGTAATGGTCATTCTTTCCGCTCTGATCGGCGCATTGTCCGGCTTTTCAGGCGCGGCTCTCAGTGCCGCAAGCAGCGGCATTCCCACGGGCCCGGTTGTTGTACTGATTGCAACCGCCATCTTTGTGCTGTCTTTTCTATTTGCCCCTAAAAGAGGGAAGCTGGCTCAAATCATCGAGTATCGAAGGTTCCGGCGCCGGTGGAAAAAACAGCAGGCTGTGGAGGCGCTGCAATTGGTCCCGGATGCAGCCGATTCCCGGTATGCTTCCTGGCAGAAAGCGCTCGGTGCTGAACACAGCGAGGCCAGACGGTTATGGAATTGGCTGAAAAAGAACAGGTATCTCACATGATGGGGAAAGGAGGAGACAGTCTTGACCTATGAAGGATGGATTATTATAACCGGTGTGCTGGTCGGAGCCTCGTGCAGTATCATTGGTGTACTGCTTGTGCTGCGGCAGATGGCGATGATTTCAGATGCCATCAGTCACACTGTGATTCTTGGTCTGGTATCGGCGTTTTTACTAACCAGCACGCTGGATAGTTTCACGATGCTTCTCGGGGCGGCGGTGGCGGGGTTATTAACAACCCTTGTCATTCAGCTGCTCCAGAATTCCGGTGTGCAGCCGGACGCTGCCATAGGAGTGACATTCACCGCGTTTTTCGCGCTCGGTGTCTTTCTGATCTCCCGGTATGCGGGGAATGTCCACCTGGACGTTAATCACGCGCTGATGGGGGATATCGCGTTTGTTCCCTTTCAGACGGTGACGCTCTTTGGTGTACCTGTACCTCAGGCGTTTCTTTTTGTCAGTGTGGTACTTCTGCTTAACCTTATCCTGATCGGGCTCCTGTATAAAGAGTGGAAGATATCCACGTTTGATCCGGCCCTGGCTGTATCGCTCGGCATACCGGCCGCTTTTCTTCACTATCTGCTTATGACGATGACATCGGTCACCGCTGTTTCTTCCTTTGATAGCGTCGGGGCGGTGCTTGTCGTTGCCTTTATGATCGTACCGGCCGCTTCGGCGTATCTTTGGACCAGCAGACTTTCCACCATGTTTGTATACAGCATTCTGTTCAGTGCGGCCGCCTGTTTCAGCGGATATTATGCCGCCAAATGGCTGAACGTATCGATTTCCGGAAGCATGGCGGTCATGACCGGCGTCATTTTCCTGATTTCCTTTCTGTTTGCCGGAGAAGGAGGGGTCTTCCCCCGCTTGATACGACAGAAAACACAAAAGCGTAAGGGATGGAGCGAAGTTCCTTATTCTTCCATGGAAACAAAGCAGGAAAGCTTGAAAGGATAACCCGGAAAAGTTCCCCGTGACCTATTGAATACATTCTGAATTTCAGGGAAAATAAGAAAAGAATAAACGTAATTTAACGGGATGTAGTAAGGGGAACAAGAATGTACATGATAAGAAAAGAAGGTTGGATGGAAGTCATCTGCGGCAGCATGTTTTCCGGAAAATCCGAAGAACTGATACGCCGTATCCGCCGCGCGGCATACGGCAATCTGAACGTCATTGTGTTTAAACCTGCGCTTGATGACCGCTACAGCGAAGAAGAAGTCGTGTCCCACAACGGAACGAAAATATGGGCCAAAGCAGTAGCTCATTCCCATGATATTCCTCCAATGCTCGAAGAAGGCGTGCAGATGGTGGCAGTGGATGAGACCCAGTTTTTTGACCGCGGAATTATAGAAGTCGCCCAGCACCTGGCGGACCGGGGCATCCGGGTGGTGGTGGCCGGACTGGATCAGGACTTCCGCGGGGAACCGTTTATGCAGGTGAAGGAACTGATGGCCGCAGCCGAGGAAGTGATCAAGCTGCAGGCGGTCTGCCCGTGCTGTGGATCTCCTGCTTCCCGCACACAGCGGCTGATCGAAGGCCGGCCTGCCCACTATGACGATGAAGTTATTCTCGTCGGCGCCGATGAAGCCTATGAACCACGGTGCCGGCACTGCCATGATGTACCCGGAAAACCCGAAAACGATTTTTCGGTGGAATCGGTATAACAGCAGAAACAGAAGACTGTCCGAACGGACGGTCTTTTTTTGTAGGTTTGCATGGAAACGGGGTTTGGCTGGTATTCAGTATGATTTCGCTTGTAATGAATGCAGGTTGGCTGATAACCAGGCTTCCGCGGCGGGTACATGCCCTGTTTTGACGCGTAAGCTCTGCGAAATGACCGGTATTAAGAAAAAAGGAAGCAGTCATCACCTGAATGAAAATCAAAGGAGTGGAAAACATAAGACAAAAACCGACAGAAGGAGAGAGCGTTAATGAAATATATCATTCTCTTTATGATCAGCGGACTGCTTATGTTCTCCGTATCCTGTGAACAGGATAAGTCTCCGCAGGCGGAGGGAAATACCGGAACAGGGCCTTCGGCCGGACCACTGCAGAGTCCGGAGCCGGCAACACCTTCGGATTATAACCAGGGGCCCGGTGATGTCTCGATGACGACCAAAGAGCAGAATCAGGGCAATGATAACGCCAGAGTAAAGGATATCGCCCGACGGCTTGGTTTTTCTCCAAAATACGTCACCTTCGGCGGCCGGCATGCCTACCTTTACACGACAGGTGATGCCTCATGGAATAAAAAACAAAAACAGAAAAAGCAGCAGGAATTGAAGCAGCAGTATAAACAGGAATTTCCGAGATACCAGGTTCATGTTACTGTTTTGGACGGATAAAAATAGTATGGGGATAGATCCGAACGATGGGAGATGCTGCGCGTGAACATCCTGTTCCGTCCAAAACGGTGTGGTTACAAGCCGAACAGGGCGATTTACATGCCAAAGAAATTCGTTTACAAGTGGACGGCTCCAAGGACCATCATCCGCCGCACCCTGGTGAAAACAGCTGTAACATCGATGGTATACAAAAAACCCGGACGATCCACTGAAGAATCGTCCAGGTTTCACGTTATATATTGTTGGTCTGGGGGATACTGTGATGCACCAATGGGCGTTTAGTGGTTCCAGAGCTCCACGCAGCAGCCGCTATTTTCTGCTCACAGCACCTTAGTATCCGTGAAAAACCGTTTAGTGGACACTAATGCGCCCGGTCCGTCTGTTCGTGGCTGCAGACATGGTCAGGTCGCACGCCGTACCGTCTGCTGGATCGGGTCCCATACACCGTTGTACGGCGGGGCATACGACAGATCCAGATCTTCGTATTCATCGAGGGTCATCCGATGAAAAAGGGTGGCTGCCAGCACATCGATGCGTTTGGCTGCGCCGGATTCTCCGATAACCTGGCCCCCGATCACCTCTTCTGTATCGGTGCGGTACAGCAGCTTCAGATGCAGTGGTTTTTTGCCTTCAAAGTAACCGGCTTTATCGGAAGCGCGGTGGGTTACGGTATCATAAGGGAACTGCATCGCCCTGGCTTCTGTTTCATTTAATCCGGTTTTGGCAAGCGTCAAATCGAAGAAGCGCAGAATGGACGTACCGACAATTCCCTGAAAAGCTTTCGGAATGCCCGCCATATTCTTTCCGGCGGCACGGCCCTGTTTATTGGCATGCGTGCCGAGCGGGACATAATCATTTTTTTCCTTCATGCGGTGGTACTGGACGGCGCAGTCGCCTGCTGCGTATACATTGTTTACATTCGTCTGCATGTAGGCGTCCACCTGGACTGCCCCGTTATCCCAAAGATGAATGCCGGTATGTTTCAGGCATTCGGTATTGGGCCGGATACCTGCTGTGACAATAACTAAATCTGTCTCATACCGGTTCGAAGAGGTGCGTACCGCTTCCACCCTTTCTTCTCCTTCCAGCGTGGTGACGGATTCTTCCAGGCACAATTCCACGCCGTGCTTTCCTGCTTCTTCGTGAATGAGCGGCGTCATGTCCGGATCAAACATTTTGGCGATCCGGTTGTTGCGTTCGATGATCCGCACGTCCCGTCCGGTTTCAACCAGATTTTCGGCGAGCTCCAGCCCGATGTAGCCGCCGCCGATAATCGTCACATCGCGGACGTTATCAAGATCCCCGGTGATTGATTCAATATCCGGAATTGTCTTCAGTGTATGTACCCCTTTCAGGTTCCGCCCCGGCCAGTCAGGAAGAACAGGCGCGCCGCCGGTGGCAACAAGAAGTTTATCGTAAGGCATCTCAAAAGGTGTTCCGTTATTCAGATCCTTCCCGGAAACAACCTGCTTCTCTGTGTCGACGGTTTCGACATGGTGATATACCCTCGCATCGATGCCGTATTTCTCCCGGAAGGTTTCCACATCCCGGGCTATCAGGTTCTCTGTGCTCTCGACCTCTCCGCCGATGATGTAGGGGAGTCCGCACTGCGCATAAGAATAAATACCGCCGGCTTCCAGCGTTGTAACCTCGGCATCTTCCACATTGCGGATAATCTGCATCGCCGCACTCATCCCGGCAGCATCCCCGCCGATAATAACAAACTTCATACAATAGACTCCTTTAACCAATATACTGGTACCAGTATTCCCTCCCTGGAAAAATAGAAACCTATTTTCTGCCTGGAAGAGGGATAACCTTAAGATTCAGATTTTAATGGAGCAATAAGCGGCGGGAGTGTGGATACTCCAGTGAAGTGACAGGGTGGAAGAAATATCGTAATACGAACCGGCTGGTAAGTAAACGACGTTTGGATAACGGCTCCCGGTTTAAACGTCGTTATGAGCACGTGTAAATGACGTTTGTGCGCGGAAAAAGAAGCCAAACGTAACGTTGGAGCGCCATGATGACGTTTAGGCGGGATACGAACATCCCAAACGTCATCATGAAAGGTTTTACGTGACGTTTTCACGGGCATCCGGTGTAAAAACGTAACGTAAGCGCCGTTCTTTTTCTTTCCGAACCGTAACCGCGATAGGTATTTCACACGAGATACTCCGTGCCGGGTCCTTTTGACGGGGAGCAGGCATTATACTATAATTAGAATGTTATGCAACCGATAAAGAGGTGAAAGCTTGTGCTAGAACGTCTGCAAGCCGTGGAAGACCGTTACGAACAGCTGAATGAATGGCTGAGTGATCCGGATGTGGTGAACGATACGGCGAAATTACGCGAGTATTCCAAAGAACAGGCGGAAATTTCAGAGATCGTCCAGAAATACCGGGAATATAAAGACACGACCACCCAGTTGGAAGATGCGAAAACGATGCTCCAGGACAAACTCGATGACGAAATGGAAGAGATGGTAAAAGCGGAGATCGAGGAACTGTCGGAGAAGAAAGAAGAGCTGGAAGAGACGCTCCGTGTCCTGTTGCTCCCGAAAGATCCGAATGATGACAAGAATGTGATTGTGGAAGTCCGCGGAGCCGCAGGCGGCGATGAGGCCTCCCTGTTTGCGGCGGACCTGTATAAGATGTACAGCCGTTTCGCCGAGAAAAACAACTGGAAAGCCGAAGTCATCGAGTCGACCCCGACGGAACTCGGCGGCTTCAGTAAAATCATATTTATGATCAACGGTGAGGGCGCCTATTCAAAGATGAAATATGAGAACGGGGCGCACCGGGTGCAGCGGGTGCCGAGCACCGAGTCCGGCGGCCGTATCCATACATCGACGGCAACCGTGGCTGTACTGCCGGAAGCCGAAGAAGTCGAAGTGGAGCTTCATGACAAGGACATCCGTGTCGACACGTTCGCTGCCAGCGGACCGGGCGGGCAGAGCGTAAATACGACCATGTCTGCGGTTCGTCTAACCCATGAACCGACAGGCATTGTGGTGTCCTGCCAGGACGAAAAATCCCAGCTTAAAAACAAGGATAAAGCGATGAAAGTCCTCCGCGCCCGCATTTATGACATGTACCAGAAAGAGGCGGAAGCTGAATACGCGGAGAACCGCAAGTCCGCCGTTGGTACCGGGGACCGGTCGGAGCGGATCCGCACGTACAATTTTCCACAGAGCCGCGTGACGGACCACCGTATCGGCCTCACCGTGCAGAAGCTCGATCAGGTGCTGCAAGGCGAAATCGAAGAAATCATTGAAGCCCTGATAGTGGAAGAACAGGCGGAAATGATGGAAGAGGCAGGCGAAGCCTGAATGAAACCGGCCTATATCTACGAAGCCCTGAACTGGGCTTCGTCTTTTTTAGAAAAAAACAAAAGAGAGGCGCGGGCGGCGGATCTTTTAATGAAACACCATCTGGGAACCGACTGGGCAGGTTTTCATCTATCCCGTCGCGAGGTGCTCAGCACCCCTGTGTGGGAAGCATTCCAGCACGATGTGATCCGGCACAGCCGGGGGGTCCCCGTTCAGCACCTGATGGGGTACGAAGAGTTTTACGGACGTCCTTTTCTTGTGAATGAAGACGTACTGATACCGAGACCGGAAACGGAGGAGCTGGTGGACGAGGTGCTGCGCTGGATCCGGAAACAGCGCATTTCAAGGCTGCAGGTGGCTGATATCGGAACCGGGAGCGGTGCGATTGCCATCACGCTTGCCCTTGAAGCTCCGGACGTACAGGTAACAGCAGTGGAACTCGATAAGAAAGCCCTCAGAACCGCGCAGCAAAACGCGGCCGATCTCGGGGCGGACGTGAAATTTCTCCAGGGCAGCCTCCTGGATCCGCTCCTTGAAAATGATAAAAAGTATGACGTGATTGTCTCGAACCCTCCTTATATCCCGAGGGGAGAGTGGCAGGCACTGGATCCGCTCGTCCGGGACCATGAGCCGGAGCAGGCGCTTGTCGGCGCAGAGGACGGACTGGCCTGCTACCGGAATATGGCAGTTCATCTACCGGCTTTGCTGCAGACGGGGGGCCTCGCCGCATTTGAAATCGGGGACCGGCAGGCAGAAGCTGTCACCTCTCTTCTGCAGAAGGAGCTGCCGCTGGCTGACATAGAATGGCGGCATGATTTGAACAAAAAACCGCGCATGGTATTTTGTGAAAGAATCGATGTGTAGCACGGAAAAAAGATGTCGAAGGGTTCATCGTTTATAAAAGCCGGGCACTGTCCACAATGATTCAGGAAAGGACGGTGTCAGGTTGATGCGTTATAAAGCTCTTATCTTTGTATGTTTTTTTGTTCTTTTGTGCTGGCTGCAGATGGAGCAGCAGCAGAACGCGGCAGCCTCTGACGCGGGTGTACAGGCGATACCGGAAGAAGCCATAAGGCTCCGTATTCTTGCCCACGATAATTCGCCGGAGGAACAGCTCCTCAAAACGGAAGTCCGGGACGCTGTAAATCAGCAGATCGAAAGCGAAATAACCGTGGAGATTGAGAAAGACGAGGCCCGGACACGGCTGCAGGAAGCCCTGCCGGATCTTGAGACAACGGTGGAGGAGATTCTTGCTTCCCGGGACATGCAGGATCGGGATTTCTCGATCGCCCTGAAATCAAACGTCGATTTTCCGACGAGAATTTACGGCCCCCTTGTCTATCCCGCCGGCAGCTATGAAGCACTTGTCGTGACGATCGGAAAAGGAGAAGGAGACAACTGGTGGTGTGTACTGTTTCCTCCGCTCTGTTTTCTTCAGTCGGAAGAATCTGTGGATAACACCTCTGATATTGTGGATGAAGAGGACAGACAGGGAGAAAATGTGGAAAAACAGAAGGATTCTGTGGATGAAAAAGAAGAGTATCAATTCTTTGTTGTGGAAAAATGGAAAATCTGGTTTGGGGACGAGAGTTAAACATCGGTTTCTGTACTGTCATATCAAGGTTATTTTATTATCCACAACTTTCAACAAGGTTGTGGGTATCTTTTTTATATTTGCCTGGATAAAGGATCTTTTCTTATAATGACAGGGGGTAACGGAACGGTGATAAGGGGGAGGAACGTTGAGTTATAAACAGACAAAAGTTTGGTATGTGGATAAGTGGGATGGAGAAGAACCTTCACCCCCTGAGATAGAAGAGGCCGGATTGTGTATAAGACAAGGGGAAACGGTGGCTTTCCCGACAGAAACGGTATATGGACTGGGTGCCGATGCTTCAAGAGATGAAGCAGTGGATAAAATTTTTGAAGCAAAAGGCCGGCCGGGGGATAACCCGCTGATTGTCCACATTGGCAGCCGGGCGCAGTGGCAGGACCTGGCGTACCGGATTCCGGACATGGCAGAAAAACTGGCTGATGCTTTCTGGCCGGGACCGTTAACCTTGATCGTGCCAAAAAGCAATGCCGTTTCTGAAAAAGTCACGGCGGGACTGTCGACCGTCGCCGTCCGGATGCCGCAGCACCATGTGGCGCGGACGCTTATCAACAGGGCCGGGGTTCCTGTCGCAGCGCCCAGCGCAAACCGCTCGGGACGGCCGAGCCCGACAAAAGCAGAGCACGTATGGCACGATCTTGACGGCAGAATTGCCGGTATTGTTCAGGGTGGTGAAGCCGGGTACGGCCTTGAATCCACCGTGGTGGACTGCACAGGGAATAAGGCCGTCATTCTGCGCCCAGGCGGTATCACAAGAGACGAGCTGGCCGGCGTACTCGGCTCCGAAAACGTGGCATCCCCGGCTGCATCGGTCAAGGAAGAGGCACCGAAAGCACCCGGCATGAAATACCGCCATTATGCTCCGTCCTCTCCTCTGGTGCTTGTGGATGAAAGCGTCCATGAAGCTGTCCAAAAGGCGCGGCAGGATGGAAGAACAGTAGGTGTAATGGCGGTGGATGAACACCGGGGAAAGCTGGAAAAAGATTGTGATGTATTCATTCCACTTGGTTCCAGAGACGACCTTCAGGCGGTTGCCGCCCATTTGTATGATAATCTGCGCCGTGCCGATCAAAGCGGCGTGGACGTGATTTTCTGCGAGACTTTTCCGGCAGATGGAATCGGAGAGGCGGTTATGAATCGTCTCGAAAAAGCCGCTTCAGGATCCTGAATGTTCCGCTTCCGGCATGCATACCTTGTATAAGCATGTCCGGAAAGGGGAGCTCGGAATGGAAGGCTGGATTGTACTGTGCGGTATCGCGGCTGCATTAAGCATGGATGCTTTTTCCATGTCACTGGCTGCCGCCATGAATCAGTCAAAGCCGATCCATCGTTTCAAAACAGCGGCAGCCGTCGGTTTCTTTCATATGATGATGCCATGCTTCGGATTGTTCGGCGGCAGATGGATCGCAGAATCGTTTGAAAAGGCGGCCCTCGTGGCGGGGGGAGCTCTTCTGCTTGTGACAGGTCTGCAGATGATCTGGTCAGCAGTCCGAAAAGAAGAAAACGGCACGGCGATTCTGCCGTATGGAACCGGTATTATTATATTTGCGGTGCTTGTCAGCCTGGACAGTTTTTCAATCGGCATCTCTCTTGGCATTCTACAGACATCCTGGTTCAAAGTCCTCGTTCTGTTCGGCGCTTTTAGTGCGATGTTTACCTGGGCCGGCCTTGCATTAGGCGGAAGACTTCAGCACATGTTCGGCCATGCCGGAGAGGCTGCCGGCGGTGTCATTCTGTTCATCCTCGGCTTAAAGCTGATTCTTTAATGAACATATCTGTGATAAAATAGAACATACATTACGAACAAAAGGAAGGAACCACGGATGACCCACGTATTGTTTGTCTGTACTGGTAATACATGTCGAAGTCCGCTGGCGGAGGCGCTTCTCCGGGAAAAAGGAAGAGAAGATATCGAGGTGCAGTCCGCCGGGTTGGCGGCTCAGCCGGGAATGTCCGCTTCTAAAGATACGGTTGAGGTTCTCAGAGAACGGGATATAGAGCTCCGCCATGCTGCCAGACCGTTGACGAAAGAACGGGTGGAATGGGCGGATCTTATTCTGACGATGACAAAAAATCATCACGACATGACCGCGAAGCAGTTCCCTGAGGCGGCGGATAAAGTGTTTACCATCAAGGAATTTGCGCAAGAGGAAGGCGGTACGGGTGACATTATGGATCCTATCGGTGAATCGCGCGACACCTACCGCACGATGGCGGACGAGCTTGAAGTGCTGATCGAAAAGGTACTCAAACAGCTGGAAAAAGCCTGACAAGTCCGGGATCATAAAATCAGGAGGAGATACCGTGAAAATCGCAATCGGATCGGACCACGCCGGTCACAAACTGAAAATCGAAGTTGAAAAAGTACTGCAGAATATGGATATTGAATTAGAAGATCACGGCTGCAACTGTGAAGAGTCGGTGGATTATCCCGACTATGCCCTTCCGGTTGCTGAAAGCGTAGCTGCCGGCAATGCAGATAAAGGCATACTTATCTGCGGCACCGGTATCGGAATATCAATTGCCGCCAATAAAATCAACGGCATCCGTGCTGCGCTCTGCCACGATGTGTTCAGCGCCAAAGCCTCCCGTGCCCACAATAACAGCAATATTCTCGCGATGGGAGAACGCATTCTCGGGCCGGGACTTGCCGGAGAGATTGTACAGGCCTGGCTGGAAACCGACTTCGAAGGCGGGCGCCACGCTGACCGTGTCGGTAAAATGATGGCGATGGAGGAAAAATAACGGAGACGGGGCCGCCGGCTCCGTTATTTTTTTCGGAAAGGGCGATGTGTGATATCCTGAAAAAAGAGGTGATCGGCATGAATCATGAAATCAAGGAGTGGCAGACCTCGCTGCAGGGCTGCCTGGATGTGCTGCAGGAGCGGCTGACTTTTAATAAGCGGAACGTATTCGTGATCGGTGCCAGTACGAGTGAAGTCACCGGCAGCCGGATTGGGTCTGCCGGATCGGAGGAAGCCGCGGAAGCGTTATATGATATCTTGTCGTCGTTTCAGGAGGAGACCGGCGTTCATCTTGCCTTTCAGGGATGTGAGCATATCAACCGAGCGCTTGTGGTGGAGCGTGCTTCTGCGGAATGGTTCGGCTTCGAGGAAGTGGTGACGGTCCCCCACCGCCGCGCAGGAGGCGCCATGGCCGCCCACGCCTATTCTTCTTTTTCCGATCCCGTTGTCGTGGAGCATGTCCGTGCCGATGCCGGCATTGATATCGGTGACACCTTTATCGGGATGCATTTGAAGCATGTTGCCGTCCCGGTCCGAAGCCGTGTGACGTCAATCGGCGGTGCGCATGTCACGATGGCGGTTACACGCCCGAAGCTTATCGGCGGAGCCAGAGCCCGCTATCCGGAATCTTAATAATTTAACATTTTTTTTTGAAAAATTACGGATTCAGCAAAAAAATTCATGTTACAATAGCCCGTGAAAAGAATTTATTCGTTAAAAAACGAATGAGAGAGTGTGAGGAAAAGAAAGGAGTTACCTCTGAATGGAAACCATCAAAACGCAGGACCCCAGTATATACGCGGCCATGCAGGATGAACTGCAGCGTCAGCGCGACAAGATTGAACTTATAGCATCCGAAAACTTCGTCAGCCAGGCTGTCATGGAGGCGCAGGGTTCGGTACTTACCAATAAATATGCGGAAGGCTATCCGGGGCGGCGCTATTACGGCGGCTGTGAACACGTGGATGTCGTGGAGGATCTCGCACGCGATCGTGCCAAAGAACTGTTCGGTGCCGAACATGTGAACGTTCAGACTCACTCCGGCGCGCAGGCGAACATGGCGGTTTATTACACCGCGCTCGAGCAGGGAGATACCGTGCTCGGTATGAATCTCTCCCACGGCGGACATCTGACGCACGGAAGTCCTGTTAACTTCAGCGGTGTCCAGTACAATTTCGTGGAATACGGTGTGACGAAAGAAGATCAGGTCATTGACTATGAAGCTGTGCGGGAAGCGGCCCGAAAACATCAGCCGAAAATGATTGTCGCCGGAGCCAGCGCCTACCCGCGTGAAATTGATTTTGCAGCGTTCCGGGAGATTGCCGATGAAGTCGGTGCCTATCTGATGGTGGATATGGCCCATATCGCAGGACTGGTTGCCGCCGGTGTGCATCAGAATCCGGTGCCGCATTCGCACTTTGTAACCACGACAACGCATAAAACCCTGCGCGGTCCTCGCGGCGGCATGGTTCTCTGTGAAGAGCAGTTTGCCAGGAAGATTGATAAAGCCGTATTTCCGGGTCTTCAAGGCGGTCCGCTCATGCACGTGATTGCGGCAAAGGCGGTCTCTTTTGGAGAAGCACTCCAGGATGAATTCAAGACCTATGCCGAGAATATTGTAAAAAATTCAAAGCGTCTCGGTGCTGCGCTGCAGAATAACGGAATCGATCTTGTTTCCGGCGGATCGGACAACCACCTGCTCCTTCTCGATCTGCAGAGCCTGGGTATTACCGGTAAGGTCGGGGAAAAAGCGCTCGACGAAGTCGGCCTAACGACGAACAAGAACGCGATTCCGTTTGATCCGGAAAGCCCGTTTGTCACGAGCGGCATCCGTATCGGCACCGCTGCCGTTACATCCCGCGGCTTCGGTGAAGAAGAAATGGATGAAATAGGAGCGGTGATGGCCCTCACGCTGAAGCACCATGATGACGAAGAAAAGCTCAAAGAAGCCGCCCGCCGCGTCGACGCCCTTACATCCAGGTTCCCGATGTATCCGGAACTGTAATAGAGGGGGAACCTTGTCCTAAAAGAGGAGCGTGGGAAAATGCCCGCGCTCCTCTTTTTCATGCCACGGACGGCAGATGCCTGATACTCCCGGCCTTTGAGAGTCTTTTGCGACACGCGTTGGCTGGTATTGCAGTGCATTTGACGGGTAAATGCAAACATTTGGCTGGTACACCTCCTACATAAAAGCGGCAGGCAGTGTTTTTTCGCAAAAAATCAGAATCGCAGCTCTTTTCCAGAGCTCTTGAAGGGGCTGGGCTTTTTCTGTAGAATTTCAAAAGAACAGAGTTGTGTGCCTGCTGCCACAATCATCATATTCCGGGAGAGAACCCGGCACAAAGGAGCTGTGCACGTTATGGGAAACGTACATGTATTAGATCATCCATTGATTCAGCATAAGCTGACGTATATCCGGGATGTCTCCACAGGGACAAAAGAGTTCAGGGAACTGGTGGATGAGGTGGCTACCTTAATGGCCTTTGAAATCACCCGTCACCTGCAGCTGCAGGAAGTCACCGTGGAAACACCAGTAGGACCGGCCCAGTCTCATGCGCTGGCAGGTAAAAAACTCGGAGTGGTTCCGATTCTGCGGGCTGGTCTTGGTATGTCGGACGGCATTCTGAAGCTCATTCCGGCAGCGAAAGTAGGACATGTCGGCTTATACCGGGATCCGGAAACGTTAAAGCCGGTGGAATATTATGTAAAACTCCCCAGTGATGTGGAAGAACGCGAATTTATCGTGGTGGACCCGATGCTTGCAACCGGCGGATCCGCTGCAGATGCCATATCCAGCCTCAAAAAAAGGGGAGCCTCCAACATTAAACTGATGTGTCTGATCGCTGCACCGGAGGGTGTCGAAGAAGTGCATAAGATTCATCCGGAAGTTGATATCTATCTGGCTTCGCTCGATGAGAAATTAAATGAAAAAGGCTACATTGTCCCGGGACTGGGAGATGCGGGAGACCGCCTTTTCGGAACAAAATAGCACGATGAAGCTTCAGCCGCGCGCTGGGGCTTTTTTTATGCTGTGTGTCTCTGCATAAAACAGGCTGTTTGCTGCAACCTAAAACGAGAATAGGAGGAACAGCGATGACATCCGAAACGGGGAAGACAATCATCAGCCTGTGCTGTGCAGCTGTTATCACGGCAGCGGTATGGATGACAGACGTCCGGTCTCTCGAAGCGGCAGAGGAGCCGACTTATATTGCAGCAGCCACCGAGCAGGCTTCACTGAAAGACCTGCGCCGCCGGATGGAAAACTCGATCCCCGGCTTACGTATAAAAGCGGCCTATGAAAAAGGGTTCCGCGGGTTTGCAGTAACGATGCCTGAAAAGCAGCAGGACGCGCTGCAGCGCATGAACGGGATTCAACGGACCGATGAGGCGGCTGTATATGAAACAAAAATTGATGAAAGCGTGCCGTTTATCGGGGCGGATGTGGTCCGCAGCGAATTGGATGAACAGGGCATGAAGCTTACCGGCAAAGGAATAAAAGTCGGGATAATTGATACTGGGATTGACTATCATCATCCCGATCTGAAAAGCAGTTACAAAGGCGGTTATGATTTTGTCGACCAGGACGCGGACCCGCTGGAAGGAAAAGCGGGAGAAAACGGAGAACCGACGATTCACGGCACCCATGTGGCCGGCATTATTGCGGCGGACGGGTTCATCCAGGGTGTCGCCCCGGACGTGGAAATATACATGTACCGTGCCCTTGGTCCGGGAGGACAGGGATCAACAGAACAAATCCTTGCAGCGGTGGAAAAAGCGATCGAAGATGATGTAGACGTGTTGAATCTATCGCTCGGCAGTCCGATCAACGGTCCGGACTGGCCGACGAGCCAAGCGCTTGACAAAGCAGCGGAAAAAGGTATAGTGGCCGTGACGTCGAGCGGAAACAGCGGTCCTGCGATGTGGAGCGTAGGCTCTCCCGGCACATCAGAAAAGGCGATATCGGTCGGCGCTTCGATTCCTCCCCTTAAGATGCCGAAGCTTACCCTTGTGGAAGAACCGGAACTTTCCATTGACCTGAGACCGGTTCAAGGTTCTCCTCCGTGGGAATTTCGACGCGATCTTCCCCTCGTTTTCGGAGGTCTTGGGCTGAAGGAGGACCTGCAGGCGGTAAAAGGGAAAGCGGTGTTAATTGAACGCGGCGGTATTCCACTGGTGAGAAAAATGGCTAATGCCAGAAAAGCGGGGGCCGATGCTGTCATTCTATACAACAACATAGCCGGAACGTTCGCTGCCGCCACAAAGGAAAAACAGCCCTTTCCCGTCATTACCATATCAAAAGAGGACGGGGAACACCTGAAAAAAGCGGTGCAGGAAAACAAGGACAATTTCTCCCCTACTCTGCGCACGATATTGAAAGAAGAAACAGACCATATGGCGTTTTTCAGTTCAAGGGGTCCTGTGACAGAATCCTGGGCTGTCAAACCGGACATCGTGGCGCCTGGTGTGGATATAGGCAGCACTGTGCCGAAAGGCTATCTTTCACTGAATGGAACGAGCATGGCCGCCCCTCATATTGCCGGAGCTGCGGCACTTTTAAAGCAGGCCCGGCCGGACTGGACGCCGGAGCAGATCAAGGCGGCGCTGATGAACGCAGCCGTTTCGCTCACCGATGATACAGGCAGTACGTATCCGCCGTTCGTCCAGGGAGCGGGCCGGGTCGATATCGCCAAAGCACTGCAGACCGAAACGATCGTAAGCCCGGGAACGCTGTCTCTCGGTTCCCGTTCTGTCAGCGGATCCAATCCTCTTTATGAGCAGACAATCCGGGTGGAAAATCACTCAAAACGCCCCCGTACGTATACATTTCAGGCTGACAGCGAACCATTTTTCGGTCTTCACTGGCAGATGCCGGATTCGATTGTCGTACCACCCGGTGAAGCAGAAGAAGTGATGGTTCGGGCGGAGCTGGCACCTGGTGCAGTGGAAGCGGAGGAACTTCACGGCACCATCACGGTAAAAGGAGGAACGCAGCCGGTCACTCTGCCTTATCTGCTGTTTATAAACGAACCGGAATACCCGAGAATCAGTGCGTTTGAACTACAGCCGGATCCGGGGAAAGACGGCTTTCGGTATGAAGTATATATGCCGGGCGGCGCTGATACGTTTCAGATCAGACTTTATGATCCAGATACCTTCGCTTTTCTGGGCGTCCTTGACGAACAGGAGAATGTCGAAGCCGGTCTGTTCCGAAAAACACTGGAGCAGGAGGACCTCCCGGTGTCACCGGGAGTGTACCGCGCCGTCATTCACGCAGCATCCGGAACAAAAGAAGAGACGCTGGAAACCATCGTTCACCTGGAGCAGAAAAGAGTGGAACAGCCGGCTGAACCACGGACATGAATCAAGGCATAACAGGACTGCCGAACCAACAGATAGATCCGGCGGCAGTCCTCTTTTTCAATGCCGGAATTGTCACTTAATTGACACAAAAGAAAAATCGGGAAAAACCCTGTTGTGACAAGGAATTTTTCAAGGTGGAGGATTGACAGAAGGGGTCCTCTATTGTACGATGACAAAGGGTATGTGAGAGGGTTTACATATTTCGGTGACGGCTGTTGAATGATGGGATCAAATGACAGGCCGGGATCGATTTCTGTAGAATCAGCAGAAAGATTCAGGCTGCCAGCTCCATCCTAAAAGCGCCGTCCTTTTTTCGGCGGAGCCCTGAACTACCGTGAATGGAGGGTGACATGGCGGACAAAGAGAAGCCTTCAAAACCATTCCAGTCTGCGGCTTTAACATCAGCCGTACTCTCTTATTTAGTCGGACCCCTGTTAATCGGCTTTTTCGCAGGAAGATGGCTCGATGACAAATTGGGGACGTCCCCTTTTATTATGCTCATCGGTCTTCTGACAGGAATGGCCGCCGGAATATACGGACTGGTCCGTCTGCTCAGTCGATATCTTGGGAACGGGGACGACCGGAAATGAAGCAGACTTTTGCAGCAGAGGCGAGACGCTGTGTCCAGCTGTCCTTGTATGTATCAGCTTTGTATGTGCTTGGATGGGGATTCACCCCGTACAGCGTGTTTTTTTTAAGTGCCATCCTCGGTGTTGCCGCCGGCCTTTTTAATGTCTGGAGCATGTACCGGGATGTCAAAAGAATCGGAGACGCGGCCGTACAGGAGAGAAAAGCTTTTACAACGGGCATGGCAGCACGACTGGCTACCGGGGCGCTCGCAGCAGTCCTTTTTCTGCGCTTTCCTGAACAATTCCACCTGGTGGGACTTGTTACCGGCATAATGACACCTTACATTATGATTCTTCTTCACTCCTTGTTTAAAAAAAAGGCGGTCTGACAGGCCGGGTCTTTTGGCAGCGGGCATGGAAACAAAGAGCGAAGAAGCGGCAACAGGGCAGGAAATCAGCAGTCTAGTATACAGTAAGGGGGGGAAGATTTAATGAACCATGAATCTCCAATCGTCTATGACCTGTTTGGGATTACAGGGTTTCACATTAACTTGTCGAACGTTCTTATGCTGACAATAGCTTCGCTTATTGTCTTCTGCATCGGCTTTTTCAGCGCCAGGAACCTGAAGATGAAGCCATCCGGCATGCAAAATGCATTTGAATGGGTCATCGACTTTGTTAAGAACACCGTGAACAGCACCATGGACTGGAAAACCGGGGAACGGTTTTTCGGACTCGGAATCACAATATTTTTACTGATTTTTGTAGCGAACATGCTTGGTATTCCGTTTATGTACGTAAACCCGGAAACGCATGAATTATGGTGGAAGTCACCGACAGCAGATCCGGTGATTACCATGACGTTCGCTGTGATGGTCATCGTTCTTACTCACTTTTACGGCATGAAAATGAAAGGCATGAAAGAATACGGCAAAGATTATCTAAGACCCGTGCCGTTTCTTTTACCACTTAATATTCTGGAAGAGTTCGCGAACACACTGACGCTGGGAATGCGTCTTTTCGGGAACCTGTATGCAAAAGAGATCCTTTTGACATTGCTGACAGGTGTAGGGGGAGCCAGTCTTCTCGGTGCATTTGGCGCAGGGCTTCCTATGATTGCGTGGCAGGCATTCAGTATATTTATCGGTGCCATCCAGGCCTTTATCTTTTTAATGCTTACGATGGTCTATCTCTCGCACAAAGTTTCAGATGAACACTAACCATGCTCGGCACAATCATTTAATTATATTTAAGGGAGGATATTTTAATGGGATTATTAGCAGCAGCAATTGCAGCAGGTTTGGGAGCAATCGGCGCAGGTATTGGTAACGGTTTGATCGTAAAAGGTACATTGGAAGGGGTAGCCCGTCAGCCGGAACTTAAAGGAACACTGCAGACACTTATGTTTATCGGTATCGCCCTGGTTGAGGCCCTTCCGATCATCGCAATCGTTATCGCGTTCATTACACTGGGACAAGGCTAGAAGCGGCACCGTCCAATCGTTAATGCCAATGGCGAAGTCCGTAGAACCACGCTTCGCCATTCCTTTTGTAGAATAACCGAAAGGAGTGAATTCTGTGCCAGAGGTCATTTATTGGGGAGACGTTGTATTCTCGCTGGTTACATTCATTATCCTTCTCTTGATCCTCCGCCGGTACGCGTGGGGACCGATCATGAACATGATGAAAGAGCGGGAAGAACATATTTCCTCTGAAATAGAAAATGCTGAAAAACACCGTAAAGAAGCGGAACAGTATGTCGAAGAACAGCGTTTGGAAGTGGAACGTGCGCGCGAAGAAGCACAGACCATTATCGAAAACGCAAAGAAAACTAGTGAAAAACAGGGTGAGGATATCATTGCCCAGTCAAGGGCCGAAGCGGAACGTCTGAAAGAGACAGCTCAGGCAGACATTGCCCGCGAAAAGGAGCAGGCCATCGCCGAACTGCGCGAAGAGGTCGGGACTCTTTCTGTAATGATCGCATCGAAAATTATCGAAAAAGAGCTGGATGAAAATGAACAGGAACAGCTCATTGAAGATTACGTCAAAGAGGCAGGCGGCCGGCTATGACGACAGCAGCAGCAAACCGCTATGCCCAGGCCCTGTTTGAACTTTCAAAAGAAAAGGACATGCTCGCAGATATCCGCTCGGAGCTGGAAGCTGTAAAGCAGGCTCTTACTGAAAACAATGAGTTTTTCGAACTGTTAAAACACCCGAAGGTTTCCCGTGAAAAGAAGGAAACCATGGTGCAGGAAGGGTTAACGGCAGTCAGCAGCACTGTGCAGAGAACCCTTCTGCTGATGTTGGAAAAAAAGAGAATTGACCTTGTATTTGACATGATTGAAATGTTCGAAGAACTCGTGGATGAAGAATGGAAAGTGGGGCACGCTCTGGTAACCACCGTGAAACCACTAACTGAACAAGAACGGGACATGATTGCAGAAACATTCGCTGAAAAAGCCGGCAAAGATACGCTGTATATCAGAAACGAACTGGACCCTGAGCTTATCGGCGGTCTCAAGGTGAACCTCGGAGATATGATTTTTGACGGCAGTATTAAAGGCCAGCTCGACCGGATGCAACGTAATTTGGTCTCCGGAAAATGATAGAGGATAGGGGTGAACGTTAATGAGCATTAAATCGGATGAGATTAGCTCGCTGATCAAACAGCAGATTGAAAATTTTCAGTCTGATGTACAAGCAAACGAAGTCGGCACCGTTATTCAGATCGGTGACGGTATTGCGCGCGCTCATGGTCTGGAGAATGTCATGGCCGGGGAACTGGTTGAATTCTCCAACGGCGTAATGGGAATGGCGCAGAATCTGGAAGAAAACAACGTCGGTATTATCGTTCTCGGCCCGGACTCCGGGATCCGCGAAGGGGACGAAGTGAAACGGACCGGCCGCATTATGGAAGTTCCTGTCGGAGAAGAACTGCTGGGACGCGTTGTTAACCCGCTCGGCCAGCCAATCGACGGCCAGGGTGCGGTGGAAACGACAAAATCCCGTCCTATCGAAAGCCCGGCACCCGGCGTCATGGATCGTAAGTCGGTACATGAACCGCTCCAGACCGGCATCAAGGCAATTGACTCCATGATTCCGATCGGCCGCGGCCAGCGTGAATTGATCATCGGGGACCGCCAGATCGGGAAGACTTCCATCGCGGTGGATACCATCCTGAACCAAAAAGATGAAGATATACTGTGTATTTATGTGGCCATCGGCCAGAAGGAATCCACCGTCGCAGGAACGGTGGAAACGTTCCGCCAAAAAGGTGCACTTGATTACACCATCGTTGTTAACGCAGGGGCGTCAGACCCGGCGCCGATGCTGTATCTTGCTCCGTATGCCGGCGTGTCCATGGGTGAAGAATTCATGTACAACGGAAAGCACGTCCTCGTTGTATATGACGACCTGACCAAGCAGGCAGCGGCGTATCGTGAACTCTCCCTGCTTCTCCGCCGTCCGCCGGGACGTGAGGCATTTCCGGGAGATGTTTTCTATCTGCATTCCCGTCTGCTCGAACGTTCCGCCAAGCTCAGCGATGATAAAGGAGCCGGTTCCCTGACTGCACTTCCGTTTATTGAAACGCAGGCAGGCGATGTCGGTGCCTACATCCCGACAAACGTGATCTCGATCACAGACGGGCAGATATTCCTGCAGTCGAACCTTTTCCACTCCGGTGTGCGCCCGGCCGTTAACCCGGGTATTTCCGTCTCCCGTGTAGGTGGTTCCGCGCAGATCAAAGCGATGAAGAAAGTATCCGGTACTCTGCGTCTTGACCTTGCATCCTTCCGTGAACTTGAAGCCTTCGCTCAGTTCGGGTCGGATCTGGATGAAGCGACAAAAGCGAAACTTGCCCGGGGTGAACGGACCGTCGAAGTGCTGAAACAGGGACTGAACCAGCCGCAGCCGGTTGAAAAACAGGTGTCCATTCTTTATGCGCTGACCAGTGGATTTTTGGATGATATTCCGATCAACGATATCCAGCGCTTTGAGTCTGAACTCTTTGTCTATCTGGACTCGAATCATAAAGAACTGCTGGATTCGATCCGGGAAACCGGGCAGCTGCCGGAGACCGAAGACTTCAACAACGCCATCGGCGGCTTCAAGAAGAGCTTCAACGTTTCCAAATAAGCGCAAACACCGGCAGGCTTAAATTACCGGTGTGAAAAAAAGGTGGTGAAACCAAGTGGCCTCTTTACGTGAGATTAAGAACCGTATTGGCTCGACGAAAAAAACGAAGCAGATCACCAAAGCAATGGAAATGGTGTCCGCGGCGAAATTAAATCGTGCCCAGACCAATGCGCAATCTTATGAACCATATACGAAAAAAATCCGGGAAGTGGTGGCAGGTATTGCCTCCGGGAATTCCGGAGCTTCCCACCCGATGCTCGAAGAACGGCCCGTGAAAAAAACAGCTTATATCATGGTGTTTTCCGACCGTGGACTGGCGGGCGGATATAACGCTAATCTGCTCCGGTCGTTCATGTCCCAGGTTGAACAGCGCCACAATTCCACCGATGAATACGGTGTAATTGTACTGGGCCGGATCGGGAGAGACCTTTTGAAAAAACGGGGCATTCCGGTCATGGATGAAATCACGGGGCTTCCGGATGAACCGTCCTTTCAGGATATTAAAAACATTACACGGCTGGCTGTGAAGATGTATGAGGATGAAGAAATCGATGAGCTGTTCATTTGGTATAACCATTTTATCAGTGCCATCCAGCAGGAAGTAACCGAAACGAAACTGCTGCCACTGACGGACCTTTCGGAAGGATCTGAAACAGTGTACAGTTACGAATACGAACCATCTGAAGAAGCAATACTCGCCCAGCTCCTGCCGCAGTATGCGGAAAGTTTAATATTCGGAGCGCTGCTGGATGCCAAGGCAAGTGAATTTGGCGCCAGAATGACAGCGATGAGCTCGGCAAGCGATAATGCCGACGACATTATAGACAACCTCACTCTGTCCTATAACCGGGCACGACAGGCTGCAGTCACCCAGGAAATCAGTGAGATTGTCGGCGGCGCAGCTGCTCTGGAATAACATGAATAAGGCTAAGACTCAGTTTTAGGAGGGAAAAATATGAGCAATGGACGCGTTACCCAGGTTATGGGTCCGGTTGTTGACGTTGCGTTTCCAAGCGGCGAACTGCCGGAATTGAATCACGCGCTCACTGTTTCCCAGAAAGGGCATTCCGACGACATTAAAGATGTCGAAGTGGCTCTGGAAGTAGCACTGCATCTGGGAAATGATACTGTTCGTACAGTCGCTATGGGTTCAACAGACGGACTGATCCGCGGAGCGGACGTCATTGATGAAGGCGGTCCGATTTCCGTGCCGGTCGGAGAAGAAACCCTGGGCCGGGTGTTTAACGTTCTCGGTGAGACCATCGACGAAAGAGAACCGGTAGGCCCGGAAGTGAAGAGGGACCCGATTCATCGTGAAGCGC
This sequence comes from Salibacterium sp. K-3, assembly GCF_054052005.1. NCBI lineage: Bacteria > Bacillati > Bacillota > Bacilli > Caryophanales > Bacillaceae > Salibacterium > Salibacterium sp. K-3. The sequence goes on from NZ_JBSVZE010000001.1 coordinate 243,595, forward strand.
CTCAGTTTGATGAGCTGTCTACAGAGACCGAAATTCTTGAGACAGGAATCAAGGTTGTTGACCTGCTTGCACCGTATGTAAAAGGCGGTAAAATCGGACTCTTCGGCGGTGCCGGTGTCGGTAAAACGGTTCTGATTCAGGAATTGATCAACAACATCGCACAGGAACACGGTGGTATTTCTGTATTTGCCGGGGTAGGAGAAAGAACCCGGGAAGGGAACGACCTTTACTTTGAAATGCAGGATTCCGGCGTTATCAATAAGGCAACCATGGTGTTTGGTCAGATGAACGAACCGCCTGGTGCCCGTATGCGTGTGGCACTGACCGGTCTGACACTGGCGGAACATTTCCGCGATGTAGATGGTCAGGACGTACTCCTCTTTATTGATAACATTTACCGTTTCACCCAGGCAGGTTCCGAAGTGTCCGCCCTGCTCGGCCGCATGCCTTCTGCCGTTGGTTATCAGCCGACGCTGGCAACCGAAATGGGGCAGCTTCAGGAACGGATTACGTCGACCAAGACAGGCTCGGTTACATCCATTCAGGCGATTTATGTACCGGCCGACGACTATACCGACCCTGCTCCGGCGACGACATTCGCCCACCTGGATGCAACGACCAACCTGGAGCGCCGTTTAACAGAAATGGGTATTTATCCGGCAGTGGATCCGCTTGATTCCACGTCCCGTGCCCTGGCTCCGGAATTTGTCGGGAACGATCATTATGAAGTCGCCCAGGAAGTCCAGCAGACCCTTCAGAAGTACCGGGAGCTGCAGGACATTATTGCCATTCTCGGTATGGATGAATTGTCGGAGGATGACAAGCTGGTTGTGCACCGTGCACGCCGGATTCAGTTCTTCCTTTCACAGAACTTCCACGTAGCGGAGCAGTTCACCGGCCAGCCGGGATCCTACGTATCGGTTAAGGATACCGTACGCGGCTTCCGTGAGATTCTCGACGGCAAGCACGACGATGTGCCTGAGGATGCGTTCCGTCTCTGTGGTCCGATTGAAGACGTCACCGAAAAAGCGAAGGCCATGTCCTAAGCGGGATTGCGGTAAGGAGGAGGAATCATGTCGACGATTAATGTCAATGTTGTCACTCCTGATGGCGCGGTTTATGAAGGGGATGTGGAAATGGTCAGCACCCGTTCCCAGAGCGGGGAGCTGGGCATTCTGCCTGGACACGTTCCACTGGTAGCACCGCTTTCGGTAGGCGCCGTCCGCCTCAAACACGAATCAAGAATAAATCTTGTCGCGGTCAGCGGCGGCTTTGTAGAAGTCCGCCCGGACAGCGTGACGATACTCGCTGAAGCGGCCGAAAATCCGTCTCAGATCGATGTCGAGCGTGCTCGTAGAGCGAAAGAGCGGGCCGAAGATCGTATCGACCGTGCCACCCAGGAAGAAATCGATTATCAGCGGGCTCAGCTCGCATTGAAACGCGCCGTCACCCGGATAGAGGTAGCCGGTGGATAAGAAAAAGGCTGTTCTACACAGGTAGAACAGCCTTTTTCTTCTATGGCAGGCTTGGCTGAGTTGGCAGACCGGCTGCGGTTATGGTTGTGGACACATTTGGTCCCATTCTGTCCATTATACGGCCGTAAGAGACACCTTCAGCATGCAATCCCCTTCAAAAGTCCAGTATGTAAGATTAGTGGACAGAATAACAAAGGACACACCCCAAAATGTCTCATTCCATAAAATATTGGACAGTTTGACAAAAGGTCTGGCTCTTTCCAAGTAAGTTCCTTTGTTGGCGTGAGGTTTTCTGGAGCAGATGCTGAAACCTTTCTTTTTCTTCCGGTTCCGCGTCTTTTTTTCCATATCCCCACATTTGTTCCAATGTATTTATACATCCCCGGCGGTCATAAGGCCTGCCGTTTTTTCCCGGAGCTCCAACAGAAAGCATGTGACAGAGGCAGTATCATCGAGCTTCCCCGCTCGTCTCGATAATGCTTTGTAATGCCAATCCCCTCCGGCCATCACGCCATACTTACAGGCCGCCCATATTTTTCGGCGCAGCTTTTTGCTATACGTGCAGAATTAACTTATTCCAACCAGCCTCCCACTCCTTTATAGTGACTTTTGACCTACGAACAATTGATTGTAATGGATAAAAATACCGCTGTTGCAGTAGGTTCAGTTGTTATCTTGTTCGTTTATAACTTTACACTTTGATTACAACTTTCTTATCGAATGTAATGTAAATTTAAAAATAATAAAATTTTCCTACAAAAAACTGTTTTATTTTATTATAATAGTGGTATATCTTTTGTATATTGGTAAAGATGGTCAAAATTTTGCTGAATTTGTCGATCCTGTACAATAAAACGTCTTTTTGCACTGTCGAAAACCCTCAGATATGTTATACTAAAGCGGTGTGTGTCGAATAGGCAGAAGGGCTCTTTCTACTTTCAGCAAAATGCCCTATTATACTTTTCGGATTGTTAAAAAGGGCTGTTAAGGAGTTTTCAGCAATGAATCCAGAGGGGCAGGAAGCGGTCTTACATATCACTATTAACCTTATTTTTCTGGTTATTGTATGGTGGAGTCTGCAGGCTTTCCGGTTCGATGTTTTTCTGCGTAATCCGGAAGGGCCGAAAGCGAAACTGTTCATGGTGCTTGTCACTATTGCGTTGAGCCACCTTGTCAGTTCGTTTTTTATAGAATACTTACAGGGATCGTTGACACTTCGGTATCTTTTTTAAAAAGCTCCCTTCAACTTCCATGTATGTCCTCAGAGCCTGCGGTGAAAATGAGGAATAGAGGCACCCCGCGTGGAAAGATGCCGTGATATTCCATAGATGGAAGAAACTGCACCTTGTGAAGACATCCGATATTGTCGAAAAAAGCAGATTGAAAAAGAAAACAGCAGGGAATCGTGTCATCAGCACGGGAGGCTGCTGAATCCTTTTTATTTGAAAAGGTGTAACGCGGCTGCCTGTTCCGACGACAAAATGACGCAGTGAATATGAAATAAACACAGACACGAGACAAGAATGGGCACCCGTTTCTTCCTTGGACAGGGCACGCCTAAATGAACGACTGAATATCCATAATACAGAGATGACTACTCCTGCCTGCACGAAATCAGGGCGGGATCGTCATGACAATTACCGAGACGATATAGAATTATAAACGGACGCGGAGGGGAATACGTTGGAAAAAATATTAGTACGAGGAGGGAAGCGGCTTAAAGGAACCGTGAAGGCAGAAGGCGCGAAAAATTCTGTGCTCCCGGTCATTGCCGCCTCCCTCCTTGCTGAAGAAGGAACGAGCACTATATATGATGTCCCGACTTTAGCAGATGTATTTACAATGAAAAATGTACTGACCTATATGGACGCAGATGTAAGTTTTGAAGACGGGGTATTCACGTCCAATGCTGGCGGTGCGTTGACAACAGAAGCGCCGTTTGAATATGTGCGCAAAATGCGGGCTTCTTTTCTGGTCATGGGGCCGCTGCTTGCGAGAAAAGGCTGTGCGCATATCGCGCTCCCGGGTGGCTGTGCTATCGGTTCCCGGCCGATTGACCAGCACCTGAAGGGATTTGAAGCGATGGGTGCCACCGTGGAGATCGGAAACGGTTATATTGAGGCAAAAGTAAAAGACCGCCTGCAGGGTGCCCGGATCTATCTGGACTTTCCGAGCGTAGGGGCGACGGAAAACATCATGATGGCGGCCACTCTTGCCGAAGGAACCACCATTCTGGAGAATGTGGCGGAAGAGCCGGAGATTGTCGATCTGGCGAATTACCTGAATGCCATGGGAGCAAAAGTCCGCGGAGCAGGTACCGGAACGATAAGGATTGAAGGGGTCGACCAGATGAAAGGCGCCGTGCATACCATTATTCCGGATCGTATTGAAGCGGGTTCTTTAATGATTGCTTCCGCGATTACCGGCGGCGATGTGTTTGTGGAAGGCGCAATTCATGAGCATATCCGCCCGCTTGTGGCCAAACTCCGTGAAATGGGTGTCATTATTGAAGAAGGGGATAACGGCATGAGAGTAATCGGACCGGACATTCTCCGCCCGGTCGATCTGAAAACGATGCCGCATCCCGGTTTTCCGACAGACATGCAGGCCCAGTTCATGGCTCTCTTGACACAGGCGAAAGGCACTGCGGTTATCACCGAAACCGTGTTTGAGAACCGTTTTATGCACGTAGAGGAATTCCGACGTATGAACGCGGATGTCAAAATTGAAGGCAGAGCCGCGATAGTGAGCGGGCCGACCCGTCTGCAGGGAGCAGAAGTCGCCGCCACGGATTTACGCGCCGGCGCTGCCCTGATTATCGCCGGACTGGTGGCGGACGGCGAAACGGCTCTGACCGAACTAAGGCATCTTGACCGCGGCTACGTGGATTTCCACAAGAAACTGCAGGGACTCGGAGCGCGGGTGAAACGCGTCGAAGAACAAGAAATGGAAGCCGATCCTCCAAAAGAAGAGGAAGTGCTCCGGACTGTTAATAATTAAGAACCAAGAGGCTGGGACAAAACCTTTATAAAATAGAAAAATGCCGAACGATTTTAAAAAATCGTTCGGCATTTTTCGTTCCTAAGATAAACCGCTGCGCCAAAATCCTTCGCTTTCCGCGGGCACGGCTCAAATAGAGGAAGATCGGCTAAGAGCGGCACGTCCTGTGCCAACGCCGACCTGACCCGCATCCTGCGGGCCCTCGGAAGAAAAGCCCTTCCTGCGGGGTCTTGAGACTCGTGCTGTTTTGAGCAGGAGTCGAAGCATTTTGGCTCCGCTACGATGTGGCTTCTAAATAGCGATACAAGACATTCGTGTTTTCTTCTGCCTATTTTACTTTTGTCCCAGACTCTTTTTAAATATGGAGGAAGACACCATGGGAACATGTTCTGCTGTTTTTTCTGATCATACCATGCGGACATGCCGCATACATATAGAGAGTGTGCGCCAAAACGAAAGGAACAGGGGGCAGTGGAGGCATGAAGAAAGGAATATGGGTCTCCGTTTGTCTTTTCACATTGTTTTTTCTTATTCCGGTGCTGTTTGTCAGTCTTACGGGCTCCCCTCCGTCATCCGGTACAGATACAGCAGCTCCGTCCACCGGCGGCGGGGATCAACAGCCGCTTGCCCAGCTTGATGAGGAGTCAGATCGGAGCATCCCGGTGTTCCGCAGTGAAACAGAAACGGTGGAACAAACCGGTCTGGAAGAATATGTAGCAGGGGTTGTTGCGTCAGAAATGCCGGCGGAATTCGAGATGGAAGCGCTGAAAGCACAGGCGCTGACGGCTCGTACCTATGCAGCCAAACAGCTCGCCTCCCCCTCGAAGATCGACCTTCCCGAAGGAGCCCTCGTTACCGACACAACGATGCATCAGGTTTATCAAAGTGAAGAGGAGCTGAAAAAAGCGTGGGGCGAAGACTTTGAGTGGAAAATGGATAAGGTGGAAGAAGCGGTACGCGCGACAGAAGGTCAGGTGTTAACGTATGAAGGAAAGCCAATTACAGCTGCTTTTTTCTCCACGAGCAACGGGTACACGGAAAATGCCGAAGATTACTGGCAGAACCCGGAGCCGTATCTGCAAAGTGTGGAAAGTCCCTGGGATGAAGAATCACCCCGTTATAAAAACAGTATCCGGATTCCTGTGGCAGAAGTGGAACAAGCTCTCGGTATTTCGCTTCAGAATGGCGATACCGGCACGATTGTAAGCCGGACAGAGAGCAGCCGGGTGGAAGAAATGAAGATTGGCGGAGAAACCTTTGAGGGGCGCGAGATCCGCGAAAAACTTGACCTCGACTCCACCGATTTTACCGTGAGCCGTGACGGAAGCAGCATGATTTTTTCCACAAAAGGCTGGGGTCACGGCGTCGGTATGAGCCAGTACGGAGCGGACGGTATGGCCGCGGAAGGAAAAACATACGATGAGATTTTGAAGCATTATTACCGGGGTGTGGAAATATCCAGCCTTTCCTGACGCTAAAAAAAATTCAACCGCAAAGGTATAATTTACCTCGTACCTGATCAGAATGGGTGCTGAGGTGATAAACATGAAAAATAAGGAAAAACAACAGTCGGCAGCACGGGAAACCAAAGGAATGCGTGGCAGACTGAGGAGCTGGTCAAGAAAAAAATGGTTCTGGCCTGCGGCCTACCTGAGTGCCTGCGCTATTCTGCTTGGCACGTACTTTCTCATTCAAAATCCGGCGGGTACGGATCAAGCGGAAGAAGATCAGCCTTCCCAGATGGAAGAAGACGGAGAAAGTGCAGAGGAAGGCACAGTGGAAGACGAAGACAGCATGCCGGCTGCTTCCGGCAACGAGACGATGCAGATGCCTGTGACAGATGAAGAGAATGTAGATATTATTGGGTATTATTACGATCATGATGCTGCAGCAGAAGAACAACAAGATGCTCTTGTATACTACAATAATATGTACTATCAGAACAAAGGCATCGATATTGCGGGCAAAGAAGGAGAATCCTTTGCCGTGGCGGCAGCTGCTACAGGCGAAGTAGTGAATGTGGAAGATGACGAAATTCTGGGACAGGTTGTGGATGTGAAACACACCGATGATATCGTCACCTCCTACAGCAGTCTGAAAGATGTGGAAGTGGTGGAAGGCGATACGATTACGCAGGGATCGGTGCTCGGAATGGCCGCTGAAAATCTGTATAACAGAGACGCAGGGATTCATGCCCATTTTGAAGTACGCAGAAACGGGGATCCGTTGAATCCGGACGATGCCTTTCATCAATCGCTCACCGCGTTAAGCAGCGAAGACGCAGAAGAAGAAGAGGATCGTACCGCGCAGCAGGGAGAAGATGACGAAACCGATGCCGAAGAAGACGAAGACTCATCCAGTCTCGAGGAATTCCCTATTCTGGAAGGCGGAGATGATGACGAAGAAGAAAACGATGATGAATAATACAGGAAAAAAAGTGTGTGCGATAACGGTTTGGGAAGAATAAAACAGCGCTCCCGATTATCATAAAGGATAATGGGGAGCGTTTTGTTTGGGGAAGTTCATGAATATCTGAAGCCCGATGAACGCCTGGATCGCACCCCCTCCAGCTGTGTACATCAACAGCCGGGAATCGACACAGAGAAGGTGCAACGGTATGACAACAAGTTGAATTTTTTGTGAAATTTTTTGAAAAAATTAGTTGACGGAGGCGCGTAACATTTGAAATAATGTGTATTATAACAAACTAAAAACTGCGGTTGAACAGATGGAATTTCAATCAAACTACACAGTCCTTAGTCTTAGGAAAGGAGGAACGCTGTGGGTATTCTTATTGCCTTCTGGGTCCTTGCGATTGCTTCCATTGTCGGCATGATCAAGTGGAAAAAACCATTGCTTTTAACGGTACCGTTTGCCGCTATGGGTCTGTATGTCCTCGTCCAGATCATCCTGGTTCCGCTTCCATTCTGGGAGACGGTGCAAATGATTATTGGAATGCGGTAAATTTTTTTGGCTTATTTGAAAGCGATTACATAAAAGGAGGTGGTGTGGTTGGTACGGGGGTAACCATCCATACGGGATAAAAACACACTAAACGGAGGTGTATACGTTGAAAAAAGTTGATAAAGCGACAGCAGATGCGTATTTCCGGACAAGGACAAGGCTGGTAATTATTTTTTTAAGCATCGGATTTCTCGTATCGTTTGGCGTGGCGGCATTTGCGGAGTTTTTCTCCCAATTTAAGTTTCTGGGTGTGGAATTCCATTATTACATGGGCTCACAGGGAGCAGTGCTTGTCTTCATTTTGTGCCTGTTTTTGAATGCCGCGTTAAGTGACCGGATTGATAAAAAATACGGCATAGATGATTCAGCAAACGCTGCGATCAGTGACCAGAAAAATAACCAGGAATAAAACACAAAACGTAAATTACGGGAGGGAATGATTGCATGGATCCGCAAATGCTTGTTTCGTTAGGCCTTATTTTAGCGACTTTTGCTCTTTATATCGGTATCTCTGTGTACAATCAGGCAAAAGCAACATCGGACTTTTATGTGGCGAGCCGCGGTATTCCGCCGATGTGGAACGGAATGGCGATCGGCGGTGACTGGATGAGCGCCGCGTCATTCATTGGAATGGCGGGAACAATGATGGCTCTCGGTTACGACGGCCTCGCTTATATTATGGGATGGACAGGAGGCTTCCTGCTTCTTACCTTTCTGCTTGCTCCGCAGCTTCGTAAATACGGACGGTTTACCGTGCCGGAATTTATCGGGGACCGGTTTGAAAGTAACACCGCACGGCTGATTGCCGCGATTGCGACGGTAATTATCAGTTTCACTTACATTATCGGGCAGTTATCCGGTTCAGGTGTGGTTATCGGCCGGCTGTTTAACATACCGGCAGCGTACGGCACGATGATCGGCGTCGTAATTATTGCCATCTATGCGACGCTCGGGGGAATGAAAGGGGTTACCTGGACGCAGGTGGCGCAGTATATGATACTTATTATTGCCTACATCATTCCGATTGTCTTCATGTCGCTGCAGGTGACAAGCAACCCGCTGCCGTGGTTGACATACGGCGGAATTGTCGATCGGATTGGAGAAATTGACAGAGAACTCGGATTGTCGGAATATTTCGCCCCATTTGCTGAGAGTGACAAAAGTCAGTTCATTGCGCTCTTGTTTACCTTGATGGTCGGTACATCCGCCCTTCCTCACGTTATTGTCCGTTTCTTCACGGTCAGTACGATGAAAGCGGCACGCTGGAGCGGTGCGTTCGCCCTTCTTTTCATCGGTATTCTATACCTGTCGGCTCCCGCCTATGCGGCGTTTTCCCGCTTCATTCTGATGACGCAGGTGGCCGGAAGCCCGATGGATGACCTGCCGGGATGGACGGATAACTGGATCAATACCGGACTGCTTCAGACCGCGGACCAGAACGGGGACGGCGTCCTGCAGTGGACAGAGCTGTCCGTCGGTCAGGATATAGTCGTGATGGCAACGCCTGAAATTGCCAACCTCGGCATGTTTGTTATCGGTCTTGTGGCAGCCGGAGCGATGGCAGCGGCTCTTTCAACAGCCGGTGGTCTGTTAATCACGATATCTTCTTCCTTTGCCCACGATATTTATTACCGTCTTCTGAGACCGGATGCGACGGATGAGAAACGTCTTCGCGCCGGCCGGATTGCGATTCTGATTTCAACTATCGTAGCCGGACTTGTCGCTCTCGATCCGCCGGGAGTTATCACCCAGATTGTAGCCTGGGCGTTTGCGCTGGCGGGCGGAACGTTTTTCCCGGTCCTCTTCCTCGGTATATGGTGGAAGCGCATGAATACGCAGGGAGCCATCGCCGGAATGCTCGCCGGACTGGGCTGTACCCTTGGTTATATTTTCCTTGCCATGAGCGGTGTTACGCTGTTCGGCATTCAGGATACCGGAGCCGGCCTGATCGGCGTACCGATCAACTTCCTCGTCTGTGTGCTCGTGTCCAAAAATACACCGGCACCGCCGCAGCATCTACAGGACGATGTCATTGATCTACGCTATCCGGAACAGATGACGTACAAAGACGGCGAGGTTTGGATGAACGATGGAACAGGAAACTAATCCCTATCAGGAACAGGTACGATATCATCCCATATTCAGCGGCACCAGTGCCGCTGAATTTGGAGATCTCATCGCTTTATGCACGTTCCGCACGTTTCAGAAAGACGAGAAGGTGCTTTATTCCCAAAGTCCGAGAGACGGATTTTTATTAATGCTGGACGGAGTGACCGAAGTTTATGTGTCGTTTCACGACCGGCGCCGGGAAAAGGAGGTGCTGGAAGTCCTGGAAGCGGGAGATATCATCGGTTTTTCCAGTCTGGCCGACTTTCTCGGGGAACCTGCCGAACGGGAAAATCCTTACACGGTGGAAGTCCAGGCCGTCGAAAAGGCAGTGTGCCTTCATGTGCCAAACGATGTGCTGCAGAACGTCTGGGACCGGGAGGAAGTCCGTGATTATGTGCTGCGGCAGGTGTCGGTCCGTCTTCGTGACATTTACACTTCGCTTGCGGAACAGGTTCATCTTGCCGGTCGATGGGGTGAAAGCGATCCGTTTATCCAGCGGGTGCAGGATATCATGAAAACCCCTCCGGTGACTGCAGCTGAAGATGTTCCCGTTGCCGAGGCTGCCGAAAAAATGGTGCAGGAAAAGGCAAGTTCCATTGTTGTCACATCAGCAGCCGGAACCTTAAGCGGTATCATCACCGAAAAAGATCTTGTCCAGCGGATTATTGCTGCGAAAAAAGAGGGAACCGTATCTGTGGCGGATATTATGACGCGCCGGCCGTTTGTGATCTCCAGACAGGCCTATTATTACGAAGCCATGTCCGCCTTTTTAATGAACGGAGTCAAACATCTGCCGGTCCTTGAAGAAGGAGAGACCGAGAAGGTTGCAGGCATCATCACACTGTCCGATCTCCTGAAATATAAAAACCGAGGCAAATTTGATATTCTCCGGAAGATTGAATCAGCCGGATGGGATACCCTCCCGGAGATCAAGGAAGCGATCTATGATGTGCTGGCGACATTGATTCAGGATGATATACCAGCGCTACAGACGCTGGATATCGTAACCGGGCTGTATGACCGTCTCATCCGCCGGTGCCTGGAAACAGCACAGGAGGAAATCCGGGAAAAACACGGCGATCCTCCTCTGCCGTTTGCCTTTTATCTGATGGGAAGCGGAGGCCGCCAAGAACAGTTTATGCTGACGGATCAGGATCACTTCCTCGTTTACGGGGAACCGCAGAATGATGAGCAGCGCAAAGAAGCCGAAACGTATTTCCGTGCTCTCGGACATGCTGTAGTCAACCATTTGGAAAAATCCGGATACAAACGCTGTGATGGAAACATGATGGCCAGTGAATCGAATTGGCGCGGTACGGTTTCGGACTGGGGGGACCGTCTCCGGATATGGGGACTGCGCGCAACAAACCAGAATATTCTGCTCGGCCACAATTTTCTTGCGTTTCGATTTCTTTACGGAGATGACGCGCTCCATCATGCGTTTCTTCAAGCTGTCGGCCATCAGTTTGAACGGTCCCGTATTTTTCTCTACCGCGCCGCCGCCCAGCAGAAAGAGCACCCGGTTCCGACGCTGGATCATCCGGTACGGGCGCTGTTCGGTGTGAAAAGAAACCATATTGATATCAAAAAAGATGCATTATTTCCGTTTCACCACTGCCTGCAGATTGCTGCTGCGAAGCATCATATTTTTGGGAAAACACCGCTGGAAATGATGGACGCCCTGGTGGAACAGCATATTTGGGAACCGTCATTTGCTGAAGATCTGCGTTTTGCTTATGAGACAATCATGCGGATTCGAATGCAGCAGTCCTGGGATCAATTTCAGAGAAATGAAGGGAATGGAAGCGACATTTATTTCACCCGGATGAGCACCAGGGATAAAGAAGCGCTGATCCTCTCCATGAAATCCCTTCGTTCGCTGCAGTCGCGGGTATTGACCATGTTCGGCATCATGTGAAAAGGAGCGTTTCTGTTATGTTCTGGAAAAAAAGAAAACTGGATTATGAACCGTCCCGCGCTCTTCCATTGAATACGCTTCTGAAAGAGCTGTCATTCACTGTTTTTGATACGGAGACAACCGGCTTTGCGGTGGGGAGCCGGGACCGGATGATTGAAATCGGGGCCGTCCAGGTGGAAGCGCTGGAAGTGACAGATCGCTCGTTTCAGACGTATGTTAATCCGGGACGCAATATTCCCCGGGAAATAACATCCCTCACCGGCATCCGTCAGGAACAGGTGGACGGCGCTCCTCATGCTCTCGAAGCGGTCGAATCGTTCTGCCGTTTTGCAGCAGAGAACCGCAGTGACGGATGGATTGGTCACTACCTGGCGTTTGATATGATGGTGCTGAAAAAAGAACTGCAGCGGTTTCAGTGCACCATGGATGAACCGATGTATATTGATACCCTGGATATTATCGGATACTTGACCCCCTCCTGGGATATGCGCGATCTTACCCACTATGCCCGGCAGTTCGGAGCGAATATGTATGAGCGCCACAGCGCGCTCGGTGATGCCAAAACGACAGCATCTTTGTTTGTGGAGCTGTGCCGGTATCTGGAGGACCGTAATCGATATACACTGGGTGATATGATGGAAATCACCCGGAAGTCACCGGGAAATCCAGCTCTGTATTAATTCAGGAGGACGAACGGGAGGTGGACAAGCAGGTAAATACCTGATCCCCTTCCAGCTTCACTGACAGGCAGCACCGCCGGCCGACACCGCATAAACCATGTGGAAACGACTGATATTCTGGATATAATAGAAAACTGTCGTACAGATCATTATGGATCTGCGGCGGCATCCTGCATCTTACGTCCCTCCATTCTGTCGCATACGGCGGCTTTTAGGCTGATACCCTGATTTCGGAAAAGCAACGTACAACCGCGCACCCGCTGGCTTCTGTCCCCTCCCCGTACTCCGCAACCCCTTTTCAACCCTTGTCCTATCAGACTTTTTGGTATATCCACCGCCCTTGTTTAATAAACTGTACTAATTCACCAAGATTGCAGTAGGAGGCGAGTGGTGTGCATGATTACATCAAAGAACGAACGATCAGGATGGCACGGTATGTTGTCGAAACCCGCAAAACGGTGCGGGTGATAGCGAAAGAATTCGGCGTTTCCAAGAGCACAGTCCACAAAGATTTAACAGAAAGACTGGTGGATATTAATCCGGAGCTGGCCGAAGAAGTGAAATATGTCCTGGAGTATCACAAATCCATTCGTCACCTGCGCGGCGGGGAGGCGACCCGCACGAAATACGAAAAGGACCGGCAGAGTCTGGAAACCGAACCTTCCCTCTAAATTTCTCCCCCTGAAGAGAGGCTGTCTGAAAAGAATAAACCCATTTTTGGACAGTCTTTAAAAAACCGTCCGGAAGAACCTTGTCATATATTCCTCATTTTAAAAAAATATGATAAAATAGTACGCTAGATGAACGTTTAACGCAGAAGAGCATGAACGATGTCTTTTGTTGTCATACTACAGAGAAAGCCATCGTTTCATAAGGTCCGGCATAGAAACAATGAGGAGGAATACGGCATGTTTGGCAGGGATATCGGTATAGATTTGGGAACGGCTAACGTATTGATACATATTAAAGGACAGGGGATCGTACTGGATGAGCCTTCCGTCGTAGCCGTTGACAAAAAGAGCGGCAGCGTGATGGCTGTCGGAGGGGAAGCCTTCCGGATGGTGGGTCGTACGCCGGGGAATATTGTGGCAACAAGGCCGATGAAAGACGGAGTCATAGCCGACTTTGATCATACGGAAGCGATGATGAACCATTTTCTTGTAAAAGTGAATGCCAAAAGCATGATGTCCAAGCCGCGGATATTAATCTGCTGCCCGACCAATATTACGTCGGTTGAACAGAAAGCTATCATTGAAGCGGCGGAAAAAAGCGGCAGCAAGAATGTATTCATTGAAGAAGAACCGAAAGTGGCAGCGGTCGGCGCCGGCATGGATATCTTCCAGCCGAGCGGGAATATGGTCGTTGACATCGGGGGCGGCACAACAGACGTTGCGGTGCTCTCTATGGGGTCCGTCGTCACAGCTGATTCGATTAAAACGGCGGGCGACCAGTTTGATCTCGATATTTTGAATTATATCAAAAAGACCTATAAGCTCCTCATCGGCGATCGTACCGCCGAAACAGTGAAAAAAGAGGTGGCGACCGTCGCTCCAAACGGTGCCAACCATGAGCTGGAGATCCGCGGACGGGATATGGTGAACGGCCTGCCGCAGACTATTACGATTAACTCGAAGGAGATATACGAGGCATTGACCGAATCGGTAAACCATATTGTCCATGCGGCGAAAAATGTTCTGGAACAGACACCGCCGGAACTGTCGGCAGATATCATCGACCGCGGCGTCATTCTGACCGGAGGCGGTGCCCTCCTGCACGGTATTGATGAACTGCTCGGTGATGAACTTGGTGTGCCGGTCATTATTGCGGAAGAACCAATGAATTGTGTAGCAAACGGAACGGGAATTATTCTGGAAAATCTTGATAAGATGTCGAACAAGAAAGTCAAGATATAGGAAGGAGTCCGAAATATGCTCAGAGGTTTTTACGGCGCAGCTTCCGGTATGCTTGCCCAGCAGCGGCAGACAGAGATGTTGTCGGATAATCTGTCGAACATCAATACCCCGGGTTACAAAGAGGACCAGGGTTCGAACCGCACATTTCCCGAAATGTTAATACAAGCGCAGAATGCGGGGCAGGTTCCCGGCAGTCGTTCGACGCCGATAGGGGAGCTTGCGACCGGTGTCTACATGCAGGACCGAACCCAGAACTTCAGCCAGGGAGATCTGCGTGAGACCGGAAATGCAACAGATGCCGCGATCTGGCAGGAGGAGATGCCCGAAGGAGAAGACGGGGAACCGGGAGGACTGTTCTTCCGGGTGGCAGATGCCGACGGTGAAGAACGTTACACGAGAAACGGTAACTGGACCGTGGATGGTGAAGGCTTCCTGACGACCAGTCAGGGGAATTATGTACTGGGAGAAGACGGTGATCCGATCGAAGTGGGTAATAATAACTTTGAGATGGACGAAAACGGCGTTATTACTGATGAAGACGGAGAGGAAGCCGGCCAGCTTGCGGTAGCCTATGCCGAAGATGCTAATGAACTGGTGAAAGAAGGAAACGGTCTTCTCCGTCTGGAAGGTGACGAGGAAGGCGCTGTGCTTCCCACCGCCATTGGAGCGGACGGAATTGATTATACGATTAACCAGGGATCGCTGGAACGTTCTAACGTGGATCCCGGTGAAACAATGACGCAGCTGATGAATTCCTACCGGATCTTTGAATCCAACCAGCGGATGCTGCGCACCTATGACCAGAGCATGCAGCGGGCGGCAAATGAGATCGGAAGTTTAAGATAACAAGTTTTACCCTATAGAGGAGGACAGCCATCATGTATGGATCCGCATTATCATCGGCCAATACGATGGGACAGCTGCAGCATAAGCTGGACGGCATTTCCAATAATCTTGCAAACAGCAATACCCCCGGCTATAAGCGCCGCGAAACAACTTTTTCTGACATGCTTTTTCAGCAGACGAACAATATGCGTGACCCGCGCAACGAAGCCGGACGCCTGACACCCGACGGTATCCGCACCGGAACCGGTGCTGCTGCGGCCCAGACCGCCCTTCGGATGGAACAGGGTTCTCTCGAGGAAACGGGCCGGGAACTGGATTTTGCTATCACGGAAGAAGATCAGTTTTTCCAGGTGGAATCCATGGCAGACGGAGAAGCGGAAACACAGTATACCCGGGATGGTTCATTCTATCTGTCGGAGAATCCGGAAGAGCCGGAAGGGTGGACACTCGTTAATAATAATGGGGACTATCTGCTTGGCGAAGACGGTGAACGAATGGATATCCCGGCTGGTGCCCAGGACTTTTCCCTGCAGGAGGACGGCACGCTGGAAGCAGTAACCCAGGACGGGGAAGAGATAGAAATCGGACAGCTGGAGCTTGCGCGCGTCACCAAACCGCAGCTGCTTGAAAATGCCGGCGGCAATAATTTCTCTCTGCCGGATCTGGATGAACTGGGCCTTGCTGAAGCCGATGTGCTTGAATTCAATCCCGGAGCAGAGGAAGCCGTAAAGCAGGGTTCTTTGGAACAGTCGAACGTTGATGTTGGGCAGGCTATGACAGACATGATGACGACACAGCGCCAGTATTCGTTTAATGCCCGCGCGGTCACCCAGGGAGACCAGATGATGGGGCTGATTAACAGTTTAAGAGGATGACTGCGCTTGATTTTGAATAACGGAGATTATAATAATGACTTATAATGAAGAAACTTCCCACCCCCAGTCAAGACAGGAACGCAGGCAGGAAAAGAAGAATGAAGAGAACAACGAGCATTCCGCCAGCAAAAAGGGACGAAAACGGGAACGCGTCCGGATGGTCCCGATCTGGGCGAGGCTCGTCATTGTACTGGCCGTGCTGATTCTGAGCCTGATTGGCGGACTTTTAACAGGTTATGCCCTTGTCGGGGACGGCAATGGGCTTGAAGTGCTGCGGTGGGGAAACTGGGAGCGGCTGATCGAATTTATTCAGGGTGAATAATGCCGCCGCCTCCTTTTTCCCGATCGGATGGTACACAACCATAAGGAATAAGTTGAATATAAGGTAACGATGGACAGGAGGAGAGACATGCTCTCTACCGAAGAGATCAAGGAGATCATTCCGCACCGCTATCCATTTCTCTTAATCGACCGGATCACGGAGATAACAGAAGGGGAGCGGGCCGTGGGCCTGAAAAACGTGTCAGCGAACGAAGAATTTTTTAATGGTCATTTTCCGGACTATCCCGTTATGCCGGGTGTGCTGATTATTGAAGCACTGGCACAGACCGGAGCCGTTGCCATTCTGAAAAAAGAGGAAAACCAGGGGAAGCTGGCGTTTTTCGCCGGTGTCGAAAACTGCCGGTTTAAATCCCAGGTGAAACCCGGCGATCAGCTGACGCTGGAAACCGAAATCACCAGACTGCGCGGCAGCATCGGAAAAGGAAAAGGTACGGCAAAAGTAGGAGACACCGTCGTCTGTGAGCTGGAGCTGATGTTTGCGATACAGAATCCGGAAGAGTAAAAGGAGGGCGTCGCGGTGAAAGCCGTTATGATTGGAGCCATAGTCCTGATTATCATGACACTTATCGGTTCGCTGCTCGGCGCATCGAATCCTAAACCGGCCCACATTATCGCGCCGGTCGTTGGAAGCATATTGTCAAGCGCCATTCTGCTCGGACTAATGACATGGGAAAACAGAAAAGGAACTTGAGACAAAAAACAGGGATGATAGTAACCCCGGACAACAGGTTTCCGCGCTGCTGGAAGAAACCCGTTGTCCGGGGTTTTCGTATGACAGCGGCCTGCCGTCGTTTTCCGGGGCAAGGGCTTGAGGATAAAAGAGTTCCGCATGACGCTTTTAGTGTCCGCAAAGGAGGTTCCGGAAGACGCTGAGTTTCCATGTCGGGCGATTAGTCTTCTCAGACGTTCTGCTTGAGACCACTGCGGCGTTGTTTCAACACCATAGTATCCACAAGACGGCTCTTATGGGTATTACGCTGCCATACGCAGGACCTCTGCTGCTTAAAAGGTACGGAACAGAACAAAACGCTACCGGCATATCCTGGGGATAATCGGGAGCGTTTTACCTAGTTAAGGCCGGGGTTCTCCTTTTGTCTGTTACAAGCCGCGCGAGTTTCCTCTCTGAAGCGGGCGGGTTTTTGTATCCACCCCGAGCTTGATGGCATTGATTCTTTCATTTCTCGATCGATTCCCGCGGTGATGATTGTTTTCTCTATCGATTCTACTCATTTCCCAATCGATTCTATGCATTTCTGCATCGATTCTCCCTTTGATCCAATCTATTGTGCCCTCATAAGCCTCATGCTGTTAAGAATAACGAGCAGGGCGGCGCCGGTATCGCTCAGTACAGCCATCCACAGCGTCAAAAATCCCGGGAAGATTAAAACCAGCGCGGCTGCTTTTGTCAGCAGCGAGAACCAGATATTCTGTTTTATGATAGTCAGGGCTCTGCGGCTGAGACGGATCGTGTGCGGAAGCTGCTCCAGATTATCGGCCATGAGCACGATATCGGCGGTTTCCATTGCCGTGTCGGTTCCTGCCCCGCCCATAGCGATGCCGAGGTCGGAAACGGCCAGGGCCGGCGCATCGTTGATACCATCCCCCACCATAGCCACACGCTTTCCTTCGGCCTGAAGGGTCTCTACAGCCGAACTTTTGTCTTCGGGAAGCAGTTCATCAAAGAAGCGGTCGACACCGGCTTCTCCGGCGATCCGTTTTGCTGTTCCGCGGTTGTCCCCGGTCAGCATCGCCGTGTCTGATATGCCTGCTTTTTTCAATGCCTGGATGGAGTGGACGGTCCTATCCCGGATGGTATCCCGAACGGCAATAACGCCGAGAATACGAGCACGCGTACCGACGACGACCAGCGTATTTCCCTGCTGTTCGAGTTTATGAATGAGCTCCCTGTATTCATCCAGAGCAGCCCCCATATCCTGAAACCACGCCGGACTCCCGGCAAAGTATTCAACACCATGGATGGAAGCTTTGGCCCCTGTGCCGGCCACCGACTGAAAGTCGCTTCCCCGCTCTGCTGCAATTCCGTGTTCTTCTGCGTACATCATTACCGCCCGGGCGATAGGGTGGGTGGAATGTTCCTCAATGGTCCGCGAAACAGCAAGGAGCTCTTCGTTGCTGCCATGAAAAGCGTGGACTTCTGACACTTTCGGTTTTCCTTCGGTCAGCGTTCCTGTTTTATCAAACGCTGCTGTATCGATGATACCGGCCTTTTCTAGAAATGTTCCTCCCTTGATCAACACCCCGTTTTTCGCGGCATTTCCGATGGCGGAAACGATGGCGACAGGAGTGGATATGACGAGCGCGCACGGACAGGCGACAACGAGCAGCGCCAGCCCTTTATAGAACCATTCTCCCCAGGTACCGAGTCCGAGAAGGGGAGGAAACAAGATGACGGAGACGGCAAGCGCGAATACAACCGGCGTGTAGACAGCAGCGAACTTGTCGATGAACGCCTGGGTTGGTGCTTTTTTCTCCTGAGCTTCTTCGACGAGGTGAATGATTCCGGCAATCGTCGTGTCCGCCGCCAGTTTGGTTACTTTGATCTCGAGCGATCCACTTTCATTTACCGTTCCGGCGTACACCGTGCTTCCTTCCTGTTTGTCTACAGGTATCGATTCACCGGTGATGGGAGCCTGGTTGATGCTGGAGGTTCCACTCACGACTTCGCCGTCGAGTGGAACTTTTTCGCCTGGTTTTACGAGGACAATATCTCCAACCCCCACTTCTTCGACAGCTTTACGAACCTGCTGTCCGCCGGAAAGGACGACGGCTTCAGCCGGAGCAAGATCCATCAGGCTGCGGATCGATGCTCTCGTACGCTCCAGGGAACGGTTCTGCAGCGTTGTTCCCAGCGCGAACAGCCATACCACCATCGCACCTTCAAACCATTCTCCGATCAACGCGGCACCGATGGCGGCAGATGCCATCAGCACATTCATATCGAGCGCCCTGCTCTTCAGAGCGTAAAACGCGCTTTTCGCCGGCTTGTATCCCCCTGCAGCAATGGAGGCGGCGTATAGAGCGGTAAGGAGAAGGTCGGGAAGGGCGGTGAAGGAACCCGCGAAACCAAGAGCCAGAAAGAGTCCTGACAGAGTTGTGGAGGGAAACCGTTTTTTCTTTCTGTCATCGTTTTGTGAGCCGGTATCCGGGATTGCCTCAAAGCCGGCTTTCCGCACTTCTTTCATAATGTTTTCCGGACTGGAGGAGTGATGGACCTGCATCTTCCCCGTAGAAAAATTTACCTGAACGTGCTGCACATCCTGGACGTTACCGAGATGCTTTTCAATGGTCACGGCACAGTTCCCGCAGTCCATGCCTTCCACATGATACGTTTCTTTGTTCGTGTCATTCGCCAAGGGCTCCGCTTCAAACCCCAGTTTCCGCACCTGTCCTGGAATGTCATCATAAACGGAAGAATCTTCGGCGCCGACAGTCATTTTCCCCGCGGCATAATGCACCTCTACGGACTGAATGCTGCCGTTCTTTTTTAATCCTTTTTCAATCGTTGCGGCGCAGGACGGGCAGTCCATCCCGTTGATTTTGTATTCCAGCTTGCTGCTGCTTTGTATTTCGCTGCCGGAGGAAGTTTTTATGGGAATCATCGTTGGCTGTGTATCCTCGGTGCAGCAGGTTGTTTCATTTTCTTTTTTCCCGTGGCTCATACATTCTCCTCCTATATATCATTCAAATAATCGTTTGATTGTTATTCCTTAGTGTATGGTTCAAAAACAGGAAAGTCAATATTCAAACGAATATTTGAATAACAAATGTACAAAGAAGGGTTGATGTATGAAAAAAAGCCGGCCCCTGTAAAGGGCCGGCTCGATGAAGAGGTATTATTCAACCGATTGAAGCTCTTTTTCATCAATTTCTTCAAAGTCTGGCATCTGCTCTTCCTGCCAATCCATCAGCTCATCATAGGAAATGATGTTCTCGTCGCTTTCCGGCAGGCCGTATTCAAACGAAACGTCTTCGTTGAAGTTGCTGGAGGCAACGCCGTAGTCAAAGCCAAAGGACATATCGCCCTGCTGCTCATCGGTGTAGCTGACTTCCACTTCACCTGCGTCATACACGACCTGGTTGTTTTCATTGATGGCCTGATGCATTTCAAAGGTTTCGAGAGTTAAGCTCTCCAGAACCTCGTTGATCTCTTCTTCAGACACACCGCCTTCCGGCATGTTTCCATCGTCATTCAGAGCCTGGAAGCTGGAGCCGGTAACGCTGGCAAGAGCTGACGCGGCACCCGGATTTTCAAGAATCGGTTCAAGTTCCGGAATGACATCTTCTTCAAGGATGTTCATGACATCACTGAGGTCTTCGTGTTCCAGGGAGAAGCTGAGGACCTGCTCATAGTCTACATCGTCCGGAATGGCTGCGTGACTCTCCTGCAGTTCAAAGTACTCCGTGCCGAAGTTTTCGATGAATACATCATAGATTTCGTGAGCCATTTCCTGCTGCTGCTCCATATCAAAAGGATTTCCGGAGCTTTGACCGCCCAGAAGGTCATCATAGTTCATTTCAATATATTTGCCCTGCCACTCTTCCGGGTAGCCCATGAAGGCGGCGTCGTTAATATATTGATAGCTTGCTTCCTCGGTGGAAAGCGATACATTCTCGACCGTCTCATCAAACTGCGGAATGTTCTGTTCAACGATGACTTCTGAAAGCATCGGATCTTTCTGGAATGTACCGCGGATATCCATCTCCATGTTCATAGATTCTTCGAGCATCTGCTGCTCTTCCTCGGACAGTTCCTCGTCTCCCATCGGAACATCCAGAATGATTCCTGCGCTGCCGTCAAAGGTATAGCTGTCCAGGTTCTGCTGGGTCTCCATCACATCTTCGAGCACTCCGGCGATTTCTTCATCAACTTCCGGAGCAGGTGCTTCGTCTTCTGTGGTATTCCACAGGAAGGTTGCAAACTGAGCTCTTGTCGTGGAAGCGCCCGGTTTGAACGAACCGTCTTCATAGCCGGTGGAAATGCCGTTTGAAGCAAGAGCGTCGATGTGGTCATACGCCCAGAAATCGTCCGTCACGTCGGAAAATTCACTGCTTCCTTCTCCATTCAGGTCATACGCTTCGGCGAGGACTTTCGCCATCTGTGCGCGGGTCAACTCATCGTTGGGCTGGAATTCTTCCTCGTACCCCTCAATGATTCCTTCATCCGCCACCGCTGCTACAGCTCCGGCGAGCTCGGTGCCGTCTTCAATATCTGAAAAGCCGGGATCCGGACGGTCGGCTGTCTCCAGCTCCAATGCCGAAGTCAGCATCAACGCAGCCTGGCCGCGTGTCACTTTGTCGTTCGGACCGAACGAACCATCTTCATAGCCGTTAATGATTCCTTCGCCTTCAAGATAATCGATCGCATCTTTTGCCCAGAAATCTTCCCCGATGTCGCTGAAAGAATCCTGTGCTCCAGCTGCTGCCGGCAGTGCCAGCGAAGCAGCCAGCGTTGCTGATAAAGCAATGCCGTAAAACTTTTTCATGTAGTACCCTCCTGGAAAAAATTGAAATAGTGTAACCTGCCATTGTTAGTATACTATGAAACTGTCTGGTATTTCCATAAATAACTAACAACTTCCTCAAAAAAGATATACGGAACAGGATCCGGTTGCGATTCAGTTTTTTAAAAATTTTTTATTCTGATAGAATAGGAGAAAGATCAAAGAGGGAGATCACGGGATAAAGGAGAGGACGTTTATTTTTTCTGGACCTATTACTGCATTAACGTTAGCCGGCCTGATGCTGCCGCATCCTTTTGCTGAAAAAGTGGAAGCGGCGGAGCAGGCAGACGCTCTGCCGCAGGATTATTCGCATTATGTGGATGTATCCGTGATGTCGGTATGGTCGGACCCGGAAGCGCCGAGAGAAATGGATGCACCGGCCCTGACCAACCCGGTACAGCCGTGGGAATGGACACAATCCATGTCCCCTTCCGAAAAACGGGGGCTGCTTGGTAACCTCGACACCCAGGCGCTGTACGGCATGGAAGTGGAAGTGCTGCAAGAAGAGGGAGACTGGGCGAAGATAGCGGTGGAAGAACAGGAGACACCGCGCAATGAAGCGGGCTATCCGGGCTGGGTGCCGAAAGACCAGATTACGGAAAGCCCGAGGTTTGAACTGCTCCAGCATGCAGAAACAGCGTCCGTCACGGAACCGACCGCCCATCTGTATGAGGAGCGGGCACTCGAGACGGAAAGTCTTGAAGTCAGTTTTAACACGCGGCTGCCGGTTATTTTTGAAAAAGAAGATAAACTGCTTGTCGCGACACCGTCGGATGGCAACAAGTGGATGGACGCAGAAGATGTCTCGATCTATGAAGACGAAGAGGCCATACCGGAGCCGGGGGCGGAGGATCTGCTGGAAACGGCGGACATGTTCATCGATCTTCCTTATTTGTGGGCGGGAACGTCCGGATTTGGATTTGACTGTTCCGGTTTTACCCACACGATCTATAAAGCCCATAGTATCACCATCCCGCGTGATTCAAAGGATCAGGCCCGCAGCGGAACAGCGGTGGAGCGTGAAAACCTCCAGCCCGGTGATCTTGTCTTTTTCGCGTATAACGGCGGCACCGGGGAGATTCATCACGTCGGTATGTATATCGGCGAGGGCCGCATGATCCATTCCCCGAATTCAGACAGCACCGTCGAAAAAGTCACCATTACCGAATCCGAATACGCCGGCAGCTACCACAGCGCCCGGCGCTACCTCGAGCAGGATGGGTGAAACGAGGTGGGGACATAGGAAAACGGTTTATGCACCAGGGGTTATGGGGGTGGAGGACACTGGATGTTCCCGCGGGACTTTTAGTGTCTATGGAAGTTGTCCTGGAAGACATTAAGACTCTATTATGGGTGCTTAGTGGTTCCAGGCATCCGCCCGGAACCCACTTCGGATAGATTTCACTTCTCTAGTGTCCCCAAGCCCCTGTCCTGCAGATTTTATTTCTTCCCTTTACCCTTCCAGCTCCGCTTCAAAGCGGCGGAGGCGTTCCTGCCAATACTCATAATCCCATTCGCTTAACTCGTCCTCATCGACGGCGTCTTTCATATATTCAAAAAAGGAGCGCAGCTCTTCGTGAACGGTATTCTTGCCGGTCTGGGCCACGACGGTCAACGCGTCTATACAGCCGCCGATAATGGAGATGTCGTTTTTCCCATACATCCGTATCTGGAAAAAGCAGCCGTGAAGGTAGGAGCGGAACGATTTTGGATACAGAATGAAACGCAGATTTTCTTCCTCATCGGTGAAGTAGGTCAGCGCCTGATAGCGGATGCTGATTTCTGCAAGCAGGGCGGCCAGGCGGTTGATACAGTTCAGCGCGGTGTGCGGATCATTGGTGGACGGGGAAATCGCCCGTATCGCAATATCAACGAGTTTCTGCATCGAAAATTCGATATCCTGGGCGTTGCTGCGTTCATTGCCGACAAGCAGGTACTCCCGCAGCTCCGCTGTATCCGGCTCGGCATCGCCCGGCCAGTACCGGAAAATCGGTTCTCCTTTATGCACGTAGTAACCGACATGAATCAGGCTTTCCACGCGGACATCGTGACGGGATGCCCAGTTGACGATATTGCCGAATTCAAGGAGCTGCGCGTACCCGGATTTGTGCGCGTAAATTACATTCGGCTCCTCATCCGGGATCGGATTTTCCCAATTTGCATAAGCGGTAAGATGCGGCAGGTAATACGCGTCTTCAATCACCTTGGATGCATCAGTGCGGATCTTTCCAATTAAATGATTGACCTGGACATACTTGGTCGAATGATAAATAAACAGAATGAAAGCACCCAGGCAGGCGATGGAAACGCCAATCATGAGAATCGGCATGAACAGATGAGTGGTTTCAGACGGAGCCAGGAGCAGAAGGTTCACAAGCGAAAAAATAAATCCGAATGTAAATACACCGAGCACATGCTGGGTGATGCGGCTCTGCATGAAGTCCTGCAGCGCACGCGGCGTGAACTGGGTCGAATAGGTGGTCAGAACCACCATGACTGAGGAAAAACTCACACTGGTCATGGTAAGCAGTGCTGTTACCAGCGAACTGTAGAGATAATTGGCGGTGGTCGTACTGATCGGAAATGGGCTTGGCGCCTGGATGAGCCATGTCTGCGGAACGAGACCAGTTAAATAGGTGAAGAGGGCAATCGCCAAGAGAGAGGCGAAACCATATATAGAAGGAAGAAACCAGAATTTCTCCCGCAGGTGCACGTACCATTTTTGTCGTCTCATATTTGTTAAACCCTTTCTCTCTCCTGAAATAATACTGCAATACTACAGAATACCTTTTTTTTCAGCCCTTTAATCATAAAATATTGTTCGATTTAGTGAAAAAGGATGGCAGAAATAAGGCGAAGCATGTACAATAATAGTTAGAATATTCAATCGGTGTGTCAAGATATGCAGAATCAGGGGGAATGACTGTGTTCGATGCAACAGCTGATACGAAAAAAATTGTGGCAGCGTCGGCAGCTGCCGCGGGTCTCGTCGCTGTACCGGCGGCAGCCGATGCGGCAGTCGGCGACAACGTCCTCTCGCACGGCATGGAAAACGACGAGGTGGAACAGCTGCAGGAACTGTTGAAGGAGCGGGGTCATTATACATACGAAACCGTGAGTGGAACATACGATGAGGCAACGGTAGAAGCTGTAAAATCGTTTCAGCGTGACCATCAGCTCACGGTGGACGGCATTGCCGGACCGGTAACGTTCGGCGCTCTGCTGCGCGAAGAATCGGAGCCTGCCTCCGAAACGTCCGGATCGTTTGATAACGGACAAGAGGAAGAACGACTTGGCTCGACGACGATGATGCAGACCGGAGAAAAAAGCCCGGCAGTGAAAGAGCTGCAGCGCCGCCTGAAGGCTCTTGGATTTTACAGCGGAGAGGAGCACGGCTATTACGGACGCCAAACCGCCAGGGCGGTAAGGAGCTTTCAGTCCGGGGCCGACATCACGGTGGATGGCATAGCGGGACCGCAGACGTTTGCCGCTATGCACGGCGTCATTGGTTCGGCTGCAGCGGCCATGGTTGGAGATCAGTCATCCAGCCGGAAATCCGGATCCACGTTCCGCATTCTGGAAAGCGGAGATAAAGGAAATGAAGTGTCGCTGCTCCAGCGTCAGCTGAAAGACCTCGGCTATTACAAAAAAGACGTGACCGGTGTTTACGGACCGATGACCGAAGAAGCGGTCCGCCGTTTTCAGCAGAAGCAGGAGCTTGCCACAGACGGTCTCGCCGGACCGAAGACGTTCAATGCGCTCCGCGGCGATCCGGTGCCGGCGTCCTCAGCAGCTGAAAAAAAAGAAGCAGCCGGGCCGGCTTCCGACTCCTCAGAGATGCTCCGCTACGAGTCCAGCGGTGATGAGGTTACGACCCTTCAGGAAGATCTGCGCGAACTGGATTATATGAAAATGGAGCCGAGCGGAGTTTACGGGGAAGTGACGGAGAATGCGGTAAAATCATTCCAGAAAGATCATGATCTGACCGCTGACGGCATCGCCGGCCCGCGGACAATGGAAAAGATGGAAGCTGTACTGCAGGGGGATGCGGACAGTGAGGACGAGCCGGACCAGGAAACAGCCGCCAGAGAGTCTTCCAATCAGAAGGTCAATGCGACGAATCTCGTTGCCGATGCAGCCGAACATATCGGAACGCCGTACGTATGGGGCGGCACGTCGGAATCCGGATTCGACTGCAGCGGATTTCTTCAGTATGTTTTCCAGGAAAACGGGGTGGAACTGCCCCGCTCCGTTTCGGAGATCTACGAGGAAGGAGAATCGGTGGAAAAGCCGCGGGTCGGCGATATCGTATTTTTTACAACGTATAAGGACGGTCCTTCCCACGCCGGCATCTATACAGGAAATGATCAGTTCATTCACGCCGGTACCTCGACCGGCGTCACGGTCAGCGACAAAACGGATGATTATTGGGAGAAGCGTTATATCGGTGCCAAACGTTATTAGACAGTCCGGAGCTTCCGGACTGTTTTTTTTTATGACACGGGAATTTCTGTTTTTCCGGGAAAAAAGAGCCCTGAATGTGTTTTTCAAATGAACAATATTATATAATAATAGAGACCAGTAGACTTTCGCCACAGGAGGTAATGATATGACACCGGAGTACCCGTTTGACCTGGAAGCCGTGGAAGTGTATCTGCAGCCGGGCTGCATCACCCAGATGGAATGGGCGGATCTGTACCGGAACGTTTCCGGGTATCTGCACAACCTTGAAGCCCATGACATAGTTCATTATCCCGAAAAGGCGGAAGTGCTAAGCAAAGTAGAAGCGTACCATATCCATATTC
This sequence comes from Salibacterium sp. K-3, assembly GCF_054052005.1. Taxonomy (NCBI): domain Bacteria; kingdom Bacillati; phylum Bacillota; class Bacilli; order Caryophanales; family Bacillaceae; genus Salibacterium; species Salibacterium sp. K-3. The sequence continues at coordinate 270,044 of NZ_JBSVZE010000001.1, forward strand.
AGATTAAGCGTGCGTTTACGACGGATGTCATTCTGCTGTACCCTGACCTGTCTTCCTATGCCAATCAAACCGAAGCGCTGATTCTGCTTGGTGTCAGCAATGCACACGGGAGGCTGTCCACGCCGCTTATCATCGATCTGATCGTTTTGATGCAGACGAAAAAACCCGGCCTGGTCCGGGTGAAGGGCTATCTTCATCCCGAAGACTGGGACGCATCGCTGACCCGTCTTCAGGAAAAAGGACTGCTGCCAATCTGAAAAACAAAATCATGTCATTCCGGATCAAACACCGCATAAATCATGGCGATTAACTTCCTTTTGTCCTGTTCATCCAGCGGAATGTGATCAAGAACGAGCGGTTCATGATACAGCAGATCCCTCAGGTTTCTCGGCCGGGGCGCGGCTGCATCAAAACCTGAGGTGCTGTCCGTGTACCCGGCGAGATAATCCGGGGTGACATGAAGGACCGACGCCAGTTTATAAAGGCTGATAACATCAGGACGGTCTGCGGAGGTCTTATAGCTCTCGGGATGCAGCCAGCGGCCGAGGGATGCTTTTTCAATATTGGTACGCACCGCCAGAGCTTCCAGCCCCCAATTTCCATCGCTTATAAGCTTCTGCAGCCGGGAAGCGAACACATCCAGCCGGATGGCTCCATCCAGGTCTTTCGGAGAATCGGGAGAGGGAAGGTAGCCTCCAAGCCGCATCAATTCATCAGGAAGCGCCCCCTGCAGCCCCTCGGCAAGAGCAGCTGCCACTTCACGCGAAGGCGTAACCCGGCCGCTTTCGATGGCATGAATGTAGGAATAGCTGATATCTGTTTCTCCGGCAAGATCGCGGAGGGATAAATTATTCTGCAGTCGGAGTTCTTTTACATAATTTCCTAAGGTTCGTTTTTCCATGGAATGTATCACCTGATGTTATTCTACCTATCCGGCAGGAATTAGAACAGACCCGGCACGTATTATGTTTCCTACAAACAAACAATGTCCTTTTTGAGTGAACATAAGCGCTCTAAGTGCCGGGTCTTCCTGCCTGTGATAAAGTCATAGAAACAGGTGTCACTGGAGGGGTTTCCCATGCTGTTGAACGAATCGGGAAACCGCCATCTGCTGAAAGTGCTCACCCGTGACCAGCGGCGTCATTTTTTTGACAGCTTCGGACAGGGAACAGTCGCAGGAACTCTATGAAAAAATCCGGCAGACGCTCCGAAACGAGGAAGTAAACAAAGACCACTGTTAATTGAACCTTCGGATAGAAGGAGTATTGACTTCCAGCCGGACTTCCATTAAAATGCAGATAAACCGGTCTAGATAAATCGGTTTAGTTCCCCTCGATCGAAGGTGAATCAACCATGAAAAACGGCAGAAATATAACGATATCCGATGTAGCAAAGCACGCCGGCATTTCCAAAAGCACGGTATCCCAGTATTTGAATAAACGATTTGAATACATGGGGGAGGAAACCAAGCAGCGGATCCGGGAAAGTATCGTCGAGCTGGAGTATTCCCCCAACTTTCTCGCAAGAAGCTTGAAACAGAAGAAAACATTTACGATCGGCATCATTGTCGCCAACATTCTGCACGGCTTTTCGACCCATGTGATCCGGGCGGTGGAAGATGCCTGCAATCAGCAGAATATCCATGTCATTGTATGCAACACCGATGAAGACCCGGCGAAGGAACAGAAATATGTCAAGATGCTCGAGGCCAAGCAGGTGGACGGCTTTATCATTTTTCCGGCGGGGGACAATGAAGAAATGTACCGTGAACTGCTGGAGAAGGAGATTCCGCTTGTATTTGTCGACCGGATCATTTCGGAACTTCCGGTCAGTACAGTCTTAACTGATAATGAGCAGGCAGCTGCCATGGCTGTGGACCATTTCAGGGAGCACGGCCACTGCCGGATAGGTCTTGCCGTTCCTACGCTGAAGCCGATGATGACACCAAGAACGGAGCGGTTGGCTGGTTTTCAGAAAGCGATGGAAAAACACGGGCTCGGTGGGAACGACACCTTCATTTATGAGAAACCGTTATCCGGTATGGCGGAATACCTTGTAGAGGAATTTCAGAAGGAAGATCAGCCAACGGCACTTTTGGCCAGCAACGATCTTACGCTGATGGAGGTACTGAATTTCTGCAAGAAAGCAGGAGTGCGCATTCCGGAGGACCTGAGTATTATCAGCATCGATGATATGCCGCTGGCGAGTGTCTATAATCCCGCGATCACGGCCATTGATCAACCGGCGTTTGAGATCGGCGAAAAAGCAGCATCGCTTTTGTTTGAACAGATGAATGAAGATAAAGAAGCGGTCCGGCCGGCTGTCTACCGATACGCTCCAGCTTTTCTGGAGCGGGACACGGTGGCGGTGCGCTGATGTGCTCCAGTGTCATTTTTGAAAGCGCTTCAAAAATCAAGGAAGGAAGGATAACGATGAAGGAACCGATCATCCGTATCAATGAGCTGGATAACGTGGCTGTGGCGATCGATGAAGCGGCCGGAGGACAGGGGGTGACCTCCGGGGGCATTTCTGTCACCCCCCTTGAAACTATCCCGGCCGGGCATAAGGTGGCGCTTCAGCCGATCAAAGAAGGCGGGGACATCCTGAAGTACGGCAATCCGATCGGCCACGCGACAAGAGACATCGACACCGGCGAATGGGTGCATTCCCACAATACGAAGACAAATTTGAGCGGCAAGCTCGACTACACGTATGAGCCAAGAGAGCCTGTGGAGACCGAAAAGCCGAAAGAAGAGCTTACCTTTCAGGGGTACCGGCGCCCGAATGGAGAAGTCGGCATCCGCAATGAAATCTGGATCATCAACACGGTCGGCTGTATTAACAAATCGGCGGAACTCCTTGCCGATATGGCGTCCAAGGAACTCGGGGACGGCGATGAAGTGGACGGCGTGTTCCATTTTCCGCATCCGTTCGGCTGTTCGCAGCTCGGCGATGATCTGACCAATACCCAGCGCGTCCTCTCCAGCCTCGTGCTGCACCCGAACGCAGTCGGCGTCGTGGTCATGGGCCTTGGCTGTGAAAACAACACGATCAAGTCGTTTCAGGAGATGATTGGTGAGAAGACAAACGGGAAAGTCGTCTACCTCGGCGCGCAGGATGTAGAGGATGAAATCGAGGAAGGCCTTAGTCTGATTGAAGAGCTCACCGAGTACGCGAACGGGTTCAAGCGTGAACAGATTCCGGTGTCCGAGCTGAAAGTCGGCCTGAAATGCGGAGGCTCCGACGGCTTTTCCGGCATTACCGGCAACCCGCTCGTCGGCTCGTTTTCCAACCGTCTGATTGCCCACGGCGGCACGACCATTCTCACCGAAGTACCGGAAATGTTCGGTGCCGAAAAACTGCTTATGAGTCGCGCGGAAAACGAAGAAGTGTTTGATAACACGGTGAAACTCGTCAACGATTTCAAGCAATACTTTCTCGATCATGACCAGAACGTCTATGAGAATCCATCGCCCGGCAACAAGGACGGAGGCATCACGACGCTGGAGGAAAAGTCGCTCGGCTGCGTGCAGAAAGGCGGAAACGCGACGGTGGTCGATGTGCTCGAATATGCCGGGCGCGCGACAACGAAAGGGCTGAATCTGCTGCAGGGACCGGGCAATGATCTTGTGTCCGTCACGAATCTCGCCGCGGCAGGCGCCCACATCGTCCTGTTCACGACCGGACGCGGCACCCCGTTTGGCGGACCGGTGCCGACGGTGAAAATTTCAACGAACACCGCCCTGGCTGAAAAGAAAAAACGCTGGATCGACTTTAACGCCGGTGAATTCGTTGAGGGCAAACCGCTCGAGACGCTGACCGATGAATTCATGGAGGAAATGATCGCCTGGGCATCCGGCACGAAACAGACCCGCAATGAAATGTACAACTTCAAGGAGATCGCGATTTTCAAAGACGGCGTTATTCTGTAAAGGAGGTAGATGATGGAGAGGTTATCCTATGATTATCTGAAAACAAAGGATCCGGAGCAGGTGCGGGACCAGACCGGTCTGCCGGTGAAAGTACTGCAGATCGGCGAAGGGAATTTCATGCGTGGTTTTTTCGACTGGATGATTGAACACATGAACCGGCAGGGGCTGTTCAACGGCAGTGTCGCAGCACTTCAGCCGACGCCGCATGGCCGCAAGCTGCCGGATCTGAAGGCGCAGGATCATGCCTATACGGTCCAGCTGCGCGGCCGGCTGGACGGAAAAACGGTCGACCGCGCCGATGTCGTGACAGCCATTTCCACCTCGGTCAATCCGTATGAAGAATGGGACCGGGCCGTAGCGGCTGCAGTGGAACCGACGCTGGAGATTCTGGCATCTAATACGACAGAAGCGGGACTCGTGTATCAGGAAGAAGACTGGAACCGGGCCGCGGCGCCGCTTTCTTTTCCGGGAAAAACGGTCCAGCTTCTGTATGAACGGTTCCTGGCGTTTGACGGGGATCCGGATAAAGGGCTTGTACTGCTGCCTTGTGAACTCGTCGAGCGGAACGGAGACGTACTGAAAGATATCGTTCTCCGCAAAATCGAGGACTGGTCGCTCGGGGAGGAATTCCGGCAGTGGGTAACGGACCATAACGAATTCTGCCAGACCCTCGTGGACCGGATTGTGACAGGCTATCCTGCGAATATCGAACAGTTCCAGGAGAAACTCGGCTATGAAGACCGCCTTTTCACCGTGGCGGAGCCGTACCACCTGTTTGTCATTGAAGGCGGAGAAAAGGCGAAACAAATTCTGCCCCTCCAGGATGCAGGACTGAACGCAGCCTACGCGGATGTAAAAGACTATGCCGAGCTGAAAATCCGCCTTCTGAATGCCCCTCATACGATGATGTTCGCGCTCTCCCATCTGTACGGCGTGGACACCGTTTATGAGGCCATGCGGGACAAAGAGGTGCGCGCATTTGTTGAAGGAGCGATGGATCACGCCATCAAACCGGTGCTGCCGTATGACAAGGACGAAAAAGACCACTTTGCTGCCGGCGTGCTGGAGCGCTTTGAAAACCCGTACCAGCGCCACCAGCTCACCGATCTGGGCCAGAATGCCATCCAGAAATTCGGCACCCGCGTGCAGCCGATCTGGCAGCGCTGGGACAGCGGCAATCCGGCGAACCAGTATTTTGCTCTCGCCCTCGCGGCTGTCATCGTTTATTACCAGCCGCAGGAGAAAGGACAGGAAAAAGTGCAGGGCGCCGCGCTCGGCCGCGAATTCCCTTTGCGCGAATCCGAAGAGATGATTACGTTTATGCATGACAAATGGAACGAACATCGAAACGGGAACCTGTCCACTACCGCGCTGGTGGACGCGTTTCTTGCCAGACAGGGGGAACTGCCGGCCGATGAGACCCGAAAGCACCTGATCAGCGGCTTCGTCGATGCGCTCCTCGAGAACGGTGCCGTACAGACACTCGAGCAGTTTCATCAAAACATTAAGGAGGAGATCCAATGACCATAACGACAGAAAAAGGAATCCGCGAGACCGTCGAAAACGCCATTGAGAACCAGGAAATCACCGACATTCACACGCATCTGTTTTCTCCCAATTTCGGAGACATCCTGCTGTGGGACATCGACGAACTGCTTACCTATCACTACCTCGTTGCCGAAGTGATGCGCTGGACAGATATGGATCCGCAGCTCTTCTGGAAAATGGAGAAAAAAGAACAGGCCGAACTCATCTGGCAGAAACTGTTCGTCGAACGCACCCCGGTCAGCGAAGCAGCCCGAGGCGTGCTGACAACCCTGCAGGAAATGGGCATTGATCCGAAAACGAAAAATCTCGATACGTACCGCGCAGAATTCGCCGGACGCTCCGCGGCCTCACAGGTCGGCGCCGTCATGAAGCAGGCGAACGTCTCCAATATCGTCATGACCAACGACCCGTTTGATGAACAGGAACGCGCCATCTGGCTCGAGGGCACCCGCCCCCAGGATGATTTTCACGCCGTGCTCCGGATCGATCCGCTCCTGAACGACTTCCAGAACACAAAAGAAAAGCTGCGGGGATGGGGATACGAGATCCAGGACGACTGGAACGGCCGCACCATCAAGGAAGTGAACCGCTTCCTCGAAGACTGGATTGAGATCATGAACCCGCTCTACATGGCGGTGTCGCTTCCGCCGAGCTTCGCCTACCCGGAAGACAGCGACCGAGGCCGCGTCATCCGCGACTGCATCCTGCCGGTCACGAAAAAACATAACATCCCGTTCGCGCTCATGATCGGCGTGAAAAAACGCGTCAACCCGGATCTGATCGACGCCGGCGACTTCGTCGGCAAAGCCGACATCCGCGCGCTAGAGAACCTGCTCGCCGAAAACCAGGAGAATAAATTTCTCGTCACGATGCTGTCGCGTGAGAACCAGCACGAACTCGCCGTGCTCGCGCGTAAATTCCGCCATCTGATGATCTTTGGGTGCTGGTGGTTCATGAACAACCCCGTCATCGTGAACGAAGTGACACGCATGCGCCTCGAGCTCCTCAACACGAGCTTCATCCCGCAGCACTCCGACGCCCGTGTCCTCGAACAGGTCGTCTACAAATGGCGCCACACGAAAACGGTGCTTAAAGACGTTCTCACCGAAAAATACGAAGACGTCCGCAGCACCGGCTGGCCCGTCACCAAAGAAGACATCGAAAACGACATCGCCGCCATGTTCCACGATAATTTCTGGAATTTCCTCGACAAAGACTACCGGAAATAATGGAAGAAAGAAGGCCCTGTTTCAGCAGAAGCAGGGTCTTTTTATGGTAGATCGATGCAGAAATCCGGAGAATCAATTGATAAATGTGGAAAATCGATAGAGAAAATAGAATAATGGGGGAGAATCAATAGAGAAACCCGCAAATCGATAAATAAAATGCCGCAATCAATAGATAATCTACCTTCACGAAAAGAACATTTGTTCTCTTTTTATGCTATAATAAAACGATGCAGTCCAATACAATAGAATAGAGGCGAAGCAGTATGTTGAAGTGGTTGCGTCCGGAACAACTGATGGATCTGAAAATTGATTATGCATTCAAGCAGCTTTTCGGAGTGGAACGGAATAAGGATTTGACCATTGTGTTTTTGAATGCCGTTCTCCAGCGGGAGAAGGAAGAAGAAATCAAGCACATCACCTTCGAAAACACCGAATTCGCAGGAGAACACGAGGGAGATAAAAAATCGCGGCTTGATATCGTGGCTCTCACCGAAAAAGGGGAATATATTAACATTGAAATTCAGTTTACAAATGAGTATGATATGGTCAAACGATCCCTCTATTACTGGGCCGGATTGTACCGGGCCCGTATCAAAGAAGGAGAACCGTACCGAACACTCCAGCCCGTTATTATCATCAATATACTAAATTTTCCGCTGCCGGAAGAGAAAGCACCAGACTTTCATCACTCCTACGTACTGAAAAATCGCACTCATCACCACCAAATAACGAGCCAGCTCGAACTCCACATGCTGGAGATACCGACGTTAATCAGCAAATGGCGGAAAGGCACGCTCGACATTACGCATCACCTGCTCGCCAGATGGCTGCTGCTTCTTGGGATGGTCGACCGCCGAAATCATAAGATGTATGAAGACATTTACCATGCATTGGAGGAGATCGCAATGAGCGACAAATCATTGAAAGGCGCCTTTGAACAATGGGAATATCTGAGTGCCAGCGTGGAGGAGAAAATTGCTTACGAGAGACGATTGAAGCAGATCATGGACGCCGCCGCGAAAGATAAAGAATACGAGCTTCGGGTCCAGGATGCGGAAAAAGAAGGGCTCGAAAAAGGTATGGAGCAAGGTATGGAAAAAGGGATAGAACAAGGCATGGAGAAAGGTATAGAAAAGGGTATGGCAGAAGGGAAAATGGAAAATAAACGGTCCGTGGCGGCTTCCATGCTGCGGGAAGGCTTTGAGGTGGAAGTTGTCTGCAGGATTACCGGGCTGGATAACGAAACCGTTCAAACTATAAAAAACAGCCAGGAATCATAATAAAACTGCCGGTTATGCCGGCATTTTTTTATATGATCGACGCAGAAATATGGAGAATCAATCGAGAAATCCGGAGAATCGAGGAAGAAAAAGGAAATGACTGTGGGAATCGATAGAGAAACTCACGAATCAATGCAGAAATCAGCCCTCCCTGCAGAAAGTGATACCTGAAAATTCATGCATGAAATCTCCTATCACAGGGAATCCCAATAGACAGAAACCTAATCCCCCAAAGGAGGCAATGATCATGACGTATGAAGAGTGTATCCAGGCCTGCCTCGAGTGCATGGAGGCGTGTAACAACTGCTACAATGCGTGCCTGCAGGAACAGGACGTGAACATGATGGCAGAATGCATCCGGCTGGACCGTGAATGCGCCGACATCTGCGGGTTCGCCGCACAGGCGATGCAGCGCAACAGCCCGTACGCCAAAGCCATCTGCCGGGTCTGCGCCGAGATCTGCCAGGCGTGCGGCGATGAATGCGCCAAACACGAACACGACCACTGCCAGCGCTGCGCCAAAGCCTGCCACCACTGCGCGAATGTATGCCAGGATATGGCATCCTGAGTCCCGACAGCAACCATCTCTAAGTCAGAATATCCGGGAATCAACACAATAATTCAGAGAACCAAGGCAGAAATACAGAGAATCGATTGATAAACCCCTGAACCTTCGCAGAATCGATACAGAAATCCTACGATCAATAGAGAAATTCATAGAATCAATACAGAAACGGTCCGGGGCTTCTCCACCTTAACGAACGCAGCAACTGGGGATAGTCTCTAAGACATCAATGCAGAACCTCCGGGAATCAACGCAATAAGCGGGAGAATCAATGCAGAAATCCGAAGAATCAATCGATAAATCCCAAAAATCACCGAGAATCAATGCAGAAATCATCCAATCGATAGAGAAACTCAGAGAATCGATATAAAAAACGGCCCGGAGCGATGCCGCCGCCCGGGCCGTTTCACATTTCACATTATTCTTTCATATGCTCTCCCAATTCATAAAAAATACGAGCAAATTGGGCACGTGTTAATGTGCTGCCGGGGCGGAAGGTGCCGTCGTCATAGCCGGTCACCAACTCGCGCTCCGCAAGCCAGGCAATCGCAGACGAGCCGGTCGTCTCTTCATCGACGTCACGGAAATCCGCCGTCTCGCCGCCGGAAAAATCAAACACATTGCCGAGAATGGCCGCCATCTGTCCGCGGGTGATGCTGTCATTCGGGCGGAATGTTCCATCTGCAAATCCCGCAATCACACCGGCATCGACTGCTTCCGCGATATAACCGGATCCGAAATAATCCCGGTCCACATCGGAAAAGGACGTCGCGGCGGGGGCGTCACTCCAGTCGAGCACCCGGCCGAGCATCGTCACCGCCTGGCCGCGGCGCACCGCTTCGCCCGGGCGGAACTCGCTGCCGCTGCCATGGATCACGCCGCGTGCGCTCAGTTCCCGGATCGAAGCCGCCGCCCAGTAGTCATCGTCGATATCCGAAAAATCCGGCGGCACCGTTACTTCCTCCGGCCAGGTAAATCCTTCTTCCTCAATCGCGACTTCGACGGTTTCGCTGCGCCCGGACTCCACGTCATCAACCGAAACGGCCGTCACGTCATATTCATACGTCCCGGCACGGACGCCTTCATCTTTGAACAGCCTGCCGTTGTCGCTCGTGCCGTAGGCTTTTCCGTTCCGATAGATCTGATGGTACAGTACCTCTTCATCGGAGCGGTTCCAGAACACATACACATCATGCGTGCCGTCGTCATTTTCGATCACTTCGGTCTCTACGCCGGACGGTACATCCGGCTCTTTTTCATCGGCTGGTGTTTCAATTGGGTCATCTTCGATTGGATTCTCATCGATATCTTCTTCCACCGGAGCTTCCCGGTTATCTTCCCCGAAATCTTCTTTTTCTTCCACATCCGCATCCGACAGGTCCGGCAGCTGCAGCAGCCCGTAGCCGTAGCGGTCATCACGGCCGTCAGGGCCAAGGTCGACGGCTTCTTCCTGCAGCATTTTCCGAAGTTCAGGCCCCTCTTTTTCCGGATAAGCTTCCTTCAGCAGAGCAAACGCCCCGGAGACGAATGGGGTGGCCATGGAAGTTCCGCTCAGGGGCCCGTACGAACTGCCCTCATATGTACTGACGATATCCACGCCGGGCGCGCTCAGTTCCACAGCATCCCCGGAGGCAGAAAAATAAGCCCGTTCGTGATTTTCATCAACAGCACCAACGGCAATGACCGAGTCATAGCGGGCCGGAAATTCGACGCGGTCGGTATCTTCGTCTTCTCCTTCTCCACGGTTGCCGGAGGCCGATGTTACGATAATGCCGCTCTCATACGCTTCATCCAGCATCGCCTTCATCGAGCTCGAATCGGTCAAGGTCCCGAAGCTCATATTGATGATATCGACCTCTTCTTCAATTGCCCATTCCAGCCCGCTCAGCACCTGCGAGAGCGCGCCGCTGCCGTTTTCATCGAGAACTTTGACCGCCGTCAGCTCCACATCCGGCGCCACTCCCATGAGTCCTGCACTCGGCTGATAGGCGCCGATAATCCCGGCGGTATGGCTGCCGTGGCCGTTGTCGTCATTGTAGGAGTCGGTGTAGGAGACCGCGGAATAGCCGTCCGCCACATCGAGCGATGGATGCGACGTGCTGATGCCGGTGTCCACCACAGCGACCTCCACATCCGCACCAGTTACGTTCTCATCCCAGGCATCCGGAACCTTTACATCTTCGAGCCCCCAGTTCTCGAGATCATCGACGGCCTGAATCTCGACGTCCTGGTCCGGTTCCACATACTCCACGCCTTCTTCAGACGAGAGCTGTGCCGCTTCCTCATCCGTCAACAGCGCTTCACCAGCTTCAATCCGTTCCCACATATCTCCGGCTTCCCCGCCGGCGTTTTCAATCAGCTCCGGGGACACCTCTTCTTCAAACCCTACCAGATATGTATGTTCCTCTGTGTCTGCCGCAAGCGTCGTTCCCGCCGGCCAGGCAGCCAAAAAAAGACAAGCCATTACAGCGCTCCGTACCTTCTGCTGCATCCCTACCATCCTCTCTATTAGTAATAAATGCCACATTCTTCTATCATAAAGGAAGAAAACTTAGATTAATAGAAGCGCATACAGATTTTTAACGCACCCAGAAGGAAAAAGTTTCACATTCCAAAAAAATTTTTAATTTCAATGTTTAAGAGAAAGCCGAACCGGTAATACCTATAACCAGAAAGACATAATAAAGCCCCCATTTTATTGGAGTGCCTGCTTTTCTGTGAAACGAAAAGGCAGCGGAACAACGAAGGATACGGGCAGAGAAGGTTATTCCCCAATGGCCACCCCCACCATTCTTTTCGTGCCCGATTCCATATAAAAAAGATCCGCCATCCCCGTGGCGGATCTTCCAAGAATTTATGGTTTTCGTGTTATTGTTCCAATGCGTTTTCGAGAAAGACGGAGAAGTGGGCACGTGTTGTTTCGCGGCCCGGCATAAATTCGCCGTCAGCGTTTCCGGTTGTAATACCGGCTCCGGCAAGCGCCTGGATCTGTGTATGGTAGCGGTGATCTCCGCCTACATCAGCGAATGATCCGTCATAGCTTGTCCCTTTCAGGTCAAAAGCACGGTAGAAAACAACGGCCATTTGCTGGCGTGTCATCGGCTCGTCCGGCATGAAGTTCCCCTCTTCGTTACCGGTAATGTAGCCTGCGTCATCTACAGCTTTGATCGCTGCTGCGTGTGTGTGGTCGGCAGATACATCGCTGAAGCCGGTGTCGTTTCCTGTGCGTTCCAGATCAAGAGCTTTCATCAGAAGGGTGGCAGCCTGTCCTCTTGTAATGCTGTCGGAAGGCTTGAACGTGCTGTTCGCGTACCCGCTGATGATGCCGTCTTTACCGAGTTCTGTAATGCTGCCGTACGCCCAGTAGTCTTCATCGACATCATGGTACTCACCGTCCGGCAGTTCTTCAAATGTCTCTGATTTTACGGCGGAAGCCTGCGCTTCTTTTTCTTCCTCCGCGGATTCGTTTGAGATCACTCGTCTTGCACCGACGTAACGGTCGCCCCAATAGTACGGGTCGTTCACGCTCGAGATGCTGATTCCGTTGGAAGAGGACGAATGAATGAACTGTCCGTCTCCGATGTAAATGCCGTTATGGCCGATTCCGGAACCGTGCGAGAAGAAGACGAGGTCCCCTTTCTGAAGGTTACCTTTCGATACCTGCGTTCCAACGTTGTACTGTGCTGCAGCCGTTCTCGGCAGATCCACCCCGTTCTGTGCGAATACATAACTGGTGAATCCGGAGCAGTCAAATCCGCTCGGTGTCGTACCTCCGTAACGGTACGGTGTTCCCAGGTGCTCTCTTGCTTCGGCTTCAATCTGATCCCCGGTTGCCGCGTCAGCCGCCCCCGGCTGCAAGGCAAAAGCAGAAAGAAGCAAAACGGCGCTCAGCAAAGCTGCCATGCTCTTCTTGACCAAAATGGCCACCCCTCTCATTATGTAATGTTTTTTTATGGATGCGCATATGTCATGCTGTGTTTTGGGTTGAAATGTCGTGGTCTGTCTTGAAAACACAATTCATAGTCTAGCATGATTAAACGCCTTTTGAGTTTACAGTTTAATAACAACTAAAAGACAACATGATACAAAAAACCTATAAACTCCCCCGCCACAGTTCGTCCTATTTCCACTCCATCCGACGTAAAAACGTCTGGAATCCCGCATGGACGGGATGTTAAATGCTGGGTACCCCGTGTAACATTCATGTAACATGAATAACATTGTCACAAATTTTTCACATGATTTCCTGCAACCTTTCTGATTTTGTGAATCTAAAGTCCTGCATTCCATCCGGCCTTTGCCTTTTCCCCGCAGCCGCTGTAAAATGTACAGGGAACACCAACACTAACGAACAATAGGAGATCATACATATGAAAAGTTGGAAACAAGCCGCATCCGCAGCAGCGGGTTCTGTCCTGCTTATCCTCGGCGCATGCGGGGAGCAGGAGTTGCCGGAAGAAGTGTACGGCGATGCAATGGAAACGATGGAGAACCTGGACAGTGTCTATTTCACCGAGTCCAACACCCTGAACGCGGCGGAAGAGGGCATCAGCACCTTCACAAGAGGCGCGCTGCGTTACAGTGATCCCATCCAGGGCTACATGGAATCAAACATGAACCTGGTGGAACTTGATACACCGGTGGAACTTGACATCCGGGTCGACGGGGAGGATATCCAGATCCGCCAGGACGGAGAATGGGAAGCGCATGATACAAACACGGGAGAAATCCAGTCGATGCTCCGCCCGAATGAAGACCTTTCCTTTTTCCTCGAGTTTAAGAACGAGTTTTTAATGAAAGAAGTGACGGACGTCGAAGACACTCCCGATTATTATGAAGTGTCCTTTAAAGGAACGGAAGAACGCCACAAAGTACTCGCCGAAAAGAAACTGGACTCGCTCGGGGTGATGCCGGAAGACGGATTGAGTGAAGAGCAGCTGAACGGGATGGAACTCGACCGGATCGAAATGACCGCATTTATTGATAAGGAAACGAGACGGCTGAACGGCTACGACACCCGTTTCACCTTCACGCTTGAGCTCGGCGGCGAACTCCGCACGTTTGATGAACGAACGAACGTCCGTTACGAAGACCATAATGAAGTAGGAGAAAATCTCGAAGAATACATCCAGGAAAAAGTCAGGGAAATCGAGCAGGAACAGATGGAACAACAGGAATCAGGTAATGATTCGGAAATGTCCGAAGACCCTGCATAAAAGAAAGCCGGTCCGCGTACACATACGAGGGCCGGTTTTTTATGTACATTTATAACAGAGTTGAAATATTTCCGTGACAGATCTGTAAAATTCATGGTTTAATATGGTAAGAAAAGAGCCGCCAGCCCCTTTTATTAATGAAGATTTCAGTATTCCCGCCGATTAAAATCCGGCATCCAAGGACTGAAAACCTACTATTCTATTAAGATGCGATTACAAACATATAATCAGGGTAGTAATACTGAGGAAAATGTTGTAGAATTCTTGTAAATAGCGTCATAATATGAAGAAATCTGAGAGTAGCGTTATACAGTGCCTTTCATCGGAATAATTACCCAACCATGAATTGACAGCCTGCGAATTGGCACGTATAATAATTTTTGCAGTTTTTTAGAAGATTTATGTAAAACTAACGGACGGAGACGCTTTCATAGATGATTCCGATGACCCGATGATAGATCGTTGAGGAACCAGATGACGTGATATCGTCTCTGAAAGTTAGAAACAAGTATTCTACCAAAACTGAGGTAGAGTGCTTCATACAAAAGGAGGAAATATTGCATATGGCTTATCAACCTAAGTCTTACCGCAGATTTCTAGCATCTTCCGTATCTGCAGCAGTCGTAGCGTCTGCAGCAGCAGCGGTACCTGCGGATGTACAGCAAGCGGATGCAGCTGAATCTTTCAGTGATGTATCCAACGATTACTGGGCCTCGGAATCTATCCAACGTCTCGCTGACGAAGGTATCATCAACGGGTACCCAGATGGTACATACGGCCCAGGAGAAGAGATCAACCGCGGCCAGGTAGCGGAGCTTCTTGTGAACGCGTTTGACCTCGAAGTAAATCAAGACGCAGAAACAAGCTACGATGACCTGACTGATGAAAGTTACTACACTCCGTTCGCGGAAGCAGTAACCGAAGCAGGCTACATCACAGGCCGCCAGGACGGCACACAATTCGCTGCCGGCATGGATCTCAGCCGTGAGCAGATGGCTACCATCCTGGTACGCGCGTTTGATCTTGAAGCGAAAGAAGACAGCGACGCAGAAGTTGCTGACCTTGACGAAGCAAACGCAAGCCACCAGGAAAACATCGAAATCCTGGCTCAGTATGAAATCACTTCTACTGAGAACAACATGTTCCGTCCGAAAGAAACGGTTAACCGTGCTCAGTTCGCAACATTCCTTGACCGTGCTCTCGAAGTACAGGAGCCGCTTGAAATTGCAAACGTAGATGCCCTTACCGATGACGGTCATGTCCTTGAAGTAAGCTTCACTAGACCGTACCGTGAAGACATCGATCCTTCCGATGTTATGATCTCGGAAAGTGACAGCGGAGAGCGCAAAGGTGTTGAAAGCGTAGACGTATCCCCAGATGGTCTTACTGCTCAGGTCACTCTGTTTGACAACACTGACGAAGATGCTGATCCAGAAATTGAACGTCTTCAGGAATACGACATTCAAGTCGGTGATTTGGAATCAACATTCATCCGTCCAGGATTCACTGATGAAGTCCGCGTGACGGACGTTGATCTGGATGATGAAACAATCAGTGCCGGCGGCGCTACTTATAATGTTGAAGCCGAAGACTTCGATTATTATCAAGCGCTTGGAGCTGAAATCAGCATCTGGTACGACCAGGACGACAACATTGTTGATCATGAGTTTGAAGATGAAGATGTAGAAGAAGGTGCTATTGAAGTCAACAGCGATGCTGATGAAATCGATGTTGTTAATCCAAATGGAGACAACGACACTTACGATCTTGCTGATGAAGAAGACTTTAACTTCTACCTCAATGGTGACAGTGCAGATATTGAAGCTGATGCAGAGTACGACTACGCTAAAGTCTACTTTGATAACAATGACAATGTAGAAGCTGTTCATGCTTATAACTTTGAAGACAGCGTCCTTAATAATGAAGTAGATGGCAACTATGTACTTGGTTTCGATTCCGATGAAGTCGACCTCTCAGACCATCTCATTGTGAAGAACGGTAAACAGATTTCTGTTGATGACATCCAGCAAAACGACCTTGTTTTCTTTAACGAAGATGCCGAGGAAAATGGTATTGCTGTTGTAACGGATGAAACCGTGACGGGTCAAATCGATGGCGTTTATCAAGACTCTTTCGACATTGACGGCGAAAACTTCGAGTATGGCAGTGCGCAGTACGTCAATGAAGACAACGAAATTGAAACCCTCGACGAAGACGGCGCTGAAATGCTTGAAGACAGTGGCGAAGAAGTAACAGCTCACTTCAACTGGAAAGGTGATCTTGTCATCGTTTCTGGTGGTCAGGAAGGTGACCTGCAAGAGCAGTACGAAACTTCTTATACTACGGATTCCATCGTTGCTTATCAAGATAACCGCGGAAACGATCGGGTAGAACTCTCCTTAGTTAACAGAGAGGGTAATGAAAATCTCTATGATTTCGAAATTACCAGCCTTGATGAAATCGTTGTTCAAACAGCTGACGGTGAGGTTGAGTACGAAGTAGATCAAGATCTTCCTGAGGAAGCTAGTAATAGTTTCGAAATTGATGAATTCCAGCTGAGGAATGCTGACAGTGGAGATGAAGACTTCGCTTTTGACATCGTTGCAACCGATGGAAACGGTGGAGAAGAAGTAGTGAAATCCATCAGTGCGGATGAAGCTCTTCTCATGGGTATAGACACTAACGACTCTGAAGATGTTGCAGGACTTAAATTCTTCAACAACGGTGAAACTTTCACCGAAACAGTTGAAACGGATGATGATTTCGTAGAGGCTGAGAATGGCGAGTCCTACCGTCTTCAAAGCAGCACCCAGGTTGTGAACGTCGATTCTAATGACACTTATCCAGATGCAGACGACGTAACAACGATGGACTGGAGCGAAGTTCAAGACAATGGTAACGACATCAACGAAGGTACGGTTTACTACGATGAAGATGGTTATGTTACTCACATCGAAACATCCGACCTTGATGTAGCTAACACTACCGATTACAGTGCTGTGCTTACTCGCGTAGATGTTAATAGTGATGATGAAGTAGCACGTGTCGAAGCTCTTGTTAACGGAGAGAGAGAAACGTACGATGTGAACGACCTGGAAAGCTCCGACATGGATAATGCGGACATCGATAACCTCACAGAAGGTACACCAGTCGTTCTTGAAGTGAACGATGACAACAATCAAGTTACCGACATCAAAGAAACGGATGACAGCAGTGTCAACCGTCACGTTGAAGGCACCGTAGAGAACGTTGAAGTTGGTAATAACACCATCACTGTCGATGGCACAGAGTATCAACTTGAATCCGACGCTGAGGTTTACGATGTAACAGACTCCGATTCGGATGATTACTCCGTTGAAAGTCTTCGTGACATTGAAAACGGCGACGACGTATCCCTTATCCTTGCAGCAGGTGGAAGCACCTTTGTTGATGCCGTTGTAAGAACAAATGAATCCAGCGGCAACGGCGGAAGCGGTGGAGCTGAAACTGATGGTGAAGTAACTTATATTAACACTACCGCAAACCAAATTGATGTCGGTGACGAAACCTACGACATTCCAGCTGGTTCAGCGTTAGACACTTTCCTTGATGGTGGAGCTAGTACTGGTGATAATGCTGACGAACTTGAAGGCTTAAATGTAGCAGTTACAACAAACAATGCTGGTGAAGCAATTGGTCTTGAAGCTGTCACTCTAGAAGAAGAAAGTTACAGCAGTGAATTCATTAACGGCTTGGTACAAGACTTCGAAGGTATCACTGTCGAGGGTGTAAGTGGAAGTCAGAACGATGAAGTAACAAGCAACGTTAATGTCACACAAGATGGTGTTACTCTTACAGACTTCACTATCGATGGAAATCTCACAGTAGATGGAGACAACTTCACTTCTGTAGAAAACACCATCACTGGTGATGTTACAGTTAACGGTCAAAATGCTTCCTTCAACACTACCATTGAGGGCGATGTAACAATAGCCGCTGACGCTAGTGCAACATTTGACAATGTTGAATTCGCAGCCACTTCAAGCGTAACTATTGAAGGCGAAGCTACTATCTCTGGTTCTACTGGAAACCTTGATGCCAGCAACATCACTGTAAATGGATCTCTTGATGCAAGTAACGCAGAAGACCAAGCTGTGCAAGACGTTGCTGAAACTGCAACAAATGAAGCAACAGTTACAGATGCAGTATACGCACTTGAAGAAAACACATCTTGGGATGCTGAGCAAGGTTCTAACGTATCAACAAGGGCTGAAGAAATCGTTAATGACTCTGATGTATCTTTAGAATTGAGTGAAGACACCACATCAGACGTAATTGATGCTTCTGGTGATGTCGCTGCAGATGCAACAATTGGCTCAACTGAAACAATCACTTTTGATGTTTATGCTGGTGAAGTAACTGATACAACAAATAACATTACTGTTACAGTTGTTCAATCTGATGAAGAGCAAGCTGCTGTAGATGCAGTTGCTAACGCCAGCGACCAAGTTGAATTGGATGATGCTCTGCAAAACGATCTATTCAGCAATTACAACAGCGACTTGATTGCTGAGTATGAAGCAGCAATCGATCCTGGAAATAACATTACTACTGACAGTACTGTGGCTGATATTCAAGCAGAAATTGATTCTGTAAACTCTGCTAATTAAATTAAACGAAACGTTCCTTTATAAACTAGTAATCTAGTGAAAAAAGGGAAGAAATCCCCGAGTGTTAAGTGCTTTGCACTCCTCGGGTTTTTCTTTAACTGTTCTGTTGATGTGAAAGGTGAAAGTCCTTTTCCTGCGAAACAGCTTACTCGCGCAGGTGCCTGATCCTCCTGCATCCGATGATGCCCTGCCGTGGCAGAAAGGGTGAAGTCAGGTGAAGACGTACTCTTGGAAAGAGAAGCGGGGCTCCTTCAAAGTTGACTATGGCTAATGACGTGAACCCATGACGATCCAAGAAGAGGTAATGAATACCAGGTAAAGACGCTAGCAGGTTGGTATTCATCCCTGTATGTGAAAGAATACGGTGGCGGCTGGCACAATTCGTAGCTGTTACACCAGTCGTTCTCTGCCTTGAATAGTGGGGGCCTACGGTCATCAAACAAAGGGATAGACAGAACGGAACGTTTGAAGCTTTAGAGGTTGAGGTGAGGCAGCACTGAGGACCCTGCTAAAGTGGCAGCGGGTTTGTAGTAGTGACGATCGCTGGCCGTTTGCATTGTTCTGGTAACAGGGCAAGAGGATAATACCAGCAGGAGCGAAGAAACCCAGTCAGTGATTTCTCTTACGATTTATTTCCCTGTAATTGAAAACCGGCCATTTCTGAAATGGCCGGTTCTTTTTATACAGACTTGTAAGAACAAGTTTTAACATTTTCAATGTTTTTTATAACATGTCAGCATGTCATAAAATGTTATACTATTTTTCTGATTTTTTTTAATGATGAAAGTCGTAAGCGTTATCATTGATTGATCGCTGTGTGCGGTGAAAGCCGCCTGCACAGTGAAGGCTCGATCGAAATCCTTTGCGTGCAAGGTATAAGACGAGAATAGCATTTCGGGAACAAAACTTGATATGACAGGTGATATCGGGGAGTATGATGCGGAACAAGGTATTGATGACCCCGCCCACGATCCAGCGTTAATGGAATACGAGGGCACGTATTATGCTTTTTCCACTGGCATTGCTCGTAGTGCGGAAAACCCCGGTGGTATTTATGTTCGAAAATCGGAGGATACGTTAGCTGGTGATTGGGAGTCCATGGATGAAATTGCTGTACCGGATTGGGTGATGAATTATGACTGGGACGAAGATTCGGCGCCTGGTCACCTTTGGGCCCCGACTGTGACTAAAAAAGATGGCAAGCTCTACCTGTACTACGCGGCTTCTCAATTCGGAACCAACAAATCTGCTATTGGGGTAGCAAGTACGGATACCCCGGATGATGTTGGAAGCTGGGAAGATCACGGTATCGTCGTGGAGACAACTCCGGATGAAGATGACTTTAATGCGATTGATGGTTCTCCTGTTCAGGATGCAGATGGACAGTGGTGGTTAACGTTTGGCTCTCACTGGGAAGGAATCAAGCTGCAGAAGCTGAGTGACGACATGAAGACTCTTGAAGGAGAAATGCACTCGCTGCAGGACCGCAATTACGATGTAAATGCTGTGGAAGCGCCAAACATTATTGAACGAAATGGTTACTACTATCTTTTTACGTCCTGGGATACGTGCTGCTCAGGAACAGATAGTACCTATAAAATCGCTGTAGGGCGTTCAGATTCAATAACAGGCCCCTATGAAGATAAGGAAGGGGTTCCTCTGAAAGGAGAGGGGGATATTCAAAACGGTGGTACAATTATTCTGGGCACGGAAGATAACCAAATAGGTCCCGGGGGACAGGATGTGTACTATAAAGAAGAAAACGATACGTATTATCTGATTCATCACTATTATGATGGCGATGATAATGGTACGGCCCGCATGCAGATACGTGAATTGGCTTGGACGGAAGATGGCTGGCCTGTTGCAAGAGAAAAAGAATAATCGTAACTAATCATATGACACTCCGAAAAGATATGGAAACCCTGGCCTAACACCTTATAAGGTGTTAGGTATTTTTTACGGCTCTACAATAAATGTTGGGATTTTGAAACAACTTCACGCATAGAAAACAAGCAAGCTCCTTTATCCTTGAATGACCACAAACAAGAAAGGGTGGGAGTTGCGTGTATATGCATTTTACCATGGACCATCCGGGCACGGGGAAAGGAACGCGAAGGTGGAGATGGAGAGATGGCGGTCATGGACATGGGTCCTTCCTTCAAAGGTATTTAGAGTTATTTATTGAAAAACACAAGCTTAGTATTCGTATAAATGATTTCGACAATCGTACAAGTGATATATGGAAGAAAATAAGTAAGAGTTCACTGGTTTTTCTTTTGTGCAGGAATGATTTACTTAAACGGTTGGATCACCAAACTTTTTCCCTATTACTCTATAAAATTCCATGATATAATTTCGAAGGAATATGTTGTCTATAACAACAGGAGGTAACGTCTATCATGGTACATTGGATCGTTTTTTTACTAATAGGATCAGGATTTTTATTTTCATCATTTCAGCAGGGACTCTTTTATGAGAAAGAAATTTATACTTGGCACGTAGGAATGGCTGTTATCTTCATCATCTATATGAACTATACTTTTTTAAAAAAAGAAGAAACAATGCCTTCTTATCTGTATTCTGGTGTATTTTTAATTCCTCTGTGTTATTTAATTTCCTTCACTAATGCGGTGACGGTGCAGGGGGCGTTTGACCAGTTTATTCAATGGACGCTGTTTGCCATGTTTTTTGTTATTCTCGTCACTGTAAAGAATAATGCACCAGGTACAGAAAAAGGCATGCTGGTGCTGCTTTTAATATTCGGGATATACATAGCGTTTCTTCCGTTTCTTTCTTCATGGGGATGGCTGGAATATAATGACGCGGTATTAAACGGACGGTATTCGAGTGTGTTTCAGTACCCGAATACATATGCGGCCATCACGATGGCACTGCTTTTGTTTCATCTGATGTACATTGTGCTGAAGAAGACCTCTTTATGGCTGATGCTCCTTTTAAGTCTCCCATTAGTTTTATATGCCACAACGTTGTTCTTTTCATTGTCACGCGGGGCTATGATTCTGTTTCCTATTATATGGTTGGTCGGTCTGTGTTTCCTGCGAATGCGTGAACAGGTGAAATATATCGTTTCTACAATATGGGCATTTGCCGGAGGTCTTGTCTTTTATATCATGGGGTCACAAGAGAATGCTGGAAGCTTTTCCCAACTTTTTATGCTTCTTGTTGCTGGTGGAATTTCGGCTCTTTTGGTTATGGGGACTTGCAGGATTCTGGACAGAAAAATGCCATCTGCACCATCAAAAAAGTGGCAGGCTTACCTCCTTCCTGGTATTGCAGTGTTAGCTGGTGCAGCATTGGTACTTGATTTTGTGAAACAAGGTATATTGTACAGCCAACTGCCCGAAGGAATACGTCATCGTTTACGGGATATTGGTTATGAAACTATTTTTGAAGACGGACGATTTACTTTCTTTTTTGATGCGTTTCGTATGTTAAAGGATGCCCCATTGTTTGGATGGGGTGGTGATGGTTGGAGCGTACTCTATCACAGTTATCAGACAGAGCCTTATATAAGTAATGAAGTACATAGTGTTCTGTTGGAGCAGCTGCTGAATATAGGTGTTATCGGACTCATCGTTGGAACTGTTGTACTGGCAGTATACGCTGTAAACAGTGTTAGGACATTTCGAAAGACTGCACATCCGGCAATACCAGCTGCTCTCACAGCACTTCTCATGCTTCTGGGACATGGCATGATAGACTTTGACTTTTCGTTTGCAACAGTTTGGCTGCTGTTTATGCTGTTGTTGGCAATAGCTGTGCCAGCTGCCCCTGAATTGCCGGCCTTTACAATCGACCGTCGTTCTGTTGCCATTGGTGCTTCTGGTTTGGCTGCGGTGCTCGTAGTTCTGTCCTCTGTTTATGCGTTTCGGTTTGATATCGCAGAAAGAAAAGCCCAGGCAGCCGCCCAGCTCAATGGAAACGAAGAAATATTGGAAACTCTAACAGACGCGAGAGCATGGAATCCGAATGAATTGAGTTATATCATCGATCAGGCTAGTGTTGCTGTTGAACTGCAGAAAGGTGATCTCCTATTAGAGTTGAACAACCAGTTTACAGATGTGGAACCGCTAAATAGCAATGCCTGGTTGCAGAGCGGGAACATCTATGCATCGTTCGGCCGTATTGAAGAAGCCATGGAACGTTACGAACAGGCACTGGAATACGATCCGTTCAATATTGATATATATGAGCGAATAATTCATTTGACATCTGAAGAAGCAGCCTCCCTTTCGCAGAATGGAGAAAAGGACAAGGCAGCAGAAGTGGCCGCACAGGCAGCTGGTGCATATGAACGTTATCAATCGACTATGTTTGAATTCCGGGATAATCCACAGCCGGGTTACAAAGATTTAGAATTAAATCAGTCCTCCATCTTTTTAACAGGACAGGCTTACATGGTTCAGACGAAATATCAAAAAGGGATCAATGTGCTGCAAAATGTGAATAAAGACAATGAAGAATTGTATTTGCGTTCACAGGCTCTTGTTATTCATGCTTTAGAAAAACAGGGGGAAACCCAGAAAGCACAAACGAAACTGAATAATCTAATTTCACGGAATGAACAAGCCGCAGCCTACTTCGAAGCCTATCAGCAAATCTTCTAAGCGGTCTGTCGACTTGTCGAAAATTGTGATAAAGTAGAGAAAAATGGAATTATTGATAACCTAGAGAGATAAATGGAGGAACATGATGAACAATGAAAACCCGCCGCAGAATGAGGATGAAATAAGCCTTACGGAGATCTTGGGAATACTTTGTAGATACAAGTTTTTCATTATTTTACTGCCGGTTGTACTGGCTGTGATTGCTTTTATTGGCTCACAGTTTCTCACCCCGAGTTACAGCTCTACGACGAAGCTCTATCTCGGGAATTACAGTAGTGAGATGTACGCCAATACAAACAGTGCCCAGCAGGTGATCCTGAGCAACGATGTACTGGGCACGGTCATGAATAACCAGGAGCTGAACCACGACCGTCCGGGTGATCTTCGGGAAGTTGTATCTGTGGAAGCGCTGAATGCAGAAGCGAAGATGCTCGAGATTACAGTGAACAACAGTGACTCGCAGCGGGCGCAGGACATCGCAAATGGGATTGCAGCCCAGTTCATCAACCAGGCCCAGCCGGAGTTTGAAAAAGAGCAGCAGGTCATTCTGGAGAAGAACAATATTACCCAGGAGAATTACGACCAAACCACGAACAGCCTGGAGCGGAACCAACAGGCACTGCAGGATATTGAAGAGAACCAGGATTTAACAGGAGCCGAAACAGCACTGGCACGCAGCCGGATGATTGATTATATCGAAAGAGATGAGAATCAGCTGGACAACCTGGAACAGAAACTGCAGGACCAAAAGCTGCAGCTGCAGAACTTGAAAGGACCAGCAGTGTTTGAAGAGGCGGTGCTGCCGGAAGAACCAGATTCACCGCGTCCATTGTTGAATACGGCGATTGCGTTTGTCATCGGGGGAATGACAGGCGTGGGCCTTGCTTTTGTAATCGAATTTTTCAAGAAAAATCCGATCCGCCGCAGGCATAAGCAGGCATACCTGAACGGCAGATAAGGGGGGATGAGGATGACGTACGGGAAACGACTAATTCTGTTAATGGCGATTGACACCGTTATTGTAACGATGGCCGTGTTTATCGGTGCTTATCTGTTATACGAAACTCGCTTTATCGATTCAGCTATCATTTTTGCCAGTTCGGCAACCTTAATTGTCGCTCACCACACGTTTGGGCACTGGTTCAAATTGTACAAGCGTGTGTGGCAGTACGCGAGCATCAACGAACTGAAAGAAATCTTTAAAGCCGTCACGCTGTCTATCATTGTGACTGCTATCATGCAGCAGCTCTTTTTTGATGTCATTCATAAACGAACCCTTCTCATTACCTGGATGCTTCATATTCTGATGATCGGCGGCTCACGTTTTACCTGGCGCATGTACCGCGACCACTTCTTGAAGTCTCAGAAACACCAGAAGCGGACGTTGATTGTCGGATCGGGAAGTGCAGGCACGATGGTGGCCCGGCAGATGATGCAGGGCGGAGGAAGTGAATTGACACCGGTAGGCTTCGTGGATGACGATAAAACAAAACACGGCCTCGAAATCATGGGAGTTCCGGTGGAAGGGTCCGTTCATGATATTGAACGAATCGCAGCAAAACTCGAAGTCGAACATATTGTCATTGCCATCCCTTCGTTAACACGGCAGGAGCTGAAGCGTATTTATGAAGAATGCCAGAAAACGGGCGTGCGGATTCAGATTCTTCCGATGATTGAAGATCTGTTAAGCGGGAAAGTATCCGTCAGCGAGTTCCGCGACGTGGAAGTCGAAGACCTCCTCGGCCGTGATCCGGTCGAGCTCGACATTGACAACATTTCGGATTCCATCACGAACCGGACAATCCTTGTCACCGGAGCCGCTGGTTCGATCGGTTCTGAAATCTGCCGTCAGATCAGCGGCTTCCATCCGGAAGCGATGATTCTGCTCGATCATTCCGAGAACGGTGTCTATGACATTCATATGGAACTTCAGCGGCGGAATCTGGACATTCAGCTGATCACGGAAGTGTCGGACATAAAGGATAAAGAAAAAATGCAGAACGTTTTTGCCTCTCATATTCCCGACGTTGTCTTTCATGCCGCCGCCCATAAGCACGTACCGCTCATGGAGAAGAACCCGGAAGAAGCAGTGAAAAACAACGTACTTGGCACAAAAAATGTCGCAGAAGCCGCATCGGAATACGAGAGCAGTACGTTCGTCATGGTCTCCACGGATAAAGCCGTCAACCCAACGAGCGTGATGGGCGCCACCAAACGCCTGGCCGAAATGGTGGTTCAGCATATGAATGCAGAAAGCACGACCCGCTTTGTCTCGGTTCGGTTCGGCAATGTGCTTGGCAGCCGTGGCAGTGTCATCCCGCTGTTCAAGAAACAGATCCAGAACGGCGGACCAGTTACGGTCACCCATCCCGATATGGTACGATACTTCATGACAATTTCGGAAGCCTCCAGGCTTGTCATTCAGGCCGGCGCCCTTGCCAAAGGCGGTGAAGTCTTTGTTCTCGATATGGGAGAACCGGTGAAGATTGTTGATCTTGCTGAAAATCTGATTAAATTATCTGGTTATGACGTTGACGACATAGGTATTGAATATACCGGTATGCGTCCCGGGGAGAAGATGTATGAAGAACTGCTGAAGGACGATGAAGTGTATCCGGAGCAGATTTACCCGAAAATATATGTAGGAAAGACAACTAAAGTTGAGGTAAAAAACATAGAAGTAATTTTTGATGATATAAAATTAAATGAAACGCTACGGGACCAAATATTAGAAATGGCTAATTCTCACACAAATAAACTAACACTAGTAAAGTGAATAATGAATTTTGTGATTGGCTCTGCTTTGATTTAACCCTTGATAAATATATAAGAGATTTTGATATACATATGAAAGCTATTTCAATTATAAGAAAGTGATTGGTTTTATTGCAGTTAGCGTATATAATAATATCTTTTTTTCAATCCATGTATTTTTTGTTCAAAAAGAGGAAAGTAGATTTTCACACAATCGCCTTTTTTTCTTCACTAATTTATTTTATACCTGGCTTTTTAGGTTTCGTAAGATACCCAGGGGGAATAAAAGTTGATTTAGATGAAAAAGTGTATATTGTGTTCTTATTAGTTCAATCTAGTATCTGGTTAACGGCAATGGCTTGCGATTATTTAAGTTATAACCAGAAAGATACAGCGGTTTTAAAATATTCGCATGTAGAAGGAACAGGTTATATATCAAGAGTACTTATTTCGATTGCATTAGTATTAACAGCTTATATTATTATTAATTTAAACGATGCCTTGCTGGAATCTAAAAATATCTTGCTCCCACTATTAGGTCGAGATTATCTAATACTCCGATATTCTGCTGGTGCAGCTTTGGTGTTGAGCTATATCGAAAGAAGACGAGTTGTTTTCATCTTGTCACTAACAGTGTTAGTATTCACCTTCATTATTGGTTCCCGGAGTCCTTTAGCCCTTGCAGTAATTGCTGTAATAGCTTTAGCTTTCAATAAAAATCCAAAATCAATATTATTTGTGAAACATTTTAAAAAGTTGTTTCTCATATTGATATTTGGTTATTTAATTTTTATGGGAAAGATTTTTTATGGGTCATTCAAGCGGGAAGGATTTTTGGCAGCATTAAGAAATATATTTGATAAAGAACATATCATTCAAGGGTTTAGTGGGATGGAGCCATTGGGAATTCAATCGATCTTAAATGAAATAATGGTTACAGATTTTACCACAGGTTTCACTAGTCTAAAGAACATTTTTTATGAAGTAACTATATTACCAACGTTTTATAATGCTGAAACAAAATCATTTAACGATATGTTCCAGCCCAATTTGTTTCCTAACGCAAACCACGGAATGGCATACAATATTTGGGGAGAAGCTATTTCTATAGGTGGTTTTCCTTTCTTAATTTTAGTGATAATTTTGTTTAATGTAGGAATAATCATGTTTAATAAAATAATCAATTCGAATAATAATATATTGAAAGCTTTTGGCGCTTATGCTGGAATTTACTGGTGTTTCTATATACATCGCAATTCCCTGGCTACTGAGTTTATCTATATTAGAAATATCATTGTAGTACTAATCATTGGATTGGTGTTAAGTGTCGTATTGACCATCATATTAAAACCTAAAACAAAGTATTACAGGCATACAAATTAAATGAGTAAATGAGGATTTTTTGGTGAAAAAAGTGCACTTAAATCTTTTAAAGCCTTAGGTTGGTGTAGAGGAATAAAGGTCTTAAACGAAAATAAAGTAATCGTGGGCTTCTCTAGGCTGAGACCAACACAAAGAATTTTTGAATTGGAACCGAACAATTAATACCATGAAAAGTAGTAGATATCTTCCTAACAAGAATTGCGCAATTTGATTTAAAGAATATACGCAAAGAATGGGAGTTGAATTTAGAAGAAATTGGACTGAATGGTATTTTTCTACTTTGTAAAATATCGTAATAGAGGTTGTTATATGATTGCTAGAATGAAAAAATTTATACTTAAAATCTTTAATTATTATATAAAGAATAATGTTGTTATTGTTTATCAAATGGGGAAAGTTGGTTCGTCTAGCATAGAAACAGCTTTAGAAGCTAGTGAATATGAAGTTGAGCATATACACTCTTTTCATTCACCTATGACATTCGAGATGTTTAAGAACTTTCGTTCAGTAAAATACCACCTTCCTATAAAAACACGACTTCGAAAAAGATTTACAGGGTTAATAAAAAAAAGAGTTTTCAAGTTAAGAAGAAAAAAAACGAAAATAATAACTTTATTCAGAGAACCGATTTCCAGAAACATATCGATGTATTTTCAAGATATACATATTCCTATTTTTGAGGCTGGAAAATATCTTGATAATAGAAATGAGAAATACGTAGGAACAAACGCATTGAGAGAGTTATTTTTAGAAAAGTTTAATCATGATTATGGAATTAGATGGTTTGATGAGGAATTTAAAAAAGCTGTCGGAATCGATCCTTATAGTATACCTTATGATAAAGAAAAAGGGATTGGCTTTTTTGAGAACAAGCATTTTAAAATTTTACTTTTGAAATTAGAAAATATTGATCAGCTCCAAAGTGAAATTCAGCAATTTTTAGAAATAGATAACTTTTCCTTTAACGAAACAAACAGAGGTGAAAAAAAGTGGTATTCGCTTCTATATAAACAATTCCGTTCAAATTTGAATTTATCTAACGATTATATCCAAACGTTATATACTTCAAAGTACATGAAACATTTTTACACTTCATCAGAGATTGAAGAATTCAAATCAAAATGGCAAGGATCTGAAAATGAAGAAGAGAAGGAATTATGACAAGAATAAAAATAACATTTTTAATTACAGGATTGCACGGTGGCGGAGCAGAGGAGATGTTATATAAGGTATTACGAAACATTAATAACGATAACTTTATAATTCAAGTTATATCAATGAAGGATAAAGGAGTGATTGGTGAAAAAATAGAAAATGATTTATCAATTAAAGTTCATGAATTAAACCTTCATAAGTTTTTTCATCCGAAAAAATTATTTAAAGCCTTAAAATTATGTAAAGGAAACGACATTATTCATGGGTGGATGTATCACGCAAATCTTTTCTCATTAGTACTTGGAAAAGTTTTAAGGACAAAAGTGGTGTGGGGACTCCATCATAGTGATTTGTCCAGTGAAAACAACAAACGGCGGACTATATATTTAGCAAAATTAGGCGCACTATTTTCGAATCAAGTAGACAAAGTCATTTCTTGCGGAGAAATAGTTAAAAGCAAGCATTTAGAAATAGGTTATGCATCCCATAATAATTTAGTGATACCTAATGGTTTTGATACCACCATGTTTTCATTAAATAAAGATATTAGAAGAACGAAGGAAGAATTCTCCTTAAAAAATGATATGAATGTTCTGCTACATGTGGGGAGATGGCATCCGCTTAAGGATTACAACAACTTATTGCATGCCATTAGTGAATTGAAAACATTAAGAGACAACTTTATTATCTTACTGGTTGGAAAAAATATTGATTATAGTAATCAAGAACTGGTGAGTTTAATTAAATATTATAATGTTTATGAAAATGTACAATTACTTGGCAGAAGAGAAAACATTCCTGATCTCATGGCAATGGCTGATTTATTTATTTCTTCGTCTTCAGGAGAAGGGTTCCCGAACGTTA
The DNA here is from genome assembly GCF_054052005.1 of Salibacterium sp. K-3. NCBI lineage: Bacteria > Bacillati > Bacillota > Bacilli > Caryophanales > Bacillaceae > Salibacterium > Salibacterium sp. K-3. The sequence continues at coordinate 299,250 of NZ_JBSVZE010000001.1, forward strand.
TTGGAGAGGCAATGTCAAGCGGAACTTATTGTATAGTCACTAATGCTGGCGATTCAGGTAACATTGTGGGAGACTATGGTAGTGTAGTCCCTGTAAATGATCCTAATCTTTTAGCGGGTGCAATCAACGATTCTCTAAAGATGCCGAGGGAGACGTACAATCAAATCATAACTAAAGCTAGAAAACGGGTAATAGATAAGTTTGATATTTTTAACATCACCAAAAAACACGAAGAACTTTATTTTAATTTATGCAATAACCGTGATAAAAAAATTAAATAATACATGAACTTGTAGTGAAATCTATTTATTTTGGGATTCTGAATTAAGTAGCCCTTTGGGGTGTGTGCAACCCCAAAGGATAGCAGTGAGGGCATGTGTAAGTTAATTATAATATCTTTCTCGGGAGAGGTATCTATTCAATAACATGTCCAAAAGATTTCTCAAGTGCAATGGAAGGTAGTTTTATGAATAAGAGATTAATTAAGAACGAATTCTTTGTCAAGTTATTGGAGTCATTTTTTGGCAGAGGATCATTTATTATATTTACTTTATTATTTTCTTTTGTATGCACCAGGTTATATGGTGCTGAAATCTTTGGGCAATTTACATATGCATATACAATAATTACAGTTCTAATGTTCATAGCTAAAGCTGGACTAGATCAAGGTTTAATGTATTATATGCCTAAAGATGGTAATAAACATATTAGCTTGAGTTTTTTGGTCAATTTAATAACTTCACTCCTTATTGTATGCATAATGTGGGTAATTATAGACACGCCATATATTAAGGCCATGTTACCAATGATTTGGCTGTTTTCAGTTGAAAGACTTTTTTTTGGTATTTATAAAGCCGAAGGAAAAATTAAAGAGTTCTATTATATTAATGGCCCAGTGGCTATGATATTAAGAATTCTTTTGGCTTTAATACTATTCTATGTATTTGACCCGAACATATATATTATAATCATCAGTCTATATATTTCTTTTATTGTTTCAAATATTTTTTATTACCATAGGTATAAGCGGTATTTTGGGAAGATTATTTTTGACAGTTCTTATTTAATGTACTCTCTTACATTAGTAGTGGGAACTATGTTAGGAGGGTTAATAAATAAAGCAGATGTTATAATGTTAGGATTAATGGCTTCAGATATGAGTGTGGGCATATATCAAATAACCGTACAAATATCGAATACAGCTTCGGTACTTTTAATTATTTTTAACACTGTTTTTGCCCCCAAAATTTCAACATTATTTCATGAACAAAAGTTTGTTGAAATGAAAGGGTTATACATAAAAGCCACTAGAATATTGGCTGTAATCTCATTGCTGACTACTATGATAATATTATTAGGAAAAGATATATTTTTAGGGGTGTTCGGTGAAGCATTTACTCAAGGGGATGTTTCTCTAACTTTAAGGAGTATTGGGCAGTTTATTAACATAGCGGTAGGTGGTGTTTGGGTGATGCTTGCAATGACAGGGGAGCCACGATTTCAAATGTACGCTAATATTGCTGCATTCGCAATTAATATTGCATTGAATTTCATTTTAATCCCTGAATACGGAATTGATGGTGCTGCGTTTGCAAGTATGGTTACTTTGGTTTTTACCAATGTTATAGGCTATTTAATAGTTTCAAGACGTTTCAACGTGAAGGTATTTAAAGTAATATGAGGACTATTAATATGAACCGTTTATTGAAGGAGAGATTTAGGTGAGTATTCTAATAACAGGCGGTGCAGGATATATTGGTAGTCACACTTCCTTGAAGTTATTGGAAAATAATTTTCAAGTAATAATTATTGATAACTTTTCCAACAGCTCATCAATAGCAATTGAACGGGTTGAAGCCCTAGCAGATAAAAAGATCACCAGTTATGATGTTGATTTATTAGATAAAAAAAAAGTAAAACAGATATTTGAACAACATGATGATATAGAAGCCGTTATTCATTTTGCCAGCTTGAAATCAGTTGGTGAATCTACAAAATTCCCATTATCTTATTTTTATAATAATATTAATGGCAGTTTAATTTTATTAGATGTAATGAAACAACATAATATAAAAAATTTAATTTTTAGTTCTTCTGCTACTGTTTACGGACTTCCAGAAGAGGTTCCTATCAATGAAAATGCTAAAATCGAAGCAATAAATCCATACGGTAGAACAAAAATAGTTATTGAAGATATCCTTCGAGATTTATACTTTTATGATGAAGAATGGAGTATTTCAATTCTCCGTTATTTCAATCCAATTGGAGCGCATTCAAGTGGCCTTATTGGGGAAGCACCTAATGGAATTCCAAACAACCTTTTACCATATATTACGCAGGTAGCATCAGGCCAATTAAGTAAAGTACACGTTTTTGGTGGTGACTATCCAACAATAGATGGCACGGGAGTGCGAGACTATATTCATGTGGAAGATCTGGCTGAAGGTCATCTAAAAGCATTAGAAAAGTCATTAAATACACACGGCTTAGAAGTTTATAATCTAGGAACAGGAAAAGGATATAGTGTATTGGAAGTTATCACAGCATTTGAGGAGGTCTTTGGCGGTAAAATTCCTTATGAAATAGTGGAACGTAGATCTGGTGATATTTCTATTTGTTATGCAAACCCTGAAAAAGCAGAAAAGGAACTTGGATGGGAAAGTAAAAAAAATTTATATCAAATGTGTCTGGATACCTGGAATTGGAAATTGAAAAATCCTAATGGATATGAGTAAGTGGAGCAAAATTTCAAGTAATCTTCACGTTGAATAGTTAGCAATGTACGGCGTTTTTGGTTATGCGTAATTCGCCTTAAAGAGTGAAGGGATAATCGAAATTATAGGAATCTAATATAAAGGGTTTGAGGTTAATCATGGTGCAAATTAAAACTGTTATGTTTATAGCAAACCGAGGATTTGCTCTGACTAATTCTAGAGAACTGCTCATAAAACATTTCATAGAATTAGGCTGGCGAGTAGTTATCGCTACGACTGAAGATTCGTATGCAGCTCGTTTACAACAAATCGGGGCAAACGTAAAAAAACTTCATGTTAAACGTGGTGGACTGTCTCCGGTAAAAGATTTTAGAACTCTCCTGCAGCTTATCCGGCTATATCGAAAGTATAAACCCGACCTTGTCCACCACTTTCACGCCAAACCGATAATTTACGGCAATCTTGCTTTATTGTTTAATAAAAAACCAGTTGTTGTAAACACACTGACTGGTCTCGGTAACTCTTTTGAACAACGTGGTTTCTTAAATAAATTAACAAGGATCGCTTATAAAAGGTGCCTTTCATTATCCGATAAGACAATTTTCCAAAATACAGATGATCGTGATTTATTTTTAGAAAACGGTTTGATTGAAGAGGAGAAATCAGAATTAATTATTAGTTCTGGAGTTAATTTAAAAAAGTATAAAAGAGTTGATTTTGAGAAAGATAACTCCGCTATTAATGTCTTGATGGTAGCCCGCTTGTTATGGTCCAAAGGTATAAAAGAATATATTGATGCAGCAAATGAAATTGTGAAAAGACATCCTAGTGTAAATATACAGTTAGCGGGTGAGTTTGATCCTTCTCATCCTGATGGTGTTGACGAAGAGTATATAAAAAAAGAGACCGACAAGGGTAACATCTCATTTTTAGGATTTATAAATGTACCGGAAACGTTACAGGAAACAGATATCTTTGTTTTGCCATCTTGTTATCGAGAAGGTGTGCCGCGTGTTATTCTGGAAGCAGCTGCTAGTTCTGTGCCAGTTATCACTACAGACTCCCCTGGTTGCAAAGAAGCTGTAATTCCAGATGAATCCGGCTTTTTAGTACCGATAAAAGATAGCGCCAGTATTGTTAATAGTTTAGAAAAGCTTCTTCATTCGGAGAAGCTGCGAAATGAGATGGGTGAAGCAGGCAGACGATATGTAGAAGAACATTTTGATATTAAAGTGATCACGGAAAAGTATTTAAATTTATACAGGAGTCTAGGCGTAATAGAAGAGGGGGGGAGCATGAGTTGAAGCAATATCAACCAGTCATCATTATTGGTGCCGGACGGTCGGGGACCAACATGTTGCGGGACACGTTAACTCAAATTTCTGGTGTCCAAACGTGGCCTTGTGATGAAATAAATTACATATGGCGCCATCACAACGTAAGGAATAAGACAGATGAATTCACTTCCGATATGGCTAAACCTAAAGTCCAAACCTACATACGTCAGAAATTCGATGAAATGGCAGAAGAGACCAATGCTGACTACTTGGTAGAAAAAACGTGTGCCAATTCGTTAAGAGTAGAATATGTTCAACGTGTCGTGCCCGAAGCTAAATATCTTCACATTGTCCGTGACGGTAGAGACGTCGTGGAGTCGGCGAAAAAGCGATGGGAAGCACCATTGGATACGGAATATATCGGCGAAAAGATGAGGTTTGTGCCCAAAAGTGACTTGCCTTACTACGGATTTAAGTATTTTTTAAACAGGCTGTATAAGCTGGCATCACAAGAGAACAGGTTAGCTTCATGGGGACCTCAATTCACAGGGTTAAGTGAGCAGTTAAAGAATAAATCCTTGGAGGAAGTTTGTGCCTATCAGTGGAAAGCAAGCGTAGAAAAAGCTACAAGTGCTTTTAAGAATTTCATCCCTTCTTCTCAATATCACACCATTTATTATGAAGATTTTGTAGCTGAACCTGTGCAAAATATGAAAAACATCTGTTCTTTCTTAAATATAGACGTTTCGGATGATAAGCTGGAGCAGATTACGCAAGATATAAGTACGAAAAGCGTTGGTCGTGGTGTGAATACCTTAGAGGAAAAAGATTTATTGGCAAACATTAATGCCATAGTCCAACCTATGATGGAGCAGCACCAATATGAAGTCTGATTTATCTTTAAGTGAGAAAGTAATGAAGCGATGCTTTGATATTACCTTTTCTTTACTTGGTTTAATTATGACATCATGGATCATCGTTCTTTGTTATCTGACAGCTGCTATAGAAACTAAAAGCGGCGGTTTTTTTAAGCAGAATAGAGTCGGGAAAAATGGTGCTGTCTTCAAGGTTGTTAAAATAAAAACAATGAAACCGGCTGAATCGGAAAAATCCACCGTTACAACAAGCAGTGATATGCGTATCACAAAGTCGGGACGGATTTTTCGCAAGTGGAAGCTGGATGAACTTCCTCAGCTATGGAATGTATTAAAAGGAGAAATGAGTTTTGTCGGTCCCCGTCCGGATGTACCTGGATATGCTGATTTGTTAGATGGAGAAAACCGGATTATTTTGAATATCCGGCCCGGCATTACAGGCCCGGCTACATTGTATTATCGAAATGAAGAGGAACTCCTAGCTGAACAAAACGATCCTGAATATTATAATAGAGAAGTTATATATCCGCACAAAGTACAATTAAATAAAGAATATATTTATAATTATTCTTTAATGAAAGATTTAAGATATATAATACAGACTATAACCACATAACAAAGGAAGTAAAAAGGGAGCGCTATTATGGCAATTCTAGTTACAGGTGCGGCAGGGTTTATTGGTGCTTTCACAGCGGAGAAATTACTAGACGAAGGGTATTATGTTGTTGGGGTTGATAATCGAAATGATTATTACGACGTAGAATTAAAAAATACACGTCTGGAACGTTTAACAACTTATGATAAATTCACATTTTATGATATAGAATTGGCTGAATATGAGAAAGTTACTTATGTATTTGAGAACCATAGTGTAGAAAAGGTAGTTCATCTTTCAGCACAGGCTGGCGTTCGTTACAGTCTTGAAAACCCCCATGTCTATATTCAATCAAATGTTGTTGGTTTTACCAATATACTAGAATGCTGCAGACATTTTGAAGTAGAGCATCTTATTTATGCTTCTTCCAGCTCTGTTTACGGTGCAAATGTAAAGATGCCCTTTTCAACGGAGGATAGTGTTGACCATCCAGTCAGTTTGTATGCAGCAACGAAAAAGTCCAATGAACTGCTTGCGCATACGTACAGCCATTTGTATGATCTTCCTACGACCGGTCTTCGCTTTTTTACCGTTTATGGGCCGTGGGGAAGACCAGATATGGCTTATTTTAAATTTGCTAATAAAATTGTTAATGGTGACCCTATTCAAGTATACAATCATGGGGAGATGCAGCGTGATTTCACCTATATTGATGACATTGTGGAAGGAGTCACCCGCCTCTTGGATCATGTTCCGGAATCAGATCCAGACTGGGACAGGTTGAATCCTTCACCCGCAAGTAGTTATGCTCCTTATCGTGTTTATAATATCGGAAATAACGAGCCGGTAACGTTGATGGATTTTATCGGCACACTGGAGAAGCATCTTGGCGTGGAAGCTGAAAAAGAGTTTTTACCTATGCAGCCTGGAGATGTAGAAGCGACGTATGCAGATATTGACCCGCTCCATGGCGCTGTAGGATTTGCTCCTAAAACAAGTTTGGATGAAGGATTAAAACAGTTTGTAGATTGGTATACAACGTATTACAACATCAGCCTTCCACTCTCATCCAAGATTGGAGGTGACTAATATTGAGTTCAACGAAACGGATATTTTTATCGTCACCCCATATGACAGGAAACGAGCAGGATTACATAAAAGAAGCCTTTGATTTAAACTGGATCGCTCCGCTTGGCAATCATGTTGGTGCATTTGAACAGGAGCTCGCGGACTATGTCGGAGTGGATCATGCGGCTGCTGTCAGTTCTGGTACGGCTGCGATTCATCTGGCACTGCGGTTGTTGGATGTGCAGCAGGGAGATACGTTGTTTTGTTCCTCGTTGACGTTTGTGGCGAGCGCTAACCCTATTTTGTACGAAAAAGCAGAACCGGTTTTAATCGATTCCGAGCCGGATACCTGGAATATGGCACCGGAAGCATTGGAACGGGCGTTGCGTGATGCGGACAAAACAGGTCATCTACCAAAAGCCGTTATTGTCGTGAATTTGTACGGGCAGAGTGCGAAAATGAAAGAACTGGCTGATCTCTGCGAGACGTATGATGTCCCAATGATTGAAGATGCCGCAGAATCCCTCGGTTCCGAATATGATGGACGCAAAAGCGGTTCTTTCGGCACGTTCGGTATTTTTTCTTTTAACGGCAATAAAATCATTACGACATCCGGCGGTGGGATGCTGACAAGCAATGATGAGGCAATGATTCAGAAAGCCCGGTTTTTGTCGACCCAGGCCCGGGATCCGGCACTCCATTATCAGCACAGCGAAGTTGGCTTCAACTACCGGATGAGTAACATCGTTGCCGGCATCGGTCGCGCGCAGCTCGAAGCGATTGACCTGCGGGTCCAGCAGCGCCGCAACGTGTTCACCCGTTATCAGGAAGCTCTCGGAGAGATAGATGGAATAGATTTTATGCCTGAACTCCCCGGCACACACAGCAATCGCTGGCTCACGGCACTTACTGTGGATCCTGACAAAACCGGAATAGACCGTACAGCCATCATTCAAGCATTGGCAGAGGATAACATTGAAGCCCGTCCCGTGTGGAAGCCGCTGCATCGTCAGCCGTTGTTTGAAGAATACAGGTATTATCCCTTTCAGGAGGATGACAGTGTTTCTGATAAACTGTTTGAATACGGCATGTGTCTGCCATCTGGTTCGAATATGGAGGCAGAAGATCAAGAACGAGTCATACAGAAAATGCTTGCTGCGTTGAAGGCTTAGAGTGTGCTTACTCCTAATGTGCTCCCCTTCAAGGCGAACCAGATGAGGTACAAAATCTGTTTCACCTTGAAGGGGAGCATTTTTATGATGATGGGTGAACATAGAAAACAAGCATCGTACCAATCATATTTTGTTTTAAGTTTACAATTTTTAAAATTTTATAACATTTAATTAATAATACCGCCACGCAGGATTAATACTATCGTGTTTGAATAAAGGTAGGGAAATAAATGCAAGATAGAGAATTGCTGACAGAACGCCGTATGCAGTGAAAGTCGCCTGTGCGGTGTAGGCCCGGTACGAAAACCGCGGAGAGCGGTATAAGACGGGAATGGCGAAGACACCATCGAGGTTTCACCAAATGAATTTGGAGGGACGTATGATTCGAATGTTCGGGTTAAATTGACAGCAGACGTGGACAGCCTAGAAAACGCAGCAGTGGAAGGAAACCTTATCATTACCGGATCAGCTTCAGGATCGTTGACTTTCTCCGGCATAACCGTAAAAGGTGATGTAGATGCTTCAGAGCTGGAAGGATCAGATATCAGTTTTGATGGCATGTCAATCGAAGGGGACATTATCTTGTAGCAGAGTCAGAGTAAGGAAATAGAGTTGCCGGAGCTGTATCAAAAGCCCGTTACATGCCGAGGCATCCGCTGCAGGCGGACGCTTGCCGCGGGCAGCGCCTCAGCTACATCAAACGGTAAAACCGCCGTTTGATGGGATCTTCGGCTGCTGCTCTTCCCGCAGGCGTCGCCGCCTTCCGCTTCTGCCTCGGTTACATTTTCTTTCTCACAGGAAAAGGGCTGTACTTTCTGATACAGCCCCATATCACATTGTGTTGGAGCACATAAAAAAGGAGAATCGGGTGAAATGAGCAATGGAAGGAGAAAAACGTTACATACCTTTTTATCCATCGCGCTGATTTTTACATTATTATCCCCGGCTGCCGCGATTACAACAAATACAGCGGCAAGCGCTTCTGACTTAAATCTATTGGAAGCTCCACAGGAAAATGAAGCTGCGCCGGATCAGCAAGAACAGGAAACAGAGCCATCAAATAACGAAGAAACAGAGCCTTATATTGTGTTGGAAGACTTTGAAGATGGAATTGGTACCTGGAAAGCGACCGGTGCAAGATATAATTCTGTTGATGCGCTGCTGACAAATGATACCGTCCGATTTGGCAGCAGTGCCCTTCAATTGGATTATGATTTTATTGGAACACAGGGAACGTCTGGTGTCTACGCTTCTAAGGATAGCATGATAGAAATTCCAGACAATCCAGAGAAAATAGGTATGGGATTTATGGGGACGGCAACAAGCATTGGCTGCGGCAGCAGTTATATGATGCAAATGGGCAAAATTTTAATATTAACTATACGTCTGCTTATCCAAACGGAGTGACATGGAAAGGGTGGAAATACGTAGAGACGGATATACCATCGGACTGGGAAGCGCCTTTTCGTTTAGATTTGGCTGTAAGGTATATGGCAACGGATGACGATGCGAAAACAGCAGGTTCGATTTATGTGGACAATATCCAAGCCGTCTATGATGATTTTGATGACGATGTAACCAATCCGACTATAGAAAATTTTCAACCGAATGAAGAACCTGCGACTTCCAATCAGCCGGAAATCAGTGCTGTTGCTGGAGATAATCAAGGGGGATCCGGAATAGATCCGGATAATATCGTCATGACGATCGATGGGGAAAACGTCACCCCCTCCTATGATTCGTCAACGGGAAAAATATCGTATACACCGGCATCACCATTATCAGATGGTTTACATGAGGCGTATATCGAAGTATTCGATAAAGAGGGAAAACCATCAATTTCATACCTGGGATTTTCAGATTTCCTCCGGGGGACCTTCGTTTCAATGGGAAGGTCCTGAACAGGCATATGCCGGGTCCACATTTGATGTTCAATTGACAATGAGTCATTTGGATTCTTTAGATGGAGCAGAGATGCAATTGTCCTATGATCCGGAATTACTGACGTTAAAAGATGGAATTGAAGAAACAGATGGCATTCAGGTAAATATCTCAGAGAAGTTTAGAGATAAGACAACTGTAAACGAAGTGAACCCGGACAACGGTGAGATCCAATTAAACTGGGATAATCTGGATGATATAGAAACAGATGAAAACGAAGTGTTGGCTGCGGTGACATTTCAATTAGGAATTGATACTTCCGGCGAAGCTGCACTTGAACTCTCCCAGGGTTCCTTTTCTTATGCAGATTCGTCCAATAGAACGGCACCCTTTTTTGCTGAGCCATTTCGTGCGGGCATTGCCCAGCCATTGGTCTTGTCCATAGAGGGAAAATCGGTAAATACGACGAGTGAAATCGTGGTGGAGGATCAGGAAGGAAACCCAGTGGAAGGGGCGGAAATTGAAATCACAAATGACGCCAAGCTGCTTAAAGTCATCAATCCTACACATATATATAAAGGAGACAGCGGAGTAGCTGGGGATAAGTATCAAGAGGTCGAGACCGGAACGTATTTGCCGTTCGCAAATTATTCCTACGAAGGCTTTCATTACTATCGCATCTTCATGCCGAATGGAGAGCAGCGATATTACCATGTACCGGCAGACGACGTGCAGGAAGTGGAGTGGAATTCACTTTTTGGGACAACAGATGTAAACGGAGAAATGACCACGGATTTTCTGACCCTTTCACAGATTCCACTTGATATCCAGGCTAGTAAAGGAGAACTTGTGAGCCAGGTCGAGTCTATCGAAATCCTTCCTCAGTTAGGCAGCCGAAAACCGGAGAATATTGTTTTGACGTGGACGGAGGATCCTGAAACAACCCAGCATTTTACGTGGCGTACGGGAACAGTGTATCAAGAATCTGTTGTAGAAGTGGTTCCTGAAGGAGAAAATTCTGGATTCGAAAGCAGCGCTGTCCAGCGTTTTGAAGGAGAAAGTGAATTATTTTCCGATGATACAGGAGAAATGACGATTCACCGGGCGCAGGCAGCAGGATTAACCCCTGGCACTACGTATCAATACCGGGTGGGCGATGGTACAAACGATGGCTGGAGTGAGGAAAGTACTTTTACTACAGAAGCCAGCGCTGATCATCCATTTAACTTTTTGTTCTTTACTGACACCCAGTCACAAATAAAGAGGGTTTTGAGATCTGGAGAGAATTATATTCATTAGGCATGGAAAAGTTTCCTGATACAAAGTTTGCTCTCCACGGTGGCGACATTGTGGAGGACGGAAGTAACACCAATCAATGGGATTACTTTTTAGATGCGTCCCAGGATTTATCAACGACTATTCCTTTCATGTCAGTACTCGGGAATCATGAAGTATACGGGGATGGTGAAAATACATTCAATACCTTGTTCCCTTACCCTGAAAATGGACCTGAAGGGAAAAAACAATTCGTTTATTCCTTTGAATACGAAAATGCTAACTTTATCATGTTGAACTCAGAGTTTGGTGTGCAGGACATGGAAGAGCAGCAGGAATGGCTGCGACAGGGAGGTGGAGAACTCCGATACATTGTGGAATATTGCTATGTTCCATCGTTCTCCATATTCCAGTAATCCTCTGACTGGAACAGATGCTACGGCAGATACGTTTGCTCCGGTACTTGAAGAACTTGGTGTAGACTTAGTGTTAACTGGACACGACCATGCGTACATGAAATCGCATTTGATGGAGGACGGGCAGGTACAAACAGATGGATCAGGATCCCAGTACATCATTGGCGGATCCGCCGGCCCTAAATTTTATCCGGCTCAGAACTATGATTATACGGATGTCTTATATGATGAGGATAAGCAGGTATTTACCTCTATCGAAATAGATGGCAACAAGCTACACGGAGAAGTATACTCGATAGATAATGAACAAATCGACACTTTCGAATTACAAAAACAGGGAGAAGAAGATGATGCTGCCGCTCCTGATAGATCATACAATTTCAAAGATACCGAAACAGATAGGTTGTTGGTTCATAAACCGAGTGTGTCGCTTACATTTGATGCCGATTTCGAAGTAAAGAATGGAATTGTATTTACTGGAAACTACGCAGAATTTCATGGTGCCGGGTTAAAGGGTGCAACGATAACGATAAAACCCGAAAAAGATGGTGCGGTCATCGATTTTAAAGAAACAGAAGCAGCGAAAGTGATTATTGATGGAGATAATTCTGAGTTAAAAGGGGCAGACAACATACAAGAAATCGAGTATATAAATGGTGCAGATCCGGAAACCATAACAACACCATAAAACCAAAAATGACGAGTAACTACGATAAAATATACACATTTCAGCTGTTTTACTTCATTTTAACCTTACTTTGATATGGTTCACGCAGGGAAATAAAAAAAAGAGAATCGCTGACGGATCGCCGTGTGCGGTGAAAGCCGCCTGCATGGTGAAGGCTCGTTCGAACCCCGTAAAAAGAAAAGGGATAAGGCGGGAATAGTGAAACGGTAGAAACGATCTCAGATTTTCAACAGTTTGTTTTTGAAAATTTCTATCCTGGTGAAAGTACTGATGTCATGGATCAGCTGGAAGCAGAGTTTGATTTTGATTCCACGACAATGGAACCATCCCATTATTTAGCATACGTGGAATCAGAAAAGGAGGTGTTTGCAAAAATCTCGGATGGAAAGATAGAAGGTTTCGATGTAGTAAGAGATTACGAAATTGAGGATGAAAAAGTACAGGCAGGCATCATGCAGGACATTCTTAATCATCTTCACTCAGAATACGGCTATGACTATTCAGGTAGTGATGGTACTTATACCATTGAAAACACTGACACCACTGGTGTAGTTATGAATGTAAGTGGAAGTGCTAACAGTGGTGAATATGAGTATGGAGTTTATATAAACGTGATGAAGAAATAACATCTATTTTTGAAGAATGACGCAGAGAGCTCAACAGAGGTTGAGCTCTCTTTTTAAACTCTCACGAAATCATACATAGAAATCTATCGGATTAAATGAAATAAAGAATTATTGAGGAACCGCTGTGTGTGGTGAGAGCCGCCTGTATGGGTAAGGTTCGTTATACAAAATCGACAAGAAAAGATGTCTTTTGGGGATGAAGCAAAGTGAAAAATTTCATACTGTTTAACCTCATTTTAACCTCACCTTGTTATCGTTCAGTCAGGGAAATAAAATAGAGAGAATTGCTGACGGATCGCCGTGTGCGGTGAAAGCCGCCTGCATGGTGAAGGCTCGTTCGAAAACCACAGGAGTGGAATAAGGCGGGAATAGTGATAGAACCAGAACCGTGGAAAGTGTGGAAGAATTTAAGCAAGCTGTAGAGAATGAAAACGTGGGAGTTATTGTTTTACATGACAATATTGCTAGTGAAACGACACTGAACATTCCGCGTATATTATCCATTGATTTTCATGGTTATTCCGTGACAGGGGACCTGGCCTTTACTTCAGATGAAGAAGGCGTGTTGGAAATGTTTAGTTCCTCTGCGTCTCAAATCCAGGGTGATTTGAATGTCAATCTTCCGAATGCGGATGTTCACGTAGGCTCCAACATTGAAGTGACAGGAACAACAAATGTGGAAAACGTTGCTGCCTCCACTTTTATCAATGAAGGTACGCTCCATAAGGTGAATATCCAGGATGACGATGGCACGCGGTTTGAAAATGAAGGCACTACACAAGAAGTAGTTATCTCAAGTTCTGACGTTGTATTAAAAGGCGCTTTTAAAAACGTTCATGTAGCCGATGAAGTAGAGCAAAGCAATCTTACTTTAGAAGCTGACAGCAAGATTGAAGAGCTGGAAGCTGATACGGATGTGGCGGTAAACGGCCCCGGGGAAGTGGAGCACATCGCTGAATCTTCGAAAGGAAAAGTGTCGGGTGGAGCCGCGTCGAAGGCTGTCCTTATTCGAGCAGTGAATCAATCCATAAAAACAAATTTAGAAGAAAACGTAAATAACTTAGCTGCAGAGGTGGACGATGCCTCAGTGTTGGATAGGGACAGTTATTTTCCGGAGTACACCGAAGCCTACATGGAGGCGCTGGATAATGAACATGTTGCTACAGCGGAAGCTCTGCAGTCCTTACTGGAGTCGGTGAATAAAGAGCGGGAACTGGAAGAAGCGCTGAAAGCTGTCAATGAAGCCGGCACGGGAAATATAGAAGTAGCCTTAGAGGTTTATGCGAATCTAGTAGACGACGAAGAAGTGCTTGACACCACTTATATTGAACCGGATAATGCAGCTGCTTATGTTGACGCGTTAAACGAAGAAGAAGCAACCACAGCCGAAGAAGTAGAGGCCATGTTGAAGAATGTAAATGAAGAACAGACCTACGAAGAAGCAGTGAAAAATGTGAATGAAGCAAGCAGTGAAAATCTGGAGGATGCCGTTGACTCGTTGGCACAAATGGTGAACGACCCCGACATATTGGACATGACAACGTATCTTCAAGACAATGCAGCCTTATATGAAGAAGCATTAAACAATGAGGAAGCAGAATCAGCGAAAGATGTTCAAACCATCTTAGAAACAGTAAATGACCAGCAAGTGATAAATGATAGGATAGCGGATGTAAATGAAGCCAATAAGGATGATTTGGAAGTTGAAATATATGCTTTAGCAGAAAAGATTAACGATCCAGATATCCTTGATTACAATAGCTTTCAGTCTGCTTATGCCGAGTCTTACGTACTTGCCATAAAAGATGATCCCGTAAAGACACCTAGTGATATCCAAACGATATTGAATGAAGTCAATAAGAATAAAAAGATGGAGGAGGCGATAAGCGACATTAACAATACAGATAATGCAAGCGACTTAGAACAGACCGTAAATGAATTAGCGGAACTGGTGGGTGATCCAGAGATCCTTGATGCCAGTGATTTCATCACAGAACATGCGGACCTATATCTGGAGAATATTTCTGAAACACCGGTAGATAATGCCGGCGATGTTCAATCCGTATTGGATAATGTCATAAACTCCCTAAACGCGATAAATAATGCTTCTGATACTGAAGAAGTAATAAATCAGTTAACGAATCAGGAGGACGCGTTAAATTTAAATCTATCAGAATATGAAGGATTAGATTCTGAAGAAAAAACCATCATTGCGGATGCGATCCTTAAAGATGCAAGCTATGACACGGTTTCAGAATTACAGGGTGCCATCCATGACTATATTGATAGACATCATCAATTCCAAGAGTTTAAAGTGGAGAACTTAACGAAATATGACGACCAAACTTATATAGACTTTGATCCCATTTCAAATGCCACTAATCACCCGGCGGACCGCTATGAACTTTACTACAAAAAAAGTGCTGATTTAGGAGGTGAATCCTTAACAAAAGAAACGGGAGGGGCTTCTATGACCACGGAAACTACTATTAACCGTGGCAGAATTTCACTGGATATTAATGATCTTGATGAAGATGTGCCGTATACAGCCGTCATGTATGCAACCGACGGAACCTTTTATTCCGAAGTATCGGATGAAGTAGAAATCACCCTTGATTGTAATCTTGGCCAATGCGGACTTGAGAAGTGATAGATGCTGTCCTTATGGAAGAGCATAATGTAGTGCCTGTCCCTCCAGGGTTTAGTCGAGTGGTGAGGTAGCATTTTAGTCGATTTTGAACGGCCGGGAGATTCTGTGATGTGTCAGGATGCGTCCCGGCCTTCTCTATTGAAAAGGACAAGGACGTAACAGTAAAATCAGAATGAGGACATGGTGTTAATCTATGATGGAGATCCTCAAGCCGGGGACTTGGTCCCCCTGGAAATTGACGTGAACGGCGCGGCTGTCGAAATGATGGTCTTCAAGCAGCAGGACGGCTCCTGGCGCCTGAAGATTCAAGAAGCATCTGCGCTCAACTAGTCTTGGCCTGCTATTTATGGAAAAGGGATACTGATATCGCGTAGTGATCACCATCGGAAACCCTGCTGAGAATACTTCTCGGCAGGGTTGCTTTTTGATTTATTGTCGAACTGGAGTATTGAGATCGAAATTTTTCGCTATTTTACTTCATTTTAACCTTTTCTTGTTACTATAAAAAATTAGTTGAGATCCATTCACTATATTTAACAATGGACATTAAAAAAGGTAATGATGTCAACAGAAATATCATCCCATAAATGTTACATAGTCAAGGAGGTTATTATGAATAAAAAGATAGTATTATTGTCTGCAATGTTACTTTTTGTCAGCATACTGCTGGCAGCGTGCGGGGATGAAACAGGCAGCGGGAACAATGAGGAGACGAGTGCGGAAGGTACAGAAGAAACCGGGAAAACAAAGGAGGAAGCTGAACCCCTGCGTTTAGGAACAGGCTCGGAAGGCGGAACTTATCTGAATCTTGGAAACGAAATTGCTGGTGTCCTAAATGAGAATGTGGAACTCGAGGGCTTTAATGTGGAAGCCGTTTCGACGGATGCTTCCATCGCCAATATGGAAGGGATCAGGGACGGAGAGTTGGCGCTCGGGATGACCGTTGACGTAACGGCTCTAAATGCATTAGGAAATGGTACCGTCCAGGGGGATAGTGGTGATTTTGATAAACCGGTTGATAACTTCGGGTTTCTTGGTTATTTGTACCCGGAAATCTGGCATATCGTAACGACTGAAGGAACCGGGATAACATCCATGAGGGATTTGGAGGGAAAAACCATTAATCTTGGACCTCCTAAGAGTACGACGAACGAAGTGGGCAAAAGTCTTCTCTCCGATCATGGATTGGAAGAAGACGATTACGAGATTAGCAAACAGGGCTTTGGAGAATCGTTTTCCAGTCTGCTCGATGGCGATATTGATGTATTGGTGGCATTACTCGGGGAACCTTCCGAATCTATTACCGAACTGTCTGCCGAACACGATCTCGTTTTGCTTCCTATGGAGGAAGAAAGCGTGGATGCTTTACATGAACGGATCAATGAAGGTTCAGATAGAGGATTTGATATTGACGACCGCTATGACATCCCGGCAGAGTCGTATGATTTCATTGATAAACCTATAAACACACTGCAGGATGATGCGATTCTTGTTGGGTCCACGGAGCTTATCGACGAAGAAACCGGTTATGAAATAACCAAACAGCTTTATGAAAATGCAGACAGCATGGATCATCCGCAGGCGCAATATATGACGAGAGAAAATATGACCAATTCGGTAAGAGGAGAAATGCCCATCCATCCAGGGGCAAAGCGGTACTTTGAAGAAGAAGGCCTTTTGGATGAGGACTAAAAAGGAGTTAGTTAACGTTTCTCCATAGGAATCTACCGGTCATTAGGAAGTAGAATCACTTATAGGGTGCACATCAGGGAGGGGGCTGGAGATGACAATGAAAATGCTGATTATTGATGGGGACGAAAACGTTCATACGGTTTTGCGCAACCACTTAATAAATAGTAATTTCACCATCTGTAGTTTGTTTCGAGGGGAGAATACGACTGCTGCAGTGCGTCGAGAGCAGCCTGACCTCATTATAATGGAAGCTGAACTTCCCGATGTGGATGGTGTGGTGGTTTGCCAGGAAATTCGAAAAAAAACGGAAGTCCCTATCCTTTTTTTAAGTGAAAAATGCGCAGAGACAGATAAAATTATAGGATTGAGTGCCGGCGGTGATGATTATATTGCTAAACCATTCGGAACCGGCGAATTGATAGCCCGTATTAAAGCACATCTGCGTCGAAGCCATTTGCACAAAATTCAACAGGCTAACAACGCTGACAACCATAGTGAATCCGCTCATAATAAAAGGACATTTGGGGATTTAACAGTAGATCTTCAAAAGTGTACGGTTCATGTCGGTGCAGAATTGATTTCATTATCCTCCAAGGAATTCAAATTACTATCGTTGCTTGTACGTAATCCCAGAAGGGTATTCCAACCAGACCAATTATATGAAATGGTTTGGGGCGCGGATGGTTTGGATGACCATCGTACGGTTCCTGTTCATATCAGCACGTTACGAAAAAAAGTGGAAGAGCATCCGCCCCGCCCAAAGTATATCCATACGGTGAGGGGACTGGGCTATAAATTTGAAGTAGAACTAGAAGACAAAGATGAAAATATACTAAATGAACAACTATAGAACGAAGTTCGGCAGGGGGGGCGGTGTATATGCGGCTCAGCATGGAGCAGCAAAGACACATAGCGGCACAATCTGCTTTCTTACAGGAACGTATACATTCTATGGATCTACTGTTTTCAAAAGATGAGGATCTTGCAGAGACAAGATTCCAAGTGTGGAAAGAAAAAGCAGGGGGAGACAGGACGTTTTTAAGACGTTTAGAGGCAGAGCAGCTTGAACCTGAGCAAGTGAAAGCTAAGTTGACAGAAGTCGAATGGAAGCCTGTGAAGCCTTTGCCGGCTTGGACCGAAGATGTATCAGAATTGTTTGAGGTCCTAGATCAATACGAGTATGAGGAATTAACGTACCAGCGAGCTATGGAACAGAATCAATGGATGACAAGATTTAAAGAAGAAAAGGTTCATTTGTTTGCAACGAGTCTATTGCCTTTCCTTGATTTCGCTCGTCAGAAATTCGTAGAGGAACGGGATACGATTTATATCACTTTTACGGAAACGGCTGAGTCAAATATGATAATGGCGTTGTTTCAGTCATTATTTTCTTTGTTATTAAAAACGTTGGAGCAACGCTTCAACCATTACGTTTCCAAGCATTATCCCATGACAATGATTATTCCTCCAACGGCAGAGCAGCGTTATAAATATGCCCAAGAGTTCAATCAGGACATGGCTGAAAAACAATGGAAACATATACTTATAGAATATCCAGTTATGACAAGGCTTATGATACGGACGATTACTAATTGGAAGCTCAACTTGCTGGAGTTACTGGCAAATGTTCAGGAAGATGCTGCCGACATTCTTGATACGTTCGGCTTTGATCCTGTGAAAACAGGCATTAAACAAATAGATGGTAACTTGTCCGATGCTCATAACGAGGGGAAGACCGTTTATCTTCTTCAATTTAATAATGAACAAAAACTTATTTATAAACCCCGCGGTCTTCATGTGGATAAGGCGTGGGAATACTTATTGACGTGGGTTTGCCGGCAGGGGCTTCCTTGTACGATGAAGACACCAAAACTTTTAAATAAGGGAGATCACGGCTGGGTGGAGCACGTGAAACAACAGCCGCTCGGTCATCGTCAGCGGGCGGAGACTTTTTACTTCCGTACAGGAATTCTTATGGGATTGGTTTACACTTTTGGTGGTAATGATTTTCATTGTGAAAATATGATTGCCTGCGGGGAACATCCTGTTTTAGTTGACCTGGAAACATTAGTGCTGCCCCGGGCGAGACCTTTTGATCACAAACCCGGCCATGATACAGCTGACACGAAAGTGCAGCATATGATGACAGACTCTGTGCTTTACTCCGGGTTCTTACCGTTTTGGTCCAAGGATCACAAGGGAGAACCTGCGGACTGGAGTTCCTTAACAAGTGAGGAAAACAAAAATCACCGTTTGTATGATGGCGATGAAAAAATAGATCCCTTGCTCTACGAAGATTACATTGTGGAGGGCTTTGAGTGGATATATGATTGTTTACAGTATAGGAAAACAGAGCTGCTTGGAGATCATTCGCCCCTGTCTGTTTTTCATGATTGTTATTTCAGGTACTTAATCCGGGGGACGCAAATCTACGTGGATGTGCAGCGGCATACCACACACCCGGATTTTTTAAAAAATGGCCTATGGTTTTCACTGGAAATAGAACGGTTAGGAACGGGCTTCAGCTTGTATAGCTCCGCTGAAGAAACAGCTAGGGTCTGGGAGATATTCCAATCTGAACGACAGGCATTAGAAAGAAGAGATACCCCTATTTTTTATGGAAAAGCTGAATCGTCAGCGCTGCAGGATGGAGCAGTGGAGTTAGATCCCACGTTTTTTATGGAAACGGCATTAGAACGTTCACGGGGTCTTATCTATCGCATGAATGAGCAGGACCGGCGAACACAGGTGGAATTAATCCGCACCTCTTTATCATTGATTTTGGAGACCTCTCATGAGGACGATTCTCCATTAACGGGAGCTGTTGATTTTCACCCTGAACGCCAAAAAACAGGAAGTGATTTCTTCTTTTTGAAAGAAGCAGAACGTATTTATAAGGATATTTGGGAGCGGCGTATTACGGGAGAAAGGGACCAAACAGAAGTAACCTGGATCGTGAAGCAATACGATATGAAGGCGGATAAACTTGGTTTAAGCCCCATGTCTGCTTTTTTATATGACGGTAAAATCGGGCTAAGTTTGTTTATGGCTGCTTTGTATCGGATGAACAATGAGGAACATCTAAAAGACGATGTCGCTTGCGCGCTTGGTGATTTCCGAAAAAACCTGCGCTCTCCTGATTTTGCCTATGTGTGGAAGCGTATGTCTTTAGGATTAGGCAAAGGTTTGGCTGGTATCATTAAAAGTTTGATGCTTATTAGTGAGTACCTGGAAGATTCGAGTTATCTCGAAGACGCTTTGTATATGGCAGAGAACATTACGGAGGAACGTGTCCAGTCAGATCATGGCCTGGATATAATTGGAGGTTCCGCCGGGTTATTAAGTGTTCTTTCCGAGTTACATGAACGCACCAATAGAACTTCCTTTTTTCCCTTAGCCAGAAGACTGTCGAATCACTTATTAGAGCAACGTTCCAACATAGAGAGTGGACATAAAATGTGGCATTCAGGTGTGGAGCAAAAACCTCTGACTGGAATGGGGCACGGAGCTGCCGGGTATGCCAAAGCCTTGTTACAGTGGTATGAAATAGATGGAGGACCATCATTATATAAGGCTGCTTATGAAGCAGTGGATTATGAAAATATGCAATATAACGATCGTAAAAATAATTGGCCGGATTATCGCAGAAATAAAGAATTGTCCAAGGAGCAGGAAGCGTTTATGGGTGGTTGGTGCAGCGGAGCCCCGGGGATTGGCTTAGCCCGTTTACAAAAAAGAGTCACTGACCCAATGCATCAACGGGACATCCAGCGGGCGTTAACGTTTACTCATGATTGTCCGGTTCATGGTTCTGACCATGTTTGTTGCGGAAACGCGGGGCGCATTGATCTGTTATTAGAAGCTTATTTACATGGATACGGGGAGAAACAGCTTGAGGCAGCTCGTAAGCGGGCAACGTGGATGATTGAACGCAAAGATCAACTGGGACACTATCTTTTAAATGGCAAGGATCAAGGGTCCGGTTTTAATCCTTCTTTCTTCCAGGGAACGTCGGGGATTGGGTATATGCTGCTGCGTAACATAGCGCCGGATCGCATACACAGTCTGCTGACGTAATGGATGGCAGCCCTTGATGTATTGGAATGATAAAGAAAAATCCACTGTTTTTTTATCTAAACTTTAACTGGATTTTAATTTTTATCTGTAGACTTAAAGTAAAAGGAGGGTATAACGATGGCAAATGATGACCTGCAATTATTTATGGAAAAAGTGAAAAAGGAAGAGGAATTATGGCAAAGTTTTCAGGAAGCCGCCAGTAAAGGACAAAAAGAATTGGTTGATTTTGCAAAGGAACAAGGATATGAGCGGACGGAGAAAGATTTAGAGTCCTACAAAAAAGAAGACAAAGAGATGTCGGACGAATTAAGTTTAGAACAGCTGAAGTCGATATCGGCCGGCGCGGCAGAAGCACCTGCTCAATCCCCTGTTTCTCCGCGGCCCGAAGAGAAATACAGAGAACCGAGAAGCAGGGCACCAAGAATTTGAAGAGGAAGGAAGAGGAGGCAGACTTCCATTCCGTTATTTCATCCAGTTTCCCTCTTTATCAAGGCGTAAGCGGACATTTGTGCCGCTATTTTCTCATTACCGGATTGAAAAAGGCGGCCTGGGACCATTTAACGGAATGGAGGCTCACAGCCCCCGCCACAATCCCCTTCTTCGTAGAAATAACGGAACAGAGGTCCGTGCCGGGGCCGGATTAATAGGCAGAAGGCGTAGGAGGGGTAAGAAGTGCTGACAACAGTAGCTGTTTCTTTCAAAACTGTGGGGGTAGTTGTTATTCTTTTTCTCTTATCTGCCTGCGCTCCAACAGAAGAAACAGGGGCGGAGACAAACGATTTTTCCTCCGGAGAGGAAGAAATAACGATTGGAGCAGCCTGGCCATTTGAAAGCCAGGGAGATCAGTTTGAAGAAGGCCTGGATTTAGCGGTGAAGGAAATAAATGATAGCGGGGGTATAGAGGGGCATCGTTTGCAAATAGAAAAAAGAGATGATGAAGCCGAGGTAACACGGGGGATGGAAATTGCCCAATCGTTTGCAGGGGATTCCGATATGCTTGCTGTTATCGGACACAGGAATTCTTATGTTTCTATTCCCGCCTCCGAAATTTACGAGCAGGCTCATATGCCCATGATTACCCCGGCGTCTACTTCTCCTGAGCTTATTAACGACAGCTCAAACAGCGTATTCCGTGCCATCCCAAGTGATGACCGGATTGCGCAGAACCTTGCTGAATATGGCGCCTCTCAAAGGTACGAGCGCGTGGTTATTTATTATGGCAATCATGATTATGGTCAGGACTTGGCGAATGCATTTGAAACGTACGCTGCAGCAGAAGGGCTTTCCGTGGTGGATCGGACGTCCTTTTTAGGAAATAAATTATATCGGGAACAGCTATTTGAAAAATGGGAGGACGTCCAAACGGATGCCGTAATGATTGCCGATAATGCAGAACCAAGCCATCAGGTGATCGAGATGATTCGCGAATATGGCCTGGAGGTCTCTATTCTAGCTGGAAATACTTTGGATACCGCGACGGCTGAGCAACTTTTTGAACCAGAAGAAGAAATTATTGTCGGTTCCACCTTTAATAAGAAAAGGGAGCGGGAAGTGGTACAAAAATTTATAGAAACCTTCGAACAACAATATGGCACAGAACCAAATCAATACGCCGCTCAAGGTTATTCCACCATACATATTTTAAAAGAAGCGTTGCAACAAGTGTTTAAAAATAAGGAAGAGATTTCACGAGTTGACGTTACGCAAGCGCTGCATGCGCTGGAGGAAGTGGAGACGGTAACAGGGGTCCACCGCTTTAATGAACAAGGGGAGAACATGGGGGATCAGGTTATTTTGAAACGAGTCCAAGAAGAAGGTTTTGAGTACTTGACGAATCGTTAAAAGGGAAGCGAATAAGGAGGAGCAGAGCATGAGCAATAATATATTTCGAAAATCCTCGCTTGATCGCTTATCTTCTCCTGAGCAACTTGATTCTTTAGTGAAAGTGACAAATTCTAAAGGCTGGGTTGGACTTATTGGTATTTTAGTTATTATTGCGGTTGCCATTATCTGGTCTTTCCAAGGTTCAATAGCAACCCAGCTGCATGGAGAGGGAGTTCTGGTTTCCTCTGACGGCTTACAAATAGTAAATACTCCAAATGGCGGACAAATCACGGATGTCAGTGTTTCTCCTGGAGATCGTATTGAAGAGGGAGATGTGGTTGCCAGAGTGGAAGCCCCGGAAGCAAGGTCAAACGTTCGTCAAACGGCCCAGGAGTTAAGTGAATTAGAAGAACAGTTGTTGGAAGAAGGAGGGACAGCTGAAAAAAGACAGGAATTGGGATCAGAAATCGCTCGATTAAAGGCGGAGCGGGACAGCCAAACAGATGAACTGTTATCCGAATCTCGAGTGATCAGCCCGTATTCCGGGAGAGTAACAGAAGTGTTAATAGAATCGTGGGACTACGTCGCAGCTGGAACATCTGCGGTAATGATTGAACCAGAAGGAGAAGATATTGTTAATTTAGAAGGCGTGTTTTATGTGCCTGCCACCGAAGCTCCGCGATTGAATCCGGGCATGGAGGTTAGAATCACTCCCTCTGGTATCGATAAAGAAACATATGGTTATTTAGAAGGAAGAATTAATGAAGTAGGTTCTTATCCAGCCACCAATGAAGGCATGATGCAGGTATTGAATAACGAATCTTTAGTACAGCGGTTAAGCGGGGAAGAAGTGATGGTGGAAGTGAGGGTGGATTTAGTTCCGTCAGGTGATAATCCAAGCGGTTACAGCTGGTCCATTTCAAATGGCCCGCCTTTCCAAATGAACAATGGTACTCTTAGTTCGGGAGAAGTAGTCATCAGTGAAACTTCCCCGATTCAGACGTTTTTTCTTCAACAATAATTAGAGATGGAGTCGTTTTTTGCTATGAGTACACCACCTAAAACGGACAATCCGGAAAAGAAATTTCAAAAAAAGGTGAAGATTCCTACCGTCCTCCAAATGGAGGCGGTGGAATGCGGGGCTGCGTCCTTGGCGATGATTCTTGCGTACTACGGCAGTTGGATCCCATTAGAACAGTTACGCCTGGACTGCGGAGTCTCAAGAGATGGAAGCAAAGCAGCTAATTTATTAAAAGCGGCACGCAAGTATCACTTGGATACAAAGGCTTATCGCAAGGAACCAGAAGAACTAAAATATATGAAACCACCTTTTATTGTGCATTGGAATTTTAATCATTTTCTTGTTGTAGAAGGTTTCAAAAAAAACAAGGTGTATCTGAATGATCCGGTGAATGGACGCCGCGTCATCAGTGAAGAAGAATTTGACGAAGGTTTTACGGGAATTGTCCTCACATTTGAACCTACCTCCGACTTTGAAAAAAAGGGGGAGGATCGTTCCTTTTTAAAACTCGCTTCCAATCGGCTCCAATATCATAAATCAGGGATGCTGTTCATCATTCTTGCCGGGCTTGCTTTAATTATTCCTGGTTTGCTGGTTCCCGTTTTTTCTCAAATATTTGTGGATGAAGTATTACTGGGAAGTATGGATCATTGGTTATTTCCCTTGCTGTTTGGTATGGGGCTGACAGCTTTATTGCGTGGCTCGCTCACCTGGATTCAACAATACTACTTAATGCGGATGGAAAATAAAATGGCACTGGCTGAATCTTCCAAATTCATGTGGCATCTGCTTCGTTTACCGATGTATTTTTTCCAACAGCGCTACGCCGGGGATTTGGCTTCGAGAGTGGAGCTTAACGATAAAATTGCCAATTTATTAACGGGGAAGCTCGCCGTCAATGTCATTAATAGTATGACAGTGGTCTTTTATCTTGGTCTTATGATTTTTTATAATGTGTATCTTGCCGGCATCGTAGTAGTACTGACATTGTTAAATGTTTTATTTTTACGAATTGTATCAGAAAAAAGAACCACTCTTTCTCAAAAAATGGGGCAGGATCAGGGTAATTTTATGGGAGTGACGATGTCAGGATTGTCCCTGATTGAATCGATTAAGGCTTCTGGGACGGAATCTGACTTTTTTTCCAAATGGTCGGGCCATCAGGCAAAGGTGATAAATGCAACCCAAACGCTTGGGATCTTTGGACAATTGGTGTCTTCTGTCCCGATGTTAATTAACACCCTCACCAACATTATTGTGTTATTGATAGGCGGTTGGTTCATATTAAACGGACAAATAACGATAGGAGCTCTTGTTGCTTTTCAAACGTTAGCCAAAAGTTTCTTTAACCCAGTGAACGAAATTGTTCAGATGATGGGGGAAATACAGGATGCGAAAGGATATATGTCCCGTATTGATGATGTACTTGCCCATGAGGAAGAAGAACACCTTCCAGAAAACTCAGTGGAGTCGTCCGGCCGGTCAAAACTGACCGGATCTGTTGAATTGGAGGAGGTGTCCTTTGGATATAGTATTTTGGAGTCTCCATTCATTTCCCAATTTTCCCTTCAAATACAGCCAGGAGAACGGATAGCTCTTGTAGGGATGTCAGGCAGCGGAAAAAGCACACTATCTAAGTTAATGACCGGGTTACATCGACCATGGGCCGGCCGCATACGTTTTGATGGGCAGCCGCGCTCAGAGATATCTGCTTACGTGATGGCGCTGTCCATGTCTATTGTGGATCAAGACATTCACATGTTTGAAGGGACGATTAAAGATAACATAACACTGTGGGATGATACCATTTCTGAAGCAGCTGTGGTGCAGGCAGCTAAAGATGCCTGCATTCATGAAGATATCATGGATAAGCGGGAAGGATATGAACACTGGATGGAGGAAGATGGAAGAAATTTCAGCGGCGGTCAAAAGCAGCGTTTGGAGATTGCCAGAGCGCTGGTAGAGAACCCGTCCATTTTAATTTTTGATGAGGCGACCAGTGCGCTTGACCCTCAAACAGAGTTTAGAGTGATGGAAAATATACGCGGCCGAGGCTGTACATGCGTGATCGTAGCCCACCGTCTAAGCACGATTCGGGATTGTGATCAAATTATTGTTCTTGAATCCGGGAGTATCATTCAGCAGGGAAAACATGAACAGCTCAAAGCAGAAGAGGGGCCTTATATGGATTTGGTGGCTTCTCAATAACTGTGAAACAATGTCGAACGAAAAAGGGGGGAGGCAGCATGTTTGAGGAAGAACAATATCGGCAGATGGGTCACAATATTCCTGTTCGTTCGAGAAAGCCTGTAGAACTGGAAAAGGATCAGAGTGTATGGGTGATTCTTGCTGGAGAAATGGATGTCTATGTTGGAAAAACAAAGAACGGGGCGGATGGTGATCGTTATGTGGGGGCGTTCGGCCGGGGGAGTTTTATTTTTAAGCTGCCCTCTATGGATGACACAGCCACAACGGCGGTATATGCCTTTGGCACGGAAGAAACAGAACTTATTGAAATACAAAAGGACGTGTTAGAGGAATCCCCGGTAGATATTGACCATATGTCGGAAGCGATTGAATGGTGGATGAAACAACTCTCTCAAACGGTTCCTTCTCGTTTTCCTTATACAACAGTAGACATAGAAGAAAAGAAAGAAGTGGAAGAAAACACAAACATTGTCTCTTCGAAGTATGTAATCTGGGTAAGGCCTGTGGATGGTATCGCATCTTTCGTTGGAGATGATCGGTGGGTTATGGCAGGAGAGTCCTGGCTGCCCCTTACAAAGGAGACGTGGATGCATACTTGGCAGCGTACGGAAATCGAACAAGCCACAACAAGGCACTTAATCCAAACAAAGGAAATCTGGCATAGTTTGGAACAGTTTCATACATGGATGGCATGGGCTGATGAATCATTAAGAAAAGAAAAACAGACTCAGCAGTTTGAGCGCTTGGAACAAAGGCGGCATGCTGATCAACGGTTCGTTACGGATTCCTTGTATAATATGGTTTCCGTGCTGGAAAAAGTAGATGGAGAAAAGGCGGCGCCATCAGGTGAACCTCCCGCTTTAACGGTCTGTCGATATATTGGCAAATCATTAAATGTGGAGATTCATACGCCATCGGCCATGAAAAATTATCATACGTCTGCGCCATTGTTAAAAGATATATTGAAAGCTTCCCGGCTTCGCACTCGCGAAGTTATGTTGGAACATGGATGGTGGAAAGGCGATCATGGGCCTATGATCGCCTACGAAGGGGAGAGTAGTCAATTGGTGGCGCTTCTTCCGAAACGGCCGGGAACCTATGAAAAAATCAATACAGCAACCGGCGAACGACGAATGGTAAATGCCAAAGAGGCTCGAACGTTAGATCCCAAGGCCCTGTACATTTATCGTCCTTTTCCCAATCGCTCGCTTGGAATCAAAGATTTATTCAAACAAAGCTCGGTGAGCATTTGGAAAATGGATATCGTGCTTTTAGTTGTTTTTGCGTGCGGTTTCGGGGCATTAAGTCTGTTTATCCCTTTTACGACAGGATATTTGTTTGATAACGTCATTCCACGAGCGCAGGAAAACGTGCTTGTTCATCTCTTTTTCATTTTATTAGTAACAGCAATCGTTCAATTTGCTTTTCAAATTTCCCAGGGTTTTGCCTTGTTGCGATTGGAAGGGAAAGCGGAAACAGCCATACAGAGTGCGGTATGGGACAGAATTCTCAGCCTGCCTGCTCCATTTTTTCGTGATTTTCTAGCTGGAGACCTGGCGGAACGAGCGCTGACCATCAGTCAAATTCGCCAAATCCTGACACAGGTTTCTATGATCACGCTCCTTTCTATGATGACGATTTTATTCAACGCGGCATTAATGTTTTATTATAGTGCAGCATTAGCGGTGACGGGTCTGACGATCGTTATACTGGCAGTTCTTATGATAAGTGTCCTTGGTTACATGCAAGTTCAGTATTCGCGCCATTTGCTTGAAGCAAAAGGGGAGATTAGCGGACTGCTTTTACAGGTGTTTCAGGGGGTAAGTAAGTTAAAAACCAGTGTGGCGGAGAAAAAAGCTTTCAGCTTATGGGCGCGGCCCTTTACGAAACAGCGTAATAACTCCATTAAAATACGAAGCATTCAGAACTACGTAGAGGTTATTATGTCTGTGCTTCCTCTTGTTAGTTCGATGGTTCTGTTTTATATGATGATAAATACAAGCACATTATCCGCGGGTATGTTTTTAGGGTTTAACGCTGCTTTTTCGGCAGTGATGATGTCTATGGTTTCGATGTCTACGCTGCTGATGCCCGTCCTTGAAATCTTTCCAATGTTAGAACGGGCCAAACCGATATTAAAAGCAGAACCAGAAGTGGATGAGAATAAAGAGAGTCCGGGAGAATTAGTAGGATCGATTGAATTGGCGCATGTTTCTTTTCGATATGATAAAAACATGGCCATGCTGCTGAAAGATATTCAACTTCGTGTGCAGCCTGAGGAATTTGCAGCCATTGTGGGGCCGTCAGGAAGTGGGAAGTCCACTCTTTTACGTTTACTTTTAGGCTTTGAGCAACCTGAATCCGGTTCTATATTTTATGACGACAAGGATTTAGGTCATGTGGATGTAAGAGAAGTACGGCAGCAATTAGGTGTCGTCCTGCAAGATAGCAAGCTTATGTCTGGAAGTGTGCTCGAAAACATCATTGGAGCCACCAATAGAAGTCTGGAAGACGCTTGGAAAGCTGCCCGCATGGCAGGGTTTGAAAAAGATATTAAAGAGATGCCAATGGGGATGCACACGGTTGTAGGAGAAGGTGGAGGCAGCTTGTCAGGTGGTCAGCGGCAGCGGCTGCTAATAGCCCGGGCGCTGATTAATAATCCTAAACTGGTTTTTTTTGATGAGGCTACGAGTGCTTTGGATAATCATACCCAGAAACTCGTCATGGATAGTCTGGAAAAATTACGGGCGACCCGCATTGTTATAGCTCACCGGTTGAGTACGATTGCCAATGCTGATCGTATTTTTGTTTTAGAGCATGGGCAATTAGTAGAAACAGGGACGTATGAGCAATTAATAGAAAAGGATGGATTGTTCAAAGAGATGGTCAGACGGCAGTTAGCATAAATTTTAACGCGGAAGGGGGGAAGGGTCCATGATGCCATGTATCGTTCGATGGCTGGACTTTGTTTACTGTTCCATGATCCGTTACGGGTCTGGATACAATAAGGCTGGTGGAATGATGGTGCTTTTAGCTGTCCTCTTTTTGTCCGGCTGTGATCAGTCGGAATCTCCCGAGGAATCAGCCGAAGCGGATATGAAGAACGTGTCCATACAAGCAGGAGAAATGGATAAAGAAGATCGAATCCATGCCCTGCCCCAGTTCCAGGAACTACACGACAAAGGGGTGTTAACGGTCAGTATGTACGAGCGGGGACGAAAGCCTTTTTTTTACAAAGATGAAAACGGGGAACTGGCCGGGCTGGATGTGGATATCGCGAGTGACATTGCCGCTCACTTGGGAGTGGAAGTGGAGTTTAAACGCACCGCTCAAACATTTGACAGCGTCGTTAACCAAGTAGCAGAGGGGGAGGCTGATATTGGTTTATCTAAATTAAGTGTAACCCTTAATAGGGCGCAGCGCGTTCAATATACAGAGCCTTACGTGCGTTTAAATCATGCATTATTAGTGAACCGTCTTCAGTATTCGCAGTTGGAACATCAGGCCGAAAGTACGCTGGCGACTCTGCAGAGCAATGAAAATGTAACCATTGCAGCTCAAGAAGGAACCGTATTTATGGATCAGGCTCAATCTCTGTTTCCGGATGCCACAGTTAAAGCGGAAACGGATATATTAGAGAGTGTTTATGAAGGAGAAGTGCTCGCAGCCCTTTATGATGAACATGAAATAAACACTTTCTTGGAAGATAATCCTGATAAAGCGATTGATGTCCAATTTTCGGTGATGGAAGACTTAGTCGACCCTCTGGGCATCGCAGTAGCTGGAGAAAAGGACCAACTCAGGGACTGGATTGATTTGTATTTAGAGTTAAGACAGTCTTATATTGAAGAACGGCTGAAAGAGTATGGCATTGTAACGGGGGCGGCAGGTGATGATTAAGACATTAATCCGTTATTTAAAAAAACCTTGGCTGATTTTCATTAGTATGATCTTAGGTGTGGTTATCGGGGTGTACCTGCCCCGCGTTAGCGAGGCCATTGAACCTGTAGGGACGGTATATTTATCTTTTTTACAGATGTGCATTATTCCGTTAATTATTTTTGCTATTATTTCAAGTATAGGACGCCTTATTTTATCAGGAAAAGCTTCCCTTTATGTGAAACGTATCATCGTTGTATTTATAGCCGGATTTTTATTAACATGCGGAATGGGTCTGGGAACAGCCGCCATTGGAATGCCGGGTGCGGATACGGGGGAAGACACGCGCAGTGTACTTGGTGAAATGTTGTATCAAGAAGAAGCGGATAGCGGAGAGCAAGTGGAAACAAGGGAAGTGGATAATCTGTTTTCTTTCGTGGAATTATTAATCCCCAGCAATATTTTTTCCGCGTTACTGGAAGAATCCACGCTGCAAATCTTACTATTCTCCATGATATTCGGTATAGCTGTGGGACTCATACCCAGCTCCTCCACAGAACAGTTTATCTCCATAACCGAAGTCATGTTTAAAGCGATGGAAAAGATGGTAGCCTGGACATTGTATTTCCTTCCCTTCGCTTTGATTTCTTTCATGTCGTCCGTGGTAGCGCAGACGGGGGCTGAGATATTGCAGGCGATGTTATCGTATGTCCTTTATATCCACATCGCTGCAGTATTGATTATCCTTATAAGCAGTATATTTATATCCCGCTACAGCAGCCTTTCTTTACGTACGGTTGGTTCAGGTTTAAAAAAACCGCTTTTAGTGGCGCTTGGTACGAGAAACAGTTATGCGACGATGCCGTTTATTTTTGAATCATTAGAAAAGGCGCTGCATGTCGACCGCCATTCTATCCATTTGGTTGTTCCATTAAGTATCATCGTCTGCCGTTTCAGCATGTTGCTGGTATTTACACTGGGGTCTATGTTTATACTGCAGCTATATGACATGCCTCTCACAGGAAATACGTGGCTGATTATATACTTTGGTGCGATTGTAGCGGCCTTGGCCGGGGCGGGAACCCCCAGCGTAATTGCTACCTCTATGATTGCTCTTGTCCTCGCCCCGTTAGGCATACCTACCGAGGCGGCAGTTATTTTATTGTTATCGGTTAATCCCATCATTGACCCTGTGTTAACGGTTATCAATGTTCACTTATCGAGTATCGCAACCATGATTATCGCCAAAACCGGCCGTTCCAAGCCGGATTTTGAGAGCCAGGCCCAAGAGGAGCTTTATTACAGCAAGATAGAAGCCTCGTCAGGAATAGAGCAAAAAGAAGAGGATGGGACAAAATTATTAAATCAATGAAAAATTCCGAACGATTCTTAAGTGAATCGTTCGGAATTTTTGTTTTGCATCCTACAACGCTTCGTCAAAACATTTCGCTTTCCGTGGGCACGGCTCGATCCTCCTCGGAAGAAAACCCCTTCCTTCGGGGTATCGAGACTCGTGCTGTTCCCACTGGAGTCTTCGTGTTTTGACTACGCTATATTTTAGCTTCTTATTCTGGAAAGTGGAACATTCGGTTATTCACCAAGATGATGCCCTTTTGTCCCAGACTCCTTATTTTGCTTTTTTATATATTATAAAAAAAGCAGTATTAAAGTAAGCGGGAGGCGCCCCGTCATCAGCTTCTAGTGAAAAGGGTCTTGTTTTCTCAGCCGCAAGGAACAAAGTCAATACCATTTGCACCATATGAAATATTCTTATCGCCACATTCAACAAAGTCAGTATCGGAAGTGCTGTATGATTGACTGACGCTATGTCCTCCGTGTCCTCCGGCTACCGCTTCTACCTGGTTTTCCCTGAGTTCACTGGACTGGGTCATTTCCTGTAAGGTTTCCTGCTGAAACGTTTCCCAATCATCTTTGCTGAAAGGAAAGTTCAATTCCTCAGCGAACAGATTATTGTTCAAGCGCGCCGAACTTTCTCAAAATGAAGGCCTCCGGAGGAATGGTTCAATAAATGAAAGAGGTAGGAGTAATCCCCTGTAAGAACACTTTCTTTACTTGATTTTAATTGCATTGGTAAAATTCAGTGTTATCATGATCAGTATAATACGATGCCGGATGCTTTTTACATTCTTCAAAAACTCCAGGTTTACCATATGTTGTATCCCTTCCTCCTGCAACGGCCTCCATCTGTTCTTCATTTAATTCTCCGGATTGGTTCATTTCCTGTATATTTTCCTGCTGAAAGGTTTTCCAATCCTCTTTAGTGAAAGAAAAGTTCAGTTCCCCGGCGAACTGAAGGATGGTGTCAACTTGCGCCTGCTTGCTGTTATGGCTGATTCTCTCCTGCAGCCGCCCGGCTAACGTTTTGTCTTCTTTTAATTTATTTACAAATTCTTCTACGCGGTCACGGCTCATAAATAACCCTTCCTTTTCCTATTCAAATTATTGTTCACGCCCTTCGAACACCCTCGCTGGGAAGGCATCCGCAGGAATGGACCAACTCCCATACGGTTCTAAACTAACTTTCTTAAACAAAATCAAAATCAGGACATAGATGCGAGGATTTAGCACCTCCTCCTGCTACGGAGTCCAACTGTTCTTCCCTTAGTTCCCCGGATTGAGACAATTCTTGTTGGAATGTTCTCCAATCGTCTTGGCTGAAAGAAAAGTTCAGTTCCCCTGCAAACTGAAGGATGGTATCAACTTGCGCCTGCTTGCGGTTGTAGTTGATTTTCTCCTGCAGCTGTCCGGCTAACGTTTTGTTTTCTTTTAATGTGTTTACAAAATCCTGTACGTGGTCACGGCTCATAAATATCCCTTCCTTTTTACATTCTTATTATTGTCCCAAAGGCTAACTTCAAGGCTATATTCAAACAATGGTCATAGAGGAATATCTAGGGGTATATTCAAAAACGATGATAATTGATTGAACGTACGATTAAGTAAATTTCGTTTGACTAAATTCACATTCGTCAAAGCCATGTTCAGATGAAGCAAACGATACTTTGGCATCCTCTCCTTCGCCTGCCTGTTGTTATGAGTGATTCTTTCCTGGAGCTGTTCGGCTAAAGCCTTCTCTTCTTTTAATACATTTACAATTCCTCTACGTGGTGCCGGCTCATAAAAACACTCCTATACTTTCAATCTATATAAATCATAGCCTGTTATTTTAAAGTCTGGTTAAAGTGAAGTTAAAAAGTATATAAAACCCCGGGGCTTTACGTGCCACTATCGAACAATGAAAACTTTAACTTCATTTTAACTGTACTTTAACTACTATTTAAAAAAGCTTGTTACTATATAACCTGCGATCAGAAAACTGTGTAATCATGCGATTTTATGAAGGGAGGGACAGGTATGAATGGAGAAAAAACAGAAGCAGCTTTGAAACAAGTAAATGAAAAGGCGGCAGCAGATGAAACGTTTCGCCACCTTTGTTTAACCGATCCGCATAAAGCTATCAAAGATGCGTCGGGAATGGATATACCCGAAGGCATGTCCGTGCGTTTTGTGGAGAACGAAGGGGCCGATGCTACGTTTGTGCTCCCGGACCCACCGTTCACGGGTCAGTTGGAAGAAGATGAATTGGAAAAGGTTGCCGGTGGGCATATTGGTAAACCAGAGAAAGGATATTGGTAAACTGGGGAAAATGGTTTGGTAAATCATGCAATCACATGGTGGACGTCACGGAATAAAAGGGGGAGGCCATGTCAGCACCGACAACACAAACATACTCTTTCCGTTTGTTTATGGAACAGCTTTTTGATCGTCTCGATACGAAAATCAAAGGGCATAAGTTTTCCGCAGATCAACAGAGATGGCTGACTGATTATTACTATCAAGATGACCATCCGCACGCAGGCATCATCCACCATGATATTTTTATTTTGTTTTATCAGCTGGCTGCCCATCACCGTAACGGGCACATGAATGATCAACTGGTGGATCTCGGAGCTTTTTATTTCTGTTATTTTGCTTCAGCTGATTTAATCGACGATGTGCAGGATGGGGATTTGCAGCAAGGCGGATATAATCAAGCGGATGCCCCGGTTGTTATCAATACTGGGCTCACGTATTTACTGCTAAGTCTTGAGTTTTTACGTGAAGCGATGGAAAAAGAAACATCGCCGCAAAAAGCGATGCACTACTTTCGTCTGCTGAACCGTTTATCACTGCTCGCTGTCAAAGGCCAGCATAACGACTTGACCATGCCGCCTGATTCGGTCGCTGCCACTGATGTATTGGAGATAAATAAAGAGAAATCTTCCAATATGCAGCTGCTCGTGGAATTGGCGGCCATACACAACGAGTGCAGCGCAAAAGATTATGAAAAATACCAACAAGTTGCGGAATGGACCACGCAGCATCTGCAATTGATTAATGATTTGAACGATGTGTTCGGCAAGCATACCAGCCTTGATGTGCAAACGAATAAGGCAGCCTACCCCACCGTTGTCTTTTACGAGCATGCCTCCGCACAACAGCTCGATACCTTTAAGCGTTTAAACAAAGCATTGCCTGAGTCGTTAGGGGAAATCCGGCATCTTTTTTATCAAACCGGCGTGATTGAGCGGGTGGTACAGCAATTGGAAATGCTGCAAACGAACATTCACGATGCGTTAAGGAAAACGAACGGTCCCACCGCTTTAAAACGAAACTGGCTAAATTTTATCGATCGAACCACCGCAATATACGGCGGTTCACAGCTGCTGTGGCCTACGCAAGACGAATGCACGGGGGAAGATGATTTCAGCTCCGGTATTGCAGCAATGATGCAGGAAATCGAACGACTTTGTTCAGCATTGGTATCATTTCCCGGCCATTGTCGACCGTGGCGGCATCCGGTGTTTCACTATGAACCCCGGCAGCATTGTTTATACTATCCGGACCTGGGAACACAGCCTCAGATGGTGATAGAAACGGCATTATTGCAGTACCATCATGAGGATCAAGCAGGTTTGGAAACATGGCTCCATCAGAGCGCCCGTTATTTTGTGTTAACGGAAGGGTTTCGCTGCGTGTTGCATCGTCATGAACAAAAACACGTCTCAGGTCAAGCTGTCAGCGCAGAAGCGCATGAGTTGGCGCAAACCGTGTTGCAGCAGGTTGACCCCTCATACCTGAAAAGCTTGATTGCACGAACCAGATCTCTATGGAACCTGGTTCGTGACAACGGCTGTGAAAAACATGAAACGGGTACGGCATTAAACAATAAAGTGCACAAATTGTTGTCTATTGCTCAGACAGATTTACGGCCATTGCACGAAGTAACTGCCCGGCATATGCCGCGGACGTACTTTAAACATCAATTGACGGGGAAGCCCTTGATGATGAAAAGCGACGAAACTGGTGATGAATGAAGCATGATTTATGAAGGGAGCGACATATATGAAGGGAGAAAATACAGAAGCAGTTTTGCAGCAAGTGTATAAAAAGGCGGCAGCAGATGAAGCGTTTCGCCGCCTTTGTTTAACCGATCCTAATAAAGCCATTAAAGAAGCTTCGGGAATGGATGTCCCCGAAGGCATGATGGTGCGTTTTGTGGAAAACGAAGGGGCTGATGCTACGTTTGTGCTTCCGGATCCACTGTCCACGGGCACGTTGGATGAAGACGAATTGGAAGAGGTGGCCGGAGGGTTTGTTCAACCTCCTGTTAACGGCCAATGGTAAGTATAAAAGGAGCGCTTTCTGGGCTGACGATAGGTTCTGATCGTCAGCTTTGTTATGGATCGAGGCTGTCAGTTGTTGCCCGATTATCAGGACCATCCTAACATAAAATGATTTGACGGTTACTTTTAAAGGGAAGTGGAGGACGATGGAAACCCTCATTTTGTTAAATTTTAAGTGGACTTTAAGTCTACTTTAATTACTTTTTAATTCTTTTTAGTAATGTTATAGGCAATATACAGAAAGTTTACAGACAGTATGTTGGAGGCAGAAGAGGTGAGGGATATATGAAAAAGAAAAAACACAAACAAGGGAACGAGTCGAAAGAAAAAGATTTTTCTGATGATAACTCAGGTGAATTAGAGGAGATGGAATTAGAAGAGATAGCGGGAGGGATAGAAGGTCCTGGTGGAGATCTAACGTTATGTAAGCATTGTATGACACGAGTAGCGGTACAAGGTATGGAATTTTGCGGCGCCTGCTACCGGGGGCGTTCATAAGATTGGTTTCCGTTTGATAAATATAACAACCCGCTCCATTTCTATGAAACAAAGGGGAACCCTGTATTAAGGGGAAAACTCCTTGTTCACTAGCAAAGGCACCAGTTTCCATACGGTTGAAAGTATTTAATTTTTCATATATATACCACTGTTTTGAGAGGTGACGGCGTGAAAAAATCGGCAGATCCTGAGAGAGATCGCCGGGCTCCGTATCGTTGCGACCTTTTATCGTTTTCCTCGAATCATCGGAGGCCGGAGGAGCGCCTTACCAGTCAAACCATTTCGTGTACCTGCCGAATGTCGTCCTTTACCTCACCGGCCTTGCAAATAGATACCAACAAATAACCTTATATTAAAAGGGTTGGCTTAAAAGCCCCGAAAATTTCAACTGTTTTACTTCATTTTAACCTCTCCTTGTTATCGTTCAGTTAGGGAAATAAAATAGAGAGAATTGCTGGCGGATCGCCGTGTGCGGTGAAAGCCGCCTGCATGGTGAAGGCCTGTTCGAAAGCTAATAAAGTAGTATAAGACAGGAATAGCGATTTTAATGAATTTTCATTGTCGGAAAGCGTATTCGGCATGGTTATCGGAGATTCTATTACCATTCACAATGATGAAGGAGAGAACGGGGTGATAGAGTATAATCCTTTCGATCAGGTAGAAGGAACTGTTAATCCATTATCGGAGACGGAAAGAGGCAGTCAAAGAGGCAGTTACGTTATTTATCATGCAGATGAACCAGATGGCTCACCGGATCATGCTTACCACCTTTTTCAACCAGGTAAAGATTTTGAGATCAACGAAGAAGAACAAAAGGTAAGCTTCACCAATCTTTTTATTGAGCAGGAAGGTTCATCGGAAAGCTCCACTGCTCCTTCTTACGAAATGATTGAAGAGGAAAGCACCATTCTTGTTAATAAGATTGAAGGCTCCGGTACTACCAATACTTTTCACTTCGAAAAAGAACCAGTGGTCGGCGATAAAGCAACTATTCTATTAAAAGATGGAGAGGTCAATATAGAATACTTTTTAGTAAAAACTGAAGAGGGCTGGAAAATGAAGATGAGGAGTAACGAGATGCTGTCGATAACCGGATAAACAGTCGGTACGGAGATACTAGACAATGAGGCATATTCGGCAGATAACCACGGTCATGCGCCGTGGTTATTTTTTTATTCCACGCTACTGTCCACCATTGGAATTGGCTCCCCCCACCTTCCCCTTACATCGTTCATGACTGGAATCATCCTATACAAAGATGGTGCCTGTCACCACCCGTTATATTGAATGAATGTTATTCCTTTAAGTGTGTGCCTAGGCTTCTTTCATTTTTCCATAAGTCAAATTCGTAAATGGAACACCTTATCTTTTTGGGTGAAGATGTTATGCATCCTGAACAAAAAGGAATTTTTATCAGGAAAGGAAATTCGCACTGGCATATTTTATTGTTTTTTTATCTCATTTTAACCTCTGTTTGTTATGGTTCGGTCAGGGAAATAAAAAAGAGAAAATCGCTGACGGATCGCCGTGTGCGGTGAAAGCCGCCTGCATGGTGAAGGCCCGGAATGAAAGCTGCGGGAGCAGTATAAGACGGGAATAGCGACAATGAAATGCGGATCAATAGGTTCTCTATTGAAAAGGACAAGGACGTAATGGTATTGGGGGGACCGGTTTTCGTGGAAGATGTGGAAGATTATAACAAAGTGAACGTAACAAAATATGACGATAACGGAGGCGAATCTTCACAGCTCACTTGGACGAAGAATCAAACCATAACGGAGGAAGGCGTGTATAACCTCGAAGGTGTAAGTGATGGGAGTCCGTTGGAGGAAACTTCCTTACATTTAGAGGAAAATTATCAAATAACCGAGGACGAAACGGCTTCCACTATTACTGTAAGTGTGGAAGATGAGTATATTTATGCTAAAGATTTTCAGCTCACCTCCCAGAGTGGTCCCTTTCGGATCGAATCGATAGAAGAAAATCAGAATGAGGACATGGTGTTAATCTATGATGGAGATCCTCAAGCCGGAGACTTGGTCCACCTGGAAATTAACGTGAACGGCGCGGCTATCGAAATGATGGTCTTCAAGCAGCAGGACGGCTCCTGGCGCCTGAGGATTCAAGAAGCATCTGCGCTCAACTAGTCTTGGCCTGCCATTTATGGAAAAGGGATACTGATATCGCGTAGTGATCACCATCGGAAACCCTGCTGAGAATACTTCTCGGCAGGGCTTTTTGAGTTAGGTGCCTGAGAGAATAATCGCCGCCCAGCTTTTGGGAAATCTATTACAATCGAAGATTTTGTCTGGATTGGGGCACGTTCTGTAATTCTCCCTGGGTTACAATCGGGAAAAGAAGCATAGTCGCTGCTGGTGCTGTTGTTACTAGAGATGTGCCCTCGGACACAATTGTAGGCGACGTTCCTGCTAAAGCTATTAAAAATATTCATAATACTCTTAATGAAGTAAAAACGAATTAACTTAATGCGTTTTTACATTTCGTGGCTTATGTACGTTAGCGCCTGATAATGCCTTATTTTTATACGATTTTTATCATTTAACCTCATTTTAACCTCCGCCTGTTAAGGTACAGTCAGGGAAATAAATAGAGATAAGCGATCGCTGATGGATCGCCGTGTGCGGTGAAAGCCGCCTGCATGGTGAATGCTCGTTATAAGTCGGAAAGATAGAGAAAGATGAAAGCGAGAATAGCGAAGACATTGTTGCACTTGATGTTGATATTGAACCGGAATTGGCTGAAGGGAAAACCAGTGAAGTGACAGTAACGGCAAAGGATTTACAGGGTAATTTAGTTTCGGGGCTGGAAATAAAGTATGATATTTCTGTCACGGATGAAGCTTCAATTGATGAAAAATATCAAATCGATGATAAGTTCATTGACGGTGATGCTACCAATAACTTGATAAGTACTACCGAAGGAGATGGGACGCTCACATTTGATATTGTGGTTCCCGACAATGTGGATAGTGGCGATGGTTTTGAATTGACTTTTCATGGGAATGAATTACAAAATACTACCATTGCAGAAACAACCATAGCGTATTCAAAATTTTAAAATGGAGAGACAAGGAAATTCCTTGTCTCTTTCTGTTGGAGGATGATGATGAAATTAGTAGGGCAAGAGATCACACCTCATACGATATCTCCATTTGTCTCTGTTCTTCCTGATTCTATCCGCCGCCTGATTGGCGAGGAACGTATCCATGCTTACGGTTTATTCGCCCATCACGAACCGGTTTGTGTCGTGGCGGCCGAGCATAAAGACAGAAACCTGGTTTTGTTTTATGTCCATGTGGAATCTACCTCTTATTCTGATGAAATAGTGTTGCAATCGATGCTCCAAGTGGTAGAGAAATTTTCGCGAAAGAGAGGGGCAGCGAATCTGATTAGTTTTCACCCGGATGAAGGCCTCATGGAGCGCACGACTTCCAGAATGGAATGGACGACTAGGAAAAGCCAGACGCAGTTTATGATCAAGACGAAAAACATAGACCGCCTAATAGAGTCAAAAGTGGATGATCTTTTTATCCAGCCTTGCCGTGATTTAACATCTCGCAATTTTTGGACACTGGTGGAAAAGGTATCTTCCTTGTCGGCACAATGGCAGCAGCCCTGTCCGCCCCTTTCCTCGCTGTGCCAACAGACAAGTTATCTGTTACTGAAGAAGAACAAAGTTATCGGCTGGCTGTTATCCGTGGAAAATCAGGATCCTCATACAGCAAGTATTGCCCGTTATGTTGTATTACCGAGCTACCGGCATTTATCGATTTCCCACTGGTTCTTTTCATATGTTCTTGCTGATATGCAGCACAGGGGACTTATGTTTTTGACATTAAACGTGGAACACAAAAATAAAAAACTGGAAACCATTGTGGACAGAGGATTTTTGGGAGAAGTAACACAAAAAGTCATGATGAACCGCGCAGTGAAGAAATTGTAAAGGTGCCTGTCACCGTCCAACATTTGTTCGTTTATGTCGAAATTTCGTATAGAAACTTCCAAACGTATTAACTCTCAATTAGCAGTTACACCCTCGCAGACGGAGGGTGCCTTTTTTCATTTTACACTGCTTCTAAAAAATTATGCGTGTTTATATGATACTTTTACTATTAGTGGAAATTCCATATCAGGATACGGTTATAATGCGGAACCAGTAATCTACACTGGCGGTGATTTGGTTGATAAAGATGGAAATTCTTTAACCACCGAATGATCTAATAAGTATATCATGTACTGTCACTTTTACTGTAAAAGTGAAGAAGGCAGTTTTTTTATTATGGATATAATTTCTTTTGGAAAAGGAAACAAATTTATTTTTTTTACCTCATTTTAACGTCTGTCCTTTATCATCGATGTATAAATAGGGAAATAAAAAAAGAGAATTGCTGATGGATCGCTGTGTGCGGTGAAAGCCGCCTGCATGGTGAAGGCCCGATCGAAAGCCTGTTCTTAAAGAAGGTATAAGATGGGAATGGCGAAACGGTGGAAACGATATCCGAGACGCAGGAGTTTGTCCTCAATCATTTAACCCCGGGAGATGATGCGGATAATATCGATCAGCTCGACGCCGATGATTTTGATTCCATGGAGTCAGGGGCAGGGTATTTGAAAGCCTATAGGGAATCCGACATTGAAATTTTTGTTACATTTACAGATGGCGTGATCGATGGGTTAAATTTGACAAGAGATTATGAAGTGTCTGACGAGTCCACACGAGAAACAGTCAGGCAGAATCTTGGGGACGCTCTTCAATCAGATTTTGGTTACACCGTAACAGCAAATGGGGATTCTTACATCATTGAAGATGACCAAGCCACCGGTAATGTACTTCGGATAAGCAGTAGTGCAATTAGTGGTAATTATGAATATGGAATCTTCATCGAGCTGACATCTAAATAATGTCACAGCCTCATCTTTATAGATGGGGCTCTTTTTTTTAAATCTAGCAAAAATTTATAATAATAAACACAAAGTAGTTCTCCTTTTATTTCTCCTAAAATGCAACCTGGGAAAAAAGAGAAAAATCACTGCCGGGACATTCTGTGATGCGGCAGAATGAGTAACAGTGATGGTTTCTTGCTGAGCGTGAGAAAATCCGTGATCATGTAATGGATACAATGAACATGATATGAAAAATGGGCATCCGTTCCGAGATACTTTATTTACATAACTGATTTTGTTATTAGTAGGGCATATAAAGAAAATCTCCGCAGACGAGAGGGTTTATGATAAAATACAACTTGTACAACAGAAGGCTTCTATGGGCGGTCGGCTATTCTCCCGGATGGGAGGTGATGCCTATGGATATGTATCAGACATTATCGTTAATGGTGATGTTTGGCACATTAATCGTGTTGATCATGTCGCAAAAGAAATAGACCGCCCCTCGGCTAAGGTGTGCGGTCTATTTTAAATGGACTTACCCAAAGCCCTCCGCTCTTAAAGCGGCTGTTGTGCAGGACCGTAGGTGTTCCAGCACCTGCGGTTCCTTTTAGTTCTATGCTGCTTCCCAAAAAGTATACATGTTTACATCAATTATACCACAGGAAGCACAAACGTAAACGTGTATCAAAGGATGCTTATCCAGATAATCATTCAGGCCTTGGAGATCCCGAAAAAGTTATTATCCGCCCAACGAGTCTTTTCTCGTGGGGCCGGGTTTCGTTTTCTTATCTTTAACTTCTTTTTGGACAATATACGTGGCTATAGATGAACAGGCAGCCCCGAAAGCAATCGGTTTGGCTTACTCCTATATTGGCCAGAACAATCACTTCAAGGTAGAGAAAGATTTCGAAACACTAACTTATTATTATGAGATGAGGCAGGAGGAAAGATGAGGCAGGAGGAAAAATGAAATCCTTTGACGATCTCCGAAAGGAATGGAAACAAGAAGGTCCCGTTGGCCTCTTAGGCCGCCGATACAGGACGGTACACGGAACAAATGGAAGAAACGATCGCCAAGCTTAATAGTCATGTTTCTTTCTTATCGGATACAGAAATCGAGTAGCCCTTAACAGAATCTGTGTTTCCCCATATCAGCCGGTTTTATTCTACCGGTATTATGGTGAGATGGATATGCAGCACGAATAATCTTGTTATGGACCGCGATGTTACAGGCACCCGTTTTCCATCTCAGATACCACCATACAGCTTTGATGCTGCCCGGCGCTTTTCAAGAATCCTTTCAAGCGGTACATGATTAAATCGTTCTGAAAAACCAACAACAGTAAATGTTGCAATAATGTTATGGTTGAAATCCAAAATCGGTACTGCCAGCGAAGCGGTTGACGGAGCCAGCGCTTCCTCGGCAAACGAATAGGTTTGTTGTTTCACAGTTTCGAGTTCCTCTTCCAGCTGCTCTTTCTCTTCCGTGGTGAAATCTTTGTACTGTTCCACTTTCCATCGACCTATTTCTCCATCTGAAAAAGCAGCATACGCTTTTCCGGAAGCCGAAAAAACAGGTAGTACACTGCCCATCTGCGCTCCAATGTTCAAAACATGAGCACCGTTAATAATTTTTACGATCATCGGTCCTTTCATCGTCCAGCGGGTTAGCAATACTGTTTCCCCGTAATATTCCTGGAGCTCTTCCAGCAGCGGAGTCATCTGCTCAATCATGTTATCCGTATTTACAGCTTTCATACCGAATTCGATCAATGCAGGGCCGAAATAAAATTTATTTGTATGCTCGTTTTTATAAAGCAGGCCAGCTTCCTGAAGGGTGTTTACATACTTAT
This sequence comes from Salibacterium sp. K-3, assembly GCF_054052005.1. NCBI lineage: Bacteria > Bacillati > Bacillota > Bacilli > Caryophanales > Bacillaceae > Salibacterium > Salibacterium sp. K-3. The sequence continues at coordinate 342,133 of NZ_JBSVZE010000001.1, forward strand.
AGAGATTACTTTTTGTGATACCCGAAGCTTCCAAGATTTCGGAGAATTTCATCGGACGGTTGTAATCACTGAGTATCTGCAGAATCGAGGTACCGACCTGAAGAGATTGAATCATATTCGTTTTTTTTGAAGTTTGTTCCACCATGCCCTATCCCTTCCTTCTCTTCTTTTTCTTCTATTATAATAGCTGCAGCGTAAAAGTGCGATAAACAGAAAACCCATGACGCAAAATGTCATGGGATGGCTGTATTATTTCGGTTCGAATTCATTCGTAATCTCCTGGACCGCACCTTTTTCTTCTCTTTGTAGGTTGAAGGTCTCCATAATGGGGAGATCATGAACCGAAAAAAGATGAGCATTGGTATCTCCTATATTTACGTGTTCATGCCACATCCAACTTGGAATAGCCAGAAAATCACCGGTTTCCCAGGAAAATTTCTGCCCCTCAATAACTGTATAACCGGACCCTCCATGAACATAGAGAATCGACGTGTTAGTATGACGGTGGGCCTGCCCGTGAAATCCTTTCGGCAGTCGCTGCACCCAGGCCGCAATATTGGCATTGGCCGTTTTCCCGTTAGATGGGTTGATAAATTCAACGGTATACCCGTCAGCCGGGTCTTCTTCAAATCGGCTTAAACCGTCAAGGGCCCGTTCTGTATGTTCCCACTTGTATGTTCCTACCGGAGCTTTGGACGGTGTACGATCCGCTTTCGGTCGAACGAGGCCGCCTTCATACCTTTGCGCCGAATAGTTATCTGGCCTAGAAGGGGTTTCCAGACCGTCAGGATGACCCTCGAAGAAGGAACCACCAGTAGCGAAGATAAACGGAATGTCAAGTACATCCATCCAGATCATCGGTTCTTTTCCTTCATGGCCATGGCCATGCCACAGCCATTGCGGCGTAACTACAAAATCGCCTTCCTCCATGTACATCTTTTCGCCCTGCACCGTTGAAAATGCACCGGTCCCGGAAATAACAAAGCGAAGGGCACTTTGTGTGTGGCGGTGGGATGGTGCTGTTTCACCAGGCTGAATCAACTGAACCGCAGCGTACATATTCTGGGTAGTGGAGCCCCACCCCCACGGTTCCCGATCTTTGAGTCCCGGGTTCTGAAAATAGATCGCCCGCCGTTCGCCGCCGCGATCTGGTGTGAAAATTTCTGCCGCTTCCATCAAATGATCCTTGACGGTTTTCCATTTCCACAAATACGGTTCCGTTATTCGTTTTGGTTCTGGAGACACAAGTTCCGGAATCGCGTTCCAGAGAGGCCCCAGATCATCCTTCTGGATCTTATTATTGAATGCTTTTACTTCCTCGCTTTCAAAAAAAGGATTAGCTCCTGCCATGATATCCCGCCTTTATGCATGATTTTGTTCATATTGGCGCAGGACCCGCTGCACTTGATTCTGATGAGTGTCCAGATGTTCGATTAAAAAGTGGGTCACTAGAAATTCCATAGGTTTCTCGCCAAACTTTGGATTGCGGTGTGAAACCACCTTCTGCAGATCTTCATTCTTCAGCGATTGGAGACGTTCTGCTGTGATATGCTGTGTCTGTCGTATACCTTCTACGATCTCCGGTAGAGAACGAGTGTTAGCCTTATCTACCGCAGCCAAGCGTCCGAAATGATCCAGCCCCCGACCCCACTCTTTCTGACCGTATTTTACCATCCCGATTAGTTCATCGGTAAAAAACAAAGGAAATTCTTCGACGTGGGCTAGTACTTCCTGGACGGACCACTCGTTTTCACTAGGCCGCCAGCTCGCGGTCTTCTCCTCCACGTCTTTTCCGATGTTTATAAAATACTGGAGTTTCCCCGCAATGTCTTTATTGTATTCTTCTATCGAGGCCAAGACTATCACTGTCCTTTTCCTGCGTTTTGTACCGTATTCTTAAGTAATCCTATGCCATCAACCCTGATCTCCACGGTATCGCCTTCCTGCAGAAACGTCTGTGGATCTCCGGCGGCACCTACGCCTCCTGGTGTACCGGATAAAATGATATCCCCGGGTTCGAGCGTCAATAATTCAGAATAAAAAGCAATCAGTTTGGCCGCATCGAAGACAAGATTCTCTGTGTTGGAATGCTGCCGTTCTTCCCCATTGACCGTCAAGGAAATCTCAAGATTGTCAGGATCTTTCAGTTCATCCGGTGTTACGATCCATGGACCGAGGGGTGCGGTTCCGTCCACCGATTTGCCCTGCAGCCACTGCAAGGTTCTCTTCTGCAGATCCCGGTACGTTATATCATTGGCAATCGTGTACCCACCTGCGTACTGCAGAGCTTCTGCTTCTCTTACATTTTTCGCTTGTTTTCCAATAACAATCGCAAATTCCGCCTCATAGTCCAATTTCTCTGAAAATGAATATTTCGGAATATTATCTTCCGGTCCGATAATAGTGTTGGCAAACTTAGCAAATGTTACAGGATATTCCGGCATATCCCGCCCCATTTCTAAAATGTGATCCTGGTAATTCAGGCCTACACAGAGTATTTTCTGTGGATTACTCAGCGGAGCCTGAAGTGATACTTCAGATCTTTCATAGATTAATTGTTCTCCTCCGGAATGAGGATTTTTTTTGGCAAAGGAAACTGCTTCCCGAAGGCATTCATGTGAATCTTCCCCACCTTCCAGAATCCCTTTGACGTCATTTGGCGCCAAGGCCTGCGCCCGTTCCAATGCTCTGACGGTTCCTTTTTCCAACAGGTGCTGCCTATAGCTCTTGTGAACATCAATCACTACGGACTCTTCGATCACCCCTGCTTTGGTTTCTCCATGTGCCTTAAACGTTACTAGTTTCATCCTGACCCTCCCGGCTTTCTTTCACAAAATAATTGTATAACCAGTCTGTATACGTTGTGTCTTCAGCTTTTCGATTCTTAAAGATGTAATCTCTTAAGTTTCGTGTGGTGACGTCCTCCGCATGTATAATCACGCCCCATGATCTTGCAATCTCTTGTACTTTGGCGGTACGCGGCTGCCGCTCCTTCTGAACAGCGTCAAACACTTCTTCCATCGTCGTGTTTTCGGGGTCGGCAAGCATATCCGCAAAATAGTGGGCATCTTCCAGGGCCTGGCAGGCACCCTGCGCGATATATTGCAACATCGGGTGAGCAGCATCTCCGAGAAGCATCAATCGCCCGTTCTGCCAATTAGTAATTGGAAGACGGTCAAACATTGGCCAGCGTCTTTCTTTATTAATAAACTCAATACCCCTTTTTACTTTTGCACAGCAATATCCGAACCGTTCCTCGAGTTCATCCGCTGTTCCCCAGTTGTCAGAATGCGGGGTGTAGTGGTCACTCTTGAAGACAGCTACCTGATTGTACAATTCCTTCCGTCTTATTGGATACTGTACTAAATGAACATTCGGACCGATCCACATGATGACGTCTTCCAGATTGGCCTCATTTTCAACTTCAGCTACTGGAATCGTTCCCCGGTACGCCACATATTCCGCGCACACCGCTTCATCGTCTTCAACATATTGTCTCGTGGTAGACCAAAGCCCGTCGGCCCCAATAACGTAATTCGACAGGATGGTATGATCATTCTGGTCTACTACCTTCACATGTTCTTTTGAAATGTCAATCTCCTGCACTTGTGCGTTCGTCGTTAATTCAATGTTGTTATTTGCCCGACATGCGTCCAGTAACACTTTGTGCAGATCAGATCGGTGCATAACTATATAAGGATAGTTGTACTGTTGGACAAACGATTCTCCCAGATCCAGTACGGATAACTCCTCTCCGGTCACCGCATCCCGCACCACCAGTCGATTTGGATAAACGGCGTACTTATCAATTTCATCGAGCAGTTTAAAACGATCAAGCACTGCCATAGCATTAGGTGCCAGTTGAATCCCGGCACCTATTTCTCCAAATTCCGAGGCCTGCTCCAATACCTGAACTGTTCTTTCTGATTCCGCCGCACCAAGAGCAGTTGCCAGGCCGCCTATTCCTCCTCCAACAATGACAAGTTCTTTTTCCTGTTGCATTATAAGTTAACCTCCTTTATATATATAGGGAACTTTTTATACATAATATATTATAACGCTTTCAATAAATAGTCAATATATGGTGAACATTTTATTAAATAGTGATTTATGTGGAGTATTAATTATGTCATTGTTTTTGCCCTTTAGATAAAATATATTTATTAGAAAAAGTCTGTAAAATAGTATTTGTTGTTTTTCTATGCAAAACCTTTTTAACTTAAAAATAACTTGACCCACTGAAGTTTATTCATTAAGATTACACACAATAAAGTTCATTAATAGAATTTAATGTTCATTAGATGAACAAAAAGAGGTGGTTGTTTCTATGAATATAGATGTTTTAGTAGTAGGTGGAGGAGTTAGTGGGTTAAGATCTGCTATTAAAGCTAGCGAAGAACAATCTAATGTAACACTTATCACAAAAGGAAAGATTGGTGTCGGTAGTGAAACCGCTTACCTTGATCACCTAATTGAGCTCACTGTGCTAGCAGTGAGTGAAACTAAAAATGATCATCAATTATTCATTTCGGATCTGTTGAACTTTGGGCAAGAAATAAATAATAAAGAGCTGGTTAATACGTTTGTTGAAAGCTCCAGAGAAGAATATCAATATCTTCAATCACTTGGAGTGCCAATGGAAAACGATTCACAAACGTATCCAAGTCACCGAGCTCCACGCCTAAAAAAAGGTATAGGTCATTTTGGAGAAAATTTATTAAACATATTGAAAAATGAAGCAATTAAAAATGGCGTTAATATTATTGAAAACGCCATCTTATATGATGTTGAATCCACAGATAGTCATAAATTAGGACATGTATTGCTTCGGAGCAAAGGAACTTCAACTGAATTAAATATAGGTTTCACCAGTCTTATCTTAGCTACCGGGGGGACTGGTCAGTTATTTTCTGTAAGCACTAATCCTAGCGGCTCAACTGGGGATGGTGTTGGATTTGCACTTAGTATGGGAGCAAAAATTACAAATCTTGAATTCTTGCATTTCTTACCACTGCTCGTTCATCCAATTAATGGGTTTTATATAGTTAGTTCTATATTTACAAAGGGCTACTTGTTTAATTCAGAAGGAGAAAAATTTGAACCTGATTTTTCAAATCATTCTAAGGATTTAAAACCAGCTGAATTACAAGGAAAACTCATATCTCAAGCTTGTCAGTGGATACAAGAACAGATATTAGCGGGAAAAGTCACTGAAAATAAAGGAGTATATTGGAACGGAAAACATTTAGAAGAAGAAATTTATAAAAAAATGCCAAAAAGCTATGAAAAATTAAAAAGCAGAGGACTGGATTTATTAAAAGAAAATGCGGAAATGACTATCGGCTGTCATCAAATGTTGGGGGGAGTACAGATTGATAATGAAGGAAGAACGACTATACCATGGTTATTTGCTGCTGGAGAAGTAGCTGGTGGTTTTCAAGGAGCGGAACGATTAATGGGAACTGGAGTTATGGACGGTCTTGTTTTTGGTTCCAGAGCAGGAAAAGCAGCAGCAAAATATCAAAAAAACAATTCTGCAAAATGGAAAGAAGAGACTGAAAAGCCAAATGACATAATCTCTTTCGACTCTAATGTACTACCCGAAATTAAACAACGTGCACGCTGTATGATGGATCAAATATTAATTACGAAAGATGAAAAACGACTACTTCAAGCTTTGGAGAAGATAAATGATTTATATAAATATGTGAATTCTATTGATATTTACTCCATACCTCTCGAGCATAGAGTACCCGTAAGCGAGTCTAAGAATTTGTGCTTACTTGCCGCAGCCTTTATCCAGGTTTCTTTAAACAGGAAAGAAACAAGAGGAAGCTTTATTCGAAATGATTATCCCTTTAAAAAACAAGAAGGAAAACCTTCTTATGTAAGTCTGAAACAGGATATTTCTAATTTAGACTTCCAGGTAGAAATATAATTCAGTGATGTATTAGAGATAGAGTACGTTTCTATCTCTATGCAAATATTAAATAGTTTGTTGAAGGGGAGAATAAGCATGTTAAGAAAACACATTTTTACATTGTTATTGTTAGTAATTGTAATAGGTGCTTGCCAAAGTGAAAGCGGTTCATCTGGTGAAGATAATTCAAATGATAGCTCTGCACAAGAAAGTCAATCAGTAGAATTTAATATAGGCACTGCAGGTTCAGGTGGAGCTTTATATCCGATGGGAACAGCTATGGCAAAAGTAATAACAGATAACTCGGATAATTTATCAGCGTCTGCTATTTCGACTGGTGGATCTGTAGACAATATTAGACAATTAGTAGATGGTGAACAAGGAATTGGTATTGGCAGTACTGATTTAGCGGATTATGCTTATAATGGAGAAGATCTATACGAAGGAAATCAGGTGGAAGATCTTCGAACACTTTTTGCAAGCATTAATCAGTGGGCTTTGGCAATTACAAGAGCCGATAGTGGTATAAATTCTATTGATGAATTAGAAGGAGGTAGAATCGGTGTAGGTGCACCCGGAAGTGGGGGAGAAAATACAGCTAATAAAATATTAGGAACCTACGGAATCACATATGATGATATCACTGAAGAATTTTTAAGTGACGGTGAAATGGCTGAAGGATTACAAGACGGAACTTTGGATGCAATGATTATTACCAACCCATTAAAATCTTCTACTTTGTTGGATTTAAGTAATGCAGAAGAAATAAAATTACTTCCTGTAGATAATGAAGAATTTTATGAAGAAAACCCTTATTTCACAAAGGCAAACGTCCCTGCAGAAACTTATCCTGGTCAAGATGAAGCAGTACCTACACCAATAAATCGTATTATTTACATGACTATGAATGACGGGCAATTAAACAATAATCAGATCAAAGAAATGCTGGAAATTCTCTGGGATAATCAAGAACCTTGGATTGAATCACATGCTGCAGTGGAAGCAGATACTAGTTTTGATACAGCGCTTGATGGTATGACAGTACCACTTCATTCCGGCGCAGTAGAATATTATGAAGAGCAAGGTGTAGAGATTCCTAATGAATTAATTCCTCCTGAGGCAGAATAAATTAATAACACCGTTATATTTGGGGGGCGGTACAGTTGTCTCGAATAGTTACACGTATTACATTCTTAATAGCAATTGCCCTATCTATATTCCATTTGTACACGGGCGTTATGGGGAGCTTCACTGCCATGATGCAACGTGGCATCCATTTGTTCTTAATATTACTGCTTGTCTTTCTTCTGTATTCATTTAAAAGTAAAAGTACCAGAATGAGTTGGTTCAATATTTTTCTTTTGATTTCTACTATAATATTAGCTATTATGACTTTGCCTGGTCTTACTCCTGACGCCCAAATGTCCAGAGGGACTATGGGACCGACTTCCTTTGAAGAGGGGCAGGCATGGTCTTTGATAATTCTTATTTTAATAGCTACTAAATTGGTACTAGGCTGGGCGATGGTCATCATCGCCTCCTTATTAATTGGTTATTCATTTCTAGGCCCCTATTTACCTAGTATTCTCTATCATACTGGTGTCTCGCCTTCCAGACTTTCTGAACAGCTAGTGTGGACAACAGAGGGGATTTTTGGTACGCCATTAGCTGTAGCCTCAACTTTTGTAGCTTTATTTATATTATTTGGTGTTCTTCTTGAAGAAACTGGAGCTGGGAAATTTTTTATAAATCTTGCCTATGCTGCCGCAGGACGTTTTCGCGGCGGCCCTGCCCAAACCGCTGTTTTATCCAGTGGATTAATGGGGTCAATCTCAGGAAGTTCAGTAAGTAATGTAGCAACGACAGGTACATTCACGATTCCATTAATGAAAAAAATGGGTTATCCAAATTATATTGCTGGAGGAATAGAAGCAGTATCTTCAACCGGAGGGCAGATAATGCCTCCAGTAATGGGAGCTGTTGCTTTTGTTATGGCTGATATGACCGGGCTTAGCTATGCCGAAATTATACTTGCTGCTTTAATTCCAGCTATGTTATTTTATGTGGCGCTTTCCACTGGTGTTTATTTTGAGGCTCGTAAAGCAGGGCTAGAAAAGAAAAATAAATCTGAATTGCCTAACGCTATTGAATTACTAAAAAATGGGTTTTACTTATTTGTCCCATTAATTGTGTTGATCATATGTATTCTCGGATTAGAATGGAGTCCATCACGTTCAGCACTTTTTACAATTGCCTCCACATTTATTATATTAATCACACAAAGTATAGTTAAAGAGGGAAAATTTCCAATCCATCGCATTTTTCACTCATTACAAAGAGGTGCTCAAATGCTGATTCCTGTAAGTACTGCATGTGCAACAGCAGGAATAATGATAGGGATTTTTGGAGCAACAGGCCTGGGTATACGCTTCTCGCAAAGCCTTATTGATTTGGCAAGTGGTATGCTGATACCAGCACTTTTATTAATGATGTTGGCCTGTCTCATACTTGGTATGGGTCTTCCAACGACAGCAGCTTATATTATTACAGCAGTTCTTGGAGCAAAAGCTTTAGTAGAACTGGGAGTACCTCTAATTGCAGCTCATTTGTTTATTTTGTATTTTGCGATTCTTTCCTTTATTACTCCACCTGTAGCTCTATCAGCGTTTACTGCTTCAGGAATAGCTGCGAGTAAAGCGATGAAAACCAGTATAAGTGCTTGGCGGCTTGGCCTATCTGGATATATCATTCCTTTTATGTTTGTATATAACTCACATTTACTTGGCGAAGGAAATTTCGGAGAAATACTCACTGCTGCCATACCAGCTATATTTGGAGTTGGACTGCTATCCATTGCTACAACTGGGTGGCTGGTAGTTAAAACTAACTTTATTGAAAGGTTGCTAATTTTTACAGCAGCTGTCTTACTTGTGATACCTGATTATATTACAGCAACGATTTCTTTAGTCTTCTTTTTACCGGTATTATTTTTTCAGTTAAAAAAAGCAAAACAACAAGAGATTCTCCATTCAGTAAATATAGATTATAAAAATGGATGATCTTTTGATCGATGTTACTTTCTACAAGAAAGTTTTATACTCTTAAAGGAAGTAAATATAATTATAAAATTAAAGGGAGTCCTATGAAAGAATTAAATGTAAAAGCAAATCGAAGTATTGAAAGAGCATTCCATGTTCTTAATTGTTATTCATTAGAAGATTCAGAACTCTCTATCAATGAATTTAATGAAAAAACAGGTCTATCCAGAGCTACACTTTACCGTATATTAAAAACTATGCTTGAAATGGATTATCTTAGATACAATGAAAGTACTGGGAAATACCGATTATCGACAAAATTTTATGAACTAGGTTCCATTGCTTCAACTGAAGTCGCTATTCAAAGAGAAGTAGCAGATCATTTAGTCGACTTATTTAAGAAAACGGGCCATACGATTTTACTTGCCACTTTAAAAGAAGATAAACTAATTTATTTGGATAAAAGAGAAAACGATGAAGGCCTTAAAATAAGTTCGAAAATAGGTAAAATCAGAGAACCAGATTATGGTATCCTTGGTCGCACATTGATAAGCGCTTTACCTGAAAAAGAGCAGCAACTTATCTTAAAGAGCTTAGAAACTAAACGTTCGTACGAGGAAATGGAAGACTTAAAAAAGAAAATTAATATAGTTAATGAAACCGGTTATTTATACATGGCTAATGAAACTCTTTACGGGGTTTCAGGGATTGCTGTTCCGGTAAATACAACATTCACTTTAAGCATTGGTATTCTGTTCCCTTCATTTCAAATCACTGAACAAGAAATTCTGGAACTAATTGAAAAAACGAGGAAAACCGCTAAAGAAATATCAAATATTCTTTCATAAAAACAAACAGTGCCAAAAGTTCATGATAAATAACCTTTTGACATTGTATTAATAATAAAACGGGTTGGAATAAAAATATTAATCGCCAACCCTTCGGTCCATGTTGATGTCCTATATGATGAAGACAAACAAGTATTTACTTCCATCGATATAGATGGAAATGATTTAAGGGAAAAATATACTCGACAGATAACGAGCGGATCGATACGTTTGAATTACAGAAACAAGAAGATGATGCCCCTGCCGTTCCTGATAGAGATTTTAAAGACTCGGAAACAGGCAGACTGTCTTACAATAAGCCCCTGCCCTCAACTGCCTTTGATTTATTTACCTGGATCTCAAAAACCTTCCCTTTTACGTGATAAAATATATAATAAAGCCAATGGAGGTGGATGGCAGCGTATAGACGGAGCTTTACGCACCGTACAGCCAAATGAATGGACTCATGTCGCTGTAGTTAAAGATGGTGATCAGGTATCTTTTTACGTTGATGGTGTTTCTCATAACGGAGGAACAGTCGACAACGATCATATAAATTCTGATCCTTCGAGAGGAATGTTCCAAATTGGAAGTGGCTATCAAGGCAGTATAGATAATCTGTCTTTGTGGAAGAAAGCGTCCTTGTTGTTCAGAGGTGGGTCAAAAGCATGAAGGTGAGGATGTGTTTGCTATGAAAAAGTAGGAAACATTTTTAAAAAAACCGTGATGTCAGATAACTGCGATTATCGTTATCAGCATATAAAGATATGGGATTCAGCTGAACCGGTAGTGGCAGCGTAATGCTCAACCCGAGCAAAGCGGATATGGTGAAATCGGATCATACAGTCATCAGCCTGCCGGTGCTCGAAATCATCAGCTACAAAGTCCGCTCGGAAGATGATCTGGATGCTTTGGTATGCTAAAAATAATATATTATTAAATATATGATATAGTGATTACGTTTACGTATCACGGATAAAGGAGTGAAGAATATGGCTCAAGGGGATTTACAACGAGAAAATACATCCGGTACCAATAGAGGTACAGCCGGAAACCAATGACGTCCGCGGCCTTCCGGACGCATGGCGCGTTCCGATGCTTCGTAAACTCCTTCAGAAAGTGGTGAAATGCGGCGCATTTGATGGTAAAAAAATTGCATAGGTGATACAAATTAAATGTCGTACTCAAGCCAGCCTATAAAAAAACTGTTCACAAAGGTCACAAGTGCGACGCTTGGAACAACTTTTTATGGTTAGGCACTGCCAACACCGAATATGAAGAGCCAAAAAAGAATTTTAAACCTATTGTAACAATACCTAATACTAAAGATGCTTTTGCCATCCCTTGTTTGACTGGTTGATTTAACATAATAGCCATAACACCGAGAACATATGGAAGAAACGATACCTGCATTAGAAGTAGAAAAATATGAAGATTTTCGAGAAGAACAGCACTGGCCGGAAGATGTGATGTGGCCGGTTCAATTCCAGTTTTTAAATAGATGTCATGACACTCTAACCGGAGTACAGTTTCTGACGATCCTTTTCACCTTGATGCGTTGAACGGGGCTTACTTGATGCTTACTTAATAATGAAGCGGGGCTGTTTCGATGAGAAATTATATAATCATTATTATATTGATAGGCACCTTAGTTTACTCATGGACTGCCTTTAGTGATCAGAAAGTGGAAGCGGAAGAGGAAAGAGAATTAGTTGTGGCATATGATCCAGAGCTGCCGCCTTTTCATTATCAGGAAGACGGAGAGGCAGCCGGGTTCGCTGTGGAAATCCTGGAGGAGATAGAAGCAAGAACCCCACTTCAGGTTACATACCTTCCTATGAGAGAACGTAATGCAGTTTCAGCCTTGAAATCAGGGGAGGTGGATATCTTGATTGGTCTCAGCTATTCGGAACAGCGGGCGGAAACGATGGAATTCAGCAAACCCTATTATTCCAGTTCCGCTGGTTTATTTGTCCCAGATGAATCCACCGGGATAGAAAGTGTAGCTGATCTTTCCAATCATACAGTGTCCGTTAAAATAGACAGCGTAGAACGTGTTTTTCTGCAGAACATCCGAAGTATTCAATTCAATGAAACAAGTAGCTTGGTTCAAGCGTTAGAACTAATGATAAGGGGGCGCGCTGATGCCTTGGCAGGAGAAGTGACTTCAACGCAGGAACTATTGGAACAATACGGTGAAGCGGACCGTTTCACATTGGTGGATAATTATCTTGTGCCAATTGAGTTTTCGTTTGCAACCTCTTCAGAAGATTATCAAACGCTTCGTCAATTAAATAATGGGATGCAGGATATTCACAATGATGGAACATACCAGGAAATCTTTCAGAAATGGTTTCCGGAAGAGGATGAGTCGCAGCAGAATATATGGTTCGCTGTTCAGATTATAGGTGCGGCAATCATCGTTACGGCAGTTGTAACCTTCATTGTTGTGCGAATCAATCGAAGGTTGCAGCAGGAAATAGATCGACAAACGAAACGTCTCAATGAAACCAACTTTTCGTTACAGAAGCAGATTGAGGCAACCAAAAACAGCAATGAATTCCAGAAACAAGTTCTTCAGTCCAGTCCGCGCGGAATGATTACCATTGGAAGGGGTGGTGCGATAACTTCATTTAACCCTAAAGCAGCATTTATGCTGAATACGGAAGAATCTATAGTTGGTCATATATATAAAAAAGAAGAGTTTTTGTATTATTTTTTGAAAGATAAATGGGAACGGGTGCTTCACAATGGGGAACAGTTTCTAGGTGAAGAAAGCACCTGGACTCGTTTTGATGGCATCCGCCTTCGTCTCCGAGCCTACATCTATCCGTTATATAGCTTTGAACAAGACATCGTGGGAGTAATGTTCACATTTGAGGATATCAGTGAAGAAATCCAGGTGCGGAACCAAGCCTTTGAAAATGAAAAGAATCAAGCGTTGAGCCGTGTGGTCGCAGGTATTGCGCACGAGATCCGCAATCCGTTGACTTCTATCAAAACATTCACTGATCTGATACCGGTTAAGTTTCACAGTGAATCTTTTCGGGCAAATATATCAACTCTCGTTCCGCAGGAAATGGAGCGGATTAACCAGCTAATAGAAGGCTTAATGGATTACAGTAAGTCGCGGCCTGTGCAGCAGGAAATTCTTGATACATCCGCACTGCTTGAAAGTTGTCAGTTGTTATTTGAACGGACAGCAGCTAATAAAAGTGTTTCGATTAAAGTCCAGTTAGAAAAGGAACTCTGGATTTTGGCAGATCGCCAACAGTTGAAGCAGGCAGTGATCAATTTGATCATTAATGGAGTGGATGCATTGGCGGATCAACCATCAGAAATGGAAAAGCAAGTAGTATTGAGAAATGACAGGCAGAATGGGAATATATGCATGGGGATTCAGGATAACGGCCCGGGCATGAGTGAAGAAGTGCAGCGGCAGGTATTTGAGCCTTTTTATACGACGAAAACTGGTGGAACCGGACTTGGGCTTGCCATAGCAAAACAGCATGTAGAGGAAAATCAGGGAACTTTTGAAGTGTGGAGTAAGCCTGAGAAAGGAACCAGTATCAAATTGATTTTCCCGGAATACCAGCCAAAGACAGAATTGGAGTGATAGTGGATGAAGGGTTCTGTTTTAATTATCGATGATGAGCCTTCCATTTGTAAGTCTCTTGAGTTCGCTCTTGAAGATAATTATCAAGTCAAGAGCGCAACTAACGTTGTAGACGGATTCCACATTTTAGAAGAACATGACATTGATCTTTGTCTTCTGGATTTAAAAATCGGCCGAGAAAACGGAATTGATGCGTTAAAACGTATAAAAGCATTTGATGCAAATATTGTTATTATCATGATAACGGCATACGGGAGTATTCCTTCTTCTGTGGAAGCCCTTCAGGAAGGAGCCTATTCTTATTTAACCAAACCGTTAAACATCGATGAACTTCAGTCTGTACTGGAACGTTCCTTTCAATATGTGAAGCTTCATCGCCAGGTTGATTACTTATCGAATGAATTGGAAAAAAAATATAGTCAGGAAGGGTTTCTGGCAAGAAGTGAAGCGATGCATCACGTGTTTAAAATGATAGATAAGGTAAAACAGGTCAATACAAATGTATTAATTACAGGGGAAAGCGGTACAGGTAAAGAACTCGTAGCACGTTCGCTTCATTTTTCCGGGGCCAGGCAGCGTGAACATTTTGAAGTGGTAAACTGTGCTGCGATCCCGGAACAGTTACTTGAAAGTGAACTGTTTGGCCATGAGAAGGGGGCTTTCACGGGAGCGGACCACTCAAAAGAAGGGAAGTTTGAAGAGGCGGAAGGAGGCACAATATTTCTTGATGAAATAGGGGATATGTCCCTGCAGGTTCAGGTTAAACTACTGCGAGTACTGCAGACGAAAGAAATCGTTCGATTAGGGTCTAACCGCACTATTCGTCTCAATGTCCGTGTGATCGCAGCAACAAATAAAGATCTAAAAAAAGAGGTGGAAGGGGGACGATTCCGGGAAGATTTGTACTTCCGACTGAATGTGATAGAACTGCACCTCCCTCCATTACGAGAACGAAAAGATGATATACCATTACTTGCAAGCTATTTCATTCAGGTACTGAATAAGGAGTTAAATACTTCCATTCAGGGGGTGACAAAGAAGGCCAAGCAACTTTTAGAAATGTATTCTTTTCCAGGAAATATTAGAGAATTACGTAATATTATTGAATCTTCCATGGTTATTGCGGAAGGAGCATACATTGATTCAGACGATCTTCCCCGTGCCCTTGCGGCGGTAGATGGAGAAAAAACGGAAGTCAATGTTTCCGGGAATGCAGGAGAAAGCTTGAAGAAAGTGGAAAAAGAGCACATTAAACGAACACTGGCGGAATTTAACGGCCATCGGAAAAAAACGGCAGAAGCGCTGGGTATAAGTGAACGCGGATTGCGGGATAAAATAAAATTGTATCGTTTAGCAGAATAGATGCGGCAACTTTTTCCCTACCGGCAAAAGTTGCCGCTTATTTGCATTTCAAAAATGAATGCGTTTACAGTGAACGTTGTCAAATGAGGGTTAAAAAGTTGGCATATTTTTTGCATTTGCTATAGATAAGAGATACACATTTTTGTAAGGGGGATTTTATTATGAAAAAATTATTAACGATGTTAGGGGCTTCTGTATTGGTACTCGGAGCCTGCGGAAACGAAGAAAGCGGAGGTGCAGAAGGAAACGGAGAGTCCGCGGTGGAGGAAGATATGTTCTTGACAGTTGCCACAGGAGGAACATCGGGTGTGTATTATCCAATAGGAGGAGCATTGTCCAACCTCTATGAAAGTGAACTTAATACCGATTCTTCTGTGCAGTCGACAGGAGCTTCGGTTGAAAATATTAATCTATTGGAAGAAGACCGGGCTGAATTAGCGATAACAATGTCTGATGCTGTATCCCAGGCCTATGAAGGCACAGGGGCGTTTGAAGACGAAGAGGCGAAAGAAGGATTACGTGGGATGGCTTCCCTATATCCAAACTATGTCCAGGTAGTAACAACAGAAGATTCCGGTATTGAAAGTATGGAAGACCTGGAAGGCATGGATGTAGGAGTGGGAGCACCGAATTCTGGTGTAGAGTTGAATGCTCAGATGGTGTTGGAAGCTCATGGAATGAGTTATGACGATATAAATGAAGATTTTCTTTCCTACAGTGAAGCGATTGATCAGATGCAAAATAATATGATTGATGCAGCCTTTGTTACAAGTGGTCTCCCTAATTCTACTGTTATTGATTTGTCGACGCAGGAAGATGTGAAGATTGTACCTATTGAAGGCGAGGCCCTTAGTCAACTGCAGGAAGAGTATGCATTCTTCGGAGAAGGCACCATTGAAAAGGATGTGTATGAAACCGGCGAAGATATTCAAACAGCAACGATCATGAATGTCATGCTGGTCAATGAAAGTTTAAGTGAAGAGGAAGTTTATGAATTAACTGAAACCATGTTTAATAATATAGGCACGATCCAAGATGCACACAATGCAGCACAAGATATTGATTTAGAAAGTGTAACGGAGGGTATGCCAGTACCACTTCACCCAGGGGCTGAGCAGTATTATGAGGAACAGGATGCTTTGGAAGAATAATAAAAAGGAAATAATAATATTAGCTTTTATTATTATTTTGACCGCGATGGGGATAGTTGCTGCATGTGAGAGTGAAGAGAGGCAATTAGTTATACAGCATGAAAGGGAAGGGGAGTCCTTTATAAAAATACCAATACAAACAGGGGATGAAGTAGCCCTTTCCTGGATTCATTCTGTAGAACAGACTCCGTGGACTGATATATTCCGGGTGGAGGAATCCTGTGATTTCATGTTAGAAGAGACCCGGTTTGAATCCTTCGGTGCAGGAGTTGAGCATAAATATGAAGATGTAGAACAAAAGGATGGGACCTTTGTTGCCAAAAACATGGAGGAATGTCATAACTCGGTAAACTGGATTCATTCTCATAAGGCGGCGTATGAAGTGAAAGTCAATCAAGAAGTTGTGGCGGAAACCAGCGACCTGCCCCACCATGCACCGCTTAAAATTCTAATAGAAAAGAGGTGATGGGATTGCATTCATCACGGGAAACAGAAGAATATACAGAGGAACAACAAAAAGAAGTGCTTGAGAAGTATGATAATGAATCGCGGTTTCGTGTATTTGATAATAAAGGGTTAGCATGGGTGGTCTCCCTGATAGCGGTATTTCTTTCACTATATCATTTATATACATCATACTTTGGCACACCAGTAACTTTGCAACACCGTTCTTTGCATGTTGCGGTTATTCTTATTCTGGTATTTTTGCTTTATCCACCATTAAAGCATTCCAAACGATACCTGCTGCACTGGTATGATGCCTTGTTTGCTCTGATGGCTCTGAGTACGACTGTTTATGTTTTTATGGAATATGAGGGGATCATTGACCGCGGTGGTATACCGAATTCTCTGGATTTAATTTTTGGAGCCATCCTGGTACTGCTCGTTTTGGAAGCGGCCCGGCGTGTCACCGGCTGGGGGTTGCCATTATTGGCTATTCTGTTTTTGCTTTATGGAATGTTTGGGCGTGAGATGAGTGGACTTTTTCGACATAGAGGATACGGCTGGGATGAAATCGTTGGTTTTATGTATCATACGACGGAAGGCGTTTATAGTACAGCGATTGGTGTATCAGCCACTTATATCTTCCTTTTCATTTTATTTGGAGCTTTCCTGCAAAAGTCGGGCATGGGGCAGTTTTTTAACGATTTAGCCCTTGCAGTGGCCGGTCAGACAAAAGGCGGCCCTGCTAAAGTTTCTGTTATAGCAAGTGGATTTTTAGGAAGTATTAATGGAGCGGCAGTAGCCAATGTCGTTACGACAGGTTCCTTTACAATTCCTTTAATGAAGAAAATTGGCTATAAGAAAAACTTTGCCGGAGCTGTGGAAGCTTCAGCCTCGGTGGGCGGGCAGATTCTACCACCGATTATGGGAGCTGCTGCTTTTATCATGGCTGAAATCTTAGGGATTCCTTACAGCCAAATTACATTAGCTGCTTTATTGCCAGCCCTGCTCTTTTATCTTGGAGTCATTACTCAAATTCATCTGCGTGCGTCTAAAGAGGGTCTTCAAGGCATATCAAAAGATAATTTGCCAGCGGTGAAAAAAGTGATGGCAGAACGTGGACATTTAATGATTCCATTACTATTTTTATTGTATATGCTGTTTTTCAGCGGGCGTACTATTATTTTCTCCGCCTTTTTGACTATTCTTGTTACCGTGCTTGTTTCTATGATTCGAAAGACGACACGTATGTCCTTTAAAGATATTTACGAGGCTCTGGAAAATGGAGCGCGGACAGCTATAGCTGTAGCAGTTGCCTGTGCCGCTGTAGGTATTATTGTAGGTATTGCTACTTTAACTGGTTTCGGAATAAGTTTGGCCAATGGAATTGTAACGCTTGGCGGCGAAAACCTGTTGCTCACACTAATGTTTACAATGGTAGCCTGTATTGTACTTGGAATGGGTCTCCCAAGCATCCCTACCTATATTATTACGTCAACTATGGCGGCTCCCGCCTTAGTGGAATTGGGGATTGAAGCTTTAGTGGCTCACCTTTTTGTGTTTTACTTTGGGATTTTTGCTAATATTACCCCTCCTGTAGCCCTGGCTTCATTTGCTGCTGCGGGAATTTCCGGCGGGAATCAAATGCGAACCGGCTTCACTTCGATGAAACTTGCTATTGCCGGTTTTATCGTTCCATATCTATTTGTCTATAACGATTCGTTACTACTGACAAACACCACACTTGGAGAAGGTGTGATAGTCACGCTTTCTGCTGTTATTGGAGTAGTTATGCTCGGAGTTGCAGCAGAAGGATTTTTGATGACAAAAATTCCTGTTATTTTACGCCTTCTCTTTGCGGGAAGCGCTATTCTGATGATGACGCCAAATTTGATCTATGACGCAGTTGCGCTAATCCTGCTGATTCTAGCATGTGGAATCCAATGGTTCCTTGCGAAGAAACACGGGGTGAACACGGTAAAAGCTATTTAATTAAAAATACACAGTGTTCAGCTCAACCCCAGAATGGTCCATTTCGGTTCGAATCGATAGTAGCCATAAACGGGCCGGGCAGCCACTGTCCCGGCTCGTTTGTATATTAGTACTCATTTTAGGTGTAGAGGTAAAAAAGCCGAAATATTCTTAATATTCAAACGATACGAATGAATATTTCATTGTTTGTACCAAAACCTCCCGAAGGCGTAAAAGTTCCCAAAAGAAATAGACCGCCCTTTGTGAAGGTGTGCGGTCTATTTCTAAAGGACGTACCCAAAGTCCTCCGCTCTTAAAGCGGCTGTTGTACAGGACCGCAGGTGTATGTACCTGCACCTGCGACTCTTTTTTATTCTATGCGGTTTCTGAATCCACATACATCGATACTTAAATTATAACACAAAGACCGCTGGCGTAAACCTTTATCTGCCTATTGTGCAACTGCTGGATTAGAGTTAATACTTTTTGCTTGATAAAATGGAACACTTTTTCAAAAACCGGCCGATCGTTCTGCTCCGACAGACGGTACTGTGATATAATAATCATACTTTGAGATAAGAGACTTCGTTGCTCGTTCCCACGAGCGACGGGGTCTTTTTTTTTCTTTTTACAGTTTATTAGAGAAAGGCAGCGTGGTTATAAGCCGTGATTCGGAAACAACATGAAAACAGGAAAGTAATTTTATATTGGATCAGCTGCGAAACATTGAAAAGAATCTGAATATCACCATACCTTACCCTTACAACATCAATATTTTTTCTCACTTGTATATATTGTTAAGCCGATCGAGAAAAAGTCCGGACTTCCCATTTTCGAAGCAGATTGATCAGGAAAAAACAGAGATGATGAAGAAGGATGAGGATTTAAATGAAGTCGCTGAAATGACCGTTCATCATATGGAACGGTACTTACATCAATCCCTTCCGGACATTGAGGTGTATTTTCTTTATCAATCGAGCCGTAACGATGTCACTGGGTGCGGATGCCACGGTACCATCTTTGGCGGTGTATTAATGCTCCCATCCATGTCCAATCCATGGGCAGGCGTGGCAGGAATAGTAGTGAACGTGACTATCACATTGATATTATGGACGGTCACTATGTTCCTAATATTACATTATCCCCCTGGTTTATCGAAGAGGTGAGAAAAACAAGCGACTTACCGGTTTTCGGCCATCTTATGGTTACCAATCCAAGCCAATGGGGGCAGCAGCTGATTGATATCAAATGCGAATGGATCTGCATGCATGCAGAAGTGTTGGACGGTCTGCCGGCTTAAAAGCAAGTGTCGTGTTAAACCCTGAAACTTCCATTGATGCTATTTATCCTTATATTGATATGGTCGACAAAATAACGATCATGACTATTGATCCAGGATTTGCGGGGCAGCGGTTTATCGACAGTACGTTAGAAAAAATTGTTGATTTAAGACACTTACGCAAAGAAAATGATTATCACTTCGTCATTGAAATGGACGGCTCATCAAACCGTAAATCATTTAAGAAAATTGATGCCGCAGGTCCCGATATTTACATTGTAGGCCGGAGCGGCCTGTTCGGGCTGAATGAAGACATCCAAACATCGTGGGAAATCATGAAAAAAGATTATGAAGAAATGACCGGGAGATCCATCTCCTATTCGTAACCGCACACTTCTTGAAGAAGACGAGGATAAAGCGGGCCGGGATCGATTACTTTGTGTAATCGGTCGCGGCCCGTTTTTTTGTGAGGTCATGCCCGTCGAAAGCCCGGGACACCTCGATAAGTCAGTCATCATCGGTATAATCAACGGCGTGAATAGAGATTGATCTGGGGCAGCAGACAATAAGGTGATAAGAGATTTCGGTGCTCGTGGAGTGGGATGGAGCCTCTTTTTTCTTTTCTTTAGTCCTGTGTGGATAGTATTTCTGGGAGACAGGGATTAACAGCAAAACGCTTTTTTTTGTAACATTCGAAGTTACCTCACGCTGTCTGAACAGGATACCTCATAAACCACTTCATCTAATGAATTTCCTTAAATGTATTAAAAATACCATGATGGAATTATTGTTCTATTTTTGGTGATTTTATCATATTTAGCAGACACAAAATTTCTAAACATTATAGAATAGAACGACATATACAGCAAACGTTTGGTTTTTATACTGAAAATCTAGATGCAGCTGGGAGTGATGCAGCAATGAAGATGACGACAGAAGTGGAAACCAAATTACGGGAACTGGTAAATACAATAACGGATATAAGTGACATTCCTGCTGGTTTTTATTGTGAAAATTTTAGTGTTGTATCTTTTCCATATATAGAAAATAAAGAAAATGATGACTCTTTCTTCATTTTTAACTTTATCTATGAGCATGTCGAAACAGAAGAGAACGTGCTGTATGACGTAGAAAATGATTGTTATTATCTTTCAACCTGGATATCTATCCTGCAGGGCTTTCTACTGGTAGGTCCGTATAAAACGACTGATGTCATCCAGAAGAAATCTCCTCTGTGTCTTTGTGACAATCCAAACAGTTATGTCCACTGCATTACGACGATAACAAAACACGACAGCATTCAAATGATGTCTCATAGTTTTCTCCGCTATTATTTTTATTATTATCCGGGTGCTCTACATGAGAAGGATTGGATGACAGAAGATATGGTTCCCGGTGATACCGACGCTCTATACTATCCATATCAGAAGGAACAGCAGTTTCTTGAATACTTCAAGCAGTCCTCCCCTGAAAGTTTTGATATGTTAAAAGAAATCGAAAAAGAAATGGACTTGACGTTCGGTTCAGAAAACCCAGTGCGCCACTTGAAAAATAAACTGATGGTTGTCACTACCGTATTCACGAGAGTCCTGATTGAATCCGGGGTAACACCTTCCGAAGCATTGACGATCTCCAATGGATTTATGCGTTCTATTGAAAAGGCGGAAACCATACATGATCTGAATGATCTGCACAGAAAAATCATTGATTCTTTTTACTACCTTGTAGAAAGAGAACGAAAAAAACAGTACAGTCCATATATTCAAGAGATTCGTGATTTTGTTCACAGAAACTTGAGAGAACCGCTTGATGTAGCGGCAGTTGTTGAACATATGCAGCTATCAAGAGGGTATCTTTCCACGGAATTTAAGAAAGAATGCCGTATCACGCTGAAACACTACATTCTGGAATGCAAAGTGGAAGAGGCCAAACGCTTAATAGCCTATACGGACAAAACCTTATCAGATATTGCCACGTTGTTATGTTTTAATGACCAAACGTATTTTAGCAAAGTCTTTAAAAAGTTCACTGGAATCACACCTCTTCAATATCAAAAACAATTCCCCCTTTACTCCTAAACTCTTCGAATTATCTATGGAAAATGTCATTTAATATGACATTTTTCCTTATAAAAAACAAAAATACCATACTTTTCTTTATTTTACTATTAAATTGAAAATGTAATCAAATTCATAGCACTAATTGTCCAACTATTTTGTGAGTTTCATATTCATTCTCCTGTATTCCAATGACTCGATTTCGATCGCTGAGGAATAGAGTAGTTTTTTAGGGACAATTAGTGTATGAAAAAAGCATTTTATCAAAATTAAGGTAGAATGCAATATCTTAGAGGAGGAATTATTCAATATGGCGTACCAACCAAAGTCGTACCGCAGATTTCTGGCATCATCTGTATCTGCTGCAGTTGTAGCATCTGCCGCAGCAACAGTACCTGCCGATGTACAGCAGGCGGATGCAGCTGAATCTTTCAGTGATGTATCCAATGATTACTGGGCTTCGCAGGCTATCCAGAACCTGACGGATGAAGGGATTATCAACGGGTATCCAGACGAAACGTTCGCTCCAGGGGAAGACATAAACCGCGGTCAGGTGGCAGAACTTCTTGTAAAAGCATTTGACCTCAATGTCAATGAAGATGCAGCTTCAAGTTATGATGACCTTATAAATGAAAGTTACCACACACCTTATGCAGAAGCCGTAACGGATGCAGGATTTCTCCAGGGGCGCGAAGACGGCACGATGTTCGCGGCAGGAATGGACCTGACACGTGAACAGATGGCTACCATTCTTGTCCGTGCGTTTGACCTCGTGGAGATGTCAGGCTCGGACGCAGAAGTAGCAGACATAGACGAAGCTAATGCAAGCCATCAGGAGAATATTCAAATTTTAGCGGACTACGGTATTACTTCGACAGAAGATAATATGTTCCGTCCAAAAGAAACGGTCACACGCGCTCAATTCGCGACATTTCTGGACCGTGCTTTGAACGATGAGGAAATCGGCGGCGGAGATGGAAGCACCGGTGACAACAGTGACGACGATAATGACGACAGCTCCGATGACAACGATAGTGATGGAAATTCCGGTGGCAGCGATGATGATAGTGACGACAATTCAGACGAAAGTGATAATGACGGTGGAAGCTCCGGCGGAGGCTCCGGCGGCAGTGATGACGACGATGATGACAACAATGACAGCGGAGGCTCCGGCGGCAGTGATAACGATTCATCCGCTCTGGAAGAAATCAATAACGGCAACGCAGATGAGGGTACGTACGATGAAGCCGGTATAGACGGTGTCACGGAAGAAAACGTGGACGAAGTGAACGACGCGGTCAGCGACGCGCAGCCGGAGAACGGTGAGGACTTAACGCAGGAGGAAATCCAGGACATTGTGGATGATCTTGTTCAATCTTCCTTGGAAGCTATCCGCAATGGTAATGGTGACGTAACGGATTATGAAACAATTGGCACGGACGGCGTCACGGAAGACAATGTGGATGAAGTGAACGATGCCGTCACTAGTGACGATTCGGAAGATCCACTGACACCACAGGATATTCAAGATATCGTGGATGATCTTGTTCAATCTTCCCTGGAAGCCATCCAAAACGGCGATGGTGACGTAAGCGATTATGAAACGGTCGGTGCAGAAGGTGTCACAGAAGATAATCTGGCTGATGTAAAAGAAGCAGTCAGCAATGTCGAGCCGGCAGGAGACGCATTGACCGTTGAGGAAATCCAAGAAGCAGTGAATGATTTCCTGCAGGAAGATGCCCTGGAAACCATCAATAACGGCAACGCGGACGAGGGCACATACGATGATGCCAACGTAGACGGTGTCACGGAAGAAAACGTGGACGAAGTGAACGACGCGGTCAGCGACGCGCAGCCGGAGAACGGTGAGGACTTAACGCAGGAGGAAATCCAGGACATTGTGGATGATCTTGTTCAATCTTCCCTGGAAGCCATCCAAAACGGCGATGGTGACGTAAGCGATTATGAAACGGTCGGTGCAGAAGGTGTCACAGAAGATAATCTGGCTGATGTAAAAGAAGCAGTCAGCAGTGTCGAGCCGGCAGGAGACGCATTGACCGTTGAGGAAATCCAAGAAGCAGTGAATGACTTCCTGCAGGAAGATGCCCTGGAAACCATCAATAACGGCAACGCGGACGAGGGCACATACGATGATGCCAACGTAGACGGTGTCACGGAAGAAAACGTGGACGAAGTGAACGACGCGGTCAGCGACGCGCAGCCGGAGAACGGTGAGGACTTAACGCAGGAGGAAGTCCAGGATATCGTGGACACGGTCGTTGAAGAGAACACGGATGACACGATCGGCGAGGTCAGCGCAGAGCTAAGTGACAACAATGAGGCGGTCAGCGTCAGCGGTTCGACGACGAACATGGCCGACGGAGAAACTGTCGATATCGTCTTCACCAACGCGTCAGGAGATCAAGCAGGCAGCGCGGTAACAGCCGACGTTTACGACAATGCCTACAGTGCGGAAGACATTGATATCAGCGGTTTCGAGCCGGGAGACTACACAGCGACGGTAACGTCGAACGTGTACGGGGAAGCGCAGAACAGTACCAGCTTCAACACCGGCGACGATGGCAACACACCGGCTCCGGAAGCACCAAGTGGTGTAGAAACGACAGCGGTAAGCGCTGAAGGAGCAGCAGATGGAACGATCACTGGTGTTAACGACACGCAGGAATATAAAGCAGCCGACGCTGGAACATGGACCGCGGTACCGGAAAGTCAAACTGAAATCAGTGATCTGCCAGCGGGAGACTATGAGGTGCGCGTAGCGGCGTCAGGTGATACACCAGCGGGAGAGATTACAACGGTTACCATTGATGGAGCGTCAGACGATGGTCAGCAGTCATCTATCAGTGATGTTACTGCATCGTTTGACAACGATGAAGTAACAGTTACCGGTAGTACGTACAACATTCCTGCCGAAGAACAAGTGGATATCAGCTTCACCGGTTCTAATGGTAACAGCGTTGGAAGTCTGGCAACCACAGCTACTGTTACAGCCGACGACAGCTTCAGTACAACAACCAGCGTATACAGTGACGTGACTGCGGGTGATTATACCACAACTGTAACGTATGGAGATATCAGCGCGGAGGCATCTGCCTTCAATATTCCTTCCAATTTAGTTGCTGCACCTGCGATAGAGAAGCAAATAAATGAGCAATTCATTACTGATCTAATAAATGGTGGAGGAACAGTAGGCATTGATTTGGCGAATGGCGAAAACACCCTTGGATCCGATGTTGAATTGAAAATTGAAATGGAAACTAGTGGGGGAGTGCTTGGTGTAATGGATCTTGTTGGTGACAGTGTTCTAGAAGGCTTAGGGCTTAATCCAGGCTTTCTAAATCCTGACCCAATTATTGTAAACGACAGCGCTGAAGGTGATATTAATTATAAAGAGGGTACCGCAAGTTATACATTTAATGACGGTCCACTCACTAGTATCCTGACAGGTGTTGTTGGAATACTAGACACCGTTCCACTTATCAGTGCAAGCGATATAATTGGAACAAATATAGAGCTAACTCCGGTACTCACTAATGGCGAGCAAACTCAAAGAGGTGAATCAAAAGAAATAAACTTTGATCAAGATTTAATTGATTTAATTCGAAACAACATGTAAAGCTAAGAATTTTAATGAGTACTCACCATGTCAAAAAAAGCACTCTAATGGTTTCTTAGGATAAGGCTGTCAAGGGTTGTGTAATCCAAAAAGGACAGAGAGAGTCGATTCAATGATGACTCTCTCTGTTCTTTTTTTAACTATGGACTTACAATAATTTGTTTATTGGAAATAAAAACATATTTATCGTAATAAGGAGATGTGTTGATGATGAACGTTAAAAAAATACCTGAAATCGAACAAGTATTTGAAACGGGTATACGTTCATATGCTGTAGAAATTCAACGTTCAACCATAGAGTGGGCTGAACAGCTTAATTTTTTAAATGACTTCGGGATGTTAAAGAGATATGAAAAACAAAGCATTGGTTATCTCGCATTTAACCTCAGACTAACTACAGCCAACCTGCGGATTCTGCATCTTTGAAACTATCCTCCTCGCAGCTAAAAATTTAGTTTACTAAAAACAGTATGAAAAGATCATTTTTTGGTGTGTACTTGGGATTGTGATATGCTTATTCAAAACAGACATTCTTTCTTGAGTAATGTGTAATACCTGCATTCCAGCTGAGGGATATCACCTCTCCCCTAGTGCTTAACGGACCGTCTAAAGGAGTTCGAGAGCCTTGACATCAACCAAAAGCAAATCAAAAAGTATTATCATATTGATCGTAATTATGCTCGTTTTAACAGGACTTCGTATAGCATGGTTTATGTATCATATCCCCTCTGAACAACCTGCAGCAAAAGGCGGTGTATTAGATCTACGGGAACGTGATTTAGAGAATGATCCCCCTGTCTCTTTTGATGGCGGGTGGATATTTTTTCCTGGAATGTTAACAGAAAGTCCTCAAGAGCTTCCTTTGGATTCAGAAATACATAACGAACATACATCAATGGAAGCAAACGAGGATTCTTCTGTTACATTTGGAACCTATTATTTAAAGGTGCTCGTTGATAAAACCACTGATTCGAGCCAATCACTTTCTATAAGTATTCCGTCGACGAATACGGCTTCCGCTATGTATGTAAATGGGGATCTAAAAGAGCACTCGGGTCAGGTAGCGAAAAAAGCAGATCAACACCGCGGAAGGGGAAATCCCTACACCGTTACGTTTCCCGCTGAAAAACAGGAAATCGACATTATGCTGCAGGTTTCCAATTTTGACACCCCGGGCGGTGTTGCAGTGAGCAGTCCGGTGACCATTGGTGCTTCGGAGAAAGTCTCGGAAGATAGAAACTTTGAACATGTATTATTAATCAGCTTAGTCGTTATCCTGATCCTGCATAGTATTTATAGTCTGCTTATCTATCTTTTTATTTCGCGGAAGAAAATCATGCTTTTCTTTGCGGTGGGCTTTCTGTTTCCAGCTGTAGATGAGCTGCTTACCTACAACAGTGGTTTTATGGAGTGGCTTCCTTTTAATTATGAATGGTCATTTAAGTTTCAAGAATTTATTTACCTTGGAGCGGCATATTTCCTTGTGCAGATTATGCGGAACCTATTGAAAAATTCGCAGGGACACAAACGCTTCCGCTGGTTTACGATGTTATACGGGTTTTGTACGCTGCTTATTTTTATTCTCCCGCTTGAGTATTTAACACAGCTGAACAGCCTGTTCTTTGTTCTTTATTTTGTATCCTTTATTGGTGTCGTGCCGTTAGCTTTGAAGGATTACTTTCATTATAAAGATGAATCCATTTTTATTGCAGTCGTTGTTATAGGTACGACGTCCGGTATTTTGTGGGGGCTTATTAAAGAAGTTTCAGGGATAGACATACCGTTTTATCCGTTTGATTACCTTTGTGCGTTCCTCGGTTTTGCCGTTTTTTGGTTCAAGCGATTTTACAGGCAGAACCAGCAAGTGGTAGAGCTTGTGGAAGAGCTGGAACAAGCGGATAAGAAAAAAGATGAATTCCTGGCAAACACCTCTCATGAATTGCGCAATCCTCTTCACGGGGTAATCAATATTGCCCAGACGATGTTGGAGGACGATAAAGAACCTTTAACAAAAAAGAGCAAAGAGAATCTGGAGTTACTTGTTAATGTTGGCAGACGGATGGCCTATACCCTGAATGATCTTCTGGACGTGACCCGGCTGCAAGAGCAGAGAATCCAGCTTTATAAGGAAGAAATAAACCTTCATCCCGTAGCAGTTGGTGTCATCGACATGATTCGTTTTATGACGGCGGGAAAAGATCTTCAGTTATCTGTAAATATTCCGGAATCTTTTCCCATGGTAGAGGCAGATGAGAATCGGCTGGTACAAATTATATTTAATCTTCTGCATAATGCGGTGAAGTTTACAGAAAAAGGGTCTATCGTCATCGAGGCCGGCCACCACAATGGCAAAGCAGCCATTTCCATTACAGACACAGGTGTTGGCATGAGTGACGACTTACAGAAATACATCTTCCAGGCCTATGAACAAGTGGATGCTGATCCGGCGGAAGGCGGCCTTGGATTAGGACTTACAGTTTGTAAACAACTTGTCGAATTGCACGGGGGGGACCTCGCTGTACGCTCCTCTGTCGGAAAAGGTTCTGTTTTCACGTTCACTCTTCCACTGGCTGAGAACGTTCCAGATGAAAGAAGAGACAGTCAGGAAATCGCTGTGACGACGGAAGAGGACATGGAATCGCTCCAACCCTCGTTATCTCCCGTCAAGGAAAACGAAGAGGACCAAAAAGAAAACAAAGGAAAAATCTTAGCCGTAGAAGATGATCCGGTTAACTTAAAAATATTAAAAACGATGCTCACGGCTGATTACGATGTCACGGCGGCCAAAAGCGGACGGGAAGCATTGGAAATGATTGATACGGGAGAATGGGATTTAATCATTACGGACGTGATGATGCCCCGCATGTCAGGGTATGAACTGACAAAAAGGATCCGCAGACAGTTTAAAATGTCGGAGTTGCCTATTTTGCTTCTTACGGCGCGAAACCAGAGGGAAGATGTGTATACCGGATTTGACGCAGGTGCAAATGACTATATCGCAAAACCTGTAGACGCTAAAGAATTGAAAGCTCGTGTGGATGCGCTGATCAAGCTGAAACAGTCCATTAAAGAACAATTGCGTGTGGAGGCTGCCTGGCTTCAGGCGCAAATACAACCACATTTTTTATTTAATACACTAAACACCATTGTCTCTTTAAGTGAAGTGGATACCGACAGAATGGTTAAACTGCTCCATGAGTTTGGAAACTATCTCCAAAGAAGTTTTCACGTGCATAATACGGAATCTCTCATTCCGCTCGATGAAGAACTTAAATTGATAAGGTCGTATTTGTATATTGAAAAAGAGAGGTTTGGAGAAAGGTTGCAAGATAAATGGGATATTGAAGATGATTTGAACATCAATGTTCCCCCGCTGTCCATCCAGACTCTCACCGAAAATGCTGTCAGACATGGGGTGCTGCAAAGAGTGAGCGGGGGTACGATTTGTATAAAAGCGGTGGAACGTAAGAACCATTACGAAATATCTGTTATGGATGACGGCGTGGGAATGGATGACCAAACTGTGCAGCAAATGCTCGACAGGAATTCGAGCCGGCAGAGTGTCGGCATAACAAACACAAATCAAAGGCTAAAAAAACTTTTCGGTAAAGGATTGGAAATTGAAAGCACTCCGGGTAAAGGGACGACAGTGACTTTTCAAATACTGAAATAAAAAACGGCAGTCAGTGACTTATTCCAAGTCCCCGGCTGCCATTTCTTTGAGTTTTAAGTATTGTTGTTCTGAAGAGTACCTGTCACCAATTTCATCATATAAATGCATCAGTTTGTAATAACCGTCTTCCATAAAAGGGTAGCGTTTTTGTATCGTATGATACATAGTGATAGCAGAAGTGTAGTCACCTTTGCTGATTAAGAAATCCGTAATTGTTGTCCCAAGACTCAGCCATAGAGCTCGTAATCTTTCTCTTTCTGCTTCCATCCAGATATAATCTGTTTCTTCGAAATAATCTCCATGATACATGTCGAAGTATTTCTGGTATTCGCAAAGGGTATTATCGGATATAGGAGGTAATGCCGACACCCCTTTCTCCCATTCATCGACATCCACTTTTGTGCCGTTCAGATCAAGTATGTAACTCTCTTCATGGTTTTTAATTGTAATATCTATTCCACTTGTTTTTAAGGTCTTTCGAACCTGGTAAACGGTGGAATAAAGCAATGCCATCCCTTTTTCCATATCGTTATCCGGCCACAGTGTCTCTATGATCACATCTTTTCGAATCGGTTTCTGTCTATGATGCAGCAACAGCATAAATAATTCTTTGGCTTTTAATGTTCTCCAATTTATTTCAGGAGTTGGATGTTCTACTTCCGATCTTTTGAATTGTAAGGATTTTAAACAACAGACGAAAGACCCGCCGGATTTGCCGGAAGCCTTGTATGGCTCCAACTGCTGAAGCCGGTGGATGGTTTTGTTTAATCGTTCCCGCTGGATTGGTTTTACCACGTAATCCACAGCGTTCAGTTCAAAGGCGTCTACGGCATATTCGTTGTATGCTGTTACAAAAACGATGTGTGTTTCAGGAGAGGCGTCCTGGATTTTCTCAGCAAGTTCTATTCCCCGCAATTCAGGCATTTCTATATCGAGAAATGCAGCCTCAGGTTGATGTCTTAACGCTTCCTCTACAGCTTGATACGGATTGAAATATTTTCCAACTACCTCCACTTCCTTGTTTTCTTCCAGCAGCTTCTCGAAATAATGAAGGACATGAGGTTCGTCATCAACCAGCATGACTTTCAAGTTCAATATCCCCCTTTCTCCAATGTGGAGTTGACACTAATATTATAACTTTTTTTTGACTTTTCTGATAGGTTTGGCTTTTATTCTTGTTCAGAATTTGTTCAGCCTGCTTATATACAATGTATAGGCGAAGAAAATAAAGCTATTGTTATAATGGGTCGGATTGTGGCCTTGTAGCGATAAGAACTTAATCAGCAGCTCCTGATTAAGTACACTCATTTCTTGCTGCGTCTAACTATTATATTTGAAATCAATAGCAGGATAGGAGTGATATATGAATGATATCCGGTGCGAATCAATCCAAAATTGAAGAACTGAATCGAATACTTGAGGGTGCGACAGCCATTTCAGTGGGTTTTTATTCCAAAGATTTTTGTACATATACTTCCCGGCAGTTTTGGATGGAATCAGAAGAGGCAGGCGCATCTTCCTTCCTATTTCTGTACAGTAATACAGAATCGGTGGAGTGTTATCTTTATGATGAGGAAACGAATTCCACTTATTTTTCCCTATGGATACCTACATTACAGGGTTTTATAGTTGTCGGGCCCTATCAAGGAGGAGACTCGGTGCCGGGAAAATGTTTGGTGACGTTCAAATCGAAAGAATCCGGTTCGAGCAATCCCAAACCATTTATTTCGGAACATCATTACGTTAGAACGTTGTTGAACAGCATGGTCCGGCACTATTTTTACTACTATCCCGGGAACGAGCAAGGCGTGGATTGGGTGACCAACGAAATGAATGAATCAGGTGCAGACTATATTCATTACCCTTACCTTCTCGAAAAAGAGTTTTTGGACTATTTCCGACATGCAGACCCCGGGAGCTTTGAAGTAATGAGAGAAATTGAAACCCAGGCAGATATGGAATTAGGGTCCAGCAATCCAGAAAGACATTTAAGGAATAAATTGATTATTATCTGTGCGGTATTGACGAGGACATTAATTGAATCAGGGGGCTCCGTGCCCCGGGTTATGAAGATGAGTTATACTTTTTTGTTTGAAATAGAAGAAGCCTCAAACCTCAAGGAATTGAACACCCTGAATGCCAAAATTCTGGATTCTTTTTATGTGCTGGTTCAAAAAGAAAGGAATAGCTCATTCAGCCCTTTTGTCCGGCAAATCCGTGACTTTATTCAGAGCCACATTTACAACACGATTGAGGTGCAGATGATAGCGGATTACATGGGTATTACGTCCAACTATGTTTCAACGATGTTCAAACAGGAATACGGGGTTTCTTTGAAGCGTTATATATTAGACCAGAAGGTTCAGGAAGCCAAAAGGTTGATTCTTTATTCTGATATGTCCCTATCCGAGATTGCTGCTTGTCTGTCTTTCAACGACCAGACGTATTTCACAAAAGTGTTCAAACGAGTAACCGGACAGACCCCGTTTCAATACCGCAGGCAAAGCCCTCCGCTCTCTTAAAATTGGAAGAAGTTTTATTGCGGCGCTTATATATGTATTATAGATACATATATATTATTGTTCTATTATTCCATTTTTTTAACTAATTTACCATACAGGATAATTTATCATTAAGACAATGAGTAAGTCATGTGTGCACTTTCACGAAAGAGCAGGGGGTTCGATGAAAGAAGTCTCTGGTACTATACCTAATTTTTGTTTTTCTTAAACAAAAATGGTAGTGAAATAATACGAGTATCAAGCATAAGGAGGAACCAATTTGGCAAGAAAATTTAATATCTCAGCTGTTATTTTTATCTTAATTTTTCAGTTAATAGGAAGCGGGGCGGGGGTTACCCCTTCTGTTATGGCTGAAGATACAGGCGCTACGGATGAAACGTCTGTAACCGATGATGTATACAATGATAACGACACAGTGACTAATGATGTATACAATGACGACACAGTGACCAATGATGTCTATCAGGATCAAACGGTTACGGAGAGCGTCTATAACAATGATCCCTCGGGTGAAATATCAGAGAACATTCTGGATAACGCGGACCTTGCATATTCAGGTGACAGCGTGGATACAGACACGATCATGGAGTTGAATTATGACTGGGCTCTTGAAAACGGGCATGGTTATAAAGAAGGTGCCACATTCAACTTCACGCTTCCGGAAGAATTTGACGTGTACGATCCGGTAGAAGGCTCTGAAATGACGGATGGAAACGGTGAACTGGTAGGGTATTTCTCTGTTGATAAAAGTGGTGCGGCTACGGTTGAATTCACGGACTATATTGAGAATTATTCAAACGTCAGCGGGGAGCTTCAGGTTTTAACGACAATCAGTGAAGAAACGGATATTGAGTCGGGGATGAAAGTCACCGTGACGCCGATAGAAGGCGGAGACTCTATAGAAATACCTGTAAATTTCAGTGGTGGTGATCCCGGGATGAGTAAAACGGGAACACCGGAACGAAATTATAATGCACAAAATGCAGACTGGAGTGCTCAATTTAACAAGACTCTGGAGACGATCAATGATCCCGTATTTGAAGACACACTGGACGAAGGAATGGAATTCGTCGAAGGTTCGGTCGACGTGTACTATCTGGATGTGAAGATGGATGGAACAGTGGACACCGGATCTGCTGTGCCGGAAGGGAATTATACCGTTGATACAAGCGGAACCGGGCTGTCGGTGGATTTCGGCAGTGAAATCAATAAGGCGTACCAGGTGGATTATGAAACGAATCTGACAGACCAAAGCAAAACTGAATTCACAAATAATGCGTCATTAAAATCAGGAGACAGCACGGAAGGATCCGCGGAAGCAAGTATATCTGTGGAGCGGGGAGACCCGCTTGATAAGCGGACGGCATCATATGACAATGCCGCGCAGATTATCGAATGGGAAACTATGTACAACTATAACCAACGAACGATTTCCAGTAGTGAAGCTGTAATCGAAGATAACTTCTTCGTAGACGGTGCGGCTAATCCTTTTGAAATCGTGGAAGATATTGAAGTTCAGGAGATGACCATAGATAAAAATGGGAATGCTTCAGAAAACGGCACGGTGGACCCCTCCCAATATAATGTCACCTATGACAGTGACGGCCATGGGTATACGCTGCAATTTAACAATGAAATAAATGGCGCGTATAAGCTGTCCTATCAAACGGAGGCTGTTGATCGTGTGTTTAATGACAACGGCACGGTTGTAAACAACGTCTACGCCGGTGGTGAGGAAGCTTCCGCCCAGCAGAACTTCGGGCAGGGTATTGTGCACAAAAGCAACAGCAATGCGGATTATCAAAACAAAACAGTGGATTGGACCATCACCCTGAATCGTGACGGGTATGAGATGAACAATCTCCAAATCGACGACACATTCACCAGCGGCGGACTGACGCTGGATGAAGGAAACTTTACAAGCAGCACGGGCTTGGTAAAAGGTGTCGATTATGAAGTGGTCAATACAGGCGGAGACAATTTTACGATAAACTTTTTACAGCCTATTGATTCGGAGCACTCCATCACATATACGACATCGTTTGATTACGCTGATATGACATGGTCGAATGACTACTTTCAAAATGATGCAGCGATGTCATGGGAAGACAGCTCCGGACAAGAATATAATAAATCGGCGACTTCCACGTTTGAGCCGGACAGTTACACTCAAATGAACGGATTTAAGAATGGTTCCTACAACGCGGTGGATAAAGAGATCACCTGGAATGTCGGAGTCAACTACAACCTGCAGGACCTATCGGATGTAGTGGTGGAGGACTATATCCAGGGCAACCAACAGCTGGTGGAAAGCTCCATTTCGGTGTATGAAATCGAACCAGGTGAAGATCCGGATGATGTGGTGCAGGGCGATGAAGTGGATCCTGCCAATTACACCGTAAATACAGGTATTACAGATGGGAACGGCAACCCTGGTTTTGAGATTGATTTCGGTGATATTTCAACATCCTACCTGGTCACTTATCAAACAAGTCTGGACGGGCTGGACCTGGTAGAAGACTCGTACAACAATACAGCCTCGGTGAATGAAGGCGGTACTGAATCATTTAATCTGGACGCTGAAGTATCGATCCCGCACGGCGGCAGCTATACAGATAAAAGCGGAGAGCAGGATGGGAAAATAGTGAACTGGCAAGTGGATGTGAACTTTGCCCAGTCCCAGATTGATAAAGCTTCCATTGAAGATACACCAAGTGACAACCAGATGATGCTGGAAGATTCGGTTCATGTGTATAAGACGGATGTATCGGAAGACGGAAGTGTAACAAAAGCAGACGAATTGGACTCCTCTGCTTATACCACGGACTTCAGCAGCGATTCAGGATTTAAGCTGACATTTAATAATCAAATCAATGAACCATATATTGTGGAGTATCAATCATTCATTCAAGCAGCACCAGGAGATCCTGTAGGAAATGACATTTCATTTGATGGTAACAATATCACAGAAGAATCGTGGGCGTCTGAAGATAGTTTTGAGGTACGACGAACTACCGGAATGGGATCAGGAACAGGTGAACTCGCAGACCTGACCGTTACGAAACAAGATGCAAAAACCGGTGAAGTGCTGGAAAACGCGGAGTTTACACTGATTGATCAAGGCAGCGGTGTTGAAATTCAATCCGGCACGACCAATGCTGACGGAGAGATTGTATTTGAAGATTTACTTCTGGGAGATTACCAGCTCCGGGAAGATCAGGCGCCGGCCGACTATCAGTCTATCGAAGATCCGATCAGTGTAGAGGTGGATGAATCGCCAGAATCAAAAGTCGTTACCAATGAACTGATCCCGGGATCTGTGGAATTGACGAAAACAGCAAAGGAAGATAACAGCAAGCTTCTGGATGGAGCAGTATTTGAACTGCAGAATGCTAGCACAGGGGAAGTCGTGGAAGAAGGTCTGACCACCGGCGACGACGGAGAGGGCAAAATTCAAGTGGATGATCTCCGGCCCGGCACGTACAAATTTGTGGAAACCAACGCTCCAGCAAACTATCAAAACGGCATGGAATCAGAAGCATTTACCATTGAACGAAGTGCAACAGAGGCAGATGCCGATCATGAATCGATTACCGTTGAAAACGAATTGATTCCAGGGTCGGTGACGCTTAAAAAACTCGATGGGGTGGAATCAACTCCCCTTCCGGATGCTGTGTTTGAGCTTCAGGAAGAAACATCTGATGGATCCTGGGAAGTAATGGAAGAGAACTTGACCACGGATGAGAATGGTGAAATCAACGTTGATAATCTCGCTCCGGGAAGGTATCAATTCGTCGAAACCGAGGCTCCCGATGATTATGAGCTGAATACAAATCCAATACCATTTGACATAGAAAAAAGTCCGTCAGAAAGTGATGTCTACCACACCACCGTCACAGCCCATAATAATTTGGCTCCTGGTTCTGTCGTCATAACGAAGGCAGACACAGACACCGGGGAAGTGCTCCAGGGTGCGAAGTTTGTGCTTCAGCACTCTGACGGCACCCCGGTAGGAGAAGGTGTGACCCGGACGACGAATGAAAATGGACAGATTATCGTGGAAGACCTTGCCCCGGGAAGCTACCAATTTGAAGAAACAAAGGCCCCGGAGCACTACGAGCCGTTGGATGAGCCGGTCACCTTTGAAATTGAAAGAGGTCAGGAAGAAGCAAAGCAGATAACGGCAGAAAATGAGTTGACCCCGGGATCTGTGGATCTGAATAAAGTAGATAAAGACAATCCGGATAAAACGCTGCAGGGTGCTGTTTTCAACGTAGAGACTCAGGGCGGCACCACCGTCCGTGAAAATGTGGCGACGGATGAAAACGGCACGGTAACCGTAAACGACCTCCGTCCCGGTGATTATCAGTTCGTTGAAACGCAGGCACCGGAAAACTATCAACTCGATGAAGAACCGGTACCTTTCACTATCGAGAAGAGCCAGGCAGAGACCCTGACGGTAACGATAGAGAACAGCTTGATACAGGGATCGGTGCAATTAACGAAAGTGGATGAAGACAACCCGGACCGTGCCTTGCAGGGAGCGGTGTTTGATCTTGAAACCACTGATGGTGAAACAATAAGAGAAGATCTTGAGACCGATGAAAATGGTCAGATCGTCGTTGATAACCTGTATGCGGGAGATTATCAGTTTGTCGAAACCGAAGCACCGAAGAGTTATCAACCAAGGGAAGAACCAGTACCTTTCACGATTGACCAGTATAAAACGGAAGATGCGGTGAAGCAGGAAACGGTTCAGGCAGAGAACAAGCTGTATCCGGGATCTGTACAGCTCGTAAAAACGGAGGAGAACAACCCGGATAATCTTCTGGAAGGTGCTGTGTTTGAATTGCAGACAACAGACGGCGAAACCCTCCAGGAAGGCCTGACGACAGGGGAAGACGGCCGATTCGCGGTGAATAATCTTGCTCCGGGAGAGTATCAGTTTGTTGAAACCGAGGCGCCATATGACTACTGGAGGAATATGGATGCTGTACCGTTTGAAATTGAAGAAGGACAGGAAGAAGCTGTTGTTGTAACGGTTGAAAACCAGCCTCTGCCTGATTCATCCCCATCATCTCCGTCTAATGATGAAGAAGGTTCTGTAGTCTTAACAAAAACAGCAGCCAATGATACAGAAGAAGCACTGGAAGGCGCTGTGTTTGAACTGCAGGAAGCAGACGGAGATGTAGTGGAAGACGATCTGACTTCCAATGAAGAGGGAGAGATCGAAGTATCGGATCTGGAGCCTGGCAGCTATCAGTTTGTCGAAACCGAAGCACCTGATGGATATCTGTTGGATGAAGAACCGGTGTCTTTTGACATTGAAGAGGATGAAGAAACAACCATTACGATAGAAAATGAGCAAATGGCTGGCACCGCGACGTTAACTAAAGTTGATTCCAGTGATGAAGAAAAACGCCTGCGGGGAGCGGTATTTGATCTGGAAGAAGCAGATGGTGACATCGTCGAAGAAAATCTCACAACGGATGAAAATGGAGAAATTACGGTGTCCGGACTTGAGCCAGGCGACTATCAATTTGTAGAGCAGCAGGCTCCGGACGGTTATCAGTTAAACGAAGATCCGATGGATTTCACCATCGAAGAAAATCAGGAAGAAATGGTTACGCTGACAGCGGAGAACGAAGCCAAGCCTGGAGCGGTTCAGTTAACGAAGACAGCTGCCGGAAACGCAGATGAGGTGTTGGAAGGAGCGGTCTTCACCCTTGAAGAGGCTGACGGAACGCTTGTTCAGGAAGGACTGACCACCGGGGAAGATGGAACGATTACGGTCACCGATCTGGAACCGGCAAGCTACCAGTTTGTTGAAACCCAAGCCCCGGACGGGTATGAACCGACATCCGAACCGGCTGCCTTTACCATCGAAGCCGGAGAAACCGGACTCGTACAGGTCACCGTGGAAAATGAAAAAACAGAGGAAAGCCCTGCACCTTCATCGGAAGGATCCGTGGCCTTAACGAAAGTGGATGATACCGACGCCGATAAACTGCTAAGTGGTGCGGAGTTCACCCTGCGTAACGCAGACGGAACGACGATCGAGGAAGGGCTGACCACAAATGACTCCGGCAAAATCTTTGTGAATGAGCTGGAACCTGGTACGTACGAATTTGTCGAGACGAAAGCTCCCGAAGGTTATGAACGTGATGACAGTCCTGTAATGTTCGATATCAAAGAAAATCAAGAGGAAGCGGTGAATGTAACCGCAGTGAATACACCAGCATCATCGGATGAGGCATCATCCGGGCCGGAAGATGAAGAATCACCATCCAACTCCGGGAATGATGAAAGTGCAGATGGACGCGTGGAAGACAGCAAAGGTGAAGGGCAGACACTGCCTGATACGTCTACTGCAATCTTCAATTATGGTTTCCTTGGTGTGATTGCTGTGATCGCAGGACTGTTTATCCGCAGAAGGAAAAAAGCATAAAAGGAAAATAGGGATAGGCTGCCTGTTACGTTTGTAACGTAGGCGGCCTATTCTGTTATTCAGAAGAAGAATCGGTGGAAGGAATGGAAGAAAGGGAAGACAAAGATGAGGATGCTTCGTAAATTGGGATGGGTTAATTCCTGGAAAGCCTACTGGCGGATAGCGGCAAGCCCCATCCGACATCAACCCCTTGATGACCACTACTGGGCCGGCCAAGGGTTAAAGAGTCTATGGAACAGAAATCATCACCATCGTTGGAATTAAATGAAACCCTCGAGTACGGGTCCGTACGCTCGGTGGTGGGAGAGGAGGGGATTAGTTATCCCCTCCTGCTCGATTAGACAGGAAAGAACAGAAGGCGAATATTGCAAGTCTTGGGAGAGCTTTTATAAGCAAAATCAGTTCCCAAGTTGTCCAGTATCCTGGTTTATTGGACACTTGCTGTCGGCTTGGACCGGAAGGTGTCTGGTATTTAGATATATTGGATACTTTTCCGCTTCCGCTGCATTAAACTGCCTATAACATAAAAGTTATGGACAGTTCCCCGCGCAAAAAGTCCATAACCCTTCCATAGAGGGTAAAGTGTTCATGATTATTTCTATTGGTGACATAGGATGAATCTTATATCTAAAAAGCTGTCCCCGGGGTTTCTTTTCCGGGGACAGCTTTTTGATTACTGGTTATTCGCTTGTTTCTCCGCGAGGCGGAAGCAGGTGACCGCTAAATGAGCCAGGGTCACGTCATCGTCAGGGTTGAATTGATTATCGCTTCCCTGCAGGATACCCTCGGCATGGGCAAGAGCGACGTGCCCGGCATATTCCTCCGAGATCTCGTTCGCATCTTCAAATGGAAGGTTATAAATGTCCTTGTGCTGTGCGGCTTGTTCCAGCTCCAGCACCCGGACAATCCAGACGGCAAGCTCTTCGCGGGTCAAGGTTTCGTCAACGGGGAAGGTGCTGTTTTCCGCATCGATAACACCTGACTCGACGGCCTGCTCCACCACCTGGAAGGAAGGGTGATCCGGCTGGATATTTTCAAATGTTGCTGTTTGTTCTTCATTTGGACTCGCCGGATAGAAGTTTTCCATGGACTTCATCAGCATTTCCAGGGCGGTGCCTTTAGACACAGCTTCATTCGGCTTCAGCTCTTCTTCCTCATCGGCAGAGAGAATGCCGGACTGTACCATATAATTGATTTGGTCTGCTGCCCAGTGATCCGTGATGACGTCTTCGGTCGATCCATTTTGAGTGAGCTGTGGTTCCGTCCATTCTCCGGCTGCCGCATCATAATAAAGACCGTTCGATTGATACGAAGGCTGATAGAGGAGATGATACGTATCGGCTTCCCCCGGATCGGCATAGGAGGCATAGGACAACTCTGCATTCAGCTCATTCTTATAGTCTTCCAAGGCTGTCTCTTTATCCACTGCATCTTCAGGGTCCGGCCAGCTCGTAATATCCCCATTGCCCCGATTGTTGAATGAAACGAGTTCCCCATCTTCCGCGGAAACCGTGATGTTCAACGCGTTGCCCTGTACAGGAAGGCCGTTTTTCGCCTGTGGAAAAGAAAAGCGGTACGTTCCTTCTCTTCCAGTGTTTGACATTCCATTGTCAACGGGATACGCGAACTCGTGAATAAAGGAGCTGCCGTAGGTTTCTGCCGCTTCCACTGCGGCTTCCAACGCTTCTTCCTTTGTTAAGTTCTCCTCCGGCGAGCGCTCACTGTAATCAACGTTTCGGAAATCGACAATATCACCGGTCTCTTTTTCCACAACAAAGTTAGTACCGTGGCCGGAGTTACCGCGCCGTATCATATAATGGAGAGAAAATACGTCGACGCCGTTTCGTTCTGTCTCCTGGATCGACTGGATATTTAATTCAGCGTCATCTGAAACGGTTATTAAATCTTTGGCCATTTGTTTCACATCGTCGCGCGACACAGGCTCTGTCTCTTCTTCAAGAGGTTCTTCGCGGAGACGATTCAGCTGCTCCTCTTCCGGCAGTTCGGAAACAAAGGAGTTGTTCACGCTCCATTCCCCGCTTTTTGCGTGAACTCCCTGGATCGTAGGAGAAGGAACATACATCAGACTGACATTCTCCTCATTCGTTTGATAATCATGCTGAACCGCATACTGCAGGCGCAGGTCCAGGTTCTCTTTGATGGATGCTTCTGCTTCTTCTTTCTCCAGGATATCTTCCTTTTCTTCATAGGAAGCAGACTCCTGCTGGTATGTACTATTGCTGTAACTGGACAGCTCGCCGTTTCCTAATACTGCTGCGTGAACCGCCTGATTTTGTACCGGGATACCATTTTTCATACGCTGGAAAGTAAATTGATATTCTACAGGCTCCGTCAGCGTTTGATTGCCCACAGCTATAGCTGGACGCTGTTGTTCACTTAACGTATACTCCCCGGATGCGGTATTATTCACAAATTCCCGGGCCACGCTCTCTGCTTCTTCTTGTGTCACCTCGGCTGGATACAGCGCATCCTGAACATTGCCGGGCTGATAGTTAAAACTCTGCAGCTGCAGCTCTTCCCCGATAAACCGTACACTGCCGTAAACCCGTTTACCATCTGCGGTTTCCTTATCAAAACGTAAGTGATGGGTCAGGACGTCCTCCTCACTTCCAGGTCCGCGAAGATGGCTCATGCGGAAATCGCTGTTCTCAAGCGAATCAAATCTGGAAGGAAACAATTCATTGAAACGTTGGATCAAATCTTCCTTCGTGAATTCGACGTCGGCAGAACTTATCTCCACCATCTGCTCATCCGCAGCCTTTTCTTGACCGGCGCCCGCTTCTTCGGCAGAAACGCCGGAAGCATAAGCACTGACCGCCAAGGCTGCGGACAATGAAATAACCCCTAATTTTCTGGAATTCATTCAAAACCCTCCCATAAATTAAACCTAAAATCATCGTACCAAAGTTTTCCATAACCTGTCACGCGCCGATTTTTGTCGAATGGTGTAGATGATACAACTATTTCAGCTTACAGAGGATACCATGCATGATATAATATAATAACAAAAATGTTATGTTTTCATAAATGTTAAATTATTGGATACACTACGAAGGAGAATAGCGGCATGTTTTTTAATGAACATGGTTTATTACCCAAGGGAGAACACGAATGTACGATAGAAGATTTGAGACATTCCCTTTTAGTAAAAGGTCCGAGTAATGAGGAATACTGGGATGTAGAGTGGAGAGCAAAATTAATCAATCAATTAGAGATTATGGTTGCACAGCTTTGGCAAGTCGGCATAAGCAATATTTATATTGATGGATCTTTTGTGGAACAGAAAGCTCACCCCAATGATATTGATGGTTACTTTGAATGTAATGTAATTGACTTGGCTACTGGTGATTTAGAAAGGAAACTAAATGCTTTGGATCCTTATAAAATTTGGACATGGGACAACAGCAGCCGCAAGCCTTATCGTGGTTACACCAAGAAACAGCTTCCTATGTGGCACCATTATCGGGTGGAATTGTACCCCCATTTTAATCAACCGACGGAGATTAAAGACGAATTTGGCAATGACCAGCAATTTCCGGCAGCTTTTCGAAAAACGCGTGATTCTTTCCTGCCAAAAGGCATTGTTAAAGTAATAAAAAAGGGGTGATAATGTGATTAAAACAGAGACAGCTTATAAAAAAGCATTGACCAAATTAGAAGAAGATCAATCGTTCATTGAGAAACAAAGGGAAACGTTAAAGCAGATGGGCTTGACTGAAGAACAGATGGATAAAGCAATGCAGCCGTCTTTTTCTTTTCATGAACAACTTAAAGAAGAAGTTGCCTTCTATGAACGGATGAAAAGGGGCGAATTTGACTCAATTATCAATCTCAATGAGTTAGGGAAAATACTGATTGCGTATCGTGTTTACCTGGGATGGAGCCAACAGGAATTAGCGGATCATTTAGGAGTATCCCCGTCCCAGGTATCCAGAGACGAACGCAACGAATACTACGGGGCAACATTAGAAAGGCTTCAACATGTTATGGAAACGATGAACATGGTATCAAAAACAGAAGTCTATGCTGATCAAGGTTATGGGGCTATCAAAATGTAGCCGGCGGAGTGTAACCGTTACGTGAACAAAAAGCGAAAGGGGGAAAAGGAAGTGGACCCGGAGATGCTCGATATGCTTTCTGAAACATTCGAAGATCACCATGATGTATTTGAAAACTTGAAGGATCGATAAATGGCGGTACATTACTTGAGAACAAAGATACATTTCATGATAATGAAAAAGACCTTTAGCGGATATTGCTGGTTGGTTAAAAGCCAATACCGAAGAATATCCTTGTTAGCCTCTTGGAATTGGGGCATGTTCGTCACAAACCAGGGAAGGAAATCCACCCCTGGTTTGTGACGAATAACTGCTGCGGATGTTTTAGAACAGCAGAGTGCCTCTTGTATCATTTTTCTTCTCCCTCTATTTCCAAAACTTATTTCATGGTACGATATACTTATATAAACGAAAGGTGTTGTGGTGACAGGGGGGAGATGGATGTATTGTACCTCGTGTGGTGCACAGAACAGGAAAGGAAGTAAATACTGCGGGGAGTGCGGATCAGCGCTTGGTTCCAACAGCCGTCGTGCAGCGGCTGCATCACGGAAATGGAAAGTGTTCTGCTGGATGCTGCCATTCATTTTTCTGCTGGGTGGCAGTGCTTTTTTAATGTTGGCCTATGAGAAGGAAACATCGGTGAATCAGGACGTACTGCGCCAGCAGGAAGAGATGCTGGCAGCGGTGAAAGAGGGGAATCTGGAAGAAGCCATGTCAGCAAATGAGCACATGCTTGCTGTCAGGCCGGAAGAAACGGCGTTTCAGAAGGATAAGGAAGAGCTGGAAACAGCAGCTGCCTGGATAGAAGAACAATCAGGAGTCGTAAAGCAGATCGAAGCTCTGGAATTTTCAGAGGCGGAACAGGCGATGAATACACTAGAGGAAAAGGCGGAGCAGCTTCCGGAATCATTTTCCGATATGGTATCAGGCACATTGCAGGAAACGGAAACGATGCTGGTACTTGAGCAGACCAAACAAGAGATCAAAGAATTGGAGTCGGTTCATGAGCTTGGCGGAAAGTTGTCTACACTTGAAAACATTGAAAATGAAAGCGCGGCATCGCTTGCCGGCGAGATCCATACGAAAATTGAGAATATTGCATTTGACAACGCTTCCGATCTGCTGACACAGGGGAATTTGAGTGCAGCCCGGGAGAAAGTGGAAGCCGGGCTGAACTACATACCGGAAAATGAAAAACTGGCAGGGCTGCAGACTAAAATAGAACAGGAACAGCTGGCAGTGGAAAAAGCGGCTCAAAAGGAAAAAGAAAAGCAGCTGATCGAAACGGCCGCCGAAGATCAAAAGAATCAGACGGATGCGGTCGAAGTTGTGCAGGCGGAAGCTTCCGTGGATGAACAGGGGGACCTGCACCTGGACGGGGAAGTGAAGAATAACGGTACGGCTGTCGTATCCAATGTGAACGTGGAACTCGCTGTCTATGAAAATAGCCAACATATTGGAGATGTGGTTCTTACGGCCTCGCCGTACGATATAGAACCAGGTCGTTCCGGGCAGTTCACGGATTTTTATATCGGTCCGTATGATTCGGTGAACGTTGAAGTCACAGATGCCAGCTGGTATGTGAAGTGAGGTGGTCTATATGTCGCGCTCTGCGCACCTTATCCTGTCGCTCACTGTATGTCTATTGATCGCCGGTGGGACGCTCGCCGGGTTTCTGTATATGAAAAACAGCGTAACAGAAGATCTCTCTGCTGAATCAGTGCTCGCTGCATCATCCTCTGCATCCGGAGAAGCTGAAGAAACGCCGGATGAACAGGAGATTATTCATGAAACACAGAAACGTGTCGTTATGATTGAAACAGCGTACGGGCAGGGAAGCGGTTTTCTTTATAATAATCAGGGCGATATCGTTACGAATGCCCATGTGGTAGAAGGGGTAAGTTCGGTGGATGTCCGTTTTTCCGACGCCGAAGTACGCACGGGGCAGGTGATTGGAAAAAGTAATAACGTCGACGTAGCCCTTGTCCGGGTGAATGGGCTGACAGATATGGAGCCCTTGCCGATGGTGGAAG
The DNA here is from genome assembly GCF_054052005.1 of Salibacterium sp. K-3. Taxonomy (NCBI): domain Bacteria; kingdom Bacillati; phylum Bacillota; class Bacilli; order Caryophanales; family Bacillaceae; genus Salibacterium; species Salibacterium sp. K-3. The sequence continues at coordinate 386,190 of NZ_JBSVZE010000001.1, forward strand.
AAGGGTATTTGGAAGTCGGAGAAGAGGTTATGGCTGTCGGAAGTCCGAGAGGCCTCGAAAACACGGTAACCACCGGCATTATCAGCGGTGTGAACCGGGACTTCGAAATTGACCCATACACGTATGACAACGTCTATCAGATTTCCGCGCCCATTGCCGGGGGAAGCAGCGGAGGACCGCTTGTGGAAAGAAACAGCGGTAAGGTCGCCGGGATTAATTCTGCCGGAATGACCGAGGGGGATATCGGGTTTTCCATACCAATCAATGATGTACTGCCTATGCTTGAGCAGTGGTCCGCCTCTCCGAAACAGCAGCAGGGAACAGATGCCGAACCGGCAGCTCCATCAGAAGAAACCATCAATCAAGAAGAAGCGATCTACGTGGTAGGACACTATTTTGACAGCTTGAATGTCGGGGACTATCAAACGGCTTACAGTCTCCTCAGTGAAAGCTGGAGGCAGGAGGAAAGTCTGCAGGAATTCCGGGAACGTAATGCCGACTTAGGATTTGTCGAAATTCAGGATGTCAAAACAACCGTCGTAGGAGATAACGTAAAGGTTATGTTTGCCCTTGCCGAAGAGGATACAGAAGAAACCCTGTGGTATCAGGCGACCTATACGGTAGCGGCAGAGAATGGCGGGTACACGATAATGGATAAGCAGTGGGAGTTAGTGGAATAATCTTCCCTTGTAGTCGGGGAAGGGGGTTGGGTTGATACCCTGTTTTCACGTAAACAAGTGTTTAAAAATCTTGATAAGGAACGGGAAAATGAATGGCTGAAAGTATTATTAACGTTTTTTCCGTATTCAAAAACGTTAGACGATTATCTTCTGGCAAAAACGTATCAAGATGTATAAGCAAAAAGAAAGGTTTGTGACAAAATGAAGCCGTACAAAAAGACAAGGTTAATGTTAGCCGGTGCATTAACGGTCAGCGGGCTGTCTGTTATGACCGCCGCTTCTTCTCAGGAACAGATGGTGGAAACAGCAGACGCAAGCAGTGTTGATGTTTCCGAAAATAAGCCTTTTGTGGATATTGGCGAGGAATACTGGGCGTTTAAAGAGATCAACTGGGCTGTAGGCCAAGGGTTGATTTTCGGGTACGATGATGACACCTTCCGTCCCAGTGACAAGGCAACACAAGCTCAATTCATGGCAATACTCACCCGATTTGCCGGTGAACAGTTAGACGAATCAACATCCGAAGGACACTGGTCAGATGTGCATTATCATTACTTGGAAGAGTATAACTTTCCGATCGTTGGACAAGCATCAGACCGGGAACGTAATCAGCCTGCTAGACGTGGTGATATAGCCCGGATTATCAGCGCTTATATCGGAGAAGATTTGTCTGAAACTGAAGCAATTCAACACCTATACGACCTTGACCTTTCGACGGGAAGGAACGGCAACCAAACCATAGACGGCTTTGGAGCGGATGATTCGTTAACAAGAGCACAGTTGGTCACGTTCATGTATCGAATGGCGGAGAAAGGATATGCCGATTTGGAAGGATTGGAAGAGCCACCATCTGAGAAGGAGGACGAAGAGGATCAAGGGGACAAGGACAATGGTTCGGATGGCTCTAATGAAAATGATAAACCTCAACGAGTGAATGTACGTGGTACAGATTATGCTTCTACAGGCGAAGGATTAGATAGTAATCATGTGCGGGACATTGAAACCCTTTATAATGATTTTCAATCCATAGCGGCTGACACGAAGTTTTCAGCAACAATGGATAAAATGCCGGAATACGTCATGCTACAGCACTCGGACAAAAACATGAATATAACAGCGAGTTATGGAGCCCAAACTCAAAAGACTGCGAAGATAGTCTATGCTGATAATCGAAACCATGAAGGCTTCCCCATAGTGGCTAAAGCAGCACATGCGGCGATTCCAGCTGTAACTGAAAAACATTATTTAGAGATCATTACAGAGGCTCACGAAATAACAGATAATTTCACAAAAAGTAATGCAGTTGATTATTACCAAGAATCTAGTCAATACCTTATCAATATTACAGAAACAAGTATGCAAGGGGTAACGGCAATAATGATTCGCAAAGGTGAACTGAAAGAAGGGGATGCGTAATGAAGAGATACTTCATTGCCCCTTCTTTTTAAATCAGTTTTAATATAGATAATGATTTATGGATACCGCGCCAGCATACTCTCACTTTTGCCGATACGGGATCGACCACCGAGCAGGCTGGGCTATATGCGATGAAACAGGGGGAAAAACGACATGGCTGACCTCTCGGATGAAAGGCAAAGGTTCTTCTGATAAACCACTCGAAATCGATTAAGATTTTCAAATTTTTAACGATATTAGGGGAGGATAAACATCTATATTTCTTTACATTATACTTTAAAACGATAAACGAAAAGAGGGGAACCAAATGAAGTGGGGAAAAACCTTATCAGCGGCCATGTTGCTGGGAACCGTGAGCCTTATCCAGGATGCTAAAAGTGAAGCTGCTGAAAATAATCAGGCAGATGCACATCAGAACATGATTGAAGCCATTGAAAACATGCAGGATCAGTCGGCCGAAAAAGTTCATCCATTCCGGGAAACATACATGGATTGGCAGCTCAACCAGGCCGATACCTTTCTGCAGCGGTTGAATCAAATAAGGAATGCGTATGGTTGGGAGGAAGCGGATCTTAACGAGGAATTAATGTTGTCCGCCCAAGCAACGGCCAACTACTGGTGGACGGAAAAAGCAGGGACCAATGAAACGGATATTACCGCTTCAGAAGGTCACACACACGCCAATACCAACTCGAATTACTTTACCGGCAAAGCCCCGGCTGACCGAATGGCGTATTACGGCCATGAAGACGTAACCGGTTTAAGCGGAACAGAAGTGATAGCTCCAGATATTATCGATGCGGAACATGGTTTTGACCGACTTATGAGTGCACCGTATCACCGTATGGGCATGTTGAATCCTCGCGTTGATAAAATCGGCGTTGGAACAAACCTTATCCAGGGCTCTAAATACCGCTCCATGGTGGCTCATCTATCAAGTGCCGAGACTACACTGTCCACGAACGGCCTTGACGCCGTCACCTATCCATTTGACGGTCAAACAGGGGTGCCTCTTGCTTGGGACGGTGAAGAACGGCCGGATCCCCTGCAGCATTTTGATGATGTAGCAGAAACGGTCGGATATCCCATTACCGTGCAAAAAAATTGGGATGGCGTGGAGCGGTTAGTGACGAAGGATGCTGTGCTTTATGATGAAGAAGGAACAGAAGTAGAGACGTATATGGTGGATAGTGAAAAAGAGCAGAACACCACAGGAAGGTTGAACCATCTTATTATCATCCCAAAGCAGCCCCTGGATCCGGACACCACGTACACTGTCTCGGTAGAGGTTGTAGAGGAAAAAGAAGCATTCGTCGGGGAAGGAACAACGACAACGAAAGAATGGACCTTCCAAACGGTGAAAGAACCCGAGATTAAGAGTGTAGGCGTACAGAATAACCGTATCAATGTCCATACCAACCTCGGGGATGTTGAGGATTACCGCTTTCGGGTACAGAAAGAAGATCGGAATAGGGCCTTTCATCGATATAATCTCCGAAATGGTTTACTTACTCAATATACACCGCTTCCGCCACAACAGGGAAGCTACACCGGTACACTTACCAGTGACGTTCTAGCTGGAGAAGATGAAATAGAAATCGATGTGGAGCGAAACCCAGCCGGTGAATTGGATGCCACCTTACATTCATCCCATAACGATAGGGAAGGAAATGAAGAACATCCCGAAGAAACAGAACAGGAAGAAGAAAACGATGAATCCGGCGAAGTGGATGATCAAGAAGAGCCTTCCAATGAGGACGAAGTAGAAGGGAAAGACCCCTCCGAAGACGATAGCACGTCGGATGATGAAAGCAACGAGAATACGGATGCTGGAGAGCATGAAGATAACCAGGACCAGCAAAACGATGGAGATCATAACAATAACCAGGAAGATGAAAACAACAATGCTGATGGCGGTGACGAAGAACAAGGAACGGATAACGAGGGGACCGATGAAAATGCCGAAGAAGATGAGGAACAGCAGCAAGCTCCCGATGCAGAATACCCTGAATCCTTCGATGGGTATAAACAATACGAGGCTGTAGATAACGTTCCTGCGGATTATGAATTCGTCATCCATATGACCAACCGAATTGACCCTTCAACAGCAAATGAAGATACCATCTTTATCTTCAATGAAGAAAAAGAGCCGATTCATGTAGATGTTACCGTAACGAATAATAACCAGGCTATAAAAGTACAAGGTTCACAGCCGTATGAAAGTGGCAGCCACACATTGGTTCTGACCGACCAGGTTGAATCGTCAGACGGAAACAAGGTGAATAGTGCCGCTTACATGAAGTTTGACGTACCAGCCGAATAACCTTTCCATTTGAAACATCATCCTTTGCGAAGGATGGTGTTGTTTGTTTATACAAGTAAAAACGTATGTGTTTGTACGTTGCACAACAAAAGTGATTGTCATGGGGGAATAAATCACTGATGCGGCAGTCGAAGCAAGCGGAGCGGCAGCCGCTTCGTTTGTATTGCTGAAAAATATTGATTTATAGTAAGATATTTCAATAATAGGAAAAGGAGATAGGAACATGTATAAGTGGATGGTTCTTATGGTAAGCGTATGGCTTCTTCTTGGAACATCTCCTGTCTCTGCTGAAAAAGGTGATGAGCCGGAAGTGCTGCTCGTGTATTCATCCAGCAGTCAGGAACAAATGAAAGAAGTGAGAATGCTCGATGCGCTGATTGGTCAGTTCAGCTCTGATATAACGTGGACAACGGACGAAAATCTGCGGAAAAAAGAGGTGGATTCCTACAGTCATCTTGTCTACTACGGCGGCGTTCAAAAGCAGCTGCCTCAAAGAACGATACATATTTTGAATAACTATCAGGGAAAGATCTATGCGGCAGGACACAATGCAGATCAATTGACGAAACAGTTTTCTTTCCTGCAATGGCAGGGGAAGAAATTGATTCAACGTGTGTCTGTAAGCGGGACGGGGACAACCCTCTCTCTGCCGGAAGAACGGATTGTTTACGAAGTCCAAACGAATGGGAAGGCATCCGTCACGGCGGAGAGCGGGGAATCGCCGGTCGCGGTGCACTCCGGGGATCGTTACTACTTTTCGGGAGAAACAGTTTCCCCGCCTTTAGAACAGGTGGTCAGTGAGTCGTTGACGTCGTTTTTTGACGACCAGCATGAAAATGTAATGAAATACTTGAGACTGGAAGACATTGACCCGCTCTCAGACCCGGAAGTCCTCCGAAAACAGGCGGAATATCTGGCGGAAAAGAACATTCCTTATTTAGTGGCGCTTATTCCGGTGTACACCAATGAAGAAGGGGAGACCATTCATTTAACGGACTCGCCCCAATTGGTTGAAACCCTGCAATACATGCAGGATAACGGGGCAAGTATCGTTCTGCATGGGTATAAGCATCAGTACAGACATTCAGAGACTGGAGAAGGTTTTGAGTTTTGGGATGTTAAGCATGACAGACCGATTTTCCAGCCCGCTTCGGAAAAAGGAAAGGTACGGAGGGACTTTGAATCAGAGAAAGCGTACCGCACGTATAAGGAAGATGGGACGGCCTTTGAACGGCAGTATATAAAAGACGCTATAACCAGCGGTATCCGGGAGCTGACTGCCCACAACTTATATCCATTGGCGTTTGAAGCCCCTCACTATGCCATGTCGCAGCAGGGATATGAGATGGTGTCCCATCATTTCAGTTCCTATGTGGGACAGCTCCAGTTAACAGATAACACGTGGCAGAGCCAGGACGCCCCGACTTATGAATCTCAGCCATCTTTTCTCCATGGAATGACAGTTTATCCAGAAACACTGGGATATATCGAGAAAGGGGAGCAGGCTTCCTTTGAGCGTATGAAAGAAGAAATAGGACAGAGGTCTACTCTTACAAAATCCTATTTGTCTGCTTTCTATCATCCGTATCTGGGTCTTGAAGGTTTGAAGAAAATCGTGCAGAACCTTGAAGCCGTGGAGGGAGCAGCCTGGTTGAACTTGAAAGACCGCCAAAACACGGTTCGCGCAGGTGATATCAGGATCACCTCGAAAAACGGAAAGATAGAAGTCGACAAGCCAGTCGTAACCGGTCAGTATGAACAAAAACTAGTCCGAAACAGCGCGCTTCGATACGGAACAGTACCGGTTCTCGTATTATTCATTGCTGCGGCAATCTTTATAAGGAAAAGAAGGCATAAACGACGGAAAGAGCCCCGGTAATAAACTAACGGGTTCACTTCAGGATGGGAAAAGTTATATTTATGCGGACTTTAATCCTGGATACGCTCAATACGCTTTAACTTTCTAACGGACATTTTACAATTTCTGCGACCAAACTAAATTTCACGGTAAAAAACTCATGCCCGCTCAACATCCAGGGGTAACAGACCGTTCGTTTACAATGAAATACATTATTTACTTTAAATGAAATCACCCAAAAAGAATTGGGTGATTTTTCAAGGATTTTCAGATTAATGGTAAAATAGTTGAATAGAAATATTAATTTTGTTGTTCACCTAACGAGCAGTGAGTTTAACAACAACGGGAGGAAAGAATGGCTAAAAAACGTAGAAAAATAATCACATTTTCTTTAGGAATTTTAATTTTTTCCTTGGTTTATTACTTTTTGCAACTTAATTGGATTTCTGTCACAAATGAAAAAGTTCATTTAGATGATTTACCAGAAGAATTTGATGGATATAAGATTGTACAGTTATCTGATTTGCACAATAAGGAATTCGGAGATGGTAACCAAAGATTGGCAAAAAAAATCAACAAAATAAAACCTGATATGATTGTAATAACAGGTGATATGTTAACTAACGCGAGAGATGTACCAAATAACGGTGATGTTTTAATTAACCTACTCGAAAACATACATAAAGGCTATCCGATATATTATGTTACTGGTGAACATGAAGAAGGTTTATATTACGAGGATAGAAATAAGTATCAAAAAGAGGGTACAAAAGAAGATTACGAAGAAAAATTAAGTAATCTTGGTGTTACAGTCCTAAATGACGAACGAACAACAATCACACGACAAGGTGCAAAAATTAATTTGTACGGATTAAAAGAGCACTTGTCAGGAGAAATTCAAATTGAAGAACGATTAGGGGAAACAAATAAAGACGAAGTAAATATCTTACTCTCGCACAGACCTTTTTATTTTGAAAATTTTTCTGATTGGGGAGCAGATGTTGTCTTTTCTGGTGACACTCACGGTGGAATGGTACATTTACCTTTTATTGGAGGTACTGTTTCAACAGAGGGGTTTTTTCCAGAGTATGATGGTGGTTTGTTTTATAAAGAAAACTCCACAATGGTTGTGAGTAGAGGATTAGGGAACAATCCAATCCCTCTTAGAATAAATAACAGACCAGAACTAGTTGAAATTACAATAAAAAGTAAATAAGGTTTAGTTATTATTCAATTAACGGGTTGTGATTATGGGACAAGCAAAATTAAATAATAAACGACAAAAAAGCTTGGAGAGTACAAGCTTTTTTCTTTGTTTTAATTGTGGATTTCATGCGAATAATATTGCTGAAATGTTTGTGATTCTTACTGTTATTATCTGTTTTGCACCTCACAAGTGAACCCATTAGTAATAAACCGAGGCTCCTTTTTTATGATATTAGGTCATATATCTCTTAATCTCTTCGGCAATCCGCCGAGAGGCTGTGCCGTCTCCATATGGATTCGCGGCAGCCGCCATTCTTTCATACAGATGCTGGTCCGTCAGCAGTTGATGCGCACTTTCGAAAATATCTTCTTCCCTGGTGCCGGTGAGCTTTAAGGTCCCGGCCTCGACACCTTCCGGCCGTTCTGTGGTATCACGTAATACAAGAACGGGAACACCGAGGGAAGGGGCTTCCTCCTGCACACCGCCGGAGTCTGTCAAAATGAGGTGGGCGCGGGCGGCGAAATTGTGAAAGTCGATGACGTCGAGTGGTTCAATTAAACTGATCCGGTCCACATCACCAAGAAGGTCGTTTGATAACTGCTGAATGGCGGGATTCAGGTGAACAGGGAAAAGAACATGAATATCAGGGTGTGTGTCGACGAGCCGGCGGACCGCTTGAAAAATGCGGTGCATGTTCTCTCCCAGGTTTTCCCGGCGGTGGGTTGTCATCAGAATGATTCTTTTGTCCGTTAGTTCATTCAGAACAGAGCTTGCGTACGTGCTGTCGACTGTTGTATGTAAAGCATCGATGGCGGTATTGCCGGTAACAGTAATGTGTTCCGGACGTTTATTTTCACGCAGAAGATTATTTCTGGACATTTCTGTAGGGGCAAAGTGGAAATCTGCCATCACTCCGGTGAGCTGCCGGTTCATTTCCTCCGGGAAAGGAGAATATTTATTGCCTGTGCGCAGCCCTGCTTCAACATGGCCGACCTGGATATGGTTGTAGAAAGCGGTGAGAGAAGCGGCCATGGACGTGGTGGTATCACCGTGAACGAGCACAATATCCGGTTCTGTTTCCTTGAAAATACGGTCCATTCCCTCCATGACTCTGCTTGTGATTTGAGAAAGTGTTTGTCCGGCTGTCATCATATTCAGGTCAACGTCCGGATGAATGTCAAAAATAGTCAATACCTGATCCAGCATTTCACGGTGTTGGGCTGTAACAGCAACCACCGTCTCAAAGGAATCGGCATGACTCTCCAATTCCTGCACAACCGGCGCCATTTTAATGGCTTCCGGTCTGGTACCAAAAACAGTCATTACTTTTATTTTACGATTCATTGCGGTTTCCTTTCTTTTTCATAATGGACGGCCAGTTTATCATATATATAATCAAAAAAATGGAGGTTGTCCGGCTTCCTTTCGTTTTTCAGCTCCTGCATTCTTTCTTCCACTTCCTGCACTTTACCCGGTGAGTTCGATTCCTGCAGGTACATGACAAACAATGCGTACACGGCGAGTGCCTCGTATTCAACAGCGGGCTCCAGAGTATCCCGGTCATACCTTCCGTACAGGCGGTTCTGCTGCCATTCCTCCATGATCCATTCATGGAAGGCAGGAGAAGAGGTGCCGGCATGCAGACGGTTCAGGGCAATTAGCAGTTGATCGATCATGTTGACTTCACCCTGCCTGTGATACGACTTCGTGCCGGTATCATAATATTTCGGGAAGAAAACGCCGGAGCGGTCCAGATTTGTCAGTATATGTTCCGTTTTCCTGGTATCGGGAAGGACGGAAGTCAGTTCAGGAGTGATGTAGCTGAGTGTAATCCGGGAAGCTGCATCATCCCACTTCCAATCGTAGTAGTCTACATAAATCCCATTTTGCTGCTGGGTACTTGCCAGCACATCCGTCCATTGATCGGCAAGTTCCCGGTATTCCGGCTTTTCATATAATGAAGCGGCGGTTTCCATGGCGTCTATGATACGGACATCATCGATGAGGGCGTTGACGGTGGTGTTCTCCAGACGCCATTTGATGTGCTGCTGTTCGGTGTCCTGTGTGACAAAATACTGTGATACAAGCTCAGCCTGCTCGGCGAAAGCTTTTTCGTTTCTGGTCTGATTGAGATACTGCATATAGAGACCGGCACTTTCTGAAAGATAAGAGGATGCGGGGTCATCCGGGTAGGCATGAATCATTCCGTACTCATTGGTGTAGTGTTTTTCCACGGTTTCAACTGCCTTTTCTGAATCCTTCAGTGCATAGATCAGCCCCGCCGCCGTGATAAAAAGCAGCACAATCCACAACGTTACTTTTTTTTTCGTCATGTCTCCTCCCCTTTGCTTTTATAACGCTGTGTTTTGTCCCAGGCGATCGTTTTGTTTCGGATACGACCCCAAAGATAAACAAATAGACTTCTTGTCAAAAGAATAAGGAAAATCTGTGCATACGTAAAGTACATAATAAGTATATATCCGACGTTTTTCAGCGAAACATTTTCATCCATGACAATGGCGCTGAAAAAGTGTGAAATATATACGACGTAACTGATGAACCAGATTAAAAGCAGAGGAGCTGCGAACTCAGGAAGCGGGAAGCCGGCCAGCCCCATGACAAAGAAAATGTCGGAAAACAAAAGCAGCAGGATAAATATTAAATACGTAAGAACATGCTGTATGGACAGGAAGAAGGTCCTGCCTTTCCAGTGAGTGAGCTCGTGAAATGATTTTTCCATGATATAAATATTTCCGGTGAGCCAGCGGGTTCTTTGTTTAATAAATGCACGCAGCTGCTCGGGCTCCTGCTCCCACGTACGTGATCCGGGCACGACCGGAAGCATATAGCCGGATGAGGAAATCCGGACCGTCAGCTCGGCATCTTCGGCAAGGGCCTGCTCATCATATCCTCCAACTTCCTCCAGCACCGAACGTTTCAACAGCATGTTGGTACCGGCAAGCGAGCCCAGTTTAAACAATGTCCACCGGCCGCTTTGCATGAGAAGCTGGAATACCTGGAATTCCAGACCGATCATCCGGGTGAGCCAGTTATTGTACATGTTTTTCGTTTTGACGTAGCCGACCGCTCCGGCTGCCTTCTCCGTCTGTTCCGCCTGTTCCACGAGTTTACGGACGGCATCCGGTTCTGGTTCGTTATCTGCATCGAACACAACAAAGTAATCAGAATTGGAAATATGCAGCCCGTAGTTTAACACTCTTGATTTACCTTTATAGTTACCAGCAGGTACTGTAATGTGATGAATAGACGAAAACACGCGGGTGAACCGGCGTACCACTTCTGCGGTGTCGTCCGTTGACTGATCATCGAGCACATAAATGTTGAGTTCTCCCGGATAATGAAGCCGCTGCATGGCGCGAAGTGTATCTGCAATGACGACTTCTTCATTAAAAGCCGGTATCAGTACAGCGACGCTTGGGTACGAAGAAAGCGGAGGTGCGGCGCTCAAATCCGCCCGCTGTTTGACTCCTGCAATGGTGACGACAGAATAATACAAGAGCAGGAGCCAGAACATCAAAGTGGATAAGTAGAGTAACGCGGTCATAACTGTTCCTCTCCTATCTTTTCAAGGAATGCCTCGTTTTCAATGATAGACATAGATGCGGAGAATGGATGCTCAACCAGGTTCAGTCTGTTTCGGGAATGTTGTTTGATACGTTCCAGTACAATTTCCGCCCCTTTTTTGTGTGTATCTTTCAGCAAAATATAAATATGATTCCGGGAGGACGTTACTAAGTCAAAGCGGCTTCTGATAGCTTCCAATGCAATGGATTCCATTGTTTCCTGCAGGTTCTGCTGAACATCCCGGCCCAGGCCGCTTACCTGTAGTTCAATGAGCCATGCTTCTGTCTGGTTTCTGCGTACGGAAGTAAGTACCCACCGAGCCTGTTCCTGAAATTCAGGGATCGTTAGTATATTAGTATTTTCGGTATAGCGCTGGAGTTTTTGAATCTGTTCACGAAGTTTTTCATTGGTATCGCCTATCGACTTGCTGTAACTGAACAGAATCCATGTAAAAATGATGATGCACGAAAACAGAAGGTGCACATAAATGTAATCGATTTGATCATATCGGGACGTCTGCGCTGACAAAAACGCATGCACAATCAAAAATAAGCCAAATCCCAGCACGAGCGTAACAGCCAAAAAGTAAACGAGCCGGCGCCGGACCAGGCTCATGGCTGTAATGACAACAAACGTATTAAAATAAAGGAACCGTTTAAAAGGAAGGTCCGCCTGGTGCATGACCCAGCCGATTCCAATGATAAAAAGAATTAACAGTCCCATCATAAAATTTTTATTCATATTGTCTTCCTCATTTCTTTATACCTAAACTTTTTACTAACAATTACTCAGTATACGAGTGATGCAAACACTTGTCACCCCAAAAAATGGTATAAATATGAATTTTAACAGTACTTTTGTTTAAGTTGTGTTATTTTACCATTAATCAATAACCCAGTCCGTTTTTTAGGAGGAAGCATATCTCCAGACGATATTTCTAATATTGGTTCCCCACGCTTCGACAACTTCTGTTTCTCCTTTTGTATGTAAATCATGGAATTTTTAATATTTTCTATTAATAAAGGACTAAGATGTAAAAAAACAAGTAAGACCTCCGATATAATTATAGTAGATATTTAACAGATAAATAGTACAAATATCTTACTCATTTTATGTGGAGGAGAGAAAGCATGAAGTATTGTCCGTCGTGTGGAACGGAGGCTAAACAGGAAGCGGCGTTTTGCCCATCCTGTGGTACGCCGTTCTCTACTAAGACCCTTGAGAAGAAATCACTGAAAGAAAAGTGGAAAGAACTGTCCAAGGTGTACCAGCTTAGTATCATATCAGCGGCAGGGGTATTGATCATCGTCGTTGTTTTCATTCAACTGGGACATATGCTTTCCAGTCCGGAGAGAACTGTTTCTGCTTTTGAAGAGGCATTGGAGGAGCAGAATGCGGAAAGACTTACGGAAATGGTTATTGCCGAGGATGAGCAAATGGAGGTGAAAACAGAAGATATCGAGTCCATTCTGGCCTATCTGGAAGAACGCCCCTCTGCAAGCAAAGAGATCATATCCTCACTGGAATCGGAAGCGTCTGATTTTCAGAAAGAAGACCAGGCAGCAGCGGCTGTAATGGAAGCAGATGGCTCCCTGTTTTCCTTAATGAAGGAGGAAGGGACCTGGTTTGATAATTATAAAGTGCAGATGCCCTCTTATTACATAGAGATCTCTACGAATATGGAAGGCGCAGAGCTGTTGGTAGATGGTGAATCTGCCGGCATTATAAAGGGAGAAACGGAAAATATAGAATATGGACCTGTCCCGCCCGGGAACTTTGAGGTATCCGCAGTATATGAAGGAAAATACGCCAATCTCGAAAAAGTGGAAAAACTGTCTACCATGAATAGAGAAGAAAGGACATTAAGTCAGGATGTCGTTCTGGAAGGCGGAGAAACAATCATTACATCCGAAGACATTTGGAAGGAGACAGAATCAGTATCACCCGTCTTGAAAGTGAATGGAGACCCTGTAGAAACTGATGAATCTCTGGAGAAGGAAATTTTCCCTGTGTCATTGGATGGTTCCAACACTGCATCGATGGAGGCGGAATTCCCGTGGGGGAAAATGGAATCCGATCCGGTTCCGATGGAGGAACGAAGGACGGAGGTAACGCTGGAACCAATAGATGCAACCACAAAAAAAGAGCTTGCGGGTCAGGCTTACGATGTCATTCCTGCTTTTGAAAAAGCGGCCGCGGAAGAAAGCATGGAAAACATGGAGCACCTTTCTGATGCAGCAATCAGCGATATGAAAGAAGACTTCAATGATTCCATTACCGTAAAAAGTATCGATATAGATTCGTTCTCTTATGACCAAACCTATCGTTATATAGAAAATGATAAAGGAGAAGCCGCCCTGGCTGGAAATTTTGAAATGAAGTATGAAAGAACCTATGAACGGCATGATAATGAGTACGATTCCAGTGAAACAGATTATTATACTATGTACTACGTTTATGATGAAGAATCGGATACCTGGGAAATTGATGAGTTTACGAAAGAAAACAGTTTTTTTAATACAATGGATAATCCAGTTGAATACGAAGAGGAGGAAGAAGTATGACATGCTCATCATGTGGAAAAGCGTGGGAAGAAGGTGCAGCCTTTTGTATTCATTGTGGTTCAAAAGGGTATGTGGCAGAGGATGCACAGGAGGAGACAGCTGCTGCAGCAGAAGCCGTAGGAGGGAGCAATACTACAGCATCGTTCGGGAAAGAATATATAAGTTTTGTAAAAAACAGCCTTCAGGCTCCAATCCATATGTCTAGTCGTGTAACCGCTGGCGACTGGATATCCGGCCTTGTCTCCCTTTTGTTATTTATTTTACTGCTGCCGCTTACGACCTTTACGTATATCAGTAAAATATCAATGGGAATGGTGCAGTTATCTTTTGGAGGCGGCGTGCTTCAGCCTGTTTTTGTCCTTTTGATTCTATTTGCGATTCTATTAAGTGTAATGTTTGGTGGTCTGAAATTAATGCACTCCAACACCTCTTTTCAGAAGCTCATTGCTATTTACGGAAGTTTGATGACGGTCAGCGCTGTATTAATAACTGCATCTTTATTATTAGCTTTGATAAACGTGATTTCTCTTTCCGTTATTCTTTTAATGATTAGTTTAAGCACTGCAGGAACAGCAGTGGTTACCAACTATTATCACCAGAATAAAAGCGAACGCGGATTGGATCCTTTCTATGCGTCCCTGGGGACTTTCTGCATTATGGGGGCTGTCTCTTATTTCATCGCAGAAAGCATTATCCGGGAAATGCTGAGTCAAATGAACGGAATGAATATGTTCTTTTAAAGGGAAGAATGTTTTATCTTTGTTTGCACCATTTCATTCAGACAGGGAGTGGAATAAATGACGTATATCGTTGATTTCGCAAAGAACGTAACTGCCAGAAATAATGCAGGCATTTTTATTTATCTGATTTTGAACACGTTGTTGGTAACTCTGCTATTTCAAAGTTTTTTCGGCGGCCTCTTTATATATCTGCTTTCACTAACCATAGCTCTTTCTCCAATGGGGGAATGGATTCTTCGCAAACAGCAGGGCTGCAAACCGTTGAAACGCAGAGAGCATATGGATCGTCTCCATCCTTTATTTGAGGAAATATATCAAAAAGCGAAAGCCATAGATCCCGGTCTGCCTGAAGACATAAAATTATTTATTAGCAAGGATCCGGAACCGAATGCATTTGCCACAGGGCGTAAAACGGTCTGTCTGACAAAAGGAATGCTGGATTATTCAGATGATCAGATTAAGGCCATACTCGCTCATGAATTCGGACATTTATCGCGTAAAGATACGGATCTTATCCTGATTATTGCTGTTGGGAATTTAATTGTGAGCGTGTTGTTCATCTTTTACCGCATTGTGTTCACAGCAATAGGAATTGCAGCAGGCGTTATGAGTCGAAGCCTATCCACTGTTGTTATGACGATATTCATTGATTTAGTTCTCGTTGGATTAATGTGGGTATGGACGAAGCTGGGCATTATGCTGGTCATGCATGCCAGCCGGCGGAATGAATACCTGGCTGATGAGTTCGCCAGCAGATGTGGTTATAATGAAAGTTTAATTACAACACTGGACGCTTTACAGGAGGGTAATGAAAGTACCGGGAAGGGATTATGGGCAAATCTCGCTGCTTCCCACCCCGACCCGGATGAAAGAATTGGAAAGCTCCAGGTATTGCAGCAGCCTGTTGGTTAAAAGTTCACATAAGTTTTTATGTTCCGGGACGGTGACAAAGTCTATGAGACCTATTGGACCACCGGCCGTGGCAACGAACGAATGCCACCATCGTACGGACTGCTGGACCTGA
Organism: Salibacterium sp. K-3; assembly: GCF_054052005.1. NCBI lineage: Bacteria > Bacillati > Bacillota > Bacilli > Caryophanales > Bacillaceae > Salibacterium > Salibacterium sp. K-3. Next base: position 401,587 of record NZ_JBSVZE010000001.1, read on the forward strand.
CCCCTACGGCCGGCAGGAGTTCTGGGAAGATTCGCCCGAGGGCTGGCCGCAGCATTGGGGGTCCAAAGGTGGTCAGTTTCAGCTGGACGGCCGTCCGACCGCCCAGTGGTCCCGCCGGGCAGCCGGACGTTCCGACGATCTCGGCACCTAGGCTGCCGCTCTGCACTGTTGCCGTAACAAGCTGCATCATTGACAGATACCCTTAACAGGGGTATCCTTTTTTTATAAAGTTGTCGACAAGTATACTGATTTGAATAAGAAGGTGCAGGTATGAATCTTCAGCGTACATATCATGATTCCCTCGGGAGTCAGATATCGTTTTCGTTACGGTTGAGCATTATCAGCGGTGACATTCCCGCGGGGGAAAGACTGTCGGAAAATCAAATCTCCGAGAGGTTTGGCACGAGCCGGTCTCCGGTAAGGGAAGCGTTGAAAACGCTTTCCGTCGAAGGGCTGATTCGGTTGGAGCGGATGGGGGCTGTCGTTAACGGACTGAGCGAGACAGAGGTGGAGGAGCTGTATGAAGTCCGAAACCTGATCGAGTCGTTTGCTTTAAAGAGACTCATCACGATGGACACGGCAGACTTGGTGAAACAGCTTGAAATCACCCTCGAGAAAATGGAAGTAGCGTATCGATACGGAGATCATGAGGAATTTGCTGCGCTTGATTACGCGTTTCATGAATCGATCATTCTAAGCATTCACCACACCCGGATCCAATATGTGTGGGACGGTATGAAACACATCATCTTTGCGGTCCTCCTGCTTACGACGGAAAAGAGGTTCCGGAAAAACGAAGATATGACCGGGATGATCGCGCAGCACCGGGAAATCGCGCAGAACATCCAGTCCGGGGAAAAAGAGCAGGTGGAGGCCGTATTAAACAAACATTATGAAGACACCTACCATTCCATCCGCTCCCTTTTATAGGGAGGGGGTGATGGTTTGTTCAAACTTGTCGACAAGAATACAAGAGGGAGGAGTCTATGATAATGGAAAACCATTTATTTGATCTAACGGGAAAAACTACCGCGATCAGCGGAGCGACGAGAGGGATCGGCTATGCAATGGCAGTTGCATTGGCGGAGGCAGGCGCAGACGTGGCGCTCTTGCAGCGGAATACGGAACAAACCGAAGTGAAAAAAGACATAGAGAAGCTGGGTGTACGGTGCGAGATTATTCCTTGTGACCTGGAAGATAAAACCCAGGTGAAAGAAGCGGTTCCGAAGGTCGTTGATGCGTTTGGCAGGATTGATATTCTCGTCAATAATGCCGGGATTCAGCGGCGTTCCCCATCTGTCGATTTTTCGGAGGAGGATTGGGACGAGGTCATCGATATTAATTTGAAAACCGTGTGGACTCTGTCCCAGCAGGCCGGCCGGTATATGGTCGAACAGAAATCCGGCAAAATCATCAACATGGGATCCCTGCTTTCCTATCAAGGCGGATTAATAGTGCCGGCCTATGCAGCGGCCAAAGGAGGCGTGGCACAGGTCACGAAAGCACTGGCGAACGAATGGGCGAAAGACAATGTAAACGTAAACGCCATTGTCCCCGGTTATATCGCCACCGACATGAACACCGCGCTTGTCCAAGACGCGACGCGGAACCGCCAGATTCTCGAACGAATCCCGGCGGACCGGTGGGGAGATCCGGAAGATTTCAAAGGAGCCGTCGTCTTTTTAGCCTCCCAGGCATCCAACTACGTGAACGGTCACTTATTATCCGTAGACGGTGGCTGGATGGGCAGATAACCGGAAGGGAATGCAGATGCAGATATAAAAATACCCTCGGGGGACGAGAGGGCTTATGATAAAATATAAGTTGTATGACAGACAGGCTTTCAAGGGCGGTCGGCTAATCTCCCGGAGGAGGGAGGTGATGCCTATGGACGTGTATCAAACATTATCTTTAATGGTGATGTTTGGAACGCTTATTGCGCTCATCATGTCCCAAAAGAAATAGACCGCCCCCACCAAGGATAACGGTCTATTCATTCAGACTTTCCTGGAAAGCCCTCCGCTCTTAAAGCGGCTGTTGTACAGGACCGCAGGTGTACCCGCACCTGCGATCCGTTTTTAGTTCTACGTTGTTTGTAGCTAAAGTATGCATGGTTACTTGAATTATAACACAGGAAACAAAAACGTAAACAGTTATCCCCTTAAAGCATGGTGTCGTTTTTCCTCCGGGGATCGGAGAAAATGTCACATAAGAGGGCTCATACTGCCTTTTTTTCTCGTCCACAGAAGAAAAACGTAAGTATGGTTCGCTCATACTTACGTTTTCATCCATCTGCGTCTCTCTAATGTACGTATGAACCACTCATGGTGCGTTTTATCCTGAATGGCAGTGGTTAAACGTCACTAAGCCCCGGCAGGACGATGTGGCTATAACAAATTTTCTCTTTTCTCATAAAACACCTATAGCAGAAAACATCGAAGCCTGCCCGTTTTTGGTGCACGGTTGTTTCAATGTCTTGATTTCATTAAAGCAGATCGACAAGCGCGGCAGCGTTCGGCATGCCGGGCAGGACAGGTTGCCGGGAATCAGCGGGATGCGCTCTGCCGGCCTTTTGCTTACGCTGGAACTACCATGGAATACAGCGGCGGCGCGCCGGCCGAAAAAGGAACAGCAAAGTGAATCAGGAATTAGGCATTCCGTTTGAAGAAGTGGCGGAGGACTTCACCCCGCTTGTGACAGGCATGATAAAGCGGCTTCGGATTTATAAGAATCAGGAGGAATTTATGCAGGTCGGTTTTATTGCCTTGTGGAAAGCATATGAACGCTTTGATGAGACGAAGAACGTTCCGTTTTCCTCTTACGCTTATATTACGGTGAAAGGCGAGATGCAGGAACAGCTGCGCAAAGATTCTGTTTATGATGAACGCTATACACCGAGTGATTTTGAACACACCCTGGAACCGCCGGCACCGGATACGGAGAGCCTGTTCATGGAACTGGACAGCCTTGCTCCGTATCTCAAACAGCTCAGCCCGCGTGAGCAGGACTGGGTCATCGAGTACAGCATCCACGGTCGCGGAATTACAGCCATCGCTGAGCGTTATCATGTCTCGCCCTATACCGTGAAAGACTGGCGCCGGTCCGCGCTGAAGAAGTTGCGTACGTAACACAAGACCCTGCGGTCACACCAGTTGCCGCAGGGTTCTTCCGTTTACATAATGTCGTATCTGCTCGAGGGTTCGTTGTGAAGCCTTACCGTGAATGCCAGAATCGTTAATATGTGGGGTGTGTCTGTGTATTATGAAACTTTTGCGGCTAATCCCGGAGTGGTTTATTTTCGTCGCTAATTGATTTGCTGTAATGAATTAAGATACAGACAAAATAATCATGCTTGAAAATAAAGGTGCAAACCCCATCATGAAATTATTATCCCCCCTAGTATCTAACATAATTTAGTACTTTTATTGAATTTTTTGTTATTATGTACAAAAAAATAACATTGCTTGAGGTTTTAGTATATAATATATGATGAGCTCTCGTTCATTCATAAGTTTCATGTCATGAGTATAGGGGGCATCAATGACAGTACCAAGTATGAATCAAGTTAAAATAACCGAACTTCTTAGAATTTTGACAGATATGACGGGTCTTTCAGCAGGCTTTTATTCCAGGGATTTCAGCACAACGTCGCAGTTTCAGTCAAAGATGCTGTCTGAACAAAGGGAGACACCTTTTGATTGTTTATACAGCAGGGTGGGATCGGTCGAATGTTTTCTGTATGACAAGAAGAAGGAGTGCTACTATTTTTCTCTATGGATTCATACGTTGAAAGGCTTTTTCATTACAGGGGCTTACTACACTTTGGATACAGTACCGTCTAAATGCATCGTAGAACTGGAAGCTTCCCTCCATTACCAAGAGAAAGGAATCCCTTTTAAAGAAAGGCACAACTATGTACGGACGATGACTAACAGTATGGTTCGTCATTATTTTTACTACTATCCGGGGGGCATTAACGGATATGACTGGATAACCAGATTAATGGAAGAAGAGGGGATGGACTACGTTTATCATCCTTACGAGAAAGAAAAAGAGTTTCTGGACTATTTTAAAAAAATGGACACGGAAGGTTTTGAGATGCTGCAGGAACTGGAAGAGAACTCGGATATGACATTTGGAGCAGATAATTCTATCCGGGATGCGAAAAATCAACTGATAGTTTTGTGCTCCATTCTGGCCAGGCCGTTAATTGAAACAGGAATAACCTCTTCTGAAGTGATGACGTTGAATAAACACTTTTTATCAGCGATTGAGAATAAAGACAGCATGTACCAGCTGAATCAGCTGAAAAAGGAGATTCTGGACTCTTTCTATTATTTAATGAAAAAAGAGAGTGACAAAAAATATACTCCCATGGTCCGGCAGATTCGTGAATTTGTCCACTGCCGCCTCCGTAAGCCGCTGGATGTCAAAATGGTCGCAGAACATATGAATTTGACACCCGGATATATATCAACGGTATTTAAAAGAGAATATGGTGTCTCGTTAAAGAGATACATACTGGAACTTAAAGTAGAAGAAGCGGAAAGACTGGTGCTCTACTCGGATAAGAAGCTTTCAGATATTGCTGTCATGCTGTGTTTTAATGATCAGACGTATTTCACAAAAGTATTTAAAAGAATTAAAGGCAGGACTCCGAAACAATTCAGGAAGGAACGTCCCCCTATTTCGTAAAAGAGTCTGGGACAAAAGTAAAATAGGCAGAAGAAAACACGAATGTCTTGTATCGCTATTTAGAAGCCACATCGTAGCGGAGCCAAAATGCTTCGACTCCTGCGGGAACAGCACGAGTCTCAAGACCCCGCAGGAAGGGCTTTTCTTCCGAGGAGGCTTGAGCCGTGCCCGCGGAAAGCGAAGTGTTTTGGCGTAGCGGTTTATCTTAGTAACGAAAAATGCCGAACGATTTTAAAAAAATCGTTCGGCATTTTTCTATTTTATAAAGGTTTTGTCCCAGCCTCTTTTGTTTTTATGTAATTTAATCTTAATTTTTACTAGTTCATAGATATAAACACCATACTTAGCGAAGAAATCGAAGTATCATAAGCAAATATGTGCCTAAAAGGAGGGGAATATCAGTAGATTGCGTTTCTTTCATGATTAATTGTATTGCCTGTTTAATGTACGTCTTAAATGTAATATGAAAAGTGCATATATTTGATTGTTAATTATGACCAAATTATCAATAAAATCACCATACAGAATGAGCATAATCTAAGAAAATGAATAATAAATCTGTACATTTTTTAATTCTTGTCTACTGCAGAAGGTGAAATTCAATCCGATACCACCGGTTTCATGGCTGCGACTGCGGAACAGGTTGTCCGCAGAAGACGAAAAGCATAGGGAGAAAAACCATAGGCGGCCAAGTATGTTTAGTGCTTTTGGCGGCCTATTCTTCTATCTTCCGTGAATGTCAAAGGCCAGGAGGGGCAATATGAAAAAGATCGGCAATCTTCTCATCATTTTAGGCATCGTACTCATCGGGGTTTTTACCTATCAGTACTGGGACCACCATCAGGCCCGGAAACAGGCCATGAATCAGGCAGAAGAACAGCTTCGGGATGGAACGGTGGAAGCCGCTGCTAAAGAAAGTAAACAACAAAGGGATATAAATATAGAGGAATATCAGCCTGAAGATAAACAAGCATTTGGAACACTTGAAATACCGACATTGGATCGGACGATACCTATTGTAGAAGGAGCCGATGAAGAATCGTTGAAGAGCGGCGTGGGACACGTAGCTCAGACGTCATTTCCGGGCCAGGAACATCAGATTGTTCTATCCGGTCACAGGGATACGGTATTCCGTGACTTCGGGAAACTGGAAACAGGAGACCGTTATATTATTGAAATGCCTTATGGGACCTTTGAATATGAGATAAAAAAAGAGGAGATTGTGTCGGCCGACGACACTTCTGTGATTGGACAAAGATCCGAAGAAGTACTGGTGGTAAGCACCTGCTATCCTTTTGATTATGTAGGTTTTGCACCGGAACGTTATGTGACATATGCCTATCCAGTATAACATCATATTACAATTTTTAAAATTTGTTCAATAATATTCCATTATGTGATATAATATTCTGCAAATTCATAAATTTCGACCCATTACTTAGTCTAATTCTATGAACCCTAAATGAGGAGGGAAGCAAAAAGAACCATATTTGAAGCGGAAGCACGATTTAACTTGATTAGAGGAGGCTTCTGAATGCGAAAAACGTTTACACTACTGTTATTATTTGTTCTATTATTTTCTCAATCTGGACAATCAGCACTCTTTATGCAATCTGCCAATGCTGGACAGGAACATGTTAATGCTGCTATGAATGAGGACATTAACGGGAAAAAGGTTAGTACAACCGAAGCAACATATGAAAACGGAACAACAGATGATGTGTATGAGACACAAAATGACAATGAAATCACCCCGTTTGCGGGAAACTTGAATGTTGATGTCGATATTTCTCCTCATACAGACACAACGATTTCAGGGGAAGCTGCCGCTTATGAACTGGCTGTGAAAGTAACTGGTTCAAAAGCCGAGTATACCAATGCAGTAATCACAGTAGATCTTCCGCTAAGGGACTACACGGCTTTTACCCAGGATACAAGTGAATTGGCTATTGCAGGGGTTACACCGGTCTATGAGGAAAGCACAGACCAATTAATCTATCAGTTTGAGTCTATTGAAACAGGTCAGACGTATGAAACGATGCTGGAGGTGGATACGGCGAACGGTACCTCTCCGAATAATGCAGCATTGGAGGCGGAAGCGTCGTTTTCCGCCGATCAGCAGACTCCTATTACTGATAACGCAGTGGTAAACATTACGACATCAAGTGCAGTGGATGTATCTAAAAGTTTCTTGGAAGTAGAGAATAATGATTTAAATATACCATCCCCCGGAGCCAGAACGTTATGGGAGATTCAGGTTGATCTTCCGAAAAATGATAAAGGGCAGATGTACATGAAAGAAGGATCGCAGGTTGTTCTGGAAGATACCATACCTTCCGGGCTGACCTTCGATGGCATGGAAACAGGTCCTGCTCCGCAGCAAAACGGCAAAACATTAACGTGGAATTTCGATGCACCGACATTGAATGAACAGCAGAATGCGGATACGGAGCTTTTTTCGGAAACAGTCAGAGTATGGCTGACTGTAGATGATGGTACAGTTGGTACGACACAAGAGAACAATGTTTCTGCCAGTGCTACGTTTATTGACGATTCGACACAAACCTCAAATGGTTCCGACCAGGTCCAAATCTCGGATTCAGAAGCAGCTAATGGCGAATTGGATGGAAGCTATTATGTACCGGCCCATATCGGCCCGGCCGATGGAACGGGAAACCAGGGAACCTTCAGCAATAAAAATCCCAATCCTACGGTATATGACGATGCGTTGCTGGGATTCCGTCATGGAATCGCCCCTCTGCCGGAAAGTGAGGAGGGAGACTTCCAGAAGTACAACACCCTTTACAGAGTGGACGAGAACCTGACATTTGATGAACTCATCACACCGGACAACTTTAAATACCGGCCAAATTCCAATTACCCAAATAATATTCCTTTAGATGAAGAACCGGTATTCAATATTCTTGTGAAAACCGAAAGTGATTCAAGTGCAAATACCGTTGTGACGGATGCAGGAAAAGGTCAGGTTTACACACGTGAAGAGTTAGGTTTAAATCCTGGAGACAAGGTGGAGCGGATAAGGTATCAGTTTACCAATGCGCCGTCTGGTATGCTGAATGGAAATATGGCTAAATACTATTTTGATGTCGAACCCGGCTATACGGGAGAAGTGGAGAACACTTTTAACGTATATGGAACAGACGGAGCGGGAAACAGCTTTAACTATACCTATCATCAGGAAGATGTTGATCATATTGCCGGACCTAGAACGGCAAATATTGCACCCGAACCTACAGACCAGCCGCCCACGGGTTATGTCGGGGTGGAACTGCTTGATGAAGAAAATGGGGAAGTAGTTCGCGGTCAGAATCGTATGAAAGTAAACCTGAATACGATCGATACATCCACACTTGCGATGGATGCTCCTCTTGAAACGGTGACGCTGCTGCCTCCGGGAATAACATTGAACGACAATCCAAACGCAGCATATACCAATATGGATGGAAGAACGAGTGCCGATAATGGATCGTACGAGGTATTAAGCGACAACTATAATGGAAGCGGACGCCAGCTTGTTAAAGTGAGCTGGGATGATGATCTCCTGCGGCCGGGGAACGGCTTGACTGCTGAACTGGATGTAACTATTGCTGAGAGTGCTCCGACTTCGCTGCCGTTTGATGTGTACGGTTTTTCAGGAGATCAGGCATTGGAAGCTCCTGACAGCAGTGGAACGGCAGTGACAGATACGACGCTGCAGACAGATACAGACGATTTAAATGGGGATGGAGCAACGGAGGAACCACGTCTGAAATCCGGGAACCATTATATTATTCAAGGGCAGTATGATGTTCAGACCAAAAAGCTGGTAAAAGGTGAACTGGATGACAGCTTTGGTGCATTTGGAGAAACCGTACCGGGCGGGTCCATTGATTACAGGTTAAATCTTACAAACACGTCCGGAACAGATATTTCCTATATGACATTCATGGATGTTATGCCCTCTGTCGGTGATCTTGGTATCACAGATAATGTAGACAGAGGCAGTGAGTTTACGCCGGAACTCACTGGGCCTATCACTATGCCTGCACAATGGCAGAACAAAGTAAATGTTTCATACAGTACGGCTGAAACGCCGGAGCGGAATGATTTAACGAGAAACACCGATTATCCGGAAACGACTGAACCCCTCAGCAATCCGTCTGAAGCAGAAGCACCAAACTGGATGACGGCCGGAGAAGTTGGGGACTGGAATTCCATTCACTCTTTTAAAATAGAGCTGGCGGATGACACGCAGTGGATTGCAGGAGAAGATATCACCGTGGAGTTCTCCATGCAGGCACCGTCTGAGTCAGAAGTATCGGAAGATGTGCTTGATCCTTCAATTGACCCGACATCACGGGCAGCGTGGAATTCATTTGCTCTGGCAACGGATGAAGGACAGCCTGTCGAACCTTCCCGTGTCGGTGTATTTATGAATGTTGATAATACGGTCGAACTGACAAAAGTGGATGAAAATGGGGATCCACTTGCCGGTGCGGAGTTTGCGCTGCAGGATGCAGATGGAAATGATATTCAAACCGGTTTAACCACCGGAGAAGACGGAACGATCACGGTTGAGAACCTGCAGCCGGGCGACTATCAATTTGTGGAAACCGCAGCACCTGAGAATTATACACTGGACAAAACTCCTGTAGAGTTCACCGTGACTACTGATCAAACGGAGACACTGCAACTCACAAAAGAGAATAGTTTAGATCTTGGTTCTGTTGAGCTGACAAAAACGAACAAAGAAGGGGAGACGCTTGAAGGAGCAGTCTTTGAACTTCAGGACAGCAGTGGAACTACGCTGCAGACGGGCCTTACGACAGGAAGCGACGGGACGCTGACTGTCAATGACCTGGCGCCGGGCACGTATCAGTTTGTGGAGACGGAGGCCCCGGAAGACTATGAATTGGACGAGGAACCCTTAACCTTTGACATTGTCCCCAATCAGGAGGACACCCTTGAAGTAACGAAAGAAAACAGCCTGATTCCAGGGACGCTTGAATTAACGAAAACCGGAATGGACGGCGAAGTGCTGGAAGGTGTTGTGTTTGAGCTCCAGTATCAATCCGGCGCAGTCATACAAGAAGGCTTGACGACAGATGAGAACGGACAGCTGATTCTTGATGACCTGCAGCCTGGTTCCTACCAGCTGGTTGAAACAGAAACGCTGGAAGGTTACCAGCTGGATGACACCCCGTTCGAATTTGAAATAGGGACCAACCAGACTGTCAACAAGGAAGTTGAAATGCCCAACTCTCCGCTTCCGGGATCTGTCGAATTAACGAAGGTTGATGAAGAAGGAGAGACGCTGGAAGGGGCTGAGTTTGAGCTTCAGGACAGCAATGAAAAAACATTGGAGACCGGGCTGACGACAGGAAGCGATGGTACACTGATCGTTCATGATCTGCAGCCTGGGGACTATCAGTTTGTCGAGACCCAGGCTCCGGACGGCTATCAATTGGCCGAAGACCCAATATCCTTTGAGATAGCTTTTAACCAGCAGGAAACACTGCAAATCACAGAGGACAACAGCCTTATTCCGGGGACACTGGAATTAACGAAAACCGGAGCAGATGGTGAAGTACTGGAAGGAGTCGTCTTTGAACTGCAGGATGGTTCCGGGACTACGCTGCAGGAAGGGTTGACCACAGATGAAAATGGGAAACTCGTTTTTGATGAACTAACACCGGGATCCTACCAGCTGGTAGAAACAGAAACGTTGGAAGGATATCAGCTCGATGACACCCCGATTCCTTTTGAAATAGGAACAGGTGAATCACGGTCGCAACTGGAAGTAAGTAATGAATTACTACCTGGATCGGTCGAATTAACGAAAGTGGATGAAGATGATCCCGAAAATGTACTGGAAGGAGCCGAGTTTGAGCTTCAGAACGAAGAAGGAGAGGTTCTGAAAGAGAATCTCACAACCGACAGCACAGGAAAACTTATAGTGGACGATCTAACTCCGGGAGCCTATCAGTTTGTCGAGACCCAGGCCCCGTCCGGCTATGAGTTGAACAGTGCCCCTGTTTCTTTTGAAATTGAGAGAAATCAACAGGAAGCTGTAAGTGTAACGGTGGAAAATGACGATCCTCCGACTGGCGGAACTCCACCGCCTCCGGACGATGATGGCTCCGTCACGCTGACAAAAGTATCGGAGGAAGAAACGGATCAAACGCTTGAAGGAGCGGTGTTCAACCTCGAACAAGCCGATGGAGATGTAGTGAAAGAGGACTTAACCACGGACGAGAATGGGGAAATCACTGTAACCGATCTGGAGCCCGGTAACTACCAGTTTGTTGAAACCGAAGCCCCTGACGGGTATCAGCTGGATCCGGCACCGGCAGCAGTAGAGATTGATGAAGATGAGAGAACCACCATTACGGTGGAAAATGAAGAGATTAAGGGATCTGTTCTGCTGACAAAAGTAAACGGGGAAGGAAACAGATACCTTGAAGACGCCGTTTTCGATCTCGAAACAGACGACGGTGACATGGTTGAAGAAAACCTGAATACCGACAAAAATGGAGAAATGGAGATAACGGATCTCGCCCCCGGCGATTACCGGTTTGTGGAGACGGAAGCACCGGACGGTTATCAGTTACGGGAGGAACCGATAGAATTTACCATCGAGGAAGACCAGCAGGAAATGGTAACATTGACGGCCGAAAATGAAGTGAAGCCGGGAGCTGTTCAGTTAACGAAGACAGCTGCAGGGAATACAGATGAGGTTCTGGAAGGTGCTGAGTTTACTCTTGAACAGTCTGATGGCACTGTCGTCCAGGACGGCCTAACTACTGGAACAAATGGAACCATTACGGTTACTGGTCTCGAGCCCGGAAGTTATCAGTTTGTGGAAACCGAGGCACCGGAAGGTTATGAACAAACAGAAACACCGGTCGAGTTTGACATTGAAGCGGATGAAACGAGTCTGGTGACAGTAACGAAAGAAAATGAGGAAATCACGCCGCCGGCAGAACCGGAAGGATCAGTGGCCCTGACGAAGGTGGACGCAACGGACACGGATCAGCTGCTGGAAGGAGCCCAATTCACCCTTCAGACCGAAGACGGTACGGTAATTGAAGAAGGCCTTGCTACCAATGACTCCGGTAAAATATTCGTGAATAACCTGGAGCCGGGCAGCTATCAATTTATCGAGACCGATGCGCCGGCTGGGTATGAATTGGACGAAGAGCCGTTATCTTTCCACATTGAGGAAGGACAGGCAGAGACGGTGGAAGTCACCTTTGAAAATAAACCTCAGCCTGAAGAGGATAATCCACCCGTCGAGGAAGAGAGCGCAGTAGTGTTGACGAAAGTCGATGAAGAGAATCATAATCGTCTGTTGGAAGGAGCGGAATTCGAACTTCAGGATGCATCCGGTAACACTATAGATTCCGGATTGACTACTGATGAATCAGGTGAAATCAGAATCAAGGAGCTGAGTCCAGGTACCTATCAGTTCGTTGAAACCCAGGCGCCGGCTGGTTATATAACAGATGATGCACCTGTCTCTTTCCAAATAGAAGACGGCCGGACACAGGCAGTTGAACTAACAGTGGAAAATGAGCAGCAGCACGAACGACTACCGGACACATCCACTGCTATCTTCAATTATGGCCTGGCAGGATTTTTACTCCTGACAGTCGGGGTCTTCGCCCGCTGGAGAAGCAGAAAGAAAGAGTAAGAGCAGTTTGTTTATAGGTGAAGAAATGCAAGCAGGACTCCTGTTCATCAAACAGGAGTCCTTTCTTGTGACAAATACTTTTAATGAGTATAACAATATTACTATTATTATCAATAATATACCATACATATAACAAGATATTACTAAAATATATGTAGTCTTTTATAGGAAGAAGGAGATACGTTATGCAACACCCTGTTTTTTCCATTAACGTAAATCAGCACGGTCAAAGGAAGTTAAACAGAGACTTGGTTGAATTCGTTGTACATATTGTTACGACAGACCCTTTTGAAAATGAACGGGAAAAGTTCGAATTTTTCAGTGATCATAATGAGCAATTCGTCATCAGGAGTCAGGATAGTCCGTCAAGGTGTAAAGGCTACCGCCTTCCTCTCCCTGACGAAAAGGTAATGGAAACTATATATGTAAAAAAGGAGAAGGAGACATTGATTCTATTCACCTCAAAGGATGAAATGTTGGAGTTGTAAACTATGTCAGAACCTCTTTGAAAAGCCATGGACATCATCCAGGGAGATGATGTCCATGGCTTTTACTTTTTCATTCAATCGCCTGGTAATTAGAATTTTTTGTGATTTTACCTCATTTTAACCTTTTCTTGTTACGTTAAATATTGTCAGCGGTTCGTTCACTATAGTTAACAATGAATATTGGAAAAGGGAAGGAAAGGAAAGGATGATCTTGTTATGCCGTTTATCGGAGAGATCCGTTTATTTGCCGGGGATTACGTTCCGGAAGGCTGGGCGTTCTGTGATGGACAGCTGCTTTCGGTGAACGGAAATGAAGCCCTGTATTACTTGATAGGCACCCAATACGGTGGGGATGGCCGGCAGACTTTTGCTCTTCCGGATTTTCGCGGGAGGGTTGGTATTCATCAAGGGCAGGCGCCTGAGAGCGGTACGGCGTTTACGGTGGGAGGCGCGGGAGGACGGGAAGAAGTTGTTCTTCAGACAGACCATCTTCCCAGCCACACCCACAAAGCGAAGGCTTCTTCATCCAGCGGGACCACTTCGAATCCAGAAGGGGCTGTATGGGCGGACGCACAGTATCCCCAGTATTCCGATTCCGAACCGGACGGCACAATGAATAACGCGATTGTTTCCACTGAAGGAGACTTTGGCGCGCATCACAATATGATGCCGTATGCTGCTGTCCACTATATCATCGCGTTAACCGGTATGTACCCGCCCCGAAATGATCAGGAGGAGGGAGAAAAACATGGAGGATAACACGTTTATCGGAGAAATCAGGTGCTTTGCTTTTCCGTTTGAACCTAAAGGATGGATGTACTGTGATGGAAGACTGCTCTCGATTTCGACGTATTACAACCTTTATACCATTTTAGGTGCAACGTTCGGCGGAGATGGAACAAGCACGTTTGCCCTTCCTGATCTGCGCGGCCGGGCGATGGTTCATACAGGCCGGGATGTGTCTTTTGGTGAACGTGCCGGAGAAGAAACGCATACGCTGACCACCGGCGAGATGCCGGAGCATCATCATCGTGTGTCAGCAAGTACTGCAAACGCGGATACAGCTCAAGTGTCCGGTCATGTCTGGGGAGACAACAACGGCTCTCCGTATGCTTCTTCTTCGGACAGCTGGATGCGAGACGATGCTGTGGCAGAGGAAGGGGGAGGGAGCCCCCACTCGAACATGCAACCGTATCTTGTTTCTAATTATTGTATGGCGGTGGAAGGCATATACCCTTCCAGAGATACGCCGGCTTTTCGGGCGATGGCAGGAGACATTCGGATGTTTGCCGGAACGTTTGCCCCGGCAGGCTGGAAGTCTTGTGATGGACAGTATCTATCCGTGATGAACTATTTTTCTTTGTATTCGGTGATTAAAACAACTTACGGAGGAGATGGCCGCCATGAATTCCAGATCCCGGATCTGCGGGACCGGACGCCGATTCACGCAGGAAGCGGTGAAGAGTTGTCACCACGGAAATTGGGAGACCGGGGAGGCTCGCCGGATGTAAGCTTGACCGTCGGGGAAATGCCCGGGCACAGCCATGATATCCAATGTTATCAGGGGTGGGCGGACACGTCTGACCCATCAGGGGCCGTGTGGGCCGATGCAGGAGGATTTTCGCCGGATAGATATACGACCGATGCTCCGGATACACAGATGAAAGAGGAGGGTCTGGCATCGAGCGGATCCGGCAGACCTCATAACAACAGACAGCCTTTTCTCGGTGTCCATTTTATCATTGCGGTCCAAGGGGACGTGCCGCCCCGCTCTGCAGCAGAGGAGGATTCTATATGAGAACGTTACGGATACTGACAGGGTGCATCATGATTCTTTTAGGGATAATCAGCCTGGAAGGTGCAGCTGATGCGGATAACATTACTCATGATTACAATGATGAGCCGTTTCCCGGGGATGATAGTCCGGTAACGATAAATGTGGATGGACATGAATTTGTTTATGAGATAATAACAAATGGGGATGTGAGTGATAATCTTAAATTAGCAAATTATAGCAAGGATTTTATATCGGAATATAAGAATCTAGGTAGGTTCAATAATTCTCTGGGAGATGAACTTTCTATCCGCCGGGATAATCAAGAGCCCTTTATGTTTAAAAGTTTAGCAGCCGGTACGTGGGCAGGGGAAGATCATACATTTGTCCTGAAAGGGTATAAAGACGGGGAACAGGTGTCGGAAACTGTTACTATTGATGCCTATATGGAGATGAAAGAATACAGTCTGCCGGGAACTTCTAATGAAGTAGATGAAATAAGGATTGAGCATATAACGTTTCCTGAAGGTTCGTCAAACACTGTTATTTTCGACAACTTCACATTCGATCCGGTGACAAATGAACCGCCGGTGATCACTTCGGATGACACGGTGAGCGTTGATGAGAACGAGACAGCCGTGACAACAGTTAAAGCTGAAGATCCTGACGGAGATGATGTGACGTTTGGTGTTTCCGGAACGGATGCCTCCCATTTTGATATAGATCCGGAAACCGGTGAACTCACTTTCCGTGACCAGCCGGATTTTGAAGAACCGTCTGATGAAAATGGAGATAATACGTTTGAAGCAGTAGTTACAGCAGATGACGGGGAACGTACAATCGACCAGCATATAGTGATAGAAGTGCTGAATGTTAATGATAACGCTCCGGTTATCACATCGGGAGCGGATGTGTCTTCATTGGAAGGGACAACCGATGTGATGACCGTCACGGCTGAAGATGCAGATGAAGATTCGTTGACCTATGAAGTGGCCGGTGGTTCAGATGCCTCCCGTTTTGCGGTAGATTCAGAAACCGGTGAACTTCGTTTCAACGAAGCACCGGATTTTGAGGGACCAGGCGATGAGAACGGCGATAACAGGTATGAGGTGGAAGTAGGAGCTGCTGATGGAAAGCACCAGACAACACGAAAGCTGACGGTAACGGTAACCGACAAAAATGAAGCTCCGGAAATCACATCGGAAGACACTATAGTTATGCAGGAAAATAAATCTGACGTGATAATAGTGGAAGCCGATGATCCGGAAGGAGATCTGCTGACCTATTCTATTACCGGCGGTGCGGATGCCTCTTATTTTGATATGGATGCCAAAACCGGCGAGCTTCGTTTTAACGAATCCCCGGATTTTGAGGAGCCTGCCGATGAGAATGGAGATAATGAGTATAAAGTGGAAGTCGAAGCAGCTGATGGAGAGCACCAAACCACCCAGCAGGTGACGGTTATGATAACCGACAAAAATGATCATCCTCCGGAAATAGGAGAAGAAACCTTTCAAATAAAGAATGATGTAACAAACGGAACCGTGATCGGGACGATAAATGGTTCCGATCCGGATGGAGACGAAATCCATTACTCCATTGCTGCGGGAAATAACGGAAATATCTTTTCTGTCGATGAATCAACCGGCGCGCTCACGGTGTTGAATACAGCTGCACTGCAACCTGCCTCTTCTTACACTTTAACCGTGGAAGCCGGGGACGGAAAGCATCAGACGCAGGCGGATATAACCATCCAAACAGATGCAGGCAGTGTTTATCTTGAGAACCTGGAGGTAAGTAACGGAGATCTATCGTTTGAACCGGAGACGACGGATTATTCTCTTCAGGTTGCAGAGGATGTGACGGAGCTGACGGTAACGCCGTATGCTTCAGCAAACGATGTAACGATATCTGTGAATGGGAGCAACGTGGAAAGCAGCCGGCAAAGTGACGGTATCCCACTCGATCCCGGGGAAAATATGATCACAATCGACGTGACAGGAGAGAACGGAACAAAAACAACGTATGAGCTTTCTGTCGCCCGGGCTGTCTCGGAGAATGACGACGAAGATGAATCCAGCGGTGGAAGTACAGGCGGAAGCGGAGGATCCTCCGGCAGCAGTACCGACGGCTCGGAAAATGAGTCTGAGAAGATCGGACGGGAAGGCGGCTCTGTAAAAATGGATGGAATGTCTCTGTCCCTTCCGGAAAATGCGTTGAGAGAGGAAGAAGAAGTGACGGTAGAACGGGTCACAGAAGAGCTGGCAGACGAACAAAAGCCGGAAGAACAGATTATAATCAGTGACGTTTTTCAGCTGAAAAAAGAATCAGAAGGGCCTTTTGAAGAGCCGGTGACTATTTCGATTCCGTTTGATCAGGACAAAGCCCACCCTCTTCGACAGAAAGTCAGTCTCTATGCATGGAATGAAAACGAAGAATGGACGGAACTTGACGATAGTATCATTCAAATAGAAGAAGGGGAAGTTACCGGAAAAACCAATGAAGCTGCTATTGTGGCTGTGCAGGCTTCTGCGCCGGAAGAACAGTATTTTGATAAACTGAGATCGTTTACTCTTCGGTTTTTACCTATGATTCAATAGGATGCGGTGATGAAAAGAAAATTGCTTGAATTGCAATGGCCTGAATGAATAGTCCTTCCCAGTGAAGCGCTTGGCTGTTAGCGATCAAATGCCGAAAGATGAGAAAAGCACCGTTGTTCTGTATTTTCATGGGAAGGGCTCATCGTTATTCCTCCTGTTATGCTGGGTGTTTGGTTACTTTCATCATAACGGAATAACGATGGCTTTTACTATGCCTTTAGCCGTTGCATTTCATTTTACAATCAAGCTTCAGTAGAAAATTTCAAAAAAACAAAATAAAGCGTTTACAAATAAAATTTTTTATTGTAAGATACGCAGTAAGTTGTATACAAGGTATACATTGTATTTTTATAAAAGAAGGGAGGGATTATAATTCATTTCCCGGTTGAGAAACTAAACCCAGCTTCTAAAGGAGAAGAGATCGCGGGATTGATGCGATATGAGATCATTGCCGGTGAGTTAAAGCCAGGTGAAGTGGTTTCAGAGAATTCATTGGCAAATAAGTACAACTCAAGTCGCTCCCCTTCAAGAGAAGCTTTGCGGATACTCCAAAATGAAGGATTACTGGAATTAAAGAGAATGGGGGCTGAAATCACTGGTGTATCGCAAAAAGATATCGAAGAATTAAATGATATCCGCTACTTAATTGAAAGCTTTGCAATGAAAGAATGTGCGAAGCGAAACAATGAGGAACTTATCGCATTTCTGCAGTTCACCGTAGAAAAAATGAAAATTGCAATAAATAATAAAGATGCTACAGAATTAGCCATTCAGGATACAGCGTTTCATCAAGCCATTATTAAAGCCAGTGATCACAAAAGAATTTACCATTTATGGACTAACATTGAAAAGTTAATTATTACAGCCCTTTTAATCGCTACAGAGAACAGGTTTACTACGGAAACAGAAGGCACCTATAAAGAGTTTCTCGTGGAAAGCCATTTAAATATTGTAGAGGCCATAATGAAAGGGGACTTTGATGAAATTGAAGAAAACTTGCAGGAACACTTTATAGACACCAGAACCACTGTGAAAAACAGTGTATTTATTAACAACCGCAGTAAAAAGGAGTAGTTAATGAAAGCAGGAATATTTAAAGACAAAGAGAGTGTAAGAGTTATCGATAAAGAAATTCCTGCGCCAGGTAGCAATGAAGCTTTAATAAAAGTTGCATTTGCAGGTATTTGCGGAACAGATATGATGATTTATGCTGGTTTGCATCCCAGAGCTGAAACAGGTCTTATTATGGGGCACGAGTTTTCAGGTCGAGTTGAAAAAATCGGCAGCTCTTCTTCTGTTGAAAAAGGAGCCAGGGTTGCCGTGAACCCGTTAATAAGTTGTGGATATTGTTATGCCTGTGTGCGAGGACAGAATCATATATGTGCAAATCTTCAATATATAGGTATTGATACAGATGGTGGATTTGCAGATTACGTTAATGTACCAGAAGAAAATTTACACCCGTTGGAAAAAGGTGTGAGTGATGACGAAGCAGCTTTAATAGAACCGCTTGCAGTAGCAGTTCATTCGATCAGGAAATCCCAACTACGTTTTGGAGATGTCGTCTTAGTTTTAGGGGCAGGTCCTATTGGTATATTGATTGCCATGCTTTCCCAAAAAGCGGGAGCTTCTAAAGTAATCATTTCAGATGTGAGTGACTTTCGGTTAAGAGCTGCTGAAAAACTAGGGTTCCGTACAGTCAATGCAGAAACAACAGACGTGGTAAATGAAACGAAAGACAATACAGAAGGGGTGGGGGCTGATGTGGTTTTTGAAGCGGCAGGAAATCAAAGTACCGCAGACCAAACGATTGAAGCCATAAAACCTCAGGGAGAAATCCTGGTGATTAGTGTTTATAAGATGCCCCCTCAAATTAATTTGGCAAAAATGCATTTTAGAGAAATTTCGTTAAAAACAACAAGATGTTTTTCAAATGATGATTTTAAAAAAGCTGTCCTTTTATTAAAAAATAAAGAAATAAATGTTCAAGAAATAATATCCCATAAAATACCACTATCAAATTTTAAAGAAGGGTTTGAATTAATGAAAAATACGAATGAATCATTGAAAGTACTTTTTCAGAATTGAACGTAAAGAGGAGGCAGGTATAAATTGTTAAATTGTTCTTTGGAAAACAAAGTAGCTGTTGTCACAGGGACCACCCGGGGGATAGGGAAGGCAATAGCATTGGCTTTTGCAGAAGCAAGAGCTGACATTGCGTTGGTTCAGCGTTCCTCCAACGATCAAACCAAGAAAGAAATTGAGCAGTTGGGTGTAAAAGCTAAAATTTACTATTGTGATTTGAATGATATGGAACAGGTACGCACTGTTGTTCCCAAAATAAATGATGAAATGGGCTCTATCGATATACTGGTAAATAATGCAGGAATACAAAAACGGCATCCTGCAGTGGAATTTCCGGAGAACGATTGGGATCAAGTGATGGATATAAACTTAAAAGCGGTATGGATTTTATGTCAGGAAGCCGGAAAGATTATGACTGACAATAATTATGGGAAGATTATTAATATTGCGTCTTTAGTTTCGTTTCAAGGTGGGATTACAGTGCCTGCCTATGCTTCTGCAAAAGGTGCTGTGAGCCAATTAACAAAAGCATTAGCCAATGAATGGGCATCTAAAGGAGTTAATGTAAACGCATTGGTTCCAGGATACATTGATACGGAAATGAATACGGCTTTGATTAATGACTCCGCACGAAGCAGGCAGATATTAGAAAGAATACCGGCCGGAAGATGGGGGGAACCAGATGATTTTAAAGGACCGGCATTATTTTTAGCTACAGATCTTTCGAAATATGTTCACGGTCACCTATTAGCAGTCGACGGGGGTTGGCTCGGGAGATAAAAATGGAAAGGAGGGCTCATCGGTCTAGTGAAAAACAAATTGGTAATAACAGATGTAGAAGTTTTTATTACAGCTCCTGCAAATATTGACTTAGTCATCGTAAAGGTAAGAACAAATAAAAACGATTTATATGGATTGGGATGTGCTACCTTTACACAGCGGGCAGAAGTGGTAAAAACAACCATATTAGAATATATGAAGCCTCTATTGATAGGTAGTAACCCAATGGAAATTGAAGATATTTGGCAGACTTTAAATGTAAGTGGTTATTGGAGAAACGGCCCGGTTATTAACAATGCTTTGTCTGGAGTAGATATGGCTTTATGGGATATTAAAGGAAAAGTTGCAGATTTACCGGTATTTGAACTTTTAGGAGGGAAATCAAGAGATGGTGTAGCATTGTATAGACATACTGATGGCGCTACTAAAGAAGAAGTTACAGAAGATATAAAGAAAGCAGTCCAGGAAGGATTTCAATATGTTCGGTGTCAACTGGGGATGTATGGAGGAGCGGGTACCGAAGATACTGGGTTAATCTCTAAAAAAATGAAAGAGGCAGAGATTTTAAATAAAAAACGACATCCCGAAAGACTTCGAGAAGGGCAGTACTTCGATAAAGATGCATATGTAAAGAGTGTCATAGATTTATTTGGATATATCAGAAGCGAGTTGGGAGAAAGTATTGAACTAATTCATGATATTCACGAAAGGGTTTCACCTATTGATGCTGTTCATTTAGCAAAACAAGTTGAAAAATTTAATTTATATTATTTAGAAGATCCATTTCCCCCTGAACAGACTAATTGGTTGAAAATGATAAGAGAACAAACTAGTACACCTATTGCGATGGGAGAGCTGTTTTCTCACCCCAATGACTGGACAACCTTAATTACCAGTCAGCAAATTGATTTTATAAGGGCTCATATCAGCGCGATTGGAGGTATTACCCCGGCCAAAAAACTAGCAGTATTGGGAGAAAACTTTGGGATAAGGACTGCTTGGCATGGACCCGGGGATCTATCTCCAATTGGTATAGCTGCCAATCTTCATTTAGATTTTAGTATATCCAACTTTGGTATTCAAGAGTGGACACCAATGAATGAAGCATTAAATAAAGTATTTCCGAGTGGAATTGAAATAAAAGAAGGTTTTGCATATTTAACTGATGCTCCAGGGCTTGGAATTGATTTTTGTGAAGAGGAAGCATCAGCTTATCCTGCACGTAATAAATTGCCGGAATGGACGTTAGCAAGAGTGTTTGACGGTACTTCGGTTAAACCTTAAACCCTAATAAAAGGAGTAGATGTACATGAAAACCAAATTTTTTTCATTGCTGTTTGTCGTTTTTTTGATGATTCTTGGAGCTTGTCAGGGAGAAACTTCTGAATCGGGGACAAATGGAGAAAATAGCAGCGAATCAAATGAAAGCGAATACACGGTAAGAGTGGGAATCACTCAAAATGATGAAAATGCAGAATATACCGGCATTCAGCAATTTAAAGAAGGAGTAGAAGAAAGAACAGATGGTGCTATAACCGTGGAGACTTATCACAGTGACCAGTTAGCCAGCATTCCTGATTTGATAGAACAAGCTTCTACCGGTACTAATGTTGGGACAATAACAGACGCTGGTCAGATGGGAGATCTGAAAAATGAATTTTATATTTTACAATCTCCCTATATGTTTGAAGACTATAATGAGATTGACAAATTTCTAGAATCGGACCTCTACCAGAAATGGGTGCAGGAATTCAGCGACCAAGGATTAAGATTACTATCCTTTAATTGGAAATTAGGTCAAAGGAATCTGGCAACCAATAAAAAGATAGAGACTCCTGAAGATCTTGATGGCGTAGTTATCAGAACAAATGATTCTCAAATAGTTAACGCGACTATTTCCGCTATGGGAGGTTCACCAAGCGGTATGCCTTGGACAGAAGCCTATCCTGGATTAGAACAAGGTGTTATAGATGGGGTCGAGGCACACAATCTGGCTATCTATGAATCGAGCATTCATGAAGTAGTAGATAATATTGCAAGAACCAATCACTTTCAATTGGTTTCAGGATTGGTTGTCAGCGCAGAATGGTTTAATGAACTACCTGAAGAATACCAGGATATATTAGTAGATGAAGCACAAAAAGCTGGGAATACAGCCTCAGAAATCGCTTCAGAAAAATCAGAAGAATACGAAAAAGCTATGAATGAAGCAGGGGTGGAATTTAACGAAGTAGACCGGGAGAAATTTAAAGAAAGAGCTCAAGAAGCTTACTCCGATATCGGTTTGGAAGACGTGAAAAATCAGGTGGACGAGGTGCTGGCTGAATGATGGCTTCAAGAGCTGTCTTAAGGACATGTAAGAATGTCTATATTAAGTTGGAAACCTCAGTATTGATTACATTGCTCCTCTTATTAGTAATGTTGGTATTTATGGAGGTGATCGTTCGTTTTTTTGATAATCCTACCACATGGTCTGTTGGAATTGCTCAACTGATTTTTATGTGGGTTATATTTCTAGGGGCAAATAGAGCTTTTAGAAATCATTCGCATATTGGAATTGATGTCTTCACAAATTTATTGCCTGATCAGTTACAGAAGTATATACAATTGATGGTTCAACTAATCATAGTGATTTTCTTGTTTATTTTAATTGTATACGGTTTTGAGATGACGTTTGCCAACACCGGCCGACTTATTACCGGAACGTCTCTTGGTTATTATACGGTGACACTGGCCATTCCGGTGGGAGCTATACTGATGCTGTTTACCGCAGTCAGTCAGGCAGGGTTCATGATTAAAGATTTAAAATGAATACTCTACAGTAGATTGTGAAGATATGGGTGGTTTTTAAATGACAATAATGTTGATTGTGTTTTTTATATTATTATTTGCAAATGTTCCGATTGCGTTTGCCATCGGCATTGCAGGCTTTGTCTTTTTTATAACAACACCGGATCTGGCTAACATGGTAGCTGTCCAGCAGTTTACTACAGGTACTCAATCATTTCCGCTGCTGGCCGTTCCGTTCTTCGTATTAGCCGGGCACATTTTAAATGTGTCCGGCATCACAAGTAGATTGATTGAATTTTCTAATTTGCTGACGGGTCATTTAAAGGGAGGATTAGCTCACGTATCCATTGTATTAAGCACCATGTTAGGAGGAATTTCTGGATCAGCAACAGCAGATGCAGCGATGCAGAGTCGTATTCTTACCAACGATATGGTGAAAAGAGGCTATTCTAAAGGATTTTCTATTGGTGTTATTGGGGTAAGTTCTCTAATTACTTCAACTATCCCTCCTAGTATCGGATTAATTCTCTATGGATTTATAGGAGGAGTTTCTATAGGTGATTTATTTATAGCTGGAATAGTACCGGGGATTTTGATGTGTTTCACTTTAATGTTAACAACGTATTTTGTCGCAAAAAAACGAGGGTATGATTCAGACTTGAATTTTCAAAAGCCCTCATTTAAAAATTTAATGATAAGTTTTAAAGAATGTATATGGGCACTTTTATTTCCAGTCATCTTACTGGTGGGAATACGATTCGGGATATTTTCCGCTTCAGAAGGAGGAGCAGTCGCAGTAGTATACGCATTATTGGTGGGGAAGTTTATATATAAGGATCTTACTTGGCAGAATTTCAAAAAAGCTATCATTGATGCAGTTGAAGATAATAGTATGATTATGTTGATCATAGCTTCTGCATCTATATTCAGCTATGTCATTGCTTTTGAAAATGTGCCCAGGTCTTTCTCAGAATTTCTCACAAATTTAACAAGTAATTCCATTTTGGTACTGTTACTAATTTTATTAATAGTGTTTCTCGCAGGATTGTTTATGGAAGCAACAGCAAACACCCTGTTATTAACGCCCATTTTTCTTCCAATTGCGGAACAAGCCGGGGTGGACCCAGTTCATTTTGGAGTATTAATGATCGTATTAATTACTTTAGGAGGCATGACCCCGCCACTGGGAGTTACAATGTTTGCCGTATGCTCGATTACAAAGACATCAGTGGCACAGTTCACAAAAGGCGCCTATCCCTTTTTATTTGCAGTATTGGCATTAATAATAATCATGGCATTTTTTCCACAGATTATTTTATTTCTGCCGGAAGCGTTATCCGGAACCTAGTAAAATAGTGAACCACTCATATTCTTAGCATAATGGAGGAGGAAAAACGTGAATATACTATCAACAGCAGCATTACCGTTAAAAAATCAGAACAACCTCAAGGAAACATTTCCGGGAGATCATTTTTTGTTTTATGATTCTATAACAGAAGCAAAAACTAGAATACCTGAGGCGGATATTATTATAACGTATGGGGAAGACCTCGATAGACATGTTTTGGAGGAAGCTCAAAGTTTAAAGTGGATTATGGTTATTGCTGCAGGAATCGACAAACTGCCATTTCATGAGTTAAGTCGGCGTAATATTGCTGTTACAAGCGCAAAAGGAATTCATAAGGCTCCTATGTCAGAGTATGTGTTTTTTATGTTGATGATGGTATATAGACAAGGTAAACAACTAATAGAAAACGAAAAAAATAAAGTATGGACCCGTGATATTTATATGGATGAAATAACGGGAAGAACGATGCTGATAGCAGGAACAGGAGTAATTGGCCGGGAAATAGCAAGAGTTGCAAACGCTTTTCAAATGAAAACGATTGGAGTTTCTCGAAGTGGAAGCAGCTTGAATGAATTTGATGAAAATATAACGTACGGTGAAATGAATGACATGCTTCCTGAAGTGGACTTTGTTGTTTCCGTTCTTCCAAGCACTTCAAAAACCGATAACTTTTTTAATTATGAACATTTCAGGACATTACCGGAACATGCCGTGTTCATAAATTTGGGAAGAGGGAATGTGGTGAAGGGACAAGATATTCTTAAGGCTATTCAGAACAATGAAATTTATCATGCGGTTTTGGATGTTTTTGAAGAAGAACCGTTACCCGCTGAACATGTATTTTGGGAAGAAGAAAGTATTACAGTTACCACACATTTATCAGGAGTTTCCCCTTATTATCATGATCGAGCACTGGAAATTTTTAAGCAAAACTTTCAAAAATATAAAGACAATCAGGACCTGATAAACGTTGTAGATGTAACGAAGGGTTACTAATATAATTATGCTTCTTTGTGTGAAAAGTAACGTGCTGTTGACGAAGAATTCACGAATTGCTTCGGCAGCACGTTTTTAATTTCTACATAAAAGTTTTCTTCGAACTTCCGATATTAAGGAAAGTTAAAGGGGTTGTGGTGTGAACAAGGGTATTATAACGAGAGATAAGGAGTGAAAGTTATGAAAACAAGAATCACAGCATGCATACTTACGGGCGGCTTGATCGCAGGACCGGTGACAGCATCGGCGGAGACAGAATTCCAGGATATCAGCGACGGGTTCTGGGCGCAGGATGCGGTAGAGTATATGGTGGAAGAAGAGATCATGACAGGATACGAAAATGGAGATTTTCGTCCGAATGATCCCGTACAGCGGCAGCATATGGCAGTGATGCTGAGCCGGGCGTTTGAGCTGGAAGCTTCCGGAGAACTGCCGGAAGAGGCTGGCATCCCGGAAGATCACCCATATGCAGGTGCCATCAGTGCCGTTTACGAAAAAGGCTGGATGACCGGAAGTGCGGAAGGGTTCCGTCCCGGAGAAACGGTTAACCGGGCACAGATGGCGGAAATGATAAAAGAAGCGTTTGATCTGGAGGAAGGTCAGGCTGTATTTGCTGATGTGGACAGGGAGTACTGGGCCTGGTCCGGCATCAGTGCCGTTGTACAGGCGGGTTTTGCCGACGGGTATGAGGACGGTACGTTCCGCCCGGGTGAAGAACTGACCCGCGCGCAGATGGCCGTGATCCTCCATGAAGCATTTAAAAAGGAAGAAAATGCCGCGGACGATCAGGAAGATGACGTTCCCGAAGAGCCGGTGAATGCGCCGGAAGAAGAGACGGAAGAATCGGATACCGTGGAAAATATCATGACGGAATTTTCGCTGCACGGGGTGGCTCTTGAGGACAGCGAAGCAGCACTGCGTGAGGAAAAAGGGGAACCGGAGCGGGTTCTTCCTAGTATCTACGGGTTTGATTGGTACACATATCATGACGAGTACGAAGACTTCGTCATGTTCGGGGTGCAGGAGGAGCGTGTCGTTGCCTTTTTCTCTTACGGAGAATCGTTTGAGGCACCGATGGATATAGCTCTTGGGATGGATCCGGAGACAGTGGTGGATCATATGAACACGTTTATAGAAGAATCCGGGCTGTCGCCGGAGGTGAACTTCGGCATCGAACAGGGTACAGACGGTGATGCCCCCGAATTGATAGATTTCACCGTCTATCATGAAGACATCGATACGAGCATGGAATACCGGGAAGACATCGCTGAGGACAGCAGCCGCGTGGCGGCCATCGAAGAAAGTATGGCGCTGCAGCAGTTCGAGCTTGTGAATGCGGCGCGGACCATGCATGATATCGAGCCGCTGGAATGGAATGAAGAAGCAGCCGAAGTAGCGGAAGCGCACAGTGATGATATGGCGGCCAATGATTACTTTGCCCATAATAGTCAGGACGGCCGCACACCGATGGATCGTTTCGAAGACGCTGATATCGACGGATACATGTTCGGCGGCGAAAACCTGGCAACGGGGCAGCGGGACGCACGCCGGGCTCACCGCGCGTTGATGAACTCCCCGGGACATCGGGAAAATATTCTCCGCACCTCCGTACAGGCTCTCGGCGTTGGCGTCACCTATGATGCAGGCGCCCCGTATTACGCGGAAAGCTATGCGAGAGAAGATTATTGATAATAATCCCATTTATGTTAAAATATTCATTATTGAAAAGGGGAGGGGGTGAAGGTATTGAATAATTTTCTGAACTTCAACACAATGATCACGCCGGTAATCATTAAAGTGATTTTCTGGATTGGTGTGGTACTTTCCATTATTGGAGGTCTCATTCAGTTTTTTATTGGAATGACAGCTGATTTCGGAGGCGGCGGCCAGGTATTCCTAGGACTCTTAACGATTGTCCTTGGACCGTTGTTCACCCGCATCTACTGCGAACTATTAATTATCTTTTTCAAAATGCAGGAGTCTTTGCATCAAATCAATGGAAAGCTGGATACTCTGAAAGAATCATCTTCTCATGAAAACTGATAACGAGTGCCGCGGCGGAAGTAAAGCCCGCGGCACTTTTTCGTTAGTTGCATCCCTTCCCCTCAGCAAAAACATATTATCTTTTTCATTTCTCCCGCTGGAAAAATACGTTATAATCCGTTATAGTATTAATTGATAAGGAAAGGAAACTATTAAGACATTAAATTATTTCTTCATACAGATAGGGGAGGAAAACATGAAGCGGATTTTTTCGGCGGGAATGGCGGCGCTTATAGCTTCATCCGGCCTGACAACTGCGGTATCGGCAGCAGAAACAGAAGATGAACAGAACTCCGGCGGAACAGAGGAAACGGCTTCTGAAGAAACAGAGGACAGCGGTGAATCAGAAGACCTGATCGAATCCTTAACGATGGAAGAGGCGGTCGATTATGCGCTCGATGACAAATCATCGCTGATCCTGCTGAACTACCGGATTGATAATATCGACAGCCAGCTTGAGGGCACGGAAGACGAATACAGCGATCTGCAGGATGACCTCGAGGATCTGGAAGATCAGATGGATGAACTGCGTGATGTACAGGATGAAACAGGGAAGCGGACATTCCAGACGCGCCTGGAACTGCAGAATCAGATAGAGAGTCTGGAGGATAACCTGGAAACGATGGAAGATTCCATCCGGGAACTTGAGTCCAATGACATTCAGCTCCGCTACGACCGGAAGCAGGCGCACCGGAGCGCTGAACTATCCGCAAAGTCCACCTTTATTCAGCTTCTGACGCAGAAAGATCAGATGGAAACCACAAAAGCGTCGCTCGAGAATCAGAAGCAGCAGGCGGCCAACACAAAGCGGCAGGTGGAAATCGGCACGGCTCCTGCAAGCGAATATCAGTCGGCACAGCGGGAAGTGCAGCGGACTGAAGACAGTCTTTATGAAGCACGCGCCCAGTATGAACATGATCTGGCGATGTTCGCTCTTGATATCGGTATTGTCTATCACGAAGATCTGACGCTGGAAGAACCGGAGCTGGGAGAGCTTTCTCCGCTTCAGCAGAAGACAGATACCAAAACACTGATTGAACAGTCCTTCAGCATGCAGAACGCACAGGAAACGCTGGAGCTTGCTGAATACAACCGCGAGCAGGTATATAATGACGAAGATGCTGACCGGTTTGATGAGGAACAGGCCGACATTAACGTGGAAACGGAAGAAGAAAATATCGTTCAGCTGCGGCAGGATTTGACGACATCCATTTCCAATACGTTCCAGGATGCCGAGACGCAGTATCAGGCGGTGCTTCAGGCTCAGAATGAAGTAAGCTACGCCCGGGAAGATGTGGAGGATCTGCGGATTCAGGCGGAAATCGGCGTCATCCCTCAGGCGGAATATGAACTGGCCGGCCTGCAGGTGGATCAGGCCGAGCAGGAACTGGCCGCTGCCCGATCGAATCTGTTTATGATCAATGAACAGATTAAAGCGATGCGCGATGGTCTCGTGCAGCAGTCCGGAGGTTCTTCTGCAGGACAACAGGCAGCCGCGCAGCAATAATCTTACGCTGCAGGGACAGGGTTCCCTGCAGTTTTTATTTGAACATTATGGAATGATGCGGCAATGATGTGAAGAGTTTTTGATTTTTCATCAAAACAGTTGACCGTATAGTTCTTCTGCCTTATATTGAATTATAGTTTAGTTTATTAATAGTTATGAAACATAATTATTTTTCAAGGAAAGCAGGGGTACTTTTTTCAACAGCGATGAAACGGAAGATCTATGATATCGTATGACATAGATGGAAAACGTCCAGCAATCTTTGAAACTTTGGAAGGAATGGGGGAAACGGGGAATTGTACAACAGCCGCAGTTCGAAAACACGACTATCACATAGATGGCACTTGGCAGCAGGACTTCTTCTCTTCTTTGGCATCACAGGATGCCAGTCGGCGGAAGTCGATACGGAAGAAGAAGCAGTCGTGGTGGAAACAGAAGAAGCAGAAACAGGTGATCTGGAAGGAGAACGTATTGTTAATGCAACGACGCAGGCTTTGTCCGAAGTGTCGTTAATGCCTGAAGTGACAGCGGATGTCACGGAGGTGCTCGTTGAAGAGGGCGATCAGGTGGAGCAGGGTCAGGTACTGGCCCGGCTGGATGATTCCGAGCTTCGTAATGCGCTGGAGCAGGAACGCGCCGCTCTCCGGGCAGCCGAGAGCAACGTGGCGATTTCTCAGGCCGGTCAGCGCGGAGCGGAAGCCGGGGTGCAGGAGACCCAGGTTGCGCTTGAGAACGCCGACCATGCAATCACACAGGCAAGTGAACAGTATGAGAGGGCTAAGATTGACCTTGAACAGGCCCGTGAAAACCGCGGAAATGAAATCGAAAACGCGGAACAGGCGCTGCAGACCGCGGAGCGGAATCTTCAAACAGCAAAGAATGAACGCGACCGCAGCCAACAGCTTTATGACGAAGGTCTGGTTTCAGAACAGGAGCTGGAAAACGCGGAGAATGCGGTGGAAGACGCGCAGGACAGCGTGACGGAAGCCGAAAACAGCCTGGAACAGACAAGACAGGAGTATAATATCCAGCAGCTGCAGTCCCAGGTGGAAACGGCCCGGTCCGCGCTTCAGGAAGCCCGTGATTCGAAAGAGGAAATCCGGGCAAGAATTGAATCATCGAACGCGTCGGTGGATGAAGCGGCGGGCAACATTGACAACGCCCAGGCCAATGTGGAGCAGCAGCAGCAGGCTGTACAGCAGGCGGAGAATAACCTGCAGGATGCCGTTGTGACAGCACCAAGTTCCGGAAAAGTCATGACAGTAGCTGTGGAACCGGGCGAATATTATTCGCAGCAGGATGCGATGATAACCCTTGGCGAAATGAATACGTTGAACGTAACGGCTTCCGTGACAGCTGAGCAGCTGTCGAGTTTCGAGGAAGGCGGCGAAAAGGAAGTCCGTTTCCCTTCCATTGAAGAGACACGCACGGGTACGGTGACCCATATTGCAGATGCTTCCAATGACAACGGCATGTTTGAGGTGGAAGTACAGGTGGATAACCCTGACAGTGAACTCCGTTCCGGTGTGTACAGCGAGATCCTCCTGTATGAAACCTACGTTTCAGATGGACTGCTCGTTCCGACCGATGCTGTCATTAATGTCAAAGGAGAGCCCTCCATTTTTATCCGCGAAGAGAACCAGGCGGTGCTCGTGCCGGTTGAAGTGATCCGGGAAGAGTCAGATGTCACAGCCATCGATGCCGATATAGAGACAGGTACGCCGGTCATCACCCGCGGCCAGTACTTCCTCGAAGACGGAGCGTCGGTGCAGGAACCGCAGGAAGAGACGCAGGATTCCTCGGAATCCACCGAAGAATCAGAGGAAGGGGAGTCTGAGGAATCAGATGAGAGTGGATCCGGTTCTGAAGAGACAGCTTCTATGTCACCGGATTATATGAAGCGGGCCGATGTTGCCCGTACTTCCTCCTCAGATGATGGAGGCATGACATCATGAATCTTTCCAGTTGGTCTGTAAGACGTCCCGTCGGTATTTTTATGGCCATTGCCATGGTACTGGTGCTCGGTCTCGTTTCATTTCGGAATCTGGCGATCGACCTTTATCCGGACATGGAACTTCCGTTTGCGATTGTGACTACGAGCTACGAAGGGACGGCTCCGGAAGATATAGAAGAAACCGTCACCCAGCCGCTGGAGGATTCTCTGAGCACGTTGGAAGGGCTGGATACGATTTCGTCCCAGTCCTCTTCGGGTTCCTCCCTGATCCAGATTCAGTTTGAATTCGGGACGGATCTTGATCAGGCGATGCTCGATATCCGGGAGTCGATAGACGGCGCGTCTGCGCAGCTTCCGGACGGTGCGGATGAGCCTTCCGTCCTTGAGTTTGATCCCGATCAGCAGGCGATGATGTGGATCGGCATTTCCGGAAATACCGAAAATGTGAATATGCAGCAGCTCGCCGAGGAGCGGATCCAGCCGCAGCTGGAGCAGGGAGCGGGAGTGGCCAGTGCCGGTATTGAAGGGCTGGAAGAAAGAGAAATTGAAGCCCAGCTCCGGATTGAGGACCTGAACCGGTATCAGTTAACGGCCGATGATGTGGTGAATGCCTTAAATGCCGAAAATGATTCCGGCTCCGTCGGTGAAGTGGAAAGCGGCGGGCAGGATCTGCAGCTTCGTGTGGACGGAGAATTCGCTTCCGTTGATGATATTTCAAGTACCCTTATTCCGCTTCCGGATGGAGGAAATGTCCAGCTGAGCGATGTGGCAGACATTGTGGACACGGTCGCAGATGGCTCGTCGGATACGTATGTGAACGGCAGTTCATCCCTCATGTTTTCCATGATGAAACAATCCGAAGCAAATACGGTGGAGGTATCCCAATCCCTCCATTCTATTGTCGACGATTTAAACAGTGAACTGGGAGACGATGTACAGCTTGAAATCGTCTATGACGCGGCGGATTACATAGAGTCTTCCATTAACAGCGTGTTTAACAATCTGCTGTTTGGGGCACTCTTTGCCGTCCTGGTATTGTTTGCGTTTCTGCGTAATGTGCGGGCGACGCTTGTTATCGGCATTTCGATTCCGATCTCGATCGTGGCTACCTTCACGTTAATGTATTTCACGGGTGAATCCCTGAACATTCTCACGATGGGGGGACTTGCGCTCGGGGTCGGGATGATGGTGGACAGCGCCATCGTCATTCTGGAGAGCATCTACAAGCATATTGAATACGGCAAAACAAGAAAAGAAGCCGCCATAGCGGGAGCGCAAGAGCTCGGCAGTGCGGTCGTCGCCTCGACAAGTACGACCCTTGTGGTATTTCTGCCGCTTGTGTTTGTGCAGGGGATATCTTCCGAACTGTTCACGCCGCTTGCCTTAACGGTGTCGTTTGCTCTGATCGCATCCCTGCTTGCGGCACTCACGATTGTACCGATGTTTGCGTCCCAGTTCATTAAAGAGGAAGCGATGCAGCCGCAGGAAGACAGCCGTTTTAACAAATTCGGCCGGGCGGTAAATGAACGGTATTTACGGATGCTGCGGTGGTCACTTCGTTTCCGCAAGACCGTCATCCTGCTCACCTTCGTGCTCATCATCGGTTCTCTGGCGCTTGTTCCGGCGATCGGCGCCGTCTTTATTCCGGAATCTGATGAAGGCGAGATCATGGTCAGTGTCGAAACGCCGGAAGCATCCACAAAAGAAGAGACCCAGCGTGCCGTAGAACAGGTTTGGAGCATGCTTGAACCTTACGAAGAAAGCATCGCCTCTACGTATTCCACGATAGGAGGCGGCGGTGGTGCCAGTGCCGCAGCAGGTGGTGGAAGCGGCGACAATCAGGCGCAGGTAAACATTTCCCTCGTGGATTCGGGTGAACGGGAAATCCAGACGACCGGCCTGATTTCAGAGTTGTCCGACCAGGCCGAGCGCATTCCGGGGGCTGACATTTCTGTACAGAATGTCGCATCCGGCGCGGCCGGCAGCGGCACCCCGATTACGGTCAGTATCAGCGGGCAGGAAACAGAAGTGCTGGACGATCTTGCCGAACAGGCCATGTTTGAGATGGAAAACATTCCGGGTACTATGAATGTAGACAGTTCTTCGGGAGACGGCAATCCACAGCTTGAACTGGATATCGACCGCCAGCAGGCCGCGCAGTATGGGTTAACCTACCAGAATATTATGGGACAGGTGATGACGTCGTTTAACGGGCAGGTTGCGACGGAATACCGGGAAGAAGGAGAGGAAATCTCGGTGGAAGTCATCCTTCCCGGAAGTGCGAGAGAGCAGCTGTCTGATGTCCGCAATCTGACCCTGACCGGGGCGGAAGGTGCAGGTGTTCCCCTTGCTGCAGTGGCCGAATTGAATGAGACAACCGGCCCGACGCAGATTAGCCGGGAAGACCAGCAGCGCCAGGTGGATATTACGAGTGATGTTGCTCCTGGGTATGCACTTGGCAGTGTATCCGCGGAAGTGCAGGACGAAATGAATCAGATGAATATGCCGAGCGGGTACACCGTGGATTACGGTGGTGAATCACAGGATATGCAGGAAGCCTTCGGGGATCTCGGACTCGCACTCGTTGCCTCCATCTTCCTCGTGTACGCTGTGATGGCGATTCAGTTTGAATCCTTTATTCAGCCGCTCGTTATCATGTTCTCGATTCCGGCGACGCTCATCGGCGTATTGCTCGGTCTGTTTATCACCGGAACACCGCTCAGCATTACCGCCTTTATAGGCCTGATTATGCTGTCCGGGATTGTGGTGAACAATGCGATCGTACTGGTGGACTATATTAACCAGAAGCGTGCCGACGGTCTCGAACGCGATGACGCGATTATGGAAGCCGGTCCGGCACGTCTGCGTCCGATCATGATGACCGTGTTGACGACGGTTCTTGCGATGTTCCCGATTGCACTCGGGCTTGGGGAAGGCGCGGAATCCCAGGCGCCGATGGCCATTGTCATTATCTTCGGTCTGGCTTTCTCGACGTTGTTCACCTTGATTTTAATTCCTGTCGTTTATGCGTCATCCGATAATATCATCCTTTGGTTCCGGCGCAGGAAAGAAAACAGGAGAGAGAAGAAGAGGATGAAGAAGATGAAGAAAAATCAGGGAGAGCAGATGGAATAAAATAGGTATAAAATCCCTGTACAGAATTGGAAGAATTGCCTATACTACCTTAGATAGAACAGAAAAGGAGAGGACCCAGGCTATGACTAAGATACGGAAACTGTTTCTCACAGGCATCCTGACGGCAGGGGTGGCAACAGCGGCTGCCTGCTCT
The DNA here is from genome assembly GCF_054052005.1 of Salibacterium sp. K-3. Taxonomy (NCBI): domain Bacteria; kingdom Bacillati; phylum Bacillota; class Bacilli; order Caryophanales; family Bacillaceae; genus Salibacterium; species Salibacterium sp. K-3. Next base: position 435,629 of record NZ_JBSVZE010000001.1, read on the forward strand.
TCGGGCGATGACGCTGAAGATCAGAGCGCCCCTGAAGATAATCAGGAATCATCTGAAGAAGCAGCTGACAACAGCGAACAAGAGGCAGAAAATCAGGAAGCTTCCACAGAACTGAGTTCCAATGAAGAACTGAAGTCGCAGCTTGAAGGCGAAGACAGTGTCATGAAAGCGATGGTGCAGGAGGCTGACGGAGAAGACGGCCAGCAGGTAAACATTGATATTACGCTTGCTTCCGGCCAGGAGCTCTCCGATGAACTGAAAACAACGTATTCCGATATGATCCGCGAAGTCTATCCGGACCAGAGTGTGAGCGTCATTTACGCCCAGGAAGGCGGCGAAATGCTCGAACAAACGACGCTTGAATAACCCTGTCATACAGTAGAACCCCCGTTCCCCCTTATTTGGGCGGAACGGGGGTTCTTTTTGGTGACTCGGCTTGTCGAGGACACTAGTTGTTTGATCTATCGACGTAGTTTCCTTTAGAAAAAGGCTGGAGGAAAATATAGCGATAGCGGCACCACTTAGTATCCTCTAAGCCCAGCTTGAAACCACTAACACTTCATTGCTGCGGCATAGTATGCTCAAGGCTTTAACTGGAGGATGTTAATCATCTTCCCATTTCTATTAATGGCTTCATACTTGGAAGAGCACATCTTGAGCGGCATAGGAAAAATTTGTTTGATTAATCTTGCTTTCTTCCTTTATGTACTATAAGATTAGTTCAAAACCATAAAGACAGGCGGTCGAACATGTTCCTCAAACCCCGATTCCCCTCGCACGAACTCCTCTGTCTACGCTCCCTTGCCCTGCGGATGAAGCTCCCATCGAAATACAAACAACAGCTGATCAATCTGGAAAAAGGATGGGAAGGAGAAACGTACTTTGATGAGCAGCTGAAAACCCTGCCGAAGGAATCCGTTATTTTATGCGACCTTCTTTTTGAAATAAACAACACCTACTTTCAGATCGATACCCTGCTTATCTCCCATGAGACTGTGTATCTATTTGAGGTGAAAAACTATGAAGGAGACTTTCTAATAGACAAGGAAGAATGGTATACCTCAACAGAATATGAAATAAAAAGTCCTCTTCTGCAGCTAAAAAGGAATCATTCCCTGCTCCGGCAGCTATTCCAGAAGTATCGCCTCTCTTATCCCATCAAAGCTTACCTCGTCTTTACCAACAGGAGCTTTTATTTATATCAGGCTTCCTATGATCTTCCTGTCATTTTCCCGCCCCATATCGAACGATTTGTTTCCCAATGGAAAAACGAGCTGTCCCATTCTTCTTATGAGACCACCTTGCTGGCAGAAAAGCTTCAGACCCTTCACATGGAATCCTCCCCGTTTTCTCAACTGCCGGAATATACATTCCAACAATTAAAAAAAGGCGTCCGGTGCCGGGAGTGTTCTTCTTTTCTTAAACTTTCACAACGCACGCTGGTCTGTCCTTCATGTAGCAGGTCAGAATCATTGGAAATGGGTGTAATGCGGAATGTGGAAGAATGGAAGCTGCTATTTCCGGAAGAACCGCTGACGACTAACATGGTGCATGAATGGTGCGGGTTGGAAATAGATAAAAAGCGGATTGCGCGGATTTTAAGTAAACATCATACCCGGTTTGGGTTCGGGAGACATTCTTATTACAAGTAAGGGACCCTGGCTGCTTGAAGTGTGTCTGCAATGTCCTCAGATTCTGGTCTGGAGAACACTAATGACTATGTCACTGGTTGTAACGGTCCCTTGCAGCCGCTTGAAACCATTAGTTCTCGATTTCCAAGACGTAGTGTCCTCCGGGCAGGGGGTGGTGTCCACTGTTATTTTTTCTGCTTCATTCAGTTTCCTCTAAACCTTCTTGCACCGCGCCCACAGTTTTGGTGGATAAACAAGGATATAAATAGATAACAGCACCACCAGCTGATAGATTTGGAAGAAAATAACGAAGAACCGCCTGCGTCGTTGTATGTAGACCTTCAGGTGCGGCGTGGAAATGATACGGAGGAATGATTTTCAAAGATAGAGGTTTCTTCTAAAGTGAAAATAGGGAATGACCGGAATAGGTTTACATCCCCAACCATTTTTGGGTTCTGTGTTTAATACTTAGAAGATTCAGGTATATAGCATGCCAGGGTCCGAAAATGGAAGCAACCAATTTTCCTGAAGGAGGAGATAGTGTGGCATATCAACCTAGAACTTATCGCAAATTTCTAGCAGGATCCGTATCAGCAGCCATGGTGGCAGCAGCAGGTGCTGTGACACCGGCAGACGTACAGCAGGCAGACGCAGCGGAGTCATTCCCTGATGTCGACAACGACTACTGGGCCTCAGACTCTATCCAGAAACTGGCTGAAGACGGTGTTATCAGCGGTTATCCGGATGGGGAATACCGTCCGGGCGAAAAAATCAACCGCGGCCAGGTGGCTGCGATGCTGTCGGCAGCGTTTAACCTTGATGTAAATGAAGATGCCGAGGCTCCTTTTGAAGATTTGACAGATGACAGTTATTTCACCCCTGTTGCGGCGGCAGTAAAAGAAGCTGGATTAATCCGCGGCCGCCAGGATAATACCATGTTTGCGGCGGGAATGGATCTATCCCGTGAACAGATGGCCACGATTATGGTAAGAGCTTTTGATCTCGAGCCGAGAGAAGACGTGGAAGCAGACGTAGAGGATATTAATGAAGTACACGAAAGCCACCGCGATAATGTGCGTATCCTGGCGCAGTATGATATTACCGATACGGCCAATAACATGTTCCGTCCGGATGAAACGGTAACAAGAGCACAGTTTGCGGTCTTTCTTGACCGTGCCATGCAGGTTGATCAAGACGCGGAAGCGGAAGTTGCAAACGTGCAGGCAGTGAACAACACAACGGTAGAAGTAAGTTTTAACGGCAGTGTGGAAGGAGATATCGAAGCGGACCACTTCTCCATCGATCCGAATCTGGATGTGGTGGATGCCGAAACGATCGCACCGGAAGACTCTGAAGCCAGTCAGGATGCAGATGGCACGGTCGTCCGCCTGACAACGGAGGAACAGACCGATGATGAAGAATACAGCCTTTCGTATGATGGGCAGGATACCGGCATGGTCTTTACCGGCGGAGGCACCCAGGGTGATATCGCCGTTGATGATATTTCCGTTCAGTCAACATCTTCTTTTGAAATCATGCTTGATGAGCAGTTGAATGAAGACTGGGACAGCTCGGATGTGGAAGAGAAGCTCGACATCTCTGTCATGACCGAAGACGATGAAGAAATCAATGTTGATCCGACCAATGTGGAAATTGGTGAAGACAGAGAGTCTATCGTCGTCGATCATGGAGACAACGATCTGGAAGGCATGGCCGGCACGTTGATGGTGAACGGCTTTGAAGCGGATTTTGACTATTCCGAAATTAACGTGGAATCTGTAGAAGCTACAACCGACCAGATCCGTGAGGCAGAAGACCAGGAGCTCAGCTTCACGGTTAACGGTATCCGCAACCTGTCCGTGGAAGAACTCGAGGATGCCGGATATGAAGTGGAATTCCTGTATAATTCCAACGAAGCTCCGTTTGATACCGATGCAGCGCAGCAGGAAGGCATCATCGACGGGACAAACAGTGACATTCCAGATACATTCCGTTATGCGGTATCCATTACGGATGAAGACGGCAATGAAGTCGAGTCTGAAGAAATGGAAGTCAACGTCAGCGCAGAAAGTGACGTGAGCGAAGTGACAGAGGTTGGTCTCTTTAATGACGGTGAACGTCACGATAATGACTTTGTGACACCGGACCATGAAGGGTATACCTTCGAGCCTGTTGCCGGCGTGAATGATTTCGGAGAAGAAGTGGATGCCGATGAAGCGTCCTTCCCGGGCATTGAAAGTGTGACATCCAGTGATGCTTCGATTGCCTATTACAACGACGACGGTCTTCAGGTAACCGGTGAGGGTGAGGTCACACTGAGCGTTCATTTTGAAGGCATGGATAATCCGGTGGAGTATGACGTAGAAGTGGTCGCCAACCAGGAAATCACCAGCATGGAAGCTGACGAATCAACCAAGCGTTATACAACAAATGCTACCGCTGATACATTCACCGTCCTGGATCAGTACGACCAGCCGTACGGCGAAGGAGAAACGGTCAATTACACAATCTCAGATGAAAACGGCAGTCAGGTAACTTCCGGTCAGGCGGATGTCGACAGTGAAGGAAAAATCAACGTGTCGTATCCGGAAGATCTGGAAGGCGAATATCAGATTGAATTCACCCACAGTAGCGAAGCCATCGGTACGACAACTCTTGAATTCGTGCAGCTTGATTCCGAAGATGTGGACGAGTTCAGTCTTTCCGCCGATCCGGAATCCGTTGATCTGCAGGATGCGCTCGAAAATGGTACGATCAATCAGGATTCGGAAGAACTTGATTTCACCGTCAGCACCAGCGCGATGTACGAAGACATTAACCTGAGTGACAGCGAGATCGAAAGTGCACTTTCCAATCTCAATGACTCCGGAGACCTTCAGGTGCGCACGAGCGATGAAGAGGTAGCAACGGTTGCGGACGGCGAAACCATGGACGTCACCGCACAAGAAGCGCTGGAGTTTAACGTTTCCGGTGAATCCGAAGGAACAGCTGAGATTTATCTCGAACATGTCGAAGGCGACTTCACGACAACCCTTGCACAGGTTGAGGTCGAAGTGGAAAACAGCATTTCCCAGATTGACAATCTGGAACTCGCCGACGATGTGGATGCACTGGATGTATCCGAGGATACGGAAGGAAATTGGCAGATTGATGACATCAATCAGCTGGTGTCCTCCGATGCAGAACTTAGTACCGAGATGATTGCAAGCGTTACGTATTCCCCGAACGACGAACAGGCTGTCGTTGAACTAAAAGAAGCTTACGGCGGCGCAAGCTTCGTTGTTGAAGCGAATACCACTTCATGAGCAAAACACTGTATCTGCCCTGCAGAGAAATTTTCTCTGCAGGGTTTTTTCGTTTTGACACATTCCTGATACATTGCGATGATAGATTAGAATCATAATAAGGAGGATGTGTCATCATTTTGGGGGGATAAAGATGCAGGGTTGATACCATGACGGTTTACAGCAACCGATGCAGCGGTATTTCACATGATAATAACAGAAGTTTAACGAAAAAGGAGAATGACATTGTTTAAAAAAGTATTAGTAAGTTTTGCCCTGGCTGTGTTTGTTTCCATGATTGCAGCATGTAGTGATTCATCCGGAGAAAACAGCGGAGAGAACGCAGGATCGGAAGAACAGCAGTCCGAGGAAAGCGGTGACAGCGAAAAGAGCGGGAACAGTGAAGACTCTGAAGACAGCGGTTCGGAATCTGAGAGCAGCGACAGCTCGCAGCAGTCTTCCATGCCTGAACCTGAAACAGAAAACATTCCAGACGTTGTAGCGACAGTGAATGGGGAAGAAATCTCCGGTGAAGAGTTTACATCGACGTACAAGAGCCGTTTCCAGCGGATGGCCATGCAGTATCAGATGACCGGGAAGGAGATGAATCAGGACGAGCTGAAACAGCAGGTGGCTGATAGTATGGTAGGAGCCGAGCTGTTAAGCCAGGAAGCTGATAACCGGGGCATTGAAGCATCCGAAGAGCAGATCAACAGCACACTGAGCGACCTCGTGAAACAGAATAACCTGGAATCCCAGGATAAGCTCATGTCCACCTTGAAAGAACAACAGGGAATGAGTGAAGAAGAAGTCAGAAATCAGGTTGCAAACCAGGTGAAAGTTGATCAGCTTATTTCGGAAGAAGCTGGCGACATTGAACCGACAGAAGAAGAATTGAAACAGGCATATGAGAAGATAAAGGCTCAGCAGCAGGCGGCAAACAGCGGAGGCAGCGGAGACAGCAGCAGCGAAGACAGCAGTGGAAGTGAAAATAGCGAAGGAAGTGAAAGCGGAGGAGAAAGCAGCAGTGAATCCAGCATTCCTTCCTTTGAAGAAATGAAACCGGACCTGAAGACCCAGGTGAAAAACCAGAAGGAATCTCAAGCAACCCAGACGTTGGTTAAAAAGCTTCGTGAAGAAGCCGATGTATCGATCAATCTGTAACTTCCCCTCAAACCCCTGAGTATAAAGCTCAGGGGTTTTTATGACATGAGGTGTTCATACTGCCCGGGAATGATCTTCATATCAGAGTCTGGTTACCAGAGAGAGTTTTACAGCCCGGGCAGCGGCAGAATGAGTGTAATCCAAATCATTAGTTTCGTCGTGCCACAAGAACCGCTATCAGCATCCCGAAGCTTACCATCAGGCTCAGTGCTTCAAACGGACTCAAGGGGATCACCTCCTCCTGCCAGAGGATCACCCATTCTGCGTGAGGACCAGCATGTTTAGTATACCATAAATTGTAAGAATCATAGCGTTTCTTGTACATTTTACGAAAACAGGTGATAACGTATGGGGCGGTTTTTCCTACTGTGCGGAGGCTCCAACCCCATCCCGCGACTTTTTCCCGGATGGTTCTACACAATGCGCCGAAATGCCTTATGACTTTAAGCGGATTCCTTTCATAAAAAGGAGACCAATTCGATGCTGTCTGCATAAAATAGATGCGTGAACCTCGAGTGTTTCGGGAATGGTAGAAGAAGAGGAGCGATTTGTACAAAAGGAGGTTTTTGTCGATGATTTCTGCGATTGCCAAGTTCATCACCGGCGGGTACGAAGCAATGCTTGCGATCCCCTTTATCGGAGGAACGATTGTTGTGTCCACCGGGTATGGTGCGCTGGGAACAGCTTTTATTCTTCATCTTATCGCCGTCGTCATTGCGTATGTGTACCGCACGTCGAAGGCGCCCAATATTTTCGGCATGATCACATCGGTTTTGGCCTGGATCCCTGTGATCGGCTGGCTGCTGCATACGATCGCTGCCATATGGTTGATCGTCAACGCTGTAACCGACATGCGAAGAGGATAAATGAAACAGTCTGCCGCGGCAGGCTGTTTTTATTTATCCTCGAGACCAATATTTATTTTGTTTCATAAACTGTTTCAGTGGGTCTGGATTGTAATCCGGTGCCGTCCGCCCTTCGCTGTAATAGACAGCGGAATACGTCAGAGCAAGCTGCTGGAGACTTTGAGCGGCCGTGTCTTCCATCGATAAAGCAGCACGGGACCGCTCAGCGAACTCCAGCGCTGTCTCACCGGCCTGGCGGTGAATCCCGCGGCGTCCTGCCCAGCGGCGGAATTGGTGGAATTCCCAATACACATAAAAGGAGTAAAACGCCGGAAACCTCCGCAGCCATCGATGTCGAAGACGGGCAAATAGACGCCGCAGCCACCGCAGCAGCATTCGGGTCAAAGGTTCTCCCGGGATCCGGGTGCGCTGCATGGTTACACGGCTGGAAGGCCTGCGTTTTTTCAGAAGACGGGACGTCAGCCAGAGCGCCATGATCCCGATAAGAATGGCGGAGATCGTCAGGATCAACGGAATCGGAAGCTGGATGTAGGAAGAGGGCCGTTCTGCATCTGATACCTCCGGGGTTTCCGGAGCAGAAGGGAGCCCTCCTTCCGTCTCCGAACGGGGAAGCAGATTCATGAGCTGCATGAAACCATTGGAAATCCCTGTTCCGATCCATACGAGGCCTTCCCATATGACGGTAAGCAGAGCCGTAAAGGCGTGCTGGATGCCGGGGATGAAAAGCAGCACAAACAAGAGCCCCGCACCGCCTCCTATCACGCCGAAAATCACAGGCAGAGATCCCGGTGAACCGGATGTTTTTGTCAGTATTTCCTGCCCGTTATCTTCTTCGTTTTCATATAATGTAAATAACATGCCGCTAAGGCTCAGTAAAAGAGCGGCACCAAAAAGAAGATGAAAAAACCATGGGAACACATCCCGTACTTCATTCACAATGACTAAAAAGAAGTAGAGCGCAACCGTTCCTTCAAACCGCAGCAGCATCTGCAGCCTTGAAGGTGGGGAAAAAGTGTGCAGGCTTGTCCGAATATACAAATAGGCGATAGCGGCCGAGATGATAAAGGAATAGCTCCAGTTGGCGTCATATCCGTTCTTCCACAAGGGCAGCAGCACAACGGCAAGAACCAGGACATGAACAACAAAAGCAGCACGGGGCGGTAGTTTACCCGCACTCAGACTGATAAGCAGTGCCAGACAAGGTATCCCTGTCCAGAGCAGAGGGTGAGAAGCGTACGACTCCAGCCACTGCTCTGGAGCGGCAAAAAGCATAATAATGAAATATATCCACACGCTGTCACAGAACATCATGACAGCTGTTTTTCCCAAGCTGCTTCCATTGTTCATGGTTCTTCCTCCTGTTCGGACATGAGCCCTTCCACCGGCTGGGCGGAATGTCCAAGCTGCCGGGCCCATTTGGACTCATGGAGATAGTAAAAGGTCAGCCGGTGCCGGTCTTTTCTTTGGCTTTGAAACCACCGGAAATGTGTTTCTGAGACTGTGTCACAGAATACATATACAGGGCTCCCGGATTGGACGCGGCGGGAGACCTCCTCCAGCAGACGAAGAGACGACATACCGGCATGAGGTATCAGTTTGGCAAGGTTATCGAGAAACGGTGTGGCATTTTTCTGCGCAGGGATAGGAGGAAGCAGTAGGGTGTTGTGGTTCAGAGCGTTCATGATCTGCCCAGTATGTATATTCCGTCTGTTGTAATAAAGGGCCGTTGAAGCCATGATCGAAAGAACTTTTTCCAGGGGGTCGGACGGAATGCTGTTGTCATCTTCCCGGAAGCCGGTCATGTCCAGCACCCCGTACCACTCTTTTGTCATGACCGGCTGGAATATGCGCGTTTTCCAACTCCCGGTTCTGGCAGTGGCGCGCTGGTCGATCCGGCTCCATTCATCCCCTGCTTCATACTCGCGGATTCCCTGAATGAGCAAAGGATCTTCGATGAACCCACCATGAGTGCCTTTCATTTCCCAGGACATCGAGGCGGAAAGAGCAGGTGGCGTGACGGACAGCAGTGCAGGGTACACATAGAGGACGCGGTTCAGATGCCATGTTTTCATTTCTTCTGTGAAACGAAACGGATCCCCGGAATGAAGGTGGATATCCCCAATCGAATACACTCCGCGGCGGACCGCTGTCCCTTCCATATCCCAGCTGACCTGCTGATACTGCAGCAGCCACAGCACTCGGAGGCGGAAGGAATGTTCTGTTGATTCCTTCCATTGAATCCCGCTGTCGGTCCACTGCTCCCATTCGACCCAGGTGATCGGAAGCCATTTCTTATTGGAAAGAGAAGCATGTGCTGTAAATGTACCGCCGTTAAAGACCCGGGTCCGTGGTAAATGAAGAGCAGGGGAGATCCCGTTCCATATCGATTTTTTCCAGAAATGAATAAATAAATGGAGAATATACAGGAAGGCACTGATGGCGATCAAAGGGATGATCTGAAACCATAACGCCGTCCCGATGAATACCAGCAGTACCCATCCCATATAGTCGGCGAAGAAAAGGCTCTGCGGCCGGTGGTCATGGGTGCGGTAACCCAGATCGCTGTCCGTCATGACTGCCGTTCCACCTTTTCTGCCGGCAGCGGGGTGTTTTTTAGAATGTCTTCCTGCAACACGGTTTCCGGTGTCCAATCCTGAAAAGCCGCTTCGGAAGCAAGAATCAGGCGGTGGCTCCATACATAAGGAAGCAGCGTTTTCACATCATCCGGCTCGACAAAGTCACGGCCGTCGAGAAAAGCCCATGCTTTTACTGCCTGGTACAACGCTTTGACAGCACGGGGGCTGATGCCGATTTCGATATGGGAGTGATCTCTTGTTGCATTGGCAAGGTTCACAATATAGGAGCGGATATCGGGATGAACCTGTACGTTTTCACACTGTTTTCGAAACGATGCAATCATGGAAGCATCGAGAACGGCCGTGATGCGCTCAAACGGTAGGGAATGACCGAGTTGAGCGAGCATCGCTTCTTCCTGTTCCGGTTCCAGATAATCCATGCCAATCTTTATAAGAAAGCGGTCGAGCTGGGCTTCCGGAAGCGGAAAGGTTCCTTCCGTTTCCACAGGGTTCTGGGTGGCGACTACCATAAACGGCTCTTCCAGGCGGTAGGTATGACTATCCACCGATACCTGCCGTTCTTCCATACTCTCGAGCAGGCTGGATTGGGTACGCGGCAGTGCCCGGTTGATTTCGTCCACGAGAAGCATTTGAGTGAACACCGGTCCTTTGCGGAAGGTGAACGCCGATGTTTTTGGGTCAAAGACAGAGCTCCCGGTGATATCGGAAGGGAGCAGGTCCGGAGTACACTGCACCCGCTGCCAGGAACAATCCAGAACCGCCGCGAATGCTTTCACCAGTGTTGTTTTCCCCATTCCCGGCAGATCTTCCAGGAGAATGTGACCGTTTGCGAGCAGAGCTGTCAGAAACAGGCGGCATTCTTTCTGCCTTCCGATGACGACATGTTTCAGTTCTGTATGAATGTCTTCCAGCACGGTATGTATATCGGTGCCATCCATCATTATTTCCTCCATCTTCCAACTAGTTATGTTCAGCATAACGCACCCTGCCTGTATTTGTCGACGTATAGCTCAATTTCTTATTCATACAGACAGCGTCTGCATCGAAGGTGAAATAAAGCTGACGATTTCATTATTAACCTTCCTTCATAATTATTTACAGAAAACTAGGAACGGTTTTACAAAAGGTTAACGTTCTTCTTGTAGAGTAAGAAACGGAGATGAAACATACTTCGAAGAGAAAAACAAAGGAAGTGGATGAACCGCATGAATAAAGACCATTTAAGTGATACATCTAGGTCATGGAGAAGGGCTGCTGTATTGTCACCTGACATACTCAAATAAGCAGAAACAAGTTGAAACACTGGTTTAGAGTAACGCATGTTAACAAAAGAGGAGAGATAGAATGAGACATTTAAGCGCATTATTGCTTGGAACAGTAATCATGGGAATATTGGCAGCTTGCGGAGAAGACGGGGAAAGTTCCGAAGGAGCGGATGCACAGGCGAACGGTTTAGAAGGTGAATTGAGCTTCTATACGTCACAGCCGGATGAAGATGCTTCCACTCTCGTATCCGCTTTTAATGAACAATATCCTGATGTCAATGTAGACGTCTTTCGATCCGGAACAGAAGAAGTCATCAGCAAGGTGGAAGCTGAGAAAGAAGCGGGGGATGTTGAGGCGGATGTCATGCTCGTAGCGGACTCTGTAACATTTGAATCCCTGAAAAAAGAAGATATGCTGATGTCCTATGAGTCGCCGGAAGCCGACGGCATTTCAGAAGAATTTATCGATCCGGATCATCAGTACTACGGTACAAAAATCATGTCCACGATCCTGGCAGTTAATACGGAGGAAGTGGATGAAACGCCGGATTCCTGGAAGGTACTTACAGAAGAAACAGCAGCCGGCGACAGCATCATGCCCAGTCCGCTGTATTCAGGGGCAGCTGCTTATAATGTAGGAGTGATGAGTCGTAAAGATGATTTTGGCTGGGAGTATTTCGAAAGCCTCAGTGATAATGGCATATCGGTGGTTCAGGGGAACGGTGGTGTACTGGAAGCAGTGGCATCCGGTGAAAAATCTTACGGAATGGTCGTCGATTTCATTGTAGCAAGAGCGGCAGCAGAAGGGTCGCCGGTAGAATTGGTTTACCCGGATGAAGGCGTACCTGTTATTACGGAACCGATTGGAATTATGGAGAATACCGAAAACGAAGAAGCAGCTAAAGCATTTGTGGATTTTGTCCTGTCTGAGGAAGGTCAGACCATTTCAGCGGATGTTGGCTATACACCGATCCGGGAGGGAATCGAGGCTCCGGAAGGATTGAAAACAGCGGATGAAATGAATGTCCTGTCCCATGATGTCGAAGAACTGCTGGAAACCCGTGAGGAAGATAAACAGCAATTCTCTGATATCGTTGGTGGGCAGGAATAGGAGTGTCCTGCACATGGAAGAATCAGCGAACATAAACCGGCAAGGTTCTGCTTCCTGGTTTTTCGTATTGTCCGCCTTGTTTCGGCAGAAACGGGTGTGGATGACAGTAAGCTTGCTGCTTTTATTTCTGTTCTTTGTCCTTCCGATTCTTCGTCTAGTGTGGCTCAGTGCCACAGAGGAAGCGGTCCCGACGTGGAGCCACTACAGCGGGGTGTTGTCGGACGCATCCACGTGGACAGTCATGCAGAACACGTTTTGGATGGTAACAGGATCCACCATCATAGCTTTACTTCTCGGTGTCTTCATGGCATGGCTCGTAACGTACAGTGATATACGTGCAAAACAGGTTATTCACGTGTTGGTGCTCCTGCCCTTTATTATTCCGTCCTATATCATCACATTGTCATGGGCACAGCTGTTGAGAAGTTCCAGCTGGTTTACCGGGCTGCTGGAGGGCCTGCCGGGAAATATGCCGGCGCTCGATCTATATACGATGCCCGGTATGATATTCATGCTGGGGCTTTCCCATTATCCGCTTGTTTATCTTTTTACGGCAGCTGTCCTGCGTAAAATTCCGCAGGACTTATTATTTGCGGCGCGGGCTTCCGGGGCACGGAGGTGGACTGTCTTCCGAAAGGTTACGCTCCCTCTTGCCCTTCCTGGTATTGCCGGAGGCGGTTTGATCGCCTTTTTAGCTAACCTTGATAACTTTGGAATTCCTGCATTTCTTGGCATTCCAGGTAATATTACCGTTTTGAGTACAGCCATTTATCAGGAAGTAGTAGGATTTGGGCCCTCTGCTTTTTCCCGGGCGGCGGTATTATCGGTACTGCTTGGAATCATCGCTCTGCTCGGCACACTCCTGCAATGGCTGCTGCTGCGAAAATCGAAGCAGCTGGAAACCACCCATGAAGAAGCGGGTCCCCGTTTTTATCTCGGACCGTGGCGTCTTCCGGTAGAAATGGCTGTCTGGGGTTTTCTTCTTTTCATCAGCTTCGTCCCATTATCATCGATGATGTCATCCTCCCTGCTTTCTGCGTATGGTGTGGATTTCAGTCTGGAGACGATAACCCTTGAAAATTATGAATTTCTGCTGTTTGACAATGAAAAAGCACAGGGCGCGATTGGAAACAGTCTGATGCTGGCTTTATGGACAGCGGGTACCGCCTTGATTGCAGGTACTGTTCTGGCATATTACCGGGTGCGTAAACCGTCCCTGCTCACAAGAAGTGCCGAGCTGGTCGTTGGTCTGCCATATGCACTGCCCGGTATTGTACTGGCTCTTGCGATGATCTTTGCCTGGATGGAACCGGTACCGGGCTGGAATCCAGGAATCTATGGAAGTGTTGGTATATTAATGATTGCCTATATTACCCGTTTTATGATGTTACAAGTGCGTGGCAGCATGACTGCATTTATGCAGGTGGATGTTTCCATGGAGGAAGCATCTCACGTCTCAGGTGCCAAAGGATTCACTAAGTGGAGAAAAATCATGGTTCCCCTTCTTCTGCCCGGGTTAATCAGCGGTACACTGCTTGTTTTTTTAACATCATTTACTGAACTGACCGTGTCTTCCCTCTTGATGTCGACAGGAAATGAAACGATAGGAGTAACGATTTTTGATTTTGAACAAGCGGGTTATACGCATTATTCCACCGCCTTTTCCACCATGGTGGTTCTTCTGATGCTAACGGTTATAGGTGTTGTCATGCTGGCTTATCAGATTTGGAAAAAGAAAGTGGTGAAGACATGAGTGCAACGTTACGGGATGTAAAGAAACTGTTTGGAGAGACGACTGCGCTTTCTTCCGTTGATCTAGAGGTGAAGGACGGGGAATTCCTTGCTATTCTCGGGCCGTCCGGCTGTGGTAAAACAACTCTGCTCCGGCTGCTTGCTGGATTTGAAACTCCTACATGCGGCAGCATAGAGATTGATCATGTAGAAACAGCAGCGCCGGGTCACATTGTTCCTCCGGAAAAACGTAACATCGGTATGGTGTTCCAGTCCTTTGCCTTGTGGCCTCATATGAAGGTAAGAGAACAGCTGTCTTTTCCTTTGGATCATCATAAATATGTCTCCAAAGGATTAAAGAAACGGAAGAAAGACCGTGTGAATGAAGTGCTGGCTATGGTTGGACTTCAGGATTACGCGGAACGAATGCCGAATGCTCTCTCAGGCGGACAGAAACAACGGGTGGCACTTGCCAGAGCCATTGCAGCAGAACCCTCTCTGCTGCTGATGGATGAACCGTTAAGTAGTCTGGATGCCGGGCTACGTCTGGAAATGCGTAAAGAAATTCAGGCCATCCATCGAAAAACCGGGACATCGATCGTATACGTCACCCATGATCAAGCGGAAGCCCTGGCGATGGCCGACCGTATTCTTGTCATGAATCATGGGACGATAGAACAAATCGGGCAGCCTCAGGATATTTACAGGTTTCCACAGACGGAATTTACAGCCGGATTTGTTGGAAAAGCAAATATAGTTCCTGGTATCTGGGTTGAAGATGGCTTCCACCCGTTTGAAGACGAAGCTGTTTTGTGGACGTGCCGGGAGGTTGCTTCGACGTTTATGAAAAATGGAAAGATGCCGGTGCGCCCGGAACAATTTCAGTTAAATGAAAGAGGGGAAGGGTTGAAAGGAGAGATCATCAGCTGCCAATATCATGGAAAAGAAATGCATTATATCGTAGAAGTGAACGGGTATCATTGGACGGTTCACGCTCCGGTGGAGGATGCCGTATCGATTGGAGATGAAGTCTTTCTGACGTTAAAGGATACGCCACTCATTAACCGTCGTACCGATGCAGCCGACCATGCACTCGTTCATTCGTGACAATAGAAAAAATCGAAGGATCAATGCAGCGGGAAGGAGAATCGATTCATAAATGCGGAGAATCGATGCAGAAAATGGAGGATCGGTCGAGAATCGATAGAGAAAAAAGAGAATCAATAGATAAAGCAGCAGAATCGATGCATAAACCGGAAAGCCCCGATGGAACACGCGCCGCCAATACCGTGTATGTACCGGAAAACAACGAATGTCCAAATTTTTCAGCCAACATAACATATAGAAAGGGCTTTCTGTGTGAGATGATACAAACATAACCCCTTCCATAGGTTTGTGTCATGGGTCCTGATGTTTATGTTATAATGTAATCTCTATCCCTTCTTTCCATCTCTCTCTTACCGGGGGATAGAGTGAGATAACATAAACCATCAGGATTTTTTTCATATTCATAGAAGGAGGGACGCCCGATGAGCGAACAGTTGACGAAAGCCCAGGCCTTTAAGGAGTTATATGAATTGTTGTTGTATTATTCTGAAAACCGGGATAAGCCGGTGGACGGGGATTTTGATTTTTTCGGAAATGTGAAGCGGTACTGCGGCATTATCGGTATCGATTACGACGAATTCGTGGAAGAATTCGACCTGAAGCAGGAGCTGTAACAAAACGAGCCGGGGAAGCAGGGTTACACCTGAACTTCTCCGGCTCCATTTTTATTGATGGAAATGGTCGTTCCAAACGGAGCGGACAGGGCCTGGAGATGCTCCAGGGTGCTCCGGTCTCCGGAAAATGCGGGCCATCCTTTCCGGTAACGGGGAAGGTGATACCCGAGTTCAATCGGGTGGAGCGTAAGCTTTGTCAATTCGCCGTCTTCCATTTCCCAGTAAGGTACGACCGAACGCCATACTTCCGGATTTACGCCGAGCCCCTTCCGTCCGTAGTCACTCCGGACATCGAGTGCATCCGCGATGCCTGCGTCGTCGTCGAGGGAATATTTTTCATAAAAATCCGTCGGCAGATGCGTAACAGTATCATTCTGGAAAATAAAGTTCCCGATGCTGTAAAAGATTGGTTTTCCCTGATACAGTTCAATGCCGCGGAGAATGTGGGGACCGTGGCTGATAATGCTGTCTGCGCCGGCATCGACCAGCGCATGCGCGATCTCCTGGTGAAAATCGGCAGGGGCGGCTTTATCCTCGCCGTCCATCTCGTGGGAATGGATGCTGACAAGGACGACATCCGCCTGCCGTTTGGCCTCCTTCACTTTCCGGAGAAGGCGGTCTTTATCAACTGGATGAGGGGTGCGTCTCGTTCCGGCGGCTCCGCCTTCTTCAAACGCAAGCGGCCCCACATTCAGCCGTTTATCATCCGGGGGCGGGAGAAACCCCTCTTTCACCGCCAGGTTGGTGTCGGCGTTCACATCCGTTTTTCCGGCGATCCGGCGGAGCGCGTCCATATCTTCCCGGCTGACTCTGTGTACGGTTTGATAGCGGAGTGGGTTCACTCCCGGACGTCCGGAAAGATCACGGCCTTGTTCGCCTGCCGCCCAGAAATCAAAAAAGGTGGACGTGCAGGCGATCAGGGCGACCCTTCCCTTCGGTGTTTCGAGGTAGACCGGCGCCGAGGCATCGGCAAGATTCGGCCCTGTACCGGCATATACAAAGCCGCGTTTTTTGACGTTCTCCTCTGTGGAAGCAAGTCCGCCGTACAGGTAATCGAGGGCATGATTGGTGGCGCCGTTCAGCATATTAAAGCCGTAATACGCGAGATCATCCAGCACACCGGGGTCAGCCATCGCCCACGTACCGCCGCTGACAGGGGACGGGACGCCTTCCCGGTTGTGGGCGGTAACCTCCAGGTTGGCAAAGCGTACGTCCGCCTGTTCTAAAAATCGCTGAAGCGCTTCGGCCTGCGGTGCTTTTTCCGGGAGACGCCTTGTGATAAAGCAGTCTCCTGCTGCGGTAAAGGTGATTGGTCCGGTCATGCTGGGCTCTCCTTTATTTTAAAGTGAATCCCTGATCCTTTAGAAAGGTCGTCATCTGCGGGCGGCGCGGCGCTGCCAGATAAGAAGCCATCTGTTCTGTCCAGCTTTCGGATTTCGGGTTCGAGGCCCGGTTCTGGTAATACGCGCGGGTAGTGTCTTCAAAAACGGGGAGCGCTTCCTGGATGCGCTGCCTGTCATAGTGGTTTTCATGCCACACGCCTTCCAGCGGGAAACGCGGTTTCTGCCCGGGAAGATGGTCCGGGGTGCCAAGACACATTCCCATGACCGGAAACGTCCATTTCGGCAGATCAAGAAGGCGGGCCACGTCATAGGGGTGATTGCGGATACCGCCGATCATGACGCCGCCGAGCCCGTATGATTTCGCGGTAATAAAAGCGTTCTGGGCGGCGAGAGCGGCATCCACCGCTCCGACAAGAACATTCTCGGACTCTTCCATCTCAAACCTTGTTCCTTGCTCTCTGCTGATGAATTCATGTTTGTGAAAATCAGCGGTAAAGACAAGAAAGACGGGTGCGGAGCCGACGTAGCGCTGGGGCCCGCACAATTCCTCCAGACGGCTTCGAATACTGGGATCGGTGACAGAAATAATCGTGTATGCCTGCACATTATGAGACGTCGGGGCCCACTGTGCGGACCGGATAATATCTTCCAGCACGTCACGGGGCACCGGTTCTTCTTTAAAACGTCGGATGGAGCGGTGGTTCTGAATCAATTCGGACGTTGGATTACGATGTTCCATAGACTGTCTGTCCCGTGCTTGAAGGTTGAATCAGCGTACCGTGTCCCTCCGTCACGATATCGCCGTCTTTCATGACCGTGCGGCCCCGGACAATCGTCCGGACCGGCCATCCTTTCACAGAAAAGCCGTCATAGGCGGTGACTTTGCTTTTGCTGTGGAGGTTGTCCTGCTTGATGGTGCCTTTCTTCTCCATATCAACAATCGTAAAGTCCGCATCCGACCCGGCCTGCATCGTACCTTTCTGCGGAGCGATGCCGAACAGGCGGGCTGGATTTTCAGAGAGAAGCTGGGCGGCGCGCTGCAGGGAAAGCCGTCCTTCGCTTACGGCATTCAGCATTAACGGAGCAAGCGTTTCGACGCCGCACATCCCGGCCGGTATCGACCAGAGGCTGCCGTCTTTTTCTTCCTGTGTATGCGGGGCGTGGTCGGAGCACACATGAGAAATGGTGCCGTCGGCGATGCCTTTCCAGATCTCGTCCTGATCCGATTTATGCTTGACCGGAGGGTACACTTTCATTTTCGGGCCGACCCGGTCGAAGTCTTCGGCTGATAAAAACAGAAAGTGCGGGCATGTTTCGACGGTGACCGGGAGTCCTTCCTGCTGGGCTTTGCGGATCAGGCGGACGGATTCGCCGGCGCTGACATGGAGCACATGAAAGCGGACCCCGGTAGCCTTTGCCATTTCGATGCCGGTCTGAACGGTCAATACTTCTGCAAGTGCCGGCCGGCCTTCGAGCAGATCTTCGTATGTGGAGCCGCCCCGCTCTTCCACCCTTGAGGTGAGCGTCTGGATCAGGTCGTTATTTTCCGCGTGAACCGCAAACACCTGGCCGGTTTTGGCGACGTTTTCCATCATTTTATAGACTTCTCCGTCGTGAAACGGCGGAATGACTTTTTCCATGCCGGGTTTGTAGTTGTACATCAGCTGATATGTCTCTTCATGAACGGCATAGCCCCAGAAGAATTTAAATGCAATGACCCCTTTATCATGCAGGTCCGGAATGTGATCTTCGTTCAGGTGGCCGAGGCAGATGCCCCACAGCCCAAAGTCGATGCTGGCCTGTGAACCAAGATGTTCATGCTGCCGGTCGAAATTGCCGGCGTGATTGACCGGCGGGTTCGTGTTCGGCATTTCAAATACCGTCGTCAGTCCTCCCGCGGCCGCGGCCTTCGTGGAGTGGGTGAAATCTTCCTTGTGGGTGGGGCCTGGATCACGGGAATGAATATGGGTGTCCATAAATCCGGAAAATACGTGCTTTCCGGATGCATCGATGTCTTCCTCGATCTCTCCCGGGAGCTCTTCTGTGGTAATGGCTGCTATTCTGCCATCCTCCACATAAATATCAGCCTGGTATGTTTCGTTTCCTGTTACAATGGTTCCGTTTTTAATACGCTGCTGCCATGCCAACATGTATCATCCTTTCTTGATCGGAATGGTTAAGAATCCATGCCTCCCTGTTTCAAAGAGAAGACGAGCTGTATCAAGGGATCAAAACGGAATAAAAAAGTCAGGCAGGAGCGGAAGGTGGCGACTCCGCCTGTAACGTATGCCTTCATTGCTGGACGATCCACCTTGAATGCAGCTTGTTCTTTGTAAGGGAGCGGGTATTTTTAAATCTCCACGGTGCCCGTGAGATCGTTAATATCCATGATATCATGGCGTTCCATATAATCACGAATGTCTTCGATAACATCCGTCAGGGCGGTCGGAGTAATGAAGCTTGCGGTGCCGACCTGTACGGCGGAAGCGCCGGCAATCATCATCTCGATGGCGTCGTTTCCGTTCATCACGCCGCCGCAGCCGATAATCGGGAGGTCCGTAACCTGGGCTGTCTGATAAATCATCCGTACCATGATCGGCTTCACAGCCGGCCCGGACAACCCTCCCATGACATTACCGACCATCGGTTTTTTCGACTCGGTATCAATGGACATCGCAAGAATCGTGTTGGCGACGGTCAGCGCATCGGCGCCGCCTGCGTCGGCGGCTTTAGCGATTTCCTGTATGCTCGTTACATTCGGAGTAAGTTTAGCTATGAGCGGGACATCCGTTACCTTCCGGACCCGCTGCATCAACTCATACGTCACGTCCGCATCCATACCGAAGGCAAGGCCGTCGCCTTTCAGGTTTGGACAGGAAATATTCAGCTCGAGCGCGTCAATGTCAGGGTGGCTGCCGAGCACATCCGACATCTCCACAAATTCATCAATGGATTCCGCCGAAATGCTTGAAATCAGCGGCACATCATAGGCGGAGAACTTCGGGATGGTTTTTGCCAGATAGGCCTCCAGACCTTTGGACTGGATGCCTATCGAATTAATCATGCCGGCGTAAGTTTCGCATACTCTCGGCGTATCATTGCCAGGCTGTGGATGTTTCGTGATGCTTTTCGGAACGATGGCACCGATTTTGTTGAAGTCGAGCGCTTCGTGCATTTCCGGGCCGAACGCACCGGAAGCCGGCATCACAGGATTCGGCAGGGTGAGGGAGCCGATGGATATACCCATTTTTCGTTGTGCAATCATGAAATCACTACCTTTTCCAACGGAAAGACCGGTCCTTCCAGGCAGACCCGCACAGAGCGGTGCTTTCCTTCTTCCTCCAGGTCACAGACGCAGGCGAAGCAGGCGCCCATCGCGCAGCCCATCTGTTCTTCCAGCGCAATCTCTCCGGGCAGGCCGTATTCGGCGGCCAGCCGTTGGTTCAGCCGGGAAAGCCGGCGCGAACCACACGTATACAGCGCGTCTACGTCTTTTCGTTCGATAATATCACGCATCTGCGCTTCCACTGATTCCACATCGCTCGATCCTTCTTCTTCGGTGACATGATGAACTTCGGCTCCGAAATCCTGCAGGGTTTCGGCCGCCAGAAGGTCGTTTCTGGAACGGGCGCTTAAAATCGCAGTACAGCGGACGCCTTTCCGTCCGGCTTCCTGAGCAAGCGCTGCCAGCGTGGCAATGCCGACACCGCGGGCGGTAAGAAGGATCTCATCATACACCGGGTCCAGTTTAAACCCGTAGCCGAGCGGGCCGAGCAGGTCGGCCGTCTCCCCGGGCATCTTTTTCGTTAAATCTTTCGTTCCTTCCCCTTTGACGAGATACAGAAATTCAATCGTATCTTCTTCCCGGTTGATCCGGTAAATGCTGAACGGACGCCGCAGAAACGGGAACGCTCCGTCAGAACAGCGGATGTGAAAAAACTGTCCGGGTTCGATATCCTCGTTCATGCCGGACGTATCGATCGTCATATGCCAGTAACGTTCGGATACCTGCACATTGGTAAGAATCGGCAGGAGGTGCTGCTTCATCATGATTTCACCTCCATTCTTGTTTTTGAACAGTCTTCATTTGCCAGAGAACGCACGGTATGCTCCAGAACATCCACAGCTGCCACCATATCGGTCAGTGTGGTGAATTCATCCGGATGATGGCTCAGCCCGTCGACGGATGGAACAAAGAGAAGTCCGCACGGCCACTTTTTGGCCATGTTCATCACATCATGCCCCGCGCCGCTCGGGAGAAAGACCGGGTCAAGATCCAGCGCTCTGCACGTTCTAGTTAAAGCTTCCTGAATGGAAGGAGAAAGCGGAACCGGCGTTTCCTCTGCCAGGGTCTCGACCTGAATGGAGAGTCCCCGTTTTTGTTCAAGACGCCTGGCTGCCTCGATAAACTGCCGGTATACCCGTCCGCGTGAATCCGGCTCGGTGCTCCGGATGTCGACATCGAAGCGGCAGTCTCCCGGGATGACATTCATAGCCCCCGGGGATGCTTCAATTCTTCCGACGGTAGCTACCGTATTATATTCTTTTTCTTCCTGCGCATCGGTTTCGAGTTCCAGAATGAGTTCGGACGCGCCTGTCAGGGCATCTTTTCTCATATCCATGCTGGTTGTTCCCGAGTGGGAGGCTTTACCTTCGACGTGCACGCGCAGCCGAAGCGGTGCCGCGATCCCTGTAACAACGCCGACCGGAAGCCGGCTGTTTTCAAGGACAGGTCCCTGCTCAATATGAAGTTCCAAAAATGTTTTAAGATCTGTTTCCGGACGTTTGGCGCCGGCCATCTGTTCGAAGGAGAAGCCGGCCTGTTCGACTGCTTCGGGAAAAGAGATGCCGTCTTTATCCTTCAGGGCGGCCAGCTGCTTCAAATCCGCACTTCCGCTCATCAGTTTGCTTCCAATGGTGGATGTGCCGAATCGGGAAGACTCTTCCGCGCGGAAAACAATGATTTCAAGTGGATGTTTTGTCAAAATATCTTCCTCGTTCAAGCGGTGGATGACTTCCAGTCCGGCGAGAACACCGAGCGTCCCGTCAAAGCGTCCGCCGGCGTAGACCGTGTCCAGATGAGAGCCTATCGCAACGGCAGGGAGCGGGGATGTCCCGTCCCGGCGGGCAATCAGATTCCCGGCTGCGTCTTCGCGCACACTCATTCCTTCTTTTTCACAGAGTCCGCGGAATAGATCCATTGCCTGCTGCTCCTCTTTTGAATAAGCGAGACGGTACAGGCCGGGAACAGAACTCTGTCCAATCTGATTCAGTTGGTCCAGCCACTCATCGATACGTTCTACACTCATTTATTCCACCTCTTATTATCAGTATACCGTTAATACCGGTGCTGTTCGTCCTTTGTTTGTCTATACCTACATTTTAATATTCTGACGGTTTGGACGGCGTCGGCTTCCGGGACATAATATAAGGTGTTTTTTCGGTGTCATCGATAATTATGGTTGATATAATGCCCGATTTTTAAACCGAGCTGGATCATTAATTTTCCCTCGGAATCCTGAAAGCTGTAACCTGTTAATGTTTTAATTTTCTGGAGCCTGTATTTCAGCGTATTTACGTGGATATAAAGACTTTCCGCCGCTGCCGATACGGATTCGTTATGATAAAAGTATTCCTCGACGCTGCGAATCAGTTCGAGGTTGTGTTTGCTGTCGTAATCGGCGAGGATGCCTACGGTTTCTCTGTAAAACCTGCTGAGCTCTTCCTGTTCGTTTACCTGGGCAAGCAGGCGGTACACGCCAAGATCATCGTAATGAACAAGGCGGCTGTCCTGCAGGTGCAGCGTGCGGCTGATCGACAGGGCGAGTTCGGCCTGTTCAAATGTTTCCTGGAGTTCGGTAAAACTGTTGCTGCTGACTCTTCCGGCCCCGGCAAACGGCGTTTGGGCAAACATTTTTTCGAATTCCCGGATAAACCGGTTCAAATCAACCAGCGCCTTGTCTTCACCTTTTCCCTTTGTCGGATAGAGAATATAAAGCACGTGGTGCATCATACCAACGACCGCGTGCGGTTCGATCTGATGAATAATCATTTCGAGCTTCGTCATATGGCCGGTTAAAAAAGCTTCCGCCGTGTCCGCCTTTTCAAAGTAAACGGCACAGCACATATAACAGCGCTCCGGCAGGATATTATAGCCCCGTGCCTTTTCCTCGAGGTCTTTGGTCTGGGACGTGCTCCCTTTGAACAACGCCCGGAAAAAATCACTTTTGTACTGCAGTTCCACTTCATAGCGGACTTTGCGCCGCATGAATTCGAGCGCAAGAACAGAGGAGGCGCGTTCCAGAATAGCAAGGTCTGCTTCAATGTGTTCATTTGTGTCATCCCAGCTGGAAATGGCGCCGTACAAGGTGCCGTCCACAATGATGGGGGCGGTAATGCAGCTGACCGTTCCGGCTTCCCTATGTCTGCGTTTCAGCCGGATCGGGCGCTGGACATGCTCGAGTTCTTCAATCTGCTGGTATTTAAAATCCTGAAATGGACTGTCCAGCAGCGGAGTGTCGACGAAGGAAACGAGGCTTTCAATTGCAATATTATGTTTTGTCAAATGCGTCAAAATATCAATAAGGGAATGAATCCCCGGCTCATTCAGCGAAACTTCATTTAACAGCCGGTAAGCTTCCTCCAGGTCTTCCTGAAGGACCACTTTTCGGTCGAATATCGTGTTCATGACAGGGGAAAGGATATCGAGATAACTGATCCGCTCTGGTATTTCAATAATAGGAAACCCGTATCTTTCCGCTTCCTCAAGAACAGGCATCGGTATATCCTCCACGAAACGGTTCGGCTTTATAGCCAAAGCGGACGTTCCTTTTTCGTGCAGCTGTTTGATCAGCTGCTTCTGGGCTTCAGGATCATCCTTGATAGGGTACAGGCTCGTCAGCATCAATTCTTTTCCTTTGAGCCAACGTACAATATCCGGGACCTCCATAATCGTCACATAATTAATGTCGGCATCGAGCCCCTGATATCCGGCGATAACCCGGCATTCCCGGAGTCCCCCGATTTTCATGGCATCCTGTAGTGATATGGTCATTTTACTCCCACCAATTCATGTCTTATTCGAAGAAATGGAGCAGAAACAGCGCGGATTCCGGGATGTAGGTGATAATTAAGAGCGCCGCGATCTGAACAAGAAGGAATTTTTTCAATCCGGGCAGCATTTCCACCATGTTCAATTTTGAAATCGTCTGGGTGACGAAAATATTGATGCCAAACGGTGGTGTATACATGCCGATGGCGAGGTTGGAAATCATGACAATACCTAGATGGATCGGGTCTACGCCAAGACTGGAAGCGGCCGGGAAAATCAGTGGCGCCACAATAATAATGGCGGCGATTCCTTCCATGAACATACCCATTACGAGCAGCGCAATGTTGATGAAAAGAAGGAATAAAAGAACAGATCCGACGTGTTCGGTGACATACCCGGCAATCTGCTGTGGGATGCCCGATCTCGTCAAAAGCCAGCCGAGAATCTGTGCGGAAGCGACAAGTACCAGAACCTGAGCGGAGGTGACAGCCGATTCGACACAGACGTTATAAAACTTCTTCCAGGACATTTCTTTGTACACAAAAGCACTGATGACCAAAGCGTATACGGCGGATATACCGGCGGCTTCGGTCGGTGTGAAAATACCGGCGTAAATCCCCCCGAGAATAATGACAGGAATAAGGAGTGCCCAAAACGCATGGACTGTCGCCTGAATCAGCTCCCGAAATGTTGCTTTCTTATCGCGCGGCAGGTTCTGTTTTTTGGAATAGAAATAAATATAGGCAATGGTGACAATCCCGAAGATCAGGCCTGCTCCGATTCCGGCAGTAAACAATTCACCTACTGATAAGGTAGTGACGACAGAAGCAAGGACGATCAGGGTGATGCTCGGCGGTATAATCAACGAAACAGCACCGGCGGAAGCGAGCAGTCCTGCTGCGAAGGAAGGCTCGTATTGGCGGCGCAGTAATTCGGGGTACATGATTTTGCCGATAGCCACGACAGTCGCCGGACTGGATCCGGACAGGGCGCCGAAAAACATACTGGATACCTGGGTTGTCATGGCCACGCCTCCGGCAAGGTGGCCGACAAGGGCCCGGGCCCAGCGGAGCAGCCGGTCGGAAAGACCGCCGCCCTCCATGATGTTGGCAGCAAAAATGAAAAACGGCAGCGCCATCAGAGCAAACTGGTCAAGTCCTGCAAACATACGCTGCACGAGAATCATCGGCTCGGTGTCGCTGAGAAGCAGGACGCTCAAAAACGAAGCCAGCCCCAGCGCAACAAAAATCGGGGCGCTGATGAACAACAGTACTATAATAAGGGTGATCAGTAAGGTAATCATAGCGAATCTCCTTCAGGCATGTTGTTGACGGACGTCTCTTCTTTCCCAAGCAGAAGCTGAATGGAAAGTGTGATGATATGAACGATGGAAAGAAGACAGCCGATTGGAATAATCAGATAAATCCAGTAGATTGCTATTTCCAGAGACGGGGTGATCTGGCCGGTATTCATGGAAAACAGCACCAGTTCCATACCGAAATACCCGAGAAAAACTAAAAACAGAATGGACAGCACGTTCACAACCAGCTGTACGATTCTGGTCACCCTTTTGGATAAATAATCCAGAATAAAATCGATGCCGACGTGAAGCCCCCGGCGGAAACAGATGGCCATGCCGATAAAGGTGATCCAGATCATCATATACCGGATCAGTTCGTTGGCCCAGCTGGTATTGGCCGCAAACCCGTACCGCAGAACCACATTAAAAAATAAAATAGCCGTCGCTGTGATAATGAGAAGGCCGATAATGATTTCCTCTGCTTTATAAAAAAGATGAAGGCCTTTGCGCAACGCGTTCATGACAGATCTCCTTTCGCCTGTAAGAAAGCTGAAAAATGGAACAGGGAACCAGCAGAATATCAACGTGCTGGTTCCCTGCCGGGCTGATGCTATTCGCTCTGTACTTCTTCGATTTTGTCTTTCAGATTGCTGAGAATTTCCTGCTGTTCTTCATCCTGTACGATCTCGTCATGGATCGGCTGGGAAGCTTCACGGAAGTCCGCAATTTCCTCTTCGGTCAGTTTGTAGTACTCTGCCTCTGAATCCTTGATCTTCTGACGGTATTCATCTTCCGTGGCGGCAAGATCTTCGCGGGCAGCTTCAACACCTGCTGCCTCCGCTTCTTTAATGGCTTCCTGAGTCTGCTCATTCAGGCCGCTGAACCAGCTTTGGTTGGCCATCAAGAGATAGGTCATGGTGCCGTGATAGCTTTCGACCACATAATCCTGGACCTTATGAAAGTCATTCAGGTAGATCGTCTGAAGTGGGTTTTCCTGACCGTCAACAACGCCTTGCTGCAGCGCGTTGTATACTTCGGCGTAAGCAACCGGTTCAGCGTTGCCGCCCCACATTTCATACTGTGTGATGAGGGCGGGGGATTCCATCGTTCTCATAGTGAGCCCCTCGAAATCGGACGGTTCATGAATCTCTGTACCGTTTGTCGTAAAAAGTTTGAACCCTCCCGGCCAGTAACCGAGTCCTTCGAAACCGCCTTCATTTAGCGTGCCGAGGAGTTCTTCGCCGACGTCGGAATCCAGCACTTCATATTTCTGTTCGTTGCTGGCCGGCCACAGATAAGGGAGATCGACGAGTTTTACCGCATCTACAAATGGTGTAACCACGGCGGAAGGCTGCATCGTGATGTCAATCTCGCCAAGCTGGGTACCTTCCACTTGTTCGCGGAGGCTTCCCATCTGTGATGCCGGGTAGAGATCTACGGTAACACTGCCGTCGGTTGCTTCTTCGATATGATCTTTAAAGGCAACGGCGCCGGTATGTTCCGGACTGTCTTCCGGCTGGTTGTGACTGAATGTAATGGTGATATCCTCATAACCGCCGCTGCCGGAGTCTGCTGATTCTTCGGAAGAGGAGCCGCTGCTTTCTCCACCGCTGTCTCCGCCGCCGCAGGCGGATAATGTAAGCATGACTGCAAAGGCCGTCGTTCCTGCAAGTTTTGCTGGTAATTTCATGTTTTTCCCCCCTATAATATTGAAAGAAGATGATGAAAGATCATCGTTAGATTTATCGTACAATTTAGACATCTTTTTTTCTTTGTCCGAATCAACAATTTTAGACAATATTTTTTGTTTATAAAGACATAATACAAAGAGAAAGTGAAACATTCATTGGGTAGTATCCTCATATTAACATAGAATTATGATTGATATATCGGTGTTTTCAACATATGGAAAACATTTCTTTCGGGGAAGGACCACCAGGCGCAGAAACAATGCGGTTTGTTATATTTTTTGACGAAAAAAAGGAGTTGTATCAAAAGTCCGTTACATTCTGAGGCATCCGCTGCAGGCGGACGCTTGCCGCGGGCAGCGCCTCAGCTACATCAATGAAGGAAGATCGGCTACGATGAGGACCTTCTACTAAGACCGCGCACGTCCTGTGCGCAACGTAGAAGCCACCACATCCTGTGGAAGTACGTCCTGTGCCAACGCCGATCTGACCCGCATCCTGCGGGCCCAAACACCGTTTGATGGGATCTTCGGCTGCTGCTTCGACGAACAGGATGTTCTAGTGCCGGCGCCCGCCACAGGACGTGACCGTTTTTAGCCGGCGAACAACAAATAGTCGCCGCCTTCCGCTTCTGCCTCGGTTATATTTTCTTTATCACAGGAAAGAGAGTAGGACAAAAGAAAAATAGGGAATGAGGACACGAACGACTTGTGGCGCTGTTCAAGAACAGTAAATTAGCGGAGTCAAAATGCTTCGTCTCCTGCGGGAACAGCACGTGTCTCGAGACCCCGCAGGCAGCGGGTTTCTGCCGAGGAGGCTCGAGCCGTGCCCGCGGAAAGCGAAGGATTTTGGCGCAGCGGTATATCTTAGGAACGGAAAATGCCGAACGATTTCAGGAAATCGTTCGGCATTTTCTGTCTTATAAAGGTTTTGTCCCAGCCCCTTGATCCCAATATAAAAACAATCCTTTATCTGCGGTCGCCGCCGAAGAAGTTGTTGAACAGGCTGCCGGCGACGCTTCCTTCTCCTTTCTGTTCTCCTTCACCCTGTGGAGCGGCGGCAAAGACGCGGCTCGCCAGACGGCTGAACGGCAGGGACTGAATCCAGACAGTTCCCGGACCGCGGAGTGTTGCAAAAAAGACCCCTTCCCCGCCGAAGAGAGCCGTGCGGATGCCGCCGGTAAACTGGATATCATAATCCACCTCCTGCGTCATCGCGACAAGGCATCCGGTATCTACCCGCAGTGTCTGACCGGCTTCCAGTTCTTTTTTCAGCACCGTCCCGCCAGCATGTACGAAGGCAATGCCGTCTCCTTCCACTTTCTGCATAATGAAACCTTCCCCGCCGAAAAATCCGGTTCCAATCTTCTTCTGAAAATCAATGCCGACCGAAATCCCTTTCGCTGCAGCGAGAAAAGCTTCTTTCTGGCAGATAATTTTTCCGTCCAGCTCACTCAGATCCATAGCCATAATCTTTCCTGGATAGGGGGAGGCAAACGACACATGTTTCTTTCCCGTCCCGGTATTGGTGAACGTCGTCATAAACAGGCTTTCTCCGCTGATGATCCGTTTGCCGGCGCCGAACAGTTTTCCGACAAATCCTCCGTCACTGTCTTCCGATCCGTCCCCGAAGATCGTTTCCATCTCAACGGCCTCATCCATCATCATCAGCGCGCCCGCTTCTGCAATCACCGTTTCTTCGGGATCGAGCTCCACTTCCACAAACTGCATGTCGTCGCCGTGGATCGTATAATCGATCTCATGATTATTCATATCGTTCTGCCCCTTTTCTTTATATTCCGCTGTTACCTGTATTTATTCTACAAAAAACGAAAAATTCCTTTTTTGTTTCATTCACTAATTATAAGACTTTAATCTTAGGATATTATGTCGATAAAATGGATAGAAATTTTATTCGATTATATTACAGGGGGAAAAGAATGAAGAAGAGAGAAAAGCAGGCAGCACGATTGGGACGTTTAGGCTTGAAGGGATCCATGAAAAACAAATTGACGCTTTATCTGCTGCTGGTCGGATTGATTCCTACCATATTGATCGGTTTTTTCATTTACCAGACAAGCACAGATGAAATTGTCGCTAAAGAACGGGAAAGCCTGGAATCGCTGGCGGAAAGTACATCGGCAGGTATGGAACAGTGGATCGATAAACGGATGTCGCAGCTGCACCTGATGGCACAGTCGGAAGAAATCATGTCGGAAGAAGAGGACCGGCAGATGCGTATGATCCGGATTCTGCAGGAAAACGACGAGGCGTATGAAAGTGTTATCTTTATAGATACAGAAGGAGTCGTACGCGCCGATACGAACGAGGGAAATATCGGTCAGCTTAATCTGAGCGATCGGAAATATTACCAGCAGGCAATAGAGGGTGAAGATGCGATTTCTGATGTACTGAAATCCAAAGACGGCGGTAATCGCATTATGGTACTTGCGACACCTGTCTATGACACGGAAGACAATGTGATCGGGGTGCTAAGCGCGGTCGCAAACTTTCAAACAATGATTGATCAATTTTTATCCGAAGAAAACCTGAATAAAGAAGGGATGCAGCCGATTCTGGTGGATGAAAGCAATACGATTCAGCTGCACCCAAACGAAGACCTGATCGGACAATCTCTCGGAGAAGCGGATATTAGTGAGGAATACCGGAAGAGACTGGAAGAAGGACGAACGAATACCGGCTCGGAAGTGCTTCAGAGCCAGGATAAAGTTCTGGCCCATGCTCCGCTGGATTCGGCGGGATACGGCGTGTATTTCGGGGTACCGATGAGTACGGTGCTTCATGTGACGGATTCCCTGCGGATGCATGCGGTGTTGATGATCGCAGTGACTGCCGTAATCATCACCGTGCTGGCACGGTTCATTGCCGGCAGGATCAGCCGTCCGCTGCAGAACGTGAGTGAGCAGGTAGAGCTCGTTGCCGACGGGGATCTCACCGGCAAAGATCTTCAGGTGAAATCCAAAGACGAAGTCGGCCGGCTCGCCGACAATGTCAACACAATGAAAGAACAGCTGAAAGGTCTGCTGTCCCAGGTGCGGGAAAGTGCGGAAATGGTGAGTGCTTCCTCAGAGGAACTGCAGGCCAGTTCGGAAGAGGCAAGCCGCTCGTCGGAAGAGATATCACAGTCGATTCAGGAGGTGGCCTCCGGATCGGAATCCCAGACCGAAAGCATTAACGAAAGTGTCAGTTCCATGGAGGAAGTATCCAGAGGCGTTCAGGAAGTGGCGGAAAGCGCGACATCTGTTTCTGAAAAGGCCGCTGCCGCCATGCAGAAGAGTAAAGACGGCGGGGAAAACGTCAAAGAGACGCTGGAAAAGATGCGCTCCATTGATGAATCGGTCCAGTCCTCGAATGAAGTGAATGGTTCCTTAAACCAACGCTCGCAGGAGATTGAAAATATTCTCCAGGTGATTACCAGCATTGCCGAGCAAACGAATCTGCTCGCGCTGAACGCGGCTATTGAAGCGGCCCGGGCCGGTGAGAGCGGAAAAGGATTTGCCGTCGTCGCCGAAGAAGTCAGGAAGCTCGCGGAAGAATCCCAGTCGTCATCCCAGCAGATCACCAATATTATTCAGGATATCCAGCACGATATCGAGAACTCTACGCAGTCGATCGAACAGGTAAGCAGCGAAGTGAAGGAAGGACTGACGCTGGCGGACGGCTCCCAGAAAAGTTTTGAAGAAATTCAGCATTATACAGGTCTCGTGGCCGAGCAGATTGAAAACATGGCAGCGACATCTGAAGAGATTGCAGCCAGTTCCCAGCAGGTATCGGACTCGTTCCAGGGTATTGCTCAGATTTCCAAAGATAACGCGGGACGGACGCAGAGTGTGGCGGCCGCATCCGAAGAGCAGCTCGCCTCGAGCGAAGAAATCGATTCGTCCGCACAGTCCCTGAGTTCACTCGCGGAAGAACTGCAGACCGCAGTGAATAAGTTTAAATTTTAAAGTAGATGAAATGAAAGTTTGTTAACAAGTAGAAGAGCCTCTTTACAGCCGGTCCTTCTTTATTCGAGCGTACCCAGGGAAAGCGAAGTGTTTTGACGAAGCGAGTGTATCATTGCACGACAAACAAAATACGGAGGACACTGGATGCTTGAGTAGTGCTGGCAGTGGCTGCAAGAGAGGCCCTTGGAGACACTGTGTTTCGATCACGTGCAATTAGTGGCTCCAAGTATCGGCTGGAAACCACTATAGTCCGATGTTGCCACCGTAGTATCCCCAAGACGTCGTCTAAAGGACACTACGTCCGCCGTTCAGGCTGCTGGTGGGTGCAGCCTGAACGGTGCATACTGATTTCCGCCAAAAGGGTCCCCTGAATAACATGCTCCCGACTATCCAATAAGATAATCGGGAGCGTTTTTACTCTTCCCGGGCTGTGACTGCCGGGCTCTTTTCGGTGGGCAGGGTCGTTTCGTTTCCCGTATTCTTTTTGAATGCTAAAAAGTTAGTCCGGCTGCATTGTTGTTATACTGGGCTTCTTTATCCTTCTGCTGGCTGCATGATTCCCGGATTATTAACGTGTCTTCTAGTACAAATTGTGATTGAATGATGGAGTCTTTATTCAATAGATTAAAAAGCAAATCCATTGATTTTCGGCCGATTTCAAATGTCGGCTGGGAAATGGTGGTCAACTGCGGCGTAAACATGGAGGCCATTTTTATATCATCAAAACCTGTTACCGCTATATCTCCGGGTACTTTTAGTCCAGAAGCCTTTGCAGCATTGACGGCTCCCATTGCCATTTCATCATTTGCTGCGAACACAGCTTCAGGTCGATCTTCTAAAGACAAAAGCTTTACCATGATGTTATAACCGGATTCAACGCTGAAGTCTCCTTCTTGGATATTAGAAGTCTTTACTTCTATACCTTTGGCCTGAAGGCCTTGTTTAAACCCTCGGAGGCGGTCGATCCCAAGGACGGTATCCATCGGACCGGTGATGTGGGCAATATTTTTATATTGCAGATAAAGCAGATATTCAGTCATTTTTCGTGCGGCGCTGATATTATCAATCGAAACTGTAGGCAGGGTTGTTCCTTCAAGATACTCACATGCGATTACAATGGCATGTTTCTTTTCAAGCTCCAATAGAACGCTTCTATCTACACGGGAAGTGAGCATGATTAACCCATCTACTTGTTTTTGTTCAAGCATATCGAAGCATTTCATACTGTCAAAATAAGTGTGCTCAGCATCCATAACCAGGACATCATAACCTTGCTCATGTGCCATGGTTTGAATGCCTTTCATTACATTGGAGAAAAAAGGATTCGTTATATCTGGAACAACGACCAAAATCGATTTGGTATGAGCTGTTCTTAAATATCGTCCCAGCGCATTTGGCTTATAATTTAGTTTCTCTACGGCAGCTAAAACGATTTGTGTATTTTTTTCTGAAACGGTGTCCGCTTTACTTAAAACCCTTGAAACGGTTGCTACCGAAACATTTGCTTCTTTGGCGACATCTTTGATTGTCGGCATAAGACACAGTCCCCGCATTTCTTTATGATGTAAACGATTACTATATGACGTTTATTTTACCTTATTTTATTTCGTTTTATTTGTCAATTGAACGGTGCCACATGGCAGTATAATGGGAAGGATAAAAATTTCACGGAAAAAAAGATTGACAATTCAGATTAAGGTATATAATATCTTTATTGCAACCAGTTGTAATCGTTTACTTATCATAACGGAAGGGATTAATTACTGATAAACATATTTGTACTGTGATGGTAAGTCTCTGATTTTTAGTGAAGGGGTTGAGGTGTATTGTTGTATTCTAATTATCCATTTTAATTACTTAGTAATCGATTACAAAACATCTGTTGATTACCTAATATCAATCATCAGATTTCCGACAGAGTTTGTGAGACAAGGGGTTCTTCCATATATTTTTTATTTATATTGGAAGCGCATTCATTGTTGTTCAATAAAATGTTATAGAGGAGAGGGTTTTATGAAAGGACGAAAGTTTTATTCCGGTGTTGGGATAACATTGATTGCAGCAACGATTATGCTGCCGGGGTGTTCGTTTTCTTCCGGTGGCGATGAAGCATCAAATAATAGTGAGGATAGTGGAAATCAGGTAACGGTTGATGTTTTTCAATTTAAAGTAGAGTTTAAAGATCAATTTGAAGAATTAGTAGCAATGTACGAGGAGGAAAATCCAAACGTTGATATTAACGTAAAAACGGTAGGTGGCGGTAGTGATTATGGTGCTTCGTTGAAATCATCGATGTCATCAGGAGAAGAGCCTGATATATTCAATGTAGATGGACCAACAGCCGTTGATGAGTATGAAGACTACTTAGCGGATGTGTCTGATACAAAAGCTGCGGACGCAGCATTGGACGGAACACTTACCAATGTTTCTAGAAATGGTCAAACATTGGGTCTTCCATACAATCAAGAAGGATATGGTCTCCTTTACAATAAACGAGTGTTTGAAGAAGCTGGTATAAATGCTGATGAGATTCAAACCTACGAAGAGCTTGAAGAAGCGGTAGAAACATTAGACTCTCAAAAAGAGGAATTAGGTATTGAAGCCCCGTTTGCGTTACCAGGAAAAGTACGATGGGTGTTAGGGATGCATCTTGCGAACACGTTTTTAGCAGATGAATTTAACAACGATGTAATGGAAGCTTATAAAGCGGATACGGTTGAATTTGAGATGGGCGATCAAATGCAGCGTTTTCTTGATTTACAAAATGAATATTCTGTCCAACCGACCTTAAGCCTCGACTATTCCCAACAGGTTGAAGAACATTTTTCGCTTGGAAATGTAGCAATGATCCAACAAGGAAACTGGGTATATAATACAATTGAGTCAATGGATTCAGAATTTGCTGAAGAAAATGTAGGATTGCTGCCTATTCCGGTGGAAGGGTACGAGGGAAGTATTCCTGTCGGTGTGCCAAACTACTGGGGTGTTAATAAAAAGGCCGAAGATAATGTAGTCGAAGCCAGTAAAGACTTTTTGGATTGGATGTATACATCGGAAACAGGAAAGCAGTTTGTGACAGAAGAATTTAAGTTTGTTCCAGCTTACGAAGGCTATGAGGATCTAGAAATTGCAGATCCTATTTCTCAAGAGATATATGATTATGCCAGTGAAGGAAATACGCTGGGATGGATATTTCCTGGAGCTCCTACGGGTTGGACAGATGGTTCCTTAGGTGTAGCTATGCAGGAATATATTGCTGGTGATATTACATGGGAAGAAGTAGAAGAAAAAGCCACAACGGACTGGGAAGAAGCTCGCCAATAGGTAACTGAAATAGCTGACAAGAGCTTGTTACAGCTCTTGTCAGCTCCATTCATTAGAACCCACATGTAATATGCAGCATTGGAGGAAGCACATTATGCAGAATCGCAGCCTTTGGTTTTGGCTATTCCTAACTCCTGTCATTTTAGGTCTTGGCATCGTTGTTGTTATTCCATTCGTTTACGGATTCATTTTCTCGTTTACGAATTGGAACGGGATTATTGCTACAGAGTTTATAGGATTACAAAATTACATTAAACTTTTTCAAGAAGATGAATTTATGAATTCCATCGTGTTTACGGTTCAATTTGCTGTCGTCACGGTAATTCTACTGAATGTATTTGGATTGGGCCTTGCCTTAATTGTAACTCGAAACATAAAAACGAATAACCTGCTGAGAACGGTATTTTTCATGCCTAACTTAATTGGCGGACTTATTCTGGGTTTCATTTGGCAGTTTATTTTTGTCAGTGTTTTTGGGGATATTGGAAGCCGGTTTGGTATTGAAGGTATGCAGGGCTGGCTTTCCACAACGAACACTGGATTCTGGGGTCTTGTTATTTTAACAGCCTGGCAGATGGCCGGTTATATTATGATCATCTATATCGCCTACTTAGAAAATGTCCCTAAAGAATTGATTGAATCCGCGAAAATTGATGGTGCGAATGGGCTTCAACGTTTTAAAGATGTAACATTTCCTCTTGTAGCTCCCGCTTTTACGGTTAGTATGTTTCTAACCCTGTCGATGGCGTTCAAAATTTACGACCAGAACTTGTCGTTGACCAATGGAGGGCCGTTTAACTCAACGCAAATGGTTGCGATGGAAATTGTACGAACGGCGTTTACTGATAACCAAATGGCGTACGCTCAGTCTAAAGCGGTTATATTCTTCCTTATCGTTGCCGTCATAGCGTTGACACAGGTTTACTATAACAAGAAACGGGAGGTGGATTTATAAATGAAAAAAGATAAAGAGAAACGAAATCTTATATCCATAGAAATTCTAGGTATTGTACTTGGATTGCTTTGGATCTCTCCCTTTTATCTTATGATTGTTAATGCTTTTAAATCAAAGCGTGCTATTTTTGAAGGTGTTTTAGGAATTCCTGAAACATTTCAATTTGAAAATTTCGTCCAGGCGTTTATCGATTTAGAGTTTCTAAAATCGTTGTTTAACTCTGTGTTAATCACTGGTTTTAGTATTCTTTTTATCATTATGTTTTCCTCGATGGCTGGATATGCGCTTGCCCGTAACAAAAGTAAGCTGAGCGCCATCATGTTCTTTATTTTCGTTGCGGCGATGTTAATTCCATTTCAATCTGTGATGATTCCGCTCGTATCCCTGTTTGGTATGGTAGATATGCTGAACGCCGGCGGCTTGATATTTATGTATCTTGGGTTTGGCTGCAGTCTATCCATCTTTTTGTACCATGGAGCTATGACTGGGGTGAGCAGGACGATGGACGAAGCGGCCATTATTGATGGGGCGAACCGCCTGCAGTTATTCTGGTATATAATTTTCCCACTGCTTAAGCCAATAAGTGTGACGGTTGGAATCCTGAATGTTATTTGGATTTGGAACGACTATTTGCTGCCGTCCCTTGTGTTAAGTGAATCCAACGCAACAATTCCTCTAAAAATGTTCTATTTCTTCGGCCAATACACGAAACAGTGGCATTTAGCGCTCGCTGGCTTAACGATAGCGATTATCCCTGTCATAATCGGTTACTTCTTTGCGCAAAGACAAATCATTAAAGGCGTAGCAGAAGGAGCCGTTAAATAAGGAACTGCATTTTCGTCATATATCAGAGAAAAGGAG
This sequence comes from Salibacterium sp. K-3, assembly GCF_054052005.1. Lineage (NCBI taxonomy): Bacteria > Bacillati > Bacillota > Bacilli > Caryophanales > Bacillaceae > Salibacterium > Salibacterium sp. K-3. The sequence goes on from NZ_JBSVZE010000001.1 coordinate 471,488, forward strand.
AGAACTATGAATATTACCGTATGGAATGAATACCGCCATGAAAAAGAGAATCCCGTCGTTACGGACATTTACCCGGAAGGCATTCACACAGTCATTGGCGGTTTTTTGGAAGAATGTGGTCACGATGTGAAGACGGCTACCCTGGATGAAGAACATCACGGTTTGACAGAAGAAGTGCTCGCTCATACAGATGTACTCGTTTGGTGGGGGCATAAAGCCCACGATGAAGTGGAAGAAGGTATTGCTGAAGCAGTGAAACAGCGTGTTCTTGACGGAATGGGACTGGTCGTACTGCATTCCGCCCATTTTTCTAAAGTTTTCCGAAAACTAATGGGCACAACTTGTGATTTGAAGTGGCGTGAAGCTGATGACCGGGAACGGATGTGGGTAGTCGATCCGGCGCATCCAATTTCAGAAGGGATTGGCCAGTATCTTGAGATCGAAAAAGAAGAAATGTACGGCGAACATTTTGACATACCAACGCCAGAGGAACTCATATTTATCAGTTGGTTTGAAGGTGGCGAAGTGTTCCGGAGTGGTGCGACATTTAAGCGTGGGCGCGGGAAGATTTTTTATTTCCGTCCAGGTCATGAGACATATCCAACGTATTACAACAAAGAAGTGCGGCAGGTTATTCAAAACGGTGTGAAATGGGCGCAGAATGAGGGGACGCCAAAACACGTGTACGGTAACGCCCATCCGATTGAGAATATTTCTGAAAAATAGGAGGAGTGCATGATGACAGTATTAAAGGCGGCAGTAATAGGATGTGGAAGCATAGCAAAAAATCGTCATTTGTTAGAGTATGACGCGAAGGAACAAGTGAAAATCACAGCGGTGTGCGACATCGTTCAAGCCCGTGCGCAAGAAACGGCAGACATATATGGTGCCGCGGCGTATACGGATTATAAGGAGCTTTTACAAAAGGAAAACATAGATATTGTAAGTGTGTGTCTGCCGAATGATCTGCATGCACCGGTCTCGATTGCGGCCTTAGAAGCTGGAGCTCACGTATTATGTGAAAAGCCGATGGCAACATCAAGCGAAGAAGCGCAAGCCATGATTGACGCAGCAGAGCAAAGTGGTAAAACTTTAATGATCGCACATAATCAGAGGTTTGTTTCTTCCCACCAAAAAGCACATCGGTTGATTCATTCTGGAGAAGTCGGAAAAATTTACAGCTTCCGTACGACATTTGGCCACGACGGTCCGGAAGCCTGGAGTGCTGATGGGAAGAATAGCTGGTTTTTCGAAAAAGAGAAAGCTTTCATTGGTGCAATGGGAGATCTCGGTGTACATAAAGCAGACTTGCTGCGTTATTTACTGGGCGAAGAATTTGTGAATGTCGCTGGTTTTATAGAAAATAACGCAAAAGAAGGGATAACAGTTGATGATAATGCGGTCTGCATTTTACGAACAGAATCAGGAATTATAGGCACGATGGCTGCAAGCTGGGCGTATGTTCCACAAGAAGATAATTCTACGATTATATACGCGGAAAAAGCAACGCTTCGTTTGGAAGACGATCCGGAACACTCTCTTGTCGTGCAGTATGAAAATGGGGAAGTTACAAAATATGAGCTTGGACAAATTCAGTCCAATGACGCAAACGGTCAAACGAATACGCATGTCATCGATCACTTTGTTGAATCTGTGGTGAATCATACGCATCCGTTGATTGATGGCTATGAAGGCAAACGTTCCCTTGAGGTCATTTTAGCTGCAATAGAATCAGAGGAAGCGACTAAAGTCTTGAAATAATGGAGGAGAAAAAATGGTGAGCCAATTAAAGATGGGTTTTATCGGTGTTGGAGGTATTGCGCAGGACCGCCATCTTCCTTCTTTTGCACATACAGAAGGAGTAGAATTGACGGTTGTTCAGGATCTGGATAACGAACGTGCTAATGAGGTGGCGCTAGACTTTGATATCCCTCACGTTGTGGAGGAGTATACAGACTTATTTGAATTGGTGGATGCGGTCACCATCTCTACCCCAAATAAATTTCATTCCGAAATAGCAGTAGCGGCAATGGACGCAGGCGTTCATGTTCTGTGTGAAAAGCCGATGGCGATTTCAACAGCAGAATGCGAGGCGATGCTAGAAGCGTCGGAGCGCAATGACCGGCATTTATCGATTGGTTATCATTATCGATACACCAGGGAAGCGCAAGCGGCGAAGGAATTGATGGAGAATGGGGAAATCGGAGAACCGTTAGTAGCGCGTGTGCAGGCGATGCGGCGCCGCAAAGTGCCGGGATGGGGCGTGTTTACCAACAAAGACTTACAAGGCGGCGGCAGCATGATAGATTTTGGCTGTCACCTGCTTGATCTAGCCCTATGGCTGTTAGATAATCCAACACCAGTGGAAGTTATCGGGAAAACGTATAATCGTCTAAGCAAAACGCCGGGACTTGTGAATGATTGGGGTTCGATTGACCCGGAAACGTTTAATGTTGATGACCATGTCACTAGTTACATTACATTTGATAATGGCTTGTCGATGCAATTCGAATGTTCCTGGGCAGCAAATATCAAAGAAGATCACACTACATTAAGCATCTCCGGTGTGGATGGCGGAATGGATGTATATCCGTTTGAACTGTATCAGGCAAAATACGGCACGTTGTGGGATACAAAAGTTCGGCTGCCTGAAGAAGAGCTCAGTCCAGAGCTGGCACAGGCGAAAAATTTCGTGGAGTGCTGTTTAGGGAGGGCAGAACCTGTCGTCACAGCAGAGCAGGCGTTAAAAGTATCGCAGCTTATGGAAGCCATTCATCAAAGCAGTGAAACGGGTTCCGGCATAAAGCCGGCTTCCGTTGAAGTGGAGGGTGAACGATGAAATTAGGTGTTTTTACAGTACTTTTTGGTGATAAACCTTTAGAAGAAATGCTCGATCACGTGAAAGATTCCGGACTGAAAGCTGTTGAAATCGGGACAGGCGGGTATCCCGGTAATGCCCATTGTAACGTAGATGAATTGCTTGAAAGTGAAGAGAAACGGACGGCATATATGGAAGAAGTAAATAAACGCGGTTTGACGATAAGTGCATTCAGCTGTCACGGCAACCCTATTTCTCCAGACAAAACTTTTGCGGACGAATCTCATGATGCGTTCGTGAAGACGGTGAAACTGGCATCTCTCATGGGTGTACCGGTTGTTAACACTTTTTCCGGAACGCCGGGAGGTTCTAAGACCGACACCGCTCCCAATTGGCCGGTAACCCCGTGGCCTGCAGAGTATTCCGATGTGCTGGAATGGCAGTGGAATGAAAAACTAATACCTTACTGGAAAAAGCAAGGGGAATTTGCGGAAGAACATGGTGTGAAAATTGGTATTGAACTGCACGCTGGATTTCTCGTACATACGCCTCATACGATGTTAAAATTACGCGAAGAAACCAGTGACGCGATTGGGGCGAATCTTGACCCAAGTCACTTGTGGTGGCAGGGCATTGATCCTGTGGCTGCCATTAAAATATTAGGAAATGCTGATGCAATTCATCATTTTCATGCGAAAGATACGTACATTGATCAGGAAAATGTGAACATGTACGGTTTAACCGATATGCAGCCGTATTCAGAAGTGAAAACCAGAGCCTGGACATTCCGAACTGTTGGATACGGACATGGGAGTCAGGAATGGTCTAATATGGTGAGTGCGCTTCGTACACATGACTATGATTATGTAATCAGCATAGAACACGAAGATCCCATAATGTCTATAGATGAAGGATTCCGGCAGGCTGTAAAAAATCTGAAAGCGGTTCAGATTGAAGAAGCTCCCGCAGAGATGTGGTGGGCGTAATATTTTTTGGAGGAACGAGTGATGAGCCATCAGATGAGAACAATGGGAGGTTTTTACAAAATAAGTGAATGGATCATGCGGTTTTCCATAGCAAATTTGCTTTGGGCGTTCTGTAACCTGCCGATCGGACTCATCCTTCTCAGTATGCTGTATCTGGAGGAGGACGCCAGTGCTTTTCTGTTGGTATTTCCTCTTTTTTTCTTGGTGCCGATATTGTTTTTTCCTGCAACCACTGCACTGTTTGCTAAAGCTCGGGAATGGGTGAGAGATGATGAGGTGACAGCTTCGACACAATCCTTTTTCCATTATTATAAAGTAAGTTATAGAACGAGCTTATTTGGTGGAGTGGTGTTTGTTGTGCTGTGGGGTGTATGGGCAGCTGATATGTATTATTTCTCCACCCGCAGTGATGAACTTACGTATGTCTTTGCAGTGTTGGGCATTTTATTATTTGTGGGAATGATGAATTTTTTCTCTATAGCCGTTCACTATGATATGAAAGTACGTAAACTTCTTCAACAAACGTTCTTCATTACGATCGGAAGTCCGATATTGTTTTTAACGGTCGCCATTAGTTCAGGCGTGATGCTCTATATCAGTCTCCGTATATTCCCTTTGCTGATTCCTCTATTTACTGGAGCCATTCTTTCCTTCTTATGTTTTTCTGCTTTTTATAAATTGTCTCTAAAAATACAACAACAGCGATTATAAACTTTTTGTAAAGACTAGAAGAAATATATTAAAAATTCTAATTTCATTCGTTATCAATGGTATAATATTGAAAAAGGGAGGGATGCAAGATGGTAGAATCGAAGAAAATTCTTATTGTAACCGGCGACGCAGTGGAGGCGTTGGAAGTGTATTATCCGTATTTTCGTTGCCTGGAGGAAGGCTTTGAAACAGACATTGCGGCGCCGCACCAGAAGAAACTGAATACGGTCATTCATGATTTTGAGGATTGGGAGACGTATACGGAAAAACGCGGGTACGGAATCGACGCCAATAAGACATTTGCTGATGTGCAGGCGGCTGACTATGACGGACTCATCATCCCGGGCGGCCGCGCACCGGAACATATCCGTATGGATCAGAATCTGCTTGATATCGTCGTTCATTTTTTCGATGAAAACAAGCCGATTGCCATCATGTGCCACGGCAGTCTTGTTCTCACACCAATTGCGGAAAAAGTGAAAGGCCGGAAGCTGACCGCTTACACCGCATGCAAGCCGGAAGTGGAGAGCATCGGGGCGGAATACGTGAATGAAATGGACTACGTCGACGGCAATCTCGTTTCCGGACATGCCTGGCCGGACCTTCCCGCCATCATGCGTGAATTTGTAAAGCAGTTGAAATAGGCAAGGACAGGCTGTATGTAAAATTACTAATATGAAAATCATGGGCACCGTCCAGGGAGATGGTGCCCATGATTTTTTCTGGTATTGACGGGAAGACCGCGAATCTTAAAACCATTAAAAAAAGATCAATTGACCCAATTCTTTTCATCGGAAACAGAATTGGGTCCTTTTTTGTGTTTTTATCGATGTATGATCTCCCGCAGTCTTTCGTATTCATTCTCATCGATTTCTCCATTGATCAAACGCCGCTGCAGCAAAGATTCAGAATTAAATCTGTTTTGCTTCCAGCCGCCGCGTCCCTTGAACAGGAATAGACAGAAAATCAATAAGAAAAGGAAAAAGAAACCGAATGGAAGAAACGGAAAGAAATGACCGCATTCCGGCATGGTGAAGACCTCCTTTCTTGTTATGTCACTATCAAATGTATCCCTTCTTTATAAAACACTCCTAAATGATCTATAAAAAAAGTATAAAAAAGCTCTTAAAAGATAGTTTAGAAAAATTTTAGAAAAAAAGGGTAGAATGGTTACAGAAAACACTTTGCCAAAAGGAAGATTCATTCATGTCCATACGAAAACGTCTGATTTTGTCCAATATAGCGATGATCCTGATGCCGATCTTTTTCTTTATTCTTTCTTTATTTATCCTTGTCCAACTATTTTTTGGAGAGCAGCCGTTTTTTGCTCATGAGGAAGGCAGTGCCCCAATCGCGGAAGATTACCTGCATTTAAAGCAGACAGCCGCACGTACTCCGGATAAGCTGAGGGAGGAAGAATATCTTTCAAATAGAATGGCAGAGATTCCACAGGAGGATGCGGCCATTCTTATAAGAGAAAAGGGGGAGATCACCTATCAATCGTCTCCTTCTATGTCTTTCTCTGTATCAGAGCTCCCCGCGTTTGATTTTGAAGAAGTGCGCCGGCCGATTCACCGGTTCGGAAACCAGCTCTATTTTTTACAAAAAAAGGACTTTTATTATTCCGATGGTAATGAAGGGACTGTGTTTCTTCTGCAGGCTGCCAGCTTTGTTAAACGTTTTGGGCCGATATTATTTGGATGTCTCCTTTTTGCGCTGATCGTTACAAATGGGCTGCTTACGTATTTTGTCTCAAAAACAATTCTGACGCCGGTGAATGAGTTAAGAGCCGCCTCGGAAAAGATTAGCCAGGGGGACCTGAACTTTCACATAGAGTCACGCCGAAAAGATGAACTTGGACAGTTATCGCGTACGTTCGAAATCATGAGAAAAAAACTGAAAGAATCGATGGAGCTGCAAATGCAGTATGAGGAAAATCGAAAGGAATTAATTTCAAACATCTCTCATGATCTCAAAACTCCTTTATCGGCGATTAAAGGATATGTGGAAGGAATTCGGGATGGTGTCGCTAATTCTCCGGAGAAGCTGGACAGCTATACACAGACGATTTATTCGAAAGCGAATGAACTGGATCACTTAATAGAGGAATTATTTCTTTATTCCAAATTAGATATGAATCGTCTGCCGTTTCATTTTGAAGAAATCGATATCAAAGAATATATAAAGGATTATGCAGACGAGTTGAAGATGCAGCTTACTGATCAAACGGAGGTGGCCCTGTACTATGATCAGACGGCATCTTATGTGGGGGTTATTGATAGAGATAAGATGAAGCGGGTTCTCTCCAATATCGTTAATAATAGTCTGAAGTATATGGATAAAGAAAAGCGGCAGATTCACATTCATTTAAAGGCTCTAGAGGAGTATATAAAAGTGGACATAACGGATAATGGTCCCGGCATCAAGCCGGAGGACATACCATATCTGTTTAACCGTTTTTACCGTGTGGAGCATTCCAGAAATACAAAAACCGGAGGCAGTGGTCTTGGGCTGGCGATTGCCGAACAGATTATCAAGGGTCACGGCGGGGACATTTGGGCAGAAAGTGAAATAAATAAAGGAACAACCATTAGCTTTACTATAAAAAAGGCGTCAAATCAAGGAGAGAATGGGAATGAAAAATATCTTGATTATTGAGGATGAGCCTAGCCTGGCTGAATTAGTGAAAGATTATTTAGAAATCAATGAGTATAGCGCGAATATCGCTAAAACTGGGGATCAAGGGCTGCAGGCCGCTCTTTCTGAACCATATGATCTGATTGTATTGGATCTTATGCTTCCCAATCTTGATGGATTTCAAGTGTGCAAACGAATTCGAGAGGCCAAAAACATTCCCATCATCATGCTTACAGCGAAAAAAGAAGACACCGATAAGATCCGGGGCTTGGGCTCGGGAGCCGATGATTATATGGTGAAACCCTTCAGCCCCGGCGAACTGACAGCTAGAGTGAAGGCCCACCTATCACGCTATGATCGATTGGTTCATAAAGACGATCCTACTGATACGATTGATATTCGCGGTTTGCAAATTAATCAATCTTCTCGAAAAGTGTTTGTGAACGGAACAGAAGTGACAATGACGGCCAAGGAATTTGATTTATTGTGCTTCATGGCTGACCACCCCAATCATGTGTTCACCAAAGACCATCTTTTCGACAGGATATGGGGAATGGAAGCAGTCGGAGATGTCGCTACCGTCACCGTGCACGTTGGTAAAATCCGCGACAAAATAGAACTCTATCCAGCCAACCCCCAGTATATTGAAACGGTATGGGGTGTCGGATACCGTTTCAAAGGCTAAAAAATTGGACATTTTTATGAACCCGCTTATGGCGGGTTTTAATTTTTGCTGCTGCCACTATCAATATGAATGCTCTTGCCTGGTGGAGAACAGCGTGAAGGATAAAGGAGTCGGGATTGGTCTTCCTCTGGTTTTGGGCACCAGCACAGCATGTATGAAATAAAATAGTGTCTTCCATTTGCTGATGGAGGACACTATATGCGTTTTCCATAAAAATAGTGTCCCCAACACCCATAATGCTTTAGATAATTTTTAGATTTTATTTTGAACGGCTTTAGATATCTTCTCTAGAATACGAATATAAACGTGATAAGGAAGGGAGGTGTTGGTCATGCAGTTATCTACCGCGCCAAGAAGATGGCTTTTGTCCCTTCACCTTTTGTTTGTGGCGATTTTATTTGGAACGATGGTCGTTTTTCTGATACTTAGTATAACGGCAGCCGCCACGCAGGACGAAACGATACTAAAGGGTGCCTATACCGCCATGTATGTATTAGCTACATCTTCAGTACGAGCCTCTACAATCGGTTCGGTGGTGACAGGTATTCTGCTGTCGGTATGGACGAAGTGGGGGTTGTTTACATTTTATTGGATCATTTTTAAAGAAATTTTGACAGTAGTAGCCATAGGTCTAGCTTTCATTGGAATGTCTGTATGGACGCTGCAGACGTTTTCGATAGCGGCGACAGAGGGGTTAAACGCGTTAGACAGCCCTGTATTTATAACCAACAGACTGCAGCTGTTTATTGGAATTATCCTTCAAATCGTATCATTAGGAGCAATGATTATTGTTTCCGTATTTAAACCTTGGGGCAGAAGGGAGCATGAACTTAAATATTAACCGAAAGGAGATTGCATCATGGGCAATCAAGAATCAAATGTCACATCTGAACCATCGGCTCCAGCTATTCGATATTTTAGGATTGGATTTGCTGTTCTGGCTTCCATTTTCGCAGCTTGTATTATTGTCCAGGTATTTTTTGCGGGAATGGCGCTTTTTATGGGATCTGTCAGTTGGGGTTTACATATATCTTTTGTACCCCTGTTTATGTATTTGCCTTTGCTTGTGCTTGTATTTGGAATAGTCGGAAGGCTGCCAAAAAAGTTGATTTGGATGAATTTGATGTTAGTTGCAATGGTTATTCTGCAGTATGTAACGGTGGTTTTCTCCACGAACCTTGGTTTGTTGGGGGCCTTTCATCCAATCATTGCGTTCCTGTTGCTCGGTGCATCGCTGAGCACGGCGCAACAATCATGGAAGTATTTATAGAGCATCAGGATAATCTGGGAAGGGGTCTCTCAAAAAAAAGCCCCCTTCAAAAAATAATGAGAATTAAAAATCATGGGTGGTGACGGTTAATTGCATAACAATGCCAAATGGATCCCGTACGATACCGTAGCCGGGACTGAATACGTTTCTTTCAAATGGTGTTAAGATATCAACCTGATCATGTGTAATCAGATTTTTATACATGGTTTCAATGATGGAATAATCTTTAGACTGGATACATAAAGAAGAACTGTTACTCAACTGCCAGGGACGGGTTTTATCCATTTTCTCTTCAGCGATCATTATTTTGTTCGTGCCGATCTTTAAAACGCAGTGCGTAATATATCCTTCCTGGCCTTCTTCATACGTAAAGTGCGGGTCCATTTCTTTCATCTCTTGGTAGTTTTTCTTAAACAAAACCTCTGCTCCTAAATACTGTTCATAAAAACGTATGGCTTCAGCACCTTGTCCGTTCATTGATAAAAAAGGAATCATCTCAAAACTCATTATATTGCCCCTTTCCTGTTAAATAACTTACACTGAACAGTATACAGTAAAAAGGTGACAATAATTGGCACCTATAAGGAGAGTTATATGAAAAAAGGGGAACGACTGAATCAAATGCTGCGGTTTATCAATCAAAAACAGCAGTTCACCTTGAACGATCTAATGAGTGAATTCCACATTTCTAAAAGGACCGCCCTTCGTGACATTGCCTCGTTAGAAGATATCGGGGTCCCGCTTTATGTGGAGTATGGGCGGCACGGAGGCTATCGTTTAGTTGACTCCATGACATTACCCCCGATTTCTTTTACGAACCAGGAAGTTTTGGCTCTATATTTTGCGATGCAGGTGCTCCAAAACTTTGCAAGCACTCCTTTCCAGATATCATTGCGTTCCATTCATGAGAAATTTTTAGAAGGAGTCCCTTCTGAACTCCGCAGACAAATTGAAAACTTCCGTGAAAGAGTGGCTTTCTATCCTGGAGAACAAACGCATGAATGTAGCTATCTGGAAGATCTTCTACTTACCGCTGCTCAGATCAAAGTTATAAAAATACGCTATGAAGCGCCGAAGCAAACGACGATTCGCTATATTCAGCCGATAGCAATATACGCCATGAAAGGCTGGTGGTACTGCCAGGCGTATGATTTAGATAAAGTAGCCTACCGTGTATTCCGATGTGATCGTGTAACCTCTTTGGAAATAGTGAATCATGAAGGTTCTGTAGACTTAAAAGGGATGAACATCCATAATGCACAAAATCTTTGGGAACCAACAAAACAGGCGGTTCCTTTTACATGCATTATCACTCCAGCAGGTGTGGAGATATTCAATCAGGAGCAATATCCGTCAATGGAAGTGGTAACAGAAGAGGGGATTATGTATTTGAAGGGAACATACGAGCCGGCTGAGTTGCATTTTATGATTTCTTACCTGGCCGGTTTTGGAAAATCCATAAAAATTATTGAGCCTCCCTCGTTAAAAGAACAGTTGAAAGAATACTACTTAGATTTAATAGATAATTTGTAAAGGAGAGGTATCGAGATCATTTTTCAAGAGACCAAGGAAAAGTATTTTTAAATATTATTCCTATGTTGGACTCTGTGAAACTCGAATTTTCAACCCATAGCTGTTCACAGAAAGCAGAAAAAGGGTCCCGTTTGCGGTGGGACCCTGAGTGCACTATCCGTTTTTTAGGAAAAAAGACTGGTGCTGTGCTGCGGCTGGACTTTGGCCTTCGGGTCAATAAGGTGTTTCGCGTTGTTCACGGCGATCGGCGCCTCGCCGAACCCGGTAGCAATCAGCTTGACTTTCCCTTCGTACGTGCAGATGTCACCGGCTGCATACAGCCCTTCGATATTGGTCTCCATCCGGGAATTGACGACGATGGAGTTTTTCTGGATATCGAGGCCCCATTCTTTAATCGGCCCGATCGAAGAGATAAAACCGTGGTTCACAATGACGGAATCAACATCGAGGTCTTCTTCTTCTTCGCTGCCGATGTTTTTCAGTACCGCTCTTTTGATCCTGCCGTCTTCACTTTCAAACCTTGAGATTTCCGTCGGTGTTTTCACGGTCATGCCGGACTGAAAAAGCTGTTCCACGCTGTGTTCGTGGGCGCGGAATTTTTCGCGCCGGTGGACAACCGTGACGTTTTTCGCGATCGGTTCGAGCATTAAAGCCCAGTCGAGTGCGGAGTCGCCGCCGCCGGAGATAAGAACGTTATGCCCGGAGAATGCCTGAAGGTCATTGACGAAATAATGGAGGTTTTTCCCTTCGAATTCACGGGCTTCTTCCAATTTCAGGCGTCGCGGTTCAAACGCACCGATACCGCCTGTGACAACGACGGTTTTAGCATAGTGGGTTTTCTCATTTGTGGAGAGTTCGAAGCGGCCGTCTGCATCTTTATCAATTTCCTGGACCGTTTCTTCGAGCACCACGTCAGGATCAAATGCATAGGCCTGTTCCGCAAGATCGTCCACCAGCTTCTGGGCCCGGACGGCAGGGAAGCCGGCAACATCATAAATATATTTTTCCGGATAGAGAGTGGACAATTGACCTCCTACCTGGGGCAGGCTGTCGATCAATTTGACACTCATTCCGCGCATGCCTGCGTAGAATGCGGCGAACAGGCCGGTCGGCCCGGCGCCGATGATCGCTATATCGTAAAGCTCTTCTTCATTAATCATCTAACATCACCCACTCTCAATTGTAAACAATTACTTGATCATTTTCGACTGTTACGTTGAAATTTTTCACCTTGTATTTTTCATTCACGAGCATCCGGCCTTCATTTTTAATGTCAAATTCACGGCCGTGCCAAGGACAGCGGAGAATGTCTCCCTCTTTTTCAAAATTATATTCCCCGATTTCATCAGTCGGAGCAGGGGCACCGCACAGTTTTCCTTTCGAAAGCGGAGCGCCCTGGTGAATACAGCGGTTCAAAAAGGCATAATAATGACCGTCAGACGCGCGGCACACAACGATGGAATGTTTCCCGAGGGTGCTTTCCATCATTTGTCCGGGTTCAAGGTCTTCTTTATGACAGACTGTCTGTTCCATGATCAGCACCTCCTGCAGTGATTAAAATTTAGGATAAAACTTGCGGGCGTTTTCCGTGAATAGTTTCTGTTTAAAGTCGGCATCCAGATTCGGCGGAAGCGCCTCTACCGGGGAATCGTAATCCCAGTGTGGATAGTCGGTGGAGAAGGAAATGATTTCATCCGACCCCATTTGATCGACAATCTGCATGAATTCTTTTTTCTTCATGCTTTCCAGCGGCTGCGTGGTAAACAGCATATTCTCGCGTACAATATCGCTCGGTTTCCGCTGCACCCATGGTACTTCATGGCGCAGGTCCGTGTGCTGTTGATCCATTTTGCCCATCAGAAATGGCACGTACGTAAAGCCGCCTTCGATCATGATAAGCTTCAGATCCGGAAACTTATCGAATACCCCGTTGAAAATCATATTTGTAATGACGTTCATGTGAGAAAGCGGGATCAATGTATGCCATTCGATGAAGTACTTCGGCCATTTTCCGTAATAGAGCGGCGGCTCGTTGTGGTGCATGCCGATGGCCAGGTTATGCCTTTGAGCGGCTTCAAAGATAGGATGATAGTATGGATCGCCCCATAACTTGTCATCGATGGGAAGCAGCACCTGCACCATTTTTGGATGGGAACCAAGGCGCTCGATTTCTTTGACGGCGTTCTCAGGTTCCTGGGCGGCAATATGAATCGAGCCGTAAAGGCGCTCGTCCTGATCAAGCCATTTATCAATCTGCCAGTTGTTGTAGGCCGTCGCAAGAGCGGTTGCCATCTCGTACCATCCGTGCATCGAAGAAGGGGAAGGATCCAACGCCCCTGTCAGGATGGCTTTTTCATGCCCGTTTTCATCCAGCAGCTGCTGCTGCATGAATGAAAGATCCGTACCTGCCGGGCGTCCGTCCGGAATACGGGCGTCAGCGCGGTCCACACCTGCTACCGCCGGCTGTGTATACGGCATATGCTTTTCCTGAATCCAGTGGCAGTCTTCAATATATCTTTTCCACGGCTGCTCCAGATAAGGCAGCAATTCTTTATACATGACTCGTTCGTGTACGTCCGTATCAATTAACATCGTATAACTCCTCCTCAGTTGAACCCCTGTCACAAGGGGAACCTCTTTTTGCTCAACTGGGAAACATGTTATCACAGCCGTTATTTTCCTCCAAAGTGGATGACTGCCGGTCATTGAAAGTTAGAATGGTCAGTGAGCTTCAGTGAAGCTCAGTGATAAGCAGTGACATTTTTTCAGAAAATCAGGAAAAAAGTTTAGATGAAAGGAATGAGGACACTGGAGGTCTGCGTGGTATGTTTAGTGTCCTCAAGGGCGGGTCTTGGAGAAACTGTGTTTCTATCACGGGAGGTTAGTATTCTCTGACATATGGATGGAAACTACTACGGCCTTGTTTCAGCTTCATACTGTCTTCAAGAGGGAGTATCTCTACCTCATCCACAAAAATAGATCCCTTTTAAATCTGTGGTCCGTACTGCCGGAACTGATGGGGAGTCTGCCCGGTATGTTTTTTAAACACTTTGGTAAAATAGGTCTGGTCTTTGAATTGAAATTGCACGGCGATGTCGAGAATGGGGTCCTCGGTATGAAGGAGATATTTTTTGGCTTCCTTGATTTTTTCCTGCAGAATAAACTGCTTCAGCGTAAGGCCGCATTCTTTTTTAAACACCGTGGACACGTAGCCCGGGGTCCGGTTTACAAATTCCGAAATGAAAGCAAGGTCCACACCGCCGGTAATATTGTTTTTCACAAGTTCCCTGATTTTCCAGACAAAGGCGCTGTAATGGGAGGCTTCCTTCTGCTGCATCATATGAAAAAAGGTGACATAGATCTGTTTTTCCACGCCGGACAGTGCCTCCGTTGTCTGTTTCCGCTCCACTTCCCGCAGAAAGTAGTCGCTCATCGTCATCGCTTCATCCGGATCCGTTCCCTTTTCCATAGCAGTCCGGGATAGAATCGCACAGGCCATAATCAGCTTATTTTTAAAATCGCGGACCGGATGCGGGGACCCGAGCGGTACACTGGATTGCGATTCGATATTCTCCAACCATTCAAACGCAGCAGGATTGCCGTCTTTCAATGCTTCCAGAAACACTTTTTCCTGTTCATAAGGGTGATGGGTCATCCCTTCTTTCCGGTATTCGATACGGAGCTGTTCAATCTCTTCTTCCTCCGGTATATAAAAATGTTCCTCGATTAACTGCTGCAGGAGCCGCCGAATATCATACAACGTATGCAGATTCCGGAGGGATCCCGGCGATTCCCACTGCGCCAGCTGCTCCGGCAGTTCAGTTTCATGCGCGCTTTCAAAAAAGAAGGGTCCGGCGATAAAACAACCGTTCTCTATCAAGCTGTCCGCAGCGGTAAGAAAGTAAGAACCGCCCCCGCTGTCCCGGAAAATGGTTCCGCTGCCTGCGGGTCGGATATAATCCGGATAGACCGTCTGAATGCACGGGTGATGGTACGTGAGAACCCCGTCGTATTCCTGCTCCGGGTAAACAGACGCGTGACGGTGAAAAAAACCGATCGGAATGCCGGTAATATGGAAAAAACGGCACATCATCCGCTCCAGCTTTCTTCGATGATGTTCGACTTCATTCATTCGTAATGCCTCTCCTTTTGCCAAAAACATGAGAAAATTGCAGTTTCCTCTCATTGTGAAGGAGAGAGGTTAAAATGAAGTAAAACAAGAAAAATAAACAACACTGTTATGGACGAAAAATGGAAGTGATGTTGTCTGTGCCGATAATGGCGAAATCGGCGGTGTCCGGAAATAATCCTGTATCCACGACGCCGGTGATGGCTTTTAGTTGATCATGAAGCACAGCGGGTTCCTGGATGCCGGGAAACGTGCAGTCGAGGATGTAGTTCCCGTTGTCAGAGATAAACACCCCGCCGTTGGTGTGCCGAAGCTGCGGGCTGCACCCCAGGTCGCCAGCCCGGGCGGCGGTTCTTTCCCAGCCGAAAGGCACCACTTCCACCGGCAGTGGAACGGTGCCCAGACGGGAAAAAAGCTTGCCGGAGTCTGCGATAATGATGACCTGTTTTGAGGCATGATGGACGATTTTTTCCCGTACCAGAGAGCCTCCGCCGCCTTTGAGCAGCTGCAGGCCGGGATCAATTTCGTCCGCCCCGTCAATGGTTATATCAAGAGTTTGCGTGTCATGAAAGCCTGTCAGCGGTATGTCCCATTCCTGAGCCCATGTTTCGGTCCTCGTGGAAGAGGGGATTCCCTGCACCCGGAGACCATCCTTTATTCGCAGGCTTAATTCTTTTAACATCCAGTAGACGGTGGAGCCGGATCCCAGCCCAATCGTCATACCGTCTTCAATAAAGTCGACAGCACGTCTGCCGGCCGCTTCTTTCCCTCCGCCGGTTTTCTTTTCATGGTCTGATGTTTCCATTTTTCAGCCCTCCGATCAGGATTGTTTTAAAGATGTATTTACAAGATAGGCGGGGTATCCGCCGGATAAAACATCCGCCACATTCCGGGCGGTTTTTTGTTTTAATTCGAGCTCCGAGGCCTCAGAGTAATAAGCGGCATGCGGAGTGAGTATGACCTGATCCATCTCACGTAAAGGATTATCCTCCGGAACCGGTTCCGTTTCTAGGACGTCGAGCCCTGCTCCACCAATGGTTTCAGCCTGGAGTGCCCGGATTAACGCTGACTCATCAATGACAGCGCCACGCGCGGTGTTAATCACAAAGGCGTTCGGCTTCATCCACCCAAACTGTTCATCGCTCAGCATCCCTCTGGTATGTTCATTTAAGGGGGGATGGACGGAAATGAAATCCGATTCGCGGCACAGGGATTCCAGATCCACTAGTTCAACACCCGCAGAGGAAGCGGCTGCCGGAGAGGAAAATGGATCATAGGCGCAGACGGTCAGGCCGAAAGCCTGCGCTTTTTTGGCCAGCATCTGCGGAATGTTTCCGAATCCGACCAGCCCAAGCTTTTGTTCACTGATGCGGTGTATCGGCTTGATGCGGTTAAGATCCCACGTGCCTTGTCTTACGGACTCGTGAAGCTGCACTATCTTTCTTGCGCCGGCAAGGAGGAGGGCAAAGGCGTGATTGGATACTTCTTCCGCGCAGTAATCGGTGACGTTGGCCACCATGATGCCCTTCTTTGTTGCAGCGTCGACATCAATGGTGTCAAACCCGACCCCGTACCGGGAAATGACTCGGCAGCGGTCAAGTGAATCGATGACCCGTGCGGACAGGGGGGCATACTGATTAATAATGCCATCCATACCCTGTGCCGCCTGAATAACGTCTTCTTCGCTGCGGCACTGTGCCGTTATCCATTCGATCCCCTTATTCTCCAGCACCTCCTGCTCGGGGGCCAGGGTGTCATACGTATAGTCGGTTATTAATACTTTCCATCTGCTCAAGGCAAAACACTCCTTCTGAAAAAAATTCTGTGGCCGGAAGCTCCGTCATCGTGCCTGCAGGTCATGGGCGACTTGCCGGGTTTGTTCAATGAGCCGCCTGTACAAAGGATAAATGCTTTCATAGCGCGCCGTGTTGGTTTGATCGCACGGCACAGCGGTATGAAACCGGGTTTCTTTTGTTCCTTCGGCGTATGACTCATATTTGCCGGCAGCAAGGAGAGCAGTACAGGCCGCACCCCAGGCTGAACTCTGATGGCTGACCGGCACTTTGACAGGACGTGCGAACACATCCGCCAGGATCTGAAGCCATAATCCGGAGCGGGCAAATCCGCCGTTTGCATAAATCGTGTCGGAGGAGGAACCGAGCGTGTCCATGGCCTCCTGGATGCTGTACAGTTCAAAAATCACCCCTTCAAGCCCTGCTCTTGTCATGTGGGCATTCGTATGGGACTGTCGGAGCCCGAAAAAACTGCCTGCTAACTGAGCATCCCAGTGAGGCGCCCGTTCTCCATTTAAAAAAGGCAGAAATAACAGACCGTCGGCACCGGGAGCTGTTTCATCGGCCATCTGCATCCACGATTCAACCGAAGCTCCGGCACTGCCACCGGGGTCCTTCAGTGTCTGCCGGAGCCATTCCAGCACATTGCCGCCGTTATTGGTCGGTCCCCCCATGACCCACTGGTTTTCGCTCACCGCATAGCAGAACACTCGTTGTTCCGGGTCCAGCATCGGTTTATCGACAAGCTGCCGTACAGCGCCGCTTGTTCCGACGGTAATGACTGTTTTGCTGCTGTCGACGGCTCCTACACCAAGGTTGGCAAGTGGACCGTCGCTTGCGCCGGCTGCGAACAGCATATGGATGGAGAGGGCGGTTTTTTCCGCGATCTCTTTCGTTAGTCCGCTCATCGTATAGGTCGGGGGAACCGGAGTGAAAAGCCGTGATGCAGAAATGCCGGCGTAGGCAAGAGCTTCCGTATCCCACTGGAGCTTATGAATGTTAAACAGGCCGGAAGCAGACGCCGTGGCGTAATCAACCACTTTCTCCTGAAACCACCGCTGTAGAATGAATTCTTTCATGGATACATAGAAAACAGCTTGGTGATAAGGAGGATACTCGTTTTCATACATCCACCGCAGTTTAAGAAGCGGACTCATCGGATGGATGGGGGTGCCGGTCCGTTCATACAGTTCCTGTTTCTTTTCGTCGGAGAGTCTGCCGGCTTGGGGGACACTTCGGCGGTCCGACCAGATCAAGAGGTTCGTAAGCGCTGTCATGTTTTCGTCTACACAGAGCAGGGAGTGCATCGCCGAAGAAAACCCGCCTGTCTCAATATCTTCGGATGGCAGTCCGGAAGTATCCACTGCCTGCCGGATGGCACGGATCACGGCCTGCTCGATGTCATACGGGTCCTGTTCCATATATCCCGGCTCTGGTTCAAGGACTGGATAAAACGTTTCTGCTTCCGCTATAACCGTGCCATCGAGGGCAAAGAGGACGGCTTTTGCGCTCGTCGTGCCCAAGTCTATCCCTAAAGATGCTTTCATCAACTATCTTCCTTTCTTTCCTGCCGGTGCTACATCCGCTTTTTGGAGATGGCCTCTCTTATATTCTGGAGGGAGCTCTGCATGTCGTCTTTACGCTGCATGCTGACACAGACATATAACGCATCAAAAATGCTGAGCTGGGCCAGGCGTGAAGACAGCGCTTCGGATCGGTAATCCGTTTCCTGGGAAGCCGTATGAAGTGAAATATCCGCCTGCTTACTCAAGGGGGACTTTTGGACGGAAGTAATCGAAATCGTTGTTGCCCCTTTTTCCTGGGCTGTTTCAAGCGCGAGCAGTATATCCTTGTTCGTCCCGGAATGAGATATCAAAAAGACAACATCTTCCGGAGTAAGAAGGGAAGCAGCCATCAGCTGAAAATGGGCGTCCTGGTATGCGGCGGTTTCAAGCCCGGTGCGCATAAATTTATGGTGCGCGTCGACGGCGATAACGCCTGATCCCCCGTTGCCGTAAAATTCAGTGCGCCGGGCGTTCAGCATGGCATGTACCGCCATTTCCACCTGTGAAGGATCGAGCAGCTGCAGCGTATCTTCAATGGTTCGTGTATTTGCATGAAAAACTTTTTCAATAATCGTCTGGTTTGTATCTTCTTCCTGAATCGTTTCGTGGATGTCTTTCACTGTGGAAGAAGTATTTTCGGTGGCCAGCGCGATTTTCATCGCCTGGTACCCTTTGAATCCAATCGTTTTGCAGAAGCGGAAGACGGTGGCATCCGCCACGTCAAGGTCATCAGCAATCGTATTGATGGTGGAATGAATAATCCGCTGGGGATCTTCCATAATATAATCCGCAATTCGTTTTTCTTTTGCGCTCATTTGAGTATAAAGTGCCTGAATGCGGGGGATACACTGTTTGCTTTCCGCGGTGGTGTTCATCATTATCCTCCTTGTAGAACATTCTTTCTTTCATCTTACAAAATGGGTGGAAAATTATCAAAAAAATTTTTTTGAATAATTGGTTGATAGAAAAAAATTTTATTGTATAATGAATCCAAAGAAAATTTCATTTCATTGAAACGAATGGTAAAACGAACTGCGCGAAGATAGAGAGGAGCTGCCGACATGAAGATAGGAATCGTTGGCCTTGGCAAAATGGGATATAATGTAGCACTCAACTGCATGGACCACGGCCACGAAGTTGTAGCTAATGACGTAAATGAAAGCGCTGTAGAAGAAGTGGTAAAAGAAGGAGCAGCCGGAGCGGCTGATTATGATGAGCTCGTGAAACAGCTCGATACACCACGGGTAGTATGGGTGATGGTTCCTGACGGTGATCCGACGGACCAGTCGATCCACAGCCTGGCTGCTTCCTTATCATCTGGAGATATTATTGTAGATGCCGGAAACTCCAATTACAAAGACACTCTCCGCAGGGGAGAGGAATTGAAAGAACAGGGCATTGCCCTCATTGATGCGGGAACAAGCGGCGGCACAGAAGGCGCCCGCCACGGTGCCTGCATCATGGCCGGCGGTGAATCGTGGGCAGTCCATGAAGTGGACCCCCTTTTTGAAGATATCACCACCACGGACGGTTATCTTCATGCCGGCGGACCTGGAAGCGGCCATTATTTGAAGATGATTCACAACGGGATTGAATACGGCATGATGCATGCGATCGCGGAAGGATTCGAACTTCTTGAAAAGAGTTCTTATGATTATGATTACGAATCGGTGGCCCGTCTCTGGAATAACGGTTCCGTCATTCGTTCCTGGTTAATGGAACTGACCGAGCAGGCGTTTTCCAAAGACGCGGATCTGAGTAATATCAGGGGGGTGATGAATTCTTCCGGTGAAGGAAAATGGACGGTGGAAGCAGCATTGGAACAGCAGACAGCCGCTCCGGTGATTGCTCTTTCCTTAATGATGCGGTACCGATCCCAGGAAAATGATACATTTACCGGAAAAGTGGTCTCAGCACTTCGCAATGAATTCGGCGGTCATTCTGTCGTCAACAGCGAGTAACGTTGGTTCGGACCGGCGGTCTGAAGGGATGGTTCCGCTGGTTCTTCCATAAATAATTTTATTACCTTTGAAGGGGGATAAACAAAAATGAAAAAGACATTATTGAAGAGTGCAGCATCATTAGCACTAATAGCCGGCTTAACTGCCTGCGGCGGGGGAGAAGAAAATGGAAGCGAAAATGAAAGCGCTTCAGGAAATGAATCTGGCGGGGAAGAGTCAGAAAACTCCGGCGGAGAGTCCGACGGCGAAAGTTCATCCGGCGGGGAAGCATCTTATACCATTGAAGCCGGTATAGGACTAAATAACAAACATCCGCAGTATGAAGGGCTGCTGAAATTTAAGGAAATTGTGGAAGAAGAAACAGATGGGGACATTAAGGTTGACACATATCACAGCGGCCAGCTTGGAGACGATCGTGAAATGATGGAAGCGCTGCAGTTAAATACACAGGAAGTCACGATTCCTTCGACCGCCCCTGTCGCCAACTTTGTGGAAGAATTCACCGTATTTGATTTTCCGTTTTTATTCCCTAATGAGCAGGTAGCAGATAAAGTGCTGGACGGAGAAATCGGCACCCGGCTGCTTGAAAAGCTGAAAGACGAAGACTTAGTGGGGCTGGCATACTGGGAGAATGGTTACCGGGATGTGACCAACAGTACCCGTCCAATTGAATCGGCAGAGGACTTCGAAGGCCTTACCCTCCGTACGATGGAAAACGACATGCATATTGACGCGTTTGAAGAACTGGGTGCCAACCCGACACCGATGGCATTTGGCGAACTCTTCACCGCTATGCAGCAGGGGACGGTAGACGGGCAGGAAAACCCGATTGCCACCATTTATCTGGAAAGCTTCTATGAAGTGCAGGACTATTATACCGATACCCATCACGTTTACAGCCCGTTCGTCTTTATGATGAGTAAACAGTTCTATGACAGCCTGCCGGACGATTATCAGACGATTGTTAAAGAAGCAGCGGTTGAAGCTGGAGAATATCAGCGCGAACAGAACCGGAAAGCCAATGAAGAAATGCTCGCAGACCTTGAGGAAGAAGGAATGGAAATCACAAAGCTGTCCGACGAAGCACGTCAGGAAATGGCTGACATCGTACAGCCGGTCATTGATGAGTATTCCAAGCAGCTTGGTGAAGATTTCGTTGATGAAGTATACCAGGCTGTAGAAGACGCACAGGAAAGTACGGAATAAGAGTTCCGGGAAAGGGGCTGTCTGGTGCAGCTCCTTCCCCCTTTTACATAAAAAAAGATAAGGAAAAGAACTATCATACAGGACGGAATGAAAGTTGTTTTGTTTATCTTTTAATCAAACGAGAAGAAGGCAGGTGGAGAAAATGCGTGTGGTTCGATGGCTGGATGAGCATTTTGAAGAAGTGCTGCTCGTTGCTTTTTCTGCTGTGATGGTGGTTGTCATTGCCATGCAGGTATTCATGCGTTATGTCATTGGAGACTCCCTTTCATGGTCGGAGGAACTGGCAAGATTCTGCTTTATCTGGGTCGTGTATATCGGTATCAGTTACGGAGTGAAAAAACAGCGGCATATCAAGGTGGATGCCATGCTCGTCTTTTTTAAACAAAAAGGAAAAATTGTTATGAACATGATTGCCAATCTTCTGTTTCTCGTATTTGCACTTATCATTGTTTATTATGGTCAGGACATTGCTCTTAGGATATGGGAGCTCGGACAACAGTCTCCGGCGCTTCATGTTCCGATGGGGGTCGTCTATCTTGCTACACCGGTAGGGATGGGGCTGACCGCCTTCCGGCTGCTGCAGCAGCTGTTCAGGCAGGTGAAAGCTCTTCTCGGCAAAGATACCTTTGATGTCGGCATGGAGCATGAAAAAGCAATGGAGGATCAGGAAGATCTGATAGACGAATCACAACAGGATGAACGCCCGGATCCTAAAGGATAGGAGGAACTTCCATGACAACAGCGGTTTTATTTATAAGTTTTGCGGTTCTGTTATTACTGAGTGTCCCGGTGGGAATCGCCCTCGGTCTCTCAACACTCATCTCCATTGTATACTCCGGCACGATGCCGATTGAATTTTTGTCGCAGGCCCTGATTACGTCGGTGGATTCGTTTCCTTTAATGGCGGTACCGTTTTTCATTCTGGCCGGTGAAATTATGGGACGCGGTGGTATTACCGATCGCCTTTTCGGGGTGGCCAATACGCTCGTCGGGAATAAAACAGGTGGTTTTGCCATCGCAACGATTATTACGTGCATGTTTTTTGCGGCTATATCCGGCTCTGCTCCGGCCACAGTGGCTGCCATTGGAGGAATTATGATTCCGGCGATGGTGCGGATGGGATATGATAAACGGTTTGCGACCGCAACCGTTGCAGCGGCAGGATCTCTCGGTGTCATCATACCGCCGAGTATTCCGATGGTTATTTACGGTGTCGTTGGATCTACGTCCATCGGTGACCTGTTTATCGCCGGGATTATTCCGGGAGTAATCGTGGCCGGTGGTTTAATCATTTACGCCTATTTCTATTCAAGAAAAATGGGATATAAATCTTCTGATGAGCCATTCACCTGGAAAAAGCTCGGAAGAACGACCTGGCATGCGAAGTGGGCTCTCCTCATTCCTGTTATTATTCTGGGAGGTATTTACGGGGGAGTCTTCACACCGACAGAAGCAGCGGTTATCGCCGTCGTTTACGGCCTGTTTGTGAGCATGGTGCTGCACCGGGAGTTACATATAAAGCAGCTCCCCGGCGTCATCTCTGCAGGAGCACTCACGACTGCCACCGTCCTAATCATTGTCGGAACAGCAACAGCCTTTGGTAAACTGTTAACGAGAGAACAGATTCCAAGCCAGGTAGCGAATGGCATGCTCTCGATTTCTGAAAATCCTATCGTGCTGATTATGCTGATTACGCTGCTGCTGTTGATTGTCGGCTGCTTTATGGATACGCTGGCGGCCATTATCATCCTGACACCGCTTCTTCTTCCCATTGCGGCGGAAATCGGTTATAATCCAATCCATTTCGGCATTATTATGATCGTCAACCTGGCTATCGGTTTTATCACGCCTCCACTGGGAGTAAACCTGTTCGTGGGGTCGGGGATATCCGGACTGTCGCTGGAGAATCTGTCCAAAGCCATTATTCCGTTTTTTATCGCCATGCTGATTACCTTGTTTATTATTATATTTATTCCACAGCTGTCGATGTTTTTACCATCCCTGCGCGGGTAAGCGTGGAATAAAACAGAGGGAGGAGGAAACGTATGGAGGAATTCAAAAAAGATATTGTTATCCGGATCGATGAGAAACAGACGATTGTTGAATTGAGCCAGGTGCTCCATCCTTTCAAATCCGAGGTGTATCTTGTAAACCGCTCGGAGGGCCATGTAACGGAGGCGAATGTGAAAAGCCTCCTTGGTCTGGTCAGTATGCATATCCAGAACGGAGACCAGGTCACCGTCCGGGCGGTAGGATCAGATGCCGAGGAAGCCGCCATGAAAGTCGTTGAATTTTTGACGTAGCATGTCCGGTGAAAAATCCCGACCAGACCGGGCCATCACGGTTCCGGAAGAGTATAACGCTCCCGATTGTCCTGAAGATGGTCGGAAGCGTTTTGTTTAGGATATCCTTTTTGTGGAAACCAGCAGATGTATTTCCCACCATAAACCTGAAATGAAGAAATAGTGTCCGCAGGACGTCGTCCAGAGGACACTACGGTGTTAAAATCGGTCCATAGTGGTTTCATGCGGATGCCTGGAACCACTAAGCGTTCTTGATAGAGTCACAGTATCCTCAAGAACTTCCCTTGTGGATACTAAAGGCGCCGTGCGGACATCCAGTGTCTACTAATCCCTTGCCGGCTATTTCCACATATTGATAGATTATCGTTGAGGTTTTGATACACCCCATATTCTTTCGTACCAGCCTCTTTTGTAAAAGATACAAGTAATTTTAAAAATCTGCTTGTCATTTTATACATCATCCGTTACTATAATAAATAACTCCACTAAGTTTATCGGATGAACAAACTAAGGTTATATGGAAAAAAGGGGGGATGGAAAGAAAGAGGGGGTTTTTTCTTTGGTCCATGATGAAAGCGGTATCAAAAATGAAAAACAGGAGGTTGTATGATTGAAACATGTAATGATGCTTTTTATTGGTGCATTGGCTCTGCTGGCTGCCGGCTGTCAACCTTCATCCGAAAACACGGAAACTCCCGACGGTGATTCCGGGGGAGGTTCTGAAGAAGCAGGCGGGGGAGAAGAGGCTGAACTGTCGATCTGGCACATTGAAACCGGAGATGCTGAAGCAGTCCTTCAGGAGGCGGCCCAGCGTTTTGAAGAGGAACACGAAGGCGTCACGGTCGAGTTGAATCAATACCAGAATGATCCTTATAAAGAACAGATTATTACATCCATGGGCGGTGATTCCCCTCCGGATATCTTCCATTCATGGGGAGGCGGCTGGCTGGAGAACTTCGTCAATTCGGATCAGGTCATGAATATAACAGAGGATGTAGACACCGATCGTTTTTTACAAACCGGCCTGGATACTGTCACCTTTGATGAAGAGATTTATGGTGTACCTGTGGGCATGGAATTAACGCCGGTATGGTACAATACAGAAATTTTTGAAGAACACGATCTTGAAGTACCGGAAACGTATGACGATCTGCTCCATATTGTAGAGACGTTGAACGCCAATGACATAACACCGTTTGCCCTCGCGAACCAGCCGCAGTGGCCTGGAGCATTTTATCTGATGTACCTGGCAGAACGAACAGGCGGCCCGGATCTGTTTAATGAAGCGTTTAACCGCTCGGGCCGGACGTTTGATGATGAAGCGTATGTTGAAGCTGGAGAAAAAATTCAGGAACTCGTCGAGATGGGAGCCTTCCCCGACGGCGTCAACGGGATGAACTATGATAACGGTCAGTCCAGGCAGCTGATGTATTCAGGGGATGCGGCGATGGAAATCATGAACAGCGGCGCGATGTTGAATAACGTCAGAGACGAAATGCCTGAATTTGAAGAGAAGCTGGATTACTTTTTATTCCCCGAAGTAGAAGGCGGAGAAGGAAGCCAGGATCATGCGGTCGGCGGAGTCAGCCCTGCTTTTTCGATTTCGTCACAGACAGAACATCCTGAGCTGGCGCTGGAACTGCTGAAAGAGTTGAGCAGCAAGGAAACCGCACAGGGACTGTCGAACAGGAGCGGCAATATCTCTGCTGTTCAGGGAGTAGAGTACGAGGATGGCTATGTTGAAAGACTGAGCAATACCCTGAACGAAGCGGACTATCTTCAGACGTTCTATGACCAGACCCTTCCTCCGGAGTTGGCTCAGGTTCATTTAGATACCACCCAGGGTTTGTTTGGACAGTCGATTACTCCAGAAGAAGCCGCGCAGGAAGTAGAAGAAACAGCGCAGGAAACACTGGAATAACAACGCTGCTGCATCAGGGTGCGGTGTGTATGCTGATGCAGCCCTTAAATAGAGGTGACCCCGTTTGGCTGAAATGGAACAAACACAGCAGTTACAAACCGGTATCAATGCTTTCAGGAAAAAAGAAAAGAGGAAAAAGGTTCTCGTCATCCTTGGTTTTATGGCACCGGCCCTTATCATTTATGGATTGTACGTCGTATATGCGATTGGCATGACATTTTACTACAGCATGTTTGACTGGACAGGAATTGACGCCAACCTGGATTTTATCGGGCTTCAGAATTACATGGAGCTGTTCAGGGATATGACGTTCTGGCAGTCCCTGAAAAATAATACACTTCTGATTGCTGCTTCTCTTTTAACTCAGATTCCTTTGGGTCTGATTATGGCTTTGCTTTTATTCAGTCCGGTGAAAGGAATGCGATTATTCCGCACTGTATATTTCATGCCTTTTTTGATGTCAACGGTAGCGATCGGGATTCTTTTCATTTACATTTTTGATGCGAATTTCGGTCTGGTCAATCAACTGCTGGGCGCCGTAGGTCTGGAATCATTACAGCGGGGGTGGCTTGGCAATGAGAATACCGCAATCTGGGCAGTCATTGTGACGATATGCTGGCAGTTTGCTCCCTTTTACATGATCCTTTTCCGCGCTGCGATTGTCGGAATACCGGAAGAGCTTTATGAAGCGGCTGACATTGACGGCGCCTCGGGCTGGAAACGATTTGCAAGTATCACGTTTCCGCTGTTGAAGCCGATTATTGTCACATCAGCGATACTTTCCATCATCGGGGCCCTGAAATATTTTGATCTCATTTACATTATGACCGGAGGCGGGCCGAATAACGCGACAGATCTAATGGCCACCTATATGTATGATCAGACATTCACCAATTTTAATATGGGGTACGGCAGTACCGTTTCTTCCATGATGTTCATCATAGCCTTTATTGTCACGGTGATCATCATAACATTAGATAATAAACGAAAGGCGGATTACTAGGATGCTGAAGAAAGTAAAAAATACTCCGCTCTATGTCGTTGCTATTCTGATCCTGTTGTTCACCGGTCTTCCGTTTTTCATTATGCTGAATACATCCTTTAAGGATCAGGGAGAATTCAGCAGCGCTCCGTGGGCGCTGCCGGAGAGTTTTTCCCTGGATAATTATACAGCTTTGTTTGAAACCAATTTTTTTCATTTTTTCGGTAACAGCTTGTTTGTCTCCGTTATCTCGGTCGTGCTGGTGATTATTTTTTCAGCCATGGCAAGCTATCCGTTATCCCGCATGAAATTTAAGTTGAATCGTCCGCTTCTGCTGTTGTTCATGGTGGGAATGATGATTCCGATTCATACCACGTTGATTCCGATCTTTCTGCTGACCCAGAATCTGGGGCTCTACGATACGGTCTGGGGATTGATCGGTCCTTATGTGGCGTTCGCCCTGCCGATATCTGTCGTCATATACACACAGTTCATGTCAGAGCTTCCCAAGGAACTGGAAGAGTCGGCGAAGATTGATGGGTGCGGGCATTTTCAGCTTTTCTGGAGGATCTTGTTCCCGCTCCTGGTGCCGGCAACATCGACGGTGGCTATTTATAATTTCATCCACATTTGGAATGAGTTCATTTTTGCCCTTGTTCTGACAAACTCGGATGAAGCTGCCACACTGCCTATTGGATTAAGAGAATTTTACGGTGAATTTTCCGTTAATATTCCAGGATTGATGGCGGCGTTGTCCCTGGCAAGTGTTCCTCTGCTGCTTGTTTATTTTGTCGCACAGGAAAAAATTATTAAAGGCCTGGCAGCCGGTTCGGTGAAAGGGTAACAATAGAAAGGCGGATGTATGATGAAAAACATTGAAAATCCCATTCTTCCGGGTTTTCATCCGGATCCTTCGATTCTGAGAGTTGGAGATGACTATTATATTGCCACATCAACGTTTGAATGGTTTCCCGGAGTGGAGCTTTATCATTCGCGGGATCTCGAGCATTGGGAGATGCTTCCCGCCCCGCTGAACAGGCGCTCTCAGCTGGACATGATTGGAAACTGTGACTCCGGGGGGATATGGGCCCCGTGCCTCAGTTATTCCGATGGATTGTTTTATCTCATTTACACGGACATGAAAAACAGATCGGGAGCCTATAAGGATGCCCACAATTATCTGGTGACCGCGGAAAACATAGAAGGCCCCTGGTCCGAACCGGTGTATTTAAACAGCAGCGGGTTTGATCCATCCTTGTATCACGAAGAGGACGGAACGAAATGGCTCTTAAATATGCTGTGGGATTACCGTTCGGGCAATCACTCCTTTGCCGGCATTGTGATTCAGCAGTACTCCCCTGAAAAGCGCAGGCTAACCGGGCCGGTAAAAAACATATTCAAAGGCACCTCTCTCGGTGTAACGGAAGCGCCCCACGTCTATAAGCGGGATGGGTATTACTATCTGGTCACGGCGGAAGGAGGAACGGAATATGAGCACGCGGTTACGATTGCCCGCTCCACTTCTTTGTTTGGCCCTTACGAAGTCGATCCAGCCAATCCGGTCCTCACGTCGAAAGGAACAGATGCTTACCTGCAGAAAGGCGGTCACGGAAGCCTTGTGGAAACCCGGGAAGGGCATTGGTATCTAGCCCACCTCTGCGGCCGTCCGGTCAAAAACGGACGCTGTATGCTCGGCAGAGAAACAGCTCTTCAGAAATGTTACTGGACCGAAGATAACTGGATCCGGGTGGAAGGCGGCAGTACGCCTCAATCAACAGTGGATATTCCTGATTATTCTCCATTTACACCACACAACGAACACCATCATGATGATTTTTCAGGAGAACGCATGAAACGTTACTGGAAATCGTTACGACGTCCGTTGACCGAAGAATGGGTTTCTTTGAAAGAACGCGAAGGATATCTGCGGTTGAAGGGAGGAGAGTCGTTACAGTCCCTGCACCGGCAGAGCCTGCTGGCCAGGAGGCTGGATACGCTGCAGGTGGAGGTGGAGACGTGCGTGGAGTTTCAGCCTGATTCTTTCCAGCAGCTCGCCGGCCTGATCTTTTATTATGATACAGAGGATCATGTCTATCTTTGTATCAGTCACGATGAAGAAAAGGGACGGTGCCTGGGAGTAATACGAACAGCGTTCGGCCAATATGAAGAGATAATGGAAAACATCTCCATACCCGAGGAAGGGGCCATTTATTTAAAAGGGGTGCTGAACCGGGAATGGCTTCAGTTCTATTACGGTACCGGAGAAGGATCCTGGCAGAGAGTCGGGGAGGAGATGGATATCTCTCATTTGTCTGATGATAGTGCCGCGGACGTTCGTTTTACAGGTGCATTCGCAGGAATGTGCAGCCAGGACTTAAGCGGAGCGGCTGCTCCTGCTGATTTCCGTTATTTTCACTATACACCCGGACGGTAACATGATTTTCATCAACCACAGCCTTTCCAGCTGCATCCGCTGAGAAGGCTGTACTGACTCTTTAACTTAGTTTATTTAATAGACAAAGTAAGGTTTCGAAGGTATAATATAATGAAAGCGTTTGTTATGAATTGGAGGAGGAATGGATATGGCATATTTCAAGAACATAGACAAAATCGAATATGAAGGACCGAGGTCTTCCCATTCATTTGCCTTTAAGTACTACAATCCGGAAGAAATGATACACGGAAAAACGATGGAGGAACATCTCCGTTTTGCTGTCGCTTACTGGCACACTTTTGTAGAAGATGGATCGGATCCGTTTGGAGCGGGTACCATGGAAAGGCCGTGGGATGCATACACAGGGATGGATCAGGCAAAGGCCCGGGTTGAAGCAGCCTTTGAATTGTTTGAAAAGCTCGGCGTCCCGTATTTCTGTTTTCATGATGTCGATATTGCCCCGGAAGGAAATACATTAAGAGAGACCAACAAAAACCTGGATATTATCGTTGATATGATCAAGGACTATATGAAAGACAGCAAAACGAAGTTGTTGTGGAATACAGCCAATAACTTCACGCATCCGCGCTTCATCCATGGAGCGGCCACCTCCAACAATGCCGACGTTTTCGCGTATACGGCTGCAAAGGTGAAAAAAGGCCTCGAAATCGGGAAGGAACTTGGCGGACAAAATTACGTGTTCTGGGGCGGCCGTGAAGGGTATGAAACACTCTTGAACACCAATATGAAACTGGAACTTGATAATCTGGCGCGCTTTTTCCATATGGTGGTGGATTATGCGAAAGAGATTGGGTATGAAGGGCAGTTTCTGATCGAACCTAAGCCGAAAGAACCTATGAAACATCTATATGATTTTGATGTAGCAGCCGGGTATGCGTTCTTACAGAACTATGAGCTGACGGATCATTTTAAATTTAATATTGAAGCGAACCACGCCACGCTTGCCGGACACACATTTGAACATGAGCTGCACTATGCCCGTATTCATAACATGCTCGGTTCCGTAGATGCCAATCAGGGAGATCTTCTTCTCGGCTGGGATACGGATGAATTTCCTGCGGATCTGTACTCGACGACCATGGCAATGTATGAAATTCTTAAAAACGGAGGGCTGGGCAGAGGCGGTCTGAATTTTGACGCCAAAGTCCGCAGAGGTTCATTTAAACCGGAAGATCTTTTCCACGCCCATATTGCCGGCATGGACAGTTATGCGGTTGGATTAAAAGTGGCCCGGCGTCTGTTGGATGACAACGTTCTCGAACATATTCTCGAAGATCGGTACAGCAGTTACTCCGAAGGCATCGGCTCCGATATTGTGCATAACAATTCCAACCTTCATCAGTTGGAAAACCATGTACTGGACGTAACGTCTATTGAACATCAATCCGGCCGGCTTGAGCAGATAAGATCGATCCTTAATCAGTATTTGCTGACTGAATTTGCGGGATAAAGGGGCGTTGACTATGAATTACTTCATCGGCGTTGATCTTGGAACGAGTGCTGTGAAAGTGGTGCTCGCAAATGAAAAAGGAGAAGTCGCTGACGAAGTGTCCAAACCGATTTCTCTCATGCAGCCACAGCACGGGTTCAGCGAACAGAATCCGGAGGAATGGGCGGAGCAGACGCTGCGCGCGTTAAAAGAGTTGATGCAGCGGTTTGATTATGACGCCGAAGACATTAAAGGCCTGAGTTTTTCCGGGCAGATGCACGGCCTTGTATTACTGGATAAGCAGAATGAAGTCCTTCGAAACGCCATTCTATGGAATGACACGAGAACCACGAAACAATGCAGAGAAATAGAGAATAGACTGGGAGAGGAGCGTCTCCTTGAGATTACAAAAAATCCAGCCCTGGAAGGCTTCACCCTGCCCAAAATTCTCTGGGTAAAAGAAAACGAACCGGATATTTATGACAGGGCGGAAACATTTCTGCTGCCAAAAGATTATGTGCGATATACATTGACCGGCCGGCTGCATATGGATTATTCCGATGCCGCCGGTACCCTGTTACTCGATATTTCCAAACGGCAATGGAGCCGGGAAATCTGTGAAACGTTTGGGATAGAGCCCTCGCTCTGTCCCCCGTTACTGGAATCGTCAGCGCCTGTAGGTCCGGTCACCGAAGAAGTATCGGAAAGCACAGGGCTTTCCGGAAGCATGCAGGTGGTTGCCGGCGGTGCGGATAACGCCTGCGGAGCTGTAGGATCCGGAATATTATCAGAAGGAAAAACGTTCTGCAGCATCGGTACATCAGGCGTGGTGCTGTCCTATGAAGAAGAGGGATCGAAAGATTTTGACGGCAGGGTCCACTATTTCAATCATGCCGCCCCCGAAAGCTATTATACGATGGGAGTGACGCTTTCTGCCGGAAACAGCCTGCGCTGGTTTAAGGATGTTTTTGCTTCCGAAGAATCCTTCGATGACATGGTCCAGGGCGTAGAGGACGTACCGGCGGGCGCCAACGGACTGCTTTTCACCCCTTATTTAGACGGAGAACGAACCCCCCATGCCGACGCCGATATTCGTGCCAGTTTCATAGGAATGGACAGTTCCCACTCAAAAAAAGACGTTGTCCGTTCGGTCATGGAAGGAATTACCTTTTCCCTGAAAGAATCCGTTGAGATCATGCGTGAACACGGCAGAGAGGTTTCCTCCATTATTTCGATCGGCGGCGGTGCTAAAAATGATACGTGGCTGCAGATGCAGGCGGACATTTTTGATGCGGATATCATAAAGCTGGAAAGCGAACAGGGGCCCGGCGTGGGCGCAGCGATGCTGGCAGCTTACGGAAGCGGCGTGTTTGCAGATTTAGAGGAATGTTCGGAGGCATTTATTAAACCGGATCGCGTCTTTTATCCTGATGCGGAACGTAAAGACGTATACCGGGAACTATTTGCATTGTATCAGGAAGTATATGAACAGACGAAAGACTTGAACAAGAAGTTAACATCCTTTCGAGCGTAATAACATATCACGATATTTATCTTACGGGGCTGTCTCTAAAAAGGGGCGGTCCCTTTCCTATGAAAGAGAAGGCCGCCCCAATGTTATTTTTTTGAAGAAATATCGAGCCAGACTGCGAGAATCAGGATCAATCCTTTTACGATGTTCTGCCAGAATGTCTCCACGTTCAGCATGCTCATTCCGTTATCAATGCTTGTCATGATCAATGCTCCAAGAATAGAGCCGATTATGGTTCCTGTACCTCCCATCAGGCTGGTTCCGCCGATGACAACCGCGGCAATAGCATCCAGTTCGTACATTTCTCCGGCACCGATAGTGGCGGCGTTTAACCTGCTCGTCAAAATGATACCAGCAACAGCAGATAAAGCTCCCATTAACATAAACACCATCAGGGTGTTGCGTTTAATATTGATTCCGGATAACAATGCGGCTTCCTGGTTGCCTCCGATAGAATATAAATGGCGGCCGAAAGCTGTATTATTTAATATAAAAATGAAAAACACGGCAGCAAAGGTAAGGATAAGGAGCGGCATGGGAATACCTTGATAACGACTGATGTAATAAACCAGAAGAAGAGCAAAGGCAGAAGACACGACAATTCTTCCGTAGTCTGCCGCAGGAGCGGTCACGTGTAAGTCCAGCCTGTGGCTCTTTTGACGGCTTCGAAACTTCAGTATAAATATGCTTAAAATGAACAACGCCGTAAGGATATAGCCGATGGAATAAGGGAGATAACTTTGACCGATGGCGGTAAATCCCGGTTCAAGGGAAGCAATCGTCTGTCCGCCGCTGATGCCCAGCAGGATCCCCCTGAATATCATCATACCTGCGAGTGTTACAATAAATGCCGGTATCCCTACGTAGGCAATCCACCATCCCTGCCAGAGGCCGAGCAGGATCCCGGCAGCAATGGTTGCAATAATGACCGGGAACGTATTCCAGTCGAACCAAACCTGAAGAATGGCGGCAATGCCGCCGGTCAATCCAAGGAGAGAGCCTACGGAAAGGTCTATGTTTCCTGATATGATAACCATTGTCATGCCAACGGAGAGTATGCCTATCACTGTCATCTGCCTCATTAGATTGGTTATATTTCTGGAAGTAAGAAAATCCCCGTTTGTCAAAATGGTGAAGATAACCACGATAAGGAGGAAAGCTATAATGAGGGCATAGGCTCTTATATTCATTTTAAAGGATAACTTATTCAGCATGGATGGATCCTCCTGTAGCTAATTTCATAATTTTTTCCTGTTGTGCGTCTTCTCTCTGCAATTCCCCTGTTATCGTATTTTCGGCCATCACTATGATGCGGTCGGACATTCCAATGAGTTCAGAAAGTTCAGAGGTGATCATCATAATGGCCACACCTTCATTGGTAAGTTCGTTGATCAGGTTGTAAATTTCCTGTTTTGCTCCAACATCGATACCTCTAGTTGGTTCATCCAGAATAAGCACCTGAGGAGAAGTTAAGAGCCATTTACTGAGGACAACTTTCTGTTGATTTCCGCCGCTGAGTTTATTCACCCTTGTTTGGAGGGAGGGTGTTTTTACTTTCATTTTTTGAATGACGCGGCGGGTATCAAATACCTCCTGTTCCTTGTTCATGATTCCAAATGAAGTAATATGGGAAAGGGAAGATAAGGTTGTATTTTTGGCAACATCCATGCCGGTGATCAATCCATATCGTTTTCTATCCTCTGAGACGTAGCCGACTCCCTGATGAACAGCTTCTTTAGGTGAATGGAAAACCACCGGTTCGTTATGGAGATAGACAGAGCCTGATGCCGTTCCTTCATAACTGCCGAAAAGACTCATCGCAAGTTCGGTTCTGCCGGCCCCCATTAATCCTCCTATTCCCAATACTTCCCCTTTTTTCAGGTCGAAATGGATATCATGAACAATCGGTTCGGTGTCCCCTTTGCGTGTGAAGGCATAGTTAACGGCAGAGAGCACGGTAGTATCCGTGCTGTTATTTTGGTAAGGGAAAAGATCTGTGAGTTCTCTGCCTACCATCGAAGCAATAATTCTATTTTCGTCAGCCTCCGCCTGCTTTATCGTTTCGATGGTTCTGCCATCCCGCAGAATAGTGATGGTATCAGCAATTTCTAGCACTTCTTTTAATTTATGGGAGATATAAATACAGGTGATCCCTTTCGATTTTAAGTCCTTTAATATCGACATTAAAATCTCAACTTCCCCTTCAGCTAGGGCTGCTGTCGGCTCATCCAAAATAATAATGCTGCTTTGTTTTTCCAGTGCTTTAGCGATTTCTATTAATTGCTGCTGACCGACTCCCAGATGTTTTACCTTTTCATTGGAGCTGACATTCAATCCGATATAGTCCAGTAGTTGTTTTGTCCTGAAGTGCATTGTACTCCAGTCTATCCGGCCGTGATAAGCAGGCTCATTGCCCAGAAAGATGTTTTCAGCCACCGATAATTCTTTCACCAGCGCCAGTTCTTGATAGATAATGGTAATACCGGCAGCTTCCGAGTCACTGATCGAATGAAAATTCTGTTTCTTCCCATGGATATAAATATCTCCTTCATGGGAAGCAGAAGGATGGACACCGCTCAATACTTTCATAAGGGTCGACTTTCCTGCCCCGTTCTCACCGCACAGGGCGTGAATTTCTCCCTCTTTCACCTGAAAATTAACCTGGTCAAGTGCTTGAACGCCTGGGAATGACTTTGAGATGTTATCCATGTAGAGCATTTCCACTTTTATTCACCTCCCGCATAACGGGGTTATTGTTCGTAATCCGGTCGTTTGTCTTCAGGAACATTTTCATACACTTCTTCAAAACTATGAAAGCCATCTTCAATGACAGTATCTATCATATTTTCTTCATTCACAGCGATAGGGTCGAGTAAGACAGATGGGATCTGAAATTCGCCGTTATCCATCTCCGTATCTGTTTCATAATCTTTGCCGTTACCAATTTTTACTGCTAATTCAGCGGCGCGGCTGGCAATGTCGGAAATCGGCTTGTAGACGGTCATGGTCTGGGTACCTTCTACAATCCGCTGTGTTGCTGCCAGATCGGCGTCCTGTCCGGAAACAGCTGTTTCTCCGGCGAGATCCTGCGCGCTTAAAGCCTGGATCGCTCCACCGGCTGTATTGTCATTGGAAGCGACAACAGCATCAATATTGTTATTATTTGAGGTGAGGGCATTTTCCATGATATTCAGGGCTTCTGTCGCGGACCAATCATCAGCCCACTGATCACCGACCACTTCAATATTGCCGGCATCGATTTCAGGCTGCAGGATATTCATCTGACCGTCTCGAAAAACCTGGGCATTGCTGTCTGTAGGAGCACCTCCCATTAAAAAATATTTCCCTTCCGGTACTTCGTCGAGTAAATATTCTGCCTGCATTTCCCCGACCCTTTCATTGTCAAAGGAAACATAGGCTTCAATATCGGTGTCATTAATCATCCGGTCATAAGCAATGACGGGGACTCCCTGTTCCTGTGCTTTGGAAGCGGCAGCTCCGATGCTGTCAGAGTTATCCGGGATAATGACCATAACGTCTACACCTTGGGTCAGCATGGTTTCCACCTGACTGTTCTGTTCAGCATCATCTCCGTCGGCAGATTGCACGATGACTTCATCCGCCCCAAGCTCTTCCGCTTTTTCAACAAATATATCCCGGTCATGCTGCCACCTTTCCAGTGTTAAATCGGCAACAGACAGCCCGATGGTTAACGCGTCATCTCCACTGTCTGAGTTTCCTTCCCCTTCATTACTGACATCTTGACCGCAGGCGGATACAAACAAGACCATCGAAAAGATAAAGAGCCCCTGTACCATTTTCATTGCAGCGTTCCCTCCCAAAAAAGATTGTTTTATCGATAAACAAAGTATAATGCAAATAAGAAAGCGCTGTCAATATTGTTTGTATTATCTTTCACTGTCAAATAAACATTATTACGATAAGTATGTAATGGAGGGGCTTATGAAAAGCATTGTTTTTATGCTATTATGTTTAATAAATAAACAAACAGTGGAGGATTGACATGAAAACAGGCGATCAGGAATTAGTGAAAAAAATAAATAAATCGATTGTCCTGCAGACCATCCAGGCATCAAGTCCAATATCCAGAGCCCAGATCTCAAAGGAGTCCGGTTTGAATAAAGCCACGGTATCCGGTCTGGTCAGCGAATTGATGGAGGAGCAGTTTGTGCTGGAAATAGGAACTGGTCTCTCCAGCGGCGGACGAAAGCCGGTTATGCTGTATTTTAATAAAGCGGCAGGATGTGCGATAGGTATCGATTTGGGAGTAAACTATATTTTAGCTGTATTAACAGATCTGCAGGGTCATGTGATCGAGAAAGTGGAAGAACCGTTGGATGACAGTTCCCTGCATGTTGTACTGCCGATGATGAAAGAAATTGTTTCAGGCTTGATGGAACGTCAGCCGTACAGTCCATATGGAGTTGTCGGGATCGGCATCGGTGTGCCCGGTATTACTGATAATAATGGCACGATATTGTTTGCACCGAATCTGCACTGGGAACATGTGGATTTAAAACAGGATCTGGAGCAAAGTTTTCAGCTGCCGGTCGTTGTGGAAAATGAGGCAAAAGCCGGGGCCCACGGAGAGAACATTCACGGAGCGGGAAAAGCAAGCTCTGACTTTGTCTACATCAGCTTAGGAATTGGCATAGGAACCGGAATTATCATTGATAACAAATTGTATAAAGGGGCAAAAGGGATATCGGGAGAAATGGGGCATTTCACGATTGATGCCAACGGGAAGAAATGCCGCTGCGGCAACAAAGGATGCTGGGAATTGTACAGTTCGGAAAGCACGCTGCTGGAACAGGCAGGGAAACTTTCATCCCTCGAGGGCGGAGACATTACGCTGGGCCGGTTAATCCAGGAAGCGGAGGCCGGCAACAGCGAAGTGCTTT
The DNA here is from genome assembly GCF_054052005.1 of Salibacterium sp. K-3. Lineage (NCBI taxonomy): Bacteria > Bacillati > Bacillota > Bacilli > Caryophanales > Bacillaceae > Salibacterium > Salibacterium sp. K-3. The sequence goes on from NZ_JBSVZE010000001.1 coordinate 508,325, forward strand.
CTTTGTTCAGCCGCATAGGGGAGTATGCCGGGATCGGCTTGACGAATGTGGTCAATACTTTTAATCCGGAACAGATTATTATCGGCAACCGCCTGTCTAAACTGCGTCCCTGGCTGGAGAATCCGATTCATCATGTACTGGAACAGCGGCTGCTGCCTTATTTTTATAACGGACTGGAGCTGTCGTTTTCCGAGTTCGGCATTGAATCCTGTGCGCTCGGCTCCGCTGCCTTTTCGATTGAAGCCTTTTTTGCCGAGAGTAAGGTAACCGTTTCATAATAAAAAAAGCAGATGGGCGGTTTGGACGGGACATGTACCAGCCGGAACACTTCATTTACCCGCCAAGTTTGGGAATTTATCCGTCAAATGAAGGCTCGTACCGGCCGTATCATCCATTGCCGGCCAAAAACGTTGTATTACCAGCCAAATGAGATGATTTATACGCCAAAAAAGGGGATTTACCCGCCAAATGCACGGCAGCCCTTCCTGCTCCATTTTTTTATTCTTCCTCTTCTTCCGGCATTTTTGTCATTTTTACTTTTTCAATACGATTCTTGTTCATCTTAACGATTTCAAAGAGCAGAGAGTCATAGGTTAATGTTGCGCCTTCGTCGGGAATCCGTCCCAGTTCTTTATAGAGAAATCCCGCAATAATGTCTTCGTCTTCCGGGATATTTTCCCGGAACAAGTCATTCAGGCGGCGGATACCGAGTTTGCCGTGGCAGAGTATATGCGTTTCCGACATTTCTTCGATCAACATGTCCTCTTCGTTATCCGTTTCATCGGCAATTTCCTGTCCGATCATCGCTTCGATAATGTCTTCATGGCTTATAATGCCGCTTGTTCCCCCGTATTCATCGAGAACAACAGCTAAATGCTTTTTTTCTTTCAGCATCATTTTAAAGACTTTTTCAATGTTGGTCGTCTCTACAATGTATAACGGATAGTTATCGGTGAAGTCTTCCAGACTTTTTTCCGGCTGTTTCGCCCAGTGGAGAAGCAGCGTAGCGTGGAAAATGCCGATAATGTGATCCATCGTGCCGTCATACACCGGGAAACGGGTATGGTTGTTCTGAAGAACGACAGCTTCCACTTCATCGTAGGTGCTGCCGGCAGGGATACCGGTGATGTCAATGCGCGGTGTTTTCAGGGCATCTTTTACATCCTTATTGTAAAAGTCGATCACGCCTTTGATGCGCTGGGTTTCTTCGTTCTCAAACGTTCCTTCCGAGGAGCCGATGTCGACGAGGGTTTTTAATTCTTCTTTGGAGAACGAAGACTGCTCTTTTTCCCCGCCGGAAATAACGCGGATGACAGCTCCTGTGAACAAAGAAAGAAGTTTGGTCAGCGGTTTAAACAGGATCATGACGAAGCGGATCACCGGAGCAACGAGATAGGCGATCCGGTCGGCAAAGGTGGCAGCTGTGGACTTTGGAAGAACCTCGGAAAAGACAATGATGGTTACCGTAAGCACTGCCGACGCGATTCCCACGCTGATGCCGTAATCAAGGGCGACAATCGTTACGAGTGTGGGGAGGGTGATGTTGGATATGTTGTTGCCGATCAAGATCGCTGTGATCATTTCGTCTGGACGTGAAATCATATGTAATAGTTTTTGCGAGGCCTTGTCCCCGTTGTCTGCCCGGGACTTTACTTTCATTTGGTTGACGGCAGTCAGCGCGGTTTCACTGCCGGATAAAAACAGGGAAACACATAGTAAAATGATAATAGCAGCAATCATATATAATCCTCCGTTGGCTGAACGTGTCACGTTTCCTTTAGTCCTCATTATACCCTGATTCAATCAGCAGAAACATGAGATTCTTCACTCGTTTGTATGTAAAAAAGCAGACAGTCATAGTACAATTTGTCGTAAGAGGCTTTGGGTGAGGAGAGATAGACATGAAAAACGAGGACCATCGTTTCCGTATCGCGCATAAAGAAGCCTGGTTCGGGGTGGGGCTGGTTGCCTTCAATTTTCTGTGGTGGTTCGGTTTTGCGTACGGACTGGGATCAGCCGAACCGGAAGAATATACTTACATTCTCGGCATGCCGGCCTGGTTTTTTTACAGCTGCGCGCTCGGGTCGGTAGTGATGATAGGACTCGTGAGTCTTGTGGTGAAACGATATTTTAAGGAAGTGCCGCTTGACGACGAGGAGGGATCCTCATGAACTGGGAAGTAACGATCCCTTTGCTCGTATTTGTCCTCGCCATATTCGGAATTGGATTTTGGGCATCCCGGCATACGGCGGCTAAGAGAGATTTCCTGCAGGAGTATTTTCTCGGGAGCCGCGAACTCGGGGGGTTGATCCTGGCGATGACGATGATTGCCACCTACGGCAGCGCCAGCAGTTTTGTCGGAGGTCCGGGGGCGGCCTACACCCAGGGGCTCGGCTGGGTACTGCTTGCTATGTCCCAGGTGGCAACCGGTTATTTTGTGTTGATGATTCTTGGGAAGAAATTTGCAGTGAAAGCCCGGCAGTATCGGGCGGTGACGCTCGTTGACTACCTGAAAGGACGTTATGAAAGCACTGCGGTTGTGCTGCTCAGTGCCGCCAGTATCATCATCTTTTTATTTTCTGCCATGGCGGCCCAATGGGTGGGAGGAGCACGCCTTATTGAATCGTTAACAGGCCTCTCGTATACTTCCGCTTTATTTATTTTTGCTGTCTCGGTCATTGTATACGTTATGATCGGCGGCTTCCGTGCGGTGGTAGTGACAGATGCACTGCAGGGAATAGTGATGTTTTTCGGTACCTTGATAATATTAATCGGTACGATTATCGCAGGCGGCGGTATGGGAAATATCATGGCAGATCTGGCTGCAGAAAATCCGAATCTGGTAACCCCGTTCGGCCACGACGGCAGTCTGACGCCGCGTTATGTGTCTTCGTTCTGGATCCTGGTAGGTGTCGGAGTGGTCGGTCTTCCCCAGGTCGCGGTCCGCGCGATGTCCTACAAAAGCGCCAAAGGCATGCACCGGGCTCTCATTATCGGAACGGTCGTCACGGCTTTTATGATGTTTGGCATGCACCTTGTCGGCGTGATGGCCCGTCCGATTCTGCCGGGCATTGAAACACCGGATTCAGTGATGCCGCGGATTGCGATGGAAGTGCTGCCGGCCTGGCTTGCCGGTCTTGTACTGGCTGCGCCGATGGCAGCCATCATGTCCACCGTGGATTCCCTGCTGCTGCTTGTCAGTTCAACGGTTGTGAAGGATGTGTATTTAAATTACATAAAGCCCGATGCGGCAAGAAAGCAGGTGAAACGTGTCAGTTTCGGTGTGACGGCGGTGCTTGGCATCAGCGTGTTTGCGATGTCGCTCAGCCCGCCGGACCTGTTGATATGGCTGAACTTATTTGCTTTCGGCGGCCTGGAGTCGGCTTTCATCTGGCCGGTGGTGCTCGGTCTTTACTGGTCGAAAGGAAATAAATACGGAGCGCTGGCCTCGATTGTGATTGGTGTGGGAGCGTACAGCCTGATTCATAATCTGTGGCCGGAACCGTTCGGGATGCACACGGTGACACTGCCGGTGCTGTTATCCGGTGCCGGTTATGTGACAGCAAGTCTGATTGCCAGAAATGCCGCTTCCATCCAACAACGTTTATAGGCAGAAATGGACCGGGAATGATGATGAAAAAGAAGAAAAAAGGAGGTTTACAGCATGAGAACAGGATACCGTGCCGGTTTGCTGCTTTCTGCAGCGGTGGCTGCAGTAATTGGGAGTGGTCATGCAGCAGCGGCAGACTCCTTTTCCGATGTCAGCGGAAGCCACTGGGCCTCCGATTCTATCCAACGCCTGACGGAGGAAGGCATTGTAAATGGATATGACGACGGCACCTATCACCCGGGAGAAGAGATTAAACGCGGGCAGGTGGCGGAATTGTTAACGACGGCATTCAGCCTGGAGGTGGAAGATAATGCGTCTTCATCGTTCAGCGATCTTAATAATGGCAGTTACTACACACCATTTGCTGAAGCCGTTGATGATGCAGGATATATGACAGGAAACGGAGATGTTTTCGCAGCCGGCGATGATTTGACCAGACAGCAGATGGCGACGATTCTCGTGCGGGCTTTCGATTTTGAAGCAGTGGAGGACGATACAACGGTCCAGGATCTGGACAAGGCTTCGGCCACTCACCGCGGGAATATCGAGGTCCTCGCGCAGCATGGTATCACACAGACGGACAATGGCATGTTCCGTCCGGATGAAACGGTGACGCGTGACCAGTTTGCAGTATTTCTGGATCGTGCCAAAGCAGCGGCACACTCAAGAAATTCGGGCATTATCGAGGTGAGTGCTTATGACTCCAACACGGTGGACGTCAGTTTCAACCGGCAGCTGTCGGCGATCAGTGTTGATGATTTTTCGTTTGAGCCGTCTGTCGGCGTGTTAAGTGTTGAGTTTGTCGATCCGGACGACTCCCTCTCCGGAAACAGCGGAGCCGAAACAGTCGTCCGCCTGACCACCGGGGACCACGAGAACGGCGGTCACCACCTTTACTATAAAGGAGAACGCACAGACAATGAATTTTAACCAGCAGAGAGGCACACTCATTTTGTCTATGAACTATGTGAAAGCTGCCGGCGCAGCCTTTTTGATCGCAGCAGGGTTAATGTCACAGCCGCCGGAGGCAGAAGCAGCGGAATCATATACAGATGTGGCGGATGACTACTGGGCTTCCGGTTCGATCCAGCGTCTCTCGGAGCAGGGGGTACTGGGCGGCTATTCGGACGGCACGTTTGCGCCCGGAAGTAACATCAACCGCGGACAGGCGGCTGCCATGCTGGTCCGCGCTTTCGACCTGGAAACGGAAGGTGAGCCCGAGTCTACGTTTGAAGATTTAAATAAAAACAGTTACTTCACCCCGGCGGCAGAAGCTGTCAAAGAAGCGGGGCTGATAGGAGGGAAAGAAAATAATACGATCTTTGCCCCCGATCAGAATCTCAGCCGGGAGCAGATGGCTTCTATTTTGGTCCGTGCCTTCCATCTGGAACCACAGCAAAATACGGGTGGGACGCTCTCGGATCTGGACCAGGCTTCAAACACCCACCGTGACAGTATTGAAACACTGGCCGGTCATCATATTACCAAAACACCGGACAATCTTTTTCATCCCCGTGACTCTGTCACCCGCGCTCAGTTTGCCGTTTTTCTGGAAAGAGCTCTCGCGGCAGAATACACAGAGGAACAGGGAATCACCGGGATTGAAAAAGCAGACAATAAAACCATCGAAGTCCGGTTTGATCACATGCCTTCCGACGTAACAGCCGGGCAGTTTTCGTTCGAACCGGACGTGAATATCCGGGAGGCGGAAGTGATTCAAAACGACACCGTCCGCCTGACTGTGGAAGAGACGTTGCATGAAAACTCTTATTCTCTTTATTATCAGGGGAAATTGACGAGTGAAACGATAGAGACACCTCCGGCCCCGGTTGTGGAAGATGTTATGGCATCCGATTTGAAGCAGGTCACGATCACATTCAATAAGGACGTTGCTACAGGCGGCATGACAGACCGAGAAGCTTACAGGCTGGTCACGACGGGAGACAGCAGAATCACTGTTGAGCACATACAGGCAGAAGAAAACACGGTGGTTCTTCACCTGCAGGAAGCACGTCCGCAGGGAGACACGGCTGTGTTGGAACTGACCGACCCGGTTGTCTCCGAACAGGAAACATACCAGCTCGTGTTTTATGATGAAACGCCATAGAACCGATACAGAGAAGACGGGCCCGGTTAAACAAACGTTTGATGAAGCTTTGGATGATGGTTTGAAGAGAGCGGAAAGCGGTAATAATACAGGGACAAAGGAGGAACTCTTATGCCCTGGACGATGAATGATTATCCCTCGTCGCTGAAAAACCTGGATATGCCGGAACGCAAAAAAGCGATCGATATTGCCAATGCCATGCTCGATGAAGGATACGAGGAAGGCACAGCCATTCCAATAGCCACCGAACAGGCGAAAGAATGGTACGACAATGCATCTTCCGGTGAAATAGATGCTTTTATGAAAGAGGCGGACCCGGCAGATCGGGATGAAGAAGACAAACAGTATAAAAACAGGCCGGAACTTCTTGACCGGGCTGAATTGGTCGTCCCGCATGAAGACGGATGGGCTGTACAGGCAGACGGCGCTGAAAAACCGGCGGAAGTGTTTGAGCAGAAGTCCGATGCCATCCAGCGCGCAAAAGACATTGCAGAAAACAAAGGAACAGAAGCCGTCATCTACAAAAAAGACGGCACGGAAGAGTACCGGCACAAATAAGGTCTGCCATTCATGCGGACATTTGTGCCGCTTTTTTTGCTTTTTAAACGTAAAACAGGGGGCGTGCGGACGTCTGGTACGTTATTGTACCTTTTTCGGTTCATTTTAAAGACGAAAGGCCCGAATAGCGGCATGGATGTCCGCTCCACCTTTTTAAACGCCCTCATTTTCATATGTAACGGAAAGGAGGTCCGGATCGAATCGGCATCCGTTTCTATGCTGCATTCCTGTTGTTGTATTGTTCGCTTTATATATTTACTCTGAAGTTGCATAATTGATAACAGGAATATCCAATATAATGAATATTTTACTTTGGAGCTTGCATATCTCCTTAGGCAATCATCAACTCTTTTTCTAGAGTCTGCAGAGGTACGCCCTTTTGGGCTTTCTGATAAACATAGAACAGGTGGGAACGACGCTTTTCCTTGTTAGCCCGCCAGTATCCTGTAGAGAATCTCTGCTGGTAATGCTGCATGATGAACGTGGTAGGAAGCGCCTCCTACGGTGACGATGCAGGATAGCTGGTCTTCCTTTTGATACGCCCATTCTCTGACGGGTTGAGGAATACGGCCGTTCAGCAGAACATGGTTGCTTTTCAGACGCCGATGAAATGCCATCCACGTTCTTGAACATAGTCAATCAAAGATGTGGAGGCATACCAGCTATCTGTCAGGACATAGACGTCCCGCGTACCTTGCCAGCATTTGATCTTATTTGATCCATTTGGTCCCGAGCAATATCAAGTTTCGAGCGTTCTTCTTTCACATAAGGTGTCATGGCAAACGGAAGAAAGGAGCCGCGCACTCCCATCATCGTTGTCACCCATTGATGAGCATAAACGGGGCTACAGTAGACATACGGCAGAACCCCTCTGTGTACGTGTTTGTCAGCACATTCACCGTACCGCAGGTACGGAGGTTCTGTCTTTTTATAAATATTATTGGAATTTTATCTATGAACTTCAGTGTTAATAAAAAATTTTTTCAAGGTGTGCTTCTATCCCTTCAATCGAATTTATAGAGAACTTTTTATCTTTATAATCTATAAAACCTTCATTTATACACTGAGCGATTGAACGATTTAAACTTCTAATTGGTGCACGAACCTCACTTGACAAAATTTGCTTTGTAAGGTTATCTAAGTCACCAATCTTATAATGATTATGTATACTTAATAATATACGATCCTTAACTTTTAGCAGTGATAACTGCCCCGCTATATCTGAACTTGAAATTAATTTTGAGGCAAGTTGTTTAATTAGGTAAAAATTAAAATCAAAGTCGATTTTCATCCATTCATAGACCTTAGTTTTATGGATAGCTATCGTTTCACAATTTTGTTTTGCAATAACACCAAGTGTTTTAATTTTTTCATTAAAAATTTCTATCTCCCCAAAACAACTATATGAATCATAAATATAAAAGGAAACCATCGTTCCCGCATAACTTTGTCTATACACTTCTGCTGTACCTTTATATAGAATATAAAGGTAATTATTTTGTTCATATGGGTGAATAATAAGACTACCTTTCTTATGTCTTCTATAAATAAATTCATTCTTAATATGCATTGGTGCATCATTCACGATATCCTTTAAATTGATATTTTCACCTTCTTTTTTCTTTTGGTCATTTGACCTATTATTTATTATAAATTGAATTATATAATAAGGCCGAATAAATTGGGAGGTCTTGTTATGAGGATATTAATTATTGATACAGATACAGGAAGTGACGATGCAGTTGCGATAATGATGGCATTAAAATCAACAGAAGTTGATGTTCTAGCTATTACGACTGTTTGTGGGAATGTACCTTTGGGACTCGCAACTAAAAATGCCTTAATGACTATAGAAGTAACAAATGCGCAAAAGCCACCTATCTATGCAGGAGCAGGTAAACCACTAATGAGAGATCTCGTAACAGCAGTTAATGTACATGGTAAAGATGGTATGGGAGATAATAACTTAATTCATCCTACCATTAATCCTGATCCAGGACACGCAGTTGACATGATCTTGGAATTAGTAGAAAAATATCCAAAAGAGGTAGAAATTGTTACCATAGGCCCTGTTACTAATATAGCACTTGCCATATTAAAAGCGCCAGACACTATGAAAAAAGTTAAGCGTATTTATTCGATGGGTACTGCTGGATTTGGGCCCGGAAACACTACACCTGTTGCTGAATTCAATGTGTATGTAGATGCAGAATCTTATAGCATTATGATGAAATCAGGGATTCCTATTACAATAATCGGTTTTGATGTTTGTTTAGGTGAGGCAGCTTGGAATAGAGAAGATATGAAATTTTTAATGGGAAGCCAAAAGAAAGAAGCTGTGTTTGCTGTTCAATGTAATCGGTCCCTTTTAGATTACAACCTACAAGCAAGAGGAGAGCATTTTGTTGATTTGCCTGATGCAGTAGCTATGAGTGTTGTACTATGGGATGATATTATTCTTGATGGGAAATTATGTCATTGTTACGTCTGTACCATAGAAGAAGCAACATATGGTCAGGTTATAATAAATGATGGACGCAAATTAGCTATATCAAATGGGGGTGGTAGTAATATTCCTAATGCGACAGTTTGTAAGAGAATAGATAAACAGTTATACAAGAAACGTCTATCAAAATTATTGGTTACCTAACAATTCAGGTAACTTTTTAAAGTGGAGGAATAAATTTGGATTACACATATAGCTTTTTAAAAAAGTCTCTGTGTCTATTTTACTAACCATAACCATAGCTGCGTTTATTTCATGGAAGTCGGATGGACTTGAAATATTTGATTGGATCTTGCCATTCATTGCGTTATTTTGGATCTAATGGTTTGCTGATAAGGAAGAACAAGACGAAAGAACGCTTAATCATGAATATAAAGCAGGATATATTGTGTTCTGAACGTTTAGGGAGGTTTAATGTTGCAAAAAAGTCTTCCAGGTATTATATCAACTTTAATTCCTTTTCTACTGCTTATTTTAATTATAAACTTTTTTTCCGGATTGGTACCTATTAATAAAATTGAGGGGCTGCCACTAATCCTGCCAATTATTCTTTGTCCATTCGGAACAATAATAGGTGTTATTTCGTACAGACTTTACAAGGATACATCGTCTCTCATTGGTATTGTGTTCAATATAATAATGTTCCTGTTTCCAATATTGTATCATGTTATTGGAATATTAACTTTCGGAGTGTAAAGATTTCATTAATGAATATGGTAATTGTTTAATCATTTTTTCATTTGCCAAAAGGAAGGGAGTATAAAAAATAAACGGCACCCGTCATAAAGGATATGAATAGACCTCGGAGGTGTTCTTATGAAGATACTCAAAATAGCAGCGGTGGTTGTGTTTGTATTGCTCATGGCCGGGTACGGGGTTTATCGATTCTGGTGGCTTCCTCCTTATCTGAAAGTAGAAGATAATACAGCTCAATATTTAACAGAAGAAAAAGACTATGAACGTGAGGATTTTGAATTGGTGGATAGGAAGTTTACAAAGGGTGGTTATAAAGGAATTAGAGTAGGCGTGGAATTCCAAGATGAGTCCGGTGTTGTTTATTATTATTTGCAGTTAGGGGATGGGTCGATAGAACAAACCACTGTTAACAGCGATGCCTCTACAGATGGAAACTACAAGCATTTTGACGAAAACAGAACATTTATGGATATAAATAAAAGTAAGTAAAGGTAAAGACTCGTTGTAAATAAGGATGTCTCAAAAGTATTACTTAAGAGACACCCTCGTGATATGAGCGCTCCAGGCCTGATTGGTTCATTGGACTCGGGGCGCGGTACCCAACACCTGGACTTTCATTATTTGAATATATCCTGGTAAAGATCTATTTTCTTCTTTGTTTGTAAGGGTTAATGATGTTCTTAAATGAGATCGATGACCGATGGTGATAATGGTCCATTTCCCGGTGGCACTTTTCCTCCCCCGCATGGAAAAAACGTACGTATGGAGAAGTCATACGTACTTACGTTTTCAACCGTCTCCGACTCTTTTTCCTTAATCATCATAGTTCTTACTGAATATCTTCTTTATACTGCATATACACGACGTGGGTTTCGAGGTGTTCTTCGAGGCCGTGGCGTCCGTCGGCCCCGCCGATGCCTGATTGTTTGCGCCCGGCGTGGAACCCTTGAATGGCTTCAAAGTTTTCGCGGTTCACAAATGTTTCACCGAAAGCCAGGCCGTTCACGGCTTTCATCACTTCATGCATATTCTCGCTGAAGATGGAAGAAGAAAGTCCGTATTCGGTGTCATTGGATTTTTCGATGACTTCGTCCATCGTCTGGAACGTCATGATCGGGAGAACCGGTCCGAAAATCTCCTGCTGGATGACGTTCATGTCCTGAGTAACATTCGTGAGAACGGTCGGCTCGAAGTAATAGCCGTCTGTATTTTCGGCGGGAGTTCCGCCTGTTTCGACGTGAGCGCCGGCTTTTACCGCTTCATTAACCATTTCTGTGACGCTGTCGAGCTGTTCCTGCCCAACCAGCGGACCGATATCCGCATCGTTGTCTTGCAGCGGGTTGCCGTACGTGGCCTGCTTCATTTTTTCCGTGATACGTTTCGTGAATTCTTCTGCGACCTCTTCATGCACATACACACGCTCCGCATTGGTGCACGCCTGTCCGTTATTGATGGTGCGGGACTGATAGATGTTTTCCACGGCTGTATCAAGATCGGCGTGTTTGGTTACAATCGCCGGGGCTTTACCGCCGAGTTCCAGGTTCACTTTGGTCATTGTCTGGGCGGCTGCTTCCATGACGGCGGTTCCGGCCGGTTTACTTCCTGTCATGGACACCATGCCGATATTTTCGTGTTTGGCCAGAATGTTTCCAACTGTGGAACCTTTTCCGTACACAATGTTCAGAACACCATCCGGAAGACCGATATGATGAATAAGTTTTATCATCTCTCCGGCTGTTACCGGGGTTGCCTGGGCTGGTTTGATCACAGCTGTGCATCCGGTCAAGAGAGCCGGGGCGACTTTGCGGGCAAAGATGAAAATCGGGAAGTTCCACGGAATAATGCCGCCGACGACGCCGATCGGTTTTTTCATGATAAAGATATTTTCATTCGGGTGGTCGCTGTTCAGGATTTCGCCTTCATACTTCCGTGCCCAGCCTGCCATGTACCGGAAATAGTCCACCGCTGTATCGACTTCTGCTTCGGACAGCGCCAGTACTTTTCCATTTTCTTCAGTAAGGCTGCGGGCCAGATGGTCTCTGTTCTGTTCAAACAGATCCGCGATTTTCGTTAAAAAGCCGGCTCGTTCTGCCACCGGGGTCCGGCTCCAACCATTAAAGGCGCGGTGAGCAGCTTGTACAGCCTCGTCGGTTTCTTCTTTGGAAGCGGCCGGGGTCGTTGCGATGGTTTCTTTCGTGGCGGGGTTCTCGATCGGGATTGTGCCGTTGTGCTCTGATGTTTTCCAAGTACCGTTGATATAATGGGTATACGTTGTCATTTTAGTACCTCCTGACATGTATTCCGCCTTTAAATGAAGTTGATAATCAGGCCGGGAAAAAATCCGGCAGAGGGTGTATTCCACCTTGAATTAATAAAAAAACATAGGGAGGTTTCCATGAAACTTTACATATGGCTGCTGTTCCTTGTTACAGCAGTTCTCACGGGGTGTATGCAGGAATCTTATCCGCCGCCTGAAGCGCAACCCTCCAAGAACGGAACGGAAAGCGCTGGGCAGAAGGAAGCGCCCGATCCGGTGGAAGCGCAAGTCAATAGTATGACGATGGAAGAAAAGGTGTCCCAGCTTCTGTATGTCGGACTTCAGGGGACATCGCTGTCTGAAGAAGAAAAATCCATGATTGAAGCAGAAGCCGGCGGCGTGTTTCTTCTCGGCGGCAACATCGAAAACGAAGAGCAGCTGCAGCAGTACATGAACGATATTAAAGAGACGGATGCGAAAACGGACATCCCGCTTTTTCTCGGAGTAGATGAGGAAGGAGGGAGGGTCAGCCGGATTCCCGATACGATAGAAAATATGCCGGCGGCCGCTGTTATCGGAAACGCTGCGGATGAAAAAACAGCCGGGGAGATCGGCCGGCTGCTCGCGGAAAAAGTAAAACAGTATGGATTTAATATGAATTTTGCCCCGGTTCTCGATGTGAACAGCAATCCGGATAATCCGGTCATCGGCGACCGTTCCTACGGCTCCTCCCCTGACATAGTCACCCGTCTTGGGACAGCTGTCATGCAGGGAATGAAAGAGGAGAATGTCATCCCGGTGGTGAAACATTTTCCCGGCCACGGCGATACCGCGACAGATTCACACGTGCAGCTGCCGGTCGTCGATAAAACAAGAGAAGAGGTGGAGGACCTGGAACTGGCTCCATTCCGGCAGGCTGTGTCAGAGGGGGCGGACATGGTTATGACGGGGCACCTGCTGTTTCCTGACGTGGATGAAAAATACCCTGCTTCGTTATCTAAGGCCGTTATAACAGGTATGCTGCGGGAAGAACTGAATTTTGACGGCGTTGTTGTGACCGATGACATGACGATGGGAGCCATCACGAACCGTTACGGTATGGCCGAAGCGGCTGTTCAGTCGGTGAAAGCCGGTGCGGACATGGTCATGACGGCCGACGCCGGGAACGGGACGTTTGAAGAGGTGCAGTATGCCCTGATCCAGGCGGTGGAAGACGAAGAAATAACGAAAGAAAGCATCGATGAAAGTGTCACGAGAATTCTCCGCCTCAAAGAGGATTTTTCGCTTGGAACAAGAAATCCGGATCCGCTGGAAAAAGAAGAGCTCAATCGTTCTATCCGGAACGTGATCCATCGTTTAGAATAACCGGAGAAAACTGTTAAGAAGGAGAAATGGAACATCACGAGGAAGACATGCAGGAGTAATAAAGAGCTCCATCACTGATTGTTTGTGATGGAGTTCTTTATTTTTCCAGGGCACTGGAATCAATTATTAATATTAATTAAAATAGTAGGTGTTTTCTGAGATTTATGGTATCCTATCTCATTCGTTAATATGATAAATTTATTTGTAAGCGATTGCAAAAAAGAGGTTAGAAAATGGTTAATATGCTTTTTGAAAATGTTAACTCAAGAATTCGGAATAGGAGGGGTTTTAATGAGTAATACAAAATTAAAATCAGTGTATAGTACTTTTGTGCTTGCAGCATCAGTTGTTACATTAACCGCTTGCGGCGGAAATTCAGATAGTTCAGATGAAGCGGGGGGAGAAAATTCAGAAGGCGCCGTGAACTTGGAATATTTTATAGCCTCTGAAGAAGGGAACCCGGATTATGAAGTGTTTATGGATTCAGTAGAACAATTTGATCAAGATCATCCTGATATCAATTTACAGATTGAAAGCGTAGCACATAATGATTATTCTACTCGATTAACGACACAGGCTGCCGGCGGGGAGCTGCCTGATATGTTTCAGATTACACCTATATCAGCTTTACAAAATATTGTGGAAAGTGGGAGTGCTGGTTCCATAGATAATATTAAAGATCACTGGATTGACAATGGCCTCCTGACAGAAGAATCGTTTGATGAATTTACTATGGACGGCAGCACTTATGCTCTTCCACTTAGTACCACTCCTACTCAGTTTATTTATTATGATGAGGATATGCTGGCTGAAGTTGGTTATGATACGTTTCCGGAGAGCTATGATGAATTTATAGCATTGATAAATGATTTAAATGAAGCCGGTACTACACCAATATCGCTTGGTAATTCCTCTCCCTGGGTATTACAATCCGTGTATATATCAGGATTTGCCGATCGATTTACGGGCAGCGACTTTCTCAATCAAGTGATGAGCGGAGAAAGATCATTTACAGATCCGGAGTTTATTGATGCACTGGAAATTGTTGAAGAATTAGTTGAAATAGACGCTTTTAATGAAGATTTTAACACAATAGATAACGAGCAGATGGTCGATAAATTCTTGCAGGGAAATTCGGCAATGATGATTGACGGGAATTGGTCCGCGTCTACGGTTGCTGAAAATAAACCAGAGGATAAAAATATTGGTATAACTTCTATGCCGCTTGGTGATACAAACAGCATCCCTACAACAATGGGCACAGTGAGCGCCATCAACAGTGATTTATCCGGCGAAAAAAGAGAAGCGGCAGAATTGTTTTTGAAAGAAGTATACGATAAAGAAGTTTTTGAAGGGTTTCTATCGTTAGGAGTACCGGTTCCTTCTGATATCGAAATTCCTGAGGATGAACTCGAACCACTGAGTTTGGAAATGATTGAAATCACCCAGGAATCTAAGCCCGCCCCTGTTTATGACGCGGTATTACCTACAGGACTGATCGATACAATGCAAAACGGACTTCAATCGATTACGATTGGTGAGTCTACTCCAGAAGAGGTCGCAGAAGAAGTGCAGGCAGAAGTTGAAGTCGAGGAATAAAATAATCCAGTAGACGAATCCCCCTCATATGTTTATGATTGAAAGAAAGTTTTGCAGAGAGTGATCCTTCGTGGTCGCCCTCTTTTTTTCTCAAAATGGTATGGGAGAGCAGGTTATGCAGAAACATTTTCGATTGAAAGATTGGAGTTTGAAATGGAAATCAATTATTATTTTATCAATTATCACCATTTTGCCAATTGTTTCTGTAAGTGCGATGTTTTTTTACCAGTCAAACAATATTCATCAGCAGCAGGTGGTTGATACGTCCTATCGTAATTTAAATGTTATGACATCTAATTTTGAGTCCATTATTCAAGACGTGGAGGATATATCAGAATATATTATTTTCAGTGACGAATTTCATCGTTATATGACCTTACCGCAAGATAACATCAGCCAGGGAGAAATAAATCAATTAAATGATTCTTTGCAAGGTTTTTTTACATTTCATTTATCAAATAAACCATATTTTAATTCTGTAACCGTCGAAGGATCTAATGGGCTCACTATAAACAAAGGAGAAGTCGTACAGAACAGTGAACAAAAATGGATGAATCAAGCTAGAGCTTTAAATGGAAGTATTCTTTGGACGCCCCCTTATCAGATCACAACCGGCTGGCCATCTGAGAGTACACGAGTTCTTTCTCTTTTTCGAGTCATCAACAGTAAAATTAACCCGACCGAGTCAATCGGTGAAGTGAAAATCAGGCTGAACGAAAGGGAACTGTTTAACTTTATACGAAATGAAGCCATTGATGAGAATCATGAACTATACCTGCTTCGTGAAAACGGAGTTATAGCATCACACGAAAATGAAGATCGAATCGGAACACTAGTTAACGATTCATTTATAAATAAAATAACTGATACAGAAGGTGAAATATTTCAACATACTTTAAACGGTGAACAATCACATGTCATTTCTGAAAAAGTAGGAGATTTTTATTTAGTATCAGTCGTAAAAGAAAAATTTGTACTTGAAGAATTATCAGACATAAGAAACACAATGGAAACCATAGTTATAGCTACTATTATTCTGGGGGCTGCTGCCATTATTGGTTTTTTTATAACCGTTTTGAAACCGATAATTGAATTAATCAGGGAAACAAAACGTGTGGAAAAAGGTGATTTCAAAGCCAGAGTTAAGGTGCGGTCCAATGATGAAATCGGTAAACTCGGTTCCCGATTTAACCAGATGGTGTCAGAAGTCCAATTTCTTATAGACACCAAATACAAATTAGAGCTCCGTAACAAAGAATCTGAAATGAAGGCTCTGCAAAGCCAAATTAATCCTCACTTTTTATACAATACTCTTGATATGATCCGCTGGTCTGCCCGAATGGAGAAAGCTTCAGAGACTGGGAAGAGTATTGAAGATTTATCAAGAATTTTTCGTATAAGTCTCAATGACGGGAAATTATGGACCAGTTTAAGAGAAGAGATAAAAAATGTTCAAAGTTATCTTGAACTTCAAAAAAGAAGATTAGGCGGCAGTCTGTCCTATCATATTTTTATAGAAGCCGGCATCGATGAAACTTTGGTAATGAAAATTATACTTCAACCTCTTGTAGAAAATAGTATTAAACATGGTTTTACAAGACATCACAAAGAAAACGCTATTTATATTCGTGCTTTCCGTTCGGATTCTGATGAGATTATTATTGATGTGATGGATAACGGAAAAGGGGTTAATATCAATGAAATGAATGCTCTTTTCACCTCTGAAACCAATGAAAATGAAGGAATTGCATTAAAAAATATTCACGAAAGGATAACGAAGGCATTCGGTCCCTCTTATGGATTGGAGGCTATGGAGCATCCACGAAAAGCCGGCACCTGCGTTCGTCTTAAAGCACCTTTCATATATGGAAAAGAGCAACTCAATTTATTATTAGAAGGAGAAAAGCGTGATGAAGAAAATTAACATGCTTATTGTAGATGATGAACCAATGATATGTGAAGGTTTAGCTTCTACCATCTCCTGGGAGGATATAGGCATATCAATAATCGGGAAAGCCTATAATGGCAAAGAAGCAGTAGATATTATCCATAACGAGAGTGTTGATATCGTCCTGACCGATGTTTGTATGCCTGAAATGGATGGATTAGCTCTTGCTGAATATTTATCTCAAGATTATCCGGAAATTGAAATTGTGATGTTCAGTGGCTACGATGAATTTGAATATGCACGTCAAGCCCTCCGGCTCGGGGTTAATGACTATATGCTGAAGCCGGTGGATATCGATGAGCTTTTTCAGTTAGTCACTGCCATCAAGACAAAAATTCAGCAAAAACATCCTGAAGAACAACCTAAAGATATGGAAAGGCATCATCTCATTTCCCAGTGGGTCAAATATTATATATATCAATCCCCTCTATCACATGATATGAGGGATAAAACTTGGTTGAATGATTATGATTACGGAGTCCTGGTAAGTGAAATGGCAGATTACTCCGGTTCTTGCTCAAACGAAGAGGACCAAAAGGTTACATGGAAAGAGGAATGGAACACTTTTCTGCAAAATAAGTGCGCCATAGAAAATATGCGGTATGTATTAATCTCCAATCATCGTAATGAAGTGATTACTATATTTTATAGTGATTCAAAAGAAAAAATTCATATGATTTCTTTCATAGAAACGCTCTGTGCGGAAATGAATAATTCATATGACTTTCTATTGCAACATGGAATCTCTTCCATTCGTTCAAAAGCAGCGGCCACTCATGATTTATATATAGAAGCAAATGCAGCACTGGCTCAAAATCGAGGGAAAACTAAACTTATATCCATATATAAAAATGATGAAGAGCATAATTTTTCTTATCCGAGCACACGAGAAATAGGAAAACAATTACAAGACGCAGTGTTAAATGATAGAAAAGAACAGTTGGAATATTTATTAACGGAATTATTTGACTATTTAACACAAGAAGATTTCTCCTTACATGAATCTTTGCAGGCTATTCGAGAACTGGAAATTATTATTTTGAACAATGTACAAGATCTTACTGTAAAAGCGCAGGACCTTAATCGATCTTTTCAACTGGAAAAAGATATTGATTTGAAGATTTACAATACATTCGAAGCGCTGCGCCTTTTTTTACATGCCGACCTTATTGAATTATCTAATACATTAAATCAACGCAGTAAAAAAAATTGGATTATAGACAATACGATCCACTATATTCATGAAAATTTTCAAAAAGATATTAAAGCACAGCAGGTTGCCGAAAATCATTTCATTACACCTAATTATTTCAGTTTACTTTTCAGGCAGGAAACAGGGTTTAGTTTTTCTGAATATCTCAATTCACTCCGTATTAAGAAAGCGGCTGAACTTCTTGTGAACACTTCCAACAGGGTTTTTGAAATAGCTGAATATGTAGGATACAAAGAATATAAATACTTTGTGAAAGTATTTAAAAAGCATATGGGAATTACACCTACCCACTATAGAAATTTAAACACCAATCACTTTGAATAAATAAGTAGATATAATCTGAAAAAAGAAGATTCTTCATTCCTGAGGATCGTTTTATAATTATTACGTGAAAACGGTTTCTTTGATGAAGGAGTGATGACATGCATTTATTAAAAAGTCCATGGAAAATGGCAATAGGGTTGATACCACCTCTTTTAATATATTTGGTTTTCAGTATAATCCCTATTTTTATATCGATTTATTATTCATTCATGTCCTGGGATGGGTTTTCTGATATGCAGTTTATAGGGTTTCAGAATTATATTGAAGCTTTTCAGGATTTAACACTTTGGAGATCGGTCAAAAACAATATTATGGTAGTGCTGGCTTCGGTTATCGGTCAGATTTCAATTGGTCTCACATTGGCTCTTCTTTTAAATCAAAAACTTAAAGGAGGAAAATTCTTTCGTACCATTGGTTTTTTACCGGTTGTCATTTCCACTGTCGTTATCTCCATCACGTGGAGAATGATATACAATTCTGAAGATGGCATGCTTAATAATTTTTTAGAAATACTGCAACTGGATTTTTTGGCTCAAAATTGGTTGGGTGATCCAAACACTTCGATGTACGCCATCCTTGTCACCGTTATCTGGCAATTTATCGGTCTTTATTTCATTATCTTTTTGTCTGCATTACAGACCGTCCCTAAAGAAATTCTGGAAGCAGCGGTATTAGACGGTGCCTCCGAGTTGAAAAAAACATTTTACGTCACAATTCCTGCAATCAAAAATGTCATACTTGTTTCCATTGTGCTTTGTATCAGCGGCAGCTTAAAAACATTTGATTTAATCTATGTTATGACAAACGGTGGGCCTGCGCACTCCACAGAGGTTATGGCTACCTATATGTACAGTGAAACATTTTCAGGACTTAATTATGGATATGGCAGTACAATATCAGTGTTAATTTTAGTGTTCAGCTTGATTCTTGTCATGATAGCAACCAAAGTTATACGCATTCGACAAGAATAATTATTTGAAAGAACCCCTTTAATTGGCGACTGATTTCGTAAGTACTAGAAAGGTGGTTATCAGAGTGCAGACTCAAAAAAGCAATACAAATGTATCAATGGATCCGGATAGGGCGGCAATAAAAAAGAAGTCGAGGAGAATTTTAATTTACGTGGTGCTGATTCTCTTCTCCCTTATCAATGGATATCCTATCATTTGGATGGTAATGAATTCCTTTAAATCAAGCCAGGAGTTCTCATTAAACCCATTCGGTTTGCCAATGGAATGGGTATTCACAAATTTCAGGGAAGCCTGGTTCACAGCTAATATCGGAACATATTTTTTCAATAGTGTTTTTGTAGGTTTGGTTTCCGTCCTTATCGCAGTAGTTACAGGTGGGTTGGCAGCCTTCTTTTTATCCCGTTTTCAATTTAAAGGGAAAAAGTTTTTATATGGTTTCCTGGTTATTGGATTATTAATCCCGATACATTCCACCTTGGTACCTATGTATATTTTGATGCAGAACCTTGGAATGTTGAACACTTATTGGGCTCTTATTTTCCCATATGTAGCATTTAATCTGCCAATTACGATTTTCCTTTTGACAAGTTTTATGAGTACTTTCCCTGGTGAAATTGAAGAATCAGCTATTATGGATGGCGCGGGGATGTTTCGTATATTTTGGTCTATCATTCTGCCCATGACAAAGCCAGCTATTGCCACAGCAGTTGTCATTAATTTCATTAATAACTGGAATGAATTCTCCTTTGCGCTGGTATTAATCAGTGACGAAGCTTTACAAACCTTGCCATTAGGTTTGGCTAATTTTGCAGGAGCTTATACGACAAACTATCCGGCTCAAATGGCTGGTTTAACTATTGTTCTTATCCCGACGATCATTTTCTATCTCATTATGGAAAAACAAATTGTAGAAGGAATGACCCAGGGAGCTGTCAAAGGATAGACAGAATAGAGAGGAGTTTATTATATGCATACAAAAACTTGGAAAGTGCCTGATAATTTTATACTCGGAGCAGGATTATCAGCCTGGCAGTCTGAAGGCTGGTCCGGGAAGAAAGACTTTCAGGATTCCTATCTCGACCTGTGGTATAAGAATAATAAGCATGTCTGGCATAACGGATACGGCCCGGCTGTAGCGACGGACTTCAGAAACAGATACAAAGAAGATATCGGTTACATGAAAGAAATAGGTCTTACTCACTTCCGCACTTCCATCAATTGGTCGCGCTTCTTAACGGATTACGAAAATGCAGTGGTAGATGAAGACTATGCCGCTTTTATCGATGACATGATCGACGAGCTGCTGGATAATGGAGTGGAGCCGATGCTCTGCCTCGAGCATTATGAAGTTCCGGCTGTGTTATTTGAAGAGTACGGAGGCTGGGCTTCGAAGCATGTTCTTGAGCTATTCGTGAAATATGCTGAAAAAGTTTTTGAACGCTTCGGAGACAAGGTGAAGCATTGGTTTACTTTTAATGAACCTATCGTTTCTCAAACCCGTGTATATCTCGATGCGATCCGTTATCCATTCGAACAAAACACGAAAAAATGGATGCAGTGGAATTACAATAAAGCACTGGCAACCGCAAGGGTCGTTAAATTATTTAAAGAAAAAGGATTGAAAGAGAAAAACGGGGCTAAAATCGGAGTTATTCTGAATCCTGAGGTCACCTATGCCCGCTCAACAGCAGAGCATGATCAAGAAGCTGCAAGAATATATGATTTGTTTTTTAATCGTGTATTTTTGGACCCATCTATTAAAGGAGAATACCCGGAAGAATTATATGAGCTTATGAAAAAACATGATATCTTATTTGAATCAACCGACAAAGAGCGAGAAATTATTCAGGAAAATACGGTCGATTATGTCGGTTTGAACCTTTATTTTCCTAATCGGGTGAAAGCACGCACTTCAGCTTGGAACGAGGCAATTCCTTTTCATCCGGGAAGGTATTACGAAAAATTTGATTTGCCCGGTAAAAAGATGAATCCATATCGAGGTTGGGAAATATTTCCTCAAATCATGTATGATATGGCTATGAGGATGAAAGAAGACTATGGCAATATCGAATGGCTTATTACGGAAAACGGGATGGGCGTTGAAAATGAACAGCGTTTTAAGAATAAGGACGGAATGATTGAAGATGACTACCGTATCGAGTTTATCAGTGACCACCTGAAATGGCTTTTGAAGGCTGTTGAAGAGGGGGCTAATTGTAAAGGATACATGCTTTGGGCTTTTACAGATAATGTTTCCCCGATGAATGCTTTTAAAAACAGATATGGCTTAGTAGAAATTAAACTCGAAGATAATAGAAACCGGGCTTTGAAAAGGTCAGCATATTGGTATAAAAACGTCATCGAGACAAAAACGTTTGAGGCAAACGATGAAGGAATTTATAAGTGAAAACAGCAGAAATAAATCGTCGGCGGAATGGAGTTCCGTCGACAACTTACTACAACAACCTTTAAAGGACTGGAGGTGATAGAATGAAACAATATGCAGCATTTGATATTGGCGGATCCCAGATTAAACACGCAGCAGTCAAAGAAGATTCCACCATAATAGCCCCTAATAAAGTAAAAACCCCCGAAAGTCTTAATGAACTAATAACGATTATATCTGAAATTTCTACAGCAAATAACGAATATGAAGGAATTGCTATCAGCGCACCTGGTGCTGTTTCGGATGAAGGAATAATATATGGATCAAGCGCGATCCCCTACCTGCACGGCCCTAGTATAAGTCAGCTGATTTCTGAAAAAACCGGCATGTCTGTTTATTTAGAAAATGATGCAAATTGTGCTGGTTATGCAGAGGTTTGGAATGGAGCTGCCAAAGAAAAACAGGATGTACTCATAGTTGTTATTGGGACAGGAATCGGCGGTGCTGTTTTTAAAAATGGTGAGGTGCACAAAGGAGCTAACCTTCACGGGGGAGAATTTGGTTACATGCTCCTGGACAGTAATCATCCCAATAACAATGGAATTTGGAGTAGAATGGCTTCGACAAATGCTTTAGTAAAAAAGACCGCTCAAGAAAAAGGCATGCACAAAGACGAGCTTACCGGCGAAAAAATTTTTGAATGGGCGGATGCCGGTGATGAAGTTTGCATCGAAACGATAGAAGAATTTTATCATTTATTAGCAGTAGGAATTTATAACCTGCAATACATATACGATCCGGAAATCGTATTAATAGGAGGCGGAATCAGCGCTAGAAAAAATTTAATAGAGAACATTCAAAACAAATTAAACCTTATTATGGAATCGATCAACTTAGCAAAAATTACGCCTCAAATTGCAAGCTGCCAATTTCGGCAAAATGCGAATTTATTAGGAGCAGTCTATGGATTTATAAAGAATCAAGAGAATGAGTAGAAAGGAAATAGGTGAGCGTATGATTGGTCAGGTTGGGAGTGTATACGCATCTCTGAAATTGCATATTCCATAGAAAAAAATCCATGCATGTGTATAAAAAGACAGAACCTCCAAAGCTGCGGTACGATGGATGCACCGACAAACACGAACAGGAAAACCTGAGGGACTGACACCCATATAGATAAACAGGCAGTAACCAATCCGAATCCGGACAAAAGGGTTCGGTTTTTTGTGTTGTATTCGAGGATTTTCTTTTTTTAATGTAAGATTGTAACAAATAAGAAACTCGAGCCGGCTAACGGGAAACAGGAGAAGTATTTTACGTATAAGGGGGATTCGATGAAAGACCCGGGATGGACACGGACCTTGGTGTTTATTGGATGCGCCGGGCTGTTTATTTTTGTAGTGGAGTTTTTCGGAAGTCCGATCAGACAGGTTGTGTTTGTTCAAGTGGACATGGAAGAACGGTTTGATACACTTCTTCAGAACAGCGATTTCTCCGAAGAAGATATCTCCGAGTACGAGGGAGACGATAACCGTATACAGGTTAATATAAGTGATGAAATATATATGAGACAGAGGACGGAGGGGGCGCTATTGGACAGAGAGCACACCACGCTGTACACAAGTCTTTCGGGACCGGCAGATAAAAAATGGCTGGAGGAATATACTGCACTGCTGAAGTTTTCCATGGAGTCGCCGAAAGAGACCGGATTTGCGTTTGAAGACATTATGAGAGATATTATCGAACAAGAACCTTCTGCAGGTGAATTTTATTTTATCGATGGTATTCAAATAGCGGTTCAGCATATGGAAAGCTCAAGCGCCGAGGGAGACATTATTGATGTAACGGTGCACCATCATATGAAAGATGACAATTATTATTTTGGCAGTGTCAGCGCGTTAGAAGAGGCAGGTATAGAGAAACGGCTGCAGCCTCATCCGAGATTTCTGGAGATTACGGGAAACAACGGCACGGTTCCGAGAAAAGTGGATCG
This sequence comes from Salibacterium sp. K-3, assembly GCF_054052005.1. Taxonomy (NCBI): domain Bacteria; kingdom Bacillati; phylum Bacillota; class Bacilli; order Caryophanales; family Bacillaceae; genus Salibacterium; species Salibacterium sp. K-3. The sequence goes on from NZ_JBSVZE010000001.1 coordinate 531,858, forward strand.
GCTCATCCATGACGGTAATGACAGGATGAATGGGTATATTGAATACGGAGATAATGAAGAATTATCCTATTATAATAATCTGAACCAGACGCTGGAGAGTTTTATTCCGTATACCAAACAAGCTCTGAAAGCCGCGGAAGATGAAGCGGTAAAAAAGGATCTGAAAGAAGTGCTCGAGCTTATGCAGGGGCTTGAGAACGGTGCGGCAGATATGGAAAACTACGCGGAGAACGAATCCATACGGAGACTGGCGGAAATATTCCGTGACCTCAACTTTTATGTTAGAGGAGATATTACCTCTGAACGATCAGACACCACCCACTTTGCAGAAAAGGTAAAGGAAAACCTGAATAACTAAGGCCGTTAGTTATATCATTAAGAAACAATTCCTAGTCACTTAATCTTACTTGGATTGATTTCTCCATATATGGATTACATCTTCAAAATTAATTTCAACCCATTTTTCCTTCCATTTGTTATGCACATCTACATTTTGAGATTGTGGCTCAGGATTAGGTTTATCTAATTTCACAATGGAAGGTAGAGGTGTTGCATCTCCAACAATTAAACATTCTCCTGCAGTTAAAGTTGGCAATGTATCAGTTATCGAACTTGAATTATCAGACAAAAGACTTTTTACATAGTTTTGATCTTGAACATTAGTTAATCTCATAGAAACAAAATTATTACATTGAGAAAAAATTGTATCTGAAACTTCAGAAGGGCGTTGACTGACCACCATTAAACTGAGTCCATATTTACGACCCTCTTTGGCTATGCGTTCTATCGATTTTTTAGACGTTTTGTACTCTGCCCTCTCTGAACGTGGAATATAGTTATGCGCTTCTTCACAAACAATCATAAAGGGAACATCATTTGTTTGTGAAGAATTATGTTTTAATTTTGAATAATGAAAAGAAAAATCAAATATTAATCGGGAAATTAAACTTGTAGTTATACTTAATACTTCAAAAGGAACCCCACTTAAATCAATAATTGATATGTTAGAATAAGTTAAGTAACCTATGAATTGTTTTAATATTGTTTCAAACTCTTCCGTTGTGTGATTGTTTTGTTTAAGTTGCAGAAAATCTAATCTGTTATCATTGATTTTTGTTTCTAATCTTGATAAAAATCTATCGAACTCCCCATTAAAAGGGCCATTACTGGTATTATCATCTTTTTTAGAACTAGGTTCAGCGAATTTTTTAATTTCGATGAAGTACTCATTTTTATCATCAATATGGTTACCATCAAACAATTTAGGCTTAAATGGTTCGTTGTGATTTCGAGCGTAGACTTCATTGTTAATGTTGGTCAAATAATTAAACACTTCTGTGATATTAAAATAAACAGGTGTGTCATATGTTATTTTAATTCCTAAATGTGAATTATATTTTTCTTTATTAAGGATTACAGCTTTCTTAAATTGAGAAACTTGATTATGAGAGTTTTGTTCATTGCTTTCTATAAAAAGCGTTTCTAGTTCTTCAGAATTCATAAGCCAATATGGTAATTTTAATTTTTGAACGTCTAGGTGATTTAAATTAAAATTTTCTTCCTCACTTATATTAAAAGCCGAATGATACTCTGAGTGAATATCAAATATTATTATGTGAGAATTTTTTTGTTCTGATTTAAATATGTTTTTGCTATCCTTTATACCTACAACGTCTTGAAGTATTTTGGCTACAGTGTTTGATTTACCTGACCCAGTTGAACCAACAATGGCAATATGTTTGCCAAAAAACTTATTGCCATCTAAATGCAGCTTAATATTTTTATTTTGAATTAGTGTACCTAATTCAAAAGTTTGTTTATCGCTTTTAAAAATACTATTATATTCTTTTTCCTCAACTAAATAAGCTTTTTCGGTAGGAGAGGGGAGTGAAACACTCCCTTGCTTAAAGCCCAATGATACTTCTTCACTCTGCATTAAGGTTCCAATAGGTTGAGTGTTTATAATGTAGTGATTATTTAATTCATTTTCCATATTTATCACTTTTATACTATGTATAACTGCCAGTACAAAATCATGGTTACCTTCTTGAATTTTCAGATATCTTCCTATTTGTAATTCATTCTTATGTTTTTCAAAATCTTTATCATCTTCAATCTTAATACTAATATTATTATAAGAACTCTCCGTAACTTCTCCAATTTGCTGTTGCATGTTAAATCTCCTTTACTAAATTAAGTAAGTATCTAAGTTCGATGAATTTATTTATTTCTAAAGGTTCAACGTTAATATCTTTGAAATCTATGGATGTACACTGCTCTTTATCGTTTTTATCTATGATAAATAAGTCGTCACATTTACTGAAATTGATTGACTCGATGGTATTTGAATTTAACACTCCTAACCTTAAATCAAATTCTCTCCAGCTTTCTTTGATAATTTTTTTAGGTTCTTTAAGAAATTGGCTTGAATAAAAGTTATTATTTATCAAACCAGTTACAATTTTAATGTCCCTTGTGTGAAGTCTTTCTTCTAGTTCTTCGATATACTTTTCTTCGCATTTAAGTAAAAATATAGGTGTTTCTTTGTGGAGTTTAATTTTGTAATGATAATTATCAAGATATTCTTTTATAAAGCTTACAATATTGTTATCAAAATCGTCTAAACAAGTCGGCTCTATAATAAAATATCTTTTTCTGCTATTAGTATTTAAATTAGTTTTTATCTGCATTTTTCTTAACTTTAGTAACTGTTTTTGAGTCATTAATTCTTTTGTCCATCTAGTAATAGCAGTCTTCTTTGTTTTGTGAAGAAAATCGAGAAATTGAGACTTATTGGTTTTTCTATTTTCAGGATTGTGAATTGTACTTAATTCAGAGACTCTTTGTATAGCATTTGGATAAAATAATTCTTCTACATCTTTTTCTGAAAAGCCCTCATCATTTAATTTTTGTTTTATTTTTTTTGATAAATTTTGATAAGATTCACCAACAATAAGAGTAAATCTATTCTCAATAAAGTCATTAATATCAAATTGTTCTTCAAGATCTGATTCACGATAGTATTTTTTAACTTTCTCCTTTTCATCTTCTGTCAATTTATTTTTAGTCAATAATTTTTTGATTTCGTAATTATTAGGTGGTTTTATCACAGATATGTATTTTTTAATAAGCTCCATATTTTGTGTGCTCAATATACTTTTAATATCATCGTAACCAATGGGAAATTTTCCATGTTCAAGATTTGAGAAATACGAATACAAAATGTAATTATTAGATGGATGATTATTTTGTATAAAATGGCAAATCATTTGTAGTAAAGGTTTAGAGATGATAGATAAAGTAAAATTTTGAGCTTCGTGATATTTGCATTGTATAGCTGTTACATAATCAACATTAGTAATATCTACATCCTCGATTACCCCTTCAATAGTTACTTCTTCTTGTTCAATACTGTCCAATATATTAAGTAAGGTAACATTAAATTGATATAAAAATCCCTTGATAGTATAATCGGCTTCTCTATTCATGTTTCCCCCTACATTACAAAAAAATATGTGGTGAATTTAATATAGTTTTTTTTCAACATCTTTTATAAAAATATTAGGTTTTACTTTCAGACTATAAGATAAACTAAAGATTGTTGTTATCGTTGGTTTTCTTTTGCCTCTTTCTAATAATCCAATGTAAGTACGGTCCAGTCCACAAAGCAATGCTAGTTGTTCTTGTGAGTAGCCTGACCGGTTTCTATACTCTCTTAAAATCATTCCAAACGCTATTTCTATTTCCAAATTCACACCCCTCCTAGAAAGTATTTTCCATTTTGTGAAGAGTTTCAGTCTACAGACTATAGTCATCAAAAGAGATTTTTGGTATTCTATAACAAAGCCTTATTTGGAGGGGTTTGTTTTGAATACTGACTTTGAAACAGAGATAGGTAAAAATAAGGTCGCTATATATGTAAGAAAGTCAAGAGGCGATGGAGAGGAAGTATTAGAAAAGCACAAAAGTGAGCTGGTTAATCTTTGTAAAGAAAAAGGTTGGGAATACGATGTCTACTCTGAGATAGGAAGTGCGGATTCGCTAACATCCAGACCTGAAATGTTAAAACTGTTGGAAGCAGTTAAACAAAATCATTATCAAGCTGTTGTGGTTTATGATTATGACAGGTTGGGTCGTGGGGATTTAGGAGATCAAGATAAATTGCACAAAACTTTCAAGTTCTCCAATACAAAAGTTGTCACCGTAAATCCATATAACATTTATGATTTATCCATTGAACAAGACGAACAGTATACTGATTTTCATAGCTTTGTGGCAAGACAAGAATACAAAATGATCAAGAAACGTTTACAGCAGGGAAAGTATGTAGGAGCTAAAATGGGAAATTGGACAAACGGCACACCGCCTTTCCCTTACTTTTACGATAAAAATACCAAGAATTTAATTGTTGATAATGAGAATTATTATATATATCGAGAGATGATCAATATGTTTTTTAAGGGATATCCACTAACTTCTATTGCAAAACATCTTACCAATAAGGGAATATTAACACCTAAAGGCAAAAATGAATGGGAGTCCACTACAATAAAAAGATTACTTAAAGATGAAGTTCACCTTGGGAAGATAATTTATAATAAGACAAAGCATCATCAACATAATGCATTAAACAGTAAAACGATTGTTGAAAAGAACAAGAAAGAAGAGTGGATTGTCGCAGAGGGATCACATACGCCAGTTAAATCTGAAAATGAACATAACGCAATATTACGAAAAATGAAAGAGAGAAAACCTAGACCACGAGGGACATATCTTTTTTCTGGGTTAATTAAGTGCGGCGTATGTAATCGAGCTATGACATTTTCCCAAAGTAACGACAAAATAAAGTTAAAGGCATGTTACAACACCATTGATAGCAAGAGATGTGTTAATCGGGGTGGGAAAATAAGTATTTTAACTCAAGAAGTTATGATGCAGATGAATAAATATATTAACCATCTTGAATCAATGTTGTTGGAAAGGAATTTGAATAAAGAAATTGAAGAAATAAACATGAATATCAGTGAAATGAAAAAGCGGAAAACAACTGAAAAAAATCAGTTAAGCAGGATACAAGAAGCTTATGAGATAGGAGCTTATGAGGTTGAGGAATACCTTAAAAGGCAAAATACAAAAGTCATAAGAATAAATGAACTCAACGAAGAGATTAAAGCCTATCATCATAAGAAAGCCAATTTAGCAAAGTGGTCTTTTAGGGAAGAAATACGAAAAATCAAAAACACAGCGGAATTACTTCAACGTAATGAGCTAACCTCAAAGCAACAGAATGAGTTTTTGAAAACAATAATTGACCATATATCTTGGAAAAGGGAAACAGATGATATCCTTGAAATCCAAATAAGGTTCAATTCACCTGTACAAGAAGGACTTTATTGATCTTTGAACTTGATATTAATTTATGAAGATATGGTAAGGTTATTTTAAACTAAGAGAGAGGCTGCAAGTCTCTCTTTTTTATTTTAAACAAATGACCAATATACTATATTAGTGATAGAATTAAATGGAAGTATTTTAAAACTTTAATATTATACTCGAATTATGTAAAACAATTATTGTAACAATATTAATAAAAGAGCGGCTATTAAGAATTCATTGAATCAAGTTTTAAATAGATTCTTTGTTACATAAGGTGGTGCCTTTATGCCTAATAGAAAACAGTTAAGTCCAAATGATAGTGCAATACTACTATCAGAAGTTGATAATATGTGTCCTTTATGTTCACAAGTTCTCATGTATGAGAAAAATGGAAGGAACTTCAAACTGTTTGAAGGAGCTCATATATACCCTCTTAATCCTACAAAAGAAGAGGTAGATTTATTAAAAAATGAAGAAAAAATACATGAGGATGTAAATAACTTAAGAAATTTAATTGCTTTATGTAGTGATTGTCATAAGAAATTCGATAATCCTAGAACTGTTGAAGAATATCGATACTTTCTGAGCATAAAAAAAAATATTTTATCTAAAAAGGAAGCTAGATCAAGATATCATGATTACCAAATTGAGTTAGAAATCAAGGAAGTTATAACAACGCTTGTAGAAGATTTTGATGAGAATGCAATAAAACAGTTAGAAATGGAAGCAGTACAGTTAGATGAAAAATCAAATGAGACTTTGACAAGAATATCTAAGATGAGAATTAGAATGGAGATAACTGATTATTATTATTATATAAAAAAATTATTTTCACAACTGGATAGTCAATATCCAAAATCTTTCAATGCAATCGCCTCACAAGTTAGTTCATTTTATAATAATTTAAACAAAACTGAAACTTCTCAAGAAGTAATTTATGAACAACTCACTGAATGGCTTTCTAAAAAGACTGGAAACAGCTCGTTAGGTGCTTGTGGAATTATAATATCTTTCTTTATTCAAAATTGTGAGGTGTTTTCATGATAGTGCCTAACAAAGTAATCAGGTTCAACGATTCGATAATTGGAAAAATGATTATTATACTTGAACTTTTATCAAAACAAGATATGACTGTAAAGGAATTATTCTTCGTTACACAAGGCCACTTTGATGAGATTGATGAGTTTATTTATGCAATCGAAGTTCTTTATTTACTTGATGCTATTATTGTAGATCTTGCAAAAGGAGAAGTTGGATATGTTGACAAAGATTAAAAGCGAGGTATTTGCAGAAGACACTATATATTTTCATGAGGGGTTAAATGTAGTGTTAGGTGACAATGTAGGTTCAAATTCTATTGGAAAGTCCACATTATTAATGATTGTGGATTTTATCTTTGGTGGTAAATCATACATTTCGCATAACAAGGATATGATAGAAAAATTAGGTCACCATGATTTTTTGTATACTTTTGAATTTGGAAATACTGAATATTTTTTCATTCGAGGCACTAAAAAGTCCGATGTCATTTATGAAATTAATAGTGACTATGATGAATTAAATCAATTAAAAGTAGTTGATTTTACAAAAAAATTAAAAGAATTATATAGATTAGATTTCCCCTTTAGGTCTACTATAAGCACGTTTTCAAGAGTATGGGGAAAAACTAACCTTAATATTAAGAAACCACTACATAATCACCCCAGTCAAAAGAATAAGGAGACAGTAACGAATTTATTAAAATTATTTAATAGATATGAAAGAATTGCTGAGCGAGATAAGGAATTAAAAGACTTAGACAGTCAAAAAGAAGTATTAAATAAAGCAGGGAAATATAAATTCATCCCTAAGATTACAAAAAAAGATTATAATAAAAATTTAAAAGAAATAGAGAGCCTTAGTAAAGAAGTTGAAAAGATTGGGCAAAAGGCTTATAGCCCCGCCATTAATATTAACGATATTATCTCTGATGAATTAATAAAGGTGAGAGAAGATAAAAATAAATTGTTAGAGGATCGAGAATACTTTAAGTCTAGACTCAATAGGACTAATAGAACATCAAGGAAATCTAATGTAGCTAATTTTGAAGAACTCTTTGATTTTTTTCCAAATGTCAACATAGAAAAATTGAGTAATATAGAATCTTTTCACGATAGAATTAGCTCAATACTTACTGATGAGTTAGATAAAGCAAGGAAAGAATTACAAGAAAACATCAAAGATATAGATGGAAAAATTGACGAGTTAAATCAAAAACAAGAACAGCTTTTAAATCCTGATGAGGAAATTAACGTTTTTGTTGATAAATTAATTGAATACAATACGAAAATACAGAATTTACAAATTGAAAATGAATATTATTCGAAGTTATCTGTTTTGAAATCAGAAATTAAAAATAAAGAAAAAAAACTGGATGAAATCAAGGAAGATATAGTTGCAGAAATTAATACAAAAGTCAATCAAAAAATCAAACAAATAAATGACATAATCCATAAAAATAAGAGAAGTTCTCCTGAATTAGAATTAAAATTTGCTACGTATGACTATAAAATCTATGATAATACTGGTACTGGAAAAGCTTATACAAATTTATTAATATTTGATTTAGCAATTTTTAATCTAACTACACTACCTTTCATAATACATGATTCCTTTTTGTTTAAGAATATTGAAAAAGAGGCAGTTGACCAAATAATTAAATATTATAATTCGATGTCTAAACAAGTTTTTATAGCAATAGATGTCATTAGCATGTACAACAAAGAAACACAAAAACTTCTTCAAGATAATAAAGTTATCCAATTGTCTAAAGATAAATTATTGACTAATCATGATTGGAGGTAGAATATTTAAACAAATGCTAATTGTTCAACTGAGGTAAACAGATAATGAGCTTGAAGAAATCAAAATAAAGTTCATTGCACCCGTATGAATTCAAGAACTTGTTACAATAATATTTAGAACTTTGTTGTTCCATTACTTGTGAAATAGTATTTTAAAGACAAGGTAATGGAACTTTTTCTTTTGAAAAAATGAGCGTTTTGAATTAATTTATTCAAAAACCTTGGAGGTATTTATGGATTCAGATAATAACAAGAAGCCTAACCGCCTCATAAACGAGAAATCCCCTTATTTATTGCAACATGCATATAATCCAGTTGACTGGTTTCCATGGGGAGAGGAAGCGTTTGAAAAAGCAAGGGTAGAGGGTAAGCCTGTGATGGTTAGTATAGGCTTTTCGGTTTGTCATTGGTGTCATGTCATGGAACGGGAAAGTTTTGAGGACGAAGAAGTGGCCAAATTAATGAACGACCGGTTTGTTGCCATTAAAGTCGACCGGGAAGAGCGGCCGGATGTGGATTCCATCTATATGATTGCCTGCCAGGCGATGACCGGACACGGAGGCTGGCCGTTAAATGTATTTGTCACACCGGACCAGAAACCGTTTTACGCGGGAACCTATTTTCCGAAAGAGAGCATGCGCGGGATGCCGGGAATGGTGGACGTCATCACGCAGCTGTACGACCGGTATCAGGACGACCCGGAGAAAATCAGGGAAGTGAGCGAACAGATGGCGGATGTCGTACAGCCGCAGACTGCCGATCCAGAGAACGGATTGTCCGAAGAAGTGCTGGAAAAAGGGTTCAACGAGCTCCGCCAGTCGTTTCATATCACGTACGGCGGTTTCGGCGGCGCGCCGAAGTTTCCGACCCCGCACGTGCTGATGTATCTCTTCCGGTATTACCGCTGGTCCGGGAATGAGACGGCGCTGCAGATGGCGCTGAAATCGCTCGACGGCATGGCGGCCGGCGGCATGTATGACCATATCGGCGGCGGGTTTGCCCGTTATTCGGTGGATGAGAAATGGCTCGTGCCCCATTTTGAGAAAATGCTGTATGACAACGCGCTGCTGGCCATTGCTTATACCGAAGGATGGCAGGTGACCGGAGAGCCCCGGTTCCGGAAGACAGCGGAAGAAGTGCTGGAATATGTGCTTCGCGGCATGCAGGATGAGAAAGGCGGTTTCTATTCCGGGGAGGATGCGGATTCCGAAGGCGTGGAAGGAAAATTTTACTTGTGGACGCCGGAGGAAATCAAAGACGTGCTGGGAGAAGAAAACGGTTCTCTTTTCTGTGAAGTGTACGACATCACGGAGGAAGGGAATTTTGAAGGGTCGAACATTCCGAACCTGATCCGGCAGGCTCCGGAAGAATTTGCGGTCCGTCATGAACTCGATCCCAAGCAGGTCCGGCAGCGGCTGGAACAATCGAAAGCGCTGTTGTTTGAAGCTCGTGAACACCGTGTCCCGCCGCATATAGATGATAAAATGCTGACCTCCTGGAATGCGCTCATGACCGCGGCACTTGCACGGGCCGGCCGAGTGTTTGATAACACGTCTTACCTGGAAGCGGCGGAACGCGCGTTTACATTCATTGAATCCTATCTGGTTCAGGAAGGCCGGGTGATGGTCCGGTACCGCGAAGGTGACGTGAAGCATAAAGGGTTTATTGATGATTATGCCAATATTCTCTGGGCGCTTCTGGAGCTTTATGAAAGCACGTTAAACCCGGATTATCTGAGCAAAGCCAGGCACTATGCCGATCAAATGATTGCATTGTTCCGGGATGAGACAAACGGAGGCTTTTATTTCTACGGGGTGGATGCCGAAGAACTGCTTGCGCGGCCGAAGGAATCGTTTGACGGCGCGATGCCGTCCGGAAACAGTGTGGCAGCCCGTGAATTGCTGCGCCTTGCCCGTTTTACCGGCGACATGCGGTATGAACAGAAAGCGAGGGCATCCCAGGACGCATTTGCCCGCGAATTAACGCAGTTTCCAAACGGTCACATGCACTTTCTGCAGAGTTATCTGCTATTGTGCAGTGATATGAAAGAGGTTGTCGTGCTGACCGGGGAGGACGAAGAAGCCGAAGCTGTGACAAATGAACTGAAGCGGCAGTTTTATCCGGAAGTGACGTATTTGATTCACAACGATGCCGACGTTCTGGCAGCAGCTGCTCCATTTGCGGGATCTTACCATAAGATAGAAGGACAGACGACAGTGTATGTGTGCCGGAATTTTGCGTGCCGCCGGCCGGTAACCGATGCGGCGGCTGCGCTGAAGATGCTGGATGAATCCTAAAGGAATGATACGACAATGAGCCAGAAAGTAATTGCCTACGGGCGTGTCAGAGAAAAAGCGCAGCAGAAACTGCGGGAAACGTACGATCTGCACGTTTTTTCCGGAAAAGAGGATGTGTCGGATGAAACATTTGCCGGTGCGCTTGCGGAGGCAGACGGCTTGATCGGCCTTGGGATACAGGCGGATGATCGTCTGCTTCGTCATGCACCGAATCTGAAAGTCATCAGTAATGTGTCGGTCGGTTATGATAATCTTGATCTAAATGCCTTGACCCGGCACGGTGTGGCAGCCACCAATACGCCGGAGGTGCTGAATGATACGACAGCGGATGCGATTTTCGGCCTGCTGCTTGCGACAGCGCGTCGGATTCCGGAACTGGACCGGTTTGTGAAAGAAGGGCAGTGGGAACAGCAGGGAGAACTGCCCGACGAAAAATTCGGGTACGACGTGCATCACCGGAAACTCGGTATCATCGGCATGGGACGGATCGGCGAAGCCATTGCCAAACGTGCTCACTTCGGTTTTGATATGGACATTCTGTACCATAACCGGTCCCGTAAACCGGACGTGGAAGAAACGTACGAAGCGTCGTACTGCAGCATGGAGGAGCTTCTTGCTGAATCAGACTTTGTCTGCCTGATGACCCCGTTAACGCCGGAAACAAAACATATGATGGGGAAGAAGCAGTTTCAGCAGATGAAAAAGGATGCCATTTTCATCAACGGCTCCCGCGGAGCGACAGTGGAGGAAGAGGCACTGGTGGAAGCGCTCGGGAGCGGAGAGATTCTCGCAGCCGGCCTGGATGTATACCAGGAAGAGCCGATCCCCGCCGACCACCCGCTCCTGCAGCTCGAAAATGTCGTTACTACGCCGCATATCGGCTCCTCTACCGGCGAAACCGAAGATCAGATGTCGCTTCTGGCTGCCGAAAACGTAGATGCTGTTCTCAGCGGCCGGTACCCGCCGAATCTTTTGAACCCTGAGGTTATGGACACTTTCGACTGACGTCTGTCTGTAACGTCAGGATAGGAGACAGAAAATGCGTTCCCGGAGTTAAAAATGGCTCGTATATCACATTTTGAACCAAAATATATTGAGTCCTATAGAAAAATGTCCTCCAAATCGATTTGGAGGACATTTTATGCAGAGGATTGGCTGTAAGAAAAGCACATCCGTTCCTCTATGCCGCGTTATTTCTTTCATTAAACTGTTCGGCTTTCTTATAGGCGTCGACCATGCCGTAAATCCAGAATATCGGATAGGTGATGAGACCAATTAACACAAACATCAACAATGCGTTTACTGCCTGGATGATCATAAAAAGGACGCCTTTGCCGATCTGGCCGTTGTAAATCTGGCCGAGTCCACACCAGAGAGCGCTCAGCACAGCGGCCAGGCCGGCGTTTTTCTGTGGCTGCATCCATAACTCCCCCCTTTCTGTAAATCGTATTGCTCTGCAGGATCAGGGGGAGTTATATCTCCTGTGCCTGAAGCGGAATGGTCCAGCCGAGCATATCTTCTTTTTCCCCGGTCTGAATGCCGGCGATGGTTTCGTACAGGTCATAGGAAAGAGCACCGGTCTGATTGTTGTTGACGACCAGTTCATCGTCCTTCCACTTCAGCTTCCCTACCGGTGAGATGACGGCGGCGGTACCGGTGCCGAACACTTCTTCCAGGATACCGTCCTTATGGGCCTGTTTTACCTCATCGATGGAAATGCGGCGTTCATGCACATTCCAGCCCCAGTGCCGGAGAAGCTCAATGACAGAGTCACGGGTGATCCCGTCGAGAATGCTGCCGTTCAGGGAAGGGGTGATAATCTCACCGTTTATCTTGAAAAAGATATTCATGCTGCCGACTTCTTCAATGTATTTTTTCTCGACAGCGTCGAGCCACAGCACCTGGTCGCAGCCGAATTCTTCCGCTTTCGTCTGGGCTTTCAGGCTGGCGGCGTAGTTCCCGGCAGTTTTGGTGAAACCAACACCGCCTTTGACGGAACGGACGTATTCGTCTTCGACATAAATGCTCACCGGGCTCATCTGATCCGAATTGGAATAATAGGAGCCGACGGGAGATAAAATGATCATCAATTTGTAATTCGATGCCGGTTTTACGCTTAACGCCGGCTCCGTTGCAATAATAAACGGACGGATATACAGAGACTGGCCTTCCTGCGTCGGCACCCAGTCTCTGTCGATATGTATAAGTTTTTTCAGGGCTTCCACCAAAAAGTCCGGATCCACCGCCGGTATATTCATCCGTTCATTGGAAATATTGAGGCGGTTGAAATTTTTTTCCGGACGGAACAGCTGAATCCCGCCATCCCTGCCGGCGTAAGCCTTTAATCCTTCAAACACAGCCTGACCGTAATGGAAAACAAGCGAAGACGGATCCATCAGGAGCGGTTCATACGGAGTGATTCTCGCATCGAACCAGCCGTCTTTTTCATTGTAATCCATCACAAACATATGGTCCGTAAAATGTTTACCGAAGCTCAAATCACTGTAGTCGGGTTTTTCTTTTCCCGTCGGCGCCTGTTGTATCGTCAGATCGAGTTCCATGAGACATCCCTCTCTTCTGGAAAATTACTTCCCCCCTTAGTTTACTCTAATTTTGTTCATTTTTCAGCAGATGAGAATGGAGAATTTTACACCCTTGCGAGTTCGTTCAGGACACAGGCGGTTTCCCGGAGTTCTGCGTAAGTAGTGTGCCGGCCGAAACTGATGCGGAAAAGGCCGTGTGCTTCATCGGCGGTATACCCCATTGAAAGCAGGCTGTCTGGAGGTGCAGAAGATCCGGTTTTGCAGGCGCTTCCCGGGGAAACGGCGATGCCGCACCGGCTGCACTCCAGCATGATCCACTGCCCTTCCCGGTCAACGGCCCGCAGTGCAAGATGGTTGGGAAGCCTTTTGTCACGATCACCGAATAGTTGATAGGCGTCCGGATCGAGGGAGGCAAGCAGCCACTGCTGCATGGAGCGCCACCGGTCTTTTTGTTCTCCCATGGCGGAGGCAGCTTCCACAGCAGCTTCGGTGAACGAGGCAATGCCTGGGATATCAAGGGTTCCCGGCTTGAAACCGTGCTGGTGTGCGACATCGGGATAGACAGGTGTCCAGCTGGTGCCCGGAGCGATATAGGCGGCGCCGGTGTTTTTCGGCCCCTGCACCTTATGCGCGGACAGAGACACCGAATCGAGTCCGGCCGCCGTTACATCCAACGGAATTTTGGTGAAAGTCTGCACGCAGTCACTGTGAAACAAGGCCTGGTGATTCCGGAGAAGTCCGCCGATCTCTTCTAAAGGCTGCAGCACGCCGGTTTCACTCGAAGCGTGGCAGATCGTAACAAGAATCGTATCTTCCCGAAGGAGGGACGCAAGAGAATCCAGGCAGATTTCGCCATTGCGGTGAACATCTACGATGCTCACCGTGAATCCTTCTGTTTTCAACCGGCCGAGTCCCTGACTGATAGAGGGATGTTCGAAGGGAGATGTGATGATATGGCGTCCGTCATTTTTTCTACCGTAAGCCAGGCTGAGCAGCGTCGTAATGTTGCTGTCGGAGCCGCCGCCTGTAAAGTAGATGCCTTCTGCGCTCCCGTGAAGAATCGAGGCCAGCTGCTTCCGGCAGTGTGCGGCGAGGCGTGCTGCTTCTTCCCCGCCGTCGTGCAGACTCTGTTCATTTCCGTAAAAACGCTCTGCTGTTTTGCAGTAGCCTTCCAGTGCAGTTGTACTCATCGGGGTGGTGGCGCAATGATCCAGATAAATCATTTTTTTCTCCTTACTTGTTCAAAATTTCACAAAAACGGTTGTAATCAGTATAGTTTTATGTAAATATAAGTGTCAAGACACATGTAAATGTAGGAGTGATGATCCACTTGAACACAGAGAAACTCGAGACAGATGTGATCATCATCGGAAGCGGGATGGCCGGTTTAATGGCAGCCATCCAGCTGGCTGACACGCACGATGTGACTCTTTTAACAAAATCATCGCTTGGCGCAGGGAATTCGGAAAGAGCGCAGGGCGGTATCGCAGCGGCTTACGGCGCGGCTGCTGCTTCCCATAAACAAGACACCCTGGCCGCCGGATACGGGCATAATGACGTGTGCGCAGCCGGCCGTATTATAGAAAAAGCGGCTTCGGTCATGGATGTGTTTTTTTCCTGGCAGACCCCGTTTGACCGTGATGAAAAAGGAACCTTTCTGCTGTCAAGGGAAGGAGCCCACAGCTGCCGTCGTATTTTCCGTGCCGGCGGGGACGCCTCGGGGCATTACATGATGAAGCAGCTGAAAAACAATGTCCCCGGAACCCTTCGGATTATGGAGAATTTCACTGCCTTTGATCTCATCATGAAAGACGGTCGGTGTGCGGGCGTCACAGGCAGGAACAGCTCCGGTGAGCATTGTGTCATAACAGCCGGAGCGGTGGTGATGGCAAGCGGCGGCTGCGGGCAGTTGTTTCCAGTGACATCCAATGCTCCGGAAGCCTCCGGGGATGGATTTGGAATGGCATTTCGGGCAGGAGCGGAACTTCAGGATATGGAATTTCTCCAGTTTCACCCGACGATGCTGGCAGGAGGCGGGCTGATATCCGAAGCGGTGCGCGGAGAAGGAGCTGTACTGATAGATGAAGAGGGGAACAGGATTATGAAAGGAAGGCACCCTCTTGAAGACCTGGCGCCGCGGTCGGTGACGGCGCGGGTAGTCTGGGAAACGCTGGAGGCCGGGAACGAAGTGTTTCTTGATATACGAAGCATTCCTGGGTTCTGCAATTTATTTCCACGGATTGCCGGGGATGCAGAAAGACTGGGCATTCGTACGGAAAAAGGATTTCTTCCCGTACGCCCCGGCGCTCATTTTATGATGGGCGGTATTGCAGCAGATGCCGCCGGACAGACGAATATTGAAGGATTGTATGCGATCGGGGAGACGACCTGCAGCGGGATGCACGGAGCCAATAGGCTGGCCGGGAATTCTCTGTTGGAAGCAGCGGCGGGAGCGCTTCTGCTTGCAGATCGGATAGCAGCGGACACGAACGTTACAGCGTCCCGGATGGAGGAACTACCCGGAATAGAGCCTGGCATGAATGACGCGCTTCCGGACCGGGTGGAACTGCAGCAAAAGATGGATGCGTGGTGCGGAATGATAAAGGACCAAAAAAATCTGGAACGGATGAAGAACTGGCTCCAGCGATATGAAGAAAGCATCTTCACCCCCGCACATCCCGCGTTGAGCCTGGAACAGCTGGAAGTGAAAAATATGTTGACAACAGCATGGATGATGACCAGTTCTGCCCTGCTGCGAAAAGAATCCCGAGGTGCTCATATCCGCCGGGATTTCCCGGATCAGAAAAAAGAATGGAGCGGTACGGTGGTGACGTGCAGGAGCGGCAGGTTCACTGTTGTGGACGGAGCAAGGGAGGAAGGCCATGCAGCGGTATCAGGTTAGAGAATCATTGAAACGGTTTTTTGAGGAAGATATCGGGAGCGGCGACATCACAACCGAGGCTGTTTTTTCCGATGGAGAAAAAGCGGAAGGTGTGGTGATAGCAAAAGAAGCCGGAGTATTCTGCGGCGCCGTTGTGTTTGAAGAAGGCTGGAGAATGCTCGATGAAGCGGCGCGCATCACCGTACACGTTGGCGAAGGAGAACGAATCGAACCCGGACAGACGCTTCTGACCGTAAAGGGACGGGTGCAGGCGTTACTTAGCGGGGAACGGGTTCTGTTAAATCTGGTTCAGCGGATGTGCGGGATCGCTGAAGCAGCCCGCCGCACGGTAGAAGCACTGAATGATTCGCGGATAAACGTCTGTGATACGAGAAAAACGATGCCGGGACTCCGGCTGTTTGATAAATATGCCGTGCGATGCGGGGGCGGAGTGAATCACCGGGGTGGTCTCTACGATGCGGTTATGATCAAAGATAACCACATCGCTGCGGCAGGAAGCATTATTGGAGCGGCAGCGAAAGTGAAAGAGAAGGCAGGCCATATGGTGAAAATGGAAATCGAAACGACATCGCTGGATGAAGTGAAAGAAGCCGTTGAAGCAGGAGCTGATGTGATTATGTTTGATAACTGTTCCCCGGATCAGGCTGCGGAGCGGGCCGCGGTTGTTCCGTCCCATATCCTTACAGAAGTTTCCGGAAATATCACCCCGGAATCCATCGGGGCATACCGGGAAACAGGCGTGGACGTCATTTCTGCAGGGGCCATCACTCATTCGGTTCAGGCGCTGGATCTTAGTTTTCAACTTCGCCAAGTGAGAAAGGAGGAGCATCGATGAGTGTATTGGAACAGTTTCAGGCACCATCTCTGCCGAAACATATCCAGGCAATGAATCAGAACGATATGGAAGAAAGGGTATGGGACATTAAGCGGGAACTCGGAAGCCGGCTGTTTACGCCCGGCCACTATTATCAAAAGGACGAAGTGATTCAGTTTGCCGACGAAACCGGGGACTCCCTGCAGCTTGCCAAAACCGGCGCCGCCAACAAAGAGGCGGAATATATCGTGTTCTGCGGGGTTCATTTTATGGCGGAAACAGCGGATATTTTATCGGAGGATCATCAAACCGTACTGCTTCCGGATCTCCGCGCCGGTTGTTCCATGGCGGATATGGCCGAAATCGGACAGCTGGAGAAAGCCTGGGAGAAACTGCAGGATACCTTTTCTGATACGATCACACCGCTTACGTATGTGAACAGTACCGCTGCCATTAAGGCATTCTGCGGCAGGCACGAGGGGGCGACATTGACGTCCTCCAATGCCGAAACCATGCTGCAGTGGGCATTCCGGCGCAAAGAACGGATTTTATTTCTGCCCGATCAGCACCTTGGGCGTAACACGGCGTATGACATGGGCATTCCACTTGAAGAAATGGCGGTGTGGGATCCCATCAGGCAGGAGCTGGAATACGACGGAGATCCGGAACAGGTGCGGATGATTTTGTGGAAAGGACACTGCTCGGTTCATGAAAAATTCACAATGGATAACGTACGGCAGGTAAGAGAAGAGGAGCCGGACGCAAATATTATCGTTCATCCGGAATGCATGTTTGATGTCGTTCAGGCTTCAGATGCGGCAGGGTCAACGAATAAAATTATCGACACGATCCGGAAGGCACCCGCCGGAAGCACATGGGTGGTAGGGACGGAAATGAATCTCGTCAACCGGTTGATCCAGGAAGAAACCAATAAGACGGTGAAGTCGCTGAATCCGAATATGTGTCCCTGCTTAACGATGAACCGTATCGATCTGCCGCATCTGCTCTGGTCACTGGAAAGCATTATCAGCGGGGAACCGCATCACATCATTGAGGTGGATGAACGTACGGCAGACGAAGCCACAACCGCCCTGCAGCGCATGCTCCAGCAGTAACAATACAAAGCTTCCCCTCTAAGCGGGGCGGCTTTGGGTGGAATTGGATTATTAACGAAAGTAAACGTTCACTCTACTGTCCTCTAAAAGGGGGATAGAAGACAATAGCCATAATCAGATAACGCTGGTGGTCTCTAACGACTAATAGAGGTCACCAGTTTCTTCATTTGGCAATACAGTGTTCTCATTTCAGGTTTTAGAGGACTGTATAAGAAATAAAAACGATAGGTTTTAGAGGGTTGCTACCCCTGGATGTCAGCCATGACGGCGCTCTTTCTCTCGAGCAGCAAAACCCACAGCACGTAATACCGAAAAAGGTCCATCGCTTTAACGATGGTACTAAAAAAAGAGCGATCCGCTCCTTCAAGCACTTTGATCGAACCAGGAGGCTCGCCGTCTGCTGTGATATCATAATCCATCGACCGGCGCAGCTACGGTTGCTCCGTGTTTCTATTCTTTAATGAAAACGAGTAAAATGTAACAAGCAGACCGATTATGACACTAATAGTTCCTGCCCAGCCCAGACTCATAATGGATGTTTGGCTGATCACCCATCCTCCTACACCGGCACCTACCGACATTCCGAATTGAAGAACTGAATTATTTAAGCCAATTGCTAAATCAGCGGAGTTCGGAGAAAGCGATACAAGGTAGTGCTGCAGAACCGGAGTTGTCGACCAGGTAGAACCGAACCAAATGGCAAGGATAAACAAAGCACCTATAAGGGTAGTCGCCACCCAGGGAAGTACAAACAACACAGCAGCATTGAGCAACAGACTACAGAGCAGCGTTCGGTAAATTCCCCATTTATCAGCTGCAAAACCTCCCAATCGTGTACCTATCACTGAAAATGTCCCGCAAATGAACAGTGCAACACTAATCTTCTCAGCGCTAAGAGACGCAGCACTTTTTAGAAAGGGTGATATATAGGTAAAGACTAATTGATATCCAAGGATCCAAAAAAAAGTAATCAGCAGCGCACTAATGATACGTTTATCGTGTAAAATCGTAAATTGGTCTTTCAACGAAACAGCATTTTGTCCTTCCAATTTCGGAATGGAAATGACAGTGCCAATCATCGCAAATACAGACAGGATAAAGATGAACATAAATACCCAATGCCATCCCCAATACTCACCCACCAATGTTCCAAGAGGGGCACTGAGCACCAAGGACGAACTAAACCCCATTAAAATGATACCTATAACACTTCCGCGTTTTTCCTCTCCTACCAGACTGGAACCTACAGTCAACGCAACTACGGTAAACACACCTTGGCTTGAGGCCAGAATAATTCTGGAAATCAGTAGCACAGTAAAGTTAGGACTAAAAAAAGCAAGCAAGTTACCAATCATAAAAACCGTAAAAGAAAGGAGCAGTAATTTTTTTCTCTCCATTTTTGAAGTCAACGAGATAAGAATAGGTGAGCCGATTGCAAATACAATCGCATAGACGCTTACTAATTGCCCGGCAACACCTACAGACACATTCGTATCCTGTGCAATCATTCCTATTATACCTAATACGCCTAATTCAGCAGATCCCATGACAAAGCCACCAAAAGCAAGAAAATAAATGGCCCATTTTTTGCTCATTTTCAACTCTCTCCTTCAATCAAACTATAAATTTATACATTTACATATATCGATATATGTAAAAAATGTTCAACTTATTTTAGTTCAGTTCCTCCATTTCCGAAAAACGGATTTGTGGTGTTTTAGACCAAACCCAACATGTGTGCCACCCGGATATTATTTTACGTCTAAAAAAGAAAAACTAAATACAGAGTTAGATTAATTTGACCACAACAGCTATAATCAAGATCCGCCATTATTGCCCAGGACTTACAATACTAAAAATTGCGTTCCAAACCCCTTGCCAGAAACAGAAGCCGCTTTCAACTCCACCTTATCTCCTTTGGACAATAAAACCACATTTTCGGGATACAGCCTCCCCAGCAAAGCCCATTGCACAAGAGGGTTGCCATCGGCAGAAATAAAATGCGTCCCCGATTCATCTGTTACCAGTCCAGGCAGATTAAGAATGTCAGAGGCATAGTGGCTGCTGATCTCCGTACGCTCTGAATTCGACCCTGCGTGCTCCACCGGACGATACATAAACCTGTGGCCTCTAAAAGCCTGGCCGAGATCCACGGTATACTCGGCAGCGTTGATATGCAGCTTGTAATGCAACACGACCCGCTCCTGATCGCCGGATGGAATAATCCTGGCTTCATCTATGCTTTTCAGTCCCTGATCAGGCAACTGCAATCCATCGCTCTGGCTGCCTTCGGCGGTCTGACTCCGGGGTGCGACGTAATACTCGCTGTGTTCATAGTCTAAAGCTACGGGTGCAGGATTGTCGTCGTTACCAGTCATCACCGTTTGTACAGGATGCCAGCGAAGCAAATACCGGGATGCGGTCAAGGGTTCTGTACCCAAACTTGCTGGAAGAATGGTGCCGAGCCGGTATTGAAACCCATATCCAACCGTAGACAGCTCCGGACTTAGTACGCTTTGGGAAAATTGTAGAATCGCCTTGTGAGACATTTTTTTACCCAGTAACTTGGATAAAAATGCTTCCCTGCCGCGTTCCACAAATCTCACGCCTTTGACGTGGTTGTTGTCCACCGGTATTTCGATCGGCACTTCCTCCCAATTTTCAAAAGGCAGGAGCGCATCTCTTAACAAGATGAGCTGATGCAGGTATTCGTTGAACAGCTGCATCACGACAGGACCGCCCGCAGACCCCATCAGCATGTTAGCCACCCGATTTGTCCAGAGATGGTTATCGCATTGGCTTCTGAATTGCAAGTGATCAATCGTAGAGCTTCCATAGGTTTCGGATGCCCATTTTTTAGCGTTGAACTCGCACGCCCAGCGGGAAATGCTTTCTCCAATACGCTTCGCCTGCTGGGTTAGTTCAATGCCGGACTTCGTCTTAAGAGCGAGCTGCCCGAGCGGAAGATCCGATTCTTTTCCGGAAATCGCCAGATTAACCTTAAGGTTATACAGCAGCGCCTCTGCGTCAGCCGCCCTTCCAAGCTGAACAAGTATGGCCTTCAACAATGCGTTCGCTTCTCTTACGATATCCTTGGCTCGATATACACCTGCGGGAAGATCCCAATCCACTGTTCCATTATCCTGGAGTGTTATAGTATTAGTAAAATTACCTATCTTTGAATCGATGTTCATACGAGTTCCCCATACAATGTTTCGATTCCCTATATCTAACCGATATTCCGACATATTGTTACCCTCTCCTTTTTTAAAAAGAATTTACTACTATTGAACACATTTTACCTAGCAAATGCATACCCTTTTCGGATTAACAGGATACGATCATACAGTGAAAACATGTTCGTTCATTTAAAACTATAATTTAATAGGTTTATATTTATCGAAAAATAACCCAAAAGTCTTATGCCCAAAAAGGCAGAAATCGTTGCCGTACCCCCTAGATGATTATTACTTCAATACCTCTTATTCTTGATGAGGTTGATAGCATCTACCTTTTCATTTACCCACTCAATATACTCAACAAGCGAGCCATCTGTATGTCGTACAAACATGTTATAGCCTGTCGGAACTTCTTGAGGCTCCGAAAGAATAGTCGCTCCCTTCTTAATAAGTTCTTCTTTCCACTCATTGAGCGAATCAACAAGCAGTGCAAGCTTCATCTCTTTCACAGGCGCTATTGCACTTTCTGAGCCTGCAACCAGTAGTATCGAGCTCACTGTCGCTATCTCTAAACCACCCTCGCGAAACAAGAAGCGCAAATCGTTACGTTCCCCGAGTAATTGTTCATAAAAAGCAATGCTTTCCTCCAGCTGATCGTTTTGTATAAAAACGGGGGTATATACTTTTAAGATGTTCATGTCTCTTCTTCCTTTCTCACAATTAGAAATATCGTTGTTTGTATAGTCCCACCGAGGGCTCAACAGTTTAACCTAAAGATACATCAACTTCCTCAAGACAGGCGAACCGCATAGTACGGAGCCGTATGCCAGGGAGAAGACGGAGTCAACTCCCCCAACTTGATCAAACGATAAGAAATTTGGTGCCGAATCCCTTCCTGCGAACTGGCATTCCCCCTTTCAATGGATAACTCCTAGTTGCATGTTTTCAGCCGATTCTTCCCAAAGAAAGGCAATCTTTATCGATCTATTACTTAGAAAAACCTTGTTTAATACATCCACATGTATCGAATTATGAATTAAAAAGATACGATCATACAGTGAAAGCATGTTCTTTCATTTGAAAACATAATTTAATGGGTTTATATTTATCGAACAATAATCCAAAATTCAATCTGTCCCGAGCACAACATGACGCTTTAATGTGTCCTGATTGATTTGATAAAAATGATAGGTCCCTTCTTTACGTGACAGTCTTAATGCCCCGCAGTCGACAAGCTGTTTTAGATGATGCGAAAGAGTCGAGCCTTTAAAATCCAAATGCTCCCCAATCTCGGTACAGCTTAATTCTTTATGATCGCATAATAGCTTTACAATATTTAACCGGGTTGGTTCGCCGAGTGCTTTGAATATTTTTATTGCTTCATTATCATTATTCATCTAGGACCATCCTTCATTAATTTTTTTATATCTTTATATTTATCGATATAATAAACAATAAAATTCACTTTGTCAAAAGAGGCGCTTCAAGCCATGAAATATGGGAGTATAAAATATTTTGTGATTCTGGATGGAACAGGCTGAAGCATCCGGAATCGTCTCGTTTCAGAAAGTGGTCCAAACGTTTCAAACCTGGAAACGGAATGTCTGTTCTTTTTATGGCTGTTTTTCTGTCGCTGCATCCTCTGATTTATCAGAAGACACCACAACATTCACAATATATCCATAAAAACCCGGACGATGGCCTTCTATACTGCTTAAGGAAGGTGGTACAATCCGGGTTCTTTCGATTTCTTTTTCTCAAGCGTCATGTTCGAGGCGTGCGTGTCGGTTACCGCCTGGAAATCGGGATATTAAAGGTTTTTACCCGCTTCGACAGCTCTTTTGATCAATTCCATTGGGTTATTTTTTTCAGATTTTAATTCATATACTACACGACCATCCTGCCATTTTACGACGGAGCTGGGAGAGTCCTTGAATCCCCGGATTTTGATGACGCCTTGATTATCAGGAGCAGGTAGATAGTGGTTTTCGAGATACGCTACAATCGTTTCTGCCAGCTTTCGGTTATCCGGGTGTTTTTTTACAGCGGACTTTGATTGAATGGGATAATCCATTTTAATGAGCCAGTTTCCCTCATTCCAGGAAATAAATTTATGACCCGCACCTGCATCCTGCAGGGCTGTGATACCGTGGCCAAGATCAATATTCGTCTGTTTGACTGTACGATAATCACTTATGGAAGCCGCGGCTTTTTCAGGGCTGTCAAAGCTTTGTTTTTCAACTCTGCTGCTTGTAGAGGAGGCACTGGTATCATTGCTGCTTGATGCTGTTTCCTGCTGTGAAGGTTCCTTCGTTTCCTGACTGCTGTCGACTTCCTGCGTGTTTTCCTGGTGGGTGCTGCTGTTTTCCCGATTGCCGCCGCTGTCATCTGCTGCTGAAGAGTTGGAAGTGCAACCGGTGAGCAGGATAGAAAAAGCACAGAAGGCGGCTGCTGCATGCAATTGTTTCATCGTTTCATCCATCCCCTATCTCAGTGTATTCTGTTTTAATCATACTCTTCATAAAACATTCCTACAACGGTACTGCTCTTATGATTTTTTACGTATATAAAAAAGTCGGTTTCAGCAGTTGTAGTATATGGTTCGATTCAGTCATTAAAAAAACTGGATGGGATGACCAGGGGTTGAACCTGTATTGTGCCCGGCATGCGCACAAGCTATAGGGTTGAAGTCCCGAACGGCGAAGGTCGTTGTAGCCGTTAGCCAAAGGCAAGGGTGTCCGCCGTGAGGTGGAATCTGAAGGAAGCCGGAGGCAAATCTCCGATCCGAGGAACACGAATCTCATAGGAGGATGGCCTTCTTGGGTGAGGGTGCTACACAAGCCGAAACCCGAACGACCAAAGGGAAGGTTAGTAAATGAGACGGGTATATGGAGAGGAAGGTTGTGCGTTTACCCGGGGTGATCGGAACGAAGTACGCCTGCGGTAACCAGTTTCACGAGGAACTGCTGAACGATCAGAAGTCAGCTTCGGCCATAGTACCATGTGGTGCTAGGACATATGGGAAGGACCGAATCATGAAAAGAGAGCTCTTTTCCCTGCGTACGTCTTCTTCGAGGACACAGAATAATAGATATGACTGAGAGCGAGGATGAACTAATGCCTTATTTTGAACCACTTATTAAGGCAATGACTAATTGGGAAGAAGAGATATTCAATTACTTTGAGACACCCATCACAAACGCTTATACAGAGTCTCTTAACAATCTAATTAAGGTAACGAATAAAATTGGCAGAGGGTTATTGTAAGACCGAAAAAGAAGTTCAAAGATGTCAATGCTTCATTCGGGAAAATGCTCGACCAACCATTACATCTTCAACCGCTTGCTTATCAATGGGTCTATGAGGAAGTCTATGGTCCTGACATTTCCACACTATTTTCCGATTACCCGAATTTTTATAACCTATTATTGGTTGTCCCATCTGCTCAAATAGTAGGATTGTTTTAATATATAATTTATAATTGAGTATAAGTAATGAAAAACTGACATTTGATAGAGGCAGATATTCATTTGACAGTCTTTCGTAGTGGGGTTGGAGGGATGTAGCATGAAAAATACAATTTTAGTTGTTGAGGATAATGTAGACCTTCGTACGTTATTATCCAACCATCTGCAAAAATATGGATATAGAGTATTAGCCCCGCATGATTTCGATCGGACTTTGGACGACTTTTTACATGCAGAACCTGACATGGTGTTATTGGACATTAACCTTCCTTCCTTTGATGGATTTTATTGGTGCCGCCAAATACGTCAGTACTCCACCTGTCCAGTCATTTTCATATCGGCTCGGGATGGTGATATGGATCAAATCATGGCACTGGAAAACGGAGGGGATGATTATATTACAAAGCCGCTTTCCTATGATCTCGTCATTGCCAAAGTGAAAAGTCACCTGCGTCGTGCATATGGGGAATATGCACATGACCAAAAGGAACAGGTTGTCACCTTTCATGGGTTGGAATTTTCACCAGAAAAAATGGTGTTAACGTTTCAATCCCATTCTGTTGAAGTGTCAAGAAAAGAAGCCTTGTTATTGAAAGTATTGCTGGAACGCGGGGAAAAAGTCACTAGCCGTGAGCGTTTAATGGAAAAGATGTGGGATACGGACCTCTTCGTTGATGAAAATACGTTAAACGTCTACATGACGAGAGCAAGAAAAAGATTAGCGGAAATCGGCATTGAGGGAGCCGTTGAAACTGTACGTGGTGCGGGGTACCGAATGAAACCAACATGGGTGGAAAAACCATGAAATTGTTTTTACGTTCCTATCTGGCTATGTTTTTTATGATTATTGTACAAGGAATTCTCGTAGGGGGATATTTCTGGTTCCTGGGTTTTCAATCATGGGGCAATTTATTGTATATCTTGTTTGTCCAAATTGTCGTTTTCCTCCTGTTTTTGCTTTACCGTTGGACACAGGATCACCGAATGTATCAGTGGTTGAATGATAAGCAGGAAGAACGCTTTATCCCGAAATTAGGAGATGCCCCGTTTGCCGAACGGCTGTATGACAAACAGCAACGCATTAAACGGATGAGAGAAAAAGACATCCAACAGGCCCAAACGGATCTGGATAATCAGGTGACATTCATGAATCAATGGGTCCATCAAATGAAAACCCCGATTTCCGTGATCCATTTGATGATTCAAGATGAAGATGACGAATGGTTTCAAAACATCCGTAAAGAGTTATATCTATTAGAGGATGGGTTACAAACCGTCCTCTATTCCTCCAGGTTGTCCGTGTTCGAAAAGGATTACATTATTGAACAAATCTGTCTTCATGATCTTATCAACGAGGTCATTCAAGCAAACAGACGACTTTTTATCCAATACAAGGTGTTCCCGAAAAAAGACATGCCTGAGTCGGAAGGTCCTATTTATACGGATCAGAAATGGTTGAAGTTCGCCATTGGCCAGTTGTTATCCAATGCCGTGAAGTATTCTTCGGAGAAAAGCAATGAAATAGAATTTAAAACGGAAGAAAGATCGCATGACACGGTATTGGAAATAAAGGATTTCGGAATCGGCATTCCATCACAGGATATGCGCAGAGTATTTGATCCTTACTTCACAGGAGCAAACGGCCGCCTATATCATGAATCCACTGGCATGGGTCTGTTTTTGGTGAAGGAAATTATGGACAAACTTCATCATCAGATTGAGTTGGAATCTCAAGAAGGATATGGAACAACCTTTACTATTTACTTTTCCACAAAGGATCTTCCAGAAGATCAATAAGACTTAATGACGCCTTACCGTTTGCATCTGAACGGTAAGGTTTTTCTTACCTTACAAAAGTGTAAGGTCTGTTTAAGGTATCGCTATTTTTAATCAACACCATCCGGCTTACACTAGATATTAAACAAGAAAGACGGGAGGAGAGCAGCATGGAACAAGTATTAACAGTCAAAAACCTCCATAAAACGTATGAAGGAAAGGTCTCCTTTCAAGCCTTGACGAATGTTTCTTTTGATGTGGAGGAAGGAGAATTCGTTGGGATTATGGGACCGTCCGGGTCCGGGAAAACGACTTTACTGAATCTTATTTCAACCATAGATGAACCGACATCCGGAGAAGTTATCCTGAACGGGAACCACCCTCACCAACTGAAAAAAGAACAGTTGGCTAAGTTCCGCAGAACAGAATTGGGGTTTGTCTTCCAAGATTATAACTTATTAAACACGTTGACAATCGGCGAAAATATCATTTTGCCGTTAACGTTGGAAAAAAAGAGCCAAAAAGTAATGGATCAAAAACTTCAAGAGTTCGGGGAAAAATTAGGGATTACCTCTATTTTAAATAAACGTACGTATGAAGTTTCGGGAGGTCAAAAGCAGCGTGCCGCGTTTGCAAGAGCAATGATTCATCAACCGTCCTTGTTACTGGCCGATGAACCAACCGGCAATCTTGATTCCAAATCCTCAAGAGATGTTATGGAAATGATGACATCGATGAATGAACAAGCACAAACGAAGATGTTGATGGTAACCCATGACCCACAAGCGGCGAGTTATTGCCATCGCGTCATTTTTATCAAGGATGGCAAGTTATACAATCAGATTGACCGGGGCGAAAACCGTCAATTGTTTTTCCAACAAATCATTGACACTCTCTCGATGTTGGGAGGAAATGCTGATGACTTTTCGACAGGTCGCTTATAAAAATATCACTCGTAACTTAAGAGCATATCTCGCCTTTTACTTGGGCAGCTCCTTCGCTGTCATGATTTTCTTTGTATTCGCCATGTTTATGTATCATCCGGCATTAGAAAGCGGCTATTTGAACAAAGTCGCGGAAAAAGGAATGGTGGCAGCGGAGTGGATTATCTTTGGCTTTTCGATTCTCTTTGTTCTTTACTCCATGAGTGCATTTTTAAGAGCCAGGAAAGAAGAATTCGGGATTTTAACCATTCAAGGCGCTTCGCCAAAGCAAATCCGCTGGTTAGTTACCATTGAAAGCCTGATGATTAGCGCAGGATCTGTCTTAACAGGTATTCTGGCAGGATTTATTTTTTCTAAATTCTTCTTTGTGATTGGTGCTAACGTTTTGGACATGGATGCATTGGCGTTGTATGTACCATGGAAAGCACTCGGTTTAACCATAGTGGTGTTTTTCTTATTATTTTTGGTTATTTCTCAGTTCACGCTTTTTATGATCCGTACCGAAAAAACAGTTGCTTTACTGAAAGGTGTCCAGGTTCCAAAAAAGGAGCCAAAATTCTCCACCTTTTTCTCTATCGCAGGATTACTCTTTTTGGTTTTGGGTTATGGGCTATCCATGAGATCTGGAACTGATATGACGTCAGCCGTCATCATTTTAATCTGCACAATCATTGGCACTTACTTGTTTTACAGTCAATTAAGTATCGGGCTGCTGAAAGGGCTCAAGAAAAACAAACATTTTTACCGAAAAGGAACCAACATGATCTGGATTTCGGATTTGGCTTATCGCATCAAAGATAACGCCCGTTTGTTTTTCATCGTCAGCATTGTATCCGCTGTTGCTTTTACGGCAATTGGTGTATTGGTGGTTTATCAATCCAGTACCTCTTTTCCTGAAACGGCATACGCGATGGAGTATTTGCCTTTTTCCGATGAGGCTGAAAAAGATGTCCAAAAAGATGTCCAATTCGTCAACAGCCAATTAGCCGAACACGGTGTTTCATATAGACTGGATCAAATCGATGCTGTTCGAGTACGTTTCAAAAAAAACAACGGTACGGTTCCGCCTATGTTAGTCATTCCTCAGAAAACATTGTCAAAAGTCATACCGGAATGGCAACAGACTTCATTGAAGAACCGTACAGGCATTTATTTTCAAGGTGTATACGAGGACAAAGAAACGCTGCCGTCTACATTTCATTTTATAGATGGATCCATGACGATGGACATACAATCGATACGAAAACCGCTTCTTCTTTCTGAAAGTGTTCTGGTAGTTAACGCTGACACATTTGCCCAACTGGAATCATCACACCAGGAAGTAACGTTCTATGGCTATCAGCTGAATCAGTGGAAAAACACTTTAGGTATAAGTCAATCAATCAAGGATTTTGTAAGCGGTGATCGCACAGATGTTTCAGGAGATTTCTCATCAAAGGCCATGCGGTATTATGCAATGGTTCAAATGCCTAATTTAAGCTTGTTTATCGGTTTATTTATCGGAATTGTATTTTTCTTTGCAGCGGCAAGTTTTCTTTACTTCCGGATTTTTTCCGATCTGCAGGAAGACCAGGACAAGTATAAAGCGCTCGCGAAAATTGGTTTCAGTGAAAAAGAAATGGCTAGAAGCGTGACAATAGAATTAGCGATTCTCTTTTTCCTGCCATTTTTGTTGGCCATCGTGGATACCGGCTTTGCCTTGCATGCGTATGATAAGGGAACTGGGAACGTGTTAAAGTCGACCATCCTGACCATTGTTGGTTGTATTATCTTGCAAGTGCTTTACTTTATTGTGATTCGAATGAATTACGTAAAAAATCTAAAACGGTCCATTTATCGTTAATAAAAAAAGAGAAAGGAATGTCGATATCATGAAGAAAATGACTAAAGTGATCATCATTTTAATACTGGTCGGTATCATTGGTGTTATTGGCTATAATGCTCTTCCACAGGAAATGACGGATCGATTCAACCCCTTGGCTTCCGAGGAAGTTATCTATGTGCAAATTAATGATGAACCCACTCATACCGATCACCGGTATCGTTATACATTAACAGGTTATACGAAAGAAGGTGGGAAGCAAACCATTACTTTCTCTACCAGTGCAGTACTAAAAAAATATGCATTCTTGAAAGTTAATGCGAAGGGTGCCTATGTCCGCACTTGGGAAGAAGTACAATCTGCTGAATTGCCTGCAAAGATTCAAGAAAAATTAAAGAAATGACGAAAATCAGTAGACATAATTGCCATTCTAATAAAGAATATTACCCAGTATAACGAGTGAAAATGTATCCTTCAAATAGCAGTTTTTAAAATTTTATATGATGTAAATGTAAGAAAAGAGAGCTTTTTGATGTTACTAATAATAAAAATGGTATTGTGTAAATGGGCTGGCGCTAAATTAAACATGAAGGGAAGAAACCTCAAATGGAACGACTTGAATTACAGTTATATGACTATAACGAATGGGCAAATGGACAAATTTTTAATCGACTAAAAGAACTTCCAAACAATGTTTATGGTAAAGAAATTCAAAGTGTATTTTCCTCGATATCCCGTGTTTTGGCCCATGTTTATCTGTCTGACCTTGGTTGGATTGAGGTTTTCTCCGGTAAAAACATGGAACATGCTTTGACGTTACAAGAGCAGCTAAAAGGGGAAATGGAGTCAAAAGGATTGGAGGAGATGGAAGCGAAGTTTCTTAAACTATCAAAAATATATAAGTCGTTCCTTAGCCAATTGGAAGGTTTAGATAAGCCCCTCAAAATTGAGAATCCGAATGGCGACATTATGGAAACTAGTGTGTTTGAACAAGTACCTCATGTCGTTAACCATGGAACATATCACCGTGGTAATATCACAGCTATGTTAAGACAGATGGGGTATGCTTCTGTACCAACAGATTATGGTCTTTACCTATATTTAAAAAAATCGGGCGCCTATCTTGAATAAGGTAGGTGTCGTAGTTTTGTAAAATTAATTGTTTTGAAATAATTGGTATGAGAAATAGGATAGAAAAGTTGAATATGAGGAATCGGAGTTATTTTAAATGATTCTGGAATGGAGAGAAAATTATGGAAAAGTAAGAGGGATATTGGAGGATACTGTCTTTGATCCGGTAAACAATCCACTGTATCGAATGAAGTTTTTCTGCTGCCGGCAACTTCTCCTGAGCTATCATAAATCATGCCGTCCCAATATTTCTGATCCACTTCAATGCTTGTTCTTTCCATTGCTGCTGCATCTTTTTACTCTTAAACCGAATCTTCGAACAAAGGAACGGTCTGCTGTTGCAAACGCAATTCTTCGCCCTCCGCTGCCGACCATTTCTCCAATGTGCCATACAGCACGATATGGACCGCATCAATTAACGTTGCGGGATATGTATGTCGGCCGATCACCTTCAAGGCATTTCTGTCCCAGATGTCATTATCCTCATCGGTCACATACACCGCTTCCGGATCCCTTCTCTAGCCCCAATCCATGATCAGCAAAGAGGCTGCCATTTACATAAGGAAACTTATTTAATGTTTCATATAAATTCTGGGTTCTGTTTTCTATCCTCTATCCTCTATCCTCTATTCGTAATAGGAACGTTTTCCATATCCGACCCGGGAATAGTGTTTGGTTAAAATACGGGCAATTCTAGTGCGGACCATTGATAGATTAGGAACGACGCAGCTTTTTTAATGAAATCGAAAAAAGGGATTGAATTATTACGGAGGGAATGGTTTAATGGAAGGCAGAAACTGTACTATAACAGAAACAGAGTGAGCGGTTACTGAAATTTCTGTTTTATTACAATGATGGAGGAGGGGACGGTATTGAACGACTTTGTGCAGGCAGGGGAATTGCAGGTGGACCGGAAACTTTATGCCTTTATTAATGAAGAAGCAATTCCGGGTACAAGGGTGGACAAGGAAGTTTTCTGGAATGGTCTCAGCCGTATAGTGAAAGAAATGGCGCCAGAAAACCGGGTGCTCCTGGAAAAGCGGGAGCACCTCCAGAATCAGATCGATGAATGGCACTGCGAGAACAGGAGAGACTATGATTTCGGCGCCTACCGTTCGTTTCTGAAAGACATTGGTTATCTGGAGCCGGAGGCCGGAAACATCCAGGTTACAACCGAAAATGTGGATAAAGAAATAGCGGATCAACCGGGCCCGCAGCTGATTGTGCCTCTGGATAATGCGAGATATGCTCTGAATGCTGACAATGCCAGATGGGGCAGCCTGTACGATGCGCTCTATGGATCGGATGTAATTTCGGAAGAAGGCGGAGCCAGTATGACGCAGGAGTACAATCCGGAGCGGGGCCGGAAGGTGATTGCCTGGGCAAAAGCATGGCTGGATGACACGGTGCCGCTGCAGCACGGGTCTCATAGAGACGCAGCGGCTTACAGCGTTTCCGGTGGAAGACTGCAGGTGGAACTCGCAGACGGAACGCTGACAGAACCAGCAGATCCTTCCGGTTTCAAAGGATTCCAGGGAGAAGCACAGACGCCTGCGGCAGTGTTGTTCGAACATCACGATCTTCATGTGGAAATCCAGATCGATCCGTCTCATCCAATCGGTCAGACGGATGCTGCCGGTGTGAAAGATGTGGTGCTGGAAGCAGCGGTGACAACGATTATGGATTGTGAAGACGCGGTAGCGGCAGTGGATGCCGAAGACAAAGTACAGGTCTACCGGAACTGGCTCGGCCTCATGAAAGGCAATCTGACCGCCGCGTTTCAAAAAGGGGACCGGACCGTAAGCCGGGTGCTCAACCAGGATCGTACTTATGATACACCGGCAGGCGATGAGCTGACGCTTTCCGGCCGCTCCCATATGTTTATCCGTAATGTGGGTCACCTGATGACAACCCCTGCCATTCTTGATGCAGAAGGCCGGGAAATACCGGAAGGAATCCTGGATGCGGTAGTAACAAGCCTGATCGGCAAGCATGATATTCTCCAGAACGGTCGTTACAAGAATGCGGCCGCGGATTCGATTTATATTGTGAAACCGAAGTTGCACGGTTCAAAAGAAGCTGCTTTTACGAACGGGCTGTTTGAGCGGACGGAAGATCTGCTGGGACTTGAGCGCCGCACCCTGAAAATCGGGCTGATGGATGAAGAGCGCCGCACTTCGCTGAACCTGCAGGCCTGCCTGAGGGAAGTGAAGGACCGGGTCGTTTTTATCAATACCGGATTTCTGGACAGAACCGGGGATGAAATTCATACCTCGATGGAAGCTGGACCGATGATACGAAAAGAAGAAATGAAAACGTCTACATGGCTTACGGCGTATGAAACGGCCAATGTTCTGAAAGGTCTGCAGGCGGGGCTGAAGGGCCGCGCTCAGATCGGCAAAGGAATGTGGCCCATGCCGGAACGGATGAATGCGATGCTGGAACAGAAATCAGGACAGCTGAATGCAGGGGCGAATACCGCCTGGGTCCCGTCCCCGACGGCGGCTGTACTGCATGCTGTGCATTATCACCAGGTGGATGTAAGAGAGATTCAGCAGGGGCTGAATGGACAGCTGGATACGCTGTATGAACAGATGCTCCAGGTGCCCGCCGCCGTAAATCCGGACTGGACCCCCGAAGAGATTCAGGA
This sequence comes from Salibacterium sp. K-3, assembly GCF_054052005.1. Classification (NCBI taxonomy): domain Bacteria; kingdom Bacillati; phylum Bacillota; class Bacilli; order Caryophanales; family Bacillaceae; genus Salibacterium; species Salibacterium sp. K-3. The sequence goes on from NZ_JBSVZE010000001.1 coordinate 564,717, forward strand.
GGAGCTCGACAATAACGCACAGGGCATTCTCGGATATGTTGTCCGCTGGGTGGAAATGGGTATTGGCTGCTCCAAAGTTCCGGATATTCATGATACGGCATTAATGGAAGACAGGGCGACGCTCCGCATTGCCAGCCAGCTTCTCGCCAACTGGCTTCATCACGGGATATGCTCGAAAGAACAGCTTCAGGAAACGATGGAACGGATGGCGGCTGTGGTTGATAAACAGAACGAGGGAGTGGAGGGGTATGTCCCCATGACAGATAACCTGGAACACTCCACCGCCTTCCAGGCCGCCTGCGACTTAATTTGGAAAGGACGGCGCCAGCCGAACGGCTACACCGAGCCGATTCTGCATAAAAGACGGCGAGAAGCCAAAGCTGCACAGGCCGCCGCCGGATCTGCTGAATCTTAATTGGATCAAGACATTCTGGATCAGAACCTGTCCACTATTCCTATGTAGTGGACAGGTTTTTACTGGAAAAGGGGGGAGGTGTCCCGTATCGCTCTGTTCGAACCATTTTCGTCTCTGGTGTAAAGGTTTATGGCTCTAATACAGAAATTGCAGACATTCTGCGCCCGAAAATGTCTACAAAAGCGCGTCCCCTTTGGATTACAGAAAAAAGCGGACCCGGCCGGCCCGCTTTTTTTACTGCACGGATTCAAAACTGAAGCCGTTGACGTCGGAAATCTTTCCTCTCCAAAGGCTTCCGTGAATCGGCACTTTCCCTTGGGAATCAACCAGTTTTGCTTTGCGGAGGTGGAGATATCCGCTTTCGTATTCATCCTGGTCGGTTTCCCGCTGAAACTTGTCCGCCATTTTTTCAAAAAACGTTGTCATCTTTCCTTCCAGGTCACTGTTACCCCGGTGAAGGGTGCGTTCGAGTTCTTCCAGATACTTCACATTCCCGATCAATACCCCGGTGATGGTAGCGCCTCCGACATTCAGCGTGATATCCATCTCCGCTCCGTTATCCGCCAGCCGCACGAGGTACCGCAGGACATAATCACTGTGTTTGTCTTCCTGTACTTCTTTCATGCTCTCCAACCCCTCCAATTTGTATACTGTTATTCTTTACCCTTGCGCCCGCCATTATTAATCCAATTTCTCAGTAAAATATTCATGCAGGACGGAACGGAATGGCGACCACTTGGCGGCACCGGCTGTACGAATGATTATTGTCTTCTATATACTGAAAACAGCTGAGGAAGGAGGAGACCGTTGAAAATCCGTGTAGAGATTGATGAAGAACTGGAAAAAAAGGAAGTGCTGATCCGGTCTCATGTATGGGATGAAGAAGTGGAACAGCTTCTCGGCCGGCTCAAGGAACAGGAACGGGTCTATTTTGCCGGCATGGATGGAGAGAAACGGCATATTTTCCGGGCGCCGGACATTATTTACCTTTATACCTTTGAAAAAACAGTGATGGCAAAGACGAAAGAAGGAACGTTTCAGATGAAAGAGCGGCTGTATGAGCTGGAAGACCAACTTCCGGCTGGGCAGTTCGCGCGGTTATCCAAATCGGTTATCGCGAATCTTGATGAATTAAAACAGTTTGAAGCGTCGTTCAGCGGGTCTCTCTGTGTGTATTTCCGCACAGGGGAAAAAGAATATGTCTCCAGAAAATATGTGAACAGCATTAAGGAAAAAATACAATGGAAAGGAAAGGGATAAACGATGAAAACTTTTTTGTACCAGAGTTTTATCGGTATCTGCTTCGGTGCATTGGTCAGTATTTTTATTCATTACGGCTTCATTTTTTTCGGTGGTGTTGAAGAGCTGGATGCAGGAAGCTTTGTGACAAATTCGCTCGGAAGCATGTTCTGCGGCTGGTTTTTCAGCGTCGGGGCCCTTATTTTTGCGAAAGAAGACATGAGTCTCGCCGGACGCACGGTGATTCACTTTATAACCGTCACCACCCTGTATTTTGTCCTTTCCTTTGTGATCGGGTGGATTCCATTTACTATACCCGGCTTTATGATCGGTATGGGAATGTTTCTCGTCATTTATTTGGTCATATGGCTCAGTTTCTTCATTTATTTCTACAATGAAATGAAAAAACTGAACAAAGCGCTGACGGACAGATAAACCTGTTTTTTCAGCAGACATTCAAATATACACTTGAATATAGTATAATGAGGACAGCATGAAATGGACAGAAAAGAAGGGATGAATCCTATGGCAAGGGACGATGTATGTGACGTCACCTGTGTGGACGAGGAAAAAGTAAAGCGCCTGCAGGCATCCATAGATGATGAGCAGGTGGAGCGGATGGCTGTGATGTTTAAGGGGCTGGCGGATAAGAGCCGCATGAAAGTGCTTCAGGCCCTGGAGGCAGAGGGGGAATTGTGCGTGTGCGATACGTCCAATCTGCTTGGCGCCTCTACCGCATCTACGTCCCATCATCTGCGGTATCTGCGGAAGCTCGGCCTTGTAAAATACCGTAAAGAAGGCAAACTGGTTTATTACTCGCTCGATGACAGCCATGTAGAAGAGATGGTGAAGCTGGCCGGCGACCATCAGCAGGAGCTGACCGTACGAGAAGCCGAAAGCACCGCTGTGGAGGCCGGAAGCTGATGAGCCACGATCACCATCACCATCATCACAGCCATTCCAACATGAAGACCGCCTTTTTTCTGAACTTCGGATTTACGATTATTGAGCTGATTGGAGGCATTCTGACAAACAGTATGGCGATCATTTCGGACGCCATTCACGACCTCGGTGATTCGCTTTCACTCGGGACAGCCTGGTTTCTCCAGCATAAATCGGAACAACGAAGCAATGATACGTTTACGTTCGGGTACCGCCGGTTTTCCCTGCTTGGCGCCTTAATTAACAGCCTTGTGCTGACCGCGGGGTCCTTGTTTATTCTATCGGAGGCGGTTCCCCGTCTGTTGAATCCGGAATCACCGAACGCCGGAGGGATGCTTCTGCTGTCCCTGCTCGGCATGACTGTAAATGGGGCGGCTGTGCTGAAAATGAAGTCCGGACATTCGATGAATGAAAAAGTGGTCTCCTGGCATCTTCTTGAGGATGTGCTCGGCTGGGTCGCGGTCTTTATCGTCAGTGTCGTCATGATGTTCTGGGATGCTGCGATTCTGGATCCGCTGCTGTCCGTTCTGATCACGTTATATATTCTGATGAACGTGTTAAAGAACCTGAAAAAAACGCTGTTCCTTTTCCTGGACGCGGTCCCGGAAGAAATGGATGCAGTTGCCATCGAACAGAGCATCCGCAGCATTCCCAATGTGGAGGATACGCATCATACGCATATCTGGTCGCTCGATGGGGAGCAGCACGTTCTCTCGACCCACGTCGTCCTCTGTGAAGATATCAGCAAAGGGGAAGTCATGCGTGTCAAATCTTCCATCAAAGAAGCATTGGGACACTACCCGCTGGAGCATATTACGATCGAAACGGAATTCACGGCGGAAGACTGCAGCCTCGCAGATCCTCATCCCCATTAAAAAAAACGGTTGTCACACTGGTGGCAGCCGTTTCTGTATGGAAGACGGATAGGACTCATTATATTGAACAACAGGGCATTCCCGGCATTTTTCTTCAATACCTGTACATGTCGTACAGAACTCCAGATTTCCTCCCGTAAGTAAGATGGAAAACTCGACATTAACGTCTCGTTGAACCACGTTGCAATAGGAAGATATTCGGTGCTGGATGTGTTCCATATGACGTTTCTCCTTTGCTGCCTGACGTAGGTTTCAAGTTTACTGGAATATACCCGAGTCTTTGGAATCATAAACGAAAAATTCTTATTCAACGATCGACCTGGGAAGAAAGATTTAAATTATCGTATGTTTCCATGAAACAAGTTTTATCTCCCGCCGGACAAGGTATATGATAAAATAGTTATGATATGCGGGTCTTTTGAAAAGGCGTGAGAGAAAGGAAGAACTTGAATATGCCGAGCACTGCACCGCGGATGGCGGCCGTCCTGTTGTTTTTGGTTCTGCCGTTAACCGCCTGCGCCGCGCAAAGCCAGCCCGCTATGCTCCAGGAGCTTGACGCGGAAACCTCCATGTTATTGTTTTCTGATGATGAAAATATGGAAGCGGAGCAGCCTTATTACAAAGCACTGTTAAATAAAAGCAATCAATGCAGCACAGAGAAAGTAAACATTCAAATCATTTCTTCCAAGGAAGAAGAGGTCATTCAATATCTCGACGTGAACCGTTTCCCTTCCCTTTATGTCATGGAAGGAACTGAAACTCGTGACAAATACGATGGAGCTTCGAACCACACGGATATTGAAACGTTTATGAATCAGTATGTGACTTGTGGAAAGAACCAGTAAAGAAAAGGGGAAAGAACAATGGAAAATGAAAAGTATTTGATCGTAGCTGTCGATCAACAGGGCAATGAAGTAGGGTTGGAGCCTTACGCGGGAGATATCGAGAACGAGGAAGTAACATTTGAATGCAAGAGCCAGGCGCGAAAGTTTTATGATAAAGTTAAAGAGGAATTATTTCCACATTCCGTAAAACTGATGACAATTAAGGAATCCTAACTGCTATTATATTATTGTTCTATATGTATGAAGGAAAACAGGCAGCAAAAGCAGCTGCCTGTTTTTTATGCAGCAGATTGATTTGAGCCTGGGGGTAAATTGGAACAAAAACACGAGACCGGCATGACTTTACAATGTTTCGTTTTTCTTATGTAAGCCTCGGTATAGGAGTCTTCCGGGTTGGAAACAATGAATCCGGGAGGTTGAATAAATGATGGAAGCAGCATATCAGAAAAAAAGTGTTCTTTGGGACTGGATGACAACGGTGGATCACAAAAAAATAGCGGTGCTGTACTTAATCGGCGGGACCCTCTTTTTTATGAAAGCCGGAGTGATGGCTCTTCTTATGAGGCTGCAGCTGATGTATCCGGAACAGTCCTTTCTGTCCGGACAGACATACAATGAAATGCTGACAATGCATGGAACCATCATGCTTTTTCTGGCTGTTACACCGCTGATTTTTGCTTTTATGAACTATATCGTACCGCTGCAGATCGGAGCACGGGATGTAGCATTTCCGTTTTTGAATGCGCTCGGGTTCTGGATCTTTTTCTTCGGCGGGCTGCTTCTCAGCATTAGCTGGTTCCTGGGAGGAGGTCCGGATGCCGGTTGGTTTGCCTACACACCGTTATCCACCCGTGATTACGGGTCCTCCGGGATGGATTTTTATGCGCTTGGACTGCAGGTAAGCGGACTGGGTACGCTGATTTCAGGAATCAATTTTATTGTGACGATCATTAATATGCGGGCACCGGGGATGACAATGATGCGTCTCCCCCTGTTCTGCTGGACGACGCTTATCGTCTCCATCCTCATTGTATTTGCTTTTACGCCTCTTGCAGCCGGACTTGCCATGCTGATGCTGGACCGCTTGTTCGGCGCGCAGTTTTTTCAGGTGGATGCAGGAGGGAATGTCATCCTCTGGCAGCACATCTTCTGGATATTCGGCCATCCGGAGGTCTATATTCTCGTACTCCCGGCGTTCGGTATTATCTCAGAAGTGGTACCGGCTTTTTCGCGCAAGCGTCTGTTTGGTTATACGACAATGGTGTTTGCCGTCCTTCTCATTGCCTTTCTGGGCTTTATGGTGTGGGTGCACCATATGTTCACGGTCGGGCTCGGTCCGATTTCCAATTCGGTGTTTGCCGTTTCTTCCTTTGCGATCGCAATTCCGACGGGCATTAAAATATTCAACTGGCTGCTCACGATGTGGGGCGGGAAAATCACATTTACCACAGCCATGCTGTGTGCCTCCTCGTTCGTTCCGACATTTGTGCTCGGCGGGGTGACCGGTGTGATGGTGGCGATGGCACCGGTGGATCATCTCTATCACGACACGTATTTTGTCGTTGCGCATTTTCACTATATTTTTATCGGCGGCATCATTCTCGGACTGCTGGCCGGTCTTTACTATTGGTATCCAAAAATGTTCGGCCATCTTCTGAATGAAACACTGGGAAAACTGATGTTCTGGCTTATGTACATCGGTTTTCACGTCACCTTTTTTGTACAGCACATTCTCGGCATCATCGGCATGCCGCGGCGCTACTTTACTTACATGGACGGGGAAGGAATGAATACGTATAATTTCATTTCAACGATGGGGACGTTTTTAATGACGGCGGCAGTGATCGTTCTCGTCATCAATATTATCTATTCCGCCTGGAAAGGGGAACGGGTAAGAACCGGAGATCCATGGGATGCAAGAACGCTGGAGTGGTCGGTGCCATCCCCTGTGCCGGAGTACAATTTTGCGCAGGTTCCCCAGGTACGAGCACTGGATCCGTGGTTTTATGAAAAAGTTCATGGAGAAGGCCATATGAAAGCAGCAACTCCTGTGGATGCCATCCATATGCCGAATCCTTCCATCCTGCCATTCATTATGGCATTTGGCTTGTTCTGGTGGGGGCTCGGGATGTCTATGCTGACGATGGAGAATCCGTGGCTGCCGCCTTTTGTGGTGATCGGAGCAGGAGTGATTCTCACCTTTGGCGCCATGGTGGTTCATTCTATGAAAGAAGATCATGGATGGCATATTCCGAAGGAGACTGTGGAAAAAATCGAGCGATCCATTCATTCCTGACCCCAAAATCGGCGGAGAGTGATGTAAAAAATATGTGAACGATGACATTTTTTCATGACAAATGGAAGGTTTTACGCTATCCTGTGAGGAAAGTAGTATTGTACCATTTTCGGGAGGGGGAGAAAGATGGAAGAAAACTACCCGGTCATGGAAGGGGCGGAACCTTTCTATTTTGAAGGAAATGACACCGGTGTACTGGTTATTCATGGATTCACGGGATCGACCCAGAGCATGCGCCCTTTGGGAGAAAGTTTTCATGAAGCGGGATTCACCGTTTTCGGCCCCCGCCTGGCTGGACATGGCACGCATCCGGAAGATCTGGAACAAACCTCCTGGCAGCAATGGTGTAATTCGGTCGAAGAAGGATTTCACTTTTTAAAGGAAACCTGCACCGATATTTATGTGGCAGGTTTATCAATGGGGGGAACGCTGACGCTTCATCTGGCGGAACAGTTCCCTGAAATAAAAGGCATTATTGTGATCAATGCAGCTATTGAAATTCCCGGTGTCAGCCCGGAGCAGCTCCCGGATCAACGATTTGTGGAGACAGGGCCGCCGGACATCAAACAGGAAAACGTGCATGAAATCGTATATGAAAAAACGCCGGTCCAATCTTACCGTGAGTTCTCTGCATTGATGCTGGAAACCCGTGATCGTTTAATGGATATCCGGGTACCGGCACGGATTTTTGTATCCGATGTGGATCATGTCGTACCGCCTGCCAACAGTGAAGATATATACTACACGATTTCCTCTGAAAATAAGCGGATGATTCCGATGCATGACAGCTATCACGTCGCCGTGCTTGACAATGATAAAGAAATGATTGCGATTGAAAGCATCGCGTTTATTAACGGCCTGACTTCCACGACGATTTAAATAGAACCGAAAAAACCGTCCTGCTTGGCTGCAAGCGGGACGGTTTTTTCGGTTACTTTTTATTTTCATCGTTATTTTTTATTTCACCAACATCCTGTTGGAGGTCGCCTTTTGATTTATCCCGTTTTCCTTCTTCCTGAAGCTCCGTATCTTCTTTTGCATTGCCGATTTGATCTTTTGCTTCTCCTTTTACTTTACTGACGGCACCTTTGATTTTGTCGCTCCAGCCTTCTTTACCTTCCATCTCTGTATCACCTCTTTAGGAATGTTAGTACGTGATTTTCCCGTTGATGAGGTGATTCAAACAAAATACAAGGATACCTTAATGTATCAGGCGAAAACCTCCGGGAAAAACAAAGCGGTCTATTCCCGACCCATCGCAGCAGAAGTGTGATAAAATAGAAGCAGAAGACAGTTTACAGGGAAGGGGATGAGGGAAATGGCAGTCATCTTGTCGTATGTGGAACCGCCGGAAGATGTCCTTGCATTCATGAAGGACCATGCAGATGTGAAAGTGGTTCGTCCGAAAAAGGAAAGAGAGAGGTTTTATCAGGAGCTGGCAGAAGCAGATGCCTTATACGGTGCCGGCCTGCCCATTGATGATGAGCTGCTTCGGCACGCGCCGAAGCTGAAAGTGATCAGCAATGTGTCGGTCGGCTATGATAACCTTGATATGGAAGCGATTACAAAAAGAGGCATTACGGCGACCCACACTCCATCGGTGCTGATTGATACCATGGCCGATACGATGACAGGCCTGATGATCGCCACTGCACGGCGCATACCGGAACTGAACAGCATGGTCAAAAACGGCGGATGGACAAAACCGCTGACCTCGGAACATTTCGGTACCAATGTGCATCATAAAACACTGGGCATTATCGGGATGGGACGGATTGGCGAAGAAGTGGCACGCCGCGCGTCTGTCGGATTTCATATGGATGTGCTGTATTACAACCGCCGTCAGAAACCAGAAGCGGAAAAGAATACCGGGGCGTCCTACGCGGACCTGCCGGATCTCCTGCAGTCCTCGGATATAGTGATGCTGTTGACGCCTTTAACAGAAGAAACGCGCGGAATGATCGATGCGGAAGCATTCCGCAGCATGCAGCGTCATGCTGTGTTTCTGAATGGAAGCCGGGGACAGGTTGTGATGGAAAAAGATTTAATCCAGGCACTCGAAGATGGAGAAATTGCCGCAGCCGGCCTGGATGTGTTTGAACAGGAGCCGGTCGATCCGGAAAACCCGCTGCTGGCCATGGATAATGTCGTGACACTCCCGCACATCGGAACCGCGACCCATGAAACAAGGCATGCGATGGCCGTGGACGCGGCCCGGCAGTGCGTGGACGGAGTCAAAGGACGGACACCGGAACATGTGATACAGGGAGGATAGGAAATGAACAAGAAAGCGGATCTCATTATAGATGAAAAAGCACTGCTCGGAGAAGGTCCGACCTGGGATGAGCATGGAAATGTGTTATACTGGGTCGATATTATGGGAGAAAACATCCACCGCTATAACCCGGAAAATCAGGACAATCAAACGATAAATGCCGGTCAGGAGCCGGGGGCTGTCGTGGTACATAAAAATACGGAACTGATCGGAGCCATGCAGCACGGGTTTTATAACATTGATTTTGACCAGGAGACATTCGCCCCAGTAACAGACCCGGAGCATCACCTTCCGGGTAACCGGTTTAATGACGGCAAATGCGATCCTGCCGGACGTTTCTGGGCCGGTACGATGGCTTATTCCAAACAGCAGGGGGATGCGGCGCTCTATTGCCTGGACCATGATTTCACCTGTACGGAGAAACTGGACCAGATCAGCATATCCAACGGCCTGGCGTGGAGCTTGGATCACACAGTAATGTATTACATTGATACGCCGACGCTTGAGGTCAGCGCGTTTGATTATGATAAAGAAAGCGGCGCGATTTCCAGCCGTCGTCCGGTTATCCGTTTTACAGGGGATGACGGCCGTCCCGACGGCATGACGATTGATGCGCAAGGAATGCTTTGGATCGCTCATTTCAGGGGATGGAAGGTGAGCCGCTGGAACCCTGAAACAGGAGAGCGGCTGGAAGAAATCGATGTGCCCGCCAGCCAGGTGACGTCATGTGTCTTCGGCGGAAAAGATTTGAGGACACTGTATATCACCACCGCCCGAAACAACCTGAAAGAGGATCAGCTTGAACATGAGCCTCACGCCGGCGGGGTGTTTGCGGCAGCTCCTGGCGTAAAGGGAACGCTGTCCGATCGTTTCGGTTCGTGAGACACGGCATAGAGCAAAACCAGGAAAGCAAAGCTTCAGTCTCCCGGCAGGCTGAGGCTTTTTGCATGAAAGACAGAGCTGGGGGAAAAGGGGAGAAACGCCGTGGAGACATTGGTTCATGTGATTATTCCCATTTTTGCGATAATGATCTGTGGTTTTCTGGCGGGGCGTTTCTCCCTGATTCCGAGCAGCGGAGCCTGGGTGCTGAACGCCTATATCTATTATTTTGCACTGCCGGCTCTTTTGTATATATCCCTGGCGGAGGCCTCAAGGAAGGAGATCACGTCGTTTTCCTTTATCGGCGTGAACGTGATGACATGTGCCGCGGTGATGCTGCTGGCGCTGATGATGTTTTCCATATTGTTTAAAAAGTCTTTTACTGAAAGCGTACTATACGGTATGGCCTCATCTTACGGTAACACGGGTTTTCTGGGCATTCCACTTGCCGTCACCGCTTTTGGACCAGAAGCTGCTGTGCCGGCTGCGATGGTATCATTCAGCTGTGATCTGCTGCTGGTAACATTCGTTGTCATTGCCCTCGAAGGAGCATCCCGTCACCAGACTTCTATTCTTCCTGCCCTGGCGGGGGCGGTTTTTAAGAATCCAATCAATGTTTCGCTGCTTCTCGGCAGCGGGACCGCCTTTCTGCAGCTTCCTGTGCCGGAAACAATCGCTGTATTCACGGACACCTTAGGCGGGGCTGCCGGTCCGACAGCTTTGTTTGCGATCGGCCTCGGTCTTGTGCAGGAAAGCCGGAGCGGAGAAAAGGATAGAACAAACAGAAAGGCATGGATGGCGGTCTTTGGACTGAAACTGTTTGTCATGCCGCTTACCGCCTGGATCTTCGTCACTTTTTTCCTGGACATCCAACCGCTCTGGGCGGCCGTTGTGATTCTGCTTTCGGCCATGCCGACCGGTGCCGTAGTGAACGTATTCGCGCAGCAGTACCGGGTGCTTGAAAAAGAAATTCCTGCGGTGGTTCTAGCTTCGACGGTCGTTTCGATCGGAACTCTGATGATTCTGCTGCTGCTGTTAACGTGAGACGAGAAGGAATGTTGTACATAAATGGGTATAAATGGTTCTTAACGACTGGAAGCACTGGAAAAATTCATGACACTGTCCTCTAGAATCGTCCAGGAGGACAGTAGAGGCTGAATCTACTGCACTGCTGTCCTTTACCTTTGTTTTTAAGTCCATTAGGTCTCTGCATTCTTTGGATAACGTTCTCTTGCCGGTTTAAAACATAAATTCATTGACAGACAAAAAGTTCAAGGGTTAAACTATATTGTGGTTTAGGGGGTAAACTTTATATGAGCGAAAATAGAATGGAGGAAGCGATCCGTTTATTTACGGAGGTGATGATCGACGGGCAGAACGAAGTGTTCCGGAAGGTGGAAAATGAACTTCACCAGGAATTTTCGATGGAACAGATCAAAATGCTCAATTTACTGGAACGCCGCGGTCCGATGACCTCCAAACAGTTAACGGAGCTGCAGGGGGGACATAAAAGCGCCACGTCCAGCCGTCTGAAAAAATTAGTGGAAAAAGAGTATGTCCGGGTGATTCCGGATGAAAAAGACCGGCGTGTAAAATACGTCGAATTGACCGAAGCAGGGGCTTCTGCCTATAGAGCGGCCAATCAGCAGGTGAATGAATACTTAAGTTCGGTCCTGTCCGGCATAAAAGAGGAAGAGGTCGATGAGTTCATCTACATTTTCCAGAAAGTCAAATCACTGCTGAAAAACCAGGCCTGAACCGCTCCTGTTCTTCATGGGTTTACAGAGGAAAAGGAGGAGAATAACCATGCGTACGATATTAAGATTCCGGTGGGTGATTACAGCGGCCCTTCTTGCGGTCACGGTGCTGCTGTTTTTGCTGTCACCGGATTTGTCACGCCTCGCCGAAGACGAAGACAGTTTTCAGCTGCCGTCGGAAATGACTTCGCAGCAGGCAGAGGAAATACTGAATGATGCAGGGGAAGGAACGGAGTCGATCAGCCTTGTTCTGGAGCTGCAGGACTCCCTGTCAGGCGAAAAAGAACAGGAGATTACAGGTTTCCTTCAAGAGATCAGGTCATCAGATGAACATATTACAGAGGTTACCTCTCCGTTTGAGCGGGAAGAAGTGCGGAACCAGCTCGTTTCTGAAGAGGAGAACGTGGTGCTCGTACCAATTTCCGTCGAAGGAGGAGAAGATGAGGCGGTGCAGGCCGGGGAAGCGGTTCAGTCTCTCAGCGTTCCGGATGGAATGAACCGGTATGTTACCGGAGATGCCATTATCAGTCATGACGTGGATGAAACGACTCAGGATGGTCTGGAACGGACGGAAGGGATTACCGTCGTCTTGATTTTCACGCTGCTGCTTATTGTTTTCCGTGCGCTGGTGACACCGTTTATACCGCTTATTTCGGTCGCGGTCACCTATCTGTTGAGCCAGTCGGTTATTGCATTGCTGGCGGACAGTATCGGTTTTCCCCTGTCCACGTACACGCAGATATTTCTCGTAGCCGTGCTGTTCGGAATCGGTACCGATTACTGCATTCTGCTGCTCAGCCGGTATAAAGAAGAACTTGGTGCCGGAGAGCAGGTGACGGATGCGATTGTAAACACCTATAAGACAGCCGGCAAAACACTGCTCTACAGCGGACTTGCCGTATTGGTCGGATTTTCGGCGATAGGTTTTGCGGATTTTGCCATTTTCCAGTCCGCTGTCGGCGTGGCTGTCGGTATTGTTGTCCTGCTTCTTGTCTTGTATACGCTGCTGCCATTTTTCATGGCTGTGTTGAAAGATAAGTTATTCTGGCCGTCGAAAAGAGGATCCGAGCATCAGGATAATAAACTGTGGGGGCTTATGGGCCGGCTTTCGGTGTTCCGCCCGGTTCTTTCGATTCTCGTTGCTGCCGTGGTTACGCTTCCCTTTCTATTAACCTATGATAACGATATATCTTATAACAACACAGATGAAATCAGTGCGGGCGCCGAATCGGTGGAAGGCCTGCAAGTGATTGAAGATGCCTTCGGTATGGGGGACGCGCTCCCGCTGGAGATGGTTATCGAGTCGGAAGACGACATGGTAACTAAAGAAAAAATCGCAGCGGCAGAAGCACTCGCTGATACACTGGAACGATCAGACGCGGTGGAAGAGGTACGTGGTATGACCCGGCCGACCGGTTCCGTGCTGGATGATATGTATGTGGATACCCAGTTGGAAGACATCTCTACCGGGATCAAAGACGCCCGCGACGGCCTGGAAGATGTCCAGAACGGTCTGGGTGATGTACGGAACGGCCTGCAGGATATGAACAGTCAAGTGCAGGGTGCCGGTTCCGGCAGCGCGGGATCTCTGAACGAAGCGGTCTCTGGCATTGAAAATATCAACAGCCAGGTCGGCAGCATTTCCAGTCAGTTGCAGCAGACCGGTGATACACAAAGAGCTGTCCGCCAGCTTGCCGGTGTACAGCAGGGCCTGACCGACGTACAAAACGGGCTGCAGCAGGGAAGCCGGCAGATGAACAATCAGCAGCAGGCACAGGCGAACGATCTGGCAGCCGGTCTGGATGAGCTGACCAACGGTGTTCAGGATGCCATCGACGGTCTGGAAGAGATTCAGTCCGGCCTGGAGGATGCCGGGACTTATACGGCGAACGCCTCGGAAGCCTCCTACATCCGGGGAAGCGGTGTATATGTACCTGATGAACTGCTTGAAAACGAAGATTTTCAGGATGGCGTTGATCAGTATACCTTTGGGGATCAAACCGGCATGACAATGGAAGTGAGTCTCACGGAAGATCCGTATTCCATCGAAGCGATTGAAGCGGTGGATCAGGTGAAACAGATCGTTTCCCAGGAAACTGCCGGCACACCGCTTGAAGACGATAGGATTACCTACAGCGGGGTACCCGGAACCAATGCAGACCTGGAGGAGATCTCATCCGAAGACTTCACCAACACGATTATCATCATTTTGATTGGGTTGTTTCTCATTCTGGCTGTACTCCTGCGCTCGCTTTTTCAACCTGTCTTCATACTCGGCGGGCTTCTGCTGGCGTATTATACCGCCATGGGCGCGGCGGAAATGATTTTTGTGAATGGACTCGACTATCCGGGTATCATGTGGCCGGTTCCGTTTTTCGGCTTTGTCATGCTCGTTGCGCTCGGGGTCGACTATTCGATCTTTCTGTTTGACCGGTACCGGGAAGAGGCGGCTCTCGGCGTACGTGAAGGGTTGCTGAAAGCGATGGTGAAAATGGGCACTGTCATTATCACCGCAGCCATCATTTTATCCGGTACGTTCGGCGCGATGATTCCATCCGGTGTTTTGACACTGATGCAGGTAGGCACCGTTGTCGTCATCGGACTGATGCTTTTCGGCCTTGTCATCCTGCCGTTGTTCATTCCGGCCGTTGTCAGCATCAATGATGCCCCCGCGTCATCTTCTGAACGCAGATCGAAGGAAGAGGCTGGATAATATTAAAATCCGGACGATGGCTTGCTGTGCTGCTGAAACGCCGGCATCGTCCGGAGAGAAAGATGCTGAGAAACAGCAGTGTGCAGAGAAATGCTGATTTTTAAAGGATGGGGACTCTGAATGTATACGCCGGTACGTTTAGTGTCTACAAGGGATGTTCTTGAGGACACTATGACTCTATCACGGGCGTACAGCGGCTTCAGGCCATCCGCTGGAAACTGCTATGGCCTGGTTTTAACGAAATAGTGTCCCCAGGACAACGTCCGGGGGACACTATTTCTTCCTTTTCAGGATTCTAATGGACTGACTCAGAAAATGAGCCGGGCTGACATGATCGTCTTATTTTATCCCGGCCCCGTTCGTACTGACAAACCATACAGCGGTTATGATCAGGAGAAACAATCCGGCAAAATAAGCATCATAACGGCTCCAGTGGATGCGGCGGTAAAAGGTGCGCGTCCGTCGTCCGTCAAAGCCTTTGGACTCCATGGCTACCGCGGTCCGTTCCGCTTTGCGGATGGCACCGGCCATTAACGGGATAAAATACCGTTTGAACTGCCGCAGTCCTCGTTTTTCCCCAAGCCCGCGGATGCGGTGGGCCGTGCGGATCTGCCGCAGTTCATCGCGGAACATCGGGAGAAAACGGTAGGCGGCCATCATTCCATACCCGAAACGGGGAGGAAGCCGGCACTGCTGGATGAGGCTGAGCATGAAACGGGACGGTTCGGTGGTCAGCACAAACAACAGCGACCAGGAACCGAAAACAAGCGCACGCATCCCAAGGGATATCCCGGTGGATACATTTTCAAGGGCGACAGGCATTGTTCCGATTGTAAATAAAACGGTGTCTCCCCTTTCATCCGGGAATACGACCTGGATCCAGACGAAACTGAAGGCAAACAGAAGGAAGGGAAGCAGAAGCATTCCCAGAAAGCGGAGAGAGACGCCTCCCAGCCCGATGATCATGGAGATGGTCACCGCAAATAAAAGCAGCGGCGTCCACGGATCAAACACCGGGATCATCACGATAATGATCAGCAGCACGGCAGCAAGTTTCAGGGACGGATTGACGTTCTGCAGAAAGCGGTCTTTCTGCTGGAAGTGTTCTAACATGGCGTCCCCTGCCTTTCAGGAGCGGCTGTCCACCGCCTCAATTCCCGGGTTACCGGTGCCTGAACGGAGGCTTTCTGTAGAAGCTGGTTTTGTTCAAAGAAAGGGTCCGTGGCGCCTTCATACGCAATGCTACCGTCGTGCAGGAGAATTATAGTTTCGGCATACTGGTCGACAAGCTCCATATCGTGGGTGATCATGAGGATCGTTTTCCCTTTCTCATGCAGCTGCTGGAGAATACTCATTAATGCTCTCGTCCCGGCTTCATCCTGTCCGAATGTCGGCTCATCGAGAATCAAAAGCTCCTGCCCGCTCGTCACCATCGTTGCAACCGACAGGCGGCGTTTTTGTCCCTGGCTTAAGGAAAAGGGGTTGGCGTGCCTTTTTTCCTGTAACTGAAAAAGGTCAAGCATGTTTTCCAGTTCTGTTTTCCATGATTCCGGACTTTCGCCGGAAATCCGCCAGCCGTAAGTTAATTCGTCTTCGACCGTATCGCAGATGAACTGATGCTCCGGATTCTGGAACACAAACCCGGTCTGTTTCATGATGTCGTCCGTTCGGTAATGGCTGGACGGCACTCCGTTACGTAGAAGGGTGCCGCCGCCAGGCTTCTCAATCCCTGTTAACAGGCGGGCCAGAGTGCTTTTGCCGGCTCCGTTTGCTCCAATAAGTGCCGTGAAATCTCCAGCCTGCAGAGTGAACGAAATGTCATGCAGAATTCGTTTCTCTTCATACGAAAACGAAAGATTATCAGCTTCGATGAGTGGGGAGGAAAAAGATGACGGCCGGACGATGTTTCGTTCCGGCTTTTCTATTTTCGTCCAGCCATGCTGCCGGCATTGTATTTCCCATTCGTGGAGGGTGAGCGGAAAGGGGTCCCAGGTGACTGCCCCTTCCTGTTCGACCTGCCGGGCGTACCGGCAGACTTCCGGAATCCGAATACCTTCCTGCTCAAGTATTTGTGACTGCTGCCGGAACAAGATACGGGGCGGTCCTTCAGCAAGGACGCCCCCATCTTTTTGCAGTGCAATAACCCGGTCGATCGCTTCTAGACCGGTTTCCATCTTATGCTCCATCAACAGAACGGTTTTGTTTCTCCGTTCGGAGAGGTCGAGCCATAACTGAAGAATATCTTCCCTGCTCTCGGGGTCCAGGTTGGCGGTCGGCTCATCCAGAAGAAATATCTCCGAGTCCAGAGCAAGCAGACAGGCGATGGCAGCCTTCTGCTTCAACCCACCTGAGAGGCTGCTCAGCCTATCACTTCGACGCTTTTCCAGTCCTGTGATGGCCAGAACCTCTTCCAGTCTTGTCTCTATTTCTCCAATAGAAAGACCGATGTTTTCCATTCCGAAAATAATCTCGTCTTCGACGGTTTCCATACAGAACTGCGTTTCCGGATCCTGAAAGAGAATACCAACGTGACGGCATGCTTCTGAGGTTTCCCAGTGCTGAGGATCTGCTCCGTTTACAAGAATTTCTCCTGTCCGCTCCGCATCCATCACTCGTGGAATCAAACCCTGCAAGGCAAGAGTGAGCGTGCTTTTGCCGCACCCGCTCGGTCCCAGCAGAAGAATATTCTCACCAGGGGTGATGTCAAGATCCAGAGGCGGCAGAGCCGTTTGTTCCTCCGCAGGATACATAACGGTCAGTCCTTTGGTTTGAATGCCGTTCATGAGGCCGATTCCTCTCTTTTCGCTGCGCGCATGTTTCGGCCGATGGCAAAGTTATGCAGCACCCCGGTCCGGACCAGCGCGTAAGTTAGATAATGACTGCCCCAGCCTGCTAGCAGCATGCCGCTTAAGAGCATCGTACCAAGCATGAGCCAGACGACAACCGCTGCGTACTGGCTGTAACCGTACATGGCGAACTGGGTCAGGAAGCTGGCGGCTGTGCCGGCCATGCCGGCCAGCATCAGCACGGGCAGTTTGAAACTGCGGTAGCGGAATATGGCAAAAATGAGTTCCGCACCGATTCCCTGGGTGAAACCAAGGATAAGAACAGACCCGGCGTTAACAGATCCGACCATGACTTCGGTTCCGGCTGCGATCATTTCGGCAGCAAGAGCTGCTCCCGGTTTCTGGATGATAAGCGCACAGACGACGGGGGCCATGATCCAGAAACCGGCCATCAATCCGCCGCCCACCGGACCGAGTAAACCGGTGACGAGCTGCCCGAGGAAGATCCAGAGGAGATACAGTACGCCGAAGACGGCGGAAATAAAAGCCATGACAACAATTTCACGGAGATTCATGGTGCGGGTCTGCTTCATTTTTCTGCACTCTCCGGCTTTTTATTTTCAGCGAACGGCCAATCCTCTGCTTTATAAGCCATATCAAAAAACATGTACTCGAGCTGGCAGCCATCCACGAAATGTTCTTCCCAGCGTTTCACCTCTTCGTCGGAAGCTTTTTCTGCCATGGCATCCAGTTTATCCAGATATTCCTGCATACGCGGCTCTTCCTGTTTCCCGTAAAATGAAATCCAGCCGTAGAACGGATGTGTTTCATCCGGGTTGTATTCCTCGACAAGTCGTTCTCCAACATATAGATAAATCCAGGGGCACGGCAGGGTGGCGGCGATAATATCCCCGATATTGCCTTCATAGGCGGTGTGAAGCATATGTTTGGCGTAATGCTGTGCGACGGGCGCGAGCGGATATCCCTGCAGCTCATCGTAGCCTACGCCGGCCTGGTCGCATAAATTGTGGTGGGGGTGGATCTCGCTGTTTAAAATGAATCCGATGCCGGTGTGAAACATCTCCATGTCTTCGCGGGTGCTGCATTTTGCCATGCCGAGCGCACGCGCCTGTATCATGGCGTTCAGGTACTCATAATCCTGTTTCACATAATGAATCAACTGTTCCTTTTCCAAATGACCGTTTCCGATGCCTTGAATGAACGGGTGGTCATAGCACGCCTCAAAAATGTGGTTCGTTTTCTGCCTCAGTTTCTCTGAAAATCGCATTCTTTCATCTCCTGCCTTTCTGTGATTATTCACATAAAAAGAGCCGCTCCGGAAATGGAGCGGCTCTGTTATAGGAGATATTATGGATGAGATGGTGCACACAGGAGCGCACCACTGTCCACAGACAGATCTGCCGGCTCCACTTCCCTTCGCTGGTACTAACCAGATCAGGTTCAAAGGGACCAAGGAATCGAGCATTCCTTATCTCAGCTTTACAGCGCCCCCAGCGGACTCGTTTTATGCAATTGTCTGCATCATATCACGCGCACACAGAATTGTCAAAATTTTTCACGGAAAAAATGATGCAGCGTACATCTATTTTTTTCTCATCTGTTTCGCTTTATTGACGGCCGTCGACGCTGCCTGTTTTGCTTTTTCCCGGTTTTTTTCATCTTTCAGATATTCCTTGGCAGTCGAGAATAATTTCTTTTTCAGGCTCATCAGAATACTCCCTTCTGTGATAGAATACGTTATTTCTCTTATTCCCGCGCCGGGGGAGGCTGAAACAATATGCTTTAACGCCGCCCTTTTCTCATCGAAAGGATTCGTAAATGCCGGCGTCTATCCATTGGCTGCCTCTGCCTATGAGAAAACCCTGGACGGCATCACAGGAATGAGAGTGGAGCCAGTGCCACTGCTCCATCGTTTCCACTCCTTCAGCGATCACTTTCATATTCAAATCATGGGCCAGTGTCACCACCGCTCGCACGATAGCTCCTTTGGACCAGGAGGCAGGAAGGTCCTGGATAAACGAACGGTCAATTTTAATCAGATCGAACGGCAGGGTGCCGATATAGTTCATCGAAGAATACCCGGAGCCGAAATCATCGAGTGCCAGTCTGATCCCGGTTTCTTTCCATTTGGTAAGCGTCGGGACCAGGTCGTGAAGATTATCAATGGTGGCGGATTCTGTGAGCTCGAGTGTGATCAAACGAGGATCAATATCAAAGCGGGTGAGCGTGTCGATGACGTAATCTTCAAATCCCGGGTCATGAAACTGGCGGAAAGACACATTTACGGATACACTGTACATGCTTTTTCCATAATCCTGTCTTTCTTTTAACATCCGGCATGCTTCTTTTAACACCCAGCGGCCGAGAGGGTGGATCAAACTGGAATTTTCAGCGGCCGGGATGAATTCGCCGGGGGAAATATATCCATGATCCGGATGCTCCCAGCGCAGAAGGGCCTCGAAACCGAAAGGAGTCCCGTCCGTAACAGAAAGCTGCGGCTGGAAGATCAAGTACAGTTCTTCTGACTGGACTGCATGATGCAGGTCCCGCTGCAGTTTGATATAGGAAAGGGAAGCGTCGGCAAGGGCTTGTGTATAGATGGAGAGCGACGACCCTTCGGTTTCTTTTGCTTTCTGCATGGCCATATTGGCCTCCTGAAGCAGCTGCGGTGCCGGTTTTCTGTGGGAAGCCGGATGTTCGCTGACACCGATGCTGATTTCCAGATAGATAGGTTCATGATGATACAGAAACGGTTCGTTCACATCAGCAGGAAGCATCTGTTTTAGCCGGTCATAGATTTCCGGACCTGCCACGATCACAAATTCATCGCTGTTTATCCGGTAGACCCGTCCGTCTGATCCGCACCGGGAAAGAAGCCGGCTGGCATAGGAAATCAATATGTATGCAGCGCCTTCCCTGCCGAAATAACTGTTGATCCGCTTGAATTCATCAATGTTAATCAGAAATACATAATACCTGCCGTTCCACTCTTTTTGATGTTCATCAAAGCTTTTGGCATTCGGCAGGCCGGTCAGCTCGTCAAAGTATGCCGCCTGATAATAGTCGTTGTAAAAGCGGTAATGACTTTTCAAAAAGAGGTTTACCAGAAGCAGGAGCATATCAAAAAACAGGATGCCGGCCGATCCAAGTGCTTCGTAAAACAGGCTCATCGCCATGACAAAACTGGGGAGAAAGACGGATATATAAATAACAAGGTACAAAAGGGATACTGTCACTCTGTTTTTGGCTGAAACTTTCTGCCATAATAAGAATAAAAGCACACCCAGCAGCGTAGAGAGAATTAAGTGAAAAGCTGTTATGATAAGAGACGAAGGATTTTCAAAAGAGAGAAGCGGGCTGTACTCCTGAAAGAAAGCAAGCATGATTCCACTTATGGAAAGAAGGACAGCCATCCGCGCCACTCCGGTCAATGCCCGGGGTGCATGGTAAAAACTCAGGCTCAACACCGCGGTGCTGACCGCCAGCGAAAAAAAAGCGTCAGCCGGTCCTGTGAGGAGTAAAGATCCATAAAATATGACGGGAGTAAGCGAGATATAATACCCGCTGTTCCATGGCAGGTAAGGATGGAACCATCCAAACAAAACCATGGAAAAAATCAATGTGAAAAGAAGAGCCTGGCCGGCATCCGGCGGCACGAAATAGAATAGCAGGACTCCTGCTGCTGAAGACAGAAGCACCATGAGTAAAGCAATCGAAAAAATAGAGTCTTCCGTACTATCTATACTTTGATTTTCCCCTTTTTCCATGTCAGTCACCTGCCGATAAAGTCGGGATATATAGTATAATAGTTTTATTATAGCTTACATATGATCCACTTGGGAACATAAGAAACGGATTTTTTTGGAAAGTTCCATGAAACGAAAATATCAGGAGGATAACATGCGGTCAAAAGTAATTCAGACAAAACATCATACGTTTCATACCGGCCGACCTTCTCTCTGCCTGCCGGTCACAGGAAAGACGGATAGTGCAGTGCTGGAGGAAGCTGTGTCCATTCAGCATAAAAAACCGGATCTCGTAGAATGGAGGGCGGACTTCTTTGAAGACCTTTCAGATATAGAAAAAGTAGAAGACACTGCCGCCCGGATGAGGGAAAGTCTTCAGGGAATCCCCCTCCTTTTTACCATAAGATCAGAAAAGGAAGGCGGGCAGACCGTTTCTCTTACAGCATTCGAAAAGATGGAATGGTACCGCCGGTTGTCGATCGATGGTAATGTGGATATGATGGACTATGAAATACAGCAGGACGAAGCTGAAATAAAAGAAGTTCAATCTTTCTGCAGAAAAAACGGTGTACTCCTCCTTTTTTCTTATCATAACTTTTCCATCACACCGTCTGAAGAAGAAATGTTGACGATGTTTAAAAAAATAGAGGATGCAGGTGCTGATATGGCGAAAATAGCCGTCATGCCCGAAACAATGAATGATGTACTGTCTCTTCTGAACGTAACATTGAAAGCAGATGAGGAACTAGACATTCCCGTGATTACAATGTCGATGGGGAAAATGGGAGCTGTCTCGAGATTAGCCGGATGGCAGTTTGGCTCTCTTTTTACATTCGCTGTCGGCAGTAGAAGTTCAGCCCCCGGCCAGATCCCGGTCGAAATGATGAGAGAACTCGAAGGATATTTGATATAAGGCACCGGGATCAATGATGATAGAAAGTGGGAAGAAAATGGAGCGGTTACCGGCTTTACGTGAGAGAAATATTGTTTTGATCGGATTTATGGGGTCCGGTAAATCCACGATTGGAACCCTGTTATCCAAAAAGTTATACCGGGATTTTGTAGATGTTGATGATTATATAGAAGCCCGGCAGAAGATGAGTATCCCCGATATTTTTCGTAAGAAAGGAGAAGACACGTTTCGGGAGCTCGAAAAAGAGACAACCATACGCCTCTGCGAAAAGGAACGGCTGAAAATTCTGGCGCTTGGCGGAGGAGCTTACATGCAGCCGGAAATACGCGAAGCCTGCATGAAATACTGCATTGTTGTGCTGCTGAATGTAGGCTGGGAGACGTGGAAAGATCGTCTGCCCCTCATTCAGGGCAACCGGCCTGTTCTGCAGAATAAATCAATGGAGGAAATGGAAGCTTTATTTTATGAACGAAAGCAGGCGTACTCATTGAATACATTGCAGGTGGATACAGACGGAAAAGGCGAAGAAGAAACAGCAGACGAGATCGTTCACCTGTTGAAGCTGGGATGGGACTGGTATCCTGCGTATTTGTCGGACGATAGGGGCGCTCCATAAGGAGTGCTCTTTTTTGTGAAATTGACGATACAGACGGATTGGTATACGATAGAATTATATATGCAGAACGAAATTTCACATTATAAAACAAACGGGGTGTCGGAATGGATGTTGTTACAATAGGGGAGACCATGGCGCTGTTTACCCCGGACCAGAAGGGGCTTATGCGCTATGCTCATTCCTATTCCAGAAAGTTCGGCGGAGCGGAATCAAACATGGCGGTCGGCCTGTCCCGCCTCGGCCACAAAGCGGGCTGGATCAGCCGTGTCGGTGACGATGAACTCGGAAAAGCGATGCTTCATTTTGTCCGTGGTGAGGGTGTGAATACCGACCACGTGACAATGGATCCGGAAGCGCCGACCGGACTGTATTTTAAGGAATTCCGAAAAGCGGGGGATATCCGTGTGCAGTACTACCGGAAGGGATCGGCGGCGAGCCGCCTGAGTACCGCTGACATCGATGAAGACTACATGAAACAGGCGGATTACCTACATATCAGCGGTATTACTCCAGCATTAAGTGAAAGCTGCCGGGAGATGCTTCCAGCAGCCATTAACACGGCCAAACGGCATGGAGCAAAGGTTGTCTTTGACCCGAACCTGCGCCGTTCCTTATGGAGTGATGAAGAAGCACGGGAAACGCTGCTGGATCTGGCGTCGCATGCAGACATTATTCTGCCCGGCATTGCCGAAGGAGCCTTTTTGTTCGGAACGGACGATCCACACGAACTGGGGCGGCTCTTTCTACAGCAGGGAGCGGAAGAAGTGGTGTTGAAAGCAGGCGATACAGGCACCTATTATTTTAATAAAAACGGATCGGAATTTGTTCCGGCGTTTCAGGTGGAAACGGTGGTCGACCCGGTCGGGGCCGGGGATGGATTTGCCGCCGGTTATCTATCCGGTCTTTTGGACGGTCTTTCGCCGGTGGAAGCTGTACGTCGCGGTAATGCCGTCGGAGCGCTTGTCACGCAGGCGGAAGGGGACGTTGAAGGCCTGCCGGAGCGGGCGGATGTAGAAGCGTTGGTACATGAAAAATCAGGCACGGAAGACGTGCGTCGTTAAGGAGGATGTATATGACATCAATTCAGGATATTAAAGAGAACGGCGTGGTGGCGATTATCCGCGGCGCAGATCCGGACAATATAGAAGATATGGCGGAAGCGCTGCTGGAGGGCGGCGTCCGGACGCTGGAGATTACGATGGAAACGCCGAATGTGCTTGCTGCCATCGAGAAGCTGCGCAAATCCTACGGCAATGAACTGATCACCGGCGCCGGCACGGTACTCGACCCGGAAACAGCCCGTTCTGCGATTATGGCAGGGGCGCAGTTCATCTTTTCCCCGACGGTAAACCCGGCTACAATTCAAATGTCCAAGCGGTACGGCGTGATCAGCATTCCAGGGGCGATGACGCCGACAGAAATACTGACAGCCTACGAAAGCGGGGCGGATGTCATTAAAGTGTTCCCGGCCAACCAGTTCGGCCCGTCGTACCTGAAAGACATCAAGGGGCCGCTTCCTCATATTCCATTGATGCCGACCGGTGGGATCACAACGGAAAACCTGAAGGATTACATGGATCAGGGAGCTGTCGCCGTAGGGGTGGGAAGCGCTCTCGTGAATACGAAAAAGCCGTGGAACAACGAAGAAAAAGCAGCCTTGACCAAACGGGCGCAGGCATTCACGGATGCCTTTCAACAGGCGCTGCAATAAGATAGAAGCGCAGCAGGGCGTTTGGAAACATCAGGCGCGCTGCTGTCTTTTTTTGAATGAATCCTGGCAGTAAAGGGACGTTTCCTATGATGTATCTTATATTGTACAGCTTACTGGTCGTTGGATATGCCGTTTCCCTGTTTGCAGGAGGGGCATGGCTCACGTATCTGACAGGCCTGGCTGCGGCTGCCTCCATCGTTGTTTCGTTTCCGAAAGCGGACCGCCTCTATCAAGGGACCGCTGCTGTATTCTTGATCGCGGCGGCAGCGGCGGTGTGGGTGGAGGGGATTGCGGTACATGAACTCCCTTATTATATGACGTCCATGGTCATGCTGATTATGGTGTTTTATGTACTGCCCTTTATTAACAGCGTCATCGTTGTCGGACGTTATGATCAAAAAGTCAACAAGCTGCTGAAAACAAACATGACCCACCTCGGGCAGCTGTACCGCCGCGCAGCCGGTGTATCGTTTATGCTCGGCACCTTTTTAAACATCAGCACCCTGCCGCTTGTGGTCAGTGTACTGCGCCGCAATCTCGAAGAACAGAGCGCCCGGCTATCGGCCCGCTTTATCAGTTCGGCGATGCTGCGCGGGTATGCGCTTTGTCTGGTATGGAGCCCGATGGAACTGCTTGTTGCGATTTCGGTTGATATAACCGGAGCAGCTTATCTCGAACTACTGCCGCTGCTGCTCTTTTTCGCTGCTGTCTTTTTAATGATCACCATGATTACCGGAAGGAAATACCGGCACATCACGACTTCCATCGAAACCCGGGATATAAATATGCGGGCGGTGTATCAAAAAATCGCGGGCCTTTCCTTTTTCCTGCTTTTGTTTATTTCTTCCATTATCGCGCTGCACGAAGTACTGCCGGTATCGTTTCTTGAAACGGTTGCTCTCGTGATTACTCCATTTTCTTTCGGCTGGGCGCTCGTGATCGGAAGAATCCGTTCCTTTCTCGTGTACGCCTTGAAAAACTGGACTTCACGGACGGCTTCTCTGCAGAATTACATGGTATTGTTTTTGTCGGTCGGTTTTTTTATCCGGGTACTGGAAGAAACGGTATGGATGGACTGGCTCCAGTATCCGTTTTTATTTTTGCAGGATATTCCTGTATTATTGTTTGTAACGATTCAGGTCATGTTTTTGGCGCTTGCGATGATCGGGTTTCATCCGATCGTCACGATCGCACTGGCCGGCGAGATGCTGCAGCCGCTGCTTGAGGATATCGCACCGGCCGGAGCCGCTGTGGTATTGATTACGAGCGGTCTGTCCACGGTTATGGCAGGGCCGTTTAACATCTCCGTCTCGCTGACCGGTATGCTGCTGCACCAGAACCCATACCGTGTGTCGCTCTGGAACCTGCCGTTTGCCTTTCTGTTCAGCAGCGGCGGGACAGTGCTGGCCCTCGTCATTCAATATGTATTCTAGAAAGGAGGTGGTTCGGTGCCGATCATTCAATCCGTCGACCGTGCCCTGCAGATTCTTGATTTATTCGATGATACCGATACCGAATTAAAAATAACCGACATCAGCGAACGGCTCCACCTACATAAAAGTACGGTCCATTCGCTTTTAAAGACGCTGGAAAAACACCAATATATTGAGCAGGCAGGAGAATCCGGGAAATACAGTCTCGGCATGAAGCTGTTTGAACGGGGCAACTACGTGATCCGCAGCCGTGATATCCGTGCCACGGCCCGGGATTATCTGTATGATCTTTCACAGAAGACGAACCAGACGGTGCACCTTGTCATCCAGGACGGAAGGGAAGGGGTTTACATCGACAAAGTGGAAAGCACCTCGGCGACCATTTTATATTCCCGCATCGGCCGGCGTATCCCCCTGCACTGCAGTGGTGTCGGCAAGGCGCTGCTTGCGTTTCAGCCTGATGAAGAGATCGCCGCTCTTTTAAAGGACTACCATTTTGTCCGGCAGACCGAGCACACGATTACCGATGCCGCTTCGTTCTGGGCCGAAATTCGGAAGGTGCGGGATCAGGGCTACGCCGAAGACCGGGAAGAAAATGAACCCGGCGTACGCTGCGCCGCTGTGCCGATCCATGACCATAACGGCCGCATTGCCGCCGCTCTCAGCATTTCGACTCTGGTCGTGCGAACGTCGGAAGAAGAAATGTCTCATTATATTGAACAGCTGAAAGAAACCGCCGCCGCTTTATCAAAAAAGCTGGGGTACGGGTATTGATGACATTTTCGAAAGGGAAATGTCTTCTATTACATAGTACTGGACACGATTCGATGAAGGTATGATCGAAGTGTCCAGTAAATTTTTTTTATGGACATTTGCGGCGGAGAACTGTCGGCTATCTATGTGGAGGTGATACATAATACGATCCTTTTCCCTTCCCGACTCGCTGATAATGAGAAAGGAGGACGCGGCTGACGTTTTTTCTGCTGCTACTGAGGCCGCACCAGTCATAGATAATAGGGGTCGTCAATTTATTCTTCGGGAACAGCAGTCTGAACTCTTCGATGCTTCGCTGGATACCGCTGCGGCGGGTTTCTTTATTCCCGCAGGAGGCACAGATCAATGTATTTTTCCTTTCCTTCATCCACCCGGAGCAGGAAGGACAGGATACTCCCTTGATTAAATAAGGATAGTTGTAATCCGGAAGGCGTGTGTAAGGGGACAAATCCCAATGCAGCCTCAGCAGCTGTTCCGCAGCATGGTGGTGCTGTTTGGTGAGAGGGGACGAGGGTTCCTGGTTCCATTTTTGGATAAAGCGCTGGAGCTGGTTCGGGAGAAGTACCGGCAGTTCCGAAGAGGCATGGTAAAGAGTGAAAAAAGGATGGGTGTAGGCGACAAGACCTTGAATAGGAAGAGTCAGCGGGAGGGTTTGAAAGGTTTGACGGAGAAACGCTTCGCTTCGCTGCAGTTGAAGCAGTGGATCTTTCATTTCTTTTCCGTTCATGAGGTAAAGCCGGTTCTTATTAAGATAATACTCGCCTTCGTAATGTTTTACTTCAAACAGATAAGCCTGGTCATATGTCAGCACCAGCGTATCGATTTGACAAAAACTGTGATGATGTTCGATCAACAGATCATTCATAATGATGGTGTCGTGTTCAAGCTGGAGCAGCGATTGATTCAACGTCTGCTCGCCCTCAAAACCTTTCTCCAGGCTGAGGTAATACTGCCTTTGACCGGGGGATAAATTCATTCGTCGGTGGAGAACGCGGAGACATTGAAGTTCATGGGACGGGGCACAGGATTTCTTTAACATATTTCCCTCCTTTTGATATCTTTTATATTACCAAACCTCCAGCATAATACAAGCTGTTTTTTTGTGTGGACAATTCAAGGGAGAAAATGTCCATAACCTAAAAATAAAAGACATTTGATGCTGTATAAAAGCAGAAATGTCCAGAAAAAATGGGATAGAGACACTTTATGAAACATCACTCAGTCAAATGGTTCAAAACAGAGGGTTGTAGACACTTCGCCATCTGATCTGTCCACAATATACATGTTCTTCAGTCCTTATCTTCCCGGTAGATAAAGTACTTGCCCCCGAAGGTGTTCGGCATGTCTTCCTTAATCGCCCGCGTGAACGAAATGACGAGCATGATCATAATGAAAATAAGCGGGAATCCTCCGACGATACTGGCGGTCTGCAGGGTTTCGAGGCCGCCGAGATACATGAGCACAAGAGACGGAGCGGCTAAGACAAACGCCCAGAACAGGCGGTTCCAGCGTTCAGGCTCGTCGTCAATTTCTTTCTGCGTCACCGAGGCCAGAATGTAGGAGCCGGAGTCGAAGGTGGTGGACAGAAAGATGACAGCCAGGATCACGAATATCGCGACAAACAGGGCGCTTCCGGGGAGCTGGGCGATTGTGCCGATGATGGCTGCGGGGGCGCCTTCGTTGTTCAGCACGTCTACGACGGAGTACTGACCGCTTAATTCAAGATACAGCCCGTAATTGCCTAAAATTCCAAAATACAGAGCGCAGCCGATCGAACCGTAAACGAGGGTTCCGACAATCATTTCCCGAATCGTACGTCCGCGTGAAATCCGGGCGACAAACAGACCGACAAACGGCGCATAGACGAGCCACCAGGCCCAGTAAAAAACAGTCCAGCTCTCCGGAAATCCAGTTTCTTCGAAGCCGTCCATGCCGGCAAACGGTTCCGTCCATAAACTCATTTTGAAAAAATTATCCGCAAGAGTGCCAATGCTGTTCACCATTGTATTTCCGAGAAATACCGTCGGTCCGACAATAATGATAAAACCAAGGAGCACGAAGGACAGCCACAGATTAATGTCGCTGAGCCAGCGGATCCCCCGGCGGAGCCCGCTATAGGAGCTGACGGCAAAAATAATCGTACAAAGCGCGAGTACAATCGTGTTAACGACCATATTCGGTTCAATGCCGGTGAAATAGTTAACCCCTTCGGCAATCAGCGGTGTAGCCAGTGCCATGGTCGTGCCGGCGCCGCCGAGCAGTCCGAACATGAACAGGATATCGACGATAGTGCCGACTGGGCCGTCGGCATATTTTTTCAAAACCGGGCGGCAGGCCTCGCTTATTTTCAGAACCGGTCGTCGGCGCACGTAAAAGAAATAGGCAATCGGAAGCGCGGGCAGGCAGTAGATCGCCCACGCAATCGGTCCCCAGTGAAAAAGGCCGTATGTGGCAGCCCACGTAACAGCTTCCGCCGACTCCGGTTCAAGGCCGAACGGCGGCCCTGTGAAATAGTACGCCCATTCAATCGTTCCCCAGTACAGCACACTGGAGCCGATCCCGGCGGCAAACAGCATGGCTGCCCAGGTCAAGGTGTTAAATTCCGGTATAACCCCGCGGCTTCCGAGAACGATGCGGCCGTATTGGCTGAAGGCTATGTATAATAAGAAAATAAACAATACCATGCCGATGACAAGATACAGGGCTCCAAGATTCTTGGACACGAACGTGTTCGCGGCATCCACAACGGCTGCTCCGAATTCAGGAACAATCACCAACGGAGCGGCAATGGCAATCAGCAGAAACAAAGCGCCAAAAAACGTGGGCCAATCCATAATATTCCGGTTCATTTCAAGTTCCTCCCTGGGCTGCAGAATATGTCGAAACACGCTTGTCTTTATCCTGTATCATGAGAGTATGCCCGCGCGATGTGTATATTATGCGGTCAGGGCGCTTACACCTTCGTTTAAAATGGTATAGACAACTATATTTTTAAACGATATAATATACCTATCAGATTAGATGAGAGGGAGGAAGCGGGATGGAAGAGTTTATCCTCCGGGATGTTACCGTTATGAATCCGGATGGCAGGCAGGAGCATGCCTATGTATTGGTGAAAAACGGTGTTGTTGCCGCCATGGGCAGGGACAGCAGCGCCGAAGAAGTCGTGACGGAAACCACCGTGCAAATAAAAGCTGAGCCGGATGACGTGCTTATACCGGGTATGATCGATGTGCATATCCACGGAACCAATCATGCCGACGTAATGGACGGTACACCGGAGGCCCTGACAGCCATTGCTGAAAACCTCCCGTCGGAAGGAACAACGTCTTTTCTTGCCACTACCATTACGCAGCACAAAGACGTAATTACGAGGGCGCTTGAGAATGCAGCAGCATTTGCTTCAAACCAGCCGGCTGGACGCGCGGAAATGCTCGGAATTCATCTTGAAGGGCCTTTTTTCACCGCTGAAAAAGCGGGAGCCCAGCCGAAAGAACATTTAAGACCGGCCGATACTGCATTATTTCAACAGTGGCAGCAGGCTGCCCGGGGCTTCATAAAATGGGTTTCGCTTGCCCCCGAGCAGGATCCGGACCATGCCCTGATCCGCTTTCTCCATCAAAACGGAATTGTAACGGCAGCTGCTCATTCCAATGCCGGACTGGAAGAAATAAATGAAGCGGCAGGAAGCGGCGTGTCCCATGTTACGCACTTGTTTAACGGCATGAGCGGTCTTCATCACCGCGAACCCGGCCTTGCCTCTGCCGCTCTGTTAAACCGCGCCCTTACCAATGAAATCATTGCCGACGGGGTGCACGTACATCCCTCGATGGTGGACATGGCTTTTCGGATGAAGGGGGCGGCGGGTCTGCTGTTAATTACCGATTCCATCCGGGCGAAATGCCTTCAGAACGGCAGGTATGACCTGGGCGGGCAGACGGTAACCGTTGAAGGAAACAGGCCTTACCTCGAAGATGGAACCATTGCCGGGAGTATGCTGAAAATGAACGAAGCGTTGAAAAATATAATGGCTTTCACGGATTGTTCATGGGAAGAAGCCGCTGCCATGGCTTCCCGGAATGCCGCGCAAAAGCTCGGACTTCCCCGTAAAGGAGAAGTAAAAGAGGGCAAGGATGCGGATATGGTGCTTCTTGACGGAAACCGGGAAGTCCGCCGGACATGGTGCCGGGGAGTGCCGGCTTATGAAAAAGGAAAGGAGGAATAAGATGGAAGTGATAGCGGTGAAAAACGAACAGGAAATGAGTGAAAAAGCAGCGTCGCTCATCGCAGCACAAATAACCGCCAATCCGGACATCGTGCTGGGGCTAGCTACAGGCGGAACGCCGGAAGGAACGTACCGGGAATGGATACATCACGCCGCCGGTCTCCCTCTTTCCCGCCTGCAGACTTTTAATCTGGATGAATATGCCGGTCTCTCCCCGGATCATCCGAACAGCTACCACCGGTATATGGAAGAAAAGCTGTTCCGGCCGCTCGAACTGAGGACCGGCCAGACCCACCTGCCTAAAGGAGATGCTGATGATCTTCAGGAAGAAGCCCGCCGGTATGAACAAAACATTCAGGAAAGCGGAGGGATCAACCTCCAGCTTCTCGGTATCGGTGAAAACGGTCATATCGGATTTAACGAGCCGGGAACCTCCTTTGATTCCAGAACCCATATTGTAGAGTTAAAGCCATCCACCCGTGAGGCCAACGCCCGCTTTTTTGAGAAGAAGGAAGAAGTGCCGCAGCGCGCTGTGACGATGGGGATAGCCACCATTATGGAGAGCCGGCGTATTCTGCTGCTCGCTTCCGGTATCCGAAAAAAAGAAGCAGTGGCAGCTCTTTTACACGGAGAAAAAAGTGAAGATTTTCCTGCCTCCGTTCTTCAGGATCATCCATATGTTACAATAATAGCCGATGAAGCCGCATTATCCGGTGTTTCTCTGAATCAATTAGAATCCCGGGAACAGCGGCCCTGTGAAAGAAGGGAGACGGAATTGGGATGATCGATAAAAACTCCCCCCTGCCGATTTACTATCAGATCCAGGAGATGATACGGAAAAAAATAGATACCGGGGAGTGGCAGCCCGGGGATATGCT
The DNA here is from genome assembly GCF_054052005.1 of Salibacterium sp. K-3. Classification (NCBI taxonomy): domain Bacteria; kingdom Bacillati; phylum Bacillota; class Bacilli; order Caryophanales; family Bacillaceae; genus Salibacterium; species Salibacterium sp. K-3. Next base: position 596,056 of record NZ_JBSVZE010000001.1, read on the forward strand.
GCCGTCTGAACGGATTTTTTCCGAAGACTTTGATGTGAGCCGGATGACGGTCCGGCAGGCGGTGACCGAACTAGCGAATGAAGGACTGCTGCAGCGGGAAAAGGGAAAAGGAACGTTTGTGGCGGAACCGAAGATTGAACAGCCGCTTCAGGGCCTGACCAGTTTCACGGAAGATATGAAGGCACGGGGGCTGGAGCCGGCCAGTGTTCTCATTCAATATACGTTGCGGACTGCACCGTTGAAGGTGGCGGAAGCACTGCATGCCCCCAAAGACCTTCAGGTATATGAAATTCAGCGGATCCGTCTTGCGGATGACGTGCCGATGGCCTATGAAACAACGTTCATCAACCGTGAGATATCCGGAGACATTCCAGAAGATGTTGAAAACCGGTCCATTTATCATTTTCTTGAAGCGAACAGAGGACTTCATATCGTGGACGGAGAACAGACATTTGAAGCCTCGCTGGCAAGCAGGGAAGAAGCGGAGAGGCTGGATATCCAGGAAGGAGACCCGGTACTTCTCATTCAACGTATCACGTATCTGGAAGATGGAAGACCGTTTGAATATGTTAAATCGGCGTATCGGGGAGATCGTTACAAATTCACCATTAAAATGCCGAGATAATTTGAACCGGACGGCGCAAGCCCCCCGGTTCTTTTTACAAAAGGGGGCGATCATCGTGTTTCGCTATTTGGACGAGGTTGAAAAAAAACTGCAGTCGCTGAAAACCACACAGAAAGCATCGTTGAAAAGAGCAGTGGAAGACCTGACGCAGACTATCCGCACCGGCGGCATTATCCATGTGTTTGGGGCCGGACACTCCCATATGCTGAGTGAGGAAGTATTTTACCGGGCGGGAGGCCTGGTACCGGTTAATCCGCTCCTGGAGGAATCGCTGATGCTGCATAAGGGCGCCCTTCAGGCTTCCCGGCAGGAGCGAAAACATCATTATATCGATGATTTTCTCGATCAACATTCATTACAGGCCGGGGATGCTCTTATTGTGATTTCGACTTCTGGTCGTAATCCGGTACCGGTCGAGGCCGCCAGATATGGAAGGAAGAAAGGGTTGAAGGTGATCGGTATCACTTCCGTGGAGTATTCTGGCAGCCAGCCCTCCCGTCATGAAAGCGGCGCTCGTCTGTATGAGTCCGTCGATCTTGTGCTCGATAATTTAAGCGAAAAGGGTGATGCGCTGTTGACTCACCCCGATGTGGCAGTACCCTATGCGCCGACATCGACCGTTATCGGTACGGCCATGCTTCAGACAGTGTTTGCCGGTGTGATTGAATACCTTGCTGAGCGGGGGGAGGAAGCCCCGATTTTCCTTTCCGGTAATGTCGACGGTGCGGATGAGCATAACCGTAAACTCGTGGAAATGTATAAAGAAAGAATACCACTGTTAGATCCATGATACCCGGACGATTTCTCGATGAAGCGTCCGGGTTTTTTCTGTACTATCGATGTATCCGGTCCCGCATGTAAACCTGCTTGTTTGGCATGTAAATGGCGGGGGTTGGCTGGTAACCGTGGACGTTTGGTTTGTAAGCCCCGTGTCCGGTACTCATCCACTGCTGCTTTGGACCGGCAAAACCCGGGATTTGCATTCCAGCAGGCAAAAAAACGATGGAACAGAATGCTCAAGCGCAGCATCCCATTCCATCGCTTGGAATCATCAACGGAAGGCCTTTTATTGTATCAGCGGATGGTAAGCAGTGGAGACCCTGGTTTCACGGATGTTTCCAGAGAACTGCTTACTTCGACGGAATCGTCCGCATTCGTAATAATGACAGGAGTGGTGATATCGTAACCGGCTTCCTGGATCTTATTCAAATCAAACACCGCCAGCAACTGTCCTTCCCGAACGTTGTCGCCCTGTTCCACATGGGTGGTATAATGTCCACCCTGTAATTCTACGGTGTTCAGACCGATATGAAGCAGCACTTCATACCCTTCCGCGGTCGTTATACCATAGGCATGCCGGGTTGGGAATACTGTACTGACCTTACCGTCAGCCGGAGCATACAGTCTGCCTTCTTCCGGTACTACAGCTGTTCCCTTGCCGAGAGCACCGCTGGAAAAGGCTTCATCGTTCACTTCGGACAATGGAAGGACAGATCCGGTTAACGGGCTCGAGAGCGTTGTACCTCCATGGTTTTCTGCTGTTCCTGCTGACTGATTATGACGCATGGCGTCGGCGACGAACTCCACATCGGTTCCGACGATGATCTGAAGGTTGGTATTGCTGACTTTCATTACCCCTTTGGCTCCATTGCGTTTCAGTCGATCTTCGTCCACCTTGTTCATATCGTTCATCTGCAGACGCAGGCGTGTCACGCAGTTATCGATCGATTGAATATTTTCATAGCCCCCGATAGCTGCCACATATTCACGGGCCATGGAATTGTATTTATCACTGCCTTCGTGAACAACCGTTTCTTCATCGTCATCCTCCCGGCCGGGGGTCTTCAAATCCAGCCCCTTAATCATGGCATAGAAAACGACAAAGTAAATGGCGGCAAATACAATCCCGATTCCGGCTAAAAGCAAGGGCTTGTCAGCCAGAGTAAAGTTAAGGAAATAGTCAAAAGCGCCGGCTGAAAAACCGAAACCATGCAGTGTCCCCACTACATAGGAAATCATCATGGAAGCAGCTGTCAGCAGGGCGTGAATCACATATAAAAGAGGAGAAATGAACATAAAGGAAAACTCAATCGGTTCGGTAATTCCTGTAAGAAATGAGGTCAGCGCAAGACCACCGAGCAGACCGGAAACCTGCGCTCGTTTCTCCGGTTTGGCAGCTGCGATCATGGCAAAGCAGGCAGCCGGCAGACCGAACATCATAATTGGAAACATTCCTGCCATAAATATACCGGCTGTCGGGTCCCCGGCAAAGAAACGATTCAGGTCGCCGGTCGCCCCTTCGAATGAACCGAACTCAAACCATACCAGGCTGTTTAATACGTGGTGCAGCCCGATTGGAATGAGGAGCCGGTTTAAGAAACCATACACACCAACGCCGAGAGCGCCGGCATCAATGATCCACTGTCCGATGGAATCAATAAGACCCTGCACAGGCGGCCAAATGTATCCGAATACGCCGGCCAAAATTACCATCGTACCGGCCGTGACAATGGGAACAAACCGCCTTCCCCCGAAAAATCCAAGCCAGTTCGGCAGTTTAATGTCATGAAAACGGTTGTATAACAGGCCGGCAATAATACCTGAAATAATTCCTCCTAAAAATCCCATATCCACGTTTTCATTAATGGCAGCCGTGCCTTCCTGTAAGACAAAGAAACCGATGACTCCGGCGAGACCGGCAGCTCCGTTTCCGTCTTTGGATAAACCGACCGCTACACCGATGGCAAACAAAAGAGCCAGATTGTCGAATAAGGCAGAGCCGGCCGCAGCCATAAATGGGATGCCGAAAATGTCGTCCTGTCCGAGACGCGTTAATAGAGCGGCGGCGGGAAGCGTCGCGATCGGAAGCATTAACGCTTTCCCTATCCGCTGTAAGAAGTTAAGCATAGGATGAAACCCCTTTCTTATTTGTGAAACTAAAAATAAGTTCTACTAAATATATGGACATTTTAGCATCTATACTTATAGTTGTCTATACCAATATAGTTTAAAAATGAGTGTTTTGATTGATGATAGCCCTTATTATTACAAGGCTTGGTATCCTTGTGAAAATTGAAATAGAATTAATCCGAAGAGGACTTGAAGAACAGTTGAGACTGTCGAAGTGCCAGCTCGACAAAAGACTGCTGCAGGCCGGCGAGTTTGAAAAAGTTCTCGGTACGAAACTCCTGCGCTGGTAAATGGGCAGGAGTTTTATTCAAACACCTTTTTTCTTTCCCTGATTTATGGATATAATACAATATAGAGACTGTGTTTTTCATTCAGCTCAAAACGGGGAAAGGAGCTTTCATGTTGTCATCGGAATGGAACCAAAGCCTTCGGGAAATTCTTCACTATGCGATAGATCACCAGCAGTACGACACCGCAGAACAGGCTGTCGCTCATTTACGACAACTTTCTGCGATAGAAGCTTTTATACATGAATCATCTGCCCCGCAGCAAGCTCCGCGTTCAAAAGAAAAGAAAACGGGAAGCGTGGGTGCAGGGGAAAAGACGGTACAAGATGAAGGGTCCGGCAGCACGGCGGAAGAAGGGATTACCATTCATTACATAAAGGAAGAGAATGTAATAAAATTCAGGAAATCTCCCCAGACGTATGCTGTTCAGACCGATTTTTTTGACGTATTCCTCGAAAAACTGGAGGAGTGGAGAGATAAAGATCCGTTCAGTTCAAAAGACTTTTTTGATCAATTCGCCGACAGCCTCAAGTCATATGCGAGCTATCAAACGTCCACGCTCCGCCAGTTTGTGACACTTCTCTTCCGCGCCGCTTTTCAGCTGGGCATCCTGGAAAAGCCTGAACCGCCCCAGCGGAGCAGGTACGTTACCTCTTCGAAAGTGACCAGAGAAGAAGTGATGGAAAAGATTTTCAATGAGAAAACCATTGAACTATAAGTCGGCAGGCAGCCTGGTTTTTGACACCAGGCTGTTATTTTATATCATTCTGTGTAAATCGACAGCAGAAAAGAGGAAAAGAACGCATATTTCCCGGGAAATACTCGGAACATGCCTGTTGTGATAGAATAAAAGAAACGAGGCACCGAAGGAGGAGAGCATAACATGCAGTTTGAACCTTCAAATAAACTTAAACGGCTCCCGGATCAGTTTTTCGCAGGTCTGGTGCAGCAGGTCAAACAAATGAAAGATGATGGAATAGATGTTATTAATTTAGGGCAGGGCAATCCTGATCTTCCCGCCCCTGCTGCTGTCGTCGGAGCATTGCAGGAAGCGGCAGAAAAGCCGGAACATCACAAATATTCCCCATTCCGGGGGAGAAAAGAGCTGAAGCAGGCCGTCGCTGATTTTTACAGCAGAGAGTACGGCGTGACATTGGATTCGGAATACGAAGTTGCCGTGTTATTCGGAGCGAAAACAGGTCTTGTGGAAATCAGTGAATGCTTTTTGAACGAAGGAGATACGGCGCTGCTGCCGGACCCCGGATATCCGGATTATTGGTCAGGTACGGCGCTGGCCGGTGCAGAAACGGTGAAAATGCCTTTACGGGAGCAGAATCAGTTTCTGCCGGATTATAACGAACTGAACGAAGAAACACTGAATAAAGCAAAGTTGATGTTTTTAAATTATCCCAATAATCCGACAGCAGCTACAGCAGATATCTCTTTTTTTGAAGAAACGGTAAACACAGCTTTCTGGCATCAGATATGTGTGGTTCATGATTTCGCATATGGTGCTATCGGGTATGACGGTTTCCGGCCGCCTAGCTTTTTACAGGCTGAGGGTGCCAAAGAAGTCGGCGTGGAAATGTATACGTTATCCAAGACCTATAACATGGCAGGATGGCGGGTTGCGGCAGCTGTTGGAAATTCGTCAGTAATTGAAGCACTGAATCTTATTCAGGACCATTTGTATGTCAGTCTTTTCGGAGGGATCCAGGAAGCGGCTGCCCGGGCACTGACCATGGACCAGGAGCCGGTTCAGGATCTCGTCCGTACATATGAATCCAGGCGGAATGTTTTTATGGAGGCACTCAGAGAACAAGGCTGGAAAGGAGAGGCTCCATCCGGCACCTTTTTTGTCTGGCTTCCCGTACCGCAAGGGTATTCATCAAACGCTTTTGCGGATACCCTGTTGAAAAAAGAACACGTGGCTGTCGCTTCCGGACGTGGTTTTGGAGAGCAGGGAGAAGGGTATATACGTGTAGGTCTGTTGAACCATGAAAAACATTTATATGAAGCAGCCTCCCGCATTGCCCGCTATTATAAAACCCGGGAATAATGTTCCTGGTTATTGGCACGTTTATGAACCAGTAGGGTGTTAGAGAAACTGTTCCGGATAAAAGTTATAATATTGACACGATTTGGGTATAAAGATTTAATTTAACAAACACAACAATTGACCTTAGACCTATATAAAGGTAAAATGTTAATCGTTGTAAACATGTATTTCAACTATACGTCTTCGTGGTCTCAAAGCAAAAGTATACATGGAGAAGGTGAAGTCATGCTCCATCATTTAATCACGTCCAAAACAAGACTCCGGCTGATGCTGAAATTTTTTTTAAATCCGGGGACGGAAGGATACCTCCGGGGAATTACAAGGGAATTCGGGGATTCGACGAATGCGGTCCGTGTGGAATTAAATCGTTTTGTCGATCAGAATATGCTCACGTACCGAATGGAAAAAAACCTCAAGATTTACCGCGCCAACCCCGAATATGAAGCATATCACGATATATGTGAGCTGGTTCAGCGTTATATGAATTGGACACAGCTGGAGGAAAGCCTCCAGATGTCCGGCCCCGTTAATATTTTCATAAAAGAAGAAGCAACGAAAGCCCATTTATTTCACTATGTTGTGGAAGACGAGAATGCAGGCATGAATGATGATCACGTACTGCGCACGAAAACAGGAGCGGTTCAAATGTTGCGGAGAAACACCGAAGATATCCTGGAAATGGCTGAGGTGATGAAGCCGTTTTTCTATATAGGAAAGGCGTCCCATCCAGGACAACGATGAATAACAGGGAAGAGAAAATTGAAGCGTAAAAAAGGTACCACGAGTAAGTATGCTGTGATACCTTTTTTATTTAGGAACATTCGTTCTCATTCATAAAAAGGCTGTATCTGCGATATATAAAGGGCATTTGTTTTAATCCAGATTATTTAAATTTTCCAGGACATTTCCCGATGATTCGGAACTTGCAACATATACATCTTTTTCATGGCCAATAAACATTAGTGCTGCTTCTCCATTTTTTCTCTGAGATAAATGTAAACCTCTGTTCGTGTCATCGTTATATATGATCTGCATATCATAATTTGGTTTATCAACTTTAATTTCTTCTTTTTCAGCACTTTCCATTAACGCTTGGAAATATTCTATTTTATTACCATCCTCAACACTCATTATAAAATTTTCATTTAAACCTCCAAAACCAGAAGATTCTGCTATATTTACACGTTTGATATTCCGGTCAACCGGCATTCCTTCGGCTTTACATCCAAATAATCCTATTACACATACCAGAGATAAAAGTAAAACATAAACACTTTTTTTCACACAATCTCCCCCAACTCAATCAATACTATCGTCAACGTTATAATATTAATCTACTTTTTTCCAGTCAACAGGAAATGGTGTCAAAATTGGGTGGGTGCGGGCTTTTAAAAAAGATGCTTATACCGGTAAAAGGAATTCATACGGAACGAGTTCCTGATTGGGCAGAAGATGCATAGAGTGGAAAGGACAGCAAGCTAATCACAGGAGGGAATACGATGTATTACTATTATCCTTATGTACCGGCTCCTCCGCATGCGGGTCCGCATCTGCGTTATCCAATGATCCCTTTTTCCGGATATGAACAACGTCAGCAGACGGTTCAGGGGCAGGCGACATGGACGGATGGAGGGCCGGTGACAAAATGCGGCATGTCCTGGTCGGACTATCAATATATGACCGCAGCTGTGGGAGAATCATCCCCGTATTCATGCGGGCAGAACCTGAAGGTCAGATATCCCGCCACCGGCAGGGAAATGATCGTAACTGTTGTAGATGAGGTTGGGGGTTATCCGCCGAACCGGCTGAATCTTCACAGAAGGGTGTTTGAAGCACTGGGGGCGGATCCGGCAATGGGTGTTATTCCCATTGAAATCATTCCCTCTCCGGAATTCGAAGAGGAGCGGTGGGGCAAGTATCTGCTGGAAATCACCCAGAATGCCTACCCCAACTATAACGTGATCGATTATCAGGCACTGGAAACTACGCAGGTGAATCAGAACCAAACCCGGAAAACATATGAATTCACCTTGCAGTCTCCTCAGGAGACCAGAAAAATAAGAGCCGGAGTTACCTTCAATCCGGATACGGACCGCGTTGTGTCGTTTGATATTCAGGAAATGTAAAGCGAAGAAAGCACACCCTGGCGTTTCAGGGTGTGCTTTCTTCGATGGAAAATATCGAAACCTGCCCATATACGTTATAATAGGCCGAGGACTGGTGCCCTGTTAGGAGGGGTCATTATTGGAGCGTTAGAAGCATTTTTATTAAATGTGCTGTTTTTAATTGTTTTTCTTCTGTTTATTCCGTGTCTGTTGTATAGTAACACTGCCCTGTCTGAAAAGCAGAAAATGGGGATTATGTATGCCGCGTCGGCGGCTGCTGTCATCAGCTGTATCCTCTTTCCGATTCCTGTGATGGAAGGGTATATATTTGATCTGCGGCTGACAGCACTTACTATAGCCGGCCTTTATGGTGGCGTGAAAGGGATGTTTTCCTGTCGGGTGTGACCATGATCTTCCGCTTTTTTATGGGCGGGATTGGGGCGGCCGCTACTGTTCTGGAAGTGACGGTGCTGTTGATCTTTCTTTTGCTGCTGGCGGATGCTTTTCCTTATTTTTCCCGGCGGATGAAAGTACTCGCGGGAAGTACAGTTTCGCTGTTTGCGGCGGTTACCGCGCTCCTGATTGCTGTGTTTCTGTTCGGCGGGACATTTTCATGGTCGTTCGTCCTGCTTTATCTAGGATTAACCCTTGCTTCCACCGCTGCGATTATCTATTCGAATGAAGTGTTTTACGAGCATTCTCTGATGAACCGGAAAGTGGTGAAAGCAGAGAAAATGGAGATGGTAAGCCACCTGGCGGCTTCTGTTTCCCACGAGGTACGAAACCCTTTGACGGTGGTTCGCGGATTTCTACAGATGCTTCAACAGGAGGATATAACACCGGAGAAACGCCGTGAGTTTTTGAATTTTTCAATGGATGAAATTGATCGTGCTGATGGGATTCTGAAAAATTACTTATTATTTGCCCGTCCTTCCCCGGAGGATGTCACCGTCATTCATGTGAAAGATCAGGTCGAAAAAGTGCTGCAGATCGTCACACCACTGGCCCATATGAATTCGGTGAAGATACATACTACGATCAAAGATGTACAGATCGAAGGAAATGAACATGATTTCCAGCAGTGCCTCGTCAACATCATAAAAAACGGGATTGAAGCGATGCCGGACAGCGGCGCGCTTTTTATTGAAGCCGGGAAAGAGGAAGATGATGTTGTTCTCCGTATAGAAGATAATGGGAACGGCATGACCCGGGAGCAGATATCGCGGCTGGGGGAACCGTACTACACGACAAAAGGAAGAGAAGGAACCGGTCTTGGTATGATGGCTGCCTATAAAATAATCGAGACGATGAACGGAACCATTACGGTAACAAGCGTTCTGCAGCAAGGAACGACATTTGTTATCTGCTTTCCGGCTGTGGACTCAAATTGAATTAAATCCTATAGGAAAACAATGTTTTATTGCCGGAAGCTGTACCTTTGTATATAATGTACGGCAGGAATGATACGTAAGGAAGGTTTCGTATGACAATAGAGATCGCCGTTGTGTTAATTGGGATTACCGCCATGATGGCCGGGCTTTTTTTGGAAGCAGCCCGGCCTGATCTGCTAGTGTTTTTTACACTGTTTGTATTTTTAATGCTTGGTTTTGTAACGCCGGAAGAGGCGCTGGCCGGTTTTTCCAATCAGGGAATGATGACGGTGGCGCTCCTTTTTGTTGTCGCGGGCGTTTTTGAAAAAAGCGGATTGATTGAGCGGTTGATGTCTTCGTTTCTGGCGGACGCCAAATCATACCGCGGAGCGATGGGGAAACTTCTTTTTCCTGTATCCGCGTTTTCGGCTTTTTTTAACAATACACCGATTGTTGCCACGTTGACTCCGGTGATCCGGCGCTGGACATCGAGGCACAATATTTCCCCGTCGAAATACCTGCTGCCGCTCTCTTACGCTTCCATTCTGGGCGGTACGATTACATTGATCGGTACATCCACCAATCTTGTTGTGCATGGTCTTTTAATCGATGCAGGAGAAGCCGGGTTTTCGTTTTTTCAGCTTGCCTGGGTGGGAATTCCGATCACTGTACTCGGTCTCTGTTACCTGCTCGTCTTTGGCAGGCGGCTGCTGCCTGATCACCGGAGCATGATACAGCGCATCAGTGAAAATACGAAAGACTATTTGAGCGAAATGAAAGTAACGTCGGAGTTTCCATTTGCGGGAAAGACGGTGGAAGAAGCGCAGCTCCGGAATCTGAAAGGTGTCTATCTGATTGAATTGATACGTGGAAGAGAGCGGATATCACCGGTCAGCAGCCAGACAGAGATTCATGTCGGGGACCGGCTGATTTTCACGGGGATGATATCAACGATTGCGGATCTGCAGAAAAGAAAAGGGCTGGATGTGAATACGGGGACAGACCTGTCCCTGGCCAATATAAAAAACGGGGAGAGTCGTCTTGTGGAAGCCGTGGTTTCCCATCAATCCCCGCTTACCCAGCAGACGATTAAGCAGAGCCGTTTCCGGAAAACTTATGATGCTGCGGTTGTTGCTGTCCACCGAAACGATGAACGGGTGGAAGGAAAAGTCGGCGATATTATACCGAAAGCCGGGGATCTGCTCCTTTTGGTGAGCGGTCCCGAGTTTCATGAGCGGATGCGCGAACGAAAAGACTTTTATATCACCACCCCGATGGAAGAACAGAAGTTTTATGAAGAGGAGTCACATGGATGGCTTACCCTTATGCTGTTAATGGTATTGATTGGATGTGTGATGATCGGCTGGCTCTCCATTTTTAAAGCGATGGTTATTATGGTCGGTACGCTTATCGCATTGAAGATAACAAGCCCGTCTGAAGCGAAAGATGCCGTCCAGTTTCAGGTGCTGCTCTTGATTGCCAGTGCTCTCGGTATCGGGCGCGTAATAACGGAGACGGGTACTGCGGAATGGACCGCAGGGGTTCTGATGAACGGGCTCGAGGACTACGGAATTATTGCTGTTCTTGTGTGCTTGTATGTTCTGACGAATATTTTCACAGAATTGGTTACCAATAACGCAGCAGCTGTTATTATGTTTCCCATCGCTTATGAAATAGCCGGGCAGACGGGGATGGATCCGGTCGGGATGGCGATGCTGACAGCGGTAGCGGCATCCGCCAGCTTTCTCTCACCGATTGGATACCAGACGAATCTCATTGTGTACGGCCCCGGCGGTTATTCGTTTGCTGATTATGTGCGGATCGGCTTTCCTTTGACAATGATCTGCATGGCAGTAACTGTTATTATTGTTTATACCATCTATATATGATAGGTTATTGCATAAAAGTATTGGTGTTTCCTGTAGAATCATGTATGATAGTGGAAAAAGGGAGTTTGCGGGAATGATAGGGATCCGGATTCGCTATGAAAGACATGAACAGGCTCTGACAATAGCAGAACTTGCCGAAAAAGCAGGAATAGAAGAAGAGGTGCTGCGGGCGGTGGAAGAGGGAGAGGACCGTATGCCGGCGTTTTCGGAACTGGAAAAAGTGGCAGGTGCTCTCCGGCTTCCTGCTGCCTCGCTCACTCCTGCAGAAGAAACGTTGGAATCGGAATGGATCGATCTGGTGGAGACAGCGATGAAATCAGGCGTGACAAAAGATGATTTCCGGCAGTTTCTGAATGAAGAAAAACGGAAGCGAAAAGAAACATAGTGCAGCAAACGAAAGAAAAGAGGGTTCCTACACAACGGACCCTCTTTTGGTTTTTGTTTTGGTGGGATCAGCATTCGGACATATGATGCGCTATTTTCTCTATTTCAACGTTTTAGAGTGGGAACACGGACATCTGGTACGTTATATTCTCTTTTTCGAGTAAATTAGCAGGAATAACCCGGCCATAGCGGAACAAAAGTCGCTTGTACTTCGTTTTCCTTCAATTTTCGGGATATAGAGGAACAGATGTCCGAACTTTCGCCATATGGAGGGAGAAGGGAACATAATGAGACGGACGATTGAGCATATCAGCGATGAGAAAATAAGAGAAGCACTGCAGCAATCAACCAGACAGTATCTCGCCGGTGATTTAAAAAAACCGCAGACGGTACCACATTTTCACGAACAGACGTTGGAAATCGGGATTACCTCCTATGACAAGCCTGCATCGGAAGCCGCACACTATCACACCCGGGCTGCCGAATATATGTATATGGTGCGCGGGATGACGCAGTATCTGGATGTGGAGACAGGAACAGTCTACACGTTCAGGGCCGGGGATTTTTTTCAGATCCATCCGGGAACCGTGTATGCCCAGCGTTCCAAGCCGGGAACCGAACTGCTTTTTATCAAAGCACCGCCCGGCAACGATAAAGTAGAGGTGGAAGAATCAGAGAGGATACAGTCCTGGCGGGAGGCTCCGGTGGAAACGACGCGCACGGACTATCAGAACGACCCGGCCGCCCCGCGTCCCAATTCTATCAAACCGGCAGCAGCAGCGGCGCTGGTCAATGAAAACGGGGAAATTCTGCTTGTGAAGCGGCGTGACAATGAAAAATGGTCCATGCCCGGCGGCACGATGGAAGCACAAGAGGACCTTGCGGCTTGTGTCCGGCGGGAAGTCAAAGAAGAGGTGGGATGTGATATTGAACTTACCGGTGTCATTGGTACCTATACCAATCCGGAAACGGTGATTGCCTATTCTGACGGCGAAGTGCGCCGGGAGTTTCTGATATTATACGAAGCCCGGATCACAGGAGGGCAGTTGCAGCTTGACGAGGAATCCATAGACTATACGCAGATTTCCCTGCAGGAGACGGCAGCGCTCCCGATGACACCTTCTCAGAAACAGCGTGTGGAGGATGTGCGGGTGTTTCGGGAACATGGGAGGTCCGCTTTCCGTTAGAGGCTTCGTGCATCTATTTGATCAATAAAATTCCGGGACCCGGCTTTTGAAAACCGGAACCTGCCTGCGGACTTCCGTTACTTGATCCGGATGGATCTCGCAGCTGACCGTTTCCGGCTGCACGCGGCTTCCTTCCGCAGGTACATTCCCCCATGGATCCACAACCATGGAAGTTCCGGCAAATTCGACGCCGTTGTAGCTGCCGATACGGTTACATGAAATCACAAAACATTGATTTTCAATGGCCCTTGCGATCTGCAGATGATACCAGTGGTTCCTTCTGGCATCCGGCCATTCTGCGGTAATAAAAAAGATCTGTGCGCCTTCGAGAGCAAGCGAGCGGAAAATTTCCGGAAAACGGAGGTCATAACAGATCACGACGCCCATTTTTACGCCGTCCAGCTCAAAAACCTCTGCTTTATTACGTCCACCGGTCAAGTGAGCCGGTTCATCAAGCATCGGGACGAGATGGAGTTTGTCATAGTGATAAATCAATTCCCCCTGATTGTTGATTACAAGGGCCCGGTTAAACATATCGTCTCCGTCCTGGTAGGCAATGGAACCTCCGATAAGATGAACCTCATGTCTGGATGCGAGTTCCTGAAGAAAAGGGATGGTCCTGCTGTCTGAATGATCTGCAATATCCGGAAGTTCCGGCAGGGTATAGGCTGTCGTCCACATTTCAGGAAGAACGATGACATCGGGAGCTGTCTGTTCCATTTCCTGTTGAACAGCCTGCGCCACATTCCTGCGGTTCCCTTCCGGATCTCCCGGTATAATATCCATCTGGAGAGAAGAAACGAGCATCTTTTTACCTCCCGAACTTGTTTTCTTCCTGTTATTGTACGTTAAAATCATAAAAAATCATAGCAGTTGACCGATCCAAGCCGATAAGAAGAAAGGCGTTTACAATAACTTTAATCCATGCTACTATAATATACAAAATATTGTACATTGAAAATTTTAAAGGACGTTGAGGAATATGGTTCGTATTTGGGAAAGTTTGTATTCAAAAAACGGTCTAGCCGCTAAATATATCGCTAAAGAGCTTCTGAATATTGAAGTGGGGGAGCGCATCCCCCGGGTTACTGATTTCTGCGAGAAGCTGGAGCTTGGAAGAGGAACGGTGCAGGGAGCCATCAAACTGCTGGAGGAACTCGGTGGTATCGGTCTTGATTCCAGAGGACATCTGGGTACATTCCTGGTGAAAAAAGACGTCAGTGTACTGCTTGACATTTCAGAAGAAGGCCCGGTAGTCGGGGTAATGCCGTTGCCTTATTCCGCGAAATATGAAGGGCTTGCCACCGGTATTGTGGACGAGTTTGAAAGCATGGGAAGACGAGTCAGCCTTGCCTATATGCGGGGGGCCAGCAATCGTCTTGAAGCTCTCAAAATACGAAGGTATGACTTTGCGATTGTATCTCACCTTGCGGCACTTGAAGGAAAAGAATCACATGAAGGGCTGCAGATTATTAAACATTTCGGTCCAGGAACATATGTAACCGGACACAAGATTTTTTTCGCCGAACCTCACAAGAAAAAAATTGAAGATGGAATGAGACTCGGAATTGACAGAACATCGCCGGACCAGTCCATGTGTACAATACATGAGTGTGAAGGTCTGAATGTTGAGTTGGTGGACTTAAATTACATGCAGCTGTTTAATATGCTGAAGCAAAAAAAAATAGATGCAGCAGTGTGGAATATGGACGAAGTAAAATCTGTAAATCATTTTAATTCCGCAGATTTTTCTTCCGATAAAGCAAAGCGGTTAACGAAGCTTTCTTCTGAAGCCGTTATGATGGTTGACGAGAATCGAACAGATATTATCGACCAGCTCGAACCATTGACGATCGGTAATATTACGATGACCCAGCAAAGTATAGAGGAGGGTGAACGTTTCCCTCGTTACTAATTTCTTTTGCTTTTAAAATACTAAATACTGTACATTGAATATAATGAGAGGTGATGTTGTTGCTGACAGAAGAAATGAAGGAAAGATTGAGACTGCTTTTAAACAGCAGTCAAATTGCTGAACGTACTTGTGAGCTTGTTGAAAGTGAATTAAACCGTTTAGTAGAAAAAGGCTTAGTTGATCAAGAGCACGACCAGGTTGGTTCGTTTACCAATCATCTGGCGATTGCTGCAGAACGCATAAACCAGCAGCAGCCGCTGGAAAGCACTACTTCAGAAATAGAGGATGTGATAGATGGTAACCCAGTTTTATACAGGGAATCTGAAAGCGTTTTAGATCGTTGCCTTTACAATGATGAAGCTGCAGGCACCAGAGCAGAGATAGGATTTGTAACCCTGTACTTATGCATGTTTAATCAACACTGATTCTAAAAGAAAGGAAGGGAAGTTGATGATTCGATTTGTTATTGGTGGTTTGGAAAAGAATCAAATTAAACATGAAATTGAAAAAGCAGGAGGAGATCAGGTAGAAGCTGTTGTTTCTACGGATTTTGAAGGTGCCAAAAAAATCAAGGCTGGGGAAGCGGACTATTATATTGGCGCCTGCAACAGCGGGGGCGGTGCTGCGTTGTCTGTTGTTATTGGGATACTTGGCTACAGTAACTGTTCGACTGTGGCAAAAGCAGGCGGAAGGCCTAAGCAGGAAACTATTGAAAAATTAGTAAAAGAAGGGAAGCTGGCATTCGGAACAGCAGTGGAGTCTGTCGATACGGCAGTACCAATGATTGTTGAAGAAATTCTGAAAAACAGGGGGTAAACACTGATGGAATTCACCATCGCAAAACTGATTCTTATTACACTGCTTACTGCAGCAACAGCTCTGCTGTCGCACTATGGAAGGGCGGTTTTTCATGATGGACTTCGTCCCATTATGCCGGAATTTATAGAGGGCCGGATGAACCGGGGGGAAATGTCCTCGGTCGCTTTCGGGCTTAGTGTTGGTTTTATTGCATCTATTGGTATTTCTTTTACATTATCAACCGGACTCTTGAATCCGTGGCTTCTATTCCTGCCTACAGACATTCTCGGGGTATTTGCGGGAACGGCTTGGCTGGCCGGTATTCTTGGGGCGGCCTGGGGTATCGCTGTTGTTGTTGGACTGACAGGAGTTCAGGCAGCGTTGACCGCCTTCCCGGTAGATTTCCTGGGTGCCATGGGTGAGTTAAGCAGTCCTGTTCTTGCTGGATTTGCTCTCTTTCCAGTATTGGCTATTGTGTATCAGTTCGGCTGGAGAAAAGGGGTTGCTGCGGGAGGCATTGTTCTACTCGTCCGGGTGATTATTGAACAGGGACTGCTTCCGGAAAGTCTTAATCTACTTCCAGAAGCCGGGCAATTATTTATCGGAACGGTACTTCTCGTCATATTTGCGTTGAGCAAGGATCGAAAGAATGGTTCCGGTGGAGAGACGGAAGTAGAAGAAGGCGAATCTATTTTTGTGGAAAGGACACAGCGTTTATATAAAGGACTTCCTTTCTTTGCTCTTGTTGGAGCGCTGGTTGCTATTGTTTCCAACCTTCAATATTTCGCCGGTTCGGAAGTGTCCGTCTTTACGCTGCATGACGCTTACACGGCGGACAGTGCCGGAGAGACCAATGCCTTGATTCAACAGGCTGCTATAAGTGACTTGCTTCGTGCCATAGGCTTTATCCCTTTGATTGCCACTACTGCCCTGACAACAGGTGTTTTCGGTGTAGTCGGTCTTACCTTTGTATTTCCTGTCGGCTATCTCATGCCTAACCCGGTATTGGCTGGAATTGCGGGTGCTGTTGTATTAAGTATTGAAGTATTGATGTTATCACGGCTTGGGAAAGTAATGGAACGGTTCCCGTCTCTGCGCGAAGCTTCCGACAACATCCGGACTTCAATAAGTAGTGTGATGGAGATTGCGTTGTTGGTCGGTTCAGTATTAGCTGTTCTGGAAATGGGCAGTGTCACCGGATTTACTATATTTGCCCTGTTATATTTATTGAATGAAGCGACCGGCAGACCGGTTATCCGGCTTGCAGCTTACCCGCTTGCCGCCATCAGTACCGGTATCATCTTAAATATTCTGTATTACCTGCAGCTTTTCACACCAGGTGGATAATAGAGGTGAATGATCAATGAAAACAATCAGGACAGTGCAGGGAGAAATGGCTCCCTGGCAGTTAGGACAGACAATGATTCATGAACATGTGATTCTTGACCTATCCCACATCAGACAGGACAACGACCCTGTTCTGTCTGATGATGACATGATCGAAAATGAAATGGCGCGTCTCGTGCAGGCGGGATGCGGCGGGATTGTCGAAGTCACCAACCGCGGAATGGGAAGGGATGTCCGGTCTTTATATCAGGTTTCAGTAAAGAATGACATTCCAATTGTAGCGGCAACAGGATATTACAAGCAGGACTATTACCCGCTTGAAGTGTTTGAAAAATCCGAGGAAGAAATGACGGAACTTTTTGTACAGGAGTTAACAGAAGGCGCGGAGGGGTCCTCCATCCGCCCCGGCATCATTTCAGAAATTGGCAGTAGTCTTCATGAAATAACGGATGAAGAGGAAAAAGTATTCCGGGCGGCACTCAAGGCTCAACACGCAACCGGCGCTCCGCTCAGCACCCATTGCGAACTGGGGACGATGGGATCCGCCCAGGTTTCACTTTTGAATGAAATGGACGCTGATTTCAGTAAATTGTCTCTCGGTCATCAGGATCTGAATGGCAGCCGGGAGGAACATGAATACCTTCTTGCCTCCGGAGCTTATATCCAGTTCGATACGATTGGAAAGAACAGCTACCGGACAAATGAAGACAGAATCGAAGATCTGCTGTTTCTATTGGACAAAGGCTGGTCCTCCCAGATTATGCTCTCGACTGATATAACCAAGAAATCGTATTTGAAAATAAATGGAGGCTTTGGCTACGAATACCTTTTCACAGTGTTCATTCCGGAATTGAAAAATAGAGGGGTTTCCGACAAAGAAATTCAAACCATGATGGTCGAAAATCCGAGGCGGTTTCTCGCTTTTTAAGGAGGCGGAACAATGCACACTTCAGTACTGCCAGTTATGGATATAGACGAGGCAAAACAAAAGCAGTTTGAACTGGTAGAGGCGATTACCGCAGAGTTTGGCGGCAATCAGTTTTTTCAACAGGGGGATCTCGGCGTAGTTCCGGGGGAAGGCTCTCCCGTACAGACGAAAAAAGTGGAAAGTACATTGGCATCCTTTTTCGGAACAGAGAGTTGTGCGCTGGTAAGGGGAGCGGGCACAGGTGCGATCCGGGAAGTACTGGCCTCACTTGTGAATGCCGGCGATTCTTTGTTTATGCATGCCGGCCCCATTTATAAAACGACCAAATCAACGATCGATATGATGGGACTGAGGCCGATTTACTTGAACTATAATGATTCTGCTGAAGTGAAACAGGCACTTCAGAACCATTCGGAATGCGGTGTGTTTTATGTCCAGCATTCCCGCCAGAAACCAACAGACCACTATGATCTGGGCAGTGTCCTTCAATTGGTAAAAGAAGAACGGCCCGATCTTTCCATCGTTGTCGATGATAATTACACCGTCTTTAAAGCAGATAAAATCGGTGTGGAACTTGGGGCCTCCTATTCCTGCTTCTCCGGTTTTAAACTGCTTGGTCCCCCTGGAATCGGCATTATAACCGGCAGAAAAGACGCGGTCGAAACCATTCAGGATAGAAATTATTCCGGCGGCGGCCAGGTGCAGGGATATGAAGCAATGGAACTGCTTCGGTCGCTTGTGACAGCGCCGGTACTAATTGCGGTACAGAATGAAGAAACGGATAAATTGGAAAAAAAGTTGAACCAGGGTGAAGTACCCCAAATCAAAAAAGCGTATGTGACGAATTCACAGTCAAAAAACGTAGTGGCTGAATTCAAAGAACCAATTGCCGATCAAGTGATAAAACAATGTGAAAAACATGGAGCAGCGGTATATCCTGTTGGTGCCGAATCCAGATTCGAGGTACTTCCCATGATATATAGAGTATCGGGAAGTTTTCTTGACGAAAATCCTGATTTATTAAAAACCGCTGTTCGGATCAACCCGATGCGCGCTGATGCCGATCTAGTCATTCACATTATAAAACGCGCTCTGGATGACATGTCAGGAAGAGGGGGAGAGGTATGAAGAGGCGAGTGATACTGCTGATTGTAGACAGCCTTGGCGTCGGCAGTATGGAAGATGCAAAAACAACAAGGCCGGAGGATGTCGGCGCCAATACGTTTTATCATATTGCAGATAAAGCCGAAACGTTTTCCATCCCGGCATTTGAAAAGCTGGGTATCAATAAACTTCTGCACCACCCCCGCCTGCATAGTCCGGAAGCAGCCGCAGGCACCGGCACACTTTTGTTAGAGCATGAGGGAGCCGACAGTTTTGCCGGCCATAATGAAATTATGGGAACAAAGCCGAAAACTCCCTTTGCCGCGCCTTTTTCTACAGTGATAAAAGAGGTACGGCAATACATGAGAGAACAGGGATATAAGGCAGAGATCCCTGATGAACATTTTCCTTACCTGCTCATCAATGATGTCGTTGTGGCAGCGGACAACATTGAAACCGACTATGGCCAGATCTATAACGTGTCAGCACCTCTGGATCTTATTTCTTTTGAAGAAGTATTGAAGATAGGAGAAGCGATCCGCCGTTGTGTCCAAGTGAACCGGGTTATCGCGCTTGGTGGTGGAAATGTCAGCCTTGAACAGCTGCTGGGGTCGATTGAAAATAGAGAGGACGGACTTGTTGGGGTGAATTCTCCGGCGTCCGGTCTGTATGAACAGGACTATCACGTGAGGCACATGGGGTACGGCATCACTCCGGGTAAACAAGCGGCAACGATTGTGAAAAAAAGCGGCCTCGATGTCACGCTGATAGGCAAAATGCAGGATGTAATTACCTGTGAAGGAGCTGAAAAGATCCCGGGGATTGATACTGATTTTGTGATGGAGAGCATCGTTCAGGAAATGGACAATATGGAGGAAGGCTTTATGGCAGCTACCGTTCAGGAAACGGACCTCGCCGGTCATGCTGAAAACATTGAACGATATGCTGAGAAAATACAAGCAGTCGACCGCAGTTTAGATACAATCATTGAAAAAATGAAACCAGACGATCTGCTTTTAATCAGCGCTGATCATGGTAACGATCCAACCATCGGCCACAGCCAACATACCAGAGAAAAGACGTTTGTGCTGGCCTATAACAAAGAGAATCAGCCACTCGTATTGGGAGAGAGACAAACACTGTCGGATCTTGGGGCGACAGTGACAGATTATCTAGGGCTGGCAAAGACAGAGAATGGAACCAGCCTGTTGGGAGAGCAGGAGGGCTATGTGTGATCAAGGAGGATAAGGAATGTTTTTGGAAACCATACAGCAGAGAAATCCAGGTCTTCTTGAAGCAGGGATATTCTATCACCAACAGGGAAAGATTGATCCGAACACGTATGTGATTGATGTGGATGCCGTTGCCGAAAATGCTGCTATCATATCAGAATCAGCCCGCACAATGAATATGGAACTGTTTTTCATGACAAAACAAATTGGAAGAAACCCGGTGCTCGCGCACACCATCAAAGATGCCGGTATCAAAAAGGCGGTGGCCGTAGACCCTTGGGAAGCGAAAGGACTTGCCGCCGCAGGCATTCAGATCGGACATGCCGGACATCTTGTTCAGATTCCTAAAAACATGACGGAAAGTATTCTTCATCTTTATCCATCACAGATAACGGTATTCAGTTATGAAAATGCAGCCTATATCTCTGATAGAAATGATGCGCTGAAAAAAGACACGCAGCCGATTTTACTACGCGTTGTTTCAACACAGGACTTTCTATATCCGGGGCAGGAAGGCGGTATTCTGCTGGAAAACCTGGAAGCTGAATTGAAAAGAATAGAAACGTTATCCGGGGTGAAAGTGATCGGTGTGACGAATTTCCCCTGCTTGCAGATGGCAAACGCTGGAGTGGAGCCTACCATGAATTTTCAAACCCTGAAGCAGGCGGTGGAACTGTTGAAGGGGAAAGGGTATGAAGCACCGGTCGTTAATGCTCCGAGTTTGAATACAGCTGAAACCTTAAAAATTATTGCAGACAATGGAGGAACCCAGGCAGAGCCCGGCCACGCTTTGACAGGAACCACCCCCCTTCATGCTGCGAAACATCAACCCGAAACACCGGCGATCGCGTATGTTTCCGAGATCTCTCATACGTATGATCAAAAATCTTACGTATATGGCGGCGGCTTTTATGCGCGCTCGAATGTCAAAACCGCCCTTACCGGGAAGAATTTTTCAGAAATGACAAAGATGGAGGTCACCCCGAATGAGCCGGGAACCATTGATTATTATGGTGCGTTAAAAGGGAATCAGGCAACGGTCGGTGATACAGCGTTGTTTTCTTTCCGTACCCAGATTTTTGTCACAAATGCGCAAGTCGCCTTGATAAAAAATACAGAGACGTCTCCGGAATTAATGGGAATCTATGATGCGGCCGGGAACAGACTACAATAAGCGGTGATTGAATATGAATGTACACGTATTGAACAGTTATGAAAAGATGAGCCAATGCGCCGCAGACCTGATAGAAGCACAGATGCAGAAAAAACACGATAGTGTACTGGGGCTTGCGACCGGAGGCACCCCGGATGGTTTGTACCAGGAATTAATCCGCCGTTTTCAAGAAGGACGCGTTGATTTCAAAGACACGGAGACCTTTAACCTGGACGAGTATATTGGCCTGGAACAGGGGCATCCCCAAAGCTATGCCTATTATATGTGGTCCCGGTTTTTTTCGCATGTAAATATCGATCGGACCCGAATTCATCTGCCATTCAGCAAAAGCGCTGAAGATACAGATGCGCTTGCGGCATATGATGCTCAATTGCAGGAGGCAGGCGGCATTGATCTGCAGCTGCTTGGTATCGGCCAAAACGGACATATTGGTTTTAATGAACCAGGATCGTTTTTGCATGCGGATACGCATTATGTTGATCTCTCGTTGGAAACAGTCGAAGCGAATGCCCGCTTTTTCTCTGCAGAAGAAGACGTGCCGAAACAAGCAATAACGATGGGAATGGCGCCTATTTTACAAGCCCGCAGCATTTTGCTGCTGGCAAGTGGCAGGATGAAAGCCCAGGCTGTGAAAGAGATGCTGCAATCTGCCATTTCTCCGCAGCATCCCGCTTCGTTTCTCCAACTTCATTCCAATGTTGAGCTGGTACTCGATGCCGAAGCCGCAGCGGAAATGCTAGATCATGTTTATACTGGTATCTGAACGATTCTTCGATGAATTCGTTTCGGGTTTTTTTGTGTCCGGCATGCGTACACGGATGCTGTGGTGGAAAATATAAAAATAATTGTAGAATCTGCCCGCCAAAACAACCTGGATTTGTTTTTTATGACAAAACAGATTGGCAGAAATCCAGTACTCGCGCATGCCATAAAGAAAGCAGGATCCCAAAGGCTGTGGCTGTAGATCCCTGGGAGGCTTTGAGTCTTGCTGAAAAAGGCATACCAATCGGACATGCCGGGCATCTGTCCAAATTCCTTAAAACATGATGGAGAGTATTTTAAAACTTTCCCCTTCGCAGCTGACCGTGTTCAATTATGAAAATGCAGCATACATGTCGGACAAGGTGCAGACTCTTAAAAAGCGTCCCCATCCGATTCTCCTGCGCGTTGTTTCGACTGTACCCCGGTCAGGAAGGCGGAGTACCGCTGGAACATTTGGAAGCGGAGTTGAAAAAGATAGAAATGCTGCCCGGAGTAAAAAATCGGTGTGACTCATTTTCCCTGTTTGTCGGCTGAGAAGGAACAGGCCGTACCTACCGTCAACTTTCAAACCCTTTAAAAGGCAGCGACTGTTTTGAAAGAAAAAGGGTATGATGCCCTCTGCCGTTAATGTACCGAGCCTGAATACAGCCGACACCTTAAAACTTATCGCAGAGCAGGGCGGAATCCAGGCTGAACTCGGTCATGCTTTCACAGGTACCACCACTCTTCACGTCAACATGAATCAGTTGGAAAAGCCTGCTATTGCGTATGTCTCCGAGTTCTCCCATACCTATAATCAAAAATCTTATGTTTATGGCGGCGGGTTTTATACCCGGTCGAATGTCAAATCTACCCTTACGGGGAAGAGATTGTCGGAAATGAAACAAATGGAAGTAATTTCGAACGAGCCTGGAACTATCGATACGCATTATACGGTGCTCTCTCCGGAAGATTGAAGCCAATCCCCATTTTTTTCATGGAGAGAAGGCGTTCTGCAGCAGGCGGTCACGATGGGCATGGCCCCCATTTTGCAGGCCCGGAATATTGTTCTGTTGGTGAGCGGGGATAAAAAGCTCACGCCGTTAAAGAAATGCTGGCCTCGACTATTTCTCCTCCGTGTCTTTGCCCGTAAATACCCGTTCTTTTCTCGTAATCGATAATATACCAAAAAACAGCCAACATGATTTTGCATCATGGCTGTTTTTGGTTTTGCATATAAGTTATTTAACCAAGAGATCCAACCCCCAACCCGATATAAGTTAAGCTTCTACCGGGCAGAGGACTTCAATGTTTCTTTCTTCAAAGTTTTTATACTGTTCCTTGGTTAAAGTCTGATCTGTGATAAAGCCAGAAATATCATCTGTGCTGGCAAAAGAAGAAATAGAACTTTTCCCAATTTTTGAATGATCCATGAGAGCAACAAGAGAGGTAGCTTTTCTCGCCATTTCGGTTTTTAATTCTACTTCATAAACGTTAAAATCCGTAAGACCAGTTTCGAAAGTAAAACCATTACCGGAAGTAAACATAACGTCCACATATACTTGATCCAAAATATTTGAGCCAAGGATACCTTCTAAGGAACTGGAACCCTTCCGCACTACTCCTCCCAGCAGAATCACCGTTAAATCAGGATTTTCTCTTAACTCCAAAGCGGTATAAATGCCGCTTGTAACCACTGTAAGCTTGATATTTTTCTGTTTCAGCAGTTTTGCCAGTTCTAGAGCTGTGGAACTTGCATCCAATAAGATGCATTGCCCTTCTTTTATAATTTCTAAAGCTTGCTGCGCGATAATAACTTTCTCGCTTTTATTCTGTTTTTCTCTGGTTGAAAATGAAACCTCTTCTCCAGGATAACTAGGGAGCATAGCTCCGCCATGAGTTCTTCGAAGAAGTCCTTCCTTTTCCATTTCCTTCAAATCCGAACGAAGAGTTACTTCCGAAACATCCAATTCTCCAGCTAACCGTTTAACAGTGAGACGCATTTCTTTATTCAATATTTCCATAATTTTATGACGTCTTTCTGTTACAAACAATTTACTCATAAGCTTCACCTTCTTATTTTTTCATTCTACATACTATCATATGAAAAAAAAAGAAGATAATCAAAAATATTAATAATTTCCGGAAGAAATATTTTAAGGAAAAAATATATTCTTAGGATGATGAGCCAGGTTAATTCCAAGTATTACCTTTCATAACGATGGAATCCGAAAATTATTTCATATATGGAATTATTATCCTATAAAATAATCAATTGAAACCTAAAACATAATAAAATGTAACTAAACGAAAAAATATTATAAATTGTATTGACAAACGAAATCTCATAAACTAAGATTTACTTATACATTGAAAGCGCTAACTAATCTAAAATTTTTGAATTTAATGGGAGGAGGAGTACATATTGTCAGCGATAAAATGCTAATACAATGGTGCCAGAGAAAATGAAAGCGCTTGTTTCCTATGCTCCTGGGGAATAGAAAACAAAAAAGAAATTATTGTGAAAGTAGAAGCATGCGGTATCTGTGCCGGGAATATTAAAGCTTATGATGGAGCTCCGAGTTTATTTTAGAGCTTTATAATATACAGAAAATTCATAAAATTGGAGGGGTAACAATGAAAAAGCGGCTGTTTTTAATTTTTATAATTGCATTAATTACCGTACTTTCTGCATGTTCAAGTGGAAATAATGAGGCAGGGACAGAAAGCGGAGAAAGTGGTGGAACGGCAGAAGCCGATTTGGATGAGCTTGATGGAGAATTCGATTGGAAAAGATTTGAAGGAACTGAAATCAATGTAGCCTTAAATGACCATCCGTATACGGATGCAATATTGGAACGTTTGCCGGAATTTGAAGAAAAGACAGGAATAACAGTGAACGACTCTGTTACCCCTGAAGAAAATTACTTTGATAAGTTATCAACAAACTTAAATGCAGGGAATGGAAACCCGGATGTATTTATGACAGGGGCTTATCAAATCTGGGAATACGCACCTTCTGGTTACATCCAGAGCTTAGATGAATTTATAGAAGATGAAAGACGTACAGGAGAAGAGTTTGATCAGGAAGACTATTTTGAAGGGGTGCTTAACGCCAATCGTTGGGACGGGGTACCTGGAAATCCTGTTGGGGAGGGAGATCTGTGGGCCTTGCCACTTGGCTTTGAATACAATGCATTAAGCTACAACAAACGTGCATTAGAAGAAGCAGGGATTGATGCAGTCCCAGAAACCTTAGATGAACTAATTGAAGTCGGGGAGCAGTTGAATGGTTGGAACGGTGAAGGTTCTTATGGCATCGGGGTGCGTGGAACCCGCTCCTGGGCAACGATTCACCCGGGGTTTATGACTTCTTTTGCTAACCATGGAGCCGAAGATTTCGTAGTAGAGGATGATCAATTAAAACCGCAGCTTAATTCACCTGAAGCTGTGGAAATTACCGATAAATTTGCACAAATGATTCGTACAGCAGGACCATCGGACTGGGCAAACTACACCTGGTATCAAGTTTCTTCCGATTTAGGAGCAGGTAAAGCGGCCATTACTTATGATGCAAACACTTTCTCCTTCTTTAATAACCAAGAGGGTTCCACTGCAGAAGCAGGTAATATGGCACTGGCTCCTCCTCCTAAAACAAAGGATGGAGAGCTGGGGTCAAACATGTGGGTATGGTCTTTAGCAATGAATAGTACTTCAGAAAAGAAGGATGCAGCCTGGTTATTTATGCAATATTTCTCAGGCAAGGAACACACCAAATGGGGAGCAGAGAACATGGATGTTATTGAACCCGTTCGTCAATCGGCCTATGAATCTGATGGATATCAAAATCGTATCGCCGACATTGATGGTTATAAAGAAACATTTGAGACAATGATTGATAATGCCACCATAGAATTCACACCGCAGCCTCAATTTTTTAATGCAACAACGGAATGGGCCGAAGCACTCCAGGATATTGTTAATGGGGACGATACACAGGAGCGGCTCGATGAGCTAAACGATAGTATTGAAAATCGGGTGTCAAGAATACGGTAGATTAATTAGTTGGGGAGATGACTTAGACCTAAGAGAACAAACCTATACTTTTTAAGGCAGGTCTTTGTCATCTTTTTCGTTTAATAGATTCACGAATAGAAAGTAGGGGTAATAATGGCAGCACCTGAGAAAAAACTCTCCTCAGAGCATGCAGGCAGACTAAATGAACCACCCGTTCCTTCTTATACGAAAGAACACAAAATACCTCTTTCGAAAAAATTACGTCCATACCTGATTTTAGGTCCTGCTTTTTTACTGACGGTGGGTATTTTAATTCCATTTGGAATGGCCGTTATTTTTTCATTTACAAATTATTCATTTCAATATCCTGATTATACCTTTGTGGGGTTGTCTAATTATATTAATATTTTTCAAAGTGGCGGTTTTTGGCAGAGCGTGAAAGTGACGTTTATGTATGCTGGATTGGCTACTTTGATCGAAACACTGCTTGGTATTGGGATAGCTATGCTCTTAAACAGAGAGAATCTTTTGGCACGTTCCTTACGAATTGTACTTATTTTTCCGCTTGTCATTGCTCCGGTTATCGCGACATTAATCTGGCAGCTCATGACGAATAATTCAGTAGGTATTTTAAGCAAATGGTTAAGAATGATTGGCATTACTGATTTTAAATGGGCGGCTGATCCGAGTTCAGCTTTATTTACTGTATTAATTATTGATGCCTGGGTGTTTACTCCTTTTGTTATCATTCTTGTTCTCGCCGGGCTCCGTTCGCTGCCAAAAGCTCCTTTTGAATCTGCGATGATTGATGGTGGTTCTGCGTGGTTCACATTTAAAAATTTAACGCTGCCGATGATCATGCCTATGCTTTTAATAGCTATACTATTTAGATTAATGCTTTCTTTACAAATGTTTGATATTATCTTCGCTTTAACCCGCGGAGGTCCTGGAGATACACTAATGACGCTGCCGTTAACTGCTTATTTTGAAGCGTTTTCTTATAAAGAATTAGGTGCATCGCTTCCTTATATGGTTATTTTATGGGTGTTTGTATATGTGGTGAGCCATTACATGGTTAAATATTGGACCAGAACTCAAAGAAGGGCATCGGGAAAATAGGAGGGTTAGAATGAAAAGGACTAACATAATAGAGTTTTTAAAAAATCTTGCATTGATTTTATATGCACTGTTTGCTTTGTTTCCCTTGGTATGGCTGGTGATTATTTCATTTAAACATGATAAAGATATGTTCACAACAACCTTTATTTTCAACCCCACTTTAGATAACTATAAAATTATTTTTTCTGATGGAAGTTTTATTGGTTATTTTATCGATAATTTAATCGTAAGCAGCGGTGCCATTGCTTTATCCATTATTGTAGGAGTACCAGCGGCATATGCGCTGGCCAGATTTGATTTTAAAGGTAGAGAAACGATTGCCTTCACATTTCTATCATTTCGATTTGCACCAGAAATCTTTGTTGTACTGCCGATTTTTTTGATTTATCAACAGATTGGTTTGTACGATACGTATTTTGGACTGATCTGGGTTTTTCAGGTGCTTTCCCTTCCTTTAATGATTTGGATTTTACGTGGTTATTTTGAAGATATTTCAGTCGAGATGGAACATGCGGCGAGAATGGATGGATATACGTGGTGGCAAGTTTTTTTAAAAATGATAATGCCGTTAATTAAACCAGGTTTGGTGGCTTCTGCCTTATTGTCCTTAATTTTTGTCTGGAACAACTTTACGTTTTCATTATTGCTTGCCGGCCAGGATGTGATGACTACAACTGTTGCAATGGTCGGTTACTTATCATCAGATACCGTTCATTATGGACAGATGGCAGCTGCCGTACTTATATCTGCATTGCCTATTATTATCCTTGCGTTGGCGATTCAAAAGCACTTGGTACGCGGTTTAAGTATGGGAGCAGTTAAAGGATAAGGAGTGATGAGTGATGGCTGATATTAGACTTGAGAATATCTCTAAACGATTTAAAAGTGATATTGCTCTTAATGATGTGAATATTGAGGTGAAAGATAAAGAATTTTTTATTATTTTTGGCCCCGCCGGTGCAGGCAAAACGACTTTATTAAATGTAATAGCTGGAATCCATATGCCGAACCATGGTGCTGTATATTTACAAGATCAATATATTAATCACGTGGAACCGGAAGATAGAAATATTGCAATGGTGTTTGAGGATTATGCGCTGTATCCCCATTTTTCCGTTTTTGATAATATCGCTTCTCCTTTAAGAAGTCCTCGTTACAAAAAAACCGAACCGGAAATAAAAAAAGAAGTGGAACGTGTAGCAGGAATTTTAAATATAGAGTGGCTGCTGGAGCGCTCTCCGGATCAGTTGTCAAATGGGCAGCGGCAGCGGGTGGGTTTAGGAAGAGCATTGGTTAGAGAACCCAATGTTTATTTAATGGATGAGCCGATCACTCACCTTGACGCTAAATTAAGACATCAGATGCGGGCGGAGTTGAAAGAAATGCAAAAAAGTCTGGATACCACTACGATCTATGTCACCCATGATTATCTGGAAGCCCTGAGTTTAGGGGATAGAATTGCCGTAATTAATGAAGGACAGATTATGCAGGTAGGAACACCAGAAGAAGTTTATTTTTTTCCAGAGAATGAATTCGTGGCGGGTTCCTTTGGGGAACCTGAAATCAATATTTTTGAAGGGGATATTATTACCAGCGAACAAGTGGATTTCAGCCCATTTTTTGACCAATCCGCATTCGGTTTCCTGCCTGAAGAAAAACAGCAGGTGTTGGGCAATAAGGGGCTGCAAACAATTAGAATCGGTCTCCGTCCAAAAGATATCCATTTTCAATTTGAACCAGTTAACGGCAAGGAGTATATAAAAGGGAAGGTATTCAGCTTTGAACCTCTTGGAGCAAAAGCAGTACTCACCGTTGAAATTAATGGCAGGTATATTCGAATCACGATGAAATACCATGAAGATATTTCAATCAACCAGGATATTTATATCAAAATAGACTTAAATACTGCGATCTATTTTGATGAGCTGGGCAATAATCTGCTGAGCCAATTTTCAGCAAAAAGGAGGGGGCTGGCATGGCAAAATTAGTTTTGCATCAATTAAAAAAGATATATGCCAAGAAAGATGAAAAAGTTTATGCGGTAAAAAATTTGAATCTTGATTGCAGCGATGGTGAATTTGTTGCATTACTCGGCCCTTCTGGTTGTGGAAAATCAACCACGTTACGAATGATCGCTGGTTTAGAAGAAATTACAGAGGGAGATATTCTTATCGGCGGTCGTAAAGTGAATGATCTTCATCCAAAAGACAGGAACATAGGTTTAGCGTTTGAGAATTATGCTATGTACCCTCCATTATCGGTTTACGACAATATCAGCTTTAATTTAAGAGCAGGGGGAATTCAAAAAAAAGAAATTAAACAACGCATCAATAAAATTGCGGAACTGCTGGATATTCAGGACTTATTGGACTTCAAACCAGGAATGTTGTCAGGCGGTCAGAAACAACGGGTTAACATCGCCCGGGCACTTATAAGAGAACCAGAAGTTTTGCTGCTTGATGAGCCTCTTTCACATTTAGATGGAAAAGTAAGACAAAAAATGAGGACAGAAATTAAACATCTTCACACCGAAATTAATTCAACAACAATTATTGTAACGCATGATCAATTGGAAGCTATGGCGCTTGCTGATCGAATTGCTATTATTAAAGAAGGGGAATTGCAGCAGTTTGGCACGCCCTATGAAGTATTTAATCATCCACAAAATGAATTCGTCGCTGGTTTTGTTGGAGAACCCCCTATGAATATCATGGAAGTGCTGACAGTTAGGAATAAAGGGCGGCTATTTTTTAAAACAAAAAACAATGTTATTTCATTTCCGGTCCCTGATAACTATGTACAATATGTAAGAGAGAATGAAACCTATCATTTTGGGATTAGACCAACTGATATTTCCGTAGTAGAGGGCGAAGATTTTTCGGTTGAAACAAATGTTTCTATTTTTGAAAATCTGGGGGAAGAATGCAGGGTTCACATAAGACTGGAGGAGCAGACCGTGTTTAGTATAGTAAGCAGTGAGCTGTTGAATTTAAAACAGGGCGATCCGGTCAAGCTGAGATTTGAACCACACCGAATTCATATCTTTCATCCAGCTTCAGGAGAAAGAATTGAAAACCTTCTACAGGAAGTGTAAAAGCGAAATGAAACAATCCTAACATAGGCGGTGAAAAAATGAAAAAGTTAATGAATGTGCCTGAAAACGTAGTAGATGAGATGATAGACGGTTTCTTAAAAGCTCATCCTTCTTTAGTCAAAGGATTGGAAGCAAATTCACGCAGTATTATTCGTGCGGACACTGATAAAAAAGAGAAAGTAAGTGTCATTATAGGAGGAGGGTCAGGTCATGAACCTGCATTTATGGGTTATGTAGGTACAGGGATGGCAGATGGTGCGGCTGTCGGAAATATTTTTGCATCACCGCCTCCGGATCCAGTGTTGGAAGCGGTAAAAGCAGTAGACACAAGAAAAGAATCGCTCTTGGTATATGGGAACTATCAGGGTGATTTATTGAATTTTGGAATGGCAGCGGATTTAGCTGAAATGGAAAGTGATATCCAGGTAAAACAGGTGATCGTAAAAGACGATGTGGCTTCGGCGCCTAAAGAGGAATCAGATAAGCGAAGAGGAATTGCTGGAGAATTTTTTGTAACAAAAGTGGCTGGGGCAGCAGCTGAAACGGGTTATTCTTTAGAGCAGGTTTATGAATTAACGGAAAAAGCAAATCAGAATGTCAGATCGATGGGAGTTGGGCTGACTCCATGCTCGCTTCCCCAAACCGGCAAGCCGAGTTTTGAATTGATGGAAGATGAAATAGAGATAGGACTGGGTCATCACGGGGAACCTGGAGTTGAAAAAGAGAAGCTGCTATCTTCAAACGAGGTGACAGATCGATTAATGAACGACATTTTAGAGGATATGCCGTTAAATAAGGGAGAAGAGGTATCGGTCCTTGTGAATGGTCTTGGTTCAACCACCCGGATGGAACTATACATTATGTATAAAAGAGTGGAAGAAATCCTAAGTGAAAACGAAATCCATATTTATAAATCCTATGTAGGAAATTATAGTACGTCGCTGGAAATGGGAGGATGTTCCATTACTCTATTGAAAATGGAAGAGGATTTGAAACCTTTCATTGACGCTCAAGCGCATTGTCCCATGTTTGAACAAAACTAGCAGCTGGAGGTTACATATAATGAATGCATACGAGTGGAAACAATATTTTTCGAAGATTTCCAATATGGTGGAAAAGCAGAAAGACTATCTTTCCGAACTGGATCGAAAACTGGGAGATGGGGACCACGGTGTTACGATGTCCATTGGATGGAAAGCTGTGAAGGAAGAACTGCAAACTAATTTACAAAACGAAAATGATTGTGGAACGGTTGCAATGAAAGTTGGGCGAACCTTTCTTAGTGCAGTAGGGTCATCTGTAGGTCCGTTATATGCTTCCGGATTAATTAGTGGAGCAAAGGCAGTAAAAGGAAAAGCTGAAATATCTCATCAAGACGCAGCTGATTTCTGGATACAATTCGTTTCAGGTGTACATGAAAGAGGGCAGGCTCAAGTGGGTGATAAAACCATGGTAGACACTTTGCTTCCGATTCAGGAGGAACTGAAACGTTCAGGGGACTTGGGAAAAGCGTTGGCCGCGGCGAAACAGGGGATGGAGTCGACGAAACAGCTTGAATCCAAAAGGGGGCGTTCCAGTAGATTGAAAGAACGTTCCATTGGTCATCAGGATCCTGGAGCAACTTCTGCCTATTTAATTTTTTCGCTGTTTGTAGAACAATTTAGTTAATTTTGTATTGTTCTTATTTACAGGAGGAGCGGGGGACAGGGCCCGCCCCCTCCTATTTCCAGCAGGAGATATGGTATGCGATCTTTTGAAAAATAACAAAATGAAAGTATTTGAAACTTTTGCTTACTTCAAAAGGTTCTTCCCTTCTTTTACAGCGATTCAAGAAAACTATACATGATCTCCCCACTCCCGAAAAACTGGCGGAGTGATTAAAAATGGCCGGAGTGCCAAGTTCAATATAATAATTAGAAATGAAGTGCAATAAAACGCAATAACGAAAATAAACGAAATTATAAATTGACATACGAAAACAAAATATATAAAATGAAAATAAACGAAGGAGGGTCGGACTTAAATGAAAATAGCGCTCGGTAGTGATCATCATGCATTTGATTTAAAGGAAGAAATAAAAGCATATATTCATAACCTGGGCCACGATGTAGAGGATTATGGCTGTTACAGCTGCGACGCGGTGGATTACCCTGATGTAGCGTTTGAAGTAGCCCAGGACATCTCAAATGGAAAGGCGGAACGTGGTGTATTAATTTGCGGGACTGGAATCGGGGTGGCAATTGCTGCTGGTAAAGTGCCGGGGATGCGGGCAGCTCTTTGTCATGATACTTATTCTGCGGAAAGAGCCCAACTGAGTAATAACGCCCAAATATTAACCATGGGCGCTAAGATTATTGGAGTGGAAGTAGCAAAAAAAATAGTTGAAAGTTATTTAAATGTTACATTTGA
Organism: Salibacterium sp. K-3; assembly: GCF_054052005.1. Lineage (NCBI taxonomy): Bacteria > Bacillati > Bacillota > Bacilli > Caryophanales > Bacillaceae > Salibacterium > Salibacterium sp. K-3. Next base: position 628,750 of record NZ_JBSVZE010000001.1, read on the forward strand.
CGGTGGCAATTCCGAAAGAAAGATTCAAAAAATCATAGATAAAGAAAAAGAATACGGGGCCAAGAGGTAATAGTGAGTACAGATCTCGAATGGGTTATCCTAACCGTTGGGGGCAGCCTGACGGTTATTATTTTTCAGTAGTTAGGAGGATTACTTTGGCGTTTTTAAGATCCAGCTTCAACCTCCAGCCGGCTCGGAGGCCTGCAGGTCCATTCAGTGCCAGAAGGTGGTGTTTAGCCGAACTTCCTCTATTCAGGGAGCCTGCGCTTTATTAAAAAGAGGGGGGGATTGGGATGCAGTCATTAGCGATGTCATTTCTGAACGTTACACAGGAAGCAGCCATTTCTGTTTTTCCCCATATCGGCAAAGGTGACAAAATGCTTGCCGATCATAAAGCGACCGAAGCGATGAGGGAAACGCTTCATTCTCTGAATGCTCATTCAAGAGTGGTTATCGGGGAAGGAGAAATGGACAATGCTCCGATGCTTTATATTGGAGAAGAACTCGGAGCATCAGATGAACCCAAAGTCGATATTGCAGTGGATCCCATTGATGGAACCACACTTGTTTCGAAAGGTCAGGGGAACGCCATTACTGTGTTGGCTGCGGCCGAACGTGGATGTCTTCTGCATGCACCGGATATGTATATGGAGAAAATAGCGGTTGGTCCAAAAGCTAAAGGCAGCATTGATCTCAGTGCCTCGATAGAATCAAATGTAAAATCGATTTCAAAAGCCCTTGAAAAGCCGATATCTAAATTGAATATTCTGGTTCAGGAGAGAGAAAGGCATCAATCCCTTATTCAGGCTATTCAAAATATGGGAGCCAGTGTCACGCTATTTTCGGATGTGGACATTACCGGTATCGTTGCCACGGCAGTGGAAGGAAAAGATGTAGATATGCTTGTGGGCACAGGCGGTGCACCGGAAGGCGTCATCGCAGCCGTTGCGATGAGAAGTCTGGGTGGTGATTTTCAGGGAAGGCTGCGACCTGCAGACAAAGAACAATATAACCGCTGCCGGGATATGGGAATCGCGGATCCGGACCGTTATTTAACCCTCGATGATATTGTTTCTACGGACCGGTGCTTTTTTGCCGCAACAGGAATTACAGATGGCCCCCTGTTAAAAGGCGTTAAGTCAATAAATGAAGAGATGCTGCAGTCCCAGACCTTTCTGGCGGCGGACCGGCAGTACCATGTCGTTGAATCCGTCCATGCCAAATCACAGCTTTCCAAAAACGCGTTGTAACTCCGCTTTCTCGATTTAATCTAGAAAGGAGAATCATTACGTGACACCATCCACTCTCAACAATGTAGAACAGGAAACGATCCGGACGATCCGGATGCTCTCGATCGACAGCGTCGAAAAAGCACAGTCCGGACATCCCGGTATGCCGATGGGGGCCGCTCCGATGGCGTATGTTCTGTGGTCCCGTTTTCTAAAAAAGAACCCCCGAAATCCTTTCTGGCAGGACCGGGACCGCTTTGTGCTGTCTGCGGGCCACGGCTCGATGCTGCAGTACAGTCTGCTGCATCTATTCGGATACGATGTGACGATGGATGATTTGAAATCATTCAGGCAGTGGGACAGTAAAACCCCGGGTCATCCGGAAGTCGGTGACACGCCGGGCATTGAAGCGACGACCGGCCCATTAGGTCAGGGAATAGCAATGACCGTTGGAATGGCACTGGCAGAAAGCCACTTGGCTTCTGTATATAACCGACCGAATTTTCCCGTCGTCGATCACTGTACGTACGCGATCTGCAGCGACGGGGATCTGATGGAAGGAATATCTCACGAGGCTGCAGCACTGGCGGGACATCTCGGTCTTGGAAAGCTTGTCTGGCTGTATGATTCCAACGATATTTCGCTCGACGGCGATCTGGACAAAGCATACTCCGATAATACCCGGAAGCGGTTCGAAAGTTACGGCTGGCAGGTTCTTTATGTGGAAGACGGTAATGATACCGAAGCTGTCGAAACCGCATTGCAGGAGGCGAAGCAGAACACTACGCAGCCGACCTTGATCGAAGTAAAAACGGTTATCGGTTACGGTGCCCCAAATAAAGGCGGGTCTTCCGCCTCCCACGGCGCTCCGCTCGGCGAAGAAGAAATAGAGAAGGTCAAGCAGGCATACGGCTGGACGCAGGAAGAACCGTTTTACGTGCCGGAAGTGGTGCGTGAACATATGGCGGATCTGAAGGAGTCATCTGAAAAAGAAGAAGAGGCCTGGAAACGGATGATGCAGGAATACCGCACAGAATATCCGGAGTTGTATGAAAGCTGGAAGCAGGGTTATACCGAGATCGATGAAGGACTATGGGACTCTATTTTTCAGGAGCTGGAAGTGGAAGGCAAAAAAGCGACCAGAGGCGCTTCTGGTGAAGTGATCCAGTCGCTTGCTTCGCATCTGAGATCCGTTGTCGGAGGTTCCGCCGATCTGGCCTCCTCCAATAAAACCATGATCGATGCAGAAGATGATATGAAAAAAGGCGATCACAGCGGAAGAAATATATGGTTCGGTGTTAGAGAATTCGGCATGGGGGCGGCATTGAACGGTATGGCGCTGCACGGAGGACTGCATGTATACGGCGGTACCTTCCTGACCTTTTCTGATTACATGCGTTCAGCCATCCGGACTTCTGCCATTATGAACAATCCGGTGACGTATGTGTTCACCCATGACAGCATTGCCGTCGGTGAAGACGGCCCGACGCACCAGCCTGTGGAACACATTGCGTCGCTGCGTGCCATGCCGAACGTCAACGTGCTGCGTCCGGCCGATGCAAAAGAAACAGCTGCAGCCTGGAAAACGGCATTAATCCGTTCATCGCAGCCGTCCGCGTTGATTTTTTCAAGACAGAACCTTCCGTCACTTCCACTGTCTCTGGAAGAAGTGGAGAAAGGGGTGGCCAAAGGAGCTTATATTGTAGAAAAATTAGAGAATCCGGATCTTGTGCTGCTTGCTTCTGGATCAGAAGTGGCGCTGGCACTGGAAGCAGCCGCTCAGCTGAAAGAAGAAGGTTACCGGCCGAATGTTGTCAGTATGCCGTCCTGGGACTTGTTTGAACAACAGACTGAAGAGTATAAACAGTCGGTGATTCCCCCGGATGTTAAACAGCGGGCAGCGATTGAAATGGCAAGTCCGCTTGGCTGGGACAAATATACGGGGGACCACGGGTATGTGTTTGGTATCGACACGTTCGGTGCGTCCGCTCCGGGAGATGTTGTTGTGGAAAAATACGGGTTTACAGCGGAAAATGTTGTGAAGAAGTTAAAGCAGGTATTTTAATATCCTTCCAAAAGAGTGTTTCGCTCGCAATCGACAGATTATCGCTCACATTCGACAGAGATTCGCTCGTAATCGACGCAAAACCGCCCGCAATCGACAAACATTCGCTCGCTGGCAGCATAATAGAAGAGGTCAGCCTGTCAAGAAGGCTGACCTTTTTTACGATCGCTCCACAATGGTGGCGACTCCCTGACCGCCGCCGATGCAGAGTGTGGCAAGACCGGTGCTGCTGCCGCGCCGTTTCATCTCATGTAACAACGTCACAAGAACGCGGGTACCGCTTGCGCCGATCGGATGACCGAGAGCGATGGCGCCGCCGTTCACGTTCAGCCGCTCGGAAGGGATGCCTAAGTCCCGCTGCACAGCGAGAGATTGTGCGGCAAAGGCTTCATTGGCTTCTACGAGATCGAGATCTTCCATTTTCATGCTGCTTTTCTGCAATGCACGTTGCGTGGCGGGAATGGGACCGGTACCCATCAGGCTTGGGTCCACTGCCGCACTGGCATTGCTCTTTATACGTGCCATAGGGGAGATATGAAGATCTTTAGCGCGGCACTCACTCATCACAACGACAGCGGCTGCACCGTCATTAATACCGGAAGCGTTGCCGGCGGTGACACTGCCGTCTTTGCGGAAGGCCGGGCGTAATGCTGCAAGTTTTTCGGAAGTTGTCCCGGCGCGGATATGTTCATCCGTATCGACAAAGAGAGGATCCCCTTTGCGCTGCGGTACTTCGACAGGAATGATTTCATCTTCAAATGTCCCGTTATCCCGGGCTGCTGCTGCTTTCTGCTGGCTGGAAGCAGCGAAGCTATCCTGCTCTTCCCTGGTAAATCCGTATTGATCGTTGATGTTTTCGGCGGTATAGCCCATGTGATAGTTTTCCATGGAGCACGTCAAACCATCATGTACCATGCTGTCTATCAATTTCTTATCTCCCATGCCGAGGCCTTCCCGGGCATTCATGCTGAGATAGGGAGCCCGGCTCATATTTTCCATGCCGCCTGCGATAACGATGTCAGCATCTCCTGTCTGCACCGCCTGCGCGGCAAGATGGACAGCTTTCAGACCGGAGCCGCAGACTTTATTGATGGTCATGGCAGGTGTTGTTTCAGGGAAGCCGGCATGTATCGCGGCGATCCGGGCTGGATTCTGGCCGAGACCGGCCTGGAGAACATTTCCCATGATCACTTCATCTACTTGATCAGTCTCTATTCCGGACCGCTTTAAGGCACTACGTAGCGCTGCGGCCCCTAAATCAACAGCCTCCACATCTTTCAATGCGCCCTGAAATCCGCCAATCGGTGTGCGGACTGCTCCGGCAAGAACGACGTTTTCGAAGGTCACTTGGAATCCTCCTTCTCTGCCAGATTGTTATCCACTGTAAAGGAAGCTTCTGTATGAGCGCGGACGTCCGCAATATCTGCTCCGTTCAGCACTTCTTTCAGAACCATGCCATTCTCTGTAAAATCAAATACCGCCATATCAGTGATGAGGCGGCTGACCACTTGTTCACCCGTGAGCGGCAGTTCGCAGGATGTACGGATTTTTGAGGCACCGTGTTTGTTTACATGGTTCATGATAATAACGACGTTGCGGGCTCCCTGTACAATGTCCATCGCACCGCCCATGCCTTTTACCATTTTGCCGGGAATCATCCAGTTGGCGAGATCCCCTTTTTCCGATACTTCCATACCGCCGAGAACAGCCAGGTCAATGTGCCTGCCCCGGATCATGGCGAATGATTCGGCATTGTCAAAAAAGGAGCCGCCGTCTTTCACTGTAACCGTTTCTTTTCCGGCATTAATGAGATCCGGGTCCAGTTCCGATTCGTGCGGATAAGGGCCGATGCCGAGAAGTCCATTTTCAGAATGGAGAAAGACATCTTTATCTGCTGGAATATGGTTGGCAATCATCGTAGGCATCCCAATGCCAAGGTTCACAATCATGCCGTCCTCGATTTCCTGGACGGCCCGGTGAATGATTCTCTCACGCGCATCACTCATTGTTTTTTTCCTCCTTATGATGATTATTACACTTGTGCGGTGGTCCGTTTTTCGATCCGTTTTTCATATTCCGCACCTTCGAGAACATCCTGAATATAGAGCCCCGGGGTATGAATGACATCCGGATCGAGTTCTCCGGCTTCTACGAGTTTTTCTACTTCTGCAATGGTCTTTTCACCGGCAGCTGCCGCAAGGGGATTGAAATTCCGGGCCGTTTTTCTGTAGATAAGGTTGCCAAACGAATCTCCCTTCCATGCCTTCACAAGAGCAGCGTCACCGGTAATTGCTTCTTCGAGAATACAGGTTCTGCCGCTGAACTCCTTGTGTTCCTTGCCTTCTGCAATCGGTGTGCCTACCCCGGTTGGTGTGTAAAAGCCGCGGATTCCTGCACCTCCTGCGCGTATCCGTTCTGCCAGCGTCCCCTGCGGAACAAGTTCTACATCAAGTCCGCCGCTTAAATACTGCTCCTCAAAGATTTTGTTTTCGCCGACATAGGAAGCAATCATTTTTTTGATCTGCTTGTTTGCCAGAAGCAAGCCGAGCCCCCAGTCATCCACCCCGCAGTTATTGCTGACGACCGTAAGATCTTTCGCTCCGTGTTCCGCCAGCGCGGCAATGGCTTTTTCGGGAATGCCGCAGAGACCGAATCCTCCTACAATGATTGTGTCCCCGTCTTTAATCGATTGAACGCTGTCTCTAAAGGATGTGGATCGTTTACTCATCCGTGTCCGCTCCTTTCTGAAAAGTATTTTCTTTCACTTTACTAGAAGCGCTTACATGCGTAAAATACATAAATATAATATATTTATTCTAAAAAGTAATAAAAGGAGAGCCCTATGGATCTGAAACAGCTTCGTTACGTGGTGGAAGTGTATAAAGAGGAAAGTTTTTCGAAAGCCGCCGACAAATTGCACGTGTCCCAGCCGGCATTGAGCAAGATGGTTCATCAGCTGGAAGAGGAACTGGATATCCGATTGTTCGACCGTTCCACCCGTAATCTGAAAATCACCGGGGAAGGGGAAAAGATACTGCTTCATGCGCAGAAAGTGCTGCGCGGTGCGGAAGATTTGAAGGAAGCAGCGAATGAAATAAAGCTCCGCAAACAAGGCCGCTTCACATTTGGACTGCCTCCGGTGATCGGATCGAGCTTTTTCCCCTCCCTGATCGCCTCCTTCCGGAGAACATACCCTGAAGCCCAAATGCAGATCGTGGAGGAGGGAGCCAAGATTATGGAACACTCCCTTCTGGAAGGAAACATAGATGTCGGGGTGGCGATTCTGCCGGTGGATGAAGAACAGTTTGAAGTCCGGCCGATTGTCAAGAGGGAGCTGCTGCTTGTCGTTTCAAAAGACCAACCGCTGGCCGGCCGGAATACTGTGAAGATGAAAGAGCTGGAGGAGGAACGTTTTCTAATGTTCCGCAAAGGTTTTTCCTTATATGACCGAGTGCGGGAAGCGGCGATTCAGGCGGGTTTTGAGCCGGTAGTTGAGCATGAAAGCACCCAGTGGGATTTTTTGATTGAATTGGCCATGGCTGGACTTGGGGTGGCATTTTTACCGGAAACGGTCGTAAAAAAAGCGAATCTGGAACACGTCGCTGTGTTATCTGTCACCGATCCGGCGGTGCACTGGAATCTGGCATTGATCCGGCGGCGGAATGGATACCAGTCTCATGCTGCAGAAGCATGGGTGGATTTTGTTGAAGAGGCCTTCCGGTCCAATTAATGATAGAAACATATAAGAGCTATTGGATTTTTTAATTATTGGAAAATTAAAAAAGTATTGAAAATACATGAAGGGGATGTTTAAATGAAAGCAGTATATACGAATAATCAGGAAAGGGGATGCATAAGATGACATAAACATCTTTTATTTTTTACCGCTTTATGAAAGCGCTTTTATTTTTGGTTAAAAAGGTACGTACCTTTTTAAATTTATAATTATGTATTACAGGGAGGTCATTATCTTGAAAAAGAAGTATGGTGTTTTTGCCGGAATGCTCACGGTCTCGTTTATGCTCGCAGCCTGTGCGGATAACAGCAGCCAGCAGGAAGCCGAAGATAGCGGCAATGATTCGGGTGGAGACGAAGGTTCTTCTGCTTCCAGTGAAGATGCAACGGAAATCAGCTTTATTCACTGGCGCGGGGAAGATGAAGAAGTGTTTGATGACATTATCAGTCAATTCGAAGAAGAGAACCCGGATATCACCGTTCAGATGAATACCTATCCTTCGGAACAGTATCAATCGAACGCACAGCAGATGCTCCGGGACGGTTCGACCGGCGATGTTTTCACTTCGTTTCCGGGAAGCCAGTTTGAAACGATCAATAATGCCGGCTTTTTTACTGACTTATCGGATGAAAGTTTTGTAGATAATTTCGCGGAGACGTCTCTCGAAGTAGGACAGTCCGGTGGCAGTCAGCTTGCTATTCCTTATCAGCTGGTGTTCAACATGCCGGTATATAACAAAGGTATGTTTGAAGAGCTCGGAATTGAGCCCCCGACAAGCTGGTCTGAATATCAGGAGATGGCGGAGACGCTGAAAGAAAATGATATTACGCCGATTGCGTTTCCAGGCGCTGATATCGGTCCGAACCAGACGATGAACAGCATGATGATGAATAATGCCAAGAATGAAGATGTCTTTGCCCAGCTTGAAAGCGGGGAAGAATCACTGACCAATGATTGGTGGGTCAGCACGCTTGAAGATTTCCAGTATTTTAACGAAAACGGCTATTTCCAGGAAGATGCTCTCGGAACAAACCAGGATTCGGCGATGCAGATGGTGGCTGATGAAGAAGCGGCCATGCTTGCGACCGGCTCCTACCATATGGCTTCATTGAAAGATTTGAATGAAGATCTGGAACTCGGCCTTCTGCCGCCTATAACAGTGCCGGAAGAAGAAGTGGAATACGAAGGCATTCATACAGCTACCTTTATGCTTGCCGTGAATAAGAATTCCGAAAAGAAAGAAGAAGCAAAAACGTTTATTGAGTTTCTGAGCCAGCCGGATATTGCATCACAGTATGCGAATGAAACCGGGCAGCACCTGACAGTAAACGATGTGGAATATGAGTCGGAAGCGCTGCAGAATACCTCTCACTGGATCGATGAAAAAGATACAAGATTCCAGCCGCGCTATCTAATCACGGAAGCTGCGGTGGAAGACGCGGTATTATCCTCCATTGAAAACACGCTCGGGGGCACGGCGCCGGAAGAGGCAGCTGACGAAGCACAACAGATTGTAGAAGAAAATATAGGTGACTAAATAAAACGGTCCGCATCAAGTAAACTTTAAAAAGGATTGATTTCATGAAAATCTCAAAAACAATCTATCTATTTTTTATCCCCGGGTTGATCCTTTATTCGATATTTTTTCTTTATCCGACTTTCAGCGCCATTTTCTATTCCTTTACGGATTGGGACGGCATCAGCGAGAACTTTAACTTTGTCGGGTTTGAAAATTACGAAAAAGCGATCACAGGCGATAGCATATTCGTGAAGTCAGTCGGCAACAACATGGAGTTTATGCTGTTTGTTGTCATCTTCCAGACCATCATCGCATTAATTTTCGCTATCTTCCTTGTGAAAAACACAAAAGGGAATTACTTGCTGCGGGCGCTGTTTTTCTTCCCTACGATTCTGTCGTCTGTTTCCGTAGCCTTTATCTGGACGTTCGTCTATGACCCTCAGCTCGGAATTCTGAATCAGATTCTTGGTTTGATCGGTCTGGATGTTCTTGCCATGAACTGGCTTGGAAATGGCGATATAGCGATCTATGCCCTGGCCTTCACCCAGGTATGGTTCCATGCCGGTCAGATGCTGATTATCTTCGTGGCAGGGCTGCACGCCATTCCGTTTGATCTGTATGAAGCGGCGAAAATAGAAGGGGCCACGAAATGGCAGACATTTAAAAAAGTAACGTGGCCGCTTCTCGCCCCTTCTGCCACGATTGTTATTGCCTATACGACGATTCAGTCGTTTCAGGCATTTGATCTGGTGTTTGCGATGACAGGCGGCGGTCCGAATAATGCGACCGAAATCATTTCCACCTACATTTATGAAATTGCATTCCGCGGGTATGACTTTGGTTACGCTTCTGCCATTTCTGTATTGTTCATGATGCTGATCGCATTGATCACCTTCATCCAGTTCAAAGTTCTGCGCTCCAATCGGGTGTCCTATTAAAAGAAAGGAAGGATTCGGAATGTTTTTTCGAAGATTTGCCGTATTTATTTACGCGGTTCTTATCCTGATACCGCTCATTATGGTTCTGTTAACATCTATGAAGACCCGGGAAGAAACCTTCCAGAACCCGTTGGGACTGCCGGAAGCAGGGATCAATGTTGATAACTTCATCTCGATCTTCTATGAACAGACGATGGCCGGCTATTTTGTGAACAGTGCCACCGTGACGTTGAGCTCTGTGTTTCTGACGTTATTTTTTGCTTCCATGATCGCTTACGGTATCACCCGTCTCGATAACTGGAAAGGGAATGTTCTGTTCATCGTATTTACACTCGGTATGATGGTGCCGCCACAGGTGAACATGGTGCCGCTTTATTCCGTCGTACTGAATTTAGGTCTGACAAACAGCCTGCTTGGTTTAATACTCGTGAATATAGCGTCAACCCTGCCGGTGGCTGTGTTTATTCTGACCGGATTCATGAAGACGCTGCCGAAAGAATTATTTGAAGCATCGACGGTGGATGGAGCAGGCAACTGGAAAATGTATGCCCGGGTGGCGCTTCCGCTTTCTCTTCCGTCCCTTTCGGCAACGGCCATCTTTTTATTCGTGATGCACTGGAATGATCTTCTGTATCCACTGCTTTTCATCACGGACAACGCCTATAAAACACTGCCGCTTGCTCTGCTGGACTTTCAGGGGCAGTATTCGACCAATTACCCGATGTTGTTCACCGGCGTACTTATTGCTTCGGCGCCCATGGTCATCACCTATATCTTCCTGCAGCGTTATTTCGTAGCGGGAATGACTTCCGGTGCTGTGAAGGGCTGAGCGGCCTGAAAAAAGGAGGAAAATCATGCTCGAAGAAATGCAGAAACAGAATCCGCATATCACGATTCACCACGTGGAACATGAAGCGTTCTCCGTTTTCGGCCGGGTCCTTGAAAACTTTCCGGTGGAAGACGCGCTGCAGAAGCTCCACACCGTGGAGGTTCCGCCGGAAGGCAACATATACGTGAGGTCGGTAACGGAATGGGAACAGGATGCCTTCCGAACAGAGGTGGAGCAGCAGTTTTACGGGGAGATGCCGGTGCAAGTCGGTTACTGCAACGGCAACAGTTCAGCCCTCCGTGGTCTTGAATTTCACAAAGGCAGTGAAATCAATGTGGGGGCGTCGGATTTTATTCTGCTGGTTGGCTCGGTACTGGATATTACAGAGAACCGGTTTGACACGGAGAACATTCAGGCTTTTTATGTGCCTGAAGCCACCGCGGTGGAGTTATTTCAGACAACCCTGCATCTGGCTCCCTGTAAAACAACAGAAGCAGGTTTCCGGTGCATGGTCGTTCTTCCCCGCGGGACGAATGCTGCGCTCGATCACGAGCCGGATGACAGGCTGCTTTTCATGAAAAATAAGTGGCTGCTGTCCCATCCGGAAAACAGGCGGTTTATTGATCAGGGAGCCCACCCGGGGATGTATGGTCCTGATATTCATATGCACTGCAGGGCGGATAACGAGTAAAAAGGAGGAACAACGGAGTGGAGAATCTATTATACCTTCCGATAGGAAGAAAAACATTTGATCTGGAAACCGGAGAAAAAGAAAGAGAGAAAAGCTCTGCTTTTCTGCACCAGCTGCCAGCACAGGTTATTGAACCGGAAGGCATTATTACCTCACCGGAGGAATTGGAAACCTTTCTCCAATCTATAAACAATGAAAGTGTTTCCGTCATCATTTATCAAAGTATTACATTTGCCGACGGTGAGTTTATTCAGAGTGTCATGGAACACGTGAACGCACCCGTGATTGTCTGGTCGATCCGGGAACCGGCGGTTGGAGCGCGGCTCCGTCTCAACTCCCTTACCGGCGGCAACAGCACCAGCCACGTCCTGAAATGCGCGGGACGGCGGTATACTTTTGTTTTCGGCAATACCGAGGAAGCGCAGGTGCAGAGCCGGATCAAGCAGCAGATCAGGGTTCAGGCGCTCCTCGAGTCACTCGCAGATTTTAAAATCGGAGTTATCGGGGACTACCAGCCGGGCTTCTTCTTTTCCGGTACCGATGAAAAGCAGCTGAATGAGCAGTTTGGCATTGAGGTGCTGCGCCTTGATCTGCAGAAAGCTTTTGATGAAAGCAAACAGATGCCACGCGCAAAATGGGAGCCGGAGATCGACCGGGCGGAACAGCAGGTCATCGGCCTGCAGCGCTCTGATGAAACCGTACAGCGCTTTGCCCAGTTTTCTTCGTATGTCAGAGAGGAAATTCAGGAAAAGGAGATCTCCGCTCTTGCGATTCGGTGCTGGCCGGAATTTTTCAATGAACTGGGAGCAGCAGCCTGTTCCACCTTGTCGCAGTTCACAGAGGAAGGCGTTGTCTCGTCCTGTGAATCGGATATTCACGGGGCGGTGACGATGTTTATTCTGCAGGAACTCTCCGGCGGAAAATCCCCGTATCTGGGAGATATGGTTCATGTCAACGAAGCGGCGGGTTCCGTGGTGTTCTGGCACTGCGGGGCCGGGGCTTATTCGCTGGCTCATCCGGATCAGGGCGCGCGGCCCGGTGTGCATCCGAACCGCAAGCTCGGGTTTACGATGGAATTCGGCCTGAAGCCCGGCAAAGTAACGATGTTCCGTGTCGGCTGGACACCGGGTGGATACCGCCTGCTTGTGATGCGAGGCGAGGCGCTGGATACCCCGCAGCGCTTTAACGGGACGTCGGTGGAAGTACAGCTGGAAACGAATGTAACAGAGACATTATATGACTTAATGGATGAAGGGTTTGAACCTCATTACGGACTGGTTTATGAAGATGTCACAGAAGACTTGATGGAGCTGGGAAAACAGCTCGATCTGCCGGTATCGGTCTACATGTCAAGGTGAAGGGAGCTGCGGAACGATGAAACATATTGCCATTGGGCAATCCGGAGGTCCCACAGCTGTTATCAATGCGACGTTGGCCGGTTTTGTCCGATCATTATATAAGGATCATCAACTGACATTTATTCGGAATGGGTATGAAGGGTTGGCAGAAGATGTTTTTATCGAAGGGACGAAAGAAATCATCAGCGGTGTGCTGGAACATGAAAGGATACCTGGGGCGTGTCTTGGCGCAGGCCGGTATGGTTTCACACGTGAAAAGATGAAGCAGTCGGTGAAGAATCTTCGGAGCCGGGGTATTCAGACGCTGGTGTTTATCGGCGGAAACGGCACGATGGAGGCCCTGCACGGCATACAGCAGGAAGCGGCTGAGCAGCACTACCCGCTTCAGGTGATCGGACTGCCAAAAACGGTGGACAATGATTTAGCCGGGACCGATCATGCGCCGGGGTTCGGGAGTGCGGCTAAATATGCAGCAATGGCGGCACGGGATATGAGCAGGGACCTGCAGGCGATGAACAATTTTGAACAAGTTCGGATATTGGAGACGATGGGCAGAAACGCAGGCTGGCTGGCAGCGGCGTCCGGGTTTTTTAACCAATACCCCGAAGACGGTCCTCATGTCATCAGTCTGCCGGAATGTCCCATGAAGCCGGAGGAATTGGTGCAGCAGACCACGTCAGCACTGGAAATATACGGCTCCGCTCTGATCGTCGTCAGTGAAGGCGCGGCATGGAGCGGTGATGAGCAGGTGGAAAAAGAAGTCGTGAACGGGCGGCCGGTATTAGGCGGTGTCTCCAGGGAAGTGGAAGAGCTGCTGAAAGATAATCTGGATGTGATGGTGCGCTCGGAACTTCTCGGTATGAATCAACGGTGCTTTTCCCCTGCTGTGTCCTCCGTTGATTTCGAGGAAGCCGTACAGACGGGCGAAACAGGGGCGGCATGGGTGCTGGAGGAACGCACCGGCGTCATGACTGCGCTCGAACGGACCAGCAGCTTCCAGTATCTTATCTCCCACACCCCTGTTTGGCTGGAAGCGGTGGAACACAGCGGTGAACGAAAGCTTCCTTCCCACTTCATTGAGGATCGGGACGCTTTTCGTGACTGGCTCCGGCCACTGCTGGGGGAGGGGCTTGAAACCTACCCTCCCCCGCTCCAAAGGAGGAATCATCATGTCATCGGACAAAATCAACCAAAACAAAAATGAAGCGTTATACCTGCAGATTAAAGATATCCTGATTCAGCGGATTCAGGACGGCGAATGGGAAGCTCATTCCCTGATCCCGACCGAGCAGGAGTTGATGAAAGAATTTGATGTAAGCCGCAGCACCGTCCGGCAGGCGATCTCGATTCTTGTACAGACCGGGCTTGTGGAAAAAACGCAGGGGAGAGGGACCATTGTCAAACCACAGAAGCTGGTTGGCAGCCTCGGACGGTTGAAAGGCTTTGCCGAAGAAGTGGTGGAGAAAGGACAGACACCGCGGTCCAGGCTGATTCGGTCGGAATTCAGCGATCAACTCTATACGGAGAAGACGATGCTTGAAGTAGAGGAAGAAGCCAGCATTCTGCTCGTGGAACGGATCCGCTTCGCCGATCATGTGCCGGTTGCCCTCGAGAGGACATGCTGGCCGTACGATATCGGTAATATCCTGATGCAGTATGATTTGAACGAGGCCAGGTATTACGAAATTCTGGAGGATCATAATATCTTTCTGAAAAAAGCATCCGAGAAAATCATCGCGATTAATGCGACGCAGCACGAAGGGGATCTCCTCGGGATCCGTCCCGGCGTAGCCCTGCTTGAAATGACCAGGCTGAGCTTCGGGATGAACGATCATCCGATGGAATTCACAAAAACGAAATACCGCAGTGACCAGTATCATTACGATATCGAACTGAACCGGTAAAAGGAGAGAACAGCATGCCGTTTGTAGATGGGAAAACAATGCTTGACCATGCCTTTGAGCATGGATACGGGGTCGGGGCGTTCAGTGCCCACAATGCAGAAACAATTCTCGCTGTCATCGAAGCAGCCGAGGAAGAACAGGCCCCGATTATGATACAGGTCGGCCAGAAAGTGATTCAGACGCTCGGCATGGAACCAATGAAAATGCTCATCGACTGGTACGGCCGCGATGCACGTATCCCGATCTGCATCCATCTGGATCACAGCAGGGAGTTTTCGCAGACGATGAGGGCCGTGCAGCTCGGTTTTCAATCGGTCATGTTTGATGGCTCCGCGCTGCGTTTCGAAGAAAATACCGAGTTGACACAAAAAGCCGCAGCCATCGCAGCATCTCTGAACATAGGATCGGAAGGTGAAATCGGAAAAATAGGCGGCACGGAAGATGATATTACGGTGGACGAAAAAGACGCCATGATTACGACGACCGAGGAAGCAAAAGCATTCGTGGAAGCAACGAACGTCGATTACCTTGCTGCTTCTCTCGGTACCGCCCACGGCATCTACAAAGAGACACCGAACCTCCACTTTGACCGTCTGGGGGACATTGTCAAAGCGGTGCAGCGTCCGGTCGTTCTTCACGGAGGTTCCGATGTGCCGGATGAACAGGTGCAGCGCGCTGTTTCTCTGGGAGTGGCTAAAATCAATGTAGATACCGAATTACGGCAGGCGTTTACAAAAGGCGTTCAGGAAGTTTTTGCAGAAAATGAAAATGAAATCGTTCTCGCCAACTCGTTAGGCCGCGGAACGTCGAGAATGAAAGACAAAGTCAAAGAAAAAATCCGTGTGTTCCAGAGCGGCGGCAAGTCCGGACAGCTACTTTCATCACTTTAATCTTATCATGAAGGAGGACGTAAATATGGCAGCATCCACACCTCATTCGAAAAGCCCTTTGTTTATTGGAGGGGAAAGGAAACATAGAGAGGAAACGCAGCCGGTTTTTCATAAATATACCGGGGAAAAATGGGCGGAAACGTCAAAGGCATCGAAAGCCGATGTAGATGAAGCGGCCGCTTTCGCAAAGAAAGCATTCCGGCAGGCTTTTTCCCCTTATGCACGCTATGAAGTACTGCAGAAGACGGCCCATCTCATGCGGGAAAATCAGGAAGAGCTGGCCGCTATTCTCGTCGCGGAAGTAGGAAAACCGGTGAAAGAATCGCGCGGAGAAGTCGCCCGCGCCGCATTAACGATGGAAATTTCCGCCGAAGAAGCGAAGCGGATGCACGGAGAAGGGGTTCCAGTGGAAGCGGCGCCGGGATCGGAAAACCGGCAGGCGTTCACCAAACGCGTTCCTGTCGGCGTCATTGCAGCGATCACGCCGTTTAATGTACCCCTTAACTTAGTCTGTCATAAAGTCGGTCCAGCTGTCGCAGCCGGAAACAGCATTGTGCTGAAACCGGCAAGTACGACGCCGCTCTCGGCGCTGCGGCTGGCTGAATTAATGGCAGAGGCGGGACTTCCTGCCGGGCGCCTGAATGTCATCACCGGCTCCGGTTCCCAAATCGGTGACTGGTTGTGTGACAATCGGGATATTGATATGTACACATTCACCGGAAGCCCGGAAACAGGCAGGAAGCTGAAAGAGAATGCCGGCCTGCGGAATGTGGCGCTGGAGCTGGGGAATAATTCAGCCGCGGTGGTGCATCATGATGCGGATGTAGAGGCGGCAGCCAAAGCCTGCGCACAGAAGAGCTTTAACAATGCCGGGCAGGTATGTATATCGGTACAGCGCATTTATGTGCATCACAACGTGTATGATACGTTTCTCGAAACACTGAAAAAGGAGACAGAAGCGTTAAAGACAGGCGATCCATCTGAAGAAACAACCGATGTAGGACCGATGATCTCGGAAGAGGAAGCGGTCCGTATCGAACAATGGGTGGCCGAAGCAGTGGCACACGGAGCAGAAATACAGACGGGAGGTAAGCGGCACGGTCCGGTGTATGAGCCGACGGTGCTCACCAACATTCAGGATGATATGAAAGTGTGTAAAGAAGAAGCATTCGGCCCGATTGTGGCTGTTGATGCTTACGTGACAACCGACGAGGTAACGGCCAGGGTGAATGATTCCGACTACGGGCTGCAGGCCGGTGTGTTTACAAATTCACTCGAGTTTGCCATGAAAGCTTCCGAAGAGATGGAAGTCGGCGGCCTGATTATTAATGATACACCGGGGTACAGAGTGGACCATATGCCGTACGGCGGCGTGAAAAAGAGCGGGAATGGAAAAGAAGGACCGAAATATGCGATAGAAGAGATGACGGAAGAACGTCTCGTTGTATTGAACCTGTAGCTCATACCATGAAGGAGGCGGACAAAGATGCCGGATCCCCGCACCAATTACTACAATCCCTTTTTTAAGTCGGACCATTTAACAGAAAAAGATAAATATATTTTTGCTGACGATACGCCGGAGTACCGCTTTACGATCATCGGAGCAGGAATGATCGGCCAGGAACATATCCGCGTAACGATGCTCGAAGGCCGGGCTGTCATACACGGAATTTATGACAGCAATGCCGGCAGCATGCAGAATACGAAAGAAATGTTTCACCGCGAGTTTCCGGGCCGGGACCTGGTGTTGTATGAGACCCTTGATGCTGCGTGCATGGATCCGGAAGTGGATGGGCTGATTATCTGTACGCCGAATTACACGCATCTCGACGTCGTTAAAGAAGCTGTGAAATCAGGCAAGCACATTATGCTGGAAAAGCCGATGGCAACGACGCTGGAAGACGCTCTGGAGCTGAAACAGACAGCCGAGAATTACCAGGCTGTTTTTCAGATCGGGCTGCAGTACCGGTATAAAGCGATTTACCGGGAAGCGGTGCATGAAGTACTGGAACGGCGGTCGATCGGTGATGTGAAAACGATAAGCATCATGGAACACCGGGTTCCGTTTTTGGATAAAGTCGATCAGTGGAATAAATTTTCCGAGTATTCCGGGGGTACACTCGTCGAAAAATGCTGCCATTATTTTGACTTGATGAACCTGTTTGCCGGAGCCAGGCCCGTCCAGGTCTATGCTGTCGGTGATATGGACGTTAATTTCCGGGATTTCCACTATGAGGGGCGGGACTCGGATATCATCGACGATGCGTTTGTTACCGTGAAATATGAGAACGGCATGAAAGCCCATTTCAACCTCTGTATGTTTGCGCCGATGTTTTATGAAGAAATCACGTTGTGCGGCGATCAGGGCCGGTTAAAAGCGTATGAAAATGAAGATTTTCTCCCGCTGGAACGTCCGTCGACCCATCTGGAAGTGTTGAGCGGGGAAACCGGGACAGCGAGAGTGGGTGCCCCATGCTATCCTTCGGTCATTCAGGAAAGCGGGCATAACGGCGCCACCTATTATGAGCATAAATACTTTATCGACAATATTAAAGGAGACACGCAGTCCACCGCTACAGCGGAAGAGGGTTTCTGGTCGATTGTAATAGGGGAAGCAGCCGAACGCTCCGTTAAAACAGGAGAAGTTATTCAAATCAAGGAAATGCTCGATGGAATTCGAATATAAAATAGCAAACTTCCGAATGATTCTTCCATGAATCGTTCGGAAGTTTGTTGTGTATTATCTGCCGCTTCGTCAAAATACTCTTAATGACTACTTTTAACACACATTCCAGGAACGTTTGATTTGCCGATAAGCGGAGGCCGGCCACGGAGACTCCAATGGGGAAGGACGAGCTGAAGATCCACTTGGTAAAGTGGTTTTCTTTACCAAGTAGCTGAAGCCGTCCCCATGGAAAGCGTAGTGACCGGCCGCAGCGATCGACACGAGTTACAGCTGGAAGTGTTCATTCAGATAATACTGCTGAATAAAGGATAGAAAGGTTTCGCCGGGCAGTGTCAGTTTTTTCTGGTTGTAGACCGCGTAAAAGAAGCGGCGGAGACGGATGCCGTTAATCGGAATCTGGCGGAGCGTTCCGAGTTCCAGTTCTTTTTTGATGGCATTTTTGGAAATAATCATAATGCCCAGGCCCGATTCCACAGCGGATTTGATCGATTCGGTGTGTTCCAGCTCCATGATGATGTCGAGTTTATTTGGATCAAGGCCGTTGTTCTGCAGATGCTTTTCTACGACCTGGCGCGTCCCGGACCCCGGTTCCCTCATGATAATCGGATATTCAAACAGTTCCTCCGGCTGGATGATCTGTTTCTGAGGGCTGATCGGGGACGATTGGGAAGCGGCTGCGGATACGACCAATTCATCTTCCAGAAAGGCGGACTGGTCGTAATCCGGATACGATTTCGTCGATTCGATGAACCCGAGATCGATGTCATCATTGGCTAAATGCTCCATAATCTGCTCGGAGTTGTACACTTTCAGTTTCATCTGGATATTCGGATACTCTTTCCGGAACTGTCCCAGCACGTAAGGGAGAATATGTTCTCCGATGGTGAGGCTGGCGCCGATATCCAGGTCCCCGTGAATCGTTTCGGAAAGACTGTCCAGTTCCTTCTCTGTCTGTTTTACGAGTGAAAAAATCTGATCGGCGTATTTATATAAAATCTCTCCGGAAGGGGTTAACTTTACACTTTTTGTCGTCCGTTCAAACAAAGTGGCGTCAAGGGCCTGCTCCAGATTTTTGATTTGCAGGCTGACGGTCGGCTGGGCTAGGTGCAGGATTTTGGCTGTTTCGGAAAAATTCTGGTGGTTCGCCAATATATAGAACGCTTTCAAATGTTCCAGGTTCATGTCACGCCCTCCTTATTCTTTTATCATATCAAAACGAGAAGGAGTATGCCGATGCCGACAATAAAAATGGATCCGGCAATTCCAACGATCACAGGGCGGAAACCGGCTTTCTGGAAGTCGTGGACATTCATGCTGAGGCCCAGCCCCGCCATTCCCATTGCCATCAAGTATACGCTGGAGGACGTCAGAAAGTCCTGTACTGGCACGGAGAAAAATCCGAAGGTGTTAAGAATGCTCATCGCTAAAAAGCCGAGTACAAACCATGGAAACGGAATATCCTTCAAACGGGTTCGTTCTGTATTCGATTTATTGATGAACAATGACAGCAGTAAAGCGGCGGGAACGAGCATTAATACCCGTCCCAGTTTGACGACGATGGCGGCCTCACTGCTGACATCCCCGCCCGGTACTGCTGCGGCAACGACGTGGGCCAATTCATGAAGCGTTGCGCCGACAAGTATTCCGTAAGCTTCGTTGGATAGATCCAGCCAAGGGAACAATACAATGTAACCTATGGCTCCGACCGTTCCGAGAATGGCAATACAGGCAACAGCAAGAGGTGTCTTTTTGTCACTCCCCTTTAAAATTGGAGCAACGGCCACAATCGCAGCTGCCCCGCAGATGGCTGTGCCCGTTCCGATGAGAAGCGTCAAATCGCGGTCAACGTTCATCACTTTTCCGAGAAAAACAACGAAAAGCAGAGTGGCGGTAATCACAACGGCATCGATGACGAGGATGGAGATCCCCATGTCGGCGATAGTTACTAAATTCAAGCGCACGCCGAGAAGGACAATCCCGCCCCGTAAAATGTACTTGCTGCTGAACGTGATGCCTGCTGAGGCATGCACTGGAATATTCATGCTTGCTTTCCAGGCCATTCCGAGCAGGATTGCAATAATCATAATTCCTAAAATTGAAAGAACAGGAAGGGAAGCGAGGCTGTCTGCCAGCAGGGCAAGCATAAACGTCAGCAGTATTCCCTGATACATCCCCAATGTTTTTGTTCTGCTGATAAGTGTGGATGACCGCTCCTGCTTTTGCGGAAGCCGTTGTTCAGAAAACATCAAAACCCCTCCTGTTTCCCGCGCCGGAAAAATTTATCGTTACATGCACCGTAGCACAGGATCACGGTCTGTGGTTATGAGGGTTTCTTATATTATTTATCATTGAAATTAATAAATTATTTCTTTTTTATCAAGAAAAGTTTGTCCAGGTATCTTGTTTTTCCAGTAAATGCAGGCATAAATAAGACAAACGTTGGAAACAGACGTTTATATTTGATATAGTAATATATAATAAAGTGGTTGGGTCTATCATCCACTGTCACCAACCTTGGAAGGGGATATGCAGCATGTTTGACTCTTTCGATTTTGAGAGAAAAGGTATTTCTGAAAGAGCCGCTGATTATATCAAACAGTATATTGTGGAAGGAAAATATAAGCCGGGGGATAAACTTCCCGGCGAAAGAGAAATGGCAGGTAATTTAAATGTAAGCAGAAATACCGTCAGGGAAGCGTATAAAATCCTGGAAGCATATGGGTATATTACAATTAAACATGGAACCGGCATATTTGTCGCTTCCGAAGAATATCAGATCAGTAAAATGGCTTCCTTCTTTTTTGTTTCTACGGATCAATTCAAGGATTTATTTGCGATCCGCAAAATTCTCGAAAACAGCGCGGTTGAGTGGGCGGTGGAACATGCTTCGGCCGACCAGATCGAGGATCTCGCTGCGGTGGTGGAGGAATCAAAAAAAACAGCACGGGAGGAAAACAGACACGAAAACCTGGCCGGTCTGGATCAAAAATTTCACCTCGCATTGGCTCATATGTCGGGAAATACGGTACTGATTCATGTCATGCATAATCTCATTGATCTGCTGCAGGAATCGCGGCTGCAGTCGATGCAGATTCCCGGCAGAGGAGTACAGTCCGTGCTGGAACACGAAAGCATCGTCCAGGCCGTTAAAAACCGAAACGCACAGGAAGCGGGAGACTGTATGGCCCGGCATCTCGAAAGTGTGGAACGGTCCATCACAGACAATATGGAAGAAGAAACGGAATCGTGATGTATCATTATCTCTGTTGATAAATCGTATTGAAAACCGTGATAAGAGAATGATGAATCCCTGTTTGCCGGGGATTTTATTCATGATAGACAAAGAACAGGAAAAAAGACGGTATTGAAATTTTTTGAATACTCATATATTATAATATCAAATTGGTTGGGTCACTTAACCTATAAACCAATTAAAGGAGGTAAAACATTGCACAAATTTCTGATTCATAATCAAGGTGATCATGTCGGAGTGGCAACCTCCCCTATTCAATCAGGGGAAAAGGTGACGGGGGTGTACATGGATACCGATGAGAAAGTGGACGTAACCTCTCACGGAGACATTCCGCTCGGCCACAAAATAGCCGTGGCGGATCTTGCCAAAGGAGAGAGCGTTACCAAGTACCTCGTAACCATCGGCGAGACAACAGCACCGCTGTCTAAAGGTGACTACGTACACACACATAATATAAAAACAAAGAGGTGGTAGAAATGGATCAGCAGTTATATGGGTACCGCAGAGAAAACGGAAAAGTAGGCATCCGTAATCATGTCATTATTTTACCGGTGGACGACATCTCCAATGCCGCATGTGAATCAGTGGCCCAGCAGATAAAAGGAACGCTCCCCCTTCCGCATGCGTATGGAAGACTGCAATACGGCGCAGACCTGGATCTTCATTTCAGAACCATGATCGGAACAGGATCGAATCCCAACGTCGCAGCGGTCATTGTTATCGGCATTGAAGACAACTGGACGAAAACGATCGTCGACGGTATTGCTGAAACAGGCAAGCCAGTGACCGGCTTTTCGATTGAAGGATACGGCGATCTGGAAACGGTGCGCCGGGCCTCATGGAAAGCCAAAGAATATGTGCAGTGGGCATCAGAACTTCAGAAAGAACCGGTGGAACTGAAAGATCTGACCGTAAGTATTAAATGCGGCGAATCGGATACAACCACAGGTCTCGGTTCCTGCCCGACGGTATCGCAGGCTGTGAACCGGCTTGTCGATGCCGGTGCCACCGTATTTTTCGGCGAAACGTCTGAATTGACCGGCGGCGAAAACCTGATCGCGGACCGGATGGCGACCCCTGAATTAAAAGAAAAATTCATGGCTGTGTATAACGACTATATTAACGAAATTGAATCGCAGGCAGTGGATCTGCTCGGCTCCCAGCCGACCCAGGGAAATATTAAAGGCGGTCTTTCCACCATTGAGGAGAAAGCGCTCGGAAACATTGCGAAAACAGGAGATAAAGAGGTAATTGGTGTGCTGGAACCGGCGGAGATGCCTTCCAACGGAAACGGCTTGTATTTCATGGATACGTCTTCTGCCGCGGCAGAGTGTATAACGCTGATGGCAGCGGGAGGAGCGGTCGTCCATTTCTTCCCGACCGGTCAGGGCAACATTATCGGCAATCCGATTGAACCCGTGGTGAAAGTAACGGCCAACCCTGATACGGCAGAAACAATGAGTGAACACATCGATGTGGATGTGAAAGGACTCCTCTCCAGAGAGATCAACCTGACGCAGGCGGGAGATCAACTGATGGAATGTCTTCAGCGGACCGTGAACGGCCGTCTGACCAGTGCTGAAGCGCTTGGTCATCAGGAGTTTGTCATGACGAAACTATATCGCAGCGCGTAAAAAGGAACAGTGGTCACAGCCTCTGTCAGAAATCATCTTTCTCCCGGAGGCTGTTTTTCTAAAGGCGAAATGAAAGCGTTTCCTTAAAAGTATTCTAAGGGGGATTATCAATGAAGAGGGCGGTCACACTGACGACACTGGCAGCAGCTATGACAATTGCCGGGTGCGGCACAGGCGGAAGCGCAGAAAATTATCCTAATGAACCTATTACCTACAGCATTCCTTTCGGGCCCGGAGGACAGTCGGATGTGGAAGCAAGAAGACAGGAGCCTATGCTGGAAGAAATCCTGGATACCGAAGTAAATATTACGTATAAAGAAGGAGCAGGAGGAGCTGTCGGGTGGACGGAACTGGTCAGTGAGCAGGGAGACGGCTATTTTATCTCCGGCATGAACATTCCCCACATCATTTTGCAGCCGATGACGCAGGATGATGCCGGGTATGAAACGGATCAGATCAACCCGGTCGCCCTTTTTCAGGGAACGCCTATCGGCCTGGCTGTACCAGCGGACAGTGATATAGAAACGCTGGATGATTTTATTGATCAGGCAGAAAGCGGGGAACAGATGACCATTTCCGGTTCCGGTACCTATTCCGGCCATCATCTGGCATTCATGCAGCTATCCAATCTGAAAGACCTGGATATGGAGTATGTTCCTTCCACCGGAGCTGCCGAATCCATTCAGAACTTTCTCGGCGGCAATACGGATGCGATTTTTGCCAACTCCAATGACCTAGTTAAGTACAAGGAAGACATGAATATCCTGGCGATTGGGGCAGAAGAAACATTTGAAGCACTCCCGGATGTTCCTACATTCCAGGAAGAAGGAGCAGATTTTACGGCCAGTATTGACAGAGGTGTAGCTGTTCCGCCGGATACCGATGAAGAAATCATTCAAACCCTTGAAGATGCCTTCCTGGAAATAGCCAATGATGAAAGTGTTCAGGAAGAAATGATTAATGAAGGATTTGAGCCGGTTTCCATGGGGCGGGAAGAAACACAGGAACACATTGAAGAACTGAAGGGGCAGTATGAAGAAACGATGAGAGAATTGGGCGAGATTGAATAATGGCATCATGCTGTTTGAGGAGGTAGCAGGATGGAGGTTTTTCAAGAAGTTTTAAGCTCGCTAAGCCAGCCTTTTACTATCATATATATGGTATTCGGCGTAGCGGCAGGGATGATAGTGGGAGCGCTGCCGGGATTAACGGCAACAATGGCGATTGCAGTTATGCTGCCTTTCACCTTTTCGATGCCTCCGGATACAGCGTTGATCACGCTGGGCGGTATTTATATCGGTGCTATATTTGGAGGATGTATCGCGGCCATTCTCATTAACACACCTGGAACTCCATCTTCCATCGCAACGACGTTTGACGGCTATCCCATGACGCAGCAGGGAAAACCGGACCAGGCTCTGATTACCGCTGCGGTCAGCTCCGGGATCGGCGGAGTGGTCGGAGGTTTGGCTCTCCTCTTTTTAACCCCTATGCTGGCCGCGCTTGCCTTGAAGTTCGGTCCGCCGGAATTTTTCTGGATCGCGCTGCTTGGGTTAACGATGGTGGCTACATTATCCTCCGGTTCGCTGTTGAAAGGGCTGATCGGTGGAAGTATCGGACTGCTTTTAAGCACGGTGGGACTGGCTCCCATCGGAGGTGATTCCCGATTCACCTTTGGCTTTTCGCAGCTTCAGGCCGGCTTTGAACTGATTGTGATGCTGATTGCTTTCTTCTGCATCCCTCAGGTGATCCGGATGATCAAGAATCAATCGAATACGAAGGAACAGGTGCAGCCGTTCCAGTCTCAGAAAGGGGTGATCGGTTATGTGTTTAAACAGATCTTTATGCGTCCCTTTCTTCTTCTCCGCTCGGCTGTTATCGGAATTATAGTAGGTATTATACCAGGGGCAGGCGGCAATGTGGCCAGTCTTTTATCTTACGATGCCACCGTACGGATGTCGAAAGATCAATCCACGTTCGGTAAAGGGGATGTGCGGGGCGTGTCGGCTTCGGAAGGGGCCAACAACGCCGAAGTAGGAGGATCGCTTGTTCCGCTGCTTGCACTCGGTATCCCAGGTGCCCCGCCGGCAGCGGTCATTATCGGCGCCTTGCTGATGCAGGGGATCCAGCCCGGGCCGAACCTGTTTGAAGAGAATGCCAATCTTATTTACACATTTATTACCGCCTTTATTCTGGCGAATGTTGTCATGCTTATTCTTGCGTTGTTTGGTTCGAAATATATCGGCCGTGTCATCAATATTCCCACGTACTATCTCGCGCCAGCGATCGTATTTCTTACCATCATCGGTTCGTATGCGATCCGTAATAATTTCACGGATGTGGTGACCTTAATTATCATCGGATTGATCGGATATGTTCTGTCCGAACGGGGATTTGCTCCGGCGCCGATTGTGTTGGGACTCATTCTAGGGCCTATAGCGGAAGAAGGTCTGGCCCAGTCGATTCTTATCAGTGAAGGTTTCTTCAGTCTTCTTGGACTGTTTTTCACCCGGCCGATTACGCTCGTTTTGATACTGTTTTGTATTCTCTCCCTGCTCAGTCCTTATATTGGGAAATTATTAAAAAGTCAGAAGGATAAAGAAGAACAGGAAAACGAAGAAGCGGAGGAATCATTATGACAAAGGACACAGGCAGTGCCGTCTTTTTCATTCTGCTTGCGGCCGGTGGATTATGGAAGGCGCTTTCCTTCAATACAATGAGCGCTGTATTCCCCATTCTCGTATTATCCCTGCTGCTGTTGTTTTCGATCATCTATTTCTTCGTAAGTATGAGGAAAGGCAGGGAAAACACAGAAACAGCATCCGCCATTTTTTCCAAAGAGGCGGTTATTACAGGGCTTGGTCTGCTTGGCTATGTACTGTTTATATGGGTGATAGGCTTTCTCGCGGCGAGCCTTCTCTTTCTTGGAGGACTGACGTGGTATCTGCAGGGAGGATTCGTTTCAGGGAAAAAAAGAGTACTGAACGCGGCCGGAAGCTCCATTATCGTGACCGTCGTTTTCTTCTTTCTGTTCCGTTACGTGTTTTTGGTACAGCTTCCGACAGGAATGTTCACGTCTTAAGTAGAAAAAAGGGGAGTGGAGACAGTGAAAAAACGTTATGAGAGCAATGCGCTGCAGCAGTTCAGCTCCGAGCTTTTACAACAGACCGGAATGCCGGGGGATGAAGCGGAGATAACCGCTGAGTCTCTTGTCCGGGCGGATATGGAAGGCGCCCGGACGCATGGGGTGAATCGTCTTCTCATGTATGTGCCGCGGCTGGAAGAAAAACAGATTAACCCCAGGCCCGAGCCGGTGGTTGAAGAACAGGGCGCCGTGTTGAACGTCAATGGAGACAATGGTCTCGGGCAGGTGGTATCCAGTCATGCGCTGGAGCATGGTTTTTCGATCGCGAAACGGTACGGCACGGCGGCTGTATTTATTTACGGCAGCAATCATTTCGGCACAGCGGCGTATTACTGTCAGAAAGCCTTTGAACAGGATATGGCTTTAATCGCCGTGACGAATTCTCCTTCCGGCATCGCTCCCTGGGGAGGAAGCCGGGCGTATTTCGGTACCAACCCACTAGCATTTGGATTTCCGCACAGGAAGGGAGAGCCGATTATAATTGATATGTCTTCCAGTGTGGTGGCGCGCGGGAATATTCTGGTCGCCGAAAAAGAGGGGAAGGAGATTCCGGAAGACTGGGCTTTGGATCCAAACGGGGTTCCTACAACGGATGCGTCCGAAGCGATTGCGGGATCCCTGCTGCCAATGGGAGGAGCGAAAGGATACGCGATGGCACTGGCTGTAGAAATGATGGCCGGTGTATTGACAGGCGCTGCCTTCGGTCCTCATGTAAACAGTATTTTTCAGTCAGGGAATCCGCCTGCTGATGTGGGGCATGGTTTTATCCTGCTGAATATTCGTCACTGGATGGAGATGGAGCGGTACGAAGATAGAGTGGCGCAGATGCTGTCCGAAATCAAAAGCTCTCCACTGGCGGAAGGATTTGAGGAAATCCTGTATCCGGGAGAACGACGCGCCCGCTCGTATGAAAAGAGCAGGGCGGAAGGGATACCGCTGACAGAAAACATAGAAAGAGAATTGCAGCAGCTGGCATCAACATATGGGTTGTCCTTTCCGGACCCCTTGTAAAGGAGCAGATACGATGAAAGCCGTCATCACGGAACTGAACTGGCCGGTTGGGATAGAATTGTTACGGGAGCAGGGTTTTAACGTTATCTATCAACCGGAGTTGTGGAAAGACAGGGAAGCTCTTGTAAAGGAAACTGCGGATGCAGAGATCCTGATCGTGCGTAATCAGACGCAGGTGGATGAAGCCCTTCTTCAGCAGGTCCCGCATCTGCAGATAGTAGGCCGCCTCGGAGTAGGGTTGGACAATATTGATATGAAAGCGGCTGAACATGCCGGAGTCGAGGTGATTACTGCCAAAAATGCGAACGCTGCTTCTGTGGCCGAATATGTTATTTCGGCGATGTTTCATGTCACCCGCCCTCTTGCAGAAGCAGCCCAGGATGTGAAAGCTGGAAATTGGAACCGCAGAGGATTTACAAAAGGCGAACTGTACGGGAATACCCTCGGTCTGGTCGGCACCGGCGAGACCGGCATGCGTGCTGCAGACAGAGCGAAAGCCCTTGGGATGCATGTGATTGGATACGATCCATTTGTGAAAAAATATGATTATGCCGTGATGGAATCCGGCATCGATATTATGGAGCTGGACGCCGTTTTGCAGCAGGCGGATTTCATCAGTCTGCATGTTCCTTTGACCCCCGCCACCAAACATTTAATCAACCGGGAACGGATGAAGTACATGAAACCGGGGAGCTGGGTGATCAATTCTTCCAGAGGCGGCGTCATTGAAGAAAATGACTTGTATGACATGATTCAAACGGAAGAAATAGGAGGGGCGTTTCTGGATGTCGTGGAGAAAGAACCGGTCGATCCGGATCACCCGTTGTTAAAACTGGATAACTGCTTTATTACGCCGCATATCGCGGGATTGACAGAAGAGGCCCAATCCAGGACATCAAAAATGATAGCAGAAGAGATCATTCAACGATTTAAATGAAAAAGTTCGTTACATGCTGAAGCATCCGCTGCAGGCGCACCGTCGATGCATGAGGATCCTTTAGCAGGCCCCGCATGTAAACCTGCCTGTTTGGCATGTAAATGGCTCTGTTCGGCTTGTAACAGGCCCCGTTCGGCTGGTAAGCCTGCCTTGCCGGTGCTCACCCACTGTTGGTC
Organism: Salibacterium sp. K-3; assembly: GCF_054052005.1. Taxonomy (NCBI): domain Bacteria; kingdom Bacillati; phylum Bacillota; class Bacilli; order Caryophanales; family Bacillaceae; genus Salibacterium; species Salibacterium sp. K-3. The sequence goes on from NZ_JBSVZE010000001.1 coordinate 656,751, forward strand.
CGGACCGATAAATACAGCGAACGCCCGCAATCGCAGCGAAACACTTTTTATACAACCTCTTTATTATAGTAAGATAAGGGCAGAACATAGGAGAAAAGCGGGGAGAACGAAAATGGATATCAAACAGCTGCAGTATTTTATTGAGATTAACCGTTTTAACAGTTTCAGCAGGGCGGCCGAGCATTTGTATGTTACGCAGCCGACTATCAGCAAAATGATTAAAAACCTGGAGAAGGAATTTAATGTTACGCTGTTTGACCGTTCCAAAAAACAGGTCGTCCTGACGGATGCCGGGAAAATTATTCTGGAGCAGGCCCAGGTGATTCATCAGGCGTTCAAAGACCTGGAAAGCCAGCTGGAAGACCTCTCCGGTTTAAAACAGGGGCATCTGCGCATCGGCCTGCCCCCGATGGTCGGATCGAGCTACTTTCCGATGATTATTGGGAAGTTCCGGGACATGTATCCGGCGGTTACGATTGAATTGATGGAGGACGGATCCAACAAAATTGCCGCGGACGTGGAAAACGGCAACCTCGATCTTGGTGTGGTTGTGGAACCGGTGAAAGAGGAGATCTTTTCTTCATTTTCGTTCGGAACGGAGCCGATTCAACTGGTGGCCGCTCCCGATCATCCGCTGGCCGGAAGGGAATCGATCCCTTTATCTGACTTAAAAAATGAGCACTTCATGCTGCTGAACAGTGATTTTGCGCTGCGGAACCGGATTGTGGAAGCCTGCCGCATGGAAGAATTTGATCCTTTCGTTGTGTTTGAAAGCTCGCAGTGGGATCTCCTTGGCAAAATGGCAGCGTCCAGGTTAGGCGTAACGCTGCTTCCGGAAAGTATCTGCAGGGAAGTGAAAGGGGATGTCTGTATCAGGGAGGTGGATCACGAGGCGATGTATTGGCGCCTTGCCATCATTTGGCGGAAAGACAGCTATCTCTCCCATGCTGCAGAGGAATGGATACGGTTCGCCGAAACCCATCTCACAAAGGATAGACCGATTTCATAGACAAACGTCATACCTCCCCATGGAAGGATTCCATTTTACGCATACCTCCTCCATCGTTATGATGAACAGGAAATGTTTCAGGATGGAAGGTGCATCAACAACATGGAGAAAAAACATCCAAAAGAAAGCAAAGTCGTCAACACAGATCAGGTGCTCTGCAGTGATTTAAATAATTACAATACCTTGTTCGGCGGTGTCTTGATGAAAAGACTGGATGGGTGTGCGGTGCTGTCGGCGCGGCGCCATTCGCGCGCCAGAGAGTGCGTCACCGCCTCGACCGATTCGATAGACTTTCTCAGCCCGATATACCAGTCAGATTCGGTGTGTGTGGAATCCTTTGTCTCCTATACCGGGAAAAGTTCCATGGAAATCTTCTGTAAGGTGATTGCCGAAGATATGATGTCGGGCGAGCGCCGCATCGCAACAACAGCCTTCATGACGTTTGTGGCCCTTGATGAAAATAAACAGCCGCTCCAAGTACCGGACATCGAACCGGAAACAGAGGAAGAAATCAAATTGTTTGAAACCGCGCCGGAACGGGAGGAAATCCGGAAGCTGAAACGGGAGAAAAGCAAAGAGCTGGCCGGGTCGATCAGCCTCCAGAAACCATGGGAAGAAAAGGAGGCAGCACATTCATGATTGCGTTATGCAGCCTGCAGGATCTTAAGGCCGCCGGCCGGCAGATGGAAGAGCTTCAGCACAGCTCGCCGGAATTGTTTGCGCATCTGCGTCACGTTGTTCATTTAACCAAGCAGATGGAATTCCGCTGCAGCTATCTTGGCCGCATCCTGCGGAACCAGGAAACAGACGGTGGCACAGAAATACATCCTTCGGTGCTCCGGCTTTATCACGGAGAAGTCCATGCATTGAAACGAAGAGAGGATGCTGCGCAGGTGACTCAGTGGTTCGAACAGTTCCATCACATTGACGACTGGTCTCTCTGCCAGCTCATTATCGGAGAACGTCCGGAGTCGTTAAAAATGTGATCAGGCAGGCAATGATGCACTACGTTCATTGCCTGCCTGAAGCGGAAAAGTAGTGTCTTTTACGCATCGTTTTGCGGACACTGGAACGCTGAAACAAGGAAGAAATGGTTTCCAACGGGCGGTGGGAGATACTGACTGGAGACGGCAGCGTTGCAGTTACCTCAAGCACGGTCCCTGTGGACATTAAAATTACCATTTCGGCATTTATTGTCCGCAGCAGCTCACCTATAAAAAAAGAGAGGGGGGGACCCTCTCTTTTTTACGTTTATCCGTTGAAGACTTTCACTTTTTCGCGGCTCAGGGAAAGCAGGCTGTATTTCACGCCCTGCACGCCCATGCCGGAGTTTTTCACGCCGAGGAACGGGAAATGGTCCGGACCGCGGGATGTTTTTCCGTTCAGCTGAACGCTTCCGACCTCCAGTTGATCGGCGATGCGGTGCGCAGCGTCAATGTCCTGGGTGAAGACGCTGGCCTGCAGGCCGTATTCAGAATCATTGGCGATTTCAACCGCTTCGTCTTCGTCTTTCACGCGGATGATCGGCAGTACAGGTCCGAACGGCTCTTCCCAGGCGATGCGGGATTCTGTCGTCACCTGATCGAGCAGCGTTGGGGAAAGCAGGCTGCCTTCTCTTTTATTGCCTGTCACGAGCTCAGCATCGTTGGCAAGGGCGTCGTCGATGAGCCCCTGCACGTAGTCGGCTCCTTTTTCATTGATAAGCGGTGTAATATCGGCATCATCTTCCGGCTGTCCGACGGAGAGGGCTTCCACTTTTTCTTTCAGTTTGGCCACTAGCTCGACGGCCGCCTCCTCTTTGACAAGCACTCGTTTAATCGCTGTGCAGCGTTGTCCGGAATAGGAAAACGCGCCTCCGGTAATTTCTTTTGCGGCTTTGTCCAGGTCGGCGTCTTCCAGCACGATGGCAGGGTCTTTGCCGCCGAGTTCGAGGACCATCGGCACCATGCCGGCTTTTTCGGCCATGGAAATGCCGGTGCCGGAACCGCCGGTGAAAGAAATCTGATCAATTCCTTTATGGGTGACGAGAACATCGCCGATTTCGGAACCGCGTCCAGTCGTAATATTGACAAGACCTTCCGGCAGACCAGCTTCTTCAAGCGCTTCGATCATCAAAATGCCGCTTAACGACCCCTGCGTCGCAGGCTTGAAGACGACGCCGTTGCCTGTCATGAGCGCCGGTGCGATTTTGGAAGCGGACAGGTTCAACGGATAGTTGAACGGTGCAATCGCGAGAACAACACCGAGTGGAACGCGGCTTACCTGAGCTGTCTTGCTTGCCGGTCCGCCGTTGTAGCTGTCTCCTGTGAGAAGTTCACCGTTCAGACGGACGCCTTCTTCGGCGGTGTGGCGGATAAAATCTGCCGTGCGGACGACTTCATCGACAGCGGAAGATTTTTTCTTGGCGACTTCCTGCATGATCGTGGTACCGATCGCTTCTTTATTTTCTTCGAGCTTGTCCGCCCAGCGGTACAGCAGCTCTTTTCTTTCGTGCAGCGGCGTTTTCTGCCACTCTTTCTGCGCCTTGCCGGATGCTTCGACGGCTTCATCGACTTCGCTTTCAGTCAATGCCGGCACACTTCCGATCTCGTCGCCGCTGGACGGAGACGTGAGGGTGATCCGGTTTCCTTGTTCATTCTCTCTCCATTCTCCATTTAAGAGAACGTTTTTCTGACGAAAAGTTTCGACACCAGTGGTTGTCATCAAAAAACCTCCTCTTTGTTTTCTCTGTATTAATGATTCATAACAACCTGTATCAATGAAAGGTTCATTATACTGTAACAAACCTGAACCAATATGTTAATTATTCAGCTTAAACGCGTTAAAGTATTGATATGAAAGGAATGAAAGCGCTGTACAAAAGATTCTCAGAAATCTTTTTTTTCAAAAAAATCAAAATCAATATATAAGTACTGGGTATAAATATCTAAAATTAAATTAAATTGAACCTGTTTTTCTTCGGAGAAATAGTTCTTTCCTTTTTCTACACTTTGGGATTTTCAATAATTGTAAATGAGGGGAAAGTAACTGCGAAAATACTGCAGAAACAGTATGTGATCATTTATTGTTGGAAATGAAAGTAATGGGAGCTGTTTATTGAAAAACAGGCCGTCTTATATAACAGAACAGTATAAAATAGTATAACAGAATGTCACTAAATGTTATGACAAATAGTGAGTAAATGAGAAAACTGATATGGATTCAATATAGACTCCATTGAACCATAACTGAATCAATTGAAACGCTCTTCGTAGCCTGAAGGTCGTTGTTGGCATGAAAAGAACATTGGCATAGTTTTTGCATCTTTTTGCATCTTGTAATAGTAAATATAAAGAATGAGGAGAGATGAAAATGACATTTGCTCACGTACAATCGAGTCTTCCCGGCAAAAAGGCAGAAGAACTGCTCGAAAGACGTCACGCTGTTATTCCGGATGGTGTCGGCTACGGGACGCCAAGCTTTGTTGAGAGAGCAGAAGGAGCTGTAGTAGAAGATGTGGACGGCAACCGGTTTATTGATTTTGCCGGCGCCATCGGGACGATCAATGTGGGACACAGTCATCCAAAAGTGGCAGAGGCGGTGAAGAATCAGGCTGATGATTTTATTCATACCGGTTTTAATGTCATGATGTATGAATCGTATGTCAGATTGGCGGAACGGTTATGTGAACTTGCCCCCGGCAGGCACTCGAAAAAAGCCATGTTTCTGAACAGCGGTGCCGAAGCGGTGGAAAATGCGGTGAAAGTGGCCCGTAAATACACGAAGCGCCCGGCTGTTGTTACGTTTTCCCGCAGTTTTCACGGACGGACACTGATGACCATGTCCATGACCGCGAAGGTGAAACCCTATAAATATGAATTCGGACCTTTCGCCCCGGAAGTCTACAGGGCGCCGTATCCTTACTTCTACCGGAAGCCGGATTCGATGTCCGAGCAGGAGTACAGCGAAGAAACGCTGGAAAATGTCAAAAGGGTCATTGAACAGGAAATTTCCCCGGACCGTGTGGCAGCGGTTGTCATGGAGCCGGTACAGGGAGAAGGCGGTTTTGTCGTTCCGGACCAAACGTTTGTGCAGGGGATGAAGGAATTCTGCGAGGAACATGGTATCATGTTTACAGCAGATGAAATTCAGACCGGTTTTACCCGGACCGGCGATTATTTTGCGATGAATCATTTTGGCGTGGTTCCGGATCTTATTACGGTTTCAAAATCGATGGCAGGCGGTGTGCCGATCAGCGGGCTCATCGGCCGGGCCGAGGTGATGGATGCGGCGTCACCGGGTGAACTCGGGGGTACCTACAGCGGCAGCCCGCTCGGGTGCGCGGCGGCGCTTGCGGTGCTTGATGTTATTGAAGAAGAAAATCTGAATAAACGCGCTGTTGCGATCGGAAAAACGGTTATGACGCAGTTCCGGGAGTGGCAGTCGGAGTATTCCTGCATCGGGGATGTCCGCGGCCTCGGCGCGATGTGTGCGATGGAGCTCGTGCAGGATAGAGAAAGCAAAACACCGGACAAAGCGTTAACAGGAAAGGTTATTAAGGAAGCTCAGAAGCGTGGGCTGCTTGTTCTGGGAGCAGGAAATTACGGCAATGTCATCCGGATGCTGATGCCGATTGTCATCACCGATGAACAGCTGCAGAAAGGAATGGATCTGCTGAAAGACGCGCTGCAGGCAGCGGTTGAGTCATAAAAACAGGAGGACGACATGAAAAATTTACTATATATTAATGGAACATGGACTGGCGCGAAGCTGGAAAAGATGGATGTATCCAATCCTTCCACGGGAGATACGGTGGCCGCCGTGCCGTACGCCGGCAGCGAGGAAGCGGAAGCCGCCGTCGATGCGGCGGCCGACGCGTTCCCGGCTTGGGCGGCGAGAACGGCCGGGGACCGGGCGGCACTGCTTGAGCGCTGGCACGATCTGATTGAAGCCAACCGGGAAGCCATGGCGGCCCTGATGACAAGCGAACAAGGTAAACCGTACAAGGAAGCCTACGGGGAAATCGGCTACGCCAACAGCTTTATCGCCTGGTACGCCGAAGAAGCGAAACGCGTGTACGGCGATACAATTCCGGCTTCCGCTCCGGACAAGCGGATTGTCGTGCAGAAGCAGCCGGTCGGTGTGACGGCGGTCATTACACCGTGGAACTTTCCGGCGGCGATGATCACCCGCAAAGTCGGGCCGGCCCTGGCCGCGGGATGCACCGTTGTAATCAAGCCGGCGGAAGAGACACCGCTGACGGCGCTGATGCTGGCGCAGCTGGCGGAAGAGGCCGGCATTCCGGAAGGGGTGGTTAATGTGATCACCGGAGACGCGCCCGCCATCGGCCGGACCTGGCTTGAGGACAAGCGGGTCCGCAAGCTTACCTTCACCGGATCCACCCCGGTCGGCAAGACGCTGATGGAAGGATCGGCACAGACGATGAAGAAAGTATCGCTTGAGCTCGGCGGTCATGCGCCTTTTATCGTCATGGATGATGCGGACCTGGACGCAGCGGTCGAAGGAGCGATCCAGTCGAAGTTCCGCAACGCCGGCCAAACGTGCGTATGCGCCAACCGGATCTACGTGCAGGAAGGCATTGCTGACGCATTTGAAGAAAAATTCACTGCCGCGGTGCAGGAGCTGCAGACCGGCGACGGGTTTGAGACCGGGGTCGACGTCGGTCCGCTCATTAACGAAGCAGCGATGGAAAAAGTCGAAGCCCATGTCGCCGATGCGAAAGAAAAAGGAGCCCGGATCTTAAGCGGCGGCACCCGGGTGGAAGGAAAGGACGGCTTTTATGAGCCGACTGTGATCGCCGGTGCGGAAGAAACCATGCGCTGCATGGAGGAGGAAACCTTCGGCCCGGTAGCACCGATCGCCGTCTTCCGTGAGGAAGACGAAGCAGTGCGGCGGGCCAATGACACCGACTTCGGCCTGGCAGCCTATGCCTTCACGCGGGATTTATCCCGTGCCATGCGCTTGAGCGAAACGCTCGAATACGGCATCGTCGGCATCAACGACGGTCTCCCGTCTGTGCCGCAAGCCCCGTTCGGCGGCATGAAAGAAAGCGGCCTCGGCCGCGAAGGCGGGTATTACGGCATCGAAGAGTTTCTGGAAGTGAAGTATACCTCGTTTAAAATATAATAAGTCAATAAAAACCCGGACGATGGGCTACCATGCGTCCGGGTTTTTCGTATTGCAGCAGTTATTGGGGATTGGAGACACTGGAGGCGCGCACGAAGCCTTTCGTATCCTCAAGCGATGTTCTGGAGGATACTGAGATTCTTTTATGGATGGTTAATGGTTCCAACCATGCTTTCGAAACCATTATGCCCCGGCTTTAACGCCGTAGTGTCCCCGAGACGATGTCATAAGGACACTATTCTTCTATTTCAGGCTGCTCCCAGGTGCAACCCGCAAAGCGTCTGTTTCGTTTATCCAAAAAGAATGCTGAAAAAACCGCTCCCGACCATCTTTGCCGATAGTCGGGAGCGGTTGAACGACCTGGGGATTTTTTACGGATTATTCCAGTTCGTCATCGTCTTCTATATGGACCCACACACTTTTCACTTCCGTATAATTTTCCATCGCATAGGACCCCATTTCCCTTCCAAATCCGGAAGCCTTAAAGCCTCCATAAGGAGTGGTGGGATCCGTCAGGTTGTAACTGTTCACCCATACCGTACCTGCCTTCAGCCGGTGTGCCAGTTTGTGGGCGAGCCTTACGTTTTCTGTCCACAATCCCGCAGCCAGGCCGTACGGAGTTGCGTTGGCGCGGTCTATAACTTCCTTCAGGGAATCGTAGGGAAGCACGGTCACGACGGGGCCGAAAATTTCTTCCTGGACAATCTTCATGTCATCACGTACGTCGGTGAAGATCGTAGGTTTCATAAAATAACCTTCCCCATCGATCGGTCCGCCGCACAATTTGGAGGCACCTTCGTCCAGTCCGGTTTCGATGTAGGAAGAGACCTTTTCGAACTGATCCCGGGATACGAGCGGGCCGATCTTGTTGTTTCGATCCAGTCCGCTTCCGATAGAAACAGTCTCTGCGAATTCGACCATTTTTTCAACAATCTCGTCGTATTTTTCTCTCGGAACGAATACTCTGGAACCGGCGCAGCAAACTTCTCCTTTGTTGGCCATTGCGCCGTAAAACACGCCGGGGACGGCTTTTTCCAGATCAGCGTCAGGAAGAATGATGTTGGGAGATTTGCCGCCGAGTTCCAGTGTCACTCTTTTAAATGTATCGGCGGCGGTTTTCATAATATGACGCCCGGTATTGGTGGAGCCGGTGAAAGCAATTTTATCGACATCTTTATGTTCAATCAGAACCTGACCTGCTGTGCTTCCAAGTCCGGGGGTAATATTGACGACGCCTTCAGGGAAGCCGGCTTCCTTTATTAAAGAAGCGAGGTACAGGCTGGACAGCGGTGTCTGTTCCGCTGGTTTTAAAACGACAGTACAGCCTGCGGCGAGCGCCGGGGCTATTTTCCAGCACGCCATCATCAACGGGAAGTTCCAGGGGATGATCTGGCCGGCGACGCCTACTGGTTCATGTCTTGTATAATTAAAGAAATCCTCGGACATCGGAATCGTCTGACCGGTCCATTTTGTTGTCCAGCCCGCGAAGTACCGGAAATGTTCGATGGCATTGGGCAGGTCATTTCCGTACATTTCATCAAGCGGTTTGCCGTTATCAAGCGTGTCGATCTGAGCCAGAATGTCCTGATCCCGCTCCATCAGGTCTGCCAGCCGGTTCATCAGAACGGCCCGTTCGGAAGACCGGAGTTTTCTCCACGGGCCGTGATCAAAAGCATTCCGGGCAGCCTGCACTGCCTGATCGATATCTTTTTGGCCGGCCAGGTGCGCCTCCGTCACCTTTGATTCCGTTGCAGGATTAATAACATCTATTTTCTGATCGTGTTCGCTGTTCTTAAATGCGCCATTGATAAATAAACGCTGTTCCTCTGAGAGAAACTGCTTCACTTCAGGGAGAAGGGAGGCTTCCTGTGTCATGGTCACACCTCCTCCGCCGTCCGCCATACTGTTGTCATTTCTGTTAAACACTCGTCGATGGTTTCTATTAATTCTTCAATTTCTTCTTCTGTTGAAATGAGCGGCGGGGCGATCGCGACAATATCCATGCCGTCCTCGAAGTCAAACGGCCGCACAATAAGATTTTTCTCCAAACACTTTTCCACAAGTGTGGCAGATGCTTGAGTATCGTTGGCGAAAGGAATGCCGTTTTCCGGATCTTTCATCAAGTCGAAACCGGCGAGAAGACCGATGGCACGGATGTTGGTGAAGTACGTGTGTTTTTCTTCGAGACGCCGTAACCCGGCCATTAACACCTGTTCCATCTCGGCCGTATGCTGGACAACGTTATCGCGTTCGATAATTTCCAGGTTTTTTAATCCGACAGCGCATGCGCTGGGGTGGCCGCTGTAGGTGAAACCATGCGCCAGCAGATCTTCGTAACCGTCAAACTGCTGCTTGATATGGTCGCGCATCAACACACCACCCAGCGGGAAATAGCCGCTGGTTACTCCTTTGGCAAAGCAGAGCATATCCGGCACAACGTTCCAATGATTAACGCCGAACATTTTCCCGGTACGGCCGAACCCGCAGATGACTTCGTCTGCGATCATGAGAACATGTTTTTCGTTACACAATTCCCGAACGGCCTGCAGGTACTCATCCGGAGGCAGATGGACCCCGCCGGCTCCCTGAACCGGCTCAACGATGACGGCGGCCACCCGGTTACTGCCGAGGGAATCAATCATATGGCGGATGCTGTATTCATAGTCCGGATGCTGATTGTCCGCTTTTTCGCACTCTGTTAAATGGGCTTTCGCATTATAAATGTTGGGATCCCCGGATCCTGAGAAGTTGCGGAAAGCGTCAATGCCGGTCGCCCGCTGTGCGGCTACAGTCACTCCATGGTAGCCCCGTACGAGGGAAATAATGATGTTTTTCTCCTCGTATCCTTGCAGCTGCCAGTAAAAACGGGACAGCTTAAAGGCGGAATCGTTGGATTCGGAGCCCCCGGACGTAAAGAAAACATTATTCAAATCACCGGGAGCAAGTTCTCCCAGTTTGTCCGCCAGTTGAATGGCAGGTTTGTTGCTGAAGCCGTAGAACTGGGAACCGTAAGCGAACTCTTCCATCTGGGAAGAGGCGGCCTGGGCCAGCTCTTTGTTTCCGTGTCCGAGGTTGACATTCCAGAGCATGGAAACGCCGTCCATGTATGTTGTGCCTTCGACATCAGTAACACGCACACCGTTTCCTTCTGAAAAAATAAGTCTCGGCCCGTGCTTGGCATTAACTGCTGGAACGGTGGTTGGATGAAGGATATGTTTCCGGTCTGTGTCTTTCCATTTTTGAATACTCATTATTGATTTCACTCCTTGTTATGATAATGGTTATCCAGTTTCAGTACAGAATGAAGCAGAACATGAGCGCCCTCTAAGATGTGTTCTTCATGCGTTAGCTCCGCTTCATTATGACTGATGCCGTTCTGGCTTGGTATGAAAATCATCCCGGCTTCTCCGATGGTCCGCATGTATTTTGCGTCGTGTCCCGGTCCGCTGAATAATTTCATCGACGGGATGGAAGCCTCGGAGGCGGACGATTCCAAAGCATGCTGGATGGAGCCGCTGAAATAGATGGCGTCGCTGTTCCATAGATGATGCATGGTCACTTCCGTATCGTAATGGAGTGCGATGGTGCTTAATTTCTCTTTCAGACGCTGGATGGCATGGTGCCGTGTATGATCATTTTCATGCCTGATATCAATGGAAAATTCAACGGTTCCCGGAATGACATTTGCGGAGTTTGGCTCTACGTTCAGTTTCCCGACCGTGGTTTTTAATCCGGGAATCTCTTCGGTGATATCATGAACAGCTGTGATCATACCGGAGGCCGATACAAGCGCATCTTTCCGGTGATCCATCGGCGTGGGTCCGGCGTGGTTGGATTGTCCGGTTACATTTACTTTCAGCCAGGTCATCCCCTGGATTCCTTCCACAATGCCGACAGGGATGTTTTTCTCCGCCAAAACCGGCCCCTGTTCAATGTGCAGTTCCAGAAAAGCAGTTATCTCTTTTAAGGCTGCAGCTTCCTCTCCGAGATAATCAATAGACTCCAGTGCTTCGCGGAATGTTATGCCGCGGTCATCCTGGATGTTGTAAATAAACTCCTTGGTGAGATTTCCTGTCAAACCGCCGGATCCAAGCATGGGAGGGGCAAAGCGTGCTCCTTCTTCATTTGTAAAATTAACAATAGTAACAGGATGCGTCGTTTCTATATTGTGATCATTGAACGTTTCGATGATTTCAAGACCTATTAACACCCCTAGCACTCCGTCAAACCGTCCGCCTGAAGCCTGGGAATCCAGATGGGAACCGATGACGATCGGAGGCAGGTCGTTACGGGTGCCCTTCCGGGTGCCGAACATGTTTCCGAAGTCATCGATGGCAGCAGTAAGGCCGGCTTCCTCGAACCAGTGCAGTAATAAATCTCTGACTTCCTTATCCTCAGGTGACAAGGCGAGACGGTGAAGCCCGTCATGTTGTGTCCTGCCGATTTGTGAACTCTCCTCAAACTTTGCCCGCAATCTCTCTTTTTGTATGGACAACGCAGAAGTTGGCATAGCATCTCCTCCTCTATTTTTCTATATATGCAAATTGCATGCCAAGTAAAAGAAAGGATAGATGGAGGGATGATATAAAAACGATAAGGTTTCACCGAGTTGATATCGAATCATTGGATTGATAACGATTCAATAAGCTGAGCCGGTCCTGGTTGGACCGGCTCAGCCTATCGTAAGATTATATTTTTTCACTCTCCGCATGTAGGCGGACTGGGTCATGCCGATCGCAGCTGCCGCTTTTCTCGTGGAACCATATTCATGCAGCGCCTCAAGCATGACGTTCTTTTCAATTTCTTCAAGATAGGCCGGGAGGGAGAAAGGGGTATCGTAAGAAAAGCTGACAGGCGCCCGCGTTACAGCGGGAGACAGCTTTTCGGGAAGGTCTTCAGCCAGAATGATGTCGGATTTTGCCGTGATAACAAGCCGCTCCATCATATTTTCGAGTTCGCGCACATTGCCGGGCCAATCATACTCCTGAAGGATATCCATGACTTCATTGGAAACGACGCAGTTACGATTATATTTTTCGTTATAATGGTCGACGTAATGATAGACGAAGGATTGTATATCCTCGTGGCGCTCTCTTAACGGCGGAACACGGATGGACAGCACATTCAGCCGGTAGTAGAGGTCTTCGCGGAACTCCTTGTCCGCCACCATCTGCTGCAGGTCGCTGTTCGTGGCGGTAATAATGCGGACATCGGCTTCTTTAGGTTTCGTGCCTCCGACGGGCATGTATGTTTTGTCCTGGAGCAGCTGAAGGAGCTTGGGCTGAAGATTGAAAGGGAGATCGCCTATCTCATCGAGAAACAGCGTTCCGCCATCGGCTTCCTCTACAATCCCCGGTTTGCCCTTTTGATCAGCCCCGGTAAAAGCTCCTTTTTTATAACCGAACAGTTCCGATTCAAGAAGAGAAGCGGGAATAGCCGAACAATTCAGGGAAATGAACGGCTTGCCGGTACGGGTGCTTTTGTTATGGATGCTTTTAGCGACAAGACTTTTACCGACTCCGGTTTCCCCCTGAATAAGAAGAGTCGCGTCTACCTTGGCGACCCGTTCCATTAAATCCAGTACTTCCTGATGCTTTTTTCCGTTTCCTATCAGCTGCCGGTCTGTATCGTCATGATCGAAAGACTGTTTTTTTGCACGGCGCAGTTCTTCAACGTAATGCTTGATCACGGCTTCGGCTTTCTCCAGCTTCAGGGAAGAGCGGACGGTTTCTGTAATATCTTTGACGTGAACGAGAATATAGTTCATATCCTCGTCTTCCGTTTTGATAAGATATCCGGTGGCCAGCAGCTGTCTGTTCAGTGATGTCTGGACTTTGCTGATGGTTTCCTGATGATGAAGGACAAGGTTTGTGACAGAAGGGGTGAACATCCCTTCGTTTTCGAGTTCTGTAACGTGCCGGCCGATAACATCATCGGCTCCGCTGCCGATCTGCCGTGTGCTGGTATGATTAAGCCACAAAGCACGACCGTGATAATCGGCGATAAAAATACCGTCATCCAGGGCGTTGAACATTTGTTGAAAATGAGGATCTAAATAAAATGGGTGTTTCACAACCCCAGCCTCCTTGATGAGAAATAAATATCAAATCCATGATGCGGCGCGTTCGATTTGTGCGAGAATTATAACGTATTTACGGAAGAAAAAAAATATAAACCTTGAATCGAATCGATTTCGATTTTTGATGTGATATCGATTCGATTATAGGAAAATTCTATTTTATGACACTGGATATACCCGGAGTCAATCGTTTGGCATAGATGTTGCATAACGGTAGGGTGGTTATTAATAAATGGAGGGAATGAGTCATGAAAAAGAGTGATACTGCGGCCGGAGAGTATTGGATGCCGGCTGAGTTTGAACCTCATGAAGGCACATGGCTGTTGTGGCCGTGGCGGACGGATACGTGGCGGGCCGGCGCGAAACCGGCGCAGCTTGTTTTTAAGAATGTGGCAGAAGCGGTTGCAGCCTATGAACCGGTGACAGTATGTGTGCCCCGGGAGCAGTACGAACATGCGCGTGCATTGCTGTCTGAAGATGTCCGTGTGGTGGAGATGTCCTCCAATGATGCCTGGATGAGGGACATCGGTCCGATTTTTGTGAAAAAGGAAGACGGAGAAAAACGCGGTGTAGATTTTGGCTTTAATGCCTGGGGCGGACTGAACGGGGGATTGTATTTCCCGTGGGATCAGGATGAGCTGGTTCCCCGTAAAGTGCTGGATCTGGAGAGAATCAAACGGCATGATTCCCGGGACCTGGTACTGGAAGGCGGATCAGTTGCCGTCGACGGGGAAGGCACGCTGATCACCACAAAAGAATGCCTGCTGCATCCGAACCGGAATCCAGACTGGACGATGGGAGAAATCGAGGAGCGCCTCAAGGAAACATTGGGAGTGACAAAGGTAATATGGCTGGACAACGGCCTGGTCGGAGATGAAACGGACGGCCATGTTGATGAAGTCCTTTGTTACGCAGGTCCCGGAGAAGTGATATTGAGCTGGACGGATGATCCGGAAGATCCGCAGTACGATGTGCTGCATCAATGCAGGGAGACTCTGGAGAATGAAGTGGATGCACAGGGCCGGACATTTACGATTCACCATGTTCCGATGCCGGAACAACCGTATTTGACAGAAGAGGAAACCTTACAGATCGACCAGACCGACGACAGTTATGAACGCTTGGCGGAGGAGCCTTGTATTGCGTCCTATGTAAACTGTTACTTGTGTAACGGGGCGGTTGTAGTACCGGCTTTTCATGATTCGATGGATGAGAAAGCCGTTCAGTTATTTACCGGCATCTTTCCAGACAGAGCTGTTGTTCCTGTTTATACGAGAGAACTATCGCTCGCCGGCGGCAATATCCACTGTATCACACAACAGCAGCCGAAATAATGAAGGGAAATCTGCCGTGCAGACTTTCCCTCCTGATCGTCTAAATTTTTTAAATTTATGGAAAAAGGGTGATGGAAATGGAACAGCAAGGTGATTTACAGAGACAGCTGAAATTAATACATGTTGTTGTGCTTGGACTGGCTTTTATGTCTCCATTCGCGGTTTTTGACACATTCGGCATCGTATCCCAGGCCACTTCCGGACATGTCCCTACCGCTTATATTATTGTATTTACAGCCATTCTCTTTACAGCACTCAGTTACGGAAAAATGGTGAAAATCTATCCAGTATCAGGATCGGTCTATACGTATACACAGAATGTTATCAATAAGAATCTGGGCTTTATTGTCGGCTGGATTACGTTTATGGCTTACCTGGCACTGCCGATGATTAATGCGCTGCTGGCGCAGATCTATTTGACGGCGGGCATTCCAGGTGTACCTGGTTGGGTCTGGATTACGGCACTGCTTGTTGTCATTTCAATCTTTAATATTATCGGAGTGAAAATCGCAACGTCCGCCAACTTAATCATGGTTGTGTTTCAGTTTCTTGTCGGCATCACGTTTATTATTTTAACGATGATATCCATCCGCGCGGAACGCCCGGAGAGATTCTTTTCCGTCGACGCTTTAATCTCCGCGGATCTCGGCATTAACTCGCTGTTTGCCGGAGCGGCTCTTCTGGCTCTCGCCTTCATCGGCTTTGACGCCATCACGACACTTTCTGAAGAAACGGTAAACCCTAAAAAAACGATTCCGAAAGGCATATTGTTGGTAGCAGGGATCGGGGGCGTCTTCTTTTTTACGGTCACGTATTTCATGCAGTCGCTGTTTCCGGATGTCAGCGTGTTTAATGATATTGCGGGGGCTTCACCGGAAATCGCCCGGATGATAGGAGGCAATCTGTTTCTCTCCTTTTTTACAGCCGGTGCCTTGGTTTCGGTGATGGCATCCGGCCTTGCCGCCCAGACAAGCGCGTCGCGTCTCTTATATGCGATGGGCCGGGACAACATTCTTCCGAAAAAATTCTTTGGATATGTTCACCCCAAAACAAACACCCCTGTGTTTAACATTCTGCTGATCGGGGTGCTCGGGTTAGCTTCCATCTTTATGTCTCTCTCCATGGCAACATCTTTAATCAATTTTGGTGCCTTTACAGCGTTTTCCGCGGTGAATATCTGTGTCATGGTAAACTTCTTCCGAAATGATTATGAGCGGACCTTTCGTTCCGTATGCAATCATGTCATCGCACCGTCGATCGGACTCTTGTTTGTGCTTTACTTATGGATCAGCCTGAATGTTGTTTCTATTCTGCTGGGAGCAGGGTGGACAGTACTCGGGGTTGTCTATCTGATTTATGTAACCGGAGGATTCAAGCAGGAACCGCCTCAGGTGAATTTTGATGAGTTGGAAGGGTAGCCTGGCTGGTGGTGAATTTCTGTATCTCGTTTAAGATATAAAATATGGGTAATAAAACCCGGACGATGGGCTGCCATGCGTCCGGGTTTTTCGTATTGCAGCAGTTATTGGGGGTTGGAGACACTGGAGGCGCGCACGAAGATGTTCTGGAGGTGGATGGTTAGTGGTTTCAACCATGCTTTCGAAACCATTATGGCCCGGCTTTAACGCCGTAGTGTCCCCGAGACGATGCCATGAGGACACTATTCCACTATTTTCGGCTGTTAATGGGAAAAGTCCCGGAATGAAAGTGAATTATTTGTTTCCATATTGAGCAGCCCAGTTGTAAATGATATCAACGGCAGGGCCGATATCTTCCCAGCGGGAGAGCTCCTCTTTATTATGGCTTTTCCCATTGATGCTGGGGACAAATACCATAACGGCGGGGGCGAGCTGATTCATATGCATCGCATCGTGCCCGGCACCGCTTGTGACTGTCTGATAAGCATATTCATTATGTTGGCAGATCTGTTCCAGCTCTTTGACAAATGGTTGATGAAAAGACACAGGCGCCATGTAAGATAATGCTTCATGCTCCCATGAACATCCTTCTGATGTCATAACGTCATTTATCCGTGTCAGGCATTTTTCCTGACGCTGCTGCAGGACATTATCATCCGGATGACGGATATCGAGGGAAAATCGTGTTTCACCGGGGATGACATTGATCGTATCCGGTAACGTCTGAATCTTTCCAAAGGTGACGAGTGTGCGGTCGTTAATGTCACGGACCCAATCGTAAACAGCGAGCATGGCGCGCATGGCGGCGATTCCGAGCACTGGGGATTACCCAATCTTCCTTTATGCGCCGGTGGAAAAAATACAGAGAACTCAGTCAGGGAGACAGCGTGTAAGTTGTGGGCGGGTTTACTTGGAAGGAGCAAGTGCTAAATCACAATCTAATTCACAGGATTTCACAACCTGAAACACGGTATATTTCAATGAAAAAGGCATGGATAAAAACTCTCTATGCTTTTTGTTGTTTATAAATTCCTTTCAGCGTTTCATTTTTCACCTTCCGGGTGCATTGATCAAACAAGATGAATAGTATATCAGTACCCATTCTACCAGGAATATATATTGAAAGACATTATCACGGGTTCAGGCTAGCGCCACCCGTTACTTTAACCAAATATATCCTTAACCTTTTAAAAACACTTTTCCATTGGTGTTATTTAGGGATTCAACAACATGAACTGCCTCTTTTACATTCGATAAGTCATATTGAGAATGTACGCCCCTTAAACGTAATCTTTTATCATTTATTAATGTTATCACATGATTAAAAGTATCTTGCCATATTTCAGTTGAAACATTTTTATTCCAATGCCGCAAATGAAAAATATTCGCTCTCACTTTCGCCTTATTTGCAATTTTTCCCCAATCAACTTGTATTCCCGATAAAAGACCTATCGTTAAAAAAACACCGTTAGGATGAACAGAAAAAGCTAAATTAGTACCAGGTGAACCCCCAACTGAATCAATAGCAGCATTAGCACCAAGTCCATTTGTTAATTCCATAACCGTTTCATATAATGAGTTTTTCGAAGTATTAATCACATAAGAAGCCCCTAAGTGTAGTAAATCCTCTGTATGTTTATTATTTCTAGTTACCGCAATTAACTGAAAACCAATCACCTTTGATAATTGAGCAAAAATACGCCCAATGGAGGAACCACAAGCATTTACCAATAAAACATCATCAGGTCCTAATTTTAAAACATCCGTACATACAACCCACGCTGTAATTGGATTTATATACATCTGCGAAGCCATAAAATCATCAATAGAATTCGGTAAAACAACTGCTAAATCTGAAGTTGTCTTAACATATTCTTGCCATGTTCCGTCCCCTCGTAAAGGTAAGACACGTTTACCAATAAGACTTTGAGATACGGAAGTCCCCACATCTTTTACAATTCCGACGCCTTCATAGCCAGGGATATTCGGTAAAGATATACGATGAGAATAAGACCCTTTAATCGGTATTAAATCAGAAGGATTGATAGGACGTACTACCATACGGACAAGAACTTCATTATCTTTTGGTGGTTCAATGCTAATATTTTCAACTTTTAATACATCTTGAGGAATTCCAAATTCGTAAAATTTAATGCAATTAGCAAACAAAATAATAAGTTCTCCTTTATAAAATAAGTTAGTTGTATTTTTAGTTATACCATCTTTCACTAAACAACATTAAGTATATTTTTTCACAAAATCTTTGGTACTCCTAATACAATTTCATAAATAACCAAAAATCTTGTGAGCACATTCCACACACAAAATCACATACCTTCTAATGATTAATTCACCTCTGAGAATTGACCTGTGACAATGAAAATCGCACGGTGAATTTCCCTGTTAAATACCGTACGATTTGTCATTATATTTTATTGTTTGCACCTCTGAAGTGAATCTATTATTTCATTTGGGACAGACTCTTTTTTATGGGAAGAAACTTACTTTCCGCTTAGACTGTGTACATCAGCAGTCTGAAAAGGTGAAATAGAGCTTGGGACAAAAGAAAATACAATGGATAAAAACCGAATGTTAGATGATTTGTATCAAAGAGGCAACTGTCTAGCGTAGTCAAAATGCTTTGACTCCTGCGGGAAAAGCACGAGTCTCGAGACCCCGCAGGAAGGGGGGTTCCGAGGAGGCTCGAGCCGTGCCCGCGGAAAGCAAAGCATTTTGACGAAGCGGGAAATCATGCATAACAAAAATTCCGAACGATTTACGAATGAATCGTTCGGAATTTTTGTTATCTATCTCTAGATGGTTTTGTTCGATTCTAAAGCATTGGAGCAAGGTGTTAGTGGGTACTTGTGGATAATCGAACCCATTATACGTTCATGATAAGATGATAGTGTTCCCTAAGACACTCTATACGTCCAATAAAAGCGCGATCCGACCATCTAGTGTCTGTTTGTCAAGAAATGTGAAATCCGATATTACCGATCTGTGCAGCTTGATGGAGACGGTCAAACGCTTTTTCATAGGAAGAGAGAGAATACGTTTTGTCCATCACCGGTTTGATATCGTGCTGCTTAATAAAGGTCAGCATGTCCTGCAGTTCTTCGGTACTTCCCATCGTTGAGCCGAGCAGATTGTACTGTCCGTAAAAGAACGGGCGGATGTTCAATTCGACGCTGTCGTCGGTGGAAGAGCCGAACGTAACCATGGTACCGCCGCGGCGCAGCTGTGTAAGCGACTTGTTAAACGTGGCGCCGCCGATCGATTCAATGACAATATCCATTTTTTCTCCATCGAGTGCTTCTGCCCAGTTTGAATGGCTGTCGACGGCCTGTTTGGCACCGAGTTCCAGGGCCTGTTTTCGTTTCGTTTCGGAGCGGGAAGTAACGTAAACGTCGGCCCCTGCCGCCTTGGCAAACTGCAGAAGGAAGGTGGCAACACCGCCGCCGATTCCCGGGATAAATACTTTGTCACCGGGCTGGACGCGTGCTCTTGTGAACAGAACTCGATACGCCGTCAGTGCCGGCAGAGCCAGAACACCGGCTTCTTCCCAGGTCAGCTGTTCTGGTTTCGGTTCTACGTTGGCTGCCGGAATAACAATATACTCAGCGAATGTGCCATCTGTCGGCACACCGAGAATGTCAAATCCTTCGGGTGGCGCATCGCTGTTCTTTTCCCACCCCAGTCCGGGATTGATAACCACTTCATCGCCTGGGGAAACGGTGGTTACATCGCTGCCGGCCGCATCAATGACGCCGGCGCCGTCCGAACCAATAATGCAGGCGGGATCTTCCGGCTGATGACGGTGAAGAATGGATAAGTCACGGTGGTTCATCCCGGCGGTTTTCAGGCGCACGCGGACATCTCCCGGTCCGGGTTCCGGCGTGGCTGTTTCACGATAATCGAGCCCGTCCATGCCGGGCTTTTTTTCATGTATCAGTGCTTTCATTGTATCCCTCCTGAGGAAGTATTATTTCCTTTCCATCGTACCATATCATGATATATGCGGCATTTTCTGCTTCAGGCAGGGATGATGGGGAATGATGTAGAAAATAGTGTCTGGAGGTGTGAGGTATGATAACGATAGATTTATCAGGGAAGAAAGCACTCGTAACCGGCGGAGCAAGCGGCATCGGCCGGGAAATTGCGCTGGGGCTGGCAGAGGCCGGCGCTGATGTTGCCGTCCATTACGGCAGCAATCAAAAGGGTGCACAGGAAGTAAAGGAAACGATCACAAAGATGGGGCGTGAATGCATCACTATCCAGGCGGATATGTTGAAAACAGAAGACATTGACCGGCTTTTTGGGGAGCTGGATACTTCCTTTTCCAGTCGTCTCGATATCCTCATTAACAATGCCGGTAATATGGTGAAACGAAGTCCGGTGGAGGACATGCAGGAAGAGTTGTGGCGCCAGGTCATAGACTTGAATCTGACAAGCGCCTTTCTTGTATCCCAGCGTGTCATTCCGATGATGAAAGACAACGGCGGAAATATTATCAATATGACATCTCTTGCAGCACAGAACGGGGGCGGACCCGGTGCGGCAGCCTACGCCGCATCAAAAGGCGGTTTGATGACGTTTACGAAGGGACTGGCTAAAGAGCTGGCCCCGGATGTAACCGTTAACAATGTGTCCCCCGGATTTATTGGAGAAACAGCCTTCCATGACACCTTCACGTCCGATGAAGGGCGGAAGCAGACCGTGGCGAATACCCCGTTAAAACGGGAAGGCACACCGAAAGATGTACTGGGAACCGTGTTATATCTCGTTTCCGACTACGGCGGTTTTGTCACTGGGGAAACGATCGAAGTGAACGGCGGCGTCCTGATGCGCTGAAACTTAAACGCCGCACCTGGGGAACCCGCCTGTTGAACGGCAGCGGCGGGTTCATTCTTTTGATTTCAGTCCTGCTCCGCAGAGAGGCACGATGATGGTTTCGTCGGCCTCTTTTTTATAATGAATATAACCGGCATAGTTTGCCGCGGAAGTAGTCTCCACATAGAATCCTTTTTTGCTGAGTTGTGCACGGGCATGGTGTATATCGTCTTCTTCCACTGTGATGAAACGTCCGCCTGTGTCCCGCACCGCTTCTAAGATCTGCGGGGCGCGTGCCGGCGCGGCAATGGCTATCCCTTCTGCCGCTGTACCCTGCTTCGTAACAGGGGCGGCCGATCTATCCTGATTGTTGAAAGCTTCGGCAAGCGGGGCGCAGTTTGCCGCCTGTACCGCAATGATTTTCGGCATCGTCTCAATGAGGTCATTTGCCAATAACTCCTGGAACCCGTAGTACGCTCCGAGTAACAGGGTGCCGTTCCCGACCGGTATGATTAACGTATCGGGAGCGCCCTGTAATTCTTCATAGATTTCATACGCATACGTTTTCGTCCCCTCAAAAAAGTGAGGATTGTATACATGACTGGCGTAAAATACACCTTCTTCTTCCACCGCCTGCCGGGCGGCTGCTGCTATATCTTCACGTGTTCCGTGAATTTGTTGAACAGAGGCTCCGTGTGCCTGTACCTGCGCGATTTTCTTCGGAGACGTTTCATCACTCAGATAGATATCACAGGCGATATCGGCGCGGGCGGCATAAGCTGCCACAGCAGTTCCGACGTTGCCGCTGCTGTCGGCAATAACTTTGGAGACGCCTGATTCTTTCGCCTTGGTGATTAAAGCGGCTGCGCCTCGGTCTTTAAACGATAACGTAGGCATCATATAGTCCACTTTTACATAAGTGTCCGGATCGTTATCATCCAGTACAATCAGAGGCGTCCGGCCTTCTCCCATCGTGACAGTCTGCCATGTCGTTGAATGCTCGTCAAACGGCATCGTTTCAAGGTAGCGCCATATAGAATTCGGGCCGTTCTGCCATGAGGCCGGATCAATAGTCGACATCTCCTTATCAAGATCCAACACTCCGCCGCATGGGCACAGCCATATTGCCGGGGTGATCTCATGTGTTTTTCCGCATCGGCTGCAACGATAATTCTTCATTATTTTCCACTCCTCTGTTCACAAACTTTTCACTTACGACGGCTCGCTCTTATCTATACAATGCAATAGTACAACAAATGGAAGGAGATGATAACAATGCCGGAGACCAGAAAAGAAAGTTTTCAATTTGGCTTTATGATGTGTTTTGGCATGGTGTTTGTGATGACGTTATATAACTTTTATGTAAATGGAACGATGGGAAACATAACATTCCTGGAAGGCATCACCGAATTTCTAGCCGCGTTTATCGTTGCTTTTCTGCTCGATATGTTTGTCGTCGGTCCAAATGCGAAAAAAATAGCTGGAAAAGCAGTAGGACACGCCGGCAGTAAAGTGCACATGGTTCTTGCTATTTCCACATGCATGGTCATCGGAATGGCGTTTTTTATGTCCATTTATGGTTTAATCACAACCTATCTTCATGCTGGGTATCATACCGATTCCATTCTACTGGACTATCTCTCTGTTTTTGGAAGAAATTTTATCGTGGCGCTGCCGTTGCAGATTGTGGTGATGGGGCCGCTCATTCGGTTTATCTTTACCAATTATGTAAAAGGATAGAGGGAAGTTGTTTTCCGAATTCCATTTTATGTTAATGTGGAACGAGAGGTGATGGAATAATGGTAGAAACATATGGGAGATGGGTTTTTACTTATGTTTACTGCCCCTTCTTTTTTCTGCATTACATTTTTACATATCAGCCTGGTGGATCCTGCCGCCGGTCTGGGTGATGCTCGCCTGTTCACGATATTTATTTCTTTCTTTATGATAATCGTGTTTACCTGGTTCTTATTGATCGTCCCGAACTCGAGACGACAGAATCCCCGAATGGAACACATGAGGTGGATGTGTATCTGAGAAATGGGGGAGCTATGACATCATATTACATCGTCGGAAAAAGACAGGGGCCGTTGTGGCTGTCGAAAACGATATACTCGGAGGAAGGAACGAATAAAGCAGATGTTGCCTGGGAAAACGAACACACCTTGTTGATCAATGGGACAAAAATTCAAATGGGGGAAGGTTGATTCAGGGTATAGGAACTCACATTCTCGACAGTCCCTGCAGAAAGAGTCCGAATAATGTGCTGAGAAGCGAGAGAGCCCCCAGCACCGCCGCGGCGTTGGTATTGTTTCCGGATTCCAGCAGGCAGACCATGAACCCCCATCCGCACAGGACAAACCAGAGCGGGAGAAACAGCATCCCGCCTGTTTCCGGAAAGAGGGTGTAGAAACCACTCCAGTACAGAATCCAGTTGACAAAAAGAAGTCCTGCCAATACATACGTCACCGGAAATGGCTTCTTTCCGTATTTTTGGTTCTTGAAGAAAAGGAACGCGAATATGGCACCCAGGAAGATGGAAGTGAAAACGAAAAAAGCTCCCGCTGCACTTGGCATGCTGCACACCCTCTTTAAGATACATTCAAACTTTCCATTCAGCTGTAATTCATCATGTTCCTTTCTCTCTTCTGGATAAAACGATAAACGGCTCCGAGCAGGTTGGCGTGCTGCCGGAAACGGCAGGGAGCAAGGTTCGGGCGGATGGTACCGGCGGGTGTTCCTCTCATGATTCCGTCCAATTTATCGTTTATCCGGTCGATAAGGTTACCCCTTGCACTGATTCCGCCGCCAATCAAAATCATTTCCGGATCGTATATATACTGCAGATTGTAAAGTCCGAGCGCAAGCAGCCCGTAAAATCGATCAACCGCTTTTACACATGCCTGATCACCATTGTCTGCCAGTTCAAAAACGTATTCACCGGAGAGTGTATCCGGCGGGATCCCTTTTTCAGCGGCAGCATGGTTTATCAGAGCACGGGTCGAAGCAAGCTTGCTCCAGCTGTTCAACTGTCCGGAATCAGGGTCGCTCAGCAGCATATAGCCGAATTCGCCTCCATGCAGATTGGTGCCTTTATGTATTCTGCCTTCCTTCATGACCGATCCACCGATTCCTGTTCCGATTACCACTGTCAGTACATCCTGTTTTCCCTTCGCGGCACCTGCCCATGCTTCTGCAGCACCGGCGCAGTTCCCATCGTTTTCGATAAAAACAGGGAAGCCGGTTTTTTCTTCCATCCGATGTTTGATGTTTGGCCCGTGGAGATAGGCAAGCGCACTGATGCCGTAAATGACGCCTTCATCCGAGACGGCGCCGGGTGCACTTATGGCAGCGCCGGCCGAATCAGGATGCCGGTGTACAACCTCAGTGATGTGCTGAATTAACTTATCCAGCGAGTCGGACGTTTCCAATTTGTCATGCTCCTGGATGTCACCGTGTTCAGTGACGATGCCGTATTTAACGAACGACCCGCCGATATCAAAAGCCGTATATTCTTTCATTTCCATCCCTCCGAATGTTCCAGCGGTACCATGTCATCTTTAGTATAACATCTTTTTCCATCCCGCGAAAAATAAAGCAGAGCAGATGGAGGGATTATTCTGCCGCTTTTTCCGATAACTGCTTTCGGAACACATCATACCTGCGGTTGGCTCGGCCGTTTCGGAATCCATTTTCATATCCCTGCCTATAAGCGGTGTCAGCCTGGATGTTTCCAACTGCCTGGGAAGCGTCGATGACGTCATCCAGCAGGGAGACATCGATCCCGTGTATGCGCATCTCTTCGGCCAGTATGTGAAAAGAGCGCGCAAACTGCTCTCGTTTTTCCTTGAACAACAGATGTTCGTGTATCGGATAGGTCATGAAAACCACTCTCCGTCTCATGAAATTTGTGATCCAGTATGGTCAGGATTCTGTTATTTATACGTCAAAGGCGGCAGAGTGTATGGTTGGATGTAGCGGAGCCGGGGAAAAATAGTGTATGATAAGAAGAAAGAATATTTAGAGATGGAGTTTGTTTATGAAAAAGCAGATTTTTGTACATATTGGATTTCACAAAACAGCGACGTCCTTTCTGCAGCGCTGCATTTACCCAAAGCTGAACAGTGTCAGGTATGTGAAGTACGGCAAGCTGAAGCAGGAGCTGTATGACCTTCGGCTGAAACAGCTGTCGGATGACCGTATTCAGGAGATCCGGGAGAAAATCGAATCCTTTTATAAAAAGAAGCCGCTTCTGATATCGTACGAAGGGCTGTCAGGGAGTCCGTTTTCCCAGAAGAAGTCCAAATCCAACATCCGGGTGCTCGAAGACATCCGCCGTGTTTTTCCGGAAGATGAATTTGACGTCCATATTATCGCAGGCATCCGGGAGCAGGTGAATCTGCTGACGTCCCTGTATGTCCAGTATGTCCACCAGGGCGGGGTGAACAAGCCGGAACGCCATTTGAATAATCTGGAACATCAGGGGATTCTGGATCATTATCATTACGATTACTATCTGGACAAAGTCCGGGAACTATTTGGGGATAATCATTATTATCTCCTTATCTATGAACAGTTCAAAAATGATACAGACACGTATATGCTCGACCTGCTCCGTTATATGGGGGAAGACGAGATTCCTTCCTACGAGAACGAGCAGGTGAACCGCAGTTACGGCACCTTTCAGATGGCGGTGGGGAGACGCGCCAACTTTCTATTTAAAACCCGGCTGCACCCCAAAGGGCTGATTCCGTCGAATCCGTCTCCGATTAAAGGGAAATTTTCGCCGAGAAAAGTGCTGCAGAGTAAACTCAGTTTTAAACTGCATTATAAGCGTTACCATCTGCCGGGAGAGCTGGAAAATCAGTTGAAAGCGCGGTATGTGGAGAGCAACCGCAATCTTCAGCAGAAGTACGGACTGGATCTGCCGGACATTTATTTTTAGGATAAAGGAGCAGAACGATGAAGACTGTCATTGACGCAGCCCTTGATGCCGGTGCTGCCATAATGGAAATATACGAAAAAGACTTTGATGTGGAATATAAAGAAGACGATTCACCGCTGACCATTGCCGATCAAGAGGCTCATCAGATCATCACGGATGTTTTAGAGCGCGGATTTCCGGAAATACCGGTATTAAGCGAGGAAGGCCGGTCTTTAACGTATGAAGAAAGGGCGGCCTGGGATACCTTTTTCCTCGTGGATCCTCTCGACGGGACAAAAGAATTTATTAAGAAAAACGGGGAATTCACCGTCAATATTGCACACGTGGAAAACGGCACCCCGGTGTTCGGTGTCATTTATGCACCGGCGCTGGACCTTCTGTATATCGGTGACAGCAGGGAAGGCGCGGTGAAAGTGGAGAATGCCGCCGCTTTTAAGAAAGACGGTGCTGATGCTGCAGAATGGTTCCGCGTGGGAACGAAGCTTCCGATTTCCTCAGAGTTTGAAGATCTCATCCGTGTAATCGCAAGCCGCTCGCACATGTCAAAAGAGACAGAGGAATTCATCGAGCAGCTGAAGAGTACAGGGGAGCAGGTGGAAACGATTTCCTCCGGAAGTTCCCTGAAACTCTGCTTAATCGCAGAAGGAAAGGCACAGTATTATCCGCGTTTTGCGCCCACGATGGAATGGGACACCGGCGCCGGACACGCCATCGTGAAAGCAGCCGGCGGCTCGGTACGCGTCGCCGGAACGGACGATTCCCTGACGTATAACAAAAAAGACCTTCAGAATCCCTGGTTCCTCGCAGAAGCAGACGAGGGATAAAGAAGCTCGGAAAAGGAGTGTTTCACATGGAAGAAACATTGCAGTGGGGCATCATCGGAGGGGCAAGAATTGCGATGGAAGCATTCCTGCCGGCGTTACATAGAGCTCCGGAAGGCGAAATCCGGGCTGTCGCGAGTCGGTCAGGATCAGCGGCCGATTTTGAAGATGTTCCTGTCTTTTATGAAACCTACGAAGAACTGCTGGACGATATCATGATCGATGCTGTCTATATTGCCCTTCCCAATTCCCTTCATGCGGAATGGGCCCGTATGGCCATGGAGAAGGGGAAGCACGTCCTTCTCGAAAAGCCGGCCGGTATCAGTGCCGACGAAGTACGGCAGATGAAGGAAACGGCGGAGCAGTATCAGGTTGTGCTCATGGAAGCATTTATGCATCAGTTCCACAAGCAGCATGAGGTCGTAAAAAAAGTGCTGCAGTCGAACAAACTGGGAGACTGGAAGTATTACCGGGCCCATTTCTCGTTCCAGATCCAGAATGAAAACAACATCCGCCTGGACAAGGAACTTGGCGGCGGTGCCCTGTATGACATCGGCTGTTACGGCATTCATACGATGAACCAGCTTCTTGGATGGAAACCGGAAAAAGTGACGACCAGAGGAAGAAGCCGCAACGGAGTGGATGTCATGGCTGTCGCTCTGTTTGAGGACGGAAGCGGACGCATCGGCGAAGTTCTCGCCGGCTTTGACCTGCCTGCCGCGAACCGCTATGAAATCATCTGCGAGAACGGCTCGATCCAGGTGGAAGACGCGTACCGCCCCGATAAATCCGCAAGCGGCAGCGGGACTGTCATCGTCAAAGATAAGACAGGGAAGGTCGTCTCCTCGGTGAATGTGAAAGATGACGCCTACAAGAACGAAATCGAGCATTTCCAGCATTGCATCCGGGAAAGAGTGCAGCCGGGCTATACGATGGAAGATTCCAAAGACGTCAATGTCCTGGTGGAATCGGCCTATCAGGCGCTGCGGACCCAGAAAAAATCAAATATCCGTTATTAGGACCAAGGATGGAGGACGGATGTGGACATCTATTACGCTAAAAAAGTGTAGTTATATCGGTTGTCTGCCGTCTTGCCCTGGAACATAAATTTCCCGCAGCGCGAAGAATTGTTACGCAGCTGCACAATTGCAAATTTATTGCGTTCAGTATTTAATGACATGTTTGTGTAACTTACCCCCAGTCGGAAAGGGTGTTAATATACATTTTTCCGTTTTTACAAACTAAAATGAGACTAAAAAATCTCATTTTAGTTTGTAGATTTAACAGCAGACCGCATCGTTTCAGAGGGATTTCACATCCACTTCCTGTACGAATTCCACAAACGCCTTTACGATGTTCATTTGTAGAGAGTCTTCATGGTAATACATCCATGTTTTCCTTCGGATAGGGCTTCCATCTGCCTGCTTCAGCGGTTTGACATAAAGATCCGGGTACGGACGGACGACGAGGTTGGCAAGAAGGGCATAGCCAAGGCCGTTGACGACCATTTCTTTGCATGTATCGACTTGATTGACCTGAATGTTAATATAAGGCCTTTTTTTATACCTGCTGTACCACCAGTGATCCACGATCTGCTTCATCCGTTCATCCGTGTAGTAATCGATCCGCGGCATCCCGGGAAGATCTTCCCACGTAAACGACCACGGTGAAGCAGCACAGACCTCTTCCTCATACAGCAATTCTTTCTGCTCCTGCCAGGGATAATCTCCTTTAATAAAGCTTAAGTGAACGTCATGGTTAAGAACGAGGCGGTGCATGTCACTGCTCCATCCGGTCACCATCCGGCATTCCACGTCAGGATACCTTTCTTTGAACAAGCGCAGCAGCTGCGGCATTTTATTCTTTGCAAAAAAATTGGACACCCCGACACGCAGGGTACCTGCCACTTTGTTTTTCATGTTATTTAATGTTTCTTCCAATTCTCTCTGTCTCCGCAGCTCCTCCCCGGCATGAAGCGCTAACTGCTCTCCCTCCGGTGTAAAAGAAACCCCCCTTCTCTTCCGATTAATAATCGTTATCCCATAGTGTTCTTCTAAATGTTTCAGGCGGGCGGTGAGGGTTGGCTGGGAGACGTACAATATTTGGGCGGCATGGGTAATATTCTTGGTTGCATATAATGAATCAAGCAGTTCCCAGTCTCTGAAATGCATGGTTTTCACCTGCTTTCTCAGCCATCAATTTTTCCTATGGCTGTATATCATTATTTTATATTTTTCCAATTTCTGTGGCTACCTTAGGATGAAAATATAGCGTTCTTTAAAAGGAGGGGAAGGGTTGAGCACTATACCTGAATATAAGCCCGGCCTGGAAGGTGTCGTGGCAAGTGAAACGAATGTGTCGCTGCTGGATGTCGAACAGGAAGAAATTGTTATCCGGGGGTATAACCTGATAGAACTCGCCGAAACCATATCCTATCTCGACGTGGCCGCTCTTCTGCTGGACGGGGAATTGCCCAGCCGCCAGAAGCAGAAGTCAATACAGAAGGAGATTTCCCAATACCAGGAGCTGCCGGACTATCTCACGGCGGTGTTTCCGTTATTTCCATCGTCCATGGGCATGATGGATCGACTGCGCACAGGAATTTCGATGCTGGCAGGGGAAGCTATCGACCTGGATGATCGATCAAGTGGGGCCAATCGAAGAAAAACACTCCATCTATTAGGAGCTCTTCCGTCCATCGTGGCAGGCAGTTACCGTGCACGGGAGAAACAAGCCGTTCTTCGGCCGCACCCCCGGCTTTCCTTTAGTTCCAATTTTCTGTATATGATGACCGGTTCTGAACCCAGCCAACAAGAGGTCGATACCTTTGACCAATCCCTGTCTCTTTACAGTGAACATGAACTGCCGAATTCCACGTTCGCCGCCCGTGTAATTGCTTCCACAAATTCCGACCTATATGGAGCCATGACAGGGGCAGCCGCCTCTCTGAAGGGTCCTCTTCATGGGGGCGCGAATGAGGAAGTGATGAAAATGCTGCTGCAGGCGCAAACTCCGGAAGGACTGAAAGAACTATTGTACACCCGTCTTTCCCGCAAGGAACGAATTATGGGGTTCGGACATCGGGTTTATATGAAAAAAATGGATCCAAGAGCTTCTTTAATGAAGAAAGCGCTCTACGACCTCGCTCAGGTAAAAAACAGAACCGACCTTTATGAATTATGCGAGCTGGGGGAAACCATTGTGGCCCGTGAAAAAGGCCTCTATCCTAATCTGGATTATTATGCAGCCCCCGTCTATTACCTGCTGGGAATCCCGATTGAATTGTACACCCCTGTCTTTTTTGCAGCCCGCTCCGCCGGGATCGGCGCTCATATTATCGAGCAGCAGGAAAACAACCGTCTGTTCCGGCCGCGCGTCCGCTATACCGGCCCCCGTGGATTACACCCTGACTCGTAAAGAAGAAAGGTGGATTCGATGCAGAATACTCAGAAAACAGATGACTTATTAATCACTATCGCGGACTATGTCTGCGACTACGAAATTACCAGTGAAGAAGCCTATGAAACAGCACGGTATGTGTTGATGGACACGCTTGGCTGCGGTGTGCTGGCACTCAAGTATCCAGAATGCACCAAATTATTGGGTCCTGTCGTACCCGGTACGTCTGTGCCAAACGGAACAAGAGTGCCGGGGACCCAGTTCGAGCTTGACCCCGTCCTTGCCGCTTTTAATATCGGCGCTATGATCCGCTGGCTCGATTACAATGACACCTGGCTTGCACAGGAATGGGGACATCCTTCCGATAACCTCGGCGGCATTCTCGCTGCCGCGGATTATATCAGCCGCCAGCGCCTGGCGGAAGGGAAGACGCCGTACCTGATGCAGGACGTCTTGACAGCTATGATTAAAGCCCATGAAATTCAGGGAATTCTGGCGCTGGATAACAGTTTTAATAAAGCGGGACTTGACCATGTCCTGCTGGTAAAAGTGGCTACTACCGCTGTCGTCACCAACATGCTGGGCGGAAGCAGGCAGCATGTCATCAATGCCCTTTCTAACGCCTGGATTGATAACGCCAGTTTACGGACCTACCGCCACTTTCCGAATGCGGGCTCCCGCAAGTCATGGGCTGCCGGTGATGCAGGCAGCCGCGCCGTATGGCTTGCAATGATGGCGGTTCGCGGCGAAATGGGATATTCTACTGCTTTAAGTGCGGAAAAATGGGGCTTTCAGGATGTCTTATTTCAGGGAAACGACATCACCCTCTCCCGTTCTTTTGCGTCGTATGTGATGGAATATATCCTGTTTAAAGTGTCCTTCCCGGCGGAATTTCACGGGCAGACGGCGGTAGAATGCGCGATCCAGCTTCATCCTGAAGTCAAAGACCGCCTTGAGGACATAACCGGCATCGAGATTACCACCCATGAAGCAGCCATCCGAATTATCGATAAAGAAGGCCCGCTCTACAATCCGGCCGACCGGGATCACTGTCTGCAGTACATGACAGCCATTGGTCTCTTATTCGGGGAATTGAACGCGGATCATTATGAGGAGGAAACAGCGGCCGATCCCCGCATTGATAAACTGCGCTCCTTGATGAACGTGACAGAAAATAAGACGTTCAGCAAAGACTATCTGGACCCTTCAAAACGATCCATATCCAACGCCGTGTCCGTTCATTTCTCGGATGGGACCCGGACGGAGACCGTTTCGATTGAATATCCTCTCGGCCATCGAAAACGGCGGGAGGAGGCAAAACCTTTCCTGATGGACAAATGCCGGAATAATTTGAAAGTACGCTTCCCGGTGCAGAAGGTCCAGGACCTCATGAACAGTATGGAAGACAGCTCCTCCCTTGCTGCCATGAGCGTACCGGATTTCATGAAACAATGGAGAATGTAAGGAGGAATGTACGTTGAGTTGGTATGTAGAGCAGCCAGTCCCGCAGGAACAGCTGGCTCAGGTATTCAAGCAGCGGATGCAGCAGAATAACATCCTGAAACTCCCCGGGGTTCATGACAGCATGGCAGCCCTGCTGGCGAAAAAAACAGGATTTGACGCCATGTATTTGTCTGGCGCCGCTTATACAGCAAGCCGCGGCCTGCCGGACCTGGGGATCGTCTACTCCACCGAACTCGCGGACCGGGCCCGGGATATCGTCCGCGCCGCTAAACTCCCCTTGCTGGTCGATATCGACACCGGCTTTGGAGGGGTTCTGCATGCTGCGCGCACAGCACGGGAAATGATAGAAGCAGGCGTGGCAGCCGTCCAAATCGAGGACCAGGCCCTCCCCAAAAAGTGCGGGCATTTAAATGGAAAAACCTTAATAGAAGCAGCAGAAATGGAAAATAAAATCC
Organism: Salibacterium sp. K-3; assembly: GCF_054052005.1. Taxonomy (NCBI): domain Bacteria; kingdom Bacillati; phylum Bacillota; class Bacilli; order Caryophanales; family Bacillaceae; genus Salibacterium; species Salibacterium sp. K-3. The sequence continues at coordinate 688,634 of NZ_JBSVZE010000001.1, forward strand.
GAATGATAAAGGAAGTTGCTCCTACACTTGCCGTCATTGCACGAACAGACGCCAAAGGAGTAGAAGGGATTAACGAGGCTGCAGCCAGGGCAAAACGCTATGCAGCCGCCGGAGCGGATGGGATATTTCCGGAAGCCTTAACCTCGGAAAACGAGTTCCAGTATGTGAAAGAGCGGGTCGATGCTCCACTGCTGGCCAATATGACGGAATTTGGACGGACTCCTTATTTTACAGCCGAGCAGTTTGAAAAGTGGGGCTACCGAATGGTAATCTATCCGGTCACTTCCCTCCGGGCCGCAGCAAAAGCCGTCGAGCGAGTCTTTCAAGAAATCCAGGACACCGGCACCCAAAAAGGAAGACTCGACGACATGCAGACAAGAGAAGAATTGTATGACATCATCGGGTATCACGACTATGAAGCGCTCGATGAAAAAATTGCAAAAACAGAACTTCCTCCGGTCGATTAACTTCTAAGTACAACCCTGCCCGCTTCCGGCCCGAAATTAGTAGATTAGGGAGGTAGCGCCGTAAATGTTGGGGTAGGAGAGGCATCTGCGATGGAAAAATGTCCACAATACAGGGATACTAGACAATTTCCAACCCCCGGCTTTATATTTTGTTCTTAATTTCCCGGTTAAAGACATTTTATTTTTATTTCTAAGTTGCTTTGTCTCTTTCCCTTCTAGGACGGACATAATGAAGTGGAAGGTGTCCTTATCTTCAGGCCAGCCCGGGGTTTTGGGGCAGCCTTCTCAAATTCGGGCATCCTCTTTTTCGATAACGACAGGAAGCCTGGTGTTAAAACTGATTTCAAGGCTTTCCGTATCCAGGGCGCGCTCCTCATAAAGATAGGCTGTCGGAGCGGTAACCGAGGCTGTTTTTTGTAGCTTCAGGGCTTCAAACCTCGGGCTTTCCGTAATTTCGCCTTCGGCACCCAACCCGGGTATCCTGCTTCAAGAAGAGGGGTGTCCTGCTCCTCTACTGGCTGCACACAAAGCAGCCGGCTGTTCTAGCCGACTGCTCTGTTTAACTTTTTTAGATCCTGTTTAGAGCTTGCTGCGCAAGACGGGCAGCAAGGAAAGCAAACCGAGAACCGCCAATAGAGCACCAATCCACAAAGGGGATACGAGGCCATATCCAGCATCGATGGTTAATCCACCCATGGAGGAACCGAGAACGACTCCAAGGTTGATGACAGAGGTATGAACGGTGTTCACCAATGATCCGGTGTTACCTGCGAGCATTACACGGGTTGCCATAGCGGGGTTCATCGGTACCCCCGCCAGGCCAACTAAGGTAATAGCAATGATTGTAATGGTCGAATTGTGAGGAAAGAGGGCGAAAATAACCAATGCACCGGTTAGCGTGACCAGTCCGGAGACCAAAACAGACATCGTATAATGGTCGGCAAGCCTGCCGGTGATGATATTACCAGTAATGGCTGCTACTCCATAGATACCCAAAAGGAATGGAACTGTCGAAGCGGCAAAGCCCGTGAGATTGGTGAGAATCGGTGAAAAGTAACTGAAGGCAGCAAATGTAGCACCAATGATTAACATGCTGGTAGTATAGGCAGCCCATAAGTGCCGGTTCCTGAAAGCCGCCAGTTCCCCTCGAATGCGTATCGATTCTGGTCTTGGCGATGAAGGTACAGCCAAAAAGCCAACCAACCCTGACAGAAGAACCAGAACATCAACAGCCCAGAAACTGGCCCGCCATCCGAAGTATTGGTCGAACAACGCTGCCGCAGGCAGGCCTATTGCAGTGGCGACCATTAAACCACCAAGAACGATGGAAGCTGCCCGTCCACGTGACTGGGAATCAACAAGGTTAAAACAGATGGCAAGGGAAACACCGAAGCAAGCAGAGGAAGCAATGCCAGTCAGCACCCGTGCAGCCATCATCACCTCATAGCTGAAGGCTGACGCACCCAGGGTCTGACCGACAAGAAAAACTGTAACTAGTGCCAGAAAGGCCTGTTTGCGCGGAACCTTTAAAAGTCCGAATGTTAACAACGGACCGCCTGCGATCATGCCCGCAGCGTAGGCAGAAATCAGGTATCCGATCGCCGGAACCGATACACCTAATGCCTCCGAAAGGGAGGGCATCATCCCGGCAACCATAAATTCCGAAGTCGTCATGGAAAATATCGTGAAACCTAATACGTAGATAGCGAAAGGCATTTGAGACCCCCCTTTTTGTCTCGGTGCCAAGCGTCTGCGAAACTTCCGCTTCCCGTATGCGGAAGATAACGGACGTCGAACATCCGGATTGGTTTAATTACCCATCCCTATGTGATAAAAACCCCCTGCTGATGGAAGTTTCACTTTTTAAAAACATTTTTGAACAATCGGTCCAAATTAAACAAAAAATAATAAGCTCCTTTCTTTTGGCCGACTGACTCTTCTAATTAAAGTTTATTTAATGAACAGTTTTTACCAGGCCTCCATCGATAATGTAATCGGCCCCTGTGATCATCTCAGCGCGATTGGAGGCCAGGAAAACCACAAGATTTGCAACTTCACTCGGTTCCGCAAATCGTTCTAGCGTGATGCCAATATTTTTAGCCAGTTCATCTAAGTCACCGGGTACGTCTTCCCACATTGATGTTCGTGTTGGGCCCGGCGCAACCGTATTGACACGAACTCCTTTTGGGCCATATGCTTCGGCAAGATTTTTAGAAAGATTCGTTACTGCAGCTTTTATGGCACTGTAGGCAATAATGGACGGATTCGGCATGGTTGCATTCATAGTAGAGATATTAATAACCGAACCGCCTTGTTTTGTTAAGAGAGGCAAAGCTGTGCGAGTAGTACGCACAACGCTCATTAAATTGGCATCGAGCATATTTTCCCATTCATTATCTGTTATTTCTAAAAATCCTGCATCCCGTTGACCCAGGGCACCTATGTTGTTAACCAGTATGTCAATCTTCCCGTATTTTGCAATTGTCTCATCTATAAGCTTCTGCGCCCCCTCTTTCGTTACTGCATCTGAAATAACGGGTAACACCGATGCGGTTTTAGAAATATTTGTCAATTCATCCGTCGGCTTACGAGTAGAAGCTGCAACCCTTGCTCCTGCAGAAGACATTGCTTTTACAATAGATAGTCCTATCCCGCGGCTTCCTCCAGTTACAACCGCCACTTTATCTTTCAGCGAAACTTGCATAATCACTTATCCTTTCAAATTAATATTTTTCAGCGCACTTCAACCCCTGCCACTGTCCTCCTATTATTATTGACCAATCGGTCCAAAAAAAGCAAAAATTTAGAAATGAACCTTCCTTACGTTTAGTACTATTTATTCGAAGATGGACAGAGTCACGCGGACGATATCTTGCAGCACGTTCCGATCAGGAGTATTTTTGGAAGTCACCACCACTCCATTCCTAGCACTGTTCAGGAATCGGGCAGTCGCCTTGAGATCTTGATGGCGTCTACTCAGTTCCCCCTGTTCTTGAGCACGGATCAACGCATGTTGAAAGGCGAGTTCCGTTCTTTCTCCCCTATTTTCAATAAATTTCGAGACCTCCGGATCATGAGGTGCCAGTTCCACTGCAGTATTTACCATAAAACATCCCTTTGATGGCTTTTCATCAGTAACAGTTTGTATCAATTGATCAAAAGCACGAATAATGGCCTCTTTTCCTGAGTCGGTTTTTTCAAGAATGTCAACGATATCGTGTTGACGGTCATAGTGTTTCAGAGCGGAAAAAAACAGGTCACGTTTCCCCCCGTAAGTGTCGTAAAGACTTTGCCGGCCGATGCCCAGATGTTTAAGCAGAACCTGAACAGAAGTGCCCTCATAACCCAATTCCCAGAAAATATCTACTGCTCGGTCGAGGACCTGTGTCTCATCAAACTCCTTCGGTCTTGCCATCTCACTTTCACCTCCTTAGGTAGTACTGTATCAATTTTGGAATGGATGGTCAATAATTTTATTATACCTGTGTGCACTGCTAATTTAAAACAATGTTCGGACGTGTGTTCCGCTAATGGGGATAAGAAAAGTGAATGTCTGCCGGACATCCTTTTTATATGCTATGCTTAAAGAAACAGGGAGAAGGAGTGGGAGAGACATGAAGTTTGACCTGCATACGCATCACTACCGCTGCGGCCATGCCCGCGGCGACATTGAAGACTATATCCAGGCGGCGCTGGAACAGGGGCTCGGAGCCGTCGGGATTTCCGACCATTCTCCGTATTTCGGGATGGAAGATGATCATCCCTATCCCGGTCTGACAATGGCCAAAAGCGACTTCCCCGGCTATGTACAGGAAGTCCGGCAGCTGCAGGAAAAATATAAAGACAAGATTGAAGTTCTGATCGGAGTGGAATCTGATTACTTTGAAGCTTCTGAGCAAGCGTATCGAAGTGTGTACGAGGCGCACCCGATGGATTATGTCATCGGATCGGTTCATTTTGTGAACGGCATTAATATTTTTGATAAAAACCGCTGGAGCGGTCTCGGAGAAAAAGAAATCCTTGATGTGAAAGAAGAATATTACCGGTTGATCGAAAAATCGGCAAAAAGCGGAATGTTTGATGTACTCGGTCATATTGATGCCATTAAAGGATATTTTCCGGGAATTTCCGATGTGCCGACGGACAAAGTGGATCAGGCGTTGAAAGTGATCGGGGAAGAGGGCACGGCGATCGAAATCAACACTTCCGGCAAAATGAAAGAATGCGGGGGATGGTACCCGTCCGATGATATTCTGGAGCGGGCCCACTTTTATAATATACCGGTTACTCTCGGCTCCGACAGCCATGATCCTGAGCGGATCGGCGATGATCTGGAAAAGGTACGGGAGCACCTGAAGTCGTTCGGCTGGAGAGAATGGCATTTCTTCCGGAAGAGAAAGCCGGTGGCCGTACCGTTGTAATGAGAAAAAAGCCGTATGGATCGTTGACAAATGTTCCATACGGCTTTATAGTATGATTAACTGATATATCAGATATCAAGGAGGTGGAGAACATGGATGCGGAGCTCGAGCGTTTTTTTTCATCACGTACAACCAACATTCAATCCCTTCGTCAGCTGGCCGTCGATACGATCCGGGAAGCGGTCGTGATGGGGTATTATCAGACCGGGGAGCCGATCCGGGAAAGACAGATAGCCGAAAAAATGAATATCAGCACCACACCGGTCAAAGAAGCATTCCGGACGCTTGAGTATGAAGGGCTGGTCGTCACGGTTCCGCGAAAGGGAACGTTCGTATCGGACATGGCAGATACTTCCATAGAAGAGATTTTGATGCTTCGGGCTTCGGTGGAAGGATTATGTGCAAAGCTGGCAGCTGAAAAAATGACCGATGAAGAAAAACGGACACTGAAACAGCAGCTTCAGCGCATGGATGACATGCAGCGGGAGCAGCAGGTCGAGGAAATGGTTCAGGAGAACACGTTGTTTCACGAGATGGTCATCCGTTATGCCAGAAGCCCTATGCTGGAACAGACGTGGAATACGGTGTCCGCCTTTGACCGTGCGTTCCGTAAGCTGGCGCTGCAGCAGGGAAAGGAACAGGAAGAAGGGTTGTCTGAACACTGGCGTGTATTTCAGGCGATCGAAAACCATGATCCTGAAACCGCGGAGAAGGAAATGAAAAATCATATTCTGCGGACCCTGGATCATGTCATGAAACAGGAAAAGCGGAGGAGAGGAGAATAACATGGAGGCCAAAACAGTATCGGAAAAATTGAAAACGATTTCCTCTATTAATATTACCCCGTTTCGTAAGGATCTTTCCATTGACTGGGATGTTTTGAAACGGAATGTGGAGTTTCTTCTGGAAAAAAACCTGGAGGTCATTGTACCGTGCGGCAACACCGGCGAATTTTATTCCCTGACCGTGGAGGAAGCAAAAGAGGAAAACCGGAGAGTGACCGAATGGACAAATGGCCGAGCCATGGTGATTGCGGGAATCGGCTATTCGGTGGATACCGCCATAGATATGGGACTTAATGCGAAACGGGCCGGTGCGGATGCGGTGCTGATCCACATGCCGATCCACCCCTATATGAACGAAGCAGGAACGGCCGAATATTTCCGCCGGATCATCGAAACGGTGGATATGCCGGCGGTAATCTATTTCAAAAATCCGGATCTCGGAGATAAGGTGCTGAAAGAATTGACACCGCTTCCGCAGCTCGCCGGGGTGAAGTATGCCGTGAATGATCTCCCGCGGTTCACAAAGATTGTCCGGGAAACACCGGTCGAACACGGTGTGACCTGGGTATGTGGAACAGCCGAAAAATGGGCCCCGTATTTCTGGGCAGCCGGTGCGGAAGGATTTACTTCCGGTCTCGTTAACTTATACCCGGAAGTGTCGTTTGAACTGCTGGAGGAACTATGGCGTCAGAACTGGCCGGGAGTCTGGGAACTGTGGGAGAAGATGGTTCCGTTTGAAGATCTGCGCGCCCGCCACAACGCCGGAAATAATGTCGTTGTGATCAAAGAAGCTCTGCAGATGCTCGATTTTCCGGCAGGTCCAACGAGAGAGCCTGTCTCTGAACTGACCCCGGAGGAAAATCAGGAAGTGGCGGAACTGCTCGAGGAATGGCAGCTCAGCCGGGAAGTATTTCAGAACGTCTAATCCTATATTCAGAAAGGGTGCGTCTATGAAACTGACAGATGTAACATTAACGGTTGTCGGTGTTCCCCGCCATACCGGCTTTGTCAACAAACATATCATCGTCCGGCTTCACACCGACGAAGGAGTGACAGGGATCGGTGAAATGTCTGATTTCTCCCATCTGCCGCGTTATGCTCCGGATGTACAGGATCTGAAGCGGGTGCTGGAGCAGATTCTGGTCGGAAAGAATCCATTTGATCTGGCGCTGATCAACAAGGAACTGCTCGATAATTTTCCGGAAGCGATGTATTACTACGAGAAAGGAAGCTTCATCCGGAACGGCATTGATAACGCTCTCCATGACCTGTGCGGAAAGTATCTCGGTGTCTCGGTTGCAGATCTGATCGGCGGCAGATACCACGAGGAAATCAAAGTCTGTTATCCAATTTTCCGCCATCGTTTTATGGAAGAAGTGGAAGACAACCTGGAGGTCGTAAGACAGCGGCTTGCCGAAGGGTTTGATGTCTTCCGTCTCTACGCGGGCAAAAATGTGGAGGCCGATGAGGCGTTTCTGTCTGCGGTCCATAAGGAATTCGGCTCCCGTGTTACGATTAAATCTCTTGATTTCAGCCATCTTCTGGACTGGAAAGAAGCGGCCCGGATTGTAAAAAGACTCTCCAGCTATCCAGTGGAACTGGTGGAAAGCCCGGCCTATCAGAATGACTTCGACGGCCTGCGCCATTTCCGCCATAAAGGGGACCTTCCCGTCAGTGAACATGTGTGGAGTTTCCGCCAGCAGTTTGAAATGATCAAACAGGAATCCGTTGATATTTTCAATGTTTCACCGATTTTTATCGGTGGTCTGACAAGTGCGAAAAAAGCGATCGCAGCAGCCGATACCGCAAAGAAAAGCTGCCTGCTCGGTACGACGCAGGAGCTGTCGATCGGCACCGCAGCCATGGCCCACCTTGGCAGCACGATGACGAACCTGGACTATACATCGGATCCGACCGGTCCCGAATTGTATGTCGATGATGTGGTAAAAGAAAAAGTGCGGTACGAAAACGGTTATCTTCTGACACCGGACCGGGAAGTACCGGGACTCGGTATAGAACTTGATGAAGCAAAAGTCGGGCAGTATTCCCTGCCGGATTTAAGCTGGAATGACGTGACTGTACACCAGCTGCAGGACCGTACGGCTCAGACAAAATCGTAAGGAGGCTTTTTCATGACAATCACTACAGAAGAGACGTACACCAATTTCATTAACGGCGTGTGGGAAGACACGCAGGAGGAAACGAAAGCGAGCATCAATCCGGCTCAACCGGAAGAAATAGTCGGTTACTATACCCTGTCCGGCAGAGAAACTCTGAATAAAGCGGTACAGGCAGCCGTTTCTGCCAAAAAGGGCTGGAGGAAGATGGCGGATCCGGCAAGGGGCAACATTCTGTATAAAGCAGCCGACCTTCTGGAAGCCCGTCTCGAAGAAATTGCCGAAACGATGACAAGGGAGATGGGCAAAACCTATCCGGAAGCAAAGGGGGAAACGATGCGCGGTGTGCAGATTCTGCGCTATTATGCCGGGGAAGGCATGCGTAAAACGGGGGATGTCATCCCGTCCACTGATCAGGACGCGTTGATGTTTACCGACCGCACGCCTCTAGGTGTCGTCGGCGTTATTACGCCGTGGAACTTCCCTGTTGCCATTCCCGTCTGGAAAATCGCTCCGGCTCTCGTGTACGGGAATACGGTAGTCTTTAAACCGGCTCAGGAATCGGCGGTGACCGCGGCAAAAGTGATGGAATGCATGGCGGAAGCCGGTTTTCCAGACGGCGTACTGAATTTTGTGACAGGAAGCGGATCCGTTATTGGACAGGGGCTGGCTGAACATCCGGAAGTAAACGGCATCACCTTTACAGGTTCGGAGGAAGTCGGACGTGGTATCGGGCAGACCGCTCTTGCCAGAGGAGCCAAATATCAACTGGAAATGGGCGGGAAAAATCCGGTGATTGTGACCGAAGACGCTGATCTGGACTTGGCGGTGGACGCCGTTATAAGCGGCGGACTGAAATCCACAGGACAGAAATGCACCGCGACCAGCCGGGTGATCGTACAGAGCGGTGTATATGATCGTTTTAAAGAAAAGCTTCTTGAGAAAGTGGGAGACATTAAAGTCGGAGACGGCATGAACGAAGACAGCTGGATGGGACCATGTGCCAGTGAAAGCCAGTTCCGTACGGTTACTTCCTATATTGAAAAAGGAAGAGAAGAAGGGGCGGAGCTGCTTATCGGAGGAAAAACCTTTCCGGAAGAGCAGGGATATTATGTTACTCCGGCTGTTTTTGACAAGGTGGGGGCCGATATGACGATTGCCCGTGAAGAAATATTCGGACCGGTGCTCGCTCTGATGAAAGCCGAAACGACAGAAGAAGCTATTGATATGGCTAATGACACGGAATACGGGCTGAGTGCTTCTATTTTTACAACAAACATCCAGCATTTTCTTTCCTTTATGGAAGATATCGAAGCCGGCCTCGTCCGTATAAACGCCGAAAGTGCAGGAGTGGAACTGCAGGCTCCGTTCGGAGGAATGAAAAACTCCAGCTCCCATTCCAGAGAGCAGGGGGAAGCGGCCAAAGAATTCTTCACCTCAATCAAAACCGTGCTTGTAAAATAGGATATGGTATAATAAACCCAACCTTTTGAAAGAAGGTTGGGTTTTCACTCATAAGGGTAATACTGTAAATAAGAGCAAGTTATGAGAATGAGCGGTATGGGTGCCGGCAGATTTCTTCGTAGGCGTCAACGACTTTTTGAAGAGTGTGCTTTTTGGTGCATGTCGTGACGTCATCTTGGTCGAGAATGGTCTGGGATAAAGATAAAAAACTGATGTGCGGGTTGGAAGAGGACATCAAAAGTTCCACATAGGGCTTGTCTTCGTTCACCGTCATCCCTCCTTTAAAGATTCAAGATCTGTCCATGTTCTGGTCAAAATCTCCATTTCAAATACATATTATCATGTAACATGTTTGTAATAAATGCTGAAAAAGTTGTGATTCTATTCCCTGTTTTTTAAAGACAAGCCGATGTAACTGCTTATTTGGACGGAGGGAGATACACCTGTCCCTGCTTTCATGATAAAGTAGAGAGCAAAGGAGGACTTCCCATGATCGGAGAACGAGTCGTCCGCTTCCGGATGAAAAGAGAGATGACGCTGGATGAGCTGGCATCGCGCACCCGGATATCCTTACAGTACCTTCATGATATTGAAGATAACAAATGGCGTTATCCATCTGTGGACTATATGGAACGGATCGCAGAAGTACTTGATGTAAAAATAGATGATCTTGTAGGACCAAAAACCGAAGAAGAGGAAGCTGCAGAACTGGATGAAAAATGGCTGGAAGTAGTCCAGGAGGCGATGTCATCCAATGTCAGCAAAGAAGAGTTTCAGAAGTTTCTGGAGTCCAGAAAGAAACATACGGAAAAAGGATGAAACGCAAACAGTCTTCAGCGGATGAAAAACACCTTCTGTTATGGGGCAGCAGGTGTTTTTGCCTGGAAAAAATAAAAGGAACGAATCCATATGATACATAGATTTAAACGGAAAAGGCCGCTCCAGCTGCAGACATGGATCACCCTTCTTCTGTCGCTTGTGCTGGTAACGGCGTTATGTGTGACCGGTGTGCTCATCGGCAGAGATGCTGCAAGCCATGCACGCCAGGCGCAGGTGGAAAAAACGATGGATATTGCTCATGCTGCTGCCCGTTCCGCTGTTGTCCGGGAGGAGCTTCAGGGGGAAGAAACAGGCCGCAGCATACAGCAGTATACTGAAAATGTACAGGAAGACACAGGGGTTGCCTATATTGTCGTCATGAACATGGATCATATCCGCCGTTCCCATCCAGTGGAAGAACGAATCGGCCAATATTTTGTCGGCAATGATGAAGACCGCGCTTTTGATGGAGAAACGTATACATCAACCGCTGAAGGAACACTCGGAGAATCTCTGCGCTCGTTCGTACCGATTGAAAATGGAGACGGACAGCAGATCGGCGTCGTCTCCGTCGGAATTCTGCTGGACAATGTCGAAAGTGTCATCATGGACCGGCAGAAAATGGTCTATATCGGTTCCGGTGCAGGGCTGCTGATTGGACTGGCCGGAGCGTTTTGGCTTGCCCGCAGGATTAAACAGACGATGTACGGGATGGAGCCGCGTGAAATCGCACATCTTTTAAAAGAAAGAGAAGCGATGCTTTCCTCGGTACGGGAAGGCATTATTGCCGTTCATACGAATGGAGACATTATTATTGTAAATGATGCTGCGAAAGCATTTTTTTATCGTACCGGTGTGACAACCGACCCGCTTCATCTGCCTGCCGCCTCTGTTATGCCGGAGTTCGGGCTTAAGGACGTGCTTGAACGCCGCCAGGGGGAATATGACCAGGAAATCATGTTTCGCGGCCATGCTGTTATTGTGAACCGGATGCCGGTGCTGGTGGAAAACCGGACCGCCGGGGCGATTGCGACGTTCCGGGAAAAAACGGAATTGACGTCCCTTGTGGAACAATTAACGGGGGCAAAATATTATGCCGGCAAGCTGCGTGCCCAGACGCATGAATTCATGAATAAACTTCATGTGATTTCCGCCATGATCCATACAGAATCCTACGAGGAATTAAAAGATTATATAAGCGGCATTTCTCAGTCCTGGCAGCAGGAAGTCGGTTCCGTTTCCAGACTGGTGAAAGATCCGGTGCTGGCCGGTTTTCTATTGAACAAGATCAATGCTGCGCGCGGAGAGGAAATTGATGTGGAACTGCTTGGGGAGGAGCCCCTTCCTGTTTTACAGCATACGGAGCGGATGGATGGACTGATTACGGTGATCGGCAATCTGTTTGATAATGCCGTGGAAGCAGTTCGTGAACGGGAGGGCGGAAATATTCGGCTTACCATCAACCATTTGGACGGCATCTTTTATTTGGCTGTCCGGGATAATGGAAAAGGAATGACGCCTGCTGAAAAAGAGCAGCTTCTCCACCCGGGCTTTTCAACGAAAGGAGCAGATCGGGGACATGGAATGGAGCTGGTCCAAAGAAGCATGAAGCATCTTGGCGGAGAGATGGAATGGTTCTCCGAAAAAGGGGAAGGAACGACGGTGGAAGTAACCATTCCCTATGAGGGGGGAGAGATATGATCCGAATCTTGATCGTAGAAGATGATCCGATGGTAGCGAAGTTTAACCGGATGTATGCAGAGAAAGTGGAAGGATTTGAGACGGCCGGTGTCGTGGAAAATGTTGATCAGGCGTGGACGTTTCTGGCACAGCAGGAGGTCGATCTGATACTGCTTGATGTTTACATGGAGCAGACGAGCGGCCTGGATATGCTGCGGGACCTCCGCAAAAACGATACGCCGGTGGATGTGATCGTTATCACCGCGGCAGATGATAATAAATCGGTCCAGACGGCGCTGCGTTACGGCGCGGTGGATTATCTTATCAAGCCTTTTGAATTCGAGCGGCTGCAGGAAGCGCTGAGACGATACCACCGTCAGCAGAAGATGATGCAGCAGGAAAATCAGGTGTCCCAAAAAGACCTGGATCCTTTTCTTCTGCATGATTCGGAGCATTCCGCGGTGGCAGCCGAGCTGCCAAAAGGATTAACGTCGTTGACGCTGTCGCGCATTACAGAAGCCGTACTGGCGGTTTCCTCCCCTTTTACGGCAGCAGATATTGCAGAAGCAGCAGGTATTTCGCAGGTATCGGTCCGCAAGTACCTTCATTTTCTGGCGGAGAGGGGGTTCATGGAAGCGGATATCAGGTATCAATCCGCCGGACGCCCGATCCACCAGTACCAAGTTTCCCCGGATCAATTGGAAATGTTGAAGAACCTGCATTGAAGGAGCTGTTCTTTTTTGAAACAGCTCCTGCTTTTTTTATTTATTAAAAGGTTAGGTTACTTAATTAAGGTATACGTAATTCGTTATGACATATATATTAAACGGTATAGAAAGCGTTTGCAGAAGAGGAGGAACCGACATTGTCCAATCAAAACGCCGTATCTGTCTGGAAGGGATTGTGGAACTCGCATACAAAAACAAAAAAGCTGCTTACCTTTTCCAGTATCCGGGAAGCAGCAAGTGCATCCGAAGGTCGGAACGAAAACAACCCGGCTGATTCCGGAGGTACCGGAAACACCGGTGGAAATGGCGGAGGTTCAGGAGATAACAATGGAAAACCCGCCTACACAACACCTCAGCTCGTCGGCCTCGTTCTCGGGCCGTTGCTTTTTGTGCTTGCGATGCTGTTTTTTCAACCGGAAGATCTGAACGCAGAGGCTCAAACGGTACTGGCTGCCACACTCTGGATTGCCACGTGGTGGATTACAGAGGCGGTGCCGATTCCGGCCACATCTCTGCTGCCGATTATACTGCTTCCGCTCTTTGGAGCTGTGGATGTCGATACTGTAGTGTCTTCTTACGGCAATGATATTATCTTTTTATTTCTGGGCGGTTTCTTTATCGCCGCTGCGATGGAAAAATGGAACCTTCATAAACGAATGGCATTGAACATTATTGATTTGATAGGAACAAGCACGAACCGTATTATCCTCGGCTTTATGACAGCCACGGCGTTTATCTCGATGTGGGTGTCGAATACGGCGTCTACGATGATGATGATCCCGATCGGCATGGCGATTGTCTATCAAGTGACGGAAGCCCTGAAACAGGAAAACAAAGAAACCGATCTGAAAAAATTTGAAAAAGCAATCATTTTCGGTATCGGGTATGCCGGAACGATCGGCGGCCTCGGTACGCTGATCGGAACGCCGCCGAACAGCCTTCTGGCCGGTACCGTGGAAGAACTTTACGGTGTGGAGATTTCGTTTGCCGGATGGATGGCCTATGCTGTTCCAGTCGTCATTATCCTGTTAATCAGCGCCTGGATTTATTTAACGAAAATCGTATATCCGATCAGCATGACATACCTTCCCGGAGGACGGGACCTTATCAAACAGGAGAAATCGGCACTCGGCCGCATCGGTATGGAAGAAAAAGCCGTACTCGGTGTATTTGTTTTCGCCGCTTTTATGTGGATCACAAGATCATTCATTTGGCAGGAAATGCTTCCGGGCATCAGTGACGGTATGATTGCTGTAACGGCTGCCCTGCTGCTCTTTTCTATTCCATCTGTACATCCGGAAGAAACAAAGGTACTCGAATGGAAAGATTCCAAAGATATCCCATGGGGTATTCTGCTTCTGTTCGGGGGCGGTCTCGCGATTGCGTCCGGTTTCGAAAACACAGGTTTGTCCAACTGGATGGCGGAGCAGCTGACGGTGCTTCAAGGAGCGAACTTTGTTCTGATTGTATTGATTTCTACAGCACTTGTGCTTTTCCTGACGGAAATCACCTCCAACACGGCAACCGGAACAATGATTCTGCCTGTTGTGGCTTCCCTTGCCGTGGCGCTGAACATCCATCCATATGCGTTAATGGTACCTTGCGCGATGGCAGCCAACTGTGCGTTTATGCTTCCGGTCGGGACGCCGCCGAACGCCATTATATTCGGTACCGGAAAACTGAAAATCATACAGATGGTTAAAAACGGATTCTGGCTCAACGTTCTCGCTATCATTCTTATTGTGCTGGCAGTGAATCTTTATCTGCCGGCGGTTTGGGGCATCGATCTGCAAAGCATCCCCTCACAGTTTCAATAGCTCTCCGAAAAAATTTTAAAAGAAATGTTTGGCTGACATTCAGCTGACATCTTATTCTCTTAAAGTAAAAAATGTGATCGGCACGGAACCGGTCACGAAGATGACATTCAGGAGGGAAGCGAGGTGCTGTGGAATAAACAAGGCAACTATTTACTGGCATCTGTATTATCTATCGGCTTGATAGGTGCAGCGCCGGGAATGGCAGAAGCGGAGAACACCACCGCCGCCGATTCAGTAACCAGCGATCAGGCTTCACTCGAAGAAACCGGCTTTTCTCAACAAGCAGATGAAAGCCAGACTGCGTACCAGACCAGACGATCCATGAAGACAGAAGACCTCGAACACTACGCGGAAGTACTTGGCATTGACACAGAAAACAAGGATATTTATGAACTTTCGCACGAAGTAAAAGAAGTAGCCGTAAAACAGCGGGCCAAAGAGTTGGGGATTGCAGCGCTCGGAAAAGACCTCGACACCTTGACCGCTGAAGTCCGGGAAGCCGTTCTGACGGAACGAGCCGTTGAACTCGGCATCAATATCCGGGACAAAAACATGTCAGACCTTGTCCATGAAGTAAGAGAAAAAGAGCAGCAGACAGATACGGAACCATCAGCTTTAAAGGATTATCTCCCCCCTTTGAGTGATGAAACTCTGTTATAGTAAAACGCAGCCAAGAGGCTTTAGGTTGAAGCCGCGAAAAATATGCATACGGGAAGTTTTTCCCCTTTTGAAGCATACCATCATGTTTACCCCTTGCATGCATGGAGCTGAAAAACCGGAAAAGAGAGAAGCGGAATGTCCCCCAGCATTCCGCACTCCCCCGCCGGCACGCAGCAGCCGGCAAAGCGATAAAGCAGCTGACTTTTTTCATTGACCCCCCTTTTAAATATAGAAATCCCTGATGCGTATCATCAGGGATTTCTTTTGTATAGATGGCTTTCTCTTCTCCATATCTTATATAATAGTGGCAAGGAGTGACCTGTTATGCAGAAAATACTGATCATAGAAGATGAACCGGCTATCAGCAAAGTGCTGCAGGCTTATTTTCAGAAAGAAGGATACGAAGTCATTTCCATTCTGCATGGTGATGAAGCGATGCCGGCATTCCGGGAACACAGACCGGATCTGGCCATTGTAGATGTGATGCTTCCCGGACAGGACGGATGGAGCATTCTCGAGGCCATCCGGGAGGAGTCCGCGGTTCCGGTCATTATGCTGACCGCCCTTGGAGATGTCAATTACCGTTTGAAAGGCCTGGAAGGCGGTGCGGATGATTATATCAGCAAGCCTTTTGATTCCAGCGAAGTTGTTGCCAGGGCAAAAGCAGTTCTGCGCCGATCGGGATCGGTGCTGCAGGAAGAGGAAGTCAATCATTACGGCAGCCTGACCATCAATCAGAAAGCCCATACGGTGAAGCTGAACGGGGTCGATGTGCCGTTGACACCTCGGGACTTATCACTGCTGTTGTTTCTTGCCCGGCATCCGAACCAGACCTTTGACCGCGAGCAGCTGATCGAGCGGGTGTGGGGAATGGATTATGAAGGAAGTGACCGTGCTGTGGACCTTTCCATCAAACGTATCCGTAAATCCCTGCAGAACTGGCCGGAATCCGAAGGAGAAATAAAGACGCTGCGGGGATTGGGGTATCAATTCTGTGTTTATGAATAATAAAGGTACGAAAATTTCTCTTCTTCGGTACTGGACGACCCGCTATTTGATCACGTTGGTGCTCGGATTGATTGTTGTCGGTATCGTATCGGTATTATGGCTGAGGCAGACCAATCTTGAGCACCGTCTGGATATGACCAAATACCTCGGCCAGGAAATTTCCGACCGGTTTGTCGAATCACGGTCGGGAGAGATGGTGCCGCAGGAGGGCATTTTTGACTACATCGAACAGCGGCAGAATATTGTGGATACAGAACTCGATCCTATTATTTATATTGTGGACCGGAGCGGGAGAATTCTGTCGAATCCGTTTGAGCGGAATCCGTTCACTTTTGACATTTTTCCGGTGAGTATATTGGAAAATAATAATAGCGTCCAGCGCATCCAGCTGGCGTCCGGAGAATCTTCCTACCTGGTGAAAACCCCGATTGAGGGGGAAAGTGGTATCGCCGGCTGGGTGGTTATTATACAGTCGACCGGTCAGCTTGCCCAGATGAATGAAGAGTTCCGCCTGCTCGCGATTATGCTCGTATCGCTTGCCTTGATTGGATGGGCGGTAATCTATGTTCTTTCGAAGAGACTGTCGAGACCGATCCAGGATGTGGCGGCAGCGGCCCGGCACGTGCAGGAACAGGATTATGATTTCACTCTTCCGGCAAATATCAAAGAGCGGGAAGTACATGAACTCGTGCATTCTTTCCGGGAGATGTCAGGACGGCTGCAGGAACTGGAAAAACTCCGCTCGGAGCTTCTGGCAGGCGTCACCCATGAGTTGAAGACTCCGGTAACGTCCATGACGGGATTGATCCAGGCTGTCCGGGACGATGTGGTCAGCGGGGAAGAAGCGAAAGAATTTCTGGATGTATCACTGAATGAAGCGAACCGGATGAAAACGATGGTGGCGGACCTTCTGGAATTTAATTCATTTTCTGCGCACACGGTTCCGATATCGGCGGAGGAATATAATCTGAACACACTGCTAACCGAAATTATTCATCAATGGGAAGTGGCGAATGACGAAGAGACCCTCGAGGTGTCCCTGCATCTGCTGGAAGATCCCGTGTATGTAAGCGTTGATTCCATGAGACTTCAGCAGATCATCGTAAATCTGTTGAACAATGCAAAGCAGGCGCTGAACGGGACAGGTTATATTGATGTGATGCTTTATGAGAAAGATGCTGAAACAGCCGGTGTTGATATCGTAGATAACGGACCCGGCATTTCAGCAGAAGAACAGCATTTGATATTTGAACGGTTTTTCCGGGGGGAAAATAAAAAATACAACAGTCACGGCCTCGGTCTCGGTCTGCCTTTCAGTAAAATGATCGCAAGAAGCATGAACGGCGATCTTGTCCTGATGGAAAGCAGAGAAGGAAAAACCGTCTTCACCCTTGAACTGTCGAAGGATCAAGCGTGAAGACGGCGTCCGGTTACAGCTGCAGCAGCTGGTTTGTCAATTCATATACAACAAGCTTTTGATAGCCGCTTCCACTGCCGTACCGTGCCTGGATGCCTTCATACGCCGCTTTCTTTGCTTCGTCGGCCTGTGGATCGCCGGGTTCAAAGCGGCTGCGCTTATACGCGGCCATCGGTTCCTGCACATAGGCCGGGCGTGGTCCCCACGTGAACAGAACATCCCCTTCGTTATTGGTGATGATGACTTTCGGTACGGAACGTCCTCCCATCGTTAAAAAGTGTTCCATCAGGTCGTCGTGTTTTTCCATAATAAACAGCTCTACCGGAATACCGGCCTGCTTCATGACTTCCAGAATGGGGCCGAGATTGCGGTGGACATCTCCGCACCAGTCACCGGCGAGGATGGCGCAATGAAGGTCCTCCCGGTTCTGAAGCGGTGTGAGTGCGGAGGCATCGTGTTCATTCCATGTAAACAGTTCGTACCATCCATCAAGGGTTTCGCGGTACCGGCGGTTCATGCTGTCAAGAAATGCTTCGGCTTCTATTCCCGTGCCGAGTTTGTCATAAATGTTTTCAGGTGAAATCATCGTATCCCTCCCTGCCATGAAGTCTACCATGAAGCAGACAAAAATGAAAAAAATATCATTCTGACATCATGCTGACACACGAATATCTTATGATAACAGTATAAGGATAGCAGACATACACATTCACTATCCTGTCCCCCTTTTTGATAAGGAGACGCGAGCATGTAAGCCCCTTCTTCTGGTGAACATGATAATTCCTCCTTTTTATACAGCCGGTTTTCCTCCGACTGGACTGATTTTCGCCATGAAGCTAACGCCCATGTGTCTCCTTATCCAGATAACTCCCCGATGGCAGCGATCGGGGAGTTATTTAATGCCAGAGAGCTGCTTCCCGGAATGCCCTTATAGACACTTTTGGGAGTAAAGTGTCTATAACTTCAGGATAGGAACCACAATATGTTCTCTTTTTCCCTTAAATGTCTGGAACCTATAAATACCGGACAATCTAAGCACCACCTTTTTAGATGATGTCCACTAAAATTGTGTAGTGGACATTTTCAGATGCAGCCTGTCCGGTCATGCTGCTTCATGTTTGGAAAGCTGTACGGGTTGGGAAAAGCTGATATATATATATCACGTATAGGAGGACAGGAGACGATGGGAAAAAACAAGTCTCAGGAAAATTTCGTAGATATCACACTTGGACGGTTTGAATTTTTCTTTCAGAAAAAATACACGGTGCTGAATACGGTAAATGATTTTCTGCTTGGTTTATGGTTTTTTATCGGGAGTTTTTTCTTCTTTTCCGAATCGCTGAAATCCATCGGGATCTGGTTGTTTGTGATCGGAAGTTTTCAATTGATGGTGCGTCCCACGATTCGGCTTGTTCATGACTTTCATTTGCAGAAACATGTCGAACAGAAAAATAAAAAACAGGATTCATCATAGAAAGAAACGGGTACACAAACAGGTGGAAGGAACAGCATAAAGGAGGACTTCGTAATGTACGACGTAATTATTATCGGCGGCGGACCGGCCGGTGCCAGTGCCGCTATTTTCACAGCGAAAGCCGGAAAATCGACGCTTGTTCTGGATAATGATCAGAGCATGACGAAAGCGGCGTGGGTGGAAAATCACTACGGCGCTCCGGAAATCGAAGGTCCTGAACTGCTGAAAACGGGCCGGAAGCAGGCAGAGAAGTTTGGTGCGGAGTTTGTTGATAAGCACGTAACCAAGGTGGAAAAAAACGATAATCAGAGGGTGAAAGTGGAAACCGATGACGGTGAGTACGAAGCGGTTCACGTTATTTTGACAACCGGCGGCAATACGAAACTGGCGGAGGCCTCCGGTATGAAAACGACAGAAGGAACAGAACCCAAAATCAAGTCGATTATTGATACCGATGAACGGGGCAAAACAAGTGTGGAAGGCGTCTGGGCTGCAGGCACAGCCGCCGGGGTAAGTGTTCATACGATTATTACCTCCGGAGACGGTGCCAAAAAGGCCATCAACGTACTTACCGAAATGAACGGCGAACGTTATGTCGATCACGACGTGCTAAACGCAAAATCATAAATCTTCAACCCTTGCTATGGCAGGGATTGAAGAAGAGATGCTTCCGGTGATCACAATAGATTGCCGGAAGCGTTTTTGGTTCCAGCTCTTTGTTCCATTTTACATTGGTGAAAGGAAGAAAACGTTACATGGAATGGTTTATGATTCCCTTTTCCCTTTCTTCTCTAAAAAGACGTAAGTATGAATGAATCATCCTTACGTTTTCCTCTATCGGCTGCTCCCATCTGTCTCTATGAACCTTTTATGACTCCTTTTACTCTGGAAAGCAGTGTTGAAACGTCATCAACTCCCGGCTATCTATCGAGAAGCGGAAAGAGTTCGTGCAGGGTGGAAATTCGTTCGGTTCCGGGACGAACCGGGGTTCTGCCCTGCGGGTCAATCAGAACGGATGCCATGCCCAGGTTTTCGGCCGGGACAATATCATTCAGATAATTGTCGCCGATGGAAACGACCTCTTCCGGTGCCGCTTCATATGTTTGCAGAATTGAGCGGAAGTGCGCTTCGGTACGGGCCGGCTTTGCCGCTCCCGGTATCACTTCGTCAAATACATCTTCCAAGTCCAATGTCCTAAGCAGCTGTTTCACGTCTCCGGCTTCGGAATTGGTTAACAGTACCAGATGCATCTGATTCCCTAGCTTTTCGATCGAAGCGCGGCGTGACAAGTCTTCTGCAAACTGAAAATCCTCCGTCTGCATAAAAGCTTTTGTCTTTTGATACGCGTCCCGGGTCGAACCGGTCCCGTGATGCTTTGCCGCCGCGGCCGGCAGCCACCACCCGTCTCCGACTGCTATCATGGAATCGAAATCGAAGGTAACCGGAGAGGTGTAGGTATCCTTATTCTCCGTTTCTTTCCCTTCCCAGGTCCATATCCTTGTAACAACATACGATGCCGGGTCTACTTCCAGCACGTAATCGTTCTGTGCATCATA
Organism: Salibacterium sp. K-3; assembly: GCF_054052005.1. Classification (NCBI taxonomy): domain Bacteria; kingdom Bacillati; phylum Bacillota; class Bacilli; order Caryophanales; family Bacillaceae; genus Salibacterium; species Salibacterium sp. K-3. The sequence continues at coordinate 709,047 of NZ_JBSVZE010000001.1, forward strand.
TACCCTCCCGACTGCCACCGGGTGATCTCCCTCCAGCATCTTTTCATAATCTCTCCAGAATGAAGGCTGTTTCTCCGCCGGCAGCTTTTCTGCCAGCCGCTCCGCGTAATATCTGAAATGGCTGGTGTCCTCATATAAGGTCCCGTCCAGATCGAACACAGCGATTTGTAAAAGGTTCCCGGTAAAAGACAATAGAAATACCTCCAGGTTGAAAGGATGAATAGAAAACAGAAAAAAGTGTCATTCATTTACTTTACTTCACCCACCATCCATTTTCCACCGTCTAAAAGAAAACTTAATGTTTTATTCATACTGCCTACACATTTTTTTTCTACACTGGATGTTGGAAGAAATATGATTAAGGAGGAAAAATAATGCCGAGAAAAGGGAGAAAATGGGTTGCTTGTGGATCGCTGGCTTTCAGCATGATGCTGCTGCCGGAATTGATCAATGCAGAGGGGCCGGAGGATCCCGCACCTTCTTTGGAACCGGAAAACCCGAACGGCCAGTCTGTTTTGTTTGATAACACACACGGGCAGACGGCAGGTCAGGCAGACTGGGTAATAGACGGGGCATTTTCTGATTTTGCCGAAGGGATTGCGGATAACGGATATGCAGTGGACGAGCTCCGCCAGAGTGAACCGATTAGTATCGACGATCTGGAACCATATGACGTGTTTATCATCCCGGAAGCAAATATTCCGTTTAAAAGCGGAGAACAGGAAGCGATGGCTGAATACACAGAAAACGGGGGAAGCATCTTTTTCATCTCGGATCACTATAATGCAGACCGGAATCTAAACCGCTGGGATTCCTCGGAAATTATGAACGGTTACCGGCGCGGTGCCTATGATAATCCAACCAAAGGAATGGAAGAAGACGAGGTCTCCTCGGAAGCTATGGAAGGAGTGGAAAGCTCGGACTGGCTCGCCGATGAATTCGGTATTCGCTTTCGATATAACGCTCCGGGAACCGTGACAGCTGATCAGATTGAAACACCGGAGGAAACATTCGGCATCACCGAAGGGGTGGAAGAAGCAGCGATGCACGCCGGATCCACGTTAGCAGTAACCGATCCTGAAAAAGCCAAAGGCATCGTATATCTTCCGGATGGATTGACAGAAAGCGATAAGTGGGGACCTTCTGTGGATGAAGGTATTTATCACGGCGGCGGAGAAGAAGAAGGGCCTTTTGCTGCGATTGCCAAAAAACAGGACGGCAAAGCAGCATTTATAGGTGATTCTTCTCCGGTCGAGGATGCTACACCAAAATACCGCAATGAACAAACCGGGGATCCTAAAACAACCTATGATGGTTTCCAGGAAGCCGATGATGCCGAGCTGCTCTTGAATATGGTGGACTGGCTGGCAGAGCAGGAAGACTACCAGACATTCAATGAAACGAATATTACATTGGATGATCCTTCTCCGCTCCTGTCAAAAGAAATTCCAGAACAGTCGGAGCAGCCGGAACCGGAGCCGTGGTCCCAGCCTGATCCGGGATATGAGTGGTATGATCCATCCACCTTTGCAAACGGCGCATACGGAGCAGAAGAAGATCCGATCCCGGAGCCGGAATACGGCTTTGAGTACCCTGATATGGTACCGGCAGGTGAAACGTTTACCCTGCAGGTAAAGGTCGACGGCCTGAATCCGGGACAGACGGTATCGGGGTACGACACCGGCATCTATCTGGACGGTGGACAGCAGGTGGCAAAGGTGCAGAATGAAGATGGCAGCTGGCCTTCCGGTTACGGCTACAGCGGAGAATTTTCGCTCACCGCAGATGAAAACGGGAAAGCAGTAAAAGAATTAACCATGCAGATACAGGAAGGAACAGAAGGGCAGGCAAATCTCCGTCTTCGGGAGTCAGGAAACAACCTGTATACGACCACCATCACGATTGGAGAAGATGGTGGGAATGGTGGCGGTGACTCAGAGCCGGTAACGATACACGAAGCCCGTGACAAAGCTGATGGGAACGAGGTAACTGTGGAAGGTGTTATTACTTCCGAACCCGGAACGTTCGGAGGACAGGGTTTCTATCTACAGGATGAGACTGCGGGGATTTATGTATTCCAGCATGACAGCAGTTTCGAAAAAGGGCAGAAAGTCCGGATGACAGGAAGTCTCACAACCTATCAGGGAATGAAAGAGATCGAGAACATTTCTTCCATGGAGGTACAGGGCACAGAAGATCTGCCGGAGTACGAGACAGTCGACAGGCTTGACGGAAGCAGCCAGGCAGAAAGGATCACGATCGAAGGCGGGACCATCGAAAATATAAAAGAATATTATAATGCGTTTGAGTTCGATCTTCAGGTCGATGGGAGTGTTACCAGAGTAAGGGTGGATAACAGAACAGGCATTGCCTTTGAAGATTTCACTTCGACGTTTGAAGAGGGCAGTCAGGTATCGGTATCCGGTATAGCATCTATTTTCGGTGACACGTACCAGCTTCTCCCACTGCAATTGGACGATATCGAATCGTACGGCACCGCTCCGGAAATTATGGATCTTTCTGAAACTGAATTTGATATTACGGAAACGGCAGAAATTCCGATCGAGGTAAAAGATGAAGATGGAGGAGCTGTCACCGTCACAAGTGAAATAAATGAAGAAACATGGGACGGTGCCCCGATGATTTCGCCGCTGCAGCTTACCCCGGGGGAATACGAACTCGTTGTTACTGCTGAAGATGAAACAGGATTGACAGATCAACGCTCATTCTCCGTGGACATGGTGCTCAGCCTGGATCAGCTGGATGAACTGATCGAACTAGGAGAGAAACAGGATTACATTAAGGACGCGAAAACAGCGGAACGGCTCGAGAAAAAAGCCGAAAATGTACAGCAGGCCAAAAATAATCCTTCCAGAGAAGGGAAATGGCGCGCCCTGCGTCATCAAGTAAAAGCGCAGGCGGGAAAAAAAGTGGACGAGACATTTTTGTCATACATGGAGGAACCAATGGAATTTACAAATCATTAATAAACTTCACATAAAAAATATTCCATAATAATACTCCGTTTACAAATGATTGTTACCTTTGAAAGGTATGATGACTACATGAATATGGGGGTAAAAAAATGAAAAAATTCACACGTACCGGTTTTACCTTACTGTTTTCTCTCGGCCTTATGGCTGCCTGCGGGGAAGGCGGCGGAGAAAATACTTCCGGGGACGGAGGCAGTGAAGATACAGGATCGGGAGGAAATGGAGAAGAAGCGGAAGCGTCCGGTGAAGAACTGGACGAGCTGAGCGTCCAGTTTGTCCCGTCTCAGAATGCAGATACACTTGAAGCGAAAGCCAAGCCGCTTGAAGGGCTGTTAAGCGATGAACTGGGTATTCCCGTGAGTGTCAGCGTGTCCACGGATTACAACACCATCGTTGAAGCAATGGGTTCTGATCAGGTGGATGTCGGTTTTCTTCCTCCTACTGCTTACGTACTGGCTGAAGAACAGGATGCAGCGGAAGTCATTCTGCAGTCCCAGCGTTACGGTGTAAATGATGATGGCTCAGCGACAGAAGAGCTTGTGGATTTCTACCGCTCGATTTTCATCGTTAGAGAAGATTCAGACATCCAATCGGTGGAAGATCTGGAAGGGCGCCCTATCGGTTATCAGAACGTGACGTCGTCCGCCGGCTTCGTTTGGCCTGCAGCGACACTGCTGGACGCAGGCATCCACCCGCTTGATGACGTCGAGCCGGTCACGCTGAAAGGACACGACCAGGCAGTCATTTCCCTTCTTAATGGAGATGTCGATGCTGCGGTGACGTTCCAGGATGCCCGTAATATCGTTTCCGGAGATTATGAAAATGTGTTTGAAGACACCCGTATTATTGAATTTACAGAGAAAATTCCAAATGACACGGTCACTATCCGTCCGGAAATCAATGAAGATATGAAGCAGGCGGTAACAGATGCCTTTATTGAAATCGGAAAAAGCGACGAAGGACGGGAAATTATCCGCGACATTTATTCCCATGAAGGATACGTTGAATCTGAGGACAGCAATTTTGACACGGTCCGTGAATACGAAGAACTGATAAGTACGGAAGTAACACAGGATTCCGAGAACTAGACATAAAAGACAATAAGTATAGGCTGGAGAAGGAAGGCTGCCGGAATCATGCCGGTCGGCCTCCTTTTACTACCTGAAGAAAGCAGGGGAGACGTTTGATAGAGTTTAACAATGTTTCAAAAGTTTATCCAAACGGTACAAGCGCGTTAAACGATGTGGATCTGCGGATTGAAGATGGAGAATTTGTGGTTGTTGTCGGCTTGTCCGGAGCGGGAAAGTCGACTTTTCTGCGTTCCATCAACCGCCTGCATGAAGTGACGAAAGGGGAGATTCTCATAGATGGAGAATCCATCACAAAAGCACGAGGCGGCAACCTGTACCGGATGCGTAGAAATATCGGAATGATCTTTCAGAATTTCAACCTTGTGCGCCGTTCCTCGGTGATGAGAAATGTACTGTCCGGAAGGGTGGGATATCATTCCACGCTCCGTATGATTCTCGGTCTGTTTCCGCGAGCGGATAAAAACATTGCCATGCAGGCGCTGGAACGGGTGAATATGAAAGAGAAAGCCTACAGCCGGGCGGACGAGTTATCCGGTGGACAGCAGCAGAGGGTATCCATTGCAAGAGCCCTGGCTCAGGAAGCCAAACTGATTCTCGCGGATGAACCCGTTGCGTCTCTTGACCCGATGACGACAAAGCAGGTGATGGATGACCTGGCTCGTATTAATAAGGAACTGAATATGACCATGGTGGTCAATCTTCACTTTATCGATGTAGCCAGGCAGTATGCCACGAGAATTATCGGCCTGCGGGCCGGTGAAGTTGTGTTTGACGGACCGGTTGAAAAGGCAACCGATGCGGTGTTTTCTGAGATATATGGACGGCCCGTCGAAAATGATGAAATGCTGGGGGAGATGTAAGTGAAGGAAGAACCGGTTCCATTATCCAAGGCAGCACCTTTACCGCCATCTAAAACAAAACCAGTACTGACTATTGTTATTGTACTTCTGCTTGTCATAGGAAGCGGGTGGCAGATCGGTTTTTCCATCACAGATTTAACAACCGGTCTTCCGGAGATGGGAAATCTGATCGTGCAGCTCATTCCGCCGGATTGGAGTTATTTTTCGGAAGTTACGTCACCGATGATGGAAACCATTCAGATGGCTGTACTCGGAACAACATTCGGCGGGCTGATTGCTTTTCCACTTTCCATGCTCGCTGCCAGTAATATATTTCACACGAATTGGATCACGGTCCCGTCCCGTCTTCTTTTGAATTTGATCCGGACGCTTCCGGAGCTTCTGCTTGCGGCGCTGTTTGTTGCCATTTTCGGCATTGGTCCGGTTCCCGGGGTTTTTGCGCTGATGCTGTTTTCCCTGGGAATTATTGCGAAGCTGTTTTTTGAATCGGTGGAAGCCATTGATGCGGGGCCGATGGAAGCGATGACAGCTGTTGGTGCCAATAAACTGAAGTGGATAATGTTTGGTGTTGTGCCGCAGGTGATGTCATCGTTCATGTCCTTTTTTCTGTATGCGTTTGAAATCAATATCCGTGCAGCAGCGGTGCTGGGACTGGTAGGGGCAGGAGGTATCGGCCTTTATTATGAACAGAATCTTGGTTTTTTTGAATATGCGAGGGTCTCTACCATTATTATCTATTCGCTGATTGTCGTTCTGCTGATTGATTTTCTCAGTACCCGGATAAGGGAGAAATTACAATGAAACCACAAGGATTATGGAAACGAAATACCAAAAGAATTCTCATCGCTACGGTCGTGCTGCTGATTTACATATGGGCATTCTCCGGTATACCGGTTATTCAAATCAAGGAAACGTCGGGAGAGGTGTTTTCCTCTATCATGGCGGGGATTTTTTCGCCGGATTGGGGGTATGTGTATGACCCGGCCGGGGAGGATCTGCTGAGGACACTACTCGAGACGCTCGCCATTGCTCTTTTGGGGACATTCATTTCAGCGCTTCTCTGTATCCCTTTTTCTTTCATGGCAGCGCGTAATATTGCCAAAACGAAATTCATGGTGGGAACGAGTAAGTCTGTCCTCAGTTTCATCCGTGTGTTTCCGGATATTGTGCTGGCTCTGCTCTTTATTAAAGCTGTCGGCCCCGGACCGTTTGCCGGTGTGCTTGCGCTTGGCATCGGGGCCGTCGGCATGCTCGGTAAGCTTATTTCAGAGAGTGTGGAAGGGATTGATTTAAGCGCTAGAGAAGCGCTGACCGCGACAGGCGGCAATCCGGTAAAAACGTTCATGTTCGCCGTCGTCCCGCAGGTGCTCCCGAACTTTTTCTCGTTTGTGCTGTACCGGTTTGAAGTGAATTTACGGGCCGCCACGATTCTTGGTGTGATCGGTGCGGGCGGTATCGGAGCTCCTTTAATCTTTGCGTTAAGTGTGCGCGACTGGGAGCGGGTCGGTATTATTCTGCTGGGTATCATTGTGATGGTTACCATTCTCGATGCCATCTCCAGCCGGATCAGAAGTCGTCTCGTCTAAAGGCGTCGGCCAGAAGGTGGAATGAATGTTTTTTCTTTTCAGAATCGTAGATATTGGTGATGGCCATGATTTCATCGATGTGATAGAGCTCTGCCAGGCGGCGGAGTTCTTTTTTTACCTGCATTGGTGTGCCGATAACGGCGCGCTTCCGGTTTTCCTGAATTTTGTCTTTTTCTTCCGCTGTGAGAATCGTGCGGGCGGCTTCTGCCGGGGACGGAATTTTTGTGCTCCGTCCTTTTTCCACGTTTAAGAGCCACAGATCCTGGGTTTGTGCCAATTCTTCCGCTTCGGTTTCGGTATCGGCGCAGACGACAAACACACAGGCCGTCACAGCTGGTTCCGGCTGGCGGGCTGACGGCTGGAACGTTTCCAGGTACGTCTCCACAGCTTCTTTCCCGTTTTCCGGCTGGATGAAATGGCCGTACGCAAAGCCGGTACTGTTTGCAGCGGCATGGCGTGCGCCCCGGCTGGATAAACCGAGCACCCATGTCTGCGGCAGTGTATCAGTGAGTGGGGAAGCTTTGATGGATGCGTATGGATGGTCCTTGGGAAGGGAACCATCGATAAATCCCTGCAGATCAGTCAGCTGCCTTGGAAATTCATTCATGCTTTTGTTTACGCCGTCTGTCAGTGCCAGCCGGATGGTCTGCCCTCCGCCCGGCGAGCGTCCGACACCGAGATCAACACGTCCGGGAAACAAAGCTTCGAGGACTTTGAAGTTTTCCGTTACTTTATAGGGACTGTACTGCGGCAGCAGCACACCACCGGAACCGATCCGGATCGTATCGGTAACAGAGGCGATATGGGAGATCAGGACTTCCGGTGAACTGCCGGCAAGACCAGTGGTGCTGTGGTGCTCCGCTGTCCAGAAACGGGTGAAGCCGAGTGCTTCTGCATATTGGGCCAGTTCCGTCGTCTCCCGCAGCGCCTCCGCGGCATCCGAGCCTGAACGGATGGGGGACTGTTCTAGAATACTAAGTTTCATCGCGGGTTCTCCTTTTCCTGAAAATCAATGCAGAAAGATATGCTCATTGTAATAGAGGAGAACAGAAGCTTCCAGTATACTGCCTGACGGTACAGGGTTATTTCTTGATTTCTTTAGGGCCGAGAATCATGGCCAGAATACCGATACCTCCATATATGCCGAATGTCCACGAGAAATTGAAAGAGCCGATCAGTACTCCTGCCGCGGATGAACCTGCTACCTGCCCGACCGCAAGCAGCAGAAACGGCGTCCCGATTCCGAGTGATGCGTTGGAAATAAACACCCGGATTCCCCAGACCATCAGCACGCCGGTTATAAAGATGTACGAAGCGCCGAATAAAGCGGCGGAAAGATACGCGAGCGGCCACTGTGATGGAAACAAAGCAAGCAGCAATGACGCTGTGCCGATCACAAAACTTGCCCATTTGTAGGCAAACGGCAGTCCCAGTTTTTCAATCAGAGAACCGGAGAACCCTCCCAGTATCCCAAAAGCACCGATAATGATCCAGAAGCTCGACTGTGCTTCACTGGAATACATATTCGTAGAGGCTATGAAATCAACGGAAAACGTCCAGAAAGCTGAGGTGGATATTCCGAGGACGATGGAGCAGATAATTAAGGGAACTGCCCCTTCTACGCCCCGGAACGAGAATGTCCCTTTTTCAAACTGAACGGAAGGATTTTCTCCGAGCGGTGGTACAGCTTTTGCGTTCCATACAAGCGCAGCCAGTGCGATGGCGGCATAAATCAAATAGGTTAACCGCCACTCCGATGCAAGGACAACGGCTCCTGTGCCGGAAAAAGCAAGGCCGAGACTGGTCCCAGAATTAATCCAGGTATTGGCTTTCCCCTGCAGTTTTTCCTGGAGCCAGAGCGAAATGGCTGCGCCGTATGGCGGGGAAACAAACCCTGTACTTGCGCCGGCAAGCAGCACCCCGGTACCCAGAAGCCATACGTTGGGACTGAAGGCCATAATAAGCAGCCCGAGGAAAGCAGAAGCACCGGTGGCAAGGACCATGCCGCGCGGTCCTCTCTCTGTTGTATAAACGGTGGCAAATACGATGGCAAAGCAGTAAGAAAAATAAAAAAGCGAAGAAATGATGCCTGATGTAGAAGGGTTCATTTCCAGATCCGTGCTGATATTCGGCAGCAGTAAACCATAGCTGAACCGGGCCAATCCGTACGCAACGGCAATCATCGTAATGCCCGGCGGCACCAAAGTTGAAAAGCGCATGTTGTTCCATCCCCTTTTTTTATATAGAACGACCTTTATATTTTATGGAAAAATAAATACGCCATGCTATATTTTAAGATAACGAATTTAGATAGAACGTTTATTTTATTTTACTTGATAACGATCGATGAACACAAGCCGATAATACCCTTCTTTAAGTGTCAATCACATCAACAGCATTAATATGACGTAAACAGTTAGCTGTATGTCGCCTTTTGCTAGTTACAAAACAACATTGGATTGGTAATATGATAACTATCCTGCCAACAGGGGAGACAAAGGTCACGCTAAAGATGGCTAAGGGGGTTTATAAATGACATCTTATGCTCGTATTAAATTCCCGGCAGGATTTTGGACGGGATTACGTCAACTAGGGATTGCCCCTTATGAAGTGGCCCGAAAAGCGGGACTTCCACTCACTATCATTAATGAACCAATTGTCACCGCCTCCCAATATTTCTCAATTTGGCAGGCGTTTTCCGATATCATAGGTGACACAGCTAAAGGAATCATCAAGCTAACGACCGGCTTCGAAACAGTTCATTTTCCACCAACTGTTTTAGCGGCTTATCACGCTCGTGACTATCGCGACGCACTAACACGCATGGCTCGGTATAAACGGATGTGTCCCCCTGAAAGCTTACTTATCACAGAGAGAGGCGATGAATGTACTATCGAACTGGGATGGTTGTATACGGAGCAGCCGGGTCCGTCTATGTTAGTAGGCATTACGCTTGCGTTTCTTTTAGAGTTAGGACGCCGGGGAGCTGATCAGCCATTGACAGCGAAGTCCGTTGAATTTTCGCATTTAATGGGCGACACTCAGTCGCTTGAAGCTTACTTCGGGTGCCATGTCCAAATCGGTGGAAATAGTAACAAATTGACGCTCCATAGAAGTGACCTTCACCGCCCTTTTGTCTCGTATAACGCGGAATTGCTTGAAATCTTGACTCCCGTTTTGGACCAAACGATAGAAGAGCAGCAACCTGGCAATTCAATTATCGGGATGGTCAAATGGATCATGAAACGCAGCCTGCCAGGAGGACGTTTCAACATCCAGACTGTCGCAGCCGAGTTAGGAATGAGCAATCGTACCTTGCAGCGCCGTCTTCATGATGAAGGGACGAGCTTCAAACATCTGTTAACTCAAGTCCGACAAGAACTGGCACGGGAGTACTTGGCAGATCCTTCGCTCGATATTCGCGAAGTGGCCTTCCTGATTGGTTATGAGGATCAAAACTCGTTCTATCGTGCCTTTCGGCTTTGGGAGGGAGATACGCCCTCAAATTGGCGTACTGAACATTTAGATGTAAACTCGATAAACTGACCTTGTTTTTAACTATAAACGAAAAGGGGAAATGTATTATGGACATGGGACTAACCAACAAAACAGCTTTAGTTACAGGCTCAACAAAAGGTATAGGTAAAGCAATTGCTATTGAGCTTGCAAAAGAAGGTGTTAATGTCCTTATTAATGGCCGAATTTATGAAGAGGTAGAGGGAGTTGTAAATGAAATTAAATCAGATTTTCCTACAACCTCCCCTCAAAATGCTGCAGCCGATATTGTGGATGTTGAACAACGAGAGAATTTATTTGAAAAGTATCCCAATATTGATATTTTAGTTAACAATATGGGTATCTATGAAATCATGCAATATGAGGACGTTGACGATGAAGTATGGGAAAAATACTTCCGTACCAATGTTCTTGCTGCAAATGGTTTATCTAAATTTTATCTACCTGAAATGTTGAACAATGAGTTTGGCCGGATTATCTTCATTGCTAGTGAAGAAGCAGTTATGCCTTCAGGACAAATGCCTCAGTATTGTATGACAAAATCCATGCTTTTATCATTGTCAAAAAGCTTATCCAAATTAACAGCAGGAAAAGATGTTACGGTCAATACGATCATGCCAGGACCAACGCTCTCTGAAAATGTGCATCAAATCATTGAAGGGATGTACGATAATAAAGATATGACTTTTTCAGGGAAAGAGAAGGAATTTATGACTGCAAACCTACCTCAGTCTGAGATACAAAGGTTTATCAGACCTACAGAAATAGGGAGGCTGACTACATTTGTCTGCAGCCCTTATGCATCGGCATTTAAAGGGTCCCCAATCCGTATGGATGGTGGACTGGTACCGACTATCTTTTAACGCTCTTCAGAAAAACTTGAGAACGCGTTACACTGGAAGGAACGAACAACCTGTGTTCGGATTCGCACGGAATGTCGTCAATCTGCATAGGATTCTTAAGTATACATGCGTTAGAGGAACCAACAAGCACATTTTAATGTGGAGACCTTTATTTTTTTTTACTTGTGAAGAACAGAGAAACCGCGTTACGGATGTGAGATGGCGTTGCCAGAAACTACTGTTCCGTAGTACGGTCATACTTCTCTTGAATCATACCCTGCAGGAGATGCGAAAGATGCCGGTATGCCGGTTTTGGTACATGAAGAGATACATTTATTTGGTCTAAGAAATTGTCGATAGATGATGACTGTGCTAGAGAAGACATATGACAGAACCCCTCTGTGTGTACATGTTTGTTGGCGCATACATCGCATGAGCAGATTTAGAGGTTCTGTCTTTTTATGAACATAAATGGTATTTTTTTCCATGTATTATACAACGTTAGAGGAATATTATAGAGGCGGTCCAGCAATCAGAAATCAGGATCTGGAGTGTGAGAATATAATAGCACAAAATGGTTGCAGAATAGCAACAATAGGTAAAACTTGTTCTCCAGATTACTTCAATAACGTGAACAATCATTAGGCCATTCTTTTAATATGAATTCCAAACCAAGCCCCATACTAAAGCGCGGGTACTGTAAGCCGGAGAAACGGTGGCACGGAAGTATATTCGTGGTGTCCCAAATAGAGGGTTCAGCAGCATCGGAAAATTAACGCATACTATAGAAAGAGAACGTTTGACTAAAGAGCGGTAAGTTGATAATCTTTAGTAAATAGACTGTTCTATCTAATAAAGGAGAGGCGCAAATAATGAGCCGGTCTGCTAAAAAAGACAAATTACTGGAAACAGCGGAACGACTATTTTATGAACATGGATTCCGCGGTGTCGGTTTAAAGCAGATTATCAGTGAAGCGGATGTCGCAACGATGACATTGTATAATCATTTTTCATCCAAAGACAATTTGATTGAAGAAGTGCTTAAACAGCGTGAAGAACGCTACTGGTCGTATTTGGATTCTTATATAGAAATGAATTCGGAGTCCCCTTTTATTCGAGCTGTGCAAGCTCATGGTCTTTTCTTAAAAGAACAATCCTACAAAGGATGCATGTTCCTGCGGGCGATCGAAGATTACGCAGGGACGGATAATGAGATAGAAAGTATTGCGAGGGGCCATAAATTCAAACTGCTTCAATATTTTCAGCAGCTTGCGGAAAAAAAAGGGAAAACCAACGAACGGGACTTAGCCAATCAACTCACACTGCTCCTCGAGGGAACAACGTCGATGACGACATTGATCGGGGCAGAAAGAGCGACCGAATATTCCGTTGCCATGGCCAAAACCCTTCTCACCCAGCACACGTCATAGCCCGCGTTTATCAGCAACCCGAAAGGAAGGCATAGTGTCCACAGGACGTCGTCTTGTGGACACTATATCATTAAAACCAGTCAAGTCCATAATCTTGTGTAAAATACAATCTACCGTTTTTAACGCTTAGTTAAAAAGCTGTATCAGAAACAGCCAAAACGTTTTACGCTGCGATGGTGGGCATGCGCTGCAGGCGGACGCTTTCCGCGGGCAGCGCCTCAGCTTCTTCATACGGGCGGCCGCCCGTATGAAGTGATCTTCGGCTGCTGCTCTTCCCGCTGGAGTCGCCGCCTTCCGCTCCTGCCCTCAGGGCTGAATGCTCTTATCATAGAGAAGGGGCTGTAGGCTGTATCTTTTGATACAGGGCTGAGTTATGGAGATCACAGTTTATCAATCAGCCGCCGTTTTTTATGATAGATGCCCTTGTAATCTATCAAAACAGCGCCCAATAAACGAAATGCCGATTGGCTGTTGGGAAAAATACGGATGACCCGTTCCCGGCGGCGGAGTTCCTGGTTCAACCGTTCCAGCGAATTGGTGCTTCGAATATAGACATGGTATTTCAGCGGCTCGTTCATATACTGAAGGGCGTCGTCAAAGCCGTCTTCCAGCTTATTAATCACGGTTTGAAGGTTAGGATGATCGTCATACTGCTTCACAAAGGCTTCTTTCAGCTGCCTTGCTTTCTCCGGTGTGTCGACATCGAAGATGTGCTTGAGTTCGTTTTTCCCTTCCCCTATATTTTTCTTCGGCAAGTCCTGAATAAGATTCTTTTTAAAATGAACGGTACAGCGCTGCCAGGAGGTTCCAATGAATGCTTTCTGGACCGCTTTTTTCAATCCGGGATGGGCATCAGAGATGATAAGGCGTGGGGTCTGCAGGCCCTGTCCTTTCAGCTCCTGAAAGAACGCTTCCCAGGCTTCATAACTTTCCTCGTGATTGACTTTCATCCCCAGTATTTCGCGTTTGTGCTCCTCATTGATAGCGGTAGCGATATAGACCGCTTTGGATACCACCTTGCGGTGTTCCCGTACCTTGATATACATGGCATCAACGAAAATATAAGGATAATATGCTGTGTTCAATGGACGGTCCGCCCATTGTCGCACGACAGGATCCAATTTCTCCGTCAGGGTGGAAACAAACGACTTGGATACGGTTTCGCCGCGCATCTGACGTACGACGTTGTTCACTTTCCGTGTGGACACGCCTTGAACCACCATCTCCAGCATGGTCAACGTGAAAGCCTGGTCACACCGCTGATATTTCTCAAAAACCGTAGGAGCTGCAGCGATCCGATATGGGTCACCAGCTCTCGTTCATAGTAGCCGTTCCGGAAATCCTGTCGATGATCCGACCGTTCGTAGGGCGACACGTTTAAATGCTGATCCCGCTCTTTTTCCATATACTCATTCAAGATCAGAACGATAGAGGCCTTGATCACGGATTCCAAATCGGAACTCATTACCTTCTCTTTTAGGTCGTCCAGATTTAGGTTAAGCTGTAAGTGGGACATGTTCCATTTCTCCTTTACAAGTTTTTAGTGGTGTTAAAAACATTGTAGACGAAATGAAATGTCCCATCTCTTTTTACACAATTATATGGACTTTATCTTAAAACCGGGCGATAGTAGTTTCGATCGGATGGTCTGGAACCACTGTGCGCCTGTGATAGAGTCCCAGTGTCACCTGGAACATCGTTTGTAGATACTAAAAGCTCTTATGAGGACATCCAGTGCCACATCTCTGTCAGCACTACTTTCTTTCTATTAAAACGAATAAGCCTCTTCATCGTCAGGTACGTAAACATGGGAATCTATGCCTTTTTCCTGCACGAAGATTTTTAATGCTTTCCTCCCTCGCTAAAATTTTCCCATGAAAACTTTAAACTGTTCTTCAATATTACTGCCCGATATAGCTATGGGGCAAAGCATTCTCAACGGTTAAAAGATACAATCATGCTTGGATTAAAAGTGGCAACCATCATTTCATTGATTATTTTTGCTGTCATAATTATATTTCCAAGCACTATTATCCATATCTTCAGTTGGATGAAACGACCCTAGAGAAAGGGTCATGGACTATCAGAATCATATTTGCAGTAAGCTTCTTAATGGGGATTCAAATCATTAGCAGCGGAATTTATCAGGCCCTTGGTTTTGCTCGCAAGGCTCTTATCCTGTCAATGGCACGACAAGTGTTATTTTTAATCCCTTTGGTGTTATTATTACCGAACTTTTTCGGGATTCTTGGGGTTTGGTTGGACTTCCGTCTGCTGATTTTCTTGCATTTGTCTGTCAATCTTTTTTCTCTATAAAGACCAGAAGCAATTAATTTGGAACTAAGGGAAAACATTTTTTAAACGCTTTTAAAGCGGTTTAACCGTTTTAAATATATTAAGGCAACCTTTTGTGTTGCCGAGAGCTTAAAGTAGGACGTTTGGGCGCGTGGGACTCGATCCCGTCCGCAATATTGCCACCTATATTCGACATCTTATGATGTCAAAAACAAAAACAGGAAGACTTGGCTGATGAGATGTACCAAATAGGGGCTAAACGTTCCTACTCATGGTTTTTGGATAAGGCTCATAAATTAAAGGATGCCGCAGAAAGGAACCCATTTAAACAAAATTTATATCAGAGCCATCTTGTCAGCCTGCGTATGTAGCTTATTACGAACCGGTAATCAGTTTTTAGTGCTTTATTCAAATTACATTCCCCTTTTAAGAAGTGATTTAATTGGCTCTAAATTATTCTGTTACTAACAACTATATTTACCACAAATAACAAATACTCTTTACTGAAACATTTATATTATTTATTATTCAAATGATTATGAAGTTATAATGAACCACGAGGACGGTTCTACCGTTTCTTTCCTACTTTTAATAGAGATTGCTTTTTCAATCTCCTATAATTATCTAAAAATGAAACACGAGAACTGTCCCTTTGTTTCACCGTGTCACAACAAATGTTAAAAAGTATAATCACTCCTGCATTTCGGCAAAATAATGAACAACAAAATCCCGAAACTTTTGTGCTGCCTTAGATAGGTAACGCTTTTCATGCCATGCCAATCGAAAAGTACGTTGACAGGCGGGTTGGTCAATATGAAGCCGAACAATCGATGATTCTTCACCCCCCTTACACACTCCTACAAAAGCAACGCCAACCCCAGATTGTACAAGACTTTCTATAGCGCTTCCTTCGTCAACCTCACAGATGACATTTGGGATAAATCCTACCTTTCGACAAAAATCGTTATTCATTTTCTGAAATAGGTTATCTTGTTTATAGCCAATGAAAGGTTCATTGGCTACCTCACTCAGACTAATACTATGCTGTTTCGCCAATCGATGTCCTGCTGGTACAGCAAGAAAGACTTCAACGTTTAGGACAGGTAATTCACGAATTCCCGTCCGCTCGATAGGCATGGCAGTAAAACCAAAATCAATCTCTCCCAAATCAATCAATTGAGCCATTTCCTCCATAGATGCCTGATTGAGACGAAAATTAATATCCGGGTGGGAAGAAAGAAAAGCTTCTAAAGGCTCCGAAAGGCGGTTCAGGTTAGAAGTTGCCAAATAAATGCTGCCGTTTTGCATTCCCGCAAGATCGTTGACTTCTTTTCGCCCTTCTTCCAGTGTCTTTAACGCTGTTTCCGTCTTTTCTAGAAATGCTTTTCCGAAGGTATTCAGTTGTATTTCCCTTCCCTTTCGATCGAATAATGGTACCCCTAAATCCTCTTCCAACCGAGCGATAGTTTTACTAAGAGCCGGCTGAGCGACACGGAGTTCTTCTGCAGCTTTTGACATATGTCCTAACCTAGCAACTGTTCTAAAATAATGTAATTGCAATAATTCCATATGTATCACCCTATTATTGATATATCTGAAAGAATGAATTATATAAAAAAATATATATTAGTATTTATTAAAAATCAATTTTAAAATAACGGTATGCAAGACAATGCTATCAACGTCGTTAATTGTTATAAATTATTGAAAGGAGAAGTGAAAATGCCCAATATAAATGAAAATCAGCTTTTCACAGTGATGGCTGTATTTAAAGTCGATCCACAACAACAGCAAGAATTGATTGATGGGCTCGCGGATCAAGTTGATAAGCACATTAAGAATTGCACTGGATTCATTTCAGCGAGCTTCCATGCGAGTCACGACGGGAGGAAAGTCGTAAACTACGCTCAATGGCTTTCGAAAGATGCCTGGAAGGAAAGTTCCCACTCCCCATATAGTGAAATCGCAAAGACTGAGATCGAAGGCGTTATTAAAAGCTGTGGAGCCAAAAGTGTGTCGGGAGAAAGCTTTAGTTTTCGCGTAGCTCGAGTGGTTGATAAATGACTTTTCTGTGGAGCTTATAGACCTTAAAGACTGGAACTTACCAATGTTAGATTTTTCGAAGCCACCGATTATGGGAAATTACAAAGACTCTTTGCAACAACAGTGGGCAAATAAAATAGCTTAAGGCGATGGCTATTTACAAGCCCAGAGTACAATCACGGGTATACACCTGTCCTGAAAAATGCTACTACCTCTATGGGGAATGGAGTCATAACCCGGCAAGCTTCATTACGTATGGCGGCGCAGGTGGAGCTCGCGGTATCGAACAATTACGGCTTGTATTAATTGAACTCACTATTGTGCCATTGCGCGAGGCTTTGCACATATCGAATTTTGGATATAAATTCGAAGACGGATACTTTATAGGTGATAAAAATGATGTCAATCAGTTAGGCAGAGTGTTAGAAGATATTTTATGGTGGGGCAGCGCTTTGAAAGAAGCAAGAAAAACTTTGTAATCAAGGAATTACAGGAGATATTTCATTATGCTTAGTTCGAGATCAATTGGTTAAACGAGCCATAGTTAAACGGAAGGAGAGATGTTTCATGAGAGCAGCAGCATTTTCGTCGTATGGCACGCCGGATGTTTTTCGTATAATGGAGTTTGAAGATCCTCAGGCAGGTCCAGGTGAGGTAAGGGTCCGTATCAAAGCTGCGGGTGTTCTGCCTTTTGACCGCAGGATACGCAAAGGCTGGACGCCACCTGGCATGTCAATGCGTTTTCCGATCATACCCGGAAACGAATTTGCGGGCATCATTGATCAAGTTGGTGAAGATGTTCATAACTTTTCCGTTGGCGACCAGGTGCTTGGCTTTACCGTACTGAAATCCTACGCCGAATACTTGGTGGTCAGTCCCGATCAGATTGTGAATAAGCCATCGAACATGCCATGGGAAGTTGCGGGTAGCCTTTCGGGAAATGGCCAAGGGGCACACATGGCTTTGGAAGCAATTGGTGTAAGAGACGACGATACGGTTTTGATCCACGCCGCTGCCGGCGGGTTGGGCACTTTCGCGACTCAATTGGCTCGGGTAAGAGGAGCAAGCACTGTTATTGGTACCGCAAGCAAAAGCAATCATGATTATCTCCGCTCACTTGGCGTGATCCCGGTTATTTACGGAGAGGGTCTTGTGGATAGACTCCGCGAGATTGCCCCTGAAGGTGTGGACTGTGCTTTAGATGCAGCAGGACCGGATGCCTTAAGGGCATCTATTAAGCTTGTCAAGGATAAGAAGCGCATCCGGACGATGGTGTCTTCTGATCTTGCCCAAGAGCTTGGTATCCTTTCCTCATTCGGGGCACGGTCCACTGCACGGATTGCAGAACTCGTCGATCTTTATGCCCAAGGAAAATTGCAAATCCACATCAGGGAGGAGTTTCCCTTACATCAAGCCGCAGATGCACATAGGGAGATTGAGAACGGACATGGCCGTGGAAAAGTTGTCATTACAGTCGATTAATACCTGCTTAAGAATCGAATTAGCATTCTTCTTGATATACTTTCACAAAATATGCGCTACCATATAAGTAAAAAAGTAGTGAATACTTGTAACAGATCTACATGTTTGATATTAAGAACCTTTCCGGGATAATGTCCAGTGGTTGACAGCCTCCATGTGGACAGAAATAATGTAGGCATCAGGAGCAGCTTTGTGCACTTCATAGATGTCCTCTTTGCCCATGACAAGAGATCCGCCTTCGTTAAACTGATTGTCGCCGCCGTTGACAACAATGATGTCCGGCTGATGCATGGTGATCTCTTCTTTGACGTAGTCATTCCAGACGGTATATCCGGCGACATACAATGTTTGTTCGTCCGGATGGTTTTTCACGATATCCCCCCGTCCATGTTCCCCTTCGGTTTTTGCGAGCTGAATGTCTTCGAACGAAGAATCCTTCTGAGGAACGTGAACCTGAGTGAACCCTTCATGTCGTATGCTTTCTGCGTCTTCTTCGCTTTGGGAGAACAACGGGATGTCTTTTGGCAGTGCATCGATGGCTGCCTGATCCCAGTGGTCCGGGTGAAGATGGGTGACGAAGACAGCGTCGACATCGATGATGTTTTCCACCGACACGGGGAGTTCAACTAAAGGATTGTTTTCATTTTCACGAGGGGCGTTCTGGAAAGCAGGCTGGGCTCCTTTTTCGGATAAAAATGGATCGACAAGAAACGTTTTCCCTGCATATTCAATGATGAGGGTGGCGTTGCGGATAAGTTGTATATTTATTGTGGAACACTCCTTACACAGAATCTACATTCAGTGTACGCGATAGTACAGTGGCAGATACAGGGATGATATCAAGTTATACATGGGTTTTACTTGAAAAATGAAAGGAGAGGCAGCCATGCTGGATGATACGGACAGGCACATACTGAAAGAGCTTTCCCGGAACAGCCGCATCACCATGAAAGAACTGGGGAAGAAAGTCCATCTGACCGGTCAGGCTGCCTCGGACAGAGTGGTGAAATTAGAAGATGAAGGTGTCATTGAAGGATATACAGTCCATCTGAATGAGGACAAACTGGGATATGGTGTCCATGCGTTTATTCATATCATCATCCCAACCTCTCACCAGCCTTATCTTTCGTTCATCAAAACGCAGGAACCTTATGTCCTGAACAATTATAGAATCAGCGGTGACGGCTGCTATCTTCTGGAATGCCGGTTTCCGGCCACTGGAACTCTGGATCAATTTCTGGAACAATTACAGGGCTATGCGAACTATAAAGTATCGATTGTTATTAATACGTAGAAAAAGGAAATGCTGGAGATAACCACATCCTATGCGGTTTGGTCCGGGGTGACAATCGCTGCCGCCACTCTTATCGGTATCGCCTTTTTTCGTGAAACAACCGCGTTTGCGAAAGATATCGTGCATTGTACTCATAATTATTGGGGTGCTGCTTCTTCATCTGTAAAGCTGAAAGGGACAATCTCTGGGTAGAACAGGGATTGTTTTTTTATGGAAGGAAGGTCATTTTAGTAAAATTAATAAAAATTTTACTTGAAATTTTACCGATGCCGGCTTTATGATAAAAGAAAGAATGATAGGAGAGGACGGGAAGGGATGCAGGTCAGTGATTTGAAAAAAACGTTCACGAAACATTTCGGAGAAAGGGATTGCCGGATGTTTTTTGCGCCGGGCCGTATTAACTTGATCGGAGAGCATACGGACTATAACGGCGGATATGTATTTCCGTGTGCCATTACAAAAGGGACTTATGCCCTGGCCTGCCGGCGCAAAGACAGAACGATACGCCTCTATTCGGAAAACATGCCGGAAACAGGCGTCATAGAGATGAATCTGGACAGCCTGGAATACAGGGAGGAAGACGGCTGGGCGAATTACCCGAAAGGCATGATCCTGGAGCTGATTGATACCGGTTACAAGATAGAAGCGGGCGTAGATGTGCTGTATTACGGGAATATTCCGAGCGGAGCGGGTTTGTCATCATCGGCTTCCATCGAACTGGTAACCGGAGTGATGATGGAGCATCTGTTTGACCTGGCCATCGACCGGGTGGAACTGGTGAAGATCGGACAGAAAGTGGAAAATGAATTCATCGGGGTGAACAGTGGTATTATGGACCAGTTTGCCATCGGCATGGGCAGGAGGGATCATGGTATTCTGCTCGACTGCCGTACGCTTCTCCATGAATATGCGCCGCTGCATCTTGAGCATTACAGCCTGATGATCATGAATACGAATAAAGAACGTACGCTCGCGTCGTCAGAATACAATAAACGGCGGAGGGAATGTGAAGCAGCATTGGAGGAGCTGAAGGAGTATGCCGACATCGAAACCCTTGGTGAACTGGAGCCTGGAGAGTTTGAAGAATGGAAAAACTATTTGACGGATCCGGTAAAAGCACGCCGTGCCGCCCATGCTGTCTATGAAAATCACAGGACGAAACAGGCACTGCGAAAACTGAAAGACGGAGATCTCCACGGTTTCGGTGCGCTGATGAATGCATCGCACGTGTCGCTGAGGGATGATTATGAAGTGACCGGTGTCGAGCTCGACACACTCGCGAAAGCAGCCTGGGAACAGGAAGGTGTCATCGGTGCCCGGATGACAGGAGCTGGTTTCGGCGGCTGTGCCATCGCACTCGTGGAAGCTGAAAAAGTGGAATCGTTCCGCATGAATGTTGCAGAACAATATGAATGTGTCATTGGATACGCGCCGTCCATTTACGAAGCAAAAGCGGGGGACGGGGCGAAACCATTACAGGGAGAGGTTGTGATAGAGTGAGTATACTTGTTGCCGGAGGAGCCGGGTATATAGGATCCCATGCTGTTCATCAGCTGCTCGACCAGGGAAAGCAGCCGGTGGTGGTGGATAATCTGCAGACCGGTCACAAAGAATCCCTGCCAAAAGGGGCGGTATTTTATGAAGGAGATATCCGTGACAGGGAATTCATGCGGAGTGTGTTCCGCCGCAAAAAAATAAAACAGGTGCTCATGTTCGCCGCTCATTCCATTGTCAGTGAATCCGTCGAACAGCCGCTTGCCTATTATGACAACAATATGTTCGGCACCCAGGTTCTTCTGGAAATGATGGCGGAATTCGGCGTCCGTGATATCGTGTTTTCTTCCACGGCTGCTGTATACGGAGAACCGGAAGATGTCCCGGTCACAGAAGACGCACCGCTGCATCCCCGGAATCCGTACGGCGAAACGAAACGCGGCATGGAGAACATGATCAAATGGGCCGGCGCCGCTCACGGCATCCGCTATGTATCCCTCCGCTATTTTAATGTGGCCGGCGCGCGGCAGAGCGGAAGGGTCGGGGAAGACCACCGCCCCGAAACCCATCTTGTGCCGATTATTCTGCAGACCGCGCTCGGACAGCGGGATACCGTTACGATATTCGGCCATGATTATCCGACAAGAGACGGGACGTGCATTCGTGATTACGTTCATGTGGAAGATTTAATCAGTGCGCATCTGCTGGCTCTCGATTATCTGAAAAAAGGCGGGGAGAGCGATGTATTCAACCTCGGAAGCAGTGAAGGATTCTCCGTAAAAGAAATGATAGACGCGGCGGAAAAAGTCACCGGAAGCAGTATTCCGGTACAGCACGGCGAGCGGAGAGCGGGGGACCCTTCCCGGCTGATTGCATCGTCGGAAAAAGCGCAGGACGTTCTCGGCTGGAATCCGGTACGGACGAAAGTGGAAAGTGTCATCCGGGATGCATGGAACTGGCACCGGAAAAATCCACACGGGTATGGAGGACATTCATGATGACTGTCGAAAAAGTATGTGCATGGGTCGAATCTCTCGTACAGCAGGCCGGAAACGCCGGTTTGATTGCTTCTGAAGACCGGGTCTACTGCCGCAACCAGCTGCTCTTCCGGCTCGGCATCGATGATTTCGGTCCGGACCCTTCAGCATGGGTGCAGGAAGACATTCCGGATATTCTCGAAAAAATCAGTGATGCAGCGGTGACGCTCGGTGTCATCGGTACGATGACAGAAGAAAAGGAGCAGCTGCAGGCATCTCTGATGAACGTCTTTATGCCCCATCCATCTGTCGTGAACCACCGCTTCTATGAAAAATACGAAAAAGATCCGGCAGCTGCCACTGATTATTTTTATATGGTAAGCCGCTGCTCGAATTATATCCAGACGAAGCGCACGGCGGAAAATATTCATTACCAGGTGGATTCCGGATACGGTACGATGGATATCACCATTAATCTTTCCAAGCCGGAAAAAGATCCGAAAGAGATTGAAAAGGAGAAAAAGCTGAAAAAAGACGCCTCTTATCCACGTTGTGTGCTCTGCATGGAAAACGAAGGATACGGTGGCAGGATCGGGCATCCCGCCCGTTCCAACCACCGGCTCATCCGGGTGCCGCTCGAGGGCGAACGCTGGTATCTGCAGTATTCCCCTTACGTCTATTACCCGGAACACTGTATTCTTTTATCCGAAGAGCACCGCGACATGAACATAAATCGGCATGCGTTTCAGCGCATTCTGGCGTTTGTGGAGAAGTATCCCCACTATTTCATGGGCTCGAATGCGGATCTCCCGATTGTCGGCGGTTCCATTCTGGCCCATGATCACTATCAGGGCGGCCGTTATGAGTTTGCGCTGGCGAAAGCGCCGGACGATTTTTCCTTTTCCCTCGATGCATTTCCGGAGGTGAAAGCCTCCATTGTGGAGTGGCCGATGACGGTGCTGCGGCTCCGGGCGGACGAACCGTCGTTTCTCATAAGCGCCTCCGCCCACATTCTGAACGTATGGAAAACCTATAATGACCCGGGCCGGCAGATTTTCTCCCATTCCGGAGAGACCCCTCATCACACGATCACACCGATTGCCCGCCGGAGGGGGAAGCAGTTTGAAATGGATCTTGTCCTCCGCAGCAACCGCACAGACGACGAGCATCCCATGGGAATTTTTCACCCCCATGAAGAAGTGCATCATATCAAGAAAGAAAACATCGGCCTGATTGAAGTGATGGGCCTGGCTGTACTCCCGAAACGTCTGGCAGAGGAACTGAAGGAAGTGGAACAGTATCTGCTCGGCAGAAAGGAAACCGTTGCAGAGAAACATCTGCCCTGGGCGCAGGAGCTGAAAGCCGCGTATGCCCCGGTGAAGGATGACACAGAGGCAGAAGCTGTGGTGCAGAAAGAAACCGGGCGCAAATTTCTGCAGGTGCTTGAGCATGCCGGGGTGTTTAAGCGGACCAGCGACGGGAGGCGCGGTCTTCGTGCGCTGCTGCAGACAATCAATGAAACGAAAAGGCAGGAGGAACGCTGACGATGATAAAAGAAAAAACAATCGATCACTGGGACGGCAGCCCGCTTGTCCAGATCACCCTTGAGAATGAACAGGGGATGCGGGCGGAAATACTGAACTTCGGCTGCCGTCTCCGTGGACTCTATGTACCGGATAAAGAAGGACGGCTGGAGAATGTTGTACTTGCTTACAACGATCCGGCGGATTACAAGGAAGATGAAGTCTATCTCGGCGCGGTCGCCGGACGCGTGGCAGGCAGAATCCCTTACGGACGTCTGGAATTAAATGACTACATCCATCATTTATCCCTGAATGAGGGGGATCATCACCTGCACGGTGGATTCATAGGATTCAGCCACCGTTTCTGGGAGTATCAGATGGAAGAGAAAGAGGGAGACAGTGCGGTTTCCTTTTCCCTTTTGAGTGAAGACGGGGAGGAAGGCTATCCCGGCACGGTGGAAGTAACAGTGACGTATACGCTCGATCAGGAAGGACGTCTCTCCATAGAATACGAAGCCGTACCGGATAAGACGACCTGGATGAGTCTGACCAACCATGCGTATTTTAATTTAAGCGGGGATCAGAAACGAAGCCTGGACTCGCATACGATCCAGGTTCCGGTGGAATGTGTTTTTGAACTTGATGATAAACTGATCCCTACCGGCACGCTCGTCCCGGTGGAAGGGACACCGTTTGATGTCCGCAGGGAAACGAATTTTTCCGACGTGTTCCGCGTGGATCATCCACAGCTTGATAAGGCAGAAGGCGGTTTTGACCATTTTTTCGTGTTTGAAGAAAACGCAGAGCCGGTCATTTATCTTACGGAAGAAGAAAGCGGACGGACAATGAAGGTGGAGACAACGGAACCGGGGGCGGTTGTGTACACCGGCAATAAAATCAAAGACTCCCTTGAGCTGGAACATGGACGGGGCGAGCCGTATGCGGGCGTATGCCTGGAAACCGAACGGCTGCCGGAAGCGTTCCGCGAACTCGGCCGCCCGACCTGTCTGGTGGAAGCGGGAGAGACATACAAAGCCGTCACTACGTTTTCGTTCCGTACAGGCTGAAAAGGAGATCCGTCTATGGCTACCATCAAAGATATCGCAGAAAAAGCCGGCGTCTCCCTTGCCACCGTTTCCAGGGTGTTGAATTACGACGAGTCGTTGTC
Source organism: Salibacterium sp. K-3 (assembly GCF_054052005.1). Taxonomy (NCBI): domain Bacteria; kingdom Bacillati; phylum Bacillota; class Bacilli; order Caryophanales; family Bacillaceae; genus Salibacterium; species Salibacterium sp. K-3. Next base: position 733,641 of record NZ_JBSVZE010000001.1, read on the forward strand.
CGTGACAGAATCGACGAAAAAAAAGATTTTTGAAGCGGCCGAAGAACTGGACTATAAAAAAGGGAAACGAAAAGCTCCCGCACCCGTCTCGGTGGCCGTGGTGCACTGGTATACCGAACAGGAAGAGCTCGAAGATCTGTATTACATGTCGATACGGCTCGGGGTGGAGAAGCGCTGTCAAAGCAGAGATATTCAATTTGTGAAGTACGTTTACGATGATTTTATTAATCGGGATACGGCCGGAACCGACGGTATTATCGCGGTCGGGAAGTTCAGCCGGCAACAGGCGCAGACGCTGACAGCCATTTCTCCCGCTGTCGTATTTGTCGATTCTTCCCCGGACAGTGAGACCTATGATGCCGTGACGGCCAATTTCGAGAAAGCAACGGAAAAGGTGCTGCAGCACTTTCTCGAAAAGGGACATGAAAGGATCGGCTATATCGGGGGAAGAGAAACATACCGTCTTGAAAACGAGCCGCTGGAAGATACCAGGGAGAGAACGTTTCAATCTTTTCTGAAGGAGCGGGATCTGTACGATCCAACGCTTTGCTATGCAGGGAAATTCACCGTCGGGTCGGGCCGTGAGCTGATGGACAGGCTGCTCGCCGATCATGAAAAAAAGCTGCCGGATGCTGTGTTTACCGCCAACGATACGATAGCGGTCGGATGCCTGCAGGTGCTTCATGAACAAGGAGTCCGGGTGCCGGAAGAGATGAGCCTGATCAGCGTGAACGATGTCAGCATTTCGAAGTACCTGTATCCTCCGCTCAGCACGGTGAAAGTCTATACCGAACAAATGGGGGAGAGCGCGGTTGATCTTCTCCTTGAACAGCTCCGTGGAGAGAGGACGGCCGCGAAAAAAGTGGAGATCGCTACCTCCCTGATCCTACGTGGCAGCAGCCGCTGAAGTTGGATGATGTTTTGGACCGTCCGGAATAGAAAATGTCCACCAAATCGATTTGGTGGACATTTTTTTGCGGGGATCGGAGAAAGTGTCCAGTAGTTTTATGTTATGGACAATTTCTCCCTGCATTTTATTTAAGTGTCTCGTATCTAGAGGTTATGGACTGTCCGGTTCAGAAGATGTCCATAAAAAAGGGATCCTTTAGTCTTGCTTCAGTGCCATGTGTGCTATTTCCTGCACATGCAGGCTGGTGCTGTCGAAGAGGGGGAGAGGACTGTCTTCCTGCTTAAGAAGAATGGAGAATTCCGTGCAGCCAAGCACCACCCCTTCCGCTCCACGCTCCCGCAGCCCCTCGAGAATCTGAACCGCCGCCCGGCGGGAAGCGGAATATGCCTTACTAAAGCAGAGTTCCTCAAAAATCTGCCGGTGCAGCTCCTGCTGTTCGGTTTCTTCCGGGACGATGACGCGGATGCCGTACTGCTCGAGACGGTTCCGGTACCAGGCTCCCTGCATCGTATGTGTCGTACCGATGAGACCGGTTGTCTGCACACCGGCTTCCTGCAGAGCACGGGCGGTCGCATCGGCAATGTGAAGGAAAGGGAGCGGTACGGCATTGGTGACATAGGAAGCGGCAGCATGAACGGTGTTGCTGGAGATGGCTGTCATCTCCGCACCGCCCTGTTCGAGAGACCGCGCGGCAGCGGCGAGACGCTTTCCGATTGTCTCCCAGTCTCTCTCCTCCTGAGCCTGCACGATGGGCTGAAAGTCTACACTTTCCAAAAGAATCGAGGCGGAATGCATACCGCCGAGCCGCCGGTTGATTTCTTCATTCAATTGTTCATAATAATGAAGGGTCGACTGCCAGCTCATTCCGCCGATTAATCCAATCTTTTTCATGACATCCCCTCTTTCCTACATGTTTTTCACTTGTTCAAACTCGTCTGTCACTTCCCTGGACGGCTTACTGCCAAGCAGGCTGATGACGACAATGGCAAGGGAAGCGAGCAGAAAGCCGGGTACGATTTCGTAAAGGTCGGAACCGGTAAATCCCCAGAGCAGCACGGTACTTCCGCCGAGGATGATGGAGGTGACAACCGCCGGCATTGTCGTGCGTTTCCAGAACAGGGAAAACAGGAGTCCCGGACCAAACGCCGCTCCGAATCCGGCCCATGCATACGATACGAGCTCCAGCACCGTGCTGTTCTCATTGAAGGCGAGAATAAAGGCGATCAAAAGTATAATAAAGACAGCCGCGCGGCTCGCCCATACGAGTTCTTTCTGGGAGGCATTCTTACGGATAAACACCCGGTAAAAATCTTCAATCAGGGCACTGGATGACACGAGCAGCTGCGAGTCGATCGTACTCATAATCGCAGATAGCACCGCGGCCAGAAGCATACCGGCAATCCATGGATTGAATGCCAGCTGTACGAGTTCAATAAAGACCTGTTCCGGGTCATTCAGCGGGTTCTCCGGGCCGAAATAGGCAATGCCGACCGTACCGACAAGAAGCGAACCGTACAACGGAAGTACAAGCCCGCAAATGATCGCAATCAGGCGCGATTTTGGAATGTCTTTGACGCTCCGGATTGCCATGAAACGCATCAGAATGTGGGGCTGGCCGAAATATCCAAGTCCCCAGGCAAGTGATGAAATGACCGCAATGAAAGATATCGATCCGGCGCTTTCCCAGAAGATATTGTCTTCATAGCTGAACTCCACGGTTTCGCCTACGGAGAGCAGAGACGGGTTAATCTGTCCGAGTGCGGAAAGCACTTCCCCAAAGCCGCCCATCTGCTGGATCGCAATGATCGGTGTAATGAGCAGGGCGAGAAACATGAGAAATCCTTGGATGAAGTCCGTCCAGCTTACCGCGATAAAGCCTCCGAGAAACGTATACCCGAAGATAATGACGGCACCGATGGTAAGAGCAACGGTGTAATCGAATCCGAACGTGGTTTCAAACAGTTTTCCGCCGGCGACCAGGCCGGAAGACGTGTAAAACATAAAGAAAATAACGATAAAGACGGCGGATACGACACGAATCAGATGCGAGTGATCCCGGAAGCGGTTCTCGAAAAATTCCGAGATCGTGATCGAATCCCCGGCATAATAAGTATAATTACGAAGTCTTTTGGCGACATAATGCCAGTTAAAAGCAGCGCCGACCGCCAGTCCGATCGCAATAAAAAGACTTCCCTCACTCATGCTTGATGCGTAAGCCACGCCCGGAAGGCCGAGCAGCAGCCAGCCGCTGAAGTCACTCGCCTGTGCTGAAAACGCAGTAACCCAGCTGTTCAGGTTGCGTCCGCCGAGAACGTAGTCGGACATGGAATGGGTCATGCGGTAGGTGATAATACCGACCGTGAGAAGCAGTACAAGGTATAAGCCGAACGTGATATAGACCGGGCTCATGTCTTCGTTCCTCCTTTTTCTTTCACATAAGAAACGACTGCCCAAACAGCAAGCAGGGGCATAGGGAAAAAGATCCAGAACCAGGTCCAGAACGTAAAGGTTTCCATCTTTTATTCCTCCTTTGATTTGAAACACCGGCAGATCCGAATGAAAGCCGCCGGAGTGTGTGTTCTATCGTAAAGAAATCGTATGAGGACGTCAATATACCGTTAGAATACCGCATTTGCACGACAGGTATGAATCGGCTACACTAAAATGGCATGAGATTGGAAAGGAGTCTGAATATGACGATCGAATACGTTTACGGCAATACGCCTTGTTTTTTACATAGCCGCAAAGTAACGAATGCTGACGAAGTCGACGCTGTTGTTTACGGAGTGCCGTGGGAAGGCGGCGTGACATGGGGGGATTACACGAGCTGTGAACTCGGGCCGAAATCGATGCGTCTTGCGTCCGGCAGGTATTCTGGATTTCTTCCGGAACTTGATTTTATGGACGTATTTGAACACCTGGCACTAGGAGATGCCGGGGATGTGACGATTAACTGGAACGATCCGGAAGAGACGATGGAGCGGATTACCGATTTTACGAAAAACCACCTGTGGAGCACCAATGCCTTCCCGATCGGACTCGGCGGGGATCACAGCATTACGTACCCGGTTATTAAAGGTCTCGTGGAAGAGCAGGGCAAAAAGGTCGGTATTATCCACCTCGATGCCCATTACGACAATATGCCTTCTCACGGCAATGATAAATATGCGCGTAATACCCCATTTGCCCGCCTCTACGAATTGGACGGCGTCCGTAACGCCAGCCTGATCCATTCCGGCATTCACGGGCCGCGCAATAAACCGGAAGCCGGCCGCTACGCCAAAGACGCCGGTGCGGTGACGATCACGTCCCGGGACATCCGCGAAGCGGGGAGCATCTATGATATGGCCGAGGAGATTTACAGCAAAGCGTCAACGGATGTGGATGTCGTGTATCTCTCCATCTGCAGCGACGTTCTCGACACGGCCTTTAACCCCGGGGGACCGCCGGACGCCAACGGTCTCACATCCTATGAATTACTGACACTCATTCATGAATTCGGGAAAAAAGGCCTTGCCGGCATGGATTTTGTGGAAGTCTACCCGGAAACGGACGTGAACCAATTCTCCGCCCACCTCGCTTCCAATATTGTACTGTACGTGCTGGCCGGAGAAGCCAGACGAAGACAGGGATAACGAATAAATGAAAAAACTGTCCTATAAAGGTAGGGCAGTTTTTTTATGGGAAGGCAGAGAGAAGTGGCAGGTTTACCACGTCTGTCCACCGGAAGGCGGCGGCCAGGTTCCGGTCATACGTCGCAGCTGGGCGGCCTGAGCTCCGTGGTAACTGTTATGGGTGATCAAGTCCATGATCAATTCACCGCGCGTCGTTCCGCTCTCATCAAACCCGGTCTCCTCTGGATCCTTTCCGGCTTCACGCTCTGCCTCCTTCAGCCCGTCCCGGAACCGCTGGAGCGTCCTGTTCCATTCCTCACTGCTTTCCGGCACAGAGGAGTCTGGAAACGTATCGCGGTTATGCTGCGGGTTAGCCGGATACTGTTTATCCAGCACCTGCAGCAGGTAGTCCTGCCACCACGTGACGTGAAAAAGAATGTCCCATACGGAATGGGGGCTGTTTTCGGGCTGCTCTCCTGCATTTCTCCAGTCCAGTCCTTCAAAGATTTCCGGCGGTGCGACATGTGCCGATCTCCCGTATAACCCCTGTATCAAAAATGATGAATTCACGTGTATACCTCCTTTCCCTCCTACACTATAAATGATTGAATCCAGTATACAGGAAATGGCCGAGAAGGAAAACGCCTGGGGATTGTCGAAAAAAGACACACGATAGAAAAAGGGGGAAAACAGCATGAACCGGGGGAAAAAAGCGGTGCTGTATGGGGGAGGAAGTTTTGTATTTGGGCTCTGCTTTTTATTGATGCTCTATTACGGAAAAGAAACGTTTTATGTAGAGGGGACGGAAACCGAATCTCCCGCCTTTGATTACCACGTTGTTCTGCTCACCGAAGAAACCGGCAATGAGTACTGGCGGATGATTGAAAAGCATGCAGAACAGACGGCGGCAGAACACGACATGTATCTCGAAAGCATCGGTCCGGAAAAGGCGGACCGCGAAGAAGTGCTCCGTACACTGGATCGGATGATCGCAGCGGAAGTGGACGGCATTCTGACCCAGGGTCTCCCCGGCCCGAGATTCCGTGACCTCGTCGCGAAGGCGGAAGAAAAAAGAATTCCGGTACTTACCGTCGACAGCGACCGGCCCGACAGCGAAAGGAGCGCTTATATCGGGACGGATAATTATTTATCGGGGCGGCTGGCCGGGGAAGAACTGCTTCGTGCAACCGAGGGAAAACAGTATGTCGGAATTATTACCGGGAATCTGGAATCCCTGAATCAGCAGGAGCGAATCCAGGGATTTGAAGACGCGGTGGCAGGCCGCGAACGGGTGGAGGTTGTTGACGTTCGTGAATCCAATATATCCGAAGTGGGAGCGGCGCAGGCAGCTTATGCGATGATGAAGCAGCATTCGAGGATCAATGCGCTGTTCGGCACAAGTGCTCTTGATGGGATCGGGATGGTGCAGGGCGTGGAAGATATCACCTTGTGGGATCAACCGTATATGCTGGCCTTTGACATCCTCCCGGAAACCATGACGCTGCTGGAAGAAGGCAGGTTGGATGCGACCATCGCCCAGTATCCGGAACAGATGGGACAACAGGGAGTCGAAACGATGCTGGAGGTGCTCGAAAACGGCAGTGTCGAACCGCTTCAGCACACCAAAACAGAGGTTATCCGACAGAAGGGGGAATCTCCGTGAAAAAGGTTTTCTCTTCTATACGCGGGAAACTGCTGCTGTGTTTTTTTGTTTTCATTGTATTATTCAATGTTGTATCTGTATCGATCTACATCAGTTCGAGCCGCCTGATGGATGAATATAATACGAGTTTTGAGCGCTTTCTTATATTTAACTCCGTCTCTCAGCAGGCGGATGCCCTGTATGAGAATACAAATGCTTACGTCCGGGATCCGTCACAGGAGAACCTGAATGCCTATTACCAAGGGCGTGCTGAACTGCAGGAAGAGGCCTCCAGACTGAAAGAAAACCAGGGGACAGAAGGGGAGGTTCAGGCGGAGAATTACCGGAATCTGATCGAATCCCTCATTCAAAACAGTGAAATCACCGTCGGTTTTGTGCTGCAGGATGATATTGAACGCTATACTGCCTACCTCCAGGAAACGAGGAATACAGCGTCCTACATTCAGGAGAATACGCTGAAACTGATCGATCTTGAGTTAACAGAATATCAGCAGCTTTATGCAGACCTGCAGCAGCGAAACGAAGCCTTCCGTTTGTTCACCGTCTTTCTGTTTATTACTACGGTTATGACTGCCGTTTTTTTCGCTCTCTGGTTCGCTGCCGGACTGAACCGGCCGTTGCAGCAGCTTTCCGCAGCGGCGGCGGAAGTGTCGAGAGGTAATTTTGAAGGGGAACCGGTGCGCATCCAATCCAATGATGAAATGAAACTGCTCGGCGATACATTTAATCAGATGCGCCGGGATATAAACACATACGTGGAAGAAATGAAAGAGAAAGCGGAGATGGACCGGCTGATGAAAGAACTGGAACTGAAACATCTGCAGAATCAGATCAATCCGCATTTTCTCTTTAATACATTGAACACTGTTTCAAAATCCGCCTATCTCGAACAAGCCGAGAGTACATCGCAGCTGATGGATTCGGTATCGGTGCTGCTCCGCTATAACCTGGGTGATATCGAGAAATCGGTCACTTTGAAGGATGAAGTGAATGTCGTAGAGAGCTATTTTCATATTCAGGAGACCCGTTTTCAGGGACGGGTGGAGTTCCACCTGGAACTTGATGAGAATGCGCTTCCTCTCCAGGTTCCCCGGCTGTTTCTGCAGCCTCTCGTGGAGAATGCCTTTATTCATGGTGTGGAGCCGCTGGAAGAAGGCGGGACGATTACGGTCCGGGTAGCAGACAAACCGGAACAGGTCATTGTCGACGTGGTGGATGACGGAATCGGAATGACACCGGATCAGCTTCGTCATCTTTTTGATCCGGATGCCCCGGAGGAGAGCCACGTCGGTCATTCCACCGGGCTGGGACTGGCTAATGTCCGCAGGCGCCTGCAGTTGTTTTACCGGATGGAACATGTGATGGATATTATGTCCGAGCCGGACAGCGGGACCCGGATCCGGCTCTATCTTCCTAAAACTCCAGGGACGGGGAAAGGAGAAGAAACATGAACGTGATCATTGCCGAGGATGAAATGCTGGAACGCAAAGCAATGCGTAAGTTTCTGGAGGAGCATTTTCCATCGATTAAAGTTGCTGCTGAAGCGGTGAACGGCAGAACGGCGGTGGAACTTGCACTCGAACATGAACCCGAGATCGTCCTTATGGATATTAAAATGCCGGGAATGGATGGAATGGAGGCGGTGGCTCGTATACAAAACCGGCTCCCGGCCACGCGTTTTATCATGGTGACCGCTTATGACTCGTTTGATTATGCTAAACAGGCGATGAAACTCGGGGTGAAAGAATATATTTTAAAGCCGGGCAGAAAGGAAGAGACGGTGGAAGCCATCGGGCGGGTGATCGAAGGCATCGAAGAAGAAAGACAGCACCACAGGCAGGAACAGCATAATCTAAAGCTTGCCAAACAGCTGCTGCTGTCCTGTATCATCCATGATACCCCGGGAAAAAATGAAATGCTTTACGATCTTTATCCCCGGCCGGTTTCCGCTTTTTTTCTGGTCGTGGAAACAGAACATAATGAGACGTTTTCTCTCTCTGATATCGAACTGAAGGAATGGACAACAGACGATGTCATTGTGAATCAGGAGCAGGGGCGGCAGATTATCGTGCTCTGCGTGAGCAGCAGTCAGTCTTCAGAGGAACCGAAACGTCTTGCGAAACGGATCCGCCGGGAGCGGGGGCAGCACCTTCTGATCGGGACAGGCAGAGTGGCCGAAACAGAAGAAAGCCTCTCCCACTCCTACGTGGAAGCACTCGTGGATCTCCAGAAAAAGAAAGGAACACACCGTTTTGCCGGCGGTGACAGTCAGCACCTTCTCGAACACATCCGGGAAGCGGTGGAGGAAGCGGATATCCAGAAGGCGATGCCGTATCTTCTCCATCTGCTGGAATCGGAGGAACGAGACATAAGACTCGAAGAACTGTATTACAGTATGAAACAGATTCTGGATGCGCGGCGCATCAAAGGGCCGGAAAAACAGCCTGACGGCATGGAGACAGAAGAAGACTGGTATGCATTGATTCAGGATACCTGCATGAAAATCCGGCAGTACTATCATTCTCTCGATAAGATGGAGCGGACCAGACAGTGGATTGACGAGCATCTGAATGCTCCGTTGACATTGGAAGAAGCGGCCGGTCATGCCGGGTTGAGTGCTTCTTATTTCTCCCAGTTATTCAAAGAGGCAGCAGGAGAAAATCTCACCGATTATGTCACCCGCAGAAGGCTGCAGAAAGCTGTAGACTTATTAAAAGACCAGGCTTACAGTTTAAAAGAAATCAGTTATATGGTCGGATACAAAGACCCGAACTATTTCAGCCGCGTGTTTAAAAAATACTATCACCTATCTCCCAAACAGTATCAGAAAACAATCTTAAAAAATTGAAGAAATTCATAAAAATGTACAGATTATTTTTCTTATATGGGCAGGCAGGGACCTATTATAATGTTATATGAAAGCGATGTCATATATTCGCAGAAAAGGGGGAGAATCATGAAAAACGTTTTGGGATGGATCAGCATGCTGGTCTTGATACTGGGGATCGCTGCCTGCGGCGCCGATAATTCGGGGAGCGAAGAAAGCGGCGGTGATTCCGGAGGAGAAGAGACAGGGGAATCCGGTGAAAGCGGCGGCAGTGAAGAGGCCGCCGGCGGAGAAAGTTCGTCGGATGCAGATCTTGAAATTTTCAGCTGGTGGACCGGGGCCGGGGAAGAAGCAGGCCTGAATGCACTCATTGACCTGTTTGAAGAGGAACATCCGGACATTTCGGTGGAAAACGCAGCGGTGGCCGGCGGTGCCGGTACGAATGCCAAAGCGGTGCTGGCTACGAGAATGCAGGGAAATGATCCGCCTTCGACTTTCCAGGTTCATGCCGGAGAGGAGCTGAACCAAAGCTGGGTAGCTGCGGATAAAATGGAACCGCTGAACGATTTTTATGAGGAAGAGGGCCTGATGGATAAATTTCCGGAAGAGCTGATCGACATGGTCAGCCAGGACGGCAATATTTATTCTGTTCCGGTCAATATCCACCGCGGTAATGTCATGTTTTACAACATGAGCGTGTTTGAAGAAAACGGCATCGAGCCGCCATCCACGTTTGATGAATTTATGGAGGCAGCCGATGAACTGCAGGCAGCCGGCGTGACGCCGCTGGCGCTCGGTGACAAAGAAGCCTGGACAGCAACGCAGATTTTTGAAAATGTGCTGCTTGGTGTACTCGGTCCGGAAGATTATCAGGCACTCTGGGACGGCGATATCGCGTTTGATGATGAACGCGTCGTGGAAGCAGCGGAGACGTTCAAACAGATGCTCGGTTATGTCAATGAAGACCACGCCTCCCGGAACTGGCAGGATTCCGCCCAGCTTGTCAGCGAAGGTGAAGCAGCCATGATCAACATGGGAGACTGGGCAAAAGGGTACTTCAGTAATGATCTCGAGATGGAAGTGAATGAAGACTTCGGCTACTTTGCCTTCCCGGAAACGGAAGGAGACTTCATGGTTATTTCTGATACCTTCGGACTGCCGAGCGGCGTGGAAAATGAAGATCAGGTCAAAGAATTTCTGTCGCTGCTTGGATCAGTGGAAGGGCAGGATACCTTCAATCCACTGAAAGGTTCCATCCCGGCACGGGTGGACGCCGATGAAAGCAAATACGACGAGTACGGTACCGATACGATTGAGGATTTCCGCGAAGCAAGTCTCGCACCGAGCCTTGCGCATGGATCGGCTGCATCGGAAGGATATCTGACAAAAGCCAATCAGGCGGTAAACATCTTTGTCACCCAGGGCGATACCGAACGCCTTCTGGAATCTCTTAAAACAGCCCGTTCCGAAGAATAGGGAATGAAACAGGGAGTTGTATCTAAAGAAGAGCTGTACCTTTTGGTGCAGCTCCCTTCCTTTAACGAAGAGAATGAAACCAGGATAGGATCGGGAGAGGATTGTAATGGCTGGAAAAACAGTGCACAAAAAACGCATCACGCGGGATCAATGGACAGCGGCGGTTTTTCTTACCCCGTCCCTGCTGTTGATTGCTGTGTTTGTCTACGGATTTATCAGCTGGACCGGGTATGTGTCGTTCAGTAACTGGAACTCATTGACCCCGGATTTTTCATTTGCCGGCTTATCAAACTATTTATATTTATTCAGTGATTTCCGCTTTCAGGCGGATCTTAGGAACACACTCTTTTTCACTTTCTTTTTTATCGGCATGGTTGTAGTTCTCGGAATGGGGATTGCGATGCTGCTTGATCAGAAACTGAAAGGTGAATCGATTTTCCGGAATATATTTCTGTTTCCGATGGCTCTGTCGTTTGTCGTAACCGGTGTCGTGTGGCAGTGGCTGCTGAATCCTTCTACGGGCTTCAACCAGTTTCTCGGGATTTTCGGCATACAGCCGTTATGGTATACCGATACGAATATTCTGGCTGGTTTTCAGTGGGGAGCGATTGAGTTCGGCCTGCCTGTGGCCATCCTTGCAGTCGTCATCGCAGCGGTATGGCAGATGACCGGTTTCTCGCTCGCTATGTATCTTGCCGGTCTCCGCGGCATACCGGAAGAGCTTCGGGAAGCAGCCAGGGTGGACGGCGCCAGCGAGGGCCAAATCTACCGTAAAGTCGTGATTCCGATGCTGATGCCGATTACGGTGAGTGTCGTTATCATCATGGCACACATTTCGCTGAAGATTTTCGACCTCGTCTACGCGATGACAGGGTCGGGGGCCAATTTTGTAACAGACGTTCCCGGCGTCTATATGTTTGAAACGACATTCCGGGGAAACTACTACGCCCAGGGCGCGGCGATTGCGATTATTATGCTGGTGATCGTGGCTGTCTTTATTGTGCCGTATCTCTGGTATAACCGGAAAGGGGTGAGCTGATGGCTGCCCGGCAATGGACGAATATTTTCAAATATGCGGTGCTGCTGGCTCTCGCCATTGTTTTTTTGTCTCCTGTATACGTCATTATCGTGACAAGTCTGAAGCCTCTGGAGGAAGTGTCCTTAAGCACGATGTGGGCACTGCCTAAGGGCATTGATTTCAGCAGCTACGGACGGGCGTTCACGGAGCTGGCCCCGAATGTGATGAACAGTTTTTATCTCGTGATACCGGCTACCCTGTTGTCAGCTCTGCTTGGTGCGATGAACGGCTATGTGCTGTCAAAATGGAAATTTAAAGGATCCGAACTGTTATTTACGTTGATGCTGTTCGGGATGTTTATTCCTTATCAAAGTATATTGATCCCGCTTATTCAGTTTCTGCGCAGCATTGAGCTGTACAACTCGATCTGGGGATTGATCCTTACCCACGTCGTATACGGTCTGCCGATCACGACGCTGATGTTCCGCAATTTTTACGCCAACATCCCGGATACGATGATAGAAGCGGCGAAAATGGACGGCGCCAGTTTTCTCGGGATTTTCCGGAGAATCATGATCCCGCTGTCGATTACCGGGTTCGTTGTTGTTGCCATCTGGCAGTTTACTAACATATGGAATGAATTTCTGTTCGCTGTCACCATTACCAACTCGGACAGTCAGCCGGTAATGGTTGCTCTGCAGAATTTATCCGGAAGTCAGATTGTTGAATGGAACGTACAGATGGCAGGGGCATTGCTCGCTGCAATGCCGACACTGCTTGTTTATATACTGCTCGGGAAGTATTTCGTGCGGGGACTGCTTGCCGGATCGGTAAAGGGTTGAAAAAACCGGCTTCTCTTTTATAAAAAGGGAAGCCGGTTTTTTGGTGTTACCTCTGAAACGTTTCGATATGGACAAGGCCGCTGTTTTCAGGAGGTGTTTTCGGGCCTGGATGGGAGGCGGGGTACCCAAAACCGAGAATCGCGGTGATGTGCCGGTCTTCCGGAATATCAAGGACATTCCGTACAACGTTCTCCCGTTTTTCTGTTTCATCGGCGTCCTGGGCGTGGTATATGGCACCGAACGCGCCGCCCAGACCGTGATTGACAGCGGTAAGCCATAAGAAGGCACAGGCTATCGAGGAATCCTGAAGCCAGTATTTGCTGATGTCCGGCCGGCCCGTCACGACAACGGCAGCATTTGCATTTTTTACCCAGGACACTGTGGCCGGCGTATCAGCCAGGCGTGCGAGTGTCTCTTTGTTCTGGATCATAATAAATTCGCGGGAAGGGAGGTTGTTGCCGGCAGGAGCAAGAACGGCGGCATTCCGTAGTTTCTGCATGACGTCTTCCGGTATGTCTTTGTCTTCAAAATCTGTGATTTCACGACGGTGCTGGATGATTTCATGTAACTGCACAAGGCTTCCTCCTTTATGTCGGAAATGCTGTGAACAGTCTAACATAATATGTATGTTAAATGCATGTTAAAAAACATAAAATAGGAGGGCGGTTTTTCCCCCTCTATTTTTTCGGCACCATATCAAAGATATCCCCGTTTTCAAAAAGGGTGATGACTTCATCCAGCCACCTGTAATAACGAAGAGCGTGCTCCAGTTTTTCCAGGTCGCGGGTGATCTGTGCCTTGAGCGCAGCATCTTCTGTTTTCTCTTCAAGCTGCTCCAGCTGTTCTTTGGCTTCCAGTGCAGCGTTGTGATTGTTGTCCGTCGCTTCGCGCCATCGGTTCACAAAGACAGAAGTGAAAGATTGATACCAGTCATCTTCCACGGTATAAAGATCCTTGCGCACCCCCTTCTCCCACACCCTAGTCAGCATGGAAGCTTCCGTGAGAAGACGTACCCCGGTACTCATACTGGTCTTGCTCATTTCGAGCGCTTCGCTCATTCCATCGAGTGTCATCGGCTGATCGGAAAACAATACAGTCCCGTATAATCTTCCATTCGTCTCCGTAATATCATATAATCCCATATTCTGTGCCATTACAGATATAAAACGGTGCCGGATATCCTGCAGCTCGTGCCAATCTGCCGCCGGCCGGCCCTTTTGTTCTGCCATCTTGGTTCCCCTTTCTCCTATCCAACCCCCGTCAAACTAAACATTCTATTGTTAAAGAAATCTTAACAGACTGCTTAAAAATGACAAAATTGCGCAACAAAGAGCAAAGTTGTCGATACAGCGAGACATTTGTAGAAACTCGGACATAAAATCTGTACAGTTTGTACTTTACGTTTTAAATGAAGTTCAGAAGAAGTAAATGGAGTTTGATACTTTTTCCCTAGTAGCGTATAGTAAATTAAGTCATTGTCATTTAAAAAATAACGACAAACTATTTCGGGTTATCATTGTATCTTTATGATGATGACGTACAGATACAATAGGTTATAACAAACAAAGAGGTGGAAAATAGTGCCCGTCATTAAAGTGGAAAACTTATCAAAAGTGTTTGGAAAGCACCCCGAGCGAGCACTAAAATTACTGGACGAAAAGAAGTCCAAGGACGAAATTTTAGAGCAGACCGGGAACACGGTCGGGGTGAACCGCGCATCGTTTGAAGTGGAAGAAGGCGAAGTATTTGTGATCATGGGCTTATCCGGAAGCGGAAAGTCCACCCTGGTCCGTCTGCTGAACCGTCTGATTGAACCGACGGAAGGCAACGTCTATGTGGAAGAAGAGAATCTTGCGACCATGGATAAAGAGGCTCTCCGCAAAATCCGGCGCGAAAAAATGAGCATGGTATTCCAGCGTTTCGCGCTGTTTCCTCACAGAAGTGTACTTTCGAACGCCGAATTCGGCCTTGAAATTCAGGGTGTGGATAAAGAAGAACGCCGTGAAAAAGCGGAAAAGGCGTTGGAACTGGTCGGTCTTGGAGGCTATATGAATCAGGCTCCCGGGCAGCTTTCCGGCGGAATGCAGCAGCGTGTAGGTCTGGCCCGCGCCCTTACGAATGACCCGCAGGTGCTGTTGATGGACGAAGCTTTCTCGGCTCTTGACCCGCTCATCCGTAAAGAAATGCAGGACGAGCTTCTCGATCTCCAGGAAACAATGAAAAAAACCATCATTTTCATCACGCACGACCTGGATGAAGCCCTCCGGATCGGAGATCGCATTGCCTTGATGAAAGACGGCTCCATCGTACAGATCGGCACGCCGGAAGACATTCTCGTCAACCCTGCCAACGATTACGTAGAGAAATTCGTGGAGGACGTCGACCGTTCGAAGGTCTTAACGGCGGAACATATTATGAAACGGCCGGAAACGATTGATATTGAAAAACACGGACCCCGGGTCGCGCTCGAGCGGATGCGTGAAGAAGGACTTTCGAGCATCTACGTTACCGACCGCAGACGTGCACTGAAAGGCTATGTTACGGCAGATGCTGCGTCGAAAGCGCGGAATGAGGATACCCGTGATATCAATGAAATACTCATTACAGAGGTGCCGACCGTCTCGAAAGATAAACCATTGAACGATATTTTTGAACAGATTTATGATTCACCGGTACCTATTGCCGTTGTAGAAGATGGAAAACTTCTCGGAGTGATTGTCCGGGGAGCAGTCATAGGAGCGCTTGCAGGAGAGAATGGAGTGACAACGGAAAATGCTTGACTTTATGGAAAACGTACCAGAAATACCATTAGCGGAATGGACAAGTAATACAACAGATTGGATTACGAATACGTTCTCCTTTCTGTTTGACCCGATTCAGAATCAATTCGGCACATTCATGGAATGGACGGCAGACCAGCTGGCTTCCATCCCGCCGGTCATTATCATTATTCTGGTTGTTATCGGCGCCTTTTTTGCGAGTGGCAAAAAATTCGGGCTGGCGTCATTTACCCTGATCGGTTTGCTCCTGATTTACAATCAGGTGTTATGGGAGCAGTTAATGTTTACTTTTACTCTTGTTCTTATTTCCAGCATATTATCGGTTATCATCGGCGTTCCTATCGGCATTTTAATGTCGAAAAGCAGAATTGCACAGGCCATTATCACCCCGATACTTGATTTCATGCAGACGATGCCGGCCTTTGTTTATCTGATACCGGCGGTTGCCTTTTTCAGTATCGGGATGGTTCCCGGCGTCTTTGCATCACTCGTCTTTGCGACACCGCCGACTGTCCGTTTTACGAACCTCGGTATCAGACAGGTGTCGCAGGAACTGATAGAAGCTTCCGAATCTTTTGGAAGTACCGGTTCACAGAAATTATTCAAAGTGGAAATGCCGATGGCAAAGCAGACCATCATGGCAGGCATCAACCAGACCGTCATGCTGGCGCTTTCGATGGTTGTTATTGCTTCCATGATCGGTGCGCCGGGACTGGGAAGAGACGTTCTGTCCTCCCTGCAGCGCGCTGAAGTCGGCACAGGTTTTGTTGCAGGTCTCGGGATCGTTATTCTTGCGATCATTATCGACCGCTTTACACAGAGCCTGAATAAATAATCTGAAGGTTTTTGGTATTCCATGACACAGGTGGCAGCTTTTCTTCACAGAAAAGTTAACCATATATAACATTTTTAAGGGGGAAATTTCAGTTATGTTGAAATTTAACTGGAAACGTCTAGGACTCGCTGCTGGATTATCTCTGACTCTAGTTGCTGCAGGCTGCGGCGGCGGAGAAGAAGAAGGATCCGGTGACACAGAAGGAGACAGCGGCGGAGAGGAAACGACAGAAGACAGCGGTTCCGGCGAAGAAAGCTCTGAAGAAGGCGGCAGCGGAGAAGAAGGTTCCGGAGATTCCGCCAACTACAGTGAAGAAATGGATTATACAATCACCGGTATTGAACCGGGAGCAGGTGTTGTAGGTGCTGCGGAAACAGCAGTAGAAGAATATGACAGTCTTGCCGGCTGGGAAGTGGAAACATCTTCCAGCGGTGCGATGGCAACAGCCCTCGGCCAAGCCATTGAAAATGAAGAACCGATTGCGGTTACAGGCTGGAGCCCTCACTGGAAATTTGAAAAATATGATCTGAAATATCTGGAAGATCCTCAAGGTGTCTTCGGTGAAGCAGAAGAAATCAAGACGATGGTCCGCCAGGGTCTTGAAGAAGACATGCCGAACGCTTACACGGTTCTGGATCAGTTCAAGTGGGAAGAATCCCAGATGAACAGCACAATGCTTGAAATCAACGAAGGTACTTCACCGGAAGATGCGGCTGCTTCTTTCGTAGAAGAAAACCAGGACATGGTTGATTCATGGACAGAAGGTGCTGAAGAAGTAGACGGCAAAAAAATTGAGCTTGTTTATGTAGAGTGGGACACAGAGGTTGCTTCGACTCACGTTGTCGGGGAAGTACTGTCCAACCTTGGCTTTGACGTTACACTGACGCCGCTTGACAATGCTGTAATGTGGCAGTCTGTTGCCGGCGGAGAGGCAGATGGCATGGTTGCTGCATGGCTCCCTGCTACCCACGAAGACCTTTATGCTGAGCATAAGGACAGCGTGGAAGATCTCGGTGCCAACCTTGAAGGTGCAAAAATCGGCCTGGTTGTTCCGGAATACATGGATGTAGACTCCATCGAAGATCTGCAGCCAGCTGAATAATAAGCACACAAAAACCGCCCGGAAATCGGGCGGTTTTTTTTGCGAGGAAGCATCGGATACTTTGACCCCGAGAGAAATCAGCAGGCACTTTTCCATTTGAAGTCTGGAATAGTGTCTGCAAAACGTTGTCTTGGGAAGACTATTTCATGCAAATTTGGAAATAGTGGTTTCGAGTGAATGGCTTGGAGCCACTAAGAACCCGTGACAGAGTCATAGTGTCCTTAAGAAACTATCTTGTGGATACTAAAGGCATTGTGCGGGCATCCAGTGTATCTATCCCCTCTCAATCAACATACTCTAAAATGTAATGCTTCGCCACGCTGCTTTTTTTCAGCATTTCGGCGGCTGCAGCACAAAAACCCGGACGATGTCGACCTATTGAAAGAGCATGGCAGACCATTGTCCGGGTTTTTATATATTATTTTGTCCCAGCTCCTTACCTGTTTACCCTCCGCTCACTGGAGGGATGAACGCTACGGTATCCCCTTCGGCCGTCACAGCGTCATCACTGGTGAATTCTTCATTCAACGCGCTCATCGTCCGCTCCAGTCCGGTAAGGTGGTATTCTGCGGCAAGCCACTCTTTCAGTTCCTTTATCGTGCTGCCTGCCTTTTCGGCCTCCAGATGTTCCCGGCCGAATTCTTCCTGAAGCCGTGCAAAAAAAAGAATCTTAATCATCGGAATCCGGTCCTCCTTTTGGATAAGCTGTCGTTTCAAGCTGGTCACCAACCCACGCGGTGCCGTCTTCCCAGTACTCTTTTTTCCAGATCGGCACGATTTCCTTGATGCGCTCTATCATATATTCGCTTGCTTCATAGGCAGAGCGGCGGTGCGGGGAGGAAACGGCGATAACGACAGCCGTGTCGGTAATTTTCAGTTCACCGGTGCGGTGGGTGGCCGCAGTTAAGATATCCGGCCATTTTTCCTCCGCTTCCCGTCCCACTGCTTCAAGCTGTTTGACAGCCATGCTGTGGTAAGCTTCGTATTTCAGTTTCAGCGTGCGCCGGCCGTTCGTCCACTCCCGGACGGTGCCGGAAAACGTAACCACAGCTCCTGCTTCCGGACGTTTCACTTTGGCTGCTACATCTTCGGCGTCAATCGGCTGTCCGGTAATTTCAAAAAGTCCCATCTTCGTCCAGCACCCCTGTCCTGTTCAGAATAAAATCAAGATAACGTTCCTCCCTGTCCGGAGGAAAATTCGGTATCTTCGTGTCCGGAACGATCTCCGATGGAGAAACAGTACATAAAATATTCGTGCATGTGCGAAGCAGAGATACGTCTTCCGTGTCCCGAAGCAGAACGACTTTTGGATGATGTTCCTGTTTGTACCCTTCCACCACGATCAGGTCCGGCTCAAACATCTGATAGAGTTCGATCAGGCCGGACAGCGGAAGAGCTGCATTGGCTTCGAGCTGGAACTGACCGCTGCCTGCAGCCCCCGAAAGAAACGCACCGGCTTCTTTATGACAGGTACTGTCTTTGCCGGCCGGAGCAGAAGACGCCAGATCCCCGCCATGTCCGTGATGTTTCAAAGCCGCCGTCTGAAGACCGATCTGTGAAGCGCGCCGGATCAGTTTACCCGTGACGGTTGTTTTCCCGCTGTTCTGAAAACCGACTACCTGTAGGACGGGACAATGTTTTCCCATGGCCATTCACTGCCTTCGTCTGTATGAAGTAATAAGACATCGACGTCCATCCCTTTTTCGTACCCTCTTGTACCGCCGGGAAGGACAATCAGGGCGGATGCTTCCGACAGGGAGGTGATGGAACCGGATTTATCAAGCCCGGCAGGATACGCACTCCAGCGCCCGCTTTCCTCTTTCAGCTCCGCTCTTACAAACCGCATAAACGGATTGGGTTTCGAAAAATCCGCTCCAAGTTCCGCTTTTATTTTTTTAAGGTGCGGGGTGCTGGATCCGAGAGCCTTCCTGATCACCGGCCGGACGAACAGTTCAAATCCGACATAACAGGCGGACGGATTGCCGGATAGTCCGTAAATCATCTGTGAACCAAGAGAAGCAGCGGTGGTGACGCTGCCCGGGCGCATGCCTACTTTGTTAAAAAGAACCTCAGCGCCGATGTCATGCAGAATGTCCGGAATATAATCGTAGTCTCCGACCGAGACCCCGCCGGTAGTAAGAAGAATATCCACCGACTGCAGGGCATCTTGTATAATGGTCAATGTTTGATTAAAATCGTCGGGAACGGTCCCGAACGAAACAGCTTCTCCGCCGGCCTGTTCCACCTGGGCCATGATCATATAGGCGTTGCTGTTCCGTATTTTTCCCGGCTGCAGCGGTTCCTGGATATCGAGCAATTCACTGCCGGTGGCAATCACACCGATGCGGGGTTTTTCGGCGGTGGGTACCTGTGCATAGCCGAAAGACGCAAGAACGGCCGTGATGCCGGGATGGATAACCGTACCGCGTGGAATCAGGGAGGTCCCTTTTTCTGTGTCTTCTCCCTGAAAGGAAATATTATCATGGGTCTGAAACGGTCGCTTCACTTCGATATATGTCCGGCCGCCGGATTCAAATTCACGAGCCAGTTCGAGCATGATGACCGCATCGCTGCCATCCGGAATCGGCGCTCCTGTCATGATCCGTAGGGCTTCTCCTCTCTGCAGGGACTGCTCAAACACCGAACCGGCCCCGATTTCGCCGACGACGTTCAATGAAACCGGATGGTCACGTGATGCTCCGGTTGTGTCTTCGGCACGTACAGCAAAGCCGTCGTACGGGGATTTATCAAAAGGAGGAATATCGTGGTCCGCTTCAATATCCTGAGCCAGGAAGCGTCCTGATGCTTCTTCCAGCGCGGTCCATTCGGTCCGCTGTTCCACTGTATAATCCATGATGGTGGAGACCGCTTCTGCGACGGGAAGCGGGGTTCTTTTTTCTACCATGTTTCCGGCTCCTTTGCGGGAGTATACACAGCTTCTCCCAGATAGTGATGGTAAATGGATGCTGCCTCTTCCCGGCTGCTGGTGCCGTGGATTAAAACGCGGCCGTCGGCGAACACAGCGAGTCTGAACGAGGGAAGCAGACAGGTAAGCACATGTTCATTTCGTTTGACCCGGCCGTGAGGCTGCAAATCCTGTTCAAGCCTTTCAAAATTGTAGGACACCGTGCGGCCCGGGTGAATATGTACCGTATTGTTTCCGCATAACGTGCGGATACGGGTTCTGTTATCCTGATGCAGCCAGGGGTGTTCCGGCCGGGCACCACAGGAGGGACAGTTCTCTTTTTTCATGGATGAGAAACCAAGCTCCTGCTGGGTTCCGTTCCAAAGATCAAACAGGATCAATTTTCTTCGGAGAGCCTGCCTGTTTCCTGTTAACAGTTTCATCACTTCTGCTGTCTGGAAGGAAGCCGTCATCTGCACGGCCGGGGCGATAATGCCGGAGGTGCTGCAGGTCATGGCGCCCTCCGGCATGCCCTGCATGAGACAGTGCAGGCATGGGGTTTCGCCGGGAAGGAACAAACAGCTCATTCCAAAGCTGCCCGCACTTGCCCCGAACACCCAGGGAATACGGTGCTTTTCCGCCGTGTCATTCAGGATAAAACGGATATCAAAATTATCGCTTCCGTCCACCATCACATCAGAGGTGCGGGCAAGCTTGTCAAGCTGCTCCGGACCGGCATCGAGGACATAGGAATGAATGATGGTCTCCCGGTTGATCTGCTGGAGCCGCTCTTTTGCGGCTTCCGCCTTCGGGGTTGATCCGTCGGCTTCCTTTTCGGTATAAAGGTTCTGGCGGTGAAGATTGGAAGGTTCGATGACATCCCGGTCGATCAGGGTGATTTCTCCCACGCCGGCGCGGACAAGCATTTCCGCACAGGCGCTGCCGAGCGCACCGCACCCCATGATGAAGACGTGCGAAGCCGATAGGCGTTTCTGGCCCTCTCTGCCGACAGGGGAAAACTGCTCCTGTCTCACGTAACGGTGTTCCATTCGTATCCCTCCTTTACCCTCCGATATAGGACATTTCGATTTTCCTGCGGTTCCGTACGGTTTCTTCCGTCCGTTCTTCGGAGTACCGGTCGCTGCGCTGCCGCCATATGGAAGCAAGGCGGTCTTCAAGTCCGGCCGGGTCGGGCTGATCCCCGACGAACGGCCGGAGATCGTGTCCGTTTTCCGCGAAAAGGCAGGTGTAGAGCCTGCCGTCAGCCGAAATACGGGCCCGGGTGCAGCTGGAACAGAACGTATCGGATACTGAGGAAATGAACCCTACTTCCGTATTGGTGCCGTCATAACGGTACCGGTTCGCCACTTCCCCGAAATAAGCTTCTTCGACAGGATGGAGGACAGACAGCTCCGTCAGTTTTTCGTAAATCTCCTTCTTGGTTACGACATCAGAAAAGTTCCAGCCGTTGCTCGTTCCGACATCCATATATTCAATAAAGCGGAGGGTGACTCCTTTTTCTTTGAAATAACGCGCCATGGGAAGGATATCCCCGTCATTGACCCCGCGCTGGACGACCATGTTCACTTTCACGCCGAGGCCGGCTTCCAGAGCGGCATCAATACCGTTCAACACGGCACGAGGCTTCATGTTGCGGCCGTTCATACTTTGGAAAATGGACTCGGTCACCGCATCAAGACTGATATTCACACGGTTCAGACCGGCTGCTTTCAGCGCTTCGGCGTGTTTAACAAGAAAAACACCGTTGGTGGTTAAAGCGGTATCCGTTATTCCCGGGAGCGGAGACAGTCTTTCAATTAAATGGGGGAGATCCGTGCGGAGAAGCGGCTCCCCGCCCGTTATTCTTAATTTTTCGACACCGAGCGTAATGAAGGAGCGGACGATGGTTTCGATGTCGTCAAAAGATAATAATTCCTTTTCGGTCATAAAAGGGTAGTCGTCCCCGAATATTTCTTTAGGCATGCAGTAAGTGCAGCGGAAATTACATCGGTCAATCACCGATATACGTAAATCCCGCAGGGGCCGGTTTCTCGTATCCGTTACAGGATGTCTTTCCATGCTATCTCTCCTACTGGGAAAATAAATGCACTCATGCTCATCATATGTTTTTATCATTTTAACATGTATGGCAGGACAAGACAGGATGGGGGAGCGTAAAAAAACATACAGTCTGGCAGAAAATCTTCCGGCACAAGCATAAAAGGGAACTGCCCCTTTTTGAGACAGTTCCCTTTTGTGCTGCTTTATTTTTATGTGGTGCCGTAAAACTGCTTCGCCTTTTCCAGAAAAGGTTCCGTTTCAGGCGTGAGTTCTGTATCTTCCACAATAGCTTCGACCGGACATACGACAATGCACGCGCCGCAGTCGATGCAGACGTCCGGATCGATGTAGTACTGATCCTGCCCTTCTTCAATACAGTCGACTGGACAAACGTCTACACAATCCCCGGACTTTTCGTCCTGGCATGGTTGAGTGATAACAAATGCCATACGTTCCACCTCCTTATAAAATAGCCCGTGTCCCGGCTGCAAATAGTGATTCTATTTTCCCCATTATATAACCTGAATAAGGATTGTTCAATCCGTCCGTACAGGCAGAGGGGGACGCGGGTGCTGACGTTTTGATGTTGGAAGGACGGACATGCTTTTTTGATAAGCACCGTCCCTTCTTCTCCATTTTAACAAATAATCTTTACAATTCCGACATGAAAGATATAATGTATGTATGAAGTTGATAAAACATATATAATTACTCAGGATTAAATAGTGTTGAAAAGGAGGAGAAAGCTGTGACATGGGAAATGGCAGTTGTAATGCTTGTTATCACGGTGATGATGGCACTGCTTGTCAAAGAAGCAGCTCCTCCCTCCTATATTTTACTCGGGGCACTCGGCGTCCTTCTTGTGACGGGAATTCTGACGCCGGCGGAAGCGGTGCGGGGGTTTTATAATGAAGGCATGCTCACGATAGGTCTTCTCTGTATTGTGGCGGGATCCGTACAGAAAACAGGGCTGGCCGAAAGATTTATAGAATATGTCATGAATAAAGGAAGCACCGCCCGCGGTTCACTGTTCCGCATTCTGGTGCCGTCTTCCGTTTTTTCGGCGTTTCTCAACAATACACCCATTGTCGCGGCTTTCACTCCTATTGTCAGACAGTGGTGTGAAAAACATGATACAGCGCCTTCGAAATTTCTGCTTCCGATTTCATATGCCACGATTGCCGGAGGTACGATGACGCTGATCGGAACATCCACCAACCTTGTTATCCACGGGATGCTTGTGGAGCAGGGCTATGGCGGCTTTTCTTTTTTTCAGCTTGCGGTCATCGGTGTGCCGGTCACGGTGGTGTTGATCCTGTTTATGACAACGGTTGGAATGAATATGCTTCCTGATCGTGTGCCTTCCATGCCTTACTACAGCGGGGACAGCGGGCAGAAGCGGTTTTCAGCGGAAATGATTGTCCAGAAAGGAGGCGCCTTTGAAGGAAAAACGCTCCGGCAGGCCGGTCTTTATCAGGAGAACGGTCTTCGTCTGACCGGCATCATCCGCGAAAAAAAGGTGGTGACGGACATTCGGCATGACTATGTTCTCAAAGAAGGAGACCGGCTCCTTCTCAGCGGCAGCCTGCATGATATCGCAGATCTCGAAAAAAGAGACGGCTTCCGGCTTGATACGGGGTCCTCCTATGAACTGGACGGCCTGCGGCGAGGGGAGAACCGGCTCCTGGAAGTGGTAGTGACCCACTATTCATCCATCTTGTTTAAGCAGGTGAAAGACATTTTATTTCCCCGGCAGTTCGATGCAGCGCTGCTTGGAGTACACCGGCACCGGGAAACACCTGCCGAACGGATGAAAGATGTGACGATCAAACCGGGGGACACCCTGCTTCTTCTGGCAGGTCCGGATTTTGAAAGAAAAACGGGATCGCGTAATGAGTTCACGGTGCTTCACGGCAGAGGAAACCCTTTTGAGAAACTGCCGTCGTGGAAAGCAATGCTGCCGGTCTTTCTGCTTGCAGCCATGGTGCTGTCTGCGGCGTCAGGGGTTATTTCCATCTTCGCAGCTGCATCTGCTGCAGTGTTTCTCGTGCTCCTTCTGAAGATTGTTCCGCCCGGGGAAGTGAAAGAGTATATTCCATTCCAGGTGCTGATTGTGATAGCCGCGGCTCTTGGTATCGGGGAAGCGATGCTGAAAACAGGGGCAGCCGCCTATCTGGCAGAAACATTGATGGCATGGACAGCTCCCTTCGGCCTCTTGGGCAGTTTTATTTTATTATACATCATCACGAATGTGTGTACCGAAATGATTACGAACAATGCGGCAGCGCTCATTATGCTTCCGGTTTCACTGGAAACGGCCCACCTGCTTGATACCGGGATCACCCCGTTTGCTGTTATCGTGGCTGTGGCAGCATCGGCGAGTTTTATGACACCGATCGGGTATCAAACCAATTTATTCGTGTACGGACAGGGTGGCTACCGTTTCGTTGATTTTCTGAAAACAGGGGCACCGGTCTCTCTGATCGTCATGAGTGTAACAATCAGTATCACCTGGCTGGTATGGGTGTGAGAAAAAAAGAAGGGAACATGTGCAGACGGGGACGAACGCGCAAATACCGCTGATCCAGGGGTAATCAGCGGTATGAAGAGGAGGGAGAGATAGAGGGATAAAACGGGAGAGGAAAGGATATCATCCCCTGCTTGGGCAGGACAAAATTCAGAAGTTATGTTGTTTCATGAAGGGTGGCAGCCTCAGCCGGTGTCATGGGAGACAGAGGCTTCTCCTCTGTGCCGGCTGTTGATGCGGGAGAAGAGCGGCGGGAGTCGGAAGAGCTGTTCAGTTTCAGAAACCGGACCTGATCCGCGTTGACTTCCACCATCTGTATCCGCTTCTGGTCTTTATTTTCATAGATTCTCGTATTGATTCTACCGTTCACGCCGACGAGCGCTCCTTTATGGCAGTAGATAGATGTATTTTCAGCCTGCTTCCGCCAAACGGTGACAGGAATAAAGTCAGCATCAAAGTCGCCCTGCATGTTTCGGAAAGACCGCTGCACTGCCAGGGTGAAATTGCAGACCGCGATGCCGTCTTTTGTATAGGTCAGCTCCGGATCACGGGTGAAGCGGCCGACCAGGGTTACTTGGTTAAACATAGCTTCCCTCCTTTGCAGTAGATTGTATCCATAGCGGAAGTAACGGTGTGGTATGGTGCAGCGTTCTCAGGAAAAAGTCTGGGATGGAGAATCCCAATTTGTGAAGAAATTAGGGGGCTTCCTGATAGGTGATAAAATAACTAGAACAACGGTCCTCCTTCCGTCCTAGAATAACTTAAATATACCAGATTTTAAGAAAAAATCCACAACAAGTATTCGACATATTCCGCGGCATAGCGCTTTTGTGGACAATTGATACGGCGAAATGTCTGCAATTTCTGAATACCAGACAAGAAATGACGCAGGGGCGTCAAAGATGGCAGGAAAATATGGATAAAGGACAACATAATCAATTTCCATGCTAAAATGTCTCCAATATACATATAGTAGACATTTTCAGCTGCGGTATATCCCGTAGAGGAGGAATGTCTCATTCAATATGAATGGTAGCCACGGCGGCAGAAGACACGGTATAATAAAACAGACGTAAACGTCAGGAGGTGGATGCAAGATCTGTAAACCATGGATGTCAAAGATGTGGACGGCCGGGCTGATGATGGCAGCGGCTTGTTTTCTGTACATAATAACACCGGCAGGCGCCGCCGGATTCACGGACGTGGATCATGATTACTGGGCGGCTGAAGAGATCCAGTGGGCCGAGCAGGAAGGCCTGATCAATGGATATGATGACGGCTCCTTTCATCCGGGGGACGAAATGACGGAAGCCCAGTTTTCTGTCATACTGACAAGGCACTTTGATATGGAAACAGACGAACCCGGGGAATTGCAGCATTGGGCGCAGCCTGTTTATATGACATTATCTGAGCACCGGATGAGAATGGCAGGACTCCGTGAAAATGCAGTGAAAAATCGGGCTGTCACCCGGGGAACGATCGCGCGGGTGATCGCGCATTCCCAGGCACAAGATCCGGGCCTCCAGGACGCCGTAGCCTGGATGTTTGAAGAGGATCTGACAACGGGGCGCCAGGACGGAGAAACGCAGACAGAGCGCTTTGATGTGAACGGAAAACTTACCAGAGCCCAGGCCGCGGTATTCTTCAAGCGGCTTCATGACAATGGATATACGGTCTGGAAAGCAGAGGAACTGCTCGATCTTACCTCCGCCGGCTCCAATGAGTACACCGAGATGGTCCGCCCGCTCTACGAAGAAGCGGGAGTGACCCTGTACGCCCGGAATGAAAACAGCTTCGGCACCGCCGACCAGGAATTTTATCATCTATTCCAGGCCTATCAGGGAGAAAGGCGGGAATTTGCGGTGGCGAGGACATCAGAGCGGAATTTTGAGTTAGCCGCCGAGGCGGCGGAAGCTCTTGGCGCTCCGGAAAGTTCGACAGCCATTCTGGAAGGGGTGACAGCTGCCGATGAAAGCGGAGACCGCCAATCCGTTGGAGGAGTGGACATTGTTCCGCGTCCAAGCGATGTATTTCTGCTTTGGGATGAGCAGCAGTAAAAACAGGACATAGAACGGAGAGTGACGCGAGTGAAAGTAAGAAAAGCCATTATTCCGGCAGCGGGTCTTGGCACCCGGTTTCTGCCGGCAACAAAGGCACAGCCGAAAGAGATGCTTCCGATTGTGGACAAGCCGACCATTCAATATATTGTCGAAGAGGCCATGTCTTCCGGGATTGAGGATATCATTATTGTCAGCGGCCGCGGCAAACGCGCCATTGAAGACCATTTTGATAAATCGTATGAACTGGAAGAAACACTCGCCCAGAAGGAAAAATGGTCGCAGCTGGAGGAAGTCCAGGAGATTTCCAATATGGCCAATATCCATTACATCCGCCAGAAAGAACCAAAAGGGCTTGGGCATGCAATAGCGTGCGCCAGCCGGTTTGTCGGAAATGAACCGTTTGCGGTGCTGCTCGGGGATGACATTGTCAAATCCGAGACCCCGTGTCTGAAACAGTTAATCGATGCATACGAGGCCCATGAGTCTTCCGTTGTCGGTGTGCAGCAGGTGCCGGATGAAGACGTATCTAAATACGGCATCGTGACACCGAAAGGAGAGGAAGGGGAAGACGGTGTTCTTCATCTGGCGGATTTAAAAGAAAAACCAGCGCTGGAAGAAGCACCTTCCAATTATGCGATTATGGGACGCTACGTGCTCCGCCCTGAAATCTTTGATATCCTGCATCAGCTGGAACCGGGATCCGGCAACGAAATACAGCTGACCGATGCGATCAAGCAGTTAAATCAGGATCAGGATGTGCTGGCTTACCAATTCGGCGGTATTCGTTATGACGTCGGAGACAAGTTCGGTTTTGTGAAAGCTACCATCGATTTTGCGCTCGGCCGTCAGGATCTGAATGAACCGGTTCACGCTTATCTTGAACAGGTTCTGGATCATAAACGGTAATATGCAGAACCGTGCCGGAACAGGCACGGTTCTTTTTTCCTAACTTACAGGCATCGGATTGACACGTTTCGGCAATTGGAATAATCTACAATTAGTGTGAATGTCATAGCTTCATAGAATAAGATACAGGAGAGGATCCTACATAATGAAAATGCGAAAGTATATCCAGCGGGGAATGGTGTCCGTGGTTTCGGGTGCGCTTTTTTTTACGGCGGCCCAGGGAGCGGGGGCATCTTCTTTTCAAGTCGGCCCCGGGGTAACGTATGAAAGCGACGATGGCGCAGGCGCGGATATTCTGCAGGTGCATCTGAATGAAGAATACAGCAAACTTGATGTGAACGTACCGGAACCGCTCGATCAGCTCCGTACCACATCCCAGCAGGCGAGAAATGCGACAAGGGATGGAAATCGTGTCGTAGGTGCAGTCAATGCTTCATTTTTTGATATGGGGTCCGGTTCCACGCAGCTGCCTTTCAGTATTATTACAAAAGAAAATGAGATTATCAGTTTCGGAAGAATCTCTGATTCCAGGGAACATTACCGCAGTGAACCGATTGTATTCGGGGAAAAAAGCAATGGAAAAGCGGCAGTCGGTCAGTATAATGCCGAAGTTTCGGCAAAGGTGAACGGCTCTTCTGTCACGGTGGATAACATTAACACGGAGCGTCGTGACAATGAAGCGGTACTGTTTACGTCCTCTTATATCAATGACCGCACCGGAACCAATCAGTACGGGATGGAGATTATTGTGGAATCAGCGTCCGGCAGTCCGGGAAGCTTTTCATTCGGGGATGAAATCAGCGGTGAAGTGACAGCCATACGCCCTTACAGTGAAGCAGGGAATGCCCCGATCCCGGAAAACGGA
The DNA here is from genome assembly GCF_054052005.1 of Salibacterium sp. K-3. Lineage (NCBI taxonomy): Bacteria > Bacillati > Bacillota > Bacilli > Caryophanales > Bacillaceae > Salibacterium > Salibacterium sp. K-3. The sequence goes on from NZ_JBSVZE010000001.1 coordinate 762,032, forward strand.
TTCGTGTTATCCGCCCGCGGGAACCGCTATGATCAGCTGCAGGATGTAAGCGTCGGGGATAACCTGACGGTGAGTGCTTCGATCAACGATAAGTGGAAAGATGCCTCTTTCATTCTCGGCAGCGGTCCGCAGCTTGTCCGAAACGGGGAAGTAGCCATTACGATGGATTCCGACAGCTGGCGCTACACATCCAAAACGGCACGTACAGCCGTCGGGGTGGATGAAACCGGCGAAAACGTCTATATGGTAACGATGGATAATGCCAACATCCGGGACATTGCAAGATACATGCGTGACATCGGGGCGGATCGTGCCCTGAATTTTGACGGAGGCGGTTCCTCGACAATGGTAGCGCGGCAGCATGGAGATGAATATGCGGACGTGATGAACAACCTTGCAGGAGGCAGCGAACGGGCTGTTTCCTCCACGCTGCAGGCTGTCAGCACCGCTCCTTTGTCGGACCTGGACAAGCTGCTGCTGTCCAGAGAGGACGGGGTACTGCTGACCGGATATGAGATGCAGGTATCTACGATGTACGGCATGGACGAGTATTTTAACCCGGTCAACGTGAATCCTGACAATATCAGCTGGAGTGTCAACAGCAATGCCGGCAGTATGGAAGGCATGACCTTTACAGCTGAACAGGCCGGCGAAGGCAGAATTCAGGCGTCTTTCAACGGAGAACAGGTGGGTTCCACCGGCGTGACGGTAACCGATACGTTTGATTCCTGGAATCTGTCTCATTCGGAAGTAAACCTGGAAACCGGGGAAACGGTCGATCTTTCCGCCAATCCTGCGCTTGCGGACGGTCAGACTCTATTGTTTGATGCCGGCCGGATCAATTGGAGTGTAGAAGGAGATGCAGGGACGATCGACAGCAGCGGTACCTTTACCGCAGCCGGAGAGAGTGCTTCCGGTACGATTACGGTGGAACTTGCCGGAAACAAGAAAGAGATTCCGGTGGAAGTGAATGAGCCTGCTTCTTTCCATGATGTCCCGCGTGATTACTGGGCGGCAGCAAGCATTGAATATCTCGCCGGACGGGATATCGTCAACGGGTATGATGATGGTACGTATCGTCCCGGTAAACAGCTGAAACGGTCGCAGACAGCCAGCATGCTTGTCCGTGCCTTTGATCTGGACCGTGGAGACCGTCCGGATCCCGGGTTTTCGGATACACCAAGTGATTTTCATGCGATAGAGGACATTGCCGCCGTGGCCGATGAAGGGTTGATGACCGGCAGCGGCGACGAGTTCCGTCCGAACGGACAGCTGACCCGGGCGCAGATGGCGGTTATTCTTGTTCGTGCCTTTGATCTGGAAGAACGAGAGGCCGACAGCTCCTTTGATGATGTCGATGAAGATTACTGGGCCCAGGGTGCTATTGAGACGCTGGCTTCCTATGAAGTGGCCCGCGGCAGCGACGGCAGCTTCCGGCCCGGCGAAGCAGTCACAAGAGCCCAGTTCGCTGTCTTTATGGAACGAGCACTGGAAGATTTATAATACAGTACAAAAAAGCTTTCTCCTTTACATCTGGAGAAAGCTTTTTTGATAGATTCGATAATAGGAAGAATCGATAGATAAAAATGGAGAATCAATGCAGAAACACCTGAATCGATGGATAAATGCAGAGAATCGATGCAGAAATCACACGATCACCGCAGAATCGATACAAAAACACAGGAACTCGATCTAAAAAGAACCGGAGGATGCGTCCTCCGGTTCTGCTCATTAATGGGCGGCGTTTTTCTGGATCGGATAGGCCTTCCAGCTGCTCAAATCAATGTCGTCTTCCAGCACCATGCTGCTTGGGAAAATAAAGGTCCATGGTTTGCTTGTGTTGGCTTTCACGCCGAAATCATTCATCGTGAAACCGCCTTTGGCTGCCACTGTTCCGTTGGCATCTTCGACCTGAAGCGGAATCTGTTCAAGGGTGATGTTTTTGGTGCTGCCATTACGGATGAGAAGCGTCACATGCAGATCGCCGTTATCCTTCTGGACGGCTTTCAGCCCCATGAAATTCACTTCCCCGGGTTTTGGTGGATCAAGCCGTTCCACCATGTCCTGCAGTTCGTGTTTGTCTTTTTCGGCCAGCGACTGTTCCCAGCTGTTCTGCAGATCAAGGCTGTGCTTGCGGGAGGATGGTTTCAGCTGAAACGCAACCTTCCATCCCTCCGACGGGACATCCGAAGTGAACAGATCCTGCTCCGTAAACGTAATGTTCCACGGCCGGCTGCTCCGCGGCGGGATGTCCCCGGCTTCTTCGAGATCCATCGTTTTGCGGCCGAGCACCTGATCGGAACTGTCCAGAAGCACCAGTGTCGTTTCATGAAGCTTGATCGTTTTATTCAGGCTGCTTCGGATGAAAGCCGTTATCTGGACCGATTCATCTTCTTCGTTCTGCTGGAGGCTGATTCCCGACAGCGAGATCTGATTCGGTTCAAGCGCCGGGCACTCCATATTCAGAAACTGAAAGGAATACTGGTCTTCTTTAGATACATTCCAATCCGGATGGAAAGACAGCTCCGTATCGATATGTTTTTCCCGGGTTTGTTCATCACTGGTCTCATTCAATAATTCTTCGGAGGAAACGGTGGATTCGGTTCCTTCCATTTTCGGTTTGCCGTCACGTTTTTTGCGAAAAAAAGGGAGCATTATTTTTTCACCTCTTCCGGTAGGACTAACGGGCGGATCAGCTTCGATAAATGGACGGAGGCGTCCTGTTCAATTAAATCATACATCCGCGAAAACAGCTCATAGCCTTCTCTTGTGTAAACCCGCATTGGATCTTCCTGTCCGTAGCTGCGCAGCCCGATACCTTCTTTCAGGCGCGTCATTTCTTCCAGGTGGCTGAGCCAGTGCCGGTCAATGTTGGTCAGCATCACTTTGCGGGCCTGGTTCTGGACACCGTTGCGGCCGCGGAGCGCCTCCACTTCTTCGAGATAGGCATCCGTCTTTTCTTCGACGAGATCCATAATATTTTTCTGGTTTTCCGCTTTTTTCGGAAGCCGGATCCCCGGTGTGACAATGATGCGGTTCAGTCTTGTCTCAAGATCCCGCAAATTCCATTCCTCCGGCACATATTCATCACCGCAGTACGACTCGACCAGCTTTTTAGTGCTGGATTTAACCATGTTCATCCAGGACTGCAGCGGATCTTCGCTCTCGAGAATCTGGTTGCGGAGCGTATAGATCACGTTGCGCTGCTCATTGGCGATATCATCGAGTTTTAATGTGAATTCACGAAGGGAAGCATTGGCGTTTTCGCACATTTCCTGGGCCCGGTTGACGATCGTATGGGCCTCGTCATTCAGCACGACGCCGTTTTCGTCGGTTTTCAGGTTTTCTTTCATTTCTTCGATATCTTCTTCGCCGAAACGAAGCAGCATTTCGTCCTCAAGAGAAATGTACATCTGCGTTTCACCGGGATCGCCCTGCCGTCCGGAACGGCCCTTCAGCTGATTGTCGATCCGTCTGTTTTCGTGGCGTTCCGTCCCGAGCACAAAGAGGCCGCCGGCTTCGGCTGCCCCTTCGCCGAGCATAATGTCGGTCCCGCGGCCGGCCATGTTGGTGGCGATAGTGACCTGGCCTTTCTGCCCGGCAAGAGAGATCAGTTTGACTTCCCGTTCGACGCTTTTAGCGTTGAGAAGCTCATACGGCACTTTCCACTCGTCAAGATAGCGTGCCATCGTTTCGGACTGGATGATGGACGTTGTACCAATCAGAACGGGCTGTCCTCTCTCATGACGCTTGGCCACTTCTCTGGCGACTTCCCGGTATTTGTCTTCGGCTGTCGCAAATATGAGATCGTCCCGGTCTTCCCGGATTCTCGGTTTGTTGGTCGGAATCTGGATAACGTCCATGCCGTACAGGCTGCGGAACTCTTCTTCTTCCGTTTTCGCCGTTCCGGTCATTCCGCAGAGCGTTGGATACATGCGGAAATAGTTCTGTACGGTAATCTGGGCCTGGGTTTTGTTCTCTTCGGTGATCTCAAGCCCTTCCTTGGCTTCAAGCGCCTGGTGGAGGCCGTCGCTGAACGTCCGGCCTTCCATGATACGGCCGGTGTACATGTCGATCAGCTTGATTTCGCCTTCTTTCACGATATAATCGACATCGCGCTTGAACATGACACGGGCGCGCAGCGCCTGCAGCACAAAATGATAGAGCGTATGGTGTTCCAGGTCATACAGATTGTCGACACCGAATGCGCGCTCTACTTTTGTAATGCCGGAGTCTGTTAAGCTGACAGAACGTGTGATGGGATCAAACAGGTAGTCTTTTTCCGGATCGAAACTGCGGGACATCTTGGCACAGATCTGATAAAGTCCAGGATTGACTTCTGTTTTCCCGGCGATAATCATCGGCGTTTTCGCTTCGTCGACGAGAACACTGTCGATTTCGTCAATAATCGCGAAGTGATACGGGCGCTGCACCTTTTCAACCGTGCTCTGCACCATGTTGTCTTTCAGGTAGTCAAATCCGAATTCATTGCTGACCCCGTATGTAATATCTGCTTCGTAGGCTTTCCGTTTTTCGTCTTTGGCGAGTTTCGGCACATTCAGACCGACGGTAAGCCCGAGAAATTCATGCACCTGACCAATAAGCTCGCTGTCGCGGCGGGCCAGGTATTCGTTGACGGTAATGACGTGAACCCCTTTTCCTTCGAGCGCCCGCAGGTAACTCGGGAGCGAAGCCACGATCGTTTTCCCTTCGCCGGTTGCCATTTCCGCAATATCCCCGTCATTCAACGTGAGACCGCCGAGAATCTGCACGTCAAAATGACGCAGGCCGATAATCCGGCGCGAGGCTTCACGGACGACGGCAAAAGCTTCCTCTCTGATGGACGAAAGTTTCTCCCCTTTGTCGAGACGATTCCGGAATTCGCCGGTTTTTGCCTGCAGCTGTTCATCGCTCAGTTTTTCGATGTCAGGTTCGAGCTTGTTTATCCGTTCAACGATTTTATTATATTTTTTCAACCTTCGTTGTTGTTCGTCTCCGATAATCTTTTTCAGGGAAGCTATCATGCAGCGCTCTCTCCTTATATTATTCCTGCCTTCTGGAAAGTCACCCACACAGTATATCATTAAACCCCCGACTATTTCATTACTTCTTCCGTAGGAAAAAATAAATTGGAAGATTCAGGTTTTTCTATTACAATAGAAGATAGATACATAGAAAGGGGAGGACTCATGAAAACATGGATGACAGGCCTCGTTCTGGCAGGAAGTATCACAGTTGCAGGAACGGCAGCCGCGGCAGACAATGAAACACAGGCATTGTCCTTTAAGGAAAAAAAGGAGCTGCTCACCGAAGCTGCACTCGAGCATGATATACCTCCTGAAATCGTAAAGGCGATCGCCTATGAAGAAACCGGCATGCGGCAGTTTGATGAAAACGGAGACCCCGTCATGAATGAAAACGAGGACGGCGGGATCGGCCTGATGCAGGTAACGCTGGATGAGAACGATCTGGAAAACCGTGGCGTGGACCGTGAAAGGCTCGAAAACGATACAGCGTACAATATTGAAATCGGGGTGGACCTGCTGGACGAAAAATGGAGCTGGTCCGGATCCATTCTTCCGAAGGTGAATGATGGGAGTAAGTCGGTGCTTGAAAACTGGTATTTTGCGGTGCTTGCCTACAACGGACTAGACCGCCGCAATGATCCGGCAGAAGCAGATGACACCTATCAGGAAGAAGTCTTCGACGTTATCGAAAACAACAGTCTTCTCGGCAGCAGTACGTTGGAGCTGCCGGAATGGGAAGCATTCTATGAAGATGGAGAAGACCGGATCCGTTTCGAGGAAATGAATGTGCAGACAGCGGTAACAACGCCTTCCACGCAGATGTACGGGGAAGGTACAGCTATTTACACTTACGGGCAGGAATCGGGCTTTCAGGTGAATTTCCGGGAAGGACCTTCCACGGACTCGAGAACCGTCGGAAATATTTCCCTCTATACGCCGCTGCAGGTGGAAGGAGCGGCGGCGCATGATAACAGTCCGGTGAACCATTTTGTATATTACCCTGTCTATTACGCGGATATTCATGGGTATATGGCAAGCGCGTATGCCCGAAAAGGAGAAGTGACCAACTTCTATGATGTCAGAGGGGAGACGTTAACGGAAGCTGTCGGTTACTTGGAAGTACGCGGTATTTTAAGTGGTTATCCCGGCGGAGAGTTCCGGCCGAATGAATCGATTCTGCGCAGGCACGCCGCCTCCATGATGGTGGATGCGCTTGAGCTGGAGGCGCCGGAAGATTACGCTCTTCAGGCCTCGGATATGGAAGAGGAGGACCGCGGCTATGACGCGATGAGGATTCTCGAATATCACGGGATCATGACAGGCAGCGGCGGAAACATCCGTCCGAACGAACACATGACGAGAGCGCAGACCGCTTCGATTCTGGCTGCCGGATTGGAAGATACCCTGCGTGAGCCGGCAGATTCCCACCAGTTTGAAGATATCGGGGAGGACTTCTGGAACTATGAGGCGATCAACACCCTCTATCATAACGGAATCACAACCGTCGAAGCCTTCCGGCCGAATGAAGAACTGAAACGTTCCCAGTTTGCCCTGTTTTTAAAAGCAGCGCTGGAGAAATAAAAAACGGGGGAGAGGCCCGGCTTAAATAGTAAAAACGCTCCCGTTTATCCCAAGGATATGCCGGGAGCGTTTTGTTCTGTTCCGTACCTTTTTTGTAGAAACAAAGCAGAGGCTCTTTGTATGGCAGGATAAGCCGACTTGAGGATACTATGGTATGGAAACAATACGGCAGTGGTCTCAAGCGGGACGTTTGAGAAGACTAATCGTCGGATATGGAAATACAGCGTTTTCAGGAACTCGCTTTGAGGACACTAAAAGCTTCGCGCGAATCTTTTTTTGTCCTCAAGCCGGGAAACTGTCATACGAAAACCCGGACAATGGGCTTCTTCCAGCAGAATGAGAGCCTGTTGTCCGGGGTTACAATCCCCCATGTTTTTTCCAAACCCGTATTTTATGATTCACCTTCGATCGAGGAATCGAGATAATCTTTGTACAGATGGTAGGAATCGTCGCCGTAATTGTCGAGAAAGTCGGATGTTGGCTCAAAGGCCCGGGTCAGGGCTTCGCGTTTCCCTTCTTCATCTCCCATTGCCGCATAAACTTCGCTCATCCGGTAATAGTGGGTGGGATTTTCGGCATCCAGGGCGGTTAACGTCTCATACCGCTCCAGGCTTTCTTCATAATCCCCGGCTGCATAGTAAGCACGCGCCAGAGCCAGCAGGAGATCCCGTCCCGGTTGTTCATTGTTTTCCTCCAGTTTCTGTTCAAGATCAAAGAGCAGCTGGGTCCCTTTTTCCACATTGTATTCTGATTCAATCAGAACTGTCGCGTAGTCGATCAGATTTTCTTCGCTTTCCGGATTCAGCTCATACCGCTGCTGCAGGAGGGCTGCAGCATCTTCTACAAGGGCTGCGGCCGGGTCATCATTCTGTTCGATATGAGCCTGCAGGGCTTCGGTATACCGCTCGGAATAGGCGGCAGCTTCTTCCTCCTCCTCAGCCTGCAGTTCCCGCAGGTAAATGATAATCTCATTAAAATTCCCGTTTTCAATTTCTTCTTCCATGATGCTGTTAATATTGTTTTCTGTCAGCTCTTCCAGCCGGAAACGTTCCGCAAGGTCCTGCAGCGTTTCCCGGTCATAGACAAAATTTTCGTCGTCATAGGCGAACTTGTCTGTGTTGATTCGCTGTTCTTCTTCCAGATGCTGGTTCATGCCGTAGGTCGAACACCCGGACAGAATAAGGACGGAGCCCAAAAAGCCAATCATGCATTTTTTCATAGTCATATCACCTTATTTAATCGTTCATAAAACCTTCGCGATGGAAGTTTCAATTTATATCGTAACTTCTTCATTTTAAACGAAAAAGGGAAGAAAAAAAAGAACAGAAATAGGGACGTGCATTACAGAATCATCACATTTGTAACAGTTATGTAACCTGAGTTGATAATATTTTACCATTTTCTATCTTTTCTCAAAATCAGCTGGTCTCCCGGGGGGACACATGATATTCTATGGAACAGAAGGAACGGGTTGGAGAATGATGCCAGACATTTCGCTTGTCTGGAATTTTTCCTGTAAAAAACCAGTACTTCATACTCAAAGACATTCCCTGAAACAGAAAAAAGGGGAAAACAACAGAGAGGAGGAACCAGTCTTTGAAGAAAGCAAACATGTATATGGTGCTTATGTTTGCCGTTCTGCTCGCTGTTCAGCCGTTTATCGGGGGAAAGACGGCCGAAGCGGTCGACAGGTTTTCCGACGTCGATAACAGCCACTGGGCAGCAGATGAAATTGAGTATCTGGCTGAAGAAAACGTAGCGGACGGTGATGCAAGCGGCAACTTCCGCCCGGACGAGCCTCTCACCAGAGCTCAGGCCTCGGTGATGATCACGAGCGCACTGGACCAGGACGGGCTGTATCCCGGTATTGCGTCGTTTTCTGATGTGGACAGTGACTTCTGGGCCTATGCAAGCATTGAACGGGCAGCACAGATGGAGATTTTTCAGGGAAAGAACGGAAACTTTAACCCGAATGGAAGCATTGAAAAAGCACAAGTCGCAGCAGTAGCAGCCCGCGCATTTTTTGGGTCGGAATCCAAAGATGCAGCAGGGTCGGTCGATTTTGGCGATATAGACGATGATTTTTGGGCAAAGGGGTACATAAAAACCCTCGTTGACCACAATATAGTAGAAGATACAGGACAATTCGAACCAAACGAAGCAGCAACCAGGGCGGAATTTTCCGCTTATCTCGCCCGCACCATGAATGAAGATCTCCGCGGCGGGGGGGACAACAGTCCGGAAGAATCGGAAGAAGACACCGGCAGCCGTATTCTGTATGAAGGTGTTGTCGATGCGTCCACACCATTGAATGTCCGGAGCGGCCCTGGAACAGAAAACGGGGTGCTGTATACGCTTCAGGACGGAACAAAGGTTGATGTGTACGAGCAGACCGGAAGCTGGCTGAAAATCAGCAGCCACGGCGGGGAAGGTTATGTTCACGGCAATTATGTAACCAATGTAGATGAAGTGGATTCGGATCAGGACAATGAGGATAAAACTGCAGAAGCGATTGCAGACGGAAAAGTTAACTCTTCCACGCTGGTGGTAAGAGACGGCCCAAATGCTTCCCATGATTCTATCGGACGCCTCAGCCAGGGCGACACGGTGAAAATTTATGAGGAAACCAACGGAAGCTGGGTGCTTATTAAGTATAACGGAGACTGGGCTTACACCCACAGCGGATATCTGGATGAAAAGCCGGCCGGCGAAAGTGCCTTGAGCAATAAAACGATTGTGATAGACGCCGGGCATGGTGATCACGATCCAGGGGCACAGGGTAATGGTCTCGTCGAAAAAAATATCGTCCTGGATGTAGCACTGCGTGTGCAGTCCAAACTCGAAGACCAGGGTGTCAATGTCGTTATGACGAGAGACGATGACACATTTGTAAGCCTCAGCGGCCGGGTGAATATTGCCGAACGCGCGGACGCCGATTCGTTTGTCAGCATTCATGCCAATGCCGCGACACCATCTGCCAATGGTGCCGAGACATTTTACGACAGCAGTTACAAATCCCGGGAAAGCCGGGAGCTGGCTCAGTCGATTCAGGACCGTCTCGTTCAGGAGACAGGAATGAATTACCGCCGTGTTGCGGATACAGGATTTTATGTGATCCGCAATACAACCATGCCGAGCACGCTTATTGAACTCGGATTTGTGACAAACACACGAGACGCGAACCGCATGAAACAGGCCGGCTATGAAAACAGAGCAGCACAGGCTGTCGTTAACGGCATTGAAGACTATTATGAATGGTAACTGAAACTAGAAATACCCGTTTGGATGAAGCATAAAACATCCAGACGGGTATTTTTTATGGTCTCTCTTTCTTTCCCGGTTCCATAAAGGGGGAGAACGGCTGCGTTTGAAGCGTCCTCCTGCAGCGTTGGCAGGTATCGGGTGTGATTCCGCCAGTAACGGAAATAGATTGATCAGTAACAGAGACGATAAGATGGTCTGTGTACCGGTAGCTTTGTTTACAACAACCACCCTGCAGGCCGCCAGCATGAAAAAATGGGGCGGGGCAAAACGAAACACCTTTGCCCAACACTTGAATGACGAAAAGAGTACGGCCCTTCCTGTTCAGAGGTGTTTTGCTCAGGGGACCCGCAGCCCTGTATCAAAAGATACCGTTTTTCCCTATGCGAAGAACATTCAACCCGGGGGCAGGAGCGGAAGGCGGCGACTCTTTTGTTGATCGCCGGCTAAAAGCGGCCACGTCCTGTGACCAACGCCGGCACTAGAACATCCTGTTCGTCGAAGCAGCAGCCGAAGATCACCTCAAAGGGGGATTCACCCCCTTTGAGGAAGCTGAGGCGCTGCCCGCGGAAAGCGTCCGCCTGCAGCGTATGCCCCCAATCGCAGCGTAAAACGTTTCGGCTGTTTACGATACAGCCTTTAACATAAGCGAAAAACGGTAGATGGTATTTTTACACAAAATTATGGACTTGACTGAAAGAGACGCTTGTCTCTCTCCAGATGTGTCCATCAGCAGCCTCAATTGAAGGAATAGTGTCCGCATGAAGTCATTTTGGCGACACTACGGCGTTAAGAATTAACTATAGTGGTTTCAAGAGGATGCTTGGAGCCACTAACCGCCCGTAATAGAAACACACTGGCTTCAAGCACACCTCTTGCGGACTTTAAAAGCACCACATGAATATCCAGTGTCCCTATCCCTCTAATTCCTCCAAAAACCCTGTCAATGCCCTGCTTCCTTGCACGCACCTGGTTGTTACCATTGCAGCGGGATGCCTGGTGCCACACAAAATACCCGGACGATGTCGGATTCTTCAAGCAGCATGACAGATATCGTCCGGGTTTTATATAACCTATATCCTTTTGTCTCTGACTCTTCTTATTCCTGCCCTTCCATCATGGCATCTACTTTATCTTGATTTTCTTCGATCCAGTCGGCGGCGAGTTCTTCAAACGGTGTATCATTTTCGGAGTACTCATACATCATTTCTTCCAGTGCATCGACGCTGATGCTCCAGTTGGAGAGAATCTCATAGGCTCTCGGATGTTTTTCTTCGATGCCGTTGTAGGAAAGGACATATACGTTGTCGTATTTAAAGTTTTCTTTCGGCTCGTCCAGAAACTTCAGATCATAATCCACAAACATGGAGTGCGGGCGCCAGCCGGTAATAATCACCGGTTCTTCGTTACTGATTTTTGATTCCAATTCACTGATCATTGCTGTTTCACTGGAAGGCATCAGTTTAAATCCGGCTTCTTCGAGGTTGTAATCAGCCATGACTTCTTCCGATGTGTTGACAATGCCGGCGCCGGCGCCGATTGTGTAAATTTTGCCGTCAAACTTTTCCGGATTTTCTTTAATATCCGAAATGGATTCGGCTTCTACATATTCCGGAACCACCCAGCCGGTCGGAACTTCTTCATAACTGGTGGCTACTTTCTGCAGGTCGTCCTGATATTCATTCCAAAGCTGTTCTTCGGTGTAAGGGAGCCAGGCGTCCATGAAGAAGTCAATTTCTTCGGACTGCATGCCTTCCCAGATCACCGGCTGATCCAGCAGCTCAACTTCTACGTTATATCCCGCTTCTTCGAGCATCTGCTTTGCTATCTGAGTCGGTGCTGCGGTGCTGGTCCAGGAGGTTTTCCCGAACGTAATGGTTTCTCCTTTGTCATTGCTGCTGTCCTGTTCCGATTCTTCAGACTGGCCTTCATTATCGGCGCTGCCGGAAGCTTCCTCTCCGCCTCCGCCGCAGGCTGCCAATGTAGTCAGTGCTGCCAGAGTGGATAATTGTAGTAAACGTTTCATGTTATTGCACTTCCTTTCCTGGTTGTAGCTGTTCAAACGTTTCCCTCATCGTTTCCGGTGTGAACGGCAGGGAATCCGGCCGTCCGCAGGTCCAGTGATGATAGGATTCGTTATGCAGTCGTTTGATAAGCTCCCGTGTTTCATAGACTTCCAGGTTATACACCCAGTTGGCCATAATCATCATCGCCGCCATGTGGGATCCTTCGTTGGAAGACGTACAGATGTCCTTCACGAGGTGGACATGATAATCCCTGAAGTAAGCGTCAAACACTGAAGTCATCAAGCAGCCATCGGTAACGACACCCCCTATAATAAGATCATCCACGCCAAGGCCTTTTAACATAAGGTCGAGACTTGTTTCATAAAAGGCACTCCAGCGGTATTTATCAATGACGATATCGTCCTCTTCCGGTGCAATGGCATCAATTATCTCGATGTTTTCAGTATGGGAGGCGTAATAATAAGGCGTTCCGTCTTCATTCAACGGTTCATTTTTGGAGAGCCCGGCCTGATCACTCCGGTTAATCTGCCGTGTATAAATCACAGGAATGCCTTCCCGGCGGCAGGCGTCAATCAGATGCCGGGCATTGGCGATGACGTCATCCATCTGGATCAAGCCGAAATTGCTTTCTTTCTGTAAATCGATCAGTACGAGAGCGGACTTTTGTTTATTCATAGCTGAACTCCTTTATTTCTTTTTTACCGGCGGAACGTAGTCGAGAATTTCTCTGGATTCCAGCGTGTTGGCAAAGCGGGTCGTCCAATCCAGGTAATCCTGCGATTCCTGAATCAGTTCCAGGTCCTGACGGGCTGTTTCCCGCACCGTTTCATCATCGGTCGTTTCCGCGATTTCACGGATGGCGGGTTTCGTCTGTTCCGCCGCTTTCATCAGAAGATTGCGTTCCTGCCGGATCTTTTTGACAAAATAATTGATGAAATTCCGCAGAAAATCTTTTTCCGCAATGAAATGATCTTTTCGTTCTCCCTTTTTCCACACTTTGGTCACCATTTCTGTTTCCTGCAGCTCGCGGAGTCCGTTGCTGACAGAAGCTTTACTCATGGCAACCTGGACTTTAATTTCATCAATAGACAGCGGTTCGCCGGCAAAATATAACACACCGTAGATGCGTCCGACGGAAGGGGTGACCCCGTAAATGACCATCGACTGGGCGATGGCGCTCTCCATGACATCGCGTGTTTCCTCGAGCTTATCCCATTCTGAAGACATGAACTCCCTCCTTATATATTGTATAATTTGTTCAGTTTGTTTAATTTGTATAATTAATTTTAAACTAATTGTTCGAAAAGTCAACAGATTTAGATAAATTAATGAAAAATACGGGAAATCAACCTCCATTTCCTGTTTATTAATGGTAAAATGAAGGTAATATTACATAACAAAGGCTGAAGAGAGAAGAAAATAGATTGTAAGTGGGGAAACGGAGGAAATACAGATGAGAACAAAAACCTATGTATCTTGTATAACTGCCGCTGTGCTGGCTTTGTCTCCTTTTTCAGCGTCGGCCGGGGAGACTTTTGATGATGTGAATAATTCCTACTGGGCGGCGGAGGAAATTGAATATATCGCGGACCGGGATATTATAAACGGATATGAAGACGGATCTTTCCAGCCCCAGGAAGATGTAAGCCGCGCACAGACTGCCAAAATGCTGACAGAAGCGCTTGATCTGGAGCCGGTGGAAGAAGGTGGTCCCGAGTTCCGGGATGTTGAGGAAGGGGCGGCGATGTATCCTTATATCGCCGCGGTCGCCGAGGCAGGAATTATGACCGGAAGCGGGGATTCCTTCGAGCCGGATGATTCTCTGACAAGGGCGGAAATGGCTGTGGTTCTCGCGAACGCGTTCGGCCTGGAGGGCAGCATGGAACGAATGTTTTCCGATGTTTCCAATGATTACTGGGCCGCTGCCTCCATTGAAAATCTGGGTGCGGAGCGGGTTACAAGCGGCAGGGAAGACGGAAGTTTCGATCCCGGTGAACATACGACAAGAGCTCAGTTTTCTGTCTTTCTGGCCCGGACGTTAGATGAATCGTTCCGCGTTGATGAGGTTCATATGCCGTCATCCGGCGTAGACAGTGAGGAGGAAGTCTGGCATTTCCGCGGGGTGGGGCTTGGTGACTCCAAATCATCCATGCAGGAGACACTCGGTGAAGAAAAAGCGGTCCTTGAGAGCCGCTACGGATTTGACTGGTACCTGTATCATACCCGGTACGATGAGTACGTACAGTTTGGCATCCAGAACAATGAAGTCGTAGCTGCCTATTCGAACCAGGATACCTGGCAGGGCGCACATCAAATCGAAATGGACAATACGAAACCGGATGTCATTGACGCATACGGAGATCCGCTTGCCGATATTCAAAAAGGCGGTTCCCGTTTCAGTATTGATACGAAAACATCCGGTACATATAAAGAAGACGGCCGGTATGAAACCTTTTTCTATGACAGCCACCGGGATTACCGCGTCACCGCCGTGTTTGTCATAGACGCAGAAGTGGAAGAAAACTTCCGGAAGTATTATGCTGAGCCGGATCAGCGTCTGAAAGAAAGCTACGAACGGCTGTCGTTCCATCTGGCAAACGCACAGAGGCAGCGCTACAGCAGAGGCATCCTGGCATGGGACGGGCAGGCTGCATCGACGGCAAGATCGCACAGTGTCGATATGGCATCGAATCATTTTTTCTCTCACGAAAATCAGAACGGAGAAGACCCGTTTGACCGGATGACCAGTGACGGTATCGATTACCGGAATGCAGCGGAAAATATCGCTTACGGACAGGTGAGTCCGATCAAGGCGCATCAAAGCTGGATGAATTCCGATTCGGGGCACCGCGAAGCACTACTCGGAGAATACGAGCGCCTCGGTGTAGGGGTGGCTTTTGATGAAGTGCGCAAGCAGCCGTACTACACCCAGAATTTTTACACGCCGGAATAAAAAGATATGTTGGAGCTGTCTCAAACGGAGACAGCTCTTTTTTACATGCTGCGCCTGAAAGTGTCCACAAAATAGTTATAGTGGACATTTTTATAAGGGTCGATCATGATATAGTCCAGTATTTCTAATTACTCGCCATTTTGAAACTCACAGACTATTATTCTGTCTGCTATCCGGGGGTTTCAGCCAGTATGGGTTTAAAAGTGTCCATAAAAAAATGCACCCCGCTGCGTGGTGTTACTTTCTACCAGTAAAAATGAATCATTGACACCGCTTTCATAGAAAGGTAGGATGAAACTATAACATGTAACGGGTTACAGAACCTGTGTAACCCGTTACAGGAAACCAGGGGCATGATGATGACAACAATCAAGGATGTAGCAAAATACGCAGAAGTATCGGTGGCGACGGTCTCCCGCGTGCTCAATAACCACGGATATGTCAATGAAGATACGAAAAAAAGGGTTATGCAGGCCATGGAGGAGCTGGAATATAAACCAAACTCCGTTGCCAGAAGTTTATTTAAAAAAGAATCCAATACGATTGGATTCATTGTTCCGGATATTATGAATCCCTTCTTTCCGGAACTCGCCCGTGTCGTGGAAGACGTGATGAACGACCACGGTTATACCATCATTCTGTGTAACAGCGATGAAAATCCGGAGAAAGAAGCCCACTATCTCGATGTGTTGCAGCGTAAATACGTCGATGGCGTCATCATCGTGACGAATACGCTCGAGCGCAGGCATATCGCAGAGTGGAAACTTCCGCTCGTCGGCCTGGATAGACCACTTGGAGATATTGCTCCCTCCGTGTATTCCGATAACGAACAGGGGGCACAGGAGGCGGTGCGGTATCTCCTGGCTCTCGGCTGCCGCCGTATCGCTCATATCCGGGGCCCGCAGCACGTTACAAACGCGAAGCAGCGCTTTGAAGGATACAAACAGATCATGGAAGAGGCGGACATGTATCAGGAAGAGCTGATCGTAGACGGAGATTACGACTGGAAAGACGCAGAAAAAGCGGCCGCCTCGCTGCTGGATGCACATCCGGATGTGGACGGTATTTTTGCCGGCAGTGATGTCATGGCCTTCGGAGTAATGAAAGCCGCAGATAAAGCCGGGCGCAGCATTCCAGATGATCTGCAGGTCATCGGTTTTGATGGGATACATTTAAGCGAGATGATGACCCCCGGTTTAACGACAATGAGCCAGCCGATGTATGAAATGGGCCGAAAAGCGTCCGAGCTTCTGTTCGAACTGATCCAGGGAGTCTCGAGCCCGGGTGATCCCGAACCATTCCGGGCAGAGTTGATCGAACGAAGCTCAACAAAGAACAGAAAGGAACAGAGGTGAGAGCGATGGCGGAGAAAATTACAGTAATCGGCAGTATTAATATGGATCTGGCGACGAGCACGGAACGAATGCCGGCGCAGGGAGAGACAGTGCTCGGTGAAGATTTTGCCACGATCCCCGGTGGAAAAGGGGCAAACCAGGCGGTGGCTGCTGCAAAACTCGGGGCGGAAGTCGATTTTATCGGACGCGTCGGAAATGATGTGTTTGGCGGGCGGTTAACGGAACATATGAAGGAGCAGGGCGTTTCTGTACGGTATCTGGAACCGGTTACAGACATGCCGTCGGGAACGGCATCCATCATTCTGTCCGAACAGGATAACCGCATCATTGTTGTTCCCGGTGCGAACCAGGCTGTGACGCCGGAGGTTGTAGAAGCACATGAACATGTTATCGCTGAAAGCGGCATTGTGCTGCTGCAGCTGGAGATTCCTGTTGAAAGCGTGGCGAAAGCGGCCGAACTGGCAGCAAAACACGGGACCACGGTTATCCTGAACCCGGCTCCGGTTCAGGAACTCCCCGGAGAACTTCTCCAGAACACCGACTATTTCACGCCCAATGAGCACGAACTCCTGCATCTTTTTCAGAATGAAGCCGATAAGGCGTTGTATCATCCCCGCTGCATCATGACAAAAGGGGCGGACGGCGTGTTATTCACCGAAGACAACAAAGAACGCCATATTTCCGGTTATCCTGTGGAACCGGTGGATACGACAGGCGCCGGCGATACGTTTAACGGCGCACTTGCTGCCGCGCTGACAGGCGGACGTTCGCTGGCCGATGCCTGCCGCCGGGCCAATGCCGCAGCCGCCCTGTCCGTGCAGAAAATGGGGGCCCAGGGAGGCATGCCGAGTCAGGAGGAAGTGGATGAATTCCTGAAAGAAAAGAGGGACCGGGAATGAAAAAACAGGGAATGCTGAATGGGCCGGTTTCCCGGGTTCTTTCAGATCTGGGCCATACCGATACCATCGTTATTTCGGACTGTGGACTGCCGGTACCGGAAGGGGTCAAAAAAATAGACCTTGCGCTGAGACTCGGAACCCCTTCTTTTCTAGATACATTCGAAGCGGTACTTGAAGATATGCAAGTGGAACAATATACGCTGGCCGAAGAGATACGGAAGCAGAATGAGACACTTCACAGGGCAGTTCTCCATAAAGCGGAAGAAGCACAGGTGACGTACCTTTCCCATGAAACGTTCAAAAAAGAAACGGAGTACGCTAAAGCGGTCATTCGAACCGGTGAAGCGACACCGTTTGCCAATGTCATCTTACAGGCGGGGGTGATTTTTTCATGACAGTACCTTTGGTTGAAATGGAACAAATTCATAAGTCTTTCTATGGTGTGAATGTTCTGCACGGGATCGACTTTAATGTCCGGGCTGGTGAGATTCACGCGTTGATGGGTGAAAACGGGGCCGGCAAGTCCACGTTAATGAAAATTCTTACAGGGATTTATGCTAGTGACGAGGGAACCGTGCGGGTGAAAGGAGAAGAGGTTACGTTTTCCCATCCAAAAGAAGCAGAAAAAGCCGGCATTGCCGTCATTCATCAGGAATTGAATATCATCCCCAATCTATCGGTCACCGAGAACATGTTTCTCGGCCGTCCGCTGACCTACGGAAAATGGGGCATAAACAGGAACAGTGAAATGCGGCAGAAAACCACAGAGTATCTGCAGCGGCTCGGCATTGATATTAACCCGGACCGGCAAGCAGGCCGCCTGTCGGTCGGTCAGCAGCAGATGATCGAAATCGCGAGAGCCGTTTCGACGGAAGCGGAAGTGATTGTGATGGATGAGCCGACCGCTGCTCTTACCGAGGTGGAAATCGAATCATTGTTTGAGGTGATCAACCACTTAAAAGATTCCGGGGTCGGGATTGTATACATTTCTCATCGGATGGAAGAGATTTTTCAGTTGTGCGACCGCATTTCCGTCCTTCGGGATGGCGGATACGCCGGAACCAAAGCTGTGTCGGAGACCAGTTATGAAGAAATTGTTAAATTAATGGTCGGCCGTGAAATTGGCGAGAAGTATCCTCCCCGAAGCACAGTACCCGGTGAAGAACGGCTTCGGGTAGAGAACCTGTCGGATGCAGGCGGTATTTTTGAAAACGCTTCCTTTGAGCTACGGCGCGGTGAAATACTTGGATTGGCCGGGCTGATGGGGGCAGGACGTACCGAACTGATGCAGCTTCTCTTCGGAGCAAGAAAAAAGAGATCCGGCAATGTGTACCTGGATGGAGAGCGGCTCCGTATCCGCACGCCTTATGACGCCAGAAAAGCCGGTATTGGATTTATTACCGAGGACCGCAAAGAAGAAGGGCTGGTATTGAATCTTTCCGTCCGTGAAAACCTGGCGATCCCGAATCTTGGAAAACTGTCGAAAGCAGGTTTGATGTCAAACACGAGAGAAAAGGATTTCACCGACAACACGATTGAACGACTGCGGGTCAAGACATCCGGCAGGGAACAGAAATTAAAAACATTGAGCGGGGGGAATCAGCAGAAAATTGTTATCGGAAAATGGCTGGGGATTGAACCTTCCATATTAATTCTTGATGAACCGACACGAGGGGTGGATATCGGAGCGAAGAAAGAAATTTACCACATCATGAATGAATTGACGGAACAGGGGGTGGCGGTCATTATGGTTTCTTCTGAACTCCCGGAAGTTCTCGGAATGAGCGATCGTGTTCTCGTCCTTCATGAAGGAAAAATCAGCGCTGTGTTTGACAGAGAAGAGGCTGATCAGGAAAACATTATGCAGGCAGCTACAGGGGGAGGTCTTTCCAATGAATAACGGCGCTTCACTAAAAGGAACGCTTCAAAAAATCGGTCCGCTGCTCGGGCTGGTGTTACTCGTTATCGTATTGACGATTTTAAATCCATCGTTCTTATCTCTGGATAATATTTTTAATGTATTCCGTCAAGTTTCCATCAATGCGTTGATCGCATTTGGGATGACATTTGTGATTTTGACCGGAGGTATCGATCTGTCTGTCGGCTCCACGCTTGCCCTTGCCGGGGCGCTGACGGCCGGCTTTATGGCCGGCGGCATGGATCCGGTTTTGGCCATGCTGTGCGGGCTTCTTGCCGGAGCTTTGATGGGAGCGTTCAACGGCGTGGTGATAACGAAAGGAAACGTAGCGCCGTTTATTGCCACACTGGCGACAATGACTATTTTCCGGGGGCTGACCCTTGTTTATACGGACGGTCGGCCGATTTCGGATATTCCTCAGCATTTCAGCTTTGAAATGATGGGGCAGGGGTATTTGTTTATGATCCCGTTTCCGGTTGTGACGATGTTTGCAGCGTATCTGGTGCTGTATTTCATTCTGAAAAAGACGACGTTCGGCAGAGGAGTGTATGCGGTCGGCGGCAATGAAGAAGCCTCCCGCCTTTCCGGGTTAAAGGTCGACAGCATCAAGATAGGTGTCTATTCCCTGACAGGGATGTTGTCCGCTCTGGCCGGCATCATTTTAACGTCGCGGCTGTATTCAGCTCAGCCTACTGCCGGGACGATGTATGAACTTGATGCCATTGCCGCCGTTGTGCTTGGCGGCACCAGTCTGACCGGAGGACGCGGCTGGATTTTTGGGACACTTGTCGGTGCCCTTATCATCGGGGTGCTGAACAACGGACTCAATCTATTGAATGTGGCTTCTTTTTACCAGCAGGTCGTTAAAGGCGCGGTCATTCTACTGGCTGTCATCCTGGACCGTAAAAAAGATGCATGATCGGCTGCAAAGCCTGCGAGGCTTTCAGTATATATTTATTATAAAATTTAAGGGGGAAGAAATGATGAGAAAATGGATGAAGGCGATGGGTGTTTCGGCAGCAGTGCTGATGATGGCCGCAGGTTGTTCCACCGAAGAACCGGGTTCAGGCTCGGAAAATGAATCCGAAGGGAACGGCAGCGAAGGGAACTCGGAAGAGGCAGAAGGCGGCGGTGACATGACGATCGGGATGTCAGTGTCGACGTTAAATAACCCGTTTTTTGTTACGCTTTCGGATGCGGCAGAAGCGGCAGCTGAAGAGCAGGACGGCGTAAATCTCGAAGTTGCGGATGCCCAGAACAGCTCGGCGACCCAGACCAGTAATATAGAAGACTTTATTCAGCAGGGTGTGGACGTACTGCTTGTGAATCCAGTAGATTCCTCTGCGGTCAGCAGTGCTATTGAAACGGCAAATGAAGAAGATATTCCAGTTATTACCGTGGACCGCAGTGCGGAAAGCGGCGAAATAGTCAGCCATATTGCCTCTGATAATGTGGCAGGCGGCGAAATGGCAGCGGAATTTATCGTAGAAGAGCTGGGTGGTTCCGGCAATGTCATTGAGCTGACGGGAAGTCCAGGATCTTCGGCTGCCAATGAAAGAGGCAAAGGGTTCCATAACATTGTCGATGAAGAAGACGGCATCGAAGTTGTTGCCAACCAGACAGCGAATTTCAACCGTTCGGAAGGACTGACGGTTACCGAAAATATTTTACAGAGCACGGAGGAAGTCGACGCGCTGTTTGCCCATAACGACGAAATGGCCCTCGGTGCTGTTCAGGCACTGCAGGCCGCAGGCATGGAGGATGTGATGGTGGTAGGTTTTGATGCGATTGATGATGCGGTCGAAGCCATTGAAGAAGGAAGCATGGCAGCCACGATTGCCCAACAGCCGCAGGTAATCGGTGAGACAGCCGTTGAAACGGCGGTCAGCGTGGACAGTGGAGAAGAAGTGGAAGATTCGATTCCGGTCGACCTGGAATTGATCACCGAATAATCGTGGTACAGAGCTGCTCCAACAAACTGGGGCAGCTCTTTTTACGGACACGCTCCGCTGGAAAATGTCTGCAATCTCAGGATTTGAACCACCTTCTGTAATTCTGAGGTTGAAAATGGGTAGAAAATATTTTTAGGGGACAAAATATTCTCTTTCTATAAAAAAAGTGTCTATAACACCGGTTTAAGAGACAATTTCTGAATGCATATGTTCAGTATCGCAAACTGCGTCTGTTGAAACGTTTCTCCTTATTCTTCCGTATTGTAAAAAAATCGAAACTAGGATTGAGAAGGCTTCAGGTGTATAATAGGAAAAAAGGTGAATGGATGTGCTGCGTGCCTGGAACTGCACGCAGCATTGTCTTGCGACCCTACACATAAGAAAAGGTCAGGTACGTATACATATGAAGGTTGGAATTATTGGTAATTACGGGCATAATAACATCGGCGACGAAGCGATTCTGGCCGGGATCCTCCATCAGCTGACGACAGAAGGAGGCGTGGCCAAAGAAAATATCGTCGTGTTCAGCAATGATCCTGCGAATACGAAAGAGCGTCACGGCACCGTGTCCTATCCGCTCTTATATAAAGAAGGAAGCACGCTGAAATCAGGACTGAAAACGATCCGCGAAAGCCGGAAAGTAATGAAGCATCTCGACCTTGTGATCATCGGAGGCGGCGGTCTCCTGATGGATATGTATAAACGAGATGCCCCGCTCTACAGTGTCCTCGGACTGACCGCTAAACGCGCCGGCTGCCGCGTGGCGGTGCACGGCGTAGGCGCCGGTCCGATCACGACGAAAACGGGCGCCTTTTTTATCAAGCGGCTGCTCCGTGCGGCTTCTTCGGTCTCGGTCCGTGATGAAAAATCGCGCCGGCTTCTGCAACAGATCGGCGCGCCTTCCGACATCCATGTTATTTATGATCCGGCGTTTTCAGTGCCGGTAGAAGCTGTGCATGAAACGTCAGCAGTGCTGCAGCGGGTCGGGGTCACGGCTGTTCCTTATTTCAGCAGCAGGTATTGGCCCGAGGCCGATCCCGGAAAACATGAGGCATACCTCGAGGGGATGGCTGCTTCCCTTGATGAACTGATCGATAAAAAGGGCGTGGAGGTTACCTTCTTTTCCACAAAATATCCGGAAGATGTGGAGGTAACCAGACATATTGCCGAACGGATGGAGCACCGGAATGAGGTACATATTCAGGAGGCCAATCTTTCCCCTGAAGAGATAGCAGCGGAAGCGGCCGCGCAGGACGTTGTGATCGGAACCCGGCTCCATTCCCTGATACTGTCGGTGAATGCGGAAACTCCGGTCATCGGTATTGCCTACCATCAGAAAGTGAAAGACTTTATGGAAGAAATTAATTATCAGGACTATACAGCGGATGTAGAAGATCTCACACAGATTCTGCCGGCTTTTGAGAAAGCGGAACATGAATGGACGCGCCTGCAGGCCGATATCCGGGCGGTTTCCAAAACGCTGAAAGAGCAGGCGGCCGAGGGCATGAATCTGCTCCGCCTGAAAGGACGAAACGAGGATGAATAGGCTGAATAACATCTTTTATCAATACCTCCCGGCAGAGAGGACGAATCATCTGCTTCTTTTGGCAACCATGGTGCTTGTCATATGGACGTCTTTTGAACTGCTGTTCACTCGGATCTGGTCAGACTGGCTGCCCATCGTTCCAACCCTTCTAAGTTACGGAGGGGAATTACTGCTTCTCACCATGGCGGCCGTTGTCGTACTTCACCCGGAGCTTGGACGACGCCGTCTGCTGGAGCGCCTGAAAAACCCGCTGAACACCAGTCTGTTTGTGTTTTTCCTGTTTGCGCTGTTCAGCATGTTTGTGAATAATGTGCCGTTTGCCCAGGGGGTATTCGGGGTACGCGCCCTGTTTCAGTTTGTCATCCTGTTTTTCATTCTGCTTGCGGTGGACATTCCGGGCAAATGGGTGCGGCAGCTGTTTCATGTCATTCTCGGTCTGGCTGTGCTTCAGTCGGCTGCAGGCATGTTCGAAATTCTGTACAAAATTCCGCTTCCGCTCCGCGACGTGGAAGAACGCCGGAGTGTTTCGATCGGGGAAGAAGTGCGCGCATTCGGATTCATGGATTCCAGTAACACTCTCGGCGGTTATTTAATGGCTGTCATTCTGCTGCTTGTGATTTACATGTTTGTGTACCGGGCGCACCTGACGAAAAAACAGCTTCTCATTTACAGCCTGATCGGGCTTTTCCTGTTAACGGGACTGGGTCTGACTTTCTCCCGCCAGGCGTTTCTTGCCATGATCGGCTGTTTCGGACTTGTCGGATTGATTTTTAGAAAAAACAAAGCGTTCCGGATCATGTTATACGGAGCCATCGGGTTGTTCGTCATTTTTGCGGCGGCATACGGGGCGGCGCTGTTCATGTTTGAAGGATTTGCGCAGCGCAACGCCAACACCTTTGATCTGTCCAGCAATTACCGGTATCTGATTGTGCTGAGCGGCCTGCTCGTTTTTACGTTCAGTCCGGTCATTGGAGTCGGTCCGGGAATGTTTGGAAGCAATGCCGCCTTCGTGTTTAACTCCAAAATGCATCAGTTCATGCACGAAGATCTGCCGACCACAATGGGAACGGTTGACAATAACGCTCTGTATGTTCTCGTCGAATACGGGGTGGTCGGTGTCATTCTGCTGGCTCTTATTTTTGTCGCGATTTTAAAAACAATGGCCAAAATGGCAGGGTCGTCTGATCCGAAACATCGGTGGGCCGGGTTGTTCATTATTACCTTCACGGTTGCCTGGCTGTTAATGGGGACCTTGTCCACAGCCTGGGAAAACCATCAGATCGCCCTGTTTTTCTGGCTGTTTCTCGCCATTGCGGTAAACTGGTATCAATACGATAAGACGGAGGAATAGCCATGCGGATTCTTGTCATCAGTAATATGTATCCTTCTGCTTCCGCGCCGACATTCGGCATATTCGTCAAAAACCAGGTGGAGGCGCTAATGAACAAAGGCAATCAGGTGGATGTCGCGGCGGTAACCAATCCTGCCATGGGAAAAAAGAATGCCCTGAAAAAATACAGCTCCTGGATGTGGAGTACGCTGCGGCGCCTCCGTAAAGCCGGCCGTGATTATGATATGATCCATGCCCACTACGCGTTTCCTTCCGGCATTCCGGCCCGCATGTATGCCAAACGGCTTGGTATTCCCTACGTGGTCACCTGCCACGGCGGCGATTTGAATAAAATGGCGAAAAAGGGCCGCTTTTTCCAAAAAGAGACCCGGAAGATTCTAGAGGACGCCGCACAGGTCATCGTGGTAGGGGAAGACCTGAAACAGCAAGTAGTGGGGGATTTCGGTATCCCCGCGGAAAAGGTATCGATGTTCAGCATGGGCGTCGACCGCCGAGTGTTTTACCCGAAGCAGCAGATCGACATGCAGGAAGTCCTGCAGCTGTCTCCCTACGAAAAACATATTCTCTACGTGGGCAATATTATTGAGGAAAAAGGGATCGGCGATTTGGTGGAGGCTCTTCCCAACGTGAAAAAGGAACTGCCGAATGTCCGTCTTCATGTCGTCGGGCCGGCCAAGCAGGAAGATTACCTGCAGCAGCTGAAAGCAAGAATCACAGAGCTCGGTGTGGAAGAAGCCGTTACGTTTCAGGGTGTGAAATCCCAGAGTGAGGTGGCGGACTGGATGGCAGCCGCGGACCTGTTTGTGCTTCCTTCGCATCTGGAAGGATTCGGTCTCGTAGCGGTGGAGGCAATGGCCTGCAAAACCCCGGTGGTCGGGACAAACACCGGCGGCCTCGCCGACGTACTCGGGGACGGCGCCGGCGCAATGACGGAGCCGCAGCATCCGGCCTCTCTTGCCGAAGAGATCACCGATGTTCTCGAAAATAAAAGCAGGCGCGAAACGATGATAGCAAAGGGTCTGGAAAAGGCAGCGGCAAACGATGCCGAAGCCGTTACCGATCAGGTCCTTGCCATTTACCGAAACGCCGGGCAAAGGAACGAAACTGTATGAGCAGAACAAAGAAAAAAGTATTGTTTATCTCCTCCGTGGGCGGTCATTTAACGCAGTTGATGCAGCTGCAGCCGCTCTTTCAGGAATACGATTATTATCTCGTTACCGAAAAGACAGTCGTCACAGAAGGAATGAGAAAAGACCACCCGATGTCTTTTCTCGTTTACGGAGCCCGGAACTATCCGATCCGTTATCTGTTTAAGTTTTCCTTCAACTGCCTGAAATCACTCGGTATCTTTCTGAAAGAAAGACCCGATGTGGTGGTCACAACCGGAGTGCATACGGCTGTGCCGATGTGTTATATCGCGAAACTGTTCCGCCGCAAGGTTGTTTTTCTTGAAAGTTTCGCCAAGACGTCGTCGCCGACGTTATCCGGCCGTCTCGTCTATCCCATTGCCGATCTGTTTATTGTGCAGTGGGAGCCGATGCTCAAATTTTACCCGAAAGCGGTGCATGGAGGGTCGATCTATTGATTTTTATTGTACTCGGCACACATGAACTTCCCTTCACCCGGCTGCTCGATGAAACCGAGCGGCTCATCGATAACGGCACGATCACCGACAACGTGGTCGTCCAGTCCGGTCATACGGACTACACGTCGGAGGATATGAGCTTGACGCCGTTTCTTCCGTTTGAGGAAATGGACCGGACGTTTGATGAGGCGCGTATCGTTATTTGCCACGGCGGGACCGGATCGATTATCACCGGTGTCAAAAAAGAAAAACCGGTAATTGCCGTTCCGCGGCTTGCCGAATACGGAGAGCACAATGACAACCATCAGACCGAAATCGTGGAGCAGTTTCAGTCGACCGGCCATATTATCGGCATGGAACACCCATCCGAATTGGCCGAAGCACTGACGCAGGCGGAAACATTTGAACCGGAGCCGTTTGTGAGCGGACGGGACAATATTCTCGATATACTCCGCAATTTTATCGACCGGGTGTGACAGCTGCTTCGAAAGGAATGTGTATACGATGAAAGGCAAAAGGCTCATCCAGGTCATCGGCGCGGTCGCTTTTATTAATCTGTTGTCCCGGTTTCTCGGGATTTTCCGGGAAATCGTGATCGGTTATCAGTTTGGGACCAATGAAGCGGCCGACAGCGTGATTACCGCCTACACCCTTCCGAACTTTTTTTATGTCGTCGTCGGCGGGGCGGTAACGACCGCCTTTATTTCGGTATATACGAAAATCGACGGTCCGCTGGGGAGACGGGAGTACCTGGAGCGGGTATTTGCGTGGCTGTCGACAGCCCTCGTGCTGTTCAGCGGCGCTCTCGTACTGTTTTCGGACCAGGTGATCGGGATGCTGTTTTCCGGGCTTTCTGCGGATCAGTTCCAGTTAACGACGGACCTGTTCCGAATTATGGCGCCGGCCACGTTCTTTTTAATGCTCTCGATGTGGCTCACCGGTATTTTAAACGTGAATGATCGTTTTTCAAGGGCGGCGGCTGCCACACTCCTGCTGAACGGCTCCTTTCTCGGTATTGCGGTTGTCTTTTTCCCGTGGTTTGGAGCGTTCGCCCATGCCTGGGGAGCGGTCATCAGCGCAGCGCTGATGTGCGTGTATCTCGTCTGTCTCATCCGCCGGGAAAACTTTTTCCACTTCGGCTTTCGTTTCGGCCGCAGCCCGGAAACGTGGCGTACCTTTAAACTGGCAGTGCCGATTCTTCTCGGCGGTGCCACCCTGCAGCTTTATTTTCTGCTGCACCGGGTGTTTGCCTCCTTTCTGGAAGAAGGCAGCATTTCCGCACTCAACTACATGGCAAAAATCGTACAGCTGCCACAGAGTGTGTTGATGATGGCGGTCACCACCGTCGTGTACCCGATGCTGTCCCGGAAAGTGGCAGCCGGTGAAAAAGAGGGCATCAGCGCGCTTTACGGCAGGGGGCTTCGCTGGATGGCGCTGTCGATTCTGCCTGTTGCGGTGTTTGTCGTCTTTTTTGCGGAGGATATTATCCGCGTCGTATTTCAATACGGCAGTTTCACCGATCAGTCAACATCCATGACGGTACCGCTGCTCCAGATTCTGGTGATCGGGATGTTTTTCCATGCGGCAAATGTCTATGTGACCCGTTTTTTCTATGCCTATGAACATTCCATCTATCCGGTCGCCGTCAGCCTTCTGTCGGTGCTCGGTATCAACGCAGGCATCGCGGTGCTGCTTCTGGATCCACTCGGTGCCGCGGGTGTGGCGTGGGGGACATCCATCGCGTCGATATGCAACTTTTGTCTGCTCCTGTTCGGCACCCGATCTGTGTTAAAATTACATCAGGTGACGAAAATCCCCTGGATGAGCGCGGTCGGCAGACCTGCCGCCCTCCTTGCCATGATGGCGGCCGGGCTGTACATTGTAAAGCAGGCCGTAGGGGACTTTAATCCATACATATCTTTACTGTCCGGCGGCGCAGCCGCAGCCGTCCTGCTTTTCTTTTTCATGAAACTGCTGCGGTTCCAGGAAATCGATGACCTGCTGGATTATGCAAAAAAGAAGGTTGTGAAAATAAAATGAATGTAGCCGTTATTGGAACAGGGTACGTCGGCCTTGTGTCCGGCACCTGTTTTGCAGATCTTGGCAATCAGGTGATCTGTGTCGACAACATCCAGGAAAAAGTGGACCGGTTAAATGAAAACAAGATTCCCATTTATGAACCGGGACTGGAAGAGCTGGTCCGCAAAAACAAAGCAGAAGACAGACTGACATTTACTACCGACATCGGCCGGGCGGTCCGCCATTCCGACATTATTCTGATTGCCGTCGGCACCCCGGAAACCGAGACCGGCGCTGCGGACATGTCGTTTGTCTATAAAGTGGCAGAAGAAATCGGAGGAGCGGTGGATGATGCGTATAAAGTGATCGTCAATAAATCAACCGTTCCGGTAGGTACCTCCGAAGCGGTGGCAGGCATTATTCAGAAACGGCAGCCGGCCGCTGATATTGATGTCTGCTCGGTGCCGGAATTTCTGCGGGAAGGCTCCGCCGTCAAAGACACGTTCCACCCGGATCGTGTCGTCATCGGCGCTTCATCAAGGCGTGCGGCACAAGTACTGGAAGAGCTTCACCAGGGGCTCACCGATCAGATTGTCGTTACCGATCCGCGCAGTTCGGAAATGATCA
Organism: Salibacterium sp. K-3; assembly: GCF_054052005.1. Lineage (NCBI taxonomy): Bacteria > Bacillati > Bacillota > Bacilli > Caryophanales > Bacillaceae > Salibacterium > Salibacterium sp. K-3. The sequence continues at coordinate 790,133 of NZ_JBSVZE010000001.1, forward strand.
AGTACGCGTCCAATGCATTTCTTGCCACCAAGATTTCATTTATTAACGAAATGGCCAACATCTGTGACATTTATGATGCCGATGTGAATGCGGTGGCGCGGGGCATGGGCCTGGACCACCGGATCGGGCCGAAATTTCTGAAGGCGGGTATCGGCTACGGGGGTTCCTGTTTTCCAAAAGACGTCAAGGCGCTCAAGTATCTGGCCGAAGAAAAGGATTACCATCCCCCTCTGCTGCAGGCGGTCAATGACGTGAACGAACAGCAGAACCGGCGCATGATTGAACACTTGACGCGGATTTTTGACGGAGACATTGAAGGGCTGACCATTGCAGTGCTCGGTCTTGCGTTCAAGCCGAATACGGACGATATCCGGGAGGCGCCGGCTCTGAAAATTATTGAAGATCTAACGGAAAAAGGCGCACGGGTACAGGCGTTTGATCCGGTTGCGGCAGATAACGCCAGACAGACGATCACCGCTGACATTGAGTACGCCGATACAGCGCTTGAAGCATTGAAGAACGCAGATGCCGCTTTTCTTGTGACAGAGTGGCAGGAATGCAAAACACTCACTGCCTCCCAGTTCAAGGAACAGCTGAGACGTCCGGTTGTCATTGACGGACGAAATGCCCTGGATCCTGAAACCATGAAAGCCGAAGGAATCATTTATCACGGAATTGGAAGAAAATAATCGTCTGGAAGGGAGAGGATATACCAATGGGAAAGCGATGGAAGTATGCAGTGCTGAGTGGCAGCCTGCTCGGAGCGACCGTACTTGCCGGATGTTCCGGGAACGGAGCCCAGGCCGATCAATCCGAGGATGCCGCCGCTGCGGACTGGACGGAAGAACAGCTGGCTGACACGGAAGAAAGTATCGATGAAACAGAACAGCGTGTGGATGATCTCGAAAGCGATATCCGCGAGCTTGGCGCCGGGGAACCGGAGATTCCGGAAGAACCGATCTACCCGGATGTCAGCGCCGATTACTTTGCCTTTGAAGAAATTCAGTACTTATCCGATCAGGGTGTCATCAGCGGTTACCCGAACGGAAAATTTGAACCCGGCGAAACAATCACCCGCGCCCAGACTGCTAAAATGCTGACCGCGGAGCTTGATTTGGAAGCACCGGAGGATTACGAGATCCAGGTGGATGACGTCAGCCCGGACCATCATGCCTATGATGCGCTCGCCGCGCTCGAATACCACGGGATTATGACCGGGAGCAACGGAGAAATGATGGCCGGAGAAGGCCTGAAGCGTTCGCAGATGGCGGCGCTGCTCGTAGAAGCGTATGATCTCCCGGACGCGGAAGAGGTGCATTCATTCACCGACATCGGCGAAGATTATCCGAACTTTGAGGAAATCAATATTATCGCCGACCAGCAGATCACATCGGAAGCCGGAGACGACTTCCGTCCGAACGAAACAACCACCCGCGCCCAGTTCGCTCTCTTCATGTCGCGCACGATGGATGATTATTTCATAGAGCAGGAAGAATAGGAGATAGAAGATCCCGGCGGAAGGACTGCCGGGATTTTTGATGTGATAAATCGGAGAATCGATGCATAAATCCGGAGAATCGATAGAGAAAATGGGGGAATCGATGCAGAAAATCAGAAATTGAGCTGGAATCGATAGATAAAGCTTGGAATCAATAGAGAAATCAGCAGAATCGATAGATAAAATTCAACGGAGAGAGGGGAGCAGAATGTCAGAAAGCAGTGGTATCCTTCTGGTTCTTGGAATCATTTTCTTTTTCCTTATTATCCCTGCTCTATTAAAAACAGTATCCTTTCGCAGGGAAAAACTGATAATCGGTGGACTTTCCTTCATTCTTTGTCTTGGCGCGGGGGCAGGATGCCTGTTGTACAATGAAAATCAATCGATGAAGGCTTCGATTGGTACGGATTATATGGTCACAGTCAGGGAAACGCAGTCGATGCTCGAAGAAAGCAATATAAGAAAATCAATGTCCCCATTCAACCGGGGCCGTTATACGGAAGAGCTGACACAACACATGACGGAGCTGCAAAAAGCAGGGATGGACACTTCGTATCATGATGGATGGGAACAACTGGAGGAAGAACTCCGGCAATTATCTGATGCAGAAAATGAGGCCGATGCTGAGCAGCATAAAAAAGCAGCCGCAGCCCTGGCATCGGATATTCGTGAGCGTTTGTCGGACTTGGAAGAGGATATCGGTAATGAAGGAGTCCGCTGGTATGAGGCGATTAATGAATGAATCGAGTCAGAAATCCGGAGAATCGATAGAGAAAATGTGGGAATCGATGCAGAAAATCAGAAATTGAGTTGGAATTGATAGAGAAAGCCTGGAATCAACAGAGAAATCAGCAGAATCGATAGATAACTCCACCGCAAAACAATACGAAAAACCCGGTGCTGTCTAAAAGCACCGGGTTCTCTCTTACCGCTGAACAATATCAATATTGGTGTAATAGTGGGTGAGGATGTCGCGATAGCTCATGCCCTGCTGCGCCATTTCATAAGCGCCCCACTGGCTCATGCCGAGTCCGTGCCCCCAGCCGCTTCCGGAAAACTGATAGGAAGAGGCGGCTGCTTTCAGGTATTCGACGCCGGAACTTGTCTGTACGGCAAAGTTATCGTAAGCGACCACTTCATCGGATCCGTCGGACTGGCGGACCTTCATGCCGAGGGCGGATTCATACGACTGCTCGGAGCCGTCGGCCGTTTTTACGGAGACACTGTTTGTATCTTTGGAAACATCAAACATGGTGCTTTTCAGCGTGGAACCGAGGTTCCAGCGGATCGAATCCGGAGAGGATCCGTCCGGCAGTATTTTTTCCTGCGTTTCCCCGATTGCTTCGTTCACACCGACGGCCCGCAGCTGCTGCACCCGCCCGGCTTCACTTTTTTCGACAATTTCAAGGTCGGACAATTCATAGCTGCTGTCCGGAAAAACAGCGTCGCTGATGGCTTCCTGGTCTATTTCTTCGGTCCATTCATTATTCGGATTGCCGCTGTGGGTGTCGTATGGGTCGTCCACTCCGCGGATATAAGGGACTTCATTGGACCAGACATTTTCACTGTCATCCGTGTGTCCGCCGGAGCTCGCGTGAAAGTAGGCGTATATCAGATTGCCGTTATGCTCGGCGTAGATGCCTTCCGTCTCCCGGACCGCCTGGTTGCTTCGGCTGCCTTCTCCGGAGCGGCCGACATACACCTGATGGGTGGTTGTATCATACAGAAATTCATTGGAATTCATGTTCACTTTGGCGTAGTTGCGCGCTGCCACCGCCTGCGCCTTTAACGCTTCCAACGGCCAGGATGCCGACATTTCCTTCGGCACGACGCCTTTTAAGTAATCCTCGATATCGAGTACATTGAACAGCTGGAGGCGTCCGACGGTGTCATCTTCATCTTCATTGCCGGGGTCCTGTTCTTCTGCATCGTCCGCTCCTTCCGGATTCTGCGCTTCTTCCGGTTCAACGACGAATGAACCACGGTACGCTGTTGTCTGAAAAGAAGTGCCGGCCCGCTCCACGGAGCTCAGCGACACATAATTACTGCTCGACACACCGTCTTCCTGGAGGATAAAACCTTCCGTTGATGTATACATATCGCTGTCATCATCGGAAACTTTCACCGTTACCTCCTCTTCGCCGTACCGGAACTGGATGTCGTTATCCATTTCCACGGTTTCTCCGTCCGCCTGATCGATCAGCTGGTAGGAACCGTGAATCTCGGCATTAAAATTGGAAGAAGGGACGAGTTTGATCGTCATCGGCTCATCATACAGGTCCTGCGGCTCTTCTGCAGATGCCGAAGAAGCGGCGAATGCAGCGAGCGGCACGGACAGAAGTGCTGCCGTTAATTTTTTATACATCACTGAAGATCCTTCTTTCTATGTACAGATTCAAGTAGATTCCTAGTTTTCCTGCTCTTCTTTCAGCTCTTCAACGTCACTCTCGAGTTCATCAATACGCTCTTCCAGCCCGTCGATTCGTTCTTCCAGCGGTTCAATCTGGGAAACGACCCAGTCTACACTGGCGAGTACCGGTTCGGATTCCGCAAGAGCCGGTGTTGTAACGACGGCGCCGACAGCCAAAAGGGAGCTTGCCGCTCCTGCCAGAAAATATCGGTTCATTGTGTCAGAGACCTCCTTTTCTATGAAACTTTGAAATGCGTGGCATAGGAAACATGTTCTGGAGAAAATTATACCAATTTTCGAAGCCGGAAAAAAGATTTCTTCCGACCTAAAAAAATATGCAACCTGAAACGGGGGAACCACGTCCAATATACAGGAAAACGAAATAAAAGATTTTTAAAGAAAACGGTATGGTTTTATGCAAAATATGATATAATTCGGTGGAATGCGTTTTTGTGAAGGAAAAACAGGAAAGCTCACCACGGTTCATATATCATACATAAAACATCGAAGAATAGGTAACGGTAATGAAGGAGGTTCAAAATGATCACTGGACTGGCGCTGACCACTTGTTTTCTGCTTTCGCTCCTGTTGACGCCGCTTGTGAAGAAACTGGCGTTTAAAATTGGCGCGACGGATCAGCCGAATCACCGGAAAGTACACAAGGGAGCAATGGCCCGCTTAGGCGGCTTGTCGATTTATGCGGCGTTTCTCGTCGGACTGCTCATTCTGCAGCCGGAAAATGCGTATATGCCGTATATTTTGACGGCAGGTACGATCATTATTATTACAGGGTTTCTCGATGATCTCACGGAATTATCCGCAAAATGGAAGCTGCTCGGTCAGATTATTGCAGCGGTGATCGTTGTTATGGGCGGCGTTCAGATTGAATTCATCAACCTTCCATTCGACAGTCAGCTGCATCTGGGATGGTTCAGCATTCCACTGACGCTCGTCTGGATTATCGGTATCACGAACGCGATTAATCTGATTGACGGCCTCGACGGTCTGGCCGCCGGCGTTTCTTCCATCGTACTGGCAACGGTGTCGGTGCTTTCCATTATTCAGGGGGACATTTTTATCGTCGCTCTCGGGATTGCACTGCTCGGCGGAACACTCGGCTTTCTCGTGCACAATTTCAACCCGGCGAAGATTTTTATGGGGGACAGCGGAGCGCTCTTTCTCGGATTTATGATTGGTGTTATTTCGCTGTTAGGTTTTAAGAACGTAACCATATTTTCTCTCGTCGTGCCGGTCATTATACTGGCGGTCCCGATTTCGGACACGTTTTTTGCGATCATCCGCCGGGTTGTCAACAAGCAGCCGTTATCTGCGCCGGATAAGTCGCATCTGCACCACTGCCTGCTGCGGCTCGGTTATTCCCACCGGCAGACAGTCATGATTATTTACGCGCTGAGCCTGTTTTTCGGCATGTCAGCGCTGATGTTTACGATTTCGACGCTGTGGGTGTCACTGGTGATCATGATGGTCCTTCTCATCGGCATCGAGCTGATGGCCGAGTTGGTCGGACTGGTCAACTCCCAGTACCGGCCGGTCATGCGTCTCATGAACAAGTTTAATTCACCAAGACGTCCTTAATATCCGCTCCCTGCTTCCAGCAGGGAGCTTTTTTTGACTGAATCATTGCAGAAATGGCAGGAATCGAGGCGGAAATTCCGGGAATCGATGCAGAAATCTCTGGAATCAATTGAGAAAATGAAAAAAACCCGGAGAATCGATGGATAACATCCGGAATCGATAGAGAAAAAAGAAGGAGTTGCCAAAAATCCCTCGAATACGTAAGAGATAACCAAAAGGAGAAGATGCCATGATCAGAAAACACCGGACCACACCGGATATTCTCAAGAAACTTGATATACTGCAGCGCCGGCTTCCAGACCCGCACCCAAAGCGGGACCAGGTGAAACAGGAAGCACGGCGCTACGGTGCAGGATACCGCGGAGAAAAGGCCATCGATTACCATCTCTCATTTCTCCATCCTCCGTATCTCCTTTTACACGACCTACGTCTTTCCGTCCGCTCTTCCCATTTCCAAATGGACACCCTTCTCCTCACCCCGTCTTTTTCCCTGATCATCGAAGTGAAAAATCTCACCGGCACGTTGATTTTTGACGAACATCGGTATCAGATGACCCGGACTCTCCATGGGGAAGAGGAAGGCTTCCCGGACCCGCGGCTTCAGGTGCACCGGCATAAGCTGCAGCTGGAAGAGTGGCTGAAGCATCACTCTCTCGTCCTGCCTCCCATTCATACGCTGGTTGTCATCAGTTTTCCCACTACCATCATTCAAGCCGCGTCAACCAATGTCATTCATGCCGCCCAGCTTCCGTATGACATAGAGGAACTCAAAAATAAAGAAGCGAAAACGACGATGCCTTTTCACCGTTTACAAACGGCAGCGGACCGCCTGATTCAGGAATGCCGGCCAAAAGAGGTCGATATTCTAGCAGAATTCGGGCTGACCATGGACGATATCTAAAAAGGAGTGCAATGCCCGGAATGCGGCAGACTGCCGATGCACAAAAGCAAGAACGGCTTCTGGGGCTGCAGCAGCTGCGGCTCCCGCACGAAAGACGCACCCCGCTGCGCCCTCCAGGATTACAAAGAATTAATCAGTCCCCTTCTCACTACCGAGCAGTGCCGCGATTTTCTAAGCCTTCCTTCCAGCCAGGTCACCCTCCGCCTGCTAAGCTCACTGCGCGTTCCCCACAACCGGAAAAACAAAGGACGAATCTACCATTTGAGCCATCTATAAGAAGAATCGAGGCAGAAACTCCGAGAATCAATGCAGAAATGCCTGGAATCGATAGAGAAACGGCGGCCCCGGCCGCCTTTGGCATAGAAAAAAGCTGAACCTCCTTAAGGAGATTCAGCTTGCGTTCCTTCCGATGAATCCTGCTCATCAAGTTCCAGATGGTTCCGCATTTCCTGGGACACGTCTTCGGTGACGGCCGGATCGAGCTGGTAATAATAAATGCCGCTGTACCGCACATCAGCACCCTGCAGCTGCAGGCGCTCAATGTCATCAACCGATCCCGCGTACTTCCGGAAGGAAACGAGATCTCCGACATCGAAATTCATCGTCATATGATCCTGCACGCTGTCCAGCACGTCATCGTATTTATGGATGGAGCCGATGGAGGCACTGCGCTCGATTAAAGCGGAAACGATTTGTTCCTGGCGGTCGCCCCTCCCGATATCTCCGCGCGGGTCCTGTTTTCTCATGCGTGCGAATGCAAGGGCTTCTTCGCCGTTTAACATATGGGTGCCTTCTTCGAGATGAATGGCATTATCGTTGCCTTCACTGTCCTGTTCCGAGAAAGCGAACGGCACGTCGACTTCGACGCCGTTCAGGGCGTTAATGATTTCAATGAAGGCTTCAAAATTCAGCTTCACATAATAGTCGACCGGAATATCGAATGTGTTTTCGACGGTTTCCACGGCAAGGTCGGTACCTCCGAAGGCATGGGCGTGTGTGATTTTATCTTCCCCGTGCTCTGGGATATCGACGAGGGAGTCACGAGGAATGCTCGTCATTTTCACTGATTCTTCGCTTCGGTTAAAGGTGGCGAGGATCATGGCGTCGGTACGGCCTTCCAGTTCGCCTTCACGGTCATCGACACCCAGGAACAGGACGGAAAAGTTGTCTTCATTTGGATCGACGGCGGTTTCGCGTTTTTCCGACTTATCGCCGCGGTCCAGTGCTTCCTGAGTATCGGCGGCAACTGTGGTGAACTTCCAGGCAAAGTAGCCGATGACCGCCCCGAGCACGACAAAGGAAATTAATCCAAGAATCATAAATGTTTTAAAAATCCGGCGGGTCCGCTGTTTGCGTCGCCGCAGTCTTGTATTTGGTTCTTTATCTGCCATACTATTCTCCTTCACTCATGTAACATCCCGGTTGTCTTGTCCCCATCATTTTACATAACCGCTCCCGCTTCGTAAATATATTTATTATTTTTCAGAAGACGACGTGTAAACGTCTCTCTCCATGAGACGATGATTCTATGCGTGTCGTTACATTAATGCGGAAAAAATTATTTCCGGGGAAATAATACGGGAAAAAGAAAGAAATACGGCAGAATAAGTTGAAGGAAGAGGAAACGTCTGTCAGGAGGGGACGTCCTGTTCGAGATAGGTTTCCTCTTCTTCATTGACGGACGCCTGTCCGTTTGAGATATTCGTCAGCCACGAGGTAAACGTTTCTTCTTCTCCGGCCGGAACGTACACGTAAAACGTCACTGCTTCTTCGTAGGAGATATCTTTCAGTAAATAGGAAGACTGCCGGATGTCGTTTTCCATTTTGCCGAGCAGCGTGTAATCCACCGCCGCGCTTATCACTTTCATGCGTGTCCGTTCGACAATACCGGCTGCTTCCAATCCGGCAGTCACGGCCTGTCCGTAAGCGCGGATCAGGCCGCCGGCACCGAGTTTAATTCCGCCGAAATAGCGTGTAACAACGACACAGGTGTCTTTCAGTTCTCTTTTTTTCAGGACTTCAAGCATCGGAACTCCGGCCGTTCGGGACGGCTCGCCGTCGTCGTTAGCTTTCTGGATGTCATCATTTTCACCTATAAGATAAGCGGAACAGTTGTGAGTGGCGCCGGCATGTTCTTTTTTGATCATATCAATGAATGCCTGGGCTTCTTCTTCGGTTGTAACACGAGCAGCGTGGGCAAGAAAACGGGACTTATTGATGGTTATTTCACCGGTTTTACTCATTTTTACTGTATAATAGGTATCGGGCATGACAGAAAGAATCCTCCTTATGGTGTAACTATTCTATAATCATATTGTAAAACTTTAAAGGGACAGAACATGATATGCTGGGAGAGGAACACGAGACGTTTCGAATCGCCCCGGAATATGTAAATGTATGATTTTTTCCGGATAAAGGGTTATAGGCCCTTCTGAGTGTGCTAAAATAATCATAACGAAACGAGAATTTCTGTCAAACCATAAAAGTGTGGTGACACTCTTGTCAACAAAGCTTTCATTAGATGAGATCATTGATAAAATGCTGAACACCGTCGGCGACAGCAAGGAGCAGATTTTTGAAATCAGTGAACGGTCGAGGCGGGAATATGAATCTCTCCAGCAGGAGCTGAATGAAGTGCGGGAAAAAGTGGCTTCGGTGATTGACAAGTCGGAGCATACTGAGCTGCAGGCCCGGTTCGCGAGGAACCGTCTTGCCGAGGTGAGCCGCCATTTTAAAAGCTACAGTAATGAAGATGTAAAAAAAGCCTATGAACAGGCGAATGAGCAGCAGGTAAATCTGGCCGTGCTGCAGCAGGAGGAAAAGCAGCTCCGCGAACGCCGGGACACGATCGAACGGCGCCTTCTCCAGCTCGAAGGCACAATGGAGCGGGCAGAAGCGCTTGTCAGCCAGGTGACGGTCGTGTACAATTTTCTGGCCGGAGATCTCAAGGAAGTTGGGGAAATGGTCGAAGATGCGAGAGAAAAGCAGCAGTTCGGCCTGAAAATCATAGAAGCCCAGGAAGAAGAAAGAAAACGCGTGGCACGTGAGATTCATGACGGCCCGGCGCAAATGATCGCCAACGTCCTGCTCCGCTCGGAACTCGTCGAACGGGTTAAAGATGAGCAGGGCATGGACAAGGCCCTTGAGGAAATTCAGGATCTGCGGTCGATGATTAAATCGAGTCTTGCCGAGGTGCGGCGGATCATTTATGATCTACGCCCGATGGCGCTTGATGACCTCGGGCTCGTGCCGACACTAAACAAGTATTTAAACAACATCGAAGAAAATACGAACCTTGCTATTCGTTTTTCTTCGCTGGGGCAGGATGACCTGCGGCTTTCCGCGAACCTGGAAGCCGGGTTGTTCCGGATCGTGCAGGAAGCGGTGCAGAATGCCCGTAAACACGCGAATCCAACGGAGGTTCAGGTAAAAATCGAAATGAAACGTTCGTATGTTTCTATCGTCATAAAGGATGACGGAATAGGGTTCGACCCATCCGTGAGCAGCGAAGATTCATTCGGATTGATGGGAATGAGAGAACGTATCAACGCCCTGAACGGGGAATTGACGATTGACTCCGCACCTGGCAAAGGAACCGTTGTGATGGTTCATGTGGTGTTTGACGGCACTGCGGACGGCCCTGCGGAGCAGGGAAGCGATTCGGTGTAACCTGAAAACAATACAAATAAGGAAAAGAAAACGGGAAAGGATGAACATTCATGCAGGAACACGAAGAACAGAACATACGATTAATACTTATAGATGACCACCAGCTTTTCAGGGAAGGCGTGAAGCGGATCCTTGATATGGAAAAGAATTTCGAAGTCGTTGCGGAAGGCGATGACGGGGATGAAGTTGTTTCTCTGGTGGAGGAAAATGATCCCGATGTGGTGTTGATGGATGTGAACATGCCGGGGACAAACGGGGTGGAAGCAACACGCGATCTGATCGAAAAATATCCGGACGTGAAAGTATTAATTCTCTCCATCCATGACGATGAATCTTACGTCACCCATGTCCTGAAAACAGGCGCGGCGGGCTACCTGCTGAAAGAAATGGATGCCGATGCGCTGATCGAAGCGGTGAAAGTTGTCGGCCGCGGCGGTGCCTATATCCATCCGAAAGTCACCCATAACCTGATTAAGGAATACCGGCGTCTGGCATACGGCGATGCCGATGTGGAGACGTCGAACGCGGAGATCGGCTACAAGGAAGTGGAATACCGGAAGCCGCTCCACATCCTGACCCGGCGCGAATGCGAAGTGCTGCAGCTGATGACCGACGGCTACAGCAACCGAATGATCGGCGAAACGCTTTATATCAGTGAAAAAACCGTCAAAAACCATGTCAGTAATATCCTGCAGAAAATGAATGTCAATGACCGCACCCAGGCCGTTGTCGAGTCGATCAAAAAGGGCTGGGTTAAAGTAAGGTAACAGCTGCGGTAGAAGAAGGAAAGGATCAGCCGTATGACTGCAACTGCAATTGTGACAGACAGTACTGCCTACCTTCCGAAAGACACAGTGGAAACAACCGGAATTACGGTTGTTCCGCTGCACGTCATTTTCGGCGGGGAGGCGTTTCAGGAAGAATGCGAACTGTCCACGGACGCTTTTTATGAAAAAATGAAAACGTCCCCGGAGCTGCCGACGACGTCACAGCCTCCGCCGGGTCTGTTTATCGAAGTTTACGAAAAACTGGCGGAAACCCACGATGCCATTATCGTAATTACACTGTCGAGCGGCATCAGCGGTACATATCAAACCGCCGTTTCAGCTGCGGAAGGCATCGAAGGGGCGGACGTGCATGTGTTTGATTCAGAGATAAGCTGTATGCCGCAGGGTTATTTTGCGCTCGAAGCGGCGGCGATGGCGGAGGAAGGAACTTCTCCGGACCGGATTCTCGAACGGCTTGACGAAATGAAGAAGCGGACGCGCGCCTATTTTGTTGTGGACGACCTCAATCATCTCCACCGCGGCGGCCGGCTGAACGGGGCACAGGCGCTTGTCGGCAGCCTGCTTCAGATTAAGCCGGTACTGCATTTTGAAAACAGGCTTATCGTACCGTTTGAGAAGGTGCGTACGGAGAAGAAAGCGTTGAACCGGGTGCTGCAGCTGTTTGATGAAGATGCCGGCAGCGGTGCGCGCGTGCGGGCGACCGTCATACACGCGAACCGGCCGGAGAAAGCAGAGCGCATCAAACAACAGCTTGCCGACTCTTATCCGAATGTGGAAATGGATACCGGCTGGTTCGGTCCCGTCATCGGCACCCACCTCGGCGAAGGCGGACTCGGCATCGGCTGGTGCCGCCTTCCCCCAGGCTCCCACGTATCCCAATAAAAAAAGGACGTTGCCGATGAATGTGATTCATGCGGCTGTTCCCGGCCATCCGGAGGTCGTCTGTCTGCCTGAAGCCTGGGCGGATGAATCGATGACGATTGCTGCCGGACCAGACGTGATCAGCCGTCTCCCCCTATTATCCTCCTCTCCTTCACCCCATGCTTCCCTGCCTTTATCCTGCAAGACCCTCCATGAACAAAGCAGTGGAAAAGAGCTGTTATTTGAAGAAATGGACACCGATACCGCTGCCCTGAAATCTCTTCTCCTCACAGGCTGGATACAGATGCGTCCGGGCCTTGTCCAGCTGAAATATGGGTACAGATGCCGGCGCTGCGGCAATACGGAACGCCGTCGTTTCGGGAGCTTTTCATGCGCCCGCTGCGGTCGGGAGTGTGTGTACTGCCGGCACTGCGTGCGGATGGGACGGATCAGCGCCTGTACACCTTTATTCTCCTGGACGGCTCCTGGCGTTTTTCCAACGATGGAACAGCCGGTACTGCAGTGGCAGGGAACTCTTTCCCAGGGACAGGTGAAGGCCTCCGACGCGGTGATCCGTGCAGTCGAAGAGAAAACGGAGGTGCTTATTTGGGCTGTCTGCGGTGCAGGCAAAACGGAGGTACTGTTTGCCGGTATCGAGCGCGCCGTGCAGCGAGGGGAGCGGATTCTGATCGCCGCCCCGCGTACCGATGTGGTGCTTGAACTGGCTCCCCGGCTTCGCGAGGTCTTTCCGGATGTCCGCATCGCGGCACTGTACGGAGACAGTGAGGAAAAGCAGCAACCGGCGCAGCTGGTCACCGCCACCACCCACCAGACGATGCGGTTCACGGAAGCGTTTGATACCGTCATCATCGACGAAGTGGACGCGTTTCCATATTCCGCCGATGCCGCTCTTGTTCATGCCGTCGAAAAGGCGGCCCGCCCGGACGCCGCTGTTATCCGTCTGACCGCCACCCCGCCGAACTTCCTTCAAAAACAGGTGAAAAAGAACATACTCCCCTGTGTGCGCATTCCGCGCCGCTATCACGGCCACCCGCTGTCCGTGCCGCGTTTTCAGTGGGCATCTTCCTGGAAGCGGAAGCTTGAGAAGGGCCGCCTGCCCGCTGTCGTGACAGAGTGGTGCCGGAACCGGATGCAGCACGGCACTCCCGCCTTCCTGTTTGTTCCTTCCGTGAACGTGCTCGAACTCGTTACTTCCTTTCTGAAAACCATCGATCCAGCCGTGGAAGGGGTGCATAGCGCAAATGAGCTCCGCCACGATAACGTCCGCCGTTTCCGTGAAGGAAAGATTCCGCTGCTTGTGACAACGACCATTATGGAGCGAGGCGTGACAGTTGATAACGTGGATGTGGCAGTGCTCGGCGCGGAAGCTGCCATTTTCACCGAAAGCGCGCTTGTTCAGATCGCAGGAAGAGCGGGAAGAAGCGCCGCTCATCCGGATGGGGATGTTGTCTTTTTTCATGCCGGCAGAACCGAAGCCATGACTGCGGCAAGACGACACATCCTTGCGATGAACAGAGAGGAGGCGGTGGAATGACGGAATGTCTTTACTGCGGAACGCCTGTGACAGCTGTATCGACCTGGAAAACACTATTGTTTGCGGATGACACGAGACTGTGTGAAGCATGCCGGAATGCTTTCTCTCCCATTCAAGGTCCGGTGTGTGTGAACTGCAGCCGGCCGATGGAAAAAGCGGGACGGTGTCCGGATTGTGAGCGCTGGGAAATGGACACGCGCTGGCAGGGGATGCTGCGCTTCAATGTGTCTCTGTTTTCTTACAACAATGCGATGAAAGACTGGACGGCGCTCTGGAAATACCGCGGCGATGCGGTGCTGGCTGAAGCATTCCGGCAGGACATACGAAAACTGTACCGAAAGCATGCCGCCGGAGCGGTACCCGTTCCGCTTCCCCTCAGCCGGGAACGCCTTAAGGAACGCGGATTTAACCAGGCGGCCGTTCTTGCCTCCTTCACCTCTGCCTCCGGCCTCTCCCTGCGCCGGCCTCCGACTCCGTCTTCCATCCTCGTCCGCACGACCCACGAAGAAAAACAGAGTAAAAAATCGAGAGCGCAGCGCCTGTCATCCATCTCCCGTCCGTTCACCCTGAACACAGAAAAAAGTGCGGTAGAGGGTAAACGTTTCGTTCTTTTTGACGATATTTATACTACAGGAACAACGCTGAGAAAAGCAGCCGAACCTCTTATCGAAAATGGCGCCGCCGATGTATGTTCCATCACGTTGATAAGAGGGTAGAGGAAGATAGATGAAGGAGGAAGGGACATGCAGAACCTCGAGAACTGCCCGCGCTGCGGCGAACTGTTTGTGAAATCGCTGCGGCCTGTCTGCAATAAGTGCCATAAAGAAGTGGAGAAGAAATTCCAGACCGTGTATAACTTTATCCGGAAAAGGGAAAACCGGCAGGCGGAGATGAGCGAAGTCGTCGAAGCAACCGGGGTGTCTGAAGAAGACATTACTTATTTTATAAAAGAGGGACGTATCCATTTAAATCAGTTTCCCAATCTGGAATACCCGTGTGAGTCATGCGGAAGACCTATCCGGGAAGGCCGTATCTGCGGAAGCTGCAAGGATAACATCGAAGGCGGTCTGCAGGCGGAAGCGCGGGAGAAGGAACGTGCCGAAAAAGTGAAGGAAGAGGAGCGTAACAGGTATCAGACGTACCATTCCATGAACAGCCGGCTGAAATGAGACATTTGTACCGGTTAAAGCGGGCGTCATGTATCCGATATAATAGATGATACCACATGAAAACAACACAAATCGTTATAGATGAACCGATACAGGGAGGTGAACGCGTTGAATATCAATCCATTAGGATCGGTCAACAACCCGTATCAGAAACAGGCCGACGTTCAGCGTCAGGCCAAAACGGAAACTCCTCAGCACGAGAAAGACAAGGTCGAAATATCAAACGAAGCCAAGCAGATGCAGCAGAGCGGTGACATCGAATCGGCGCGAAGCGAACGGATCGAAGAACTGAAAAACGAAGTGCGCTCCGGCAATTACCAATTCGATGCGCAGGAATCTGCCCGGAAGTTCCTGGATTTCTGGTCCGGAAAATAAGCAGCCGTTTTGAGACAGATCTTTCGAATAGAGATGGTCTGTCCTTTGCGGCCCTTGGTATCGATATAGAAAGCGGGGAAAGCTATGTCCGTGAAAGCCATTTTTGAAACGATGGCACGGCTTGTGCAGCAGCATAAAGAACTGAACACGATTTCCGGCCGGAAAACGGAACTGATAAAAGCCAATCAGACGCAGGAACTGGCCGAACTGCTGAAAGAGGAGAGCCGGCAGATCCGCGCGATCGAACAGACGGAAAATGAACGGCAGAAAGCCGTGGCGTCCTACCTTGAAGCAAAAGAAGCCGGAGAAACGGAAGGCACGGTAAGTGATCTGCTCTATTACCTTCCTGAAGACCATCACGATCCGCTTTTACAGCTGCAGGAAGGACTGCTTCAGGAAATGGCATCGCTGCGCAGCAGAGAAGCGCTGAACCGTCAGATGGTGGAGGATTCGCGCCAGTTCGTTCAGATGACGCTCGATATGATCCAGCCGGACCCGGAAGCCGTGCACTACAGCCATCCCGAAGATAACAGCCGGGAGCGCCGGAACGGCTTTTCCATTTTTGACTCGAGAGCATGACCCAACCCTTACATCTTAGGAGGAGAAAGTATGACGTCGACGTTTCACGGATTAGAAACAGCGCTTCGCGGGATGACCACCCAGCAGGCGGCGCTGCACACAACCGGCCATAACATTTCCAATGCCAATACTGAAGGGTACAGCCGCCAGCGTGTCAATTTCGGCCAGACCGAGCCGTACCCGGCGCCCGCGCGGAATGCGCCGCAGATGCCGGGACAGATCGGAACCGGGGTGCAGGCGGACTTTGTGCAGCGCATCCGCGAAGGGTATCTCGACCAGCAGTTCCGCGGCGAAAACGCCCAGTCCGGATACTGGGAATCGCGTCATTCCTCCCTGGAGCGAATGGAAGAACTGCTGAATGAACCGTCGGACGAAGGACTTTCCAGCCGGATGAACGGCTTTTATGATGCGCTCCAGGATCTATCGGCGAATCCGGAAGACTCCGGTGCCCGCGCAGTCGTGAAAGAACGCGGTATCGCGCTTGCGGATACGTTCAATTACATGTCGGACACACTCGAGGCGAACAAGTCCGACCTCGCCAACCAGATTGGGACGAACGAAGACGAGATAAATTCACTGCTCAGTAATTTAAACAGTGTGAATAAGCAGATCGGCAGTGTCGAACCGAACGGCCAAATGCCGAATGACCTGTACGATGAACGGGACCGTCTGCTGGACGATCTGTCAAAGCGGATGAACATTGAAGTGGAAAACCTTGAACCGGAAGGCCTTGCAAAAGATGCCGCGGAAGGCAAAGTCAATGTTTATCTTCTCAACGACGAAGGAGAGCGGATGACAGACGATGCTGGTAATGATATCAAGCTGATTGACGGGGAAAATCTTGATCATCGCACCATTGATATTGATGAAGATGCTGACACAATTGGTAATGTCTCGCTGAATTGGGAAGAAGGAACGGGAACTGGAAATAACCTGGACGACCTGGATATGAAAAATTCGCCGGGTTCCCTTGCCGGCATGCTGGAAATGCATGATGGAAAGAACGCTGCCGGCGACGATATGAGTGGCACCTATCCGGACTTAAAAGATCAACTCGACCAACTTGCTTATGATTTTGCCACTGCATTTAATGAGCAGCATAAAAAGGGATACGATTTGGAAGGAACACAAGGAGAAAACTTTTTCCAGATCGACACAACCGGTGATGGTACTGTAGATGGGAATGATAAGGAAGGGTTAGCTGGATTTATTGATGTTGCGGAACCCATTAAAAATGATCCAGATAAAATAGCTGCTTCTTTGGACGGCAACGCCGGAGACGGGTCTAACGCAACGGAGCTTTCGAACATCAAAGAAGATCATTTTGATGAAGAGTATCAGTCTCTAATCGGCGAATACGGGGTGCAGACAGCGGAAGCCAAGCAGATGATGGATAACAGCGCGACGCTCCGGGACAATGTCGACAGCCGGCGGATGGAAGTGAGCAGCGTCTCCCTCGACGAAGAAATGACGAACATGATCCAATTCCAGCAGGCCTATAACGCAGCAGCAAGAAATATCACAGCTGTCGATGAAATGCTCGATCGTGTCATCAACAACATGGGTCTTGTAGGAAGATAAATAAGAAATAGAGGAAGGTGAACCTCATGCGGGTAACACAATCCATGTTGGCACAGAATTCCCTCCGGAATCTGCAGCAGAGCTATGAACGAATGGGCGTCCTGCAGGAACAGCTCTCCACCGGCAAAAAGATAACAAAAGCCTCCCAGGATCCGGTCGTTGCGATGAGCGGGATCCGCTACCGCGGCGAAACGAACCAGATCCAGCAGTTTCAGCGTAATGTCGGGGAAGTGAATAACTGGATGAACTCGACGGACTCCGCCCTCGACAAAACAACGGAAGCTATGCAGCGGATCCGTGAACTGACGACGCAGGCAGCCAATGGCTCCTATGAAGAAGGACAGCGCGAAAATATGGCCGAAGAAGTTACGCAGCTGACACAGCACATTGCGGACATGGCTAACTCAGAAGTGAACGGCAAGTATATATTCAATGGCACAGAGACTACGAATCCACCCGTTCTTGACCCGGAAAAGGGTGTAGATGCTGATCTTGCAGACTACCAGGTCATCAATGACGGTGACGAGTACGGACATACCGGGGGCACTACATTTGAAAATGGTGCTGGGGATACGATTGAGTTGATTTATAATGGAGACAACTTGTCAAGTGTCGAGAAGAACGGCACTGCTATTGATAAAGAAGAAATCGTCATGACACGTGCAGACACAAACACAAATGCAGTGGAAATGGAAGTCATGGATGGTGTTGAAATGCAAGTCAACTCCAATCCGGCGAATACATTCCAGAACAATATGTTTCAAGATCTCACCAGCCTTAGCGCCACCCTCCGTAATGACGATGCAGGCGGCGAAGAAATTTCAAACTACCTTGACACCGTTGATGAACATATCAATAATGTTGTGAATGAGCGCGCTGAAGTTGGAGCCCGACAAAACCGGGTCGATATGATCGAAAACCGGCTCGGACAGCAGGAAGTGACGGCGGAGGAAATCATGTCGGAAAACGAAGATGCCGACATGGAGAAAGTGATCATGAACCTGATGAGCCAGGAAAACGTCCATCAGGCCGCCCTGTCTTCCGGCGCGCGCATTATCCAGCCTACATTGATGGACTTCCTGCGCTAAACGGAAAGGAGGCGGCGTCATGAATATGCCGATGGTAGAAATACGTACAACAGATGCCAAAATCGGCACGAATATATCGAGACCGCCGATGCAGTTACGCCAGCCTCCGCCGGAGGTCAATATCGAACAGAACTTCCGGGACACCGTAGATATTTCGATCAAGCCGGCCAAGGTGCACATCGACCAGTCCGAAGCTCGTAGGGAAAAAGGCTTCCTTCCGCCGGTGGAGCAATACCTGCAGTCTGCAAAAAAAACATCGCAGTCTGTCTCCGAATACATGGCGAAAACCGCGCGGGAAGGCGAGCGGATAAAAGCTATCCACGAAAACGGCGGGGGCGGAAAAATCTTTGCGCAGCTCGCTAAAGAAAACAGCCGCATGTTTGAATACGAACTGGAACCCGGATGGATCCCGGAAAGCATCGAATCGGTGAAATTTGATGTTGAACCGCACGAGGTCCGTTTTGATGTGGAACGAGCGGAAGCAAGGTTTGATGTAAAGACCCACGAGCCGGAGATTAACATCCCGCGCTGGGAAGTGCAGCACTACCTGCGCCAGCGTTCCAATATATCTATTGATGTCCGCGGTCTGGAAGTAAATCGTACGCTGTAACATTAATCCAATACAAAAGGTGGTCCCCCTTGAAATTACAAACGAAATACTTTGGAGACATCACTGTCCAAGAAGACAGCATTATACGTTTTGACAACGGCCTCCCCGCGTTTGAAGACGAGACAGCCTTCGTGCTGCTTCCCTTCAGCAGCGATGAGGTATTTTTTATATTACAGTCCATTCATACCCCGCAGCTCGCCTTTGTCGTCACCGATCCATTCCAGTTTTTCCAGGACTACCAGGTCGACGTACCGGATACGGTCGTCGAACAACTGGATATTGAAAAGCAGGAAGACGTCGCGTTGTTTGTCATGCTGACGCTCGAAGAACCATTTTCGAAAACGACGGCCAACCTGCAGGCCCCGGTTGTCATCAACATGACCCAGCAGAAAGGCAAGCAGCACATTCTCAGCGAATCGCCGTACGATAGAAAGCACTTTATCTTTCCGCAGGACGACCGTGCGGCGCAGAAAGGGGCGCGCTGAGATGCTTGTATTAACACGTAAACCGAACGAATCGATTCAGATCGGGGAAGATATTGAAATCAAGATCATTGCCATCGAAGGCGAGCAGGTCAAACTCGGTATTAACGCACCCTCTCATGTCGATATCCACCGCCGCGAAATCTATCTATCGATTCAGCAGGAAAACAACGAAGCGGCCGGAGACGATAATCTATCGATTCTGGAAGCCCTCTCTGAACAGATGAAAAAATAGGAAAATGGCCAATCCCTTTCTCAACAGGACAGAAGTAGGAATTTTTCGAACATAAACGACTTGTGTCGAGTAAGAAAGGTACTCCCGCTCCTTGCACAAATTTTGGCTGGAAGGTAAGATTTACTAACAAAGAATAAAACCTGTCAAATAATATGCAAGTTTAAATAGATCAACAGGGTAGAATGATCCAGCCAGGAGGAATCCAACCATGGTCAAGACCTATTACAAAAATGAGCACGGAGCAAGGCTGCCGACATTATTTCTGGATCCGGCCGGCACGAAAAATCTGCAATACTCCGCGGAACAGCTCGGCAAGACGGTTGTCAAAGAAGAGGCTTCTTCCCTCAGCCGGCTGTTCGAAAACGGTTTGAAAAAAGACACCATCTATCACACCGCGTGTGATGAAAAAACACTGTACGAAAAAGTCCATGAACTGCAGGCCGTGCAGACGTTTTTCCGTCTCGGCGTGAATCTTCCGTCGGAGAATACGCAGCTGCTCGAGCAGCTGCTGCCTCATAACGTATCGATCGTCCTCGCTTCGGATCGTACCGATATGCAGTGGCACGATCATTTTCAGCGTTCCCAGCAGTTTGTCTTTTACATTGACCCATGGTTCCAGCCCCATCTCGTGGAACGGTACCGGGAACTGCACGAGGAACGGGAGGAAAAAATCCGTGAGCTTCATCTTAACATGGAAAAGCTCAGCACTGTGCTGTCAGACGCGGAACTTAGAATCTTTGAAAAAATCGTGGAAGGCAAAAGCAACCGCCGGATTGCCGAAGAAAGCTTTCTCGCAGTAGCAACCGTAAACAACCACGTCAGCCATTTAACGAGAAAAATGGGCGCGAATGACCGCACCCATACGATAAAACGGGCGATTGAAAAGGACTGGGTACGAATCTCCTGATTAGTCCAAATAATCGTCGCGCCCTTCAAACATCGTCTGGACGCGGCTGGCTTTCATAATCTGCTGCTTCGCGTGATTCAGGGATGCGTCGACCGGGATGCGCTGTCCGTCCCGAAATACCAGATAGGTCCATCCATCATATTTCCCCGCTTCCGCGTCCAGCACGTGCTGGTAAAAAAACCACGAGTGCCGGTTGTCTTTCTCCCCATGCAGCGGAAACGCATAGATCTTTTTATTTTCATTCACCGGAATGGGCCTCCGGTATTTGAGCCCGAGCTTTTCGGTAACGTATGTAAGCCGCCCTTCCATGGAAGAACCGCCGTCCAGGCAGGCTTCCTGCATAATCTCCTTTATCGTCTGTCCGGTCAGGATAAGCCCGCCCCCTCTCTCGTATACTTTCGTTCTCGCCTCACCTTCCATTACCGGTACCAACCCGATACTTCCTGTATGAACCTGATATGTTTTCCTGAATTCCAAGATGCTTTCCACGATAGACGTTCCTCCATATTATTGTAATAGGTGAAAGGTCTTGATGCCGTTTCTATACATTGAAGGAAAATCCAGTATTTTCTTTTCGATATATATTTTGCTAACGAAAGTGCTGAGCAGATTTTCCAAAAAAATTCACGAAACCTCTTAAAGATGCAGAGGATGTGACGATATAAGACATGTAAGGGCAGAGAAGGATTCTGGCGGCCGACAGATTCCTTTTTGCCCAAGCGGACGTTTCCGCCACAGGGACGTGGCAGCGGAACGTAAAACACACATTCAAGGAGGAACTATTTTATGATTATTAACAGTAATATTCCGGCGCTGAATACTTACAATCAGATGACCCAGAACAACAATGACATGCAGGACTCGATGGAGAAACTCTCCTCCGGTCAACGCATCAACAAAGCAGGGGACGACGCAGCAGGTCTTGCGATCTCCGAAAAAATGCGCGGTCAGATCCGCGGCCTGGACCAGGCAAGCCGTAACTCCCAGGACGGCATCTCCATGATCCAGACAGCGGAAGGCTCCCTTTCTGAAACACAGAGCATGCTTCAGCGTACACGTGAACTTGCTGTACAGTCTGCCAACGGTTCCAACACCGACGCAGACCGTGCTGAACTTCAGAAAGAAGTAGACCAGCTGACTGAAGAGATTACTCAGACTTCGGAAAATACAGAGTTTAACACGAAAAAACTTCTGGACGGAAGTTTTGAAGAGCAGTTCCAGACTGGCGCCAATGAAGGGCAGAACATCTCTCTTAATATTAAGGATATGAGCTCTGATGCTCTTGATGTAGGAACCGAGCTAAATCTAACCGGTGGTAGTGGATTGGCAAGTGGTAGTGAAGGCGCAATGGAAGCGGGCGAATCATACAATGTAGTATCACTGGAAGAAGGCGCCTCAGTCAGTGGCGGAACTACAGCTAATTATGGTTTAGAAAATGATGAAGGTAATATTGTAGCCGTGAGCAGCGGAGGTCAAAGTTTCGACACTTTATCATCTGGTACATCTGCAGGGGATCTTGGTAGCGGCACTTCCGTAGCAGGTGCAGGTGCTATTGACTTGGGAGAATCATTCACACATGGATCTGTCTCGATAGATAGAGATGGTGGTTCGGGTGCTTTTGATGTCTCAGCATCAAAAGGAATTGATATTAACACTGTAGAAGACGCTGAAGGAGCTATCACAACAATTGATAACGCTATTGAATCAGTGTCAGCAGAACGTTCGAAACTTGGTGCAAGTCAGAACCGACTGGATCACACTATTTCCAACCTGGATAACTCTTCCGAAAATCTACAGGCTGCGGAATCCCGTATCCGCGACGTAGACATGGCGAAGGAAATGATGGAGCAGACCCGAGCAAGCACATTGGCACAAGCTTCCCAGTCTATGCTGGCGCAAGCCAACCAGCAGCCGCAGCAAGTTCTGCAGTTGTTACAATAAGAGCTTTAGAGAAGCTAATGAATTATTTTCGGAATCAAGGCATAACTTATTCATTAAAATCCAAAAATTGTTTCCGCCACAGGGACGTGGCAGCGGAACGTAAAACCCCAATTCAAGGAGGAGCTATTTTATGATTATTAACAGTAATATTCCGGCGCTGAATACCTACAATCAGATGACCCAGAACAACAATGACATGCAGGACTCGATGGAGAAACTCTCCTCCGGTCAACGCATCAACAAAGCAGGGGACGACGCAGCAGGTCTTGCGATCTCCGAAAAAATGCGCGGTCAGATCCGCGGCCTGGACCAGGCAAGCCGTAACTCTCAGGACGGCATCTCCATGATTCAGACAGCGGAAGGCTCCCTCTCTGAAACACAGAGCATGCTTCAGCGCACGCGTGAACTTGCTGTACAGTCCGCCAACGGCTCCAACACTGACGCAGACCGTGCTGAACTACAGAAAGAAGTAGACCAGCTTACTGAAGAGATTACTCAGACTTCAAAGAATACCGAATTCAACACGAAGAAACTTCTGGACGGAAGTTTTGAAGAGCAGTTCCAGACTGGTGCCAATGAAGGACAGAATATTTCTCTGAACATTAAGGACATGGGATCTGATGCTCTTGAGGTTGGCACCGAGATTAATCAGGAAAATGGGCTGTCAGGTGGTAATGAAGGTACAATGGCAGCAGGTGAGTCGTACAATGTAGTATCATTGGAAGAAGGCGTCCAAGTCGGTGGTAGTGGTGGAACTACAGCTAATTATGGCTTGGAAAATGATGAAGGCGATGTAGTGGCTGTAAGCAGCGGCGGTACAAGTTTCGATACTTTATCATCTGCAACAGCTGAAGAAGATCTCGCAAGCGGTACAGGCGTAGCTGGTTCAGATGCTATTAACTTGGGAGAATCATTCACACATGGTTCTGTTTCATTAGAACAAGGTACTTCTGGTAATTTTGACGTATCAGCTTCAAAAGGAATTGATATCAATACTGTGGAAGACGCTGAAGGAGCTATCACAACAATTGATAACGCTATTGAATCAGTGTCAGCAGAACGTTCCAAACTTGGTGCGAGTCAGAACCGGTTGGATCATACCATTTCCAACTTGGATAACTCCTCCGAAAATCTACAGGCTGCGGAATCCCGTATCCGCGACGTAGACATGGCGAAGGAAATGATGGAGCAGACCCGTGCAAGCACATTGGCACAGGCTTCCCAGTCCATGCTCGCACAAGCCAACCAGCAGCCGCAACAGGTTCTTCAGCTACTTCAATAAGGTTATTAACCCCGGTATTTACCGGGGTTTTTTAATGTATTAACATCTAGTTAAAACTGCCGATATTAGAAATAAAGGATGCTGATACCATGCAGATAATTGACGAAACCCTTCATTCCCTTCAAACATTGATTCCAAATATGATTGCAGCGTCAAAGAATTTCGCAGATGATGCGAAAAAGGGAAAGAGCATAGATTTTCATGTGTTGGATGAATTACTGAGAGCTGTCCAATGGTCTTTGGAAGCTGTAGAAGGATTGCAGAAAAACAACCAGTTACTTGAGATTAATGTAAATGCCGTTCGTGAGCCATTAAGTGAACTGGAAGAAGCCATGGAAGCGCAGGATTATATATTACTTGCAGATTTATTAGAATACGAGTTGGCAGCTGTTTTTGAAGAATGGCATACTATCGTAGAGAAAAACATGACAAATCATTAAAAGAGGATGTATGATCTTGGATAATGAGAGCTTATTAAGAAAAAAGAATAACACATTATATCAGAAATACAAGCAGGCAATTCAAAATGGAGAAATGCCATATGAGTCAGTGAACACTAAAGATGGCCAAATGAGTATAAAGATACCGGTAAATGAAAAACATGTTTTACTGCATAGTAAATTTGCTCCCTACAGAGAAGCTGAAGCATTGTACGAAGAGTATAGAGAACAGATCCAGGAGTATGATCATATTTTTTTCTACGGTTTAGGCATGGGATACCATGTAGAAACGTTTATAAAACACCACCCAGAAATGTCATATACGATATATGAACCGGATTTCACTGCCTTTCTTTCTCACGTAGAATACAAAAAGTTAAATTACTTTGCTATTAATAATCTGATAACCAAGCCGCAAATACATTCATTGCAGCAATGGCTCAGCAATTACATAATGAATTCCAATAAACGAGTACTGCTTGTTATGCTGCCAGCTTACAAAAGAATTTTTCCGGATGACTATAATTCTTTTCTGAAAATATTTGAAGAGTGTTTACAGCACGTTAAAAGGACAGTTCATACAAACAAGCGTTTTGAAAAGTTCTGGGCAGTAAACAGCTTTAAAAACTTCCCATATGTGTTACACACCAACAACATTTTAAATGAACAATTCAGGGAATTTTTTAAAGAAAAACCGGTTATTATGGCAGCAGCTGGACCCTCTTTGAGTGATGAGTTGGATAATCTAAAAAAAATAAAAGAAGATGCATCTGCCTATATATTTGCTGTAGGATCTGCGAATAAAACATTGATTAACAATGGTATTATGCCGGATGCTGTATTTAGCTACGACCCCCAACCTCATAATTTCACTGTTTATCAAGATATCATTGATCAGGAATTATCATCTGTACCTCTAGTTTTTGGATCTAGTGTAGGTTATAAAACAGTGGAAAAGTATCCTGGTAACTCTTTTCATATGATAACAAGTGCTGATCCTATATCAGACTATTTATTGAACACACAGGAAAAAAAGATAAACAAAGTCAGTGATGCTCCTACAATCGCTATCGTCACACTGGAAGTGATTATGAAATTAGGCTTTGATCCTGTTATATTGGCAGGACAGAATTTAGCATTCAGGGACGATGATTTTTATGCCGTAGATATACAAAATATAAGACAGGGACAGAAGGTTAAGGAACAGCAGCAAAAAAATGCTGTGAAGGTGGAGAGTGTGGAAGGAGTTGAAATATCCACCCAACCCAAATTTCTTACGATGAAACGCCATTTAGAACGTATATGCCGCCTAATTGAAGACGAGGGGCGGAAGATAATAAATGTGACAAAAGGCGGGGCGAAGATTGAACACACAATGTTTGGCCACTTGTCCAATGTAATGCTCGATGATTTGCAAACCAATGATGTTATTTTAAATGTTGAAAACATAGATTTACCACCAAATGAATATGAAATTGATTTTGTTTTACAAAGATTAAATGAACTAATGAAAAAAAGGCAGGATGCTGTTGAAATCATGGAACAATTGGATAGTATCCTGTCTAAAATAAGTACCTTTGTAAAAGGTGAATCAAAGAATCTCAAATTACAGACGCAATTTACAAATTTAGAAAAGTATATAAGTAAACTACAGAAGAACGAGTACTTTATTTATTGTATTAACCCTTATATAAAAACGGCCTATCAGAAAGTAGTACGCAATGACTATAAGATTAAAGAAGGGAAAAGCCTGGAAGAAAAAGCGACGCATTCTACTGAAATTTTATACCCATTCGTTAAACATTGCTTAAATGCGGATGAGGATATTGAATTTCTTTTGAATGAATTAAAGGACAACATAAATACGGTAAAACTAGAAACTTAAGGTGAGTTGTTAAATGCTGGATAATAAAACGATCTTAATTACAGGGGGAACCGGCTCCTTTGGGAAAAAGTTTGTAACGAAAGCCCTGGAGTATAACGTAAAAAAAATTATAGTATTCAGCCGGGATGAATTGAAGCAGTATGAGATGCAGCAGGAGTTCTCTGATAGTCGGTTGCGTTTTTTTATTGGAGATGTACGAGATCAAAAAAGGTTGTATCGGGCATTTGATGGAGTCGATATTGTTATCCATGCTGCGGCCATGAAACATGTTGGGGCCTGTGAGTATAATCCGTTTGAAGCAGTCAAAACCAATATTGATGGCGGTCAGAATATTGTAGACGCTGCTATAGACTGCGGTGTGAAACGAGTTATTGCACTCAGTACGGACAAGGCCTGCAGCCCTGTGAATCTATACGGGGCAACCAAACTCGCTTCAGATAAACTCTTTGTAGCAGCCAATTCCTACGTAGGTCATAAAGATATAAGATTTTCCGTTGTTCGTTATGGAAACGTCGTTGGCAGCAGAGGCAGCGTGATACCGTTCTTTAAACGTGTCAGGGAAACAGGAGAAATTCCAATTACGGATAATAATATGACAAGATTCTGGATCACCTTGGATCAAGGAGTTCAGTTTGTCATAGACAGCCTTACACGCATGTACGGTGGGGAGATTTTCGTCCCCAAAATCCCCAGCATGAATGTAACAGATCTGGCGAAAGCGATCGCGCCGGATTGTGAACAAAAGGTTATTGGTATACGTCCCGGAGAAAAACTGCATGAAGCCATGATCACATCTGATGATGCCCGCCGCACACTGGACAGGGGAGAATATTATGTGATTCAACCTGAATTTCCATTCTGGAAAGAAGAGTATCGCGGCAATGGTACAAGTGTTTCCAGTGACTTCAGTTACGTCAGTAACAATAATGATAGGTGGTTATCGGTGGAAGAACTTCAGGAACTAGTGGAGGAAATAGAATGACTCATTCTTTTATTCCTTATGGAAAACAGGCCCTTGATGAAGAAGATATTGAGGCTGTTAACGATGTGCTGCATAGTGATTATATAACAACCGGACCGAAAGTAGATGCATTCGAACAGGCTGTAGCAGATTATGTAGGTGCGTCTTATGCTGTATCTTTTTCCAACGGTACTGCTGCCTTACATGCTGCATGTTTCGCGGCAGGTGTAGGCAAAGAAGATGAAGTGATCACCACGCCCATGACATTTGCCGCAAGTGCTAACTGTGTACTATACCAGGGAGGTGTTCCTGTATTTGCCGATATTGACCCGGACACCTATACTATTGATCCAGAAGAAATAGAAAAAAAGATTACATCCAGAACGAAAGCTATTATTCCGGTTGATTATACCGGCCAGCCTGCTGAATTAGACACGATTAAAAACATTGCTGAACGTTACGGACTTATTGTAATTGAAGATGCCGCTCATGCTATTGGAGCGACTTATCAGAATAAACCAGTAGGTTCCATTTCAGATATGACGATGTTCAGCTTCCATCCAGTCAAGCATATCACCACGGGGGAAGGCGGGATGATAACAACGAATGATCCTGTATTTGTTGAACAGTTAAAACAGTTTCGTTCTCACGGGATAACACGAGACCGTAAACAACTAGAAGAGGATCACGGACCCTGGTATTACGATATGCAGTTTCTTGGGTTTAATTACCGAATGACAGATATCCAGGCTGCTTTGGGATTAAGCCAGCTGAAAAAGCTGGATGCATTTATTGAACGAAGAAAACAAATAGCTGAAACATACAATAAGGCTTTTTCAAACGAAAAAGAAATTATAACGCCTTACCAGGATCTAAGAGGCGAATCCAGTTGGCATTTGTACATAATAAAGCTAAAAGAGGATTTGGATCGAAAAAAGGTATTTGAACAATTGCGAAATAAGAATATAGGAGTAAATGTTCATTATATACCTGTTCATCTGTTTTCATATTACCAAACACATTTCAATTTAAAATGGGGTATGTATCCAGTGTCGGAAGAACTATATAAACAATTAATTACACTCCCTCTTCACCCCTCCATGAGTAAAAATGATATTGAGTATGTCATTAGTACTGTTCGGAAAGTGAGCAACAATCTATGATTCGTTCCATAAATCAAATTGTTATAGGAACTGCTCAATTTGGTATGAACTATGGAATAACAAATAAGGAGGGACAAACAGATAAAAAGCAAGTATCTGAAATTTTGAATAAAGCTTACGATCACGGAATTGAAAAACTTGATACAGCAGCTATTTACGGAAATAGTGAAAGTATTTTGGGAAATATTAATAAAACAAAAAGCTATTTTATTAACACAAAAATACCGCCTGTTTCAGGTGTCGCTAAAAATTTTTTAGAATATACTTTTATAGATTCTTTATCAAATTTGCAATGTAATAAAATTGAAGGTATGTTTATACATGATTCAAATGATTTAATAAATGATAGAACCATTATAGAGAAGCTATCTTCATGGAAAGAGGAAGGATACATTAATAAAATTGGTGTATCAGTTTATGAAGAGAAAGAAATCAACCAAATCATAAGTAATTCTTTCCCAATTGATTTGATACAGCTTCCGATAAACATTTTTGATCAACGATTATTACAATCAGATATATTAAATCAAATTAAAAAAAATAATATCACGATTCAAGCAAGATCCGTTTTTTTACAAGGCTTATTACTTGAAAATAGCACAAAAATTATAAAGAATCATCCTGCTTATAAAAAGTATCACGAAATATTGGGTGAAATATCTGCAGAGCACCAGTTATCCCAATTGGAATTTGCATTGCTATTTATTTTTCAAGTTGACCAATTAGATGAAATGATTATTGGTATTAATAACAGTAAACAACTAGAAGAGATTATAAAAAGTTTTAACAAAATCAAATCATTGCATCATTTGTTAAAAATAAGTTGGAACGAACTGGCCATTCCCAATAAAAGTCTTATTGATCCAAGACTGTGGTAAAGGGGAGAAAGAAAATTAATTTATTTGATTTAACAGGAAAAAAAGTAATAGTAACAGGGGGAACCGGTCATTTAGGAAAAGCTATGTGTGAAGCGCTAGCATGTTATGGAGCTAACGTTATTGTTATAAGTCAAGATAAAGAAAAAAATAAAAAGTTTATTAACAGGTTGAAAAATAAATATAATTGTGATTGTAGAGGATATGATTTGGATCTATCTTCTTCTCAAGATACTAAAAAGGTATTTCAACAAATTTTAGATAACGAAGGCAAAATTGATGTGCTCGTAAATAATGCAAATTATGGTATACAAAAGGATATTTTAAATTTTTCAGAAGAAGAATGGAAAGAAGGTATTGACGGGACTATAAATAATTGTTTTATGTGTACAAAAGCTGTATTACCTAAAATGATTGAACAAAGGTCTGGAAATATTATTAATATAGCTTCCATGTATGGGATTGTATCTCCTAATCCCAATGTTTATGAAGAGACTGAATTCGATAATCCAGCAAATTATGGGGCTGGAAAAGCAGCAATAATTCAATTTACTAAGTATTTAGCAAGTTATTATGGGGAATATAGTATTCGTGCTAACGCAATTTCTCCTGGTCCTTTTCCCAATTACCAAGTTCAAGAGAATTCAAAGTTTATAGATAAACTCAGTGAAAAAAATCCATTAGGAAGAATAGGTTATCCTGAAGAATTGCAAGGAATAATAATATATTTAGCTTCTAGTTCGTCTAGTTTTGTAACTGGTCAAAATATAAGTGTCGATGGTGGTTGGACCATATGGTGAAAAAAATTGGAATAATCCAAGCTAGACTTAGTTCTAAAAGGTTGCCAGGGAAAGTAATGAAAGATCTTTCGGGGAAGACGTTGCTAGAACGTGTAATAGATCAAGTGAACAAATCAGAAGAATTAGAAGAAGTATGGGTTGCTACTTCTACTAGCCCATCTGATGACATAATAAGCTTAGCTGCAAAACAAACAGGTGTTCAAGTTTATAGAGGTAGTTTGGAAAATGTATTACAACGTTATTGTGATGTGATCGAAAAATCCGCTGCAGATATAGTTGTAAGGGTTACAGCCGATAACCCATTTACGGAATCAACTTTGATTGATAATGGAATAAAAGAATTGATAATGAATGATTATGATTATTTGAATTTTAATAATATACCTTACGGAAGTGGTATAGAAGTTATTCATAGTGACGCTTTAATTAATTCTTTGATAAATACGAGTGATGAAACTGAATTGGAACATGTGACAAAATATATAAAAAATAATAGTCATATTTTTAACATAAAAACACTATCTCCTAATACTAAGTATATGGACGAAGATGCACGATTAACGATAGATACATTAAGTGACTATGTTAGGATGTATAAATTACACAACTTATTAGTTCAAAACAATAAACAACTTAATTTAAAAGAAGCTATTTCTTATTACCATAAAATAAATATATAAATTTGTTATACGTCAACTTTATAAATGGTGATCATATGAACATATTGTTATTAGGTTCTAAGCACAATAGTCTTGAAAAAAACATAACGGAAAAAGGTGAAAATGTACTAACGTATGATAAAAAATTAACAGGTTATGAGACTTGGCTTGATGAAGTGGACTATATTGTGAGTTATGGATACCGTGAAATACTTAAACCATCTGTGATTCGTCGTTTTCCAAACAGGATAATAAATCTTCATATTTCATATCTTCCATGGAATCGTGGTGCTGACCCTAACCTTTGGAGTTTTTTGGAAAACACAATAAAGGGTGTAACGATTCATGAGATTGACTCTGGACTAGACACTGGAAATATATTTATACAGGAAGAAATACAAGTCTTTTCAGATGATACATTAAGAACAACGTATGAGCGCCTTTCAAAAAAAGTAGAAACATTACTTATTGAAAACTGGGATTTAATAAGTAGTGGAAAAATATATAGCATAAAACAAAACCACCTCCAAGGTACTTACCATAAGCAAATAGATAAAGAACCTTATTTGTCACTACTGACAGAAGGATGGGACACTAAGGTACAAAAATTAAAAGGAAAAGCGTTAGAAGCTCAAGGAGGTGATCATGTTGACACCAATGAATAATTCGATTCTATGTATCAATGAAAATTCTAATACTCCTTTCATCATCGCCGAAATGTCCGGGAATCACAATCAATCTCTGGATACTGCGTTGGAAATAGTAGAGAAAGCCGCTGAAGCAGGTGTTGATGCGATAAAGCTTCAAACCTACACAGCGGATACGTTAACACTGAATGCTGATATGGATGATTTTAAAATTGATGATCCAGATAATCTTTGGAACGGAGAAACTCTACATAGTCTGTATCAAAAAGCGTATACTCCCTGGAAATGGCATGAGCCTATTTTTAAACGGGCAAAGGAATTAGGTTTGATTCCATTCAGCACACCATTTGATGAAACAGCGGTTGATTTTCTGGAAGAATTAAATGTTCCTTTTTATAAAATTGCTTCTTTCGAGAATAATGATCTCCCACTTATTGAAAAAGTGGCTGCTACCGGTAAGCCGATGATCATCTCAACTGGTATGGCCACAGCTGCTGAATTAGATGAAACCGTCCGAACTGCACGTCGTGCCGGGTGTGAAAATTTGGTGCTGTTAAAATGTACGAGCACCTATCCGGCATCCCCTGAAAATACGAATATTGCCACTATCCCGCATATGAAGGAAATGTTTGATTGTGAAGTTGGTCTCTCCGATCATACTCTTGGTACTGGAGTGGCAGTGGCAAGTGTTGCATTGGGGGCAACTGTCATTGAGAAGCACTTTGTTTTGGACCGTTCAGAAGGCGGCGTGGATGCTGCGTTCTCGATAGAACCGGAGGAAATGAAAACGCTGGTGGAAGAAACGAATAGAGCTTGGCAGGCATACGGAAAAGTAACATACGGTCCGACTAAAGCGGAGGAGAACTCTTTAAAATTCCGTCGTTCCATTTATGCAGCTAAGGATATTAAACAGGGTGAGCCTTTTACGAAAGAGAATATCCGCGTGATTCGTCCCGGGTATGGGATGCAGCCGAAGTACTATAAAGAATTGCTCGGAAAAAGCTCACACAAGGATTTCGCTTTTGGAGATCCGATTCATTGGTAAGATAAATGATTTATGTAATCTATTACCCGGACAGCGCCTTTACCGTCTACGATTTCCCGGGCAGTCTGTTGTCTTTCTTTGATACTGCTTAAGTCGAAAATAGCGTTTTGAATGTCCAATTCGGATACAAGATTATAATGCCCCAAATATCTATCAACACCCAGTGTTTCAGCATTTCTGCATAATTCAACCTGGTTCGGGGCAATGGAAGTCACGAAGCCCGGTGTTCCCATAGCATACCGTTCCCAGGTAGTGGACCCTCCTGCGCATAAAGCAATATCAGCCTTCGCCATAAGAGCCGCCATATATCGGATATTATAATGGAACGAATAACTGCTGGCATTACAGTATTCTTCGATATATTCCTTATTTGGGTTGGAAGGGCCGACGACCACGTCTACACGTTGAAACATGGAGGTGTTTTCCAAAGCCTTCAATGCCTTCATTGTTTCATTGCTTGGATCTGTTCCTCCGTAGAAAATCAATAATGACTGTTCATCCGTGGAGGGGTATTCTTTTAAAAATTCACCTCGTAATAAAGCGTACCGAGGCCCAAGTAAGTGTAGGGTGTAGTCTGGGAGCAGACTATTGTATCTATGCTGCATGTTTTGATAGAAATTTTGATCAAGCAGAATATCGCAATCATGAGCGCGATCGGCAAGATCATCAATAATAAGAATAAATTTCACATATGGTCGCAGGATGGATTCCCACGATTCATCGATGCCGTAATGATCGGCAATAATCCAATCGACAGTCATATTACGTTTTTCTATAATATGTAACGTTTCCCTCGCATCATCATACGGGGCTTTCCCAAGCCATTCTTCGTGGAGAACATTCGAATTCGAAGATCCTTCATTGGAGTATGGGAGGGTGACAAGTTGAAACTCAGACGCAATTAAGTCATTTAAACTCCCATCGTATTCTCTACAGACAAATACGATGGAATGGCCTTGTTTGATTAGAATACGGGCTAATGTAATACAACGCATGACGTGACCAGATCCAATGGAAAAGGAACTGTCTGTCCTGATTAAAATATTCATAATTACACGCTACTTTCTATGAAAACTCTTTTATCTTAAGAATGCCTTATTAAAATAATGAAGTAAAGGTGTGGGAATGTGAAGGAAGTGAACACAGGGAGAGAAATGTACAGTTTATTACAACAACTATTCCCGATATGCCGAAGTATTACTGGAAACGGTGTTAGACAGACATTACAAATAATGAAACAAATAATACCGGTGCAGCAGTTCGAGGTGCCTAGTGGTACTCAAGTACTGGATTGGCAAGTGCCAAAAGAATGGAACATAAACGAAGCATATGTTTTGGACTCCAGTGAAAATGAAATTATTAATTTCAGGAATAATAATTTACATGTGGTCGGTTATTCGATTCCGGTCAACCAATATATTACGCTTGAGGAGTTGCAAAGTCACTTATATTCATTAGAGGAGCAGCCGGACGCTATACCTTACGTGACTTCGTATTACAAAGAACGCTGGGGTTTTTGCCTATCTCATCATCAAAGGCTCAATCTGAAAGATGATACTTATTATGTTTATATTGATAGTGAATTGAAAGAGGGAAGCCTTACATATGGGGAGTTGATTATACCGGGAGTATCAGAAGAAGAGGTTTTCTTATCCACTTACATCTGTCACCCTTCTATGGCTAATAACGAATTATCCGGGCCTGTTGTTACTACATATTTGGCAAAATGGCTCATGAGTAAAACGAATTTAAAATATACATACCGCATTGTTTTTATCCCGGAAACAATAGGATCGATTACCTACATTCATCACCACCTACATGATTTGAAAGAAAAAGTAGTTGCAGGTTTTAATATCACGTGTGTAGGTGACGATCAACAATACTCTTTTCTTCCTTCCCGGTACGGGCATACACTGGCAGATAAAATAGCCCTTAAGGTATTAGAGGAAAAAGGAATTCCCTTTGAACACTACTCTTTTCTGGATCGAGGAAGTGATGAACGCCAGTACTGCAGTCCGGGTGTAGACTTACCATTAGTTAGTCTAATGAGAACGAAATATGGAGAGTATCCTGAATACCACACTTCCCTCGACAACTTGGAACTTGTTTCGGAAGAAGGATTGGAAGGAGCTTATAGAGTGTATCAATCCTGCATCGAATTATTGGAACATAATAATGTATACAGAAGTTCAACGTTGGGAGAGCCTCAATTAGGAAAAAGAGGACTATATCCGACATTAAGTACTAAAGGGTCAGCTGCAAACATAAAAAACATCACTAATTTTTTGGCTTATGCAGATGGTTCCAATGATTTAATTGATATCAGTGATCACATTGGGCTATCAACAACAGAGATAATAGATCTTGCAGAAATACTAAAAGAACACAGCCTGCTTATTACCTCAGGGAAAGGAAGATAATATGAATATCAAACCATTTGTTGTAGCAGGAATGCCTCGGTCCGGTACTACTTTAATTTCAAGAATTCTGGATGCACATACCAATTCTGTAGCTCCACCTGATCCTTATTTTGGTTTTTTTAGAGAGTTCAGAAATTCATTGTTTGAAAAACATAACCTTGATTGCGTAGAAGATGAACCCTTGTTTGATTATTTTAATGGAATCAATAAAGATAAAAAACATGCTATTCTCGAAGGGAATTTAAATATTGATATACCAACAGAGAAAAGAGATAAAGTCAAAAAAACTATCATTGGCTTTGCCCAAACGGCTTCACCGTTGGCTGTTCCATATATCGAGCAAACTAATGCTGGTAACTTTAAGGAATTGTTAATAGAGTTATATGAAGCACTTCACAAAGCTTACGGAAACCAGGATACTACTCATGTAGGGTTCAAAACAGCGTGGGTGGAAGAATTCTATCTGCCGTTTTCACGGTCATTAGATGATATGAAATTTATTAATATCATACGTGATCCAAGGGCTTTGATTGCATCACGTTTAAAATCCACTAAACATTTGCGCCACGATTATCCTTTTGATTTTTTAGTTAAAAACTGGCGGAAGTCCGCTGCATATGGACTTTATAATTCTAATCATTATAGTGACAATGTATACACAGTAAAATACGAAGATTTAGTTAGTAATACTGAATACGAAGTAAAAAAAATATGTGAAGTTTTGAATCTGCCTTTTCAAAAACATATGGTAGATGTCCGTAATTTCAGAGATGGGAAAGGTAATCAGTGGACCAATAATTCAGCCTACAAAGAGACCAATAGTATTTCACAAGAATTCACTGATAAATGGAAGACAGAACTGTCGTTAAAAGAAGTCCAGTATATAGAAGATTTATGTGAAGTGGAAATGAAATTATTAGGATATGAAAGAGTTACAAATAATAATATTCAAGAATCAGCTTTTTATTCTCCTAATACTGAAAATCACGATTCAGAATGGATTAATAAAATACATAATATTAAAGACGATCGTGCAAAAATGGAGATATTGAAAAATTACATTGCTAACGATGATAAGTTTGAGGACTGTAATGGTGAACTTCTAGAAGATTTGTTTCTCTTCCAAGACTTTTTAAAAATAAAGTAATATCATAAAGTTTATAATTTATTTCATTGAAGTTAACAAAAGGATGATTATTTGGCTGAAGAATACAAAATTAAAATTAATGGACACCCTAATATTTATAATAAATGGTCTTCTAGAGAATTGAATGTTTATTTTGATGAACCAAATGAAGGGGTGAATGAAAACACAGGGATATTATTATTGATTGCAGGTTTTGGAGCAAACGCAAATGCTAATGTGTATAAAAAAATGCGATCTGAGCTGGCTGATAATTATAATTTTGTTACAGTCCAATGTGATTATTTCGGTTGGGAATTCATGCAGAGTGACATCCTCGAGGAATCTATTGCTAATTTTAATGATATGGGTCTTCTACAAGCAATTGACAATATCACTTCAGTAATAGCGGTTGCTGAAATATTAAAAGATAATGGCTTATCGTATAATGCGGGAAATATTATTGGTTATGGACATTCTCATGGTGCCTACTTAGCTTATTTGTGTAATGCTTTTGCGCCGTTTTTATTTTCAACAATAGTTGATAATTCTTCGTGGCTTTTTCCATTATACTTAAAAAGTAACAGGCTGTTGAACATGAACGGCAATCACAAAATTTTTGACTACCGTGCAAAATCTATTATTGACGATTTTGATATTTTACATTTGCCATTATTATATGAAGAATTAAACAATACTTCATCGATTTATTCTTTCCATGGGGTTAATGATAATTTAATTAGTCTATCTCAGAAAAAGGAGTTCATTGAAAAGGTACCACACTCATCTATTTTTGAAATAGATGAAGCAAAAATTGATAATTATGTATTCTACTCAACTGGACATGGGTTAAAAGCAGATTTTATTGAATTATTTAATTTTACATTTTCGCGTATAAATAAGACTTCTAATAATATAAAAGATATTAATTTTAATAATCAAATAATTCACACTAACAAATATAAATATGATTTTGATTACAGTAAGAAAGTTCCTATATTAAAAGTTGACAACAATTAAATTAATGTAATGTATAAATAATTATTGAATTGGTGATTTAATTTTTAAATTGAATTGACGATATTAAGAATGTTACCTAGTATTTCCCAAATTGGAGGTGTGATAATGGACATAGCAGGAACTTCAGTCGCACATAGTCAGGCACAGGTGCAGCAGCAGGCGAGCATGTCGATCATGAAGAAAGCGATGGATACGAGTGAACAGCAGGGTAATCTGCTGAACGACA
This sequence comes from Salibacterium sp. K-3, assembly GCF_054052005.1. Classification (NCBI taxonomy): domain Bacteria; kingdom Bacillati; phylum Bacillota; class Bacilli; order Caryophanales; family Bacillaceae; genus Salibacterium; species Salibacterium sp. K-3. Next base: position 826,927 of record NZ_JBSVZE010000001.1, read on the forward strand.
TGCTTGATAAGTCCGGCGCCCAGGCTATTCAGCAGGCGGCGCAGCCGCACAAGGGTGCATCGATCGATACATCGGTGTAACGCGCCCGATGTCAGGAAGTCTTCTCATGATGAGAGAGGGCTTCTTTTTTTGTGACAAATTGTGGAACATTACCGCTGTTGTCCGATATAAAAAGTGAACCTGTATAGGGAGGAGGAAGGGTTATGGGTGCTCACGTGTCGGGTACGGCTGTATCCGATGTTTTACGGGCCGGTCATGCTGCAGGGGGACAGGCGTCCGCCGGTGGATTGGACGCTCGGACATATGCTGAAGAATTTGAAGAGAAATCTTCCATGATGCCCGATATGGAATCCCTGCAAAAGCAGGCGGATGGTATCAATGAAATGCTGGAGGCTACGTTCACAGACTTGAAATTCAACGTTCATGATAAATTGGAACGGGTGTATGTTCAGGTGTTGGAGCGGGATACGGATGAAGTTATCCGTGAAATCCCTCCGGAGAAGTTTCTTGATATGAAGGCCGCTATCCTGGAGCAGGTGGGCCTGCTGGTGGACGAAAAAGCATGATCGGCCGCGGAGGAACAGTTTATGAAAACTGTTCCTCTTTCTACGTTCCGACCTTTCACCTATTTTCTTTTCTGCCCTTCATTTTTTGAAGAATTGTCCGATATTACAGACAGATATAAAAGCAGGTTATGATGTTCTCTAGCATAGAGGAGGGACAAAATTATGGATAGTAGCATGAGCACTAATCGAATCACGGGATTTGCATCCGGCATGAACATTGACCAGACAGTAAAAGAGTTAATGCAGGCGGAACGCCAGCCTATGATCAAGATGCAGCAGGAACAGATGGAATTAGAGTACAAAATGGAAGACTACCGGGAGATGAATCGGGAATACCGTTCGTTCAGCCAGTCCATTTTTGATAATATGTTTATGCGGTCGAGTCTGTCTGCGAAACAGACTTCCAGCAGCAATGAAAGCCTGGCGTCAGCATCGGCACCGGCGGATGCTCAAACTGGAAGTTATACGGTATCAGATGTTACTCAGCTAGCGGAAGCGGCTTCTAATAAAAGTACGGATGCTGTTCTGAATAACTCAAGCGAACCGTTGGATCCTGAAGCAACGCTTGCAAATCAGTTGGATCAATACGCGGAAGGAGATACGATTTCTTTCTCCATTCAGACGTACAGTGAAGGCGGGGTGGCAAATGACGCAGTTGACTTTGAATTCAGCGGATCGGACAGCCTCAATGATGTCCTGACGGAAGTGAATCGATCTGATGCAGGGGTGAATGCCTTCTATGACGAACAGACCGGAAAGGTCTCCATGACACGGAGTGAAACCGGAGTGTTAAATGAAGGCGGTACGGAAATGGAGTTTACAGATACGCAAGGAAACTTCCTATCCGGCGTGTTAAACCTGGATGAAGCGAATGAAGTAACAGGTCAAAATGCCGAATTCACATTAAATGGAATTCAGACCAACAGAACATCCAATACGTTCACGGAAAATGGTACCGAGATTACGTTGAACGGTACGAGTGCTAATAACGGCAATTCCGCTGTAATTGAGGTGAGCCCGGATACAGAAGGCATCAAGGAAACGGTAATGAACTTTGTTGATGAATACAACAGTTTGATTGAAAAAACTGGTGACAAACTGAGCGAAGAACAGTATCGTGAATATCCGCCGTTGACCGATGACCAGCGCAGTGAGATGAGCGAACAGGAGATCGAAAACTGGGAAGAGAAATCCCAAAGCGGGTATCTGCGAAGTGATGATATTTTATCCGGGGCTGTAAATTCAATGAGACGGAGTTTGTATGAAACGGTGGATACCGGCGGTTCGTTTAACCAGTTGACGGAACTGGGCATTACTACCACAAGCAACTACCAGGACGGCGGGAAACTGGAAGTGGATGAAGATAAACTGGAGGAGGCGATTTCCCAGGATGCGGAGTCGGTGTATCAGCTGTTTTCCGCAGATGGTGAGAATAGGGAAGATCAAGGACTGGCACGCCGTCTCCGGGAAAGCGTCGACCGGACAGTGGACAACATTTCGGAGCGCGCCGGCGGCCCGACGACAATAGATCCGAGCCAGTTTACGATCGGCCGTGAAATGAATCAGCTGGATGATGAAATGAGTGACTTTGAACGACATCTGACTCGAACCGAAAACCGATACTGGGATCAGTTCACCCGTATGGAAGAAGCCATCGCGCAGGCGAACTCCCAGGCCCAGCAGCTCCAGCAGCAGCTCACTGGGATGATGTAGTATTTTTTATAAACAAGGAAGACAGTTGATTGTCGTTACCGTAACATGACATACTTTTTCGTTTAGCTTTTCGATGACTTGCTCATCGGAAAGCTTTTTTTAGGTGTGCCCGGCATGAAAACCTTCCTAACGGAGGAAGCGGTGAATTCCGCAGGGGGCGGCGGCAGGTTGTATCCCGGTAGAAGCAGGAGGCAGCGGCCGGCCTGTACCGGATCTATGACACGTCTGCCCCCGATGCTTGCCGGGCCGCATTGGGAGGAGCGGTAGGAGCGGGAACTGTTTTGTGGACACAAGCGGAAGCAGACTGTCCGTAAAAGCCGGATATGAACCATATATGTTTCTCCCGGAAGTGAAAATGGCTCGAACGCAAGAGATAATGGACAAAATAGCTCGTCCTTCAGCATTAAATGTTTGGTATATTTGTTTATTGGATATTTTAAGATATGGGATGTCGAAAAACAAAGCTTGGAATAATAAGAGGTTACATTCTGTCTGGAGTACAGTGGTTTAGCATGAGCTCTGTAAGTCGGTTCTTTTTTACATGAGCTTATTAATAAACACGCAACCCCGATCTTTATCCTGTGTGAATAATATAGGATAAAGAATAAAGGGAGTTTGCGTGTTTTTTATGGTCATATATCACAAAACATCTACCATTTATGTGCTAGTCATATTTGTTAATGGGACAATAAATGTCACTGTAAAAGAAGGGGAAGTTATATTTTGAACGCTTATTATCATTTAAAAAAATAATTTGACAATATACTGTCAAATTGTTTATAGTATATGTAAGCCATTACAAACTCAGAGGAATAGGACACTGTAAGGGGACTGGATATGAACGTACTGGAGAAGCTGACGAAGAAATTGATTGTGTCGTGCCAGGCTTTAGAGGATGAACCGTTGTATGGATCTAAAATAATGGGGAAAATGGCACTTTCTGCCAAACAGGGTGGTGCTTCCGGCATTCGCGCCAATACGGTGCAGGACATACAAGCTATAAAAAAAGAAGTGGATCTTCCACTCATAGGTATCATCAAAAAGGACTTCCTTGGAAGTAACGTCTTTATTACACCCACTGTTCATGAGGTGGACGCCCTGTACCAGGAAGGAGTAGACATTATAGCCTTTGATGCTACAACACAGAGGAGGCCTGATGGAAAAAGTTTTTCACAATTTTTCACCGAACTGAAAGAAGCCTATCCGAATCAATTATTTATGGCCGATGTTTCCACATTGGAAGAGGGGGTGAAAGCGGAGAAGAATGGGGTGGATATTGTAGCACCTACATTGGCAGGATATACTTCCTATTCGAGGGATGAAGTTCCCATCCACCTGGTGAAAGAATTACAGGAACACTTATCTGTTCCGGTTATCGCAGAAGGCAATTTTGACACCCCGGAAAAAGCGAAACAAGCACTTTGCGCCGGGGCTCATGCGGTCGTAGTTGGAAGTGCGATTACGAGGCCGCAGGTCATAACAAACAAATTTGCAGAAGCTGTAAATGCATTTCAGGGGTCTGCTTGCAAGAGGTGATGGAAATGAAAGGGTTATATACCGCTTTGATGTGCTCCTTTGATGAACAGGGCCATGTCAACGAGAAAGGACTGCGGGAGATTGTCAGATATAACATCAACGTACAACAGATGGATGGTTTGTACGTGAATGGAAGCACTGGAGAAAATTTCTTAATATCGAAAGAACAGAAAAAGCAGATTTTTGACATAGTGAAACATGAAGCGGGGGATGAGGTCAAACTAATCGCACAAATCGGCGCCCTGAATATAGATGAGGCGGTGGAGATGGCTGCTTATGCCACCGAACGGGGCTATAATGCCATATCGGCAGTGACTCCATTTTATTATCCGTTTGACTTTGAAGAAATAAAAAACTACTATAATACAATTCTTGAAAGCGTTGACAACGATTTAATCATTTACTCTATTCCGGCGTTGACAGGGGTGAACATGAACCTGGAACAGTTTGGAGAACTGTTTGAAAAGGACAGAGTGATCGGTGTGAAATTTACCAATCCGGATTTCTTTCTCCTGGAACGAATCAGACATACATTTCCGGATAAACTCATTTATTCCGGTTTTGATGAGATGCTTCTGTCTGCCAGTGTACTGCAGGTTGACGGTGCTATTGGCAGTACGTTCAATATCAATGGGCAGCGGGCAAGGCAGATTTTTGATCTCGCTAGGGGCGGACATATTACTGACGCCAGGGAGTTACAGAAGGTGACAAACGATCTGATCTCTGAGGTTCTGGATAATGGTCTTTATCCAACGATTAAAGAAATCCTGAAATCGAAAGGGGTCGAAGCCGGAACGTGCCGCAAACCGATGAAACCGCTCACGGATGAAGGGGTGAAAAAGGCTGAGAACATCGCGGAGACGTTCTTGTAAACATGTATATGGTGAAAAGGAGAGGGGTTTAATTATGAAGAAATTGTATCTTGGAATCATCGTCCTGTTGTTTGCTGTGTTAGCTGCCTGCTCGGGGGAACAAACATCTTCGTCCGGGGGTGGAGGATCGTCCTCTGGAGAACCAACTTCTTCCGGAGAGTCCGGGGAGGAAAATTATGAATTAAAATTCGGCATGCAGCCTGGAACCGCGCAGAATGAATACAAAGCGGCAGAGACATTGTCTGATTATGTGGAAGAAGAGAGCGATGGACAGCTGTCAATCAGTCTTTATCCTGACGCCCAGCTCGGGGATGACCGGGCGATGCTCGAACAGGTAAGAGAGAATTCGCTCGATATCACCCTCGCTGAAACCGGAAGATTCGGTATTTGGGTTCCACGAGCTGAACTGCTGGCTCTTCCTTATATTGTAGATGATTTCGACCAGTTAAAAAACGTGATCTATAACTCGGAATACGGGCAGAATCTCCATCAGGAACTGGAAGAGGATTACAATTGGAAAGTGATGGGAGTTGCCTACAATGGTACGCGTCAAACCACCTCCAATAAACCTATTGAATCCCTGGAGGATATGGAAGGGCTGAAACTGCGAGTGCCGGAAGCGGATACGCTGCTCGATTATGCAGAATATACCGGAGCGTCTCCTACACCGATGGCATTTTCAGAAGTATATATGGCCTTGCAGACCAATTCTGTGGACGGACAGGAAAATCCTTTATCCACCATTGATGCGCAGAAGTTTTTTGAAGTGCAGGACTATTTAGCTCTGACCAACCATGTTGTTAATGATAACAGCTACGTGGTATCCACCGACACGTATGAGGAACTGCCGGAAGAGTTGCAGACGATTCTCGAGGATGGCATCGATAAAGCGGTGAAAGAGCACACCCAAATGTTTGAACAGGAAGAAGCAGAACTTGTAGATAAATTTAAGGAAGAGGGCATGACCGTAACCGAACCTGATATGGATGAATTTAGAGAAGCTGTATCCGAAGCTTATCCAAAATATATGGAAGATATTGAAGGAGATGCAGAGAAATACATGCAGCAGATTGAAGAGGCACAATAATTTTATTGTAATTTAGGTGAGCATCGATGAAAAAGTTTTTGAACCACTTTGAGGAAATTATCGGCGGCTCGTTGTTTATTGTTATGCTGGCTGCGCTGGTTATTCAGATATTTTCACGCCAGGTGATGGACAGTCCCATCACCTGGTCTGAACAACTGGCACGATTTCTGTTCGTTTATGTGGCCTATCTCGCTATATCCTCTGAAATCAAAAATGGCGGGCATGTCCGAATCGATTATTTCTTTAATCAACTTCCGAAATCATTACAAACCATGCTTCATTACATCTTTCAGATGATGACTGCCGGTGTACTGCTATTGATCATCTATGTTGGTTATGATATGGCGATGCGGAAAGAACCGGTGGAAATCGTGTCTCTCAACATATCCTATATTTATATGTATATGGCACTTCCCATCCTCGCTGTCCTTATGCTTTATAGACTGGCAGAAAGAAATGTGAAAAATATAAAGCATAAGAGGGAGGTGGAATAAATGGATGTCTTGTTTATTTTAATTTTATGGATTGTATTGCTGCTGCTCGGCATGCCGGTCGGTTTCACGCTGCTGACCGCAACATTCGTTTATTTCATCACCAACGATTGGAGTCTCGCTTATTTTACCGGAGCCAAATTGGTGGACAGTCTTGATGTGTTTTCGCTGCTAGCTGTTCCTTTTTTCATATTGACCGGGACCCTGATGAATTCTTCCGGCATTACAGAAAGGATTTTCAACTTTGCCAAATCAATTGTCGGTCATTTCACAGGTGGACTCGGCCATGTCAATATTATGGCCAGCCTGATGTTCTCCGGGATGTCTGGTTCAGCACTGGCTGATGCCGGCGGTCTGGGGCAGCTTGAAATCAAATCGATGCGGGATGGAAAATATGATGACGACTATGCCGGCGGATTGACGGCGGCATCTGCCATTATCGGTCCAATTATTCCACCTAGTATTCCGTTGATTATATACGGAGTGACCGCAGATCAGTCCATTGCGCAGTTATTTCTCGCCGGTGCGGTGCCGGGCCTGATCATGGCTGTTTCTTTAATGGTAACGGCGAATGTTTTTGCAAAAAAGCGAGGGTTTCCAAAGGAGGAAAAGTCCAACTATAAACAGCGGGCTTTTTATTTCAAAGAGTCCTTTTGGGCACTGCTTACCCCGGTTATTATTATCGGCGGGATTTTTTCCGGCCTTTTCACTCCGACGGAAGCGGCAGTGGTGGCAACGGTGTATGCCATGATACTTGGATTTTTTGTTTACCGGGAACTAACGTGGAAGAAATTCTTTGATAATGTGGTAGATTCATTAAAATTGACAGGTGTTGCCGCCCTGATGATTATCGCCGTTGAATTCTTCGGACAGATGATCTCCCATGAACAAGTGGCGATGGCTTTGTCGAACTTTTTCCTGAACATCACAGAAAACCCTGTGATTCTGCTGTTATTAATCAACGTGCTGCTCATATTCCTGGGCACTTTCATTGAAGCATTAGCGCTGTTGATTCTGGTGGTTCCAATTCTTGTACCGGTTGTAATGGCAGCAGGAGTGGATCCGATTCATTTTGGTATTATTGTCATTTTAAATCTGATGATCGGGATTCTGACGCCTCCGATGGGCATGGCCCTCTTCGTAGTGTCCAAGGCGGGAAATATCCCTGTACACGTCATTACCAGAGGGGTGCTTCCCTTTTGGCTGCCGTTGATTATCACCCTGTTTATTCTTACCCTTTTTCCGCAGCTCGTCCTGTTCCTTCCCAATCTATTAAGTTCATAACATGAAAGGGGAAAAGCCACTATACTGTGGGCTTTTCTTCTTTTACTATAATACATAAAGGAGAAAAAATATGCTGATAGCTGTATTTGATGTCGGCGGAACGTCCGTAAAATATGGTATTGTAAATGAAGAAGGAACCATTCTACTGCATGAGGCCTTTCCGGCTGAAGCTCATTCAGGCGGTCGAACTATTGTTCAAAAGATGATTTCCAAAGTGGGAGAACTGCAGGAAGCGTGGAATCTTTCAGGTATTTCCATCAGCTCGGCTGGTCAGGTAGATCATACGAAAGGTATCATCGTTCATGCGACGGATACGATCCCCGAATACACAGGACTTCCGGTAAAAAATCGTATGCAGGAAGCAACGGGACTGGACGTCCAAATGGAAAATGATGTGAACTGCATGGCTTTAGGAGAACACTGGAAAGGTGCAGCAAGGGATGTGAATAACTTTCTCTGTGTCGCCATCGGTACAGGAATTGGAGGTGCCCTGTTCATAAATGGGGAGTTGTATACAGGGACGGGATTTGCTGCCGGAGAAATCGGCCATATTCATTTGTATCCGAACGGGAAAGCTTGTACCTGCGGAGGATCCGGCTGCCTGGAAAGATATGCTTCAAGTGCCGCACTTCAGGAGATTATAACCGAAGCAACTGGATATCCCGTGGAGCTGCAGACGTTCTTTAAACGAGTGCGGTCCGGGGAACAAAAATACACGGCCGTGTATGAGCAGTGGCTGGAAGACTTAACAACAGGCCTGAAATCGATGGTACATATGCTGAATCCGGAGGTGGTCATCATTGGCGGTGGTATTTCAGCACAGGGAGACTTTCTGCAGGCATCAATCAAGCACTCATTAATGCAAAAGGTGATGCCGAGTCATGCACGGCATCTTGACGTAAAGATGGCAGCGTATGAAAATAAGGCCAACTTATTAGGGGCAGCGGTGCATTTCATGAAAACATAGGATGATCAGGGTGGTGATTTTTTGGAGCAACATCCGTTCAATGGTGTGAAACCTTCCATTACGATGGAACAATACAAACACAGTTTTACGAAATCAGAGAAGAAAATATACGAATATATTCAATCCAATAGCCAGCAGATATTATATTATTCGTTGACAGAACTATCGGAGGCCAGCGGCGTTGCTGAAGCGACAGTGCTGCGTTTTTTTCGTAAATTAGGTTTCAAAGGATTTCAGGATTTTAAATTTTTGTTTGCTCAGGAAGTAACAGTTCCTGAGGCCAATGATCAAAATGAAACCTATGTTGAAAAGATAAAAAATAATATGGTACAGGCTATTACAAATTCTAATGAAATAATTGATATGGATGAACTTGAATATTGTATTGACCTTATTGATCAAACAGAAGATGTTGTACTTTTTGGAGTAGGCTCATCCGGCATAGCAGTATTGGACATGCAGAATCGCCTGATGCGGATTGGAAAACATGTTAATGCTGTTACTGACCCTCATTTCCAATTTATGCGTGCTTCATCGATGAATAAAAATACAGTAGTGGTCGCTGTCAGTCTTACCGGCAGCACAAAAGATATCGTAGATACAGTAAAAATTGCAAAAGAGAGTAACGCAACGGTTGTTGCGTTAACCAATTATATTAAATCCCCTTTGACACAATATGCTGATCATGTCCTGCTTTCCTCGACTAAAGAAAGTCCCTTGGACAGTGGTTCTTTAGTAGCTAAAGTTTCCCAACTGTTTTTGATTGATCTCATCTGCACTGGGCTTACCATCAAGAATTACGAGAATTCCGAACAAATCAAGATGGGGATAAGTAAAAATACAGCGGGTAAACTGTATTAATCATGACAGCCACCACTCATGAATTGTTCTATGGTTTTCGAAAGGGATATCAGTATTCCTTGCATTAACCAAATGCAAAACTGAATCCCCGAAAATTTCTCCTAAAGCATTCCGGGTACCCGCCGATATAAGGCTTAGAACATTTTTTCATTAAGAAAATGGGGGAACGGCATCATGTCCTTTCAAAACGCACAGACGGCCTACCAGCAGACAATGAAGCAGGCGGAAGACTATAAAAAAACGACAGGGAAGAATACAAATAAGACATTTACGCCGGGGGCGGCACCGGCCGGCGGTGGCGGCGCGGCGCTTGGCAGTATCAAACCGGACGCACAGCCTTCTCAAGGGTCCAACCCGTACCAGCAGAATGCGCTCGAGACCGCGTCGAGCGGCGATTTGACGCTGCTGTTGTACAATGGCTGCGTGAAGTTTATTGATAAAGCCGACCAGGCGATGGAGCAGAAGCATATCGAGGAAAAAAATAAATTCATCAAGCGGGCCCAGGATATTATACGGGAATTGATGGTGACGCTGCGCACCGATTCGGAAATCGGGCAGAACATGTACAGCCTGTATGACTACATCCACCGCCGTCTTATTGATGCGAACGTCCAGAATGACCGGGATGTACTGCAGGAAGCACGCGAGTTTGTCGTGGATTTTCGGGATACATGGAAAGAGGTTATTAAAAAGGACCGGCAGGAGCGGTTTGGTGACGGAGGGCAGGCATAAATGGCGCTGGTCGAAGAGCTGTACCGCGTGACGAAAGCCTTGTATGACCATATGGCTGAACCATTCCCAAAAGACCTGGAAGACCGCGGCACGTATGTCGAACAGCTGGAACAGCATTTAAAAGACCGGGCGGCTTTACTCGAGCAGCTGGAAGGACAGGAGTCCTTCTCCGAAGAGGAGCAGAAGCTCGGTGAGGCTATGTTTAAAATGAACGAAGAAATCCAGCGCTGGATGGAGGCCTCCCGCGGGGAACTGCGCCTCGGCATGCAGCAGTTAAAGAAGAAAAAGGAATCCAACCGGCGCTATGAACGCCCGTATTCGGGAACGACCGTCGACGGTGTCTTTTTTGACAAGAAAAATTAATGGAGAACAGCTGCCTCGGCGCGGCTGTTTTTTTCTGCGCGTGCTGTGTTATGCTCGAATGGACAGGAAAGGTGGGGAGACGATGCATCTGGAACAGGCGGAACGTGATTTTCTGGAGACGTACAGCAGGTATTTGGAGACGGTGCAGGAAGGCGTTGCCTCGGTGGCGTATTTTTACCGGGAAGGCCTGGAAGAAAACGGGGACCGGCTCCTTGCTGAGATGTTGGACGGCTTCGCACCATTGTCCGGGTATAACGCCACGATGACGCACCTTTTCGTACAGAAAGCGGATCGAGGCGGCGAAATGGCAGCCTTTCATGAGAAGCTCGAAGAAGCCCGCGCCATCCCGGCCATGGATTCGGCGTCCTGGAAGCTGAAGGCGCTCACCACCGATTTTATTCCGGCCTTTCAACGATGGAAGCTGATCGTACAAACGGGAGTATCGAGACAGTAACAAGGAGAATCGATGCAGATATCCGGAGAATCGATAGAGAAATCCAGAATAACCGGGAGAATCAATGCAGAAACTCCCTGAACGATGCAATAACACGCCGGATCGATAGAGAAACGGGCTTTCGCGCCGCAAAACAAAAAAGAACACCTTTCGTAAAAAGGTGCTCCTCTACTCCGTTTCTTCATTCATTTCTGCCTGTTCTTCTTCTTTGCCCGTCGCGTCCTCTTCATAAATTTCATCCATATTTATGCCGTCAATGGAGTCAAATTCCTCCATCTCTTCAAAACCGGTAAACTCCTCCAGTTCCATTTCTTCGGACCGGTCGAGGACATCCACCGGAATGGCCACTTCTTCGGTTTCCCCGAAATCAGAATAGCGGGAGACGACGAGGTGGTTCGATGCATCCGGCTCGCCTTCTTCATTATTCATGTTCATGTCGAGATTCATTTTCAGCTTCTTCGGATAGAACGTTTCCTTGTCAATATGCAGTTCATAGGTCAATGCGTCCATTTCCGCCATGTACATCATATCTTCCATCGAAGAAGAAAAATCGGCATTGACCATCCCCATCATCTCGAGGGCAATCTCCTGTGTTTGTCCATCACCGCCGCGGAACGTCAGCTCGTAGTGGCGGTTGCCCTCCACGATCGTGATGTCACTGCTGTACGCTTCTATCATTTCCAGAATCCGGGCCGGGTTTTCATACGACTTATCAAAGGACTTAAAGTCTTCGGTAAATTGTTCCGGAAACTGGATCCAGCGGTTTTCCGTCGAATCAAACATATAAAACCCTTCTTCGGTAAAATAACGTTCCAGTGCGACGATGTTGTTCTTGGTGTCGTCCGGGCTGGTGCGGTTTTTTTCAATGGTGGAAGATTCGTGGTACCGCACAGGATCAAGATTGACGAGGGTTTCGGAACGGTATCTGTTTTCGAGCGTGTTTTCCTGATCCAGTTCAATGTGCTGGTTCATATTCGTCGAAATCGTATAACACTCTATATCTTTCATCTTTTCTATGGAACGCTGCAGAACGTCCCCGGCCGGCATGACCTCTTCTTCAGGTTCATCAGATTCTTCCGTGTTATCCGCTTCTTCTTCTGAAGGGGGGCTTTGCTGTTCCCCGTTTTCATCCGTGTCGGCCTCCGACATGCAAGATGCCAGAAGCAGGACGATCAGGAGACTATACATGCCTGAAAGGATTCGATGCATGGTTTTTCCTCCTCCTGCATGAGCCTGTCATTCAACATAGTATCATATGAAACTTGGATTGGATAGACTTGACAGATAAGAAAAACGTAAGCGCCCTGGGCAGCCTGATGAACGGAGATGCACGCGAAGAAAGCTGGACAGCTGATTTGAAAATAATTGGAGGGGATCTGCATAGGAACGTCCGCTGGCGGGTATGAAGAACAATGAGAAAATGGAAAGGAGAGATTCCCCAATGGAAACACGTCTTTTTATAAATGGGACCTGGAAAAAGGCAGCCAATGGCACATTTCCGGTGAAAAACCCGGCAACGAATGAAACGATTGGTGAAGCGGCGGACGGCGGCGCCGGTGAAACGAAAGAAGCCGTCGAAGCAGCAGAGGCCGCTTTTCCGTCCTGGTCGAAAAGGACAGCCGCTGACAGGGCGTCATACTTAAAAGAAATATACCGGCTCATGATGGAAAAACAGGACGAACTCGGAGAATTAATTACCCGGGAAATGGGAAAGCCGCTCCACGAAGCAAAAGGAGAGGTGGCCTATGCCGCATCATTTCTCGAATGGTTTGCCGAAGAGGGAAAGCGGGTGTACGGGGAAACCATTCCGGCCGGCTCTCCGGACAAACGGATGATGGTGATCCACCAGCCGGTCGGCGTGACAGGCGCGATTACGCCGTGGAACTTTCCGCAGGCGATGGTAACTAGAAAAGTGGCTCCGGCGCTTGCGGCAGGCTGCCCGGTCGTGCTTAAGCCCGCGGAAGACACGCCGCTGTCCGCGGTACGGTTCGCTGAAATCTGCGAAGAAGCCGGTCTGCCGGACGGCGTGTTCAACCTGATCACCGGCGAAAACGCGGCAGCCATCGGCGGTGAACTGATGGGAAGTCAGGCCGTACGGAAAGTGACGTTCACCGGTTCCACCGGGGTTGGGAAGAAACTGATGGAACAGGGCGCCTCTGATATCAAGAAACTGTCTCTGGAACTGGGCGGCCACGCCCCGATTATTGTGCTCGATGACGCAGATATGGAAAAAGCCGTCGACGGCACCGTTGCATCGAAGTTCCGGAACGCCGGTCAGACGTGTGTCTGCGGGAACCGGGTCTATGTGGAAGAGGCAATCTATGATACGTTCGTCGACCGTCTGAAAGAGGAAGTCGAAAAGCTTCAGGTCGGCGACGGGTTCGCCGACGGAACCTCCATCGGCCCGATGATCAACAAAGAAGGCTGGGAAAAAGTCGACCGCCACGTGAAAGACGCGCTCGATAAAGGCGCTGAACTCGTCACCGGAGGCAGAGGCTGGGAAGAAAACGGCGCTTATCTTTACGAGCCGACGGTGCTGAAAAATATTACGAGTGACATGATTATCATGGAAGAAGAAACGTTCGGACCTGTCGCTCCTGTCCAGAAAGTGTCCGGGGACGAAGAAGCTGTGCGGCTCTCGAACGACTCGCCGTTCGGGCTGGCTTCCTACTTTTTCACCGAAAGCATGAGCCGCGGTATGAAAACCGCCGAAGCGCTTGAATACGGAATCGTCGGCTGGAACGATGGACGCCCGTCTGCCGCGCAGGCCCCGTTCGGCGGCTGGAAACAGAGCGGCATCGGCCGCGAAGGCGGTCACGAAGGCATCGAGCCGTTTCTTGAAACAAAATATATCTCGATTGGTCTGTAAACAGGTGAACACGCTTCGTACCACGGTATGGAGCGTGTTTTTTGTCGATGCTGAATAATGTGAACGAATTGTAAAAAATTTTGACGAAATTTGAGTTTTAGAAGGGAAATGTTAAGTGAATATAGAAAAGTAGAAGTAAGGAAAGGAGGAGTTGACTTTGATGAATTATAACATTCGAGGTGAAAACCTAGAGGTGACTCCGGCATTGAAGAGCTATGTGGAAAAGAAAGTTGGAAAGCTGGAACGCTATTTTGATACGACCCCGGTGGCGGATGTCCATGTCAAAATGCAGTCCCATAACAGCGAAAATAACATAGAGGTAACGATTCCGATGCCTCAGCTGCTCCTGCGGGCGGAAGAAAAACATGCCGATATGTACGCAGCAATCGATCTGGTTGTGGAGAAACTGGAGCGCCAGATACGTAAGCATAAAACGAAAGTTAACCGAAAATTCCGTCAAAACGGCGGCAGTAAGCATATGTTTAAGGAAGAGAACATTGAAGCACTCAACGAAGAGATTGCCAATGGCGACCTTGCCAACGGTGATACATTAGTGGAAGAGGAAGAAGAAGATGTCGATGATTACGAAATTGTCCGCACGAAGCGGTTCAACCTGAAACCGATGGATGCGGAAGAAGCTATTCTGCAGATGGACATGCTCGGGCACGCCTTCTTCGTCTTCTCCAACTCCGTCAACGGCGACACCAACGTCGTCTACCGCCGCAAAGACGGCCGCTACGGGCTCATTGAACCGGAATAAGAATAAATGAAACGGTATAAAAAGCGCTTCCGATGATCAACTACGGTCATCGGAAGCGCCATGTTTTGGGACTGGAAATGTGTACACCAGCATGCAAAAATCAGAGGTTAGTGTACCCAATACAATGTCCTGTGGACACTAGGACGCAGAAAAGAGGCAATAGTGGTTTCTATCAGACGATTGAAACCACTAACCGTCTGTGTATAGAGTCTTAGTCTCCCCAAAGACATTCCTTACGTACACTAAAAAGAACATCCGGATTTTTACTGTCCGCAGTCAGCCCATCCCTTTTTTATTGCCGGATCCTCTCTACGTTGTAAGCAGCAGTGGAAACTGATAAAATAACAATAACTGTGAAAAACGAAACCGGCCACACGATATAGATTTCCCGACCAAAAAGAGAGGACGATGATCGCGGCATGATCGGCTTATTAAAGAAAGTAATAGGCGATACGAACCAACGAAGTGTAAAAAAACTGGAAAAAACAACGGAACAGATTGAACAGTATGACGAGGAGATGCAGAAGCTTTCCGATGAAGAGTTAACCGGCAAAACCGAAACGTTCAAACAGCGTTACAAGGACGGAGAAACGCTTGAAGATCTGCTTCCGGAAGCGTTCGCGGTCGTCAGGGAAGCGGCGTACCGGGTGCTCGGCATGAAACCGTTCCGGGTGCAGCTGATGGGGGCCATCGTACTGCATCAGGGCGATATTTCGGAAATGAAGACCGGGGAAGGGAAAACCCTGGTGGCAACCATGCCCGTTTATCTGAATGCCCTCACCGGCAGAGGCGTACACGTTGTTACCGTCAACGACTACCTTGCCGGACGTGACAGCGAAGACATGGGAGAACTGTACCGTTTTCTTGGAATGACGGTCGGCCTCAACCAGAAAGGCATGACCAAAGATGAAAAACGCGAAGCCTATCAGGCTGACATAACGTACGGCACGAACAATGAATTCGGTTTTGACTATCTCCGCGATAACATGGTGCTGTACAAAGAGCGGATGGTGCAGCGTCCGCTTCATTTTGCCGTTGTCGACGAAGTGGACTCGATCCTTGTCGACGAAGCACGGACGCCGCTCATCATTTCCGGATCCGTGCAGCAGTCGACGAAAATGTATATGGCCGGGGACGCCTTTGTGCGCCGCCTGAAGCCGGAAGAAGACTACACGTACGATGAGAAAACGAAAAACGTACAGTTGACCGAAGAAGGCGTCAACAAAGCAGAGCAGGCGTTTGGGATCGATAACCTTTTCGACCAGAAGCACGTCCAGCTTATCCATCATATCAACCAGGCCCTGAAAGCCCATATCACCATGCACCGGGATACCGATTACGTCGTGGAAGAAGGACAGGTTGTCATCGTCGACCAGTTCACCGGCCGCCTCATGAAAGGGCGCCGCTACAGCGACGGGCTGCATCAGGCGATCGAAGCCAAGGAAGGGCTCGAAGTGCAGAAAGAAAGTATGACGCTTGCGTCTATCACCTTCCAGAACTTTTTCCGCATGTATGAAAAGCTCGCCGGCATGACCGGAACGGCGAAAACGGAAGAAGAGGAATTCCGCAACATTTACGGCATGAACGTTACCTCGATTCCGACGAACGAACCGATTATCCGTGATGATAAGCCGGATATGATTTACAAGACAAAAGAGGGCAAACACCGGGCGATTGCCGATACGGTGGAAGAGCTTTATCAAAAAGGGCAGCCGGTACTCGTCGGGACGGTAAGTGTGGAAATGTCCGAGTTGATCTCCCAGCTTCTCAAAAAACGGAACGTTCCTCACAATGTGCTGAACGCAAAGCACCATGAGAACGAAGCAAAAATCATTGAAGACGCCGGGCAGCCCGGAACGGTTACGATCGCGACCAACATGGCCGGGCGCGGAACCGACATCAAACTAGGAGATGGCGTGGTCGATCTCGGCGGCTTGTTTGTCATCGGTACGGAGCGCCATGAGAGCCGTCGTATCGACAATCAGCTCCGCGGCCGTTCAGGACGTCAGGGCGATCCGGGCGCCTCGCAGTTTTATCTTTCCATGGAAGATGACCTGATGCGCCGCTTCGGTACTGATAATATGCGGGGCATGATGGAGAAACTCGGCATGGAAGACGACCAGCCGATCGAAAGCAAACTCGTCAGCCGTGCGGTCGAACAGGCACAGAAGCGCGTCGAGGGTCATAACTTTGATGCACGGAAGCAGATTCTGCAGTATGATGATGTGATGCGCGAGCAGCGTGACGTCATTTATGCGCAGCGGATGGAAGTGCTCGACTCCGAAAACCTGGAAGAAATCGTCACGCCGATGATCAAGT
Organism: Salibacterium sp. K-3; assembly: GCF_054052005.1. Classification (NCBI taxonomy): domain Bacteria; kingdom Bacillati; phylum Bacillota; class Bacilli; order Caryophanales; family Bacillaceae; genus Salibacterium; species Salibacterium sp. K-3. The sequence continues at coordinate 843,801 of NZ_JBSVZE010000001.1, forward strand.
CCGTCGTGGAACGGGCAGTTGCCCAATATACGCCGGAAGAGTCCGTGCCCGAGGAATGGAACCTCGAAGGGCTCGTCAACTACCTGAAAGGAACCGTGCTCTGGGCGGACGATCTGGAAGTGAAAGACGTCAGCGGCATGGAACCGGAAGAAATCACCGAAACCGTGCTCGAAAAAGCATACGCCCATTACAGACAGAAACAGGAAGAACTTCCTGAAGAGACAATGAAAGAGTTCGAACGGGTGGTTCTGCTCCGCGCTGTCGACCGCAAATGGATGAACCATATCGACCAGATGGACCAGCTCCGTCAGGGCATCCACCTGCGGGCTTACGGCCAGAACGATCCGCTCCGTGAGTACAAATTTGAAGGCTTCAACATGTTTGAAGACATGGTGGCCTCGATCGAAGAAGAAGTCGCCATGTACATGGTGAAGGCCCAGGTCCGCAGCAACCTTGAACGGGAAGAAGTCGCAGAAGGCAAGGCGGTCCACGGGGAGAATACCGAACGCGATGACGAGAACAATAAACGACGCCCGATCCGTAAAACGGAGAATGTCGGGCGTAACGAACCCTGCCCGTGCGGCAGCGGAAAGAAATACAAGCACTGCCACGGCCGCGCCGAGCAGGCGCAGTAATTTCTCAAAACAGAGGTGACGCAGCATGGATATGGCTGAGATTCAGCATGCACTGACAAATATCCGCCAGCGTCTGGCGGACTTCAGGGGGTCTCTTTGACCTCGCTGAAAAAGAGGAACGTATCGCCGAGCTTGAACAGAAAATGACGGAACCCAATTTCTGGGACAATCCGGACGAATCGAAAAAAGTGATTGATGAATCGAACACGTTGAAAAGCTCGGTGGAAGGTTACAAGGAACTGGCCGATTCCTATGATGACCTGGCTCTGACGTATGACCTTGTGAAAGAAGAAGAGGATGAAGAGCTGAAAGAAGAACTCGAAGAAGGCGTGAAGTCCCTGACGAAAAGTGTGAATGATTTCGAACTGAATATGATGCTCAGTGAACCTTACGATAAAAACAGTGCGATTCTCGAACTGCATCCCGGCGCCGGGGGAACGGAATCCCAGGACTGGGCGGAAATGCTGTTCCGCATGTATAAGCGCTGGGCGGAAGGAAAAGGCTACACGGTGGATGTGCTTGACTATCTGGCCGGAGACGATGCCGGGCTCAAAAGCGCGGTCATGCACATTAAAGGCCACAATGCCTACGGCTACCTGAAAGCCGAAAAAGGGGTGCACCGGCTCGTCCGCATTTCGCCGTTTGATTCGTCCGGTCGCCGTCATACTTCTTTCGCATCGTGTGAAGTGATGCCGGAAATGGATGATGAGGTGGAAGTGGAAATAAACAATGAAGATCTGCGTATTGATACGTACCGCTCCAGCGGCGCGGGTGGTCAGCATGTCAACACGACAGACTCGGCTGTCCGGATTACCCACTATCCGACCAATATCATCGTGACGTGCCAGAACGAACGCTCCCAGCTGAAAAACAGGGAATCCGCCATGAAAATGCTGCGAGCGAAACTGTATCAGCGCGAGCTTGAAGAACAGCAGAAGGAAATCGATGAAATACGCGGCGAACAGAAAGAGATCGGCTGGGGCAGCCAGATCCGGTCCTATGTATTCCATCCGTACAATATGGTAAAAGACCACCGCACGAATAAAGAAATCGGAAATACGTCCGCGGTGATGGACGGGGATATTGATCCTTTCATTGATGATTACCTGCGTTCCAGCATGAATATTTAATGGAAAATGGGGGTGTCTCCTCAAGGAGGGGCACCCCCGGTTTGTGCAGAAGGAGGAAGAAGAAATGGATTTGGGTCTCGAAGGCAGAGGAGTGGTCGTGCTTGCATCCAGCAGAGGACTTGGAAAAGAGTCGGCCCGGCAGTTTGCACTGGAAGGCGCACAGGTGATGGTGACCGGCCGGAACAAAGACGAACTGCAGCAGACGGTCGAAAATATCAGAAACGAAACCGGTGCGTCTGTCCATGCGCAGGTCTGTGATATTACGAAGCCGGAGGAAATCCATACTTTGATGGAAGAAGCGCTCCATCAGATGGGACGCCTGGATGTGCTCGTCAATAATGCCGGCGGTCCGAAGGCCGGGCTGTTTGAAGATATGGGAGATGAAGACTGGCAGCATGCTTTTGAGCTGACGCTGTTCAGCTTTATCCGGGCCATCCGTGCGGCGCTTCCGGAGCTGAAGAAAAACGAAGGCCGGATTGTTAACATCGCTTCTTCGTCCGTGAAAGAACCCGTTGATCAGTTGATTCTGTCCAACACGTTCCGTATGGGTATCGCGGGACTTTCCAAAAGCCTGGCCCGGGAATTTGCCGGAGACGGAGTGCTGATTAACACGATCGGCCCTGGAAGAATTGCGACCGACCGGACAAAAGCGCTGGATGAGGCGAAGGCGGAACGGCTTGGTACGACGTTTGAAGACGTACGTTCCCGCAGTGCGGAGGATATTCCCGCCGGCCGGTATGGTACGCCGGAAGAGTTCGCCCGCCAGGTGGTGTTTTTCGGTTCCGGGGCGAATACCTATGTCACCGGGCAGACGCTTCTTGTCGAAGGCGGAATGGTGAAAGCATATTAAGCAGGAGGAGACGGGGATGATGAACTGGAGAAAGCAGCGGGAACCAATGCCGCGCAGGCTGTGGATGCTGCTGCAGACAGTCTATATTCTGGCGGGATCCACGATTCTGGCGTTGTCCTACAATTTGTTTCTGCTCCCGAACCGGATTGCCTCCGGCGGCTTGAGTGGATTCGCGACGATTGTTTATGAAGTGTCCGGAATTGAACCGGCCGTGACCTTGTGGGTATTGAATATCCCGCTGTTTATTGCAGGGATGTTGCTGCTCGGCGGATGGAAGTACGGCGGCAAAACGCTGGCGGGCACGTTGTTTGTTCCGCTTGTCATTTATGTGACGAGAAATATCGAAGCAGCCGTCGATGATCCGCTTCTTGCTGCTTTGTTCGGCGGCATCGGAGTAGGTGCGGGACTCGGCCTTGTCTTCAGGGCGGCGGCATCCACCGGCGGAACCGATCTTCTGGCCCAGATTATACATAAGTATACCGGCGCCTCGCTCGGGGCTTCCGTGTTTATCATGGACGGGCTGATTGTGACAACATCCGCGTTTGTATTCAGTCTGGAATATGCGCTGTATGCGTTGATCGCCTTATTTGTGACCGGTAAGACGATCGACATCGTGCAGGCAGGCATCGGTTATGCGAAAGTGGCGCTTATCATTACACAGAAAGAAGAAGACGTCCGCCGTGTTATTCTGGAGTGCGTGGACCGCGGTATCACCCGCCTTCCGGGAGAAGGCGGCTACACGAACGACGCCAGGCCTGTTCTTCTATGTGTCGTCAACCGCAACGAAGTTGCTTCCCTTAAGCAGTGGGTCCAATCGGCGGACCGGGATGCGTTTGTTATTGTGACGGACGCCGCGGAAGTGCTGGGGAAGGGTTTTAAAAACGAATCCCCGGGGTATAATAATCTAACGTAAAATAGGTGAAGATAGACATTCAAGGAGGTCATGATGATGAAGAAAATGTTTATAGCGGCTGCCGGCTCACTCGTGCTTGTACTCGGTGCCTGTGGTGGAGGCGGCGGTGACAGTGAAGACACCGGCGACAGCGGCGGTGGAGAAAATGCTTCTTATGACGCAGGTGCGGCTCAGGATCTCTATGATCAAAACTGTCTGCAGTGCCACGGCGAGAATCTGGAAGGAAAGAACGGCCCCGCGCTGGCAGGCAGCGACTTATCCCAGGATGAAATTCTGACCATGATTCAAAACGGAGGAAACGGCATGCCGGCGAACCTCGTGGAAGGCTCAGAGGCAGAAAACCTTGCCGCCTGGGTCGCGGATCAATAACATCGAACGGGACCGGAGCAGTCCGGTCCTTTATTTCTATTTTTTACAGGACTTTTGCCTCACAGTAAAATTTCTTCGTTTTTTTATTACATTTCAAATTTCCTCTATCCCCTGTCCTATCAGTATTGTCTTTTCATGAAAAACGCCAGCTGTTTTCATTGAAATAAAAATGTAATACTTTTTTAGCATCTAACACGCTTTATAGATGATATAATGTTTGATGGAACGTGACAAAACTTTATGTTTTTCAACACGAATCCGGAAGCGTCCGGACAAAACAACCAGAAATGCTTGGTCTATTGGTCCAAGTATCTTTTCATGTAAAAAGTGGACAGCCATCATGAAAGAAACAACCAAGAAAATGTTTGCTTCAGGAAGTGATTGTATTGATTGAGATGAATAATGTATCGAAAACGTACAGCAACGGTGTGAACGCGTTGAATAACATCGACATTCTCATCGAAAAGGGAGAATTTGTCTACGTTGTAGGGCCGAGCGGTGCCGGGAAGTCTTCGTTTATTAAAATGATTTACCGCGAAGAGAAGCCCAGCGAAGGCTCGATTCAGATCCACGGCACGGATTTGATGAGCCTGAAAGAGAAGCACGTGCCGTATCTGCGGCGGAAAATCGGCGTTGTCTTTCAGGATTTCAAGCTGCTCCCGAAACTATCAGTCTTTGAAAATGTGGCTTTCGCCCTTGAGGTGATAGAAGAACCTAGGGACGTGATCCGCAGGCGGGTCATGGAGGTGCTTGATATCGTCAGGCTGAAAAACAAAGCCCGGTTTCTGCCGGATGAACTGTCGGGCGGAGAACAGCAGCGTGTTTCGATTGCAAGGGCGATTGTCAATCATCCGCGGGTGGTGATTGCGGACGAGCCTACCGGAAACCTCGACCCGGACACATCATGGGAAATCATGGAGATTCTTGAAAACATCAACCGCAACGGAACGACTATTCTTATGGCTACCCACAACCGCGAGATTGTAAACGCCATAAAGAAACGGGTCATCGCCATTGAGGCGGGAAGAATCGTCCGTGATGAATGGAGGGGGGACTACGGCTATGAAAAGTAGAACCCTCGCCCGTCACAGTAAAGAAGGCCTGAAAAACCTCGGCCGGAACAGCTGGATGAGTTTTGCCTCCATCAGCGCTGTAACCATTATGCTGCTGGTCGTAGGTGTCTTTCTTCTTTTGATTATCAACATGAACAATTTTATCTCTTCGGTCGAAGAAGATGTCGAAGTACGGGTATATGTCGAACGTGGAACATCTGATGAAGAACAGACGCAGCTTGAAGAAGAACTTCAGAATCTGGACCATGTGGAGAACGTTACATATCTAAGCAAAGACGAAGGGCTGGACCAGCTGATCGACAGTCTTGGTGAAGAAAGCGAAGCTTTTGAATCACTCCGGAACGAAAATCCGCTGAACGATGCGTTTGTTGTGCAGGCGTCGGAGCCGAAGCAGACGGAACAGGTGGCAGAAGCGGCATCCGGACTTTCCTACATTGATTCGGTGGATTACGGGCAGCAGGTCGTTGAGCAGCTGTTCAGTGTAACCAAAATTCTGCGGGTTATCGGCGTGGTACTTGTTCTTGGTCTGATGTTCACCGCGATGTTTCTGATATCCAACACGATAAAACTGACGATCGTCGCCAGGCAGACCGAAATTCAGATCATGAAACTGGTGGGAGCGACGAATGGATTTATCCGCTGGCCCTTTTTTGTGGAGGGGCTGCTGCTTGGTATCCTGGGTGCGGTCATTCCTACTGCCGCTGTCACAGCAGGATATCACTACCTTTACAACAGTTACGCGGACAGGCTCAGTGTTGACTTTGCCGAATTGCTCCCTGTGTATCCGTTGACCCTTCAGGTGTCCGCCGTCCTGGTCGGGATCGGGATCCTGGTCGGGGTCTGGGGAAGCATTACGTCCGTTCGTAAATTCTTAAAAGTCTAGATAGATACAGATGGAAAGAGATAGAGGAGGAACTGTCGGGATGAAGATGGGATTCATGAAGACATTGGCTGCAGCATTGACCGCTTCCGGTATCGCATTCGCTGTTTCCGTCCCTGCAGCAGCGGCGGACGGGGATGAACTCCGCTCCAAGATCAATGAACTTCAGGAGAAGCAGGAAAGCAACGAGGCGGATTCGGAAGAAACGCAGAAAGAAATCGAAGCATTGAAAGCAGACATTCAGGAGATCAATGATGAGATCCGTGAGCTGGACAAAAATCTGACCGATACCAATGAAAAAATCCAGAATAAAGAAGAAGAAATCGATGAAACGGAACAGCGTATTGAAGAGCTGGAAGCCCGGATCGATGAACTTCAGAAGCGGATTGAAGAACGGGACGAGCTGTTAAAAGACCGCGTCAATGCCATGTACAAAAACGGCGGATCGGTCGATTATCTGGAAGTATTGATGGGCGCGAAGAGCTTCGGTGATTTTCTGGACCGGGTGACCGCCTTAAATACGATCGCTGATCAGGATAAAGAAATTCTGGAAGCCCATATGAAGGACCAGAATGACCTCGAGGATGCAAAGAAAGAAGTGGAAGAGCAGCGCAGCTCGCTTGAAGATTCCCTCGCGGAACTGGAAGAACTGAAGGCGGAACAGGAGAAGCGCAGAGAGGAAAAGAGCAGCATACTGGGAAGTCTGGAAGACGAGGAAAGCAGCCTTAAAGATACACTGACTTCCCTGGAAGACGAAGAAGACCTTCTGCAGAAGCAGGAAGAAGCAGCCCGCCAGGAACTTGAAAATTATAAAGAACGACAGCGGCGCCAGCATGAAGCCGACGAGCAGAATAACGCTGGTGGTCAAAGTGCAGGGCAAACCCCGACAGACAGCGGTGGAACGCTTATGAAGCCGACAACGGGAACCTATACGTCCGAATTTGGACAGCGCTGGGGGCGGATGCATTTTGGTATTGATATCGGAGGCGGCGGCCGTGCCAGCGTTCCGATTGTCGCAGCGGCAGGTGGTACCGTGGTGAAAGCCGGCTATATCAACGGTTACGGCAATACTGTCATGATTTCCCATCAGGTGGACGGACAGCAGCTTACAACATTGTATGGCCACATGTCCTCTCTTAACGTGTCGAGCGGAGAGAGCGTACCCCGCGGTGAAAACATCGGTATGATGGGGAACACCGGCGCATCACATGGTAAACATCTTCATTTTGAGGTGCACGAAGGACCTTGGAACGGCGCCAAATCCAATGCCGTTAATCCAAGAAATTACCTGCCATAAAATAGAGAGAGCTGTCTCAAAGAAAAGACAGCTCTCTCTTTCTTTATAGACATCATTGCAGTGGTCTGTCCATAAAACGAAAGTAGTAGACACTATTGGGGCATCCCTCCTCCAATATGTCTATAACCTGGGAATACTGGACAAAGGAGACGGGCTCGGGTTCGAAAATGTCCCGTTCCGTCCTTTTATGGACACCTTGCACGGGACGCCGGCCCAATCAATATCCTTTCTACAGTCCTATGTCGTTACTGTACGGCGGAGCAGTTCGACGGTCCGGAGAATTTCCTCTTCTGTGGAATAACGGCCGAGACTGAAACGGACGGCTCCCTTTCCTATTTCAGGATCCACTCCCATTGTCTTCAGGACCGGAGAAAGCTCAACCATTCCGGCGTGGCAGGCCGAACCTGTGGAGGCGGCCACATCGGGAATACCATCAAGAATGTCTGCTCCGGTTGCTCCGGCAAAGCTGACGTGCAGTGTGTTAGGCAGCCGCTCTGCAGGGTGTCCGTTCAAGACGACACCACGGCCGGATATCTGTTGCAGTTCTTCCCAGAAAAGGCGGCGCAGCGGAAGGATCTCTTCTGAAAAAGGGAAGTGGCGGGCGCTTTCGCACGCTTCTCCAAGCGCAGCGGCAAGCACAACATTTTCCGTACCGGCCCGGCGCCCCTGCTCATGCCCGGCCCCATGCATGAAAGACGGCAGCGTACGCCCGTTTCTCATATAGAGCGCGCCAATCCCTTTTGGCGCATACAGTTTATGGCCGGCAATGGTCAAGTAATCCACTCCCAGTTCTTCGACATGAACGGGGATTTTTCCGAGTGATTGGGCGGCATCAGTATGTACCGGCACATCATGACGGTGAGCCACGTCGGCAATAGTGCGGATAGGATTAATCGTTCCTACTTCATTATTCGCGTGCATAATGGAAACGAGAATCGTATCTTCCCGGATGGCGGCCTCTACGTTTTCCGGATGAACCATACCGTATTCATCCGTATCCAGCCGGGTGACACGTGCCCCCTGTTTTTCCAGATACCGGCATGGTTCCTGAACGGCAGGATGTTCGGCTTTGGATGTAATAATGTGCCCTTGGTATCCGGCGGCTTCGAACACCCCTTTCAGCACATGATTGTTTGATTCTGTTCCTCCGCTTGTAAACACGATTTCGCCGGGGTCGGCTTGAACGAGTTCCGCGATCTGGCGGCGCGCTTTTTCCACTTCTTCTTTAGCAGGAGATCCAGCCCAATGGGAAGCGGAAGGATTCCCGTATCCGTGCTCGAGCGCCCGCATGATTCGCTCTTTCACCTCCGGAGCTGTCGGTGTGCTTGCATTGTAATCCATATATATACGAGCCAATTCTGATCCTCCTTCGCCCTTGTTACCATAAACGATAAAAGAAAACATCCATGAAAACAAGGATAAGAAGAAATATCGACAGATCGCCGCAGAAAGGAAAATATATTTTTGGAATGCGCGGATTCATGCTAGAATAAAAGGGACGATCAAAAAACTGTCTAAACCGGAATGATTTTAATAATGGAGCTGAGGTGTAAATATGGAATGGAAAGTGAAATTAGCTTCAGTAGTGACCGGTGCCGTACTTATAGCAGGAGTCGGCGGCGTATATGCCGGAATTAATATAAATGAACAGACGGACAGCGGTCCATCTGCCGCCTCCGGAATATCCGGCCAGGATAAAAACACAGAACAGCAGGAATCCATGGATGAAATGGAGAAGCTGAAACAGGTTTATCAGACGATTGAGGAAGAATACATTAAGGATGTGGATGAAGAAGCGCTCTGGGAAGGGGCACTGAAAGGGATGGTGGATGAGCTGGATGACCCCCATTCCGCCTATATGGATGAAGAAACGGCCTCCCAGTTCTCCCAGTCCCTGGAATCGTCCTTTGAAGGGATCGGTGCAGAAGTTAGTATGGTCGATGACACGGTGACCATTGTATCGCCGTTCGGCGGATCCCCGGCAGAGGAAGCCGGTCTGCAGCCAAATGACCAGATTCTTGAGGTGAACGGAGAGAGCACGGAAGGCGATACATTAAATGAAACCGTTCTGAAAATCCGCGGGGAAAAAGGAACCACTGTTACATTGACGATCCAGCGTCAGGGTTCGTCGGAACCGTTTAAAGTGGATGTGGTACGTGACGAAATTCCAATTGAAACGGTGACGTCCGACACGATAGAACAGAACGGTCAGACAATCGGCCTACTGGAACTGACCTCTTTTTCTGAAAATACAGCGCAGGAGTTTGAAGAGCAGTTAACGGCCCTTGAAAAAGAAGGTATCGACGGCCTGTTGATTGATGTGCGCGGCAATCCTGGTGGTTACCTGAACAGTGTGGAAGATATCGGAGATCTTGTTATCCCGGGGGATGAGCCGATCGTTCAGATTGAAGATCCGAACGGAGAAACGACACGATCGATTTCCACGCTGGAGGAGAAAAAGGACTACCCCATCATCGGCTTAATTGATGAAGGCAGTGTATCTGCTTCTGAAATTCTTGCTTCCGCTCTGAAAGAGGCAGGAGAATATGAACTCGTCGGCCAGACGACATATGGAAAAGGAACGGTCCAGCAGACGAAGAGGCTTGGGGATGGAAGCCAGCTGAAGTTATCCATGTTTAAATGGCTCACCTCCGACGGAAACTGGATTAACGAAAAAGGCGTCAAACCTACGGTTGAAGTGAAGCAGCCGGAGTACTTTTATTCCGCTGTCCTGTCTCCGGAAGCGGAACTGAGCACAGAATCAAACGGCGAACAGGTAAAAATCGCACAGACGATGCTTGAAGCTTTCGGCTATAATCCGGGGCGGACCGACGGGTATTTTATTGAACAGACAGCAGAAGCGGTGCGCAGTTACCAGGAGGAAACAGAAGACCTGTCTGTCACCGGTTCGATCGATGAAGAAACAGCCGGCCGGATGAACCAGGATCTCATGGAAAAGATCCAGAACCGGGAGAATGACAGGCAGTTGAACAAAGCCCTTGAGTTAATGAACGACAAAATCTCCGGTTCACAGGGATAAAAGGCAGCTGCAAAGGAAAGGAGGAACGGCATGGGTGATATCGGCTGGGAACTGCTTTATGGGATCGGGCGTTTTTTCGCTCATCCGCTGACATATTTGATTCCGGTTGTCATGCTGATTCTTGGATGGAGGAGAGTGATCCGGGAGCGCCGGTCTTTCCACACGAGAGTGTTCCGGGCGGCATTTGATGTCACCGCCCCGCTCCTTCCGGGATTGGCCGCCGGCCTTGCCGGATCGGCGGCGGCCGCCCTTCTCGGTGTGACGGTTCCGTTTTCCTTTCTCGTGCTGCTTTCCCTGGTTACCGGGCTCGTCTTAATCAGCGGGAGGATGCAGTGGCTCTCCCCGGCTTTCACTGTCAGCGCGGCGGTACTTCTGGCACTATTCCTGCCTGCCTGGGAAACGGGATACGACCGGGTGGACGTCTGGTTCCAGGCACTGGGAGAATCCGATTACCGGTCGGTGCTCATCTGGATGGCTGTACTGATTATACTGGAAAGCTTTCTCGTTTCCCGGAGCGGTACGTTTTTTACTTCTCCGCTGACAGTCAGGAGCAGCCGTGGGAAGTGGGTTGGAGCGCACCGTATGCGCCGCGTCTGGCTTCTTCCGTCGGTGCTGTTTATTCCCGGCGGCATGCTGGAGGCCGTTTCCTGGTGGCCCCTGCTTCCTGTCGGAGACGGCGGCCTGGCGCTGTTTCTGCTTCCGCTGGCTGTCGGCGGGGATTATACCGTTTATCACTCCCTGCCCCAGCCGGCGCTGAACATGATGGGCCGGCGCCTGTTTCTGCTTGGTGTGCTGGCCGGAGGAGGAGCGGCGCTTGCCTACGTGTATCCTGAAGCTGTTCTTTATACCGCGGCTGCTGTGTTTGTGCTGCGGGAAGTCCTGCAGGTATGGAAGCATTCAGAAGAGAACAACAAGCCGACGTATTTCCAGCCGAGTCCCCTCGGGGTCAAGATTCTGGCTGTACTTCCGGAATCCCCGGCTTCCAAGATGGGGATGTCTGCCGGAGAAACCATCATGAAAGTAAATAATATCCCGGTTCATACGAAAAAAGAATTTTACTATGCCCTCCAGAAAAATTCCGCGCACTGCAGGCTGGAAGTGATGGACACAAACGGTGAACTGCGCCGTGTCCAGTCTGCGGTATATGATAATGAGCACCACGAAATCGGGGTGCTGATGGTCAAGGAAAATGATGATCTGCCGGCTTCCAGCCGGGAGGGCTGAGACACCAAATCCCCGCTCCGTTCTGGAGCGGGGATTTGGTGTAGTGTCCTGTAGAGTTCTCTTAGAAGACACTGGAATGCTGGAGCTTTCAGTAAGTGGCTATGGGAAGTCTCAAGGAACCATTGTTGTCTTGTTTCTGCTCGTTGGTATCCGGTAGACACCTCCTATCAGACACTAATTGGCAATGTCCGTTTGATAGTGGACCAGCTCGACGACCACCATGCAGGACGAGGTGGTTTTAACGGAACGTCCGCTGATCAGGTTGCCCACCTCCCTCCCCAAAAACGAACATATATTCGAATAAGCCGTTTAAATTGATGGAAAATGTGGTATAATGTATAAGCGGTAATAGACGAAAAAAGGAATAAACCTTCGTGGATAAAATGGGGGATAAAACCATGAACGAAACGTTCGAACTCGTTTCCGGCTACTCCCCCCAGGGGGACCAGCCGGAAGCGGTGGAAGCTTTGACGAGGGGGATCGAGCAGGGACAGCGGCATCAGACGCTGCTCGGTGCTACCGGAACGGGAAAGACATTTACGATGTCCAATGTCATTCAGCGTGTCAATAAACCTACTCTCGTGATGGCTCATAACAAAACACTTGCCGGCCAGCTGTATAATGAGTTCAAGGAACTGTTTCCGAATAATGCCGTAGAGTATTTTGTCAGTTACTACGATTATTACCAGCCGGAAGCCTATGTCCCTTCGACTGATATGTATATAGAAAAAGATGCCAGTATCAACGATGAAATTGATAAGCTCCGGCACTCGGCTACAAGCGCACTGTTCGAACGGAATGACGTGATTATTGTGGCAAGTGTCTCCTGTATTTACGGCCTTGGTTCTCCGGAAGAATACCGGGAGCTTGTTCTGTCGCTCCGCAAGGATATGGAAAAGGAACGCAATGCCCTGCTACGGGAGCTTGTCGATATCCAGTATGAACGCAACGACATCAATTTCGTACGCGGTACCTTCCGGGTGCGCGGGGACGTTGTGGAAATCTTCCCGGCCTCCCGGGATGAACACTGTGTCCGGGTGGAGTTTTTTGGTGATGAGATTGACCGGATTACGGAAGTGGATGCGCTGACCGGGGAGATTCTCGGCGAACGCCAGCATGTGGCGGTTTTTCCGGCTTCCCACTTTGTAACGCGTGAGGAGAAAATGAAGCGCGCCATCGAAAACATTGAAAAAGAGCTGGAAGAGCAGTTGCAGGCGTTCCGTGACAAGGGCCGGGAACTCGAAGCGCAGCGGCTTGAACAGCGGACGAAATATGACCTTGAAATGATGCGGGAGATGGGATTCTGTTCGGGGATCGAGAACTATTCCCGCCATTTGACCTTCCGGGAGCCCGGAGAATCCCCGTATACGCTGATGGACTTTTTTCCGGAAGACTTTCTGTTGATTGTCGACGAATCACACGTCACCCTGCCGCAGGTGAACGGCATGTACAAAGGCGACCGGGCCCGGAAGCAGGTGCTGGTGGACCACGGATTCCGTCTGCCTTCGGCGATGGACAACCGGCCCCTGCAGTTTGAGGAGTTTGAAGACCGGCTGCAGCAGGCTGTATACGTATCGGCGACACCGGGACCGTATGAACTGGAACATTCACCGGGTGTCATTGAACAGATCATCCGTCCGACCGGTCTGCTCGATCCAACGATTGAAGTGGAGCCGATTGAAGGCCAGATTGACGATCTCATCGGCCGGATTCATGAGCGTCGGGAGCGGGGAGAACGGGTGCTGGTCACAACCCTGACGAAAAAAATGGCCGAAGATTTAACCTCCTACTTAAAAGAAGTCGGCATCCGCGTCAAATACCTTCACTCCGAGGTGAAAACGCTGGAGCGGATTGACGTGGTACGGCAGCTGCGGCTAGGGGAATTTGACGTACTCGTCGGCATCAACCTGCTCCGGGAAGGCCTCGATATTCCGGAAGTATCCCTCGTTGCCATTCTTGATGCCGATAAGGAAGGCTTTCTCCGTGCTGAACGGTCCCTCATCCAGACAATGGGGCGTGCCGCGAGAAATGCAAACGGCCATGTGATCATGTATGCCGACAGGATGACCCGCTCGATGAATACTGCGATTGAGGAAACAAACCGGCGCCGGGCGATCCAGAAAGAATATAATGACACCCACGGCATTACACCGACAACGATTCAGAAAGACATTCCGGAACTGATCCAGGCAACGATCTCTTCCGAGGAGCAGGAAGACTTCGATAAACCGGCGCTGGATAAGATGAGCAAAAAAGAGCGTCAGAAAGTGATCGACGAAATGGAAGAAGAAATGAAGAGTGCCGCCAGAGACCTCCAGTTCGAACGGGCGGCGGAACTTCGTGATATGTTACTTGAATTAAAAGCGGAAGGATGACGTACCATGCCGGTAGAAAATCTACAGATCAAGGGAGCCCGCTCCCATAACCTGAAAGACATAGATGTGACCATTCCCCGTGATAAACTGGTTGTCCTGACAGGACTTTCAGGATCCGGGAAGTCTTCTCTGGCGTTTGATACGATTTACGCCGAAGGACAGCGCCGTTACGTGGAATCCCTGTCCGCTTATGCGCGTCAGTTTCTCGGCCAGATGGAGAAGCCGGATGTGGATTCAATTGAAGGGCTCTCTCCGGCCATCTCCATTGATCAGAAAACGACAAGCCGTAACCCGCGTTCCACCGTCGGCACGGTCACCGAAATCTATGACTACCTGCGCCTGCTTTTTGCAAGGGTGGGACGCCCGATATGCCCGAAACACGGCGTCGAGATTTCCTCCCAGACCGTCCAGCAGATGGTGGACCGGATGACGGATTTTCCGGAACGGACCAAGATGCAGATTCTCGCTCCTGTCGTTTCCGGGCGTAAAGGAGAGCATGTAAAACTTCTCGAAGACCTGAAGCAGAAAGGATTCGTCCGTGTGCGTGTAGACGGGGAGATGCGGGAAGTCAGTGAAGAGATCAACCTGGAGAAAAATAAAAAACATGACATTGAAGTGGTTGTCGACCGGATTGTGATTAAGGAAGGCATTGAAACGAGACTGGCAGATTCTCTGGAAACCGCGCTGGAATTGAGCGGCGGCAAAGCCATGGCGGATGTCATTGACGGAGAAGAGCTGCTGTTTAATCAGCATCATGCCTGCCCGCATTGTGGATTTTCGATCGGAGAACTGGAACCCCGTCTGTTTTCATTCAACAGCCCGTTCGGTGCCTGCCCTGCCTGTGATGGTATCGGAAGCCGTCTGGAAGTGGATGAGGAACTTGTCATTCCGGACTGGGACCGGACGTTGAACGATCATGCGATTGCGGCATGGGAACCGACCAGCTCGAACTATTACCCGCAGCTTCTGGCTTCCGTGTGCCGCCATTTTGACATTGATATGAATATTCCGGTAAGAGAGCTGCCAAAAGAGAAGCTTGACGTGCTCTTGTACGGCAGCAGTGAGGAGCGTATGACGTTCCGGTATGAGAATGACCGGGGCGGGATCACGGAACGGAATATTTATTTTGAAGGGGTGCTGAATAACATATCACGCCGGTATTACGGCACATCTTCGGATTTTATCAGGGAACAGATGGAACAGTACATGGCCAGGACGAACTGCCCGTCATGTAAAGGAAACCGGCTCCGCGAAGAAAGCCTGGCCGTAAAGGTGGCAGGGCGTCATATCGGGCAGGTGGCGGACTTTTCAATCAAGGATGCCAAGAACTTTTTTGAAGAGCTGGAGTTGACGGAAAAAGAGCTTACCATCGCCCGGCTGATCCTGCGGGAAATTGAAGAACGGCTTGGATTTTTGATTAATGTCGGCCTGGATTACTTAACGTTAAGCCGCTCCGCCGGAACGCTGTCGGGCGGGGAAGCACAGCGCATCCGTCTTGCCACCCAGATCGGGTCGTCGCTGATGGGAGTTCTCTATATTCTGGATGAACCGTCCATCGGGCTGCATCAACGGGATAATAACCGTCTGATTCAGACGCTGGAACGAATGAGGGATCTCGGCAATACACTGATCGTTGTGGAACATGATGAAGACACGATGCTCGCTGCCGACCATATTGTGGACATTGGACCGGGAGCCGGGGTCCACGGCGGTTATGTCGTGTCCGAAGGAACGCCGGAGGAGGTCAAAGAGGACGACACCTCCCTCACCGGTCGGTATCTTTCCGGGAAAAAATTCATTCCACTGCCGGCTGTGCGGCGCAAACCGGAAAAACGGCAGGTGAAGATTAAGGGAGCCAGAGAGAACAATCTTCAGAATGTGAACGCCTCGATCCCTCTCGGCCTGTTAACGGCGGTGACCGGTGTTTCCGGATCGGGCAAAAGTACATTGATCAACGATATTCTCTATAAAACCCTGTCCCAGAAACTGCACCGCGGCAAAGAGAAACCGGGCGCCCACAAAAAGGTGGAAGGGATTGAGCAGCTCGAAAAAGTCGTCGATATCGATCAGTCGCCGATCGGCCGTACGCCGAGGTCCAATCCGGCCACCTACACGGGGGTATTTGATGACATCCGGGACGTTTTTGCGATGACCAATGAAGCGAAAACGCGAGGATACAAGAAAGGGAGATTCAGCTTTAACGTGAAAGGCGGACGCTGTGAAGCATGCAAAGGAGACGGCATTCTGAAGATCGAGATGCATTTTCTTCCGGACGTCTACGTCACCTGCGAAGAATGCGGCGGCACAAGGTATAATCGCGATACACTGGACATACGCTACAAAGGTAAAAATATCGCGGATGTGCTCGCGATGACGGTCGAAGAAGCGCTCGCCTTTTTCGAAAACATTCCAAAAATCCAGCGGAAGATCCAGACACTGTATGACGTCGGCCTTGGTTATATCACGCTCGGACAGCAGGCGACCACACTGTCGGGCGGGGAAGCCCAGCGGGTGAAGCTTGCCAGCCAGCTGCAGCGCCGTTCAATAGGAAAGTCTCTCTATATTCTGGATGAACCGACGACCGGTCTTCATGTGGACGATATTGACCGGTTGATGAACGTTCTTCAGCGTCTCGTGGATAACGGGGATACCGTTATTATTATTGAGCATAATCTTGACGTGATAAAAACGGTGGATCATATTATCGATCTCGGTCCGGAAGGAGGAGACGGCGGCGGCCGGATTATAGCATCCGGTGCCCCTGAAACCGTAGCGGAGGATGCCGGCTCTTATACCGGTTATTACCTTAAACCGATTCTGGAGCGGGAACAGAAACGGATGGCCGACCGGATGGCAGCTGCGGAGCAGGTAGCCGAACCCTCCTCCTTTTAAAAAGAAGCCGGCGGGAAACGTCGATCCATTCCCGGTAAAACTGAAACCGGCAAGGCACCGTTTTCGTAGAAGAAGGATAGAAAGCTGGTATGTTTGCGCAGTGCCCTTTACATTCTAAAAAAGGAAGGGATCAAAGATGGAGGAAGAACGCAAACTGATCTTGAAAATGGTGGAAGATGGGAAGATTTCACCTGAAGATGGATCCAAACTTCTGCAGGCGTTGAATTCTGATGGCGGAGAAAAGCAGAATGGGGACAGCGCCAGTGCGGTTTCTGAACCGGAGCCGGCACGTCCGCGCGAGGAAGAGGAAAACAGAGACGCCTCCGCCGAAACCAGTTTGTCCACCCGCATCAACCGGGAGGAGGACAGCCGGTCGGATCGTTACACGGAATGGGAACAGGAAGAAAGAAGCAGTGCATCTGGTACAGCGACCGGTTTTTCTGATTTTATTGACAGCGCGATCCGGAAAATAAAAGAGCTGGATCTGGACTTTAATTTCGGTCCGTACCAGGAAGTCCACCATACGTTCCAGCATAACAACGTGGAGCAGACCGTCCTCGATATTTCTCTGGAAAACGGTTCGCTCGAATGGAAACCCTGGGATAGGCCGGATGTCAAACTGGAATGTGACGTCAAAGTCTACAAAAGCAGGACCGAAGAAGAAGCGCGCCGGGAATTTCTGAAGGAAACGGCATTTGAAGTGGACGATACCCACCTCCGTTTTTACACGAGAACGAAAACGATGAAAGTGAATGCGGTGCTGTATGTGCCGCGTCAGACGTATGAAAGCATGAACCTGTACACGTTTAACGGGCATCTGAAAGGGGAAGATGTCAAAGTGAACAGCTTCTCCGCCAAAGCGGTGAACGGCAGCCTGACGATCGACTCGCCGGATATCATGAAGTGCCATCTCGAAACGGTGAACGGGCCGGTCAAAGTGACAGGCGGCCGCATCGATATCGGTGATATAAAGACTATGAACGGTACCATTGAACTGCAGTCGGATATCAGGGATCTGGAGGCAGAATCGGTTAACGGTACCATTGATGCGCTGCTGAATGTAAGCCGTGATGCGAGAGCTGCCCTTTCAGCGACGACGGGGAGTGTGTTTGTCACCGTTCCGCCTGACATCCGGACGGAAGGCCACCTCCGTACAAATGTCGGCAATTATAATTATTCCCTGAACAATATCGACATTCACGAGGAGAAAAAAGACTTTATTCAGAAATCGCTGCGCTTTACTTCCAATGATGCAGCTTCCCCACGTCTGCGTTTGAGTGCAGACACAAAGACGGGATCGATTTCTGTAAAACCGGAAAGCAGCTGAGGAGGAAAAAGGATGAAAAAATTAGTTCGAAGCCGGCGTAACCGGATGCTCGCCGGCGTCTGCGGCGGCATTGCCGATTATTTTGATGTAGATCCGACGCTGATCCGCATTATTACGGTTGTTCTATTTTTTGTAACAGCCGTTTTCCCGATCCCTATCGCCTACATTGTGCTCGCGTTAATTATGCCGAATGAAGGAGACACGGCCGAATAATGGGCTGTCTTGTCCCGTTTCTCGTTAATATGGTAACACTTATGGTCGTCGCTGGATTTTTTCCCGGCTTTGAACTGGACGGCCTCGCTTCGGCGTTTACGGCGAGCCTGCTGTTATCCATCATTAACATGCTTATCCGGCCGCTGCTGGTCATTCTGACGCTGCCGATCACGGTGGTGACGTTTGGATTGTTCGTATTTATCATTAACGCAGCACTTTTAATGCTGACAGCCGGACTGATGGGAGATGCCTTTCAGATTTCGAGTTTCGGCATGGCGCTTCT
The DNA here is from genome assembly GCF_054052005.1 of Salibacterium sp. K-3. Taxonomy (NCBI): domain Bacteria; kingdom Bacillati; phylum Bacillota; class Bacilli; order Caryophanales; family Bacillaceae; genus Salibacterium; species Salibacterium sp. K-3. The sequence goes on from NZ_JBSVZE010000001.1 coordinate 862,302, forward strand.
GGCAGCGGTAATTATTGCGCTGCTGAACGTGCTCATCAATAATTTCATCGTAGAACCGCTGCGGAAAGATTAATCTGCAGCGGCAGCAGACCGGCTCTTATGGAAGCTGGTCTTTTTTTGGTCTTTTCTTCTAAACGCCGATTTCCATTAGACGGTGAAATCGTGCTACAATAATACAAGCATAAATAGAAAAATTCTGATGATTCCAACTGGACTCTGATCCGGGGCGGAAGAGGTTAGAGGGGTATGTATGCCGAAAGTAAGCGCTAATGATTTAGTCAAACAATTTAACCTGGAGGTGCTCGCGGGAAACGATGGCGTCTACCGGGCAATCACGACAAGTGATATTTCGCGGCCGGGAATCGAAATGGCCGGTTTTTTCACGTATTATCCTGCAAAACGCCTGCAGCTGCTGGGACGTACAGAGCTCTCTTTTTTTCAGCAGTTGGGGGAAGACGAGAAGAAAGAACGGATGACAAACCTTTGTACATATGACACCCCTGGCATCATTATTTCCCGTGGCCTGATTGCGCCGCCGGAACTACTGGAAAGCGCTGAAAATATGAGCGTCCCGGTGATGCGGGCGGATGTGACGACGACGCGCCTGAGCAGCCAGCTGACCAACTTTCTCGAAGCCAGGCTTGCCAAATCAACAGCCGTGCACGGCGTCCTGATCGATATTTACGGTATCGGCGTGCTGCTGACCGGGGCCAGCGGTGTCGGGAAAAGCGAAACGGCACTGGACCTGGTGCGCCGCGGACACCGCCTCGTTGCGGACGATTCGGTTGAGATTTTTCAGCAGCACGGAGATACCCTTGTCGGCAGTGCACCTGATCTGATCCGTCACCTGCTTGAGATACGCGGACTCGGCATCATCGATGTGATGACGTTGTTCGGGGCGGGGGCAGTACGCCCGTTTAAACGGATCGGTTTGACGATCCACCTTGAACTGTGGGATGAAAACAAAGCCTATGACCGGCTGGGCCTGGAAGAAGCGACCCTGCAGATCATTGATACGGAGATACCAAAATATACGATTCCAGTCCGTCCGGGACGGAACCTTGCTGTTATTGTTGAAGTGGCAGCGATGAACTTCCGCCTCAAACGGATGGGAATTAATACAGCCCAGCAGTTTTCCGACCGGCTGACGGATGTGATTGAAGAGGGAGACCGGGAAGAGTTTTAAGGATAGGAGAGAACACATATGATATTTGCTGCACCACCGATTGACCGGGTTGCGTTTGAAATCGGCTCCTGGCCGGTATACTGGTACGGAATTATTATTGGGCTCGGTGCCTTTCTCGGCTTTCTTCTTGCCAACCGGGAGTCAAAAAAACGCGGTCTTCCAAAAGATATTTTTGCTGATTTACTTATTTTTGCGATTCCGATTTCGATTGTCTGTGCAAGACTCTATTACGTTATTTTCCGATGGGGATATTATGCGGATCATCCCGGTGAAATACTGGCAGTTTGGGAAGGCGGTCTTGCCATTCACGGAGGGCTGATCGGGGCTGTCCTCACTGCCGTTGTATTTACAAGAAAGCGCGGTGTATCGTTCTGGAAAATGGCGGACATTGCGGCACCCAGTATTATTCTCGGTCAGGCTGTAGGACGCTGGGGCAATTTCGTCAATCAGGAAGCCCACGGCGGACCCGTCACGCGCGGTTTTCTCGAAAACTTACAGCTTCCGGAGTTCATGATCGAGCAGATGTTCATCGACGGTACGTATTATCACCCAACGTTCCTGTATGAATCGCTCTGGAATGTGCTCGGTCTTATCTTGCTGCTCCTTCTCCGTCGTGTGAACCTGAAGCGGGGCGAACTGTTCCTGAGTTATGTCATCTGGTATTCCGCCGGCCGTTTCTTCATTGAAGGAATGCGGACGGACAGCCTAATGATCGGCGATGTTCTGCGGGCCGCCCAGGTGATTTCCGTCGTACTCATTATCGGGGCGGTACTGCTGTGGATGTACCGGAGAAAAACCGGGCTATCCTCCGCCCGCTATCTGGATGACGATGGGAGCGGAATACCCCGGCAGAAAAAGAACGCACCGTCGAAGAAGAAGAAAAAGAAAAAATAGAACCGGCCTGGAAGGAGACAGCTTATGACTATAAATACGGTCCTTTTTGATTTCGACGGCACGCTCGTTGATACGAACACATTAATTATTTCCTCGTTTGAGCATGTGCTGGAGTCCTATTTTCCGGGCCGGTACACGCGGGAGGATATCATCGGCCTTATCGGCACCCCTCTTCCCGATAATTTCCACAGCATTGATCCGGATCGTGCCGAAGAGATGATCCGGATGTATCAGCAGTTCACGCTGGAACATCATAATGAGTTACTGGCGGAATACGAAGGCGTAACGGAGACGATTCAGAAGCTGCATGAGCAGGGATACCATCTCGCCGTCGTGACGACAAAGCGTAGAGAAACTGCCCTCATGGGACTGGAAACATCCGGTCTGGCTCCCTATTTTCCAACAGTTATAACGCTGACGGACGTAACCTCTGCCAAGCCCGATCCGGAGCCGCTGCAGCGAGCGATGGAGACATTTGGATCACAGCCGCATGAAACGATGATGGTGGGTGACAGCAAGTATGATATCCTTGCCGGTAAAAATGCCGGTACGGCCACAGCAGGAGTGGCCTGGACGATAAAAGGAGAAGAAAATCTTCAGTTCTGGAACCCGGATATCATGCTGAAGAAAATGCCCGATATTCTGGACCATCTTGGAGTGAAAACGACATGAGAAGGACGGAGCGGTACCCGGTGGAATCTTCGAATTCGCTCTGGCAGATGTACAAAACGGTGTCTTTCTGGAAAGTCGTCAAAAATTTCATCGTGATACAGGCGGCCCGCCTGACCCCTTTTCTGCCGCTGAAAAACTGGATGTACCGAACCTTTCTCCGCATGAAAGTAGGGGATCAGACAGCATTTGCACTGATGATGATGCCGGATGTGATGTATCCGGAAAAAATATCCGTCGGCAGAAACAGCGTCATCGGGTACAATACGACGATTCTCGCGCATGAATACCTGATCACCGAATACCGCCTCGGTCCGGTGGAAATCGGCAATCATGTGATGATCGGCGCGAATACAACCATTCTACCGGGCGTACGCATCGGGGATCACGCGGTGGTCGCAGCCGGGTCAGTCGTCCATAAAGACGTGGACCCCGGAACCGTCGTCGGCGGTAATCCGCTTCAGCTCCTTCATCCTTCCAAATAGCCCTTTTCCGCGCAGGTTGATGCACCGGAAAAGGGTTTTTTATGAAGGCCGCCGAAGGGATTGTTTTCCGGATTGACGCCGCCTGCAATCGGGTGTAAACTACACGATATACACTTTATCTCTCTATTGCATTAGCAGACTAAAGTACATAACGGAGATATCAATACGGTATGAAAGGAGTTCCCGCCATGACTCAGCCATTTATGTTTGAAAAACCATTAGGAATGCGGGATACCCTGCCGGCTTACTACCAGACGAAACGACACGCAGCGGATCGGATGGAAGCGGAAATTGGAAGCTGGGGGTATCTCCCCATCGAGACACCTGCTCTCGAATATTATGATACGGTCGGACGTGCCTCGGCCATTCTCGACCAACAGCTCTTCAAACTGCTCGATCAGCAGGGGCACACTCTTGTACTGCGTCCCGATATGACGGCGCCGATTGCAAGGGTGGCCGCATCGAGCCTGAAAGATCAATCGTTCCCGATGCGCCTCTCCTACCACACGAATGTCTTCCGCGCCCAGCAGCGCGAAGGCGGACGTCCGGCGGAGTTTGAGCAGATGGGCGTGGAACTGGTCGGGGACGGTACCGCGAGCGCAGACGGAGAAGTCATTGCGCTGATGGCGGCAGCATTGAAAGAAGCGGGTCTGGAAGACTTTCAGGTCGCCGTCGGCCATATCGGTTATGTGAATGCCCTGCTTCACGACGTGCTCGGCAGTGAAGAACGCGCTGACACGCTGCGCCGCTTCTTATATGAAAAAAATTACGTCGGATTCCGCCAGCACGTGAAATCGCTCGGGTTATCCTCGATTGATGAAAAACGGCTCTTCGGTCTTCTTCAGCTCCGCGGAGGTCCTGAAAAACTGGACGAAGCCGAGACGCTAGTCGACAACGGTGAAGCGGCCAAAGCGCTGGAGAACCTGCGGCAGATTCGGGATGTCCTGGAGTGCTACGGGGTGGAAAAGCATATTACCTTTGACTTCAATCTTGTGCTTCATATGAGCTACTATACCGGGGTTGTTTTTGAAGGATACGGCAGCCGGCTCGGCTTCCCGCTTTCGAGCGGGGGCCGTTACGATGAGCTGCTTGAAAAGTTTGAGCGTCCCGGCCGGGCTACCGGATTCGGTATACGCCTCGACCTGCTCGTCGAAGCGCTCGGACAGAACAGCCGGACACCGGAACAGACATGTATTCTGTTCAGCCGTGAACGACGCAGCGAAGCGGTGGAAGAAGCACGCAGGCAGCGTAATCTCGGGAAACGGATTGTCCTGCAGGATCTGGAAGGAGTCGAAAACGTCGATCAGTTAACCGGTGCGTTCAGTGAAGTGATTGATTTAATCGGCTCGAAGAAGGGAGGCGGAGATAGATGACAGACTTATTAAAAGTGGCGATGCCGAAAGGGCGGATTTTTGAAGAAGCGGTGGATCTGCTCCGCCGTGCCGGTTTTTCCCTTCCCCCGGAATTTGACGATTCAAGGAAATTAATTGTCGATGTGCCGGAAGCACAGATGCGTTTTATTCTTGCCAAACCGATGGACGTACCGACCTATGTGGAACACGGGGTGGCTGATATCGGAGTCGCCGGAAAAGATACCATGCTGGAAGAAGAACGGGATGTTTATGAAGTGCTGGATCTCGGAATCAGTCCATGTTATATGGCGGTGGCCGGGCTCCCGGGATATGAAAAAACAGATATCAATCCGAAAGTGGCATCCAAGTACCCGAATCTTGCCACCCGGTATTTCAAAGAACAGGGCGAACAGGTGGAAATTATCAAGCTGAACGGGTCGATTGAACTGGCGCCGCTTGTCGGTCTTGCCGACCGGATTGTCGATATCGTCTCGAGTGGGCAGACGCTGAAGGAAAACGGCCTTGTGGAACTGGAGACGATTGTGTCGATCACCTCCCGCCTGATCGTTAACCCGGTCAGCTACCGGATGAAGGATGCCAGAATTGACGACATGGCATCACGCCTTGCCGAAGTGATAGAGGAGGACGGGCGATGAAGATCGTGGAACTGAACCATCATGTCAGTCTGGAACGGCATCTGGAACAGGATACGGAAAAAGAACGCGAATCGGTCGAAGCGATTATTAAAAACATCCGGGAAAAAGGGGACGAAGGGCTTCGTGAGTTGACGGAGTTATATGACGGAGCGCGCCCGGCCTCCTTCTTTGTGACCCGGGACGAAATAGACGAAGCGTACCGGGATTTTCCCGAGGCATCCCTGCATGTGCTGCGCCGGGCCATCACAAACATACGCTCCTTTCATGAAAAACAGGTGCAGCAGTCCTGGTTCACAACGCAGCAGGACGGGACGATGCTCGGGCAGAAAATCACACCGCTCGACCGGGCCGGCGTGTACGTGCCGGGTGGAAAAGCGGCGTATCCTTCCACGATCATGATGAACGTGATCCCGGCCCAGGCCGCCGGCGTTAAAGATATCATCATGGCTTCCCCCCCGGACAGAAACGCAAAATTGACGCCCGCTGTCCTTGTGACCGCAGCGGAACTCGGCGTTCAGCGCATTCTGAAAGCGGGAGGCGCGCAGGCTGTGGCTTCTATGGCTTACGGAACCGAAACCGTTCCGCGGGTCGATAAAATTACCGGTCCCGGCAATATTTTTGTCGCTCTTGCGAAACGGGCGGTATTTGGACAGGTGGACATTGATATGATAGCTGGTCCCAGTGAGATCGTAGTCCTTGCAGATGAAAGTGCGCGTCCGGACTTTGCCGCGGCGGATCTGATCTCCCAGGCCGAACACGATGAAATGTCATCCGCTGTCCTTGTGACGACATCGCGCGACTTGGCCGAACGCACGAAAGCGGAAGTGGAAAACCAGCTCGAAACCCTTCCGAAAAAGGAGATAGCCGGTACTTCGCTTGAGAACCACGGCGCCATTTATGTGGCGGATACGATGGAACAGGCGGTGGAAGCCGTCAATCAGCTTGCGGGGGAACATCTGGAACTGCTTGTGGAGGACCCTCATGCCCTGCTCGGAAGCATCCGCCATGCCGGTGCGATTTTTCTTGGTCCTTACAGTTCAGAACCCGTCGGTGATTATATCGCAGGTCCGAACCATGTCCTTCCCACCAACGGCACAGCCCGTTTTTCAAGCCCGTTAAGTGTGGACGATTTCACGAAAAAATCAAGCATTATCTCCTACAGCCGGACAGCGCTCGAGGAGCATGCCGCCGATATTGCTGATATCGCCCGCCTGGAAGGACTCGAAGGCCACGCGCGCGCGGTGGAACGGCGCGGGAAAGGAGAAAATGAATGACAACACGGAGCAGTTCGATCGAACGGAACACGAAGGAAACAGCCATCCGCCTTGAGATGGATCTGGACGGAGAGGGCAGCGGCTCCATCTCAACGGGCGTCCCTTTTTTGACTCATATGCTTGATCTATTCACCAAACACGGCCATTTTGACGTAACCATAGACGCGGACGGCGATACGGAAGTGGACGATCATCATACAACCGAAGATATCGGCATCTGTCTCGGCCATGTTTTTCAGGAGGCCCTCGGGGACAAAAAAGGAATCCGCCGGTACGGGCAGGCGATGGTGCCTATGGACGACGCGCTCGCCCAGGTTGTCGTAGATCTGAGCAACCGCCCCCATCTGGAGTACAGAGCGGAGCTGCCTGCTGCGTCAATTGGTACCTTCGACACCGAGCTCGTGCATGAATTTCTGTGGAAATTCGCACTGGAAGCGAGAATCAATCTGCATGTCATCGTTCATTACGGCCATAACACCCATCACATCGTGGAAGCGGTATTTAAGGCGATGGGCCGCGCACTCGATGAAGCAGTACAGATCGATGACCGGGTAAAAGGGGTCCCCTCGACCAAGGGAAAGTTGTAAAAAAGGATGTGAAACAGCACATGATCGGCATTATTGATTATGGAATGGGCAATCTCCACAGCGTCAGCAAAGCACTGGAACGGCTGGATCTCCCGTATTTTTTATCCGAGCGTACGGATGAGCTTGAACAGGCGGACGGCCTGATCCTTCCCGGAGTCGGTTCTTTTCATGATGCGATGAATCTGCTGAAGGAAAAAGAACAGGAAGATTTCATCAAGAAATGGGCAGCCGACGGCAGACCGCTGCTCGGCATCTGTCTCGGTATGCAGCTGTTGTTTGACGGAAGTGAAGAAAACGGGGACACGGCAGGGCTTGGTTTTCTTCCCGGCTATGCGAGGCTTTTTCCTGGAAAAACGGGAGACGGCACGTCGTATAAGGTACCGCATATGGGATGGAACAAGCTATCCTTCAGGCAGCCGCAGCACGATCTCCTGAAAGATACAGAAGCGGGGCATGTTTATTTCGTGCACTCTTATGTCATCGAAACCGAAGACGATGACGTACTGATCGCTGTCAGTGATTATCATCAGGAAGTGCCGGCGGTCGTCGGCAGAGGCCGGGTGCTCGGGACGCAGTTTCATCCGGAGAAAAGCAGCACCATCGGCATGAAGATTCTCGAAAACTTCGGCACGATCGTAGCGGAAGGGAGAAATACGTATGAGTAGATTCGACCTTTATCCGGCGGTTGATATCCGCGGCGGCAAATGCGTCCGCCTCCTTCAGGGTGATTACGATAAAGAAACCGTCTACGGCGATTCGCCGGCGGCGATGGCGGAACGATTTCAGAAAGCCGGCGCCTCCTGGATACATATGGTCGACCTGGACGGCGCGAAAGAAAAGAAACGGGTCAATCACGAGCATATCATCGAAGCCGCCCGTTCTCTGGACGTGAATATCCAGGCCGGCGGCGGCATCCGGACGGAAGATGATGTGTCCTACTACCTGGAAAACGGCGTCGACCGTGTGATTCTTGGAAGCGTGGCGCTTCAGAATCCTGAATTTGCCAAAGAGATGCTCGCCCGTTACGGCGGCCGCATTGCCATCGGCCTCGACGCCAGGGACGGCCGCATTGCGGTCAACGGATGGCTTGAGACATCTGATGTAACAGCAGTGGACCTTGGCAGAAAAATGGTGGAATACGGGGCGGAAACGTTTATTTTTACGGACATTTCCAAAGACGGCATGATGGAAGGCCCGAATGTGGAAGCGACGGCAGAACTGGCCCGTGAAACCGGGGCGGCGGTGATTGCTTCCGGTGGAGTGAGCCGCCTGGAAGATGTCAGAGAGCTTGCGGCACACCACGGCGAAGGCATCGCCGGAGCCATTACCGGAAAAGCGGTATACACCGGAAAACTGGATCTGGAAGAAGCGCTGCAGGAGGTGGACAGATCGTGATTACGAAACGGATTATCCCTTGTCTTGATGTGAAGGAAGGACGCGTCGTGAAAGGGGTGCAGTTTGTCGGACTGCGCGATGCCGGTGATCCGGTGGAACTGTCCTCGTTTTACGATGAACAGGGGGCCGATGAACTCGTCTTTCTCGACATTTCCGCGTCTCATGAAGGACGGAAAACGATGGTGGATGTTGTCCGGGAGGTTGCCGGTACGCTCGCCATTCCTTTTACGGTGGGAGGCGGCATCAACACGCTTGATGACATGCGCACGATTCTCAGAGCCGGGGCGGATAAAGTATCGCTGAACACCGCTGCGGTAAAACGGCCGGAACTGATCAGTGAAGGAGCGGACTATTTTGGTTCGCAGTGTATGGTGACAGCCATCGATGCCAAATTCGATGAAACACTGGATTCCTGGCGGATTTACACCCATGGAGGGCGGACTCCGACGGAATGGGAAGTGACAGAATGGGCGCAGGAAGTGGTCAAGCGCGGTTCCGGCGAGATTCTGCTTACGAGCATGGATCAGGACGGTGCCAAAAACGGTTTTGACCTCTCTCTTACCGAAACCGTTAACAACGCCGTTTCCGTACCGGTCATTGCGTCCGGAGGGGCGGGCGCGAAGGAACATTTCAGCGAAGTGTTTTCAGAGACGAACGCCGATGCCGCCTTGGCTGCCTCCATTTTTCATTACAAGGAAACGTCCGTCGAAGAAGTGAAAAAGCATTTACGCGGAAAAGGAGTGCGGGTGCGATGAACATAGAGGAACTGCAATTTGACGAAAACGGCCTGATTCCGGCTGTCGTACAGGATACGGGGAGCCGGGAAGTGCTGACGCTGGCTTATATGAATAAGGAATCGCTCGAAAAAACAATCAAAACAAAAGAAACGTGGTTTTACAGCCGTTCCAAAGACAGGCTCTGGCATAAAGGGGAAAGTTCCGGCAATACCCAGCAGGTTACCGATATACGGTATGACTGCGATCAGGATGCTCTTGTCGTGGAAGTCATTCCGAAAGGACCGGCCTGCCACGAAGGAACGTACAGCTGTTTTTCCTCCTCTCTTCTTCAGGAAGAAGCAGCCGCAACGGCTGGGGACCGTTTTGACATTCTGAATACCCTTGAGGAAACGATCGCAAAGCGCGCAGCCGAGATGCCGGAGGGAGCGTATACAACATATCTCTTCAATGAAGGTGTGGACAAGATTCTGAAAAAAGTCGGCGAAGAATCAAGTGAAGTGATTATCGCCGCCAAGAACCGGGATCCAAAGGAGCTGAGCATGGAAAGCGCCGACTTATTGTACCATCTTTTCGTCCTGCTTCGTGAACAGAACCTCCCGCTCAACGATGTGCTGGGTGTCCTGAACGAGCGTCACGGAAAATAAAACAGGGAGAGGGGGCCGTCCAAGCGGCTCTCTTTTTTTCCGTTTACGTGGATGATATACTAATCATATTGTGAACTGTTTTTCTCCGTTGGAGGGGATACGATGAAAACACAGCCATCCCAGGGACAAATTATCCCATTCATTCAGAATAGTGACTACTTTTTTAAGCGGGGCGTTCATGCTTATCAGAAACAGGAGCTGAAGCGCGCCGTTAAATATGTGAGGCGTGCCGTGGAACTGAATCCGGATCAGGGGGTTTTTCAGTGCCAGCTGGCAGCCATCTACTCCGACATGGGGGAATATACCGCCTCCAATGATCTGTTGTGGCACGTGCTCGAAAACGTGGATGAAACACTGTATGAATGCTACTTTTTTATGGCCAATAATTATGCCTACCAAGGGTTGTTTGATAAAGCAGGCGAGACGGTGGGACAGTATCTCGTGCTGGCTCCGGAAGGTGATTTCGCAGACGATGCCAAAGAACTTCTGGAGATGCTGGATATGGAGACAGAAGAAGAGAGTGATACTTCCTCCGGCGGTTCAAAAGAGGATGACGAGCTGATTATAACGTATGAACGGGCACTTCGTATGATAGAAGAGAACCGCCTGTTCGAAGCGGAGAATACACTCGAGGATATTATCGCTGCCTATCCGTATTACCCTGCGGCGCAGACGGAACTGGCCCGGGTGCTTTACTTGAAGGGACAGGTGGAAGAAGCTCTCGTTTATGCAAAAGAAGTATGGCAGGAGCATTATTTTGTTCCGGCAGGATGCCGCCTTGCCCTTTTGTATCAGGAAGCCGGGCGGAGCAGGGAAGCGGCAGCGATGGCAGGGATGCTCAAACAGATTATACCGGTGGACCGTGATCATCTCTACCGGACGGCGGTTACGTTGACAATGCTGGAGGAAGGAGAAGACGCTTTTCTGCTGTTCTGCAGATTCCGGAAGCGGTTTGTTCCGGAAAAAGCCGATTTCTTCTTTTATGACGGGGCCGCTGCCTACCAGGCCGGACGGCTGCGCGAAGCGGAAAAACGATGGGCCGCTGCCAGCACCAGACATCACACCGGAGCAGATGTTCTGCTGGAAAAGATGCAGCATCATCTGTTATTCTCCAGTGATGTGAGCCGCGAAATATGGAAGCCGCATTCGCTGTAATCCGTAAGCAGATAACTGGACGGATGCAGATGGATCGCTTATGATGGCGGTAAATCAGCAGATGTGAATGCATTTGTATGTATGAATAAGGGGATATTATGGAGGAGAAAGAGGAGTGAATCATCATGTCAGAAGAAAAAATTTATGATGTGATCATTGCAGGAGCCGGACCGGCGGGGATGACCGCCGCTGTTTATACAGCCAGGGCGGAGATGTCGACGTTGATGCTCGAACGCGGGATTCCCGGCGGACAGATGGCAAACACCGAAGACGTCGAAAATTATCCCGGTTTTGATCACATTCTCGGGCCGGACCTTTCCAATAAAATGTTCAGCCACGCGAAGAAATTCGGGGCGGAATATGCCTACGGTGATGTAAAAGAGATTGAGGAAGGAAAAGAATATAAAATCGTCCGGGCCGGAAACAAGGAATATAAAGCCCGTTCTGTCATTGTGGCCACCGGAGCTGTATACAAGCAGCTCGGCGTTCCGGGTGAACAGGAACTGGGCGGCCGCGGCGTATCCTACTGTGCGGTATGTGACGGGGCGTTTTTCCGCGATAAGGAAATCGTCGTTGTCGGCGGCGGCGACTCTGCGGTGGAAGAAGCCGTATACCTGACCCGGTTTGCTTCAAAAGTAACGGTGATCCACCGCCGTGATGAACTGCGTGCTCAGAAGATTCTGCAGCAGCGCGCCTTTGTGAACGACAAAATCGAATTCAAATGGAGTCACGTCGTGAAAGAAATCAACAACAAAGACGGCAAAGTCGGCAGTGTGACCCTGACCGATCTGAACTCCGGTGAAGATTATGAATTTGAAACCGAGGGCGCTTTTATTTACATCGGGATGATTCCGTTGAATGATGCGGTGAAAGGCCACGACATTATTAACGAAGAAGGCTATGTCGAAACGAACGAAGAAATGGAAACGAACATTCCGGGCGTTTTTGCAGCGGGAGACCTCCGTGAAAAATCGCTGCGACAGATTGTGACAGCGACCGGAGACGGTTCTGTAGCGGCTCAGACCGCCCAGCAGTATGTCGAAGAACTGAAGAACACGGTCAATGTCTGATTGTTTTTGCGGGGAAACTTAAATCGATCTTAACCCGGTTGTAACCAATGTGAAACAATGTACGTGGTATGATGGATTCAGTAATTGACCCCCTTTTATATAGTATATATGGAGAAGCACAGGCTGCTGCCTGTGTTCTTTTTTTGATAAAATGTAATAACGCTTTCAACAGACTGAAAAATTGAGCCGGCCCCCTCCGGCATAGTATACTGGAAAGAGATAGAGCGGAGGGAGAACGATGCAGCGGGTGACAAACTGTTTTCTTCATGATACAAAGGAAGTTCTGTTACTTCAAAAACCAAGCCGGAACTGGTGGGTGGCACCGGGCGGGAAAATGGAAACCGGCGAAACCGTCCGGGACGCAGTATTGCGGGAATACCGGGAGGAGACCGGCATTACCCTGCTGCAGCCGGTACTCCGTGGGATCTTCACTTTTTTGATCATGGAAGACAACCGGCTGCTGTCGGAATGGATGATGTTCACCTTTGAGGCAGCGGCTGGTCAGGGCACCATGCTGGAAACGTCGCCGGAAGGAGAGCTCTCACGGGTTCCGGTGGATGAAGCAGGCGGCCTCCCAATGGCGGAAGGAGACCGGACGATTTTTCGTCATGTACTGGAAGATAAAGGAATACTCTACGGAACGTTTCGTTATGACAGCCGTTTTACTCTTCTCGGTTCCGGTTTTAAAAAGGAGCAGCTGTAAATGGAAGGACACGAAGGGATGGATGGACGAATGGCACAGACACAGGAAGATATTCATGTCGTGATTATTACCGGTATGTCCGGAGCGGGAAAAACCGTTGCCGTACAGAGTTTTGAAGACATGGGCTATTATTGTGTCGACAATCTGCCGCCGGCGCTGATCCCGACATTTGTAGAACTGATTGAAAACTCAGGAGACCAGATGAATAAAGTGGCGCTCGTTATAGATCTGCGGGGCCGGGAATTTTTTGACCACCTGTTTGAAGCCGTGGACAACCTGCGTCTGAAATCCCATCTCAGCACCCACATTTTATTTCTGGATGCCAAAGATGAGGTGCTCGTCCAGCGTTATAAAGAAACACGCCGGTCCCATCCGCTGGCGGCGGAAGAAACACCGCTGGAAGGAATACATCAGGAAAGGGAGATACTGGAGGATTTGAAAGGACGGGCCCGTCAGATTATCGATACGACCGGCCTTCATCCCAAGCAGCTGAGGGAACGGATCATCCAGTCCTTTTCAGGGCCGGAAAAAGACGCCTTTTCGGTCAATGTCCTGTCCTTCGGATATAAATACGGCCTTCCGATCGATGCCGACCTCGTGTTTGATGTCCGTTTTCTCCCCAATCCTCATTATATTGACCATCTGAAACCGAAAACCGGATTGGAGGAAGAAGTATCTTCCTATGTGTTAAAATGGACGGAGACGAAAGAATTCATTGAGAAACTGCTTGATATATTAAGTTACATGCTGCCCCAGTATAAACGGGAAGGAAAAAGCCAGCTGATCATTGCCATCGGCTGCACCGGCGGTAAACACCGCTCGGTGACACTGGCCGAATATGTAGCCGATTATTTCGCTGGTGAATATGCTGTGCATAAAAGCCATCGGGATATGGGGAAAGGATAGGAATAATCATCGTGGATAAAGCAAATATCGTCGTAATCGGCGGAGGCACAGGGCTTTCTGTTCTGTTAAGGGGACTGAAGACCTTTCCGGTCAACATTACAGCAATCGTGACGGTGGCTGACGACGGCGGCAGTTCAGGGAGACTACGGAAAGAACTGAATATTCCCCCGCCGGGAGATGTACGTAATGTTCTCGTGGCACTTGCCGAAGTGGAACCAATGATTGAGCAGATGTTTCAGCACCGGTTCGAAAACGGAAGCGGCCTGACAGGACATTCACTTGGAAACCTTCTGCTTGCTGGAATGACGTCCATCACGGGAGACTTTGCAAGAGGCATCAGTGAATTAAGTGCGGTGCTGAACGTGAAAGGCAGTGTGTTTCCGGCAGCGAATCAAAGCATCGAACTTCACGCGGAAATGACGGACGGCACCATTACATCCGGAGAGTCCAACATCCCGAAATCAGGAAAAAGAATCAAAAAGGTATCTTTAACTCCGGACAACGTTCAGCCCCTTCCGGAAAGCCTCGAAGCGATTCATGAAGCGGATCTTATTGTACTCGGGCCCGGGAGTCTATATACAAGTGTCATACCGAATCTGCTTGTCCCCGGTATTGCTGAAGCGATCCAACAGGCTGACGCGCGGAAGGTGTATATCTGCAACGGGATGACCCAGGCGGGGGAGACGGATGACTTTACGGCTGCCGACCATGTGGAAGCCATTCATAATCACACCGGCTGCACCCTGATTGAAACGGTGCTCGTAAATAATACCGAAATACCGACGGACATTCTTGCCAAATATGCGGAAGAATCAGCCTATCCTGTCTCTTTTGATGAACACCGGCTGCAGCGTCTCGGCTGCCGTGTCGTGCGGGATGCGTTTATGCACTACCGGGACAATCTGTTCCGCCATGACGCCCTCAAAGTCTCGCAGTCGCTGCTGGCGGAAATGTAAATGAATGGAGATACAGGTGGAACATGAAAGGCGGTGAAAGTAGTAGGATGTCATCTTTTGCAGCTATGACCAAAAAAGAACTGACTCAGTTTGAATCGGATGAATGCTGTGCCAAGGCGGAACTTGCCGCTCTTGTCCGTATGAACGGGGTCATCTCTTTCAGCGGAGGCGAGCTGATTCTTGATGTTTCTACAGAAAATGCGGCCATCGCACGCCGCATTTACCAGCTTATAAAAAGAGTATATCCCGAGACCGGCATTGAATTAATGGTCCGTAAAAAAATGCGCTTGAAAAAAAACAACGTATACCTCGTCCGCATCGTGGAGGAGACGCGGGATATGCTCCGCGATTTAAGTATTATGGAAGACGGTTACCATTTTGTCCGGACCATTTCCCGGGATATTCTGCAAGACACCTGCTGCAAGCGCGCGTATCTGCGGGGAGCCTTTCTTGCCGGAGGATCCGTCAATCACCCGGAAACGTCTTCGTACCATCTCGAAGTGTTTTCCCTGTACGAAGAGCATAACCGGTCTCTCCGGGAACTGCTGCAGGAATTCGATCTTTCTTCAAAAAGTTTGGAGCGAAAAAAAGGATTTATCCTGTACATTAAAGAAAGTGAAAAAATAACAGAATTTCTAAATGTCATCGGTGCTCACCAGGCACTTCTCTATTTTGAAGATGTGAGGATCATGAAAGACATGCGCAATTCTGTGAATCGTCTTGTGAACTGTGAAACGGCGAACTTGAACAAGACAGTGGGAGCCGCGCTCCGCCAGGTGGAAAATATTCAACTTGTGGCCGGCAGGATCGGACTGGAAAACCTTCCTGAGAAAGTACGCGAAATGGCGGAGCTTAGAGTGAAATACCAGGATGTCACCCTGAAAGAACTCGGAGAGATGGTGCCAAGCGGCCCCGTAGGCAAGTCCGGCGTCAACCACAGGCTCCGCAAAATCGACCAGCTTGCTGAAAAGATCCGCAACGGTGAAGATGTCGTACTGCCGGAAAACGGGATTCATGCAGAATAAAGGAAAAAGGGAGGAACAACCATTTGATTGAAAAAACAGCAGAAGTGCGTTTAAAGACGGGATTGCAGGCCAGGCCTGCTGCTTTATTTGTTCAGGAAGCAAACCGCTTTCAATCCGATGTATTTATTGAAAAAGAAGACAAAAAGGTGAACGCGAAAAGCATCATGGGGATTATGAGCCTGGCCGCGAGAAGCGGAGAATCGATTAAGCTTACGGTGGACGGGGTGGATGAACAGGAAGCGTCCGAGGAACTGGTCCGCTTTGTGGAAAAAGAAGAATAAAAAAACCGGCATCCTTTTCCAAGGTGCCGGTTTTTTGCATTATTTGTACAGAACGTCGTCGACGAGGCCGTAGTTTTTCGCTTCTTCGGCCGTCATAAAGTTGTCGCGGTCGGTGTCGCGCTCGATAATCTCTTTCGGCTGGCCGGTGCGCTCTGATAGAATGTTGTTCAGCTTGTCGCGGATTTCAAGGATCCGGCGGGCATGAATGTCAATATCCGTAGCCTGTCCCTGGGTACCGCCGAGCGGCTGGTGAATCATAACTTCACTGTTGGGCAGGGCATAGCGCTTGCCTTCTTTTCCTGCTGCAAGCAGGAAGGATCCCATCGAAGCAGCCATTCCCACGCAGATAGTGGAAACCTCAGGTTTAATGTGCTGCATGGTGTCATAGATGGCCATGCCTGCTGTGATCGAACCTCCCGGACTGTTGATGTAAAGGGAAATATCTTTATCCGGATCGTCCGCAGCCAAAAACAGCAGCTGGGCGACAACGGAGTTGGCAATGTTATCGTCAATGCCGGAACCGAGCATAATAATACGGTCTTTTAACAGCCTCGAATAAATGTCATACGCGCGTTCTCCGCGGTTGGTCTGTTCAATAACTGTTGGAATCAAGTTCATGTGTTACATCCTCCTTCTTTAAATGCGTGCAGCTCTTGCTCAGCTGTTGATTCCATCATACCCCAATGGTCAATAATGGTCAAATAAAAAGAACCGGCTACTGCATCATGTCCGTCTCTCATTGTACATGATAAAATAAAAAACCTCGAATGATTTACAGCCGGACCTCCTCTTTGTGTTTCTCTTCGTTATGTACAACGAAATTCCTTCTGTATTTTACCCGTTTTTTCAAGGATTCAAACTTCGTTAAAAAAACGGACAAGGAAAGAGAAACGACACTGATTCCGCGATATAATAAGAAGTATAGAAAAATTTGAGGAGATAACGTACGAGCGCCTTCACATATGATATAATAGGTAAACGCTTTCAACGAAAAAGGGAGGAATTTTAATGAACCTGGAAATGGGCCTGCACCAGAAACAAACAATGAACCTCGTCATGACGCAGGAGCTTCGCCAGGCTATCTCCTTATTACAGCTTTCGACGATCGAGTTAACGAAATATATAGAAGAGACAGCGCTGGAGAATCCGCTGATGGAAATGGAAGAGACGTCTTCGGGTATGCAGGAAGATTCCGGCTATGACATGCCGGTAATGTGGAAAGATGAAGCGTCCGGAAACGGGATGCAGGAGGACGGAGGGGACGGATCGCCGTTTGACCGCCTCCAGAACGCGGCAGCGGGGATTACCGGTTATCTGGAAGAACAGATACGGATGCTGGAGACCGGACCGCTTGAAACGGAGCTCTTGTATTATCTGGCCGGCAACGTCAATGATCACGGATATCTTGAAGGAACATATGAAGAAACGGCCGCAGTGCTTCCGGTTGCCCGCGAAACGTATGAAGAGGCGGTGCAAGAACTTCAGACTCTGGAGCCGGCGGGAGTGGGGGCACGTTCACTTGGGGAATGCCTCTTTCTACAGCTAAAGCGGAGGCAGCCACGGCATCCATTGGCCGAAAAAATCGTGACAGAGCATCTCCAGGATTTCGGGGAGCGGAAATGGAAAGAGCTTTCTTCCCGGATGAACGTGACGCTGGAGGATATCCAGGCTGTCCATGATGACATTCAACAGCTGGATCCCCATCCCGGTGCAGGGTTTGGCGGAGAATCACCGGTTCGTCTTATTCCTGATGTGTATGTGGAGCGGGAAGGGCACAGCTTTGTGGTACGTCTCCGGGACGACAGCCTGCCGAAAATCAGGATGAACCGCCAATACCGACACCTGCTTGAACAGAAAGCGGAAGGAGAAGCGGCGGAATACGCAGAGAAGAAATACAGGCAGCTGGTGTGGCTGCTGAAAAGCATCGATCAGCGGCAGCATACCATCCGGGCGGTTACTGAAGCCGTTGTCCATCACCAGGAAGAATTTTTCCGCCGCGGTTCGTCGGCATTGAGGCCGCTTACGCTGAAAGATATCGCGGAAGAAGCGGGTGTACACGAATCCACTGTTTCCCGGACGACCGCCAATAAGTATGTCCAGACTCCGCACGGCCTGTTTGAACTGAAGTACTTTTTCACTACCGGAATTGAAGGTCAGAACGGCAGCTGGACCTCCGCTTATGCGGTCAAAAACCTGATAAGGGAGAAAGTGGAAGAAGAAAACAAACAGAAGCCGCTTTCCGACCAGAAAATCGCTTCTCTGATGGAAGCGGAAAAAGAAATATCCGTTTCGCGCCGCGCGGTCGCAAAGTACCGGGAGGAACTGCATATTCCATCTTCCTCCAAACGGAAACGGTATACCTGAAATACAAGAGGGAGGGTGCTGTACAATGAGACAGCTCCTTCTTTTTTGTAAGATTAAGCGGACGGTTTGGACGGCAGACTGTCCATAAAACGTAGGATGCAGCCACTTTTCGCGAAACCGGTCTGGAAAATGTCCAATATTTTTATATACCGGCCATTTTTTCCTCGATATACTCAGAAATGTCCCGTTCCATGTTTTTATGGACATTTTACTGTAGAAAAAGGGTATAGTATGGGGGACAGGGGAAATGATACATGAAGATACAAAAACTTTTTATTGCCTGCCGGAATATTCCTTGATAAGATAAAAGGGAAAGAAGCAGGGAGCTTTTTTTTATTCCGTAGGCGGGACTGAAAATGTCACCCTGGGACAAATTACGTCCCGAAGGCAGATCTTACGATGAGGTACATATGCGACAATTAATCGAACTACAAAAAAAGCTGCAGCCGGATGTTCTCGAGGTGATGGAAAAAAGGTACCGGATCCTTCAGTACCTGCGTCTCATGCAGCCGGTCGGCAGGCGGACGCTTGCGGGAAGCCTCGATATCTCGGAGCGCGTTCTCCGAAGTGAAGTGCTGTTTTTAAAAGAACAGAGCCTGCTTCACATCGGTTCCGGCGGGATGGTGCTGACCGAAGACGGAGAATCACTTCTGGAAGGCCTGGAAGAAACGATGAAATCCGTCACCGGGCTGGCCGACCGGGAACAGCGGGTCGCCGAGACCCTTCAGGTGGAACGGGTGATTATTGTTCCCGGGAATAGTGACCGCTATTCGTGGGTAAAAAAAGAATTAGGAAGAGCCTGCATCCAGCAGATGAAAGACATGCTGCAGCCGGAGGATATCGTCGCCGTCGCCGGCGGAACAACGCTGGCGGATGTGGCGGAGATGATGACACCGGATGAAAAATTCAGTTCCGTCACTTTCGTCCCGGCCCGCGGCGGCCTCGGTGAAAAAGTGGAAATCCAGTCGAACACCATCAGTTCGACCATGGCTGTTAAAGCGAATGGAAACTACCGGCTTCTGCACGTACCGGACCAGCTGAGCCGGGAAACAAGAGAATCGCTCGTGCTCGAACCGGGAATCAAAGAACTACTCCGCCTGATCCGGCGTGCCGGAATTGTGGTTCACGGCGTCGGTGCAGCTTCGACGATGGCCGAGCGGCGCGGAACAGAGGACAGTATTCTGGACACGCTGAGGGAAAAGCAGGCAGTGGCCGAAGCGTTTGGATATTATTTTGACCGGGACGGCCGTATTGTCCATAAGGAAAAAACGATCGGTCTCCAGCTCGACGATCTCCAGGAAAACCAGAAAGTAATGACGGTGGCAGGCGGTGCTTCCAAAGCGGAAGCCATCATCGCCTATATGAATTACAGGCCGAGTGACGTGCTGATCACAGATGAAGGGGCCGCCATGGCGGTACTTGGGGAATAACCCGGCCCGGATGTTGATCCTGCTTGCTTTCTGCCGGTGCTTCCGCCGGGAGTGCCGACGGAATGAAAAACTATATTGATTATTCCTAAAGGGAGGATTTTATTTATGGCAACAAAAATTGGTATTAACGGTTTTGGACGAATTGGACGTGTTGTATTCCGTGCTGCCCTGAAAAATGACGACGTGGAGGTCGTAGCGATTAACGACCTGACAGACGCGGAAATGCTGGCGCACCTTCTCCGTCATGACTCTGTACACGGCGGACTGGAAGAAGAAGTGAAGGTAAACGGCGACAATCTTGTTGTCGGCGGCAAAGAAATCCGTGTTACGGCCGAAAAGAATCCGGCCGAGATCAACTGGGGCGGAGCCGGCGTAGAACTGGTCGTTGAATCGACCGGCCTGTTTGTGAAACGCGATGACGCGGCGAAACACCTGGAAGCCGGCGCCAAAAAAGTCATCATTTCCGCACCTGGTAAAGAAACAGACGCTACATTTGTTATGGGCGTAAACGAAAACACGTACGATCCGGCCAGCCATGACGTTGTCTCCAACGCGTCCTGCACGACAAACTGTCTTGCACCGGTTGCCAAAGTGCTGCACGACAAGTTCGGTGTGAAGCGCGGCCTGATGAACACTGTTCACTCCTACACGAATGACCAGCAGATTTTGGACCTGCCGCATAAAGACTACCGTCGTGCACGCGCAGCCGCCCAGAACATCATCCCGACATCGACCGGCGCTGCCAAAGCGGTTGCTCTTGTGCTGCCGGAACTCGAAGGGAAGCTGAACGGCGCTGCGATGCGCGTGCCGACACCAAACGTCTCCCTTGTCGACTTCGTTGCTGAACTTGAACAGGATGTAACAGCAGAAGACGTGAACAATGCTCTGAAAGAAGCATCCGAAGGAGACCTGAAAGGTATTCTCGGATACAGTGAAGAGCCGCTCGTATCCGGCGACTACAACAGCACACCAACATCGTCTACAGTGGACGCTCTTTCCACGATGATCATGGAAGACAACATGGTAAAAGTCATTTCATGGTACGACAATGAATTCGGCTATTCCAGCCGTCTTGTAGACCTTGTTGCCTACATGGCCAAACAGCAGTAAAACACACACCGGGAAACAGTGGAAAGGGAGTGGAAAGTCAATTTCTTCGCTCCCTTTCTTTTCCATGTAAAAGACGAATTCTGCGGAGGATTCCGCAGTCTTCCGGTTTTTTATCCTTTTTCTCCGGGAAATCAATCAGCAGGTACTAAGCAAAGGAGGTTCCTTCTCATGAATAAAAAATCAATACGGGACATGGACCTGAAAGGGCAGACAGTATTCTGCCGGGTCGATTTTAACGTTCCAATGAAAGACGCAGAAGTCACCGATGACACAAGGATCCGTGCCGCTCTGCCGACCATCCGGCATATGATCGACCAAGGGGCGAAAGTCATTCTCGGAAGCCACCTCGGCCGTCCGAAGGGAGAAGCCCACGATGAACTTCGTCTCGGCCCTGTAGCTGTCCGTCTTGGCAGCCTTCTCCAGAAAGACGTCAAGAAAGTCGATGAAGTGTTCGGACCGGAAGCGGAAAAAGCGGCCGCAGATCTCGTGGAAGGGGAAGTGCTTCTTCTGGAAAATCTCCGTTTTGAAGCTGGCGAGGAAGAAAATGATGAAACACTCGCCAAAAATCTGGCTTCTCTTGCCGACGTGTATGTCAATGATGCATTCGGCGCCGCCCACCGTGCCCATGCTTCCACAGAAGGCATTGCCCGTCATCTGCCATCGGTCTCCGGACTCCTGATGGAAAAAGAACTGGATGTGCTCGGACAGGCACTTGAAGATCCGGACCGTCCGTTTACCGCCATCATCGGCGGCGCCAAAGTAAAAGACAAGATCGGAGTCATCGATAACCTGCTGGATAAAGTGGATAACCTCATTATCGGGGGCGGACTTGCCTATACGTTCGTCAAGGCGAAGGGATACGAAATCGGTAAATCCCTTCTTGAAGAAGATAAAATGGAAATGGCAAAAGATTTCATGAAAAAGGCGGAAGATCAGGGCGTCAAGTTTTACATGCCGCTTGATGTAACGATTGCCGATGATCTGAGCAACGATGCCAATACACAAGTCGTCAATATCGACAATATCCCGTCCGACTGGGAAGCCCTTGACATCGGGCCGAAAACATTGGATGCCTATACGGATGTTATTCAGGACTCCAAACTGGTATTATGGAATGGACCGATGGGTGTTTTCGAATTCGAGCTGTTTTCCAAAGGGACGAAAGGCATCGGCGAAGCACTGGCCAAGGCGGAAGATACGTATTCTGTCATCGGCGGCGGCGATTCGGCGGCTGCTGTGGAGAAATTCGGATTTGCTGATCAGATGAGCCATATTTCGACCGGCGGCGGAGCTTCCCTGGAGTTCATGGAAGGAAGAGAACTTCCGGGTGTCGCGGCACTCGATGACAGATAGAATCCACAGTTAACAGGAAGGAGTTTTACGTGTGAGAAAGCCGATCATTGCAGGAAACTGGAAAATGAATAAAACCCACGAAGAAGCGGTGTCCTTTATTGAAGAAATCAAAGGACATGTGCCTTCTGCTGACGAAGTAGAAACAGTGGTGTGCGCACCGGCTCTGTTTTTAAAAGAAATGAATGATAAAGCAGGAGGATCGGATGTGCACATCGGCGCCCAGACGATGCACTTTGAAGAAAGCGGCGCATTTACCGGCGAAATCAGCCCGGCCGCCCTGAAAGATCTCGGAATCACGTATTCCATTATCGGCCACTCCGAGCGTCGCGAGATGTTCAATGAAACGGACGAAAGCGTAAATCAGAAGGTTCATGCCGCGTTTGACTACGGCATCACCCCGATCATGTGCTGCGGCGAGTCGCTTGAGCAGCGGGAAAACAATGAAACCGAACAGGTGGTGCGCGGACAGGTAACGAAAGGCTTTGAAGGCATCAGTGCCGAAAAGGCTCCCGGGGTTGTCGTGGCGTATGAGCCGATCTGGGCGATCGGAACCGGTAAATCCTCCAGCGCGGAAGACGCCGATGAAACGTGCGGTACCGTACGCAAAGTGCTGGCAGAGCTGTATGACGAGGAGACCGCGGAAAAGGTGCGGATTCAGTACGGCGGCAGTGTGAAGCCGGAGAACATCGACGGCTACATGAAAAAAGAACATATTGACGGTGCGCTTGTCGGTGGCGCCAGCCTGAAGCCGGATGCGTTTCTGCAGCTTGTGGAGGCCGGACAGAATGAGTAAGGCACCGGTTGCACTGATTATTCTGGACGGTTATGCCCTTCGCGGGGAAACGAAAGGAAATGCGGTGGCCCAGGCCGACACTCCAAACTTTGACCGGTACTGGAATATGTACCCCCACACCCGGCTGGAAGCCTGCGGAACGTCCGTGGGGCTGCCGGAAGGGCAGATGGGGAACTCGGAAGTCGGGCATATGAATATCGGCGCCGGCCGAATCGTGTACCAGAGCCTGACTAGAATCAACAAGGCCATCGAAGAAGGCACGTTTCAGAAGAACGAAGCATTGACCGGCGCGGTGGAACACGCCAAAAAACATAACAGCAGCCTGCATCTGTACGGCCTGCTGTCCGACGGCGGTGTCCACAGCCACATCGAGCATCTGTTTGCCCTGCTCGACACTGCGAAAAAACGCGGTATAGAAAAGGTCTATGTACACGGATTTCTCGACGGCCGTGATGTCGGTCCGACAACGGCAAAGACCTATGTGGAACAGCTTCAGCGGAAAATGAAAGATATCGGCACCGGCCGGCTCGCCAGCCTTCACGGCCGTTATTATGCGATGGACCGCGACCAGCGCTGGGAGCGTCTTGAAAAGTCATACCGGGTGCTCGTGGACGGAGAGGGTCCTGCGTTTAACAGCCCGGAAGAAGCGATCGAACAGTCCTACAACAATGAAGTCTGGGACGAATTTGTGGAGCCGTGTGTGCTGAAAGATGAGAATGGGGATCCGACCGCTGTCATTCAGGACAATGACGCCGTTGTGTTTTTCAACTTCCGCCCCGACCGTGCGATCCAGTTATCCGAGGTATTTACGAACAAGGCGTTCAACGGATTTGATACTGGAGATAACGCACCGGAGAATCTGCATTATGTGACGATGACCAATTACAGTGATTCTGTGCAGGCGGAAGTCGCTTATCCTCCCCAGGATCTGAAGAACACGATGGGGGAATCCGTTGCCAAAGCGGGACTGAGCCAGCTTCGGATCGCAGAAACAGAAAAATATCCTCACGTCACGTTCTTTTTCAACGGCGGTCAGCAGGAAGAATTCGACGGGGAAAACCGCATTCTGATTGATTCTCCGAAAGTGGCCACGTATGACCTGCAGCCGGAAATGAGCGCCTATCAGGTGACAGATGCGCTGCTCGAAGAAATCAGGGCGGACCGCCACGATTTTATCGTGCTGAACTTTGCCAATCCGGATATGGTCGGTCATTCCGGAAAGCTCGATGCCACCATTCAGGCGGTGGAAGCCGTTGATGAATGCCTTGGACGTGTCGTCGACCTGATTACCGAAAAAGGCGGACAGGCGATTATCACGGCTGATCACGGGAATGCCGACGAAGTGATGACGCTTGAAAATGAACCGATGACCGCCCATACCACCAACCAGGTACCTGTTATTGTAACGAAGCAGGGGGCGAAGCTCCGGGAGGAAGGCATTCTTGCCGACTTGTGCCCGACTGCGGTGGACCTCCTGCAGATGGATAAACCAAAAGAAATGACTGGAACATCATTAATACAATCGTAAAGGAGTCATGCACGTATGAGTATGATTACAGATGTATACGCACGCGAAGTGCTGGATTCCCGCGGAAATCCAACCGTGGAAGTAGAAGTATATACCGAAACAGGAGCGTTTGGACGCTCCCTCGTGCCAAGCGGCGCGTCCACCGGGGAATATGAAGCCGTGGAACTGCGCGACGGCGGGGACCGCTACATGGGCAAAGGCGTTCTTGAAGCAGTCGACCATGTCAATGAAGACATCGCTCCGGAAGTTGTAGGTATGGAAGTGAGTGATCAGACCGGGATTGATGAACTGCTGCTTGAGCTCGACGGCACGGACAATAAAGAAAAATTCGGAGCGAACGCGATCCTTGGTGTTTCCATGGCAGCAGCCCACGCTGCAGCGGACGACCTCGGCATTCCGCTCTATGAATACCTTGGTGGATTCAATGCCAAAACGCTTCCTGTTCCGATGATGAATATCTTAAATGGCGGCGAGCATGCCGACAATAACGTGGATATCCAGGAATTCATGATTATGCCGGTCGGCGCGGAAAGTTTTCCGCAGGCGCTGCGTATGGGTGCCGAGATCTTTCACAATCTGAAAAAAGTGCTGAAAGACAAAGGGTATAACACCGCAGTGGGAGACGAAGGCGGCTTTGCCCCGAACCTTGGTTCCAATGAAGAAGCGCTTCAGACGATCGTCACTGCGATCGAAAAGGCCGGCTACAAGCCGGGAGAAGAAGTCCAGCTCGCGATGGACGCCGCTTCTTCGGAAATTTATGAAGATGGCAGCTACAACCTGAAAGGCGAAGGCGTTGTTAAATCGGCTGATGAGATGATTTCCTTCTATAAGGATCTGATCGAGAAATATCCGATTGTCTCCATTGAAGACGGCCTCGACGAAAACGACTGGGAAGGCTGGAAGAAGCTCACCGACGCTATCGGTGATAAAGTCCAGCTCGTCGGGGATGATCTGTTTGTGACAAACACCAATAAGCTGTCCCGCGGCATTGAAGAAGGAGTCGGCAACTCCATTCTTGTCAAAGTGAACCAGATCGGTACACTCACGGAAACGTTTGACGCGATGGAAATGGCGAAACGCGCCGGCTACACAGCAGTTGTCTCCCACCGTTCCGGTGAAACCGAAGATGCCACGATCGCAGACATTGCTGTAGCGGTCAATGCCGGACAAATCAAAACCGGAGCACCGTCCCGTACCGATCGTGTCGCAAAATACAACCAGCTGATCCGGATTGAAGACGAGCTCGGAAGCACGTCCATCTATCCAGGAAAAAATGCCTTTTATAACCTGAACAAATAAGCATCCGTGTCATTGGCCGCAGCATTCTTTTTTGCTGCGGCCTCTGCTTTTCCCTTTATGGAATATTTGCCAACTGGACAGGGGTGTGTTACATTATGAATAGTGTGAAATGGACGTGGAGGTGTCAGGTTTGGAAACGTTGCTTTATGTGCTGCTGATTATCGTCTCACTCTCGCTGATTGCGGTAGTCCTGCTGCAATCCGGACGGAGCGCAGGGTTGTCAGGAGCGATCTCCGGCGGAGCGGAACAGATGATCGGGAAACAGAAAGCACGCGGGGTGGAGGCTTTTTTGAGCCGCGCCACCGTTGTACTGGCCGTATTGTTTTTTGTGCTTACTCTGTTACTCGGTTTTTTTCTGTAAACAGAAGATATCGGATACGGATAAACGAAAGCAGCGGGATCACACAGGTCTTGCTGCTTTTTTTAATGCTGTTCCTGTGCAAAGACGGCTTGAATCACGTAAAACAGGGTATATTGATACCTGAAGGATAGGAATCATAGAGAGAGAAAGGGGAAACCACAAATGAAAATAGTACCGCCGAAACCATTTACCTTTGAAGGAGGAAACCGGGCTGTCCTGCTGCTTCATGCCTTTACGGGAAATTCAGCAGACGTCCGCATGCTCGGCAGATTTCTGCAGAAAAAGGGATATACCTGTCACGCACCGATTTTATCCGGACATGGGGTGCCTCCGGAGGAACTGATGGAAGCGGATGCCGACGCCTGGTGGTATGATGTGGAAAAAGCCATGGAATATCTGAAAAACGAAGGCTATGAAGAGATCGCCGTCGCTGGTCTTTCCCTCGGCGGGCTTATGACATTAAAAACCGCATACATGTTTGAAGTGAAGGGGATTATACCAATGTGCGCCCCGATGATAACAACCGAAAACAAAGACCGGTTGTATCAGGGAGTACTTCAGTATGCCCGCGACTTCAAAAAACTGGAGAAAAAAGAAGACGACGAGATTGAAAAGGAAATGGCATCATTTGAAGAGCTGCCACTCGATACCCTATATTCCATCAATGAAACAATCGAAGAAGTCAAAAATTCCCTCGATATGATCTACGCACCGGCCTTTATCGTTCAGGCGGTTCAGGATAAAATGGTCGACCCGGACAGTGCCGGCATTATTCATGACGAAATAGCAGCAGACGATAAAACACTGAAATGGTACGAAGATTCGCCGCATGTCATTACACACGGTCCCGAAAAAGAACAGCTCCATGAAGATATTTATCAGTTTCTGGAACGGCTGGATTGGGAATCAGAAAAATAGAAACAAATCATGCTTATCAACAATCAAAATAAACATCGATACGAAAGGAGATGAACCAGATGGATGAGCACGAGAAGCAGCAATTACTGCAATATATGAAAGAAGAAGCCGTCAAACCCATGTCGGTGGAAGAAATACAGGAAGCGTTTAATATGACAGGCGCGGAAGAAACGAAACAACTAATGAAAGCACTAAATGAAATGGAAGAGACGGGCGATATTGTCCGGACCCGCAGCAACCGCTACGGGATTCCGGAAAAGATGAACCTCCTGAAAGGCGAGGTGCAGAGCCATCAACGCGGCTTTGCTTTTATTCTGCCGGAAAACAAAGAGGAAGCCGACGTGTTTGTTCCGGCGAATGAACTGAACGGGGCAATGAATAAAGACACCGTGCTCGTGCGGGTGCAGCATAAATCCTCCGGATCCAAACCGGAAGGCGCCGTCGTCCGTATCCTCGAACGCGGCATTACCCAGGTTGTCGGCACCTATATTGATAACCAGTCGTACGGCTTTGTGGAAGTGGATGATAAACACGTCAATAATGATATCTTTATTCCGCAGGATGCCGAGAACGGAGCAGTAGACGGCCATAAAGTCGTTGTGAAGATCACGAAATATCCGGAAGGGCGTTTCAGCGCGGAAGGAAAAGTAGTCAATATTATCGGACATAAAAATGATCCCGGTGTTGACATATTAACGATTATCCATAAGCACGGACTGCCCGGTGATTTTCCGGAAGCAGCCCTGGATCATGCAAACAACGTTCCCGACGAAATCAGGCCGGAAGAGATTGCCCAGCGCCGGGACCTGCGCGAGGAAACGATTGTCACGATAGACGGGGCCGACGCGAAAGATCTCGACGATGCGGTGCAGGTGAAAAAACTCGAGAATGGAAACTACATGCTCGGCGTACACATTGCTGATGTGAGCTATTACGTGGAGGAAGGCTCTCCGATTGATACCGAAGCCTACGACCGCGCCACCAGCGTGTATCTCGTCGACCGTGTTATTCCAATGATCCCGCACCGTCTCTCGAACGGCATCTGCAGCCTGAATCCGAAGGTCGACCGCCTGACGCTGTCCTGTGAAATGGAAATCAATGAAAAAGGCGAAGTCGTCGATCATGAGATTTTTGAAAGTGTCATCCGCACGAATGAACGCATGACCTACAGCGACGTGCGCCTGATTCTGGAGCAGCAGGACGAGACAACCCGGGAAAAGTACAGCGGACTGGTTCCATTTTTTGAACAGATGGAAGAGCTCGCGGCCATCCTGCGGGCAAAACGATTCGAGCGCGGTGCCATCGATTTTGATTTCAAGGAAGCAGAAGTGAAAGTCGACGAAGAAGGTACACCACAGGATGTGGAACTCATCGACCGCTCTGTGGCCGAACGGCTCATTGAAGAATTCATGCTCGCGGCCAACGAAACGGTGGCCGAGCATTTTCACTGGATGAATGTACCGTTTATCTACCGTATTCACGAAGATCCCGATTCGGAGAAACTCGAACGGTTTCTCGAATTTGTCACGAATTTCGGCTATGTCGTAAAGGGCACCGCCAACACCATTCATCCGAGCGCGATGCAGAAGGTGCTGGATGAAGTGAAAGGAGAGCCGGAAGAAGCGGTCATTAATACCGTCCTGCTCCGTTCCATGCAGCAGGCAAGGTATGACGCCGAAAACCTCGGACATTTCGGACTTTCGTCTGATTTCTACACGCATTTCACGTCCCCGATCCGACGTTATCCGGACTTGATCGTTCACCGTCTCATCCGCGAATACCTCGTGAATAAAAATCTTGACGGGAAAACGAAAGAGGCGTGGAGAGAAAAGCTTCCGGAAATCGCCAAGCATTCCTCGGAAATGGAACGCCGCGCGGTCGATGCCGAACGTGAAGTCGACGACCTGAAAAAAGCGCAGTACATGCAGGACAAAGTCGGCGAAGAATTCACCGGATTCATCAGCGGCGCTGCCAACTTCGGCCTGTTTGTGGAACTGGAGAACACGATCGAAGGAATGGTGCACATCAGCTACCTGACCGACGACTACTACCATTATGATGAAAAACAGTACGCCTTGATCGGCGAGCGTACAGGCAATGTGTTCCGCATCGGTGATCAGGTCGAGGTCCGGGTGCTTCAGGTGAATATCGAAGAGGCCGATATCGACTTTGAAATTGTCGGCATGAAGCCGCCGAAAAAGCGGAAGCGCAAAGAAAGCCCGACCGTTATTGAAGGCGGCGACCGTTCGAAAAAAGAAAATCCGAAAGCGAAAAAAGGCCGTCAGAAAGGAAAAAACGAGGGTAACAAAGGAGATAAAGCTTTTTACAGGAATGCCCCGAAGAATAAAGGGAAGAAAAAGAAAAAATAACTGCCTTCTCCGTTTTCAGACGGGACCGAACGACAGGAACCCGGGAAACGTTCCTGTGTTGACGGGATTTATCCTGTTTTGCTACGATGTAGGAATGAAGAAGTAAAGTAGGTGAACGGGAGATGGCGGCAAAAACGGAAGGAAGAGTACTCGCGCAGAACCGCAAGGCGCGTCATGACTTTTTCATCGAAGAAACGTATGAAGCCGGGATGGCGCTGAAAGGCACGGAGATCAAAGCGATCCGCGCGGGACGGATCAATATTAAGGACAGCTTTGCGAAAGTGGACAACGGGGAAATGTTTCTGCACAATGCCCATATCAGCCATTATGAACAGGGCAATCAGTTCAATCACGATCCGCTCCGTACGCGGAAGCTGCTGCTGCACCGACGCGAAATCAACAAGCTGATAGGCAAAAGCCAGGAACCCGGCTACTCGGTCATACCGCTGAAAGTCTATATTAAAAACGGCGTTGCCAAAGTTTTAATCGGAGTTGCCAAAGGGAAGAAAAAATACGACAAACGACAGGCACTCAAAGAAAAAGACGCCAAACGCGAAATGGACCGGGCGGTGCGGCGCCAGATGAAAGGGGAATAACCCCTTGCATCTGTGCGTGCATGTGTTATAATTAAATGTCCAAAGGGGATCACACGTATCTCCTTTCTTACAAATGGGGACGACACGGCTTCGACAGAGATAGGTCGAGGCTGAGTTGCGAGCCGAGCTGGGCAGGCCTCGAAAAAGGCCCACGCCAATAATAACTGGCAAACAAGAAGAAAACCTCGCAGTAGCTGCATAACCAGTTTTCTGCGGATCCCGCTCTCCATCGCCCATGTGGAGTGACACGGGGTCTCACTAATAGTGGGCTACGCTGTCCAGCCACCGTCTGAGGCTGGCAGAAGAGACCAATCAGACTAGCCCTGCGGCGGCCTGTCACTAGGCCAAAGCAGCGGCGAATCATAATATAGTGACTACGCTCGTAGAAGCTCAGTCAGCGATATCTCTGGACGTGGGTTCGATTAGACATTAGTCGCCTTATGTGGCAACACATAAGTGAATAATCCGGCTTAATCGGTGGAACCTGACACTGCAGGCACTGCAGGATGGCAACACCGAGCGGTATGAGGAGCAATCCTTCAGCCGTGTATCGACTTATAGGCCGCCCACTGGGTGGTACTAGGATATGGAATGCTGCATGACGCAAATTTAAATTCCGTATAATACGCCGGGGGACCTGAACTTTTCAGGTTCAAGATATAGTCAGTGCCATAGCGAAAGCATGGAATCACACGTCCCACCGTCTCCACCATACATAATAGTGAACGGCATAAGTGTTCCGATGGAATGCTTATGCTTTTGATTTAGTTGGAAATGACATTCACATGAGAATGTTAGTTTTCAACAACACTGAATGTAATGCTATGTTTCTATAAGAACTAAAATTCAAAAAAATCAGACTCGAAATTTAGTTTTTTAGATTCAGCCAGCCTGTTATATTTAGAGTAGTTCCTCTTATTATTAATTACCCCGCCTACAATTGATTTTAGATAAAGTAGTAGTTCTTTATCTGTAGACGATATGGTAATTACAGGTCGTCTAAATGGGTCTGTCTTGTGCCACCTGGTTAAAGTAATAGTTCCCTCCCCATCTATTATTCCTGCAATATAAGAAGCTTCTGTTATATTCATTTTACCCTCCGCAAGGGAATATTTTTTCTTATTATAGCTTAAGAAACACTAGCTGATTCTTATTATATCTAATTTTAGTTTTATAATAAATAACACAATCAGATGAACTCCGTTATTTATAACTGTATAATGCTGATGAATCCATGTTTATACTTTCATTGGGGGTATTGGACCCCAAAGATTTGCGGGAGGATGTTGCAGCTGTTCTCTATATAAGCAATGACCGTATCGTTCAGGCCGTCGATGAGTATCGGGCACCTCACATACTACCAAGGTGGCCTCTTTCATTTTGTTTTTTATGACAGGAATGCTTTCATGCGAGAACAGGAAAGCCCCATGACTTTTAAAACAATGAATAACCAGGTAGAAAGAGCAAGACGCAGCCCGCGTTTTGCTCTTTTTTATACGATACATCCGAATAGACGGGCTGTATTCTCTTTTAATGACAGCAATAAAGGAAAGGCATAAAGTCTTAAATGTAAAAAACGAAAATGGTCTTGAAAATTACTTCAGATTCAATTTGTTATATTTCTAATATCTTCAATTCAAGATATAGATAAAAAATGGTTGATACAGGAAAATTCAAGAATAGAGCTTACTTGAGAGAAAAGAGCCCAATAGTTTTTATGGGCAATAGATAAAATAAATATATACTATTCACGTCCTTTTTTATTTCTTAGGTCACGAGACCAACGTCTTACCTCTATCTTCATGCGACTTTTTTAAATAATGATGGATTTGTAGGAAATACTTTCCTATGGTAAAACTATTAATTGGAATGAATAACGTATAGAATCTGCTTTTACTTGTTAGAGACATATCCATAATTGGGGTTGATGCACATGCTTATTGTATTGGACGAGACTATTGGATTCAGCTCTCTGCCTTTTCAGGCTGAAAACGATATTTCCTACGTTATAAAGCCTGCGAAAACAAAAAAGCAAAACCAAACGTTTGAAGAGTATGTAAAGGATCAATCTTCGACTGTATTTTCTAAAAAACTGCGATTTTCCCCGTATTCTATGGAAGACGAAATTGAATTCTTCTCCAACGTCTTTCATCATTATTCGACCGCGGATCTAGTTATTTATTTTTATGACCCCTCTTATACGAGTCACCCGGTGATTCGCCGTGTGAAGAATGTTTTTCAGCCGGACAGAAAACTGTATCCGCTGCCTGCTGCGTTAAATCGAGCAGAAACGCTTTTTATTATTAACCAACTCGTAAAGAAAAAAGAGCAGTTTTCAACCTCAGGGCTCACGTACCAAGACCTTAGACAACACATCAAATCGTGGACAGCTGGTGCTTCTGGATGGGTGTTTACACCAAATGTTAAATCAATCTTTAAGAAACGATCATTACATAAAGTCTATCGAAAGAACAAACGGGATATGTTTACCCAAGTCCGCATTCATGACTCTGGTAAGTTGGAAGCTCGAAAGAAAGATACCCTGTATGCGCTTTGGGACGATGTAAAGGAAGACACGGCCAAAAGCAATGCCTGGGTGGTGACAAAAGGGACGGAAATGTCTTTGGAAGAGATGCCTGCCTATACATTGAAAGATGAGGCTTTTCCGGTAAATATACCGTATGTGCAAGTGTTTGAACCTGCCCGACGACATCAATCAACATGAATGGGAGATGAAACAACATGCTGGATGCGAAAAGGAAGGCAATGATTTTTCTTGCTGCTGGTTTTATACTAGCTGTTTTAGCAACGGCTCTTATTCTCAATGAAATAAGAAATGTCCAGGCTTCACTGGGGGAAACGATTGAGGTAGCAGTGGCAGATGAAGATATTCCGACGTATACAGAAATCAATGAAGACATGATCTCATGGGAAGAAGTTCCTGCTTCGACTGATATTGAATCTTATGTAAGAGAAGCTTCAGAACTGGAAAGTTCAATCAGTATTGTTCCGGTAAAACAAGGAGATCTAATGACAAAGAACATTTTACGCTCAGCCGTCGATGTACCAGATGATCAAAGGGTCGTATGGCTGAATGCGACGGAGAACGTAGTGTTGGACCAGGCGGTTGCAGAAGGAGATCAAGTTGATATTATCGTTTCTTATTCATCATCTAATTCTGATCAACGTACGAGAAGGTTGTTTACTTCGGTAGATGTGGTGCAGCGGACGGAACCAGACGAAGAGGAGGACATACCAGCGAGTATCAAAGTCTCGTTACCGATAGAAGAGGCGGAAGATTTGATTCATTATCAAAACACAGCCGAACAAATACGCGTCCTTCTTGTCAATCAAGTACAGACAAATCCAAATGAAAATCCTCAAGCACCAAGCGGAAACGAAGAGCAGGAGGCAGGGGATGAAGAAGATACGAGTGAAGGTCAAGAAGCCGACAATGAGAACGAAAATGCAGATGAAACAAATAATGAAGACGGGGAGCAGCAGGAAGAAAGGAAGGCAGAATCTTGAGTACATACAGAGCCGCAATCTTAACAGATAACGACCAAATCAAACAGCCGCTCAAAGAGCAGTTGGAAAATAAAGATATGGACGTTGATGCAGACGGGACAACCATCGATGAGTCATCACTTTATCACTTTTTGTTCGTTGGAGAAGATGTATTTGACCGGCAAAGTCCAGACACGTTTCAAAGGGCTTCTGTATGTATTGGGCTGCTTCAGGAACGTTCGTTTGAAAATGCAAGGTATTGGATGAAACAGGGTGTAGAAGATGTTGTTCTCATACCAGATGAATGGGAACGGATGGATGGACTGATAGAATACGGCCTCGAAAAAATCGAACAAGCGACGACGATTACCAATGGAAATTCCATTGGAGGACAGGTACTGGTTTTTTACAGTGCTAAAGGAGGCAGTGGAAAAACGCTCCTTTCGTCTGTGCTTAGTCAATGCCTCAAAACACAGTACGACAAAAGCGTTCTTCTTCTCGATTTAAACGCCCAGTTTGGCTGTGTAGAAGGATTGATGGCATTAGAGCCTGTTCGAAACTACAGTGACCTTCTGCCTGTGTTAAATGAACTTTCGATTCACCACATTTATAACGTGACGACCGAGCAGGAACAAACCGGACTTGAGGTGTTGGCTGGACCGTCTGATCCAGAAAAAGCAGAAGAAGTAACAGAGGAATTAGTGCGAAAGGTTATTCAACTGTGTAAAGAACATTATGACTATGTAATTGTAGATGCTCCTTCTTTCTTTCAGACCGTCACATATACTGCGCTGAGTGAAGCGACAAAAATCTATTATTCGTTAACACCGGATACGATGGCGATTCGCACGTTTAAACAAACAAAAGCCTTACTTGATCGATTGCACCTTACATCTAAGGACAACTTCCAATTCATTATAAATAAAGCAGAGTCAAAAAACGAGATTACAGAAAAGGATATTAAAAATATTGTCGGTGTAGAAGCTGCTGGAAAAGTGAGAGCCGACTTTTACGGGATTCAGCCGTTCATTAATATGGGACTTCCTTTTTATACGAAAAAAGGGAAAGTCAATCAAACGAAACTTACCGTGGATATCAACCGTTTCGTTCAAAAGAACCTTGTAAAGGTGAAAGGAAAGTGATTGCTGTGTCTTGGCTGGAAAAAGTTCAACAACCTTCGTCTTCAAGGGAATGGACAAACACAGACAAAGATGCGATCAAAGACACGACTGTTGACCACTGGGTGAGGCACTACAAAGACAGGTTAATTAAAGAAGCAAATTTAGAAGAAATTATTACGCTTCCCCCTGTGGAAAAAAAGCAGAGCATTGAGCGCCTGGTGTCGCAAATGATTGAGGAAGAAAAAGTAATTATTCCAAGTCACGATATGAACCAGATTATCCAGCAGCTCATTCACGATTCGGTCGGTTTCGGCCCGTTGGAATCGTTACTGGAAAGAGATGATATTACGGAGATCATGGTAAATAGTCCAGATGATATTTACATTGAACGACAAGGGAAACTGGAAAAAACATCAGTCCGCTTTAAAAACGAAGAACATATCCATCACATCATTGATCGAATTATCGCACCAATTGGGCGAAGAATTGATGAAAGTTCGCCAATGGTGGATGCGCGTCTTCCAGATGGAAGCCGGGTGAACGCGGCCATTCCTCCTGTCAGCATCGACGGCCCTATCATTTCGATTCGAAAATTTAACAAAGACCCGTTTTCTTTGCAGGATTTAGTTGACTTTGGAACGTTAAATGAAAAGATGGGTAAGTTTTTAGAGACTTTGGTGAAAGCAAAAACCAATATACTCGTCTCCGGGGGAACGGGAAGCGGGAAAACAACTCTTTTAAACGTTCTGTCAGAATCAATTCCGCAAGGCGAACGAATTGTTACGATTGAAGATATGGCGGAGCTTCGTTTTAACTACGACAACCTCGTCCGAATGGAAGCGCGTCCGCCTAATATGGAAGGAGAAGGGGCCATTACCATCAATCACCTCGTGAAAAACGCGCTTCGCATGAGACCGGATCGGGTGATTGTCGGGGAAGTCCGTGGTTCTGAGGCATTGGATATGCTCCAGGCTATGAACACCGGACATGAAGGGTCACTGACAACCGTTCACGCTAACTCTCCGAAAGACGCCCTCGGACGCTTGGAAGCGATGGTGATTATGTCAGGGCTGCCGCTGACAGTAGATGTTATCCGCGATTATTTTGTAGGTGCTCTTGATGTGATTGTGCAGACAGAGAGATTAATGGATGGAACGCGCAGAGTTGTCGCTATTTCTGAAGTGTTTGAAGAAGATGGAGAGATTCGGATTCAGGAAATCTTTCGTTTTAAACAGATGGGTTTTTCCGATCAAGGAAATGTGGCCGGTTACTTTGAAGCGGCAGGTTATGTTCCAAAAATCGCAGAACGTCTGCGAGCCTTTGGACAAGCTTTGCCGGATGCCTTCTTTAAAGAAGGTGAATTGGCATGATGGCTTTATATCTTGTGTTGTCGCTTGCTCTGTTTTCTTTTATGATTTTTCTTTATTACATCGTCAAAATGTACCGGATGGCCAAACCCCGAAAGAGGGTGAAAACGTGGTTTCACACGCAGGATGAAGAAAAACGAAGAAGTATTATTTTTCTATTAGGTGACCGATTTGATGAGTCGTTAATGGCGGAGGGACTGGATAAGAAGTTAAAACAGGGGGCTGTCCCGATAATGCCCTCCGAATATGCCGCCATCTGCATTGGGCTTTTCTTTATTTTGTGGTTTGTAAGCCGTTTTGTACTAGTGCTTATATTCCCGGTTGATCTTGTCGCTGCTTATGTGATGGTGAAAATCGGTTCCAATGTGTACTTGAAAACGAAGCGTGAAAAACGTTCCGAGGCATTTAATCAGCAGCTTCCGGATATTTGCCGAATGATCGGTAACACGGTGAAGGCAGGACTAACCTTACAGCAGGGAATTGCCATGACGGGCAAAGAATTAAAAGCGCCCGCTGGACCGGAATTTGCGAAAATGTCCAGACAGTTAAGCTTAGGTGACAGCTTCGAGCGTGTGATCCACCGCTTTATTGAACAAGTGAACAGCCGCGAAGTGAAAGTGATGATGAACACGGTGCTCATTCAACGCCGTATTGGCGGGAATTTAGCAGAGGTTATGGAAGTAATGGCAGGAACGCTGGAAGAAAGAGGGAGGGTCTACAAAGAAATAAATGCCGTGACAGCAGAATCAAAATATGTCGCGCTTATATTACCGCTTTTACCTATAATAACAGCCATTATGCTCAATTTAATTATTCCCGGATTTTTGAATCCGCTGTTCACCCTGCCCGGTCTCATTTTAATGGTCGTTTTTGCCATCATATTAGCTATTAGTAACTACGCGATTAAAAAGGTCACGAATATAAGGGTGTAGCCAATGAATGATGCGATACTGAGCTTTGCCTTTCTGCTTACAGCCGCGGTGCTGCTTCTCTTGTTAATCGGTTTTATTTATATATGGATGGCCGTTGCAAAAAAACAGCAGTTCTACAGCTATGTAGGAACAAAAGAAAAAAAGAAAAAGCGGAAAAAGTCATGGAAGGATCTACTGATGGCACCTTTGGTGAAAGGTGCGGTCTATCTTGGTCCAACAGCTGTTAAGTACCCGTTGCTCGGAAAACACGAACAACATGAACGTTTGCTTGCAAAAGCTGGAAATCCATTTCAGCTGCGGCTGCAGGATTTTTATGGGATGCGCTATATCCTTGGAATTTCTGCTTATGTGTTTGGCTGGATCTATTTTATACTCGGCTTTCCATTCGCTGTTTATTTACTGATACTGTTTCCTGTGGCGATGTTTTTCGCGCCGGATGTTTGGCTTCGGGTGAAAGCCAAAGAAAGACAGGAAACAATCAGCATGGAAATTCCAGATTTTCTTGATGTCGTAAGTGTTTCGCTGCAGGCAGGTGCGTCCCTTGATGGAGCGATGCAGCAGGTGGCCAAGCAAATGGGAGGGCCGCTCGGGGAAGAAATCGAACGTCTCGGAAGTGAAGTTAATCTTGGCGTACCACGGGTGACAGCTTATGAAAACCTGCTGTACCGAAATGATGCACAAGAGCTGGAGATGCTGATTCAATCATTAATTCAGGGAGGTGATCTTGGAGTTCCAGTATCTCGTACATTCCGAGTGCAGGCAGATGATCTAAGAAACACCAGAGGTTTTCGCGCAAAAGAAAAGGCAGCAAAGGCCAGTCCGAAAGTGAC
This sequence comes from Salibacterium sp. K-3, assembly GCF_054052005.1. Lineage (NCBI taxonomy): Bacteria > Bacillati > Bacillota > Bacilli > Caryophanales > Bacillaceae > Salibacterium > Salibacterium sp. K-3. Next base: position 900,155 of record NZ_JBSVZE010000001.1, read on the forward strand.
AGTGATTACAACGCTGACCATTGTACCTTCTGTATTTATACTCGTTGTTGGTCTGCTTTTCTTAAACTTCCTATATAACCCTGAGGCATTCGGCCTCGATATTTTCTTAAACTAAGAGAAGCTACAGCTGAATGGAACAGAAGTCAAAACTGAAAACAATAAGGAGTGGATGAATCATGGTAAGCATGTATGTGAAAGTACAACAATTCTTCAGAACGTATATGGACAATGAAAAAGGATCGGTATCGCTGGAATGGATCATGCTGGGACTGCTGGGCGTAGCATTGGTGGGTATGGTTGTAACGAGTTTAGGTAATATGGAAGGTAATAATACGATTGCAGAAGCGATTGTAGACAAGATTGCAGAATTTGTTGAGGGTATCGGTTCCGAAGAATAAGAAGTGAAAGAAAATACATGGAGGTGATGACGGGATGCGGCATCTATTAAAATACGTGAAAAATGAACGAGGATCTCAGCTTGTTGAATTCGTTGCTGCATTTCCCCTCATCATCTTTGCCTTCTTATTTGTTTGGCAGATGGCGTTGGCAGCGTACACGGTAGTTGTTGCAGAAGGAGCAGCGCGTGATGGAGCAAGAGTTGCCTCGGTTTCCGGTGAATACGACGACATAGAAACGAGTGTGCATAACTCAGCCGGAGGGCTTGAAGTTCTTCATATTTCTAAGGATGTGATGTCTAGTTCCTATGGAGAGGAAGTCAGCGTTAATGTGGACGTTGCCCTGAAAACAATTAATGTCCCATATGTAGGTGAGTTGGATTATGAAATTACCGGAAGCGCCACAATGCCTTATGAATCTGAAGAAGATGATTAAATCGCAGCTTTCTTATGCACGAAATGAACGGGGAAATGCAATGATGTTGTCCCTTTTTATTGTCATATGCTTTGTTTTTCTTGCTTTTGTATTTTTTGATATATTTTCTACCTATGCTTATAAAAATGCTGGTCAAAACGCAGCAGATGCCGCAACAGTCGCCGCTGCCAGCGAGGCAAAAGATATCTATGACGAAGAATTGTCGGAACGCCTTGAAGAAGAGTTCAGCTCTTTTGCCAAGGAAGTAAGAGAGGCGGCACGAGATAAAGAGGTGAGTATCCGTGAGGAAGCAGAGAGCAGAGGCGCGCCCGACGTGGTCGTAGATAAAATCATGGATGACGATGTCACGTTAACGAATGAAGCGCTGCTCTTCTTTTTTACCGATGCAGAAATAACCAATATAATGTGTGGCGCTATTAAAGCCAATTGGTCCGATATTGAAGACAAAGCCAACTATTTCGCTCAGGAAAATGGAGCGAAGGAAGTCGTTGAAATGAAGTTTCCGTATGGACAGTCATTTGAAGTATTTGCATCGGTCGACACGGAAACGACATTTGTCACAGTGCCGGATCAAGCATTTGCTCCAGGGGAAAGAGACATTCGTACCGAAGCGTCCTCTGAGATTCCGAAATTGGAAAACGTTCAATTTCAATATGGTTCATGCCATTAATAATTGGAGACAGGAGGGGTGATTTTGACCGCTTTATACAAAACCGCAGCTATTCTTATGGTGTTATGCATGATCTTTCGCCTGGCTGTTCCTGTTCATACCACATTTGCATCTGACATAGAGTTTGAATATGAAGAAGAAGCTCCGAAATTAACTCAAACAGAAAATCAAGGAAGAGATACCGGCTTTTCCGGAGGCAATAATGGTGGTGGAGACATACCCGGTGGAAATCCAGGAGACCATTCCCCTGGTTTTTGGGAAAATCTCTGGAACTGGGGAAAAGAAACCGTTAAAGAAGGCGGCAGCACGGTTGCGGAATTCATAGGCGACAAAGGTGAATCACTTGGAGATTTTGTTGGGAACGCAGGTGAATCGCTGGGAGATGCGGTATCAGAAATTGCCCCGAATCTCGGTGAGAAAATAAAAGAGTACAGCGAGCAGATGGAAGGCATTATTAAAGGCCTTACCAACCCTGATTCAATAGGAGATTTTCTAAAGTCATTGGGGGAAGGGCTGTTTGCACTCTCCCCCGCTGGCATGAGCATGATGCTTGCTGACTTATTATCAAGTGGTGCGGTTGACGCGTGGAATGCAGCGCCTGACTGGGTCCAGGGATTACTCAAAGGACTCGGGGTTGGATTAGCAATTGCCGCTGCCATTATAGGCGGTGCGCTCCTGCTCGGCATTGCGGGCACAACGCTTGTTATCCTGGCAGGAATTGGAGCACTTGGTGCTGCGATTTATGGTGCGATTGTCGGTGGAGATAACTTTAATGCGCTCACCGCCGGCGCCATTGCATTGGGAACCGTGTTCATTCCACTGGCAGGCAAGATGGCCGGAGCATTGCTCAGTACACGGGCAGCGTTCATGTTGGGAACAAGATCTCATCTTGCGCTCAGTAGGTTTGCCGGATGGGCGATGACAAAATTATCAGCCGGCTGGGCAAGTCTTTCCGGACTTTTTGGTCAAATGAAATGGGGGGCTTTAATAAATGGAGGTATTTCTTCTATTCCACATTTTGTTACTTTAATAGAAGATCCTTCAGCTTTTGATATGAAAGAAGCCCTGGTGGACATCACAACAGGTGCTATTGCTGGTGGGCTTATAGGTGCATTAGGAAGCGGATTTATGGCTCTTGGTCTAATGAACAAATTGAAGAGGGTATTCACGGCTTCCGGAATAGCAGGAGGTGTTTCTATGCTTCGTGACTGGGCGCTGGGCGATGAGGTGACCCCATCTTCATTTCTTACGACTGCATTGATTACTGCAATCTTTTTGCCATTAGGATCTTTTTCGACGAATGTGGCAAATAAGACTATTGGAAAAACGATGGCCTCAACGCAAAAGAAAAATATGAATATTGCTGTCAATGCTATGAACAGTGTCAAACAGACAATATTCTCCGGTGCTTTCAAAAAACCAATAATGAACGGGTTTCATAAACTGGGAGAGATGATTTCTGATGGATGGAACCGTTTGATAGATGGAAACGTAAGCAGTGTTGACCATTCCGATACGGAACAGCTTCAGCATGACATCGATGAAAAAACGAATAGTCGTTCGCGAGAATAGGAGGGTACCTATGTTAGTGAAAGTATTAAATGTATGTGTTGTTATATTTATTGGAATGATAGTTATTTCCTTTTCTATGGCTGGTTTCATGCCAGGTGTGGCAGAAGACTTATTTACTATTTCATGGTTGAGTGAATCCTTGAAGATTTTGGTATTTATAGTAGGTATAGGATCAATTACCAATTTCGTTCGCAAGTATTTTGAGGAAGACCAAGTGAGGTTTGTCCACTTTCAGACTGCCCTATTTATAATGATAGTCGGCCTTTTGTACTATGAATGGAAAAACGACTGGCCGATTATCCGTTCATTTTTCTAGTTTGTTCCTCTTTCGTGAACACTTTAAATAAGCAGAGGTAAAGCGGCAGCCTCCCTCTTGAAGATGTGGCCTGCGTCGATACGGAACAACTTTAACATAACATCGATGAAAACAAATAGCCGTATAGGGGATGGGTATGTTAGTGAAGCTATTAAATGTGTGTGTGGTATTATTCCTTGGTATAGGAAATACTGGCTTTGCTATAGCTGGTTTCGCGCCAGAGGTAGCAGAAGATATCTATACCGTTACGTGGTTCAGTGTTTCCTTGGGATTATTGATGTTGATATTATTGATCGGTGCGGTGACCAATATGTTACGTATACATCATAAAGAAAAACAGGTAAGGTTCGTCCACTTTCGCAATGGCGTATTGATAACGATATTCGGTCTTTTGTTCTTTGAATGGAAAAACGGTTGGCGGGTTATTAGTTCAATTTTCTAGTTTGTTCGTCTGTCGTGAACGCTTTAATAAGCAGAGGTGAACCGGCATCCTCCCTCTTGAAGATGTGGCCTACGTCGATACGGAACAACTTCATCGTAACTTCGATGAAAAAACAGTCGTTCACGAGGATAGGAGGGTACCTATGTTAGTGAAAGTATTAAATGTATGTGTTGTTATATTTATTGGAATGATAGTTATTTCCTTTTCTATGGCTGGTTTCATGCCAGGTGTGGCAGAAGACTTATTTACTATTTCATGGTTGAGTGAATCCTTGATGATTTTGCTATTTATAGTAGGTATAGGATCAATTACCAATTTTGTTCGCAAGTATTTTGAGGAAGACCAAGTGAGGTTTGTCCACTTTCAGACTGCCCTATTTATAATGATAGTCGGCCTTTTGTACTATGAATGGAAAAACGGGTGGCCGATTATCAGTTCATATTTCTAGTATGTTCGACTGTCGTGAACGCTTTAAATAAGCAGAGGTGAAGCGGCAGCCTCCCTCTTGAAGATGTGGCCTGCGTCGATACGGAACAAACTCAGCATGACATCGATGAAAAAACAAACAGTCGTTCAGGAGGATAAGGAGGAATACGTATGTTAGTGAAGCTATTAAATGTGTGTGTTGGATTACTATTTGGTATAGGGGTTGCATCCTTTGTTATATATGGTATTAATCCAGACGCAGAAATATTTACCATTTCATGGTTGAGTGTATCCATGAGGATTTTGATATATATAGTATTGATCGGTACAGTGACGAATGCTGTTCGCAAGTATTACAAGGAAAACCAAGTGAGGCTTGTTCACTTTCGGATTGGCCTATTTATAACGATAGTCGGTCTTTTGTTCTTTGAATGGAAAAACGGTTGGCGGGTTATTAGTTCAATTTTCTAGTTTGTTCGTCTGTCGTGATTACTGTAAATAAGCAGAAGTAAAGGGGCAGTCTCTCCCTTTCTCCCCTTTGAAGATGTGGCCTGTGTCGATACGGAACAACTTAAGCAAAACATCAATGAAAGCAAATAGCCGTTTATGAGGATAGGGAGGGGATGCGTATGTTAGTAAAGATATTAAATGTATGTGTTGTTTTGTTTATTGGGATGGCAGTTATTTTGTTTTCTATGGCTGGTTTCATGCGAGAGGTAGCAGAAGACCTCTTTACCATTCCATGGTTGAGTGTATTCTTGAGGATTTTTTTATTTATAGTAGCGGTTGGATCGATTACTAATTCCGTCCGAAAGTATAATAAGGAAGACCAAGTCAGGTTTGTCCACTTTCAGACTGGCCTATTTATAATGATATTCGGCCTTTTGTTATATGAATGGAAAAACGGGTGGCCGGTCATCAGTTCAATTTTCTAGTTTGTTCGTCTGTCGTGATTACTGTAAATAAGCAGAAGTAAAGCGGCATCCTCCCTCTTGAAGATGTGGCCTACGTCGATACGGACAACTTCATCGTAACTTCGATGAAAAAACAGTCGTTCACGAGGATAAGGGGGAATACGTATGTTAGTGAAGATATTAAATGTATGTGTTGTTATATTTATTGGAATGGGAGTTATTTCCTTTTTTATGGCTGGTTTCATGCTAGAGGTAGCAGTAGACCTCTTTGCCATTCCATGGTTGAGTGTATCCTTGAGGATTTTGCTATTTATAGTAGGTATAGGATCAATTACCAATTTCGTTCGCAAGTATTTTGAGGAAGACCAAGTGAGGTTTGTCCACTTTCAGACTGGCCTATTTATAATGATATTCGGTCTTTTGTTCTATGAATGGAAAAACGACTGGCCGATTATCCGTTCATTTTTCTAAAACAGGGAGGATATCATGTTAAAAAAATCAAGAATGCCGTTCCTTTTACTCGTAATAGTTTTGGCTGCGTGCACCGGAGAGGATGAACCTGATTCATCCGGTGAGCCAGCAGTCGACACGGGGAAAGAAGAAGCGCAGGAGCAGGAGTCAACCGATGAAGCGCAGTCGGAAGAGGAAGAACAGAAAGCAGAGGAAGAAGAGGAGGAAACAGATAAAGAAGAAGACTCTGGTTCTTCTTTTGATTATTCACCTCCCGATGTGTCTGTTCCTGAGGTATCTGCTCCTGAGGTATCTGCACCTGAAGTATCAGCTCCTGAAGTGAGTGCGCCGGAGATCACCGTTCCAGAAGTAGGGATAAGTATGGGAGAGGAAATCACGATTAACGTGCCGGATCATCTCCTGTTTGACTTTGATGAGTCTACGCTTCGAGATGATGCACTGGCTTTACTGGAAGAAATCAGCGGGGAGCTGGAGCAATATGAAGCAGGGGAAGTCAAGATTCATGGGCACACCGACAACCAGGGAGATGCGTCATACAATCAGCAGCTCTCCCAGGAACGTGCAGAAGCGGTGGAGGCTTACTTTTTAGAAGAGGAAACGATGGACGATTTCAACTTTTCTACGAAAGGATTTGGAGAAACGGAACCGGTTGTCTCCAATGATACCGAAGAAAATCGTGCGAAGAACCGCCGCGTGGAAATAATTATTAAACCAGAAGAGACGGAATGAAACTTTGAAGCTGGAGAGAGGGGAAGACGATGGGAAAAAACAGTTTGCTTTATATGAGCCTGCTCGTGATGATTGTGGGAGGGACCGCATGCAGTTCAGAAGATCCGGCAGCAACAGAGTCTTCTGATCAGACAGAAACAGTGGAGGACGTAACGGAGAAGGAAGAAGCGGAAAAGCAGGAAGAAGGCAGTACAAAAGAAGAAAAAGGGATGGAAAATCAGGGGGATCCTCGAGTGGACATAAACGGGGAGATTGTGTTCAGCCGGGATAATGATGCCGTCCAAATCGAAGGAACGACCAACCTAATGCCGGGCGCGGAATTGTCTGTAAGCTTTGATGCAGTGAAAACCATATTGTTTGCGAACTCGACAGACCTCACGGTGGAAGAAGATGGATCCTTTTCCGGTGAAGTAGACTATCCGAATCTCGATGAACCGCTGGATCTTATGATTACATTCAGCCCGGACGATCAGAAGGAAGACATAATAGAAGCTTACGGTGAATACGGAGAAAACCTGGAAGGACCGTTTGTTCGAATCGACCCGGATGAAGAACGGGAAAATGGCGAACCAAAGCATATTCTTTACACCGATTACGTTCTGGGGGAAGAAGATCAAACGATAACGATAGAACCTCCTGGTAACGAGCCGCCCGAAGATTATGGAGAGACGGAAGCATGGCTGGACTTTGACGCAGAAAGAAAAGGTGACTTTGTATACATAGAAGGACAGAGTAACATTCTGCAAGGTGCGAGGATACTAGCCAGTATTGATGCAGATAACTACATTATTTCGGGTTATAATGACGACGATGATGTTCGGCCGGACGGAAGTTTCCGGATGCGGGCACCTATTCCAGGGGAAGACAATCTGGGTGAAGACGCTGATCCGTACGTCAAAGTGGCGATGAGGGCATATGAACAACCACCCTACATTCAGGAAGTGTACGGGGAAACCGGAGGAAATCTGCAGGGATCGATGGTCAAAGAAACATCAACCGATAGGTACAGGGTAGTCAAGCAAGTTAAAATATCTGAGTTGGCCAGTTCAGAATAAATGATGGTCTGTTTCATTGTGTAAAAGCTTAGCGTTATAATAGAGGTAATGAAAATAGAGGGAAGAAAACCGGCAGATGGATAATTTTGCCGGTTTTCTTGTTCTGCCGCTCTGAAACGAAACCTTCTATTGTGCGTAGAAGTATAGTATAAAGGAAGAAGAAGGAGGGGCGCCGATGACGCTGACACTGGATCACATTACGAAAACATTTGGGGAGACGACAGCGGTTCGTGATCTTTCGCTCGAGATTCCGGAGGGAGAGATTTTCGGCATGCTCGGGGCAAACGGTGCCGGTAAAACAACGACGTTCCGCATGATTATCGGACTGCTTGAAGCGACAGAAGGAGAAGTATACTGGAACGGTGGCAGAATGACATATGCCGACAGCGGCATGATCGGGTACCTTCCCGAAGAGAGAGGTCTGTATCCGAAGCTGACCGTCCGGGACCAGTTGATATATCTCGGCCGGCTTCGCGGCATGAAGAAAGCAGATATTGTGAAACAACTGGAAGGCTGGCTGGAGCGCTTCCAGGTGCCGGATTATATGGATCAGAAGGTGGAAGAACTGTCTAAGGGGAATCAACAGAAAATCCAGTTCATCTCCGCGGTGATTCATCAGCCGAAGCTGTTGATCCTGGATGAACCATTTTCCGGTCTGGATCCTGTCAACGTGGAACTTTTGAAACAGGCTGTGCTGGACGTCAAGAAGATGGGCACAAGTATCGTCTTTTCCTCCCACCGGATGGAGCATGTTGAGGAATTGTGCGAGCATGTCTGCATGCTTCAGCACGGACAGCCGATTGTCCACGGCAGCCTGAAAGAAATCAAGCGCTCTTTCGGCCGGAAAAATCTCCGCATTCATGCTGACTTTGATGTCGGGTATCTACATGAGGTGGACGGGGTCGTATCTTATGCCGACGTAGCGGATGGGTGCGTGCTGCAGATCGACCGGGAAGAGACGGCGGAACATATTTTTCATACACTCCAGGGAAGAGGGTTTGTACGCAGATTTGAACTGGAAGAACCTTCGCTGAATGATATTTTTATTGAAAAGGCGGGCACGTCGTATGAATAAATTCGGTATTATTTTAAGTCATACGTATCTGAGCAGAGTAAAAGCCAAATCCTTTCTCATAACGACCATTATCACCGTTTTGTTCATTTTTCTTGCGGGCAATATGCCGTCGATCCTGTCTTCCTTTGGTGGAGGAGAGGGAGAAGGCCGGAGTGTAGCGGTTCTCGATGAAACCGGTGAAGTGTTTTCCGCTTTTCAGGACAATGTGCAGAACGCGGAGAGCGATATATCACTCGAGGAGTATGAAGGATCGGCAGCGGAGGCGAAAAATGAAGTGAGGGACGGCACGTTCGACGGTTTTCTGAACATTACATCGCAGAACGGACTGCCGCAGGGAGATTATTTTTCGATGAAGGGCAATCCTTCTGCGATATCCCAGAGCCTTCAGCAGGCCTTGCAGCCGGTGAAGATGAGGATGGCTGCCGACAATGCCGGTGTTGATTCGGCTGCTGTCCAGCAGATTACGTCACCGGTGGCTTTTGAAACATCGGCTCTGCAGGAAGATGCTCAAACAGCTGAAGAAAGAAACAGCGCCCGAGGTCTTGTTTATGTCATGCTCTTCTTATTATATCTATCGGTCATTATGTACGGAAATATGATTGCGATGGACGTCGCGAACGAGAAATCATCAAGGGTCATGGAGATCCTGGTCTCGAGCGTCTCTCCGGTGACGCAGATGTTTGCCAAAATTGCAGGGATCGCGCTGCTCGGTCTTACGCAATTCGGCATCATCCTTGCGGCAGGCTACGTGATGCTTCAGACGAATCAGAACCAGCTGACCGGCGGCGTGTTTCAGTATTTCGGTCTGCAGAATGCAGAAGCCGGCACGTTCATTTACGCGATTATCTTCTTTCTGCTCGGTTATCTGCTGTATGCAACGTTGTCTGCGACCATCGGTTCTCTCGTGAGCCGGACCGAAGAAGTGAACCAGTTAATGGCACCGCTCATTTATCTCATCATGATTGCGTTTTTCATCGCGATTTTCGGACTGAATTCACCAGACAATATGCTAGTAACGGTCACGTCCTTCATTCCTTTTTTTACACCGATGATCATGTTCCTGCGGGTGACCATGTTGAACATACCGGCATGGGAAGTCGTCCTGTCCCTTGGATTGATGATCGGCACGATTCTCCTGCTCGCTGCGGCCGGCGCCAGAGTCTACAAAGGCGGCGTGCTGCTGTACGGGAAATCCAATTCCCTGAAAGACGTGAAGAAAGCCCTGCAGTTATCGAAAAAAGAATAAAAGTAACTGATCCCGCCGCGAGGACGGCGGGATTTTTTTGGTGTGATGTGGTTGGTGGCTTGATTGGTGGTTCGGCAGGTATTGAAGTCGATTTGGCATGTATTTTATAAAGATTGGACAGTATCGGCTTCCGCTTGGCTTGTATGAAATCAATCGGCATGTATTTGAGACCGGCCGGCATGTAAACGCCTGGATTTGGCTCGTATTCGACAAAACATGGACAGTAACAGCCCATTTCAAGACAATAAAGGAGAATCCCCGTTAAATGTCGAATGACAGATGGACAAAAACGAAAGAGGTGATCCGCCTGATTAAAAAAGAACGACATGTCCCGTGGAAAATCAGAAAATGGGAAGCGTTACTGCGGAGGCTGCCGCCTGCTCATCCGGAGCGGGCGAAACTGGAGGAGCAGCTTGCTATGAGTCGTGCGGGGTACCGCGGGGAGACATCGATTGAGTATCACTTGAATTTTCTGCCCTCCCAGGATTGCTACGTTTTTCATGATCTCCGCCTCCCGGGAGAACGGAATACGTATTTTCAGATCGATACCCTGCTGATCACTCCGCATTTTCTACTAATTCTTGAGATCAAAAATATAGCGGGAACGTTATACTTTGATCCATCGTTTCAACAAATGATCCGCACCCTGGACGACAAAGAAGAAGCATTTCCCGATCCGCTGCTACAGCTGCGAAGGCAGCAGAGTCAGCTGCAAAATTGGCTGACCCGGCATAAACTTCCTCAGGCACCGGTTCCAGGATTGGTAGTCATCAGTAACGCCTCGGCTTTACTCAAAACCGATCCGGCATACCGTGACATGTACCACTCTGTCATCCGTCCCCCATCGCTTCCTTATTCCTTCGAATCGCTTCAGAAAAAATACGCAGCCGTTACTCTCACAAAACAGCAGATGCAGAAGATCACCCGTAAATTAAAGAAACTCCATCAGCATCATATCCCGGATACACCGAGTGAAGTGGATTCGCGTCTGTTGCGTACCGGCGTACACTGTCCGGATTGTCATCATCTGCCACTGCCGAGACAACGGGGCGGATGGTACTGCGGTATCTGTCATACGCTTCATCCCCAGGCTCATACCGTATCCCTCATCGATTATGCTCTTCTCCATAAAGACACGATAACCAATCAAGAGTTTCGTACTTTTCTACAGCTGGAATCCCCAAATGTTGCCTACAAACTACTCCAGCATCTGAAACTTCCATATGAAGGGGCATTTAAAAATCGGAAATATACTTTATCATTGGAGGCACTCGACGGGTAAGTAGTATAATTCGACGGGTATTATATGCAGAACGACTGATAATGGGCGGAATTTGACTGGTAAGCGCTGCGATTCGACTGGTACCACAAACCCTCATGCGAATTTTTGTATACGATTCCTAGACTGAAAGTTCATATAAATGGGTATAGAAGGTATACACGTTCTTACCTATGCCTGATCGGAAGGTGACTGGTGATTGAACTAACAGGGGCAAGCGGATATATCGGATGAAAAAGCTGACCTCTTTTGCTGATGTTCGTCAGCGAAACTGACACAGGAAAAGTTTGAGAATAAGGATATCATTCTGGCGGAAAATTTCGCACAGGCGTTCATCAGTGTGAACCGTAACATCTGGTATTCCTCTGGGAAGGAAACGGCGCTTCGGGCTGTGACACTCCTTGGTATTCTTTCGCTCGACATCCATCTGCTGCTGCAGGGGGTATCCCGTCGTAAAAAAGGATAGGGGGACGAAGATGGGACAGGATAAACTGAAGATCTGGGGGACGCAGATTCCCTATAACACAGGAGAGAACAAGTTCGATGAGCTGGTGATAAGAAAAAAACGCCCAAGGATGCTGAGGGTCTTTCACTGCATGAGAAAAATGAAAAGCAGCAGGTTCACCAAGCAGCATCATTATATCCATGAAATGACCTATCATGAAGAAATCAGCAAAGGGGAAGGAATGGAAACTTACGATGATGTTCCTTATCTTCTCCCCTTTGTCGTTCCGGACAGCGACCGGGCTGTAGTCATTGTACCAGGGGGAGGCTATATTTATAAATCATCCGGACACGAAGGCGAAGGGATGGCCCGCGCATTGAATGAAGCGGGCATTTCAGCATTCGTGCTCTGGTACAGGCTGAATCCGTACAAAGAACCGGTGCCCTACGCAGATCTGCAGCGGGCGCTCCGGTATGTAAGATACTACGCCACAGAATACGGTATAGACCCCGGGAAAGTCGGCGTCCTCGGTTTTTCCGCCGGTGGGCACTGCGCCGCCTCTATTCTGACAAAACATAGAAATATGCAGGTGGATGATGGGAAGTATGTAAAAGATGCCGTGGATGAGGTGGATGACCGGCCGGATCTGGCAGGCTTGATTTATCCAGTCCTTTCGTGCCGGGATATTCCGAACATGCTTATCGCGCTCTGTCCCGGGAAACAGCTCGGCGGTAAGCAGGAACGGGAAAAGCTTCTAAACGCCCACTCCCTCTCCCGGTATGTCCGGGCCGGTGATCCACCCCAGTTTTTATGTTACGGAACGAAAGATATGCTGATTCAGCCGGAAAGCGTGCGCCGGTACAAACGAACGCTGGATCAATATGGGGTGCCGAATCAGATGCTCGAGCTGAAAGGAGCTCCTCACGGCTTTGGAGACTGCGGCGGACTGCGGGGCGGGGAGAAAAAGATAGGAAAAGCTGCTTACGCCCACTGGAAACAAGCATTCACCGATTGGGCAAATGAAATGTTTGATGCCAAATAAGCAGCGTTTTTAAGCAAAGGAGTAAGAAAAAACGTCACATGGGCCGGCTTATACTTACGTTTCCACTTGAATGCTTCTCCCATTTGCGCTATGAAAGATTCACAGCGACGTTTCATCCGTATGAAAAAACTCTAACGTCCCCAATCCACCATAGATAATAAAAAAACGGATCCCGGATGATTTTCCCGGGATCCGTTTTCGATAAATTCAGCGGAAATCGCGGCTTCCTTCCATGCAGCGGCTTGCGATGGCATAAAGCGCCGCCGCGCCGAAGGAAATCAGAGACACAATCATAAACCAGTTTCTCATATTGCTTTCCTCCTCCAGGGTTCGTTTAGAAGAAACGGAATTTTCCTTTTTTCAGAATTAATTTCGGTCCTCCGACGAGGAATAGGTAACGGTTGTCGATGACGTTTTTCATGGCACGTGCTTTTTTGCCGTACAGCTTGTAATTATCAAGGATGGTGCCGATCGCATCCCCTTTACCGAGAGATGCCACTGTTCCCTTATCATCAAAGACAAAATGGCTTGTCTCTTTCCCGTGAAGCAGGGCCTGCAGGTTTTCGGCACAGGTTTCCGCTTCCTGGATGGCGCTCTGGGCAGTGACCGGGTAGGGTTTGTCGTTTTCGTGGTCCCATACCCAGGACGTATCCCCGATCATAAACACATTGTCATGATTTGGGGCACGGAGATCATCCCGTGCGTTGACTTTCCCTTTTGTCAGTTCGAAACCGGATTCGCCAACGACGGAATTCGCCTGTACGCCGCCTGTCCATACGACCGTTCCGGCTTTAATCTCTTCTCGGTCTTCCCCTACGATAAAGCTGTCCGCCGTACACTCCTGAATTTTCGTGCCGGTACGTAATTCCACTCCCTCTTCTGCGAGAGTCTTTTCGGCATAATCAATCAATTCCTGGTCAAAACCGGGCAGAATGGAGGGAGCTGCTTCCACATTAATGATACGTACGGATGAAGGGTCAATTTCGTATTTTCTGCACAGTTCCGGTACTTTTTCCGCCAATTCTGCCACGAACTCAATGCCGGTGAAGCCGGCTCCGCCGACAAGAATGTTCAGCGCGTCGTCATTTTCGTTTTCGCCGCTTGCGTAACGGATGAACTGTGCTTCGATATGATTGTAGACCGCCTTGCTGTTTTCGATGTTTTCGATTTTCCAGGCATGCTCGGCAATGCCGGGTATGCCGAAGGTTGCTGTTTCAAAACCTAGAGAAACCACCAGGTAATCATAGGACAGTTCCCCGTTTTTGAGGATCACCCGCTCGTTCTGCGGCTGAATTTCCGTTACGGAATCATAGACCATCTGCACTCGTTTCGTGTCGATGACATCACTGATCATAATGCGGGCGCGGTTCGGGTCAATGGTACCGGCTGCCACTTCATGGAGCCAGGTTGTCTGGTAATGATAGTTATGTTTGTTGACGAGAATAATATCCGCTTCCTGCGGCTGCAGCTGCCGGGTCAAATGTTTTGCCGTCATCATGCCGGCGTATCCGGCTCCGAGTATGACAATTCTTGGTTTTCCGCTCAATGGTATCACCTTTCTGTGCTGTTATGTGAAATCATGCACAATAAATCTTCCAACAAGAGCAAAACGCAAATTATAACTGTTACTATTATAACAGAAAAGAGAATAATGTTAAATCTTTCACAAAATGCGTCCCCTCATCATTAATCGATTTCCGCTTTGTAACGGAAAAAGTATGCGTTTTCACGAGAGCGGAATTTTCATACACTGAACACAGCTTAAGAAAAGCAGAAAGAGGAGGGACTTATCATGACAAATATTTTACTGGCGTGTTCGGCCGGCATGTCGACGAGCCTGCTCGTTTCCAAAATGGAGGAAGCGGCAGAAGCTGAGGGGCTCGAGGCCAATATCTGGGCAGTAGCTCAGGATAAGGCGGAATCGGAAATGGAACAGGCTGACGTGCTGTTGATCGGACCGCAGATGCGGTTCATGAAAAACAAATATTCCAAAATAGCGGAGAAAGTCGGTATTCCACTCGATATCATTGATCCTGTCGCTTACGGACGGGTGGATGGCGAAGCTGTATTGAACAAAGCACTGGAACTGCTGGGAAAAAAATAAACTAGGAAACAGGGGGGACGTTTCGTGAATAACAGTAAGTTTATGGACGTTTTGGAACGCATTTTGATGCCGATCGCTGAAAAACTGAATAATAACCGGCACCTGACTGCTCTTCGTGACGGATTTCTGGTTGCTCTTCCATTAATTATTTTCGGATCTATTTTCGTTGTTATCGCAAATTTTCCGTTTCTTGATCAGCTGCTCAGTGAAGAAGCATTTGCGGCCTATCAGAATGCGCTGAACCCGGCGTCGGCTGCGACGCTGAGCATCATGGGACTTTTTGTCATTATCGGTATAGGGTATAAATTAGTGGAACACGCCGGAGGAGAGGGAATATACGGCGGTGTTGTAGCGCTGGCCGGATTTCTGATTCTCACGCCTCAGACCGTTGAAGAAACGAGCGGTGTGATTCCAACGGCGAGCATTGGAGCAGAAGGGCTGTTTCTCGGTATTCTGGCCGCCTTTCTGGGGGCGGAAGTCTACCGGTATTTCGTAGAAAAGGACTGGACAATAAAAATGCCCGCCGGCGTGCCGGGAGCGGTAACACGTTCGTTCAGCGCCTTAATTCCAATCGCGGTGACGTTGTTTATTTTTCTTATCATCCGAATTCTTTTCAGTTTGACGCCGTTTGACACCGTTCAGAACTTCATTTACACCGTGCTCCAGGAGCCGTTGACAGCGCTTGGCGGCGGTCTCCCGGCAACGATTGTGGCGGTGCTGTTGATTCAGCTTTTCTGGTTTTTCGGACTGCACGGGCAGATTCTTGTCAATTCGGTGCTGGACCCGATCTGGTATACGCTGAACAACCAGAACCTTGAAGCTTTCCAGGCCGGAGAGGAACTTCCCAATATTGTGACGAAGCAGTTCATTGATACGTTTATCGTCGGGATAGGCGGTTCGGGTATGACACTTGCGGTCATCATCGGTATTTTTCTGATCGGTCGAAGCCGTCAGATCAAGCAGGTCGGAAGGGTATCTGCCCCGGCCGGTATCTTTAACGTGAACGAACCGATTATTTTCGGTCTGCCGATTATCATGAATCCATTGGTACTCATTCCGTGGCTGCTTGCACCGGTTGTTGTAGCAGTGGTGGTGTACTTGTCGATGGCGGCTGGAATGGTGCCGAAACCGGCCGGTGTGATTGTACCGTGGACGACGCCCCCGCTCTTAAGCGGTTTTCTGGCAACCGGGAATGCATGGCAGGGCGCGGTTATGCAGCTTGTCAGCATGTTTATTGTCTTTTTCATATGGTGGCCGTTCCTGAAAATCATGGATAAACAGTACTATGAGTCCGAACAGCAGGAGGACGCCGCAGCAGCAAAAGAATAAAAGGTGGAACGCAGGAGGGAAACCAATCATGGAAGAAATAACCGAAACAGCATTTCAGATTATACTATACGCAGGGAACGGAAAATCCAGTGCCATGGAAGCGATCCAGGAAGCGAAAAAGGCAGATTTCAAACGGGCTGACGAACTGATTGAAGATGCCGGCACAGAGCTTGGCAAAGCCCACGAATTTCAGACGAAACTGCTTCAGCAGGAAGCAAATGGAGAAGATGCGCCTGTGAATGTGATGTTGATCCATTCACAGGATCATCTCATGACCTCGATGACCGTACGGGATCTGGCCGTGGAAATTATCGAAATCTACCGCAATAAATAAGCAGGAGGGATTGAACAATGGCACTTGAGTACCGTTTTCCGGAAGGATTCTGGTGGGGAAGCGCAACGTCCGCCACCCAGATAGAAGGAGCTGCCTTTGAAGACGGCAAAGGATGGAACATATGGGATTACTGGTATTCCCGGGAGCCGGACCGCTTTTTTGAAGGTGTCGGTCCGGAAATGACCTCTGATTTTTATCATCGATATAAAGAAGATATTCAGCGGATGAAAGAAACCGGGCATAACACATTCCGGTTTTCGATATCCTGGTCGCGTCTCATTCCGGACGGGGACGGCCCGGTTAATGAAGAGGCGGTGACCTTTTACAGTAACGTGATAGACGAGCTCCTTTCCCAGGGGATTGAGCCATTTGTGAATCTTTTTCATTTTGATATGCCGATGGAGATGCAGAAGATAGGCGGCTGGGAAAATCGTTATGTGACCGACGCCTTTACCGCGTTTGCCAAAGAGTGTTTTGAGCGGTTCGGGGACCGGGTGTCGACATGGTTTACGTTTAATGAACCGATTGTTCCGGTGGAAGGCGGATATCTGTACGATTTTCACTATCCGAATGTCGTGGATTTTAAGCGGGCGGTGCAGGTGGCCTACCACACGATCATTGCCCACGCCAAAGCGGTGCAGGCATTTCGGGGCTTTTCGATACCGGAAGGAAAAATCGGAATCATTCTCAACCTGACGCCGTCTTATCCTAGAAGTGAAAATCCTGCCGACCTTCGCGCATCCCGAATCGCGGATCTGTTCTTTAACCGAAGCTTTCTCGATCCAGCCGTGAAAGGGGAATTCCCCCGTGAACTGCTCGATATCCTTGAAGAACACGGCCAGCTGCCGGAAACGGAGAAAGGGGACAGCACCCTGATACGGGAACATACAGCGGATATCCTCGGCGTGAACTATTATCAGCCCCGCCGTGTCAAAGCAAAAGAACACCTGCCGAATCCATACGGCCCTTTCATGATGGACTGGTTTTTTGATATGTATGAAATGCCGGGACGGAAGATGAATCCGTACCGGGGCTGGGAGATTTACGAAAAAGGCATCTATGATATAATGATAAACTTAAAAGAAAACTATGGGAATATAGAATCGTTTATATCGGAAAACGGCATGGGGGTTCAGAATGAAGAACGTTTTCTGGAAAACGGTCAGATCCAGGATGATTACAGAATCGATTTCATTAAAGGACATCTGAAGTGGCTGCATCAGGCGATTCAGGAAGGCTGTAATGCAAAAGGTTATCATTTATGGTCCTTTATGGATAACTGGTCGTGGATGAACGCCTACAAAAACCGGTACGGCTTTTTTGCGGTGGACCTGGAGACGAAAGAAAGAACCGCGAAAAAGAGTGCAGGCTGGTTTAAAGAAACGGCGGAACAAAACGGATTTTAAGAAAAAAGAAGGCGCTGACAGCCGGGGTCAGGGCCTTTTTTCGAAAAAACAGGAAAGGAGGGAAGATATGAATGCACGCTGCTCCGCACTGCTCCGCGAATTTATGGCAGCCGATACACCATTGACAAGTCAGTATCTCGCCCATAGAAACGAAGTCACCACAAGAACGACGAGAAATGATATCAAACAGCTTAATGATCTTCTGGAAGGTCATGGGGCTTTCATACAGTCGCTGCGTGCCAGAGGGTATGAACTGCGGATCAAGGATGAAGAGACATTCCGCCACTATCTGGAAGAAGTGTTTCAGGAAAAGAACGTCCCCGATCACTCCATACCGGATGAGCCGGATGAGCGGGTTCACTATTTAATGAAACGGCTGCTCTTGGCAGGAACGTATCTCAAGCTGGATGATCTGGCGGAGGAACTTGTCATCAGCCGCTCGACCATCCAAAATGATATCCGCCATGTGCGGGAGATTTTACAGTCGTATGATATTACGATGGAAAACCGCCCGAATTACGGTCTGAAAGTCAGCGGCAGTGAGATGAAACTACGGTTCTGCATGTCCGAATACGTATTTGACCGCAGCACAAAAACGGAAGTCGATTTATTCAACAGCCGGCTGCCCTGGCTTGTGAAAGAGAATCTGAATGACATATGGGACATTATTGTAGAAGAAATTAAGGAACATGCCATCACGCTCTCGGATATCGCGCTGAACAATTTGTTTATTCATGCCGCCATCACCTATAAACGCGTACAGTCCGGGCATCACATATCGCTGTACCGGAAAGAATTTGATGATATTATGGATCAGAAAGAATACAAAGTGGCGGAGAAAATAGTAAAGAAGATGGAACAGGTTTTGGGGGTCACGTTTCCTGACGTGGAAATTGCCTATATCGCCATGCATCTGCTTGGGACGAAAATGATTTCCGAAACGAACATGACCGAAGAACGGATCGAATCCCTGATGGATGAGCGGGCGTGGCACCTTACGTCTGCGATTTTGGAGACGATTGAACAGAAACTGGACCTCGGCATCCGGCACGACCGGGAATTGATGATCGGTTTGAGTCTTCATTTGAAACCGGCAGTCAATCGATACCGGTACGGCATGAACATACGCAATCCGCTGCTTGATGATATTAAAGCCAATTATCCGGCTGCATTTGAAGCGGCGGTCATTGCCGGCATGGTGCTGGAACACGAAGAGAATGTGAAGATGGAAGAAAGTGAAACCGGCTATATTGCCCTTCACATCGGAGCCGCTATGGAGCGCAAAAAGATGGAAAAAGGACCGAGGCGGTGCATGATTGTCTGCGCTTCCGGTGCAGGAAGTGCCCAGTTGATTTACTATAAACTGCGGGACCGGTTTGGCTCGAAACTGGAAGTGTCCGGTACGACGGAGTATTATAAACTTTCCCAAATCCCCCTTGAAGAGCTGGATTTTCTTATCAGCACCATACCGATTCCGGATGATATCGGCATTCCGGTCATACAGGTGAACACGATCCTGGGCGGAGACGACTTGAAAAATGTGGAACATGCTGTGTTTCAGGATGAACAAAGAAGCATGTTTGAGTATGTGAAAGAAGACCTGATCTTTCTGCAGCAGCGGTTTTCCACCAAGGATGAAGTGCTGCACTTTCTGCATGAACAATTGATGGAGAAAGGATACACAGACGAAGATTTTCTGGAAAAACTGTACGAACGTGAAGAAGCGGCACCGACCAGTTTCGGCAACCTGACTGCGGTTCCGCATCCCATCACCCCCCGGACCGATACGACGTTTCTCGCGGTGTGCACGCTCGAGAAGCCGGTCATGTGGGAAGATAAACGTGTGCAGCTTGTCTGTCTGTTAAGTGTGGAAAAAAACAGCAGTAACGATCTGCAGGCACTATATAAAAGCCTCGGCTCCATCATTGACGATTTATCCCTCGTGCAGCAGCTGGTTACTTGCAGCACCAGGCAGGAATTCATTCATTTATTTATTTCTCAGCCTTAAGCAGCGTGTAGCGTAGTCCGGTGACATGTCTGTGCGGATTTTTATGGACACGTTTGAATGTAGACTGTCTATTATCCGTCGGTTATAAACACAATGGTGCTTTCAAGGTTCTAAAATGGGCAGAAACGTAAAATACTGGACAAATTCATACACACTCCTTACAAAATGTCCACTACCAGGAAGTAGTGGACATTTTCAGCTGCAGCCTGGCTGCTAAACATCGTTTGTTACCGGTTATCTTTTATGGAATCATAATATTTTACAAATAGAATCTGGTAAGAGAAGATAAGAGTGGAAGTGAATTTACAAAAGGGAGATGTGATACCATGCCCGAAACAAATGAAAAGATTCTGCTGGCGGAACGCCCGGAAGGCATGCCTTCCCACGACACGTTTATCTATGAAGAAGAACCAATCGAAGAACTACAGGACGGCCAGGTTCTTGTGAAAACAATATACTTATCGGTTGATCCGTATATGCGCGGCCGAATGAGCAGTGCCAAATCCTATGTTGCCCCGTTTGAAGTGAATGAAGTTATTAGCGGCAACGTAGTCGGAGAAGTGCTCGAATCCAAGTCGAGCCTGTTCGAACCCGGCGATAAAGTAATGGGAATGCTCGGATGGCGGCGTTATAATACGATTGAAGATGCTGCCGTGCGCAAAATTGATGATACCGTGGCCCCCCTCTCCGCCTATTTAAGCATTCTTGGTCTTACCGGCCTGACCGCTTATTTCGGTATGCTTGATATCGGGAAGCCCGCAACCGGCGAAACGGTGGTCATTTCCGGGGCGGCAGGCGCGGTCGGCATGGCTGCCGGACAGATAGCAAAGCTCCGCGGCGCCCGTGTTGTAGGAATTGCAGGCACGGACAAAAAGACAGATTACCTGAAGAACGAGCTTCGTTTTGACGAAACCGTCAATTACAATAAAGTATCCGACCTGCCCTCCGCTCTTGCTGAAGCCTGCCCTAAAGGAGTGGATGTCTACTTTGACAACGTCGGCGGTCCGGTGTCAGACGCTGTTATGACGCAGCTGAATGATTTCGCGCGGATTCCGGTCTGCGGCGCGATTTCTTCCTATAACAAGACGGAAGAGGATACAGGGCCGAGAGTACAGCCTGTTTTGGTCAAAAGCCGTGCCTTGATTCAGGGCTTTATCGTCGGTGATTACGCTTCCCGTTTTCAGGAAGGAAGCGAAAAGCTGGCGGCATGGCTGTCGGAAGGGAAGCTGAAGTACGAAGAAACGATCGTGGAAGGATTTGAAAACGTGCCGGACGCCTTTTTAGGCCTTTTTACCGGGGAAAACCTCGGCAAACAGCTCGTTAAAGTCAGTGAACCAACGACGTAGACAGAAAAGGAGGATCGATATGAAAAAGGAAGCGGTCCTTGGTCGTTCCGACGTCACGGTTCATCCCATCGGCGTCGGTACCAATGCGGTTGGCGGCCATAATATTTACCCGGATCTGGATGAAGAACAGGGAAAACAGGTGATTAAAAACGCCCTCGACTATGGCATGAACTTTCTGGATACGGCTTATATGTACGGCATGGGACGATCCGAAGAACTGATCGGCGAAGCGTTAAAAGAGCGTGGGACCCGGCATGATGCAGTTGTCGCCACGAAAGCCGCCCATACATTCAAAAATGGGGACATGGTTGTGAGCAACCATCCGGACTTTTTGAAGCAGACGGTGGAAGACAGCCTGAAGAGGCTGCAGACGGATTATGTGGATCTTTTTTATATTCATTTTCCTGATGAAGACACGCCGAAAGCGGAGGCCGTCGGAGCCCTGCAGCGGTTACGGGAAGAAGGGAAAATCCGCTCTATCGGGGTGTCCAATTTCTCCGTCGAGCAGTTGAAAGACGCGGATCAGGATGGATACGTGGATGTGATACAGTCGGAATATAACCTGTTTAAACGCGGAGCCGAGCAGGATATGCTTCCGCTCGTGCAGGAACGCGGCATCACGTTTATTCCGTATTTCCCGCTCGCTTCCGGCCTTCTTGCGGGTAAATATGATGAGAACACAACATTCGCCGCGGACGACATCCGTGCCGGCAGCCCGATGTTCCAGGGAGAAACGTATAAAGAGAACCTGGAAAAAGTCAATCAGGTACGCCGGATCGCAGAGAAAAAAGGAGCCGGCACTGCTCATGTTGTTCTCGCCTGGTATTTAACACGCGGCGCGGTAGATGCTGTAATCCCCGGCGCGAAACGCCCCGAGCAGGTGATAGACAACCTGAAAACCGTCGATGTGTCACTCACCGAAGAAGAAACGGCCGAGATCGACCGTATTTTCAAATCATAAGATCTATATCCCGGATGCTTAAGCGGCATCCGGGATATTTTTGGCCGTCATGACTAGGAATGGGGTTTATAGACAAAATGGCCGGAAGAGTGGCTGTAAAAAATGGTTTCAAACCATTTTGTCTTATATTTTCTATTGAAATGTTCAGTAAAATTTTATACTGGACACCTTTCAAGCCAAAAGTGTCTGTTATCTTGGTTTTACGAACACATTCCACCGTATAATGGCTGTAATAGTGAGCAGGGAGCACCGTTTTTGGTCTCTTCATTTTTCCCTCTTTCCTCTGTCATAATCTTGCGCTTCCTGGCAATAATGAAGAAAAGAGGGAGGCGGTAAATACGATGTATGATAAAAACAAGTATCAAAATGAAACGAAAGAGGCGCTGACCAACCGGCAGGGGCACCCTGTCACGGACAATCAGAATACGCGGACCGTTGGGAACCGGGGTCCGATGACGCTTGAAAACTATGATTTTCTCGAAAAGATCAGCCATTTTGACAGGGAGAAAATCCCGGAGCGGATCGTGCACGCCCGCGGAGCGGGAGCGCACGGATATTTTGAATCCTACGGAACGGTTGGAACGGAACCGGCATCCAACTATACGAGGGCGAAGGTGTTCCAGGAGAAAGGAAAGCAGACCCCTGTGTTTGTGCGTTTTTCAACGGTGAACCATGGAAAGCATTCGCCGGAAACGCTGCGGGACCCACGCGGGTTTGCGGTGAAATTCTACACCGAAGACGGGATATGGGATCTCGTCGGCAACAACCTGAAGATTTTTTTCATCCGGGATCCGATCAAGTTTCCCGACTTTGTTCACGCCTTTCAGCCTGATCCAGTGACAAACATTCAGGACGGGGAGCGGATCTTTGATTTTATCTCACAGTCTCCGGAAGCGATGCACATGATTACGTTTTTATTTTCACCTTGGGGCATTCCGGCAGGGTACCGCCACATGCAGGGATCCGGCGTAAATACGTACAAATGGGTGAACGCGGACGGGGAGTCCGTCCTCGTGAAGTACCACTGGGAGCCGGTACAGGGAATCAAAAATCTGACGCAGGACGAAGCAGACAGCATTCAGGGAAAGAATTTCAATCATGCTACCCAGGACCTGTTTGAAGCGATTGATAACGGAGACTATCCGGAGTGGGAACTGTATGTGCAGATTATGAGTGATGAAGAACACGACGAGCTGGATTTCGATCCGCTCGATCCGACGAAGCTCTGGTACAAAGATAAGTTCCCATGGCTTCCGGTCGGAAAAATGGTATTGAACAAAAATCCGGACAATTATTTTGCAGAAGTGGAGCAGGCCGCTTTCGGCACAGGGGTTCTCGTCGACGGGCTTGATTTTTCTGATGACAAGCTCCTGCAGGGACGCACGTTTTCCTATTCCGATACACAGCGGTACCGGGTAGGCAGTAACTACCTGCAGCTGCCGATCAACAACCCGGACAAGGAAACGATCACGAACCAGCAGAAAGGGCAGATGGATTACCGGACCGATTATGCCGGAGACCGCAACCCCCATATTAACTATGAACCATCGCTGATCGAAGGGCTGAAGGAGCAGAAAAATCCGGGAACGGAGCATGAGCCCTATGCGTCCGGCAACCTGAAGCGGGAGTCGATTGAACGGACAAACAACTTCGGCCAGGCCGGCGAAACGTACCGCCGTCTCAGCGACTGGGAACGAAACGATCTGATCAACAACCTCGTTACTACGTTAAAAACCTGTCACAGCGACATTCAGGAACAGATGATTTCCCTGTTTCATGAATGTGACGAAGAGTACGGCAGACGGGTGGCCGAAGGATTGAAAATGGCGGACAAGGGCGGAAGCAGCGGTCCGATTGCGACCGATGAAAGCGAAGAAGCCGTTTTGGAAGCGGAAAAATCCGGGCATGTCTCGGATCCGTATTAAGAAAATAGAGAATGGGAGGGCTTTGTGCAGCGAGCGGTGTACACTATCTGTCTGAAATAGCGCGATTGTGGGCGCGGATACTGTTTTGGTGGACACTACGGTACTGATTTGGGAAGTTAGTGTCCTCGGACACCTTCATGAAACCACTAACAATCGATTTCAGCACCTTAGTCTACCCCGGATCATGTTTTAAGGATACTGATTCCCGATTTCAAACAGTTAGTGGACGCAGCCGGAACCGGAACCTCACTCGAAGCACCGCAGCGACAAGTATATTTCTGCCAAAAAAAAACACGTCCCCGCCTGCCATATGGATAGGCGGGGGCGTGTTTTATCCTGCATCACCCAAGGGCAACATCAAGGGTCATCATCACGGCGAAGCCGAACATGAGACAGATGGACGAAAACTGTACATAGCCGCGCTCCTGGGATCCGGGAATGATTTCCTTGGCGACGACAAAAATCATCGCACCTGCAGCAAAACTTAGGGCATACGGCAGAATCGGATCTATCAAAATAATGGCGAAAGCACCGATGACCGCGGAAATCGGCTCCACCATACCGGAAAACTGGCCGTACATAAAACTTTTCCACTTGGACATGCCTTCGCGGCGAAGCGGCATCGATACTGCCATGCCTTCCGGGAAGTTCTGTATTCCGATACCGAGGGCAAGGGCAATTGCACTTCCGACGGACGCATTTGCCAATTCCGCTGCCAGCGCACCGAAAGCCACCCCGATCGCCAGCCCTTCCGGTATATTATGCAACGTCATGGAAAAAACAAGCAGGGCGGTACGGTGCTTTGCCCGCACATTTTTAATTTCGGTAAAATACCGGTCCGGATGGATGGCCGGGAGGACCTTATCAACAAGCAGCAGAAGTGCCCCGCCCAGTAAAAACCCGGTTACAGCCGGAATATACCCCGGCAGAATGCTTTGTTCCGCCATATCGATGGCAGGTGCAAGCAGGGACCAGAAACTGGCCGCAATCATCACACCTCCGGCAAAAGCCAGCATGCCGTCCATGAGCCGGTAATTGGTTCCGCGCGAAAAAAAGACGGCTCCGGCGCCGAACGCCGTCATCCCCCATGTAAACAACGTTCCGAGAAATGCCTGCATGACAGGATGCAGGGACATAAAATACTCCATCGTTCTCCACTCCCTATATTTTGAATGCGTCATATTTTTTTGCCTAAGGGAAACTTTTGTTTTATCTTACGCTTCGCACCCGGTGATGTCAATGAAAACAAACCAGCCAAAGAAAGTGATGAGAAGAAGATATTGACAATACATAAAGACATGGTAGAATGAGAACTGTTATCAATTAAATTGATAATGATTATCATTGTTAGAATCTACGCGCAGATAATGTAAAGTTTATTGAAAGAGTAGAGAAAGTATGGGGCTTGTATGAAAAAAAGTTATTTGGCAGCAGCACTGCTTATTCTGTCCTTTGCTTCGGTTTTTATCGGGGTCACACCGATATCGCCGCTGGATCTGTTTGATTTAACGGAAGACCAGGCCCACACCCTGGCAGTCAGCCGTCTGCCCAGGCTGGCAAGCATTCTGATCGCAGGGATGAGCATGAGCATCTGCGGTATGATTATGCAGCAGTTGAGCCGGAACAAATTTGTATCACCGACTACGGCGGGAACGATGGATTCCGCGAGGCTTGGTATTCTTGTTTCCCTGATGATTTTTACCAATGCATCACCGCTTGAAAAAGCCGGAATTTCTTTTGCTTTTGCACTGGCGGGGACGTTTCTGTTTATGAAGATTCTGGAGCGGATCAAATTCAGGGATACGGTTTTTATACCGCTCGTCGGTTTGATGTTTGGCAATATTATCGGTTCCATCACTACTTTTTTTGCCTACAAAAACGATATGATCCAGAATATGTCCTCCTGGCTGCACGGGGATTTTTCGATGATTGTCAGCGGCCAGTATGAATTGATTTATATCAGTCTCCCTGCGCTTCTTCTGGCCTATGCTTATGCAAATAAGTTTACGGTTGCCGGAATGGGGGAGGACTTTTCCACGAATCTCGGCCTCGATTATCAGAAAGTGGTCAACATCGGACTTATTGTCGTAGCAGCTGTAACTTCCGTTGTCGTCCTGACCGCCGGCATGATTCCCTTTCTCGGACTGGTGATTCCCAATATCGTTACGATTTTTCAGGGGGACAATTTACGGAAAAACCTTCCACATACAGCGCTGCTTGGCGCAGTTTTCGTATTGTTCTGCGATATACTCGGACGAATCATTATCTTTCCTTACGAAATATCGATCGGCCTGACGGTCGGGGTGATCGGCAGTGGTATCTTTATTTATTTGTTGTTGAGGAGAAAAGCCTATGAGTCATAAGGCCAAACTGTCCGTGCTGGCCGTGCTTGCTGCAGTTTCCCTGGCTTTGTTCATGTTCCAGGGAGTAGAAGGAAACTGGAGTTATGTGCTGGAAAGCCGCGGCAAAAAAGTGTTCGCCATCAGCCTGACCGGTGTGGCCATCGCATGTTCGACGATTATTTTTCAGACGCTTACGAACAACCGAATTTTGACACCGAGCATTATCGGTATGGATTCTCTCTATATGCTGACACAGACCGGCATTATCTTTTTCTATGGATCCGGTACGCTGACGATCGCGAATAAGCATGTCAACTTTCTTCTATCCATCGTGTTGATGATGCTGTTTGCCGTACTCTTGTACCAGTTTCTATTCCGCGGCGAAGGGCGGAACATTTACTTTCTGCTTCTGATCGGGCTTGTATTCGGCACGTTTTTTGAAAGTATTTCTTCGTTCATGCAGATGCTTATTGACCCGAATGAGTTTCTGATTGTACAGGACCGGATGTTTGCCAGCTTTAACAACGTGCAGACGGAACTCCTGCTGTTATCGTGTGGGGGAATGGTGCTTGTATTTTTTTATTTTCTCCCGGTTGCGAAATATCTCGATGTTCTCGCTCTCGGCAAAGAACATGCCATTAACCTCGGGGTGGAATACAAGCGTGTCGTAAAACGGCTCCTTCTGATTGTCGTCGTTTTGATATCCATTGCTACAGCACTCGTCGGACCGATCACGTTTCTCGGACTGCTTGTTGCCAATGTGGCCTATGAGTTTATGAAAACGTACCGTCATAAGCCGTTGATCACAGCGGCGGTATTGATCAGCATTATCGCGCTTGTTGCGGGACAGATGCTGGTGGAGCGGGTGTTTGCCTTTTCCACGACGTTAAGTGTCATTGTCAATTTTACCGGCGGCGTCTACTTTATATACCTTCTGCTAAAGGAGAATAGAAAATGGTAAATGTAAAACGTTTATTTAAAACATACGGAAACCAGACAGTAGTCAACGATGTATCGGCGGAAATCGAACCTGGGAAAATCACCACCTTTATCGGTCCGAATGGAGCCGGCAAGAGTACCCTGATGTCCATGGTGAGCCGACTGATCGCAAGAGACAGCGGAGAAGTGCTTCTGGATCAGGAAGATGTTTCCGAAACGTCGTCGAGAGAGCTCGCCAAGCGGATTGCGATCCTGAAACAGTCCAATTATATGAATGTCCGCCTGACGGTGAAAGAACTCATCACATTCGGCCGGTTTCCGTATTCGCAGGGAAGGCTGACCGAAGAGGACTGGACCTATGTAAACGAAGCCATTACGTATATGGAACTCGAAGAGATGCAGGATAAATTTCTGGATCAGTTAAGCGGAGGACAGCGCCAGCGCGCGTTTATCGCCATGGTGATCGCCCAGAATACCGACTATATTCTGCTTGACGAGCCGCTCAACAACCTGGACATGAAACACTCCGTCCAGATCATGAAAGTACTGCGCCAACTGGTCGATGACCTCGGTAAAACGGTGGTCCTTGTTATTCATGACATAAATTTTGCGTCCTGTTATTCCGACTATATCGTCGCGATGAAAGATGGAAGGGTGTATAAGGAAGGCACCACCGATGAAATGATCAATCGCGAGGTATTGCGGGATATCTATGAGCTGGATATGACGATTCAGCATGTCAACCAGCAGAAAATCTGTGTTTACTTTTAAACACAAAAGGGGGGGCAGAGAGAACGTTGCCGTAACGCATACCGGACCACATTTTATATTTATAAAGGGAGGAATCATACCAATGATGAACAAATGGAAATTGATGATGGCAGGAGGAATGCTTGTTCTGGGGATGACTGCTTGCGGATCGGAAGACAGCGGGGAAGCTTCCGGCGGTGAAACGGCAGATGCATCCGGTGACAGCGCGGCTGAAGAAACGACGGAAGAAGAAAGTACAGAAACCGAAGAAGTGACTGTTTCCCACGAGCTGGGGGAAACGACGGTTCCGAAAAATCCGGAGGACGTGGTTGTTTTTGACTTCGGCAGCCTGGATACCCTGGATACACTTGGAGTGGATGTAGCTGGTGTTCCGAAGGTGAACGTACCGGAATATTTGAGCCAGTATGACAGTTCTGAATACGAAAATGCCGGCGGAATCAAAGAGCCGGATTTTGAAAAAATTGCGGCCATGGAGCCCGGGCTCATTATCATTTCGGGAAGACAGTCCGGCGCCTATGAGGAACTGAGTGAGATTGCGCCGACCATATACATGCAGGTGGACACCGAAGATTACTGGAACTCCTTTGCCTCCAATGCACAAACGCTGGGTGAGATATTCGGCAAGGAAGACCAGGTGGAGGAAGAACTTGCTTCCATTGAGGAAGAGGTGGAATCCCTGGAAGAGGAAGCGTCCTCCCTCGATGGGGAAGCCCTTGTCGTACTTGCCAACAACGGGGAACTCAGTGCATACGGGGCGGGCTCCCGGTTTGGTGTCATCCACGACGAATTTGGTTTTCCGCAGGCGGATGAAAATATAGAAGCGTCCACCCACGGTCAGAGTGTTTCCTTTGAATACGTGAAGGAAGAAGACCCGGATTACCTGTTTGTCATTGACCGGGGTGCTGTTGTCGGAGGAGACACGACGGCCGAGGAAGTCATCGAAAATGAGCTGACCGAGCGCACATCGGCGTACGAAAACGACAATATCATCTATCTTAACCCAGAGTACTGGTACATTTCCGGAGGAGGCCTTCAGTCTGTGCCGGCCATGGCCGAGCAGGCATCAGAGGCTCTGGAATAAAACCATCTCGGGGCAAGAGAAGGGGAAAGCCCCCCTATAGGAAAAGAGCCCTTATCATTGAGGGCTCTTTTTAGATGTTGGAACGTTAGTGTTGGTCTATCAGGATTCATCTGCAGTTTCCGGCTGCGTAAGTCGGACCGGTTCAGCGGACATAAAATACTGAAGTGAAGCTATTAGTGTCCATAAGAAGTGTTTAAGGAGACACTATAACACCGGACCGCTGGTTTAGTGGTTTCCGGTCCCCTCAAGAAACCATTATCACCTCGTATCAGCGCCTTAGTGTCCGCAAGGCCCTGCCTGACAGATACTAAAACCAGTTTCCGTCTGTTTACGTAACCCTAAATGGATAAAAGAAACGCCTGCGGATTATCAAAAATGACAATCCGCAAGCGTTTTTTCTACTTGAGAGACTATTTTTTTCTAGAATAAATTCTCGTCGGTGACGGCGCCTTTGGCGCTGGAGGAGACGAGCTTAGAGTACTTTGCGAGTGCGCCGGTTTTGTAGCGTGGTTCGAAAGGCTTTTTGCCTTGCGCACGTTTATCCAGCTCTTCGTCGGTAACGTCAAAATTGATTTCCTGTGTTTCACTGTCGATCGTTATCTTGTCTCCCGTCTCAAGCAGGGAGACCGGCCCGCCGGCAGCTGCTTCCGGCGCAAGATGCCCGATGACAAAACCATGGGATCCGCCGGAGAAGCGGCCGTCGGTAATAAGAGCGACTTTTCCGCCCAGACCCCGTCCGACAATCATGGCTGTGATGGAAAGCATTTCCGGCATGCCCGGTCCGCCTTTTGGTCCGACGTTACGGATGACGAGCACGTCCCCTTCCTGGATTTCACCTGCTTCAATGGCTTTTGTCGTTTCAGATTCACTATCGTATACTTTTGCCGGCCCCTCAAAACGGCTGATTTTCTGGCCTGACATTTTTGCCACGGCGCCGTCCGGAGCAAGGTTTCCTTTCAGCACGACAAGAGGACCCTGCTCTTTGATCGGATCGTGCAGCGGTTTGATGACGTCCTGGCCTTCTTTCAGTTCCGGTGCATCTTCGAGGTTTTCCGCGAGCGTTTTACCGGTAACGGTGAGGCAGTCTCCGTGAAGCAGTCCTTCCTGAAGCAGCATTTTCAGCACGGCCGGTACACCGCCTGCTTCATACAGATCCTGCATGACATACTGGCCGCTCGGTTTTAGGTCAGCGATATGCGGCACGTTTTTGCGGATGCGTTCGAAATCGTCATACGTCAGGTCGACATCAGCGGAACGGGCGATCGCGATAAGGTGCAGAAATGCGTTGGTGGAACCGCCGAGCGCCATCACAACGGTGATTGCATTTTCAAACGCTTCTTTGGTCATGATATCGCGTGGATAAATTTCTTCTTTAAGAAGGTTGGTAATCATGGCGCCGGCCTGGCGGCATTCTTCCTTCTTGTAATCATAAATGGCCGGTGTGGAAGAAGACCCGGGGATACTCATGCCGAGAGCTTCCACCGCTGCTGCCATCGTGTTGGCGGTATACATGCCGCCGCAGGCTCCGGCGCCGGGACAGGCGTTGCACTCCACCCGGTGAAGCTGCTTTTCATCAATCGTTCCCTGTTGATACTGGCCGACGGCTTCAAACGAAGAGACAAGGTCGATGTCTTTACCGTCGAGTTTGCCGGGTTGAATCGTGCCCCCGTATACATAAACGGAAGGAAGGTTCATCCGCCCGATGGAAATCAGGCAGCCTGGTGTGGTCTTATCGCAGGCACCGATGGCTACAAATCCGTCAAGACGTTCCGCACCGGTGACCGCTTCGATGGAATCCGCGATAATGTCACGGCTCGGCAGCGAATAATTCATGCCATCATGTCCCATAGAGATACCATCGGAAACAGAAATCGTATTAAATATCAACGGGGCGGCGCCGCTGTCGGATGCTCCTGTTTTTGCTGAACGCGCCAGCTCGTCAATATGTATATTGCATGGCGTTACTTCCGTCCATGTACTGGCTACGCCGACCATCGGTTTTTGAAAATCTTCATCTTCAAAACCTACGGCGCGGAGCATAGCTCGGTTCGGAGCCCGGTTGGGATCGTCACTGATTACTTTACTGCGGATACGGAGGTCTTTATTGTCTTCCATGTTTCTCATTCCTTCCAGGATGGTGTAATAAAATGAATAGATAGACTGGTGCTGTTCGAAGCTCATGAAGATAAACCTATTATTAATGATACTAGGAGTGGGACAGAGTATCAATTATATCTGATTAGAACGGTGAAAAAATTTCATCACAGGGCAGAGCGGCAGGCGTTTATGTATGTTACGGTTACAGATAGATGGAACAGTCAATAAGAGAAAAAGGTTGCGGGTCGCAGATGATGTATGGCAGGAGAAACAATATTATTATAGCGCTTCTTGCGGTAGTCGGACTGTTTGCGCTGCTGGGGGATGACCTGAAGACGATTGCTGCTGTTCTGACAGCGGTGCTGCTTTTTTACGCAGGGGCGCAGCTTCTGCGTAGGCCGGAATCCGGTGTAACAGTAGTGACGGGACTTGTACTGCTTGTTATCGGGTCGCTGGTGCTGGCTGGATCGTTTCCCGTCAGCTTAGGGGCCGTGGTCTTTGTTTTGGCGGCAGGTCTGCTCTGGATACGCCGCAGAGAAAAAAGAGGGCGGTCATCTGAATAAAGACCGGTAAATATCCATGCATGATGGAAGAGTCCGGAGCATAGGATGAATCATATTATCCATTCCGGGAGGACTGATGTTGGATATCCCTGTAGTCCGGGCTTTTCTTATGCTGACGGTTTTTGTACTGCTCTTTTTTATCAGTTCCGTCCAGTATGGCGGGGCCGGAGGCCATTTCCTGCAGATTATTGGTTTTACAGGAATGGTTTTTGCCTTGTCTTACGGTATGCTTCTCACCAGGGATTCAGACCGGGACGGACAGAAAACAGAGATGGGGGATCAGCCGTATGAACACGGCTGATCTATGTTTTCCGGGTTCGTAAGAAAGGCGTTGTGAAGTTTTTCGCGGAGCTGTTTTTCGAGCGTGTAATAAGCCTCTTCGTTTCCTGTCGCCTCGGCCACCCCTTTCAGACTGCCGAAGAAACGCTGCCTGTTGTAGGTGTAGAAAAATCCGGCATCATACCCGCTGGCGATGGCAGAAGCATAGTCCCAGCAGCACTGGTGGTTTTCCGCATCGATCGTTTTCGAAAGAATAGTTAATGCCTCCAGAATATTCACGGTTAAAAACGGATCCTTCACCGCATAGGTGCTGATCTGCGAAAAAGCAGCGTACAAATAATAGTCAAACGATTCCTCTTTAATGATAACCCGGAGCTGATTATGACGGTCTGTCAAATAGGGGGTGAAACGCGTTACTTTCGAAATGGAAACAAGCAGATCCGTCAATTGATAAATGGCATTGTTGGCTGTATTCGGATCATCGTTTCCGATGGCTTTGATAGCTACTTCCGTTAGTTTGTTAACACCGAATTCAAGGTCCTGCACTTCTGTTTTTTTAGGACCGAGATAAACAAGCTTCCGGTATTTTTCCTCATTTAATTCCTTCTCTTCGGTTTTCCAATATCGTAATAAGGGAAGTCCTTCCGTCACGAAATCCCCGATTCTTCTTTCCAGGCGGATAACAATTCCATCTTTTTTTGCCTCTTTGATCAGGCGTTTGTAATCGAAAATCTGAATAAAACCGGTTTCATTGGAACAGTTGAGGATGCTGTCCTTATCGGGAAGTTCATCCATCGTATAGGATGGATCCTTTGTCCGGTAAGGTTCCAGGTCTTTTAAGAGCGTCCGGAGAATCGTCTGTTTGGATTCTATTTTCATATAGTTGGTCAGGTTTGGCACCTGCATCCATTTCACGGCATGGTTGATGAAAAAAACAAACGTACCAAGTGTCACGAGGGCTGCCAGCACCGTGAACGACGGGATGGCGACATAGACACTGCTGCCTTCTTCACTGATCAGAAAAAAAGCGGTCAGTACATATAAAAAACAGGCGTTAAAGATACCAAGGACGTGCTGGGTCCTGCGGTCCGAGACAAAACTGAGCAGCATCCGCGGGGAGAACTGCCCGGAAAAGGTCGTCAGCACGACTAATATCGAGTTGAATGTAAAGGCGTTTAACGTTAGGATTCCGCCGATCAGCGTACTGACAAGAATATAGGTGAGCTGATAGTTTGTCACAAACAGTTCAGGTACGTGGTTTTGGACGCCGACAACAAAATCGAGCCCGTAAGATAACACAGCCAGGGCAGCTGCGAAGACGGCGTACAGAATCGAACTGAACCACAGATTTGCCCGGATCTCATACCAGAACTGTCTTCTCGACATCGTAACCAATTTGAGCATCCGATTCGGCAGGATGGTTCGTTTCATGATAGAAATCCTTTCTACGTTTTCCTGTGATTTCGTTCTAACGTTACCCAGAAATGTATTTCCCCAAACGCTTTATTCCATATCAAAAAGGAGCTGCCCTCTAAAGCCGGGGCAGCTCCTTTTTTGAAATTATTTTCGTTTGATGCGGTGGGAGAAATTCTGAAGCCGGTCTTTGTTCGGCTGAATCGGTTCGATGTTTTCCCGGTTTGCCAGAAATTCCGGGCGCGGCGCCTGCCCGGAGAACGGTTCCTGCAGCTTGTTTTCAATTGAATTGAAAACAAAAAATACGTTGCTGCGCGGATAAGGCGAAATGTTGCCGGCGGATCCGTGCATGGTGTTGCAGTCAAAGAAAAGCACGGAACCTGCCGGACCGGTCGCCCGGTCAATGCGTCCGTCTGCATGATCGACAAGACGGGTCATGCTGTCATTGTCCGGTACACCGGTTTCCTGTTTTTTTAAAGAATTCTTGTAGTTCTGTTCTGGTGTAGAGCCCGGGCATGAGACGAACCATTTCTGGGATCCCGGGATCAGCATCAGCGGACCGTTGAATTCATAATTGTCGGTAAGTACAATCGAGCAGCTGACTGCGCGCATATCCGGCATGCCGTCTTCTTCGTGCCAAGTCTCAAAGTCCGAATGCCAGTAGAACTCCTTACCTTTAAAGCCTGGTTTGAAATTTATCCGGGACTGTGTAATGTAGACCTGGCTTCCGAGAAGCTGCTGGGCTGCCTTGACAATCCGTTCGTTTTTGGAAAGTGCCTGGAAGAAACCGCTGTCTTTATGGATTTCAAAGACGGAACGTATTTCATTGCTTCCGGGTTCCTTAATGACATCATCGGCGTCACGGCTCTGATTGTACTCCATTGTGCGCTGGAGTTCACTTTTCATGATGGAGACCTCATCATCGTTGAACAATTTCTCAAACAGTAAATAGCCGTTTTCCTCAAAGGCGTTTAAATCCTTTTCGCCCAGAGGACCATCCGAGAATGAAGAATTACGGTGAACCACAGGGTCTTTCCGTTCCATAATCCGAGCGTCCTGCCCTTTTCTAGAAGGATACTTATCGACTGCCATTACACCATCACTCCTTTTCCCTATTTCACTGTTTATGAAATGGCGAGTCCGTCTGACTCTTACCCATCTATATTTGGAAATAAACATAATAATAAAAACTTTTAATAATATCACGAAGAAAGAACATCTGTAAATCAGATATCTCAAGGGATAGAGAATTTTTATTTTTTTATAAAAAAGACGTTTGAATTGTTTCCCTATAAAGGAATAGAGAAATTGAACATACATATAAAGGAGCTGCCACTTTTGTGACAGCTCCTTTCTTGTTAATTCATCATTCCCTGCGATGGAAGTTGATTTTTGTAGCCGTTGAACTGTTGATACGCTTGGTCGAGTGTGTTTGTATCTGCGGCGCTGAAACTGTACCACCCTTTTTTGAACATCAGGTTGAAAAGGGTGCGCTGGCTGTTCTGGGTTTCGTTAGCGATCATGGCTATATCGTCGTAAAGATCCTCGTGGCTTGCCTCATTCATGGCATAGCCGTAGGAAGACGTCATGTATTTTTCTGTGGAAAGCACATCATTTAAAAAATCACGGTCGTTCATTTCCGGCGTTTTTGGAATTTGGGTTTCCGGATTCTGAATGCTCGAGGATGACGGCATTTTATCCCTCCTTTTTAGTTTGTAGGCTGAGATCCGGACTGGATATGGGTGAGAAGCTGCTGATAGTGCCTTTCGTGCATACGGGCAACCGTCTCCAGCTCCTGCTTCACTTCCATGTCCGTACACTGTTTTGAGAAAAAAGCGGCTTTTTTGGCAGCAGTTAAGTTCCAGCTCATCATGTCTTCCAGATACAGGTGGTCTTTTACCGTCACCGTCTGCGGCGGCTGGGGCATTACATTCGTCGACGAAGACTGCGGCTGCTGTTGGGGACTCATTATTTTCTCCTCCTCTCTCGTGTTTATCGTTTCGCCGGTATTGTTTGCAGGAGCGGGAGTTGTTATGTATAAAAATTACGGTATACTATAGGGCAAAGAAAACAGAAAGGAGCGAAAAAAGATGACGGTCACCTATTATGGATATCCGCCCTGCAGCACGTGCAGGAAAGCGAAAAAATGGCTTGATGAAAACAATATACCTTACGAGGAATATCATATCGTAGAAGAGTCCCCGTCCCGGCAGAAGCTGGAGAAGCTTTATGAAAACAGCGGGCTTCCACTGAAAAAATTTTTTAATACAAGTGGAAAGAAGTATCGTGAACTCGGAATAAAAGATAAAATGAAGACAGCAGACGAAAAGGAGCTGCTTGACCTTCTTGCTTCCGACGGTATGCTTCTGAAACGACCGATTGTGACAGATGGCACGAAGGTTACGGTTGGGTTTAAGGAAGAGGAGTTTGAGGAAGTATGGAAGAAGTAGTATTCAGTATAAGGAGGTTTTCACATGAGCGTGCCTAAGGAATTGAAGTATTCGCAGGAACATGAATGGGTGAAAGTGGAGGATGGAAAGGTCCGTATCGGCATCACTGATTTTGCCCAGTCTGAACTGGGGGACATCGTATTCGCCGAGCTTCCGGAAGTCGGTGACGAGGTGAAAACCGATGAACCATTCGGCAGTGTGGAATCGGTAAAAACGGTATCCGAACTTTATGCACCGGTCAGCGGAAAAGTGGTTGAAATCAATGAAGAGCTGGAAGATGCGCCGGAATATGTGAATGAATCCCCGTATGAAAAAGCCTGGATGATTGTGGTGGAACCTGCTGACATGGCTGAAACGGACAATCTGATGACGGCGGAACAGTACGAGGAAATGATCGGAGAAGATTAATACATAAGGGCTGCTCCAACAAGGGGCAGCTTCTTTTTATTAGTACGGGTTTAGGTGCAACCGGCTCGAAGGTCTGCAGACCGCAGGTCCATTCGACGCCCGAACAGGATGTGCACGGTTTAGGCTTGCGACTTACGGTTCTTCATCATACGGACGGAAAGCGGCGGCAGGATATCGAAAACGTAAGGATGAACCGCTCATAAGACCGTTTTGCATGGTCTGGTGCCGTTTAAACGTAACATAGAACAGGTCATAGGGACGTTTATCGTACATAGGAGCAGTCAAAACGTAAGTATGGGAAGAGGACGGTAAATGGAAGGAGGAGGTCAACATTCGTATTGACACCTTCGCTGATTCATGCTACTATTTTCCTTGTTTCTAACCATCCGCAGGTATATTTTATCCGGTTCTGATCGTGCTGATCCGGATTTTTATAGGGTTATTTATTCAGTTTTCTGATAAGTTTAATCAGGATTAGCAAAGAGGGATACTTATGATAACGATACAGCAATTATCAAAAATCTTCCGTACTCCTTCCCGGGATATAACTGCTGTCGATACCCTCGATCTTTCCATTCAGGAGGGCGAAATTTTCGGTGTTATCGGCTATAGCGGCGCCGGCAAAAGCACGTTGATCAGGTTATTGAACATGCTGGAGACACCTACAGAAGGGCATGTGACAGTTGGTGATAAAAACATGTCCGAGCTGCGGGGCGGCGACCTTCGAAAAGCCCGTCAGGAAATCAGTATGATCTTTCAACATTTCAATTTGCTCTGGTCACGCACGGTGAAAGAGAATATAGCCTTTCCGCTTGAAATTGCGGGAATGTCGAAGCAGGACAAAAACAGCCGGGTGGAGGAACTGATTGATCTCGTTGGACTTTCCGGGCGTGGGGATGCCTACCCTTCCCAGCTCAGCGGCGGCCAGAAGCAGCGGGTCGGGATTGCCCGTGCGCTGGCGAACAACCCGAAAGTGCTGTTATGCGACGA
The DNA here is from genome assembly GCF_054052005.1 of Salibacterium sp. K-3. NCBI lineage: Bacteria > Bacillati > Bacillota > Bacilli > Caryophanales > Bacillaceae > Salibacterium > Salibacterium sp. K-3. The sequence goes on from NZ_JBSVZE010000001.1 coordinate 937,414, forward strand.
AGCTACATCAGCGCTTGATCCAAAAACGACTGACGCCATTCTTGACCTTCTCACGGACATTAATAAAAAGCTCGGGTTAACGATTGTTCTGATCACTCATGAAATGCATGTGATCCGCAAAATCTGTCACCGTGTCGCTGTCATGGAAGAAGGTAAAATCGTGGAGCAGGGCGATGTGCTCGAAGTATTCCGCTACCCGAAAGAAGAAATGACAAAAGAGTTCGTCAAACAGATCACGGAGCCGGAAGAAACGATGGATGCAGTTTACGACCTTGCCGGTGATGGAAGCGCCCCGGTAGTCAAACTGACATTTGTCGGTGAAGATGCGGAACAGCCGGTGATGACGGAATTAATCCGTCACTGCGGGGTGGGAGTGAATATTCTGCAGGGCAAACTGTCCAAAACCCGGCACGGAAGTTACGGCACATTATTTGTCCAGCTTCAGGGAGACAGGGAGCATATGGATGAAGCGCTCCGCTTTCTAAAGGAACACCGGGTGGAAGCAGAGGTGCTGCAGCATGATTAATCGTCTATTTCCCAATGTAGAGTGGAACAGTATCTGGGTTGCTTCGCTCGAGACCATCTATATGAGTCTTGCGGCCGTCATCATGACGTTCATATTAGGCATCATTCTTGGTCTGCTGCTTTACCTTACAGATAAAGGGAATTTTTGGGAAAATAAAGTCGTGCACGCGGTGACTGCCGCCGTCGTCAATATTTTCCGCTCGATTCCTTTTATCATCCTGCTCATTCTTCTGATTCCTTTTACCAACCTGATTCTCGGTACCATTCTCGGGCCGAGTGCGGCGCTGCCCGCTCTGGTAATGGGAGCTGCTCCGTTTTATGCGAGACTGGTCGAAATCGGCCTCCGCGAAGTGGATAAAGGTGTTATTGAAGCAGCACAGTCTATGGGTGCAGGACAGGGAAGAATCATCATGAAAGTGCTGCTGCCGGAGTCGATGCCCGCTCTTGTTTCCGGCATTACGGTAACGGGCATCACGCTCGTCAGTTTTACAGCGATGGCAGGGGCGATCGGTGCCGGAGGCCTGGGGGATCTTGCCTACCGGGAAGGATTTCAGCGGACGCAGCCCGATGTAACATTTGCTTCAACCATCGCCGTCTTAATCATCGTTTTTATTTTCCAGATGATTGGTGACTGGATAACGAACAAAGTAGATAAACGATAATATGGAGGGGTTACACATGAAAAAACTAGCACAGCTTATTGCTGTTCCATCTTTGATTCTGCTGCTCGGAGCTTGCGGCACGGAGGATAACGGCTCGGAAGAACAGGAATCTTCTGGTTCCGGTTCCGAGGAAGGAAGTGAAGAAGCTGCTTCCGGAGAAGAAAGCACGACACTTACGGTTGGGGCGACCAACGTACCGCATGCGGAAATCCTTGAATTTGCAAAAGATCAGCTGAATGAAGAAAACATTGAACTGGAAATAGAAACCTTCAATGATTACGTGCTGCCGAACAAGGCGCTGGCCCAGGGAGAGCTCGATGCCAACTATTTTCAGCACATTCCATACTTCGAAGGACAACTGGAAGAGAATGAAAACTACGATTTCGCTAATATCGGCGGTGTTCATATTGAACCGATCGGTGTCTATTCCCAGGAATACGACAGCCTCGATGAACTTCCGGAAGGCGCGGAAATTCTCATGAGCAGTTCTGTTGCCGATCACGGGCGTATCTTACAGATGCTTGAAGAGCAAGGGTTAATCACGCTTCCTGAAGATGCCGGAGTCGATGCTACGATTGATGATATTAAAGAGAATCCGAACAACTTTGAGTTCCGTGCGGATATCGAAGCGGCAATGCTTCCGCAGGCATACCAGAACGGAGAAGGCGACGCTGTTTTGATCAATTCCAACTACGCCATTGACGCCGGATTAAGCCCTGTTGATGATGCGGTTGCGCTTGAAAGTGCCGAAGATAATCCTTACGTCAATATTGTAGCTGTACGCAGTGAAGATGAAGACAATGAAGACATACAGACCCTCGTTGACGTGCTGCAGTCTGACGAAACCAAGCAGTTTATCGAAGAAGAATACGACGGCGCTGTCATTCCAGCGGCTGAATAAGAAAAAACCCGGCTCTCTGCCGGGTTTTTTCTATATGATACCGACATTTACAGCGGTCGACTGTCCATAATAAGCAAATAGCAGACATAATCAGGAGAGGCAATCGGCAGCAAGTCCATGAAAACGGAATAAGGGCCATATGAATCATCATTTCTATGTTACATGTCCGCTTCCGTATTTTTATGGACATTTTCGCAGCGGGAATAAAGATCGGCAGCTTTTTACATACTACAAAAAAAGGAAGAAAGGGAGGCCTCGGCATGCAGCAACAGCAACAGCAACAGCAACAGGATCAAGCTCAGGCTCAGGAACAGCAGCCGTCTTCATTTATTCAGCAGGCGTTGCAGGAATATAAAGAAGGGATCGGTATCTTTCAGGAAAAAATCCCCCATATTGCGCGGAGGTATAATGCTTTTACCGAAGCCTGCTTTAAAACCGGCGAACTGGAGGCAAAGGAAAAACAACGAATGGCTCTGGCTCTCAGTGTGTATGCCCAGGACGAGTATTGTATTATTTACCATACCAAGGGGTGCCTCGATGAAGGATGCACCGAAAAAGAAATGATGGAAACACTGGGCGTCACTGCTGCTTTCGGGGGAGGAGCTGCGATGAGCCAGGCCGTTACACTCGTCCGGGAAGCGATCCAGGAGCTGGATACAGACAATCAGAAGAAGCACTGATTGAAAGGAACGGGCGAGCAATATAAAGAATGTTTCCGTCTATTCGAAAGAAACCGGCTGAAATCCGGCTGAACGATATTTGTTAGAAAATTTAACAAATATACGGTTTTGTTGAGAAAAAATCTGCGTGGTATAGTAAATCATGTGTTAAACACAAAGAAAGGATGGATTTATTATCCACGCGAACAGCATTACGACGAATGAAACAATGGAAAAAGCCATGCATCAGTTCCACGGTATCGGTTATGCTGAGTACAATAACAGCCTGAAGCGCCGCATGGAAGTCGAAGTTTCCCGTGAAAGGGAATACCAAAAGAGCCGTCAGCTGGCGGCGCAGTTTGGCAGCTGATGAAAAGCAATCTTTTCCTTTGAACAGCAGCACGTTTTTGTTACAATAAAAAGTGAGTGGTTAAGGGGGGCTGAGCCTGAAGGAGGCGGCTCCCTTTTCTTATGAGCAGGCGGTCTGTTCGAGTTTCTTGAACTCTATTTGAATTTGTTTTAAACTAATAATGAGAATAAATTGAGAATCATAAAGGAACCTGGATGTTCCTTTAATATTGATATGATGGAGGTATTTCAGATGGCAGGATCAACCTTGAAGATTCAAAATCTACATGTGGAAATTGATGGCTCGGAAATTATCAAAGGACTGGATTTGGAAATAAACGGCGGCGAGATTCATGCAATCATGGGGCCGAACGGTACGGGTAAATCCACGCTCGCTTCCGCGATCATGGGCCACCCAAGATATGAAATCACCCAGGGAAGCGTTCACCTGGATGGCAAAGACGTCCTCGAGATGGAAGTGGACGAGCGTGCCCATGCAGGAATGTTTCTTGCCATGCAGTATCCAAGCGAAATCAGCGGTGTTACAAACTCCGATTTCATGCGCTCGGCTATTAATTCCGGTCGTGAAGAAGGCGATGAAATTTCGCTGATGAAGTTTATCCGCAAGATGGATAACAAAATGGATGAACTCGAAATCGATCAGTCCTTTTCCCAGCGTTACCTGAACGAAGGCTTTTCCGGCGGGGAAAAGAAGCGGAATGAAATTCTGCAGCTGCTTATGCTTGAGCCGCGGATCGCGATTCTGGACGAAATTGACTCCGGTCTCGACATTGATGCCCTGAAAGTTGTATCCAAAGGGATCAACAGCATGAAATCACCGGATTTTGGATGTCTGATCATTACTCACTACCAGCGTTTGTTGAACTACATCACTCCGGATAAAGTCCATGTCATGATGCAGGGGCGTGTAGTGAAGTCCGGTGGCGCGGAACTGGCACAGCGTCTGGAAGACGAAGGGTACGACTGGATTAAAGAAGAACTCGGCATTGAAGACGAAAAAGTCGGCGAGCAGGCGTAATCGCGAGGGAGGTAATAGAATGTCAGTGGATACGAAATGGACGTACGATGAAAATTACGTAAAAGAATACTCCCAAAAACGCGGGGAGCCCAAGTGGCTTACGGAGCAGCGTCTTGCCGCCATCCGTCTGGCGGATGAGCTGGAACTTCCAAAGCCTGAAAAGACCAATATAAAAACGTGGAACTTTACTGAATTCAAACACGATCCCGGTGAAGTGTCTTCGCTTGACTCGGTGGATGACCTTCATGAAGATGTTCAGAAATTAATTGACCGCAGCACCGAAGAGCAGAACCTGATTGTGTTCCGGGACGGTAAGCCGATCTACCGCACCGAAAGCGATCATTTGGCGGAACAGGGCGTTCTGTTTCTCGATATAGAAACAGCGGCGAGAGATCACAGTGATCTCTTGAAAAAGTATTTTATGGGCAGTGCCGTAGATGTCGATGAACATCGTCTGACTGCACTGCACATAGCACTGCTGAACGGCGGCACCTTTATTTACGTTCCGAAAAACGTTACCGTCGAAGCGCCTCTCCAGACGATTTACTGGCAGGAGGATCCGGAAGTCGGCCTCTTTAATCATGTCATTATCGCTGCGGAAGACAACAGTCAGGTCACGTACCTGGAAAACTATGCTTCCTTTAACAGAGAACAGTCGGCAGTGGCCAACGTGATTTCCGAAGTCTATACCGGACAGAATGCGAAAGTTTCCTACGGTGCCGTGGATCATTTTGAAAAAGGGGTCACCACGTATGTAAACCGCCGCGGCCGTGTCGAAAAAGACGGTTACCTGGAGTGGGCGATCGGCCAGATGAACGAAGGAAATACCGTTTCCGATAATACAACGATTCTTCAGGGAGACGGTTCCCATGCGGATACGAAAGCTGTATCGATCGGGACCGGAGACCAGAGCCAGAACTTCTGGACCAACATCATTCATTACGGTAAACATTCCACCGGTCATATTTTGACCCATGGTGTAATGAAGGATCATGCCTCCTCGATCTTTAACGGGGTAACACAAATCAAACACGGAGGCACAAAAGCAGACGGACAGCAGACTGAACGGGTGCTGATGTTGAGCGAGCGCGCACGAGGCGACGCCAACCCGATTCTGTTGATTGACGAGGACGATGTGACAGCAGGGCACGCTGCATCCGTCGGCCGCGTCGATCCGATGCAGATGTTCTATATGATGAGCCGCGGTATTTCGAGAACAGAGGCGGAACGACTGATTATTCATGGTTTCCTCGCCCCTGTTGTCAATGAACTTCCCATTCAGGCTGTCAAAGAACGTCTGACGGAAGTAATTGAAAGGAAAGTGTATTGATGGATGTAAAGGAAATCAGAGAACAATTTCCTATCCTGCATCAGGAGGTTAACGGAAGTCCGCTCGTCTACCTGGACAGCGCCGCAACCTCCCAGAAACCGAATAAGGTGATTGAAGCGGTGGAAGATTATTACCGCCGCTATAATTCCAATGTGCACCGCGGTGTTCATACCCTTGGAAGCCTGGCAACAGACGGTTATGAAGGAGCAAGGGAGAAGGTGCGTTCCTTCATCCACGCTCCAAGCACCCGTGAAATCATTTTTACACGTGGAACGACCACAGCTATCAACACCGTTGCCTACAGCTACGGGCGGACGGCGCTTCAGGAAGGCGATGAAATTGTGTTGACGCCGATGGAGCATCACAGCAACATCATTCCTTGGCAGCAGGCGGCCAAAGCGACAGGGGCATCTCTGAAGTATGTGCCGATGCAGGAAGACGGTACGCTGTCGCTGGAAGATGTCCGCCGTACGATCACGTCCAACACAAAAATTGTAGCCGTTACGCACGTTTCCAACGTACTTGGAACGATTAATCCGATCAAAGAAATTACGCAGATTGCGCATCAACATGATGCTGTGACTGTTGTAGATGGTGCGCAGAGCGTGCCGCATATGAAGGTGGACGTTCAGGAACTGGACTGCGACTTCTTTGCATTTTCCGGTCATAAAATGGGCGGACCGACAGGTATCGGCGTGCTCTATGGTAAGAAGCGTCTACTGGAAAAAATGGAGCCGGTCGAGTTCGGAGGGGAAATGATTGACTTTGTAGACCTCTATGACTCCACCTGGAAAGAAATCCCGTGGAAGTTTGAAGGCGGGACTCCTATTATCGCGGGGGCGATCGGTCTTGGAGCCGCCATCGATTTTCTGGAAGATATCGGAATGGGAAATATCGAAGCCCATGAAGCAGAGCTGGCGCAGTATGCGCTGGATAATCTGAAAAAAGTGGACGGTATTCATATGTACGGCCCAGAAAAACGGGCGGCGCTTGTAACGTTTAATGTGGATGAAGTGCATCCTCATGACGCGGCTACCGTTCTTGATGCCGAGGGTATCGCGGTCCGTGCCGGACACCACTGCGCCCAGCCACTGATGAAATGGCTGGATGTCGTGGCAACGGCAAGGGCAAGCTTCTATATTTACAATACAAAAGAAGATATCGATGCCCTCACGGAAGGTTTAATAAAAACAAAGGAGTATTTTGGTGATGTCTTTGCATAGCAATCTCGATACTCTTTACCGCCAGGTCATCATGGACCATTATAAAAATCCCCGGAATAAAGGGGACTTGGAAGGGGAGACCCTCCATGTCAATATGAATAATCCGACCTGCGGCGATCGGATCCAGCTGCAGCTGAAAGTGGAAGATAATAAGATTTCAGATGCGAAATTCGTCGGGGAAGGTTGTTCGATCAGCCTTTCTTCAGCCTCCATGATGACAGAAGCTGTGAAAGGCCGGACGGTGGAGGAAGCCCTCGATATGTCGAATATTTTCTCGCAGATGATGCAGGGTGAGGATTACGATGACGAAAAATTTGACCTTGGCGATATAGAAGCCCTGCAGGGGGTCACGAAGTTTCCTGCACGAATTAAATGTGCTACACTTGCATGGAAGGCCATGGAAAAAGGTCTCGATGAAGAAGAGGAAGAGGAAGAAACGAATTAATTTGCAGGAAAAACAGCCATACACCTTTTTTTTAGGGGGGAAAACCCCCTATAATGGAAGGAAGACCCCGATAACCCTTGTACAGCGGCAGAAGATTGAAAAATTCTCTGGATTTTCCTAAAAGGAGGTCATTCAATAATGGCTAAGCAAATGCCGGAAATGGAAGAGTACCAGTACGGGTTTCATGATAAAGACGTATCGGTTTTCCGTTCCGAACGGGGACTGACGGAAAACGTTGTTCGTGAAATATCCAACATGAAAGAAGAACCGCAGTGGATGCTGGACTTCCGTCTGAAAGCACTGGAACAGTTCTATAAGATGCCGACACCGCAGTGGGGCGGTGACCTGTCGGGTCTTGACTTTGACGATATCACGTATTATGTGAAACCTTCCGAACGTTCGGAAACATCCTGGGATGAAGTACCGGAAGAAATCAAAAACACTTTTGATAAACTCGGTATCCCGGAAGCTGAGCAGAAATATCTTGCCGGTGTTTCGGCGCAGTATGAATCGGAAGTGGTTTATCATAACCTTCAGGAAGACCTGGAGGAAATGGGCATTGTATTTAAAGATACCGATACAGCTCTGAAAGAAAATGAAGATCTTTTCAGAGAACACTTCGGTAAAGTCATTCCTCCGTCCGACAACAAATTCGCGGCCCTGAACTCCGCGGTTTGGTCCGGCGGATCCTTCATCTACGTTCCAAAAGGGGTGAAGACCGAAACGCCGTTGCAGGCTTATTTCCGTATTAATTCGGAAAGCATGGGGCAGTTTGAGCGGACCCTCATTATTGCCGACGAAGACAGCTCGGTTCACTATGTGGAAGGCTGCACGGCTCCGGTATACAACACGGATTCCCTTCACAGCGCAGTCGTTGAGATTTCAGTAAAACGTAACGCCTACTGCCGTTACACAACGATCCAGAACTGGGCGCCGAACGTATACAACCTTGTGACAAAGCGTGCGACCGCAGATGCCGGCGCGACCATGGAATGGGTCGACGGCAACATCGGTTCCAAACTCACAATGAAATATCCGTCGGTTCTGATGCGCGGGGAAGGTGCGAAAGGAACCATCCTTTCCATCGCCATCGCAGGTAAAAACCAGCATCAGGACGCAGGCGCGAAAGTGATGCACCTGGCACCGAACTGCTCTTCCACCATCGTTTCGAAGTCGATCTCCAAACACGGAGGTAAGGTGACGTACCGCGGTATCGCCCACTTCGGACGGAAAGCGGAAGGTTCCAAGTCGAAAGTGGAATGCGATACGCTGATCATGGACAATGAGTCTACGTCAGACACCATTCCGTATAACGAGATCATGAACAATAACATCGCGCTTGAACATGAAGCCACGGTTTCCAAAGTGTCAGAAGAACAGCTTTTCTACCTGATGAGCCGCGGCATCTCCGAAGAAGAAGCGGTGGAAATGATAGTGATGGGCTTCATCGAACCATTCACGAAAGAGCTTCCGATGGAATATGCGGTCGAAATGAACCGTCTTATCCGTTTCGAAATGGAAGGCTCCATCGGCTAAAACTGGAACACTGCCAAAAAGCGGACCCTGTTCATGGGTTCGCTTTTTTCCATGCAAACGATACATAAGGAGAGAGAGGCATGATTCTTACAGGTTTAACAGGGTGGGGCGATCATGATCTACTGTATCCCCCGGGCATCCGTCAGCAGGAAAAACTGGAGGAATACAGCTCACATTTCCCGGTTGTGGAGGTCGATGCATCCTTTTACGCGGTGCAGCCGGTAAAAAATTATGAGAAGTGGATGCGGCAGACGCCGGAGCGATTTTCGTTTATTGTGAAAGCGTATCAGGGGATAACAGGACATGAGCGGGGAGACATTCCCTTTTCATCGAAAAAAGACATGTTTGATGCGTTTACCGCATCGCTTGCGCCGCTTCAGCAGGCAGGGAAGCTGGCCATGGTGCTCTGTCAGTTCCCGCCCTGGTTTGAATGCAATAAAGAAAATGTCGCCTATCTTCGTTATGTCCGTGAAAAGCTGGCGGATTTCCCGTGTGCGCTTGAATTCCGGCATCAATCCTGGTTTAACGAAGAGTGGAAAGAAAAAACGCTTTCCTTCATGAAGGAGGAAGAGTGGATCCACAGCATCTGTGACGAGCCGCAGATTGAAGAAGGATCGGTGCCGCTTGTGCTGCGGCCGACGGATGCGGAAAAAACGCTGGTACGTCTGCACGGACGTAACAAGGAAGCGTGGAAACGCCCGGTGCAGGGGGAAAACTGGCGCCGCGTCCGGTATCTGTACAATTATTCTTATCAAGAGCTGAAAACATGGCATGAAAGATTGCAATATCTGGAAAAGGAAACGGATACGATCTATTTCATTTTTAATAATAATTCAGGACGGCACGCCGGGCCGAATGCGAAAACCTTTCTGGACATGGCCGGGATATCATACGACGGGCTCTCTCCGCAACAAATTTCATTGTTTGATGATATGCAGTCATAGTAAAATGGGATAATAGGTTTTACTAATGGAAGGAGACTGCCTCAAGGCAGAGAAAAGAGGTTCCGTATGGTATGGATTCTATTGGTGCTGACAGGTTTGACGGCTGGTATGCTGGGAAGCCTGATGGGCCTTGGGGGCGGTATTATAGTCGTACCGGCATTAATGGTCTACAGCAGCATACACGGATTTTTTTCACATATAACTCCGCAGACAGCAGTCGGCACGTCTCTGCTTATCATGATTTTTACCGGCCTCTCGTCGACGCTTGCTTACATGAAACAGAAAACAGTCGATTATGTAGCAGGAGCGGTGTTTATTGCAGGAAGCGGCCCTGGAGCATTAGCAGGTGTCTGGTTGAATAAAGATATGCAAACAGATCCGTTCCTTATCTGGTTTGGCATTTTCATGATTTTTGTATCCTGTATCCTGCTTATCCGCCATAGACTCCCTTCCCTGAAAGTCAGAGGGAAAGGAATCAAGAGGTCATACATCGATCCAGCAGGAAACGAAGTGGCGTACGGCTTTCAACCGGTTACAGGGATTGTCATTGCGTTTGTGGTAGGGATGTGCTCGGGCCTGTTTGGTATTGGCGGCGGTTCGCTCATGGTGCCGGCCATGATCCTGCTTTTTGGATTCCCTCCCCACACTGCCGTGGCGACGTCGATGTTTCTGGTCCTTTTATCCGCACTGATCAGTTCCGTTTCTCATGTAGCGCTGGGAAATGTAGAGTGGCTCTATGCGCTGGCGCTCATACCGGGGGCCTGGTTCGGCGCGAAAATCGGGGCAGCTGTCAATCAGCGTCTGAAAAGTGATACGCTTGTTTTCATTCTCCGGATTTTTCTGATTATTATCGGGATACGGCTTATATGGCAGGGAGCAGCCGGTATGTAAAACGCTCCTGCAGTTACAGAAAAAGGCGGTGCGCGTTATTGTCTTCTTTGCTACCCATTTACTTATACCACACGAATGATCTGCACAGTAACCTGGAACAATGGCCCGCCGCAGTATCCTATATGAAGCAGCGCGGCCGGTTCCATGAAAAAAAAGACGAAACGTCCCTGTTTATGGATCTCGGCGATCATGCCGACCGGGTTCACCCTGTTACGGAAGCTACCCGGGGAAAGGGCAACGTCACCCTGCTTAACCAGGGCGGCATTCAGTATGCATCGATTGGCAACAATGAAGGGATCACACTGTCCAAAAAGGAATTAGAGTCTTTATATGAAGAAGCGGAATTTAAGGTGCTTCTCGCCAATCTGTTTGATGAGAATGGCCGACTTCCTTCCTGGGCAAGACCCTATGATATTGTCAAAACGAAAGAAGGCATACGAATCGGTCTGATTGGAATGACAGTGCCGTTTTATCCGTTTTACCGGGAACTCGGCTGGGATGTTCGTGATCCGGCCGATATTCTGCCTGCTCTGGCATCAGAAGTGAGTAAACAGGCCGATGCTGTTGTTCTTCTGTCCCATCTCGGGTATCCCCAGGATGAAGAGATTGCCCGCTCCTATTCAGATATTGATGTGATTCTCGGCGCACATACTCATCACCTTTTGAAAACATCCATTCTGCTGAACGATACATTAATCGCCCAATGCGGCAAGAATGGGTATTATGCCGGGCAGGTGAAACTGGAGTTCGATAAGCAAAGCAAAAAGCTAGTCAAAAAAGAAGGAGCTGCGGTCGATATCAGTAATGAAGAACCGGATCCTGCAACGGACCGGCTCCTTTATGAGTTGAAAGAAGAAGCGGGTATCACGATGGACGCGGCTGTCGCTTCCATTACAGAACCGATGCCTGTTTCATGGACAGAGGCCTCCCCGTTTGCCGACTTTATGGCAGAAGGTTTGAGAGAATGGTGCAGTGCAGAAATATCCATGGTTAACTCCGGCCTTCTTCTGGAATCCCTCCCGGCCGGTACGGTCAGAAGAAAAGACCTGCACCGTCTCTGCCCGCATCCGATCAATCCCTGCGTCCTGCCGGTACCTGGAGCTGTATTGAAAGAAACAATTCTCGCTGCTTTCACGGAGAAAATGCTCCATCTACCGGTGAGAGGACTGGGATTCCGCGGGGAAATACTGGGAAGGATGGCTTTTTCCGGCCTGGAACTGGTCTGGGAAACTACCGGGGCCCAGCCGCAGATTAGAGATATTCTGATTCACGGCAGAAAGCTGGATTCCAAACGTACGTATCAGCTGGCCACAGCCGATATGTTTACGTTCGGCCCGTTATTCCCGGGTCTTTCTCAATGCGGTCCGAAACAGTACTACATGCCGGAAATGATGCGGGATGTGCTGGCAGCATCTCTGAAAAAAGAGAAATTTCCGGAGCAGTTAATCAGGAAAGCAGACGGGGAGGAAAAGGAGTGACACGGGAATGAGAGTCAAACGGGTTGACGCTCTGGATCAAGGAGAGAAACTAGGAAAAGCCCTGTTAAATGACGAGGGAAAAATACTTCTGAATCAGGGTGTTGAATTATCTGCAGGCCTCATAAAACAGTTAAAAGCAAAGGGAATTACATATGTGTATGTAAAAGACCCCGTCACAGATGACATTGAAATCATGCAGCCGCTTCGGGATGAGACACGGATAAAAGCACTGCAGACCATGAAAGAAGAATTTAAAATGATCGGAAAAGAGGAAAACCTCGCCGGCACCTTTCAAGGAGAAAATCTAAGCAAAGCTTTTTCCAATATTGTGGATATGGTGCTTAATGACGTAAAAAGCCATAATGAAGCTGTTACTCTTCTTTCCGATGTGATGCTTTATGATTCGTACATTTTCACACATTCCCTGCAGGTCACGGTTTATGCGCTTCGACTGGCGGTGGAACTCGGATATTCCGACAAAGCACTGAGAGAAATCGGTCTCGGCGCCATTCTGCATGATGTTGGAAAAATGAAGATCCCGGAAGAAATTTTAAACAAACCGGGAAAACTGACGGATGAGGAATTCGATATTGTAAAAAAACATACCGAAGACGGCTACTATCTATTGAAAGACCTGCCTAATGTCCCTCTTCTTGCCGCCCACTGCGCTCTGCAGCATCATGAAAGGCTCGACGGCAGCGGCTATCCCAGAGGAATTTCGGAACAGGACATGCATGAATATGCGAAAATTCTGGGAGTAGCGGATGTGTTTGATGCGGTGACATCCCACCGGGTATATCGTAAAGCCATGCAGCCCCACGAAGGGCTTGAGATGTTGTACAGCGGTGCAGGCACGTTGTTTGATTACGACATGGTGACGGCATTTCAGAAAGTGATAGCACTCTATCCGGCAGGAGTCACCGTGGATTTAAGCAACGGCGGCAAAGCGGTAGTTGTGAAACAGAATCAGGACATGCCGGGTCGCCCGGTCGTAAGAATTGTAGAACAGGACGGCCGGGCTGTTTCCTCTCCATATGATATCGACCTGACATCTCATCCGGATATCACAATTACCGGATGTGAAGATGATGAACAGGATATCGGCTGATTCCAACGGCTTCAGCACGTTACGACACAGGATCTACTATATTTGGGAAAGGCGGAAGAGGTATGGAACAGTATTTAACGTTGTGCCGGCATATACTTGATCACGGCATTCAGAAGGAAGACCGCACCGGGACCGGCACCATCAGCACATTCGGGTGGCAGATGCGTTTTAATCTGGACGAGGGTTTTCCGGTCGTGACGACAAAAAAACTTCATCTTCGTTCGATTATTCATGAATTGCTCTGGTTTTTAAAGGGCGATACGAACAACCGGTATCTGGAAGAAAACAATGTCCGTATCTGGAAACCCTGGGCCGGAGAAGACGGTGAACTTGGGCCGATTTACGGGAAACAGTGGCGTTCGTGGGAAGGGGCGGACGGAAAAACGGTGGACCAGATTTCGCAGGTCATCGAACAGATTCGGACCAACCCGGATTCCCGGCGTCTGATTGTGAGTGCATGGAACGCAGCTGAAATTGAGGACATGGCTCTTGCCCCGTGCCACTGCCTGTTCCAGTTTTACGTTCATGACGGAAAGCTGTCCTGCCAGCTCTACCAGCGTAGTGCCGATATGTTTCTCGGTGTACCGTTCAACATTGCGTCCTATGCGCTGCTGACGAAAATGATCGCGCAGGTATGCGGACTAGAAGCTTATGAGTTCATTCATACGTTCGGCGATGCTCACATTTATCTTAACCATGTGGACCAGGTGAAACAGCAGCTCGGGCGGACACCGCGTCCGCTGCCGGAAATGAAGATCAATCCGGAAGTAGATTCCATCTTTGATTTTACCATTGATGACTTTGAGCTGCAGGGCTATGATCCTCATCCTCACATAAAAGGAGAGGTGTCGATATGATCAGTTTTGTCGCTGCGATGGATGAAAAACGGTTAATCGGCGCTGATGGCTCAATGCCGTGGCATCTTCCAAACGACTTGAAGCATTTCAAGCAGGTCACTTATGGTTCCCCGGTTATTATGGGCCGCAGAACATACGAATCGATAGGAAAAGCCCTTCCCGGAAGAAAAAATGTGGTATTAACCTCTGATACATCTTATGAAGCCCCGGGTTGTGACATCCTTCATTCACTGAAAGAGCTGCAGGTTCTCGCAGAAAAGAATCCGGAGGAAGAATTATTTGTCATTGGCGGAGAGGGTGTATTTGAGCAGACGCTTCCATTGGCATCCAGAATGTATCTCACCATTATTCATGAGCATTTCAGAGGTGATACGTATTTCCCCGCATGGGACGAGCACGAGTGGCGCGTCGTGGAGGAAAAAGAGGGAGCCGTCGAAGAGAAAAACAGGTATCCCCACACCTTTTTGACCCTCGAAAGAAAACGATAAATCATGGGCTGAACCTGTCTTTTTTTGCATATACATGAAGCAGGCAAAGGAGGACGGGACATCCATGAAAAAACGGGGACGATTTTTCAAGATATCACGGCAGCCAGGAGGACCGCTCCCTTTCCGCTATGTATTTCTTATTTCCTTTGTGCTGTTTGCGTTGTTTACAGTGCAGGGCTTGTGGCTTGTTGAAAAGGGAATTCGGCCGACCTTAATGGCAATTGCTCATACAGAAACGCAGAAACTGGCCACACAGGCCATCAATGATGCGATTTCCAATAAAATTGTGGAGAACATTGACGTAGAAGATATTATTGAAATGGAGCATGATGACCAGGGGAATGTAAGCTCCATTAATATTAACTCGAAAATGTATAACCGGGTTCAGTCGGAATCAGTACTGCGGGTGCAGCGGTATCTGCAGATGGTGGAGGAAGGAAACATCCAGGATCTCGGGCTGCCGCAGGAAGTGGAACAGGAACTGGAGACCGAACGATTTACCGATGAGGGGATTATTCATGTCATCCCTCTGGGGCAGGCTACCAACAATGCACTGCTGGCCCAGCTCGGACCGCGTGTGCCGGTTCGTTTCAGCGCCATTGGTGATGTGAAGGCCTCGATGAGCGAATCGATCATTGAGTCGGGAATCAACAATACGTATGTACAGGTATCGATTGATATTGAAGTGGACGTACGGATAGTCATCCCATTTGCCACAGAAACGGCTGTTGTAGCGACTTCCATACCGGTCGGCATGGTGTTCGTATCAGGAGAAGTACCCGAGTTTTACAACGCGGGTGACGGCGATATGCCTGCCCCTGCTGTGATTCAGGAAGAGGATCTCGATAATCCCGGAAACGGTGAAGAAACAGAAGAGCCGGACCTCGAAGAACAGTCGTCAGAATAAGGAATACTATTTTTGACAAATATCATAGAAAAAATTACAATAATACAATGAATTATCAGACAATAGTTGAAGAGGAGGGCAGAGACAGTTTCTTCGGATTAATTTTCTGAATGATGGATTTTTCATAACATATTGGAAGGAGATATAGTCATGAGTATGAGAGAGCAGTGGGGAACACGTGCCGGCTTCATTCTGGCAGCTGTCGGTTCCGCCGTGGGACTCGGAAACATATGGCGTTTTCCGGCGACAGCGTTTGAAAATGGCGGCGGCGCCTTTTTTATCCCTTATTTGTTTGCCCTGCTTACGGCCGGTATTCCGCTATTGATTATGGAATTTACAATAGGTCATAAATACCGCGGATCCGCGCCGTTAAGTTATGCAAGAATCAATCCGAAATCCGAATGGATCGGCTGGTGGATGGTGTTAGTTTCGTTTGTTATTTCAACATACTATTCCGTCATCATCGGCTGGGCCGTTTCGTACAGCATTTTCTCGTTTAACCTGCACTGGGGGGAAGATACCGAAACATTCCTGTTTGAAAACTTCCTGCAGGCCGCAGAAGCAGGTCAGTTCGGAGGTCTTGTCCCGGGAATACTTATTCCGTTGATTATCGTCTGGGCGGTAACACTGGGAGTTATTTTCCGCGGAGTGAAAAAGGGTATTGAAATGGCAAGCAGGATTTTTATTCCGACGCTCTGCATTATTTTTATCATTATTGTTATCCGGGCGGTCACGCTTCCAGGCGCTGCCCAGGGACTGCAGGCATTCTTTGAACCCGACTTCAGTGCGATCATGTCCGGCGATGTCTGGGTGGCGGCTTACGGCCAGATTTTCTTCAGTTTGTCGATCGCTTTTGCGATTATGATCACGTATTCGAGTTATCTGCCGAAGACATCGGATATTACGAACAATGCCTTTATTACCGGGTTCAGCAACTCGAGTTTTGAACTGCTCGCGGGAATCGGTATTTTCGGAGCGCTCGGCTTTATGGCCTCCCAGGCCGGGACATCGGTGGAAGAAGTGGCAAGTGATGGAATCGGTCTGGCTTTTGTGGTTATTCCACAGATCATCAATCAGTTCCCGGCATTAAGCTGGCTGTTCGGCTTTCTGTTCTTCGCCTCCCTTGTTCTGGCAGGACTGTCGTCGTTAATTTCGATTACGGAAACGTACGTCAAAGCACTGTCGGAGAAATTTAATATTTCCCGCGGAAAAGCCGTTATGTTCGGCGGCGGCGCAGCTGCCTTGATTTCCCTCGTTTATGCAACACGGGGCGGCCTTTACTTTCTTGATGCGGCGGATTATTTCATCAACCAGTTTGGTGTAGCCATGCTTGGTCTGGTGGAAGTTATTGCCATTGCCTGGTTTATGCGGAAACTCGGCATGTTCCAGGACCACGCCAACGGTATTTCCGATATCCGGGTCGGCGGCTGGTGGAAAGTGTGTCTCGGCGTCATTACTCCGATTGTGCTCGGGTATATGATGTTCGACCTGTTCCGTCAGAATCTGCTGAAGCAGTTTGATACCGGCAATGGAAACTATGAAGGCTATCCGGATTCCTTTATTCTGACGAATGGGTGGTCAGTAGCTGCCGGTGCCCTGATTATAGGCATCCTTCTGGCCCTCTTCCGCTGGAAGTATAATCCGGAAACCGAAGCGGATAAGGAGGCGTGATAGCGATGACAGGCGGCGCTGTATTTATGATGATTCTCGGTATGGTGATTATCTGGGGCGGTCTGATTGCAAGCATTCTATATGCACGCAAAATGGCCAAACAACGGAAATAAAAAAGGGGCCTGAGACAAAAGGTCTACCAAGTGGATCTTCAGCCCGTCCTCGCCCCATTGGAGTCTCCGTGGCCGGCCTCCGCTGAGAAAAAAAGAATAGTAATATGGATATGTTAAACCTTAAAACGGTAATCCAGCGGAGTCAAAATAGGTCGTCTCCTGCGGGAAAAGCACGAGTCTCGAGACCCCGCGTAAAGCGACCTATTTTGACGCAGCGGCACTTCAAAACAAAAATCCGAACGATTTTTTCCATAAATCGTTCGGATTTTTTGTCTCTGATAATGTTTTGTCCCAAGCTCTTTTTTTAATCAGCGGCTTTTTTCTTTTCCTGTTTTTCCCATGATTTCAGGGAAGGATAGGGGTCAAACGACCATTCGCTGTACCCGTTGTCGCGGTACATGCCGTAATGCAGGTGCGGGGGGAATTTTCCTTCAGTCCCGGGCTTGCCGTACCCGGAACTGCCGACATAACCTATCGTTTCCCCGGGAGCAACGATATCTCCTTTTTCGATACCTTCTTCATAACTGCTTAAATGACCGTAGTAATGGTACGTATTCGAGAGATCCCGGATGCCGAGACGCCATCCCCCGTATTTGTTCCAGCCTTTTAATTCCACGACCCCGTAGGCCGTTGCCCGCACCGGTGTACTGTGATCGGCGAAGATATCCGTTCCTTCATGGATGCGGCGTCCCCCCCAGCCGCGGGAATCGCCCCAGGTACTGTTATAACTGTAATTATAGCCCAGAGGTACGGGGAAAGCATGATCATCAAGATCGAGTGTCCCGTATCGGCGGTAAATCCGTGCATGATTTGTAATGATATTAACCGCCTGATCTCTTTTATAATAATCCCATAATGCCTGCCGGATGTTGTTGTCATCATATCCATACCCGGACAGGCGGTCCGCGAAAGTGTACAGCACATCCGCATCTTCGGAAAGTGAAGCGGTACCGTTGCCATTGCCGTCCAGCCCGGCGCCGTCAAACATGGAAACGGCGACCGGATCGTCGGCATCCCATTCCGGATTGAGCGGTCCGCTCCATTCTTTAGGAGAAAAATAAATATTGATGACTCCCTTCGCTTCTTCCCGGTCATTTCTGGCACGGCGGATGCCTTTCTCATAGGCATCGGCTCCAGCCAGCCAGTACCACGGAACGTGGGTCACGGCTTCCATTTTTTTATACAGCGCCATACGTTCGGCATAAATATCCTCTGCCGTTTCATTTTCAGCCAGTGCAGTGCCGGGTACTGCAGCCAGTATGATGAATAATGAAATCAGGATGCATTTTTTCATTTTAAACCATTCTTTCTTCGTGTATTTTCTGGTTTTAGTGTGTGAAACATGAAGATTTTCATTATCGCCAAGTATTGGAAGAAAAAAAGAAATTTGGCGCCGGCATGCCGGACATGTTAAAGTAAAAGGGATAAAGTCGTTATATGTAAGTTCTTCCTATCGAAACGAAAAGCAGGAGTGATGAGATTGGCTAAAACGGAAGAGTATCTCCGCAAACCGGAATGGCTCAAAATAAAATTAAATACCAATGAATCCTATAAAGGCCTGAAGAAGATGATGCGGGAAAAAAACCTGCATACCGTCTGTGAAGAGGCAAAATGCCCGAATATCCACGAGTGCTGGGGGGAACGGAAGACAGCAACCTTTATGATACTCGGGGATGTCTGCACACGGGGCTGCCGTTTCTGCGCGGTGAAAACCGGCCTGCCGAACGAACTCGACTGGGGCGAACCGGAACGGGTCGCTGAATCTGTTGAACAGATGGGGCTGCGCCACGTTGTAATCACCGCTGTAGCAAGAGACGACCTGAAAGACGGAGGTTCCGCTGTATTCGCCGAAACCGTACGGGCGATCCGCCGCCGTAACCCGTCGACAACCATCGAAGTACTCCCGTCTGATATGATGGGACGTCCGGAAAATCTCGAAACGTTAATGGAAGCGCGCCCGAATATCCTGAATCATAATGTGGAAACGGTGCGCCGCCTGACTCCGAAAGTAAGAGCCAGAGCTACATATGAACGCACTCTGACGTTTCTGCAGCAGTCTAAGGAACTGCACCCCGATATTCCGACAAAATCAAGCCTGATGGTCGGACTCGGTGAGACAACAGAAGAGGTCATTGAAACGATGGATGATCTCCGCGCCCATGATGTTAATATTCTGACGATCGGACAGTATCTGCAGCCAACGAAGAAGCATCTGAAAGTACAGCGTTATTATTCTCCTGAAGAATTCGCTGAACTGAAGGAGATTGCGATGGAAAAAGGATTCAGCCACTGCGAAGCAGGCCCGCTCGTCCGCTCGTCCTATCATGCGGATGAACAGGTAAACGAAGCGCAGGTACTCGAAGAAGCCGATAAATACCGCGCATAATTACGAAAAAGGCCGCTGCTCCTGTATGGAGGCGGCCTTTTCTTTCGGTGTGACTGGCTGTTCGGTATAATCGAGCATGGTGTCGATGGTGCTCCGCAGCGCCTGACGCCCTTCGCCGGCCCGGGCATCCATCCCTTTATAAGCCTGCAGGTCATCGATCATGGCCGGGTTATCCGTGACGACCGTAACGTAAAAATAAGGGACGGCAGCTTCCAGCATCATTTTAACATGTTTGGCTGCACGCTCCTGTTCCTCCGTGCCTGCTTCAAATGCAGCCAGGGCGTATTCGTTGGTAATGAGGACACCGGCTTTGTTTACGTCCGGAGACCGCACGAGTAATGTACTGAGACCTTCTGCCAGACGCTGCCGGTTAATGAGATCATGCATGGATAGGTCGTCCTCCTGATCTGCATCTGTACTGCCGCTGCGTTTGAAGCCGTAGTAATTACCCGCGCGGCGGCCTTCAGGAGCATCATCTTTATTGTCCGATATATAATCCAGGGCATGGTCCGGCCCGTATTCAGCAGCCAGATCTTCTTTGTCCATGCTGGTAAACCCGCTGCATCCCTGCAGAAAAAAGAATATGATGACAAAGACAGCCGTTTTTTTCACAGGATGTTTCCTCCTCTCTCTTTCCTGTCTTGTTTTTAGTATGGCTGATATTCAGGCAAAGAAAGATGGGAATTAGCGGTAATATGCGGACAAAGCGTGATATGCTACAATGAACAGGACGAATGAAGCGAGGTGTTAATTGTGATTCAGGTTCACGGCCGGAACTATGAATTGGTGGAAGAATCACGCAACGGCTGGGATGAACAGGTCTTTAAAGATCGTTACAGTGATGTGTTAAATAAATACGATTACATTGTCGGTGACTGGGGCCATAATCAACTGCGGCTCCGCGGTTTTTTTGAAGACTCCCGGAAAAAAGTGTCATACGATTCAAAAATCAGCACACTCCACGATTACCTGCTGGAATTCTGCAATTTTGGATGCGCATATTTTGTCCTGAAACAGGTAAAAGAAGAAGAACAGGAGAGTGAATAAAAGGAGGAGCTGCCCGTGTGTGTATGGGCCTGCTCCTCCTTTTATTTTTTCTTCTGCGTCTCGGAATGTACGGGATGGCTGTTCTTGTAATGCCGTGGATTGTCGTTATGGAGGTTTCTGTTTTCATACGTGAACGCGCTCACGGCATGCTGTCCTTTTTTCCATGGTGTACTTTTGCCTGGTTTTTTCTCTATCGGGGACCCGTAAGGACCTTCCGGAAACGTTTCTGGAAGTACCGTGTCCCTGGCTTCTTCTACATTGTCAAAATCCTTGTATTGTGCGGATTCATGCCGTTCACGGTTTTTTTCGTACCGATTTGTCATGTAGTTTCCCTCCCTTGTTAGTAAAATACCCGGAAGGACGCCCGGGTATAAGAGGGAATATCTGCTTTCACCTCAACAGCCGGTTATGGTATCAATCGTCTTCCATAACGAGATGGGGTTTATGTTCGAGATGATGGTGTGCTTTAATATAACGTACCGTTCTCGTTTTGGCACGCATCACGATGGAATCCGTCTCGGTCCAGCCTCCGCCGAGAAAACGAACGCCTTCCAGCAGTTCTCCGGACGATACCCCGGTGGCCGCAAAAATGGCGTCGTCGCCTTTTACGAGATCCTGAAGTTCAAGGGGCTCATCAATATTGTCAATGCCCATGTCGCGGCAGCGCTGTAATTCCTGATCATTGCGCGGTGCAAGCCTTGCCTGCATGTCCCCTCCCAGCGCCTTGATGGCGGCAGCGGAAATAACACCTTCGGGAGCGCCTCCGGTCCCGACAAATAAATCAATGCCTGTCTGCGGAAGGGCGGTGGCGATGGAGGCGCCGACATCCCCGTCTCCGAATAATTTCACCCTCGCCCCTTTCGCCCGGACACGGTCAATCAGTTGCTGGTGACGGTCCCGGTCCTGGATAATGACCGTCAGATCACGAACCCTTTTATTAGTCATTTTGGCAGTGATTTCAATCGTTTTTTCAATGGGATCATCAATTCTTATTAAACCGGCGGCTTTAGGGCTTACGACGATCTTTTCCATATACATATCCGGCGCGTGAAGAAGGGTGCCCCGGTCTGCAGCAGCAATAACTGCCATCGCGTTGGCTCTCCCACCGGCAACGATATTGGTCCCCTCCAGCGGATCGACGGCAATATCAACTTCCGGCCCTTCACCACTGCCGACTTCTTCACCGATATAAAGCATCGGAGCCTCATCTTTTTCGCCCTCTCCGATCACAACGGTACCGTTGCAGCTGACAGAATCAAACATGTTCCGCATCGCGGTGGTGGCTGCATCGTCAGCCTCGATTTTCTCGCCCCGCCCGAACCACTGGGCGGAAGCAATCCCCGCTGCTTCTGTTACCCGGACAATTTCAAGCGCTAATTCTCTATCCACAGTATGTCCTCCTCGATCCATGTTCATTAAGAATAAATCCGTCATTATCCTACCACAAAAGAAAGGCCTTTGGATAATTTCTTTCATGGAAAAACGGGGAAGGACATGTGGTATAATACGACGAGAACATGTCAGAAGGGAAGGTGCCGGCTTGTATTTTGTTGACCGGAAAAAAATAGAAGAAATTTTGACGTATATGGAGACATTGACTGAAGCATTTAAAACTCTGGAAAAAGTGGACTCCCGGATGGAGAAGCTGGCAGTCGAAAGAATGGCACAGGGATGGGTGGAAGCGGTAACCGATACAGGAAACCAGCTGATTGACGGATTTGTAATGAGAGACCCGGGCAGCTATGAAGACATTATTGATATTCTCGAGGATGAAAAGGTGGTTCCCGCGGAAGAAGCCGAAGGTCTGAAAGCCATCATCGGATTCCGCCGTACGCTTCTGCAGGATTACTATACCATTGATGTGCAGAAACTGTATGACACCTTATCCCGGCATCTGAAAGCTCTCGAACATTTTCCCGGACGCGTCCGTGGTTTTCTTGAAGCTGAACCAGGAACGGTTTCAGCGTTTCTGCCGGAGGAGGAGCACGGTCAATGAACAGGCTGCGTACTTCGTATAAGGCGTACCTTCTCGATCTGGATGGAACGATCTATAAGGGAACGGAACCCATTCCGGAGGCTGTGGACTTCGTGCAAAAGCTGCATGATCTGGGAATTCCTTATTTATTTGTGACGAACAATTCCACAGCTTCCCCCGGGGCAGTGGCCGAAAAACTGCAGCAGATGGGTGTACCGTGCAGAGAAGAACAGGTATTGACGACAAGCATGGCGGCAGTATCCTACATAACCTCCCGCAAGTCCCGGCCGAGCGCTTATGTGATTGGGGAATCGGGTCTTAAAGAAGCTGTCCGGACAGCCGGTATTATCGAAAAAGAAGAAGGACCGGATTATGTTGTTATCGGCATGGACCGGAATGTCACATACGACAAATTAGCCGCAGCGTGTCTGGCGGTCCGAAATGGGGCTGTCTTCATCAGCACCAATGCCGATAAAGCACTGCCTTCGGAACGTGGATTTCTTCCCGGAAACGGCGCCTTAACCTCAGTCATTACTGTTGCCTCCGGCGTGGAACCTGTATTCATCGGCAAACCGGAACGTACGATGGTGGATCAGGCACAGGAGATACTCGGTGTGGCGCAGGAAGATCTTCTTCTGGTCGGAGACAACTATGAAACCGACATAACTGCCGGCATCCGGGCCGGTATCGATACACTTCATGTCGGGACCGGTGTGACACCGGCGCATGAGCTTTCTTCTAAATCCATTCCACCGTCCCATTATGTATCAAGTCTTGCAGATTGGCCGCTTGCATAACCAATGGGGATGACCTGCTTTGTTCCTTCATACAATCCTTAAAAAAGGGAGCTTGGGGGAATAAAAGCATGAAGCGGGTGATTTCGTATCAGTACGGTCTGGAGATGACAGATGCTTTCCGGATTGGTTCTTTGGAGGGCTTTTATACAGAGGGCGGCATGTATCTGTTTGCTCCGCATCCGGGAGAGCCTGCGGCTCCACGCCTGCAGCAGCAGAAATGGGCTGACTGGTTCCGGGAGCAGGGGCATCCTGCCGTCGCACGTCCGGTTATTCCGCGTGTTTCGGAAGTGTCTGGCGTTGTCGGGCGGCAGCAGCAGGATCTGTTCCAGCTCGTGGAAGAAAGGGAGACCCGGGATACGGCGCTTCCTCCCGGCGCTGCCCTTGCGGAATTTCATCGAATAGGGCGCAGTCTTGTTCCAGGCCAGCCGGCTTCCTTCTTTTCAGACCGCTGGGCACAATGGTGGGAGCAAAGGCTCGGCCAGCTTGAGACGTGGTACCATAAAGTGGAAAAACGAACGGTCCATTCAGAAGCGGAAGAGTGGCTGCTGCAGACATTTCCTTATTACATGGGAAAATCGGAAAATGCGCTGCAGTGGATGCAGTATGTTCGGGAAACAGGTTTCGAAAACGAACAGGGCACGGTTGTTCATTACTGTTTCACTCCTTCTTCCTGGGTGGTTCCGTTTCCAGGAGCAGTGTCAAATAAGCTGCCGGCGGACTGGATGCTGGACCATCCATCGAGAGATATTGCGGAGTGGATTCGAAACATCTGTGAAGAGGATGTTTCGTTTTCCGTGATCCGCCGGTTTCTTTCCGATTATGAATCCCGTACCGGTTTATCTTCGGTTGGGCGTAAGCTGATTGCAGGACGCCTTCTTTTCCCTTATTATTATATGGAGCAGATGGAGAAGGTGCTGCTTTTTGAAGAGACAGATCAGATGGATATCCTGCTTCAACGTTTATATGATATGTGGGGACAGGAAGAATACTGGATGGAACTGATGCGTTATTTAAAATGGTTATATCCGAAAGACCTGCAGGAGATGCCCGGCTGGATAACGTCCGGTCGTTCTTTTTCTTCCGCCGGGAGGTCAGCATGGCACTTGTAAAATAACGCAAAACCTTATATAATGTCCATTATAAAAAGACATTTGTTTTTCTCGTGAAAACAATACAATGAAGAGAGAAATAGATTGAATCAGCAGGAGGAGAGAGTATGGCACAAGGAGCCCCCGTGGGTATATTGGGTCTTGGTACCGTGGGAAGCGGTGTGATTCATCTATTAAAGGAACACCGCCGGGAACTGACGCATCAGACCGGATGTGATATCACGGCAAAGAAAATACTGGTAAGAGACGCCTCGAAGCAGCGTGATTTAGACATTGAAAATCTGACATTGACGGAAAATGCCGCTGAAATTCTGGAAGATGAAGAGATCAGTGTCATCATTGAAGTTATGGGAGGGATTGAAGAATCAAGGAACTACATTCTTCAGTCTCTGCGCAGCGGTAAACATGTTATTACCGCCAATAAAGATGTAATGGCTCTGCACGGAACGGAACTGCTTCAGGAGGCGGAGAATAATGGATGCCAGCTCCTGTATGAAGCAAGTGTTGCCGGCGGCATTCCGGTGATACGGGGAATGACGGAAGGCCTGGCAGCCGATAGAATTTCCCGGATCATGGGGATCATGAACGGGACCACGAACTACATTCTGACGAAGATGCTTCAGGATGAGCGGGACTACGAGGAAGTGCTGGCAGAAGCACAGGAACTCGGTTTTGCCGAAAGTGACCCTACCGCTGATGTAGACGGCCTTGACGCTGCGAGAAAAACAGCGATTTTGGCCAGGCTTGGCTTTTCCATGAACGTGGAGCTCGACGACGTGGAAGTGAAAGGGATCCGGTCGGTAACGACAGAAGATATGGAATACTGTTCCCAGCTCGGTTATACACTGAAGCTTATCGGGCTCGCCAAAAGAGTGGAAGACCGGGTTGAATTAACCGTCCAGCCGATGCTTATCCCGGATAATCATCCGCTCGCCTCGGTACAGGATGAATACAATGCTGTCTATATTCACGGGGAGGCTGTCGGGGAAACGATGTTTTACGGACCCGGGGCAGGATCGCTCCCCACAGCGACCGCAATCGTATCGGATCTGACTGCGGTCGTGAAAAACATGATGCTCGGCGCCGGCGGAACGACCATTTCACGTCCCCTGCATACAAAAGCTCTTCAGAACCATGAGGAAGTCGAGTCGAAATATTTTATCCGGCTTCATGTAAAAGATCAGACCGGTACCTTTGATGACCTGTCTTCCCTCTTCAAAAGTGAAGATGTCGGATTTGACAAGCTGCAGCAGTGGCCGCTGGAAGAGGAAGGCGATCCGAAATCCGAAGTGGTCATTATTACCCATTTGACGAACCGGGCCGCTTATGAACGAATTTATCACGAACTGGAGAATATGGACGTTGTGCTGGATGTTAAAAGCAGCTACCGCGTAGAGGGAGGACAAGTCTCATGAGCAGCTGGAACGGTTTGCTTCATGCCTATGAAGAACTGCTGCCGTTAACGGAACACACACCAAAACTGACACTGAATGAAGGGAACACCCCGTTAATCGGTTTGGAAAACCTGTCTGAAGAGTGGGGAGCCGAGATTTATGTGAAGACCGAGGGAGTCAATCCCACCGGTTCCTTTAAAGACCGCGGCATGGTGATGGCTGCAGCCAAAGCCAAAGAAGAGGGGAGCAAAGCTGTTATCTGTGCATCCACCGGTAACACATCGGCTTCTGCCGCCGCCTATGCTGCAAGAGCCGGCCTCCGCTGCATCGTTGTTATACCGGAAGGCAAAATTGCGCTTGGGAAACTGGCACAGGCCGTTATGTACGGGGCGGAAGTCTTCGAAATACAGGGTAATTTCGACCACGCTCTCGAGATTGTCCGTTCAATCAGCGAAAAAGAAAACATCACCCTCGTAAACTCTGTCAATCCTTACCGGATCGAAGGGCAGAAGACCTCCGCCTTTGAGATTTGCGATGCACTGGGAGATGCTCCTGATGTTTTAGCCATCCCGGTCGGCAATGCCGGCAATATTACCGCGTACTGGAAAGGCTTCAAGGAATATCATGAGAAGAAAGGAACCGCTCTTCCTGAGATGCGTGGGTTTGAAGCGGAAGGTGCGGCAGCGATTGTGCAGAACCGTGTCATTGACGATCCGGACACGGTGGCAACCGCCATCCGCATCGGTAACCCGGCCAGCTGGTCCAAAGCGGTCGAAGCGGCGGAAGAATCAAAGGGAGCCATCCATGATGTCACCGATGATGAAATACTGGAGGCTTATCAGCTGCTGGCACAGAAAGAAGGCATTTTTGCCGAACCTGCTTCCTGCGCTTCCATTGCAGGGTTGAAAAAACAACTGGAAAGCGGCGATATTGCCAAAGGGTCGAAGGTCGTCTGCGTTCTGACCGGAAACGGCCTGAAAGATCCAAATACTGCCATTGATACCGTTACAGTGAAACCGACCGTCATCCCCAACAGCGAAGAAGCCTTTCTGGAAAAGATAAAAGGAGGTGCCGCGAGTGGAAGATGAGAAGCTGGTCATTACCGTGCCGGCGAGTTCTGCAAACCTCGGACCGGGATTTGATTCCATCGGTCTGGCGGTAAACCGCTATTTAACACTCGAAGCAGAACCGGCTTCAGAATGGCATTTCTCCTCTGATTCTCCGGAACTGCAGGGTATCCCGCCGGGAAAAGAAAACTTCATCTACGTTGTAGCAGAAGAACTTGCTCGTCAGCTTGGGATGGATCTGCCGCCGTGCCGGGTAAAAATGACCAGTGATATTCCGCTTGCGCGCGGGCTGGGAAGCAGCGCGGCGGCTATCATTGCCGCTGTGGAACTGGCGGATCAGCTGACAGGCACGTCCCTGTCCAGGAAAGAGAAAATGAGATTTGCAAGTCTCTGGGAAGGTCATCCGGATAATGTCGGCCCCTGCCTTTACGGCGGGCTGATTGTAGGTACTCATTCTCAGGATGCAACGGATATGGTGCACTGCGATGTGCCGGATCTCGACCTCGTCATGGCGGTTCCGGCTGCAGAATTAATGACGAAAAAAGCGCGGGGGATCCTGCCTGAACAGGTTGAATACCATCACGCGGTCCGCGGCAGTTCTGTCAGTAACGTTCTGATTGCGGCACTGCTGAAAGGCGAATGGGAACTGGCAGGAAAAATGATGGGCCAGGATGTGTTCCACCATCCTTACCGGGCAAAACTGGTTCCCGGATTGGTGGACATCATGGACAATGTTAAAGATTACGGGGCCTATGGTGCCGCTTTGAGCGGCGCAGGACCAACCGTTATGTGTCTCGTTCCCCGTGGAAACGGAGAATCTGTGCGCAGGCAGCTGCAGCTGGATTTCCCGAATTTCGATGTTCAGACAGCAAAGCCTGATGCATTCGGCTCGAGTATTCGATACGTGAATATAAAAGAAAACAGTACGATGAGTATGTAGCAGACACATCCTGCTAAAAAATGGAGTCCGGGGCACTGCCCCGGACTCCATTTTTTATTTTGTATTTTAAAAAACCTGTTCCAGTTCGACTACGCCGGGAACTTCTTCGAGCAGTGCACGCTCGATGCCGGCTTTCAGTGTAATGGTGGAGGATGGGCAGGAGCCGCATGCTCCCATGAGCCGAACTTTCACAATACCGTCTTCAACATCCACTAATTCAACGTCTCCGCCGTCGCGAAGCAGGAACGGACGGAGTTTTTCAAGAACTTCATTTACCTGGGCGTACATACCTTCCGTCGTCTGCGGCATGATGTAATCTCTCCTTTCGTGTACCTTTACCAATCTCAAGGCTTATTACACATTTTACTATGAAACACCGGTGCGTGGCAACCAGAATGGAATGACTGAACCTGCGGGTGTTTATACACCGGAGTGGTGTTTGTACATCCATAATACACCGCTTTTCAAGAGGCGTGCAACCCGGCCGGTCAGCGCAGTATCTCCCATTACCCCAAAGCCGTGTTTTTTCCCGAGGGACCCGAGAACCCCTTTCAGCTTGATGGGAGGCAGCCGGTTCGGGAGTTCTTCTCCTTTCCAGCGCTTTTTCAGCACGGAAGCAATCTGTTCAGCCTGCCCTTCGGCAAGCTGGGCGCTAGGGGCGTGAGGGAGGCTGGCGCAGTCGCCGACAACAAATATATTTTCATCTTCGGGCAGGTGATGATGGTTGGTCAGTATGACACGACCGTTATCATCTTTTTCTACATCCAGGTCGCGGACGACTTTACTTGGCTGGATGCCGGCTGTCCATATAATGGCATCGGAAGGCATAAACTCATTATGATTGTAAAGACCGTCCGGATTGACCTGGGTAATATCGGAATTACTGATCACATCCACGTTATGTTTTTCGAACCAGTTCTGCACATAATTACTGAGCCGTTTCGGGAACATCGGGAGAATGGTATCTCCCCGGTCAAACAAACGAATGTATACATCATCGCGGCTTTCCCTGAGTTCGCTGGACAGTTCAACGCCGCTCAGCCCTGCTCCGACAACCGACACCACGGAATTAGGAGGGAGGTTGTTTAATGCTTCACAGGTACGTCTGGTTTTTTCCATGCTTTGAATGCTGTACGTATGAACATCCGCCCCGGGAACCCCGTGGTACTTGTCTTCGCAGCCAAGCCCGATGATAAGATAGTCATAGGAGACCGGCTCTTCTCCGTGCATATGGATCAGGTGGTTGTCCTTGTCGATGCTCTCCACGGTGCCAAAGTGGAGAGACAACCGTTCTTCTTTCGGAAACGGAACACGAACTTCCTGGTCGGATTCTGTCCCGGCGGCGAGAGCATAGTATTCGGTCTTCATACAATGATACGGCAGCTTATCGATCAGAACGAGGTCCACGTCGTCGGGAAGTTCGTTTGGAAGCAGTTTCTGAAGAATCCGCATTCCTCCGTAACCACCGCCTACTACAACTAATTTTTTCATCATGCGATGTCCCCTTTGCGTTAAGATACTGTGAAGGCTTGTATGCAGCAGTGACATTAACTCGTCCAGAAAGGCATCTCTTGATTCTTCCCTGCATACGGCCAAGGTATAATAAAAATGACTGTTAATCACAGAAGCCCAGGTCTCCAGAGAAATATCAGGTATGATATCCTGTCTGTCGATCCCTTCTTCCAATAGTTTTTCCCATTTTTCCAGAACATAAGAATCTGTTTCCAGAAGACGCATCCAAGCACGCTTCGTCATTTCTCTGTTCCCTTCATATTCACTGAGAAAACAGCTGAAATGGGCGCGCAGTTTCGACAGAAAAGGGCGTCTCTGCATGCTGTATGTATAAACATATTCATCCATATGCAGCAGGCGGTCTGCCGCGAGCGTCAGCATAATCGATTCTTTTGTTGGAAAATGATTAAAAAAAGTTCCTTTGCCGACTTGAGCTGCTTCGGTGATTTCCTGTACGGTGGTATTGTCAAATCCATAGCGGCGGAAAAGGTCAGAAGCAGCATCCAGTATGTTCTTGCGTGTCTGTTGTTTTTTTTCCGTACGTTTCAAGGAGCATCACTCCGGTATGATGTTCAACTAAAAAATGACCCTGGTCACATAAATTATAACGATTTCACGGGGAAAATACAATGTGCGATTGCTTCATTCAGGCATACTGGTTGACGAATCGCACCTGCAAAGATAGGATGAATAAGAGTACCATGTAAAGGGTGAATACCAATGTTGCCGATTATAGAATTCTGTATGAGTAATCTGGCAGGCGGCTCCCAGAAGGCAATGGAGGAACTGGAAAAAGATCCAAACCTCGATATCATTGAATACGGCTGCCTCGGAAACTGTGCACAGTGTGCGATGACGATGTATGCACTGGTGAACGGTGAGGTTGTCGAAGGAGACGATGCTCAGGAACTTGTCAGCAATATATACCAGCATCTGGAAGAAAATCCGATGTTTTAATAAAGGTGGGGCTGCTTCTTAACAGAGCAACAGCTGTTTGGAAGCAGCCCTGTTTATCCAAAAGGCGGTATATCGTAAAACGTCTACAGGATGAAGTTTACAAAGGAGGCCCCGGATGAAACCCATTCCGTTTGATCATTCCTGGCCCTATGAGAAGATGGGGGAAGACATTTACATTGAAGAATGCCCTTACTGTCACAGTAGTAATGTACTGACGTATATGAAAGAAAAACACTTGCAGCAGGCGAAGGAAAGCGTAAAAACACGCCTTGTCATGCCTTGTTGTCACGGGCGGATGATGATTGTGGAAGCAGACGATGATTATTTCTGGACGACCGAAAAGCTGCGGCGGTGAGGAGGAACAGGTGATGAGATTCACAAAAATGCACGGTCTCGGTAACAGTTATGTATATGTAGATGGGTTTGAGGAAGTTCTGGAAGAAGATCGGCTGCCTGATCTGGCCCGGGAGGTGTCTGATAAACATACCGGCATCGGCTCCGACGGCCTGATACTGATATGCCCGTCCCATACAGCAGACATAAAGATGAGAGTGTTTAATGCTGACGGATCCGAAGCAAAAAACTGCGGCAATGGGATAAGGTGTGCCGTGAAGCTGGCCTGGGAAAAAGGAAGGGTGGCTTCTTTCGACATCCAGGTGGAAACCCTCGGCGGCATCATGAAGGCTGTACTGGATCCTGGTACTGCCGGTCAGAAATCGACAGACGTCACCGTTGATATGGGAGAACCGGGACTTCGGAAAAAAGATCTTCCTATGGAAGGAGATCCTGATTCGCATACGGTGGAGGAACCAGTGGACGTACGGAGCAGTGTATTAAATGTAACGGCGCTCTCCATGGGTAACCCACACGCCGTCATATTTGAAGCGGATGTCCGCGAAGCACCATTGACCTCTGCCGGACCGTTGCTGGAAAAGCACACGATGTTTCCGGAGCGGGCCAATATTGAGTTTGTAGAAATGGTCACGGAGCGTGAGATGCATTTCCGTGTATGGGAAAGAGGTTCCGGAGTTACTCAGGCATGCGGTACAGGGGCCTGTGCAGCTGTCGTGGCTGCTGTGCTGACCGGAAGAAGCAGGAAGGGAATCGAGGTACTGGTTCATCTTGAAGGCGGAGATTTACGGATCACATGGGACAACGACGGCCGTGTCTGGATGAACGGACCGGCTGAAACAATATGCAGCGGTATATACGGGATGTCAATATAAAAGGATGGGCTGTATCAAAGTTCATTTAAGTTAGATGGATCTCTATAAGGAATTGGACATCCGCTGCAGGCGGACGCTTTTCGCGGGCATGGCCTCAGCCTCCCCGAATGAGCCATAACGGCTCATTCTGCGGGTCTTCACCTCATGCTTGGAAAAGGAAGCAGGCTAAAAACGCCACATCCTGTGGCAACGCCTGCATGACCAACATCCTGTTTGCCCTGAGCCGCCGCCTTCCACTCCTGCCCCAAGTGATTTTTCTTGAAAATAGAGAAGGAGCTGTATCTTTTGACACAGCCCCAAAAAGAGTGCAGGCGCGCCCGCCTGCACTCTTTTTAATATGCTTTGATTGTATTGTAAAATGTGTCGCGTTCCACAGGCTGTTTATTTGCTCCTTTGATCAAATGAATCAGTTCTTTGCGCGTAAGTCCCTGGGACGTGAGTGCTCCGACAGAGTGGGATATCCGTTCTTCGATCAGGGTACCGTGAATATCATCGGAACCAAATGTGAGCGCCATCTGGGTCAGCTGCGCTCCGATGTTAATCCAGTACGCTTTGATATGATCAAAATTATCAAGCATCAGCCGTGAAATGGCCACCGTGCGCATATCATCGTAAGGAGAGGTCCGCTGGTGCCATCCGGCGTTCAGTTTGCGGGGCTGCATGGCAAGGGGGATGAACACCATAAACCCGTTCGTTTTGTCCTGCAGCTGCCGGAGACGGTCCATATGAATGAGCCGCTCTTCGAATGTATCAATGGAACCGTACAGCATCGTCGCATGGGTTTTCATTCCCAGGTTATGTGCGGTTTCATGGGCTTCGAGCCATTCATAGGTAGAAGCTTTATCCGGACTCATTTTAGCCCGGTACCGTTCTGTCAGTATTTCCGCCCCTCCGCCGGGCAGGGTGTCGAGCCCCGCTTTCATAAGTTCCTGAAGCACTTCTCTCATGGAAAGTCCGGAGATACGCGCGAAAAACTCAATTTCTGCGGCTGTGTAAGCTTTAACGGCAGCCTGGGGATAATGTTTTTTCAAGGTACGCACGGTGTTCAGATAATACTCAAAACCGACCTCCACGTTGTGGCCGCCGACAATATGAAATTCCTGTATATTGTCATTCCACCGTTTTTCCACATATTCCAGCAGTTCTTCTTCATGCATGGTGTAGGCGCCTTCCTGTCCGGGTTTGCGCTTAAAACCGCAGAAACCGCAGCTGGCTTCACAGACATTGGTCGGATTGATGTACATATTCTCGATAAAATAGACGTTGCTGCCGCTTTTTTGTTCATTGACCTGATCAGCAAGCTGGGCGATGCTGAGCAGGTCGCTCGTGTCATACAGGTAAAGACCGTCTTCGATCGACAGCCTTTCCCCCGTCTGAACTTTTTCGGCAATTTCCTCCATACGGGTGTCTTTCATTAAGGTGACTGCCATTTTATCCTTCCTTTCCGGATGGGCGGTTTAATAGGTCTGTATAATACGATAAAGCGTGTCTCGTTCTGCAGGAATGCTGCCGGTTTCCCTGATCATATCAATGAACCATTGTTTTGGTACCATCTGGGACGACTGATTTCCGGCGGCATGAACGATCTGTTCTTCCATCACTGTCCCGTCGAGATCATCCACCCCGAACTGAAGGGCAATCTGAGCCAGTTTCTGCCCGATCAGCATCCAGAAGGCGCGGATATGAGGAAAATTATCCAGCATCAGCCGGGCAACAGCAAGCACTTTCAGATCATACCAGCCGGTGGAAGTCCTGTCGATGTTGAATTCCCCGGCTAACTGTGTCTGCCCCGGCTGAAAGGCGAATCCGAAAAAAGCATTGAATCCGTTCGTTTCATCCTGCAGAGTCCGCAGCCGGATCAGATGATCGATCACATGCTCCGGCTGTTCGATATGACCATAGAGAATAGATGCATTGGAAGGCATACCGAGCGCGTGAGCGGTGCGGTGAATGTCAAACCAATGCGAAGCATCGGTTTTGTGTCCTGAAATAACTGCCCGTACGTCAGGATCGAAAATCTCCGCACCTCCGCCAAGTATGGAGTCAAGACCTGCTGCATGCAGGCGCTTGATGGTCTCTGTTTCCGTCAATCTGGACACGTGTGCAAGATAATGGATCTCCACGGCAGTGAATGCCTGGATATGAATGCCGGGGTTATGTTTTTTAGCCAGGGCGAGCATATCTTCATAGTACGAAAATGGAAGTTTTGGGTTAATCCCCCCCACGATATGAAGTTCAGTGAACCCCTTCCCCTGTATGTCGATGAACTTACGTTCCAGTTCCTGTAGATCAAGTGTGTAGGAAGAGCTGTCTCCGGGTTTGACACCAAAAGCACAAAGTTTACAGTTTAGGTAACAGACATTCGTGTAATTCAAGTGAGTGTTCTGGATAAAATAAACATGGTTTCCATTCCACTTTTTCCGCACACTGTCGGCAAGGGAGCCGATACGAAGCAGATCCGGCGAATTCATTAAAAAAACACCGTCTTCAAAACCAAGGCGTTCCCCTGCATGGACTTTTTCTGCAACAGACTGCATTTGATCCGGCTTCAGCTTTATCGGAGCCGCCTCCTTTATCCCTAGTATTAATCACATTATACTACCGGAGGAAAGGAAATAAAAGAGAATGGAAGAAATAAACATTGATCTTTGCCAGAAAAACAATTGTTTTTTTATGGAAAAAAAGGTAGAATAGAAACAATCACCCATTCAACCATTCAACCATTCAATGATTCATCAGAAGGGAATCCCCGTGTAAGGGAGGTAATCACATTGGGGGATCATCAAGTATATCATGCTTTTCAGGAGGAACACCTGGAACTGCTCCGGGTTAAAATGATGGAAGCGGCCCGGACACATGGTTTTCATCATCCGCTGGTGCAGTATTACAGTAAAGAAGTGGATCAGGAACACAACCGCCTGCTTGGGCTTCAGTCCCATGAGAAGGGGTTCCCTTCAACGATATATCCGACGCGGAGAAACTGGCAGGTCGTTTGATCCCTGCCGGCAAAAACGATATACTGAAAGTACAATCCTGTTTCAATAATCAGCATTCAGGAAGAGGAGGTATACGGTATGATTACGATCACAGAATCCGCCGCAGCGCAGGTTAAAACGATGATGGAAGAGGAAGAAGACCCGAACGTGAAGCTTCGTGTCGGCGTTAAAGGCGGGGGCTGTTCCGGTCTTTCCTATGGTCTCGGATTTGATACAGAGGTGGAGGAGAGCGACCACGTACTGGAACAGAACGGCCTGGAAGTTCTCGTGGACAGCGACAGCGCAGACGTTCTTCAGGGAGTAGTCATTGACTATAAACAGAACATGATGGGCGGAGGGTTCACGATCGACAACCCGAACGCCATCGCCAACTGCGGGTGCGGAAGCTCGTTCAAAACCGCAACAAGAGCCGGAACACCGGAAGATTGCTGATATTGTATGAGCCAAAAAACACTAACAATCCATCATTTTTAAGGTGAGTATTAACAACCCTTAAATGTGATATATAGGGTTATGATTCAAACCCCTTTTAGCGGAAAAACATTTCGTTAGAAGGGGTTTTTTGTCGTTAAAAAAGAGAAAACGCAGAGTGGCAGTAAGTAATGTGCCGGAATTAACGTTAGAACAAGCTGTTGATATGGTTGTTTCAGGTAAACGGGCAGAAGGATTAAGAGAACGAACGCTTTTAGATTACGTGAAAATGTGGAGCTATTTTCAGAATTGGTTACAGGAAAACTATGAGATTGAAAATGTCTCCGAAATCACAACAGACATGATCCGCAACTATATCCATTGGATGCGGTACGACAAGCAAAAATATGGAGGGCACAAATAAAAAGAAATACTTCGTTATATTGGAATAAACCAAGATATGAAAGATGAAGCTATTGAAGCGCTGGATTTTTGATATCTTGGTTTATTGATTAAGTAATTGTAATACTTGTTGCGGTTGCTGATTAGCTTGAGCTAACATAGACTGAGATGCTTGTGCCAATGTACTTGCTCTAGTTTGTTCCATTATTTCTTTTGCCATATCTGTGTCTCTAATTCTTGATTCTGCGGATTGTAGGTTCTCAGAAGAGTTATCAAGATTAGAAATTGTATGTTCTAATCTATTTTGATAAGCACCTAATTTTGATCTTTCGGAAGAAACTGTCTCTATAGCGTCATCAACCACTGAAATAGTATTTTCAGCATCCTCTTGATTTGAAATAAACGTCATTTCAGAATCGTGAACAGTAACATCACCATTATCCACAGTTATATCTAACTCACCCTCTTTAAGGTCATCGTAATTAAAATGTGAGGTAAGGGTTTCGGTGGTTCCGTCCACTCTGTGCCACGTAATATCAGATTCACTACTATCCACTGTTCTGCCTGTATCCCAACCTTCACCAGTCAAATTAAAATGAAAATCATCATCTTCATTTTTGGATATGGTTATAGTGAACTCACCATTATCAAATCCGTCTGATGCTTCTACATCTGTGATCCCAATTCCGGGTTTTTCTATTGATAATAACTCTGTGGATTCTATGTTTTTCATTCCGATTTCAAAGTTTAGGTCAGCATTTGCACCAACTTGAATGTTTTCTTTGAAACTGCCGTCTAACAATTTTTTTGTATTAAATTCAGTACTTTTAGTAATATCATCAATCTCTTTTGTTAATTCCCCAAACTCCTTTTGTAAACTTTCCCTATCATTGTCAGTGTTTGTGCCGTTAGCAGACTGTACTGACAGTTCACGCATACGTTGGAGAATACTATGTGTTTCATCAAGCGCTCCTTCAGCAGTTTGTATTAAGGAAATCCCATCTTGTACATTTCTATTTGCTTGATCCAATCCTCGTATTTGCGCCTCCATTTTTTCAGATATGGCTAAACCTGCCGCATCATCAGCTGCTTTATTGATACGCTGTCCTGAAGATAGCTTTTCCATTTTGGATGACAGAGCATTACTGTTTTTGTTTAATTGATTTAGAGTGTTCAATGCTGGTATGTTTGAATTAATAATCATAAGTACACCTGCTTTAATTCATGAATTATCATTATTATCGGCAATATTCATTGGATTTTTATGGATGTTGGATAATTTTAGTGCAACCTACATACAACCAAAGGTTTTTGTTGAAAAGTTGCTAGAAGTTGGGTGAAATGAAAGCACAATTCACCGCTATTAGGGGAAGGAATTATGAAGTACAATTGCAATTAACAATTCCTTCGATGTTTCATAAACCTTGATTTATCAGTGTTTTTTAATATTATGAGGTTGTCAGGAATTTACGATCGACACCCCGAACGCCATCGCCAACTGCGGGTGCGGAAGCTCGTTCAAAACCGCAACAAGAGCCGGAACACCGGAAGATTGCTGACAAATATAATACCGGAATGTGAGGAAGGCGTACCTGATCAGGGACGTCTTCTTTTTATGGCATTCTGTTCACACGTTTTGTAAGAAGTTTTTCAACAAACGGTTGAAAAACATCAAAAAAAGAAATATCATGTTAAATGTGAAGTGTGACGATCCGCGGTTCTAATGTAGTCCCGCTTTTTCTTCTGGACTTTGTATATTCTATTTCGTCTTATTACATGGACGTTTTTTCTAAACCTGTATACGTGAAATGAATCACATGCGGGATGTAAAGATATACAGGGAAACGGGAAGCCTAAACATACGTAACATTTTAAAATGGAATTGGATGTGATGACAATGACGGCGGTGAAACCGACCATACTTATTCTGGGTGCCGGATACGGCGGGATGGTGACGGCCTCAAAAATTGCGAAGCAGTTCGGAGCCAACGATGCGAACGTTATCCTGATCAGTAAGCACAATTATCATTATCAGACCACCTGGCTGCACGAACCTGCAGCAGGTACCATGGACCCTGAACGGACACGCATGCCGATCGATTCTGTAATTAACACAAATAAAATCAAGTTTGTGCAGGATGAAGTCGAAGAGGTCAAAAAAGAGGAAAACAAAGTACTGCTTAAAGAAACAGGCGAAATGGAATATGATTACCTCGTTACCGCACTGGGAGCTGTTCCGGAGACTTTTGGCGTCGGCGGCGTGTTCGAACATGCTTTCAGCAAATGGACAGTAAACGGTGTGCGGGAAATGAAAGAGCACATTGAATATTTGTTTGCCAAATATAACAATGAACCGGAACCGCGTGATGATTATCTGACGTTCATCGTGGCAGGAGCAGGTTTCACAGGAATGGAATTCATCGGCGAACTTAGTGAAAGGATTCCTGAGCTCTGCCGCGCTTACGATGTTCCGAAAAACAAAGTGAAGATGTATGTGATTGAAGCGGCTCCTACAGCTCTTCCTGGGTTTGATCCGGAACTTGTAGAGTATGCGATGAATCTGCTCGAAAACCGCGGCGTGGAGTTTAAAATCAATAAACCGATCAGTGAAGTGACAGCAGACGGCGTCGTGCTGAAAGACGGAGAGGAAATTAAATCCCAGACGGTCGTATGGGCTACAGGTGTACGCGGCCATCCGGTCATTGAAAAATCCGGCTTTGAAAACATGCGCGGCCGGGTGAAAGTGGAAAACGACCTTCGCGCTCCTGGTGAAGACAATATCTTCATTATCGGTGATTGTTCTCTCATCATTAATGAAGAAACGGAACGCCCTTATCCGCCGACCGCGCAGATCGCCATGCAGCAGGCGGAAGTTGTGGCTGAAAATCTGCTGGCTCTTATCAAAGGACATGAGCTGAAGGAATTCAAACCGGATATAAAAGGTACGGTGGCTTCCCTTGGCGGCAAAGAAGCTATTGGTGTAGTCGGAAACAAGAAACTGTACGGCTCTTCCGCCAATTTCATGAAAAAAATGATCGACAACCGGTATCTATGGATTCTGGGCGGAACCGGTCTTATGCTGAAAAGAGGAAAAAATCCATTATAGGTTACGTTTTCTTCCGGCCCTGCGGTACGACACAACACCCGCAGGGCTTTGCTTTTCTGTCACAAAACCGTCAAAAAAGTTGTGTATAATAAGAAATCTGAACGTTGTCTGTGGAGGTGAGACTGGAAGTGTCCGGGATCGCAAGTTTGCCTCAGCTCATTATTTCAATGATGCTGTTTTTACTTCTGTTTTTCGGTATTGGATTTTTACTTAACATGATTCTGCGTTCCACCTGGGTGATGGCTGTCACTTATCCTGTCATTGTTATTCTGATTATTGATGAAGTCGGGATTTTTGATTATATATTTTCTCCTGTATCTTCCTTCGGCGCGTTGGGAGGACATATTACCAACCTTCAGCCGGTGGACATTTTGATTCTGACCTTCGGACTGATCGGTGCCATATTGGCCGGTATTGTTATCAAGATGCTGCGGAACCGCGGGTACCAGATGTTTTAAGTTACTGTCCGCGTGCATAATTGCATGATTTTATGGAAAAGCTGTTTTGGTGAGAGGAGTGGTCTCATGCAAAACAGCTTTTTCAGGAGATTACTTATGTGTGTTCTTTTTACAGCAGCGCTTGTTACTACCGTTTCATATATTACGAATGTACAAGCGGCGGAACTTCCCCGTTATTTTTACGACTATTTCCAGGAGTCCTCTGCGGAAAAAACCAGCATGCCGCTGCCGCTGAAAGGGGATGTGAAACATGCCGGGAGGAAGATACCGGAAGCAGAATCCCTTTTTAAAGTAGAGAACGGACTGACGGAAACGGTAACAGCGACCGGTTATACGGCAGGATATGAATCCACCGGAAAAACGGAGTCTCATCCCGGATACGGCATTACCTATTCCGGGGTGAAAGCCAGAAGAGACCGTGTGTCGACAATTGCTGCGGATCCTTCGTTTTTTCCAATCGGCACCGTTATGTATATTCCGGGTTATGGGTACGGAGTGGTGGCTGATACCGGCTCAGCTATAAAAGGAAGAAAAATTGATCTTTACTATGATACGGTGGAAGACGTGTATGAAGAATGGGGAAAACGTAACATACGTGTATTTGTGCTGAAAAAAGGGGATGGCTCCTTAACGGAACCGGAAATGGAAGCGATAAATAAAAGAAGGGGAGTACCGGTATTTAACCGGACTCCTTCTTCTGTCTGAATACAACGCAGACGGCAGCCCGGTGGAACGGGCTGTCTTTTTTTAACCCGTCTTACCAGACGGGAATGAAATATTGCCCGGCCCACGCAATAGCAAGACCCACGAGGCAGCCGAAGAAAACTTCAATCGGCTGGTGCCCCAGAAGTTCCTTGAGCTCTTCCCGTTTTTCTGTATCCTCTTTTTTCTGCCAGGACCTGGCTTCCGATACAAACTTATTGAAATCTACAACCAGCTGGTTTAACACGGTGGCATGATACCCGGCATGCCTCCTTACACCTGTGGCATCAAACAGTACAATGACGCCGAAAACCATACATATGGCAAAAAGCCCGGAATCAAATCCGTGTTCCAGACCGATTGCCGTGGAGACAGCGGTCACAGCGGCGGAATGGGAACTGGGCATGCCGCCTGTGCTTGTCACAAGCGTGAAGTCCCACTTTTTAGATGCAGTATAGGATAGAGGAATCTTAACGACCTGCGCGAAAAGAATAGAGCAGAGCGCAGCCCAGAGAGGAAAATTCTGCAGTATTTCCATAGTCTGTGTACGTCCTTTCACTGGTTGGCATCGTATTATTTGGAAGCATCCAACTTCACTAAGTCATCCTTTATTAATTTAGTGGATGCTGGTATACTTATAAACACCTTTATTTTTTCACATTTTTGAAAATTGCCCCATTCTTCATATAGAATCCAAGGCTGCATAAAATCCGGTATATAGTATTGTATCACAGGAACACCGTTCAGCGTTCCATCGTTTTATACTCCTTTACATGGAGGAAGACCGATTTTGTTTCAGTTATATTACAGATATGGAGTCCTTTTCCAAGCTTATTTCCGTTTACCCGATGAAATGAGGACATTTGCAGATTCACGGAGTTTGAATACATGCGTTCAGCCGGGTAAGATAAAAAGCATGCTGCTTTTTTCACACTATTAGTAATTCGAGAATGGATGCTGATGTTTATGAAGGTATTAAAAACGCTCGATAGAGGTTTGACCCGCATTGAAGAACTCATTTTAAGCCTTTCTATATTAACAATTACCGTCATGGTTGCCGGAAATGCCATCAGCCGTAACTTTTTCAGCAACAGCTGGGCGTTTGCCGAAGAAATCAGCGAACTTTCTTTATATGTAGCCACTTTCATGGGGATCAGCTATGCAGCCAGAAAAGGACGGCATATTACCATGTCGGCACTTTTTGATAATGTACCCTTCGCTCTTCGTAAAACCCTGGCTGTTCTTATCCCGCTGATCACAGCTGTTATTCTGTTTATTATGGCTTACTTTTCCTACGAATACGTTCAGTCGACTTCCGGGCGTGTCACCTCGGCGCTCCGCATCCCTTATTACTGGATGAATATCTGGGCTCCGCTCGGTTTTTTGCTTGGAGGGATTCAGTTTCTCCGGAATTTCTGGGTCAATGTAAGAAACAGGGATGTTTATCTGGCGGAGGAGCGGAAAGATTATCAGTCTGAAGACGAGGCAACCCGGCAGAGTACAACGTAAACTATACAGAATAGCGAGGAATGGCAGATGGTTACGACATTACTGGTCATTATGTTTGTGTTTTTATTACTTGGTTTTCCAATGATGATCCCGCTTATTCTGGCTCCTTTAACGGTGGTTCTGTTTTTCCTGCCGCAGGTGGAACCATTCCTGATGATCCAGCAGATGATGAGCGGTATATCAGAACCCATACTGCTTGCAGTTCCGTTGTTTATCTTTGCAGCTGATATTATGTCAATGGGAAAGACATCGAACCGGCTGCTCGATTTTGTTGGTGCCTTTGTCGGGCATCTGCGGGGCGGTTATGCGATAACGACGGCGGCAGCCTGTACTTTGTTCGGTTCCATTTCCGGCTCTACACAGGGAACGGTGGTGGCGATAGGAACGCCGATGCGCGAACGCCTGCTGAAAGTCGGATACAAGGATTCGACAGCGATTGCGCTCATTATCAATGCGAGTGATGTCGCACTCCTGGTGCCGCCGAGCATAGGGATGATTATTTACGGACTCATATCACAGACATCGGTTGGTGATCTGTTTATAGCCGGTATCTTACCCGGGCTTTTGATTTTTCTCTTTTTTGCATTATATGCCTATATTCACGCCCGTTTGTATAGTATACCGCTGGCGGAAAAGGCGACTTGGCCGGAACGTTTTCAGTTTACCTGGAAGGCGGTTTTTCCGCTGATGTTCCCGGTTATTATTATCGGGGGTATCTACAGCGGCTTTTTCACCCCGACGGAAGCAGCGGGAGTGTCTGTGCTGTACGCTTTGCTGCTTGAATTGGTAATATTTCGATCATTCAGCATCAAAAAGGTGCCGAGTGTAGCTCTTTCCACGGGATTGGTAACGTCCGCGGTGTTTATTCTCGTTGCGGGCGGCCAGGCATTTGCTTTCACTCTCGGCATAACCGGGATTCCGGGTATGATTGCAGAAACGTTTCTATCCGGAAGCCCCGGTCCGATTCAAGTATTAATCATTGTATCCATCTTTTTCTTTGTTGGATGTATGTTTGTTGATCCGATTGTTGTCATTCTTATCCTGACACCGATATTTCTGCCGGCGGCCACGTCTGCCGGAGTCGATCCGGTTCATCTCGGGGTGATTGTAACCTTTCAGGCCGCTCTCGGCTCGGCGACGCCGCCGTTTGGAGTGGACATCTTCACGGCGAGTGCCGTGTTTAACCGCTCTTACCTCGACACGATACGCGGCACACCACCGTTTATAGTTATGATGCTTATTGTTTGCGTCCTTTTAATTGTATTTCCAGAGATTTCTCTCTTCCTGGTGCCAGACTGATCAGGAAGTTGAGATATAGATTAATCATTTGAAGGGGGAAATAAACATGAAAAAAGGGAAGTTTAAATGGCTGCTGGGTACAGCGTTAAGCTCCTCTCTTGTCCTTGCTGCCTGCGGCGGCGGAGGAACAGATGAAGGAGGCGGTGACAGCGGAGAAGACTCCGGTGGAGATTCCGGAGGCAGCGGGGAAGAAGCTGCTGATGGAGAAACCTATGACTGGCGTTTTGTGACGGAGGAAAGCGAAGGGCAGATGCAGTATGAATATGCAAGCGAATTTGCCGATCGTCTCGAAGAAAAATCAGATGGACAGATTTCCATAGAAGTGTTTGAATTCGGCGGACTTGGTACAGAAGTGGACCAGGTTGGGCAGCTGCAGAGCGGCGCCGTTGAAATGGCTATCATTTCGCCGGGATTCACCGGAACGATGGTGGAAGAAGGACAGGTATTTGCGCTTCAGTTCCTGCTTCCGGACAACCAGGAGGATGTCCACGAGCTGCTGGAGTCCAGCGAAGCGCTGAATGAAGATCTTGCTGGTCTATATGAAGAAGAAAGTATCATGCCGCTTTCCTTCTTCACCGAAGGATTCATGCAGTGGACGGGGAGCAGCGAATTAATCGAGCCGTCCGATTTTGAAGGGTTTACGATGAGAACGCAGGATTCACCGCTGATTCAGCAGTCTTATGAACGGTACGGGGCAGATGCGACGGTCATGAGTGCCGGCGACCTGTATACCGGTTTGCAGAACGGAACGGTGGACGGCCAGGAAAATCCGATTTTCTTTATCGCCGACTCCTCTTATCATGAAGTCCAGGATTACATGACCATTTCCAATCACAACTCCTACGTTGCGATGATGACAGTGAATCCGGACTTTTATAACGGTCTGCCTGATGAAATTCAGGGCATGATCGACGAAACCGTGGAAGAAATGCGCGACGTTGGGTTTGAAATGCAGGATGAATTGAACAATCAGCTGCTTTCCGACATTGAAGATAATGAGGATACACCTACAGAGGTAACGGAACTAACTTCTGAACAGCGGGATGCGTTCCGTGAGCTGGCCATGCCGATGCGTGATTTTTACCGGGAAAACGCAGGAGATGAAGCAGGAGCTATCCTCGATAAACTGGAAACC
The DNA here is from genome assembly GCF_054052005.1 of Salibacterium sp. K-3. NCBI lineage: Bacteria > Bacillati > Bacillota > Bacilli > Caryophanales > Bacillaceae > Salibacterium > Salibacterium sp. K-3. Next base: position 980,967 of record NZ_JBSVZE010000001.1, read on the forward strand.
GAAATTGAAGAGATTACCGGTGAATAATAAAAAGGAGCCCATTTTCGGGCTCCTTTTTTTCAGGCCGAACGTTTCGATGGGTTCAAAGAGGTCCGGCGTTCCAGCATGTGGTGAAGTTTCGGCACCGATGCGGCGGTTAAGGCGGTAAGAATGATATCCTTTACAAGGGGCAGAGCCATCCATCCCCATAACATGGCATAATGAAATCCTTCCGGCGCATCAGCAATCCACTGATAGGCAAAATACATATACGTCGTCCCCATTGCATAATTGATGGCAAGACTGATGAAAGCAGCTGTGAAAAACGTGGGCATACCGGGATTTGATTTCAATTCTATGATTTTTCCGGTTACATAGGCAATCACGATAAATGATAAAATAAAACCAAATGTTGGACTGAGCAAAGCGCGCAGCCCTCCGGAGAATTCTGCAAAAACCGGCATCCCGATCAGTCCGATCAGCATGTAAATGAACATGGAGAAGGCGCCGAGGCGGCTCCCGAGCAGCGCGCCGGCTGTAATGGCAATGATGGGCTGCAGGGTGACGGGCACACCGCCGATAACGAGAAAAGCGGCAATGTTCGCGCCGATTCCCATTAATGCAGCAAAAAGAGCTGCAGATACAATGTCGATAGGCTTGAATGTCATGAAGAAGACTCCCTTCTCATTTCTTCTGAATTATTATCATAAACAAAGACTTTCTTTATGTCAACTTCAAATACATATAAGTTGACGATGTGCGCTTGACGAATTCTGTTGTATAGTAAATATCCATCTATTTCAATACTCGGAGGATTCCGCTGATGACACGGAATGACAGAATAAAGGTGATTGCACACCGGGGCAGTGCAACGGACCGTATTAAAGAAAATACTGTAGAGGCATTCCGTCGTGCCGTTCAGGCCGGAGCTGATATGATAGAAACCGATATCCGGATGACAAAAGACAACCAGCTTGTCTGTGCCCATTACCCCACCTGGAATGGACGTTTTATCCGGGATTTCACGTATGAGGAATGGAGAGCGGAAACGGAACAGCGAGAAAACTGGACACCTGCATTGTTGACCGATCTTTTGCCGTTAGTGGAGGAAGGGACATCCTTCAATCTGGAGGTGAAAGAAAAAGGGCTGGAACAGAAGGTGCTGCAGCAGATTCCTGCGTCAGACCATATCCTGTTTTCCTCTTTCGATGAAAAGATTATAAAAAACATGAAAAAGGTGGATCCGGTGTGCCGGACAGCACTTCTAACGGGGGAGTTCTCTTTTTTACAGAAACGGAAAAAACCGTTTCAGTGGTGGAGGGATTATTTTCCGGAAAAGCGCCTGCAGGAAACGGGAGCCGACATCGTATGCCCCCATTACCGTCTGGCGGGTGCCCGTTTCATACAGCGGATGCACAAAAAAGGATACAAAGTGTATGTATGGACGGTGAACAAGCCGAAATACTGGGAAAAATTAAAGACGTACGGGGCGGATGCTGTCTTCACCGATGATGTGGCGGCCGGCAGACGGTTTGTTTCGTAAACGGTTTGGATTGCCAAAGAAAACGAAGGCATTGTATGATGGAGACAGGAGAAATAACAAAGGAGTGTTTTTGAAATGGCACGTGTAGAAAGTTTTGAACTGGATCACACCAAGGTAAAAGCACCGTACGTCAGACACGCCGGCTTCCAGAAAATCGGCACAGACGGCATTGTCAATAAATTCGATATCCGTTTCGGCCAGCCGAATAAGGAAAACATGACTCCGCCGGTTATTCATACGCTGGAACATCTGCTCGCTTTGAATATCCGCAGGTATGCCGAAGAATATTCCCATTTTGAAGTGATTGATTTGTCACCAATGGGATGTCAGACCGGTTTTTATCTCATCATGAATGGAGAACCGGAAATCAGCGAACTTATTGAAATTCTGGAAAAAACCATGGAATATTCGCTGACCCTGGAAGAAGTACCGGCTGCCAATGAAGAGCAGTGCGGGCAGGCGAAACTGCACCACCTGGATAATGCAAAAGAGTGGATGCGCTACTGGCTCGGTCAGGATAAAGATGAGCTGAAAAAAGTATTTTAAGAGCTCCATGAGACGGGGCTCTACAGAAAAAAACGCTTCCGATTATTAAAAATAGTCGGAAGCGTTTGTGTAGAATGCGCTATGAAAAACCAACATACTCCATTAGACTGTGTACATTATCACACCGAGATGGAGGTTTAGTATCTGATAGAAGATGGCTAACGGACACTATGGGACCGAAACGAAGAGATAGTGGTTTGCGGGCGGACACCGGGACCCGTTAATACTATGGGAACGGTGTCATGGTGTCTCCAAAAACGACGTTTGTGGACACTAAAATCACCCTTCGACTACTTAGTGTCCGTAAGCCGGAGCCCCATAAAAAAGGTGTGTTTTTCTAGGGGTTTTTCTCATCATAACGTTTGGCGCGGGCTATCAGGTCTTCGATGTTGTAGTCGCTGCTGTTGGTAGTATCGGCTTTCAGCACGTGATTCATCAGATCGAGAGCCAGCTCATTATCCTCGGAACTGTTGGATGCCGTGCAGTCACCGGGCACAAACAGCTGATAATGCCGCATGTAGGCATCATTGGCGGTGAAATGCACACACATATTGCCCGCAACACCTGTGATAATTAATGTTTTCACTTCCAGATAATCAAGCAGAATATCAAGCGGTGTCGCAAAAAAACCGGAGAACTGCGGTTTCAGCACAAAATAGTCATCGTCGTCCGGCTCAATGAGTTCTGTTACCTCTTTCCCTTTTACATCCTCCCGTTTGCAGTGGGCAATCAGTTCCTGAAAATCGCTCTGCCACCGTCCATAATTATCGTTAACATATATAACGGGGATGCCGTGAGATTTTACCCGCTTTTTTAAGGAAGCCAGATTTTTGGCTGCCTCCAGGGCATGCGGAAATAAGTAATCCCGGTCTTCAAACTCCATATCATTGATCATATCCAGTATTATCAGCGCAGTTGAAGACTTTTCTTTCACATGATGAAGCGTATCCGACATGTGCATCCCTCCATTCTTTCTCCGTTATTATTCCCGGAACTTCCTTCTCTTAAATCTAAAATACAATGTCGCCCGGCCTGTTCATATGATAAGATAGACGGTAATGAGAAAAGATGAAGCAGTGCTGTGCGACTGAAAGGAGAGACAGAGATGGAAAAGCATGAACTGGAAATCCTGAAGCTTGTTGAAGAAAACGGCCGTCTGGACGTAGCTACCATCGCCAAAATGGTGGACCGCAGGGACGAGGAAGTGCAGGCGGTTTTGAATAAATTGGAAAAAGACAATGTTATTGTCAGCTATGCAGCTGTGGTGGACTGGAGCAAAGTGGAAGAAAAGGAAGGCGTCACGGCCATGATAGATGTCAAGGTGACTCCGCAGCGCGGAGTCGGCTTTGATGAAGTAGCAGAACGCATTTACCGTTTCCCGGAAGTTAAAGCTCTTTATCTGGTATCGGGCGCTTATGATTTGTCTGTCGTCATTGACGGCAACACGATGTCTGAGATTGCCGGATTTGTGTCGGAGAAATTGTCGACCCTCGAATCGGTCATATCCACCACTACCCATTTCCGTCTGAAAACCTACAAACATGACGGTGTCGTATTTGAAGACGGGGAGGACGATGACAAAAGGATTGTGGTGTCGCCATGAGCACGCCTCCCGTAAGAAAAACAAACCGCCTGTCTGATGCTGCGCAGCAAATCGTGCCCTCCGGCATCCGCCGCTTTTTTGACATGGCGTCCACGATGGACGATGTGATTTCACTCGGGGTGGGGGAGCCCGATTTTGTGACACCCTGGAACGTCCGGGAGGCAAGCATCGATTCCATGGAAAGAGGATACACGGCTTATACGTCCAATCCCGGTATCATGGAGCTCCGCAGCGAAATTTCGGATTATCTCGACGACCGCTTCGGCACGATGTATGATCCGGAGAAGGAAATTATCGTGACAGCCGGAGCCAGTGAAGCGATTGATATTGCCGTCCGTTCTACAGTCAATCCGGGAGAGGAAGTCATTATCGTTGAGCCCGGCTTTGTATCGTATGCTCCGATCGTCTCCCTTGCCGGAGGCATCCCGGTTTCCATCGGGACACGCAAAGAAAATGAATTCAAGTTGACAAAAGAGGAACTGGAAGCGGCAGTAACCCCCAATACAAAAGCTGTGATGATCAGTTTTCCAAACAATCCGACCGGAGCGGTAATGACAAAAGAAGAGATGGCCCCGCTTGTCGATGTCATGGAAAAGCATGACCTGCTCGTATTTTCGGATGAAATCTATGCCGAACTGAGTTATGACAATCATCACTGCAGTTTTGCGGCCATGCCTGGGATGAGAGACCGTACGATTCTCATTTCCGGATTTTCCAAAGCATTTGCGATGACCGGCTGGCGCCTCGGATATGTATGCGCTCCGGCGGATATTACAGCAGCGATGTTGAAAATTCACCAGTATATTCTGATGTGTGCTTCCACTCCTGCCCAGTACGGCGCCCTGGAAGCACTAAGAAGCGGCCGGGATGATGTAGATCGGATGGTAACAAGCTATAAGCAGCGACGCAATTATATGGTGAAATCATTTGCCGAAATCGGACTTTCCTGCCATGTCCCCGGCGGGGCGTTTTATGCGTTCCCTTCCATTGAGGACACCGGTATGAGCTCAGATGCCTTTGCCGAAGCTCTGTTGAAAGAAGAGCATGTAGCCGTCGTCCCCGGTAATGTATTCGGGGCAGGCGGAGAAGGGCACATCCGTTGTTCGTATGCGACATCGATGGAATCTCTCGAGACAGCGGTGGAACGGATAGGCCGGTTTCTGCGCCGCCATGCGGGATAATAAACGTATAAAAAGAGGGGCCTCCACAGTATGGGAGGTCCCTCTTTCGTTTCGTAAAGTTACTTTTACCACACACCCAGCACATCCAGAAAAGCGGCAAGAATGGCTGCCGGGGTGATATAACGAAGCACGAACAGCCATGTATCAAAAATGCCGGAGTGGAGGTTTGAACCTTGCAGGAGTTCCTCTTTCAACGTGTCTCGTTTGATCCGCCAGGATACAAAAACGGCGATCAGAAAAGCTCCCAGTGGCAGCAGGATATTACTGACGAGAAAATCAATTTGATTAAAAAAGGTGTCACCGAAAAGCAGCCAGTCGGACAAAACACCATACGATAGGTTCGACGGAATCCCGAGCAGGAAGATGCCGATTCCGCCGATCCAGGCTGCCATTCTGCGATCTCCGGGACGACGGTAAGAAAGAGAAGAAACGACGATCTCAAGCAGGGAAAACGCCGACGTCAACGTTGCGAAAAGCAACAGAAGCAGGAACAGGGTGAAAAACACCGAACCAAATGCCATTTCGCTGAATACGGCAGGAAGAACCGTGAAAATAAGACTTGGTCCCTCGTCAGGCTCCAGTCCGAACGCAAATACCCCTGGAAATATCGCAAGGCCGGATAGAAAAGCGATAAGAAGACTTAAGCCGACAATAGAGGAAGCGGAGCGGACCAGGCTCTCTTTTTTCGACAAATAAGAGCTGTACGTCACCATAACCGAGACGCCGAGGCTCAAGGAAAAGAAAGCCTGGCCGAGAGCAAACAGAATCGTACCGCCGTCGAGACTGGACAAGTCCGGCTGCAGGAAAAACTGAACGCCTTCCATGGCACCGTCCAGAGTGACTGAACGGATAACCAGGACCGCAAAAATGAGAAACAGAGCGGGCATCATGATACTGCTGGCCCGTTCAATGCCTTTTTGAATGCCGCTCTGCACGACGAGAATGGTAAGAAGAATGAAAGCAAGGTGGGCTGCCCCAACCTCCCATTGGTTGGAAATAATGGATTCAAATAAGACTCCGTAATTACCGTCCGGTGGATTCGTTAAACCGCCGGTCAAGCTTCGGATAAAGTATGTAAGAATCCAACCTCCCACGACAGCATAAAAGGACAGAATCAAACAGGAGGACACAATACCGAGAATACCGAGGAGATACCAGGGAGTTCCGGGAGCCAGTTCCTGGTACGCCTGTATCGGAGGTTTCTGTGTTTTTCGGCCGATGACGAATTCAGCCAAAAGCAGCGAGGTTCCGAGCAGGAGAGTGAACAGGATAAATACGAGGAAGAAAGCTCCGCCCCCGCTCGTTCCAGTTACGTATGGTAATTTCCAGACAGCGCCCAGCCCTATGGCCGATCCGGCCGCGGCCAGAATAAAACCTAATTTTGAATGCCACTGTTCTCTTTTCATAGCTGCACTTCCTTTATTTAAACGATGTAAACATCTCAAAACCATATCGGAAAACCTGGCGCATTGTCAATGGAAAGGATGAAGGAAGAGCTTTCTTTTTTAACATGCCCATCACCCTGAAGAGACATCCTGACATTCCCTTAAAAATAAAGTAACCGTAGAGTATTGATAGATGATTGTAAAAATATTATACTTTTTACATATTTGAAAGAATTTATTCTACATTGCCCGACCCGCTCAGCCTGGACTGCAGGGTTGGAACGATGATGTTCTTTCGGTAAAATAGCTGACATACTATAAAGAAGGGTGGACATAGCCGGAACTGCTTTGATTACAAAAGGAGGGAAATGACGTGCATGAAAATTTAACGAAACATATTTTGCTCGCTCTTTTATTCGGGGTGATTGTTGGACTTATTTTAAACTTTGTTCCTGAAAACGTTTTCGGTTGGTTGGATACGTATTTGTTGACCCCCGTTGGTGATATCTTTTTGAACCTTATTACCATGCTTGTTGTTCCAATTGTTTTTATTTCCATAGCGCTCGGAACAGCCAGCTTAAAAGATCCGGTTCAATTAGGGAGAATCGGCGGCAAAACGATCAGCTTTTATTTAATCACCACGACCATTGCACTTATTATTGGAATCAGCCTGGCGTACTTGATTCAGCCCGGTGCGGAGGGTGCTTTTGATACGCAGGGAGCGGATTATGAAGCGGAAGAAGCACCTCCCATTATGGATACGTTTTTAAATATTATACCGGGAAATCCTATTAACGCGTTGGAAGAGGCCAATATGCTGCAGATTATTGCCATCGCCATATTCTTTGGGGCAGCGCTTGCGAAGCTGGGTGATAAAACAGCGGGACTGCACAGGCTGCTCGAACAGGGAAATGAAGTGATGATGTTTCTTGTTCGTGTCGTCATGTACACGGCTCCCTATGGTGCCTTTGCATTGATTGCATCGGCTGTCGGAACTGCCGGTGTGGACGGCCTGCAGCAGATGCTGCTGTACATGATCACCATCATTCTCGGGCTTATCCTTCATGCAGCTGTTACGTACAGCTTTGCTGTCAAAGTGATTGGGAAGAAAAGTCCGGTGCATTTCTTCAGAAGCTTTTACCCGGCCATGATCGTAGCATTTAGTACTGCCAGTTCAAGCGGTACCCTGCCGGTATCGATGAGAACGGCCCAGGAGAGACTGGGTGTGAGTAAAAAAGTCAGCAGTTTCGTCCAGCCCCTTGGAGCTACAATAAATATGGACGGAACCGCTATCATGCAGGCTGTAGCGACTGTTTTTATTGCGCAGGTGTGGGGAGCGGATCTTGCTTTTTCCCAGCTCGTGATGGTAGTGCTGACGGCGACGCTTGCAAGCATTGGGACAGCCGGTGTGCCGGGTGTCGGGCTGATTATGCTGTCTATGGTACTGCAGCAGGTAGGCCTGCCGGTTGAAGGTATTGCGCTTGTACTGGGCGTCGACCGTCTGCTCGATATGCTTCGTACCTCCCTGAATATTACCGGCGATGCCGCCTGCGCGTATATCATAGATCGATCGGAAGAAAAGAAAGAGCCCGTTTCGGACTCCGTATAATACCTGTTCACTTCCCGGGTCGAGAAAAGCTTCGATCCGGGAAGTTTCATACTTATTCTGCTTTGATAACGGGGATAACCAAGTTTTCTGTTTCATCTTATATAAATAAATTGCTGAAAGGGGGAGGGTGTGATATAATTTGAAGGCTAATAAATATTTAGGAGATGTTTGAATGTCGGTAGAGCAATACGAGGTAGGAAGTATCGTTGAGGGTAAGATTACAGGAATTAAACCATTCGGAGCGTTTGTCGCTCTTGATGATAATAAACAGGGACTCGTCCATATCTCTGAAGTCGCCCACGGTTATGTAAAAGATATTAATGATGAACTTTCCGTCGGGGACGAAGTGAAGGTAAAAATAAAATCCATTGATGCGGATAATGGCAAGATTTCCCTTTCCATCCGTGATACCCAGGAAGCACCGGAAAAAGAAGAAAGAAAACCGAGTCACAACAGCGGCGCTCCGAAAGGCGGAGCCAAGGGCGGCCAGAAAAATCAGGGATTCAATACCCTCGAAGACAAGCTGAAAGACTGGCTGAAACAGTCCAATGAAATTCAGGCTGATCTAAATAAACGCATCCGCAAGTAATAAAAAGAAGGGGCATTCCGTTCGTTACGGGAAGCACCCCTTCTTTTTTTATGATTCATTATGATATTACCGTTGAGGTTCGGGGCTTCGTTCCAACTCTTCATCCGGTTTGAAAAGAACCGAGATGCTGTAAAGGCCGGCGATTCCAACCAGGGCGTAAATTACCCGGGACATCGCTTCCGCCTGACTGCCAAAGATCGCAGCAATAAGATCAAATCCAAAAAATCCAATGAGACCCCAGTTCACAGCACCTATAATGGTCAGAACAAGAGCAGTGCGCTGCATTCCGCTCATCCTCCTTCACCCCCCTTCACCTGTGTCACGCTTACCCCTTATCATGATGGAATAAGACGTCCTTTATTCATGATTTTAGAAAAAAGAAACCATCATGCCTTGAATTCGGTTACATCTTAGAAATATCTTGAATTCCAGAGCGCCGTTCTATACATTTGAAGAAGAGACTAAAAAATGGGGGATCTTGTCATGCCAAAAGACATTCAGTTTGATTACAGCAACGCACTGCCATTTTTCAGCGAACATGAACTGGAACACCTGCGCAGCCCGGTACAGCATGCTCATGACGCTGTTCATGAAAAGACCGGCGCAGGAAGTGATTTTTTAGGGTGGGTCGACCTGCCGAAGGACTATGATAAAGAAGAATTCGAGCGTATTCAGAAAGCCGCGGAGAAAATCAGGAACGACTCCGATGTGCTGCTCGTTCTCGGTATCGGCGGTTCCTACCTTGGGGCCAAAGCGGCCATTGAAAGCCTGACGCATACCTTCCGCAACCAGCAGCGTAAAGACGGCCGCAGCGGTCCGGAAATTTATTTTGCCGGCCACCATATCAGCCAATCCTACATCCGGGATCTGATGGATATGCTGGAAAATAAAGATGTCTCGATCAATGTGATTTCCAAATCCGGGACCACTACGGAACCGGCGATTGCCTTCCGGATTTTCCGCGATTTTCTCGAGAAAAAATACGGGAAGGAAGAAGCAGCCAAGCGGATTTACGCCACGACCGACAAAGAAAAAGGAGCGCTGAAGACGCTGGCGGATGAACAGGGCTACGAAACATTCACCGTTCCCGATGATGTAGGCGGCCGCTATTCCGTACTGACTGCTGTCGGACTGCTTCCGATTGCCGCAGCCGGACTGGACGTGGAGAAGATGATGGAAGGGGCCGATGCCGCCCGCCTTACGTATGCAGAACCTGATCTGATGAAAAATGAGGCGTATCAATATGCAGCGGTCCGCCACATGCTTTATCAAAAAGGAAAAGCCATTGAGCTGCTCGTCAATTATGAGCCGAGCCTGGTTTTTGTTTCGGAATGGTGGAAGCAGCTGTTCGGCGAAAGTGAAGGCAAAGACCATAAAGGACTCTTTCCAGCCTCCGTGAATTTTTCGACCGATCTTCATTCGATGGGGCAGTATGTGCAGGAAGGACGGCGCCATCTGTTTGAAACGGTACTTCAGCTGGAGAAGGCCGGTGAAGATGTTACGATACCTGAAACGGAAGATGACCTTGAGGGGCTCAATTATCTCGCCGGAAAGTCGATGGATTTTGTGAATGAAAAAGCGTTTCAGGGCACCCTGCTTGCCCATACCGACGGCGACGTACCGAACCTGGTGCTGCGTATTCCGGAAATGAATGAATATTACTTTGGATATCTTGTGTATTTCTTCGAAAAAGCATGCGCCGTCAGCGGGTATCTGCTCGGAGTCAATCCGTTCGATCAGCCTGGAGTGGAAGCCTATAAGAAAAACATGTTTGCCCTGCTTGGGAAGCCCGGCTTTGAACAACAGCAGCAGGAACTGCAGAAACGCCTGAATCAATGAGTACGCATCCCGGAGATTTTTTCTCCGGGATTTCTGTATGAAAATCGGCAACGGGGAAAAAGTAAAACCAAAAAGAAGGCGGGATCCCTATGATCGAGATACCTTCAAAATTGGAAGGCCACCGTTTTGTGCTTCAGGATCTGGAGAAAAAAATGAAGCCGCTCGGCTATGACATCGGTGGCGGATGGGAATATGATCACGGTTATATGGACTACAAAATGTCGAACGAAGAGGATTATCAGTTTTTCCGGGTTCCGTTTGAAGCTGTCGATGGTGAACTGGAACAGAAGGGCGTAAAAGTGGCTCTCGGCCGTCCGTTTGTACTGGCGCATCAGTATAAGCGGGGCAGTGATCATGTCGAAGAACCTTATAATGCTGTCGTCAACCAGTTTCAGACCCCGGAGGACAGAGATGCCGACGTGCCAGCTTCCTGGGTGGAACAGGGGGAAAGGCTGAATAAAGAACTGGAAGACGTGTTATTAACGTGACGATTCAAGCACAAGCAGAGAATGATCTTCCGTGACGACCTTTTCTCCGTCCGGATGCAGGGTGGTCTGATTTTCGCTGCTGATGCCGATCGGCAGGTATTCGCGCATACGGGCTTCGTGGCTGATACTTTCAAATGTTTTTCCGATCCATTCCTCCGGACAGGGAATCGAACGGAGATACGGAGCGGCTTCCACGTCGAGAAGAAGCGTGATCGTTTCGGCAATGCCCTGCTGTTCCAGACTTTCCGTCATAAGAAGGCTCGAAATCATGTTGGAGGCAATGATTTCATCGGCACCTGCATGACGGGCATTTGGAAGCTGTTCAGAGGTCAGGATTTCAGCGGCGGTGTAGATATCATCACAGTAATGTCTGGCCGTCAGCAGGGTCAGAATCGTCTGGGCATCGGCATGCTGTTCCGTGCTTTCCAACCCGGATGTGATGACGAGCGCGCGGGCCCGCCGGATATTGGCTTGACGCAGGGTAGTCTGGAAAGTAGGGCTGCCTTTGATAAACTGAAGGGTGCGGCTGTTGTCAAACGGTGTTTCCGTCAAGTTATTATCGATCAAAAGGACCGGGCGTCCCGGATAGGCCAGCTGAATCTGTTCGATAAACTGCCGGGAACGTTCATTCCAGTTCACAATAATATAATGATCCTGAAAACTGGAAGCAAGCGTGCCTTTCTGCCAGTGGTGCTGTTCGCTCACGGTACTGGAAGCCAAGTTTGTCACAAAAAACAACACAAAACCGATGCCGAAAAGGATAAGAACCATGGCCGCAATCCGTCCCGTCACAGTTTCCGGCACAAAATCCCCGTAGCCGACCGTCGTTGATGTTACAACCGCCCACCAGACCGCGTCAAAAAAAGACGGGAACGCCTCCGGTTCGAGGACATGAAGAAGGAAGGCGAAAGCAGTAATTATTAAAATAATGATCATAAGAAGACGGACAAGCACCGGAATCCGATCATAAAAACGGACCGCAGCATGTAACATAAGGAACTCCTTTCCTGCCGATGAACAGTGTTTTTACCAATATAGCCATCATATTGCCGTTTCATTCATCATCTGGTATGGTGGGAAAAGACGATGCGGGGAGGTTCTTCCATGATACTGCTGGAATCGATCAGTTTCGGCCTGGCCGTTTTTATCGGCTGGCTTATTTTTGATTACGCCCGGGAAAAACAATGGCGCAAAGAAAAAATCGCGGAATCTTTTCTTGTCGGCGTCGTCGGCGGGGCAGGATGGGGAATTTTCGAACTTTTATAGTATTGACAGGCGGTGCAAACCTGCTTATAATAAAAATTGTCGTTTTGATACGGGGCATTAGCTCAGTCGGGAGAGCGCTTGGCTGGCAGCCAAGAGGTCATCGGTTCGAGCCCGATATGCTCCACCATACATAATTACGCCAATGACGCCGGTTTGAGGATAACCTCGGCCCGGCGTTATTTTTATGATTAGGGTGCTTAAACGCAGCTGGATGAATCACGGTGGGCGTTGATTAAAAATATGTTATAATGAAGAAAATAAAATTAGCTTAAAAGCTGTTTATTCTATACACATGGAACCCATCCTGTTATTACAATGTTTCAGGAGGCGGTAATATGGATAAAGGAGAACATTCGAACATGGTAACCACGGAAAAAGAATTAAAAGAATTAAAAAAAGCAGATAGAAAAGAACTTATACAAAAGGTAGGAAAGAAAGTAGCAGACAGGAACGAGGAAGGATTAAAAAAGGTAAGTAAGAATTGAGTGTTGAGTCCATAGATTCCGGAGATATAAGACAACTTCATCAACTCGCTCTTGATAGATACGGAGGAGTGCAGGGAGAAAATGAACCGGGGATGATTGAATACATGGCTGAAAAGCCTTTTATGTTCAGCTTTGGCCAAGAACTGTATCCCGGATTATTTTTAAAATCCGCCGTGTATTTAGAAGGCTTTGCCACTCATCAGTATTTTAGTGATGGAAACAAAAGAACTGCTTACCTCACTGCTGCTGTGTTTCTTGAACTAACTTGAACTAAATGGATATTCTTTAATCATTAGTGACGAAGAATTATATGAAGTTTGTATAGGTGCAGCCGTTCGAACATTCACATTGCATGAACTTGCGGATTGGTTGGAACAAAATGCTGAAAAACATATATAAGAACGAGCTTTAGGGCAGTGCAATGAACTATGGAAGAGCGCTTGGCTGCCAGCCAGGAGGTCATCGGTGCGGGTCCCGATATGCTCCACCATACATAATTACACCAATGACGCCGGTTTGAGGGACTTCCTCGGCCCGGCGTTATTTTTATGGTAAAAGGTCTCTGTTTTTTTGAATGCAACGTCATACAGCAAAGCCGGCCGTCAGCAGCATTGTCGTGGATATATTGGAGAGGTGCTGCTGACGAAGGAAACTACTGCTGCTGTTTAGCGCGAGTAAGACGGATTATGTGAATCAAAGAGTAAGCTTCACTCAGCATCTTTTCTGTGCTTTTTAATGGCTGCAGCATTACCGATGACACCTAAAACTCCACTGAATAAGAGTATGTACTGAACAAAAACAATATTTCCTGGGACATCGTTAGTGAGAAGTGTTATTGAGGGACCAATGACCAGTAAAATGCTACTGAAAAGAGCTATGTTAGCTGAAGTTACCTTGTTCATGATAAACCTCCCAGAATTTAGTAAGTTCACTTTTTAATATTAACAAACCCATTATCAAGTTAACAGTCATCAAATAAATTAAGGCAGATAACGATGATTCCAGGACGGATTATGTGTAAAAAGAAATTGCATCCAAAAGTATTAGGACGGACATTAGTCCGCTCTATAAAAAGGAGAATGAATAGAGATGTGCCTCCTAATATCCATAACCGTCGTATCCGCCCATTCCAAAGCGGATTCTCTTGGGATCAGAACGAGGGGAACTTGCTTCCAGTCAAGACGAAACAAACTGGAATAATTTCATTAACGAAAAGCAGGAGCACTTGTCGGGTTAGGGGTAATAGGATATTGGAAAGGAAGGATGTAAGTGAATATTAAGCATTTCATTCTTACCAGGGACTTTATTCAGCTTTCTTACGACTACGACCCTGCGGGAATCATCACCGTTACAGAAGGAACCGGGGAAGATAATATAGAAGAAGTATTTGACTTCACCCAGATCGATTCTGACGAAGATGGAAAAATCAATGTTAACGATATTCAGCTAAAGAACTTGGATGAAAACCCCATTCACTCTGCTGAAAAATCTGATGGATAATGGTACATCGAGTTGAAATATTATATTCCGTTCCAAGAAGGTAGCTTTACCGGGGGAGACTGGAAGGAGGTAAACGAAGATGGCGAACTTATCGAATAGTTTTGTTTCAGCTACAGAACAACAGGAGCAGGAGCTATCTTCTGCTTCTTCCCGTAAAATACGGGAATTAAAGGAACAGTGTACAGCTGCTATTCATGCCGGATTTTCCATTACAATCGGTAACACGGAATATACGCTTGGCATGAAGGAGCATGACCAAAACAATCTGACGCAAATGAACCTCCGTCTTGTACAGAAAAAGAATCAAGGAGAAACGCTGCCGGAAGAAGTTCGATGGAAAAAGTTAAATAACGGTGTTGTTTCTTTTACACCTGAACAGTTTTTCTCGGTCATCACTGCTTCAGAAAATCATAAACTGGATCGTGCGACAACGAAAGAGGAAATCGAGGCTGTGACATGGTGATGGAAGTTATATTTTCCCGTAATACTTCATTGCTATCGCGTCTGATCCAACGATTCACCGACGGAAAATGGAGCCACAATGCGATTAAAATAGACGACTACCATATCCTTGATTCTCGGTTTCCGCAGGGTGTACAGATTCGTCATTTTGATCTTAATGACTTCGAAGTAGTAGAAGTAAAGGGAGATATAAACAAGGCCATTAAACACGTTGAAAAGCGCTATGATGTGCTTAAATTTATTTGGTATGGAGTTAAGTTTGGTGATAAACCCTGGAACAATCCAAGCCAAATGATTTGTAGTGAACTCATCGCTGAAGCAGCCCATGATAGTAAGTTAAAAGGAAAAACGCCAAACGAACAATATAAATACCTGAAAAAACGATAGCGGGCTTATAAGCGCGCTATCGTTATATCCAAAAGGAGTCTCCAAGCGGAGGCTCTTTTTAATTTAAAAAAGAGTGATCCACATGATCTAAAAACTGAAAAAACTAGAAGCAGGAACCGTCACACGCACCGTACTCATGGCCGCCGCATTCATCAACCAGGGGTTGGCTCTGTTTGGCCACTCGCCCCTTCCGATTGACGAGCAGAACGTAGAAATGTTCGTTTCCTTTGTGTTCTCGGCTGTCACTGCAGTTGCAGCTTGATGGAAAAACAACAACTTCTCGGCAGCTGAAAGATAACTTTCGTGATTTGCGCGTTGAAATGGAGCAAACTCGATCAGCGATAAAAAAATATAATGGTCTTCGTGAAGAAGTGGGAGAAGCCAGAAAAGAAATTGATGCTGTAAAAGGGAAAGTTAACAAGCTGGAAGAGAGAGCGAAAGGGAGATCGGCGACATGGGACGGCACTCGCATGGATGGGATCCAGAAAAAGATATCACAGGGCATTCCGCCTTAGACCCTGAAAGGAAAACGGATCCGGGGAATGCGCTCAATCAGAACGGCGTGTCGTTCTGGCAATTATTCATAAAAGACGTGAAACGAGAAATGAATGGAGAAGGGATTGCGGCCGTCACAGACGACAACCTGCTGCAGAAAGGTGATGCTAGCAGTGAGGTGAGCAGCTACAAGAAGACCTGATGGATGCCGGTAAATAGTTGCCCAGGTACGGAGCAGACGGTGACTACGGTAACGAAACATTCGATGCAGTCAAAGTGTTCCAGGCACGACACGGATTATCTGTGGACGGTATCGCCGGACCAAACACCTTTGAAAAATTAAAGGAGGTAATTAAAGATATGGAACAACAGCAACCGAATGAAAGTCACAAAGAAGCATGGGAATGGGCACAGAAGAAAGGTTTTCTCAATGGAAAGGATCCGCGGAAGCCGATTACGCGGAAACAGATGTCTACTGTTATGATGCGGATGTATGAAGACCTGAATTAAAAAGAGCAGGGGCTCTGCCCCTTGCTCTTCATACAAATAAAAAAACAGGGAAAGCTTTTACTAGGTGATTATAATGAAAGCGAATAAAGTGGATTTTAATAAATACAGTGAAGCGATCGATAAAATTTCAGAAGGAAATAATGAAATGATCGAATTGTTTAATGAAATCGAAGATGATGACCCATTAATAAGTTTTCATGAGGATGTCATTGAAAATATCAATAAAGCCAAAAAGAAATATGGCAGCAATGTTGTAGATGAAAAAGTAAATACAGTAGTAGGGGAAATGCTTTCTTGGTTGGATCTGGAGAAAGTAGAATTAGAGGAAGAGGATGAATGATACATAAGAAAAAACTGACCGTCAGCCGACGGCCTGCTATATAAACCCTTAATGCTTCACTTCCCCATTCCCATCCCGTAGCTTAATTATATTCGATGGACCGAGGAAAGCAAGAACTATTTAAAAACTCTATAGAGGGTTAACGAGTTCTTTATAGTCGTTACGTGGACTGTTCACGTCTGTTGATACCTGGTGAGCATCCATTGCATTAGAATCAATCGGTTGCAGTAACTGCTGAACATCATCAGGATCTTGGTTAGTCGGATCCATCCATTGTTGTTGATGCTCTTTCGGGAGGATAACCGGCATCCGGTCATGGATCTCTGACATAAAATCATTCGCCTGTGTCGTAATGATCGTGCAACTGAATATGTCCTGATCGTTTTCATCTTTCCATTTTTCCCACAATCCGGCGAATCCAAATACGTCTTGATCCTTTAAGTAAATGCGATACGGCTGCTTTTTCCCATCAACCTTCTGCCATTCATAGAAAGAGTCGGCCGGTATGATACAGCGGCGTTTTTTCAATGCGTGTTTGAAACTGCCTTTTTCAGCAACGGTTTCAGCACGAGCATTGATCATTTTATAACCGATGTTCTTATCCTTCGCCCAAAAAGGAATGAGACCCCACCGCAATTTTCCCAAACGGTTATTTTCTCCATCATTAATGACAGCAAGTATGTCCTGAGACGGGGCGATATTGTAGCTTACATCGTAATCCTCAATGGTTGTTTCATCGATATCGAATTGATCCTGCAGTGTCTCCAGGTCCACACTTAAGGTGAAACGTCCGCACATGCATATTCCTCCGATCAAGATCAATTTCTTCCATTATATACTTTTCTGAATGTCTGTAATCTGATCAAACGGAACATAATGCAAGTCGTTCTCGCTGTCTTTAATATAGTATTTTGTATTACATGACCAATTTTATGTGGTATTAAATTATAAAAGATGACTTAAGTGGTAACATACCCGGCAAACAACAATGAATGGCTGTATGAACTTATCGAGAATTAACCGAGATATTCACGTATGCAGATTGACGAATGAATGGGTGTGAAAGGGGCTGAATGAAGCAAAATTGGCCGCAAGCCAAGAGGTCATCGGTGCGGGTCCCGATATGCTCCACCATACATAATTACGCCAATGACGCCGGTTTGAGGGACTTCCCCGTTCCGGCGTTATTTTTATGGTAAGAGGTCTCTGTTTTTTTGAATGCAACGTCATACAGTAAAGCCGGCCGGCAACAGCATTGTCGTGGATGTATTGGAGGCTGTCTTTGAAGTGCTGCTGACGAAGGAAACTACTGCTGCCGTTTAGCGCGAGTACGACGGATTATGTGAAAAAAAGACCCATGTTCAAAAGGTCCTAAAGGACGGACATTAGGTCCGCCCTTTAGGAAAAAGAATAGGGATATGCTTCTTAGTATCCGTAATCACCGTAACCACCTTTTCCACCAAAGAAACCAGATGAACCAACAATGATTAACAGGATAAACAGGACAACGATCAACGCAAATCCAGACCCATAACCATAACCTGCGCTCATAACTTCACCTCCTTATTGTCACTAGTCACAATTTATGACGAAGCAGCACTGGTTTGTGTGAGCAATTGCCCAGGTATGGTTGGATGTTTTGCAAAGATGCTTTTAAAAAAAGCTTTGAGGTGGTCTTAAGTTGGGGACTTCTCTGTTTTTCCGTTTTTAATAAGCCAGTTGTGCTGTGCAATCTCTGTGATTGTCAATAATAAGCCGGTTAGCAGAGCTCCAAAGAAAGAAACCGCAGCTGTATCAAAAAATAATGAAACAATATATACGATCGCCGATGCCGCAATAAAATCAGCAATGGTACTGAGCCAGAATGTTCCCTCTTTCAATATAAACACTTCCATAACATGAGCACTAACAGCGAGAATGAGCCCTACAATAATTGGTTGCCATAAATTTTCGTAGTTCACGTTTGGAAAAATGAAAGACGAGATGACAACAGTAATTGGACAAACAAAGATTTTAATAATTAACCCAGTCAATATTGTGAGCCTCCTTTTAGTGCTTAACATGCCCATCGAAGTGAGTAATATAACAATGCTGAATTAGAAAGATCGAAGTTTGTCAGTACCACTGATTTAATTCATATTTCGACTATCAACTAAAGGAGACCCTTTCAAAAGGGTCTAAACACAATAAAGGAACAATCGTTCCCTTCTGGTTTTCATTCTATCATGCGGAAGGGAGAAAAGATATGACAATACAAACAAAAGGAATGCATTGAGGGGATGAGGCAAATACCGGATGGATCCGTTAGACATTATCATGAAATTCTCCCGTTCGATCAATTATGGGAGCAATACAAACGAGTAATTAAAGATCACGGAGCCATTGTTCTAACAGCAAGTCAGCCATTCACTTCTTTCTGTAACCCTCTTTCCTCGATAGTAAGAAATAAGGGGACTATGTTCTCTATTCATTTTCATCTAAAGCTTTTGCAATAAATACTCTCCCATATTAAAAAGGATGAAAATAAAAATAAAGAGAATGGGATATAGTCTATACCAACCCAATGATCTAGTTCTTCACTTATAATCAGAAATTAAGGAAAGCGAACAAAAAAAGTAAGATAGCAATAATGAAACGATTTCTAGCGATCAATCAGAGAAACGAATGAATCGGCAGTCCGTGAAGGGGTAGAAACGATTATTATGGCTGCAGCTGGTTTGACTGCGGCTTTTGTGAATCCGGACAAAAAGGAAGAACATCCAACGGAAGGCGACTACGAATCGAAGCAGCAGAAGGATCCGAGCATATAAAAAAAGCAGGGGCTTTTTTGCCCCTGCTTCTACATAAAAACATAGTGTGTTTATGATTTTGAACCCTTCTTAGATTGGTCTGCGGGGACAAACACACGGTTTGAATCATCTTGATTATGCGAAGAAATTGACGGCCTGTGAACCCCGATATGCTCTTTCAATGCATCTTGAAGCAATTGCGAGTAATTAATTTTATGCTCTTTTGCAATATCATCCAACCAAGCAGGAAGGGTTAGGGTTTTTTTAACAGACCGCTGCTGCATATCACTTCTAAATGGCGGCATCCAGACATCTATAAAAACGGCATATTCCGTATCCTCTGGTTTAGCATCTCTCGGGGAACTTGGATTTGGAATCTCATCACCATCCTGCTCCATGCCATACAAGTGCAGTGCTAAAGCCTCCTTGGCCATATCAACAGCTTCTACTTCTTGATCGGCAACTGTAATACAACCAGGTAAGTCTGGGAAACGAACACCCACTTGATCATCTTCATATTCAAAAAACGCAAGAAATGTGTAGCGATCAGGATAACTCATCTATATAAAACCTCCTAAGTGGGATAGGCTTAAAGCCCCGCCTGTTTGAAGATGCTTTTCACTGTTCCGGTTGGTAATTGTTTTTTGGGGTGTGGTAGCGTCACTTTCCCGGGCTTCGTAGGATGCTTAAGCTGATGGTGACTGCCTTTAATATTTGTTATGTACCAACCATCGTCCTCAAGTATTTTTAAGATTTCTTTTGAAGAATAACTTTTCACATTGGCTTTCCCCTCCCTTCTTTGTTAATTATATTATTAAACGTATTATAATACGTGTAAATATTTTTGATAAAAAACAGACCGTCAACCGACGGCCTGCTATATAAACTCTCAATGCTTCACTTCCCCATACCGTAGCTTAATTATATTCGATGGACTAAGGAAAGCAAGAACTATTTAAAAACTCTATTCTCGCTGTCTTTAACATAGTATTTTGTATTACATGACCAATTTTATGTGGTATTAAATTATAAAAGATGACTTAAGTGGTAACATACCCGCCAAACAACAATGAATGGCTGTATGAACTTATCGAGAATTAACTGATATATTCACGTTTGCAGTTTGACGAATGAATGGGTGTGAAAAGGGCTGAATGAAGCAAAATTGGCTGGCAGCCAAGAGGTCATCGGTTTGAGTCCGATATGCTCCACCATACATAATTGCGCCAATGACGCCGGTTTGAGGGACTTCCTCGGCCCGGCGTTATTTTAATGGTAAGAGGTCTCTGTTTTTTTGAATGCAACGTTATACAGCAAAGCCAAGCCGGCCGGCAACAGCATTATCGTGGATGTATTGGAGGCTGTCTTTGAAGTGCTGCTGGCTGCCGTTTAGCGCGAGTACGACGGAAAATGCGAATCACTAAAATGTTTTAGAAACTACCTAAAGCTTCCGCCAGTTACATTCCGGTCGTGTCTTATTGTAAGTATTAGCATTATGATACTAAAAATGGAGGAGAGCAATGAGCTGCCTATAAGCAGCCAAATAATTGTGTTCAGTTTTTGGTTCAATGTAATGCCTCCTTTACTGTTTAGGAAGTTTAATTTCTGGATTTTTATTGTGTGTAATTAAAAATTGTTTAATACACATATCGACGATTATCAACTTAAGGATGGAAGGGAAAAAAGTGAAGGAAGCCACATAAAAAAGCTGCAGAATCGTCTGCATTCCTTATAGGCTAATTCACCAGCTGTATGAAAACGTCCATCCATTAAACTGGTCAAAATCGCTGCTCTTGACGGTTCACTAAGGAGAGCAGCAACTTCGGCAACATTTGGATATACATTCATTGGCATTTATCTCCTTCTGTATTCCATATTTCGATAATAGTTGAAATGCTTGTAGGTTACAATTACATAGATCAATAGTGAGTTCCAAATCCAACACATGAAATGGGGTTTTTCTTATGAGCCAAAAAAACCAATCGTTGAAGGCTTACGATTTTCATCACCTACATCGGCGGTCATCCTGCTTTGTTCTTGCAAATGCCTGGGATGTCATAAGTGCGAAGATGTTTGAAGAAAATGGATTTAAAGCGATAGGAACAACAAGTGCCGGCATAGCTGCGTCATTGGGGTATAAGGATGGAGAGAGTATCCCACTGGAAAAGATGATTGAAGTCATTAAGTCAATTACAAGTTCTGTGAATGTCCCCGTGAGCGCAGACATTGAAGCAGGATATGGAGAAACCGTTAAAGAGGTTGTAGAAACGGTGAAAAAAATGATAGCAGCTGGAGTAGTAGGGATAAACATTGAAGATGGTACAGGAAATCCCGTTCAGCCTCTATATGATCTTTCCTTTCAAAAAGAAAAGATTGCAGCTATCAAAGAACTCTCGAATACTGCTGTGGACCCCTCATTGTTTATAAATGCACGCACAGATACATATTGGCTCAATGTTGGAGATGCATCGACGCGATTTCAAGAAACGGTGAAGCGTGCAAAAGAGTTTGAGGAAGCTGGAGCAGATTGTATTTTCGTTCCCGGTTTAACAGATTTGGAAAGCATCCAGCATCTCAGAGAAGAAATTTCTTCTCCCATTAACCTATTGGCCGGGCCCGAGATGCCTTCTTTGACTGAGTTATCAAGCATTGGCATTGAAAGGCTTAGTTGTGGATCAGCTCCTTTTAGAGCAACCGTAACGTTGCTGAAAACCCTTAGTGAAGAGATCATGGATCAACAAACTTTTCATCATATGACGAATGACGTTATGTCCTACACAAAAGTAGCTGACCTGGTAAAATAAACACTCGAACCAATGTAAAACAACATCAATAGAACATTTGCACTTACATTTATATGCCGCCGGACCACGCCTGTTGATTTACCATATAAAGGAATGGAAAAGGGATCTATTAGGAGGGGGGCATCTGTGATCAAAGCATTTATTCCCCTTTCTTTTTCGTTGGACGGAGCCGTTTGCCCGACTCCAGCGGGAGAAGCGTCAGCCGAAGATCACCGGGTGATTTTCCCAGTAGCTGAGGCGACGCCCGCGAAAAGCGGGCAAGAAAGGCGGAGCCCAACGAAACGCTTCCTATATTTGGGTAATCAACAGGCGTGCCGCTGGACCTATCTGTAACGATGGTGATTCTTGCTTTTGACACACCAGAACAGGATCGGGAGCGGAGTATTGGAAATGATCGTGAAACCATTCTGTTAATCAGTATTCCTTTTTCATTGTTATTTTTAAAGCAAAGGCGGGTATTATACAGACGGAAGTTTTCCTTAGTGTAAACGATGTTTCAAAAAAAGGAAGCGAAGGAGTCTTGCATATGAGTACCCTCGAAATTATATCCTGGTTTTTTATCATGCTGGGAGTACTGCAGGCTGGTTATATAACGATAGATGTCTTAAAGAAACCACAAGAGATGATGCCGATTATGAACGTTGTGTGGCCGCTCACCGGACTATATTTTCCAGTTGCCGGCGTATGGGCGTATTGGAAACTGGGGCAGAATAACCATGCTCATGGTCATCAGCACGAACACCATCATCACCATGCCCATCACGAACATCAGAACAAGCCGTTCTGGCAGAGTGTATTTGTATCCACCACCCATTGCAGCGCCGGCTGTTCCCTCGGAGATATGATCGGGGTGCCGATCGTTGTTTTCACAGGCCTGACCATTGCAGGAAGCACCTTGTTTGCAGAATACGGGGTGGAATTTGTGCTGGCCTATATTTTCGGTATCGCGTTTCAGTATTACGGAATGGGGGCTCACGGGGGAGGAAGTGGAAGACAAAAACTGAAAGACGCGGTCAAAGCGGATACGTGGTCCCTGATTGCTTTTGAAGTCGGTATGTTCGGCTGGATGGCCGTGGCTCATTACCTTCTGTTCGCCCAGCCGCCGCAGCCAAGCGGCGCGGTGTTCTGGTTCATGATGCAGATCGCGATGATGCTCGGCTTTCTCACCAGTTATCCGGCAAACTGGCTGCTCGTGAATAAGGGAGTTAAGCATGCGATGTAAGGATGTATCGATGCGCGCCGATATCTGATAGACGGGTGTTGAAGTTGTCTGATACTATAATAGATAGAAGAATGCTGGAGGCTTATCATGACAAATCAATTTCAACACCCCCGCTATGTCACGGTTATTGAAGAAATAAAAGAGAAAATCAGAAACGGGGAGCTGGAACCCGGGGAACGCCTGCCATCGGAAAATGAGTACGCGAAACAGCTGCATGTCTCCCGGAACACGCTCCGTGAAGCGCTGCGGATCCTCGAAGAAGAGCACATTATGGTGCGCAAACACGGGATCGGCACGTTTGTGAACAAAAAGCCGGTGTTTTCAGGCGGTATTGAAGAGTTGTTCAGCATTACCGATATGATTGAACGCGAAGGAAAAACACCGGGAACGGATATTTTATTTACCGGATTCGCTGAGCCGCATGGTGATGATAAAAAAGAGCTTACACTCAATGAAGACGAGCAGGTGTATCTGATAAAACGGATCCGGACCGCAGATGACGATCCGCTTGTCTACTGTGTGGACAAGATTCCAGCGGGGCTGCTTGAAGAGGATTACAACCTGGAGGAAGAATCGATGCTGCTCTCGCTGGAGAAAAAGGCCGGCGTGACTATCAGCTACGCCAAAGCCAATATTGAAACGATGGGCTATCATGAAGAAATCAGCACGATGCTGCAGTGTGAAAATGGTTCGCCGCTCCTCGTATTGAAACAGGTCCATTATGATATGGCGGATGAGCCCGTGCTATACTCGATTAACTTTTTTAAATCCGATCAGATTAGTTTTAATGTATTTCGAAGAAGACAGCTTTAGGAGCTGTCTTTTTGTTTTGAGTGAAGGTTTTGCGCTTTTCTTATCATACGGCCAAAAAGTGGTGGAAGAATACCGAAAACGTAAGTATAAACCGTTCATAAGACAGTTTTTGACCGGTGGAATCCGGCCAAACGTAACATAGAACAGATCATAGCGACGTTTATCATACACAGGACAGTTAAAACGTAAGTATGGGAAGAGAAGCATTCGCCTTCAAATGACCCCGGTTCGAAGGCGGGCAGGAGACAAGTCAACTAAGCGCTTCTTAAAAAAAAGACTTGTGTTGTTGGACGTCTAACCTTTATAATATACACATCAACACGAAAGATGGGAGGTTGTCACCACATATTGAAAGGGGTTTCTTTTTTGATTACAGAGGTTGGACGTCTAACGACAAAGGGTTATTTTTTATTTGTTTTTAGAAAACGCTTACCAAACATAAATCGGGAGGTTTCATAATGAATTTTCTATGGGGATTGATGGGGATTGTCTTTGTTTTGCTTCTTGCATTTCTTGTATCAGCCAGAAAAAAATCCATCCGGCCGAGGACGATCCTTGGGGGACTGGCAATACAGCTCACCTTTGCTTTTATCGTCCTGCAGTGGGACTTAGGCAGGAAGGGGCTGGAATGGTTCACTGAATATGTTTCCAACATTATCGGTTATACCGGTGAAGGTATCGACTTTTTATTCGGGGATCTGCTCGCTGTTGAAAGTGTAGAAAATGTATTCGCGCTGCAGACGCTTCCGGTCATTATTTTCTTCTCTTCCTTGATTGCGATATTATATTATATTGGCATTATGCAATGGTTTATTAAGATTATCGGTGGATTTCTTTCTTACATTCTTGGAACGAGTAAAGCGGAATCGATGTCGGCGGCTGCTAACATTTTCGTAGGGCAGACCGAAGCGCCACTTGTTGTGAAACCGTTTCTCTCCAATATGACGAAATCTGAACTGTTTGCCGTTATGACCGGAGGACTTGCGTCCGTGGCAGGTTCGGTTCTGTTCGGATATGCCGCACTTGGTATACCGTTGAATTTTCTGCTTGCGGCAAGCTTTATGGCTGCTCCGGCCGGTTTGATCATGGCAAAGATGATTATGCCGGAAACAGAGGTTTCTGAAACGACAGACCATATCAAACTGGAAAAAGATTCAGAATCCCAGAATATTATTGATGCAGCTGCAAACGGGGCATCGACAGGTCTGCGGCTGGCTTTAAACGTCGGTGCCATGCTTCTTGCTTTTATTGCCCTGATTGCGATGGTAAACGGCATTATCGGAGGAGTGGGTGCCTGGTTTGGCGCAGAAGGATTGACGCTTGAAAAGATTCTCGGATTTATTTTCGCACCAATTGCTTTCATGGTCGGCGTACCATGGGAAGAAGCTGTTCGTGCCGGATCGTTTGTTGGCCAGAAGCTGGTTTTGAATGAATTTGTGGCGTATGCCAATTTTGCCCCGGAGATTGAAGCTGGGAATCTTTCGGACAAAGCGATAACGGTCATTACATTTTCGCTGTGTGGATTTGCCAACATCAGTTCTCTGGCGATCCTTCTTGGCGGAATCGGCAGTCTTGCGCCTGAACGACGCTCCGAAATCGCACAACTCGGTGTACGTGCGGTCATCGCCGGAGCCCTCGCTTCGATGTTGAGTGCTGCGATTGCAGGAATGTTTGTCTAGATAATTAGAATTTCATGGTGTTTTATATGACAATAAGGGGGAAAAAACATGAACAATGAATCTTTGGCAGCTGGAGTCCATTGTAGGTGTTCAATTCTCTCGAAGATAGCAGCAGCAGGTATTTTGGCAGCGTCCGGAGCTGGATTAATGTTCCATGGTTCGGCTGGGGCTGAAAACGGGAGCGATTCCACGGTGCAGCTTCGGTTGATGGAGACGACAGACATTCATATGCATCTTGCTAATTATAATTATTACACGGATGAACAAACGGAAGATTACGGTCTTGTGAAAACGGCTGAACTTATTAAAGAAGCACGAAATGAAGTTTCAAATTCGATGTTGTTTGATAACGGCGATCTGATTCAGGGAAATCCACTGGGCGAATACGTGGCTGAAGTGGATCCGCTGACCCAAGGGGAAACGCATCCTGCTTATAAGATCATGAACGACATAGAGTATGATGTCGGAAACCTGGGAAACCATGATTTTAATTACGGTCTTGACTATCAAAAACAGGTGCTGGATGGAGCGGAATTCCCTTATGTCAACGCCAATGTTTATGAGGATAACGGTAATGGGGAAGCAGGTGCCAACCGGTATGATCCATATGTGATTCTTGATCGAACGGTGACGGATGAAGCCGATGAAGAACATACCGTGAAAGTTGGTGTGATCGGATTTGTTCCGCCTCAGATTATGGATTGGGATACATCCCATCTAACCGGCGAAGTGGTCACAGAGGATATCGTAAAAACGGCGGAGAAATTTGTTCCTGAGATGAAAGAAGAAGGTGCTGATGTTATCGCTGCTGTTCCTCACTCCGGCTTTGGCACCATGGAAGACGAAACCTTTAAAGAAAATGCTACATCGAAGTTAACGACGGTCGACGGAATAGATGCTGTCATGTTTGGTCACGATCATGCTGTATTTCCCGGCGAAGACTTTCAGGATTACGAGTGGACCAATGTAGATAAGGGTACGATTAACGGAACACCTTCTGTGATGCCCGGGAAATGGGGAGAAAGGTTAGGCATTATCGATTTGACGCTGGAGCAGGTCGAAGGAGATTGGGAAGTCGTGGACGGCACCAGTGAAACCAGGCAGGTAACAGAAGAAGTTGAACGTGATAATGAGCTGTATCAGTTAATTGAAGAAGAACATGAAAATACGCTTGATTATGTCCGCGATACCATAGGAGAAACGACAGCACCGATGCACAGCTATTTTGCGCAGGTTGCTGATGATCCATCGATCCAGATTGTGACGAATGCACAGAAATGGTACCTTGAACAATATATTCAGGGGACAGAATATGACGGTACACCGGTTTTGTCAGCCGGCGCACCATTTAAAGCAGGGTCACGGGGGGATCCGAGTGATTACACAGACATACCGGCTGGTGAACTTGCCATTCAGGATGCAGCAAATCTGTATTTGTACGATAATACACTTCAGGCTGTGTATCTTGATGGAAAGCAGGTAAAGGAATGGCTGGAAATGTCAGCTGGTCAATTCAACACGATTGACTCTGCCAGCTCCGAAAAGCAGCAGCTGATTAATATGGATTTTCGTTCCTATAACTTTGATGTGATCGATGGTGTGGAATATAAGATCGATGTAACAGAAGAACCGCGTTATGATGCCGACGGGAATCTCATCAACGAAAACACGGAGCGTATTGTTGACCTGACATACGAGGGGGAACCGGTAACCGAAGATGATCATTTCCTCGTAGCTACAAACAATTACAGAGCTACTGGAAACTTCCCGGGATTGAACGGAGAAAATACTGTCATTGAGTCTCCGGATGAGAACCGGCAGATTGTAATTGACTATATTAAAGAGCAGGGTACCATTAATCCTTCGGCGGACAATAACTGGTCCTTTTCTCCAGTAGAAGGGGAGGCAAGTGTTGTTTTTGAATCGTCACCGGAAGGAAGACAATACGTTGATACGATGGAAAATATTTCGTACGAAGAAGAGCTCAATTCAGGCTTTGCCGAATACAGCATTGAACTTGAAGGAAAGAGTGGAAATAATAATGGGCCATCAGAGGATGAGCCAAAAGACGCTCTGCCGGATACAGAAGTCTATACCGTAAAACCGGGAGACACCCTTTTTGCGATAGGGGAGCAGCATGGAGTGGACTGGTCGGAGCTGGCTGAATACAACGATCTGGATAACCCGGATTACCTTCAGATCGGACAGAAGATAAAAATCCCTGAATAACTTTTTTCCTACTGCGTTACGTGATGAACGCAGCAGGTGAAATGGATCTGATAAGGATTACAGCAATCCAGGAGATTGAATGATATGGAAAAGGGTGTTTTAGATGCGCATGGTCGATCTGATTGAGAAAAAACGGAACGGCGGCGAATTAACGAAAACAGACATTAATGAAATGATAGAACAGTATACAGCAGAAGAAATCCCGGATTATCAGATGTCAGCGTTTGCGATGGCGGTATTCTTTCAGGGGATGACAACGGATGAACGGGTGCATATAACGCAGGCCATGGCAGCCTCCGGGGATCAGGTGGATCTTTCCGGTATTGAAGGTGTCAAAGTGGATAAACACAGCACAGGCGGGGTAGGGGATACCACAACTCTGATCCTGGCGCCACTCGCTGCCTCCGTCGGAGTACCGGTGGCGAAAATGTCCGGGCGCGGCCTCGGGCATACCGGCGGAACGATTGATAAGCTGGAAGCCATCGACGGCTTTGATGTCGAACTGGACGGAGACACGTTCAACCGTCTCGTAAATGAAAACAAAGCGGCTGTCACAGGTCAGAGCGGCAATTTAACCCCGGCCGACAAAAAACTGTACGGCCTCCGTGATGTGACCGCGACGGTGGATTCGATCCCGCTTATCGCAAGTTCCATTATGAGTAAGAAGCTGGCATCAGGCGCAGACGCTGTCGTGCTGGACGTGAAAACAGGAACGGGCGCCTTCATGAAAGAAACGGAGGAAGCCCGGGAGCTTGCCAAAGCGATGGTCGATATCGGGAATGGCGCCGGCAGGCATACGACAGCTGTCATATCGGATATGAATCAGCCGCTCGGTTACGCGGTCGGCAATGCGCTTGAAGTGAAAGAGGCCATTGAAACGTTAAAAGGAGAAGGTCCGGATGACATCTTTGAGCTGTGCCTGGTTCTTGGCAGTCATATGGTAGTGGCAGCCGGTCTGACGGATACGACGGAAGAAGCCGAAGAACGTCTGCGTGAAGCTGTGCGATCCGGAAGAGCCCTTGAAACAATGAAAACCTTTATAGCAGGGCAAGGAGGAGATCCCTCTGTAGTAGATGACCCGGAAAAGCTTCCGGACGCTCCCTATAAAAAGGAAGTAACGGCAGCGGAAAACGGGTATGTTGCTTCCATCGCAGCAGATGACATCGGAACGGCCGCCAGCATGCTTGGGGCCGGACGTACGACAAAAGAGTCCTCGATTGACCTGGCCGCCGGCATCATGCTGCACAAGAAAATCGGGGATCCGGTGCAGAAAGGAGAGGTCCTCGCCGTTATGCACTCCAGCACCGGAAATACCGAAGAAGCTGAAGCGAAAATCATGTCATCCTATACGATAGAAGCACAGCAGACTAAACCACCTCAGTTGTTGTATGATGTGATTCATTAAGGGAGAAGAGGGTCCGTCATGGACGGCCCTTTCTTTTCAGAACAAGAGGTTGGACGTCCTACAAATAGGAGGGAAAAAGTGAAAGAACTAATGTTAAGTCTCGTTGCCGGTATGATTATCGGTATTGTGTTCAAATTTCTGCGTCTTCCGCTCCCGGCTCCTCCGGTTCTTGCCGGGGTGATAGGGGTTGCAGGTGTATACTTCGGCGGAGTCATCGTGGATTGGTTCTATAAAACGCTGGCATAAGAAAGGGGAATAATAGATGAATACTTCATTTAAACGTATCTTTTTAATCGTTATGGATTCTGTCGGGATCGGTGCATCTCCGGACGCAGCACAGTACGGGGATGAAAAAGCGGATACACTCGGCCATATTGCCGGACATCGCGGATCCCTGCAGATGCCGAATATGGGAAGGCTCGGGTTGAGCAATATCAGGAACCTCCCGGGCATAGAAGAAGCAGAGGTGCCGCTTGCCCATTTTACAAAAATGCAGGAAGCTTCCGCCGGCAAGGATACAATGACCGGGCATTGGGAATTGATGGGGCTTCGGATTGATGCGCCGTTCCGGACGTTTCCCGACGGCTTTCCGGACGAATTAATGACCGCACTTAAGGAAGCCTCCGGGCGGAACATTGTTGGCAATAAACCGGCATCCGGAACCGATATTCTCGATGAGCTGGGAGAACACCATCTGCATACGGGGGATTTGATTGTTTATACATCCGCCGATTCGGTTCTGCAGATCGCAGCACATGAGGATGTTATTCCCGTTGAAGAATTGTATCGGATTTGTGAAACCGCCCGTGAGCTGACAAAAGATGAAAAGTATATGGTCGGCCGCGTGATTGCAAGGCCCTTTACCGGAGAACCGGGCTCCTTTGAACGGACCCCGAACCGCCATGATTATGCATTGAAACCGTTCGGCCGGACCGTCATGAACGAACTGAAAGACTCAGGATTAGAAGTGACAGCCATCGGAAAAATAACGGACATTTATGACGGAGAAGGGGTAACGACCTCCCTGCGGACGACTTCCAATATGGACGGAATGGATAAGCTGCTGGAAACGATGGAAATAGATTTTACAGGATTAAGTTTTCTGAATCTGGTCGATTTTGACGCGAAATACGGCCATCGCCGTGATCCGGATGGTTACGGGGAAGCACTGGAAGCTTTTGATGAACGGCTTCCGGAAGTGCTGGAGAAGCTGCAGGAGGACGATCTGCTCATTATCACGGCCGATCACGGCAATGATCCGGTGCATCACGGCTCGGATCATACGAGAGAATATGTGCCGCTGCTCGTCCATCACCCGTCTGTGAATCAAGGACTTGCCCTTCCGCTCCGTGACACGTTTGCCGATGTAGGAGCTACCGTAGCGGAAAACTTCCAGATCAGGATGCCGTCGTTTGGAGAAAGTTTCCTGAAAGACGTGCAGCAGCAGGGGGGACAACGATGAATCTAACATCCATCCAGGAAGCAGCAGGCGCCGTAAAAGCCCGGCAGAAGGTGCAGCCCAGGACAGGGTTGATTCTGGGGTCCGGCCTCGGCGTGCTGGCTGATGAAATAACTGATGCGGTCACGATTCCGTATGGGGAGATTCCTCATTTTCCAGTGTCCACGGTGGAAGGCCACAAAGGACAGCTCGTTATTGGAGAACTGCATGGCGTGCCGGTCCTCGCCATGCAGGGACGTTTTCACTATTATGAAGGATGGGACGTGCAGGACGTTACGTTTCCTGTACGGGTAATGAAAGAACTGGGGATCGACAAGCTGATTGTTACCAATGCCGCCGGTGGGGTGGATCCGTCCCTGAACCCGGGGGATCTCATGCTGATTACGGATCATATCAATCACGCCGGGTCCAATCCCCTGCGCGGCAAAAATAACCCGGAGCTCGGGGTCCGTTTTCCGGATATGTCTGCTGCCTATTCCCACAGGCTTCGGAAAGAAGCGGGGAATGCTGCGGCGGAGCTGGGGATCCATCTCCGCGAAGGCGTCTATGTCTGGAACAGCGGTCCGTCCTATGAAACGCCGGCGGAAGTGAGGATGCTTCAGTTTCTCGGAGGAGATGCGGTGGGGATGTCCACCGTACCCGAAGTGATCGCAGCCCGTCATGCGGGAATGGAAACGGCAGGGATTTCGTGTATTTCCAATATGGCAGCAGGCATTCTCGACCAGCCTCTCTCGCACGAGGAAGTGATCGAAACGACCGAGAAGGTGCGCGAGGAGTTTTTGTCATTGATCAGGGAATGGGTAAAACGAATAGAGAAAGGAGACTGACAAAAAAATGAAAAACATAGGAGCAAAGCAGAAAGAAGCCGTAGCAGCGCTCGAGCAGAAGATAGATGTAAAGCCGGAGCTCGGACTTATTTTAGGTTCTGGTCTCGGAGAACTGGCAGATCATATTGAAAATCCGGTCGTGGTCGATTATGAAGACATTCCGCATTTTCCGGAGTCTACCGTGGAAGGTCATGCCGGTACGCTGGTCGTTGGAACATGGCAGGGAAAAACGGTAGCAGCCATGAAAGGGAGATTCCATTACTATGAAGGGCATTCCATGCAGGATGTCACGTTTCCGGTCCGGGTGATGAAGGGTCTCGGCGTGGAGACACTTCTTATTACTAATGCCTGTGGCGGAATGAATCCGTCCTTTGCACCGGGAGATATTATGGTGATTGACGATCATCTAAACATGACAGGGGACAATCCTTTGATCGGTCCCAATGATCCGGACATGGGGCCGCGTTTTCCTGATATGAGCCGGGCCTATTCTCCCGACCTGCGTTCGGTGGCGGATGAAAAAGCAGCGGAACTTGATATCAACGTGCAGCACGGGGTATATGCCGGTATTACAGGTCCGACGTACATGACGCCGGCAGAACTGAAGATGCTTCGCCATTGCGGCGCTGATGCAGTCGGCATGTCCACCGTACCGGAAGTGATTGCGGCTAATCAGATGGGAATGAAGGTACTTGGTCTCTCCTGCATTACGGACATGGCCATCGGGGAAGAGCTGGAGCCGTTGACGCACGACGATGTCGTCGCGGTGGCGGCCCGGACGAAACCAATATTCAAAAACCTTGTTCAGACGATCGCTGCGTCCCTATAATACATGGAAGGAAGAGATGAGCCATGCAGACAGAGTTGGCACAAATGATTGACCATACACAGTTAAAACCGGAAACGAGCGGAAAACAGATTCAAACGCTCTGCGCCGAAGCCCGGGATTTTGGATTCTATTCCGTTTGTGTCCTCCCGGTCCATGTGACAGAGTCTTACCGCCTGCTCCAGGGTTCGGATGTGAAAGTATGCACCGTCATCGGTTTTCCTCTTGGAGCCAGCACAACCGAAACGAAAACGTTTGAAACGAAGGATGCGGTTAAAAAAGGCGCCGAAGAAGTTGATATGGTACTTCCCATCGGTCTTTTGAAAGACGGGGAAGAGACGGCGGTGGAAAACGACATCCGGGCTGTAGTGACAGAGGCGGAAGGAAAAGCACTCGTGAAAGTGATTCTCGAAACAGCGTTGTTGACCGAAGATGAAAAGAAAACCGCCTGCAGGCTGGCGGTGAATGCCGGAGCGAATTTTGTGAAGACATCAACCGGGTTTGCCGGCGGCGGAGCGGAAACGGCCGACATTGCCCTGATGCGCGAGGTGGTTGGTCCGGATATCGGCGTTAAGGCGTCGGGAGGCATCCGGGACCGCGAAACAGCGGATGCCATGATCGCAGCCGGCGCCGACCGGATCGGTGCCAGCGCCAGTGTATCGATTGTAAAAGAATAAGGAGAAATAGAGCTGTCCACAGCATACCGGACAGCTCTTCTTTTAAAGGCTGGAACGAACAGCGGCCCGGAATATGAGCAGAATTACAATAAAAGGGAAGCCGTGGTGTTATAATACCGGAGTAAAGGAAATGTTTCATTCGAAAAGGAGATATGTTATATGGCAGATATAAATATTCCGGTTTCCGTCTTAAATCTTGCACCAGTCCGGCAGGGAGAATCCAAAAAAGACGCGGTGGATTCGATGGTGGACCTTGCGCAGGCTGTGGAAAAGATGGGATATGAACGGTACTGGATTGCCGAGCACCATAATACAGCAACACTCGTAAGTTCCGCTACCTCCATCCTGATGAAACACGCTCTGGAACATACGGAGAGCATCCGTATCGGCTCCGGCGGGATTATGCTTCCGAACCACTCTCCGCTCGTTGTCGCCGAACAGTTCGGAACGATGGCGACCATTTATCCGGACCGCCTGGATCTCGGTCTGGGACGCGCGCCGGGCACCGATATGCTGACGGCCTCCGCGCTGCGACGTTCCAAAACGGACCAGTCCGTTTATTCATTTCCGGAAGACGTACAGCAGCTGCTAACGTATTTCGGACCGGAAGAAGAGCAGGGTTACGTGAAAGCAGACCTTGGCATCGACACGAATATTCCGATTTATATTCTCGGTTCGTCCACTGATTCCGCAGTACTCGCAGCCAAACTTGGTCTCCCGTATGTCTTTGCCGCCCATTTTGCGCCCGCTCATATGGAAGAGGCGATATCGATTTACAGGCAGCGGTTCCAGCCATCCGATTATTTGGCCGAACCTTATATGATGATCTGCGCCAATGTCATTGCCGCAGAAACAGACGAAGAAGCGCGCCGGGAGCAGACAACGATGCAGCAGTTTTTCCTGAATGTTGTCAGAGGCGACAGACAGCCGTTAAGCCCGCCGGTTGATAACATGGACGAGATCTGGAACTCCCGCGAAAAAGAAGCCGCAGCTTCCATGTCGAGCATGACATTTCTGGGAAGCAGAGAGACGGTACAGGAACAGCTCCAACGTTTTCAGGAAAAATACAATGTGGATGAGCTCATGGCCGTTTCCTATATTTATGATAAGGAAAAACAGAAGCGGTCCTATGACATCCTGAAAGAAATAGTTTCTACGTAACGAAAAGTAGGGAAAAACGCCGATGCAATGGATGCACCGGCGTTTTTTCTAAGTGGTGGACTGTGCCTGTTTCTTTCTTTTATGAAGGGCGTGATTCCTTCCCCATTCATGCATGGCTTCGAGAATTGGTTCCAGGCTTTGTCCGTATTCTGTAACCGCATATTCCACTTTCGGCGGAACCTGGGGATAGATGGTACGTTCAATAATGTCTTCTTCTTCGAGTTCGCGAAGCTGTTTGGTCAGCATTTTCTGCGTGATACCGGGCATTTTCCGTTTCAGCTCATTAAAACGCTGCGTGCCCTCCTGCAGCAGGTGAAGCAGAATTATAGGTTTCCATTTTCCGGTTAAAATACTGAGAGCATCGTCGACAAGGCATTGTTCCGGTATTTTTTCCATTTTATCTCCTCCAAGGTATCATACAGGGTACTATGCCACTTTGAAGTGCGTACTTCTTTTTTCATACTGTATCTTCTATAATAACATGGCACAGGAAAGGCTGGTGACATAATGAAAGATTATGGAATAGATGAGAGTAAAGGTCTGGAGTTCGGCATTTATACGTTAGGTGATCATCTGCCGGATCCCCACACGGGCGAACGGATTTCTGCAGAACAGCGCATTCAGGACATTATTGAATATGCCAAACTGGCAGATGAAGCCGGCATCGATTTTTTCAGTGTCGGAGAAAGCCATCAGGAATACTTTGTCACCCAGGCGCACGCGGTGGTGCTGGCAGGTATCGCTCAGGCGACGGAAAATATTAAGGTGGCAAGCTCTTCCACGATTATCAGCACATCGGATCCGGTGCGGGTGTATGAAAATTTCTCGACAGTAGATCTTATTTCCAGGGGGCGGGCCGAAATCGTTGCCGGGCGTGCTTCCCGGATCGGACTTTTTGACCTGCTCGGGTATGATATCCGTGATTATGAAGCGTTGTATGAAGAAAAATTTGATCTGCTGCTGAAAATTAATGAGCAGGAAAGAATTACGTGGAACGGAGATTACCGGGCTCCGCTGCGGAACGCAGAAGTGCTGCCGCGGCCGCAGAAAGGCAGGCTTCCGATCTGGAGGGCGGTTGGCGGCACGCCGCAGAGTGCCATGAAAGCAGGATATGCAGGAGTGCCGATGTTCATGGCCCATTTAGGCGGCCCGGTGACTGCTTTTAAGCGGACCATTGATGCCTACCGTGAAGCGGCGGCAGCGGCTGGTTATGAACCGGAAAAACTTCCGGTTGCAACCGCCGGTTTTTTCTATGCCGCTGAGACATCGCAGCAGGCTCTCCGTGACATGTATCCCCATATCAATGAGGGGATGAAACGCACGAACGGGCAGGGCTTCTCGAAGCAGGTTTTCGCCCAGGGAGCCGATACACGAAGTGTCATGAATATAGGTAGTCCCCAGGAAATTATCGAGAAAATTCTCTATCAGCATGAAGTATTCGGTCATCAGCGTTATATCGCCCAGATCGATTTCGGCGGCATGCCATTTGATAAATTGCGGAAAAACATTGAAATCATAGCAACAGATATTCTCCCGGAAGTCCGGAAGCATACAGCAAAACAGGAGGGAAATAAGTGATGAATATTGTGGCGTTATCCGGCTCTATTGCAGGTTCGAAAACACGGACCGCGATGGACTATACCGTGCAATCCCTTCAGAAAATATTCCCGGAGGCAGCTGTTACGCTGCTTGACCTGGCGGACCATGACATCCAGTTCAGTGACGGCCGCCACTACCTTGATTACGATGGAGATACCGGGTATGTGGTCCGGATGATCATGGAAGCTGACGCTCTTGTCATCGGAACTCCTGTATTTCAGGCTTCCATCCCGGCACCGCTGAAAAATGTGTTCGATCTGCTTCCCGGGGACGGCCTGCGTGATAAAACAGTCAGCATGATTGTTACCGCAGGCTCAGCGAAGCATTACCTCATTGCCGAACAGCAGCTGAAACCAATTCTCGCTTACATGAAAGCTGAAATAGTGCAGGGCTATGTGTTTATTGAAGAGGAAAACTTTCACCGGAAAGAGATTGTTAATGATGACGTGCTGTTCCGGATTGACCGCCTTGTGGAAGATACGAAAAGAAGAGCGGAAGTGACCGCCGGAGATAGAGTGTTGGCTCGGAAATCTGTTCCGCTATTGACTTCAAAACAGCAGTTTTCCAGGTATATTCGGACATCGGTGCCGCTATTTGTGCCTTTTGCCGTCCCCGACCTCTTGTTTATGGCTGTTAACGGAACAGGTGTCCGTGAACATGAAAAAAACTGGTCAAAACAACAAAATAAGGCACTCAATGTCCGCGCTGCTGTTTTAAGCGGTATGTCCGTATTCGTTTTTCTCCGGAAGCTGCTTCCAGCAACCCTTTTTCGAGCATCTGCCGGAATATACGCCTTACATGCCGGTCACTTATATGCAGGTGCCCGGCTGTTTCCTTTGGTAGGATGGAAGAGGGATTTTATATTTATAGCAAAACGGTTTTAAAACACAAGATAAACATATAATTGTCGAATAATGTTGAAAACAGGTTTAATTTTCAGAAATTTAGTAAAAAAACACCCTCTGCTGTCCGATATAAAAGGTAAAGGATAATGGGGGATTGCTATGAAAAAATGGGTAAATCGAATAAACCTGGGACCGAAATTATATTTTATTTTAATGACTGCAGTGGCCGGTATTGTTATAGTGAGCGGCATGCTTATCTACAATATGAATCAAAGCGCTCAGCAGCTGGAGCGGGAATTATACGATGAATTATATCAATCGACGTTTTATTTACTGAATGCCGACCGTGATTTCTATCAGGCGGATCAGGCGTTTTTAACCGCCCTCCAGTCGGAGGATGGGAGAGAGGAAGCGGCTGCGGCTTACGAGGAAAATACGGCGCAGGTGCACGAACGGATGGAAGAAGCCCGGACTATTTTACAATCGGATACCGGCATCAGCAGCCAGGAAGTGGAATCCCGCTATAATAGTTTTTTTGAATCGCTTGCTGCCTGGGAAGAACAGACTTCCAGTATCATGGATCAGGAAACCATGCAGGCACAGCCTGCCGAAATGGAAGAAATCCGCACAACGTTTGAGAATGCCAGAACCGAAATCGATCAGCTTCAGCAGAGTCTTGAATCCGCCGCGGTACAGACGGTGGATACGATTCACGCTGATAATGACCGGATGATGTTTCTATCGATTGGCGTGATTGTCGTTTCCATTGCGGCTGTGTTTATTCTCGGCTGGCTCTTAATCCGGCATATTACAAAACCGGTGGATCAGCTCGTAGTGATGAACGAGCAGTTGGCAGAAGGTAATCTGAATGTCAATAAAATGCAGATGAACCGGGATGATGAAATTGGAAAACTGGCGGCTGCAGGCAATGCGATGTTTGATCATATGCGGGATATGGTCCGGCAGATTCAGGAGATATCCGAGGAAGTAAACGGCCGCAGCCGGGAACTGAATCAGTCTTCCGACGAGGTACGTTCCGGGTCGGAACAAATTGCTTCGACGATGGAAGAACTGTCGGCCGGCGCAGAAGAGCAGGCCGGGGCATCGTCGGATATTTCGGCCCGGATGAAACAGCTGAATGAACAGATTCAAGGTGCTTATGAAGACGGAGAAACCCTTCAACAAACTTCCAGCCATGTCGTGGAACGCGCAGAAGAGGGGAGGAAGCAGATGGAAACGGCTGTCGCAAACATCGACCAGCTGAGCCGGCTCGTGGCAGAATCGGTCGGGAAAACGAGGGAGCTGGATAAAAGATCGGGAGAAATATCAAAATTGGTGGATGTCATCCAGGAAATATCGGAACAGACCAATCTGCTTGCTTTAAACGCTGCGATTGAAGCGGCGCGTGCCGGAGAATCCGGGAAAGGCTTCGCGGTCGTAGCCGATGAAGTACGCAAACTAGCGGAACAAGTCGGAACATCCGTTACTGAAATCACTGACATTATAGAAGGGGTACAGCGTGACACGCGGGCAGTCACTACTTCGCTGGAATCAGGATATGAGCAGGCGGAAGAAGGAAGCCGCCAGGTGCACATCACCCGGGAGAACTTTGAAGAAATTACAGGCGCCATGAATGAGATGAAGAACCGGATTGACCACGTTTCTTCGACCTTGTCCCACGTACGGGAGGACAGCGGAAATGTGAGTGATTCTGCTGCCGAAATTGCCTCCACGACGGAAGAATCAGCGGCAGGCATTGAACAGACAGCCTCTACCGCACAGGAACAGAGTGCATCCATGCATGAGATCGCCGCAGCTTCCCGGTCCTTGTCTCAACTATCAGATCAGATGGATGCTTTAATCAAGCGCTTCTCTTTATAAGAAAATAAAACGAAGGAACATAAAAAAACAGTTCCTTCGTTTTATTTTTTAATTCAGCTGTCCACAAGATCCGGATCCAGACACTGCACCGCACAGAAACAGTCCAGGTCGACATGGATGCAGTCCCGGGTACGGTTTAATTCATCTATACCGCATAGTGATTCCGGATCCACGCAGCACTTATTAAATTCGATCATGCAGTCTGGGCGAAGCAATGACAATATCGCACAACAGTCTTCTTTGAACACTTTTTCCACACGGAAGAAAACCGTCTGAAAGCAGTCATTTTCACCCAGTGCTCCGATCGCATGAAAATAGGTTCCGTCTTTCTGCTGAAGCAGGAAAGGAACGGTATCCCGGCCGTTATTGTTTCCATTACCGCTTAATAACGTGTTAAAGCAGCTGTTACGGCACTGCCCGCTCATCGATGCTTCCGCTTCATCCTGGGCTTTCTTTATATGAATCAGCGCATCACAAACGCAGTTTTCTTTTTTTCTTTTGTTTTCCATGCGCGCGGCTTCTTCCATTTCTTCTTCTTCTCTTTTCCTACGATTTCCCATGAGATTCCCTCCTTTCCCTATCATTATATAGATACTCTTTTCATATGGTGCGGAGGGTTTTCACCTAAATTCACCATTCACGCAAAATTCTAAAAGAACAGAAAATTAAGACGGAGAAAATTGTTCTTTAAGGCGCTATAATGAATATAATCGTCATTTGTGCAAATAATGGAGGTATGTGACTGATATTGACGAATCACGAATGTTCAGCTTCTGATACGTGCTCTTACAGTGTTTGTAACCTTTCTTCATTTTTCCTAGTCTGTAGGGGATAGTGATTTAAATCCAAATACATTTTAAAAGGAGGAAAAACGTGGATAATAATTTTGGAAAAGGGCTTCAAACGTTTGGTGAATCGTTAAAAGCTCCGGTATTTATTATTTCATTTATTCTGGCCGCGGCGTTTGTCATCGTAGGTATAACACTGCCCGGCTTCGGCGACTATATGAATACTGCCTTTGGCTGGATGACCAGTACACTCGGGTGGGGATTTATACTAGGTGCCAGTGTCTTTCTGGTTGTAACGGTGTATCTGATATTGAGTCCGCTCGGCGAGATCAAACTGGGCGAAGACGGAGAAGAACCGGAATATTCGACCGGCTCCTGGTTTGCAATGCTGTTCAGCGCCGGCATGGGGATCGGCCTGCTCTTCTGGGGTGTTTCCGAACCGCTGAATCATTATAATGCCCCTCCTATTGGTGAAGGAGGAACTGATCAGGCTATACATACCGCCCTGCAATATTCGTTTTTCCACTGGGGTTTTCATCCATGGGCTGTTTATGCCGTGGTTGCGTGTGCACTTGCTTATTTCTCCTACCGCAAAGGGCTGCCGATGCTTTTGAGCTCCACGCTGGAGCCGATTCTCGGTAGAGATAATCTAAACGGTACTTGGGGCAATATCGTGAACATTATCGGTGTGCTTGCTACACTTCTCGGGATTTCCACTTCTCTTGGTCTTGGTGTTATGCAGATCGGCGGAGGCCTGGAGCAGTTATTCGGCATTCCGAATAATAAGGGATTATGGGTCGGTATTGTTGTAGTCGTAACTATTCTTGCGATCATATCGACTTCTACCGGGATCGATAAAGGGATCAAATGGCTCAGCCAGATTAACCTTAGTGTCGCCGGGCTGCTGATGCTTACCGTATTTGTGATCGGTCCGACTTTATTCATTCTGAACGCACTTACCCATTCCACCGGAACGTATCTTCAGAATCTGATTTTCATGTCCTTTGGTATGGATGCAACAAACGGTGACCGAAACGGCTGGTATGAAGCATGGACAATTTTCTACTGGGCCTGGTGGATCGCGTGGTCGCCGTTTGTCGGTTCATTTATCGCCCGTGTTTCACGGGGACGCACCATCCGCAGTTTCTCCATCGGGGTGCTGCTTGTGCCGACGGCTGTCAGCATGGTCTGGTTCAGTGTGTTCGGCGGTGCGGCTCTCTTTAAACAGCATTTTGATGGTGTTAACATTCTGGATGCCGTACTCGAAGATGAAGCACAGGGATTCTTTGCTCTGCTGCAAGAGTTTCCGTTATCCGGGCTGCTGATCGCGGTAGCGATGATTTCCGTTGCTGTGTTCTTTGTGACATCTTCTGACTCTGGTACGTATGTTATCGGCATGCTGACGACCAAAGGGAATCCGAACCCACCGCTTGGCGTCCGTATTACCTGGGGTACCATTGAAGGGCTGTTTGCCATCGTTCTGCTTCTTGCAGGAGGACTGAGTGCCTTGCAGACGGCGTCTTTCCTTGGCGGTTTTCCATTTATGATTGTGATGCTTCTGATGGTATACTGCCTCTTTAAAGCATTGCGTAAAGAACTTCGGGAAGGATCGCTGCCGCTTGAAAGACAGCGGATCTTCGCGGCACTGGAAGACCTTCAGCGCGAAAAGAAGATTGATGAAGATGTCTTCACCGATGAAGCCAATAATGAAACGGACAACGATACCAATAAATAATGTTACGACAAAAAAGGGATGTCTTTTTAAGAGACATCCCTTTTTATACCCCAATCACTCCTGTTCTTGCAGTTTTTGGGCCAGTTCCTGAAGTTTTTCTTCCGGAAGTGTTTGTTCAATATAAGGAAAGATAACTCGTTCTTCCAGGCGGATATGAGTTTCGAGTATTTCTCCGAGTTGGTGCATCTTATCCACCGAAGGTTCAGCGCTCTTAATGATAGATGTCATCAGAGCCCGTATACGGATGTGATCAGTCAGCATCGTTTTGATTTCCGGCAGATCCACCGACTCGTATTCTGCATAAGCCGGCAGCAGGATCTCCTCTTCTTCACGGAAATGCTGTTTTCCACCCGATATCCAGAAATTTTTCACATCGGCTGCAACCTGTTCCATAGAATAACGTGCTTTTTCTGTTTCAACTCGCCGCAGATTAAGAGCTAAAAACAATCCTTCATGATGGTGGTGGGATAGCGAATATAATGATTTGTGTCTTTTTATCCCTTTTTTATCTCCCACAGATCGCCCTCCTTTTTTCAGCAGTCCTGCCTCACAGCAAGTCTTACTGGTAGTATAAATGATAAGCCAGCATGTGCCTATCCACAGGATGTAGAGAACCGGCTTGTTGAAGATGAAGATTCTTGGATTCGTACTGCTTGCCGGCGGTCACAACACAGGCAGATATGGAGGAGACTAATGGCTGCAGCCTTCTCTCTGCTGTGTTGTCCGCACCGGCAAGAAGCATTCGCAGACGGCTTGAGACATAGGGAAGATGTCCGCCGGGGCATCTCCTCTTATCGGTTTGGAAAGCTTGCAAAAAATGGCGAAAAAAGGCACACTAAATGAAGAAGAATTATCGTTCGGCAGCCGACCGGCAGACAAGGAGGAACAGAAATGGATTTTCAAGACGTAATAGATAGGAATCAAACCAATTCCATGAAGTGGGATTTTTATCCGGATCGTTACGGAGCCGACGATCTTTGGCCGATGTGGGTCGCGGATATGGACTTTCAGGCGCCGAAACCTGTACTTGACGCCATGCAGGAAGTGCTCGATCACGGCATATTCGGTTATCACCGCCGGCCGAAACCCCTTTTCGATGCGACATCGGCATGGCTTAAAAAGAGGTTTGACTGGGATGTATCCAACGACCAAATTGTTTTCACTCCCGGTGTGGTACCGGCAATCAGCCACATTATCCAGACCTTCACGGAAAAAGGAGACGGGATTATTATTCAGCCTCCCGTGTACTATCCTTTTTACGCCTTGGTACATAATAACGAACGAACTTTGGCCCGTAATCCTTTAAAAGAAACGGAACAAGGTTTTACGATGGATTTTGAGGATCTGGAGGAAAAAATGAAAGAGGCGGAGATGCTGCTTTTATGCAGTCCCCATAATCCGATCGGCAGGGTATGGACAAAACAGGAACTGTCGAAGGTGGCGGAACTGGCTGAAAAACACCAGGTGCTGGTCGTATCAGACGAAATTCATGCGGATATTGTGCTGGAAGGGGAGCACCTGCCTTTTTCCAAAGTGGCAGCGGAAAACAATGTAGAGACGATCACCTGCCTCGCACCAAGTAAAACATTCAATCTGGCCTCTCTGCAGCTTTCTTATGTTGTGTTTGAAAACGGGGACTCTCAGCAGGCGTATGAGAACCACCTGCAGCGGGAATTTGTCGGCATTGACAATCCATTTGCGAGTGCTGCTGCCGAGGCTGCCTACCGGCACGGCGAAGAATGGCTGGAGCAGATGCTGAACTACGTAAGAGATAATGTTAAGCATATGAGTACGTATATTGAGTCCGCTATGCCTGAAATGAAGGTGATTGAACCGGAAGGCACTTATTTAGTCTGGATCGATATGCGCGGACTGAATATGGGGAACAAAGAAATGGAGCAATGGCTGCGCCGGGATGCGAAGCTTGCTCTTAGTGACGGCCCTATTTTTGGGAGTGAAGGAGCAGGTTTTGTGCGGATGAATGCTGCGTGTCCGCGTGAGACGCTTGATGAAGGCCTGCGCCGCCTGAAAGCCGCCCGTGATCGGATGGGTACTGCATAGAAATTATGCAGTGCCGTGTTATGAACTTTTAAGTAAAAAGTAAATGCATGAAGTTTTTTCTGAGGGCAGGAATTATTGAAAAAAGTATCGAATATATTACCTAGTACAAGATGTTTCGTTCTTTGTCTTAAAGACGTGTAACCTCCTTCAACATTCTGTGCGTATGAAAAGGGGCCTGGTTCATGATGCAAAACGATGTTGCAAAAGAGCTTCAGGAAGAATTTGAAAGCAAGCTTGGACGTATACTGACAGTTGAAGAGAAAGAACTGATCCAATGGATGGCAGACAGCCGGCGGAAGCAAGACAGGGCCGGGATGGAGAAGCGTTTGATGATGAAGGCGGAAAGTTAGGAAATAAAGTGGAGAAGCGGTGAAAAAGCTGTCCCCCAAAGCCCCCTTTTGGAAGACAGCTTTTTTCACTATACGGAGGAAGGAGTAACAGCAGTATGAAAACGTTCCGTCTTGTCTCTTTGACCCTGCTGCTGAAAGCAGAAGAGAATATTGAGCCGTATTATGTTCCATTGAAGGAAGGGTTGATTATAAACAGGGAGGAAAAAGACAGAACCTGGCTGATTGAAGCTGTTCTGCCGCAACAGGAGGATGAACGGTTTCGTTCGAAAATGGACACAGAAGAACAAATGGTGCTTGAAGTTATCATTACCGATCAACATAATGATCCTGCGCTCATGTCGGGGAAAGTGAGACAGATTGTTTCCCTTGAAAAAGATATCAGTGTCATGTTTGACGCGGCCATGGCAGCAGGCAAAGACGATGTGTCCAATTTGATTCTTGAAGAACTGATCGGGGAAGGATATTCGGGAGAAGCGATCCTGTCAGAGTTCACCGACAGGAAGAAAGACCAGGAGAAATGGTCCATACAGGCAGCAGCACGTATTTATGAGGATTTCTCCAGTTTCTCTTCGCGGCAGGATGGAAAGTAGCAACCATTTCAGCGCAATTAAAAAATAAGGACGATCAAAGATGAAAACTTTCACGTTTCGGGATTATTACAACAATGAAGTGGAGCTGGCCTTTGATGCATCTCCGTTTTCCAGCCGGCCGGGTCATGTCTGGGTGATCTGCCGTTTTCAGAAGCAGTGGCTGCTGACCCGCCACCCCCGCCGCGGCCTCGAATTCCCGGGAGGAAAAGTGGAAGCCGGGGAAACAGCGGAACAGGCCGCTGAACGGGAAGTATGGGAAGAAACCGGCGGAATCGTGGAGCATATCACCCAGATCGGTCAGTATAAAGTAAAAGGCCGGGCGGAAACGATTGTAAAAAATGTCTATTTTGCCGATGTCCATAAAATAGAGGGAAAATCAGATTATATGGAAACGATGGGACCGGTTCGTATCCGTTATCTTCCGCGGAATCCGGGCGGAAATTATAGTTTCATCATGAAAGATGATGTCCTGCCTAAAGCACTGCAGCAGATAAAAGAAAGAAAACTTATCGGCCCTTCCGACGGATTTTCCGACTGATTAAGAATCGTTCCACCGCCTCAATGCTTTTATACATAACAGCGGCCAGTACGGCAATGATGAGCAGGCTGAGCATGACCTGCCGGAACTGAAACACCTGAAAACCGTAGATAATCAGGTAACCGAGCCCCTGCTCGGCAACAAGAAATTCACCGACAATAACCCCTACCCATGCCAATCCGACGTTTACCTTCATCGTGGAAATAATCGTTGGATAGCAGGCAGGCAGCACGGCATACTGAAACAACTGCTTTTTGGTGGCTCCGAACGTTAGAAGCACTTTT
Organism: Salibacterium sp. K-3; assembly: GCF_054052005.1. NCBI lineage: Bacteria > Bacillati > Bacillota > Bacilli > Caryophanales > Bacillaceae > Salibacterium > Salibacterium sp. K-3. Next base: position 1,025,736 of record NZ_JBSVZE010000001.1, read on the forward strand.
CTGTAGTTGTCGTCCACTTGTCGAAACGCATGGTACACGACAATGGTTGTAATAACAATCGAAAGCAGACAGGCCATGGCGATAACAGAAGGAATCCCGGGCCCGAAAACAACAATAATAATGGGGCCTAGTGCCACTTTCGGCATGGCGTTCAGGATGACAAGGTAAGGGTCGAATACCCTGGAAAAAAAGGGGGACCACCAAAGCAGAAAAGCAGTCACTGTACCCCCTGCCGTCCCGAGCAGAAATCCGGCAGTTGTTTCAGATAAGGTGACAGAAGCATGAACGAGCAGCGAGCCGTCGCTTATCTTTTCAATGAACAATAGTCCGATCTGACTGGGCATGCTGAAAATGAGGGGGTCCAGCCAAGCCGCCCGCGCCAGGGTTTCCCATACGGCGAAAAACAAGACGGCAAACAATAATTGGGCACTGACAATCCGGCGTTTCTGCCTTGTTTTCTGCTGAAGGTACCGATTATGTTGAGTCTGGATATTGTGTTTCAACATTCTCCAACTCCTTCCATATTTGCTGGAAGTAAGAGTGAAAGGAGGGGTGATTCCTGGATTCAAAGGGAGAACGGCTTCGAAATGTTTCCGGGACATCAAACGTCTGATAGAGGGTGCCGGGATTGGACGCTAACAGAAATATGCGGTCTGACATGGCAATGGCTTCGCTGATATCGTGGGTGACAAGAACGGCGGTCTTCTGCTGTGCCTGCAGCGTTCCGGCGACAAGATCCTCCAATTTCAGTTTGGTCTGGTAATCCAGAGCGGAAAAAGGTTCATCCAGCAGCAGCAGAGACGGATCCGGAGCAAGCATGCGGACCAGCGCGGCCCGCTGCCGCATGCCGCCGGACAGTTCAGAAGGAAAGGCATCTGCTTTATCTTTCAGTCCGAGCTCCTCCAGCAGGTTCATCGTGCTTTCCGTTTTTCCGGAGTCATGCATACCTGTAATAACCAGACCCAGTTCCACGTTTTCACGGATGGTGAGCCAGGGGAACAAGTAATCTTCCTGCAGCATATACCCGGTTTCTTTCGAATAGCCGGACATTTTCCGGTTATGCATAAAAATGGCTCCGGATGTGGGTTCTAACAGACCGGCCATCATCGATAACAGTGTGGTTTTACCGCAGCCGCTCGGACCAATCAGGGAAACGAATTCTCCATCCCTGATGGTAAGGGAAATATCGGCAACTGCCCGCACTGCGTGTTCGTCCGTGAAATATATTTTTTCGATTTCCTTGAGCCGAAGCATGATGCCTCCTCCTTTTATTCCTCCATAACGGCTTCTGCTGTTTTCGTATCTACATATTTTTCGTAATCCGACCGTTCCGGAAGTTCTCCAGCTTCTTCCATAATATTCTGCAGGTTGTTCCAGGCTTCTTCCGGAAGCAGCGGGGTTTTGGCATAAGAATGCTGGCTGCGGTACCGCTCGGCCGCATCGGCAATAACCGTTTCCGGCGTGTCATCAAAGTAAGGAGCGAGCACTTTCCCTATTTCCTCCGGAGGTGCTTCATAGATCCATTGCTGTGCCTCATACAGCGCACGTGTGAAACGTTCAGCTGTTTCTCCGTCGTCTTCAAAAAAGCTTTGTTTTGCCATAAATACCGTGTAAGGAAGAGGCCCGGATTCTTCTCCGAACGAGGCGGCGATGTGGGCAATTCCTTCCTGTTCAAATTTGGTGGCCTGAGGTTCGAAAAGCTGTACATAATCCCCTGTTCCGGAGGCAAAGGCGTTGGCGATATTGGCGAAATCCACGTTCTGTATCAGTTCCAGATCCTGATTTGGATTGATATCATGCTGTTTTAATACGTATTCTCCCGTCATCTGCGGCATACCGCCTTTACGCTGTCCGAGAAAAACCGAGCCTTTCAGGTCCTCCCACTGGAAATCCTCCGGTTCTTCCCGTGCCATTAAAAAGGTGCCGTCGGTTTGGGTGAGCATGGCAAAATTAATAACAGGTTCCGCGGGGTCCTGGGCATTAACATAGATCGAGGTTTCCGCACCGACAAGCGCTGCGTCCGCACCGTCCGACAGCAGGGCGGTCATGGTTTTATCGCCGCCCCAGGTTGTAGTCAGCTCTATATTTATGTTTTCCTCTTCAAAAAACCCCTTTTCGACAGCGGCATACAATGGTGCGTAGAAAATAGACCGGGTAACTTCGGCGACTTCAACAGTGGTGGTATCGTCCTGCTGGAAGGAGCAGCCGGCAAGAACCATTCCGGCGATCAGCACACCGCAAAGCAGGCTCCGTATCCTTTTTTTCATCATTTCCACCTCCTTGTAATGCATCCTATGACAAAAGCCTGCACCCCGTGCTCAAGCGGAATAAAAAACAGTCCCGGAGGTTATGTCCCCGGGACTGTTTGAATCTATTTTGGTATATGCGGATTATTAATAACCTGCTGCTTCAGCGGTCTGGACTGAGGGACCTGCATCTTTCACAGCGTCTGATACGTTCGTGAAGGAGTGGAAATTTTCTTCGAAAAGACGAGCCAGCTCTTTGGCTTTTTCCATATACGCTTCTTTGTCTTTCCATGTCGAAGCCGGGTGCAAAAGCTCATCCGGTACGCCCGGGCACTGCAGTGGAATGTGCAGGCCGAAGACGGGCTCCCGCATTGTTTCAGATGACTGCAGATCTCCTTCCAACGCTGCCTGAATCATGGCACGCGTGTAGGACAGATCCATCCGTCTGCCGACCCCGTAAGGACCGCCGGACCATCCTGTATTGACAAGAAACACCTCTGTTCCGTGCTGCTCCATCTTGTCTCCCAGCATTTCCGCATAGACGGAAGCATCAAGCGGCAGAAACGGCGACCCAAAGCAGGTGGAAAAGGTGGCCTGTGGTTCGGTGATCCCGCGTTCGGTACCGGCCAGTTTGCTCGTGTAACCGCTCAGAAAATGATACATCGCCTGCTCTTTCGTAAGCCGGCTGATCGGCGGAAGAACGCCGAATGCATCAGCCGTAAGAAAAATGATGGTCGACGGATGCCCGGAGCGGCTTGTTTCCAGAGCGTTTGGAATATTGTCCAGCGGGTAGGCGGCGCGTGTGTTTTCAGTTAAAGCAGTGTGTGTGTAATCAGGAACGCCCGAGTCCGGATCGACATGGACATTTTCCAGCACCGTTCCAAAACGGATCGCGTTCCAGATCTGAGGTTCCTTTTCCTGTGACAAGTTCACGCATTTGGCGTAACATCCGCCTTCGATGTTAAAGATGCCGTTATCAGACCAGCCATGTTCATCATCCCCGATCAGGTACCGGTTAGGGTCAGCGGACAGCGTCGTTTTTCCCGTCCCGGAAAGACCAAAGAAAAGCGCGGCGTCTCCTTCTTCTCCCACGTTGGCTGAACAATGCATAGGCAGCACATCCTGCTCAGGGAGAAGGTAATTCATCACGGAAAAAATAGACTTCTTCATTTCACCGGCATATTCCGTGCCGCCGATCAACACAACCCGTTCTTCAAAAGATATGATTATAAACGTTTCCGAAGAAGTGCCGTCGCGCTCCGGATCCGCCTTGAACTGCGGTGCACTGATAATCGTAAAAGGCTCCCGGCCGGTTTCATTTTCAGGACTGCCGGAGCGGAGAAACAGCTGCCGGGCAAACAGATTATGCCAGGCGTATTCATTAATGACACGTATCGGCAGCTGGTAGGAAGAGTCTGCGCCGGCCGACCCGTTTGTGACGAAAAGTTCTTTTTGGCTTTTTAAATGATGGAGGACCTGGTCATACAGTGACGTGAACACTTCTCTGCTGATCGGGCGGTTTACTTCCCCCCAGTCGATACGTCCGCGGGAGGTGCTGTCGTCCACGATAAACTTGTCTTTCGGGGACCGGCCTGTATATTTTCCTGTCTCCACAGAGAGGGCCCCGTTGGAAGTAAGGACACCTTCCCGGCGGAACAGAGAAGCTTCCACCAAACGGGAAACAGGGAGGTCCATATTCACGTTTTCTCCTTGGAGCAGACGGGTTAGGGAGGTGGAAAGACGAGTCGACATCATGGCGGAAAATCCTTTCTTTGATCAAATTATTATCTTAATTACAAATTAGTATAACACATTTCATTAAACAGTCTATACTTTTTATTATAAAATGTTATTCTTTTCTCAAATTCCAGGCAGTCAATCCATATTTTTAATATGTTATACTAAAAGAAATGAAGGCAGGAGGGTTAGCTTTGAATCATGAACCAGCCATCGTCGTTTTTTATGACCAGAGCTGCGGCATCTGCAGAGAGTCAAAACGAATCATAGAAAAAGGGGACCGGACAGGAAAAATTATCTGGCGGGATATTCAGGAACCTGGTATATTAGAAGACTACCCATTTTTAAAAGGGCGGAATGTACAGGAAGCGATGCATATGCTTGAGAACGGAACCTATCTTTATACCGGTTTTGCCGCCGTGAAACGACTCATACAGCTGCTCCCAGCCGGAAAGTGGGTATCGCCGCTTTTGCAGCTGCCGGGAGTGGACTGTGCAGGCAGGAGAGTGTACAGGCTGGTAGCACGCAACCGCCACAGACTGTCCGGAAAGTCATGCAGTTCGGGAACGTGCGGTGTTCCCGGCGCCTGATTTGACAGGGAACCTGTTCTGCGTTACGATAGACTGCGAACGGATACTCTTATCCCGAGATGGTGGAGGGACAGGCCCATTGAAGCCCGGCAACCATCCTCTGTTACAGAGGCAAAGGTGCTAACCTGGAAAGACGGAATAACGTCTTGGAAGATAAGAGGCGAAAAAGGTGAACGGATCGAGACCCCTTTTCCTCGCCATGGAAAAAGGGGTCTTTATGTTTTCAGCTGACAGGAACACTGTTTACGCCTGCTCGTCTTTAATAGGAAAGATAGGGGAATGAGTGCCGTAAGAATCTAGTACGAAGAGGGGGCAGTACACGTGTCAACCGATGGACGACGTTTATTTACATCAGAATCAGTAACAGAAGGTCATCCGGATAAGATCTGCGACCAGATCTCCGATGCCATTCTGGATGAAATTATATCGAAGGATCCCAACGCACGGGTGGCGTGCGAAACGGTGGTGAATACCGGCCTTGTTCTGGTAGCCGGCGAGATCACAACCTCAACATACGTTGATATTCCGAGTATCGTGAGGGATACTCTGAAAAAAATAGGCTATACAAGAGCCAAGTATGGATTTGACCACGAAACGTGTTCTGTCCTGACATCGATTGATGAACAGTCAGCCGATATCGCTCAGGGAGTGGACCATGCTCTGGAAGCAAGGGAAGGGCAGATGACCGAAAATGAACTGGAGGCGATTGGTGCCGGAGACCAGGGATTGATGTTCGGCTATGCCGATAATGAAACACCGGAGTTAATGCCGCTTCCGATTTCTTTATCCCATAAGCTGGCGCGCCGCCTGACGGAAGTGAGGAATGAAGGGGTTGTTCCTTATCTGCGCCCGGACGGCAAAACCCAGGTGACTATTGAATACGGAGAAGATGGGAAGCCGCTGCGGGTGGAAACGATTGTGATATCCACCCAGCATCATGCTAAGGTATCGTTGGCCGAAATTGACAAAGACCTGAAAGAACATGTCATTTACCCGGTGGTTCCGGAACACCTTCTGGATGAAGAAACGAATTATTTCATTAATCCGACCGGCCGCTTTGTGATCGGCGGACCACAGGGGGATGCCGGATTGACCGGAAGAAAAATCATTGTGGATACGTACGGTGGGTTTGCCCGTCACGGCGGCGGAGCTTTTTCCGGCAAAGATGCAACAAAAGTGGACCGTTCCGCATCTTACGCCGCCCGTTATGCTGCCAAAAATATTGTCGCTGCAGGTCTTGCTGAAAAATGTGAAGTGCAGCTCGCCTATGCAATCGGCGTTGCCCGGCCTGTATCGATTTCGGTGGAAACGTTTGGTACTGAGGAAGTTCCCGAGCATGTACTTGCCGATCTTGTGCGGAACAACTTTGATCTGCGGCCTGCCGGCATTATCAAAATGCTCGACCTCCGCCGTCCTATTTACCGGCAGACTGCCGCGTACGGCCATTTCGGCAGAACAGATGTCGAACTTCCCTGGGAAGCAGTCGATAAAGCCGAAACACTCAAGGCCCAGGCAGGAGAAGTGACATAAAACAGGCCGGAACAAAATAACACGGAGTAAATAAAAACCCGGACGATGGTCTGTCATGCTGCTTAAAGAAGCCGACATCGTTCGGGTCTTTGGTGTGCAGCCGCCGGGATGCTGGGAAGCAGAAGCGTACCGGAAGCGGTGCAGTCACAGGATGCCGGGTACACTGGATGACCGCATGGTACCGTTAGTATCCACAAGGGATGTCCTTGAGGATACTATGACTCTTTCACCGGTGCCTAGTGGCTCCAAGCCATCCACTCGATACCACTATGGTCGAATGTTAACGACGTAGTGTCCGCAAGACGTCATCCTGCGGATACTATACCTTTCATTTCAGGCTGCTGATGGACAAAGCGCCAGCTGATTTGCACAAAAGGAGGGGTTGAACAAAACGCTTCCAACTATCCTTTCGGACACTCGAGCCGGGTTCTTTTTGTCATTCGTATGTCGGGGGACGTACCGCTTTGTTCCATTCCCTTTTACATTCATCGTGGGAATGGGTTCACCATCGCCCGGTCTCTTCTTTATAATATCTGGCTTTTTCTACATAGGACTGTTGAATACGATGCATTTCCTTCAGGTCTTCATCGGTAAGATCACGCACAACCCGCGCTGGGCTTCCGAGGGCCAGCGTCCGCGGTGGAATGACTTTGCCCGGAGGAACGAGAGTGCCGGCGCCGATAAAGGCTTCCTCGCCGATTTCCGCGCGGTCAAGAATCTGGGAGCCCATGCCGATCAGCGCATTTTTCCGGATAATGGCACTATGTAAAATAACCATATGCCCAATCGTGACGTCATCTTCTAGAATAAGGGGATTTTTCGGGCTTTGGTGAAGGACGGACTGATCCTGGATATTCACACCGCTTCCGATAATGGTCGGTGCTACATCACCGCGGATGACCGCGTTAAACCAGACACTGGATTCTTCCCCGATTTTCACATCGCCGGTAATGGTCGTATAGTCGGCAATATAAGCTGAATCCGCAATTTCCGGGAACTTCCCTTTGTAGTGATAGAGCATGTCGAAACCTCCTGCTCATTCATAGAATTTTCCTTTCTTTAATGTAAGTTTAGCAAAAATCATAGTAAAATGGATAGTGCAGGAGATCGGGATTTTCTGCATAGCAGGAAAGGCAGGAATGACAGATGTTAAAAACGTGGTTAACGGATAATGCCCGGGGCACTATAATCATAATACACGGAGCCGGTGAGCATCACGGCCGTTACCGCGGATGGATCAGCCGTCTGAACAGCTCGGGCTTTCATGTGATAAGCGGGGATCTGCCTGGGCATGGGAAAACAAGAGGAAAAAGAGGGCACATCGACCGGTTCGATCAGTACATAGAAACACTGTACAGCTGGTATAAAGAAGCGGCTTCCCTTCATCTGCCGGTTTTTCTGCTGGGGCACAGCATGGGAGGCTTAATCACTGTGCGGACATTAATGGAAAAATATGTACCAGTTCAGGGTGTCATTCTCACCTCCCCGTGTCTGGGGCTGTATGACTACCCAAATAAAGCGGCGGATATCACCGCGAAAATGATGCACCGCGTGGTTCCGTCCTGGCGTTCGGATTCGGGTGTAACGGCGGAGCGGTTGACAAGAGATTCGGACACACGGGCGGCATACCGGCAGGATGACCTAATCGTATCAACGGTAACGCTGCGGTGGTACAAGGAGCTGACAAAAGCGGTGAAACAGAGTCAGCTCTATACGGATCGTTATCCGGATGTATCCACTCTTGTCATGCAGGCCGGACAGGATTATGTTGTGGATGCGTCTGCCGTGCGGCGCTGGTTTAGCCAGCTTGGCATCTCAGATTGTGCCTATCGTGAATGGAAAGGATTATATCATGAACTGCTGCAGGAACCGGAGAGAGAAGAAGTGTTTCGGTTCATGATGCATTTTGTGGAGCAGCGCCTGGAAACAAAGAAGAAGGAAGAAGGAGGATCACAGTGAAGGTTCCAACCACACCATGGACGATGATGTATCATATTTACCGGGAAATCATTCCGGATGTGCACCGGCTGCTTGGAGAGTGGCGGAAGAAAGCAGAAGAAATCCCGAATACTGAACTTCGGAAACAGGCCCTGGACAGCATCGAAAACAAGGCTTTCCATTGTGAAGGCGGCGCTGTTTATGCCATGTTTACCTCTGATGAAAAGAGACGGGAGAATCTGCTGCGTTTTATTATTGCCTACCAGACAATCTGCGATTATCTGGATGGGCTCTGTGACTGGAGCGAATCTCAGAATCCCGATGATTTTCAGATGCTTCACCAGGCATTAAAGCATGCCCTTGCACCGGGCAGCGACGTGCAGAACTACTACATGTACCGTGAAGATCAGGATGACGGCGGATATTTGAAAGCATTAGTGGAAACCTGTCAGGAAACACTGGTGGAGCTTCCGGGTTTCTGGAGCGCACAGGAATACATGGAAGAGCTCTCTCTTTATTACAGAACCCTGCAGGTGCATAAGCACGTCCAGAAAGAAGATCGGATTCCGAGGCTGACGGCCTGGTTTGAAGAGATGAAACCCATTCTTCCGGATATCGAGTGGTACGAATTTAATGCCTGTACCGGCTCTACTCTCGGCATTTTCGCTTTGGGAGCGTATGCTTCAAGATCCCATATGGCAGAAATACAGGCCCGTTCCATAAAATCCGCGTATTTTCCTTATGTCCAGGGTGTTCATATCCTGCTTGATTATTTCATTGATCAGCAGGAAGATATTGCCGATGATGAGCTGAATTTCTGTGCGCAGTACGACGATGAAGAAAAGATGGTGGAGCGGGTCCGTTTCTTTAAAAAAGAGGCGGAGCGGAGTGTACGGAAATTACCGGATGCCGCGTTTCATTCTCTGGTTGTGAAAGGGCTGTTTGCCATTTACCTGGCGGATGAAAAAGTACAGACAGATCTGTCGATGAAAAAAACGGCAAAGCGTTTCATCCGTTTCGGCGGCTTGCCGGCTGCTTTCTTCTATGTGAATACGTGGATGTACCGGCGGAACTCAAAGGATGTATATGGAGGAAAATAAAGAAAAGCAGCGGCTTCATGAGGAAGCGGCTGCTTTTTCGATAACGGTGAGCTCACCTGTTTCAGGGGAGATGGCAAGTCCATGAACGGGAGTTCCTGCTGGAAGGAGCGGGTGGTTTCGAATAATGCCGGCGCTGTTTCTGACATTCTCTTCGACGTCGTTGAATCCGTGCATCCATTTGTCCAGGTCGATACCGGCATAGGCTGCTTCCTCCAGACGAGCTGTATCGGCCCCGCGTGCTTCAGCCTGATCAAAAATGGCATCCGATGTCAGTCCGGTCATGCCGCAGCCGTAATGCCCGATCACTGCGACTTCTTCGGCCTGAAGGGCATACAATGCCACAATGATGCTCCGCATAATGCTGTCATACGGATCTGTAACCATAGCCCCGGCGTTTTTAATAATTTTTGCATCTCCGTTTTTGAGATTGAGGGCCCGTGGAAGCAACTCAATCAGGCGGGTATCCATGCATGTCAGAATAACGATTTTTTTGTCCGGGAATTTCGACGTCTGCATGGGTTCATATTCTTTACTGGATACAAATTTTTCATTAAAGGAAAGTATGGAATCGATAACTGTCATGTTCATTCACTTCCTATCTTTTTTCAAAAATTAGTAAAAAGGGCGGGTTGTTGACCTGATTCATAAATTCATAGCGGAGCACCTGGACCTTCTTCTGTGAAAGCTCCGATGCATATGCTTCGAGTCTGTCTTTTTCGATTTTTCCTTCGGGATGTCCTGGATAAACGACAACAAAGATGAGGCTTCCACTTTTCATGATATCAAGCAGACCTGAGACAGCCTGTATCGTCGTTTCGGCCCGGGTGGTGACGGTTTTGTCACCCCCGGGAAGATACCCGAGATTGAAAACGGCCGTCTTCAGTTTCTGCCGGCTGTCTTCCGGTATACGGGAAGCCGCGTTCTCATGTCCTTCCGGAACGAGAATGGTCCGTTCAAGCAGATGGTGGTCTATTAGCAGCTGTTTTGTCTGCTTGAGGGCCTGCTTCTGAATATCAAAACTATATACGCTGCCTGTACCACCTACACACCGGGCAAGATGGAGAGTGTCCTTCCCGTTGCCCGCCGTGGCATCGATGGCGGTATCCCCATCTTCAAGAGAACGTTCGATCCATTCTTTCGCAAACGTCAGCACGTTGGGAAGCGTCATCGCGACAGTGCCGCCTCCGGCTGATAATATCTGCCCTGCCAGCTGTTGCGGCGTTCCAGCTCGGCATCAATCGCGTTCAGAACCTCCCATTTATTCAGGCTCCACATTGGTCCGATCAAAAGATCCGCCGGTCCGTCGCCGGTAAGGCGGTGGATCACCATATCCGGAGGAAGCAGTTCAATCTGGTTTACAACAAGATTCACGTACTCCTCCATGTCCATAAATTCGAGAAGTCCCTGTTCATATTGATGCACCATCGGTGTGTGCTTAAGCAGATGGAGGAGATGAATCTTAATGCCCTGGACATCCAGTTTCGCAACTTCCGCCGCGGTCTCTTTCATCATCTCATGGGTTTCCTGCGGAAGCCCGTCGATAATATGGGAGCAGACCCGGATGCCGTGTGCGCGGAGTTTGTTCACTCCTTCTTTGTAACATTCAAAGTCGTGCGCCCGGTTGATAAGTTCAGCTGTGCTTTCATGAACGGTCTGCAGGCCGAGTTCGACCCAGAGATACGTACGTTCATTTAATTCAGCAAGATACTCCACGACATCATCCGGAAGACAGTCGGGACGGGTGGCAATGGCAAGACCGACAACACCATCCTGTTCGAGAATAACTTCAAACATTTCCCGCAGCTCTTCCACCGGTGCATACGTGTTGCTGAAAGCCTGGAAATAACCGATATATTTACCGTTTTTCCATTTTTGGTGCATACGGTCTTTAATCTCGTGAAACTGTGTCACGAGGTCATCCTTCCGGTCACCGGCGAAATCGCCGGAACCCCGGGCGGAACAGAACGTGCATCCCCCGGAAGCTGCCTGGCCGTCCCGGTTCGGACAGGTAAAGCCTCCATCGAGAGGAATTTTAAAAATCTTTTCGCCGAAATGTTCCCGAAGGTGGTAGTTCCATGTATGATACCTTTTTTCTCCCCATTTCAGAGGATGGGTTTCCTGTTCATCGAGCGCCATGATTGAATCTCTCCTTCTACACGCTATACTACTGTATTTTAGCACGTTTCACTGTTTCGTCCAAACAGACACCCGCAGGCTTCAAGATAACTCTGATATATGATAGGATGGTTAATATGTGATAGATGAAAGATTCCGTCTCCCTGTCTTGAGAATTCTTGACAGAAGGGGCATGAATTCATAAAATATCAAGTATTGAACGAGATCCGGATGAAGCTTCGTTAATATGGGAATAACGGTGAGAAGGAATAGTAACAGTGCACCTGGACACAGAGAGACGGCGGATGGTGAAAGCCGTACGAAGGGAACTGTGAACTCCCCTTTAAGTTGCAGAAGAGAAAAAACAGTATCTTCTGCCGTATATCCGCGTTAGGGACATCAACAGCGGGCGTGCATCTTATGCATGCCAATCAGGGTGGTACCGCGGGAATGGCAGCTGAAAGAAACAACCTCTCGTCCCTATAGGAAGCAGGTAGGGGCGGGGGTTTTTTTATGGATATATCACCGGAAAAATGAAAACGGGTACGATAAACAAAGGAGGTACATATACGATGGCTTTTCCCCACCAGGATATTGAAAAGAAATGGCAGCAGTACTGGGAAAACAATACTATTTTCAAAACGCCGGATGATCCGGAGGCCGGCGCGAAATTTTACGCGCTGGATATGTTTCCTTATCCATCTGGGGCCGGGCTTCATGTCGGCCATCCGGAAGGATATACAGCGACGGATATCATTTCCCGCATGAAGCGGATGCAGGGGTACAACGTTCTTCATCCGATGGGGTGGGACGCGTTTGGACTGCCGGCAGAGCAGTTTGCTCTTGATACAGGAAAGAATCCGGGCGAGTTCACGCAGGCAAACATCGAAACGTTCAAACGCCAGATTAAAGCGCTCGGGTTTTCCTATGACTGGGACCGGGAAATTAACACCACCGATCCGGACTACTACAAGTGGACGCAGTGGATTTTTATCCAGCTGTACAAAGAAGGTCTCGCTTATCTTGATGAAGTAGCTGTCAACTGGTGCCCGGCTCTTGGGACCGTTCTGGCCAATGAAGAAGTGATAGACGGCCGCAGTGAACGCGGCGATCATCCGGTTGAACGCCGTCCGATGAAACAGTGGATGCTGAAAATTACAGATTACGCCGACCGTCTGCTTGAAGATCTGGATGAGCTGGACTGGCCGGAAAGTGTCAAGGATATGCAGCGGAACTGGATCGGCCGCTCGGAAGGAGCGGAAGTCTATTTTGATATAGAAGGTCATGAGGAGACATTCACTGCCTTCACAACCCGGCCGGACACGTTGTTTGGAGCCACCTACTGTGTGTTTGCCCCTGAACATGAATTGATTGATGAGATTACGACAGAAGAACAGAGAGAGGCTGTAAAAGCCTATAAACAGGAAGTCGGTACGAAAAGCGACCTGGAACGGACCGAGCTGCAGAAAGAGAAGACCGGTGTGTTTACCGGAGCGTATGCTGTTAATCCGGTGAACGGGGAAAAACTGCCGATCTGGATCGCCGACTACGTCCTTGTCAGCTACGGAAGCGGAGCCATTATGGCGGTGCCGGGTCATGACCAGAGGGACTACGAATTTGCTGAAAAATTCGACCTCCCGATTGTAGAAGTCGTACAGGGAGGCAATTTAGAGGAAGAAGCATATGAAGGAGACGGTCCTCATGTGAATTCCGAATTCCTGAACGGCCTTCATACCGATGAGGCGATTTCAGCCATGACAGAACGCCTGGAGCAGGAAGGTAAAGGGAAGAAAGAAGTGACGTACCGCCTCCGCGACTGGCTTTTCAGCCGTCAGCGCTACTGGGGTGAGCCTATCCCGATGATTCATTGGGAAGATGGTTCCCTCACGCCGGTGCCCGAAGATGAACTGCCTCTGGAACTGCCGGAACTGGACGAATTTAAGCCGTCCGGCAACGGAGAGTCCCCGCTTGCCAACGCTGAAGGCTGGCTGGAAGTGACCGATCCGGCTACAGGCATGAAAGGGCGCCGTGAAACGAATACGATGCCGCAGTGGGCCGGAAGCTGCTGGTATTACCTGCGATTCATCGATCCGGATAACGAGGAAAAGCTGGCCGATGAAGAAAAGCTGAAGCACTGGCTTCCGGTGGATATCTATGTCGGCGGCGCAGAGCATGCTGTGCTGCACCTGCTTTATGCCCGCTTTTGGCACAAAGTGCTGTATGACATTGGTGTGGTTCCGACGAAGGAGCCGTTTCAGCGTCTCTATAACCAGGGCATGATCCTTGGCGAAAACAACGAGAAAATGAGTAAATCCAAAGGCAATGTCGTGAACCCGGACGATATCATTAAAACACATGGGGCTGATACTCTCCGCCTCTATGAAATGTTTATGGGGCCGCTGGAAGCGTCAGTCGCCTGGTCGGAAAACGGTCTTGACGGCGCCCGCCGCTTCCTGGACCGGGTATGGCGGATCTTCACGGATGAAAAGCAGGCTCTCAGCAGTGCTGTCACAAAGGACGGCGGCAGCGAAGAGTTTGAAAGGACCTACCATAAAACCGTTCATAAAGTAACGGAAGAGTTCAGCCACCTGCGGTTTAATACAGGTATCAGCCAGCTGATGGTGTTTATCAATGAAGCCTACAAGCAGGAGACGCTGCCGAAACCGTTGATGGAAGGATTCATTAAGCTGTTGTCGCCGGTGTCTCCCCATATCGCGGAAGAAATCTGGGAACTGCTCGGCCATGAAGGTACGATCGCCTATGAGCCGTGGCCGTCCTATGACGAGAATATGCTCGTGGAAGATGAAGTGGAAATCGTCCTTCAGGTGAACGGTAAAGTACGCGCTAAAGCAGTTGTGCCGAAAGACGCCGATCAGGAAAAGCTTGAAGAGCTTGCCAGAGAAAACGAGAAAATCAGCGAAGAAATAGAAGGAAAAACGATCCGCAAAGTCATTGCCGTCCCCGGTAGACTCGTCAATATTGTCGTTGCCGGATAAAAAGCAGCTGTTCCTCTTCGACGGGGAACAGCTGCTTTTACACGTTCGGACTGATTTCACGTGGCAGAAAAGGAATCTGCTGATTCTGCTGCTGCTCTTCCGGCCGTATATCCGGTTGAAAAGGCACACGTGATGTTGAATCCACCGGTATAGGCGTGAATATCAAGAATTTCACCGCAGAAAAAGAGTCCCTCGGTGATTTTGGATTCCATCCGCTTCGGGTGGATTTCTTTAATCGAAATGCCGCCCCCGGTCACAAAAGCATCTTCTATGGAGAGCGTACCGTTGACTTCAAACCGGAAGTCAGTCAGCAGGCCGGCAAGACGTCGGAGCGCGTCGTTTGGAATATCCTGAAGCGGTTGAGATTCCGGGATGGCTGCCTGATCAAGAAAAAAGGATAACAGGCGCTCCTGTGCGAAGTGTTTCAACGCATTTTTGGAAGCTTTAGCTCCTTCTTTCTTTTTGGCGTCTGCGAGCTGTTGAAACATGGTTTCGTTATTGGTGCCGGGAAACAGGGACAGCCCCATCGGAAGGGTTGACGTCTGATGTTTTTTTAATGCCTTTACGACGTATTGGCTGCAGCGCAGGACAATCGGTCCGGAAATACCGAAATGGGTAAAAATCATGTCTCCGCGGTGTGTTTTTATTTTCTTCCCTTTCGGATTGTAGACGGTTAAGGCAACTCCCGACAGCGACAACCCCTGCAGGGTCTTCTGCTGAATAAAAGACTCGGACGACGTAATGGGAACTTCCGTCGGATAGAGTTCTGTAATGGTATGTCCGGCCGCTTCGGCCCAAGGGTAGCCGTCCCCGGTGCTGCCGGTGTTCGGGACGGATCGGCCTCCGGTCGCGACAATTACCGTATCGGCTTCGAGTGTTTCGCCATTATCGAGTTTCATACCGGTCACCCGGCTGCTGTTAAACGTGAGGGAATCGACTTTGGTCTGAAGCCGTGTATTGACACCGAGATCCTCTATTTTCTGAAGCAGGGTCTGTACGACCGTGATGGCTTTGTCGTTCACGGGAAACATCCGCCCCATGTCTTCTTCTTTTAGAGGAATGCCGAGGTTTTCAAAAAAGGCGATGATGTCTTCGTTGTTAAAAATGGAAAAGGGACTGTACATAAACCGACCGTTTCCCGGGATGTGTTCGATCAGCTCTTTCTGCTCCATACGGTTGGTTACGTTGCAGCGTCCGCCGCCGGAGATGGCCAGTTTGCGCCCGAGCTTTTTCCCTTTATCGACAATCAGGACACTCGCTCCGTGTTCTGCAGCCGCCGTCGCAGCCATTAAACCGGCCGGACCGCCTCCGATAATAATCGTATTGTATTTCATAGTTATTCCCGCCTTATTTAATCAGTTGCAAAAAAGATGATAAGCTTAGGTTATCCAGAATGAAAGACGTTGTCAAAAGAAGGAGGAGAATGCATGCTTGAAAAAATGACGATACATACAAAACAGCATGATGAAATGGTGGACGTAACGCGGGAGGTGGAACAATGGGTACAGAAGCAGGGATTAAAAAACGGGCTCCTTGTGGTGTACTGTCCGCATACCACGGCAGGGATTACGGTCAATGAAAACGCAGACCCGGATGTGAAACACGATATGCTCATGAAACTGGATGAAGTGTATCCGTGGAATCATCCGAAATACAGGCATGCGGAGGGGAACTCGGCCTCCCACTTAAAGGCTTCCACAGTCGGAACGCAGCAGACGTTGATCATAGACGAGGGACGGATCGTTCTGGGAACCTGGCAGGGTATTTACTTCTGTGAATTCGACGGACCTCGGCAGCGCACTATGTACGTGAAGGGAATCGCTGACGCTCGAGAAGTATAGACGGCTGGTTTGTGGTAAAATGTCAGATGTTATGCAATATCAGCGATGCTGATTGGAGTGGAAGTAATGGCCGATTCAAATAAATTTTTACGGGGCACGATGCTGTTATCGGCAGCCCAGTTTTCATCCAAGTTCCTCGGGATGATGTTTGTGTTCCCTTTTGTTGCTCTCGTCGGACAGCAGGGTATGGCGCTTTACCAGTACGGATACCAGCCTTATACCATTCTGTTAAGCCTGGCGACACTCGGCGTGCCGATGGCAGTGTCCAAATTCGTGTCCAAATATAATGCGCTCGGGGATTACCGGACCGGCCGACGCCTGTTTCAGTCCGGCCTTGTGATTATGACAGGGACCGGTTTTCTGGCTTTTCTCCTTATGTTTTTCACAGCTCCGTTCATAGCGGGCTGGATTATCCCAAGTCCGGATGCCATCGGCGGAAATGACATGAGTGATGTTGTGTTCACGATACGAATGGTGAGCGCGGCGCTTCTTCTCATTCCCGGTATGTCTATTATCCGCGGCTATTTTCAGGGATTTCAGTCGATGGGACCCACCGCTGTTTCGCAGGTAGTGGAACAGATCGTACGCATCACCTTTATTTTATCGATGGCGTTTGCGGTGCTGCATATCTTCGGCGGGGACCGGGGAACGGCTGTCGGCATTGCCACGTTCGGCGCATTTGTCGGAGGAGTTGGTTCACTGGCTGTGCTGCTCATGTATTGGCGGAAACGCCGCCGTTTTCTGCACGAGCAGCTGGAGAAAAGCACCACGGATTACAATATTCCTTTAAGCACCATGTATAAAGAACTGCTTTCATATGCGCTGCCGTTATCGTTTGTCGGACTTGCCATTCCTCTTTTTCAGATGATTGACCTGTTTACATTCAACAATGCCCTGACAGCCTCACAGGAATTTACGCAGAGGGCGGCGGAAAGGGCATACGGGGCGTTTTCAGGATCCGCCCATAAGCTGATTTTAATTCCCGTCGCTCTGGCTACCGCGATGTCTGTGACGTTAATCCCGGCGATTACGAATGCGTATACCAATGACAACAAAGAGATGCTCCAGCGTCAGATTACGCAGACGTATCAGGTCATTCTTTTTCTTGCCGTGCCGGCAGCAGCCGGGTTGATGGTTCTGTCCTATCCGACGTTTGCCGTCCTTTTCGGTATAGATGATATGGAACTTGGCGGATACATCCTGCGATATTACGCGCCCGCCGCCGTCTTCTTTTCCATTTTTTCCGTGACGGCAGCCGTTCTGCAGGGAATCAATAGACAGAGCTATGTCGTTGCTTCTCTGTTCATCGGGCTTTGTATTAAAGGAATGACGGCTTATCTGTTTCTGTATTATATGGGACCTGTGGGAGGTAGTTTCAGCACGCTCGCCGGCTATGCTGCAGCTGTTGGCATGAATATACGGGGGATCGCTCGATTTACAGGTTTTAATTACCGCAAATTAACGAAGCGTGCGATGCTGATCGTTGTTCTTACTGTTGTGATGGCTGCGGCTGCCACCATTGTGAAGGAGGGGGCGGAGACAATGTTTCCGCTGCAGTCCTGGCAGCATGCGTTTCTGGTAGAAATGTTCAGTGTAGCCGCGGGAGCAGGAGTGTATTTTATTTTAAGTATAAAAACCGGGCTGGCAGGCATGGTTCTCGGGAATCGTTTTACTTTCCTGAGACGGCCGGGAAAAACTGCTCCATGAGGGATAATCCTGAAACAAGGACCAGGTCCTCTTTTTCAGGGCCGCAGCCGGTGGTATAATATAGCAACACCCGAAAATCGGGTAATAATAATGCTGAAGGGACGCGCAGTTACCCTGGAGGTACAATGAAAACAAGACGTTACAAAGATTATGACTGGTGGTTAATAAGCGCAGCGATGCTGCTCAGTGTATTTGGTGTCATCATGATATACAGTGCCAGTTTTCCGCTGGCTATTGATGTGTATGACAACCCTTCCCATTTTTTTGACAGACAGCTGATCTGGCTGACTGTCGGCAGTGGACTTCTGTTTTTCTTTATGCATTTCCGTTACGAAGCTCTGAAAAGACTTTCTCCGCTGTTGATTGCCGGGACGATTCTGCTTCTTATTCTCGTTCTTTTGATCGGGACAAACATCCGCGGCGCGACGAGCTGGATTTCGATTGGCTCGTTTACCATACAGCCGTCCGAATTTGTGAAGCTGGCGGTAATTATTTACCTGGCCCAGGTTTACTCCCAGAAGCAGTCCTACATTAATAAATTCGTCAGCGGAGTGATCCCTCCGCTTGTCCTGGTTGTATTTGTGTTCTCTCTCATCATGCTTCAGCCGGATCTTGGAACGGCTGCTGCGATATTAATGACAGCAGGGATCATCGTTTTTCTCTCCGGAGCGAAAATGAGGCATATAACAGTTCTTGCTCTTTTGTCCGGAAGCGTGATCACCTATTTTGCCATCAGTGAGTCATACCGTATGCAGCGTCTGATTGCATTCCGGGATCCTTTTGAAACGGCCGAACGCGCAAGTGGAGGTGCCTATCAGCTTATACAGTCGTATATATCCATGGCACATGGAGGATTGACAGGAACGGGTCTCGGACAGAGTGTGCAGAAAATGCATTATCTGCCGGATCCCCATACGGATTTTATTTTAGCGGTCATTGCCGAGGAATTAGGCATCTTCGGCATTGGATTTGTTATTATCTGTCTGTTGACCATTGTCTGGAGGGGGATAAAGGCAGGCATCCGCTGCCGGCAGACGTTCGGGACGCTTCTGGCTTTCGGTATCGTCTTCCAGATTGGCAGCCAGTCTGTTGTAAACGCCGGAGCAGCAACAGGACTGCTGCCGATTACCGGACTTCCTTTTCCGTTTTTAAGTTATGGAGGGTCCTCCCTGCTTGTTTCCATGACCGGTATTGGTATCCTCGCAAATATTTCAAGAGAAGGGAAACGGGCCAAAAGGGAAAGAGATGAACAATCTGCTGCATAATGATGCAGAAAGACGAAGGGGGAAATGAGATGCTGATCGCAGGATACGGTAAACTAACGAAAATGATTCTTTCGCTCCATCAGGGGGAAAAACATTTTCACATTTTCAACCGCACTTCCTGGAAAGTGGAACAGGCATCAGCCTCCGATCCCCGGATCCGTTTCTGTCCTCCTTCCTCCTTTTCCGGACACCATCACATTCTGCTGGCACTCCCACCGGAAGCTGTCATCCCTTTTTTACGGGAGTATCGAACCTATTTTGCTCCGCGCAGCATCTTTTATCTGATGTCTACATCGCTGTATGCAGAAACCGTACAGCATACTCTGCCGGACTTCCGGATTGTTCCTCTTAAATTTCCCGGACATGCTGTACAGGCTGAAAAAGAAAAGAATGGAGCTCTGTTTGTTATGCCGGAGGAATATAGAAAGGAACGTGAATTTGTCCGGAAATGGCTCGGTCCTTTTATTCAGGTAGCTGAAGGAACAGAGGAAATGGTGGAACGAGCGAATAAAACAGCGGTGGAGGAAACGATGAACATGATCGACGCTCTCGAGGAGCGTCTGGAACAGCAGAATGTTTCACCGGAGGTACAGAAAGCCGTGTTTGCCGGCATTCCAGCAGGCGTAACCGATGCTCATCTAAAAGGAGCGCACGGAAGTTTTGCCAAACAGATATGGCGGGAGCTGCAGCAGAAAAAAGGAGAGAACATGGATGAGAGCGGATAAATTACTGGCCGATACCGGTTTCGGTACGAGAAAAGACGTCAAAAAGCTCCTTAAACAGGGAGCTGTTACAGCGGACGGGAAGAAAATTACAAACGGGGCCGTCCACCTCGATCCGGAGACCCAGAACATTGAAGTGAAAGGAGAGACGCTTGTATACCGCAGATTTATTTACTTAATGATGCATAAACCGGCGGGCATCATCTGTGCCACGGAAGATGACATGCATGAAACCGTGCTGGATGTACTGGAATGGGAAGACGTGGTGCGTCATCCATTTCCAGTGGGCCGTTTGGATAAGGATACAGAAGGGATGCTTCTTCTCACCAATGACGGAAAGTTCGCCCATGCCCTGACGTCGCCGAAGAAAGGAGTGCCGAAAATCTATGAGGTGCTGCTGGACCGGCCGGCGTCACAGGAAGATGCAGACGCGTTCACGGAAGGCATTACCCTTGATGATGGTTATGAAGCGAAGCCGGCTGAACTTGAGCTGATGCCGCAAGATCCGGACCGTGTAAGAGTGACCATCAGGGAAGGAAAATATCATCAGGTGAAACGGATGTTTGAAGCAGTAGGGAAAAAGGTTCTTTATTTAAAACGTGTCCAGATCGGTTCGCTGGAGCTTGATGAAGAGCTGGAAGCCGGAGAATACCGTGAGATGGAAGAAGAAGAAGTCCAGCAGCTGCTGGAAGAAGCCTATCATCGTGACAAGACGGAACCGCCGCGCTGATGAAGCAGTCCGGCGGTTCCGTCTTTATACGTCTTTCATTATTAAATATCAGGATACTTTCACTTTCTTCTTTGTCAATGTCCATTTCCCTCTGGAAGGGCTGTGCACCAATTGATTGTATTCCAGCACATTCAGGTCCCGCTGAATCGTCCGCTGGGTGATTCCGAATTCGTCAACCAGTTCCCTCGTTGTCACCGTTCCTTTCTCTTTGATATAAAGATAAATCGATTTTACCCGGGTGATCATGCGGTCGGTTGATGGCCTCAAAAAACCACTCCTTAGCTTTAATGAATGGGGAGATGTTCTCCCGGGGCGTTCATCATGCTGTACTGTTTCCGCATTGACAGGAAAACGATGCAGGGGTTGTTGTTTGATGCAGTAGTGTAACAAGGTCCAAAACGATCAATGGTACATGAATGGATCCATCCTATCAATGGCCCCCAATGTTGTAGTTGCATTATACAATAATTCTTCTGTGCACGCAAAGCACATCAAAATGATTTTTGCAATACTTAATAAAAAATATAGAAAAGTCATATTTTTTCGGAAGAGTGTTTACAAAGAAACAGGAAGCACCAAGTACAGATGCTTCCTCCTCTTTCTTTTAATCTTCGCTGCTTGCAAAAAGGTCGGTGGAAAGATAGCGTTCTCCAGTGTCACAGGCGATGACGACAACGATTTCGCCGGGATTCATCTGCCGGGCCGTTTCCATTCCGGCGAAACAAGCCGCGCCGGAGGAGGGTCCGACGAGAATGCCTTCTTTACAGGCAAGGTCGCGGGCTGTTTTATACGCATCTTCGTCGGGAATTTTATAAATATGGCTGTATATATCCTGGTTGAGGACAGGCGGTATAAAGCCGGGGCTGGTGCCGACCAGTTTATGCGGACCTGGTTCTCCGCCCGATAAAACCGGTGATCCTTTTGGTTCCACGACATGAATGGCTGCATCCGGGTAGGAAGAGCGGAGTGATTCCCCTGTTCCGGTAATCGTCCCTCCTGTGCCGGATGCGGCGACAAACGCGCCGAGAGGTTTTCCCAGCTCGTCCAATGCTTCTTTAATTTCTTCCGCGGTACCTGTACGGTGCGCGTCCGGGTTGTCTTCATTTTCAAACTGCATCGGCATAAAGCTGGATGGTATCTCCTCTACGAGCTCATGCGCACGTTCTATGGCTCCAGGCATCTTTTTCCTGCCGGGCGTGAGCTCCACCTCCGCTCCGTAAGCTTTCAGTAAATTAATACGTTCTGTGGACATGGTGTCCGGCATCACCAGAATACAGCGATAGCCTTTAGCGGAGGCGTTCATGGCCAAACCGATTCCGGTGTTGCCGGAGGTAGGCTCAATGATGACAGAATCCGGATCCAGAAGTCCTTTGCTTTCTGCCTGTACGATCATATTTCTGGAGGCACGGTCTTTTACGCTGCCGCTCGGATTCTGGAATTCAAGCTTCAGATATATGTCAGCTCCCTCTTCGGCAGGGAGGCGGTTCAGTTTAACCAAAGGGGTGTCTCCTACTAAGTCGGAGATATTTGATACAGTGTACATGGCGGTCACTTCCTTTTCCTCTAATCGATTGTAGACCTTATCGTAACATATCCTTTCCTTTATCTTCTATTTACACAAAGAGGCAGGGATGAATCTGTTTTTAGCCAATATCTGTTTCTTTCGATATAATGAGAGGAGCACGATTGCAAGCGGAAGGAGGTTCGGTATGGAAGCACACTATTTTATTGCGCTGGCGCTGCCGGAACAGATAAAAGAAAGAATCGCTGCGTGGAGAACAACGGTATCCGGGGAATTTTCATTTAAAAATTGGGTGCACCCTGAAGATTATCACATCACCCTGTTTTTTCTGGGGGCAGCAGAAGAACGGACCGTTCAGAAGACGGCCGGGAAAGTGAAAAGAAGCTGCCGGAGGAGTCCGGTTTTTACCATGAAAACAGGGGGGATCGGATATTTCGGATCCTATGATGCTCCAAAAGTGTTATGGGCGGACACGGACTGTCCGGAAGAACTGGTCTTTTTGCAGCAGGATGTATCAAAAAGCTGCACGTCCCTCGGGTTTTCAGAAGAAAAAAGGGCGTACCGGCCTCATATTACAATCGCAAGGAAATGGACGGGGAGCGCGTCTTTTTCCGACTGTGCGGAATTGGTTCCGGAACTGGAAACAATGACCTGGCAGGTGAAGGAAGCTGTGCTGTTTCGAACACACCTTCATCAGGAACCCAAGTATGAAAGAGTGGATACCTTTCCGCTTTCTGTCGATAAAGGAAAATAAGACGTCAATGAAATGTTGGTAGGTAGAGGATAATAATGGAAACCATTCGAATGATGTTTCACATCGCTATTCTATTTATCTTTTATTATACAGGTGTCTGGATTCAGGAAATGTTCCAGATTATGATCCCCGGCAGTATCATAGGGATGCTGCTGCTGCTTCTCTGTTTTTCCCTGAAGGTGGTGAACCCATCCTGGGTGGAGAAAGGGGCGTCGCTGCTTCTGTCCCATATGCCGCTCCTTTTTCTTCCGGTTACGGCTGGGATCATTGCCTATGCGGGCCTGTTTGCCGGTGATGGGATATGGCTTATTGTTACTGCTTACGTCAGTACCCTGCTTGTTCTGGTAACATCCGGATGGACGGTTCAGCTTCTGTTGAAAAGGAGGGGGCTCGATGACTGAATGGCTTACGGCATTTGCCGCTGCAGCGGGAACAATCATGGTATATATGGCTGTCCGCCGGTTTTACCGGCGTTTTCCCTACCCTTTCACCCTTCCTATTGTTACTGGAACGATAACGATTGTTTTGGTTTTATTAATAACAGATATCTCTTATTCGACCTACATGACAGGAGGACAATGGATTGAGAGGCTGCTGGGCCCTGCTGTTGTGGCGCTGGCCCTGCCGTTGTACAAGCAGCGGGAAATCCTGAAAAAGTATGCACTCCCGCTTACTGCAGGTGTATCGGTTGGAGCAGTATCCGGCGTCGTGTCGGGATATTTCCCCTCGAAATGGCTGGGCATAAACGATGAACTGATTGCCACGGTCCTGCCAAAGTCGGTTACCACCCCCGTTGCAATGGATATTGCCGACACGGCCGGCGGCATTCCAGCTGTTGCAGCTGTCTTTGTGATGGTTGCAGGAATCGGCGGGGTGGTAACAGCATCTTATTTATTTTCATCGGTTGGAATTACCAGGACATTAGCGAAAGGAATCGCACTGGGAAGCGCTTCACATGCGATCGGTACAGCAAAAGCTCTTGAAAATAGTGAACTTGAAGGGACGGCAGGATCGGTTGCCATGACCCTGAGTGCTCTGCTTCTGTCATTTATCACCCCGTTACTGACAGCGATTTTCTTTTCATGAGGAGGCAGCAATGTGGCTCACTTAATAAAACTGGAAGATTATACGTCAAGATACATGCATGATATGCAGCGGTATCTGAGCCGTTTTTCCCGGCTGAAAAAAGAACGCTGGGAAGCGATGAAACGGGACTGGAGAAAGGTGAATAACGACCGGCCTTTCGAGTCCACGCAGGAAGAATCATTGGAGGATTGGCTGGAAGAAGCCGAAAACGGAATGCTCCACGGTGCCCTCAGCCGGCTGAAACAGTTCCAGGAGCGGGGAAAAAAACGAAACCAGAACCATGATGCGGATGAACGGACGCTGTTTTATGAAGGAAAGTCTCTCGATGAACTGAAAGATCTGTTTTATGAGGACCTGTTCATGGCTCAGCTGCGTTGGGCAAGTGCTTCGCTGCTGGAAGAATCACGTATGGATCCCATGTATAAATACGATCAGATTCTAAGATTCCTGCTGCGCAACCTGCCTGATAATTATCTCGTCCTGTATTATCCGGTCTTTTCTGTCGGCCGCGCACCGCTTGATATGGATATCATTCTTGTCAGCCCGACTGCGATCATCTGTCTCGCTTATCTTCCCGGAGAGAAAAACAGTGTTTTTGAAACATCGTCGGGCCGCTACTGGAATGAGTATGTGCACAAAAGCAGGAAGCGGATCATTAATCCGGTCATCTCCCTGAACCGGATGACGAGCGTCATCCAGTCTATTTTCAAGGAGGAGTCCCCGGAGATGGAGCTGCATCGGGCTGTATGGTCTCCTTCTTCAGTTATCGACCACCGGGTGGCGGGAATGAAAGTGGAGATGGCGGACAAAAGAAATCACGATGCCTGGTTTGATAAAATTAAACGAAATCCCTCGCCCATCAAGAAAAATCAGCTGTATGCGGCAGAAACCTTACTGCAGCATACGCTGACGACTTCCTTCAGGCGGAGGGAGGAGATGGAAGATAGGGAAGGGGAAGATTGATCAGTTAAAAATGATGGTTTTGTTTTCAAAAACGAGAATTTTGTCCTGGATATGCCAGTCCACGGCGCGGGCCAGGGCAATTTTTTCTACATTCCGGCCGGCGATTTTCAATTCTTCTGCAGAATAGCGGTGATTAACCCGCAGCACTTCCTGATCAATAATCGGACCTTCATCGAGATCATCGGTGATATAATGGGCAGTGGCTCCGATCAACTTCACCCCGCGGTCAAAAGCTTTTTGATACGGATTGGCCCCGATAAAAGCCGGCAGGAAAGAGTGATGGATATTGATGACTTTGTGCCGGAAGGTTTCCACAAAAGAAGGAGATAGAATCTGCATGTAACGGGCAAGCACGATAAAATCAATGTTATAGGATTCCAGTATCTCTTTCTGTTTCTGTTCGGCTTCTGCTTTTGTATCTTTGGTTACCGGAATGTGCCGGAAAGGGATGCCGTAACTTTCGACAATATCACGGAGCTGATCGTGATTGCTGATGACGACAGGGATGTCCACTTCCAGTTCACCGGAACGCCAGCGCCACAACAGTTCCAGAAGGCAGTGGTCTTCTTTGGATACAAAAACGGCCATTTTTTTTCTTTTTCGTTCCTGCTCCAGTCTCCAGCTCATCTGGAAAGAGTCGGCGATCGGAGCAAAGTCCTGAAGAATACGGTGGAATCCTTCTTCAAAAGAGGGAAGCGTAAATTCAATACGCATGAAAAATGTTCCGCCCTCCGGATCTGTGCTGTATTGATCGGACTGTACAATATTGGCATGCTGCTCCTGCAGATACTGCGATACAGCAGCCACGATGCCGGGCTGGTCCGGACAGGAGATAAGCAGCCGGGCCCGGTTGGATAAATGGGTGTCGTGCATGACAATAATCCTCCAATTTCATATCATTCATACGTCATTTACTATATCACTCCTGCAAGGTAAAAAAAAGAAGAAGAACCCCGGGACGGCACATGCCTGCATCAGCCGCCTCTTCCCGTCCCCGGAGCGAACAGAGGTTGTCATTGAC
The DNA here is from genome assembly GCF_054052005.1 of Salibacterium sp. K-3. Classification (NCBI taxonomy): domain Bacteria; kingdom Bacillati; phylum Bacillota; class Bacilli; order Caryophanales; family Bacillaceae; genus Salibacterium; species Salibacterium sp. K-3. The sequence goes on from NZ_JBSVZE010000001.1 coordinate 1,051,599, forward strand.
GATTCATAAAAATCTTTGATACTATAAAAAACGATTCGCTCTTTTACGACATCGATCATGCTTGAAAATCTGGGACTTACCGGTATGATGCGGTTTCATACAGATTTTTGATATTATAGAATTTATTTTAGAGAAACAGACGGACTTCTGCCGGACCTTGATGGTTGAAAGAGGAAACTGTGAAAACGAGGGTGAAGGTATGGATCTTCTATTGGGAAATGAATGGACCGTTGAACCCGCAGGCGGAACGACCGGAGAAGCGTATATAGCCTGGGCTGGAGAACAGAAGTTGTTTTTGAAACGCAACTCGTCCCCGTTTTTAGCAGTACTTTCTGCCGAAGGAATTGTTCCCAAGTTATTATGGACAAAACGGCTCGAAAACGGTGATGTCATTACCGCGCAGCGGTGGGTGCACGGAAGGGAACTGCGTGCCTCTGATATGAATCGTGCGGATGTGGCTGAATTATTGAGTAAAATTCATGCATCCAGCGAACTGCTTGATATGTTTAAACGCATTGGAAACGAACCGCTGACGCCGTCGATCATCGTTGAAAATCTAAAAACGCAGATGCAGCATGATGAATCTCATCCTCCATTATTTCAGGAAGCCCTTCATTATCTGCTTGCCGATTATCAGGAAGTGACAGCTTCTCCGCTCGTTGTTTGTCACTGTGATATGAACCATAATAACTGGATGATCAATTCCGACCACGAATTATATTTAATTGACTGGGACGGGGCGACGGTTGCTGATCCTGCTTTTGATCTGGGACTGCTGTTATATGAATATATACCGGTGGAGGAATGGGAACAGTGGCTTCATCATTACGGACTGCCGCTCACCCGGAACCTGAAACGGCGGATGCACTGGTATGTAACAGCAAATGCTCTGGATCATGCCTTTTACTATCGGAATAAAGGTTCTTATGAGCAGGCATCTTCGTGGACAGATTATCTCCGTCAGTTAGTATACGGTACTGTTTAAAAAGGACAGTCAAGGAAAGTCCGGCTTTGTGATGCCGGACTTTTCCAGTATCGAAAAACCTTCCGCTGCATGAAACAGGAGGAATAGCATTGAGACTGCGTCATAAACCGTGGGCAAAAGACTGGATCAGGAACCATCCGGAATTTGTCATTTCAGACCCGTCCCAGGTGCCGGGCGGATGGAAAGACCTATTTGGCAACAGCCGGCCGATATACGTGGAACTTGGTACAGGCAAAGGAAAATTTATTGATGAAATGAGCCGGGCCTACCCGGATATCAATTTTATCGGAATGGAAAAATACGAAAGTGTGCTTGTTACAGGTCTGCAGCGTCTCCTGCATGAACGACGGGACAATGTCCGTTTTATACACGGGGATGTCATCGATCTGCTGGATTTTTTCAGGGAAAATGAAATAGAGCGCCTGTTTATCAATTTTACCGATCCGTGGCCTAAAACCCGCCATGAAAAAAGAAGGCTGACCTATAAAACCTTTTTATCCCTGTATGAAAAAGTACTGCAAAACGGGCACGATATCCATATGAAAACCGATAATCAAAAACTGTTTGAATACAGCCTGGAGAGCATGTCGAGGTATGGTATGGTCCTGAAGAATATATCTCTTGATCTTCATAACAGCGGAATGGAACATAATATCATGACAGAGTACGAGAGGAAGTTCTACCAGAAAGGACAGCCGATTTACAGACTGGAAGCTTTTTACCCGGAACACGCGAAGGAAATCGACGAATAGGAGGGGTTCTGTGGATCAGCTGACGTTCGGGGATTATACCCTGACCTGGCTCAGAGGAGGCGTTACTCATCTCGATGGCGGTGCCGTTTTCGGAGTGGTGCCGAAACCACTCTGGTCGGGTAAATATCCCGCAAACGAAAAAAACCAGGTGGAGATGCGGAGCGATCCAATACTGGTACAGGGAAACGGCAGAACAATGCTGATTGAAGCCGGGATCGGCAGCGGCCGTTTTACTGAAAAACAGATACGGAATTTTGGTATTACGGAAGAATCCTATGCTGTAGAGGATCTGCATGATCTCGGATTAACAACGGCTGATATTGAGGATGTACTGATGACACACATGCATTATGATCATGCTGCCGGTCTGGTGAAGCATCAGGACGGCAAAGATGTTCCGGCCTTTGAGAACGCGGTGATCCGCACTTCGGCCGAGGAATGGGAAGAAACGAAACATCCTAATATCCGGTCAGCGAACACATACTGGGAACAAAACTGGAAGCCGGTGCGCCACCGCGTGGAAACGTATGAAACATCATACAGCCCCGCACCGGGAATTACGATGCAGAAAACAGGCGGCCACAGCCGCGGCATGAGCATCATTACCATCGAACAGGATGGAAAAATGCTGATTCATATGGCGGACAATATGCCGACGCATGCTCACCAACACGTGCTGTGGGTAACCGCCTATGATGATTATCCCATCGACTCCATTGCCGTGAAAGAAAAATATATGGATATCGGTTACAGAAACCAGGCCTGGTACACCTTTTACCATGACTATAAATACAGGGCGCTGCAGTTTGATGAAGATAAAAATATACACCAGCAGGTACTGCGGAGGTCATAGGTTTTTAGAGAATGGGACAAAATTATAAAATGAATGAAAAATTCCGAACGATTCTTAAGTGAATCATTCGGAATTTTTGTTTTGCATCCTACAACGCTTCGTCAAAACACTTCACTTTCCACGGGGGCAGCCTGCTTTTCTAACCAGCGGAAGCCGGCTGCAGCGAGCTAGTCGTTTATTCGGGTTTTCAGTTGGCTTCTATCCTTTTGTCCCAGACTCTTTTTGTTGTTTCAAATAATTGAATGAAAACAATCACTTTTTACGGAAAATTGATTGTTATTGATTGATTTTGATTGAAAACGAGTATATACTGGAAGCAGATAGAAAGAGGTAAGCGTTTCCTTTTTATGCTGATAGGAGGCAGAGATTAGATATGCTTCATACAGAACGCAGAGAAGAGATATTAAAAGTGCTGCAGTCCCGGGAGACAGCGTCTGTACAGGAATTGGTTTCGGCTGTGGGGGCATCTGAATCAACAATCAGACGGGATTTGACCGAGCTGGAATCTGAAAAGTATGTAAAGCGCTTACACGGAGGGGCATCCCTGTTAAAACGAAAACTGGAAGAACCCACGGTTGCCGAAAAGCAAAGTGTTAATCAGGAAGAAAAAAGAAGGCTTGCCGCAGAAGTAGCTTCCATGATTAAAGACCATGACTGTTTGTTCCTCGATGCCGGAACGACCACCGTGGAGGTCATTCCTCATTTAGCAGGCAAAAAGGTAGTCGTGGTGACCAACGGCATCCCCCATGTGCCGCTTCTCCTGGAGCAGGGTGTTCAGACGTATGTGACCGGCGGCAAGGCAAAACCCGGTACTTCCGCTCTGACCGGTGAAAAAGCAGCCATGTCCCTGCGCGAATTCCGTTTCGATGCCTGTTTTCTTGGAATGAATGCGGTGGATGCAGAAAATGGTTATACCACTCCGGATCCGGAGGAAGCTTATGTAAAGAAAACGGCACTCTCTTTATCCTCGAGATCATGGGTGCTCGTCGACCACTCCAAATTGGGCGAAATTTCTTTTGCCAGTGTCGCAGAGGTGGAACGCGCATCTATTATTACCTCGGCGGGGATCGATAACGAACAGCTTGAGAAGCTGCAGCAACGAACAGAAGTAAAGGTCGTGAAAACATGATTTATACGGTAACCCTTAATCCAGCTCTGGATTATGTCGTAGACGTTCCCGGATTCCGGGAAGGAACAGTCAACCGGTCGCGGGAGGATATCAAATATCCAGGCGGCAAAGGAATTAACGTATCCCGGGTACTGTACCGCCTCGGAATGCCGAATACCGCGCTCGGTTTCATCGGAGGCTTTACCGGCAGTTATATTAAAGATGTGTTGAAAAGGGAAGGCATTCATACTGATTTCACCGCTGTCGACGGGGATACACGGATTAACGTCAAAATAAGGGGGGATGAGGAAACAGAAGTGAACGGCACATCACCTGCCGTCACGGATCAGCACACCAAAGCTCTCGAATCCGGACTTGAACAGCTCGAAGAAGGAGATGAGGTTGTTCTCGCCGGCAGTCTTCCCGCCATGCTCGGGTCCTCGTATTATCGGGAACTTTTGCACACCTTGAAACGGCAGAAGGTCCGGGTGTATCTCGACACAAGCGGGGAGCCGTTAAAAGAAGCATTGAAAGCCGGGCCGTATTTTATAAAGCCGAATCACAACGAACTTGGAGAACTTTATGATGTCTCGATTGAGCAGGCAGACGATGCCGCGTATTACGGCAGAAAATTAATGGAAGCGTACGGCATCGAACATGTTATTGTTTCCATGGCCGGTGAAGGAGCGGTTTATCTTCATCCGGAAGGTGCCTGCCGGGCCGTCCCTCCGAAACGCAAAGCGGTCAACTCTGTCGGGGCAGGAGATTCACTGGTAGCCGGCTTTATTGCGGGAAGGAAAACGTTCGACAGCCCTGAGGATATTCTCGCATTTGCCTCGGCTGCCGGAAGCGCTACGGCGTTTTCTGAAACATTCTGTACCAAAGATGAAGTGGAAGAGCTCCAAAGAGAGATAAAAGTGGAGCCGCTGGACGAAGAGAGCCGCGTGAATTCAAAAAAGGGGTGAAACACAATGAAAATTACTGAACTGCTGCAGAAAGAGACGATGATTCTCGATCTGCAGGCAGATACTAAAAATGGTGTCATCGACGAACTGGTAAATCAACTGGATAAAGCCGGGCGTTTGTCCGATCCGGCTGAATTCAGAGAAGCCATTCATTCCAGGGAACGGGAGAGTTCCACCGGTATCGGGGAAGGGATTGCGATTCCCCATGCCAAGACGGACGCGGTGAAGACCCCGGCGATCGCATTCGGACGTTCGCAGGAAGGCACAGATTACGAGTCGCTGGATGGACAGCCGGCTCATCTGTTTTTCATGATTGCAGCAAGTGAAGGAGCCAATCAGGATCATCTGCAGACGTTGTCGAGACTGTCCACCCTGTTGATGGATGAAAATTTCCGGGCGGATCTATTAAACGCTTCCTCGGAAGACGAGATTCTTGCACTTATTGATCAAAAAGAAGAAGAGAAACTGGGAGCACAGGAAGAGGAACAATCTTCATCGGCAGGCAGAAACACAAGAGATGCCTCAACACCGCAGATTCTTGCTGTGACAGGCTGCCCGACAGGTATCGCCCATACGTTTATGGCCGCAGATGCCCTGAAGGAAAAAGCGAAAGAGAAAGGTCTCTCCATCAAAGTGGAGACGAATGGATCAGATGGTATCGGTAATCCATTGACATCAGAAGAAATTGCCAACGCTGACGGTATTATCATTGCTTCTGATACGAAAGTGGAAATGGAACGTTTTGACGGTCGGCCGGTACTCATCAAGGGAGTCGGTGACGGCATGAAGCGGCCGGAAGAGTTGATTGATCAGGTCATGAATAACCAGGCACCGGTGTATCATGCAGGAGAAGGAGAAGAGCAGGACAGTTCGAGTGACAGTAAAGGCCGCACCGGCTTTTACAAACATCTCATGAATGGTGTGTCGAATATGCTTCCGTTCGTCGTCGGCGGCGGGGTATTGATGGCAGTATCATTCTTTTTCGGCATTAATTCGGCGGATCCGGAACATGAAACGTACAATCAATTTGCTGCAGCGTTGAATTCCATCGGCGGAGAGCATGCCTTTCAGTTAATGGTCGCCGTCCTGGCCGGATTTATCGCGATGAGCATTGCAGACCGTCCCGGTTTTGCGCCCGGCATGATCGGCGGGTTTATGGCAACCACCGGCGGCGCCGGCTTTCTTGGCGGATTAATTGCCGGTTTTCTGGCCGGCTACGTAGCCATTCTAATGAAAAAAGCATTGGCTGGCCTGCCGAAAGTCCTTGATGGCATTAAAACGATTCTGTTTTACCCTGTGTTTAACATTTTCATCGTCGGTCTGCTGATGGCTTTTGTGATCAATCCTCCGGTCAGCTGGCTGAATACAGGACTTCAAAATCTGCTGGACGGTATGGGAACAGGCAATATTGTGCTGCTCGGTCTTATACTCGGAGGTATGATGGCTGTTGATATGGGAGGTCCTGTCAACAAGGCGGCGTTCACGTTTGGCATTGCGATGATTGATGCCGGAAACTTCGCACCTCATGCTGCCATCATGGCAGGCGGCATGGTACCGCCGCTTGGTATCGCCCTTGCGACCAGCGTGTTCCGGAATAAGTTTACGAAAGAAGAGCGGGACGCCGGCTTGTCCAGCTATTTTATGGGAGCATTCTTTATTACAGAAGGAGCGATTCCGTTTGCGGCAGCCGATCCGGGACGTGTCATTCCGTCCATCATCGCTGGTTCTGCCACAGCCGGAGCCTTTGCGATGCTGTTCGGCGCCGGACTGCCGGCTCCGCACGGAGGTGTCTTTGTTGTCCCGACCATTCAGGGAACCAATCCCCTGCTCTATCTTGCCGCGATATTGATCGGAACAATCGTAACCGCACTGCTGGTTGGATTCCTGAAACGACCGGTCAGATAAGAAAAAAGAGTCTGGGACAAAAGAGTATGTCGGTGGTAAAAAACCAAACATTTCGGATTCCAGGTTGAGAGGCACCCATATAGCGTAGTCAAAATACGAAGACTCCTGTGGGAACAGCACGTGTCTCGATACCCCGCAGGCAGGGCTTTTCTGCCGAAGGCCCGCAGGAAGCGGGTCAGGTCGGCGTTGGCACAGGACGTGCCGGTTTTAGCCGATCATCCTCTCTTCGAGCCGTGCCCACGGAAAGCGAAGTATTTTGACGAAGCGATGCGCGAAGTACAATAAAATTCCGAACGATTCATGACAGAATCGTTCGGAATTTTGTTATCTTTTGATGGTTTTGTCTCAGACTCTTTTAATTACGATGTCAGTTCCAGAATGGTACCGGTTTTGGCGTCTACGATGAAATCCATCTGTTTGGTTTCGCCTTCTTTTGTACTGGAGATGCCACCGCGGTACACTTTATATTCCAGGTCGTCCTTTTTGTAATCTTCAGCGGTCATATGAATCCATGACCCGTTGACAGGTATATGATCCTGAATATTTTCCTTTACGGTCTTCAGCGCTTTTTCCGGAGAAATATGGCTGCTTCCGGTACATTCTTTCAATGCATATCCAGCAATCAAGCCAACGCCTGCTCCAATAAGAATATCTCTTGTTTTCATCCTATCCCTGCCTTTCCTGTCTCATTTAGTACAAGTATAGCCTAAAATAAGCTTGATTCCAAACGTAAATATGTCTATCGGTGGAAAAAACGGTCTGCTTCCGCTAGAATATGAAGCAGAGCGTTTTCGGAAAGGAGACAGGCATGAACGACGAGACGAGACAGATGTTTCAGACATTAACGGAACTGCCGGGAGCTCCCGGTTTTGAAAATCAGGTAAGAGCCTTTATGAAAGAAGAACTGCAGGCAGTCAGTGAGGAAATCGTGCAGGATAAACTCGGCAGTGTGTTTGGGAAAAAAACAGGAGATGCCGGGGGTCCGAAAGTCATGGCAGCCGGCCACATGGACGAAGTCGGATTTATGGTGACCCACATCAACAAAAAAGGAATGATTCAGTTTGAAACGCTTGGCGGCTGGTGGAGCCAGGTTCTGCTGGCACAACGGGTTCAGGTTATAACAGACAACGGTCCGGTCCCGGGAGTGATCGGGTCAACGCCGCCTCATCTGCTGGAGGAGTCGCAGCGGCAGCAGCCGATGCCGCTGAAAAAAATGTATATTGATATCGGAGCAGACGACAAAGAAGATGCTGAACAGATCGGAGTAAAACCCGGCCAGTCGATCCTGCCGGTATGCCCGTTCACACCGATGGCCAACGATAAAAAAATAATGGCGAAAGCATGGGATAACCGGTACGGTGCCGGCTTGTCGATCGAATTATTGAAAGAGCTGCAGCATATCGATCATCCCAATGTGGTCTATTCCGGTGCGACGGTGCAGGAAGAGGTCGGCCTCCGCGGCGCTGCGACAGCTTCCCGCATGATTCAGCCGGACGTGTTTTACGCCATGGATGCCAGTCCTGCCAATGATGCTGCAGGGGGCAGTGATGCATTCGGCCATCTCGGCAAAGGAGCGTTGCTGCGAATTTTTGACCAGACAATGATCACCCACCGCGGCATGCGTGAATTCGTGCTGGACACAGCTGAATCCAACGATATTCCTTATCAGTATTTTGTTTCCCAGGGCGGAACGGACGCAGGAAGAGTACATACATCGAATGAAGGCGTTCCTTCCGCCGTCATCGGTGTCTGCTCCCGATACATCCATACAGCCGCTTCGATTCTGCATGTGGATGATTATGCGGCGGCGAAAGAACTGCTCGTGAAACTGGTGGAAACCACGGATCAGAACGCTCTGGAAACCATCCAAAAAGGGGTATGATCTTCGATGACATCGATATGCGCCGTCGGATCAACCAATGAAGCAAAAAAACAGGCTGTATCGGCGGTTTTTGCCGGTCTTGGGTATGAAATAGAAGGATATGAGGTAGAAAGCGGGGTGTCACTCCAGCCGTTTTCGGAAGAAGAAACGAAAACAGGAGCAGAGCACCGCGCGGAAGCTGTTCTCACCCGGGGTGCCGATATCGGCATTGGTTTGGAAGGCGGCGTGATGGAGATGGCAGATGGGCTTTATCTGTGCAACTGGGGAGCTATGGCTGACAGAAAAAGCCTGATTACCGCCGCCGGTGCCAAGCTTAAACTTCCGGACGAGATTGCAGAAGGACTCCGTACCGGCAGCGAATTGAAAACGGTCATGAACAGGTACACGAACAGGCATGACGTCAGCCGGAATGAAGGAGCAGTCGGGATATTTACAGCGGGGGCGATATCCCGCTCGGAGATGTTTACACACACCGTACGTCTCTTGTATGGACAGTGGCGTTTTTATTCGGAGGAAAAATAAAAACGCGGCTCATGCAATGAAGAGAACACCAACGGCGTTGAAATAAGGCAATAGTGGTTTCCGGATGAACGCCGGGAACCACTAATTATTTGTGAAAAGGGGCATAGTGACTTCGAGAACCTCGTTGGCGGACACTATGGGCAAAATGTGAACTTCCAGTGTCCTCATCCCCCTTTTCCTCAAAAAAGCGCAGCACGTTTCCCTGGTCTTTGGCTCTATTCGGTTTCGAAGACATAGGAGAGAGCCTGCAGGGCCTGCTCTTTTGTTTCTACAACAACATTGGCCTTGTTGGCCAGTTCTTTAGTAGGGTGATGGAGTTCCTCCGGGCGGATAAGAATCAGTGGTTTGCCCATTGCAGCAGCAGCTCCGGCATCCATGGCTGTATTCCACTGTTTATACTTTTCCCCGAAGAGCGCAATGACGACATCGGCTTTCTGCATAAGAATCTGGGTGCGGAGGTTGTTGAAGTCAGACGCGGCATCATCTTTCTGGACAGGATCATGCTGCCTGCCGAGGATTTCTTCCCCGATGTTATCCGAACGGCTGTGATTTTCCATCGGACCAAAAAACTGCAGCGGCAGCTCCCGTCTGCCTGCCATGTCCCTCAACTCCTGTCTCCAGTCATCGTGAATCTGTCCTGCCAGGTATACGTTCAATTCCATACTTCCCACTCCCTTGTGTAAAATTACGTATAGGAACAGCATGAAAGGGTTCCCTCCTCTTGTCAATGTAAATAGAACAAGGTAAGATAAAAGTGAAATATATCACAAATTCTTCAGGGTGGGGGAGAAACATGAAGGAATTTTTTTTACGCAAAGGTGTAAATATATCTGTAAAGACATATGGGATAACAGCCTTAAGCTTTATGGCACTGGGCCTCTTTTCTTCATTAATAATCGGTCTAATCATCCGCACGATTGGAGAACAGCTGACCCTTCCGTTTTTCGTGGACATGGGACAGCTTGCGATGGACTTAATGGGACCGGCGGTAGGCGCAGCGGTAGCATATGGTCTGAAAGCACCTCCGCTTGTTATGTTTTCCGCTGTTATTACCGGAGCATCAGGGGCGGAACTCGGCGGCCCGGCCGGAGCTTTTCTGGCTGCACTCTTATCCGTGGAGATTGGGAAACTGGTATCAAAAGAAACGAGGCTGGATATCATCGTGACGCCTTTTGTTACGATCGCCGCTGGTTACACAACAGCCTATTTCCTGGGTCCGGTTATTGATGCAGGAATGGTTGGTTTTGGTGAAGCCGTGATGTGGGCGACAGAACGTCAGCCATTTGTAATGGGAATTATCGTGGCGGTGTTGATGGGGCTGGCATTAACCGCTCCGATTTCGAGCGCGGCGATTGCGATCATGATTGAACTTGAAGGGATTGCCGCCGGTGCCGCTGCGGTAGGGTGCGCGGCCCAAATGGTTGGATTTGCCGTGAGCAGCTACCGGGAAAACGGGGTATCCGGACTGGCAGCACTGGGAATCGGTACATCGATGCTGCAGGTGCCCAATATTGTAAGAAAACCAATCATTCTTCTGCCGCCGACGATAGCCGGCGCTGTATTTGCGCCGTTGTCGACGATGGTTTTTTTGATGGAAAACAACCCATCCGGTGCCGGAATGGGAACCAGCGGCCTCGTCGGACAGATGATGACGTTTTCGGTGATGGGTTTTCACGTGGATGTACTTCTCGCCATACTGCTGATCCACTTCGCCGGCCCCGCCCTTGTCAGTCTTGCCGTATCCGAGTGGATGAGAAAAAAACAGTGGATTGCAGCCGGAGACATGAAAATCGATCAGGGATAATACGTAAAATAAAAAGCCGGTGTTATGCCGGCTTTTTTGAGCACAAAAACGAAACGTTAGTCGTTTATAACATGACATGGTCGATTCCTTTTTTATATAATTCTTTAGGGAAACTTAAATATTCAAATCTGGAACAGCGTCTTTGTACCTAAAATGGTTCATTCCTCTTGATTTAAGTCTCAGTTTTGTTCGTGTTAAACTATAGCAGATACCAATAACTATGAAATCAAGCTTGAGGAGAGATTGATATGGATATACAGGAATTCCGCGAACGGCTGGAAAAGCAGCTCGCAAAAGAAGACCGGACCTTTATTTTTGATGAAGAAAAAAGTTCGCTGCGGGTGGAGCACACCGGGTTAAATAAAGGGCTCGACCTTGATCTGAACAAACTGCTCGCTAAAAACGACACGAATCACGAAAAAGCCTTGGAAGAAGCGGCTGTGTTCATCAATGCCTCTTTTGAAGCCATGGAGCGCAATATCGTTATTCAGGGACGGGAAAAAAGTATATATCCGGTGCTGCGCTCCACATCATTTCCAACAGAGACGAAAGAAGGCAGAACCCTGCTTTTTTCAGAACATACAGCCGAGACCAGAATTTATTACGCCCTAGATTTAGGCGATGCGTACACGATGCTCGAAGAAGAAACGATATCAAAAGAAGGCTATACGACAGAACAGATTAAAGAAATTGCGCTGTTTAATGTACGTCAGCTTTCGAATGACTACAAAACGGATGAAGTGGCAGGAAATACATTTTATTTCATTAATTCAAATGATGGATATGATGCCAGCCGTCTGCTCCATGACAGCTTTATGGAAGAAATGGACCAGCGTATAACGGGGGATACAGCTGTTGCCGTGCCGCACCAGGATGTGCTGATTATTGCCGATATTCAGAATGACGCAGGGTATGACGTATTGGGACAGATGGCGTTCCGCTTTTTTAATAACGGACGGATACCTGTAACAGCCCTTCCGTTTTTATACGAAGAAGGTACCCTGGAACCAATCTTTATTCTCGCAAGGAAAAAACCCGGAAAATAAAGGCGTCCCGGCCGGGTTTGTGCTACAATGACAGTGGAATTTTACGGATAAAGGAGAAGAACACATGAATGTTTTCTACAATAATAAAGGTATCGGGGACACGCTGCTCGTTTCCCTGAAAGAAATAGACAAACCAAAACGGGAAATAGAAAAGCAGGGGGATGTGGTCCGCCTGTATCACGAAGAGACAGGGGAAACGGCAGGGTTTCACATTTTCCATGCTTCTTCCTATGGAAACGTAAACCAGATCGGGTTGTGTGCCCTTACCGACAGTCTGAAAGAGCTTATTCAGAACGCCCTGGCACAGAATGGACTGGGGCAGGATGCAGCGTTTCCTGAAGAACCTTCTTTTATTGTCGGTTATGTGACGGAGCGGAAAAAACATCCGGATGCAGACAAGCTGAGTGTCTGTCAGGTGGATACCGGCAGGGAAACGCTGCAGATCGTCTGCGGGGCGCCGAACGTAAAAAAAGACCAAAAGGTGGTCGTTGCATTACCGGGTGCGTTTATGCCATCCGGAATGAAAATAAAAAAGTCAAAGCTGCGGGGCGTTTCCTCCAATGGAATGATTTGTTCGGCCAAAGAATTGATGCTGCCTGAAGCTTCAGAAGAAAAAGGAATTCTGGTGCTGGACGATTCTTATTCAACCGGCGGGGATTTTTTGATGCAGTTCCGAAGCCGGTAACGGCGGATACTATTTATAATGATATTCCGGAAAGAGGAGAAGGATAATATGGCTGGTTCTTTTCAGAGAATAAAAGAAAAAATGCAGCGTTTCTTTTTCGGAAACGAAGAGCCTGCCGGGCAGGAAGGAAAAGGAATGGAGATCCGGGAGGCAGACCGGCCCCCGCAGCTTCATAAACAGTCCGGGTCCTATGTAAAAATGAGGCACTTTTATCCTAAAAGTGTGTCGGAAAGAGCAGTACGGGAACGAAAACAGAATGAGACACCCTCTGCAGCACCTCCAAAAGAAAAAAAACAGCAGGAATCGACCGCTGCTCCTGTGAACCAGAATCCGGAGGAGGTTAAAACTTCCGAAAAACAGAACGAACAACTCGCTTATTTCCAGGGAAATGATTTTTCGCCGGAGGATATTCCCTCTCCCATTTTTGGTTTTGAAAGGGTGCCTCTTCATTCCAGCTATTTAAAAAAACATGATGATTCCGACAGGGAGTTTCTTCCAATGGAAAACGAAACGGCTGATGAAACGGCATCATCAGAGGATGAAACACTTGAAGAACCTTCTGCCTTTGAAACCAGGGAAGAAGCAGACGATGCAGCAGATACAGATGAAGGGGAAGAAATTGGAACTGAAGAAGGAGTTTCGGAAGCCGCTCAGTCCGCTGACGTTCGGTCTGACCCCGATCGTAAAACGCTGACACGGCAGGAACGAAGGCGCCGAAACCGGGAGCGGCAGGAAGCAGCACAAACCGGGACAGAAGAGGCGGATAAAGGGCCGAAGGTTCCGTTTAATGTACTACGGCATGCCGGAAACCGACAAGCTTCTGCACCATCGAAAAAACCAGCTTCGCCGCAGCAGTCTTCCGGTTACCATTTTCCTTCTATCCAGCTGCTGAAGCAGCCTCAAAGAAAAACCGGGGAAGAGGAAGAAGACCTGTCTCATCAGAAAAACCGTCTGGAGGAGACGCTGCAGAATTTTAACGTGGATGCCGAAGTCGTCGACATGACAAAAGGGCCTTCCGTAACACGTTATGAAGTCCAGCCTGCTGCCGGAGTGAAGGTCAATAAGGTGACGAATCTCACCGACGATTTGAAACTTGCCATGGCGGCAAAAGACTTGAGGATGGAGGCTCCGATCCCCGGAAAAGGAACGATCGGGATAGAAGTGCCGAATGCGGAAAGTGAACCTGTACTGCTGCGGGAAATTCTCCGCCGGGATGTATTCATACGGAAAAACTCCCCGTTAACGGTGGCCATGGGGATGGATATTTCCGGCGCCCCGATCGTCACTGACCTTCAGGACATGCCGCATGGTCTAATCGCTGGTGCAACCGGCTCCGGTAAAAGTGTATGCATTAATTCGATCCTTCTAAGCCTTTTGTATAAAGCAGATCCCGACGAAGTGAAGCTGATGCTGATTGATCCAAAAATGGTGGAGCTTGCATCCTACAAAGATATTCCCCACCTTGTGACACCGGTGATCAACGACGCAAAAGAAGCGACGGCCGGTTTGAAGCGGGCAGTTGCTGAAATGAACGAACGTTATGAAAAACTGGCGGCGGAAGGGGTCCGTGATATCAAGAAATACAACGAAAAGATGGAGAGCAAAGCGGACAAAATGCCATATATGGTCATCGTAATCGATGAATTGGCCGATTTAATGATGGTTTCTCCGCAGGACGTGGAAGATGCCATCTGCCGGATTGCCCAGAAAGCCCGTGCATGCGGCATCCATCTGCTGGTGGCTACACAGCGTCCTTCCGTTGATGTGATAACGGGATTAATCAAAGCCAATATTCCAAGCCGGACCGCCTTTGCTGTTTCCTCCCAGGCAGACTCCCGTACGATCCTGGATTCCGGAGGTGCAGAACGGTTGATAGGCAAAGGAGACATGCTTTTTCATCAGAATGGAACGTCGAAACCTCTGCGGGTGCAGGGGACGTTTGTGACGGATGAAGAAATTGATGCCGTAACAGATTACGCGAAAAAACAGAAAGAGCCGGCCTATATGTTTCAGCGCGAAGACCTTTTGAAGAAAGCGGAACAGGAAGAAAACAGTGATGAACTGTTTCCAGAGGCATGCCGTTTTGTATGTGAACAGGGCGGAGCGTCATCCTCTCTTTTGCAGAGGCATTTTTCCATTGGCTACAACCGCGCAGCCCGACTGATTGATATGATGGAAAATCAGGGCATTATTTCTGAAGCAAACGGCAGTAAACCCCGCAGGGTACTGCTGAGCGGACATGAAGTGGAACAGCAGATCAGCGGTTGAGAAAGACACGTTACAGCAAAAGGCTTGTCTTTGCTTCCCACGTTCTATATGATAGAAAGTAATAAGAAACACAGCATTCTTATGACCTGCCTGTGCACCGTGCAAGTGCTTCACCGTAACCAGAGACGGAGCAGGGGCTGAATTCCGAAGAAAGCATACTTCTTAAGAAGGAGGAGCTCTTATGGAACAGATTCAGCTTGATGTATTACTGGAATTTTTGTATCCGGAAGCCTTGGAGCTTTTGAAACAGGAGGAAAAGGAAATTCCCATCGTGCTTCAGGATGGACTGCGTGATGTTAATGAGACAGATGTACAGGAAATTATCGAAGCTGTTATTATGGAGCAGGGACAAGGTGCCGTGGTTCATTAGGACATGTGAAAACAAAGGATCAACCAGAAACGAGGTTGCTTGAACGGAGGCTGTTTCAAAAAGTATAAGGCGTGCAGGTGAAACGGGCTGCATCGGCCGTGTGCTTCTTTGAAACAGCTTTTTGTTATACCTTTATACATAGGAGAAATACTTTTGATCTATAAGGAGCAGGCAGATGAAAGAAATCGAGTTGAAAATGCAGGGAGACATCAAGCGATTAACGAATGAAACGTTCAAATTTGATGAACGGGTCGGAGAAGGCTGGTTTTCCGCCGTCTATTTCCTGAAAACAAGGGAAATAGCGGAAAAATACAAATCAAATGAACATGTCACGATGCAGTTTTTTCAAAAAAAACAAGCGGTGCTCTGTGGCACGGATGAAGTGATTGCATTAATTAAAACCTTTGCGAAGAATCCGGAGGAACTGACTATTTACTCGCTGGAAGACGGCGATAAGGTAGAACCGTTTGAAACGGTGCTCACTATCGAGGGTCCCTATCAGAATTTTGGACATCTGGAAGGGCTGATAGACGGCATATTTGCACGCCGCACATCTGTTGCCACGAATGTATATAATGTCGTAAAAGCAGCAAGAAAATCCGGGGCACAGAAACCGGTGATTTTTATGGGCGACCGTGATGATCATTTCACCCAGCAGGCCGGTGACGGCTATTCCGCCTACATCGGCGGGTCTAAAGCACAGGCAACCCACGCCATGAGTGAGTGGTGGGGGAAAAAAGGAATGGGAACGATGCCGCATGCCTTGATCCAGTTATTCGAAGGGGATGTGGTGGCGGCGAGCCGTGCCTACAAAGAAACGTATCCAGATGATGAGCTTATGGCTCTGGTGGATTATAATAATGATGTGATTACGGATTCCCTGAAACTGGCGCGCGACTTCGGCGATGAACTGAAAGGGGTCCGTGTGGACACCTCCAATCATATGGTGGATCAGTATTTCTGCCGCCACCCTGAAGTGATGGGGGCCTTTGACCCGCGTGGTGTAAATCCAAAACTGTTGTTTGCGCTCCGTGATGCTTTGGACCAGGAAGGGTACCAGCATGTGAAAATTGTGGCCAGCGGAGGTTTTACTGCGGAAAAAATCCATGAATACGAAGACATGAACGTACCAATTGATTTATACGGCGTCGGGAGCAGTCTCTTGAATATTCACATCGGATTCACAGGAGACAATGTAAAGATAAATGATAAGCATGAAGCCAAAGCAGGACGGGTTTACCGGCCTAATCCCCGTCTGGAAAGAGTCTGAACGCGGAAGGGGAAGGAACCGATGATATCCAATGTTCCGGATTTTGCGAAATACCGCAGGCAGAAACAGAATCAGGCGGATCATGATCTGATGGAACTGCTGGATGCATATTCGGAGTGGCTCAAACATAATACAAATCTACGTGAAAAAGTGCGGGCAAAGCATTTGTTTGCAGAACAGACAGGACAGGATCCGGCAGATTTGGAAGAAGAACCGTGGCGGCGCTTATTTGAGGACTGGTTTGCTTTTGATTATATCACTGTTATCGGAAGCAGACTTTTTGACCTATTTGTAAAAGAAAAAGCTTCGATGCTGCCGCCGGCCCGGATGCAGCTGGCAGGTCTTGTGCTGACTGCCGCACTGGAACCATTCCGTGTGTTGGAGATGGAGAACGGCTCTCTTACCGCCGCCCCGCTCTGGAAAGAAGAAGAAAAAAAGCTCACTCCTTTAACCGGAGACTTTCTGCTCCCCCGGGCGGTGTCCACTGTACTGGCCCGCCCGGTTCACTGCGGATTTGAAAACAGGGTGTTCAGCCCTGCTGTCAACCTTTCCATCCCGGAGAACGACGCCGGCTTGGCAGCGTGGCGGAGACGGATGGAAGAAAAAGAAGAGGAAAATCAGCGCCTCCGGTTCATGAAGGAAAATGGGGTGTCGTGGCTTTTGTACGCCGACATGAAGAAGTGACCGGATGTGCGGTTCTCTTCGGAGCAGTGGTTTTCGTATTGGAGCTTCGATACGATTCTGATATAATGATGAAGGTATGTGAAAAGAGAATGAAACCGGAAGGAAACGCCCGTGTATTTTCGTCCCGGTTCCCGCAGCGGTCCGGGCAGTAGGATAAGATGGAGGGCCACAACTATGACGACCTATCATTTTATAGGCATTAAAGGTTCAGGAATGAGTGCTCTGGCGCAGATTCTTCACGATATGAAATATAACGTCCAGGGTTCAGATGTAGATAAGCAATTTTTTACGCAGCTGCCGCTGGAACGTAAAGGGATTCCCATTTTTCCGTTCCAGAAAGAAAATATCTCAGAGAATCAGCATGTTATTGCATCTCCGGCCTATGGAGAAGCCAATCCAGAAATAAAAGAGGCACAGGAACGCAGCCTTGACATTCACCGGTATCCTTCATTTCTTGGGGAATTCATACAGCAGTTCACCTCCATTGCTGTAACCGGGTCTCATGGTAAAACATCGACAACAGGGCTGCTTGCTCATGTGATCGGAGCGTATAAACCGACGTCCTATCTGATCGGGGACGGTTCCGGCAAGGGAGAAGAAGACAGCAGTTTTTTTGTCTTTGAGGCGTGTGAATACAGACGTCACTTTCTCCATTATGAACCGGATTATGCGATCATGACCAATATCGACTTTGACCACCCCGACTATTTTGAGGATGTTGAAGATGTGATCCGGGCATTTGAGGAAATGGCCCGTAATGTCAAAAAAGGCATTGTGGCGTGTGGAGACGATGAATACCTGCAGACATTGAATGTTCCGGTGCCGATTGTATATTACGGAATGGAAGGAAAATATGATTTCAACGCGGAAAACATTCAGGCTGATGAACAGGGAACGACATTTGATGTTAAAATCCGCGGAGACCGGTTTGGTACCTTCACCATCCCCGGATATGGAAGACACAATGTGCTTAATGCACTTGGTGTGATAGCACTCTGCCATTACGAAGATGTTCCCGCGGAAACCATGAAAGAACAGCTGGCGTCGTTTCCTGGGGTAAAACGTCGGTTTACGGAAAAAGAAGCAGGAAGACAGATACTCATCGATGATTACGCACATCATCCAACGGAAATCAAGGCTACGGTGGAAGCGGCCCGGCAGAAATATGCGGGGCGGGAGATTGTAGGTGTGTTTCAGCCGCACACGTTCTCCAGAACGAAAGCCTTTCTTGATGATTTTGCGGAGAGTCTTCAGGAAGCTGATCAAGTCTATCTCTGTGATATTTTCGGATCCGCCCGTGAAGAGGACGGCGCATTGTCCATTGAAGATCTTCAGGAGAAAATACCCGGAGCTATTGTCATTACAGAGGATGAGGTTGACGCTCTGGAAAGGCATGAAGACGGGGTGCTCCTGTTCATGGGGGCCGGGGATATTCAAAAATTCCAGGCAGCTTACGAGCAGCAGCTTGTATCATGATAAAAATGCCTTTTTTCCAACTTACAGGAAAAAAGGCATTTTTTAACAATCAATGAGGGAAACAATAATAATAGAATGTTAAGAAAGCACAAGGGATTTTTGCACCTCTGTCGAATAGAGGTGGAAGAAGCCCTGTTTTGGACAGCCGGTGTAGATTTTAATGTTTTATGTGATGTTATTCGTGGTACACTTACATCAAGGGAGGTGTAATCGTTCAATGGAGCTAGTGTACATAAGTGCGCTGATTGTCGCGCTTTCCATCGCCGTCTTAGTTATTTATCTTATTAAAACATTAAAAGCTGCAGCCGGAACGATGGAAAAAGTGTCTACCACGATGGAGCGCATGGAAAAACAGGTGGAAGGAATCACGAATGAATCCGAACAGCTTATCCAGAAAACGAACGTTATTGCAGATGATGTACAACATAAAACCGAATCATTGAACGGTTTATTTACGTCTCTGAAAGATGTAGGAGACTCTTTGGAGAATGTCAACTATTCGTTCAAAGATATGTCGGATTCGATCAGCCGTCACACCCGGCAGCAGTCCGAGCAGGTTGCTCAGGCTGTACAATGGGGTAATGCCGCGATTGATCTTTATGCGAAATGGCAGGACAAAAAGAAGAAAAAAGAAGTAAATCAGAATGACAATTCGTATACGACAGGAGGATGATGAAAGATGTCTGAAATGAACACGAAAGATTTTGTTATCGGCACGTTGATCGGCGGTATTGTAGGTGCCTGCTCTGCCCTTTTAATGGCTCCGAAATCAGGAAGAGAGCTGCGCGGGGAGTTATCGGAGGGAGCATACTCTGCGAAAGAAAAAACAAGTGAATTAACCAGCGAAGCTTACGAAAAGGGCACACAGTGGGCAAGTGTTGCGAAGGAAAAGTCCTCGGAACTTGCAAAGAATGTTTCGGATCAGTCGACCCAGCTGTATGACCGGGTGAAAGGTTCGACCTCCACAAGCGGTGATGGAAACGAGGAAAAAACAGCGGATGAGCTGGCTGAAGAATTATCTGAAGATCTGGAAGCGGAACAGGAAGCTGTTGATAACGTAAAAGAAGATGTACGGGACCTCCACGCTTCCACAGAGGAAAAAGATCAGACATAAAAGAATAAACGCTCTGCCGGTTAATCGGCAGAGCGTTTTTCGTCCTTATGGACGAGAAGAAGTTCAATATGATCTCCACCGTGGATAGGTTCCGTGAAAGAGGCAGGCTGACCGTTTTTTGTCAGGTGCCACTTTTTTCCGCCATCATGCTGGAGATCTACTGTTACATAGGAGAAGACATCCTGAAGAATGAAATCCGGCGGAGTCCCTGTTTTTTCCGTAGTGATTTCGTCGCCTGGTTTTACCGATTCATCCAGCCCAGCTGTTTCTCCGTTTATAAATGCTTCAACCATTTTCGTTTCCATATCAACCGGTTCCTGGTTAAAATAAACCTGCTGCTGTGCTGCGGCCTTCATATTTTGACTTTCGAGAAGACGGCGCAGTGTAACAGTGCATTCTTTATCAGAGACTGTAATACGATCACCTGAACGTACAGGGTGCTCAAAAGAGACTGGAACCCCGTTAATATGGAAAGATGACTCTACCGGAAAGGGCACTTCCACACCGTCCAGGAAGCAGTGTGTCTTTTCGGCGGCAGCCGGTGCCTCCCAGTTCATGACATTCCACGCTTCGGCAGCTGTCTCGGGAAGCCTGCAGACCAAATCATCCCGGTCTTTTAATACAGTTTCCGGCGACACGCTGCTCCCGTTTTTTACATACATGGAGGGGATGATATATGTTTCGTCATTTATAAAGAGAGTCATTTCCGGTGGTTCATCGATAATATCTCTGAATACGGCAGCGGCCGGAGTGCCGTGTTCTCCCTGTTCCAGCTCGATTTCATCCCCGGGGGAGATGGAGTCTTTTATGGAAGCGGAGAGTCCGTTCTGTTTTATCACCGGAGCTTCTCCTCTCGTTCCGGGGATCGATACGACACGATTGTTTAATGTGATAACGATGGCTTCGCCGGGCTTTCCGTACAACCTGCGGATGGAAAGGCCGGAAGCCAGTACAGCGTCTCCGATGGTGAGGCTCTTCACATCAAAAAGCCGGATGGATTTTCCGTTCACATACACCGGGATGTATTCAACGGGGTGTTCTTTTGCCGCGATGGCGATGCCGACCGGTGTAACCAATTCCGGTCCCGGATGTATCCCTTCATAAGACAGGTTTTTCACTGCTTCAATATCCCGGACCGCCACCCTGTTTTCCGGGAGGTTAAGTGCTTCACTCAAGTGTTTCGCAATTTCGGGGGTCATACTTCCTCCCCCGACCAGCATGACGGCTTTGGGAGCTTTCGTGTTCAGGGTCATGATTTCAGAACTGATTTCAGCGGCGAGCTGCCCGATGACCGGCCGGATCGGAGCCGTGACCTCATCCGGTGAATATTCGGTCTCCATTCCCAGAATATCTGTTACGGTAATGGGGTTGCCTGATGCTATATCTCTTTTCACCCGTTCAGCATCTGGGAAATCGAGCAGGAATTCATCGCTCAGAGCTTCGGTTACTTCATCTCCAGCAACGGGAACCATCCCGTAGGCGGTAACGGTTCCGAGGTCGGTGAGCGCAATATCGGATGTGCCGGCGCCGATGTCGACCAGCGCCACATTCAGCCGGCGCATGGACGGAGGAATTAATACATTTATTGCGGCAATCGGTTCAAGCGTGAGTGCTTCGAGTTCCAGATCAGCCCGGTGGAGAGCGCTTATCAGAGATTCCACCACGACTTTTGGAAGGAACGTTGCGATGACGTCGACGGATGCTTTCTCTCCTGACTGATCCAATAAACTTCCTATTTCTTCCTCGTCCAGATAGTACGCCACGACAGAATAACCGACACAATGATACTGCAGGCTTTTGTCCGAATCCTCCTCGGCTGCAAAGGCAAGCTGGTGCTGGGCTTTCTGGACGGCGCCCAGTTCCAGCGGCGGGATGTCTTCCTGATAGACACCCGGCTGGGCGGAAATGTCAAGTTCCATGGAGGCACGCTGGGTTTTCAGCGACCTTCCTGCTGCTGCCACGCAGACTTTATGTAAAGGACCATGCCGCTCCTCCAGCGCTGCCTTTGTTTCCTGGATGACTTCACTTACGGCTGCAACGTTGTGAATCTGCCCGTCCATCATCGACCGTTCTTTATGCTCCCTCGATTCGACATCCATCAATTGATAAGAACCTTGATGCTGTTTCAGAATCAATCCGGTTACAGATCGGGTGCCGATGTCCAGTGCGTACATCATCTCCCCATTATGTGTCATCATCTCCAACACCTCAAAAAAGATTTAATACTGATTACAAAATAAGCTGGTATTAAGGCAAAAAATACTTTAACACTTAAAAGCGTTTAATTAATAAAGAAAAAAGGGCTGACATTTCTTCTTTCTTCTTTTATAATAGGTCTTAATCATAAAAAATGTAACACATATCAAAAGAAAAGGGAAATCACGTAAGGAGTGGGGAAGAGATGAGTAATGAAGAACTGGAAGCACTTAGAGAACAGCTGGATGATGTGAACCTGCAGCTGTTGGAGCTTATTAATAAACGGGCCGGACTCGTACAGGAAATCGGCAGAGTTAAGAACCGGGCCGGGCAGAACCGGTTTGATCCGGTACGTGAACGGAAAATGCTCGACATGATTACGGAAAACAATGAGGGACCGTTTGAAACGAGCACGCTGCAGCATTTGTTTAAACAGATTTTCCAGGCCAGCCTGGAGCTTCAGGAAGATGACAACCGTAAAGCACTGCTTGTATCGAGAAAGAAAAAACCGGAGGACACGATTGTTAACCTGAAGGGTGAAAAAGTGGGAGACGGGAAACAGCGTCTGATTACCGGCCCCTGCTCCGTCGAAAGTTATGAACAGGTTTACGAAGTAGCGTCCGCGATGAAAGAAGAAGGTTTGAATCTGCTGAGAGGCGGAGCGTTTAAGCCACGCAGCTCCCCCTATGATTTCCAGGGTCTCGGAAAAGAAGGGCTTGAAATCCTGAAACGTGTGGGAGACGAACTGGATATGACGGTTATCAGTGAAATTATGAATCCTCAGGATGTCGCCATGGCAGCGGATTATGTAGATGTTATCCAGATTGGTGCGCGGAATATGCAGAACTTTGACCTTCTGAAAGAAGTAGGTTCTCATCAGACGCCGGTTCTATTGAAACGGGGACTGTCCGCTACCATTGATGAATTCATGAAAGCTGCAGAATACGTTCTCGCCAATGGCAACAATAACCTGATGCTGTGTGAACGGGGAATCCGCACGTATGAAAAAGCGACCAGAAATACGCTGGACATTTCTGCGGTACCGATTCTGAAGAAAGAAACACACCTTCCCGTGTTTATTGATGTGACACACTCCACCGGCCGCCGTGATCTTCTTGAACCGACTGCCAAGGCAGCGCTTGCGATAGGTGCCGACGGAGTGATGGCCGAAGTACATCCTGATCCGGCAGTGGCTCTGTCCGATTCTGCCCAGCAGATGGACATCGAACAGTTCCACACCTTCGTGCAGAATCTCCGCGAAGCCGGCCTATATAAGTAAACGGTGCATGCGCCCTCCATTTTTTTTGGGGGGCGCATTTTTGGGTTTATCCGTCTTTAGCAGTGGTTCCGGCTGGCGGCTGTCTCTCTTGCACCTGAAGGAAATTTCCCCGAATTTGTACAAAACGGTGGAATTTTCGGCAGAAGTACCGATATAACCTGTGAAAGGAATTGCGGAACCTCCTTCAGTTATAATATGATTACAGTACGTATGAAAAAAGAATGAAAGGAAAATAGAGGAGGTTTTCCAGTGAATACAACAATTTACGATGTGGCACGAGAAGCAGGAGTTTCGATGGCAACCGTCTCCCGGGTGGTGAACGGCAATCCGAACGTAAAGCCCGCCACCCGGAAGAAAGTTCTGGACGCCATTGAAGGACTGGGGTATCGTCCCAATGCTGTGGCACGGGGACTGGCCAGTAAAAAAACAACCACCGTCGGCGTGATTATACCGGATATTTCCAGCATCTTCTTTGCTGAACTTGCGAGAGGAATTGAAGATATCGCCACGATGTACAAGTATAATATCATTTTGTGTAACTCTGACCAGAACAAAGAAAAAGAAATCCACTTAATCAATACGATGCTTGAAAAACAAGTGGACGGTATTCTGTTTATGGGAGGAGAAATCACAGAAGAGCATGCTGAAACCTTCAAACGTTCCTCGGTCCCGATTGTCCTGGCAGCAACACTGGATGAGGAAAAAGAAATGCCGTCGGTCAACATTGACTATCAACAGGCTGCGTTTGATGCGGTAGCTGAACTGATACAATCAGGAGCGGATAGAGTCGGCATGGTAAGCGGACCGCTTGAAGATCCTGTCAATGGATTTCAGAAATTCAGCGGTTACAAAAAAGCATGCGAAGAACTTGGAGACGGGTTTGATGAAAATCTGACAGCTGTTGGTGATTACACGTATGACGCAGGGCTGGAAGCTGCACAGCAGTTAATGGAACTGGACAAGGCTCCTTCCGCTATCTTTGCGGCAACGGATGAGATGGCGCTGGGAGTCATTCACGGCCTTCAGGACAAGGGATGGAAGGTTCCCGAGGATGTACAGGTTGTTGGTTTTGATAATACACGTCTGGCGCAGATGGTAAGGCCGACGCTGACCACTGTTGTGCAGCCGATGTACGATATCGGTGCTGTATCGATGCGTTTACTGACCAAGTACATGAACAAGGAAGATGTAGAGGATGAAGTTGTTGTTCTTCCGCATCTTCTTGAATACCGGGATTCCACCTCTTTCTAACTGCTGATCTGTGCCCGCATCGCAGCTGCTGAAAATATTTACAGGGAGTCAGGGATTATTTTATGAAGAAATTTGATTTATTGACACCTATTGGAATAGTAGTAGGGGTTAGTACACTGCTGTTCGCAGTATATAACAATGCGGGCCTCGCGTCTGTCGTGTTTTTTGTTCAGGTGGCGTCATTATCGATCGTGCTGGGCGGTGTTATTGCTGCCCTTCTGATCGGTTTTTCGTCTCAGGATCTGAAACTTCTTCCTTCAGTGGCAAGAGAAGCATTCCGTCATAAAGAAAATGATCTGAACGGCCTTATTGACACGTTTTCCGATCTTTCCACCAAAGCGCGGAGAGAAGGACTGCTGGCGCTGGAAGCCGGTCTGGATGACGTAGAAGATCCTTTTATCAAAAAAGGGATTCTTCTTGCCGTAGACGGTATTGAACCGGACATTATCAAGGATATTATGATGGCCGAAGTTGTCGCGATGGAAGAGCGCCATAAAAAAGGACGGCGTCTCTTTGAAAAAGCAGGGGAATATGCCCCGGCCTGGGGGATGGTCGGTACACTTGTCGGACTGGTACTTATGCTTCAGGACCTGGAAGATCCGGCGACACTCGGCCCGAATATGGCGCTTGCGCTGATCACTACGCTGTATGGTACGGTTCTTGCCAATATGCTGTTTCTGCCGGTGGCAGCCAAACTGGAACAGAAAACCGAAGATGAGGTGTTTGTGAAACAGATCATCATTGAAGGGGTGATTGGTGTTCAATCCGGGCAGAATCCAAAAATTCTTGAAGAGAAATTAAGCGCGTTCGTAAAAGAGAACGGCAAAGAAGATGAACCGGAGCAACAGGAGGAACTGGCAAATGAAGCGTAGAAGCAAAGAACCCGAAAAGGGGTCGCCGAGATGGATGACGACGTTTTCGGATATGATTCTGCTGGTTCTTGTCTTTTTTGTGATGCTGTTTTCCATGTCTGTGATTGATGCCAAGAAATTTGAAGCCATAGCTGATTCTTTTCAGAACAGAGAGATTCTTGAGAATCTGCCGTCTGTAGTTGAGATGGAAGAACCGAATCAAAGCAATTCCCCGAATGAAGGGGAAGATGAAACCGAAGAAGCAGCCGGAGAGCAGTCGGAAGAAGATAGGGAGCTGGACAGGCTGCTGCAGGAAGTTCAGGAATACCTGGAAGAAAATGAACTCAATGATCAGATTTCAGCTACAAGAGACGACCGGGGGGTAGTTCTCGTTTTGCAGGAGCAGCTTCTGTTTGAAACGGGCGAAGCTGAGATCCTGACCGATGCGGAGCCATTTTTAAATAAAGTAGGCACCCTTCTGCAGTCCCTGCCGAATCTGGTGAAAGTGGAAGGTCATACGGATGACCGGCCGATATCCACGTACCGGTATCCTTCGAACTGGGAATTGTCTTCGGCAAGAGCGAGCAGCGTCATCCGATACTTAAGCGGTAATCATTCCCTGAAGCCGGAGCGTTTTCTTGCTGTCGGTTACGGAGCTTCCCGGCCGATCGCACCAAATGATTCAGAAGAGAATATGCGTGAAAACCGCAGGGTCGTTGTTGTTATTTCGGATCCGGAATTCGAAGAAGAACTGGAACAGTCGGCAGGTGGTGCATAAAAGGAGCACGGATTTCGTTATCCGCGCTCTTTTTTGTTCTTCTGCTCATTTCGCAAGTGGTACAGTGCTTTTTCAAGGGTCTTTCTGTTTTTCTCCGTTATTTCTCCACGCCTTGGAATGACAGGATACATATTTTCCGGATCGCTCCAGTACCGGGGAAGCGGAACTGGGGATCTGGACTCCCAAGCTTCAAGCCAGGAGGAGGGAATCGGTGTGTCGAGCAGGTGGCTCTGATTGGTCATTTCAAGCCAGATCATCGCCCATGCCCGTGGAACAACCCTCCACATGTCATATCCGCCGCCGCCGACGCCGATCCATTTCCCTCCGCAGTATTTGTGGGCAACGCGGTGGGCAGCGCGTGGAATCTCCCGGTAGGCATCAATTGTTGCGGATAGATGCGTGAGTGGATCATAATAATGGGCATCAGCGCCGTTCTGCGTTAAGATGACGTCCGGTTTAAAAAAAGCGGCGGTTTCTTCAAGGGCCTGTTCAAAGTTTTCCAGAAACGATGCATCTTCCGTAAATGCATCCACCGGAATGTTCAGGGATAAGCCGTACCCCTGGCCGCTTCCTTTTTCGTGAACATCGCCGGTACCGGGAAACAGATAACGACCGGTTTCATGGATGGAAAGCGTACAGACATCCGGATCATCATAGAAGGCAAACTGCACGCCGTCGCCGTGGTGGGCATCGGTATCGACATAAAGAACCCGGGCTCCGTAATGTTTCTTCATGTACTCAATGGCAATGGCACTGTCATTATAAATGCAGAAACCGGATGCTTTCCCTCGGAATCCGTGATGAAGCCCCCCGCCGAGATTAAGGGCATGTCCGGCTTGCCCTTCCATGACAAGGTCCACCGCTGTCAATGTTCCTCCTGCGAGAAGAGCCGCGGCTTCGTGCATGTTGGGAAAGACCGGTGTGTCTTCTGTCCCGAGCCCGTAATTATTGGCAGTCCCTCGGTTGAGTGTTCCGCTTCCGCCGGCTTTTACCGCTTCGATGTAGGACGAATCGTGAACCAGGGCGATTTCTTCATCCGAAGCCATTCTCGGAGCTGTGACATGCTGGTCGTCTAAAGCCCCGAGATGGCGGAGAAGGTCATAAGTCAAGGTGAGACGGAGGTGGTTGAATGGATGATCTTCACTGAATTTGTAAGCCAGCTGCTCTTCTGAATAGACAAAAGCTGCTTCCTGCATCATTCATTCATCCCCGGGATCCGCGGCCAGCTTACTTCATATCCTGCTTTTTCCAATGTTTGTATAATGTCGCGGGGATCCATCGTCTGTACGCGGAAAGACAAATATTTATGGGTGTCATCCTTTCCCGGATAAACGAGAACGCTGATGACATTTATCCGTTTTCTCTGGAAAATGGATGTGATGACCGCCAGTTCCCCCGGCTGATCTTCCACTTTAATTTCAATCCGGGAGGAAGGTTGATGCGCACCGGTTAATTCGACAAGCGTATGAAGGACATTTGTTTCCGTTAGAATACCGGCAAGCTTGTCATCGTCTTCAATGACAGGAAGGGCGCTGATATCCTTGTCATAGAGGATGAAAGCCGCTTCTTCTACCACATCGAGCCGGCTGGCTGTAATGACAGGATAGGTCATGATCCGGGAAACAGGATTTTTCAGGTGTTCTTCCCTGGACCGGGTGTGGAAAATAGACGGGGATGCATCACGGATATCCCGGTCCGAAACGATCCCGGTGAGAATGTTGTTATTATCGACCACGGGTATGTGCCTGATTTTATGCCGGTGAATGTATTCTACCGCTGTTTCAATAAGATCATCGGCATGGATGCACACCGGATCGCTGTTCATGATTTCTTCAACTAGCATGGAAAAACCACCTCATCTTCATCAATGATTACAACGTTTGGTACAGTTGCTGCAGGTTTTAAAACATATACCGGGTGGTGAAACGGATGTTGTCAAACCGCTCGATGTCATCATTTCCAACCCGGTCCCCGATCCTTACCATCAGGCAGTTTGCCGGGTGGGAACATATCTCCGGATCATCTGTCGCCATCCATTTCAGTCCTCCAGCATTCATCATTTTCTCCATCACCTTTCTATAGTCCCACACGGAAAGCTCACTGTTTTTTAAATCCCAGTGCCAGTAATATTCTGTCGTGATGATAATATAATCTTCCATGGCATCGTCCCGCATGGAGAATTCCAGAAGCCGGCTTCCTATTTTTGCACCGCGGTATTCTTCAGCGATCTCGACGGCCCCCAATTCGAGAAGGGTGTCCATTTCTGCTTCCGACCAGCGTTCAAGCGGATCAGGATAAACAAACGTAACATATCCGACGATCGTTTCTTCATCGACGACAGCATTGATACGCCCTTCCGGCAGATCGGCAATACCAATTAATGCTTTTTTTTGTTCCTCCGGTTTGCGGAAGGCGGTGAGTCCTTCGTGAAAGTCATAATTATGAATCCTGGTGCCGGAAAGGGGACCTTCCATAAGGAGCGTACGCCCGTCCACGTCGATTTCCTCTGAAAAATACGTCTTCTTATGGATCATCCGAGTACCACCTTTATAGAGACAATTATTGTTACAGCCATTATACATGATCAAGCGGAATTCAGGCAGAATGAATTTGAGTTCAACATGGATAACTGAATTTTACAAACATCTGGTTTAATTATAGACTGAAGTGGAATAGAAATAATAACAGTAATAAAAATGACACAGGGAGTGTGGTGAAAATGTAAATAAAATTGAAGTAACAGTTTTAATATATTATAATGTGTATTAGAACACAAATACATAAGAGGAGAGGAAGGTTATATATGAAAGTGCAAACGCTTCCACCAGTAGATGGGCAGTACAATCTGAAAGACTATGAGAATGCCGTTAAGACGTTTGACTGGCGAGAGGTCGAAAAAGAATTCAGCTGGTATGAAACAGGAAAAGTGAACCTGGCTCACGAAGCCATCGACCGTTTTGCAGATTCTCCTGAAAAGAAAAACCAGGTTGCGTTATATTACAGTGACGCCAACAGAGATGAACAGTATACGTTTGAAGAGATGAAGCAATGGACCAACAAAGCCGCCAATGTGATGAAGGAGGCGGGTATTCAAAAAGGAGACCGGGTGTTTATCTTCATGCCCCGTTCCCCGGAATTATATTTTGCTGTTCTCGGTGCTATTAAAATCGGCGCGATTGTGGGTCCGTTGTTTGAAGCGTTTATGGAAGGAGCGGTACGGGACCGCCTGGAAGACAGTGAAGCCAAGTCGATCGTCACCACTCCGACGCTTCTTGAACGAGTGCCGGTGGATGACCTTCCGCACCTGGACACGGTATTTGTACTTGGAGAAGGTGTGAAAGAAGAAGGACCACATTACGACTTTCAGACCCGTATGGAAAATGCCTCGGATGCATTTGATGTAGAATGGGTGGATCGGGAAGACGGCCTTATTCTTCATTATACATCCGGCTCCACCGGTAAACCAAAAGGTGTGCTGCATGTTCATAACGCCATGATTCAGCATTATCAGACGGCCAAGTGGGTGCTGGATCTTCAGGAAGGCGATGTATACTGGTGTACAGCCGACCCGGGCTGGGTAACCGGAACGTCTTATGGTATTTTCGGACCGTGGCTGACCGGGACGACCAATGTTGTACGGGGAGGACGTTTCAGCCCTGAAGACTGGTATGCAACGCTTGAACGTTTTAACGTCTCTGTCTGGTACAGTGCACCGACAGCCTTCCGGATGCTGATGAGCGCTGGTGATGAAATTGTCCAAAAATATGACCTTTCCAGTCTGCGTCATATTCTGAGTGTCGGTGAACCGTTGAATCCGGAGGTTGTCACTTGGGGGGAAAAGGTCTTTAACCTGCGTATTCATGATACTTGGTGGATGACCGAAACCGGCGCGATGATGATTACCAACTATCCATCCATGACCATTAAAGCCGGTTCGATGGGCAAACCTCTCCCGGGTATAAAAGCAGCCATTGTAGATGACCAGGGCAATGAACTTCCGCCGAACCGGATGGGGAATCTGGCTATCGCGAAAGGCTGGCCTTCCATGATGAGATCGATCTGGAACCGCCCGGAGAAGTACGACAGCTATTTTGAGCTGAACGACTGGTATGTCTCCGGAGATTCTGCCTATATGGATGAAGACGGATATTTCTGGTTCCAGGGAAGAATTGATGATGTCATCATGACGGCAGGAGAACGTGTCGGTCCGTTTGAAGTGGAAAGCAAGCTGCTCGAACACCCAGCTGTTGCAGAGGCAGGCGTCATCGGCAAACCGGATCCTGTCCGCGGGGAAATCATCAAAGCCTTTGTAGCACTGCTTGACGGCGAAGAAGCGACGGATGAGCTGAAAGAAGAAATTCGAACTTTCGTGAAGAAGGGACTTTCCGCGCATGCTACACCGCGTGAGCTTGAATTCCGCGACAAACTGCCGAAGACACGGAGCGGTAAGATTATGCGCCGCGTACTGAAAGCATGGGAGCTTGATCTCCCGACAGGCGATTTGTCCACCATGGATGACTAAAAAAAGAAAAAAGGAAGCCGCTGAGTTACTCAGCGGCTTCCTTATTGTCGTCGTCTGTATTTGTATCGTCTCCGCTGGTTCCAGAACTGTCATCTGTTCCGTTTTCACCGCCGCTGCTGCTGTCGTTCGTGTTACCTTCCTGCTCTGATCCTTCAGAGGAACTGCCGTTATCATCCTGCTGATCATTGTTTTCATCATCAGAGGTGTTTTCCTCACCGCTGCCGTCGTTATTAGCGTTATCCCCGCTGTTTTCACTGGATGAATTGTTATCTGTTCCGTCATTATCACTGTCATTTTCTTCACTGCCGTCATCGACAATAACGGAAGGTTCAGTCGTGGCGGACTGGCTCGATTCCCGGCCGCGTGAATCCACAGCTGTCACAAAATAGGCTCCCGTCCCGGTGTTGTAAGATGTGGTGGTATTGCCGCGTACACTTCCGACCAAATCTCCACTGGTGCTGTAAATTCGATAGCCGACAATGTCACTGTCACGGTGCCGGGACCACGAAATGCTGTTTCCGCTGTAAGAGACATTGGCTACTGGAGACGGCGCCCGTCCATTATCCGGTGCTTCCCGTTCAGGGGTTACATTTTCCCATTCATCCGGAAGGTACTCGGATACTTCATCCACGTCAAAATAATCTTCATTAATGGACACGCCGCTTTTCGTAAATGCGGAAGGAGTGGAACTGTATGCCTGATAACGGGACCCATTAATAGTGACGTAAGCTTCCTGCTGCAGGCTGTCATCCGTATCCGTCGGCACGTACTTCTCATTGAAGTAGTCGGTGGTGGTAAAACCGGCTTCCTCGCACTCTGAACTTGGGAGTTTACCGGAAATGCCGCAGATTGTCTGTCTTACGATACCGTCCGGCTGCTGAAATCTGTCATCCAGTCCAAAGATGGAGTCATCATTATCTTCTCTATCTGCCTGATAAGCAGCATTCATGTGATCCGCCCAGATCTGCTGCGTTCGTGCTCCGTAACTTAATCCTTTATAATAGTTTGCGATTTCCTGCGGGGTGTCATAGCCTATCCAAATACCAAAGGTAACATTTGAGTTGAAACCGACAAACCAGGAATCGTAAGTGTCGTCTGTGGTCCCGGTTTTTCCGGCCCAGTCTCCACCAAAGTTCATCATCCCCGGAAGAGCGCTTGCGGTACCGCCGGGTTCGAGAACATCACGCAGTATATCAACGGTCAGAAACGTAGTCTGAGGGGAAAACACTTCATTGATCTCCGGTTCATGCTCATAAATGGTTTCCCCGTCTTTTGTTTCAATCCGCTCAATCATGTAGGAATCATGATACTTTCCGTTGTTGCCGAACGTGGAAAATGCATTTGTATTGGTTTCCACGGTTGTGCCGTATGTCAGTCCACCTATCGCCGCAGAAGGATACGGCTCATTCGGGCCGATATTGTCAAAACCTAAGTCCAACAGCGTCTGCCTCGCTGTTTCTTTATTCAATCTCTCGAATGTGCGGACGGCCGGAGAGTTCCTCGACTCTTTCAGCCCCTCACGGACACTTACAAATCCCTGATAACTGTCTCCGTAGTTTTTGTAGCTGCCATCTCCGTTTTCGTAATCACCAGGGACGTCGGGAAGAATGGTACCGGGCTGGACGAGACCTTGTTCCATCGCCGGCGCATAGTCAAGAAGCGGTTTAATCGTCGAACCGTTCTGCCGGTATGCCTGGGTGGCGTGATTTAAATTATTCTGGTCAAAATTACGTCCTCCGACGAAACTAAGAATCGCGCCGTTCTGGTTGTCGATCATCATGGCGCCGACCTGTTCCTGTTCCACGCCGTCTTCTCCCTGTCTATCCGGGCCATACCAATCAGAATTGGCGGCAGCTTCCTGCATGGCGTCATATATATTCTTTTTCACAGTAACATGAACATTGTAGCCGCCAAGAGCGAGTTCGCTGTCAGCCTGTGCTTTATATTGATTCAACGTTTCCCGGCGTTCTCCCTCTTCCATCTCATCCAGGTTGACACCGGCCTCGTTCATCAGATCCTCCCGGATAATGCGTTCGGCTCTGCGTTGTGTTTCATATGTCAAATAGGGGTAATTTTCGACTACGCTGCCCTGTGGTTCTGCAAGATTTGCTCTAATATCGTAATCGAGAGCCGTTTGGTATTCTTCCTCGGTAATGTACTCATTTTCCCTCATGTTTTCAAGAACAAGCTCCATCCGGTTCAAGCCTTCTTCAAAATCTTCCTTAACCTTTCCTCCCTGTTCAAAAGGGGTGTAGATATAAGGGTTTTTGGGAAGACCGGCAATAAAGGCAGCCTGGGCAGGATTCAATTCCGTCACATCCACCCCGAAAATGCCCTCGGCGGCGGACTGGGCACCTGCGATGTTTCTTCCATCCGAATTACGTCCGAAAGGCACAATGTTTAAATAGGCTTCCAGTATGGAATCCTTGTCAAAATAGTTTTCCATTCGGAGAGCAAGCGCAATTTCTTTTGCTTTACGCTCAAACGAGACTTCATTCGTAAGGATCTGATTTTTAACAATCTGTTGTGTAAGCGTACTTCCGCCTGTCTGGGTGCCGGCATTGGACACTTCCTGATACGTGGCACGCAATAACGCTTTTGGAACGATCCCGTCATGTTCGAAAAAGTATTCGTCTTCAGTGGATATAACAGCATGAATTAAATGATCGGACATTTCTTCCAACGGTCTTTCTTTTCGTTCAAGTCTGGCAGGAATTTCCCCTAGAAATTCACCGTCATTAAAATAAATACCGCTGATTTCC
Source organism: Salibacterium sp. K-3 (assembly GCF_054052005.1). Taxonomy (NCBI): domain Bacteria; kingdom Bacillati; phylum Bacillota; class Bacilli; order Caryophanales; family Bacillaceae; genus Salibacterium; species Salibacterium sp. K-3. Next base: position 1,084,927 of record NZ_JBSVZE010000001.1, read on the forward strand.
TCATAATTGTAGACCTGGTTTTCAAATTCTTCTTTGCTGTAAGCTTCCTGGTCTTCAACAAGCGACAGAAAATATCCCGCTCCAGCTCCTCCTGCGAAAAGACCGAGGCAGAGGAGCAGTACAAAAGAGATGAGGATGAAATTCCAGAACACATAGGAGGTGATATTCAGCCCCTTGACCAGCGGTTTGTTTTTCCAGGAATCAAAGCGTTGATTCAGTTTTTCAAGAAAATTTTTCATGGTATGATTCCTCCTAAACATCAACGATATTATAGCATACCAAGACAGTGCTTCCTATGGATTTTGGGGATTTTTATCAAACGGCGTTGACAGAGGAAAAAAGAATATGGTAAAAGAAGGATAGTGTTAATATTGAAAAACAGGCTTTGAAGGTATGAAGTACTTTATTCTCCCTGTGGACAGAGAACCGGCGGCTGCTGAAAGCCGGTACAAAGAATGAAAGGAATTACGTGCTGGAGCTTTTTCCATTTTGAATGGAACGGGCATTCCCGTTATAGAACCAAAGGGGAAAGCATCTGCTTTCAACAAGGGTGGTACCGCGATAACAATCGTCCCTTCCGTATGACGGAGGGGACGATTTTTTAATTTATAAAGAAGGAGAAAAGAGATATGGATATTTTTCAGGATTTACAGAACAGAGGTCTGGTTAATCAGGTTACGGATGAAGAGGGGCTGCAGAAGCTCCTTCGAGATAAACAGGTGACGTTATACTGCGGGTTTGATCCGACCGGTGACAGCCTTCACGTCGGCCATCTGCTGACAATTATTACGCTTCGCCGGTTCCAGCTTGCCGGCCATCAACCGCTGGCGCTTGTCGGTGGAGCTACAGGTCTGATTGGTGATCCAAGCGGCAAAAAAGCGGAACGGACATTGAACGAAGAAGATGTCGTGAACATGTACACCGACCGGATCAAAAGTCAGCTCCAGAAATACCTGGATTTTGAAGGCGGCAGAAAAGCGGAAGTTGTGAATAACTATGACTGGATCGGAAGCATGACCGTCACCTCGTTTTTACGGGATGTAGGAAAACACTTCAGCCTGAATTATATGTTATCCAAAGAATCAGTGGACGCAAGAATCCAGACAGGTATTTCGTTTACCGAATTCAGTTATCAGATTCTGCAGTCTCTTGATTTTCACCATCTGCACGAAGAGAAAAACTGCCAGCTGCAGATCGGCGGCAGTGATCAGTGGGGCAATATCACCGCCGGGCTGGAACTGATACGCCGCATGAAAGGCGGCGAGGAAGGAGAACAGCCGGAAGCATACGGTTTCACGATTCCTCTTGTTACGAAAGCCGATGGCGAGAAATTCGGCAAATCCGAAGGCGGCGCTGTCTGGCTTGATCCGGAAAAAACGTCGCCGTATGAGTTTTACCAGTTTCTGATTAATACCGACGACAGAGATGTGATCAAGTTTCTCCATTATTTCACGTTCCTTTCTGAAAGTGAGATCGCCCTCTATGAGCAGGAACTAGAGAATCGGCCGGAGGAGCGCGCCGCACAGCGCCGTCTCGCCGAAGAAGTGACAGCATTCGTACATGGGGAGCAGGCGCTGCAGCAGGCTCAGAATATTACAGAAGCCTTATTTGGAAAAAATGGGGATGTAAAACAGTTGAGTGCACATGAAGTACAGCAAGGTTTCAAGGATGTGCCAAGCCACGTGGTGGAGCAAGAAGAGATCGGGTTGATCGATCTGCTTGTTGAGGCCGGTATTGCGTCGTCGAAAAGACAGGCGCGCGAGGATATTTCCAACGGTGCGGTATATATTAACGGAGACCGCTGCCAGGATCTGGACAAAGTGGTCGGAGTAGAGGATAAAATTGACGATGCCTTTACCGTCATCCGCCGCGGCAAGAAAAAGTACTTTCTCGTTCAATTTGCATAACAAACGAAGCTGCCTCTTCCAAAAGGGCAGCTTCGTTTTTTTACTGCAGCGGTTCCGCCGGTAAACGGTGGTGAACCGCTGATAAATCGATGGAAACCGCCGATAACCAGCGATGAACCGCCGATAAACGCCCGCGTTCCGCCAAAATAATGTCGCAAAAGGTACCGCAGGAGAAAACTAATAATATATAATAAAAAACCCCCGGGATGTTGATCTTCCAACATCCCGGGGGTTTTTGAATGGTATCCCGCAAACTGCAGCGATTAACGGGAATAGAATTCAACGATAAGCGCTTCTGTGATTTCAGACGGAAGCTCGGAACGTTCCGGATAACGGCTGTAAGTGCCTTCTTTCTTATCTTCATCAAAAGTAAGAAATTCCGGTACGAAACTGCTTGCTTCCAGCGCGTCATTGATAACCGAAAGATTCTGGGACTTTTCGCGCACGCTGATCGTCTGTCCCGGCTTGAGACGGTAGGAAGGAACGTCCACCCGTCCGCCGTCTACGGTAATATGACCGTGTGTCACGAGCTGACGGGCACCTTTACGGGTACGGGCCAGTCCGAGACGGTATACAATGTTGTCGAGACGGGATTCGAGAAGAATGAGGAAGTTTTCACCGTGCACACCCGGCAGATTGCCTGCCTGTTTGAATGTGCGGAGAAACTGCTTTTCATTCAGTCCGTACATGTAACGGAGCTTCTGTTTTTCCTGAAGCTGCTCGCCGTATTCGGAAAGCTTCCGACGCTGAGTCGGTCCGTGTTCACCCGGAGGATACGGGCGTTTTTCGAGTTCTTTACCTGTGCCGCTCAGCGAAACGCCGAAACGGCGGGATTTTTTCCAAGTAGGTCCTGTATATCGTGCCATACAAGAGCGCCTCCTTTTATGATGAAAAGTATTGGAAAAAGAAGACCATTGACAATCTCCTGACATGCTCATTTTGTTTTCATGTATCTTCGCCCCGACAGCTAGGGGGTACGCAATACACCTTACATCATCTCATCAGCCGCGGATGCAAGGAACAAAATGACAAGGGTGCACACATCAAGTATGTCCAGGCTGTCTTTTAACACAAAAGTCATTATATAATTTTCCGGAGGCAAAGTCAATATCGTCGGGAAATGAACAAGAATACAGATAATTTCATTTCTTTCAAAAAAAATACAGAAATTTTCACTTAAATACGTTATAATGCAATATAGAAATAAGTCACAGGTATAAAGAATTAATTTTTTGGAGCCGCACAAAGGGACAAGGGGGAAAAAATTGCAACGGTGGTGGAAAGTATGAAAAATGAACAGTTTTCATCAGGAGAACCAGCACAATACCGGCGGATGTGGGAGGATATACTGGATGAAACAGAAGTCCGGGATTTGTTTGCCCCCTGCATCCTTTTTCTGCAGAATGACCAGGGAGAAACTGTATCCTCCTGCAGAGTGGGAGACGTACCATGTGAAACAGAACATGCACGTTTTGTGCGGAAGGAAAAATCATTTCGTACAGCAGGAGCATCTTGGAACGCTGCCGGGTTGGTGAAAGAGGACCATCCTAACAGCAGCGGGCTATCTTTTTTTCTGAGCGGCCTGGTACCTGTTATCAAACGGAGACTTCAGGAGCAGGACGGAAATGACAATGGGGGAGATCAGAGGTATGCCCTTATGGTACAGGTGACGAAGAAATTCCATTCCTCCATGAAAGCTGCAGCCGTACTGAAAGAAATTGTAAAATCACTGGAGTTTATCTATCCCGGAAGCCGTATCGGTCTGCATCTTGCACAGGACTGGGAAGTGCAGAAGGAACTGGCTCATATTGACTGTTCATTCGGTTTTCAGAATATTAATGAACAGATGAAGCAGACGTATCTTCTCGGGCAGATTCAGACGGCTCCGGCAGAAGAGCCGGGGGCGGCTGTCCTCTATATACCACTGCATGGTAAACAGGGGGTGTATGGTGTACTGAGCATGGAAGCGGCCAAACCGCTCGTGGACGATGAAAAGGAGCGGGATTACATGAAGACACTGGCCGATACCGGCGGCAGTGCGCTGGAGAATGCCGAACTGTATCAGCAGTCGCGGACATTGATTAAAGATTTACAGCTCATCAATGAAACGTCACACCTTTTAAATTCGAAACGAAATCTGGATGAGACCGTGGGCAGCATGCAGAAGCAGATCGAGAAGTTTATCCCTGGAAGCAGACAGGGGTACATCCTTATGGACGATGTGCGTAATCTGCGTATTTTGAATGATAAGTACTTCAGGGAACCGGAACGTGTGGAAACTATATTCCAGGTGATGAACCATTTTGAACGCCATCATGAAGCCGTATTCATCGGAGATCTCATAGAGGAGTCCGCATACCATTTTGATGGATACCGTTCCATGATGGCCGTTCCGATGAAGCAGAGCAATGAATTGAAAGGGGCGGTCATTGTCCTTGGAAGCGGGACAAAAATGTTTACGTTTCATCAGTTTAAGCTGCTGCAGTCTCTTATCCATCATTCCACGCTTGCCTTTATGAATGCGGTGCTGCATGAAAAACTGGAAAAGCTTGTGATTACCGACCACCTGACAAAGCTTCATTCAAGGCATTATCTCGACCAAAGTGTAGGAGAATCGCTCCGGAAAGAGAAGCAGGGGACTTTTTTACTTTTTGATATTGATAATTTCAAGGAAATTAATGATGGGTACGGCCACCAGACAGGTGACAGCATTATCGTCCAGGTGGGGAAAATTATTGAGCAGAATATCCGCTCGGATGACACGGCTGCAAGGTGGGGAGGGGAAGAACTGGCTGTGTATCTGCCCCAGGCTTCTGCTGAAGACGGAAGAAAAGTGGCGGACCGGATTGTCAGGCATGTGGAAACAGCTTCCCACCCTCCTGTTACGATTTCCTGCGGAGCGGCATCCTGGACAAGCTCGGAAGAAATAACGCTCGACGAATTGTTTCTAAGAGCCGACCAGGCCCTCTACCGGGCTAAACGCGGCGGGAAAAATCAGGTTGTTTATGAAATATAAAAGACCGCTGTCTCTGTTTTTCAGGAAATAGAGACAGCGGTCTTTTTAGGGCGTACCGACCACCGATGATCAAAGGTAACTCGAAAGAGTTTCGGCAAAATGCTCCAGATATTTCTGATCCTCTGTGCTGAAGCGGTTGTGAACCGGGCTGTCAATATCGAGTACACCAATCAGCTCCCCCTCTTTCTGAAGGGGGACGACCATTTCAGATCGGGAAGCGGCATCGCAGGCGATATGTCCGGGAAACTGTGTGACGTCATCCACTCTGACGGTTCGTTTTCCGGCGGCGCTGGTTCCGCATACACCTTTTTCCAAAGGGATCCGGATGCAGGCAGGAAGTCCCTGAAACGGTCCGAGCACCAGTTCATGATCAACAGGATGATACAGGTAAAACCCTGTCCAGTTCACTTCCTCGAGAAACTGGTGAAGCAAAGCGGAGGCATTGGCCAGGTTGGCTGTCCGATCTGTCTCACCTTCGATAAGGGAAATCAGCTGTTTGTGCAGCATGTTGTAGTTGTCCTGCAGTGTACCTTGATAGGAGACGGGTTCAAACATGATTCTTACTCCTTCCATACAACGTTCACCGGAAGTATAGCACAATTCATCCCCCGTCGTCTTTTCACAAAAACCGCGAAAGACAGCCGGAAATGTCGACAGGTTTTTAAAGGAAAAAGAGGAGGACCTGAGGAAGTTACTGGTATAACGTAAGAAGACACGGAACCTGACAGGAGGAGATGCAGGATGCCGGAAATGGAAGATACCCGCGGCCGAATTATTCAGGCTGCAGCCGTATTGTTTACAAATAAAGGATTCCACGGAACATCGGTACGGGATATTGCAGGACGGACGGGGGTGAATCTGTCCCTCATTTCCTATTATTTCGGCGGCAAACAGGGCCTTCTCGAAGCGCTCGTCGTTGATTTTCTGGAAGGGTATATCAGCGGCCTGGAAGACGTGGCCGTGTCGGGCGGAAAAAACGCCTTTGAGACGTTGATGGATATGGCTGAACATGTTCTGCTTTACATGCAGAAGCATCATTTCCGGGCCCGTTTCGTCCTGCGGGAAATGACACTGGATTCCATGTTTGTCCGGGAACTGACATCGACGTACCTGATGAAAGAAAAACACCTTTATGCGCTTGTCCTTCAAAAAGGAGTGGAGGAAGGAGTATTTCACCCCGCACCTTCCCACTGGACAATCATGCACGTTCGGAGCATGATACTAATGCCTTTTTTGCATCACCAATATGTGCGGGAAGTATTTCACATGCAGCCGCAGCAGGCGCCGTTTGTGACTCTGTACCTAAAAGAAATACGAAACTGGATACAAAGCACCATTGTTGATTCGGGCTATAAAGAACACAGAGGCACTCTTCCGGTATATTCATAATCGTCAGAGAGCAGTCATATTCCGGATTCCCTGCAGCACGTCGGCTGCTTGATGGGCATCAGAACCGTAAATGAGCGGGATACCGCGTTTTAATGCTTCATGGGCCGTGCTGTTGTCGGGATAAGGCTCCCGACACCATGTTTTGAAAAGACCGGCGCCGTTGTAATCCAGGCTCATGTTCTGTCTGCTGACAGCATCAAGTACGGCCGAAATGTAGGGAGAGGTCTGCACGTTCGGAAATTTCTTCTGAAATTTTTTTACCAGCGTCATATGGCCGATCCGCTCCGGTTTCCAGGGGCCGAGATCGCTGGTTATGGATTGGTGCAGGGTATCGAAATAGAGCGCGGCGACGTTTTCTGCTGATCCGGTCTTTTGAATCAGGTCTGCAAAACTCTCCGGACTGTAATCCAGACAGACATAAGAACCGCCGGCCGACAGGAAATGAACGGACAGGATGCTGTCGTCCAGATAGGGCCCGATATCATTCAACAGGCTTTTTGACTGCATTTCAAATCCTTTAATATAATCAATTTCCAACCCGGTGTAAATCGTGATATCCCGGCTGTATTCCTTTTTAAGCTGTTCAATATCGGCAATATAGTGTTCAAGCTCGTCACGACGCATGGAACTGTCCTGATCCGGCACGGGATCGGTAAAGCCTTCAGGCAGCGGGGCATGCTCGGTGAATGTAATCGTATGAAGTCCTCCATCCAGAGCATGTTCGATATAGTCATGAAAAGAGTCGGTGGATCCGTGCGGGCAGTATGGCGTATGTATATGACCGTCTCGTTTTACAGGCATGTCCTCTCCTCCAGCTGTTCCCGATAAATTTTTATTTTTCTTTCATCTTCTCCCACATGAGAAGTATTTCCATGTTATCATAAAGATAACTTTTACATAAAAAACACGAATATATGAATAAATTGACTCATTCAGCAGGAAATGAACGAATTCTGTCGAAGAAGAATAGAAGAAGATATAAGTAAAGTGTGCAGAAACTGGAGTGAAGACTCATGGTATATTATACAATGATAACAGCCGCCCTGATTATAGCAGTGGTTATTATATATGGTGCCGTCTCCCGGCGCGGCATTTATAAAAGCGTGGACCGGCTGGAACAGTGGAAAACAGAAATTGCCTCAAAACCGGTAGCCGATGAGATCGCAAAAGTGAAAGGGCTGCAGATGTCAGGAGAAACGGAGGAAAAATTCGAAGAATGGCGGAAGGAATGGGAAGACATTCTCGGCACCCATCTTCCCGACATCGAAGAAGCGCTCTTTGATATTGAAGAATGGGCGAACAAATACCGCTTCGGCAAAGCCCGGTCCCTGGCAGACGGAGTGGAGAAACAGCTTCAGGATATTGATTCCCACATTCAAAAGATATTTCGGGAAGTCGGCCAGCTTATACATAGTGAAGAAGAAAACCGGGCCGGTATCACCGAAAACCGTGAAATGCTGGAGAAACTGCGCGAGTACCTGGCGGAAAACCGGCTGTCACTTGGAAGCACAGCTCCCGTATTTGACCGCCGCTTGAAGAATATGGAAGATTCCATCGCCGAATTCGAGGAAGAAAGAGAGGCCGGCAATTACTCTAAAGCCAACCAGATATTAAGCCGACTTCATACAGAGCTGAAGCAGGAAGAGCACAACATGGGTACGGTCCCGGCACTGCTCGTGGATATTGAAACGGATCTGCCTGCCGACTGCACCGAGCTGGAAAAGGGTCTTGAAGAAATGGAACAGGAAGGCTATATCGTTGAACATTATGATATTCCGGCTGAAATTAACAACATCCGCGGAGAACTCCCCGACTTGAAAAAGGCCGTGGAAAATCTTGAGCTCGAACGCGTGCAGGAACGTCTGCAGGATATCCGGACCTTCATGGAGGAAACGTACCGTAAGCTGGAAAAAGAAGTCGAAGCCCGTCAATTTGTAGAAGAGAATACCGAGGAGGCCCGGGAAGAACTGACGCGTCTTGAGGAGCAGGTTGCTTCCCTCGGGGAGGAACGGGAAAAGGTGGGAGAGAGCTACCGGATTCCTGATGAAGAGCAGAAGCGGCAGGAAGATGTGGAAAAATCGATGCAGAATACACTCCAGGAATGGCGTGTATTTCAGGATGTACAGGAAAACCGGAAACAGCCTTTCACAGGTCTGAAAAAAACCTTGGAACAGCTGAAAAAAGAAATGGCCGGCATCGATCAAAGCATCCGGCGTTCAAAAGAAAAGCTCTATATGCTGCGTAAAGATGAGCTCAAAGCACTGGAGACCCTCCGTTCTCTGCGACGGCAGCTGCTTCGTGACAGAATGACCCTGGAACGTTCCTATCTGCCGAAAGTCCCCTCCACCCTGCTGAATGAAATGGATGCCGCTGAAGAACGTCTGAATGCAGCAGCTTCCATTTTGGAAAAAACCCCTGTGGAAATGGGCAGAGTGAACGCTTCTGTGGAAGATGCCGATCATTATGTCCAAAAAGTACATCAGCAGCTGCATGCGACCATAGAACAGGCACGTCTCGCTGAACGGGCGATCCAGTTCGGGAATCGTTACAGAAGTAGTTCAGAAGTAATTCATGATGCATTGGTTGAGGCGGAAGATCTTTTTAAAAAAGGGTACTATGATGAAGCTGTCAACACTGCTGTGCAGGCGGTGGAACGAAAAGAACCCCATGCCATGCAGAAACTCGAAATGAATTAAAATGAGTATAAATACCTAAAACTCAGCTACTTGTTTTTCGTAATTGGAACAAAAGTCCTTTTTTCTCTCAGGGCCTGGTGATATAATAGTCTTGTGTGAAAGGAGGGCGGACATTGAGACCAATTTACATGCTCGGAACAGTAATGCTTATTTGTTTTGCGGTGCTTGGGGCGGCAGGAACAATGTTTATGTTCAACGACGGAGAAGATACGGAGCCCCGGGAAGAACGAACAACGGAAGAACTGGCCGCAGAACTTGATGAGGCTTTAGGTGTTCATCCGCCCGTCGAAGAAGAGATTTCAGAGGACAATACCAGTTCTTCGGTCGAAGAACAATCTGAAGAAAGCAGACCGGATAAGGACTCCCAAACGGCATCCGGAAAAAGGGAAGAACCGTTGACTGCTTCATTGGATAGACAGGCTTCTTCCCCGCCGGAAGAAGATAATCCATCATCAGATATGGTAGAATCCGAAGCAATTTCGCTTGGACCGGAAAATGAAAGCATTTCTGTAGATAAGCTGCTGCAGATGATTGAAGAATAAACACAAAACACTGCTCCGTCTGCGGGGCAGTGTTTTGTGTTTTCATTGTGTACAAAAGGCAGAAAAACCTAAGGGTGTGGTGGATTTTCTTAAATAAGGAAATGTGTTAATATTAGATGTTGCAATCTGCTGAATTTATTATGACATTGTATTATAGAAGGAGGGGCACGGATGGTTTATTTAGATAACAGTGCAACGACAAAACCATGGCCGGAAGTGCTCGATGCCTATTATAAAGCAGCATCTGATTACTTCGGGAATCCCTCATCTCTTCATCACCCGGGAGTGGAGGCAGAAACCCTGCTGAATAAAGGAAGGGCTTCGATAGCAGACCTTCTGCACATACGCCCGGAGGAAGTCGTTTTTACATCCGGAGGGACGGAAAGCAATAACCTGGCTGTGAAAGGGGTTGCCATGAAGTACCAGGAGAGAGGAAAACACCTGGTAACGTCTTCAGTGGAACATCCTTCTGTAAAAGAAGCGTTTCAGGATCTGGAATCGTTCGGTTTCGAGGTAACCTATCTTGACGCTGACGAGCAGGGCCGGGTTGCTGTGGAAGATGTATTACATGCTGTACGGGACGACACGATACTGGTTTCGATTATACATGTAAACAATGAGCTGGGAACGATAAATCCTGTGGAAGAAATGGGGCGCGCATTGAAACAGTTCCCTAAACTGCTTTTTCATACAGACCATGTTCAGGGAGCAGCTCATGTGCCGCTGGACCTGCAGAACATTGATTTGTGTTCCATATCCGCCCATAAGTTTCACGGCCTGAAAGGTACTGGAGTATTGGTTGTAAGGCAGGGAATCGGTTTATCGTCTCTTTTCCACGGGGGGAGTCAGGAACAGCAGGTGCGGGCAGGCACGGAAAATGTTCCCGGCATTACAGCCATGGCTAAAGCACTGCGTTTATCCCATCATAAACGACAGGTTCAGGGCGGCCAACTTGAACATCTGAAACAGCAGCTTATCGGCAGCCTCCAGGAGATAGAGGGAGCTGTCGTGAATACACCGCAGTTGGGATCTGCACCGCACATCGTCAACGTTTCCTTCCCGGGTATGAAACCCGAAGTGCTTGTCCAAGAGTTAACGAGAAATCATATTCATGTATCGACAAAGTCTGCCTGCTCTTCCAAGCTCCAGGAACCAAGCGCAGTTCTTCTTGGAGCGGGGCTTGGTATGGAACGGGCAGCGAGTGCGGTACGGGCAAGTTTTTCCCACGACACGCAAGAGTGGGAAGTCGAGCAGTTTGTCCGGACGCTGCAGAAAGCCGTGCCTGAAATGATGAAAGTAATGGGAGAGAAAAAATAATGGAATATGATCATATATTAATCAGATATGGAGAGTTGGCGCTGAAAGGGAAGAACAGGGCTCAGTTTGAACATACACTGGCCCGTAATATCCGTTTTGCCGTGAGCGGGAGCCCTCGCTGCAAGGTGAAACGCACCTTTGGGCGCACGATGATTGAACTGAACGGGGAGAACCTGGAGGACGTGATGGAACCGCTCCGTCATGTTTTCGGGATTTCTTCATTCAGCCCGGCAATGAAAGCATCCAATGACATTGAGGTTATTAAGGAAACCGCACTGCAGGCGTTTCAGCAGCTCGACGGCGCGAAAAAGACGTTCAAAGTTAATGCCCGGAGGTCCTATAAGCCATTTCCGATTTCCTCTCAGGATGTCAATCACATCATCGGCGGACATGTGCTGAAAAATACGGAAGGTGCCGCAGTTGATGTTCATCATCCGGATGTGGAAATCAATGTTGAAATCCGTGAACAGGGGACCTATATTACCTGCGGCCGGGTCGATGGGCCTGGAGGTCTGCCGGTGGGAACGGCCGGTAAAGTAATGCTCATGCTTTCCGGAGGCATCGACAGTCCGGTGGCAGGGTATCTGTCGATGAAACGGGGAGCGGAACTGGAAGCGGTCCATTTCCACAGTCCTCCCTATACCAACGAACGGGCGAGAAAAAAGGTGGAAGACCTCACAAAGGTCCTGACCACCTTCGGAGGACCGGTGACGCTGCATGTCGTACCTTTCACAGAACTGCAGAAGGCTATTCATTCCGCCATCCCGTCCAACTATGCCATGACCGTTATGCGTCGGATGATGCTCCGTATTACAGAAAACATTGCGGCACAGCGGGAGATAAAAGCTCTGGCAAACGGGGAGAGTCTGGGACAGGTGGCCTCCCAGACCCTCGAAAGCATGCATACCATTAACGAAGTGACCAACATGCCGATTCTCCGGCCGCTGGTCACGATGGATAAGCAGGAAGTGATAGATATATCTGAGAAAATAGGGACGTATCCTATTTCGATTCAGCCTTACGAAGACTGCTGTACGATATTTCTCCCGTCGGATTCAGTAACAAAACCAAAGCGTGAAAAAGCCGCCCGGTTTGAAAAAGGGCTGGATTTTAAGCCGTATATTGAAGAAGCAGTGGCAAATACAGAAATATTGACATTTGGAGGAGAATCCGGGGCCGCAGAAAAAGATATGGACTCTCTTCTCTAGGATAGGGGCTGTCTTTTTCGGATAGCCCCCGTTATATGCTGTATTGCAGAAATTCTGAAACTGAATTGCGTTTCAAACGTAAATTCTCAAGGAAAGGCGGCAGTACCGATGGGACAATTGTGGTTCAATGGATCCATTTACACCATGGAGGCGGAGGGAAGGACAGCGGAAGCGGTATACATAGAAAATGGATGGATTAAAGCGGCTGGCTCCGAACAGGAATTACGATCCAGATATGTGCCTGCCGAGGAAATGGATCTGAAGGGAGCTTTCATGTATCCCGGCTTTCAGGACAGCCATTTACATATGCTCGGTCTTGGGGAAACGCTGATGAGCCTCGACCTTTCGCGGATGCAGTCGGCAGAAGAAATAAAACAGGCGCTGCTGGAGAAAAAAAGCCGGCTGTCATCCGGGAAATGGCTGACAGGAGAAGGATGGAACGAAAATAACTTTCTGGATCGGAAAATTTTTCACCGCAATGAACTGGATGAGATATCGTCCGGGCATCCTCTGCTGCTGACGAGAATTTGCAGGCACGCAGCGCTTGTCAATTCTGAAGCGCTTCGTCTGGCGGGCATTTCAGAAGAGACTCCCGATCCCCCGGGAGGAATCATTGTCCGAGACGAAACCGGCAGGCCGACGGGTTATCTGCTGGATACGGCGGCAGACATGGTCAGGCAGGTCATGCCTCCGGTACGTGATGAAGAGCTTCGGGAAGCGCTCCAGGAAGCCGTCCGGCAAATGCTCAGGAACGGCCTGACAGGCGGCCATACAGAAGATCTTAACTATTACGGCGGTTTCAGGAGAACATTTCGGGTTTTTGAAGATGTGATCAACCATGAAAACCTGAAGTTCCGGACGAATCTTCTTGTCCACCATGAAGTACTCGAAGACATGCGCAGGGATGGATACTGTTTAGGTCCTGTGAACAAATCCCTTTCATTCGGAGCGGTGAAAATCTTCGCCGATGGAGCACTCGGCGCAAGAACAGCCCTGCTTCGGGAACCGTATAACGATGCCAGGGATACACGCGGTGTTGCTGTTCATACGAGGGCAGAAATGGAAAACATCGTTAGCAGAGCACGGGATGAAAAAATGCCGGTGGCAGTGCATGTAATCGGGGATCTTGCGTTGGAATATACGATGGATGTTCTTGAAAAAAATCCCCCTCCCGCAGGCACAAGAGACCGTCTGATCCATGGGCAGGTAACTCCCGGAGATTTGGTAAGACGTCTACAGAACATGAACGTCGTGTTTGATCTGCAGCCCCGTTTTGTCGTATCCGACTTTCCATGGGTCGTGGAAAGATTGGGAGAAGAGCGGCTGCACTACTCTTTTGCCTGGAGGACTCTGCTCGAGGCAGGGATTGATTGTGCAGGAAGTTCTGATGCTCCGATTGAACCCGTTTCTCCGCTTGAAGGTATTCACGCAGCTGTGGCGCGCCGGATACCGGAGGAGAATCATGACGGCTGGCTGCCTGCACAGAAGCTGAGCCGTTATGAAGCCGTGCAGCTGTATACGCAGGGGAGTGCAAAAGCTGTCTCCGCTGAAAAGGAATTCGGGGTGATTGCTCCCGGATACCGTGCAGATTTTACGATACTGGAGCAGGATATCTTTCAGATACCGCTGGATGATATCGTGCATATAAATGTGAAAGCTGTTGTTGTAGATGGAGAACTTCAGTACGGAACATTGACCAATTAAAGGAGGTAAGGGTATTGAGTGCAAAACGATGGATTGCTTTAGGAATTGCAGCGATATTGTTTGTCGTCTCCATCGGGTTCCAGTTTGCCGGTTCGCTGGCGACGACGAATGTGGATAAGGTGATATCGGGAAATGATAATGTACAGGAAAAGGTAATGGAACAGGGAGTCGGCGGCAAAATAGCGGTGATCGACCTGCAGGGTACCATTCAGGACACCGGACAGACTCCGGGAATCATGAATGCGGGAACGTATAATCATCAGCAGTTTCTCCGCACCCTGAAAAGCGCAGGTGAAAACAATTCGGTAAATGGTATTATTCTGGAAGTGAATACTCCGGGCGGAGGTGTTGTGGAAAGCGATGAAATCCATGACAGAATCGTAGAGATTCAGGAAGAAACTGAAAAGCCGGTGTATGTGTCGATGGGGAACACAGCTGCTTCCGGCGGGTATTATATTTCAGCGCCAGCCGATAACATCGTGGCCCACTCTGCCACTGTTACCGGATCTATCGGCGTCATTATGCAGAGTGTTAATTACTCCGATTTAGCGGAAGAACTCGGGATTGATTTTCAGACGATCAAAAGCGGGCAGTACAAAGATATTATGTCCGGAAGCAGGGACATGACAGAAAATGAAGAGCAGATCCTGCAGCGGCTTGTGGATGATTTTTATCAGGACTTCGTTTCTGTGATCGCAGAAGGCCGGGATATGTCTGAAGAAGAAGTCCGTGACATTGGCGACGGCCGCGTTTATTCAGGGGAACAGGCTCTGGAACTCGGGCTGGTGGATGAACTCGGCACCTTGGACGATACCATTGCATTAATGGAAGAAGAGGAAGGAATGAATGATCCAACGGTTGTCCGTTATCAGTCGGAAGCATTCACCTTCAATCAATTCCTCGGCACTTCCGCACGGAGCCTTATTCTTGAAGATGCTGATCTGCTCGGCATTAAGGATCTGCTGATGGATTCCAATGCCCCGAGAGCGATGTATTTATATACAGAATAGGAGGGATCCGGATGGACAGTTATTCCGATTATCATAAAGAAGAAAAAGACCAGGAAGAAGAACAGGTTGATTCCCGGGAGGAAGTCCGTTCAAAATCTCCGGACCCTGCGCCCGTCCAATATGCAGGTTTCTGGATGAGATTCTGGGCTTATCTGCTCGATCTTGTCATTGTATTCAGCCTGAACGGGCTGCTCCTCAGTCCCCTCTGGTTTTCAGGTGCCGAATCGATGTCGGTGCTGGGATGGTTTACGGTGCAGGGGATATTAAGCGCCCTGACGGCTTATCTTTATTTTCTGCTTATGACAAAATGGCAGACGCAGACACTTGGGAAAATGGTGTTCGGATTGAGAGTTATCCGTAAAGACCAGCATCCGCTTCGTTGGCACGACCTCGTATTCCGGGAGATTGTCGGCCGGTTTATTCACCGCAGTCTCTGGATCACGAATATACTTTATGTCATTGTTGGTTTCACCGATCAAAAAGAAGGCGTTCATGACTCCATCGCCGACACCCGTGTCGTTCATGTGGATAAGTAACTTCAAAACGTCCAGCTGACAGAGCTGGACGTTTTTTAGGGTTAAGAATGGGAAGTTATGGTTATAATGGAACTAACATGGTAAAAGGCGGCGGAACGTATGGATTGGATGATAGGAGCGACAGCGGTGCTTTTCATTCTTTGTTTTCTCACTGTGGTGACGCCGGTTACCGTGAGGCTCCATTTTCAGTATGCGCAAAAAAAACAGGATATTCTGATGAGGGTATCGTTCTGGCACATTTTTTATAAAAAAATCGACCTGCCGGTGCTGTCTCTTGAGGAAGAGACCGGTTCCATCGTTGCAAAGGAAAAGACAGGGACCAACCTTGGAGAAGCCAGGGAAAAAGAACGGAAAGAAACGCCGCAGGAACTGCAGAGCCAGTGGCAGGCACTGAGTGTCTGGCTCCGGCATCTGGACGACATGCGCCCTCTCTTCTTTTCATTTTTAAATAAATGGAAAATCAAAAGGTTCAGCTGGAAGACGCGTTTCGGGACCGGTGATGCGGCGTGGACAGGGCTTCTTTCCGGGTTGTCATGGTCGGTGAAGCAAACGGCGGCCGGTCTTTTGTCAGCGGTAATGCAGATGACATGCAGACCTGAAGTGGACGTGTCGCCGGATTTTCAGAATCGGCAGTTTGAAACCGAGTTGACATGTATGGTAACGGTACGTCTCGGGCATGCTATCATTACCGGCATTCGGGTCATGACACACGTGAGAGGAAACATTTTTGCTCTCTGGAAAAAATCAAAAGCCGAAAGGAGAAGGGAGGAAGCATCCTGATGACGGATCACCCCATTCAAGGATTAATGAGAACAGCAATGGAAAATTTAAAGGAAATGGTGGACGTCAATACCATCGTCGGCGATCCCGTGGAAACTCCGGACGGCAGCGTTATCATTCCGGTTACGAAAGTAGGTTTTGGATTTGCAGCCGGCGGCAGTGAATTTTACGGCCGCGAGCGGTCGGAAACGGCGCTTGAGCATCCATTTGGAGGCGGAAGCGGCGGAGGTGTGTCGATCACACCAATTGCTTTTCTCATTGTAGGATCGAAAGGCATCAATATGGTTCACCTTGATGAAAATACGCACCTTTACGAAAAACTGCTTGAATTTACCCCTCAGGTGGTGGAAAAAATCCAGGACATGCTGAAAGGAACGGATGCAGCGTCACAGACATCACAGCGTGATAATAGGGAAGAACCTCCCATTTAAAACGGTACCCGGCAGATACACGCTGCCGGGTTTTCTTTATGATCTGTCTTTCTAATTGATAAAAAGTGTAAAAAAGCGTACGATGAACGTGTACATATTACCTTTAAAGGAGGAAACAGGATGGCGGAAGTAACGTTTAAGGGAACACCAATGACTCTGATGGGCAGTGAAGTGAAACCAGGAGAAGAGGCTCCGGATTTCACCGTTCTTGCCAACGATTTATCGGAAGTGACGCTGAACGATTCAAAAGGAAACGTTCGGCTGATCAGTGTGGTACCGTCGCTTGATACCGGTGTATGTGATCAGCAGACCCGCCGTTTTAACGAAGAAGCAGCGAATCTGGAGGGGGTCGAAGTGCTAACGATCAGCTGTGACCTGCCATTTGCCCAGAAAAGATGGTGCGGCGCTGCCGGCATCGAAAACATCCAGGTGCTCTCGGACCACCGCGATCTTTCCTTCGGCAGAAACTATGGAACGGCAATGGAAGAACTGCGCCTGCTCGCCCGCTCCGTGTTTGTCATCAACAGCCAAGGTGAAGTCACGTACGCGGAATATGTGCCGGAGGCAACCAACCATCCGGACTATGATGCAGCGATAGCTGCTGCCAAGGCCGCGGAATAAATAACACCGGCTCTTTCTCCAATGATGGGGGAAGGGCTTTTTTACGGCAGGACATTTTAACCGGATGTGCTTTTCTGCTATACTTTCGAAAGGAAAGCACGAAACGAGAAAGGGCGGTATGAGAGTGGAACCAGCAACAGCAGTGGAAAAACTCCACACGTTAATAGATGAAATGGCTGTTTCAATTCAGCAGCACACGGATGTCACGTATCTCGAAGCTTTGGCGGAAGCAGGAGAGAATATATTTCAGCATCAGGTGGTCCAGTCTCTTCCCGACGAAGAAAAGACACGGCTGGCTGATAAACTGGATCAGGAGCTTCCGGAAGAAATGAAAAAGGAAGAAATACGTAAAGCCTTTCAGCTGGCGGTCATCAAAGGCATGAAAGAAGCCGTCCAGCCGCATCATGCCATGACGCCGGATGCGGTGGCTATGTTTATGGGCTATCTCGTGGAAAAGCTGACGGCGAAGCGGGAAAGTCTGGCCGTTCTCGACCCCGCAGCCGGCACCGCGAATTTATTAAGTGCGGTGCTGAACCAGTTGTCCCGCGACACGGCTGCGTACGGGGCGGAAGTCGATGAGACGCTTCTGAACATTGCTTATGTCCTTTCAAACCTGCAGGAACACGATGTGGAGCTGTTTCATCAGGACAGTATTGAACAGTTGGCGTCTCCGGAAGCGGATGCCGTTGTTTCCGATCTTCCCATCGGATACTATCCGAAAGATGATGTTGCTGCTCCGTTCCGGCTGCAGGCACAGGAGGGACATTCCTACGTTCACCATCTGCTGATTGAAAAATGCATGAACCACCTGAAACCAGGCGGCTTTTTTGTCCTTCTCATCCCCAATTTTATGTTTGAAAGCGAAGAAGCAGAAGCCCTTCACGCCTACATCAAGGATGAAGCAGTTATTCTCGGTCTGCTGCAGCTTCCATCCTCCATGTTCAAAAACAATCAGGCCGGTAAAAGCATCTGGCTTCTTCAGAAAAAAGGGCCGGAGGTTGTACAGCCCGGTCAGGCTCTGCTTGCTGAACTGCCGTCGTTCAACAACCAGGACGCTCTTCTTGATATGATGAAGCAGATGGACAAATGGTTCAAAGAAGAAGGTTTCACATCCTGATCACGAAGAGTCTGAGACAAAAGGATAGAAGCCAACTGAAAACCCGGATAAACGACTAGCTCGCTGCGGCCGGCCACTGCGCTTTCCATGGGGACGGCTTCAGCTAACTTGGTAAAGAAGACCGCTTTACCAAGTGGATCTTCAGCTCGTCCTGGCACGTAAGAGTCTCCGTGGCCGGCCTCCGCTGGTTTGAAAATAAGGCTCCCCCCGTGGAAAGCGAAGTGTGTTGACGAAGCGTTGTAGGATGCAAAACAAAAATTCCGAATGATTCACTTAAGAATCGTTCGGAATTTTTCATTCATTTTATAATTTTGTCCTATGCTCTTTTTATAGCGCATACAAGTCTGAATTTGTTGAATATAGCAGAAAGCCGGCTGGTGCCTTGCATTTCAGGAATCCGGGTGTTTAAATGGAAAAGGTGAAAATGAGATGGAACTGCATATAAAGGAGCGTTATTCATGTCAATAATTATGGCTGTGAATGCGGGGAGCTCATCGCTGAAATTTCAGCTGCTCCGCATGCCTGAAGAAGAACTGGCGGCAAAGGGCCAGATAGAACGAATAGGGCTGGATGGAGCGGAAATGGAGATCGAATGGGGAGAAGAAGAGTTCTCGGAACAACTCGATATTTCCGATCATGAAGAAGCGGTCAAGAAGCTTCTCGACAGTCTGACTGCCAACCATATTATTGCGTCACTGGATGACATAGAAGGGATAGGCCACCGCGTAGTGCACGGCGGCGAAAAATTTGCCGATTCCGTGCGGATCACCGAAGAAGTGATAGAAGCCATTGAAGAAGTCAGTGAACTTGCTCCGCTTCATAATCCGGCCAATTTAACGGGGATCCGCGCCTTCCGGGAGATCCTGCCGAATGTCCCGGACGTTGCGGTTTTTGATACCGCGTTTCATCAGACGATGCCGAAATCAAGATACATGTACAGTGTTCCTTACGAGTATTATGAACAATACGGGATCCGCAAGTACGGCTTTCACGGAACGTCGCACAAGTATGTCGGACAGCGGGCGGCAGACCTTATGGATCAGCCGCAGGAAGACCTTAAACTGGTTTCCTGCCATATCGGAAACGGAGTAAGTGTCACGGCCATTGACGGCGGCCGCTCTGTCGATACATCGATGGGCTTCACACCGCTTGCGGGAGTGACCATGGGAACCCGTTCCGGCAACATCGACCCGGCGCTTATTCCATATATGATGGAGAAAACCGGCCAGTCTTCAGGTGACATTATCACGATGCTGAATAAAAAGAGCGGTATTCTCGGTTTGAGCGGAACGTCCAGTGACCTTCGGGATGTGGAGGAAAAAGGAAATGCCGGAGATGAAAAAGCACAGACGGCGCTTGACATTTATACAACTCGTATTCATAAATACATTGGGACGTATGCAGCCAGCATGAACGGCATTGATGCTGTTATTTTCACGGCGGGAGTCGGAGAAAACAGCAGCACGGTCCGTCAGCAGGTATGCAACGGACTCGAATTCATGGGCATCCACCTGGATGAAGAAGCAAATAAAACCCGTGGAGAAGAAACGTTTATCAACAAAGACGGATCACCGGTGAAAGTGCTTATCATTCCGACCAATGAAGAAGTGATGATTGCAAGGGACACGATGAGACTCGGCCTTCAGTGAAAGGGCAGTTTATTGAATAAAAATGTATTTTTTATAATATAGCAAGACCGCTGTACAGGTAGCAGAAAACATCTCTCGGGAATGTAAATAAACCTGATACAGCGGTTTTTTATCTTTTTTATTTCTCACTCCGGGAAGGACATAAAAATAAATTTTTATGCTTTTTTATGAATAAGTATTGCAAAAACATGAATCTCTTGTTAAAGTTATTGATAACAGTAAACATCGAATGCAGACGAACGAATCGTGAGGCGGAGGCCTCTCCTATTTTTGCTCATTGATGTATAAAAATAATAACTTCAGTATTAATATTCATCTGAAGATGGAGGGTATCATAAACATGGCGAACAAGAAAGTTGTTTTGGCGTATTCCGGAGGACTGGACACATCTGTAGCGATTCGGTGGCTCACCGACCAGGGATATGATGTGGTGGCGGTAGGCCTCGATGTAGGAGAAGGAAATGATCTTGAATTTGTGAAAGACAAGGCGCTGCAGGTAGGAGCGGTGCAATCCTATACGGTCGATGCAACAAAAGAATTCGCCGAAGAATTTGTCCTTCCGGCTATGCAGGCTCATACATTATATGAACAGAAATATCCACTCGTTTCCGCTCTTTCCAGACCTTTGATTTCAAAGAAGCTTGTTGAAATCGCGGAACAGACCAATGCTGATGCGGTGGCTCACGGCTGTACCGGAAAAGGAAACGACCAGGTGAGATTTGAAGTCTCTATTCAGGCACTTAACCCGGAATTGGAAGTTCTTGCGCCGGTGAGAAGCTGGGGCTGGTCGAGAGATGAAGAGATTGAATATGCGAAAAGTCACGAAATCCCGATCCCAATTGATCTTGATAATCCGTATTCCGTGGATCAGAACCTCTGGGGAAGAAGTAATGAGTGCGGTGTCCTGGAAGATCCTTGGGCAACACCTCCGGAAGGGGCTTATGAACTGACTGCACCGCTTGAAAAAACACCGGATGAGCCGGATATGGTGGAAATTGAATTCAAGCAGGGAAAACCGGTCGCATTGAACGGCACCGCTTATCCGTTGGATGAGCTGATCCTGGAACTGAATATGATGGCCGGAAAACACGGAGTAGGCAGAATCGACCACGTGGAAAACAGAATGGTCGGTATTAAATCCAGAGAAGTGTATGAATGCCCGGGTGCGATGACATTGATTCAGGCACACAAGGAACTGGAAGATCTCACTCTTCCAAAAGAAGTGGCACACTTCAAACCGACAATTGAGAAGAAGCTTTCCGAAGTTATTTATGAGGGACTCTGGTTCTCCCAGATCAGAAACGGACTGGAAGCATTTCTTGCAGAAACCCAGCAGAATGTAACCGGCCTTGTCAGAGTGAAGCTGTTTAAGGGGCATGCAGTAGTCGAAGGAAGAAAATCAGAGCTTTCTCTCTACAATGAAAAGCTTGCCACTTACACCCCTGATGATGAATTTGACCATCAATCCGCTATTGGATTTATCAATCTGTGGGGACTGCCGACCAAAGTCCACAGCATGGTGAACAAGAAAGGTGTCAACGTCTAATGAAACTGTGGGGCGGGAGATTTACAAAGAGTGCAGAGGAATGGGTGGATGCCTTCGGGGCATCCATTCCTTTTGATAAAGAATTGGTGCAGGAGGATATCGAGGGCAGTCTAGCCCATGTTAAAATGCTCGAATACTGCAACATTCTTACAGAAGAGGAAGCTTCCACAATAAAGACAGGGCTCAACAATCTGATGGAAAAAGCAGAAAAAGATGAGCTGGAATATTCCGTGCAGAATGAGGATATTCATCTAAATCTGGAAAAAATGCTGACGGATGAAATAGGACCGATCGGCGGAAAGCTTCATACCGGGCGGAGCAGGAACGACCAGATTGCCACGGACATGCATCTGTACCTGCAAAAACATACGCGCGAGATCATGGGAAACATCAAACAGCTTCAGCAGGCACTGCTCGGGCAGGCCGAACAGCATGTCGAAACGATTATACCGGGTTATACCCATCTGCAGCGGGCACAGCCTGTGTCATTTGCCCATCATCTGATGGCTTATTTCTGGATGCTGGAACGGGACTACGGCAGGCTGGAAGACAGCCTGAAACGCCTGAATGTCTCCCCTCTCGGCGCCGGTGCGCTTGCCGGGACGACGTTCCCGATTGACCGGGACTATGCAGCGGATCTGCTCGGTTTTGACGGAGTGTATGAAAACAGTCTGGATGCGGTAAGCGACCGGGATTTTATCCTTGAATTCATGAGCGCTGCATCGATGGTTATGATGCATTTATCTCGTTTTTCCGAGGAATTGATTCTATGGTCCAGCCAGGAGTTTAACTTTATTGAACTGGATGACACGTTTGCCACCGGCAGCAGTATCATGCCGCAGAAGAAGAACCCGGATATGGCGGAGCTCGTGCGCGGCAAAACCGGCCGGGTGTACGGCAATTTTGTCTCCCTGCTGACACTCTTAAAGGGACTCCCTCTTGCATATAACAAAGATATGCAGGAAGACAAAGAAGGCATGTTTGATACAGTCACGACGCTCGAGGGTTCTTTGAAGATATTCAGCGGTATGATTGAAACGATGAAAGTGAACACCGGCGTAATGGAAAAAGAGACCCATTCGGATTTTTCCAATGCAACCGAACTTGCTGACTATCTTGCTTCAAAAGGACTGCCGTTCCGGGAAGCCCACGAGATTGTAGGAAAACTGGTACTGCAATGTATAGAGAAGGAAATCTACCTGCTCGATCTTCCTTTGGAAGAGTATCAAGCGGCGAGCTCCCTGTTTGAGGAAGATATCTATGAAGTGCTTAAACCGTCCACGGTGGTAAAAAGACGGAACAGCGCCGGCGGTACAGGATTTGAACAAGTGCGCCGTGCATTGGAAAAAGCAGAACAAATCATTCAGGAGCACTGAATCAGATGATCAGGGATGTATGTTGACACAACGGCACACAAACGTAAAAGGCCCGAGCGGTGCTGCACCAAAACGTTCGGGCCTTTTTTGACGTTATCAGAGTATACGGTTTCAGGAACGGACGATCAGGACATCACATGCAGCCTGTCTGGCAACGCCCTCCGATACACTTCCTATGAGTATCCGCTCGACTGTGTTTAACCCGGTCGCGCCGGTAATGATCAAATCCACATTGTACCGTTTGGCGATATCTTTTGGAATTTTCACTCTCGGTGAACCAAACTCAATAACGGTGGTAACATCTTCTACACCGGCCTGTTTTGCTTCTTCCTTAAACTGTTCGAGAAGCTCCCGACCGTAATTTTCAGCACGGGAGACAACCGTTCTGTCATACTGTTCAATGGTGGCAAAGGTACGGGTATCGATGATATGAGCGATGATAAGGGATGCATCATTTTCAACGGCCATATTCACCGCTTTATTCAGAGCAGCTTTGGATTCCTCCGAACCATCCACGGCAACCAGCACATTTTGGTAAGTTGTCATGATATCCCTCCTGCTTTCTGGATATAGCTTTATAGCTTTCAATACTAAAAAATTCCCTCTTATTGGTGTGGACAAACATCAAAATTTTTCCCTTCGTATATGAATCATGTATAATAATCCTGTACATATCACAGTTGGTTCAGGATTGATCGAAGGAGGTTGCGGAATGAGGCACGCTCTGATTACAGCCGGTACCAAAGGACTTGGAAAAAAAGCTGCGGAACGTTTTCTGCACAATGGTTATCATGTAACAGTCAGCTATCACCGTGATGAAGAGGCTGCCGAAGCATTAAAACAGGAATGGTCTTCCTTCCGGGAACGTCTTTATGTTGTTCAGGCTGATATAACAAAAGCGGAAGATATCAAACGAATGACAGCATCAGCAGTAGGACAGTTTGGCAGACTTGATGTGCTCGTGAGTAATGCAGGCCCATATGTTTTCGAAAGAAAGAAATTAATGGACTATACCCGGCAGGAATGGGAACAGATGATCAACGGTAATTTATCGGCGGTGTTTCACCTCTTTCAACAGGTTATTCCCGTGATGAGGGATCAGCAGTACGGAAGGATTGTGACCTACGGGTTTCAGGGAGCCGGTGATGCCCCGGCGTGGATATACCGGTCCGCATATGCGGCGGCAAAGTCCGGCCTGGTCTCTCTTACAAAGACCGTATCCATCGAAGAGGCAGAAAACGGAATAACCGTTAATATGGTATGCCCGGGGGTTGTGACGTCAGATTACAAGGAAGCGTCCATAGCAGAAGCCCGCCGGGTTGAGGACAGCCTGACACCGGTGGGAAGGCCGGCGACCGGTGATGATATTGCGCGGGCCATCACTTTTTTATGTGAGGAACAATCGGATATGATTACCGGATCGGTTCTCGAAATTACCGGCGGAGTGGATGTCCTGCATAAACGGCGCTGACATCCTCGTATAAAAACGGACAATGTCGTACATCCTATCCGGCAGAGGTGATGGATATGACACGCTTACTGACGGCAGTGGCTGTATGTCTGCTGTTTGCAGCCGGCACCAGCAGTGCAGAAGCCGCTTCCCTTCAGAAAATATTCCTGTTTCAGGCAACTGCCCAGACGGATAAAGGAACGTACTATCACTGGGAATACAATAGTCCGGACAGTTATGAATATCATGCAGATGGCAGCGCATGGCACGGAGAACAGGCGCAGCCTCATGTTGAAGCGATATACGAACAGACGGATATTTCCCCGTCCTCCACCAAAGAAGAATTGGCGGAAGCCTTCCGCCGCACGGAACTTCCGCCGCTCAAACGGCTGGATATCCGCTGGCAGGATTCAGAAGGAGAGCTTCACACATGGCTGTGGGAAAAAGAACCACAGTCTTAAAGCTATTCCAAAAAGAAGTTTAATCCAGAAAATAAAAAGGAAAAAGCATTACCGGTAAAAAGAAAAGGAGGGCATGATGAATGAAAGTAACGTACCATGGTCATTCTGTAGTGCATATTGAAGCGAACGGAAAAAGTATTTTAATTGATCCCTTTATTACCGGTAACGGACAGTGTGATCTGAGCGCAGATCAGGTGAACCCGGACATTATTCTATTAACCCATGGACATAATGATCATGTCGGCGATACGGTGGACATAGCGAAACGTAACAATTCCTTTGTTGTGGCGCCGTTCGAACTGGCAACCTACCTTGGCTGGCAGGGTCTTGATACCCATCCGATGCACATTGGAGGAAGTTATACATTTGATTTCGGCCGGGTGAAACTGACGCAGGCTTTCCACGGATCTTCCTACACCGAAGAAGAAAATCAGAAGATTGTATATACCGGCATGCCGGCGGGCATTTTGTTCGAAGCGGAAGGAAAAACAGTCTATCATATGGGAGATACCGGACTGTTCTCGGACATCAAACTAATTGGAGACCGCCATAATGTGGATCTATTGTTTGTTCCGATTGGTGACAATTTTACGATGGGTCCCGAAGATGCAGCGCAGGCTGTACAATGGGTTAATCCAGGCTGTGTCGTACCGGTGCATTATAATACCTTCCCGCCGATTGAGCAGGACGGGGATGCCTTTATCGAATCGATTTCTCCGGTGAAAGGAAAAGCGCTGAAAGCTGGAGAATCCATCGATCTATAATGAGAAAGCAGGAAAGCTGTTTCAATGCTGATTCGCATGCATTGAAACAGCTTTTTTATATAGCAGAAAGTTCCATGTCCCTATGGTAAACGCTTACATCATTGTTTCAGATACGTTAAACAATGAACCACCTTGCTTTCCTCTTTTCGCATACGTATAATGAAAGTTAATACAGAATGAATAGAAAATTGATACAGTTTCAGCCGGAAAAGAGGTGGAAGCAGGATGCCGACAAAACATGAACAGATTCTGCAGCATATTACCGATCTTGGCGTCGGGGAAAAAATTTCGGTCCGCCGGGTGGCCAAATCGTTGAATGTTAGTGAAGGCACCGCATACCGTGCCATAAAAGAAGCTGAAAATCAGGGAATTGTGAGCACGATCGAACGGGTCGGTACGATCCGTATTGAAAAGAAACAGAAAGATAATATTGAAAAATTGACGTACGCGGAAGTCGTTAATATTGTAGACGGCCAGGTGCTCGGGGGAAGAAACGGCCTCCATAAAACGCTGAACCGCTTTGTTATCGGCGCAATGAAGCTTGAAGCCATGATGCGGTACGTGGAACCGGGGAATCTCTTGATCGTAGGAAACCGGTATCAGGTTCACAAGCTGGCGCTGGAAGCCGGCGCCGCGGTATTGATCACTGGAGGCTTTGATACAAATGAAAATGTCATTGCCCTCGCGGATGAACTGGAACTTCCGGTTATCTCGACCACCTATGATACGTTTACAGTGGCAACCATGATTAACCGCGCTATTTATGACCAGCTGATCAAAAAAGAAATTGTACTGGTGGATGACATTCTGATTCCACTGCAAGACACCTTTTTTCTGTCTGTGGACAACAATGTCGGGAAGTGGCACGAAATTAATAATAATACAAGCCACAGCCGTTATCCGGTCATTGATGACGATATGAAAGTCCGCGGGATGGTGGCAGCCAAAGATGTACTTGGTGCAGATATGACCGTGCCGATTGAACAGATCATGACGAAAAACCCGATTACCGTGAAAGAAAAAACATCGGTCGCTTCTGTGGCACATGTTATGGTGTGGGAAGGTATTGAGCTGCTCCCTGTGATTGATGAACAGAACCGGATGCTCGGCGTCATCAGCCGTCAGGATGTGCTCAAGGCACTGCAGGTAACCCAGCGCCAGCCTCATGTAGGAGAAACAATTGATGATCTGGTGACCGGACGGTTTCATGAAACCAGCGGGGATTCCGACTATCAGTACCAGTGTGACGTCACGCCGCAGATGACGAATCATCTCGGTATGATCTCCTATGGCGTGCTCTCCACTCTCGTCACAGAGACGGGAAGCCGTCTGCTCCGCCAATATAAACGCGGGGACATTGTAGTGGAGAACATCACCCTCTACTTTATCAAACCGGTGCAGATCGAAAGCACGATTGATATGAAAGGAAAACTTCTGGAAGTCGGAAGAAGGCATGGCAAAGTGGATGTTGAATTGTACCATGAAGGGGATATCGTCGGGAAAGCTCTCTTAATGGCCCAGATGCTTGACCGATAAACAAAAAAAGCAGGCAGAAAGCCTGCTCTTTTCTTAGTTGTCCAGACGCTGTCTTTTAGCTTCTTCTGCCGCATAGGGGCCGTGTATGCGGTAGGCTCTCCACCCAAGAAGGATATTGGCAGCGCCGACAAGGAGAAACACTAATCCGACAATAATATCCACCGGACCGCGGATTAACTGCAGAAGATTTGCCCCAAACGCTGCCATAAACAGCCCGAGACTGATATTGGCTTTGGCCTGGACCCATCTTCGGTAAGCATGGGCTTTTGTACGGACGGCTTTTACTTTGTAATATACATACATAGCAAGTGCCGCTGTAAGGATAATGATAAAAACAGGGGTCACTTTTTTCCCTCCTCGTGCCGGTGTCTGTTTCCGCCGCATGGTCAAGGCCGGAACCGTTATAACATGAAAGCTGACAGAAAGGAAGATAGCATGAAACAGAATATATTGCAAACCATTGAGAGGTATTCCCGAATCGGAATTTACCGCCATGAAAAGCCGGATCCGGATGCGTTCGGCTCCCAGGCGGGGCTGGCGGAGTTGATTCAGCATAATTATCCGGAAAAAGACGTGTGGACGATTGGGGAAAATGAACCTTCCCTTTCCTTTCTGACGGAGATTCGGGGAGAGGAAGAAACGTTAGCCTCCGGTACTTTTCTCGCTGTTATATGTGATACAGCGAACACGGAGCGGATCGACGGAGAGAAATGGAAGGAAGCTGATCAAATAGTAAAAATAGACCATCATCCGGAGGTTGAACTGTATGGAGAACCAAGCTGGGTGAACACGGAAGCAAGCTCCACTTCCGAAATGGTTATTGATCTGTTTCTCACTGCCCGGAGTAACCGGGGGTGGGAGATGACGACAGCAGCGGCGAGGCTGTTGTACGCCGGCATTGTCGGAGACACCGGGCGTTTTCAGTTTTCCAATACCACGCCGGAAACGCTCAAGCTGGCAGCTGAAGTGCTCCGTTTTCCGTTTGACACAACGGAACTGTTCACCCGTTTTTACGAGAATGACGAAAAACTTGTCCGCCTGAAAGGCGAGGTCCTTCAGCAATTTGAGTTGACGCCGGAAGGGCTCGGCATTGTTCATCTTCCAAAAGAGGCACTCGACCGTTATCATATTACGATTAATGAGTCTTCCGCCCTTATCAACGCATTTGCAGAAACAAGAGGATTAAAAGCCTGGGTGTTTTTTGTCGAAGAAGAAGAGCACTACAGGGTACGCCTGCGCTCCAAAGGACCTGTCATCAATACGATTGCCGCAGCTCACAACGGCGGAGGGCATCCGATGGCTGCCGGCGCCAAAGCAGCAGACAAACAGGAAGTGGAAACAGTGATTCAGGAATTGAAAGAAGCCTGCAGGGATTATACTCTGTAACAGGATAACGGCGGAGCTCTAGTCTTCCGGCTGGTCAATCTTCAGGTGAAGTTCCAGCGTGGAGTAAATGTACATTTCCCTGATCGTAAGCCGGTACTTCTTATCGCCGGTTTCGTATTGTTTATTTTCTACAGCTTTTTTGATCAATTCTTTTCCTTCCACGACACTCTCAATGTTTTTTCCGTTTAGAAATTTCACTTCGCTTTCCGCCTGCTGCTTGATTTCATACAGAGCGAGTTCATTCAGGCCGGCGCTTTCTTCATTGGTGAACGAAAGCTCGATGTCCTGAATGGTCAGTTTCTGTTCATTTTCTTCGTTCCGACGGCGCTCTTCGCTGCGCAGAACTTCGATCTGTTCTTCCTGTTCTTCAATCTGGAGACGCTGTTTATTCAATTTGATAACGAGTTCTTCGTGAACAGCACCAAACTGAAATAGAAAAAAAGCCCATCCGCCGAGGCCGCCAATAACGATCCCGGCAAAAAAACGCTGCCATCCCGGCCTTCTGTAATAAGGGGGGATCCTCATGGAGATATCTGCTCCTGTGTGATCCACTGAATAATTAATGTTCCGGTATTCGCCCCTCCAAGTGCTGCACAAATCATGGCGATGGTCTTATACATGTCGGCGTGAGTTCCGGCAAATAACCCTCGTTCGAGCGAAGTGATAGCATCGAATGTGCCGCCGATCGCAGCTACCAGCGCCCAGATTTTCAGTCCGGATGCGAGATCATGAATGGTCGAGAGGGGAGGTTTTCCGATTAACAATGCACCCATCCCGCCTATAATGGAACCGCCGATAATAACACCGAAAGCTACAAAAAAATCCATCACAAGGGTTCCCGCAAAATCCCTGCTGACCATCTGTATATCCCCTTTCTGTTGACAACCACAGTTTCGCCTGTACTATAAATATAAGAAATAAACAAAAAGGATATGCTTGTTTTCGTTGGAAAAGCTGTTCATACTGAAAAGTAGAACCGGAGGCAAAGGAGCAGGTGAATATGGAGTTTGTCCATTTACATATTCATACGGAATACAGTCTGCTGGAAAGTACAGCCCGGATGGACACCCTCATCCAACAAGCTGCCGCCCTCGGTATGAAAGCCCTTGCGATTACCGATAAGAATGCCATGCACGGTGTTGTTCCTTTTTATAAAAAATGCGTAAGTGCCGGAATCAAGCCGATCATAGGACTCGAGCTGTGGGTGGAAGGCATGGAACGCAGTGGAAGTTACCCTGTGGTATTGCTGGCGGAAAACAACAGCGGCTATCGGGAGCTGATGCGTTTATCCACTGTAAAGCAGACAGAACAGACGATAACGATGGAAAGAACAGCCGGTATCCTGGAAAACGCCGTGCTTCTGTTTCCTTATGCAGAAAGTGAACCGGCAGCTCTTCTTCGTGACGGGGAAACCACAAAAGCGGTAGATGTGCTCCGCGGATGGAACAAGGCGGCAGCAGAGGCGTTGTATCTTGAACGACAGCCGGTGTATGGAGAAGAAGAGCTTGTACAGGCGTGGAAAGGTCTGGCCGGTGAAGCCGGTCTTCCTCTTGCTGCCGGCTTCAACGTCCATATGGCTGCTGCAGAAGAGCAGGAGGCGCTGCTTGCATTGAAGGCGGTGGAGACGGGAAAGCCTCTTACAGAAGTAGCGCGCGGGGAGATCAAACATCAGGGATGGATAAACGATACAGAGGGGGAATACTACCTTCTGCAGCATGAACCGGAGGCTGTCCGGGAGACGAACCGGATTGCAGAAAGGTGCACGGTGACGATTGATTTTAATCAGCCGCTCCTTCCTTCTTTCCCCCTTCCATCAGGGTACACTTCTGAGTCTCTGTTAAGAGAACAATGCGAAAGAGGCGTGGAACGCCGCTACGATGATCCGGGAGCGGAAATTTGGGAGCGTCTCCGCCATGAATTAACGATCATCCGCGACATGGGGTTTGAAGATTATTTTCTTCTCGTCGCCGACTTTGTTGATTTTGCAAGAAAACAGGGAATGCTTGTGGGGCCCGGGAGAGGATCGGCGGCCGGAAGCATCGTCTCCTATGCTCTGGAAATTACCGACGTGGACCCGGTGCGCCATGATCTTCTTTTTGAGCGGTTTCTCAATCCGGAACGCCTGAATATGCCGGATATTGATATTGATTTTCCAGATTACCGCCGGGATGAAGTCATCGAATACGCAGCCAGGACTTACGGCCGTGAACATGTAGCCCAGATTGTGACGTTTGGTACATTTGGAGCCCGGGCAGCGATTCGTGATACAGGACGAATTCTGGAAGCACCGCAGGCGCTGGTAGACAGGCTGTCTTCCTATATTCCGCAGGGCCAGGGGGCCTCTCTGAACAAGGCGTACCAGGAAAACCAGGCGATGCGGGAGCTTCTGGACAAAGAAGCGACAGCCAAAGCGATGTTCAGGCTTGCCGTTCAGCTGGAAGGGCTGCCGCGTCATACCTCGGTTCATGCAGCTGGCGTTGTGATGAGCGGAAGCCGTCTGTTTGACCATGTCCCTCTTATGAAAAAAGACGAAGGGATTCTTTTAACACAATACGCCATGCATGAACTTGAAGAACTCGGACTGCTGAAGATGGATTTTCTCGGACTGCGGAATTTGACTCTTATCGAGCGGATTACGGCGTCGATTCGTTACAGGGAGAAAGAAACCATCGATCTGCGCAGCCTTCCGCTTGATGATGAACCTGCCTATGCCCTGCTTTCACGGGGGGACACGACCGGGATTTTCCAGCTGGAATCTGCCGGTATGCGGCGCGCGCTGAAACAGATACGTCCGGAGCGGTTTGAGGATATTGCGGCCGTAAATGCGTTGTACAGACCAGGACCGATGGAAAATATACCAGTATATGCAGAGCGAAAAAACAATAATGTCGAACCGGATTATCTTCATGACGATCTGAAAAAAGTTCTGGCTCCTACGTATGGAGTTATTGTGTACCAGGAACAGATTATGCAGATTGCATCCATTATGGGAGGATATTCCTTCGGTCAGTCGGATCTTCTTCGGCGGGCGGTAAGTAAAAAAGACAGGGATGTGCTGGAACAGGAGAGGGCCGGATTTCTGGAGGGGGCCATGGCTCTTGGTTATCATACAGAAACAGCGGAAAAGGTATATGACCTTATTGTAAAATTTGCAGATTATGGATTTAATCGTTCCCATGCGGCCGCCTACAGTTTAATTGCTTATTATCTGGCCTATCTGAAAGCTCATTACCCCGCCCATTTTTATGCTGCGCACCTCACCCTCCAATCCGGAAATCCTGACAAGATGGGAGAATATATCAGAGAGGCCGTACGAAGCAATATTGATGTCCTTCCTCCATCCGTGAATGAAAGCACTACTGTCTTTCAGGCTTTCCGCGATTCCATCCGCTTCGGCCTGCTGCCGATCAAATACATGAATGCAGCCATGGCCCGCCTGTTGGTGGAAGAGCGTAAACGTGGAAAATACAGCGGATTTATCGATTTTTTGATGAGGATGGATGAGCAGCTGCTGCGGCGCAGGCCGCTGGAAATGCTTATCAAAGGCGGCGCTTTTGATGAGTTTGGTGTCGACCGCGCTGTCCTGCTCGGTTCGCTGGACCGTGCGCTGGAATACGTGGCATTCCAGAAAGAGCTGGGAGGGCTTTTATCAGAGGGAGGAATGGACTTTCGATTTGTGGAGATGCCTCCGTTTACAGAACTGGAGAAATATGAAGCGGAAAAAGAAGCGGCGGGTTTTTATCTGACCGGGCATCCCCTTCAAAAATATGAACAGGTGCTTGCTCCTTTTGAACCGCTGCCGTTTCATGAAGAGTTTCCCGGCGGGCGGCGCACCTTCTGGGCGGCAGGTGTGCTGGAAGAGGTCAAACATGTCAGGACAAGGCAGGGACAGTCCATGGCCTTTGGAAGCCTGACTGATGGTACGGGATCGATGGAAGCTGTATTTTTCCCAAACGTGTACCGAAACGCCTCCGGTCTGCTTCAGGAACAGCAGCCGATACTTCTCCGCGGCCGCCGGGATAAAAAAACGGAAGAAAATAAACTGCTTGTAGAGGAAGTGCTGGATCTTGAAGAGCTGCAGCAGACGGTTGATGATGTACTTTATTTAAAACTGGACAGCCGCAGCACCGGTAAAGCTAAAAAAATCGAAGAGATTGTAAAACAGTACCCAGGAGGGACCGCGGTCTGTCTGTATTATGAAAACGAAAAAACAGCCGTCAGGCTCTCGGATAAATACCGGGTCAGCGAAAAAGACGCGCTGCTGCAGGAGCTGAAGACTATCCTCCCTGAAGAATTTGTTGTTTTAAAGAAACATAGAGGGTGAACAAGTTATTTTCATCTGTTATAATAAGATAAGTTTTGCAGTGGCACCAAATTGATACGGAGGAATCATCAGTACGCGGATAAGGAAGAAGGAGAGTGGAGAATTTGCCAACCACGAGAGAAGAAGCATTGCAGATCCATCGGGAAAACCAGGGGAAACTGGAGTCCAAATCCAAGGTGCCTGTACGGAACACTAGAGATTTAAGTCTTGCCTATTCCCCCGGAGTGGCCGAACCTTGTAAAGCGATTTTTGAAGATAAACAGAAGGTTTTCGACTACACGATGAAAGGCAATATGGTTGCTGTGGTCTCAGATGGCTCAGCCGTTCTGGGGCTGGGAAATATAGGGCCGGAGGCTGCTCTTCCCGTCATGGAAGGCAAAGCGGTTTTGTTCAAATCATTTGCAGGAGTGGACGCTTTTCCAATCTGCCTGGATACATCGGATGTGGACAGAATTGTGGAGACCGTTAAGCTGCTTCAGCCCACTTTCGGCGGCGTAAACCTGGAGGATATTGCGGCACCGAACTGCTTCATCATTGAAGAACGGCTGAAAAAGGAAATCAATATTCCAGTGTTCCATGATGATCAGCACGGTACAGCTATTGTTACGGCTGCCGGCCTGATTAACGCATTAAAACTGAGCGGCAAGTCCCTGTCCGAACTGAAGATTGTCGTAAACGGCGCGGGTTCGGCAGGGATTGCCATCATCAAGCTTCTTCTGCGGATGGGCGTCCGCGACGTTATTTTGTGCGATTCCAAAGGGGCCATTTACGAAGGAAGAACAACCGGTATGAATGACCAGAAGATGGAGATCGCAAAAGTGACAAACAAAGACAGAGTGGAAGGAAAACTCTCCGATGTTATCGCGGGAACGGATGTGTTTATCGGCGTATCGGTCGCCGGTGCTCTTACAAAGGAAATGGTACAGAGCATGAATGACAATCCGGTCATTTTTGCCATGGCAAATCCTGACCCGGAGATTATGCCGGAAGAAGCGAAAGAGGCAGGTGCTGCGGTCATTGGAACCGGAAGGTCGGATTTTCCGAACCAGGTTAACAATGTCCTTGCATTTCCTGGTATCTTCCGGGGAGCACTGGAAGTGAATGCCACCCACATAAATGAAGAGATGAAGAAGGCGGCGGTTTACGCAGTCGCAGATCTTCTTGCAGAGAGCGAACTGCACCCGGACTACGTCATTCCCGCTCCATTTGATCCGCGTGTGGCTCCTGCGGTAGCCTCTGCTGTTGCCAAAACGGCGATGGAAACCGGCGTTGCGCGCAAAGAGGTGGATCCCGGATACGTAGCAGAAAAAACGACCCGGCTCTCCATCATTGATAAAGAATAACGCGCTGGAAGGGGAAACAGCACGGAAGCTGCCTGTACCGGAGGAAGGCGGCTTTCCTGTTTCCCACATAGACGATAAAAGAAGGTGTCCTCGTGTCATTAAAAGACTTTTTCAATAAAAAAAGAAAATACGCGACGATTCCATCCGAACGTGAACAGGCCGCGCCCGGAAACAGCAATGTCATGACGAAGTGCCCCCAGTGCCGGTCTATTATTTATACAAAAGAACTGAAAAAGCACCATATGGTCTGTTTCAGCTGCGGTCGACATCTGGCTATGAATGCGCATGACCGTATTCACTTTCTTTTGGATGAAGAGACGTTTACGGAATATGACGAACATATTACGTCAGCAGATCCACTGGATTTCCCGGAGTATCAGGAAAAGGTGGAAAAAGATCGGAAAAAAACAGGGTTGAATGAAGCTATCGTCACCGGAGAAGGATACATGGGAGGCTGCCCTGTCGTTCTGGGAGTTATGGACTCCAGGTTCCGGATGGGGAGTATGGGGTCGGCAGCCGGTGAAAAAATCACACGTGCCATTGAACATGCACTTGAGAAGCGCCGTCCCTTTATCATGTTTTCGGCATCGGGCGGAGCACGCATGCAGGAAGGAGTTCTCAGCCTGATGCAGATGGCAAAAACAAGTGCTGCCCTGAAACGGATGGATGAAGCAGGCCTCTTGTATATTTCAGTGATGACAGATCCGACCACCGGCGGCGTGTCCGCCAGTTTTGCGTCGCTTGGGGATTACAATTTTGCCGAACCAAAAGCGATGATAGGTTTTGCCGGGCGCCGTGTGATTGAGGAAACGATTAGAGAAGAGCTTCCGGAAGATTTTCAGACTGCAGAGTTTCTCCTTCAGCACGGTCATCTGGACCGGGTCATTCCGAGGGAGCGGCTGAAGCAGGAACTGGTAACGCTGCTTGATCTTCATGGCTGCAGAGAAACAGAGGGGGGTGAATGAACGTGCACAGCTATCTGCCATTTGAAAAGCCTGTTATTGAATTAAAGGAAAAAATTGCTGAATTAAAATCATTTACGGAAGAAAAAGATATCGATCTATCTGGTGAGATTGCCAGGCTGGAAGAGCGTCTCGAACAGCTTGAAAGTGATATTTACGGCAACCTTCAGCCCTGGCAGCGGGTACAGATAGCCAGGCACGGCGAACGCCCGACAACACTGGATTACATTGAAGAACTGTTCAGCGATTTTATGGAAATGCATGGTGACCGCCTTTACGGAGATGACGAAGCGGTTGTAGGGGGCATTGCCCGCTATAAAGGTTCCCCTGTTACTGTGATAGGCCATCAGCGCGGAAAAGATACAAAAGAAAATCTCAGGAGAAATTTCGGGATGCCGCACCCGGAAGGATATCGAAAGGCGCTGCGCCTGATGAAACAGGCGGAGAAATTTTCCCGTCCCGTAGTATGCTTTATTGACACAAAAGGAGCTTTTCCAGGCAAAGCTGCCGAAGAGCGCGGACAGAGTGAAGCGATTGCCCGCAATTTAATGGAAATGGCGGGACTGAAAGTTCCTGTGGTCTGTATCGTTATCGGCGAAGGCGGAAGCGGAGGCGCATTGGGACTTGGTGTCGGCAATTATATTCATATGCTCGAAAACTCCACGTACTCCGTTATATCTCCGGAAGGGGCATCCTCTATTCTCTGGAAAGATGCCTCCTTTGCAAAGCAGGCTTCCGAAACAATGCGTATCACCGCTCCGGATCTGAAAGAACTGGGAGTTATTGATGAAATGGTTCCGGAAGTAAGAGGAGGTGCTCATAAGGATCTGAAACAGCAGGCTGCCTATATGGATGAGGTGCTGGAACGTTCGTTACATACGCTGCAGTCGCAGTCTGTAGAAGAATTGGTACAGCAGCGCTACGAAAAGTACAAACAAATCGGACAAACGGCTGGTGAAAGCGCTGTCTCTTCCGGTGAATAACACCAATGCTTTCTGAACTCCTCGGGAAGCATTTTTTCTTGATGAAATTTGGACGATTGTATGGCGATCTGGCAATCATTTTTTACAAAGGGTGTGAACGATATGAAAAAAATCGGAGTATTGACCAGCGGTGGAGATTCTCCGGGAATGAATGCGGCAATCCGTGCCGTTGTGCGGAAAGCCATTTACCATGATGTTGAAGTCTATGGTGTGAAATACGGATTTGCAGGGCTTATCAGTAATGACATTGATAAGCTGGAAATCGGTGATGTAGGGGACATTATTCACCGCGGCGGCACAAAGCTGTACACCGCCCGCTGTGAAGAATTTAAAACTCCGGAGGGAAGACAGGTTGCCGTGGATAATCTGAACGCTGTCGGAATCGAAGGGCTTATTGTTATCGGCGGCGACGGTTCATTCCGCGGGGCGGAAAAACTGACAGAGATAGGTTTTCCAACCATCGGCGTGCCGGGAACCATTGATAATGACATTCCGGGTACCGACTATACTATCGGATTTGATACAGCCCTGAACACGGTTATCAATGCGATTGACAAAATCCGTGATACAGCCACGTCTCATGAAAGAACATATGTTATCGAAGTGATGGGTCGGGATGCCGGAGATCTCGCCTTGTGGTCCGGACTGGCGGACGGGGCGGAAACCATTCTGATCCCGGAAGAGAGCTACAATATGGAGGATATCATTAAAAGGCTGCGCCGCGGTCATGAGCGGGGCAAAAAACACAGCATTATCATTGTAGCTGAGGGCGTTGCAAGTGGTCCGGAAGTCGGACAGAAAATCAAGGAAGCGACGGATCTCGAAACACGGGTCACCGTGCTGGGGCATATTCAGCGCGGCGGCTCGCCGACCGGATACGACCGGGTCCTCGCCGGCAGACTGGCTGCCAGTGCCGTAGAACTGCTTCTGGATAACGTGGAAGGCTGCATGGTGGGGATCATCAACAATAAAGTGGAGCACCGAGGTATCAGCGATGTACTCAGCGAAAAACACGCAATCGATAAAGACATGTACCGGCTTTCCCAGGAACTGTCCATCTGACGACGCTGCCAGGGAGAGCTGTGATATAATAAAAACTGGAGAGAAGAGGAGGACTATTATGCGAAAAACGAAAATTGTCTGCACGATCGGCCCTGCAAGTGAATCACCGGACATGATAAGAAAGCTTATCGAAGCGGGGATGGATGTCGCCAGGTTGAACTTTTCCCATGGAGATTATGAAGAACATAAGGGACGAATCGACACGATACGGCGGATCGCCGCCGAAATTGGCAAAAACGTCGGCATACTGCTCGATACAAAGGGACCTGAGGTCAGGACCCATACGATGAAAAACGGAGCGGTTCATCTTCAGGAAGGGCAGCAGCTGATCGTCTCACCGGAGGAAGCAGCAGGGACGGAAGAGAAAATTTCTGTTACATACCCCGGAATTGCCGAAGATCTGGAACCGGGTAAGAAAATTCTTCTGGATGACGGTTTAATAGAACTCGAAGTTACAGATATTAATGGTAATGATGTAAAAACCAAAGTACTGAACAGCGGAGAATTAAAAAATAAAAAAGGTGTCAATCTTCCAAATGTTAAAGTCAATCTACCCGGTATTACTGATAAAGATGCTGAAGATATTAAATTCGGGGTGGAACAGGGTGTTGACTTTATAGCGGCATCGTTTGTCCGCCGTCCTTCCGACGTTCTTGATATAAGAGAGATTCTGGAAAATAGAGGAGCGGAAGACATTCAGATCATTCCGAAAATCGAAAACCAGGAAGGTATCGAAAATGTTGAAGATATTCTTGAGGTTTCCGACGGTCTGATGGTTGCCCGGGGGGATCTTGGGGTGGAGATTCCGCCGGAAGATGTTCCGCTTGCCCAGAAAGAGTTGATCAAACACTGTAATACATCTGCCAAGCCGGTCATTACGGCAACCCAGATGCTGGATTCGATGCAGTGGAATCCACGGCCGACAAGAGCCGAAGCCAGTGACGTGGCGAATGCCATATTTGACGGTACCGACGCTATTATGCTTTCTGGAGAAACGGCTGCCGGTGATTATCCGCTCGAAACTGTGCAGACAATGAGAAACATTGCGATGAAAGCTGAGTCCGCCTTGAAGTATGGAGCCATCTTGAGCCAGCGGACGAAAGAGAGCCACCGTTCCATCACAAATTCCATCGGCCAGTCGGTAGCTCACACTGCCTATAATCTTGATGCCGGAGCTATCCTGACGGCTACTGAAAGCGGCTATACAGCTAAAATTGTTTCCAAATACCGCCCGGAATCACCTATTGCAGCAGTAACGAGCAATGAAAAAGTATACCGCCGGCTGTCGCTTGTATGGGGAGTTACACCGCTTCTCGGCCGAAAAGCGGAAACAACGGATGAGATGCTTGACAGCACGGTGCATGAATCCCTGAAATCAGGACTGGTCGGGCATGGCGACCTGGTGGTCATCACTGCCGGCGTGCCAGTGGGCGAAACCGGAACAACCAACATCATGAAAGTCCATGTCATAGGAGAAGTAATCGGTAAAGGACAGGGCATAGGAACAAAAACAGCCTCGGGTCATGTTGTAACCGCCCGCAATGCCGAAGAAGCGA
Organism: Salibacterium sp. K-3; assembly: GCF_054052005.1. Taxonomy (NCBI): domain Bacteria; kingdom Bacillati; phylum Bacillota; class Bacilli; order Caryophanales; family Bacillaceae; genus Salibacterium; species Salibacterium sp. K-3. The sequence goes on from NZ_JBSVZE010000001.1 coordinate 1,123,599, forward strand.
ATGAAAAAATGCAGCAGGGAAACATTCTTGTGACGTATAATACGGATAAAGATATGGTGCCGGCGTTTGAAAAAGCTTCAGCTGTTGTTACCGAAGAAGGCGGATTGACCTCCCATGCTGCGGTGGTGGGCCTTAATCTTGGAACCCCTGTTGTCGTGGGTGTTGAAGGCGCCATGGATCTCTTCGAAGACGGGGAAGAAGTCACGGTCGACAGTGCCCGTGGAGATCTTTACCGCGGCCACGCAAGTGTCCTTTAATTATTGCACGTAACAAAACACAGCTTATGCAAAGGAGGTCTGTCCATCATGGGAAAATGGTTACTGCTTCTATTAATTATTGTGCCCGCTCTTGAAATAGGCGTGTTAATTCTATCCGGAAACACAATCGGGGTGTGGCCGACTATTCTTTTGATTATCCTGACAGGCCTTCTGGGAGCATGGCTGGCAAAAAAAGAGGGAATGGAGACAATCCGTACCGCCCGCCTGCAGATGCAGAACAATGAAGTACCGGGTTCGCTTGTGCTGGATGGAATCTGCATCCTGATTGGAGGGGCAGTACTGCTTACTCCCGGGTTTATTACTGATGCTGCAGGTTTCTTCTTATTGATTCCCTACACAAGAGGTATTGTTAAGGCTCTGCTTCAGAAAGTCTTCAAAAAATTAGCGGACAGCGGCAGCATTGTATTCCTGCATAGAAAATAAACTGGACAGTCTGTTGAAACATGACAGAAACGATATAAATGTGGTAGGATGATAACGAAGTCTATGTGGAAGGATGTACAAAGCGCATCCTTGGACAGTATTGTTTAAGATGATCCTGCTTAACGGCCGGGGAAAACATCAGTCACTTGTAACGAAAGTCATCATTTTCTGTTGTTGATAAGGAAAGGGGTGGGGAAGGAAGAGTTCCTGCTCCCGGAATTTTTGCAGCGTGACCGTAGAAGTAATGTTTACATTCACAACTTTTTAAAAAATGTTTATAATGAAATGGGTTCACCCCGTCCTTCTTACATAGATGACTTGGCCGGAACACCCTGATGAAGTGTGAGTGGAGGATAACTGCAGCGATTTGTGCGCAGAACAGACTGAGTATTCTGATCCACCCGATGATTCACGCATTATGCAGTGTAAAATGTAAGCATTTTCTTTCAGCGGACACTGGTATTTTATTTTCAGGTAAAGGAGAGGTTGGAATGAGCACAACTCGTGGTCTTGAAGGTGTGGTGGCAACATCGTCGAGTGTCAGTTCCATTATTGATGATGTCTTGACGTATCAAGGATTTCATATTGATGATCTGGCTGAAAATGCTTCCTTTGAAGAAGTCATTTTTTTACTATGGAACGGCCGCCTGCCTAAAAAAAGCGAACTGGATCAACTGACAAAAGATTTGGCCGGAAACATGAAGGTACCGGATGAAATTTTTCATTATATGAAGGCTTATCAGACGTCGGATGTTCATCCGATGGCAGCACTGCGTACGGCTGTTTCCCAGCTTGCCCTCTATGATGAGGAGGCGGATGAATTAACGGAAGAAGCCAATAAGAGGAAAGCGGTTCGTCTACAGGCCAAAATACCCGCCGTTGTTACCGGATTCAGCCGTATCCGTGATGGGAAAGAGCCAGTGGCACCGAAAGATTCCCTCAGTTTTGCAGCGAACTTTCTTTACATGCTGAACGGGGAAGAGCCGGATGAAACATCGATAACCGCCTTCAACAAGGCGCTGGTGCTTCACGCGGACCACGAATTGAATGCTTCCACGTTCACCGCCCGGGTTTGTGTGGCAACCCTGTCCGACATTTATTCCGGAGTGACTGCTGCGATCGGCGCTCTGAAAGGCCCTCTGCACGGAGGAGCCAATGAACGAGTCATGGCGATGCTGTCTGATATCGGGGATGTGGACAATGTAGATTCCTACATTCAGAAAGTATTTGATAACAAGGAAAAAATCATGGGCTTCGGCCATCGTGTATACAAGAACGGAGATCCCCGCGCCAAGCATCTGCGGGATATGTCGCGCAGGCTGACAGAAATCACAGGCGAATCCAAGTGGTATGACATGTCCGTAAAGATTGAAAATATTGTTACCAATGAAAAAGGTCTGCTTCCGAATGTGGACTTTTATTCTGCATCTGTTTACCACAGCCTCGGTATCGACCACGACCTGTTCACACCGATTTTTGCAACCAGCCGGGTTTCCGGATGGCTGGCCCACATTCTTGAACAGTATGCAGACAACCGGCTGATCCGTCCGCGGGCGGAATATGTCGGCCCGGATAAACAGGAATATATTCCCGTTGAAAAGCGGTAATGGATGGTAACAACCCTTTGAATCATAAAACAGGAGGTTTTTGTTATGGCTAATGGAGAAAAAATTACAACAACAAACGGAGTACTGAATGTACCGGATGAACCTGTCGTTCCTTATATCGAAGGAGACGGAACCGGACCTGATATCTGGGCGGCAGCAAGCCGTGTCCTGGATGCGGCAGTGGAAAAAGCCTATAACGGCAAGAAAAAAATCCACTGGAAAGAAACGCTCGTAGGAGAAAAAGCTTATAACAATACCGGCGAATGGCTGCCGGACGAATCACTGGAAACGATCCGCGAATACTTAATCGCCATTAAGGGTCCTCTGAGTACGCCGATCGGAGGCGGCATCCGTTCCCTGAATGTGGCGCTCCGCCAGAAACTGGATCTCTTCACATGCCTTCGTCCGGTCCGTCATTTCACCGGCGTACCATCTCCGGTTAAGAATCCGGAAGACGTAAATATGGCTATTTTTCGCGAAAACACTGAAGATATTTATGCCGGGATTGAATATAAGGAAGGTTCCCCTGAAGTAAAGAAAGTTATTGATTTTCTTCAGGATGAAATGGGAGCAGAGAACATCCGCTTTCCGGAAACATCCGGTATCGGCATTAAGCCCGTATCCAAGGAAGGCAGTGAACGACTGATCCGCGCTGCTATTGATTATGCGCTCGAAGAAGGTCTCGAAAGTGTTACACTTGTTCATAAAGGGAACATTATGAAATTCACAGAAGGCTCGTTTAAGGCGTGGGGATATGAACTGGCTGAACGTGAATACGGCGATAAAGTCTTCACTTGGCAGGAATACGATGAGATTGTCGAAAAAGAAGGCAAAGAAGCTGCAAATGCCGCGGAGGATAAAGCGAAAGCGGATGGTAAAATCATTATCAAAGATGCTATTGCTGACATCTTCCTTCAGCAGATTCTGACTCGTCCGAAAGAATTCGACGTTGTCGCAACGATGAACCTGAACGGAGACTACGTTTCAGACGCGCTTGCTGCACAGGTGGGCGGCATCGGCATTGCCCCTGGGGCGAATATTAACTATGAATCCGGCCACGCTATTTTTGAAGCCACCCACGGTACCGCACCGAAATATGCAGGCATGGACAAAGTGAATCCATCGTCTCTCATACTTTCAGGTGAACTGCTTCTGCGTCATCTGGGATGGAATGAAGCCGCTGATCTTGTACTAACCTCCATGGACAAAACGATCGGAAGCAAAGTAGTTACGTACGATTTTGCAAGACTGATGGATGGAGCCAGAGAAGTGAAATGCTCTGAATTCGGTGATGAACTGATCAAAAACATGCAGTAATAGGAGGTCCGGCAGATGGGAATTAACCGCAGAAAGATTTCCGTAATAGGCGCCGGTTTTACCGGTGCAACGACCGCATTGATGACGGCCCAGAAGGAACTCGGAGATGTCGTGCTGGTAGACGTCCCGGATATGGAAGATCCGACAAAGGGAAAAGCACTGGACATGCTTGAAGCGACACCGGTGGAAGGTTCCGATGTGAATGTCACCGGCACATCCAATTATGAAGATACAGCCGGTTCCGATGTAGTGGTCATCACGGCGGGAATTGCTCGGAAACCCGGAATGAGCCGGGATGATCTCGTGAATACAAATGCAAATATCATGAAGTCGGTAACCCGGCAGGTGGTTAACCATTCTCCGGAGTGCTGCATCATTGTTCTGACAAACCCTGCGGACGCGATGACTTATACTGTATTTAAGGAATCCGGTTTTCCGAAAAACCGGGTCATCGGCCAGTCCGGCGTGCTGGATACCGCCCGTTTTCAGACCTTTGTCGCTCAGGAACTTGGAATGTCCGTAGAAGATATTCAGGGATTTGTACTGGGCGGCCACGGTGATGATATGGTACCGCTTATCCGCTATGCCAATGCTGGCGGCGTACCACTTACCAAGCTTCTTTCGCAGGACCGCATCGACGCCATTGTAGAGCGGACCCGGAAAGGAGGCGGCGAGATCGTCGGTCTTCTGGGAAGCGGTAGTGCGTATTATGCTCCAGCTGCCTCGCTTACAAAAATGGTGGAAGCGATCGTCAAAGATAAAAAACGTGTTCTTCCTTCCATCGCGTATCTGGAAGGAGAGTATGGTGAATCCGATCTCTACCTTGGAGTACCTACTATTCTGGGCGGAAACGGTTTGGAGCAAATCATTGAAATTGATCTGACAGAAGAGGAAAAGGCTTCCCTGTCCAAGTCTGTGGAATCTGTCCGGAGTGTCATGGAAGCTCTTCCAGACGAATAAAAAGGTAAAGTCAGCTGTTTCTGGAAACAGCTGACTTTTTTAGGAAAATGAGGTTCAAGCGGGGATTAAGAAGAAACCGTTAATTTGTTGGACGGGTCAAAAGGGGGACCCGCCGGATGGGGGTACATATGTCGCAGAAACTACTTGTTGTCGATGATGAAGAATCCATTATTACGTTGATTTCGTATAATCTCAGCCAGTCCGGATATGAAGTTGATACAGCGATGGATGGTCAGACCGCGATGAACAAAATTAAAAATACACCGTATGATTTGATTGTTCTGGATCTTATGCTTCCGGAAATGGACGGTCTGGAAGTCTGCCGGCAGATTAGACAGGAAAAAATAAAGGTGCCTATCTTAATGTTGACGGCAAAAGATGAAGAATTTGACAAAGTGCTAGGCCTTGAACTGGGTGCTGATGATTACATGACGAAACCTTTCAGCCCAAGAGAACTGGTTGCCCGGGTAAAGGCGATTCTCCGGAGGATTGAGTTAGTACCGGCAGAAGGAACGCCCGAACATGACGATTCCAAAATGGAAATCGGTCATTTAACGATTTATCCGGATAATTATGAAGTATATGTTAACGAAAATCAGCTGGAACTGACCCCTAAAGAATTTGAACTGCTGTTGTACTTATCCAACAATAAAGGCCGGGTAATGACAAGGGATCAGCTGCTGAACGCGGTCTGGCATTATGAGTTTGTCGGAGATACACGAATTGTAGATGTGCACATCAGCCATTTAAGAGAAAAAATTGAACCAAATACAAAAAAACCCATCTACATTAAAACGGTGAGAGGGCTCGGCTACAAATTTGAGGAGCCGGCACATTCATGATGAAATTCCGGACGAGATTGATATTCGGCATTTTGATTGTTATATTATTTGTTCTGGCAGCGCTTGGCGTACTGGTGGGACAGCTTTTAAAAGGCTTTTATGTAGATCAGCTGGAAGAAAGGCTGGGAAAGGAGGCTTCGCTCGCTGCGCTGGCTCTGGAAGATGTGGAAACAGACAGGATGCAGTCGTTTGCTGAAAACATGCAGGAGCGCCTGGATATCAGGGTGACCATCATTGACAAAGACGGTACGGTTCATGCGGAAACAGCGGAAGGAGTGGTGGAAAACGACATCCATGTGCCGGAAATCGAAGAGGCGGATGAATCGGGAGGAGCCAATATCAGATACAGTGAGATCAATGACGATGACTCCCTGTTTTATGCCTACCCTTTTTCCCAAAACGGACGGGAAAGCTATATTCGTCTGGCTGTTCCCGTTGAGCGGCTCGGTGAAATGAACCAGCAGATCTGGCTTTTCATTGGAATCAGTTTTTCCCTGGCATTTGTCATTATTATGACGCTGAGTTACCGGATTGCCAACCAGCTGACACGTCCGATCGGTCAAGTGACAGATGTAGCCAATGAACTTGCGAAAGGTAATTTTAAAGCCAGAACATATGTGGCAGGCAAAGACGAAGTTAGTCAGCTTACCCGTTCAATTAATATTCTGGCCTACAACCTGGATCAAATTACGACCCGGTATCAGACGCAGCAGGAGAGATTGGAAGCATTGATTGATAATATGGGCAGCGGGTTGATTTTTATTAACGACCGCGGTGATATTACGTTAATTAACAAGCACTGCAAAGATATTTTTGATTCGGATACGGATCAGTGGCTGCATCTGGTTTACCATGAAGTGATTCAGGATCCGGAACTTATTAAATTAATTCAGAGGATTTTTCTTACAGAAACAAAAATCAGGCAGCAGGTACAGTTAAATTCCCGGATCGAAGTACATCATTACGACGTCTTCGGCGCTCCCATTGTAGGGGAGAAAGACAAACTGCGCGGTATCGTTCTGGTCCTCCATGATATTACGGAACTGAAAAAGCTGGAGCAGGTACGCAAGGATTTCGTTGCCAATGTTTCGCACGAACTGAAAACACCGGTAACCTCACTGAAAGGATTTACAGAAACCCTTCTTGACGGCGCGATGGAGGATGAAACAGCCAGGAAACAGTTTCTTGATATTATCTGGAAAGAAGGGGACAGGCTGCAGGGACTGATCAGCGACCTGCTTGAACTGTCACATATCGAACAGGAGTTTTTCCGGCTCAACTGGCAGCAGGTCGATGTTTCGAGGACATTTGATGAAGTCATGGAACTATTGTATCCATCTGTTCAACAGAAAGGGCTGAAGCTCATCTCCTACAGGGACGATGATCTTTTCATGGACGGAGATACGGCACGGATCAAACAGATACTGATTAATTTAATGAATAACGCGATTGCTTATACTCTGGAAAATGGTACGATACGTGCGGAAGTGAAACGTGAAGGGGACAATATCGTGTTTGTCGTGGCAGATTCGGGGATCGGTATCAGTAAAGAAGAATGGCCGCGTATTTTTGAACGGTTTTACCGGGTGGATAAAGACCGGAGCCGCCATTCTGGAGGGACCGGCCTCGGTCTTGCGATTGTGAAGCATCTAGTCGAAGCTCATTACGGCAGCATCGACGTGGAAAGTGAAAAACATGCAGGAACCACATTTACGATCACGTTTCCCGTAGAACGGCAGCAGAAATAATTTACAAAAATTTAATACAGGCTACATGATGTGTTAACGTCTCTTCGCTACCATTAATAATGAACGGTTTCTTCTATTTCATATCTCAGCGGCTGACCATCCCTTCACCGCTGAGGGATAGTTGAAATCAACATCCCCTTTTGAGGACGAAAGTCTCCCCTTGACTTTCGTCCTTTTTACATTTGAATCTTTTTTAACCGGTATAGTGAACCGAATCTATCTCATTCACTGTTTTTTTATGACAAATATGAAAAAACGGGGTGGAATACGAACGTAAATATAATATAATGAAAAAGTCGGTATTGTATTCCCTGTCACACGAGGGACAGGGGAACTGCTGCAGGGGGCACAGAAAGGAAAAGGGGGACAGGCTGTGTTTACCATTAAACAGATAATATTAGGTTTCTTTTCCCTTCTTGGTATTGCCATTCTGCTCTTGTTTTTAATTACAGGATGGTATACCGTCGATGAATCGGAGCAGGCAGCTCTGGTTACGTTTGGGGAAGTGAATGAAACCATTACGGAACCGGGCCTGAAGTTCAAGCTGCCGTGGCCGGTTCAGAAAGTGGAAATTCTGCCGGGCTCCACGAATACGACAAGCGTCGGTTACAGCACAACTGAAGACGGAGAAGTAACGGAGTATGAAGATGAAGCGAAAATGATTACCGGTGATGAAAACATATTATTCGTCGATCTCGTCGTACAGTGGCGGATTACGAATCCGGAAGCGTACTTATACAACGCCCGCCAGCCGGACGATATTCTCTACCAGGCTTCGTCTGCTTCATTGCGCGGGGTTATCGGTAATTCGGAAGTGGATGCTGTGCTGACAGACCAGCGTGCCGAAATCGAAGGTACGGTTCTGGAATCTTTGACAGAATTGGTGGAACGGTATGAAATCGGGATTACCGTTTTAGACGTCAAGCTTCAGGATGTAGAACTGCCGACCGAAGAAGTCAGACAGGCCTTTACGGCGGTAACGGATGCACGCGAAGAACGACAGACTAAAATCAATAAAGCCAACCGGTATCGCAATCAGGAAATCAACGAAGCGGAAGGGGAAGAGGATGCCATCATTTCCCGGGCTGAAGGAGAAAGTACTGAACGGGTGGAGGGAGCACGCGGCGAAACATCACGGTTCAATGCTTTGTATGAAGAATACATAAACGAACCGGAAGTAACCAGACAGCGTCTTGTTCTGGAAACGCTTGAAGATGTCCTTCCAAATTCGGAACTGTATATCATTGACAGTCAGCAGGAGACGGTCAATTACCTGCCGATCCGCCCGTTAAACAAAGAAAATGGCGAGCCGTCGGTAGCGCCGGAGGATATTGACCCGGAAGACGTTCCGGAAGGGGGGGACAGTTCCGATGGCCAATGACGACAACAGTAATGTATTTGATATGAAGGAAAGGCGCTTCTCTTCCGGATCGTGGACCAAATGGATACGTTCGGGTATTATACTTGTTGTACTGCTGTTTCTTCTCATCGTCGGTATCATGAACGTATTCATTGTAAAGCAGGATGAATACAAAGTGATCAGCCAATTCGGGGAAGTGGTCAGGATTGCTGAAGAACCGGGACTGAATGCCAAAATACCATTTATTCAGCAGGTATCTTCGATTCCAAAGTATCAGATGAATTATGACATTAATTCAGCGGAGATAAATACCCTTGATCAAAAAAGGGTTCTTGTCGACAATTATGTCGTCTGGAGTATTGATGACCCGCAGTCAATGATTGCCAACGCACGGACGGTGGAAAATGCAGAATCGATTATGGCAAATTTCATAAACTCTGTGATCCGGTCCCAGTTCGGTGAGATGAACTTCGAACAGATTATAAACGAAGAGAATGAATCAGCCCGCGGGGATATAAATGAAAGAGTCCGGGAACGTGTGAATGAACTGCTGTCAGCAGACAACTACGGTATTTCGGTGACGGATGTTCGTATGAAACGGACGGATCTCCCTGAAGAAAATGAAGAATCGGTGTATCAACGCATGATATCAGAACGGGAATCTACGGCTCAGGAGTATCTCTCCGAAGGGGATGCCGAGGCGAACCGGATCCGGGCTAATACCGACCGGGAAGTAAAAGAGCTGATTTCCAGCGCGGAAGCCGATGCCCAGGAGATCATCGGGGAAGGCGAAGCAGAAGCTGCCGCCATTTATAACGATGCCTTCAGTCGTGACCCTGAGTTTTATGAACTGTATAAGACATTACAGACGTATGAGACGACGGTGGATGATGAAACGGTTATTGTTCTGCCTTCGGACTCCCCGTATGCTCGTATCTTAATGGGATATGTAGAGTGATGGAAAAAGCAGCCCTTAAAAAAGGCTGCTTTTTCTAATTTCATAACAGCTGTGGTAAAATAGGAACGGACTATAGAACGGAGTGGAAAGTGGAGGTGGAAGCACTTGGACAAGTTAGTACTTATCGATGGAAACAGTATTGCGTACCGCGCTTTTTTTGCCCTGCCCCTTCTGAATAATGATAAAGGCGTGTACACCAACGCTGTTTATGGATTTACGACAATGCTCCTTAAAATTCTGGAAGAGGAGGACCCGACACATCTTCTGGTAGCCTTTGATGCTGGAAAAACAACATTCCGCCATGAAACATACGGTGAATATAAATCCGGACGTCAGAAGACACCGACGGAGCTGTCGGAGCAGCTTCCGGTCATCCGGGAAATGCTGGACGCCTTTCGAATTTCCTACACGGAAAAAGAAAATTATGAAGCGGATGATATTATCGGTACGTTGTCGAGGCAGGCCGAGGAAAAAGGGTGGATCGTCAAAATTTTTTCAGGGGATAAGGACCTTCTCCAGCTGGTTTCTGATAAGACGACGGTTGCTTTGACAAAAAAGGGCATAACCAATGTGGAAACCTATGACACCGAAGCGATCGAGGAAAAATACGGATTTGTTCCGGAACGGATTGTGGACATGAAAGGCCTGATGGGGGACAGTTCGGATAATATCCCCGGCGTTCCGGGCATCGGAGAAAAGACCGCTCTGAAACTTCTCGGTGAATATGGAAGCGTGGAGAGGGTGCTGGCCTCTATTGATCAGATATCAGGAAAAAAAATGAAAGAACGCCTGGAAGAAAACCGGGAACAGGCACAGATGAGCAGGGAGCTCGCCGTCATATACCGTGACACTCCGCTTGATGTTACTCTCGAATCCCTGAAACGCGGGAACTACGATGAAAAAACAGTAACAGATCTCTTTAAAGAACTGGAATTTCAGACACTGCTGGAAAAGTTTGATTATGAAGAAGAGGCAGCAGAAATGGAAGAGCTGTCATATGAAATCGTGCAGGAGATAGAGGAGGACATGCTCACTTCTCCATCTGCCCTTATTGTCGAAGTTCCGGATGATAACTACCACAATGCCGGGATATGGGGAATGGCAGTTGTGAATAAGAACGGCCGGTACTATATTCCGGCAAAAGCAGCACTTGATTCAGATGTGTTTCGAAGATGGGCGGCTGACCATTCGCAGGAGAAATATATGGTGGACACCAAACGCGGTGTTGTCGCATTAAGCTGGCAGGATACACCATTGGCAGGGGTCACCTTTGATATGCTGATTGCTTCCTATTTAATTGATCCGTCAGCCTCTTCGCACAGCCCTGCTGATATCGCAGCCAGAAAACATAAGCGTATTGTCAATAGTGACGAAGCGGTATATGGAAAAGGGGCGAAGCGGATAAAACCCGGTGAAGCCCCATTGGCAGATCATCTTGTCCGAAAAGCGGAAGCGCTGTTTACGACAAAAGATACCCTGGAAGATGAACTGAAAGCCAATGAACAATATGAATTATTCACAGATCTTGAAATGCCTCTTTCTCTTGTCCTGGCTGAGATGGAAACCAACGGCATACAGGTGGACAAGTCCCGGATTGAAAAAATGGGAGAAGAGCTCGATGCGAAGCTGGAAGAATTAGAAAAAGATATTCATGAACTGGCGGGGACAACGTTCAACATCAATTCCCCGAAACAACTGGGGCCGGTGCTGTTTGAAAAACTGCAGCTGCCGGTGATTAAAAAAACGAAGACAGGCTACTCCACATCCGCTGATGTGCTTGAAAAGCTGGCGGACCAGCACGAGATAATCCCCAAGCTGCTGCATTACAGACAGGTGTCCAAGCTGAAATCCACCTATATCGAAGGACTTTTAAAAGTGATTCATCCGGATACCAGTAAAATTCATACGATTTTTAACCAGGCGATCACCCAGACGGGACGTCTCAGTTCAACAGAACCGAACCTGCAGAACATCCCGGTTCGTCTGGAAGAAGGAAGGAAAATCCGGAAAGCATTCATTCCCTCCGAAAAAGGATGGAAGATACTGGCGGCGGACTACTCCCAGATTGAACTTCGCGTGCTCGCTCATATTGCGGGAGACCGGGGTCTGCTCGAGGCGTTTCAAAATGATATGGACATTCATACAAAGACAGCCATGGATGTGTTCGGTGTTTCCGAAAACGAGGTCACCTCTAATATGAGAAGAAGCGCGAAGGCTGTGAATTTCGGGATCGTCTATGGAATCTCCGACTACGGCCTGTCTCAGAGTCTCGGAATAACAAGGAAGGAAGCAGGCGAGTTTATTGAAAGTTATCTGTCGAGTTACCCGAACGTAAAAGAATACATGGACAATATTAAAGAAGAGGCACGTGAGCAGGGATATGTCACTACGCTTCTGTACCGCAGGCGGTACCTTCCTGAAATCACAAGCCGGAATTTCAATATGCGCTCGTTTGCCGAACGTACAGCAATGAACACGCCGATCCAGGGAACGGCTGCCGATATCATCAAAAAAGCCATGGTGGAAGTAAGTGAAGTGCTGGCGGACAAGAATCTGAAAAGCCGGCTGCTACTTCAAGTGCATGACGAATTGATATTTGAAGTACCTCCGGAAGAGATGGAGACGATGAATAAGCTGGTGCCGGAAATGATGGAGCAGACGATGAAGCTGGATGCTCCTCTGAAAGCCGATGTTTCCTCCGGAGAAACCTGGTACGATGCAAAGTAGAAGGAGAGAACAGAAAGATGCCGGAACTGCCGGAAGTGGAGACGGTCAGACGCACCCTTGAAAAGCTCGCAGGCAGAAAGACAATCCAGAAAGCAGTCGTGAACTGGCCCAGGATGATAAAAAAACCGGATGATGCAGGTGCATTCTGCCTGCAGATTGGAGGACAGACCATTCAGCGTATCGGACGCCGGGGAAAATTTCTCCTGTTTCACCTTGATGATTACGTTCTTGTATCCCACCTGCGGATGGAAGGAAAGTATGAGATGGCGGGAGAAGAGCCGCCGGACCATCATACACATGTACAGTTTTATTTTACCGACGGGTCTGAACTACGTTACAAAGACGTCCGGAAATTCGGTACGATGCACTTATTTGAAGCAGGCACAGAAGATGACGAACTGCCGCTCCGGCAGCTTGGTCCCGAACCCGTTGGAGATAAATCATTCACAGGGGCTTATCTTTACCGGCGGTGTCAAAATACCAGCCGGGATATCAAGACAGTGCTGCTTGATCAGCGGGAAATCGCGGGGCTCGGTAATATTTATGTTGATGAGGCCCTTTTTCAGGCCGGTATCCGCCCTGACGCTGAAGCATCCGCTCTCTCAAAAAAACGGGTGAACCGGCTCCGCCACAGGATTACCGAAACCATCGAAAGAGCAGTAGACAAAGGTGGAAGCTCTGTACGATCCTATGTGAACGGTAACGGCGACATCGGTTATTTTCAACTGGAACTGAATGTATATGGAAGAAAAGGAGAACCATGCCGCAACTGCGGCAGATCAGTGGAAAAAACAATAACAGCGGGCCGCGGCACCCACTTCTGTCCCCGTTGTCAAAGGAGCTGATCCCGCCTGTGAACATCGGCGGACCCCCTGCCATATAGTAACGTAGATTACAGCAGGAAGGGGCTCTTCCGATGGCATCACTATTTTCGTTAAGTATTTTGGCGTTCGCGGTCAGTGTGGACAGTTTCGGAGCCGGGTTGTCCTACGGCCTCCGCAGATTGATCCTGCCCTTCTACTCCTATGTGTGCATCAGTATCTGTTCTTCTCTTTCCGTCCTTGCAGGAGGAGCGGCAGCGGGGTTTTTGAAACGTTCTTTTCCTGCAGGTGTAACAGATGCAGCAGGTGGAGTGATCCTTATTTTGATCGGCCTCTGGGCGGTGATTCAAGTATGCCGGGACCGGGTTGTAACGGCCCGGAACACTTCGCCTTGCCGGGACGATGGAGCATGGAAACAGCTTCTCACTGTCGTAAAGAAACCGGATGAAGCAGACTGGGACAATTCAGGTACAATTAGTGTAAAAGAGGCTGTGTTTCTCGGTGCGGCTTTATCGCTGGATGCCCTGGGAGCAGGCATAGGAGCTTCCCTGCTCGGCTTGTCCCCGTTTTTGCTGGCAGGAGGCGTAGGAATGATGTGCGCACTGTTTCTGTGGCTTGGCATGAAAGGCGGGCAGGTGCTGGCCGGCACCAGGTTCACCCGTCAGTTTTCCTTTCTGCCGGGCATTCTGCTGATAGGACTGGGGCTGTGGAATCTATAAAAATCGAAGCGGTAAAGGAGGAAAAGGATGATTATCGGGTTGACCGGGGGCATCGCAAGCGGGAAAAGTTTTATTTCCGAAGCCCTCCATCAACACGGCTTCCCTGTCATAGATGCGGATCAGACAGCGCGGGAAGTAGTGGAGCCGGGAGAAAAAGCATATGAACAGATCGTGGAACAGTTCGGCACAGAAATACTGGAAGTGGACGGAACGCTGGCAAGGAAAAAACTTGGGGATATTATTTTTGCGGATCCGGCCAAACGCGAGCTTCTGAATCAAATCATGCATCCTGCCATCCGCCAGCGCATGCTGCAGAAAAAAAACGAACGGCAGGAGCAGGGATATGACGTCATCGTATTCGACCTTCCGCTTCTTATAGAAAATAACCTGCATTTTATGGTGGATAAAGTACTGCTGGTATATGTGGAGGAAACGGAACAGAAAAAACGCTTAATGGAACGGGACCAGGCGGGGGAAGAAGATGCAGACAGGCGCATCGCTTCCCAGCTGCCCATGACGGAAAAAAAAGCGGAAGCGGACGCTGTTATTGATAATAACGGTTCCAAAGAATCGTCGCTCAAACTGCTGGAACAAATAATAAAAGAATGGAACATCGGCGAGGATGGGACAAAATTATAAAATGAATGAAAAAGAGAGTGGGACAATACCTTTATAATATAGAAAGATGCCGAACGATTTTAAAAATCGTTCGGCATCTTTTGTTCCTAAGATAAACCGCTGCGCCAAAATGCTTCGCTTTCCGCGGGCACGGCTCGAGCCTCCTCGGGAGAAAACCGCTCCCTGTGGGGTCTCGAGACACGTGCTGTTCCCGCAGGAGACGAAGCATTTTGGCTCCGCTACTATGTGGCTCCTAAAACAGTACCATAAGACATTCGTGCTTTCCTCCGCCAACGTCCCAACCTCTTTTTGTTTTGCATCCTACAATGCTTCGTCAAAACACTTCGCTTTCCACGGGGGCAGCCTGCTTTTCTAACCAGCGGAGGCCGGCCACGGAGACTCCTATGGGGGAGGACGAGCTGAAGATCCACTTGGTAAAGCGGTCTTCTTTACCAAGTTAGCTGAAGCCGTCCCCATGGAAAGCGCAGTGGCCGGCCGCAGCGAGCTAGTCGTTTATTCGGGTTTTCAGTTGGCTTATATCCTTTTGACTCAGACTCTTTTTTTTATTGTTGAGTGGTACATTTTTTCATAAATATGATATACTAATTTTATATTAATTTTATTATAGTATAACACAATGTACAGGGAGGAAATGCTTTATGCAACCAAGGGTAGCTGTCAACGGTTTTGGGCGGATCGGTCGTATGGTGTTTCGAAAAGCGGTGATGGAAGACAAACTCGACATTGCTGCAGTAAATGCGGGGTATCCGGCGGAAACGCTTGCCCACCTGCTGAAATTTGATTCCACACACGGGTTGTTTGAAGCGGAGGTCAAGGCCGAAGAAGATGCTCTCATTGTAAATGGAAAGCGGATTCAGATTGTGAATGAACGGAGACCGGAGCATCTGCCCTGGGACGAATGGAACATAGATATTGTGGTGGAGGCGACCGGAAAATTCAAGGAGAGAGAGGCGGCGGCACGGCACCTTGAGGCTGGAGCAAAAAAAGTAATTATTACTGCACCTGGGAAACAGGAAGATGCGATGATTGTAATGGGAGTCAATGAATCAGATTATGATAAAGAGCGCCATCACGTCCTTTCGAATGCTTCCTGTACGACAAACTGCCTGGCGCCGGTTGTAAAAGTACTGGACCGTTCATTCGGGATTGAAAGCGGTTTGATGACCACCATTCATTCTTATACCAATGATCAAATGAACATTGATAATCCCCATAAAGATTTACGCCGTGCCAGATCATGCGGTCAATCCATTATTCCGACTTCTACTGGAGCAGCAGCTTCGATCGGATCGCTTCTCCCGCAGCTTGAGGGTAAATTAAACGGTATGGCTATGAGGGTCCCCACTCCGAATGTGTCGTTGGTAGATCTGGTCGTAGATGTTCAGGAGACGGTAACCGAAGAAGAAGTAAACCGGAAGTTGGAGGAAGCATCTTCCTCAGATCTGGAAGGCATTCTCGCGTTCAGCAGAAATCCACTGGTATCTGTGGATTATAATGGAGATTCACATTCTGCTGTGATCGACGGCTTGTCCACCATGGTGGTGAACGACAGGCAGGTGAAAGTCATTGCCTGGTATGATAACGAATGGGCCTACTCCTGCAGAGTGGTCGATCTGGCATGCCACGTTGGATGGTTTCTAAGAAAAGACTCTGTGATCAGTGCATAAAAGAGGGACCGGCAGGGAACGCACCTGCCGGTCCCTTTTGTCCCATCTTTCCAATCTGCTTTTGTTAATGGTATGATAGAGTATATGAATGAACGAAACCGGACGTCTGCTGTCGTTCGTGTAGTGGAGATGATAGAATGCAATGTCCGGCCTGCCATTCCAATGGGACAAGGGTACTGGATTCCAGACCAAGCAATGAAGGCAAATCAATCCGCCGGCGCAGAGAATGCGATGCCTGCCATCACCGTTTTACCACGTTTGAAATCGTGGAAGAAATCCCGCTTATTGTCGTAAAAAAAGAAGGTACAAGAGAAGAGTTCAGCCGTGAAAAAATACTGCGGGGCTTAATCAGGGCCTGCGAAAAACGTCCGGTTGCTCTGGAAACACTGGAACACATCGTAAATGATGTAGAACAGGATCTGCGAAGCGAAGGAAAATCGGAAATCAAAAGTGAAGAAGTCGGGGAGAGGGTCATGGAACGACTGGCTGATGTCGATGATGTGGCTTATGTTCGTTTTGCCTCGGTGTACAGGCAGTTTAAGGACATCAATGTTTTTATAGATGAACTGAAAGACCTGATCAACAAAGACGAAGAATGAAGCGGCGGGACCGGGCCGCCCGTTCATGATCCGGGAAGGGGGACAGCAGGAAATGAGACATTGGACAGAACTTCTTCCGGTAGACCGGTTCAAGGTGCAGACAGCAGATCATATCGGGGAACGCGACCATAAAACACTGCAGCTTCTTTATCAGCCTCTGATCGGCACAAAAGCTGTGTCCCTCTATACCATGTTCTGGAGCAGATTGGAGAAAGACAGTTTCATAAGCAGTGAATCAGTGCATCACGAACTTATGGCTATGCTGAATCTGCCGCTTGATGAGATTTATGAAGCCCGCCGGGGCCTTGAAGGAATAGGTCTCCTCCGCACTTTTCATCGAAAAGAAGAAACGTCGGCACTATTTGTTTATGAATTGCAGCCACCCATGACACCGGCCCAGTTTTTTCAAAATGATGTCTTGAGCGTATTCTTGTTTAATAGACTCGGAAAAAGCCGGTATATTGAACTTCGGCGTCGTTTTATGATGGAATCGGTGGACAAAGAGGCTTATAGCGAGTTGACTGCGGCATTTAATGATGTCTATACGTCGCTGCAGCATTCGGAAATGGTATCAGCTGCCTCTGATGCGGAAACCGAATCTTCCCACGCCTATCAGGGAATGGTGCATGAAGGGGAACTTCCATTCCGGGAAGGCGATTTTGATTTTGAACTGTTGAAAGCCGACCTGCCTGTGTTTATTGACGGTGATAAACTGCTGGATTCCAAAGCGAGAGCGGCGATTCAGCGGATGGCTTTTGTGTACCGCCTGGAACCCCTTCAGATCAGCAGAATCGTTCAGAGGTCCCTCAATGACGAGGAGAAGCTGGATGAAAATGAATTCCGGAGGCAGGTTCAGGAATGGTACCGGAGTGAATACGGAAATGAGCCGCCGGCACTCGGAAGAAGAACCCAGCCGGAAGAATACCGTTCGATGAACAATAAAGAACCGGCCGACGAAAATGAACAGATGGTCCTCTTTTATGAGCAGACCTCTCCGCTCACCTTTCTTGAAACCATTGCCGACGGCGCGAAAGTTCCGCACGGAGATGTGAAGCTTGTGGAATCTCTTCTGTATGACTATCAGCTCCAGCCTGGAGTCGTCAATGTCCTGATTGATTATGTGATGCGGATGAACAATATGAAACTGAACCAGAATTTCGTCCAGAAAATTGCAGGACAGTGGGGGCGTAAACAGATTCATACCGTGAAGGATGCGATGCAGCTGGCCAAATGGGAGTATCAGCAGCAGAGACACCGAAGCCAGGCGAAAGCTTCTGCTTCCCCCGGCAGTCAGCCCAGACCTTATGTGCGTAAGGACAAGCTGCCGAAATGGCTCGAACAGGATAAGGCAGCGGATGAAAAAAAGGAACCGGGAGCCGAAGAAGAAAAAAAGCTCAACAAAGAGAAAGAGCAATTTGAGGAAATGCTCAGGCTGCGTAAAAGCAGCCGGCAGCAATGAGGTGAACCACCATGGATTCCATACGGTCGTCGTTAGACCAATACATGAACGATTCAAACTGGCGCCGTCGTTATGAGAAGCTGCGGGAGGAAGTACTGGCGTACCCGAAAATCCAGTCCTTTCTGCAGCAGCACGAGGAAATCGGCAGTTCCCAGGTTGAAAATAACATGATGAAACTATTTGAATATAAACGGGAGCGGGAGAACTGTGACGCGTGCCCCGGTCTGGAGAACTGCCCGAATATGATGCAGGGCTTTCAGCCCGAGCTTTATTCTGAAACCGGGCAGCTGACGGTACGGTACCATCCCTGCCGCCTGAAGCAGCAGGCGGATGAAAAAAAGCGGCAGCAGTCGCTGATTCAAAGTATGTACATTCCGAAAGAAATTCTCGAAGCTTCGTTTGATGATATTGATCAGGATCATGCCAGCCGTCTTTCTGCGAGCAATGCCTGTCTGAAATTCGCCTTTGAGGCAGCACCCGGAGAAGATGCATCCGGCCTGTATCTGCACGGCAAATTCGGGGTCGGCAAAACCTTCATGATTGGTGCCATCGCCAACGAGCTGGTGGCGCGGGATATATCATCGATGATTGTGTACGTTCCCGACTTTTTCCGGGAAATGAAGCAGGCCCTCTCCGATGGCACCGTTCAGGAGAAAATGGATGAAGTCAAAAATGCCGAAGTGCTGATGCTTGATGATATCGGCGCGGAAACAACCTCAGCCTGGATACGTGATGATGTACTTGGCGTCATCCTTCATTACCGCCTGATGGAAAAGCTGCCGACTGTTTATACATCCAACTATGATTATGATGAACTTGAAAATCACCTTGCTTATTCCCAGAAGGGCGGTATAGAAGAACTGAAAGCCAAACGGATCATGGAGCGGATACGTCATATGACAACCCCGGTTTTTGTCGATGGAAAAAACCGGCGGGAAATGTAAAGATTTTCGGAAGATGTACGTCATGTGTTGGGAAATATGGTAAAATAAAAAAGAACCAGAAACGCAAACCCCAACGCTGGCGATGCACATATTTTTGAGTGGAGGTTGTTAGCATGAGCATCGATCCGATTTTAAACAAAGCCCTGCAGGGGGAACGGCTGACGATGGAAGATGCCGTCAAGCTGTATGAAAGTGATGAAACGGAGAAAATCGGCGCGGCGGCAAATGAAATAACAAAGAAATGGCATCCGGAACCGGAAACGACATTTGTCATTGGACGAAATGTAAACTATACGAATCTGTGTGATACATACTGCCGTTTCTGCGCTTTCTACCGAAAGCCGGGATCGACGGAAGGCTATGTGCTGGATGATGAAGAGATTCTCGCAAAAATCGGGGAAACACAGGACGTGGACGGCACAGAGATTTTGATGCAGGGAGGAACCAATCCGGATCTTCCGTTTGAATATTACACGAATCTATTGAAAAAAATCAAAGACCGTTATCCGGGTATTACGATGCATTCGTTCTCCCCGTCGGAGATTTATAAAATGTCGGAAGTATCCGGTCTTTCCATAGAGCAGGTACTGCAGGAACTTAAAGATGCTGGCCTGGATTCGGTGCCGGGCGGCGGAGCGGAAATCCTGACGGAAAAAACACGTCATAAAGTAAGCCGCATGAAGTCGTCGTGGCAGGAATGGATTGACTGTATGAAGACCGTGAAAAAAGTGGGTATGCACGGCACGGCCACGATGGTGATCGGCCTGACGGAGACATTTGAGGAAAGAGCCCTGCACCTGCAGCGGATCCGGGATGCCCAGGATGAATCCAATTGTTTTCTGGCGTTTATTTCCTGGACGTTCCAGCCGGGCAATAACGGCATGAAAGGTGAAATTATTTCGTCGGAAGGCTATCTGAAGAACGTGGCGATTTCGCGCCTGTTCCTCGATAACATTCCAAACTTCCAATCTTCCTGGGTGACGATGGGACCGGTCACCGGCAAGAAATCGCTGGATTTCGGCTGCAATGACTTTGGCAGCACGATGATGGAGGAAAACGTCGTATCGGCAGCAGGAACAACACATAAAGTCAATACGAATGAAATTCTCCGCCTGATCCGTGAAACAGGACGAACGCCGGTGCAGCGGGACACCAAGTACAACATCATCCACCGTTTTAAAGAAGAAGAGACGGCGGACAAAGATTTTGTCATGCAGAACTAACCTGAAAGACAGGAGACTTCCAGTAAACTGGGAGTCTTTTTCTTTTAGGCATGTTTCCCTTTGTTTATCCATACGAATAGAACAGCAGAACAGATTAATAAAGATACAGCGAAGCTGGGAGCAAGGGGGAATAAAGGATTGTTTTCCATCGATTTTGATTATGAAGCGGACAGCCTCGGCGTGTATCGTATGTTTCGGAGCGATCAGCAGAGGTGGGAGAGGAAAGGAATTCCTGCCGGCGCTGTCCAAAAACATAAGTCGGCGCTGCATTGGGAATTCGGCGGTAGTGAATCGGAATGGCGGGAAAGTCTTGTTCCGTACCTTGCCGCAAGTTTAAGCGATTATATCGTGCAGGAAAAAGAATGGAAGTGGGTGAAGGAGTACATTGAAGAAGCTTTTTTTTATAAAGAGGAAGCTCCTGCCATCGCAGAAATTGCCCATTCTCTTTTGAATGGCGAGCGGGAAGATGTCCCGGAAACCACCTTACTGCAGAAGCGGAAACATTTTATTTACCGGGAAATGGCCGAGGAAATCAAGCACCATCGGAGCATACAATGGCGTCCGATGTTCACTTTCCGCTTTGGAGCCTATTATCAGCTGCTCGTAAAAGCAGCTTCTGCTGCGATTGATGAGTACAAATGGGAGCAGGAGTATCAGACACTGGTCGAAGGCTGCCGGGACTACCGGAAACGGACACGGCCGCTTCATTCCGCCGTTCATATTCTTCTCCAGGAAGAGCCGGTCTTTTTAAATGAAGAAAAACAGGTCATTGATGAATGGACCCGGCTGGATTATTTGGAACCGGCTATCGTATTTGAGGACCAGCTGCCGTTTGAATATATGGTCATCAGTCCGGCGGTGAGTCTTGCGCCCGAAAATCTGTATTTATATACAGATGCCGACGACGGTACCGTTCAGACCTTGAAAATGATTTTTGAGGAGCATATGACGGTTCTCCCGAGATCTGCATGGCCTGAAGGAGGAAAGAAGGCTTGATTTTTACAGAAGAACATTCTATAATGACAAGCATGAAAATCGAAGACACGAAAGCAGAGACAAGGACACGGGACATCTGTCCGTTTTTCTACAGAGAGAAGAGCCGCCGGCTGAAAGCTTTTCGATAAACCTGATTGTTCCACCCCCTTTGAGCTGCAGCGGGGAATGGCAGCAATGCCTATTAACCGTTGACGGAGCCGGAACGTTACATCCGGTCTTGAGAGCAGATCCGGCGGAGAGATCTGAAACCAAGGGTGGAACCGCGTTCAGCAAACGCCCCTTTCCAGTAAGGAAGGGGTGTTTTTTTATACATATGAAAAAGGAGGAATCAGCTATGGCAGCACAGGTTCACATCACATTTCCAGACGGAAACGTGAAAGCATTTGAGGAAGGCGTAACAACCGAAGAGATAGCTGCTTCGATCAGCCCGGGGCTGAAAAAGCAGGCATTGGCAGGGAAGTGGAACGGGGAGCACATTGATTTGCGCACGCCGATTCATACCGATGGCGCCATCGAAATCATCACGGTAAATAGCGAGGAAGGACTCCACATTCTGCGGCACAGCACCGCCCATCTGATGGTCCAGGCGGTGAAACGGCTGTTCAGCGATGTCAAGCTCGGAGTCGGTCCTGTCATCGAGAACGGCTTCTACTATGACATTGATATGCCGCATCAGCTTACTCCGGAGGATCTGCCGGTAATTGAAAAAGAAATGAAAAAAATCATTGATGAAAACCTGGAAGTTGTCCGTGAAGAAGTGACCCGGGAAGAAGCAAAAGAAATGTACCGCGAGATCGGGGACGATCTGAAGCTCGAACTGATTGATGACATTCCGGAAGGGGAACCGGTGACCATTTACGAGCAGGGCGAATTTTTCGACCTGTGCCGCGGCGTGCATGTGCCGAACACGGCAAAACTGAAGACATTCAAGCTGATGAGTATTTCAGGCGCTTACTGGCGCGGCAACAGCGATAATAAAATGCTGCAGCGCATTTACGGTACTGCTTTTGAAAAGCAGGCTGATCTTGATGAGTACCTGAAACAACGGGAGGAAGCCAAAGAACGGGACCACCGCAAGCTTGGCAAAGAACTGGACATTTTTGCCATCAACCAGAAAGTCGGGCAGGGACTCCCGCTCTGGCTTCCGAAAGGAGCGACCATTCGGCGCACGATTGAGCGATATATTGTGGATATGGAAGAACGTCTCGGCTACGACCACGTGTATACGCCGGTGCTCGGAAGCTCCGAACTCTACAAAACGTCGGGACATTGGGGCCATTATCAGGACGACATGTTCCCACCGATGGAAATGGATAATGAAACGCTTGTGATCCGTCCGATGAACTGCCCCCATCACATGATGGTGTTTAAGGATCAGTTCCACAGCTACCGCGATCTGCCGGTACGCATAGCGGAGCTCGGGATGATGCACCGGTACGAGAAATCCGGATCGCTTGCCGGTCTGCAGCGGGTACGTGCGATGACACTGAACGATGCGCACATCTTTGCCCGTCCGGATCAGCTGAAAGAGGAGTTCATCCGCGTGGTTGAACTCGTACAGCATGTGTACAAGGATTTTGGCCTGAACGACTATTATTTCCGGCTTTCCTACCGGGATCCGGAAGATGAAGAGAAGTATGTCGACGATGATGAGATGTGGGAACAAGCGCAGTCGATGCTGAAAGAAGCGATGGACGGCATGGGTGTCGATTACGTTGAAGCGGTCGGCGAAGCCGCGTTTTACGGGCCGAAACTGGACGTACAGGTGAAAACCGCGCTTGGTAAAGACGAAACGCTTTCGACCGTGCAGCTTGATTTCCATATGCCGGAGCGCTTTGACCTGACCTATGTCGGACAGGACGGAGAAGATCACCGCCCGGTTGTCATCCACCGCGGCATTGTCTCCACGATGGAACGTTTCATTGCATTTCTGCTTGAAGAGTATAAAGGAGCCCTGCCGACATGGCTCGCGCCGGTCCAGGCAGAAGTCATTCCGGTATCGGCGGACGTGCATCTCGACTACGCTAAAAAAGTGGAGGATGAGCTCCGGAAAGCAGGAGTCCGGGTGGAAGTGGATACACGCGATGAGAAAATCGGGTATAAAATCAGGGAAGCGCAGACGAAAAAGATCCCCTATATGCTTGTCATAGGCGACCGTGAAATCGAAGCCGGATCCGTCAATGTCCGCCGGTACGGGCAGCAGGATTCAGAATCTGCAGATCTGGAAGAGTTTACAGCCCGGATCAAAGATGAGATCGACAACCGCCGGCTGGATTGATTGTTGACAGTATGATAACCATGTGGTATCTTGAATAAGTGTTTGAACAACCGAAACCAAAGCAAGCAGAAGCGCCCGCTTCTCACCTGACTGACGCGTAATGCTGTTGGCAGGTCCGGTACTTTTTGAAAATCAATCAGCGGGTGCAGTGTGTCCATTGCACCCGCTTTTTTATGCCTCGAAAGACCTGCTGTATCAGAAGTGATACGCAACTGGCTGCTTTGATTCGTAATTTTTTTGGAGGTGGCACATTATTCGTAATGATATGAAAGTGAATGATGGAATCCGTGCACGTGAGGTACGCCTCATTGATTCCAATGGTGAACAACTCGGGGTTAAGTCAAAAAATGAAGCATTGGATCTTGCCGAAAAGGCCGAACTTGATCTTGTACTGGTAGCTCCAAATGCGAAGCCACCGGTTTGCCGTATTATGGATTATGGGAAGTATCGTTTTGAGCAGCAGAAGAAAGAAAAAGAGGCACGCAAGAAACAGAAAACCGTTGATATCAAGGAAGTACGCCTCAGTCCGAGTATTGAAGAACATGACTTTAATACGAAGCTGAAAAACGCCCGCAAGTTTTTATCGAAAGGCGACAAGGTCAAGGCGGCAATCCGTTTCCGTGGCCGTATGATCACGCATTCTGATATCGGAAAAGAAGTGCTCGACCGGATGGCCAAGGAATGCGAAGATATAGCTACGATCGAAACAAAGCCGAAGATGGAAGGGCGCAGCATGTTCTTAATGCTTGCTCCAAAAGCGGATAAAGAGAAGTAATTCGTTTAAACACAATGGAATGATACTGAAGGAGGAAGAACCTATGCCTAAAATGAAAAACCACAGCGGGGCGGCCAAACGCTTCAAAAAAACCGGGACCGGGAAACTGAAGCGCAGCCATGCGTTTACCAGCCACCTGTTCCGCAATAAAACAACCAAGCAGAAAAAACGGCTTGCCAAGTCCGCTATCATGGATAAAACCGATCATCAGCGGATGGAAACCCTGCTCCCGTATAAAAGAAGAAAGTAACAGACTGCATCGATACTACATGGATATGAAGGAGGGATAGACGATGCCAAGAGTAAAAGGCGGTTATGTGGCTCGTCGTCGTCGGAATAAAGTATTAAACCTAGCAAAAGGATACCGGGGTTCCCGTCATCGTTTGTTTAAAAACGCGCAGGAACAGGTGATGAAATCCCTGCAGTATGCGTACCGGGACCGTCGTCAGCGTAAGCGTGATTTCCGCAGGCTGTGGATTACCCGGATTAACGCTGCAGCGCGCTTGAACGGACTGTCCTACAGCCGTCTGATGCACGGGCTGAAGCAGGCGGACATCAATATGAACCGGAAAATGCTTGCCGATCTTGCTGTAAATGACGAGAAAGGTTTTGCGGAACTCGCAGAGAAAGCGAAAGCCAACCTTAAATAAATGGAAACGACCCGGGGATGTCCCGGGTCTGTTTTATAGAAAGAGGTATGACCGGTGATATGGTTGTTGGGATATGCCGCACTTTTAAATCTTTATACCTGGGTGATGATGGGGAGGGATAAACACCTGGCGCGCCATCAGAAACGGCGCATACCGGAAAAACGGCTCTGGCTTCTTGCGTGGCTCGGTGGAAGTGCCGGCATGCTGGCCGGGATGTTTGCGTTCCGGCATAAAACCCGGCATCTTCTTTTCAGGATTGGTGTTCCTATGCTGCTGGCAGCACAGGTTGTTTTTATTCTCTTTCTGACTTACGGATAAATTCGCGGATCGGGCTTTTCCATTCGATGGAGGCGTGTGGGTAATGCTCCAGGATTTCCTTTTCCAGGAAAATGAAATCCTGATGCTGGAGTCCCTGCAGACGGTCTTTATTTTTCACCCAAATCGAAACGGAAACGATATCAAATGCCTTATCCGTTGTTCCGAGATATTTTTCCCCCTCAAACATAACTCCTTTATACGTGATCAAAAAGTTTTTCCGTACATTTTTCGGTTCATCGAGGAAATAGAACTGTTTCTTTTCATGAGCCAGCTCCAGCTTGCGTTTCGGATTGAGAATATATTTGACCACAGCGTATATTAAAATTATCAAGGCAATGACGATCAGTGTACGCAGCAGAAGCGCCATCGTTCATCCCTCCCTTGCGGAGTGTCGGTTTTACGAAAAAAACGGGCTCTGTCTGCATTATACTATACGGAAGAGACATGTTGTTAGTTTCATTATAATGCATATAGAAAGAGAAAGGAAAAGATAGCATGAAGCAGTTGTTCTCCATACAGCGGGATCTCGATGAAAGAATCCTGGAGGATCATGGTCTGAACCGGGAAGAGATTCACTTCGACAAGCTGCTGGCGCTTCTAGTGGAAATCGGCGAGCTGGCCAATGAGACGCGCTGTTTTAAATACTGGAGCCAAAAACCGGCGTCCCCGCGTGATGTGATTGCGGAAGAATATGTAGACGGGCTGCACTTCATATTGTCGCTCGGACTGGACGGCGGATGGGAAGAAGTTCCGGACGCAGGCAGTTCCGGACGCTCCCTGACGGAGCAGTTTCACAGCGTGTACCAGAGTGCCCTGCAGCTGAAAGAAACGTTCGCAAAGGAACGTTTTCTGGAACTGTTTGAATCATATCTTTCCCTCGGAGCTGATCTTGGCTTTTCACGGGAGGAAATAGAAAGTGCCTACCTCCGAAAAAATAACGCCAATCATCAGCGCCAGGATGAAGGGTACTGACATTTGTTTGCATATCCAAAGATTGGGCATTATAGTAAAAGGAGAGTGTAAGTGTATGAGACAGGAAAAGGAGGAAACACATTGGACCAGACAACGCAGATGCTGAAAGAACTCACCGATGCAAACGGCATTCCGGGCAATGAAAAAGAAGCCCGGGACGTCATGAGACATCATATTTCGCCTTACGCGGACGAAGTAACCACCGATCATCTCGGCAGCCTGATCGCCAAAAAGACTGGAAAAGCAGGCGGCCCTAAAATTATGGTGACCGGCCATCTGGATGAAATCGGCTTTATGGTGACTCAGATTGATGATAACGGCTTCCTGAAGTTTCAGACAGTCGGCGGCTGGTGGAGCCAGGTGATGCTCGCCCAGCGGGTGAACGTCATGACATCCAAAGGAAACATCACCGGTGTCATTGGATCCAAACCTCCGCATATTTTGACAGCGGAACAGCGCAAAAAAGCGGTGGAGATCAAGGATATGTTTATTGATATCGGGGCATCCAGTAAAGAAGAAGCGGAAAGCTTCGGGGTGAAGCCGGGTGACTCCATAGCTCCCATCTGCGATTTCACCGTCATGAACAATGAAAAATTAATGATGGCCAAAGCCTGGGACAACCGCATCGGCTGCGCTATTGCCATCGAAGCTATGAAGCGCCTGCAGAATGAGGAGCACCCCAACGAACTGTATGGCGTCGGAGCGGTTCAGGAAGAAGTCGGGCTGCGCGGAGCGAAGACATCGGCTTCAAAAATTGAACCGGATATCGGTTTTGCGGTCGACGTCGGCATCGCCGGTGATACGCCGGGTGTCACAGAAAATGATGCCAAAGCCGAAATTGGAAAGGGACCTCAGATTCTCGTTTTTGACCGCTCCATGGTATCCCATAAAGGATTGCGTGATTTTGTAACGGATACGGCGGATAAACACGACATTCCGTATCAGTATGATTCCATGAGCGGCGGTGCCACCGATGCCGGATCGATTCACCTGACCGGAGAAGGCGTGCCGAGTCTGGCTGTCACCGTTCCGACCCGCTACATTCACACCCATGCAGCCATTCTGCATAAGGATGATTTTGAACATGCGGTGCAGCTGTTTGTCCAAATCATCAAAGGACTCGACGCCGCCAAAGTCCATGAAATTACGTACGATACGTAAAAAATAAGCGCTCCCCGCCTGTTGAGGCGGAGAGCGTTTTTTACTGGAGGCCTTCTGTAATGTCCTGGATGACCTGGTTTTTTTCATCATCCGAAGCCTGCTGCCAGAACACTTCAAACAATACGCCGAGGCCCGGAAGCATTTTTTCCTCCCCGCTTTCGACAGCGTCCTGAATGGTTGCCTCCACCTGCTCCTCGTTATTGCCAGAAATGTTTTGGAGTACTGCTGAGCGTAAATTAAAAGACATCCATATTCTCTCCTTTTTTGTGATAAAATAATAAATAGTACGATTAGTGTGCACCGTCGGCAAAAATATATGTGTATGGGGGATCAGGGAAAAGGGATGCCATTGAATCGAATCGACTCCGTCAAAAATCCAAAAGTAAAAAATGTAAAACGGCTGATGAAGCGGAAATTCAGAGAACGGGAGAGGCAGTTTGTTATTGAAGGGTGGCATCTGCTGCAGGAAGCTGCCGCTCATGATGTAGATATCATCGATGTGTTTATTGAGGAAAACAAAGATATCCCCCGGAATGTAGAAGTATCTGACCTGCCGGTATCGATCGTGACGGATCAGGTCATGAAGGAAATGAGCAGAACGGAAACACCGCAGGGGATCACGGCGATCTGCCGGATGCCCGAAGAAACCATTCCAGCCGTCCATACTGATCATTCCTATTTATTAGTAGATGGGGTTCAGGATCCGGGAAATCTCGGTACGATGATCCGGACCGCCGACGCAGCCGGCGTCAGTGCGGTCATTCTCGGAGAAGGTACGGTGGACGGATACAATGATAAA
Source organism: Salibacterium sp. K-3 (assembly GCF_054052005.1). Lineage (NCBI taxonomy): Bacteria > Bacillati > Bacillota > Bacilli > Caryophanales > Bacillaceae > Salibacterium > Salibacterium sp. K-3. Next base: position 1,151,839 of record NZ_JBSVZE010000001.1, read on the forward strand.
GTAATCCGGGCGACACAGGGTTCCCTGTTCCATCTGCCGGTTCTGAAAGGAGACCTGGGGGAGTGGATGGAAGCCTGCCGTACGCACAAGATCCCGGTTTTCGGCACGTCGGTAAATGAAGGGACGACCCACACTGCCATCGGTGCCCAGAAAGGATTTGCGCTCATTGTCGGCAATGAAGGCGCAGGAGCCCGGCAGGAATTTCTGGAGCAGTCCGACCTGAATATTTATGTTCCGATATACGGCAATGCTGAATCGCTGAATGTGTCAGTGACAACCGGTATCCTGCTGTATCACTTAAAACAGTCCATCTAAACACCTTGCATTCGATATTATTTTTTTTTATACTTATTCCATGATTAGAAACGAAAAGAATAGAATCTGATAAAAAGGCTGTGAAGGAGAGTAGTAAACGGTTCACCGTCACTCAGGGAGGAAATGCCGCCGACTGGAAGCATTTCTGTGACAGGCCTGTTGAATTCGCTCTGGAGCCGGCACCGGAAATCGACAGTACTGATCTGTCGGTAAGGTGTACCGGGATTAACCGTTATCTGATGAAACGAGTGAACCAGACGGCGGCAGACGTCTATGGTTAACAAGGGTGGTACCGCGGAACCTTCGTCCCTTATGAACAGGGGTGAAGGTTTTTTTATGCTAAAAGGAGGAATAAAAATGATCGAGCGCCTGCAGGAATTGGGAAAAGAGGCCCTGGATGAAATAAAGCAGGCAGATTCGCTGAAAACACTGGAATCTGTACGGGTGAAATATCTTGGGAAAAAAGGACCGATTACGGAAGTGCTCCGTGGCATGGGGCAGCTGTCGGAAGAGGAACGGCCGAAAGTCGGCCAGAAAGCAAATGAAGTCAGGGAGGAAATTAAAGAAAAGCTGGAAGAAAAGACAGAGCAGCTTGAACAGGCAGCCCTGGAAGAAAAGCTGAAGGCTGAAAGTGTGGACGTCACCCTCCCTGGAAAAGAAGTAAAACAGGGAGCCCGTCATCCGCTGACAGCTGTCGTCGAAGAGATAGAGGATATCTTTGTCGGCCTCGGCTTTCAGGTTACCGAAGGTCCGGAAGTGGAAACCGATCAGTACAACTTTGAAAAATTAAATCTGCCGCCGGAACATCCGGCCCGGGATATGCAGGATTCCTTTTATGTGACAACAGACATGCTGCTGCGCACCCAGACGTCGCCGGTACAGGCGCGCACGATGGAACAGTTTGAAGGACAGGGACCGGTGAAGATTGTCTGCCCCGGGAAGGTATACCGGCGTGATGATGATGACGCGACCCACTCGCACCAATTCATGCAGATTGAAGGCCTGTATGTCGATCACAACGTGCAGATGAGTGATTTGAAAGGGGTGCTCGAAGCGTTTGTGCAGAAATACTTCGGCACAGACCGCAGCATCCGTCTGCGCCCGAGCTTTTTCCCGTTTACGGAGCCGTCGGTGGAAGTGGATGTATCCTGCGGCATCTGCGGGGGAAGCGGCTGCCGGATATGCAAGCATTCCGGCTGGATTGAAGTACTCGGGGCCGGTATGGTACATCCACGGGTACTGGAGATGAGCGGGTTTGACCCGGACGTCTACAGCGGTTTTGCGTTCGGCATGGGTGTCGAACGGTTTGCGATGCTCAAATACGGCATTGATGACATCCGCCATTTCTATACGAATGATATCCGGTTTTTAGACCAATTCAAACGCGCGTAAGGAGGCAGCAATCATGTTAGTATCCTATCAATGGTTGAAAAGTTATGTGGATTTAGATGATATAGGTGTGGAAGAAACGGCAGAGCGCCTGACGCGCGGCGGCGTGGAAGTGGACATGCTGCACCCGCGCAGTGAAGGAATCGAAAATGTTGTGGTAGGTTATGTGAAAGCCTGCGATCCGCATCCGGAAGCAGATAAGCTCAATGTCTGCCGGGTGGACACCGGCACGCAAACAAGAACGATTGTCTGCGGGGCGCCGAATGTGGCAGCAGGGCAGAAAGTCGTAACCGCTGAGCCGGGAGCCGTTCTTCCGGGAGGAATGGAAATCAAGAAAACGACGCTGCGCGGACAGGAATCCGATGGGATGATCTGTTCCCTTCAGGAGCTTGGCCTGGAACAGAAGCTGATTGCCAAAGAGTTTCAGGACGGAATTTATGTTTTCCCGGATGATGCCGAGACAGGTGCGGACGCTGTGGAGGAACTCGCGCTCCGCGATACGGTATTGGAACTGGACTTGACTCCGAACCGTCCGGATTGTCTCAGCATGCTCGGGGTTGCTTATGAAATGGCGGCACTTCTCGACAGGGACGTGGTCCATCCGGATACTACACACGAAGAAAGGGAGGAAAAAGCATCCAGCCACGTATCGGTGCGGGTGGATGTTCCGGAAGATAATCCGTACTACGGGGCGAAAGTAGTGAAAAATATCGTTACGGGACCGTCTCCGCAGTGGATGCAGAACCGTCTGACGGCTGCCGGCATCCGCCCGATCAGCAACGTAGTGGATATTACAAACTATGTCCTGCTTGAATACGGGCAGCCCCTGCACGCTTTTGATCTGGACAGACTGGGCTCGTCTGAGATTTTGGTGCGGCGCGCCGGAGACGGGGAACAGATGACGACACTGGACGGAGAAACACGTACGCTTTCTCCGGAGCACATGGTCATTGCAAACGGCACCGAGCCTGTGGCTCTTGCCGGTGTCATGGGCGGTGCTTCATCCGAAGTGCAGGATGACACGACAGCCGTTCTGCTCGAAGCCGCTTATTTTCAGCCGGCCCGAGTCCGTAAAGCCTCAAGGGAAACCGGAATCCGCAGTGAATCGAGCATTCGGTTTGAAAAAGGAATTGATTCCGGTCGTGTCGAGGAAGCAGCCGAACGCGCGGCCTCGCTGCTTGAAACCTATGCCGGAGGTGAAGTGCTCGAAGGGACTGTGGAAGTGGATCACCGTCCTTCTGAAAATAACACGATCCGTACGAGTGCCGGCCGGTTAAACCACCTTCTCGGCATGGATCTTTCTGCTGAAGATCTTTTTTCGATTTTCCGGCGCCTCCGCCTTACGGCATTTGAAGACGGCGGATATATCACGGTGGAAGTGCCGACACGCCGCCCGGATCTGGAGCGGGAAGTGGATCTGGCAGAAGAAGCCGCGCGCCTGTACGGCTATGATCACATCCCGACGACGCTGCCGTCCGGCGTAACCACCCCGGGATTTTTAACAACGCGTCAGCGCCGCCTGCGCGGGGTGCGCCGGTATCTTGAAGGTGCGGGTCTGCATGAAGCTCTGACCTATACCCTTACTTCGAGAGAGCACAGCAGCCGCCTGCAGATTCACCCTCTTCCAGGCAGCGTCGAGGTTTCGATGCCGATGAGCGAAGAACGGAGTACAATGCGGACCAGCCTTCTGCCCCAGCTGCTGGACACCGTGCAGTACAACCGCAACCGGCAGATTCATGACGTATCCGTGTTTGAACTGGGCTCTGTTTTCATTGGAGAGCCGGGCGGAATACTGACGCAGCAGCCGACGGAAAAAAGTGTACTGGCGGCAGCCGTAACAGGATTATGGGATTCCCACCTCTGGCAGGGCGAAAAGAAAAAAGCGGACTTCTTTGTTGTAAAAGGAGTGCTGGAGGGATTGTTTGAGGAGCTGGGTGCAGCTTCTGCAGTGGAATTTGTCCGCTCCGGACATGCCGAACTTCATCCGGGCCGAAGCGCCGATATCTATCTGGACGGTACCTATGCCGGATTTACCGGTCAGGTTCATCCGACCGTGGAAAAAGAATGGGACATCAAGGAAACGTATGTGTTCCAGATCGATCTCGACCTGCTTCTTGCCCGTGAAGCCTCGCCGCTTTTCTATCAAACGGTGCCGCGTTACCCTGCTGTTACAAGAGACATTGCCGTTGTGGTCGATGACGACACAGCAGCCGGCCGTGTAGAACGGATCATCCGTGAGGCAGGCGGGAACCTTCTGCACCAGACGGCTCTGTTTGATGTGTACGAAGGGGACAAACTCGATCCCGGGAAAAAATCCCTGGCGTTCTCGCTCGTCTACCTGGATCCGGAACGCACGCTGACAGATGAAGAAGTCGCAGAAACGCATAACAACGTCCTCAGCCGGCTGGAAAAAGAAGTGAACGCAGAACTTAGGAAATAACGAAGAGGCTGGGACAATCCGGTTCTGCTGATGTTTCCAAACGATGGGATGGAATGCTTCGCTTGAGCATTCTGTTCCGTCGTTTTTTGCCTGCGGAATGCAAATCCAGGGTTTTGCCGGTCCAAAGCAGCAGTGGATGAGCACCGGACAAGGAGCTTACCGGGCAAACGTCGACGGTTACCAGCCGAATCCCGCCATTTACACGCCAAACAAGCAGGTTTACATGCGGGACCGCCGAAGGATCACCATGCATCAAGCTCTTTCCAGTTCTCCCTTTTCGCTACGGCGGAACAAGCGTGTTTCCGGAGGAAAAAACATTTCCAATCCGACACGATTCTGTTATTATTATGGATAGGTATTTTGCAGATGACAGGAGGTTTTATACGGTGGATGACGGCAAGGATAAGCAGCGTACGACAGTCACCATCTTCGGCCAGCCCTATACGATAGTCGGGGACGAACCTCCCGAGCATGTTATGCAGGTGGCAGAACACCTGGATCAGAAAATGCGCGAATTCAAGGAACATAATCCGTATCTTGATACAACCAGACTCGCTGTGCTGACAGCGCTCAATATAACGGATGATTATATGAAACTGAAACAGTCAATGGACACCCGGGATCGAAATGAGAGAGAAGAGGAACGGTAATTCATGCTCAGTCTTTTGTTACTCCTGATATTAATTATTAGCTTTTTTGTTGGACTTCGGAGAGGTTTCATTTTACAAACCATTCATTTGGTCAGCTTTTTTATTGCATTGTATATTGCTTTCACCTTTTATCACGATCTGGCAGAATATTTACGGTTGTGGCTGCCGCATCCTGAAATCTCCAGTGATGGGGACGGCATCGTTCAGATGATGGTTACATCTTTTGATCTGGAAGCTGTCTATTATAACGGTATTGCCTTTATCCTGATCTTTTTTGCAGTGAAAATCATTCTTCAGATCATCGGATCCATGCTCGATTTTGTATCGAAACTGCCTGTGCTCCGTATGGTCAACCGGTGGCTCGGGGGAATTCTCTGTTTTGTGGAGACCTATCTTCTGTTGTTTATACTGCTGATGACAGCGGCACTATTGCCAATAGAAATGATTCAGAATATCATGGATCAATCCACCATGGCTGACATCATGATCAATCATACCCCTTTTCTGTCGGATTGGTTGAAAGGCCTTTGGATGGAAGAGTCATGAGAAAAACTTCTCTATTATCGAGAAGTTTTTTCGTACGCTACGTTCCGAGAGGGAGGAAATCCAGATGAATAAAAAAGAAGTCATACAGGCTCTGGAATCGATTGCGGTGTATATGGAGATTAAAGGAGAGAACACGTTTAAAATTTCCGCATACCGGAAAGCGGCCCAGGCCCTGGAACAGGATGAACGCTCCCTATCAGAAATAGAAACCCCTGCTTCGCTGAATGGAATCGGAAAAGGAACAGCGGCAGTCATCATAGAATTACGGGATACGGACCAGGCGCAGGTGCTTGAATCCCTGAAATCCGAAATCCCCGGCGGACTGATTCCGCTGCTTGACCTTCAGGGCCTCGGCGGGAGAAAGATCGCCAAATTATATCAGGAACTTGGTATTATAGATGCAGCATCACTGAAACAGGCCTGTGAAGCCGGACGGGTTCAGGAACTTTCCGGATTCGGCGCCAAGACGGAAGAAAAAATACTGGCAGCACTTGAGGATATGGGAAGCCGCCCGGAACGTCTTCCCGTTGCTTTTATGCTGGAAACGGCAGATATGCTGGAAAAGGAAATCCAGAACCGTCTGAAGGTGAAACGATGGGCCCGCGCCGGCAGTCTCCGTCGTATGGAAGAAACCGTGAAGGACCTCGATTATATTCTATCGGTGGAAGATACAGAGCAGGTACGGGAAGAGCTCAGGAATCTTCCGTTTGTATCGGATATCCCGGCGGACGGCCCGTCCAAGGTATCCCTGGAATTAGCACTGGCCTATCCGGTACAGGTTGACTTTCGTTTAACAGATGATGATGCGTTTGCGAGCACCCTTCATCATTTCACTGGTTCAAAAGATCATAATGTACTTATCCGCCAGATTGCAAAAAGCCGGGGCGAACGGGTGAGTGAATACGGAATTGAAGATCTGGAAAGCGGTGAAATGACAGTGTTTCCTTCGGAAGAAGCATTTTTTCACCATCTCGGTCTTCATTTTATTCCCCCGGAGGCAAGAAGCGGCCGGGATGAAACGGAAAGGTATAAAGAGCCGTATGAAACAGTGGATCGTTCTGATATTAAAGGGGATCTTCACATGCATACAACCTGGAGCGACGGAGCCCTTTCTGTGGAGGAAATGGCCGAAGAGGTCCGCAGCCGCGGTCATGAGTGGATGGCTGTGACGGATCATTCCAAGTTTCTGCAGGTGGCCCACGGATTAAATGAAGACCGTATTCTCAGACAGATGGAAGAAATCCGCCGTGTGAACGACAAATATGAAGACTTTACGGTGCTGGCCGGGATTGAAATGGATATCCGTCCGGATGGCACCCTTGATATTGATGACGAGGTACTTGCCCGGCTGGATGTGGTGATTGCATCGATTCATTCCTCTTTTTCGCAGAGCCGGAGTGAGATTATGAAACGGATGCATGCGGCACTGGACAGCCCGTATGTGAATATTATCGCCCATCCGACCGGACGTTTGATCGGCCGCAGAACGGGTTATGATGCAGACGTAGGAGAACTGCTGAAAAAAGCAGCTGCCACCGGTACAGCGCTCGAACTGAACGCGAATCCGAACCGTCTTGATTTATCCGCGGAGTGGCTTCGGAAAGCAGCAGAAACCGAAACGCTGATTGCTGTCAATACGGATGCGCATCATGCAGCAATGCTGGATCACATGGAAATTGGGATATCGTCAGCCAAAAAAGCGCTTCTCCAAAGAGAACAGATATTGAATACAAGAGATATAGACGGTCTGCGTGCATTTTTACAGGAAAAACAGAACCTTACAGGCCGTTGAAGCCTGCTTTGATACAGCTTGTGTTGAAAGGATGACCGGGCATGAACGAACGCGTACGGCGCGTATTGGAATATGACAAGATGAAAGAACAGCTGAAAGAACATGTCGCGTCAACGCTGGGGCGGAAAAAAGTAGAATCACTCGAACCGTTCACCAGTCTGGAAAAAGCAGAAGTGGAACAGAACCGCACAGAAGAAGGGGCGAAAGTACTCCGCCTGAAAGGGCAGGCACCGCTTGGAGGCATCACGGATATCCATGCGCATCTGAAACGCGCCCAGATCGGCGGCACGCTGAATGCCGGCGAACTCCTCGAAATTGCCGACACGGTGTACGGCGGCCGGCGTATCAAACGATTCATCGAAACGATGGTGGAAGAAGAGATCGAACTGCCCCTTCTTGCGGAACTGGCCGCCCCTGTTGCTCCTCTTTCCGACCTGGAAAAGGAAATCAAACAGTCGATAGATGATCATGGAGAGGTGCTCGATGCTGCCACTCCGGCCCTTCGCAGTATCCGTCAGAAGATCCGCGGTACGGAAGCGGATATTCGTTCCAAGCTGGAGCAGATGACCCGCTCTTCCGGCCAGCAGAAACAACTGTCGGACGCGATTGTCACGATCCGTAACGACCGCTATGTCGTTCCGGTCAAACAGGAATACCGGTCCTCCTTCGGAGGTATTGTTCATGATCAGTCCGCCTCCGGCGCAACGCTGTTTATTGAACCGCAGTCGGTTGTCACGATGAATAATCAGCTCAATGAAGCGAGGGCGCAGGAACGCCAGGAGATAGAAAGAATTCTGAAAGAATTATCGGAACGGGTGCAGGTATCCGCCGACCAGCTTCTTGAAAATTTGGAACACCTGGCTGAACTCGATTTTTTATTTACAAAAGCCTATTATGCAAAGCAGTTGAAAGCGTCCCGCCCCCGGTTGAACGGAAGCGGCCGGCTTCGCTTTAAAGAGGCAAAACACCCCCTTCTCTCCTGGGAAGAAGTGGTTCCGATTGATGTAGAGCTCGGGACGACGTTTTCTTCTCTTGTTATCACCGGACCAAATACCGGCGGAAAAACAGTGACACTGAAAACCGTCGGACTTCTCAGCATGATGGCACAGTCCGGTTTGTTTCTGCCGGTCGATGAAGAATCGGAAGCAGCTGTGTTTTCCTATGTTTATGCTGATATCGGGGATGAACAGTCGATTGAACAGAGCCTCAGTACGTTTTCTTCCCACATGACAAACATTGTGGATATTCTGGACCATGTAGATGATGAGAGTCTGGTTCTGTTTGATGAGATCGGCGCAGGCACCGACCCCGACGAAGGGGCTGCTCTTGCCGTATCGATTCTGGATTACGTATATGCCAGCGGCGCCAAACTTGTGGCTACAACCCATTTCAGTGAACTGAAAGGATATGCCTACAACCGGGAAGGCGTCATGAATGCGAGCGTTGAATTTGACGTGGAAACCTTGCGCCCCACCTACCGGCTTCTCACAGGTATTCCGGGGCGGAGCAATGCCTTTGCCATTTCACGCAGGCTCGGGCTGGATGAATCGATTATTGAAGCTGCTGAATCCGAAGTGAATGCGGACACCCGTCAGGTGGAAAACATGATTACATCGCTGGAGGAGAAGCAGCGTGCCGCTGAAGATGAGATGGAACAGGCCCGCCGCACGAGAGAAGAAGCAGAACAGCTTCACCGGGATCTTGAACAGAAACTTCAGGAACTGGACCGTAAAAAACAGGATGTGATTGCTTCGGCTGAAAACAAAGCCCAAAAAGAGCTTGAAAAGACTCGGGCACAGGCGGATGAAATCATTCAGGATCTAAGGGAGCTCCAGCAGCAGGGACATCAGGTCAAAGAACATGAACTGATAGATGCGAAAAAACGGATGGATGAGGCAGCGCCGGATGTAAACAAGCGGCAGCAGCAGATCAAAAAACAGGCGGAAAAAACCCGCACCTTTGAACCTGGCGATGAAGTGAAAGTCCTCAGCTTCAACCAGCAGGGACAGGTGCTTGAAAAAACGAGTGATAACGAATACCGGGTGCAGCTCGGTATCATGAAAGTCAATGTAAAAGCCGGTGACATGGAAAAAGTCAAGGAGGAACCGGTCAAACAACCGGTCCGTCCGATGACGAAGGTGTCCGCGGGTAATACAGTGAAACCGGAACTTGATCTTCGCGGTGTCCGTTACGAAGATGCCATGCAGAAGGTGGAAAAATATCTCGATGAGGCTGTTCTGGCGGGCTATCCCCAGGTCCACATTATCCACGGCAAAGGGACAGGGGCTCTCCGTAAAGGGGTCAAAGAACTGTTGAAAAAGCATCCCAGCGTGGCAGAAGCCAGGGACGGCGGCATGAATGAGGGCGGAATCGGAAATACCGTCGCCCGTTTGAAATAATAACAGGAAGGTTTCACAAGGGAGGCAGACGACATGGAAACCCTGATGCAGAATCCATTTGTTGAGACAGCGGCGAACTTCAGCGTAGCGGTTCTGTCCCTGATTGTATTTCTGGCCATTTTTGAAACGATCACATCCTACAAAAACTGGGAAGAAATAAAGGAAGGAAATATGGCTGTAGCGCTTGCAACGGGAGGAAAGCTGTTCGGCGTGGCCAATATACTCCATTATTCAATCGAGCATAATGACGCAGTGCTGACGATGGTTCTTTGGGGAGCTTACGGCTTTGTTCTCCTCGTCTTCAGTTATGTGATGTTTGAATTTTTGACACCAATGTTTAAAGTGGATGAAGAGATTGCGGCAGATAACCGTGCCGTCGGACTTATATCATTCATCATATCCACGGGAATGTCATTTGTCATCGGCGCAGGCATTCTTGCATAACAGAGGAAACGGGGAGGAGAACTGCTGTGGAACGATTGGCAAAAATTTTAATTGCATGCTGCATCCTGTTTGTCCTGTCGGGAGCCGTTTATCTGTTGTTTTTCTCGTGAAACAATTACTTCTGTATGTTTTTTCAGAGAACCGGACGGGTATAGTAAGAAAGCAATTTATTCGCAACGGAACTTTCCGGATGCTATAATAACTAAAGAAATGAGATAGTCAGCTAAAAAAGGAGGACCATTAATATGGCAATAGTAAACGTATCCGATCAGAGCTTTGCAGAAGAAACGTCCGAAGGAGTCGTGCTGGCAGATTTTTGGGCAGACTGGTGCGGACCATGTAAAATGATCGCTCCTGTTCTCGAGGAAATTGATTCCGAGATGGGAGACCAAGTAAAAATTGCGAAACTGGACGTGGATGAAAACCAGGAAACAGCAGGAAAATATGGTGTGATGAGCATCCCGACACTGCTTCTTTTCAAGAACGGCGAAGTCGTAGAGCAGATCACCGGTTTCCAGCCGAAAGAACAGCTGGAAGAGCTGCTGAACAAACATTTATCCTAAAATGAAAGGAAACTGCTGATGTCTGCGTCAGCAGTTTTTTTCGAGCAGGAGGGCGTTGTGATGCCGGTAAAGCTGAAACGGATATATGAGGAAGCAAAGAAACAGGATGGGTACCGGGTGCTTGTGGATAAAGTCTGGCCCCGGGGCATTTCCAAAGCAGAGGCAGAACTAGATGACTGGGCCAAAGCAATCACACCGAGTTCCGGGCTTCGGAAATGGTTCAATCATGACAGAGAGAAATTTAATACGTTTGCCAAACATTATAAAGAAGAACTTCAGGAAAGTGATGAAGCAAAGAAGAAACTGGATGAACTCACTGCCAAGGCGGATAAAGAAACGGTCACTCTGTTGTTTGCCGCTAAAGATGAAACCTGTAACCATGCGGTGCTTTTGAAGCAGTGGATGGAAGAAAAGAGGTGAGACCGGTGTCTGCCCTGAAAGAGAAACTAGCCGTGCTGCCGGCACAGCCTGGTTGTTATTTAATGAAAAACAAACACGGTACGATTATTTACGTCGGAAAAGCAAAAGTGCTGAAAAACCGGGTGAGATCGTATTTTACAGGATCGCATGACGGGAAGACCCAGCAGCTGGTCGCTGAAATTGATGATTTTGAATATATTATCACGTCCTCCAATATGGAAGCATTGATCCTGGAAATGAATCTGATTAAAAAGCACGAGCCGAAGTACAATGTCATTCTAAAAGATGACAAATCCTATCCGTATTTAAAAATTACGAACGAAGAGCATCCACGTCTGATTACAACACGCAAAGTAAAAAAGGACGGCGGGCGTTATTTCGGGCCGTATCCGAATGCCGGCGCTGCCAATGAAACGAAAAAACTACTGGACCGTCTTTATCCGCTCCGTAAATGCCGGACGATGCCGGACCGGGTCTGCCTGTACTATCACATCGGTCAGTGCCTGGCTCCGTGTGAATTTCACGTCTCCCAGGAAAGAAATAAACAGCTCGTACAGGACATGGTCCGCTTTCTTAACAACGGTCATCAGGACGTCAAAAAAGATTTACAGGAAAACATGCAGGCTGCTTCCGAAGAATTGAATTTTGAACGGGCCAAAGAGCTGCGTGATCAGATTCAGCACATTGATGCGGTGATGGAAAAACAGAAGATGACGATCAATGACGGGCAGAACAGGGACGTGTTCGCGTATGCCTATGATAAAGGCTGGATGTGCGTGCAGGTCTTTTTTGTCCGCCAAGGCAAACTGATCGAACGCGACGTCTCGATTTTCCCCTTTTATCAAGACCCGGAAGAGGACTTTCTCACGTATCTCGGCCAGTTTTATCTGAAAGACGAGCATATGAAACCACGCGAAATTCTGCTGCCGCAGGAAGTGGATAAAGAAATGGCCGAGCAGCTTGTTGAAGTGAAGACGCAGCAGCCCAAACGAGGCCAGAAACGGGAGCTTGTCCGCCTTGCCGCCCAGAATGCGGAACAAGCGCTCTCGGAACGCTTTCAGCTTATCGAGCGCGATGAGGAACGCACGATACGTGCGGTGGAGGACCTTGGTGAGAAAATGCAGATCGATACGCCGTTCCGGATTGAAGCGTTTGACAACTCCAACATCCAGGGAGCCGATCCGGTTTCGGCGATGGTGACGTTTCTGGACGGGCGTCCGCACAAAAAGGATTACCGCAAGTATAAGGTGAAAAATGTCACCGGCCCGGACGACTACGCCTCCATGAAAGAAGTCATCCGCCGCCGTTACGTGCGCCTCCTGAAAGAAGAGGCGGAACTCCCGGATTTGATTTTGATTGACGGAGGAAAAGGACAGTTGAGCGCGGCGAAAAGTGTCCTGGAAGATGAACTGGGCCTTCTTATCCCGGTGGCAGGCATGGCAAAAGACGAAAAACACAAAACATCGGAACTGATCATGGGGGAACCGGCAGAGATTATCCATCTGCAGCGTAACAGCCATGCTTTTTATCTGTTGCAGCGGATTCAGGATGAAGTACACCGCTTCGCCATTACCTTCCACCGCCAGACCAGAAAGAAGAATATGTTCACGTCTGTTCTTGACGATGTTCCCGGTGTCGGGGAGAAGCGGAAACGGCAGCTGCTGCGGCATTTCGGCTCTGTAAAAAAGATGAAAGAAGCGTCCCTCGAGGACTTCCGCGGTATCTCCATTCCCGATAATGTGTCTCGTGAATTAATGAAACGGCTGCAGGAAAGCGAATAACATTGCAGCCGGGTTGAAAAATAATCCATGAATGTTGTAAAAACATCCATTTTATCGATGGGTGTTTTTATTTTATCATTAGATTACTTTCAGGAAGAAGTATCCATCCAGCAGCTTCTGGAATTCTCTGGTATGAATGCGACGACGTTTTATAAACGTTTTAAGGAATATACCGGAAAAACGCCCCGGAAGTATATCATTCATAAAAAAATAAAAGAAGCGGGGAGACTGCTGAGATGTACGTCCATGTCGGTATCCGAGGTGGCAGATGAAGTCGGATATGACGACAGCTACTATTTCAGCCGCCTTTTTAAACAAGTAAAAGGCGTCCCGCCTCAATCGTTCCGGGCAGCGTCCCCGAACGCGGAATCCTAATTTCCTTTTCCTGTAAATTATGGTATAATAATTTGGCAGAGGCTGGCAGGGACAGTCCCTGTATAGACTAAACTATTTTTATATGAAAATTGCCAAAGGAGAAGATGAGGGATCGTATGGATAACCGTGTGAAGGAATGGGTGGAAACGGCCCGAGAAACGCTGGGGCTGCAATCCTACTATCTTTATGACTGGCATTTCCGCCGCGAAGCCACGGTGTTTGATGAAACGAGATATATTCTGGGTATGGAATGGTTCCCTCTCCATGCCGAAGGCCGTACGGAAGAAGAGTTAAATCCGGAGGGGACAGCAGTGGTCGAAATGGATGTGACAAAGATGCAGTGGAAATCCATTGTGTTTGTCGGCGGGGTTTCCCATGCGGAGGAATTGGCGTTTTACGACGAAGGGACGGCCGGCCTTGTCCGTTGGGTTGAAAAAATAACAGGAATAAGCGGTTTGGAAACGTTTGAGTGCATCTATAATGAAGGTGGAAAATATCGTTTTCAAGAGATGGTGAACGGCATCCCTGTAACCCCGGGAGGTTGGATTGATATACAATGTAATGAGAAAGGCTGGGTTACATTATTTGCTATGGAGGGACCTTTTGCATCATCAGATATTGTACGAAAAGAGACATTCACCCTGGCTCTTTCCGATATAGAGTGGCTCACGGAGCGTCAGTTGAAGCGGCTGGATATACCAGAGGAAGGTGAAAAAAAGATATATCCTGTCTACGGTGTGGAAGAAATCTATGTCCTGAATGACAGCAGCGATGTCCTGCCGTTTCCGGCTGAAATAGGCAGGGAAACGCCCGTCCATCAGATTCTTGAATGGAGCGCGCCGCTTGAGACCGCTCTCGATAAAAAACCGGTTGATATGACAGAAGAAGTAGAAGCGGCACAGGTATTTTCTGAACACCCTCATCCGGACACGTTTCCGATTACAGGGGATGAAAAAGATGAAGCAGTAAGAGCAGTTCATACAATGCTCCGTCAGGAACACCCGGAAGATTCAGGCAGATGGCTTCTGCAGACGCTCTATCCGGAAAAAGGATACATCATGGCACGTCTGACAGACAACACAAAGGACTATTTTATCTTTCCGCGCCGGCTGAAAATAGTGATCGACAGAGAACAGCTGATTGCCGTGAATGAAATGGATAGTGAATGGATAAGAAGCTTGTATGATGAGTTCGCTGGTCCGCAGCCGGCGCTTCTCACCGGGGAAGAAGCTCTGGAAAAAATAAGAGCACGGATGACGTTGACTCCTGAATATGTCTATGATTTTTCCAGGGGGCAGTACCGGCTGTGTGGAAAACTGGACGCTCCCTGTTTTGTTCACGCCGAAAGGGCTGAAATTATCGAGCAGAATGACATACATTTCCGGTGATAAACAGTCATTAATGAAAGACCATCCACATATAGGCGAGGAGGCCATAACCCGGCACGGATAATATCAAGGCCGCTGCGGCTGCTATATTACGTTCTGTCTTTTTAACCACAATCATGGCGGACAATACGACAACGCCCGCTGCGCCGAGAAACAGGGTGGAAAACATATGATCATATCCAAGAAAGTTTATCTGCAATATGGTGATCCCAAATAACTGGGCAATGTAGGGAAGCGGGTACAGGGCGGCTGCCAAAACGACATAACTCATCCAGCTGTATTGTTTCATTGTTATCACCTTCCTTCTCTTATTTCTTTTATATTACCATCTATTCTTCTCCAAAAATGTGAAATTTGGTGTGAATTGGTAAAAAAGTCTTCCGAATATCCTGCTTTCTAGTAGAATATGACATAACGTGATGATGCAGCGAGGGGGGAAGAGAATGGAGGATATGAAGGCACAACTCCAGCGGTTGAGAACAGAGCAGCAGAGACTGGCTGACGAATTCGAAACGGTCGTGGAACAGTATGAGAACAGCGATGTGCATCAGGAAAATGATTCCCTCCGCCGGGATAATGCAGCCTATCTGGAAGCAGTCCAGGAGCTAAGGGAAAAATACGACGAGGTGAAAAAGGAAAACGAAAAACTGCGGAGTGCCCTCCAGGAGCAGATGCTGGATGAAAAAACAAATATCCTGAAGGTGTCCAGAAAAAAACTACATACGTATTTCGACAGAGCCATCGATGACGCGCGTGATCAGCTGAGCCGTTTTGAAAAGGACGCGAAAGAGAAAATCGATAAGCTGAAAAACAGCAGGGAACATGCGGTGCACCAGGAAACAAAAGACGTGGACCGGAAATTACAGGAACTTACAGCGGAAGTAGAGGAAGCGGCCCGGAAAGAGCGGGAAATACTCGCTGAACAGGAACAGGACTTCCTTCAGTCGATGAAACAGCAGTATGATGCTTTCAATGAAGAAGATTTGGGAGAAGAAGCATTTGAAAAACGGATGAAACAAAATCAGCTCGAAATGAAAATCGGCTTGAGCTGGATGAACAAACTGGGTATTCTGCTGATTCTTTTCGGTGTGGCAGCGGCATTCCGCTATTCCTATTCGACGTGGTTCAGTGATGAAATCAAAGGCATGGCATTTGCCGTGCTGGGTCTCATCATGCTTGCCGCCGGCCGGTGGTTTTACGGCAAAGACCGACAGACATTTGCGCTCGGCTTAACCGGGGGCGGGATTGCTGTGTTGTACGGCGCTGTTTTTTTCAGTTATTTTTTGCTGGGCATTATCGGTATGACACCGGCTTTGGTTCTGTCTGTCATGATTACGGCCGGGTCTGTCGCTCTTGCTCTTTACTATCAATCCAAAACCGTCTGCACTTTCGGCCTGATCGGCGGTTATCTGCCGTTCTACTCCTATTTTGCGGCTTTCGGCCTGGATGAGACCGCTGTTTACGCGGCGATGGTTTATTTCTTAATATTGAACGGATCGGTCCTTTGGATATCGTTTCAGAAACAATGGAGTGTCGTGCATCAAATCAGTTTCTGGATGAACATTCCTTCCTTTTTGATCCTTGTTTGGATGTCTCCTGCCTACGGAGTAAGTTTCCTTTTTGCCGCAGCCATGTTTATGCTGTATCTCGGACTTACCATTGCGTATCCGTTAACCTATAACACACCCGTGAAATATGCGGATATGATCCTGCTTGCCATCAATACGTTTATCAGCTGTGCTGTCATGTATGTTCTGCTGCATGCCATGCGGTGGGATGATGGCAGCGGACTGCTCGCCGCCGCCTATGCCGGGCTTTATTTTGCACTCGGATGGTTTGCAGCGAAGCGGATGAGTGGAGAAAAGCAGGCGAGGGTTCTGTTTTACGGCTCGTCCATAGCGTTTTTGGTGCTTGCGGTTCCGTTTCAGTTCGAAATGGAATGGGCCGCGCTCGGCTGGCTGGTGGAAAGTGTTGTAATCATGCTTTATGCCAACCGGTATCGGCTGGTGTTCCTTGAAAAAGCCGGCTGGGCTGTTTTTGGATTGACGCTGGGGGCGTTTCTGGTGGAGGCAGCGCGGTACATCAACGGAGAAAACCCGCCGTTCTTTCATGTCGAATACACAGCCGTGACGGCCGGGCTGGTGCTCGTCATGTTTTACTACGTGCAGGATCAGAAAAAAACGGCACAGACGGTTCTGTTTCGGGGCTTTCACGACTTTATTGCCGTATTGAAATACGTCACTGTCGTTCATGTCTGGCTCTATGCTTTGTATGAAAGCCTGCACTGGTACTGGGAGTTCGTGCCGGCATCCTTTGATCATTTCTGGTTTTACCAATGGCTCATTGCCGCGTTTCTCTCTGTCGGTGTCGGGTATGGACTGAAAAAAACACCGCTCCTTTATGATAAAGTTGCCGGATATCTCTCCCTCGTTTTATACGCGCTGGGAGGGCTGGCCGCTTTTGTTGTGACGGCTGCGGTGCCTGCCCTTGGCGGAGATTCGGATACGGTGGTTGATTATACTGCGCTTGCGGTTCTGATCATCTGTCAGGCTATGATATTTACAACAGGCCGGGAGCTTCTGCTCGCCTTTATCCGTACGCGGTATAAAAATCCCGAATGGTATCCGGCGGTGTCAGCGGTCTACTTTTTCATCATTCAGGCGGCGTTTCTTCATGTCCAGATGCAGCTCGACGGTGCCGGTTTTGTTATCAGCCTGATCTATCTCATCACGGCTCTCGGGTATATTGCTTACGGTTTTCGAAGGGATTTTGTCTATATCCGCCGGATCGGCCTTGGATTGACCTTGTTTGCGACCGGCAAACTGTTTCTTGCAGACTTGGCTTTTCTCGGAGAAACGAGCGAAATAGCAGCTTATTTCTGTTTCGGGCTTGTCATCCTCGGCATCTCCTATCTCTATCAAAAACTGTCGAGCAGGCAGAAAGAGGAGAGGTAGCTTGTTGGTGTTGTCCTGGGAGCACCGTACATTCATCATTACTCTTGAATATTTTCGGTGTTCCCTGCGA
Source organism: Salibacterium sp. K-3 (assembly GCF_054052005.1). Lineage (NCBI taxonomy): Bacteria > Bacillati > Bacillota > Bacilli > Caryophanales > Bacillaceae > Salibacterium > Salibacterium sp. K-3. The sequence goes on from NZ_JBSVZE010000001.1 coordinate 1,169,365, forward strand.
AGGCTCTATAGAATTTTTTAAAAGACTGATTTGCGAGGAGAGATCCCGATGACCGCTTCATCCGCGTATGAAATAATTATTGCCCACTTTCTGTTTATAACAGCTATCGGAGTTTCCACGATGCTTATAGTGGTGTGTCCATTGATTTCTAAATCATCTAAAGGATCTGCGGCAGTCAGCATGGGAGCCGGTCTTTTCATGTGGGTATTGCTGCTACTTACACTGTTTAACCACCCTTCCTATCTTTCAGATTTAATGCAGTGGTTTTAGCGAAAGGGTATGTCTATCGTTCTATCTATTCCTTGGAAAATCCGCGATCTTTCCTATGTATAGAAATGTGTATCATAACGGGGGTCATTACAACATGCTTGTTCTGTTATTCTTCTAGATTACTTCAGGGATCGGACATGGAGTGCCTTATTTCAGCAAAAAGGGGCTTTGGTGGGGGTTCCACGGACACTGGTTCCGCTAACTGGTCGAAATAGAAGTGAAAATCTTTATCGAAGGGCCCATAGCGGAACCCATGTCCGAAAGACCGTAGAAAAGGCAGGAATGATCGATAATAAAGGAACAGATGTCCGCGCGCGGCCGCGTGGGACTCTGTCCATGTGCTTTCCCGTTACGGTGATCCGATTTTAATCCCAGTGAACGTGAAACAGAACGCGCTTTCGTTTTTCCGTCATATACGTTTCTGCCGCTTTTCCTTTCAGCTTCTCCATCTGTTCAGCGAGAAACCCGGCCTCGAGGTGACGGTCGAGGTCTTTTTCTTCGCGCGCCACGGTCATCTCAAAATGCATTTCTCTCCGTTTCTCGGCTGTCACTGTCAATTCTCCCCATCCCGCTTCCTGAAAAAAAGTGAGGACCTCGTCGATGGTTTCTTTAGGGTACACCCGGGCTATCCGCTTTCCTCCCCAGTACAGAATATCTGCCTCTTCCGTGCCGAGAAGGGCTGGCAGCAATGTTTCTCTCAAAAGGGTATAGTTAAAATCATTCAATCTTATCCGTCCTTTCCGCCATCTGTCATTATACCTTTAAAATCTGGAAATCGCCATAGATAACGCCCGGCAGACATGATATACTGTAGCCCGAGTTTGAGTCGGAGGGAAATACGATGAAAAAAGGTTTGGAACAATTCATGACACCGTTTCGGATGATTATATCCGTTTATATATTGTCGATGTTTCTGTTCAGCTTCCTGTTGTGGCTGCCTTTTTCCCATCAGGCCGGAACAGATCTATCCTACATGGAGTCTCTTTTCACCTCCGTGTCTGCTGTCAGTGTGACGGGATTGAGTGTCATTGATGTGTCAGAGTCTTTGAGCTATACCGGGGTATTTTTCCTGGCGCTTGCCATGCAGGTGGGTGGCATCGGCATTATGTCGCTCGGGACCTTTGTGTGGATGCTGTTCGGGCGGAAAATCAATCTGTCCCAGCGCCTGTTGATTATGGTTGACCAGAACCAGTATCAGTTTTCCGGCATGGTGAAGTTAATGCGAGGCATTCTGCTGCTGGCGCTTACCATTGAACTGATTGGCGCACTAATTCTCGGCACGTATTACCTGCAGCACTTCGATACGGTCGGTGAAGCGTATTATCAAGGCTCTTTTGCGGCGCTCAGCGCATTTACCAATGCTGGTTTCGATGTCACCGGGCAGTCGCTGATCCCGTTTGCCGGCGACTACTACGTCCAGTTTATTGTACTGTTGCTCATTTTTGCCGGTGCGATCGGTTTTCCAGTGTTGATGGAAGTGCGTGAATATTTCACGACGAAAAGCAGTTATTTCAAATTCAGCCTTTTTACGAAGGTTACGGTAACCACGTACTTTTTGATCTTTGTTATCGGTGCCGCCGGTATCTGGCTTTTGGAAAAGGGCATGTTTTACGAGGGAATGGTCTGGCATGAGCAGTTTTTCTATTCCATTTTTAACTCCGCCACCGCCCGCAGTGCCGGTTTGACAACAATGGAAACGTCGTCCCTCAGTCTGCCGACGCTGCTGTTCATCTCGCTTCTCATGATTATCGGCGCCAGCCCGTCCAGTGTGGGAGGCGGTATCCGGACAACGACACTAGCCGTGATGTTTTTGTCGATCCGCAGTTTTGCGCTCGGAAAGAGCGATGTGAAAGTATTCGGCCGGGAAATTCATCCGGAGGATAAACAGAAAGCCTTCATGGTTCTCTCGTTTTTCATGTTCGGCCTCTTTACTGCTGTAACACTTATCACAGCGATTGAACAGGGAAATTCGAAGGTGGAGCTGATCGACGTCATTTTTGAAACTAGTTCCGCATTCGGAACCTGCGGTCTTACAACGGGAGTGACCCCCGACTTGTCGAATCCGAGCCTGTTTCTGTTAATGCTCTTAATGTTTATCGGAAGGGTCGGTATTCTCGCGCTGCTGTTCTCCGTCAAACGGAAAGAAACCAAATCGTCTTTCCGGTATCCGACCGAACGTATGATAATTGGATAAGAAGAAACACTAAAAATGCCCGGCGGAACCGGGCATTTTTCCGGTTCAGAACCACTGTGGGGCTGTATCCGGTTTCTTGACTAGCCGTAATAGGGGGAGTACAATTAATTTGTCGGAAAAAGCAGGTGAAGGACGTATCTGTTGAGTTTTCAGACTAATTGGTCTATGCGGCTCAACTCCATTACGTCCAGGGACAACGCGGGATTTCTGTATACATAACAGAATCGGAATGGCGTTTCTGCATGAAATCCAAGCTGCCCTGGAAAAGAAACAGGAGGTCGTTGATCGAAGAAGAAAGAGAACCAGCGTATGACAAACCAGGAATCAAAAAATTTTTAGGGGGAACATTGGCATGGCTGAAAACCGTGATTTTATGAACCGCAGACTTCATTCGCTGCTCGGCGTTATCCCCATCGGGGTGTTTCTCATTCAGCATTTGACGGTAAATTTCTTTGCGACGCGCGGTGCTGAATCGTTTAATGCAGCAGCCCACTTTATGGAAAGCTTACCTTACCGCCTTTTTCTGGAAATTTTTATTATTTATCTTCCCATTCTCTTTCATGCAATATACGGACTTTATATTGTGTTTCAGGGAAAAAGCAATACGAGGCGTTTCGGATATTTTAGAAACTGGATGTTTCTGTTTCAGAGAATAACAGGGGTATATCTGCTTGTGTTTATCGGCTGGCACGTCTGGCAGACGCGCGTGCAGGCTTCTTTCGGGGCGGATGTGAACTATGATATGATGGCGGATATACTAAGCAGTCCATTTATGCTTGTCTTCTATATCATCGGCGTTTTATCAGCGACATTTCATTTTTCCAACGGGCTCTGGTCCTTTCTCGTTTCCTGGGGCATTACGGTCAATCCACGTTCCCAGCGGATCGCGACCTATGCGACAGCCGTTATTTTTATTGCACTGTCCGTTGTTGGAATGAGTGCCCTGCTCTCATTTATCAATCCTGATTTAGCGAATATGTAAGGGAGTGTATCACACATGAGTGATGGTAATATTATCGTAGTCGGCGGTGGTCTCGGCGGCCTGATGGCAACCATTAAAGCAGCAGAGGCAGGTAAACAGGTAGACCTTTTTTCCGTCGTTCCGGTCAAACGGTCCCACTCTGTCTGTGCCCAGGGAGGCATCAATGGTGCCGTCGATACAAAAGGCGAAGGGGATTCGCCGTGGGAGCATTTTGATGACACAGTGTACGGCGGTGACTTTCTTGCGAACCAGCCTCCGGTAAAAGCCATGGCGGAAGCAGCTCCGGGAATTATCCACCTGCTGGACCGAATGGGCGTTATGTTTAACCGTACATCGGAAGGCCTGCTTGATTTCCGTCGTTTCGGCGGCACGCAGCACCATCGTACAGCGTTTGCCGGAGCAACAAGCGGACAGCAGCTGCTGTATGCGCTGGATGAACAGGTGCGCCGTTATGAAGTAGAAGGGCTTGTGAACAAATATGAAGGGTGGGAATTTCTCGGTGCTGTTCTTGACGAAGAAGAACGATGCCGCGGCATCTCCGCCCAGAATCTGACGACGATGGAAATCGAAACATTCCGCTCTGATGCTGTTGTTATGGCAACCGGCGGACCGGGGATCATTTTCGGTAAAACGACCAATTCGATGATTAATACAGGGTTTGCTGCTGCCAGACTGTATGAGCAGGGTGTTTATTATGCGAACGGGGAATTTATCCAGATTCATCCGACGGCCATCCCGGGGGATGACAAGCTCCGTCTGATGAGTGAATCCGCACGTGGGGAAGGCGGCCGTGTCTGGACGTATAAAGACGGCAAGCCATGGTATTTCCTTGAAGAAAAATACCCGGCATACGGAAACCTTGTGCCGCGGGATATCGCGACTCGTGAGATTTTCGATGTCTGTGTAAATCAGAAACTCGGGGTTAACGGGGAAAACATGGTATATCTCGATCTGTCCCATAAAGATCCAAAAGAGCTCGACGTCAAGCTCGGCGGTATTATGGAAATTTACGAGAAATTCATGGGGGATGACCCCCGCAAAGTACCGATGAAAATCTTTCCGGCGGTCCATTACTCGATGGGCGGCATGTGGGTGAACTATGACCAGATGACCAACATTCCGGGACTTTTCGCAGCCGGAGAATGTGACTATACCCAGCACGGCGCAAACCGCCTCGGGGCAAACGGTCTTCTTTCGGCCATCTACGGCGGAATGGTTGCCGGACCGAGCGCGGTGGAATACGTCAACGGGCTCGGTAAACTGGCTGAAGATCTTCCTTCTTCTATCTATGAACATTACAAGAAGGAGAATGAAGAGGAATTTGAAAACATCATGAACATGCGCGGGGAAGAAAATGCGTATGCCCTCCATAAAGAGCTGGGTGAATGGATGACAAATAACATGACGGTTGTCCGTGAAAATGACAAGCTGCTTCAGACGGATGAAAAAATTCAGGAACTGATGGAACGGTATAAAAACATTAATATGCCGGACACAGCACGCTGGAGTAACCAGGCTGCCTCATTCACGCGCCAGCTGAAGGGGATGCTCAACCTAGCCCGTGTCATGACTCTTGGAGCCTATCACCGGAATGAAAGCCGCGGTGCTCATTACAAACCGGAATTTCCGGAGCGTAATGACGAAGAATATCTGAAAACAACGAAGGCAAAATACAATCCGGAAAAACATGCTCCGGACTTTGAATACGAAGACGTAGATGTTTCCCTGCTCAAACCAAGGAAAAGGGACTATTCGAAAGGAAAGGAATCTTCGCAGCAAGGAGCTGGTAAACAATGAGCGAAGAACAAACAGTCCGTTTTATCATCACACGGCAGGAAGGCCCTGACAGTGAGCCTTATAACGAAGAATTCAATCTCACCTATCGTCCGAATATGAATGTGATTTCCGCCTTGATGGAAATACGCCGTAATCCGGTGAATGCCGATGGAAGCGAGACATCGCCGGTGGTATGGGACATGAACTGTCTGGAAGAAGTCTGCGGCGCCTGTTCCATGATCATTAACGGCAAGCCGCAGCAGTCCTGCACGGCCCTTGTCGATCAGTTTGAACAGCCGATCAAACTTGAACCGATGCGCACCTTCCCGGTCGTCCGTGACCTGATCGTAGACCGGAGCCGTATGTTTGACTCCCTGAAAAAGGTCAAAGCCTGGATTCCGATCGACGGCACTTATGATCTCGGGCCCGGCCCCCGGATGGCGGAGAACAAGCGGCAGTGGGCGTACGAACTTTCGAAGTGCATGACCTGTGGTGTCTGCCTCGAAGCCTGTCCAAACGTAAACGACAACTCCGATTTTATGGGACCGGCTCCGGTTTCCATCGTGCGTCTGTATAATGCCCACCCGACCGGTGAAATGAATAAAACCGAGCGTCTGGAAGCATTGATGGGCGAAGGCGGCATTGAAAGCTGCGGCAACTCCCAGAACTGTGTGGAATCCTGCCCGAAAGGGATTCCGCTGACAACGTCCATTGCCGCCCTGAACCGTGACACATCCCTTCAGGCATTCAAGAACTTCTTCGGAAGCGACAAAGCATAAAAAAACAAAAGGAGCTGTCCCGAATACAGGGTACAGCTCCTTTTTTCAGATAAGGCTTCTGTCCGTAACGCCCTTTGTACACGGCGCATAAAATATGCTGACTATATTCTTTCCATCCTCCGACCCTTTCGCCTTCGGGCAGAGGACGGGGACAGCCTTGTCAAGAAAGGGTGAAGCCATTGAGGGAGATGGACAGAGGCTACCGTACCCTGCTCACCAAAAGGGAACGGGAAGTGTTTGAGTTACTCGTCCAGGATAAGACGACCAAAGAGATAGCTTCCCAGTTATTTATCAGCGAAAAAACAGTCCGCAACCATATCTCCAATACCATGCAGAAGCTGGGAGTCAAGGGGCGTTCTCAGGCTGTTATCGAACTGATAAGGCTTGGGGAACTTTCAATTTAGTAGACAGCCGGCTTTTCCATGCAGGTGAAAAAGAAAACGCCCGGTATGCTGCCGGCAGATGGAGGTTATGCAGTGCAAATTTCAACGCATGGCTTATCCACCGGCCGTTTTCTTATCCTGTGGAAAGCCGGTTTTTCTTAAATTCATCGTGAAAACCTTGCTTTATTGCCTGAGAAAGTGCTACAATAGTTTACAAGTTTGCAGCGAAGGTATAGTCATATATTCGTACAGATTTACGTGTTACTGACATGATCAGGCATGAGTAAATGCATCAGGAGGAAATAAGTATTTTGACAAGCTTGTTTCTATACCGGCCTTATGCGTTTGCTCATGCTTTTTTTACATCCGCCGGGCTCTGGAATGAGCCGTGCATGCTTGACCTGATGCTGCAATCCTTAGTATCTTTATGTAAGCGATATAAATTTAAAGAAAAGGGGTTTCTGCCATGAAAGAACAAAAGTACACCATCACAAACGATACAGGGATCCACGCCCGCCCGGCGACCCAGCTTGTTAATAAAGCCGGCCAGTTTTCGTCGGAAATCACGCTTGAATATAACGGAAAGTCCGTCAACCTTAAGTCGATCATGGGTGTTATGTCCCTTGGTGTCGGCAAAGACGCAGAGGTTACGATCCGTATTGAAGGTTCCGATGAAGAAGAAGCGATGCAGGCAGTAGACGAAGTAGTGAAAGAAGGGCTTGGAAAGTAATGACTACCACCTTGGAAGGCATCGCTGCCTCGAAGGGCATTGCCTTTGCGAAAGCATTTGTCCTTGAACAACCAGAAATGAACATCGAAAAGACACAGATCAACGATGCAGAAGCGGAGACTGCCCGGTTTCACAATGCAGTGGACCGTGCGAAGCAGGAACTTCAGGTAATTAAGGATAAGACATTGAAAGATATGGGGGAGGACAAGGCGGAAATTTTTTCCGCCCATCTTCTTGTGCTCGAAGATCCGGAAATTATGGACGGCGTTACCTCCAAAATTAAAGAGGAGCAGGTGAACGCCGAATCGGCTTTAAAAGAACTGGCCGACATGTATGTGTCCATGTTTGAAGGCATGGATAATGAGTATATGAAAGAGCGTGCCTCAGATATCCGTGATGTGTCCCAGCGGATTCTTCTCCACCTCCTCGGTGTAGAGAATACAAGCCTGGCCGCTATCAACGAAGAAACCATCGTCATCGCCGAAGACCTGACGCCGTCGGACACGGCGCAGCTGGATCTTTCCTATGTCCTCGGATTTGCAACAGATATAGGCGGCCGTACATCACACTCGGCCATCATGGCGAGATCTATGGAGATACCGGCTGTCGTTGGATCAAAAGAAGCGACATCCTCCATCAGAACCGGAGATTTTCTGATCATCGACGGCATGGAAGGAGAAGTACTCCTTCATCCGGATGAGGAAACGATTGCTTCCTACAAGGAAAAGCAGCAGGAATACCTCCGCAAAAAGGAGGAATGGGCCAAGCTTGTCAACGAACCCTCTGTCACGAAAGACGATACACGGGTTGAACTTGCAGCGAACATAGGCACACCGGATGATCTGGAAGGAGTGCTGGCCAACGGTGCAGAAGGCATCGGCCTCTACCGGACGGAATTTTTATACATGGGCCGGAATGAACTTCCCGATGAGGAAGAACAGTTTGAAGCGTACAAGGCTGTTCTTGAAAAAATGAACGGTAAACCTGTCGTGATCCGGACGCTCGACATAGGTGGGGATAAAGAACTGCCTTATCTTGATCTGCCATCGGAGCTCAACCCGTTTCTCGGTTTCCGTGCCATCCGTCTTTGTCTGGAAGAAACCGGCATGTTCCGCACTCAGCTGCGTGCCCTGCTGCGTGCCGGAGCTTACGGCAATCTGAAAATCATGTTCCCGATGGTTGCGACGATCGAAGAATTCCGGGAAGCGAAAAGACTCCTCGAAGATGTAAAAGAGGAGCTTAAAAAGGAAGGACAGGCACCGGCAGATGATGTGGAAACAGGCATTATGGTGGAGATACCATCCACAGCAGCTGCGGCCGACATTTTCGCAAAAGAAGTGGATTTCTTCAGCATCGGCACGAATGATCTCATTCAATATACCCTGGCGGCCGACCGTATGAGCGAAAAAGTATCCCACCTGTATCAACCTTATCATCCGGCTGTTCTGCGCCTGGTGAAGCAGGTGATCGAAGCGGCTCACAATGAAGGGAAGTGGGCCGGCATGTGCGGAGAAATGGCGGGAGAGGAAACAGCGGTACCGCTGCTTCTCGGCCTCGGATTGGATGAGTTCAGCATGAGTGCCACGTCCGTGCTGCCTGCCAGAAGCCAGCTGCGTACACTTACCAAAGAGGAGGCGCGCGCGCTGGCCGCCGAGGCTGTAAATCTTCCCACGGCGGAAGAAGTCGAGACGCTTGTTCATCAGAAAGGCTTTGTCCAATCCTGAGACCGCCGTCTATAAAGTATCTTCTGCCCCGTCTGCCGGCGGGGCAGTTTTTATATGGCGGCAACCCCATCCTCACATCAAGGCGTGCCCGCCCATAAACTAAAGATAAAGCTTTCTGAAATATCGTGTCGTTCTTGAAATTGCGGCGGAAAAAAGAGAAAATAAAAGAAGGTTGTATAGGCAGAACATCGGTCTTTAAAATATACAGCCAGGCGGATGTTTATTTTAAAGAAGCATAAGGAACAAGACATCAGGAATAAATCAATGAGAAATTGAGGGACAGCAAGTGAACCGACCAATTGGAATTATCGACTCCGGAGTCGGAGGGCTGACTGTAGCGAGGGAAATCGCCCGGCAGCTGCCGAAAGAAAAAATGATATATATCGGAGACACCGCAAGATGCCCGTACGGCCCCCGTCCTGTCCATGAAGTACGGCAGTACACTTGGGAAATGATCCGCCGGCTGCAGCAGGAAAACATAAAAATGCTTGTGATCGCGTGTAACACAGCCGCTGCCGCGGTGCTGGAGGAAGTAAAGGAAAACCTTGACATTCCGGTCATAGGAGTTATACAGCCGGGTGCCATTACCGCTTTAAAGCTGACAAAAACCGACCATGTAGCAGTTATTGGAACAGAAGGTACCATAGCCAGTGGTGCCTATCCGCGCGCCCTTCATTTGATCAATGAAAAGGTGAAGGTGCAGTCTCTGGCCTGCCCGCCTTTTGTTCCGCTGGTGGAGCAGGGGATCTGTGAAGGGGAGGAAGCGTCCTCCATCGTTCGTCAAACGCTTCAGCCTCTCGCCGGTACACCCTGCGATATTCTGATTCTTGGCTGCACGCATTATCCGCTGCTGGCAGATGTCATTCAGGAGGTCGTGGGAGATAGTATACGACTCATTTCCTCGGGGGACGAAACGGCCCGCGAAGCCAGCACCATTCTTCATTTTCATGACATGCTTCATACTGATACAGCATCAGCTGCGCCGGATCATACGTTTTATACAACCGGACAGGCGGACCGCTTCCGCATGATTGCGGACCGCTGGCTGGACAGCCGGACTTCTGATGTTCAGTCCATCTCCCTTGAAAAAATCGGATAATTTTTGAAAAGGTGCCGCACAGCAGAAATCTGCCTCCTGTTTTTAACGGAAAATGGATTCAAGTGGTCTAATTCCCAGCCGGGCTCGTATAAATAGTACAAACTGGTCTGGGAGGGAAGAACGAATGAAAATGCCGTGGAAGGCAGCAGCCGTTTTAGCGGTGCCTTTTATTTTGCAGGGGTGTGGATTCGGCAGTGATGAGGCAGGAAATATGGACGAACCTCCGGAAGAAGTAACCGAGGAGATAGCGTGGGAGGATTTTGAAGAAGCAGCAGAAGAGGGACAAGAGGAGTCTTCCGGACAGGATGAGAAGGAACAGAAAGAACAAGCGGATAAGGAAACAGTGGAGCGGGAACTTTATCTCATGGATGAAAATGGGATGGTTGCACCGCAGACTTTTTCACTTCCCAAAACCGAAGGTGTACTGAAGCAGTCATTGGAACATCTCGTAAAGGGTGGTCCGGTCAATGAAATGCTTCCAAATGGTTTTCAGGCAGTGCTTCCCGCCGGGACGGAAGTAGATGTCCGTCTGGATGAAAACGGAACCGCCGTTACGGATTTTTCGCCTGAATTCAGGGATTATCATCCTGATAACGAACAGGCTCTTCTGCAGGCGGTGACCTGGACATTAACACAGTTTGAAAACGTGGAGGATGTGTCCTTTCAAATCAATGGGTATGAACAGGAAACCATGCCGGTAAATGGCACCCCGATCGGAGAATCCTACAGCCGGGAGGACGGCATTAACCTCGAAAACGGGCGCGTCAGTGATATGACAGACAGCAGCAGCGTCACTGTTTATTTCTTATCACAGATTGGGGAAAACTCCTACTATGTACCGGTTACCCGCAGAATAAGCGGGGAAGACGAGGACAACATACTGGATGCGGCCATGACGGAACTGGTCCGGGGGCCTGCTCCGGAAAGCGGGCTGCATAGCGTTCTTCGTGAAGGGGTTTCTCTGACATCTGCTTCGAAAGTGGAAGAGGAAACGGCGTCGCTCTTTTTTAACGAAGGACTTCTCACCGAACAGGACGGTGCAGCCGTTTCGGAAGAAGCACTGCACGCGGTGGCTTTGACGGCAACGGAACTGGACGGAGTGGAAGACGTTGAACTGAATGTGGAAGGGGCCGAAGATGTACTCCGCGTAAATGGAGAGGCACTGGAAGAACCAATGGCCCGTCCCGCTCTGGTTAATGAAGATGCGTCAAAAGGATAATCATAAGATATAAGGCGGCACTGCTGCCTTCTTTTTATGAAACATGTTAAGAACAATGGGAGGATATAAGGATGGCAACGACACGTTTGGATGGAAGAGAGAGAGAAGAATTACGCCCGGTTATCATCGATACGGATTTTTTAAAACATCCGGAAGGTTCGGTACTCATTACAGTAGGTGAAACAAAAGTTATATGTACGGCAAGTATAGAAGACCGTGTGCCGCCGTTTATGCGTAACAGCGGCAAAGGCTGGATTGCCGCGGAATATTCGATGCTGCCCCGGGCGACGGAGCAGCGCAACATCAGGGAAGCCGCCAAGGGTAAGCTGAGCGGCCGTACGATGGAAATTCAGCGGCTGATCGGGCGTTCGCTCCGTTCTGTTGTTGACCTAACCAGTATCGGCGAGCGGACGATCTGGATTGACTGTGATGTGATCCAGGCGGACGGAGGCACGCGCACGGCTTCTATTACTGGCGCATTTGTCGCGATGGCCATGGCTGTTAAATCTTATGTGGAAGCAGGAAAAATTAAGACATGGCCGATTCTGGACTATCTCGCAGCGGTCTCTGTCGGAGTTGACCTGCATCAGAATGAATTGCTAGACTTATGCTATAAAGAAGATGCAGAAGCGGCTGTAGACATGAATATCGTGATGACAGGAGAAGGCGAATTTGTCGAGCTGCAGGGCACCGGCGAAGAAGCCTCCTATTCCAGGAAACAGCTGGATTCCCTTCTCGACCTCGGTGAAAAAGGAATGAACGAGCTGTTTCTCATACAGAAAGAACTGCTCGGATCCATCGATGATGATATTAAAAAGAAGAAGGAAGAGTCAGAATAAATGCGGACCATTATTATCGCAACCAAGAACAAAGGAAAAGTAAAAGAATTCCAGGATATGTTCGGCCCGGAAACAGATGTCCAGTCCCTGCTCGATGTGGATATGGAAGATATTCCTGAGACAGGGGAGACCTTTGAAGAAAATGCAGCCCTGAAAGCAGAAGCCATTGCAGACGCGTATCAGGTGCCTGTCATTGCAGATGATTCCGGTCTTGAAATTGATGCCCTGGACGGGCGTCCAGGCGTCTATTCGGCCCGCTATGCCGGCGAAGATAAAAAGGATGAGGCCAATACGGCAAAAGTACTCCGTGAGATGGAAGGGGTACCGGAAGAGGAGCGCGGTGCCCGGTTTGTATGCGTGATCGCCGCAGCAGCTCCGGGTAAGTCGACAGAAACATTCCGCGGCACATGTGAAGGCCGGATTGCCAAAGCTCCATCCGGAACCAACGGATTCGGATATGACCCGGTCTTTTATCTGCCGGAACGCGGGGCTGCGATGGCGGAGCTGCAGCCGGAAGAGAAAAATCAGATCAGCCACCGTTTCCGCGCCCTGCAGAAAATGAAAGAACAAAGCCTGAATATTCGATCGGATGCAGGAGAGTGAATCGAATGAAATGTTTATTGATCAGCGACAGCCACGGCAGCGAAACGGAACTGAACGAAGTGATTGAACGCCACCGTCATGACGTGGACGCTGTCTTTCACTGCGGGGACTCCGAATTGTCCGGGGATTCTGAGATCCTGGAAGGTGTACATACGGTGCAGGGGAATGTGGACAGGCCCGGTGAGTTTCCCGAGGACCTGGCCGAAACGGTGGAAGGAATCCGTGTGTATGTGACCCACGGGCATCTTTACAATATTAAAATGACCTACATCCCGTTGTCGTACCGAGCAGAAGAAAAAGGGGCACGGATGGCGTGTTTCGGCCACAGCCATCACCCGACCGCGTTTGAAGATCAGGGCATCCTGTTTGTGAACCCGGGGAGCTTGATGCAGCCCCGGACCCGCCCCGAACAGACCTATGCCATCGCCTCGCTTGATAAATCCGGGGGAGCCGTTATCCGTTTTTATGAACGGGCTTCCGGTGGAGAAGTCACCGATCTGCGGGCTTCCTTTCCCGCAGACTGACTGATATAAAAGAAAACGCCGCCCTCCGGCACACGGCGGCAGCCGGCCGGAGACGGCGCTCTTCCTTATTCTATCTGCTGAACTTTAAAAATCAGGTTGACTTAAGCCGTCGGATATAATAATATAATATTTGTCGCTGAAAAACGGAACCCACTTGTCCCAGTAGCTCAGCTGGATAGAGCAACGGCCTTCTAAGCCGTAGGTCGCAGGTTCGAATCCTGCCTGGGACACCATGATAATAAGCGCCAAACCCCTTGGGACACAAGGGGTTTTTATTTTTGTCGTGATTCATTTAATGTTTGTAAATTGCTCTGATTATAGCTCTTTGGGGCAGGATTGGGGCAGAATTTATTTTTCTCCCTGTTTCTCCGTAAAAAACTTCTTAAAGTGATTCGCTGCTACTCGATCCACTTCTTCAATTTCATGGCCGTATATATCCATGGTTGTTCCAATTTTCGAATGCCTCGCTCGTTCACTTATAGATTTCATGGCCACATTTTTTTCAATCAAATACGTAATGGATATATGTCGTAAATCATGGAACCGAATTTTTTCTAGTTCGTTCTTTTTAATAAATCGAGCCCACCATTGACTTATACTGTCCGGACGGATCGGTTTACCGTACTCGTTGGAAAATAGAAATACATTATCAGGGTAGTCGTATTTATCCTTCATGTCTTCTTTAACCCTATACTTTTCGTGCATCAGATCTTGGATCATCAATGTTAGTTCATGAGGAATAGCTGCAGCTCCTTCCAGTTCATTTTTTATGGATTTGACCTGCAGCCCTTCTCCTTTGACTTCTGTGAGTGATTGTTCGAAGGAGATGAGATCTTCATCGATGGAGACGTGTTTGTCCTCCAGAGCAGCAATTTCGCCTTCTCTCGCCGAAGTTACGAAAGCAATCCAGAACATAATCTGTTTTTCATAAGGTTCGTATTTTATATGCTCAATAAGCTCCCATACTTTTTCTGAAGAGTATTTTAATTTTGATCGAGCATTTTTCAGCTTAGGCGGCTTCACAGAAGCAGCAGGATTCTCTTTGATTAGCTTCCATTGTTCCGCGCAGGCTAGTATGCTGTTAAATGCTTTGAACGAATTGCGGATAGCTGAGTTTGATAGAGGTCCCTCTTTACCGTCTAGCCGCCTCCCGTTTTTTTGGAGATCGTCCATAAAATTTACGATGTGTATGGGTTTGATCTCTGAGAGCTTCAAATTTCCGTATGCCGGCAAAATTCTCGCGTTCAGGACTCCTGTGTAATCACGGATAGTATCTGGCTGATAGGAGCTTTTGGCGTACTTCTCTAACCAGTCCTGATAAAAGTCACGAAGTTTTATTTGCTCTGGTTTGATATAGTGGCCGGATAATATTTCAGCTTCAAATTTGGAAAGTTCCTTTTTGGCTTCCGTTTGGTTTTTAGCCTGTACTGTTTTTCGCTCCCTAATGACTTTACCGGTTTCCGTGTAACCAATGATAACGGATAGCCGGTACTTGTTTTTCCCACGCTTTTCGATGTTAGCCAAGCTATATCACTCCTTTCTGGATCCTTGTGAATGCCGTATTTTCTCACGTCACTCAATGACGGAGGCAGAGGAACAACGATACGAACGGATTAAAAGAACTTACGTTCGATTTTCTACCAAAAAAAAAGTTACTTACTGACATTACTTCTTCTAAATCGTCCACAAGCATAATGAAGTATTCAGCTTCTTCCAACATAGATGGGTTATGACCACTGCGTTCTAGTCGGCATTGAACCATATCCGTATTAATGGCGAAGCTGGAGTCATCGAACGGATCTCTTACGAGTTCTCCCATATCTACAGATAGAATTGCCAAGTCAGCAAAGTCTTCTTCGTAGAAGTGATCCATGCTCTTAGGAACCGTGTAAAAAAGAAGTGAACCGCGCTGCTCTCCATCTGTCTTAACAAGCACCCACTTCGCTTGATGTTCTCCGTCAATCTCTTCGTAATAAACCCACATAATTCACGACCTCCTCGCCGACTTGTTCCTGGAGTTGGTTCATAATTCTTTGCGTTTCATAAGACCACTTGCCCGGATTGTAACTTTCAGAGTGAGCAGGCAGCTGACTGTTCTTTTTTCTAATCATTGCAGGCTGCACTACGGATTGCCTATATAACTGATTTAATCGCTGCTTAGCAAAGTCTGACGGAACCACAAAATCATCCGATAGCTGCTCAATAATATCTGGTGCATCCCAATCGTATCCGCGGAGCATATGATGGGGGAGGGCGGCATACATCTCAAATAACCTTGTGTCCCACTCTAAAAAATCAGCCAGCTTATCTGATATGAACATCCGGTTACTGTCGTGCCGCAGCAAATGCCCCAACTCATGAAAGAACTGAATGCGGTGCTCTTCCGGAGACAAACCTCGCTGCAAAAGGATGGCGCGGAATCGTCCGTGTTCTTTGTAAGTGGAACCTTCGTCGTGATATTTCAAGAATATCCGCAACTTCCGGCTGATTATTTGTTCATCGATTTCTCTTGGAGTGTAGATTCGTAGATAGCGATACATTTTGAGTACGTAATCTTCTCTATGTGTATGATACATTGAATCACTCCTTGAAAGAACGTATGTTTGGTTTTAAGTTTGAAAGAATACCCCTATAAATGAAAGGGGCGAGTGTTATATTATAAAATAAAGAGGTGTTTTTAATGAATTCTGATATATTCACGGTGGATGAATGGGCTGTTCTTATCGATTCGTTTAGACAAACTAAGCGTTTTCGTGAAAGTATTGCCGATGAAGTTAGACTGTGTGAAACTTATAGAAGCATAGAAAATAAGTTGAAAGAAATAGCACCAGAAGAAGCTTTTGATATTAACTACGTTTCAGACCGCCTACTGGATTAAAAGTATTCTTCAGCAAACTGATTAATAGTATTTACGATGACATCACAATCTGTTTTTATTACTTTACCCTTGTTGGTGTGACTGATTGTGTTTCTTAAATCATAAGCAATATCAAGACGTTTTTTCTCACGATAATTGATTATCTCCTTTGACTTTAGCTTTTCAGCTAGTTCTCCCAACAAGGTACTATCTGAATCTTTAACTTTTTGCCCGTTTTTCTCTAAAATTAGCGTCAATAATGTTTCCAGGGCTACGCAAAAGGTTGCTGCTGCGGGTAAATAAAGTGATCTGCTAAAACATTCCAATGCCTGGTCAATTTGATATTCGAAGTCATTATCATCTACACGATCAATAATAGGCTGTATATCATAATGGGAAAAACTTTGTCTTAGTGAGTGATCGAAAGATTTAACAGATTTGTTGTTGTGCATCTTAAATCTTTCATAATGACTGTTAGCAATTCGACCACCTGCATTTTTGTAACTAAACTCTAAATCATCCAATCTGAAAACCGCGTGAATATTTTTATTCTCTAACTTGGATATAAGCCCATCTTTTATAATTTTCTCTACTTTTAGTTCATCCACCGGTTGATCATATATTTCACCAAAACGAGCGATTTCTAGGTCTGAATGATCAATAGTTTGGAAGTATTCTTCAAGATTATCGGTTATTATAATGAATTCATTTCTAGTGAAATAATTTGAATTTAAAACAAGGCGAACAATTGACAAATAGTCATTAAATTTTATTATAGGAAATGCCTCGGGATGTGTTTCCGATTTTTCTTTAAACTTTATTTTAACACTATGTTTATACTGATCTATTATTTCTTCTACTGCTTGAATAATATCTTCTTGCGAAAAAGACAACGTGCCCCTCCTTTATCTATATTCATTTATTGAAATCTAAATCATCGTCTTCGCCATCGTCCTCTTCTTCCATTCTGCGCGCTTTCTCCTTCACCCACAGCCAGTGATTCTTCACTTCTTGAATCTGCTCCCGGCTCATTTTCTTCCATTCATTAATATCGTAAAAATTGAAGCCGGCGTCTTGGAGATCGTTATCGATGAAGAACTGTTTCAGGTCTTCCATTGGATCGTATTCTTCGTCTGGTGGATTTGGAATATCTGTCTCGCCTAGCAGATAAGAAACTGTAACATCATATTTCTTCGCCAACGATTTTAATACACCAAGAGAAGGTTCATTCCTGCCCTGTTCATAATACCCGTAACCACTTTCTGTCATGTCTAAGTAGGAAGCTACCTCTTTTTGCGTAAGTTTATGTTGTTTTCTAAGTTGCTTCAATCTGTCTTCAATACTTGCCATAACAATCATTCCCATAAATTTGATACCTCCATTTTACAACAATAAGTTGGGTTTAAAAACACAAACAATAAAAAGTTGTGTAAAGCTGTTGACCTCAACAAAATGTTGGGTTAATATATAGACAACAAAACGTTGGGAGGTGAAAAGATGAACTCTCTTCGCCGCGAGCGCCTAATTGAAGCTCGAAAAAAGCTCGGCCTTACTCAAAAAGATGTTGTTTCTAATCTTCACAAAGAAACTGGCATTGAGATAACAGAGAGCTATTATGGAATGATCGAACAAGGCGTTAGAACTCCGAGCTTAAAACTTGCATTGCCATTATCAAAAATAGTTCGAGAGGATCCTGAATCTATTTTTTTTAATAATGAACACAACAAAAAATTGGGTAAAACCACATCAGCTTAAAGGAGGCGAAAGCATGAACAATCTACTCACTTTCGAATTTGAACAACAGCAAGTACGGACTGAGGTTATAAACGGTGAACCGTATTTTGTTGCAAAAGATATTTGTGAAGTCTTCGGCGATACAAACTATAGACGTTCCATCCACCGCATCGATGATGATGAAAAGGGTGTGTCACCTGTGAACACTCCTGGAGGAACACAGACAATGACGGTTGTTAATGAGTCCGGGTTATATTCACTTCTTTTTAACATGCAACCTCAGAAAAAGCAGCATATCTCAGAAGAAGACTTCAACAGTAGAGTTGCCAAGCTGAAATCATTTAAAAGATGGGTGACTTCAGAGGTCTTGCCATCAATCCGAAAGCACGGAGCCTACATGACTCCTGAAAAGATCGAAGAAACGTTGATGAATCCAGACACTATAATTCAACTGGCAACCAACCTGAAAGATGAACAGCAGAAACGTCAGGCGGCTGAGCAGCAGTTACAACTGGACGAGCCATATTCCACTTTCGGAAAGGCTGTTTCAAATTCAAACGCATCTATTAACGTTGGAGCCTTCGCCAAGATGATTTATGAGAATCATGGACTTCGCATTGGCCGAAACAAATTGTTCGCTTGGCTTAGAGAACAGGGATACCTGATCAAACATGGGCGCGAGCGTAACAATCCAAAACAAAAGTACATTGAGCAGGGTCTCTTTGATACCAGCGTAACTCTAATCAGTCGAACAGAAGGGGACGTTGAGAGCGTGACAACGCTCGTTACCGGAAAAGGCCAAATCAATCTGACAAGAAAGCTGCTTAACGAATACACGGAGGTGATGTAATTGCAACAAACCATGGACGTAAAAGAAGCTGCAGAGTATCTAAGCGTACATCCCGACACTATTTACAACATGGTGCAGGCTAAGGAAATACCGCATTTTCGAGTGAGAAAACGGATCTTTTTTTCAAAAGAAACCATCGACGACTGGATCCGGAATCAATCAACGATGGAAGTCCATACAGAATCCAATGCTATGTAACTATTATCATTTTATCTTGAAAAACCAATAAATAGGAGGCAAACAAAATGCAGAACAAAACCGCAAAATCCAGATTATATAGTCCGTCATCGATACCAACGATCTTAAAAACGGCGAGGGAACGCGCTTGGAAACCCGAACGCCGAACCAAACGGTGGCTGGCAAAGCAGTTGGGAATGACTGAGCGAAGACTTAGCGGTATTGAAGATGGAACATCGCAGATCCACCTGGAGGAATGTATCGAATGGTGTGAAACAGTCGAAGACACATTGGCTCTGGAACTTATATTACATGTTTATGGACTAAGTGAACCGCCAACAGATCCGCGGTTGTTAGATAATGTACCGAGTCAGTTGGACAATTTTAAAGCTGAAGTGGAAGAAAGTTTTACCGCAGCTAAAGATATTGAAAAGCTCTCTCAGCATTGGAGACCCTGGAAAGGTTTCGAAGATAGAGAACAGCAGCAGGTGCAGGCAACAGCTAAACAGATTCGGGATGTCAGACATGCAGCAGACTGCCTGTTAACTGCCATGAACAATGAATGGGGGATGAACCAGCAATACGTTGAAGCAACATGGATTAATGGAGGAATCGCAAATAATATTCTGATGCACTCGATTGGCGCTTTTGAAGAGCTAAGAAGAGAGCGAACGGATCAAGAGAGACTGGCTCAACTTGGCGGACTTAAATAAAAATTTAAAGAATGGAGGAAAAAGAATGAATAAATCACAGCCACTTTTGAATGCAAGTGAAAAACAAATGACCGAGGTAGTGCTGGCCGTCGAAATTTACTCGGACAAGCTGCAGGGAGCCGATCAAGAGCAAGTGGAAATTGCCTTGGATAACGTAAAAGAAAACGGAATTTACGCTGAAATGGATGGCTTTGAAATGGAGATTGTTATCCGGGCACTGAAAAAACGCGGGAAGCTTCACATGGCGATGAAAAGCGCTCATAGGGGATTAGCACTGTACGAATTGGCACATTCGATGGAAGCCAAGAAAACGAAGTTTCAGCAGGCTTTCTGGATACAAAGAAATAGCGCGGCTGCGGGAACAGCACACGCTTAAGATAGGGATCTTCTACTGATTCAAGTTTACCAAAGGTTGATAAGCAAGGCAAGCCGGGTTTGCGGCTGGCTTGCCGCCGGGCTCATAGCTTCCACTTTATCCTCTGCCCGAGGGTGGCTGTGGGTCCGGCGGTGCGCCGGCACCTGAAAGGAGGATAAATTATGAATTGCGACAGATGCGGTAATACCGATCATCCAGAGAGTGCAGAGTTCTGCAAAATCTGCGGCAACCATTTATTAGGGAGGAATTAACGTGCCATCTATCAGTGTTGAGAACCCGATGGTTCTACCGAGCCAATATCTGGACCAAGACGAACCGAAGGTAATCGGTGAATGTGAGGGCTGCGGCCGCGCCATTGTGGACTATGAGGGAGCATTGGAGTTTGAACAGGACGTGCTATTGCATGACGACGTGGAGTGCTTGGCCGATTACATTCGGCAGCATGCTATGAAAGTAGGGTGAGTGATATGGAACAATCCAACGGAGTACCTGAACGCTATACATTTTATATCGTGAATCACTTGGATGCGCTAGGGGAAGAAGGGGCGCTGCAGGTAGCGACTCGACTGGATATGACGGAAGCGAAAGTGCTTTCCATCTACCGAGCGCATAGAAAAGCCGACCAGATGGCGGTCTGATCGGCACAATAAGAAAACGAATTTAACTCTATTGTAGGCGAACCAAACTAAAAACACAAGGAAAGGAATGGTTTGATGACCGTTCAAGAACTGATTATCGAGCTTTTGGATTGTGAAATGGATGCCGACCTCAGTGTATTAGCGCAATCTAAAGAAGAAGAAATGGAAGAAGATGAAATATACGTTGTTGAAGATGGCAGCCTTGGAAAAGAGTACGTCGAGATTCAAGTATCAACGGAGAAAGTCATTGTGGATGAAGATGACTATGACGAGATGAAGGAGCAAATAGAAGGATTGGAGGAAGATTGATGAGCGTTGTTGTCACCCAAACGAAAGATATGAATAAAGCCGATTGGCTGAAGTGGCGAAAGAAGGGAATTGGCGGGAGCGATGCTTCCGCGGTTCTCGGAGTTAATAAATATAAGTCCCCATTTGAGGTCTGGAACGAAAAAACAGAAGAACATGTTCCGGATGAAGAGGATCCGAGCGAAGCGGCATATTTCGGAAACCGATTGGAAGACTTGGTAGCCGAAGAATTCCAAATGAGAACCGGCAAAAGAGTGAGACGGAAAAACGCAATGATGCAGCACCCTGACTATCCTTTCATGTTGGCAAACGTCGATCGCGTGATTGTCAGGGAAGACGCCATTCTCGAATGCAAAACAGCAAACCAATTTCTCGCTAAGGATTGGGAAGAAGACCAAATCCCGGATGCGTACCTCGTCCAGGTACAACATTATCTCGCTGTGACAGGCAAATCCAAAGCTTATATAGCTGTTTTAATCGGTGGCCAAAAGTTTGTTTGGAAAGAGATTGAGCGGGATGAAGAGCTGATCAACATGATTATCCAACAGGAGAAAAACTTCTGGGAGAACCATGTGATGGCAAATGTACCGCCAGCCTTAGATGGTTCCAGCGCTGCCGAGCAATACCTGAACGAACGCTTCCCACAACAAGAAAAAGAGAAAGTGACCAACCTTGGCGTTCACGAAAAAGAAGCGCTTCAGAGACTCGATCAAATTAAAGCAGATATAAAAATGCTGGAGAACGAGGAGAAAGAAATCAAAAACAACATTAAATGGCAGATGCAAGACGCGGAGCTGGGCTATGTGAACGGTTATGAAGTGTCATGGAAGAACATCACTGCCAATAAGGTGGACACAGCAAAATTGAAACGAGAAAAACCGGCACTCGCAGATGCTTACACGTATAAATCTCAATACAGAAAATTCACCTACAAAGCTTTATAGGAGGCGATGGCATGGCAACCAACCAATCTTTGAAAAACAACCTTTCCAATAAACAGAACGGTCAGGCGCCGTCAAACACGCAAGGTACAACGTTGAAGGGTTTGCTCGAAACACCAACTATTAAGCGTCGGTTTGAAGAGAATCTTGGGAAAAGGTCCAGCCAGTTTATCACCAGCATTGTGAACCTCTACAACGAAGAGAAAATGCTGCAAAAGTGCGAACCAATGAGTGTGATCAGCTCAGCCATGGTTGCAGCTACGCTGGACTTACCGGTCGATAAAAACCTCGGTTATATGTACATTGTCCCCTACGGTAATAAGGCAACGCCTCAAATCGGTTATCGCGGCCTGATTCAGTTAGCGCTGCGGTCCGGCCAGTACAAAAATATCAATGTCGTGGAGATTTATGAAGGTGAATTAAAGAAGTGGGACCGCCTTACAGAAGAAATTGAAATTGATTTTGAAGCGAAGGAATCGGATAAGGTCATCGGATATGCCGGCTACTTTGAATTAATCAACGGATTCCGCAAGACCGTGTACTGGTCCAAATCTGAGATTGAAGCGCACAAGAAAAAGTTCAGCAAGTCAGACTTCGGCTGGAAGAATGACTGGGATGCTATGGCTAAGAAGACGGTGCTGCGGAACTTACTTTCGAAGTGGGGCATTCTCTCCATCGAGTTACAGACAGCTTACTCTGAAGAGAATAAGGATCCGTCTGAGCGTAAAGAAGTAGGCTCTGATATCGATTATGTAGACGCTGAAGTGTCAGAAGTTGAGGAAGACCCTGCCGGCAAATCAGAGCAGCCACCAGAAGATTCCGCACCTACTCAAAATGAATTTCCATTTGAAGATGCTGACGTGCAATGACACACAGAATACCGATCCCTGTCTGCTATATCTTGATGACAAAGGGTGCTGCAGACAGGGGCCGGCTCTTTCGAAAATACGTCACCAGTTATTTGAAAAAGAGTTATTCAGGAATGGAACTAATCAAAATCGAGGGCATGACAGCGATTTGTGAGAGGAGCGATAAACATGGTTGAGATCAAACGGATTGAATCTGCTCGCCATATGGACGGTGAATATTGGGAGATAGGTCAGGAAGTAGAAGGGTCCGATAGTGGAAAGTTCATTACTGAAATAAGGGATAAAACAGATGAGTGGCCCGATGGTATTGAACATGAGTTTCAGATCTACGTTAACGGTGAGCTTTGGACACGGTTAATTAATATGCCCGTCATGGTTATTTATAAAACGAATTAGGGGGTGAGACGGTGTCCGACACCTATTTCAGAGTCTACTCCGGCTTACTCACTCCACACCATAAGAAAAAGATAGGTGCAGCGTTATGGGAGTTCTTATGGTGTATTGATCGAGTCACCAACGAAATGGAACAAGAAGGGCAAAAGTCGGGCACCGTTCTTGGTGGCTCCCCCGTATCATACAGCGACGTAGCCAATGATTTAGGGGTAGGCAAATCAACAGTAAAACGCAATTTTGAACGGTTGGAAGAAGAGAATTACATTCATCTAAAACGGACTCCATACGGACATATCGTGACAGTAAACAAGTCCAAAAAATGGGGTGCCAAAAATGATCACTCTAAGAGTGCCAATAATGGCACGGGTGCCGGAAATGAAACAGAGAGTGCCGAAAATGGCACGCAGGGTGCCGAAAATGACCACTCTAATAAAGACAATACAGAGAAACAACAGGGACAATACAACATCGTTGTTGGAAACGAGCGCACGCAAGAGCAAGTATTCCAGGATCAGCTGGATCAAATCACAGATGCATTCATGGCATATCGCGGGAAGCCGGGCTTGCCTCCCAGGGCCTCCGATTATGACCATGCCAGTGCCATCTTAGAGGCGGGGGTTTCTACCACTGAAGCCATCTCCGGAATCAAACAGGCCTTTGAAAATTTCAAGCCCAAGTACAGCGGGGACGAGATAACCTCTCTCGGCTACTGCAAGAAGATCATTCTGAATAACCACTACACCGACAAGCAGCGAAAGGAGGCAGCGTCCAATGGAACAAGCCCAAACCAGCATTCAGGAGGTTATGGACAAGCTCAAAGAACGGGCGGAGCAAGCCAAGAGCGATCCATCACAGGCGGCCAAGTCGGATGGATCAAGCCAGGAAAACGAGCATGACTATGACTGCCCTAAATGCAAGGACAACACCGGTTATCTTGAGGTTCGTGATGGCTATGAAGTCTGGGTACGTTGCAGCTGCATCGAATGGCGCCGGGCACAGAAGCTGATGCGGTCCAGTGAAATCACAGACGAGTTTCGCAAGCTCGGTTTCAAGAACTTCCGCACGGACGGGAAGCCAAACTTGATACAAGGAACCTATGACTGCGCCTATAACTATTTTCAGAGTTTCGAGACCATTCGAGTTGAGAGACAGAACAGCATCGCTCTGCTAGGACAGCCAGGAACAGGTAAAACACATCTGCTGACGGCTATTGCAAACAATCTCATGCACAAAAAGCATGTCGGAGTACAGTATTTTCCTTACGTCGAGGGGTTCAATGACTTAAAGGACGACTTCGACAAGCTGGAAGAGAAGCAGGAGCGCATGAAAAACGCGGATGTGCTGTTCATTGACGATTTATTCAAACCGGCGGCGAAGGGAGTGCCGAGGGCTACGGATTGGCAGATAGAGCAAACGTACGCTGTCATCAACCATCGGTACTTAAACCACAAGCCGATCATGATCTCTTCAGAGCTGCCAATCGACCAGATGGTTCAAATAGACGAGGCGCTGGCAACCCGAATATACGAAATGTGCAAGCAATATCTGGTATTGATCCAAGGAGATAAGTTTCAGCTGAATCACAGACTGGAGGACATGACATGACAATAGAATCAGCGATCTATATACGCGGCAGAAAGATGCCGGCGGAATTGTGGGAGAAACGGAAGGCGCAGCTGATGCTGATATTTGAGGAGAACGAGCGGAAGCTGAAAGAAATGGAGGATGAGGAGTATGGAGCTACGGCGGCAGGTGCTAATTAAGGAATTGGAGCAACAAGGCTATTTTCTAGCGCTGGACGGACGGCTGCTAAGTGAGCTGACAGTGAGCGAACTGGAACGGGAGAGAGTGCGACTTCCGGAACTAATGGAGGTGGAGCATGCTAGAGCCTAAGTTTCGATACATCGTACAGCATATAGATTCCGGCAATATTGAGGTTAAACACTATTATCTTAACCAGATAGAACAAGCGACTCTTACATCATTGTCACCGGCATTTTTAGCAGATTATGAAATGCTATCAAGGGATCAATACACCGGTATTGATGATGAAGATGATAACGAAATTTACGAGGGCGATATAATCTATTTCACTGTATTCGACATTGAAGATAACGATACACAGTACCAAGGTGTTGTGACATTTGCAGGCGGCATGTTCCAGCTGTGGAAAAGCGTAGAAAGCGAATTTTATGGTTCGGACGGGCCTTTTGAGCTGTATTGGGTGCACATGCAAGACGATGCATTGAAGTTGCTAGGTAACATCCACGAAAACCCGGAGCTATTGGAAGTGAAATCATGAATGACATGAGAGTGCTACACTACCCCGGTTCCAAATGGCGACTTGCTGAATGGATCATCGAAAATATGCCGGAGCATTCAACGTACCTGGAACCGTACTTCGGGTCTGGCGCAGTGTTTTTCAGTAAGCCGAAAACCAAAGTCGAGACGATTAACGATATCGACGGGGAAGTCATTAACCTCTTCCGAATGATCCGAGCACAGCCGGAAGAACTGGCTTTCCAAATCGAATATACGCCATACGCAAGGGCCGAGTATTACGAATCTTATTACTCTCAAGGATCAGACTTGGAACGGGCCAGACGTTTTCTCACACGTTGCTGGCAGGCGATAGGCGCAAAGACAAGCGACAGAACAGGGTGGCGCAGCTTGATCAGTTCGAATGGACCGAAACCGACCGCCGATTTCAGAAAGCTACCTGTCCGGATCCATCACGTTGCTGAGCGGCTGCGGAGGGTGCAGATCGAAAATCAGCCGGCCGAACAGATACTGGAACGATATCAGCGACCGGAAGTTTTGATATATGCGGATCCGCCCTATGTGCTCGACACTCGTTCCAAGCGGCATTACAAGCATGAAATGACAGAAGCGGATCACGAATCGATGTTGAACCGTTTAATAGACCATCCGGGACCAGTTCTGTTGTCGGGATACGAACACGATCTTTATCAGGATATTTTGGGTGACTGGAAGAAAGAAAGGATGGTCACGGCTGCGGAAGCCGGGGCGACAAGGACAGAAACGCTCTGGATTAACTCGGTGGCAGCGGATCATATATACGGATTGAGATTATGTTGATGTTCGTAGGACAGATTATGCGAAGGAACAATTCTTAGTCCGAGAAGAATTGTTCCAGCTCATTTGTGTTATAGGTTTTTAGGACAATCCCATTACTGTCAAACACTATGAAAACAGGATACTTTTTAATATTGAATACATCGTCATATTTATATTCATCGGCGTCCTCTTCGTTTTTGATAAAAACACTATGACTACTGACAGAGTCGCCCAAAGAAACAACAACATCAGTCACTTTATCATAATACTCAGTTTTTGTTGCATTCTCGTCAGCGAAAATGGCGAATGAGTATTTCCCCTCTTTTTCAGGTCTCAAATCATCAATCACCTGATCCTTATCAGACGCGCATCCAATTAAGAGGGGGATAAATAAGAGAAGTAGGGAATGTTTAACCATAAGTTAGAGCCCCCTTTTCGAACGTTCAAAGTAAAATTTTGGGATAGTATAACATTTTTTAGATATTTCGTATATTGACGATTACGAGAAAGGAGGAATAGGCATGGCGCACAATTTCAATCCAGCCGGTGAAGAAACGAAAATATGTAGAACATGCTATCATTTCAGCCTTCATGCGGGCGTGTTCTCCTTCTGTTTGATTCAAGAGGCTGATGTCTATGAAGGGGATAGCTGCGACATGCACACCGAAAGTGCGTGGATTGGACGAAAACGCGAGAAAGAGCTGACGCAATTTGTAGACACCATCTTTGACAGAGGGGATGGTAAGGCAAATTTTTGATTATCGCGGGGTCTTGATGATTATCAAATAGGAGGAATGAACAATGAAATACTTTGAAATCAGCCAACCGTATTATGCCTTGTTGAAAGCCGAAAACGAAAGTCAGGCGAT
The DNA here is from genome assembly GCF_054052005.1 of Salibacterium sp. K-3. NCBI lineage: Bacteria > Bacillati > Bacillota > Bacilli > Caryophanales > Bacillaceae > Salibacterium > Salibacterium sp. K-3. The sequence continues at coordinate 1,196,288 of NZ_JBSVZE010000001.1, forward strand.
TATGAAATATATCGAGCAGGTGGCGGATGATTCCGAGAACGAGCCTTTGTGCGAGGAAATACAGGAAGTGCCGACAGATTACGCTGTCGCTAAATTCAGCAGAGCGACAGGTGAGGACAGGGAACTTCCTCCACTCCGAGAAGTGCTCGATGAATTGAGAGACGGCGAAGATAGCGTGCTGTTGATTGACGGATCGCTGCTGTAAGTAACGTTTACCAACTAAAAGAGACCCTGATAAGAGGGTCTCAATACAATAAAGGAACAAGCGTTCCCTTTCGGATTTAATTCTATCATGCGGAAGGGAGAAAAGAAATGGCAATACAACCAAACACGATTTACAACATGGAATGCATTGAGGGGATGAGGCAAATACCGGAAAGCTCCGTAGACATGATCTTATGCGATCTCCCTTACGGAACGACACATTGTAAGTGGGATGAAATTATCCCGTTCGAACAATTATGGGAGCAATATAAACGCGTCATTAAAGATCGCGGAGCCATTGTTCTCACGGCAAGCCAGCCATTCACTTCTAAATTGGTCGCAAGTAACCTGAGCTGGTTTCGGTATGAGTGGATATGGAAGAAAGGGAAGCATACTACAGGGTTCCAGAACGCCAAACGAATGCCGCTGAAGAATCACGAGAACATCTGTGTTTTTTACAAAAAGCTGCCGACATATCACCCGCAGGGCTTGCTGCCGTTGGTAAAGGTTAAAAGAAAGAAGAGGAAAAGCACAGGTGGCATTTTTAAAGAGGGTGATCAAAGTTTAATGAAAGATCACACGACGACGCATACCAACTATCCGAAGTCCATCGTGGACTTCCCGAGAGATAAGAACACCTTTCATCCCACTCAGAAACCTTTACTGCTCTTTGAATACCTGATTAAGACTTACACCAATAGAGGTGATACAGTGCTGGATAATTGCATGGGAGCATTTACGACAGCGGTTGCTGCGGATAACACAAGGAGGAATTGGATTGGTTTTGAGCTCGACAATGAGTTTTGTCACCAGGGACTTAAACGGATCAATGACAACAGACAGCAATTAGGTATGACCGAGGTGAGTATTACCGAATGAATGGACAGTGAATCTATCAGCAAAGGTTGAGGAGGGACAGAATGAAGCACACTCAAGCTAATAGAGGGATGGCCTTTGAGCATTTAGTTAATACTTCGAATCTGCAATACAAGAACAAGGGGCTCGCGCTGATCTCCAAGCGCCCGACCCCGGTCAAGGTGCTGAAGTCGAGTGGCACCAATATTCAAAAAGCTGTGTGGGAAGCGAAAAGCTCGGTGGACTTCTCAGGCGTCTATAATGGGAAAGCAATCGAATTTGAAGCAAAGAGCATATCCGGAAAGCGGTTCGATCTCAAGAACATCCACGATCACCAGATCCAGCACTTGAAAAATGCAGAGCAACATGGAGCCACTGTGTTCCTTCTCGTTGAGTTTCGGGATACTCGGGAGGTATTCTTCACGCCACCATCACTTATTACACTGGCGGCGAAAAATGCGGCGCAGGGAGGGCGTAAATCGATTCCTATCGATGACTTTCAAATCTACGCCGATTTAGTGAGACAGGGCAGAGGAGTTCCGTTGGATTATCTCGCTGTGGTAGACAAGCATGCTGAAAAAGTAACGAGTTAACGATAAAAAAGCCGCCCCTCTCGGAGCAGCTCACCACTACAACTAGTATATCAGGGAGGGGCTACTATGAAAAGAATGCAAGAAATCGACATAAATCCTAGCACTGGGGAACTGGATATTGATATAATGGAACAAAATTCCTCTTTTGCCATTGTTGTTTGTAATGGGAAAGCAAAGCTGACAGAGCTTCCGGATCACGGAGAAGCGAAGATTGTGATGCACCAGGGCAAGGTTAAGAGGGTGAAGTATGATGAGGGGGAAGAGTTTTAGACGACTTGAAGGTGTTTCAAGAACAAGGTATTGAAGCCACTTTAAATAAGTTATTTGATTATTATTTAATTCCCAGGGAGTAAGAGGAATGATATAAGCATGGTTGAATAGAGGTAGGCTTATATATAAACCTGCCGAGTTCAAAATCCCCTCTAAAAAGAAGAATATTAGTGTTATTTATCTAAATTTATCAAAAATTGTATTATGTTGGAGAAGGAGTTCTTCTCTTTATGTAGAAGTTAAATCTAGTACATAAAAAGGGGGTACATCTTAATGCAAGAAACATTTCTTAAACACGAGTATTTTAAAAACATTAATTTAGAAGATCCTTTTTTTGACTCATTAAAAGCTGACTACAACGGTTTTGAAGAATGGTTCAGGAGAAAGGGTGATGAAAAAGCTTATTATTATGAAAACGAGGAAGGTATTCAAGCTTTTTTATATCTCAAAATTGAAGACGAAGAATTAACACATATTGAACCGCCTCAGCCACGAAAGAAGAGAATTAAAATTGGTACATTAAAAATTAATCCTCATGGAACAAGACTAGGAGAGCGATTTGTAAAAAAAGCTCTTGATTATGCTGTTGTGAAGGATATAAAGGAATTATATGTAACAATTTTTGCAAAACATACTGAGTTAATTAATCTGCTTTATAAATATGGCTTCTATAAAGTTGCATTAAATTATCCTAATGGAAAAACTGAACAGCCTGAAGAAGTTATGTTTAAAAACATGGAGGTTATCACAGAAGAACCTTTACAAGATTATCCGTTAGTCAATATAAGAGATAATGAGTGTTTTTTACTATCCATTAATCCGGAATACCACACTGAACTATTTCCAGATTCTATTTTAACGAATGAAAGTTTTGACCTAATTCAGAATGTCTCTCATACAAATAGTATCCATAAAGTTTATATCTCCAATGCCCCTCATGCAAAATTTTTAACCCCCAAAAGTGTAATTGTAATTTATAGAACAGGAGACGGAGTAAGCCCAGCAGAATATAGAGCTGTAGCTACATCAGTATGTGTCTTAGAGGAGGTTAAAACTAAAAGAGATTTTAATAATTTAGAGGAATATTTAGACTACTGCAAGAAGTATAGTGTATTTTCTGAAACTGAATTAAGAAAAAGGTTTAATAATAATGTTGCAGTATTAAAAATGACATATAACTTAGCCATGGAAAGAAAATTAATTAGAAGAGATTTAGCTGATCAATGTGGTCTAAATAGAAAAGATCGATGGACATTGATAAAATTAACCGATAGTCAGATGAATAAAATTACTGAATTAGGTGGTATACATGAAAGTTTTGTTATCAATTAGACCAGAGTACGTAGAGAAAATTTTTAACGGTGATAAACAGTATGAGTACAGAAGAAACATTTTTAAAAATCAGGACGTAGACACTATAATTGTTTATAGTACTAAGCCAGAAGGGAAAATTGTAGGAGAACTTCTGATTGAAAAAATACTTATTGAAGACATCGAGAGTCTTTGGGAACAGACAAAACTTTTTTCTGGAATTACTTATGATTTCTTTAAAAAATATTTTCATAATAAAGAAAAGGGCTATGCCATTAAAATAAAAAAAGTAATCAAATATGATCAACCGTTGTCCCCATTTGAGAAGATAGATAATTTTCATGCGCCTCAGTCCTTTAGCTATGTACATCCCAGCTCCCAATTATTGACATAAATCTCTCGATGCCTATTTCATGAAAGTAGGGGATATGAATGATTTTCGTAGGTGGGATTCACGGTGTCGGAAAAAGTTTTGTTTGTAAGAGGTTATCGGCAAAATTTAATTTACCTCATTATTCTGCAAGTGAACTTATCTCAAGAAATTCTAAAGAACAATTATGGATAGATAAAAAGATTAGTGATGCTGAAAGAAACCAAACAATGCTACTTTCTGCCTTAGATGATCTTCTCCTAAATGACACTCAATTTTTATTAGATGGACATTTTAGCTTATTAGATAGCAAAAATAATATTTCTGAAATACCTCAAAAAACCTTTGTTGAGTTATCTCCCCATTGCATAATTGTTATAACAAATAAGGTAGATACTATTAGAGATAATTTATATCATAGGGATCATATACTTTACGAAACAAGTTTACTGGAAGACTTTCAAGTTTGCGAGGAAAATTACTCTAAACAAATTGCCAGGATATTAAATATACCTTATAAAAAATGGGATTTATCTAAGTCAGAAAATGAAAATGAAATTGAATGCTTCTTAAATGATGTTTTAAATAATGGTTAATATGTTCTACCAGTCCACTGGAGGACGCTTTGATTTACGGTTACGGCCGTGAATCTTGGCGTCCTCTTTTTTATTAGATTGGAGGATGCTGCATGACCAAGAAAAAGCCGAAAGAGAAGCTTACTAATAAAGACCTGAAGGAACTGATGGGTGTGAATAGACCGACGTACGGACACGGCAATGGTGGAGCGATTAAGCAAAAGGGGCGATTCCATGAATAAGCGACAAATCGAAGCGCTGTTGAAAGATTACCACTGGATGATGAACAGTATTAAACTGCTCCGCGATTCGATGGAGGACGCCGGAGAGAAGCTCACAGCCCAATACGGAATTGAATCCGTTATGCCAAAAGCACAAGGCGGCGGTCAGAGTGATCCGGTGGCTAAAGAGACAGCTAGACGCGAAAAGCGCTGGAATAAGGTCGCTCAGTACGAAAAGAAGGTCAAGCTCATACAGGATCGCATTCACTTGATCACGGACGACCGGGAAGTTGAGGTGCTGCATTGGTTACTCGAGGGAAAATCTTTGAGGTGGATTGGTAAGCACATGGGATTGTCTCACTCTCATGTGAACCGTATTCGAGAGTCTATTGTCGACAAAATCACGGGCGATGTTCCAGATGTTCCAAATGTTCCAGAAGAAACAGATTTCGCGGAAGTTACATCCCCGTGCTAGACTGGGAGGCAGGACGGGGTGGACATAGATCCCCATGACCGCAGAACGAAAAATCGAATACTCACGCCCTTGCGTGCTTCAAGGCATCTGCTCTGCAGGTGTCTTTTTGTTGATAAATAAAATAATGTCTTCTGTCGAAATAATTGGCAGGAGGTGCTGGTAATTTTGGACTTATCAGGAGTAGATACATCTGTTATCGATGAGATGGCTTGGAAGTCAGGCGCGTTATTATTAACAATGTTTTTAACCGGCATTATTGTTGCTCTTCTTTTGAGAGCCTGCAAAGTTCCATATGGCATTACTAGGAGTATAAGTTCGATAGCAGCATTAGTTGCAGCCTATTACTGGTTTCAGTTATTCACATAATGTCGAATATTGTCGCACGAATGATGGAGGATTCCCTCCTTTCTGCTCAGAAATTGTCAGAAGGAGGAGATTAATTTGAGTGAAAAAAGTAAATTGGTAAGTAGAGTACATTTAATTTATCTTAGTATTCTATTTGCAATAACAACTATTGCAATTTTGACTATTTCAGTGTGGCATGATGAAAATACTAGTGCGGGCTTAAATAATGCAGCAACTGCAGCATCGATAGTTTTAGCTGTAGTGGCAATTGTTATGACGTTAGTGGACGTTGCGGGCCAACGAAAAAATATCGCTGAAATTAAAGAAACTGCTGACAAACTTGAAGAAACTATGAAAGTTGCTAGTGAACAATTAAATGACGTAAATGAGCTGAGGGAAGAGATGCTTGAAGCTATAGAGGAGGTTAGATTACAAAATGTTGAGCAAAATAATGAGCAGATACAGCATATTAAAGAATTAATAAGCAAGATTAATTATGAAGATGATCAAAGTGCCCAATATAAAGAACATTTAAATCAAATGTTGAATATGTTGGCTAAAAATAATGAAACTAACGATTTAAGTGGATCTATTAATGTATCTTCGAATCAACAGAAGATCGATATAGAAGAAGAGATAATTCAAATGGCTTATAAACACTTTGGGTACACCCCATTTACACTAAGAGATTTAGGTAAAGTCACAATTTATGAAGGCCAGAGGTACACTAGATCCCTTTTGAAAAATGTTTTAAAAAATTTGGTTAGTCAAAACAAGATGGATATTATAAATGGAATCATGTACCGGTTAAAAGAATAACAGTTTAAGAGCATCCCACGGGGTGCTTTTTATATGGGGTGAGAAAATGAGTGTCGGCAATTTAAAAGTAACACTCCATGCGGAAGTGCTTTGCAAATATGACGGAAATATTGTACTGGCACTATTCCTGAACGATAAGTTTTCAAGCGTGATGACAGTTAATGAGGAGGCAGGTGCTATGTGACATGGCCGGAAGAAAGAACAAATATCAGACACATGTGCAGCCGTATCTGAAAGAGATCGAGCATTGGTGTAGAGACGGAGCAACCGAAGAAGAAATCAGGATTCGTCTAGGCGTTGCCATGTCCTCCTTCTCTAAGTACAAGAACGAATATCCGGAATTAACGGAAGCCTTAAAAAGAGGAAAGCAGGAAGCTGATTATGAAGTCGAGGATGCACTGTTTAAGAGGGCTACCGGTTATCAGTACGAAGAAGTCACCTACGAGATGGGCCATGAAACAAAGAGAGTTGTTAAGTATCATGCGCCGGACCCAACATCAGCCATCTTCTGGCTTAAGAACAGACAGCCGGAGAAATGGAAAGACAAGCAGGATATTGAGCATAGTGGGGAAATCACAAACAATAATGTAGACCTATCCTCCTTGAGTGATAAGGAGCTGAGGGAAATTGCCAACCTTAACAACGGATCAGAAGAACGCCCTGGCAGAGGAAGCGAATAAAGAGCTTGCCCGGCGTAATATGGAAGAATTCACCCTGTACACCCATGGCGATTATGATATGAATTGGCATCATAACGTGTTGTGCGACAAGTTGAATCACTTCGTTTTTGGGGATTTAGACCGCCTTATGATCTTCATGCCACCCAGAAACGGAAAGTCGGAACTGGTATCGCGCCGGTTGCCGGCTTTTATTTTTGGTAATGATCCGAATGCGCAAATTATATCAGCAAGCTATGGTTCAGACTTGGCAAGTCGTATGAATCGAGATGTGCAACGTATCATTGATGATCCGGTGTATAGCGAATTGTTCCCGCACACAACCTTGAACGGGTCTAATATTAGGACGGTTGCTACTGGAAGCTATTTAAGAAACAGTGATATTTTCGAAATTGTAGATCACAAGGGGAGTTATAAATCAAGTGGTGTCGGCGGCGCAATCACCGGACTTGGAATGACATATGGTATCATTGATGACCCTTATAAAAACCGAAAAGAAGCAGAGTCCCAGACGGTTCGTGAGGCTGTCTGGGATTGGTATGTTTCGACTTTTTACACTCGCCTTGAGAAGAATGGGAAGATCCTTATTACGCTGACCAGATGGCATGAGGATGATCTGGCTGGACGACTTCTGCAGTTGCAAGAAGAAGATGAATATGCGGATCAATGGGAGGTTATTAACTTCCCGGCGATCGCGGAAGAACCGAAACATCCAGAGGACCCACGTGAAGATGGAGAAGCATTGTGGCCAAACAAATATCCGAAAGAGGAATTATTAAAAATTAAGGCTACGGTTGGAAGTTATGAATGGTCAGCGTTGTTTCAGCAGCGACCGTCTCCAGGCGAAGGCAATATCTTTCAGCGGCATTGGTGGCAATATTACAAAAAAGCGCCATCCCGTTTTGATGAAGTGTTGCAGTCGTGGGATTGTACTTTTAAGGATACCGATGATGCAGACTATGTTGTCGGCCAAGTATGGGGACGAGTTGGCGCAGACCGTTATTTATTGGACCAAGTAAGAGCGAAAATGAGTCTGCCGGATACGATGCAGGCTATCAGGAATTTATCTTCGAAATGGCCTGCTGCCAAAACGAAATTGGTAGAAGATAAAGCGAATGGAACGGCGGTGATCCAAATGCTGAAACGTGAAATCCCTGGTTTAATCCCCGTTAACCCTGAAGGCGGCAAAGAGGTGCGAGCGCAGGCGGTCACAGCGGAAATTGAAGCCGGAAACGTGTTTATACCCGATCCTTCGTTAGCCAAATGGGTTAATGATTTTGTGGAAGAAGCATCAGCATTTCCTAACGCCAGCCACGATGACCAGGTGGACGCCATGACCCAGGCATTGAATCGAATTGCCGGTAAAAAGTCGAACCTGCTGGATCGCTACAAGAAAATGAGGTGAAACGATGGGAAACAAAACAACAATGGACCGAGCCCAGGACTATAAAGGTGACTTTATGCAGACGGCTGGCAAGGGCGGAGAGCAGGATCCTCTCGTTCGTCAGCAGGCTGGTGACTGGGCGCTGTTAAGTGATGAAGAAATCACACGGCTATATGCCGGCAATCAGATTATCCAAAACATCGTTGACATACCGGCTGAGGATGCAACGAGAGAGTGGATCACAATCGAAATGGAAGATGAAAAGCTGGCTCGAGCTTTAGAAAAGCGACTGGAGACGTTGAACGCGCCGGAAGCGATTGAAAAAATGGTCGCTTATGATCGACTTCGTGGTGATGGGTTTGTGTCGATTGGAGTATCACAAGGCGGCCGTAAATGGGACTTGGAAGACCCTATCAATCTTCGAAGCCTGCGGTCTATCGATTACCTGCATCCATTCTCGCGGAAGAAAGTCACCAAGTTCCTCATTAACGACGACCCGTTTGACCCGAAATTTGGGGACGTCGAGCATTATCAGATTAACCCGGGACATACAACAATGGATGACTCTCCGTTACAGAGAGACGTGCATAAATCGCGCCTGCTGCACCTGCAGACCAAACGCATCGAGGACAGAGACTGGGGACAGTCGATACTGGAGCCGATGAAGGATATCATAACGGTGTTCGATACATCGTTGTGGTCGGTGGGGCAGATGCTTTATGACTTCACCTTCAAGGTTTTCAAGAGCCAGCAAGCTGACGGGATGACCACCTCAGATTTAAGGGAAACTCAAATGCTAATGGACTATATGTTCCGCACCGAAGCTTTAGCAATTATTCACCCTAACGAAGAGCTCAATAAAGAGAACACACAGGTAAATGGTGTTGAGCAGCTGCTTACATTTGTCTGGGATGTGCTGGCCGGATCCGCGAAGATGCCGAAAAGTCATTTGCTCGGGCAGCAGTCCGGAACGATATCCGGCGCACAGTACGACAGCCTGAACTATTACGCGCGCATTGCGGGCACGCAGGAGAACTTCCTACGGCCAAAGATTGAATACCTTGTTCGGCTTCTGCTATGGGCCAGTGATGAACCCGGCGGCCAGATTGACCCGGATTCTATCGACTGGAAAGTGAAGTTCAATCCGTTGTGGCGGCTGGACGAGCAGACCGATGCAGACATCCGGAAGAAAAACGCTGAAACGGACAGCATCTATCTCAAGAACCAAGTGCTCACGCCGGATGAAGTCAGACAGAAACGCTTTGAGATGGGCAGTCTGATGGACGAACTGGAAATGCCTGATGATCCGGATGGTGAAGGAGGCACCGGAAATGGCGAAGATTAGAGGCGGCGCTTTTCCTACGGCCGTGGCTGTTCAATATGCCAGGCGAGTGAAAGGGCTGGTTGATCGGAACAGAAAGATCATGTGGGACGCATGGACCGAGCGTATCAAGCCTTTGATTCATCAATACCGGAACCGGAGTGACGCTCTGGTGTTGGACGAGGATGAGCTTTCCGAGATTCAAAAGGAATTGGAAGCCATCGAGGAGGAGACCGGCGAATCGGTGTTTGCTACTGCAGCCGTCACCGCCATTGTCCAACAGTTCGTGAATGGATTGAATCGGCGGCAGAAAGAGGAGTTTGCAGAGCAGTTCCGCGATATTGTTGGGGTGGACCCTACCATGAATGAATCGTGGCTTGCCTCTTTCATGGAAACAGCAGTAGCTGAGAACGTCTCCAGAATTAAGTCTATCGACAGGCAGTATCATGATGACATCAAAACCATTGTCATTCAGGGCGTCCGCAGCGGTGAATCCTTAAACGAAATGGCAGAGAAGATTAAACGAACGTCGGGCGTAGGGAAGCGCCGGGCGGTTTTTATTGCTCGGGACCAAACGGGGTCCATCATGGGGGATATAACCAAACGCCGTCATCAAGAAATGGGCCTTACCAAGTTCCGGTGGCGTGACAGCAGTGACGGTCGTGTTCGGGAAAAGCACCGCGAACTGGATGGGAAGGTCTTTACGTGGGAGAAAGGCGCTGACGGGCTGTACCCCGGAAAGGAATACAACTGCCGGTGCGTACCAGAACCATTAGAAGAAGAATTATTCGAGTTTAAGTGAGGAGGTGAGAGGGATGGCGGATCCGGATTACCGCATGGAGCGTAAAAAGGGAGTCACTGAGACCGAGAAACGCTCCAAAACGATAAGCAATGACAGCTTCCGTACCCCGAAGAGCGGCAAGCAGATTCTGAAAGGGGGTGAGAACGAATGAAGCTGCATAGGTACGACAGAGCAAAGATTTTGAGTCACGATCAAAGCGATGAAGGCTTTTTAACAGTCCGAGCTGTCGTGACAAAGCCCGGTGTGTATCCGTATCAGTCCAGTGACGGCACGAACCAGCAGGAATTGAAGCACCCGGAGGATATATACTCGGACCTAACAATCCGCAGCTGTAATGCCAAGCCAGTTACGGACGATCACCCTTCTGAAGCAGTCGGTGTTGATAACATTCAAGCGCTCGGGAGGGGCCTGTCTCATAACGACGCATCAGTACAAAATGGCGGCATCATGGTATCTTTTACGATTACCGATAAGGCGCTGATAGAAAAAGTGCTTGAAGGCGATAAAAGGGAAATCAGCTTGGGCTTTATGACGGACCTTGTATCAGAACAGGGGCAGTACGAAGGGCAGAACTATCAGTTCCGACAGACTAACGTTGAGGTCAACCACATTGCGATTGTAGACCAGGGTAGAGTAGGACCGGAAGCCGCCATTCGTGGCGATTCGTCCGCATGGCAGGTTGACCGAAAAGATTCAAAACAAGAAGGAGGCAGCACAATGGCTAAAATCAAGATTGACGAAAAAGAATTTGACGTGCCGAGTGAAGTAAAGTCAAAAGTAGACGGGCTGCAGGCTAAAGCTGACAGCTACGATCAGCTTAAGAAGGATCATGACACGCTGACGGCCAACTATGACGCGCAGAAAACCGAATTGGACAACAAGAAAACAGAGCTGGACAACGCGCAGAAGGCCGAACCGCAGCAGGACGCTATTGATAAGGCAGTCGAGAACCGCATTGCTCTGATCGATAGCGCCCGGGAACATCTGCCGGAGGACTTCGAGTACAAAGGCAAGGCGGACCAAGATATTAAGGTGGCTGTGATCCAAACACAGGACGAGAAGTTCGACGCGAAAGAGAAGTCCGAAGAATACATCAATGCTCGGTACGATGCCACGATGCAGTTCCTGAACGACAGCGTACAGTCGTCGGTTGGAGACAATCAGATGAAGTTCACCGGAAGCAAAAACGATACGATTGATAAGAAACGCGCAGACCGCATGAATATGAAGAAATAAGCATGATCGCTCTCGGCAGCGGTCTTTTTTAATGCACGATTTTAAGGAGGATGAAAAAAATGCCTATCACTGATTATCAGAAGTACATGGACGCCGCGGCATCAAAGGGTAAGTTTGCTACCTATCAAGACAGTCATGCTGAAACGAAAGCGGCTGCGTCTGCAATTTCCTATGGCATGGCAGTTGAGATGACAGGCGGCGGCTCTCAAGCACAGACATTCCAGGGTGGCACGTTCCTGGGCGTGGCTCTTGCTAGAGAATACTACGATTACACGGATCCTAATGCACAGAAGCAATACGATGCCAACGAGCCGGTTGCTGTAGTCCGCAAAGGCGTTATCTGGGTAGAAGTAGATGAAGATGCGGCACCCGGTGACACTGTTTATGCAGCTTCGACTACCGGTAACTTTAAGACCTCGGCAACCGATGGCGTAGAAGTCACTGGAGCAGCATTCAAGAGCACTGCCAATGCTGGTGAGCTTGTCCAACTGGAACTGAACCTGCCTGCGTAATTAACAATCAAAGAAGGAGTGGATAGAAAATGGTCATGAGAAATGACGCCATGATGCGTCCAGAAGATCTGGAAGCTGTTGATAACGTACTGTATGAACCGAAAAGAGAAGAACTGAAAGCACGAACGCTTCTCAATGTAAAAAGTAATATCCCGCGCGGAGCAGAAACGTACAGATATGATGTGATGACACGGACCGGTGCTGCTAAAATTTTGGCTCCTGGTGCATCCGATGTACCACTCGTAGACGTAGACATGAAGAGCGAGACGGTACTCTTGTATTCCATTGTCTCGGCTTTTCGTGTCCACATTCAGGAATTGCGCCAAGCACAAATGGCCGGACGTTCGATTGAGTCCACGAAAGCAAACACTGTCCGCCGTGCGATTGCAGAGAAAGAAAATAAACTGGCTTGGGTCGGTGACGATGACCACAACATCACCGGCCTGACGAATGCCGAGGGTATTCAGACGATGGCTGTCGATCAGAATGACGGAGGTACTTCGACAGAGTGGGCTGACAAAACCGGTAAAGAGATTGTGACCGATGTCCGGAAGGCTAAGTCTAAGGTTGATGAACTACCGGGTCATGAAGCGGATACACTCGTTGTAACGCCTGACAACTTCGAAGAATTGCAGAAAGAATACAATCAGTACACCGGCCAGACGGTGCAGCAGTACATTGAGGCGCAGAACTGGTTCAGCACGATTGAAAAGACATCCGACCTCGTGGGACAAGGAGAAAGCGGTGGCGACTGCTTCCTCGTCTTTGACAGTGCGCCGGAAGTTGCCGAGCTGCTGATTCCTATGGATATCACCCGCCATGATCAAGAGTACGCTTTTCCTTACTACAAAGTGCCGGCTGAAGAACGTTGCGGCGGTGTCGTCGTTCGTTATCCTATGGCAATCGTGAGAGGAGATGGTGTTTAATGTTGGTACAAAACAAAGGTAAATATATTCGCCATGCGGCAGGGGTGCGCCTCCTGCCGGGTGCGAACCAAATATCGGTAGCTGATTGGAAACGGTTTTCCGGCCACCCTATCGCCAAACGGTGGATTGATAAGAGTGAGATCGTCACATTCGAGAAAGAGAGCGCGGACGAGAAAGAGAGCGTGGAGGATGAAACGGGCGACGACACAGAAGGAGCTCAAAGCGTTACGGAAATCAATGCTAACCCGGCCGTCGAGTTAGTGAAAGACACCTTCGAACCTGAACTGCTTACGAAATGGAAGCAGGAAGAACAGGAAAAAGACAACCGCAAGACCGTGATTGATGCTATCGATAAACAACTAGCTGAACTGAATGGTGAAGGAGACGGCAACGCGGAAGGTGATCAGTAATGGCTGATACAACTGTTGATAATGTGAAAGCTATTGCTAGTCACCTGAAGAGCTTGAGTGATTCGGATATTCAGATGTATATCGATGATGCGAAGATGGAAGTGGATGAATTAGGTGTTGCTGAAAAATATCATGAGCGTTTACAACGATATCTAGTAGCGCATTACGCTTCCTTGAATATTCGTCGCCCTGAAGCTCGAAGTTTTGAAGGCGCTAGCGTTTCTTATAAAGGGCCACGAGAAACAACATATGGATCTGGGATGAACATGACAGAGTACGGACAAGAATACCAACGTTTGTTACGTAAGGCTCAGGGGTTAAGGCTGTTGGTTTTATGAGTATTAAAATTAAAGATAACAACAATCTCCCAAAATTAATTAAATCCCTCCGGGATCTCCAGTCCATGAGCGTTGAAGTCGGTGTGTTTGGTGAAGATGACTCCCACATGCTTATGATCGCACGCGTGCATGAATTCGGTGTGGATATCAAACCGAAGCAGTCTCAGTACCTCACAATTCCGGCACATCCAAAGGCGCACGGAAAGAGCGCAGGTGACTTCAGCAATCTCTTTTTCATTGAGACCGATGACGGCAGTAAGCTTTTGGCTCGAGAAAAAGGGAAGGACCAGATTGAAGTGTACTTTGTGCTCGTGAAGTCAGTGACAATTCCCGAGAGGTCGTATGTACGCAGTACGTACGATGAAAAAGAGAAAGAAATGGCCGCCAATATGGAAAAACTGCTGCAAGGCGTTGTGGATTTCAATATCACGCCAAAGCAGGCCTATGATCGAATTGGTGCGTGGCTGGTTAGTGCTATTCAGGAAAAGATACGTAACATCAAGTCTCCGCCGAACGCTAATACCACTAAGGAGGCGAAAGGAAGCAGCAACCCGTTGGTTGATACCGGCCGTCTCCGTCAGTCTATTACGTGGAAGGTGAGAAGCTGATGTTTTTCATGTATGAAGAGATGGTGGACCTGGATAACGAGATAGAGTTTACCCTGCACGAAGAAGTCAAAGGGCACTATGACACCGAAATCGGGAAATGGGTGGACGGATCTGTAACATCTGTACAGGTAAGAGGTGTCATTATTCCGCTGTCGAATAGGGAGCTCCAATACTATGAAGCTGGAACCTACAACTCAGAGGATATGAAGGTCTACAGCAAGAAGGATATGACTAACGGCAATAAGATCGAATACAACGGCGATACGTATGAACTGCAGCAGAAAAAGTTTAATAGAAGTTTCGCTGACTTTGCTACGTACGTGGCGAAAAAGCAGGTGGTTACATGATTGACTATGCTAACCTCAAAGAAACATTGCGCTCTGGTATCTGGAACGATCTAGGGCGCTTTTTTGTGAGCTTAGAGAACAATGAGCCGAGGCCGGATTCACAGGAAGGTATTAATACGTTCATCAGCTACAAATTCACCACACCTGAGACGATGGAAGAGTCGTATCAAACCCACGATAGTGGCATTATGACCTATCACGCACTTGTTAACATGACGCTCTCTCTAACGGTGCACAGCAACACCAAAGACGAAGCGCAAACGGTGGCAGGGGGGCTGCGTCGCTGGTTTGATTTTCATGCGTACTACTACCTATCCAGTCACAACATCGTGATACGCAGCGTGGAATCAATGCAGGACCGGACGACCTTTCTCGAAACAGAACATACACACCGCGTCGGCTTCGACGTGATACTCCGGATTCCGGACACCGAGCAGTACGACATTGCGACCATCGAGCGCGCAGAACTAAACGGAAAAATCATAGAAGAGGAGTGAGAACATGGCGATTAAAGACTGGACGATAACAGTCAGCCGGGAAACAAGGGCTTTAGCTCGCGCTGGCTTTGGTATGCCTCTTATTTTGGCAACCAATGCTGACCAAACATTCACCAAATACAGCGATATAGACGAGGTACAGGTAGATTTTGACGACACGACAGAGGCTTATGCGATTGCAAACCGTATATTTAAGCAACGCCCGCGACCACAGGAGGTTGCTATATTAGGTGTTTCCTATGAAGCAGGGACGGATACTCCGTCAGTGCTCACAGATGCTTTGGATGGCGTAGAGGAGGATTTCTATTTCCTTGTATCTGACCAACAGACACAAGATGAAGTGGTCGCCCTGTCCGATTGGGCGGAAGGGAAACAGAAAATGTACGGGGCCAGCGTGGACGACCCGGCTATATTAGATGCTATAGCGGATAACGAAAATACTTTTGTGGCAGTACACGATAACCCTACAAGCTATCCCGTCGAAGGGTGGATTGGACGATGCGCGCCAGAAGATCCTGGTTCTATCACATGGAATTACAAGCATGTGGAAGGCATTGAGGAAGGTGGCACGGACGTAAGCGACATCAAAGACCGCAACGGAAACAGCTATATCGAGCAGCACGGAGAATTACACATGTATGACGGACGAACCGCATCCGGGGAATGGATTGACGTGATACGCTCTCAACATTATTTGTACACGCGTATTGATGAAAACATTTTCCTCACCTTATCCAGAGCAGATAAAGTACCTTACACCAACGCTGGTATTGCCATGATTGAAAGTGCGATTGAATCCGCTATAAAAGAGGCTGCAAATAACGGCATGGTAGCAACGAATGGAGACGGTGAGTTTATTTACAACGTGAGCGTACCTACGCGTGCGGACACGACAACAGAAGATAGAGCCAACCGTATTTTACCGGACATTCAAGCAAGTGTGACCATAGCGGGAGCTATTCACGGCGGCGATATCGACATTCTGGTGCAAGTTTAAAAGGAGGAATAGAAAATGCCACAGTACGATCCTGATAAGATCAACATTATCATTGACGGTATGTATGCGCAGGGGCTGGCTCCCACAATGGTGTCTTTCGAGAAATCAGAGGACACTGCGTCCGTAACGTACGGCGCACAGGGAGCTTATGACGTAGCAGAAAGCTACAACACGCAGGGAACCATCACTGTCACGTTTCTGCGAAGTTCTCCGACTCTCGCCATGCTGCGTTCACGGCATAACAGTCGCACGCATTTCCCTGCGTATGTGACAGATAAGAACGATACTGGTCAAGTCAAAGCAGGCGGAAGCGACGCTAGAGTGCTTTCCCCGCCTGGTGGAGAGCGCGGTAATGAAGCACCAACAACACAAGTGACTATCACCGTATTTGATTACGAAGAGAAGTAAATGAAACTACTAAAATCATTCCTAGGAGGAATAAATCATGGAACAAAAACAAAAGACGATTGAATTCAACGGACAAAACTATGTACTGGCACATCCTGGTGCTTTTTGGTATCTCGAAATCACGGATGAATGCCGCGGAGCGAATGGCACACTGCAGCAGGCGCCGTACTTTGAAGCTCTGCTTAAAAATGTAGTCGTCGAACCGGGCGTGAAAATCGAAGACTTTAAACATGACATCAAAGGGTTGCAGGAGTTTGTAAAAGAGATAGAGTCCTTTCTTGGGGAACGGTCGTAGCTTTGAAGAAATGGGGGAATATGAGGAACGAGCGTGGCGTCTTGTGATGTCACGCCGGTTCTCGTACACGGAAATGCGAACGATGACTTTTAATGAAATTGACCGGGCGAACGGGGCTCTTAATTATTTCAAGCACAAAGGGAAGTATGATGACTACTACTGATCCCTCCGTGTATGGTACCATGAGGAAAAACATGGAGGGATATTCATGGAGAGGCAAAAACAATGTCCTGAGTGCGGTAAATACAAAATTAATGAGAAAATGGCGAAACAGATATGGTTTTATATCCTCATTCCTGCGGCTATCTATTTTATGGTTGGAGCTGGATCTATTACATTAGGTGTTTTACTTTTTGCTATCCCATTTTTTATACTCGGAAGATGGTACTACCTTCATCAATTCAGATCTTTACGTTTGCACAGCGCAATATACGGAATGTTTTGGGGAGGGTTGTTTTTAATAGCTCCTGCAAGTACATTTACTGGTGAATCCGGTCAAGGCATATTCAATTTTATGGCTGCTGCGGTCGCCATCAACGTTATATGTTTTATAATATCTTTTGTTAAAATAAGCCGTTCTGAAAGCGGCGGTCAAAAAGAAGTCTACCGCTGTGAAAGTTGCGGTTATGAGTGGGAAGAACACCCACCTAAAGAAAAATACGCTTAAGTCCCTTTACGAAGGGGCTTTTTATTTTGGTGGGAAGGAGGTGCGATATGGCTTTACGTGATCTATTCGTGTCGATTGCCTTTGACGTTGAAGATCGAGCGTTGCGTAATCTGAACGACGAGACAGATGACTACATTGATAATTTAAAACGCGGTGACAGGGCAATAAGCGACATGGACGACACCATGCAAGATTCCAGTAAGTCAATGACCCGAGAACTTCGCGGTATTGGTGATTCGGCAGAGAGGCTGTCCTCTGACATCAACGGAATAGAGGATCCCAACATCAGTGGTCGCCAAGCAACCGGACAAATGCGGAATGTAGAAGGTGCGGCAAGTGATGCTTCCAACGAAGTGCGTAACATGCCTAACCCTGACATCGAGACAAAGCAATCAGAAAGCAGACTGGACAACCTAAAGGAAAAAGCCTCTGATCTTAAAGGAATGCTGGCTGGTGTTGCTGGTGCACTTGGTGGTAGCGCGGCCGCGTCCGGAATTGAGAATCTGGAAGGACTTGCTGCTAATCTTGAAACGAGATTAGGTGTATCTAGCGAGGAAGCAGAAAACCTGCGCAGTCAGATTATCGATATATACGGCGGCGGATACGGTTCTAATATAGCGGATGTTGAACAGAGTGTCCGATTGACCAGGCTTATTACCGGTGACAGTGGATCAGAATTAGAGAAACAATCCAAAGACATGCTCCGTATTGCAGATGCGTGGGGTGTCGGCGTTGAAGAAGTGGCAGATGCAGCACGTGCGAACTCTCAATCTATGGGCGTGGATTTCACGGAATCCCTGAACACCATCGGCACCGGAATGCAGTCCGGTCTAAACGTGTCTGGCGACTATCTGGAAACAATGCAGGAATTCTCACCAGCGTTTAATCGTATCGGGGCAGACTCCGGCGATATGCTTTCTATTCTACAGTCAGGCATGGACGCCGGTATTCGTGATACAGACCGCATGGCTGATTCCATTAATGAGTTTGGCATACGGATGCAGGAGACGGATAATGAATCCCTTCTGAAGGTTGCAGAATCGCTGACAGACAGCGAAGAAGAAGCGCAAAAACTTGCTGATACATGGCAGTCTGATTTCGCCAAGGGTGGCGAAGATGCTCAACGCGTAACAGACGAAGTTGTTGAAGGTCTCCTTGATATGGAAGGCGAAGTCGGATACATGGAAACGGCTGTCGGACTATTCGGAACGATGTGGGAAGACACCAGCGGACGCGTGGGCGAAGCTATTTCAGATGCCGAAGGGAAAACTACGGATCTAAAAGATGCCACAACAGAGTTGGAAGATCAGTACGACACAACTGGCCAAAAGATAAACAGGGTGTGGAGGTCGGTAAATAACCTCTATGATACATTAGATCAACGCACTGGTGGTGTCCTTAGTAATGTCGCAGAAAGTTTCGGGCAAGCCCTTCCTTTACTAGGCGCTTTTGCATTAGGTAAGGGTGGATTAGAAGGGATTAAAAATGGAGCTAAAACTGCCACCAGATATGTTGGACGTTTTGGATCGCGCATATTCGGGCTTTCTAATCCCCTCGGTTGGATAGTGACATTTATGGGTGGGGTAGCAGAAACACTAATCACTCATTGGGACTCCATATCGGAAACGGCAAGCGAAGGTGAAAATGCGTTTGAAAAAGCATTTAGAGGAATATGGGCGACCGGTGACTATTACGGAAATGGCGTCATTGGGATATTAAACAATATTATTGATACGGTGAATAATTTCAGCCTTCTTGATTGGGGATTACCGGACATTCCTAATATTTCTAAGTTTAATGTGTTGGGAGAAGATACGGAAAATTATCTAAGTCAAGGAGAAAGCGCCCCGACGAATTCTGTTGTCGGTTCGCCCGGCGGCGCTAAATCGAATAGAGAGGACTCTTCCGACACTCAAATCCAAGGCATTGGTGCAACTTATACACCTCCCGGTCTTATCAAAGGCGGACTTGTAAAAGGCGGTAGCAACACGCTTGCAGTGACTGGAGATGGTGCAGATGATGAGGCTGTCGTTCCTCTGAACCGTAAAGTATATAAGCGTATGGGCGAAGGTATCGCCTCTGCTACAACTGATAATAGCCCTGCTGCTAAGCGAGAAACACCGACTGTAAATTTGAATGTTCAAAACAATTTCAGCCGAGATACAACTCCGGAACAAGCTGAAAGAATTGGTCGAGCCAACGCACGAGAAGCTTATCGTGAATGGAAAAAGTTCAAGGATAAATTTGATCGCGAAGAAGCAGCGAGGGAGGTGTAGCCGATGGCTCGCATTGGAAATGTGCAATTCAACGTCATATCCGAGCGCCGGACGTTTGACAACGAAGTCACCGAGCACCCGGTCGAAGATGAAGGATCCATAAGCGATCACGTATCAAATGATCCGGTGTCCTACTCGATTAAAGGCATGGTCACAAATCCCGGAGCAGCAGAGGCACACCGAAACCTGTTGAAGCTTCGTTTGAGTGGTGAACCTACGAAGTACCGAGGGCGCTCGACATTGCAACGAGCTGTCATTGAAAGCCTGGAAACGGATGTGGACGAAAAAATCCGGAACGGTTTCAATTTCTCCATGACGATCAAACAAATTGAGTTAGCCCGGCCTTCCACGGTCGGGCTTTTGCCTGCCTCGCTTGAAGCAGACACTTCCGAAGTCGGAAATGCGGGAAGGGTGCAGCCGCAATGATTTTACCCATCGAAAAGAGCCGCATCCCGTATGAGTTTGAAATCAAAATCGCCGGCACTCTCTATGTTTTCGAGATTCATTACAATGGTGAGCATGACTTCTTCACGGTCGATCTATACCAAAATGGAGAAGTGCTGATGTACGGCGAGAAGCTAGTATATGGATACCCTCTTTTTCATTCCTTGCCTGAGACACTAAAGCCTAGTCAAACGATCACGCCCCTTGACCCTTCTGGCGAGCAGAACAGCATCACGTATGAGAATTTTACAGAGAGTGTACTGCTGTACATCGGAGCAGAGGACGAGGGGGAGATAGAGGATGAATAGCTTCAACCGAAAAGGGGACATTATCCTTGGGCGCGCGTCGCTGTCCTCCGATGACTTTGATTATGAATTCGACGCGGAATTGACCGACGAACCAAAAAAGAACCATCTGGAAGTCACGCTGTACAACCTGTCGCATGACCGAATCAACCGCATAGCAACCGGAGACCCTTGCATCGTCAATGGGGGGTACGAAGGTGACACAGGCTCGGTTTTCGTAGGTGTTGTGTACGAATCCAGCACCGAGAAGAACGGCGTGGATAGAGAGACGACAGTCAAAGCTGTGGACGGCACCGACCAACGCGACGACCTCAAGGTGAACAAGACATACAAAGAGGGGACACGCGCCTCGCAGATTATCACAGACCTATGCTCGATTGTCGGACTGTCCATCGGCGCACTGAATCTGCCGGAGGATAAGCAGTACCGGCAGGGAAAGCATGAAGCGGGAACGATATTGTACCGCCTCCGATTGCTCGCTGAGGACTGCGGCGCAAAATTCCATATTAAGAAAGGCATGGCGTACATTCGACCACCCGATGAAGGGGACAATGTGCGCTTTGTTTTTAGCCCGGTACGTGGTTTGATTGGCAGCCCGGAACCGTTTGTCGAAGAGGATGACGATGGTAACGAGGTCAAAGGCTATAACGTTAAAGCGTTGCTCAACCACCGGGTACAGGCCGATGCCCTTATTACCATTAAGTCCAAAAATGTAAATGGACAGTACCGGGTACGAAAAGTCACGCACACATGGAGTTCGGACGAAGCGATATCAGAAATGGAAGTGGTCGAATGATACACACCAATATGCTCTGCAAAATAGTAGAGTATGATGCTGAAACCGGAATCGGGGCACTGGAACCTCTCTTCACTGACGAGGACGGCAACCCACTCCCGAAAATCATCAACGCGCGGGCGCAAAGGCAGCGGCTGAAATTGCCGAAAGGTCTCACTCTTGAAAGTGGCAGTGTGCAGCATTCAGCTATTCCGGACGGCGGGACGTCGCATACCATCAACAGTGGGAATGAAACCGTCGCCTATGATGCGGAAGGCGAAACACAAGACGTCCTACTTATTCCCTCTTATAAAAAAGGAGATATCGTCCTAGCTTGCATCACAGAGCGCGACTTTGCCGATGCCATCAAAGGCAAAAAAGGTAACGGCGACAGCAGAGAGCCACATGATGCCATGTCAGCGATTATAACCGGATTAGTGGGTGATATGGCGTGAAGTCCTTGAAAGTAGACAGAACCGGTGATTTGGTCATGGAGAACGGCGATTTGGTCGAAGTCAGTGGGAAGGATGAAGTGGTGCAAAACTTCCGCGACTTGTTGAAAATCAACAAAAATGAATGGTTTCTCGACCCGTCACAGGGCTTCGATTTTCGGGTGAAGCGAGGCAAAAACGTAGATGAAGAAGAAGTCCGGGATGCTATCGAAGATGTGGTCGATCAAGCGGATGGTGTGGACAGCGTGGAGAATATACAAATGGATGATACAGAGCGCAAAGACCGACATATGACCCTGCGGTTTACGGTTGTGCTTGAGAATGGCGATACGGAAGACATGGAGGAGGTGTTATAGATGGCTGGATTAGACCGTAATGGTTTCAAACGGAAGCGCCTTGCCGACATACGAAGCGAATTGCAAGACAAATGGCGGGAGCTGAATGGAGAAAATTCCCGTGTCACACAAGGAATTATGGCAAAGATTATCGCTCTGATGGCGTGGGCGCTCTCAGTGCTGTGGCAATTAGCGGAGCATGTCTATAATAATGGCTTTGTGCATAAAGCATCCGGGAAGTCGTTGGATGGACTTGTGAGCAATCGATTGATGAGAAGGCGACCAGCGGAAATAGCGACCGGGGAAATTGAAATAACGGGCGACGAAGGAACAGAAGTGGAAGCAGGCTTTATAGCCAGCAACGGTGATATGGAATATGTGACAACAGAAGCAGTGACGATAGAGTCGGACGGCACGGTACTGGCCCCCGTCGAAGCCGAGCAAGCAGGAGCAGAAGGCAACACACCCGCCAATACTGTGACTGAGATTGTGACGCCGATGGTTGGTGTGGACAGTGTAGCCAACCCTGACCCAATCAGCGGCGGACGAGATGAAGAAACGGATGGAGAGTTAAAGCGACGCTATGAATTATCACAAAGTGCCGGTAATTCTCCGACAACAAACGGCATTCGCGCTGCAATTTTAGGGGTGGAAGGCGCCATGACAGCGACGGTCATAGAAAATCTTTCCCTTGAAACAGATACAGAAGGCCGTCCAGGGCGAAGTTTTGAAGCCTTTGTTTCTGGTGGTTCGGATGAAGATGTGGCACAAGCTATCTTTAATCGACGCGCTGCCGGTGTTGAAGCATACGGGAGTATTACGGTTGATATAGAGGACGATTCAGGACACATCATTCCTATTTCCTTTTCTCGCGCAGAAGAAGTTGAGATATATTTCAACATTGAACTTGATACGGACAATGAATTTCCATCCGACGGCATGCAACAAGCGAGGACTGCGGTTATCCAATATGTCGGAGGTACAGATTACGACGGGAATGTCTATACCGGGTTAGGCGCAGGAGATGACATGTATTTTACGATGCTTATTGCTGCCCTCCATGATATTCCGGGGGTAAACCGAATCGCTACCCTTGAAGTTGGCACAGACCCAGATAACCTTAATCCCATGTCTGATGTGGCGATCAATCAACAACAAGTCGCCACTACAGATTACGAGAAGGTGACGGTAACATGAGTTTAATTGACCGAATAACAGACGCGTATAACAAAAACCCCAATTCGAATATAGCCAAAATTATTAGCCTGGTTATGAGCCAATTGGACGAATTGACCGCCACGTTTGAGCGTATCGAAGCGTGGCGAGCAATTGATAACGCAGAAGGAAGAACACTGGATGATATAGGGTTGGATTTAAATCAATATCGGGGGACAGCAACGGATGAAATATATCGAATCCTATTAAAATCCAAAACAGCACGTGATATGTCAGAAGGTAACACCAATACCGTTATCAATGTACTGGCAATGGCAATAGATGCTGATCCGTCAGAAATCGGAATTAGCGAAACATGGATGGATGAAGATAATCCAGAACCCGCTGGCATTAACGTTATAGAAATCCCCATTGAGCGATTGAATGCGGTAGGAATGAGTGGAGATCAATTTATACAATTTGTAGCGGGATCGGTTGCCGCAGGCGTGTATGTTCGCACGATTGAATTAGAAGGGACATTCTCGTATGGCGCGATAGATGAAGAATTGGACGAGAACGGCGGGTTTGCTGATGTGGACCAAACGACAGGCGGGTATTACGGGGCATTATACGAACCGGGAGATGAACGGCCGCTACCAATGTAAAGGAGTGATAGGATGGCAGAATGGAATGAACCTTTGCCGGAATGGAACGCAGGAGGCATTAAACCCCCACAAAGTAAAAAAGATGACGGGTGGAAGGAACAAGAGAAACCGCCTGCACAATGGCACAACTGGTGGATGAACACCACCTATTTGGCCTTGCAGGAAGTACGGGCTGTCATTGATGGGTTGAGCGCATCTGATATCGGCGCTGAAACTCCATCTGGTGCACAGAGCAAGGCGGACACCGCGGAACAGAATGCGAACGACTATACCGATCAACAAATAAGCAACGTAGATGCGCCTGTCGATTCCGTCAATGGACAGACTGGTGAAGTGACACTAGATAAAAACGATGTTGGACTAGGTAATGTAACCAATGACGAACAGGCAACAAAGACAGAATTTGATGCGCATAGTTCCGAAAAAGCGTCACAATCGTCATTGGGCCATATTATGGTGGGTGCGGGTTTAGGAATTGAGTCAGATGGAACGTTGAGCGTGACGCAAGAAGGTGTTCCAAGCGGAGTCATAACAATGTGGAGCGGCACTTACAGCAATATACCCTCTGGCTGGAATTTGTGCGATGGGAATAACGGAACACCGGACTTACAAGACAGATTTATCTTAGGTGCTTCTTCTGAATCGGAAATAGGAGATACGGGCGGTAGTCATGAGGTAACATTAACAGAAGCCGAAATGCCTTCTCACGGCCATAGTGGGGATACAAGTACCGACGGAAGTCACGACCACTCTATTGATGTATCTATTAGCGGTAGCACTTACGACATGGTAGGTGGAGATGCAGGGGGAGAATACGATAGAAGTGAATATACAGATTCGGCAGGAAGTCACTCCCACTCTCTGAATATAAACTCTGCAGGCGGCGACCAAGCACACGAAAATAGACCTGCATTTTATAAACTAGCATTTATTATGAAAGCGTAAAGGAGGGATACAGTGTTGATCGAGTTCGAAGATCCGTGGAAGGTGGCGTTATTACAGAATCAGAATACGAGGGTATCACCGGCGAAGCGTACCCGACAAGCTCATAGCTTGGGTTATGCGCACTAAAACCGAACACCTGAGAAGGTGTATTTTTTATTTCGAAATTAACCTTACCTCAACAACTTTAATTATTGATATATATATGGAGGGGGGGGATTTATAGGGATATGCTTCGCTACTGCATTGGCTCAATAAAAAAGCCTGAATATCAGGCTAAACAAAATTTTATAAAATTCTCTCCGATATTAGTGATCTTTAAATCCTTGTGAATTGAGCTAGATCCTGGGAAGGTTTCTGAAGTATAACTAGCATCAAGTAACCCACTTGTTTCTAAACGCGATTTGGCGATGGGAATAATTCTGTTTTCAAAGTCTAATTCCTCAACCAAGTGTTTATATTCTTCTGAGAAAGACAGTAAAACTTCGAATTCGAGAATAGTCATACTAGCTAATACTTCTAGGAATATTTTTCTTTCATCATAATTTTCTACAATTGTTGGCTGCTGCAAAGAATTGATAAAGAAGTTCTTAAAATAAGCTCTCTTTTTTCTTGAATGCTCACTTTCTATATACTCATTTAAATTCTCAATCAAAGAAGTTAAACATTCTTCATCATGTTCCTTGAGAGGTGGTAATTGAATGTTTTGCTCTTTTATATGAGTTGCTAATTCACTATAAAAAGATTCTATTCTTTTCAATCTTTTTTCTTGTTTTGTACTAAAATAAGCTGTAGATAAAGCTGGTCCGACATAAGGAACAATTTGCAAGCCCGTTTGTACAGAAATTTCAATTTTTTCTTTTGCTGAAAGTTTATCATTCAATTGCTTTCCTCGCTTTCTTTAATGATATTTCTAAACAAATAAACAGTATCATTTCTTTCTTGAAAAACAAATACTCATGAAGAGATTAGAGGGAGAAAATGCTGAAAGAAAACGATTCTGAGCGACGTCAGGTCAATGCGAACGTTTGGCATGCAGCAGGATACACGGGGAAAGGCGTTAAGATCCTGCTATTAGATGAAGGTGGTGATGCCAGAGAGAATATGAAAGACTGGTACCATGAACCGGACGTTCTCAAAGGGTTCTGGGCGTTTCAGGCGATAGGATATCTTGGAAAGCATGGTTACATTGGCGGCTATCCTAATGGCACTTTCCGACCAAACGAGGGAATGGAACGGGCGCAGTTTGCTGCTGTGATTTATCCAATGGCGAAAGAAATAGAAGAACTCAAGGCGGAAGTTAAAGCATTAAAAGGCGAATAAACCGGAGTCTCCAAAATTGGGGGCTCCTTTTTAATTCTAAAAAGGAGTGATTCACATGATTGAAAAACTGAAAAACCTAGAAGCAGGAACCGTCACAAGAACTGTACTTATGGCCGCGGCATTCATCAACCAGGGACTTGCATTGTTTGGTCATTCACCGCTGCCGATTGACGAGCAGAACGTAGAAATGTTCGTGTCCTTCGTGTTTTCGGCTGTCACTGCCGTAGCAGCTTGGTGGAAAAATAATAATTTTACCGAATCCGCCAAGCGCGCGCAGAACTATTTGGACAGTATCAAGAACGGTGAGCAGTAATCCCGGAGAGAGATAGAGAAGGGGGCTCAGGATGAGTAATGAACAACAAAACCATGAATGGTATTCGAATAAAGAGCTATTTGAGCAGCTGAACAGTTTCAAGGATGACTTCCACGATCTCCGAGCGGAAATGAAAGAAACGCGCTCCATGATAAGTTATTACAACGGTCTCCGCGAAGAAGTGGGAGAGGCCCGAAAAGAAATCGATGCTGTAAAAGGAAAGGTTAATAAGCTGGAAGCGACTGCCCAGGGGCGAACAGCTGTATGGAATGGCATCAAAAGCTGGGGCGGATGGATTGTAGCTGTACTCACGATGGTGGCCGGATATTTAAAATTAATAATGTAAGGACAGGTGGAATACATGGGATATGAGATAACGAAAAACTATATCCAACACGGGAACGCTCGGCCTGGTCACAAGCTGACCGGGCCAATTTTCGGTGTTGCTCATGATACCGGAAACGCTGGCTCTACGGCACACGGAAACCGTAACTATTTCAACAGTCAGCAGCCGTCTGCATCAGCCCATACATTCATCGACGACAAAAACATCCTTGAGATTATTCCACTCGACGAGAAAGCCTACCATGTGATTTACAACGTAACTACGGACAACCGTCGGTTTGGAGAGGACGCGAATGATGCAGCGATAGGAGTTGAGCTCTGTTATGGAGGAAATATCAACTTTGAAGAAGCGTATGCGCGTTATGTGTGGTACTTCGCCTATCTATGTGACAGATATGGATGGGATCCGGAAAAAGATATCACGGGGCATTCCACCTTAGACCCAGACAGGAAAACGGATCCGGAAAATGCACTTAATCAAAACGGCGTATCCTTCCGACAGTTTATAAATGATGTGAAGAGAGGGCTGAATGGAAAAGAAATCGCCTCGGACACCGATGATAATTTGCTGGAGAAAGGCGATGCCGGCAGTGAAGTTGAGCAGCTACAAGAAGACCTGATGGCTGCTGGTGAAGAGTTGCCCAGGTACGGAGCAGACGGTGACTATGGAATGGAGACTATCGAGGCCGTGAAGGCGTTTCAGTCAAGGCATGATCTGACTGTAGATGGTATAGCCGGTCCGAACACACTCGAAAAACTCAAGGAGGTTATCAAGGATATGGCACAGCAGAAGCCGAATGAAAGTCATAAAGAAGCGTGGGAATGGGCGCAAGAAAAAGGCCTGCTGAACGGAAAAGACCCGCGGAAGTCAATTACTCGAGAACAGTTTTCCACTGTGCTGAAACGGTATGATGAGCTGAATAAATAGAGCAGAGACTTCCGTCTGCTCTCCTAAAAAGGAGGCAAAACATGGACAAGTACATCTATTCCTACCACATCATCTCCACAGGCGAGTCAAGTCGACTCAGCATTCCGGCGTCCAGTCAGGCAGAAGCTGACGCACGTATCCGCGACGCGATAGCCGATATTGAGTTTACGGATCCGGATGATGTGGAGAACATCAAGCTGGATCGGGTTATCATAGAAGACGAGAGCTTCTACGAGTGCGAGGGATGCACGTAAAAAGAGCAGGGGCTTTCCCTGCTCCTACATAAAAACAGACCGCCCATCCGGACGGCCTGCTATATGAACCCATTTTCATGCTTCCCTATTATCTATTCTACATTCCTTTCTAAAAGGAAATAACCCTTCTGAATTTCCCTGCTTAATTTTACAATATTTATGGTAAAATAGTTGCAAATATTTTTGTGGGAAGGGCTTGTTTTATCATGAGAAAATACATATTTTCCTTTTCGGTCTTATTTCTTTTAATGCCGTTACAGGCAAATGCGAAGAATAACTTTAATGATGTGAATGAAAGTTTTTGGGCTGAAGAAAGCATTCTGGAACTATCCGAAGAAGGGGTTATTACCGGTTACAGTGATGACACGTTCCGTCCGAATGATTCGATTTCCCGCGCCCATGCCGCTGTTATGGTTACACGAGCATTGGGATTAAATATGGAAACGGGGGCTTCACTGCCGAACGAGGCGGGCATTGCCGACGATTATCCGTACTACAATCAAATTGCGGCTGTATATGAAGCAGAAGTGATGACAGGGGGAAGTGAAGGATTCCGTCCGGAGGAAGATTTAACACGAGCACAGATGGCTGCTATCCTGCAGCGAGCTTTTGACCTTGAATCTGGACAGGCTTCCTTTGAAGACATTGGCGAGGATTATTGGGCATGGAACAGCATTGCTGCCATTGCCGCTGCCGGCATTACAACCGGTGATGAAGAAGGGAACTTTCGTCCGGGTGAAGCCACAACACGCGCGCAGTTAGCGGTGTTTTTGGATAATGCGATGAATCTTTCATCGAATGGCGGGGGAAGTAACCAGGAAGAAAATATAGATAATGGTGATGAATCTGATAACGAAGGGCATGAAACGCCTCCGTCTGATAACCACTATACTTTATGGGAAACGTATGATAATAGTTTCCTCATAGAAGACCCTGCTGCTGATGATATGGATACAACCACAGGACTTAACAACGATCAGATTGTTGAAAAGTATGGAGATTGGACGGCAGATGATTTTAAGCAGGAATTTGGTGTCAATAAATCTTTTTATCTAAGAGATTTTAATGGAGAACAACGATTTTATGTAAGTTACGCGACATGGGATAATTATGCAACGTATCTTGATGGATGGGGTGATCAAACACCTTATGAATATATAGATAGTCTTAAAAACTCTCAAATAAGTGGGATCTACAATATGAGCAAATATCCGGAAAGGCTTGTTTTTACTCTTCGAGAGCAATCTATTTTAGATGATGACTACTATGAAGAATTTCAAGATGAAATTCTTGATACAAATGCGTATTATCCTCCAAAGGGTGAAGAAAAAATAGTCTCTGTATTTGATAACTATAATGTAATGGAAAAAAAGGTTGAAGACTATTCAATGCCAGCAATGTTCAAATTCATGAACTTTGGTAACAAAAAAGAAAGGACATCTGGAACAGCAACTTATGAATGGTTGAATGAGTGGAATCAAGTCATTCATCTTGAACATGGTGATTATGTACAGTTTGATTATATCAAAGAGGAATTTAACCTCGAGAAACACTATGAAACGATTATTGAAAATGGGATTGATTATGTAGCGGTTAGCGAACTTGCGGACAAAGGAGAAGTTAAAATAATCCGTAGAGCAGAGTATGGAAGAACGGATATTCAGAACTTTGACAACTAGCATTAAAAAGAATCCAGTATATAGTACTGGATTTTTTTAATTACAGAGGATTCACGAGTTCTTTGTAGTCGTTACGCGGGCTGTTCACGTCTGTTGATACCTGGTGAGCATCCATTGCATTGGAATCAATTGGCTGCAGTAACTGCTGTACATCTTCAGGATCATTAGCCGGAGTCATCCATTGTTGTTGATGCTCTTTCGGGAGGATAACCGGCATCCGGTCGTGGATCTCTGACATAAACTCATTCGCCTGTGTCGTAATGATCGTGCAACTGAATATGTCCTCATCGTTTTTATCTTTCCATTTTTCCCAGAGTCCTGCAAATCCAAATAGCTCTTGGTTCTTTAAGTGAATACGATAGGGTTGTTTTTTACCATCAACCTTCTGCCATTCATAAAAAGAGTCGGCTGGAATGATGCATCGACGTTTTTTAAATGCGTGCTTAAAACTCCCCTTCTCAGCAACGGTTTCTGCACGCGCATTAATCATTTTATAACCGATTTTCTTATCTTTCGCCCAGAACGGAATAAGGCCCCATCTTAGCTTTCCCAGTCGATTATGTTTCCCATCGCTTATTACAGCAAGAATTTCCTGTGACGGAGCGATATTGTAGCTTACATCGTAATCCTCAATGGTTATTTCATCGATATCGAACTGCTCCTGAATTTTATTCAGGTCCACTGTCAAAGTAAAACGGCCGCACATGGATATTCCTCCGATCAAGATCAGTTTCTACCATCATACACTATTTTGAAAGTATGTAATCTGAACTAACAACATAGGTTAATATATACTGTTATATGAAACTATATGAAATGATATGATATTATTGTAAGTTGTGATAAGTTGTACTATTCTAAGAGTAGATAGTAGATGGTTATTTGTCACTTATTTTGGCAATCCTTCAAATATGCACGCATAGTTATAATACATGCAGTATTGAGGAGGGATTCAAGTGGCAGAAATACTGAATTTTAATGCGGAAAGGAAGAAAAAAATGCAGTATAAAACAGATATTTTCCGTGTTGCTGAAGTTTTGCTATCTATAGAATCCATGACTCCTAAAAAGCTTCAAAAGATGTGTTATTATTTCTATGCTTGGCATTCCACTCTAAAAGGGGAGCCGCCATTCGAAAATAATTTTGAGGCATGGGTGCATGGTCCCGTAGACCCCAAACTTTATAATGAGTATAGAAGTTATGGATGGAATACAATTCCCCAGTCGAATACAACAACGGATTTACCTGAAGATATTATAGGGTTTGCTCACCAGGTGTATTCATCTTATGGTCATTTAAATGGGGATCAATTAGAGTATTTAACTCATCAAGAACCACCTTGGAAAATAGCCAGAAAAGGCATGCCAGAATATATGCCTTCGCGTGAAGAAATACAAGATGAAAACATTATTCAATATCATAAGAAGGTCTTAGAAAATGGCCAAGTCGAATAAGAAAGCAGAAGAAAATAATCCTATTCCCTTTGTGGGTGATCAAGTTCCCACCCACAATAAGGGGAATTTTTTTACTCAAAATGAAGAAGATCTAATAAATGAATACCAAAATGAAAGAATAATGTTTTCATTTGTGCTCTTTGACAGGAACAAAGAAGCTTTTAATTGTGGAGGGATAGATGCTTCTTGGTTTATTAGCTTGATTGATCGTTTAAAAGATGTTTCAGGCATAGAAATGAAAACACTTCAGACACCACATCATATCGAAAAAATGAGAATTCATCCTCATAAACCAGAGGTCGTGGAAGACTATTTTGATTTAGGTGGTATTTGGGAAGAACAATTAAGAGAAGGTACCTTTTATCAATTGAATGTTTCTCAAGCAAGAGGGAGAGTACATGGTTTTTTCATTGATAATACTTTTTTTGTATTGTGGTTAGATCCACACCATAATTTATATCCATCTGAAAAACACGGGGGTTATGCCTCATATCCAGATGGAGTAGGAGAATACGAGTTATTAGAACAAGAAAGAGATCACTGGAGACAGAAATGTGGGGAGCTTGAAGAAATTCTCGAGTCTGAAACGCATCCAAATAATTAAAGTTATTTCTATGGGGCAGACATGGGGCAGAATTTTATCATTTCTGCCCCAAACAAATCAAATTTCTTCCATTATAAACTTATGTATGTATTGATTTATCAGCTTTCTTCCTATAATATAATAAGTGTTCCTAACGTGGTAAACGGCCTTCTAAGCCGTAGGTCGCAGGTTCGAATCCTGCCTGGGACACCATTTTCGCTAATTACCGCGGAAAGCCGGTTGTTACACGTTAGATCATACGGAAAATTATTGTGATGACATAAGTGTTGACATAGCGCCTTTTCGCGATTATACATCGAACACGAGCGCCTCTTCTCGTTGGACTTTATCGTCCGACCGGGAAGGGGCGTTTTTTGTCGTGGGAAGACATTTCGTTTACAAACGCGGAGAAATAGGGGCAACGGCCTCCGAACAAGACCGACGCAAGCATTCTGTCCAACGTACAAGCGTGCATTATTCGATCAGGTAAGCGCTGGACATTTTCATCGACGCAAAAGAGGCGGAGGGCGTGCGGCCGCGTACCGTCAAAGATTACCGTATGCACATCGATTATTTGTGCCGTTACCTCCAAGTATACGCGGAAATAGATATGCCTTTTGAAGCTAATGTGACGAGTATAGACAGAGCATTTATCCGGTCTTACATCACTTCATGCGGAACAAAAAAACGAAATATGAGGGCGTGCAGGGGCGAGAAATCGAAGGCAAACGGCTCGCTGTAGACACGATAAATGTAAGACTCCGTACATTAAATACGATGTGCCGTTTTTGGGCGGAAGAGGGACTGCTCGAAGAAAATCCGATGCGGTCTATAAAGTACGTCAAGGACGACAAGAAAAAAGAAGTAGAAGGACTATCACCCAGCGAGATTCACACCCTTCTGGGACTACTGCGATGAAACTACTTTTGCAGGATACCGCGATAAAATCCTCATCTTTTTGGCGTTGGATACCGGGCTGCGTCCGAATGAAGCAGCGAGTATAACAATCGATCAGGTGGATGAGCGCAGAAAACTTATTCTCGTTCCCTCTACTGTCGCAAAAAACAGAAAGTGGAGAGAAGTGCCGGTAAGCGCGGACGTGTTAAAAAAGCTGCTGGATATGTACGAGGAATCAAAAACATATTTTGGCGATCTCGAGCAGATATTTTGCAGCGCGTACGGTGAACCTTTTACCGCCGATGCATTTAGAAGACGCCTGAACCGAATGAAATCTGATTTAGGGTGACCCCCCAAGCCCCCGTCGTCATATCCCCTTTCCTGGCGCTCAAAACTTGCGCACAAAAATTTTTACTTTGGGCCCTAATTATTTCTAACGGAGGAAAAACGGTAGCCAACCGGAACAGGGACTCGGAAGCCGTGCAGCGCAATGCTAGGCGGATGCTGACGTCTATTGCCGCGGTTGTCGTGGCGATCTGGCGCCGGCTCGACGACAACGACGAAAGGTGGCGCGAAGACCGCACGGAAAAGCGGTGGCCGGTCGACCCTGTTCCGCCCGGCTGATCGAAATCTGCTCGGACTTAACGGCGCGGTCACGTTCGGCCTCCGCCTGCTTGCGCTGTTCTTCCTCCGCTTCCTTTTGCCGAAGCAGTTCGATATATTCCTTGCGTGTCGTGATGTCCCCGTCCATTACCGCTTGTTTGGCGGCTGCCTTTTCCGGCGTGGAGTCGGCGGAGGGTTTCGATATTTCGTACGTGAGTGATACAGGAAGGTCTTCGAGGAGTTCCGATTGTTCCGGACAATTTGTCCGAATCAAATCGTAGCGATCGACAATCCTCCTGACCTGCCTAGATTGAAATCCGATTGATTCGCACCTTTTTTCGAAGCATCCGTACCCGTTCTTCGCAAGTTCATCCTGCGCCTCCTTTAACTCCCGTCCTAGTTCCGTATAGGCCTTGCCTTGCCACTTTCTGATGATTCCAGGGACAGAATGAACGATGTTCCAGTTGAGGAAACCATAAAACACTATGTGCGGCAGAATGCTGAAGCGAACGAGGCGGCGCTTCGTCAGATTCCAGGTTTAGTAATCAAAGAGGATCAAGCGCGTGGTGAAGCTGTCACATATAACGCCAGGTTTCAGTATCTATCAGAAGTATTACAGGAAATCGGAAATACCGCTGGTGTAGGGTGGGAGATCTTACTGAAAGACAATGAATATCAATTTGATACGATACATGGAAATGATCTCAGTGATGAGGTCTTTTTTGATGTGGAATTTGATACGGCTCTAACTCAAAGGTGGCTTACTTCTGATGCAGAAAGAAAGACCTTTGCCTATGTCGCTGGTCAAGGCGAAGGAGCAGACAGGCAATTTATCGAGCACTATTTAACTGAGGAAGAACCTGCAGGTTTTTCAAGACGTGAATTGTTTGTAGACGCGCGAGACACGGACAGTGACTTAGACGAACGAGGCCGTAACAAGCTAAAAGAAACAGAAGAAGAGGATATTTTTGAAGTAGAAATTGATCCATTTGGCTCGTTTGAGTACCGGCGTGATTGGGATTTAGGTGATATTGTCACGATTCGTAACAGACGGTGGGGCATACAGAAAGCCATCCGAATCGTGTCCGTGAATACAGTCATAGAGGGCGATAAAGAAATCATTTCTGTGGAAGTTGGTAGAGCCTGGCCCACGCTAAAAAGCCGTATTAAGAGATCGACAGATGATGACGCAGGAAAGAGGGTGTAAGCATGGAAAGATATGCTTTTTTCAATTCGGAGGACGGCGATAGGGTATATTCCGCCGAAGATTGGGCGCGTATCTTTTCCCGTATAGCCAAGGATGGATACGTCGACGGGGAAGAAGACGAATTGCAGGTGGTAGCCACGGATCCGGTTACGCTAGGTGTCCGGGTAGGGTTAGGGGCAGCATGGGTGCAGGGGCGTATTTATCAAATATACAGTTCAGCAGAAACACTCACACTACCAGACGCTGATTTAGACAATCCGCGCATAGATCGAATTATTATCCGGTTAGATTATGGAAACCGTTTAATAACAGCAGCGGCAAAGGAAAGGGCGCCTGCAACAAGTCCAACGCCGCCAGCATTGACTCGTGATTCTTCGGTCTATGAAATGTCCTTAGCGCAGGTAAGAGTAGATCCAGCAGTAACAAGCATTTCTGACGCGGACATCACAGACGAGCGCGAAGACGAGGAATTATGCGGGGAATCGTATTCTCTGGTAAACCGACCACTGGAAGAAGATTTATATAATCACCTGGCTAACAACGTTTTTCATGAAGTCGATTCTGATAATACGGAAATGACTTACTCTAACGACAATTTGACATTCGTGGAGGACTATAAAAACGGCTCCTTGGTAAAACAAACAGACTTAACTTACTCGAACAGCGATTTAACAGAAGTAAGGGAACAATATTTTGACAGTGAAGGTAATATCACAGATGATTATACACTGACTTTGAATTATTCAAATGGAGACTTAACTTCTGTTACAAGGAGTGAAAATTGATGTGGCCAGTATTTGCAAGAATCGGGCGGGTAATATCAAAGCTGAATGAATTGGAAAGCACAATAGATAACATCATGAACCAGGTAAACACGATTGACAGTAATGCAGACAGCCTAGAAAGCCGGTTGACGCCATCCAGGGCCAATAATCTTGAATGATATAAGACCAAGCCATATAAGAAGTATTCAGTCTATTTCAGAGGGGATAAACCGGTGTATCTATTAGTATTTCCTCTGTCAATACCAGTAAGTCTTTCATTATAATGCCGACAAAGGAATATACCGAAATGGTAAGGCTTACCCAGAACACGAATTTAACTCTGATGTAGCCATGCGGCTCCAGGATATCTTGGAACGGCATGGCTTTTCTGTGTGGATGCCGCAGCCTCCAAACTCTAAAGAAGTAAGCCTGACAACCAGGGTCAATGCAGCAAACAGGCGCGGCGTTGATTTGTACTGGAGCATTCATGCTAATGCCGGATCCGCAAGTGGCGTGTGTTCTTTCTATTGGCACACCTCAAACATCGGTAAAAGGCTGGCACAATTGTTTGCAAAACACATGGAAGCAGCAGGTTTTGAGACACACGGAGATGGCACACACACCAGTGAAGCCGGTGAATGGACTAACTTGTATGATTGCCGTAAAACAAGCATGACTGCCGTTCTAACTGAAAATGGGTTTATGGATGATGACGGCGATTTTCAAGGTATATTCGGCGCTGAAAAGGAGTCGTATCGGCAGCGTGTAGCTGAAACACATGCAAAGATACTCTGCAAATACTTCGGTCTCCCGTATAAAAGTGTGGAATCAAAGGAGGAAGACGACATGAATGAAATACTTGATTGCAATACAAAGGCAGCTTGGACACCAACAATTAAAAAGTGGGCGGATCCGGATAAGCAACGAAATCCGATTGGCCAAAGCTGGGTAGAGAAAATCGAGAACGATAAAATGACATATGCTGATATAATGCGGCTTATGGGCGAAGAACGGATACGAGGACTGAAATGAAAAGAGCAGGGGCTTTTGCCCTTGCTCCATACATAAAAACAAGCTACCTAAAGCAACACATTACCCGTTTAGTATTTTCTGTTTTTGCTCCTGGAATTCCTCATCTGTTAGCACACCTGAATCCCTGAGATCAGCGATTTTCTTCAACTCATCCGCGGAACTGCTGGCGTTTTCTGTTGTAGCCGCTGCCTCTTTCTTTCCAATCGTATCGCGTATGTGCTTAATAAATCCGTCTATGTCTCCATCGCTGATCCATTTCATACTGACCTTATTGCCACTGGCAAAAAAGTTCATGTAGTGTCCCAGCATTCCTTTTCCAGATTCAAAACTACTGATGTTAGAGTAAGGGAATGATTCTGTTTCATGACCGGTCATTTTCTTTGCGAAGAAAAATAAGCGCTGATTTGTTGCTAAAAGTACCCCGTTACGTACGGATTCGCTTCCCATAACCTTAGTTTCATAAGCTCCAAGAACCTTGTACAATACCTTTTCATCCGAATCCAAATGACCCTTTGCCTTTTCCGTCAGCTTTTTCAACTTTCCCGATTCTTTAGCCATTAACAGCAACCTCCTTATGTCATAATTTGATACTATTCTACCACTTTTTTCATGTGGTGCGTAGTCTTTTTGTATAGAAAAAGCAGACTGCCAACCGGCAGTCTGCTATGTGAACCCAGGTTCACGCTTTCCTTCCCCGTAGCTTTATTATATCCGTTTGATTGAGGAAATCAAGTCTGTGGTGCATAATACTCTTCACCGAAAAATATCTCATCTCCGATCAGATAATATTTCAGCAATTGGCCCACTCGGTTTCTGAGGTGTTTCCGGTGAAAACTGACGGGTGTGTTTTTCTGCCCCTTCCACACTTCATAATACACGAAGTCTTCAAATTGTCCCTCTGTTTCCAACACCTTCACCTGATTTCTATACATGTTCTTCTTTAATTCATACATGTCTTTTCGAGCTTCGATGATTTTCTCGTCCAATATATGGGTGTACTCGAGACCCAACTTAAAGGTTTGGAAGTGCTGCTTATCCCGTTCAAGAACTTTTATTAAGAAATCCGTAATAATATACTGGTCGGCCAGTTCCAGGTATTGATCCTCCATCATAAAGATGACCTCCTATAATAAGAACGCTTGTTCTCATTATAACCGATGCAGGTAAAAAAGAAACAGGTAATTATTTGCAAAAGAAAAAGCAGAGCCGCAGCCCTGCTTTACATCATTTTTCTAACTGTACTTCTGTATCTATTTCTTCCCCAACGGTGTTTAAATCGTTATCGGAAGGGGCGTCAATTAATATACGGACCGAGTTGACGTCCTCTGCGTTGGATTGTTCTAGTGGGTAGATAAGTGTTCCCTCTTTGCTGACTTGCCCTATGAATTCTCCACCCAAGTGATCGCTCATCATCATGTCAGGCATGTCGATTTGTTCCCCGGAATCAGTCGTAATGGTTGCTTGATCTGCATAAAAATTCACCGTGTCTTCTGATGTATTCTCCACTGATACATCCACTTGGATATACTCAAGTTCTTCTTTGTCAAGCATTTCTTGACCCTGGGCATTCAGTTCCATAGACACACCGTTTACTTTCTCAATGGTAAGTACAATAGATCCTGTTTCAAAGGTTCCTACATCATTGGCTAAGGAGACAAGTGTAGATTCACCAATTTCATTGGATATAGTATCGCCCACCTTGTTTCCCCCCGCTGTTTCCGTCTCCCCTTCTTCTGCCGAATTCTCGCTTTCATCCGTTGATTCTGCATCAGCTTCATCTTCAGATTGCTCCCCAGAAGATGGCTCTTCAGTTTGTTCAGTGTTGTTCTCCCCTTCAGCAGATGTTTCTTCCGTAGGTTCCTCCTCAGATCCGCATGCAGCTAAGGTGACAGCAATACCTGCTAACAACAATATTTTTTTCATAATAATTCCCCCTCCTTTAGTCTTGATACATCTTACCACAGACTGAAGGGGAAATGAATCGAGTTATTTAAACAAATTCTTCAAACCTTTGCCCGTTGCTTTTCCGGCTACACGTCTACCGATACGTTTTCCGACTTTACCACGTTTGACCGCGTTGATATCACCCAGGATTCTGCTGATTTTGTAGAGGGCGTTTCTTAGCTTACTGATGTTCATGGATATCGCTCCTTTTTATTAGATGATAATGTACAATGGAAGAAACTCGAAGTGTTTTTACACATTTTTTACACATATTCAGTGTAAAAGCCTGTCATACCAGTATTATTGATGTTATAGTGAAGTCTGCCTGGGACACCATTTACTTAAAGCAATCAACCCCTTGGGAGACAAGGGGTTTTTTATATTTTTATCCCTTTTTATTTACTCTGATTTTGGCTCTTTGGGGCAGGGTTGGGGCAGCATTTATTTTTTCTCTGCTCGATCTGTTGATTCTACTTAATGGGAAATGTCTTTCCGAAGCGGCAGCGGAAATCGGATAACGGGGATTACCAGCCAAACGTCCGCGCTTACCAGCCGAATTCCACCATTTACATGCCAAATGAAGAGCCATACCGTCCGAATCCTACGTTACCGGCCAACCGGGACCTGTTACAAGCCGAATCGTCAATTTACAAGCCAAATACGCAGAATTACAAGCCAACGACCGGGTGCCGCTAAAGGATCATTTCACATAACAAAACTCCGTTTTTGAGATAACGATTCACAGATCATTAAAATGTTCCTCCTTCTGTGATAACATGAGCGTAATTCATGAAGGGGGAGGAATTTGATGAAAATCGGGAAGTACATTGGGGCTGTATTACTTTCAGGGGCGCTGCAGGTATCCCATGCAGCTGCAGCGGAAGATTTTTCTGATGTCGGATCGGAGTTTTGGGCCGGGTCGGAAATTGAGTATTTAGCGGAGGAAGGAATTATTTCCGGATATGAAGACGGAACGTTTCGTCCGAATGAACCGGTGAAACGAAGCCAGGCGGCTTCCATGATCGTGGAAGCCTTTAATGTAGAGACAGAAAACCGGCCAGCATCCGGTTTTACGGACATTGATCCGGATTATTTTGCTTATGAGGTGGCAGCGGCCGTTCAGGATGAAGGGATCATCAATGGAAACAACGGCCGTTTCATGCCTAATGATGCCTTAACCCGGGGGCAGATGGCGGCTGTCTTAAACCGCGCATCAGATCACATCGCGTATGAAGGAAACAAGGCTTCCTTTGATGATATGTCTCATGGAGATGTATTTTATCCTGACGTCCAGGCGATTGCCTCCCATCGTATCACCACTGGTTATGCAGATGGGACATTTGGGCCGAATGATGAAACAACAAGGGCTCAGTTTTCTGTATTTTTAGCGAGAGCGCTGGACGAATCTTATGGTTCGGAAGAGGGAAATGATGCTCCTGCTCAGAATCCTGGAAGCGCAGAAATGGAAGCCCATTTTATTGATGTCGGACAGGGCGACAGTATTTTCATCGAGTATCCGAACGGGGAAACCATGCTGGTGGACGGCGGGAGACGATCGGCCGGAGATAAGGTGGTATCGTACCTGGCAAACGAAGGAGTTTCCACTATTGATCATCTTGTTTCCACCCACCCGGACGCCGATCATATCGGCGGTTTAATCGAAGTGCTGGACGAACTGGAAGTCAATCATGTGATGACGAGCGGAAAGTCTCATACTACCGACACGTATGAGGATTACCGTTCACACCTGCGGCAGGAAGGGCTTTCCTACAACAACAGCCCGTCGGAAGGAGAGACACTTGGAATCGGAGCAGATGTCACCACGAAAGTATTGCATACAGCGCCAGCTTCTGAAGATAACAACAAAGCTTCCATCGTGCTGAAGTTCACCTACGGGGAAAGTGATATGCTGCTGACAGGAGATGCCGGTGTGGAACAGGAGCAGGAGATGATCCAAAGGTTTGATGTAGAAGCCGACATCTTAAAGGCAGCCCATCATGGTTCGGATTCATCCACCAGTACCGCTTTTATGCAGGAAGTTGATCCGGAAGCCGCTGTGCTTTCCTACGGGAAGGATAACCGGTATGACCATCCGGATTCCTCTGTAGTGGACACGATCCGCGGGCAGGATACGGACATTTATTCCACGGCGGAGGAAGGAGATATTGTTTTCTCCATGACAGAAGGCGGTTATGAAGTGTCCGCTTCTCCCTGGGAAGGGGAAGGCAGTCCGGCTGACCCGGAACCGGCACCTGAACCAGACCCGGAGCCGGAAGAACCGCAGGGAGCCGTTAATGTGAATACAGCAGGATATGAAGAGCTGCAGGACATCACAGGTGTCGGCCCGGCGATAGCCGAAAATATCATCAATTACAGAAATGCGAACGGGCCGTTTGAAACCGTCGAGGAGCTGGACAATGTTTCCTATATCGGTCCGGCAACCATCGAAGAAATGCGGCCGGACATCACACTCGGATAGAAAAAATAAACGATTGATCAGTTCGCAGTCATACATCGAACATGATCACCTCTTCCCGTTGGACTTTATGTCCGACCGGGAAGGGGCGTTTTTTTGTTTGTGGGAACTTGCATAAATGTAGAAAGGAAATGACACGGATGATAGGAATATCAAAGCATTCTTCCGAGTGCTGGAATTATCAATAGGCCACCCCGCTTTAAATTTAATGCCAATTTGTCCAGAAATAATAGATATGACCCTATACAAACATATCCTTCTTTCATATGATCTATAGAAATCGTAGAAGGAGGGGAGAATTTGAAACAAAACCCGAAATTAACCAAAATGCTGGTGAAACGTCTGATGAAAAAACACGGCCTGGACCGTTCTTTGACAGAACTCTCAGATGAGGAAAAAAGTGAATTAAGAGAGGTCATTCAAGAACTTCAGGACAGGGTGGATCAGTTAATGTCCAGTGAACAAATCAATGAGGAGACAGTGGAAAAAGAGAAAAAATAAGCATTTATATCAGGGGGATTGTCCAAACTTCTATACAGGTTCTTCATAGAATGGGTATAGAAAGGAGGGATATAAATGGTAAGAAACACCGGAACAAGAGATAGAAGAAGGAACAATAGAAAGTGGAATGCCTTGGAGAGCTCCTCTGAAAAATTCTGCGGCGGCAGTGATAACAGCACTCAGCATGGAGAGCAGAGCAATAAAACCGTTCAATTGTCAGAGGAATATATCGAAATTATCGACTGTTGTGATGTCAATATATCAAGTACTGATATTAAAGGTGCCTTAAACGTGCAGGCAGGTCTTCAAGCAGCTATTCTAATCCTTATAACTATTTCCATCGGTGGAGACTCCGAACGGGCAGAAGCTTTCACGCAGGATTTAATTCAATCCGCTAAAATCAAACAGCTGACCTATCAGCATATGTATATTGAAAACAGTCGAGGCGTCACAATGGACATGAGAGACACTCAATTAGCGGTAAATATTCAATTACTGCTGCAATTATTGTTAGCCGTGGCTGTCGTGCTGGATATTCTGTAATAGGATGAAGCGGAATGTGAATCTGTGTTTTTTTTACATTCCGCTTTTTTTCATTCGCTGCGTATTGCAGGAAAGAACGAATTTGATAAAATTCAGGAAGTACATACTGTCTGCATGGCCTGCCTTCCGACTGATCCCCTCAATCATTCATTCAGCGTGGAGGTATATAAAAAGAAAGGATGATATGTATGAAGGAAAAGCAGCTCATAGAGCATCAGAAACAATACTACCACGACCTGTACAAGAGACATGCGCTGTATGAAAAAGGATCGTGGCTGGAGAAGCCGTCCCCGGCCATTCAGCGCTATATTCCGGTCATCCAGAGAGTGCCGGAGAGCCGGGTCCTTGACCTTGGCGCCGGCCCCGGACGCCATGCTATTTCTGTTGCAGGCGCTGCGGCTTCCATGAATACAGAGGTGACAGCGGTCGATCATCTTCCCCTTGCGGCAGAGCAGCTCGAAACCAACAGCAGCCGCTTCGGAGTGCAGGAACATATCAGGCCGGTTCACGGAAAAGCTGAACACTTCGATATACAGGAACAGCACTATGACTGGATTTTTGCCGTACATCTGCTCGAGCACATACCGTTTCAAGAGGACCGGAAACAACTGCTGTCACGGATCGAAAACGGAGTCATCGATAAACGGTACGTGACGATTGTCATGCATGCAGAGGCGGAGGAAGATACCGAACCGGTGCCCGCATGGA
The DNA here is from genome assembly GCF_054052005.1 of Salibacterium sp. K-3. NCBI lineage: Bacteria > Bacillati > Bacillota > Bacilli > Caryophanales > Bacillaceae > Salibacterium > Salibacterium sp. K-3. The sequence continues at coordinate 1,238,654 of NZ_JBSVZE010000001.1, forward strand.
ACCCGTCTGTGGAAGAGGCGGCGGCCGAGCTTCGGGACGCCTTTTTTTCATGGCGGGTCGTCGTGGAGAAAGTAGACAGACATTCGGGAGCAGCGACGCTTACGTTTCTTGCTCAGAAAGAATAAAAATTTTTCAATGGCAGATAATCAGACAAAAATATTGACGCAGGTAGTGTGTAATCGCATACAAAAAAATAAACGTTTTTGAATCGTCTAATAATTTTAAAAAAAGGATTGACCCAGGCCGTTAATCGGCGTATTATGAACGTCAAACACGTAATTGACACGGAAATTTTCAGAATAACCATGCATTTACGTTACCGTTAATTTTGGAGAAGCATCAGAGGTGATCGGCCATGGGGGAACAATGGATCTATCTGGACGGAGAATTTGTTAAAAAGGAAGATGCCAAGATTTCCGTTTTTGATCATGGTTTTCTCTACGGTGACGGGGTGTTTGAAGGAATCCGCGTATACAACGGGAATATCTACAAACTCGATGAACACCTTCTCCGGCTTTATAATTCCGCAACATCCATTATGCTGGACATTCCATATACGAAGCAGGAAGTCACAGATATTATTGTAGAAACGCTGAAGAAAAACGAACTTCGTGATGCCTATATCCGCCTTGTGGTTTCCCGGGGAGTCGGGGATCTGGGATTGGATCCGGCATCGTGTTCGCGTCCACAGCTGGTGGTTATTGCGGAAAAACTCGCTATTTATCCGAAAGAGTTTTATGAAAAAGGCCTGGACATTGTCACCGTTGCAACAAGAAGAAACCGCCCGGATGTATTGAGCCCGAAAGTGAAATCATTAAATTATTTAAATAATATCCTTGTCAAGATTGAAGCAGGTCTGGCCGGAGTAAACGAAGCATTAATGCTGAATAATGAAGGTTATGTGGCAGAAGGTTCCGCTGATAATATATTTATTCTGCGCGAAGGTGTTTTATACACACCGCCGGGTTATGTAGGAGCACTTGAAGGAATCACCCGGCAGGCCATTGTTGAACTTGCCGGTGAAATGGGTTATGATTTAAGAGAAGAACCTTTTACGAGACACGATGTGTATACAGCGGAAGAAGTGTTCCTCACGGGAACGGCTGCTGAAGTGATCGCTGTCGTCAAGGTGGACGGACGCATCATCGGCGATGGGAAGCCCGGTGCTGAGACACAGCGGATACTGGAAGCCTTCCGCGAAAAAGTGGAAAAAGACGGAGTGAAAATAGAACCGTCTGAGTCAGAAATGGAAATCAGTTAAAAGAGCCGGGATGTTTTGGATCCCGCCGCATAGACTGGTATAACCTAATGAATGAATACGCTGAAGAGGACCAGTAATCTGCAGACTGGCTTTTACAGAGAACCGTGGAAGCTGAGAAACGGAACTGCCGCTGTGGATGAACTCCCCTCCGAGTGCCTGTGTGAAAGCAATAACTGTCGGTAATACAGGCCGGGTGCAGGATCGTACACTTCACCCGTTATCACAACAGCCGGGCAGTCCGCCTGTTCCGGCGCCGAGGCGGTTTTGACCGCAAAGAAGGGTGGTACCGCGAAAAGCAGTCTTTTCGCCCCTTCAACCGGATCCATTCCGGTTGATGGGCGGAAAGACTTTTTTATTTATCAGGCATTCTTGCTGATCACAATACCAGTAATAAGGAGGAAGCAGAGATGGGGCCAGAGATGAAAGAAATGCAGGGCCGCGAGCTGAAAGATGAAAACCAGGAAATGACGGGAGCCAGCATGCTTATTCAGGCACTCGCCCGGGAGAACGTCGATGTTATTTTCGGCTATCCCGGCGGTGCGAATCTTTCCACCTACGATGAAATTTACAGAACAGGGATGCACCACGTGCTCGCCCGTCATGAGCAGGGCGCCGTGCATGCAGCAGAGGGGTACGCCAGAGTGGCCGGGAAACCAGGCGTCTGTGTCGTAACCTCAGGTCCCGGAGCAACAAACGTTGTCACCGGTATTGCCGATGCCATGATTGACTCGCTTCCTCTTGTTGTCATTACCGGGCAGGTGGCAACCAATGCGATCGGAACGGATGCTTTCCAGGAAGCGGATGTTATCGGGGTGACGATGCCGATTACCAAACACAATTTTCAGGCCCGAGAAGTGGAAGATCTTCCACGGATGATCAAAGAGGCGTTTCATATTGCCTCCACCGGCCGTCCCGGACCGGTATTGATTGATCTGCCGAAAGACATTGCCGCCACCTCCGGTTTTTTCAATTATGATCAGCCGGTGGAACTGCCGGGCTATCAACCGACGGTCGTGCCGAATAAGCTGCAGATCAAAAAGCTTGCCGATGCGGTCACAGAAGCAGAAAAACCGGTCGTTCTTACCGGAGCCGGAGTGCTGCATGCCCACGGTTCAGATGAACTGTATGAATTTATCACCAAACAGCAGCTTCCGGTCGCAAGCACTCTGCTCGGTCTCGGCGCTTTTCCCGGCAACCATGAACTGTTTCTTGGAATGGTCGGGATGCACGGCACTTACACAGGAAATATGGCGCTGCATGAAGCAGATCTGTTAATCAGTATCGGGGCCCGGTTTGATGACAGAGTAACCGGTGCGCTGAAACACTTTGCCCCGAATGCAAAGATAGCTCATATTGATATTGATCCGGCCGAAATCGGCAAGAACGTGGAAACACAGATTCCTGTGGTAGGCGATGCGAAAGAGGCCCTCCGGATGCTGAATGAGTACAACGGCACACCGGGTGATTTTACAGATTGGAAAAAACAGCTGGCAGCATGGCAGGAAGAATATCCGCTCTGGTATCACGAAGAGCAGGGGGCGCTGAAACCACAGCGGCTGATGGAGATGATCTATGAAGAAACCAAAGGCAAAGCGGTCGTAACAACGGATGTCGGACAGCATCAGATGTGGGCGGCACAGTATTATAAATTCGACCATCCGGACTGTTGGGTGACTTCCGGAGGACTCGGCACGATGGGTTTTGGATTTCCATCTGCGATCGGCGCCCAGTTCGCCGCGCCGGACCGGCAGGTAGTGGCGGTGCTCGGAGATGCCGGGTTCCAGATGACCGCACAGGAAATGTCGATTCTTCAGGAACTGAACCTGCCGGTAAAGATTATCCTTGTCAACAATGCATCACTCGGTATGGTCCGCCAGTGGCAGGAACTGTTTTATGACGAGCGATACTCCAATTCGATCTTTCCGATCCAGCCCGATTTTGTAAAGATGGCCGAAGCCTACAACATTAAAGGATGGAAAATCGAGAACCCGGATGATATGCAGGATGCCCTGCGTGAAGCGCTTGATTACGAAGGACCGGTTCTGATGGACTGCCGGGTCGAAAAAGATGAAAATGTGTACCCGATGATCGCGCCCGGAAAAGGTCATCATGAAATGGAGGGAATCAAACCGTGAAACGAACCATCATTGCAACAGTGAACAACAATTCCGGCGTGATGAACCGGATTACCGGACTTTTTGCCCGCCGGCAGTTCAACATTGACAGCATAACGGTCGGTATGACGGAAAATCCGGCGGTTTCCCGTATGACGTTTGTTGTGAATGTGGATAATCAGCGCGGACTCGACCAGGTGATTAAACAGTTGAACAAACAGGTCGATGTTCTGAAAGTGCGGGATATTACCGATGATTCGATTATTGCGAGGGAACTGGCGCTTATCAAAGTGGTGGCCGCTCCGCAGCATCGAGGAGAAATATCCGCCCTTGCTGAACCATTCCGCGCCTCCGTCGTGGACGTCGGACGCGAAAGTATCACGCTCCAGGTCACCGGGGATCAGCAGAAAGTAGAAGCGTTGATTGACCTGTTGAAGCCTTACGGCATTAAGGAACTTGCCCGTACCGGCATCACTGCTTTTAAACGCGGCGCTACCAAGAGTGATTTTGAAACCCCTAAATATTCCATTTTGAATTAATCAACTACTTATTACAGAAAAAGGAGAGGTATGAATCATGGCAAAAGCACTATATAACGGGGATATTAACGAAGGAATTCTACAGGAGAAAACAGTGGCGGTTGTCGGATACGGCTCGCAGGGTCACGCTCACGCAAAAAACATGAGGGAAAGCGGAGTCCACGTTATTATCGGTTTGAGAAAAGGGAAATCGTGGACGAAAGCCGAAGAAGACGGCTTTGAGGTGTATACCGTAAGCGAAGCCACCCAAAAAGCGGACGTTATTATGATTCTTCTTCCGGATGAACACCAGCCGGGAACGTATGAAAATGAAATCAAGCCGCAACTTAAACCGGGTAAAGCCATTGCGTTTGCACACGGCTTTAACATCCACTTTAACCAGGTAATTCCGCCGGAAGATATTGATGTCTTCATGATTGCACCGAAAGGTCCGGGACACATTGTCCGCCGTGTTTATGAAGACGGTGCGGGCGTCCCGTCTCTTATTGCGGTCTATCAGGATGCAACCGGCACCGCGAAAGACATTGCACTCGCGTATGCCAAACAGATCGGAGCAGGACGCGCCGGTGTCATGGAAACAACATTCCAGGAAGAAACCGAAACGGATCTATTCGGTGAGCAGGCTGTTCTCTGTGGAGGTACATCCGCTCTCGTTAAAGCCGGATTCGAAACATTGGTGGAAGCAGGATATCAACCGGAAGTGGCCTACTTTGAATGTCTCCATGAAATGAAACTGATTGTGGATCTTATGTATGAAGGCGGACTGGAAGGCATGCGTCACTCCATCTCCGACACAGCGCAGTGGGGAGACTTTCAGGCAGGTCCACGGATTGTAACGGAAGAGACAAGAGAAGCCATGCGCGCTATTCTCGATGATATTCAGAGCGGACGCTTTGCGAAAGGCTGGATCCTTGAGAACCAGGCGAACCGTCCGGAATTTAACGCGACCAATGCACGTGAGAACAGACATCAGATCGAACAGGTCGGCCGCGAACTGCGTGAAATGATGCCGTTTGTCGGCAAAAAATAGAAAGGAGTGTTGGACCGTGCGGAAAATCAACGTCTTTGATACGACGCTCCGGGACGGGGAACAGTCACCTGGTGTAAACTTTAATTTTGATGAAAAAATGCAGATTGCCGCGCAGCTGGAGCGCCTTGGTGTGGATATCATCGAGGCGGGCTTCCCGGCATCTTCAAATGGTTCTTTTGAATCGGTGAAAAACATCGCCGACACAATAAAGGGCAGTTCCATCACCGGCCTTTCCCGCACCGTTCAAAAAGATATTGACGCGGCGTGGGAAGCGCTGAAAGGCGGAGAAGAGCCGCGGCTGCACATTTTTATCGCTACATCGCCCATCCATATGGAGCATAAGCTCCGTATGACACCTGAGCAGGTGATTGAAAGCTCCGTCGATGCTGTGAAATACGCGAAAAAGAAATTTCCGCGTGTGCAGTGGTCCGCCGAAGACGCCTGCCGGTCCGATCTCGATTTTCTTGTTAAAATCATTGAAAGAGTAATCGACGCCGGCGCGGAAGTCATCAACCTTCCCGACACAGTCGGATATGTAACCCAGGATGAAATCCGCCATCTCTTCCGTCACATTAAGGAGAACGTTCCCAATGTAGATAAGGCGGTACTATCCACACACTGTCATGATGATCTCGGCATGGCAACAGCCAATTCCCTGGCTGCCGTGGAAGCCGGGGCAGGACAGGTCGAAGGCACCATTAATGGTATCGGCGAGCGCGCCGGGAATGCTTCGCTGGAAGAAGTGGCCGTGGCCCTGAAAATCCGAAATGACTTTTATAAAGCAGAAACCGGTCTGACCCTGAATGAAATCAAGCGTACGAGCACCATGATCAGTAAACTGTCAGGCATGGTGGTTCCGAACAATAAGGCAGTCGTCGGTGAAAATGCTTTTGCCCATGAATCCGGCATCCATCAGGATGGTGTGCTCAAAAACAGTTCCACCTATGAGATTATTACGCCGGATCTGGTCGGGGTCAACTCTAACCGTATGGTCCTCGGCAAGCTTTCGGGGCTTCACGCTTTCAAGGAGAAAATCGAATCTCTCGGATATCAGGCATCCGACGATGAACTGAAAAAAGTATTCGAGGAATTCAAAGCACTGGCGGATAAGAAGAATGAAATTACAGATGAAGATATTTTTGCTTTGATGTCCGAGGAAAAAGCCGGGGAAGCGGTAAGCTATTACGAAGTGGAGACGCTGCAGGTGAATTACGGAACCACCAATATTCCGACTGCTACCGTGACGCTGAAAGACCCGGACGGTGAAACCGTACAGGAAGCCGGCACCGGATCCGGCAGTGTAGAGGCCGTGTATCAGACGATTGAGCGGATCATCGGCGGCAAAGCAGAACTGAAGGACTACCGTATTCAATCGATTACCGGAGGCCGGGATGCGCTGGCGGAGGTATACGTCCAGATTGAATATAAGGGGGAAGAAGTGTCCGGACGCGGAACAGCAAACGATGTGCTGGAAGCTTCCGCTAAAGCCTATATTAATGCGATTAATCGTGCCCTCAACCAACACAGCGGCCGCCATCATCAGGCAGAAAAAGTAAATGTATAACGCTGTCCATAGAGAAAGCCGTAAGGAGAGAAGAGAATGAAGAAAACGATAACCATTCTTCCGGGAGATGGAATCGGCCTGGAAGTAGTGAAGGCAACCACCGTTGTACTGAATAAGGTCGCAGCGCTGTACGGCCATGAATTTGACTATCAATATGCTGATATCGGCGGATCCGCCATCGATAAACATGAAGACCCGCTTCCGCAGGAAACAGTCGACACCTGTAAAAACAGTGATGGTGTACTGCTCGGGGCGGTAGGCGGTCCGAAATGGGATAATCACCCTTCCGGACTGCGTCCGGAGCAGGGGCTCCTCGGGATCCGTAAGGCTTTGCAGTTGTTTGCCAATCTTCGTCCAGTCACCGGCCATGAAAGTTTAACAGATTCATCCAGTCTGAAAAAAGAAGTGGTCGACAACGTGGATCTGATGATCCTGCGTGAATTAACGGGCGGTATTTATTTTGGTAAACCGCAGGAACGCCGCCAGGTTGACGGGGAAGAAGCGGCTCTTGATACGATGATTTACAAGAAATCCGAGATTGCAAGAATTGTCCGGCAGGGTTTTGAAATGGCGAAACTCCGCCGCAGCAAACTCACTTCTGTTGATAAAGCGAACGTACTGGAATCCAGCCGTCTCTGGCGTGAAACGGTGGAAGAAATCAAAGCGGATTATCCGGAGGTTGAACTGGAGCATATGCTGGTGGATAATGCAGCCATGCAGATTATCCGTGATCCGAAACAGTTTGATGTCATGGTAACCGGAAATATGTTCGGTGATATTCTTAGTGATGCCGCTTCAATGCTCACCGGTTCACTGGGCATGCTTCCGTCCGCAAGTATCGGTGAACAGGCGCCGGGACTGTACGAACCGGTTCACGGATCCGCACCGGACATTGAAGGGCAGAATAAAGCAAATCCGCTTGCGATGATTTCCTCGGCAGCCATGATGCTGAAGTATTCCTTCGGCTTGATTGACGAAGCAGATGCGCTGGATCAGGCTGTTTCCGACGTTCTAAGCGCTGGCCACCGTACCGGTGATATTGCAAAACAGGGAGAAACCATTCTGTCGACAGACGACATGACTGATAAAGTATTGGAAGCACTGAAAAAATAACCGGGAAACCGGGGGATAAGTGAGGGAAGCGGAATGAAACCAAAAACAATAATAGAAAAAATTTGGGAGAATCATAAGGTCCATTCCGAAGAGGGCAAACCGGATTTAATGTATGTGGACCTGCAGATGGTGCATGAAGTCACTTCACCACAGGCGTTTGAAGGACTTCGTCTTGCCGGCCGGAAAGTACGCCGCCCTGATCTGACATTTGCGACGATGGACCACAATGTTCCGACCGAAAACAGATCGTCCATTACGGATGCCATTTCGAAAAAGCAGATGGAGACTTTGTCACAGAACTGTGAAGAATTCGGAGTGGAGGTTGCCGACCTGAACAGTCCGAACAATGGAATTGTACACATCATCGGTCCGGAACTGGGTCTCACGCAGCCAGGTAAAATCATTGTCTGCGGAGACAGCCATACGTCAACCCACGGGGCATTTGGCGCCCTTGCGTTTGGTATCGGAACGAGTGAAGTGGAGCACACACTGGCAACCCAGACATTGTGGCAGGCGCCGCCGAAAACGATGGAAGTACGTGTGAATGGCCGCCTGAATCCAGGTGCAACAGCAAAAGACATTATCCTTGCTGTCATTGCTAAACATGGCGTCGATTTTGGTACCGGGTATGTGCTGGAATACACCGGAGAAGCTATCCGGGGTCTGACAATGGAAGAACGGATGACTATCTGTAACATGTCCATTGAGGCTGGGGCGCGTGCCGGTCTGATCAGCCCGGACCAGGTAACCTTTGATTATTTGGAAGGACGCCGCCATGTACCGGAAGGCGAAGAGTATGAGAAAAAAGTACAGGAATGGAAAGCTCTCGCAACCGATGAAGACGCCGTATATGATGCCGTCGTTGAAATCGACACGGATGAAATTGAACCGATGGTAACATGGGGCACCAACCCGTCCCAGGGTGTCGGCATTCACGGTCATGTACCTTCCCCGGATGACGCCAAAAACACTGCAGAGCGAAAAGCCATCGAACAGTCCCTCGAATATATGGATCTGGAGCCCGGCACAAAAATGACAGACATCCACATTCAGCATGTGTTCCTTGGTTCCTGCACGAATGCCCGGATCAGTGACCTCCGTGCAGCGGCTAAAATCGCAGAAGGCCGCAAAGTGGCCGATGGTGTGCGCGCCATGGTCGTTCCCGGCTCGCAGCAGGTGAAAATGCAGGCCGAAGAAGAAGGACTCGATAAGATCTTCAAAGATGCCGGCTTTGACTGGAGACAGTCCGGTTGCAGCATGTGTCTTAGTATGAATCCGGATTTTGTGCCGGAAGGCGAACGTTGTGCATCGACCTCCAACCGAAACTTTGAAGGCCGACAGGGTAAAGGAGCAAGGACCCACCTGGTCAGCCCGGCGATGGCAGCAGCCGCTGCGATTGCAGGAAGATTCGTGGATATCCGGTATCTGGATGAAGCCGTAACAAATTAATAATCAGAAAAGAGGGTGGAAAAAATGGAACCAATCGTGACACACACCGGGAATACCGCGGTTCTTCCACGTGTTAATGTGGACACCGACCAGATCATCCCGAAACAGTTTTTGAAACGTGTGGAGCGCACAGGATTTGGTCAGTTTCTGTTTTTTGACTGGCGCTTTCTGGAAGACGGCAGCGACAATCCGGATTTTGAATTGAACCAGCCGCAGGCAGATGGAGCAACGATTTTGATTGCTGACCATAACTTCGGCAGCGGTTCTTCCCGAGAGCATGCCCCTTGGGCACTCCAGGACTATGGATTCCGGGTTATCATTGCCCCGAGCTTCGCCGATATTTTCTATAATAACTGTTTCAAAAACGGAATTCTGCCCATCCGTCTAGATGAAGAAAACGTATACCGTTTAATGGAAAAGGGCAAAAATCAGAAATATGAAGTTATGGTAGATCTTCCAAATCAGAAGATCACCGACGAGCAGGGCTTTGAAGAAACGTTTGATATCGATGGATATTACAAGGAAATGCTCATCAACGGCTGGGATGAGATCAGCATTACGCTGCAGCATGAAGAGAAGATCAACCAGTTTGAGAAAAGCATGAATGTGTAAAACTGGAAGGCAGCCTCAATGAAGGCTGCCTTTTTTCCATGCTTGCCCCAATCCCATGTTATGAACGCATAAGGAGGAGAGACACATGACGGATAAACAAGATCCGGAACACAATATTATTTCATTTCCAGGGTCGGCAGACCGGCTGTCTAAAGAAGGTCTGGAAGAGCTCAGAAACGGCAGTAAAGAAAAAGCAGTATCTCTTTTTTCCGAAGCGCTTCAGCATGATTCCCGGCACGAAGAAGCCTCTTACGGACTGCTGCTTGGGTTGGCGGAAACCGGACAATTAAATGAAGGAATCAGTCTGGCGGAAAACATGATGGATGGGGACGATGAGAACTATTTTGAAGTGCTGCAGGTATATGTTTCGCTACTGGCACAAAAAGGCGAATATCATAAAGTCGTAACCGTCCTTGAAGGAGTACAGGAAGAACACCGTTTTCCGGCAAAAATGGCGGAACAGTTGTTTGAACTGCTTGAATTGTCACGTACCATGGCGGAAACAGCGGTAGAACCGGAGATAGAAGAACAACCGGAACGGGACTGGGTCTCAGAATTAAAGTCAGCCGGCGGTGAACATAAGGCAGCCATTCTGCAGGAGATGAAAGCTTATCCCAAAGCTTCGATCCAGCCGGCTGCGCAAACGCTTCTTACCGACTCGGAAGTCTCTCCTCTTTTAAAAAGCATGCTCCTTTTTCTGCTGAAGGATGTTCATATGGATGGGGAAATCAGAATAACGAAACTTGGGTGCACAGGAACGTTCACGCCGGATTCCCTTCCATCGATGGAAGAAAGTTCTTCCTACATAAAAACCGCCTCATGTCTTGATAAGGCTCTTGCCCATGAAGAACCGGTGCTGCTTCAGCATTGTCTGGAGAGGCTGAAGGAGATTATCCTTTATTATTATCCCTTTCCCCTGTCCATGCCGTGTGATGCACTGGCTGCCGCTGTCCACGCTGAAGCGGCGGAACAAACAGGCAGGGCAGTGGAATTGGCTCCAATCTGTGCGCTGTATTCCATTTCAGAAGAAACTTTTTGTGATGTCAAACGCGAATATGATACATTAAAAACCAACATCTCACATATGTAATCGAAATCCGTGTTCTTTCAGGCTTTCTTATGCTTTTTTTCATTGAAATGAATGTTTGATATGTTATAATAAGGAGGTTGTGAATACGGATATAACCTATGAAACTTGGAGGGAAAGATAAATGAGTGCCGAGAATGCCAATTGGGAAAAACTAGAAGGGAACCAGGGCGTACTGACGGTCGAAGTGGATTCGGAAAGATTTGATGATGCTCTGGACCAGGCGTTCCAAAAAGTCAGAAACCAGGTGAACGTACCTGGATTCCGTAAAGGGAAAGTACCGCGCAAGCTGTTTGAACAGCGCTTTGGTGTCGAATCCCTGTATCAGGATGCGGTTGATATTGTTCTTCCACAGGCTTATTCTGAAGCTGTTCAGCAGACCGAGATTGAACCGGTGGATCAGCCGGAAATTGATATTGAAGAAATCGAAAAAGGGAAAAACCTTGTATTTAAAGCTACCGTCACTGTAAAGCCGGAAGTGGAGCTTGGACAGTACAAAGGACTGGAAGTGGAAGAATTTGATACTTCCGTTTCCGAGGAAGATGTTCAGGCAGAACTCGAAAAACAGCAGGAACAGCAGGCTGAGCTTGTTGTTGTAGAAGACGGTGAAGTACAGGAAGGCGATACAGTTGTCATGGACTTCAAAGGATTTGTCGACGGGGAAGCTTTTGAAGGCGGTGAAGCAGAGAATTATTCGCTGGAAATCGGCTCCGGTCAGTTCATTCCTGGATTCGAAGAACAGCTTACCGGTATGACTCCCGGCGAAGAAAAAGATATTACCATCACATTTCCGGAAGAGTATCAATCCGAAGATCTTGCCGGAAAAGAAGCCGTGTTTTCCGTGAAACTTCATGACATTAAGCGCAAAGAACTTCCTGAACTGGATGACGAATTTGCCAAAGATGTAGATGAAGATGTAGAAACGTTCGAAGAACTGAAGAAAAAACAGGAAGACAAGCTGCAGCATGATAAGGAACATGAGAAAGAACATCATGAGCGCGACACTGTTGTCGAAAAAGCAGCCGAAAATGCTTCCGTGGAAATTCCGGAAGCGATGATTTCCTCGGAATCGGACCGCATGATGCAGGAATTCGATCAGCGGCTGCAGGCTCAAGGCATGTCTCTGGATATGTATTACCAGATTGCCGGTACGGACGAAGAAGGCATGAAAGAGCAGTTCAAAGGTGAAGCGGAAAAACGGGTGAAAATGAACCTCACCCTGGAAGCGGTAGCCGAAGCGGAAAACCTCGAAGCAGATGAAGACGACGTGGAAAAAGAGCTGGACAAAATGGCTGAAACGTATCAAAGGGACAAAGAAGAAATCCGCCAGCTTCTCGCTATGCAGGGAGGCACAGATGCTCTGAAAGATGACCTCCGCATTCAGAAGGCCATTGACTTCCTCGTGGAAAACAGTAAAACGGTCCCGAAATCCGAAGAAAATGAAGACGAGGCCGAAGAAACGGAGTAAAGAAAGCATAACCCTAAAAGCTTATCCAAGCTTTTAGGGTTTTTTACAGAAATTAGAATCCGGGGAAGAACAGGTGGTGAAAGACACAAATTCCTTCTTTTCTGCGAAAAAAGAAGGAATTGTCTCCCCTTTTGTTGAATAAGCATAGGGAAACGTCTATGATAAAAGGAGCTGTTCTACATATAGCAGACCTGCCGTCAGCGGTTGGATGCGGTCCGGTTTTTATATCCGTATTGTTTCAAGTGGCACCTCATTGTATGATACAATGCGGAAGATGATCATATACTATGGCCAATATGTACTCGAAAAGCCATGTTCGGTATAACATTGCAGACATTCAAATGATTGTACTGAAACGCAGAAGTTCGTGTACAATATCTAAGTAAGGGGTGAAAGAAATGTTTAAGTTTAATGAAGAGAAGGGACAGCTGAAATGTTCTTTCTGCGGGAAAACACAGGACCAGGTAAGAAAATTAGTCGCTGGACCCGGCGTTTATATATGTGATGAATGCATCGAGCTGTGTACGGAGATTGTAGAAGAAGAACTCGGGACGGAAGAAGACGTGGAGTTTGAAGAACTTCCTAAACCCAACGAAATCAATGAAATCCTTGATGATTACGTCATCGGACAGGAAAAGGCGAAACGCTCTCTGGCGGTTGCGGTGTATAACCATTACAAGCGGGTGAATTCAGCAGCGGCGAAACAGCAGGATGAGGTTGAGCTTGCCAAAAGTAACATCTGTCTCATTGGACCGACCGGGAGCGGGAAAACCTTAATGGCCCAAACCCTGGCAAGGATTCTGAACGTTCCGTTTGCCATGGCGGACGCCACATCGCTGACCGAAGCCGGGTATGTGGGCGAAGACGTTGAAAATATTCTGTTGAAGCTTCTCCAGGCAGCCGATTATGATGTGGAAAAAGCCGAAAAAGGGATCATTTATATCGATGAGATTGATAAAGTCGCCCGCAAGTCGGAAAACCCATCGATTACAAGAGATGTTTCCGGGGAAGGCGTACAGCAGGCCCTGCTGAAAATTCTCGAAGGCACAACGGCAAGTGTCCCTCCACAGGGCGGACGCAAGCATCCTCATCAGGAGTTTATCCAGATCGATACAACCAACGTTCTGTTCATCTGCGGCGGTGCGTTTGACGGTATTGACCAGATTGTGCAGCAGCGTCTCGGCAAGCAGGTTATTGGTTTCGGTTCGGAATCGGAAAAAGCCGAAATGGACAAAGAAGAATATATGAGCCGCATCCTTCCGGAAGATCTTCTCCGTTACGGTTTGATTCCGGAATTCATCGGTCGCCTTCCGGTGATCTCCAGCCTCTCCGAACTGGATGAAGACGCTCTGGTCGAGATTCTGACACAGCCGAAGAATGCGCTCGTCAAGCAGTACCAGAAGCTGCTGGAAATGGATGAGGTGGAACTGGAATTCACTGATGAAGCCCTCCGTGAAATTTCACGGGAAGCAATTGAACGCAAAACAGGAGCCCGTGGACTTCGTTCCATTATAGAAGGGATCATGCTCGATATCATGTATGACCTTCCGAACAAAGAGGACATTGCCTCCTGCACCATTACGGCAGAAGCTGTGACCGATGACGCTTCTCCTATACTGAAGACCCAGGACGGCAAAGAGGTTTATCTCGATAAAAAAGAACCAAAAGAAAGCGCCTGATAAGGTGAAATAAACGTCCAGCCAAGAGCGGCTGGACGTTTTTATACCGGCTCCGAAGCTCGGATTTCAACGGATACAATGTACCGCCGGAGAAACCTCCTGTTTCGCGAATGCCCTGAAAAGAGAGCCCCGGTCTGCATGTTTATATGGGGACGGCGGCATACTAACACAGGGAAGACGTCAAGGAGGCTTCTTATATGAATCTGATGATGGTGGTACTCATCGTTCAAATGATTTTCGGTGTTATTGTTGGACTTTATTTCTGGAATCTTCTCCGGCAGCAGCATGCGGGAAAAAACGCTGTACAACGAGATTCCAAAAAAGAAATTGAGCAGCTCAGCCGTATGCGTTCGGTTTCATTGACCCAGCCGCTGGCAGAAAAAGTCCGTCCGGTGAAATTAAAGGAAGTCATCGGCCAGGAAGAAGGAATCAAGGCTTTGAAGGCTGCGCTCTGCGGGGAAAACCCCCAGCATGTGCTGCTTTACGGCCCGCCGGGTATTGGAAAAACAGCGGCGGCCAGACTCGTGCTGGAAACTGCCAAACGCAATCCTTCTTCCCCTTTTCAGAAGGATGCGGCTTTTGTAGAAATTGATGGGGCAACGTCCCGCTTTGATGAACGTGGTATCGCCGACCCTCTGATCGGTTCGGTACATGATCCGATTTATCAGGGAGCAGGCGCAATGGGCCAGGCTGGTGTCCCACAGCCTAAACAAGGCGCGGTGACAAAAGCCCACGGCGGAATGCTTTTTATTGACGAAATCGGTGAACTGCATACCATCCAGCTGAATAAACTGTTGAAGGTGCTGGAGGATCGGAACGTTTATTTGGAAAGTGCCTATTACAGTGAAACCAATCCGGATATTCCGCCGTTTGTTCACGATATTTTTAAAAACGGCCTGCCTGCCGACTTCCGCCTTGTAGGGGCAACGACGCGGCAGCCGCAGGATCTGCCGGCAGCACTGCGTTCGCGTTGCATGGAAATTTACTTCCGGCCGCTCGATGATGTCGAAATACGGGATATCGCGTATCATGCCGCAGAAAAAAGCCGCGTGGAGCTTACAAAAGAAGCGGCCGCTGTGACCTCGCGCTATGCCGGCAACGGGCGTGAAGCCGTCCATATCGTTCAGATTGCCGCAGGGGCGGCCCAGGAAGATAACCGTACGATACTCCAGAAAGAAGATATGGAGTGGGTGGTTCAGGCCGGACGACTGGAACCGAAGCCGGGCCGGAGCATCCGGGACTTCGGTTCAGTCGGCCGTGTGAATGGTCTGGCCGTTTCGGCAGCTGGTGCTGGCATGGTTCTTGATATTGAAGCAGCGGTGAAAAAAAGGAACGCTCCGGGAAATGTAACCGTAACAGGAGTCGTGGAAGAGGAAAAGCACGGGACTCCGGTGTATTCCGCACGCCGGAAGAGCCTGGCGAAAAGTTCCGTCGAGAATGTCGTGACTGTGCTCCAGACCATGCATCTTCCGGTGAAAGAGTACGACATTCATGTCAATTTCCCCGGAGGTATTCCGGTTGATGGACCTTCAGCGGGCGCGGCTGTTCTGCTGGCGGTCTATTCAGCGGTGAAACAGGTGAAGATAAAGCCGCAGGCGGCAGTTACCGGCGAGATTGGGGTGCGTGGGGATATATTGCCGGTAGGAGGCGTTCCGGAAAAAGTGGAAGCGGCTTTTAAGGCAGGCGCAGCAGTTGTTTTCATACCGCTGGAAAACGACCGCCCTTCGTTTCACCGGCGCAGTCATGGCACGGTACTGCCGGTGGCACGGGTGGAAGATCTCCTGAAGAAAGCGCTCAGTGTATCAGAGGAAGAGAAAGAAACGCACATTCCGCTCACCGACATTTCTCTACCGCTGACCGGAACCAAAGAGCCAGGTATTAGACAAACGACAGAAAAATAGGATAGAATGAAACCATCATGAAGTAGAAAATTGGGACGCACGATGGTGCGGCGTTTTATAGAGAAGCAGACCCGCTTGGCAGATTGGACAGGAAAGCGGGTCTTTTTTAAAAGGAATGACACAAGTCGTTTTTCCTGCTGCTTTTCTTTTTACAGGTAAGAAAGTATATAATGCTGGCGTTTTTGAGATCCAGCTCCAGGGCACCTCCTGTGCGTCGCAGAACTTGTCGCGGGCCCGCAGGACGCAGGTCAGTTCGGCGTTGCCACAGGACGTGGCGCCCTTGGCCGAATTTCCGTTATTCGGGGCGCTTGCGCTTTTCTTACATATCTACAGTGATGGCAGTGAAATGATTAGAAAATGGAGGTAATGCCGGTGGAACAAGAAACACGAAACATTCCGCTCCTCCCGCTGCGGGGACTTCTCGTATTTCCGACAATGGTGCTGCATCTGGATGTCGGCCGCGAAAAATCGGTGCAGGCTCTTGAACAGGCAATGGTCGATGACAGCGAAATCTTATTAACCAGCCAGATTGATTTATCCATTGATGAGCCGACCGAAGAGGATATGTATCATATCGGTACACACGCAAAAGTGAAACAGATGCTGAAGCTTCCAAACGGCACGATACGTGTCCTGGTGGAAGGGCTCGGCCGTGCCGAGATCAGCCGGTTTCTCGAACGGGAAGATTATTTTGAAGTGGAAATGAAGCAGCTGGAGACCGGGGAGAACATACATGATTCAGAAGAACTTGCCCTCATGCGCAATGTTATCGAGCAGTTTGAGCAGTACGTGTCGATATCCAAAAAAGTATCAAATGAAACACTGCAGTCGGTCCAGGATATTGCAGAACCGGGACGGCTTGCAGATGTCGTTTCTTCCCATCTCCCTCTTAAAATCGCGGAGAAACAGAAGCTTCTTGAAACGGTTCCGGTACGCGACCGTTTGATGAAAATTCTGGAAACGCTGAACAATGAGAAAGAGGTGCTCGGCCTCGAGAAAAAAATCGGGCAGCGTGTAAAAAAATCCATGGAAAAAACCCAGAAAGAATATTATCTCCGGGAACAGATGAAAGCCATCCAGAAAGAACTCGGTGATAAAGAAGGAAAGACCGGAGAAGTCGAAGAGCTCAAAGGAAAAATCGAGCAGGCGGAAATGCCGGAGAATGTAGAAGAGAAGGCCTATAAAGAACTCGAGCGCTATGAAAAAATGCCTTCTTCCTCTGCAGAGAGTTCGGTGATCCGGAACTATATCGAGTGGCTCACTTCCATTCCCTGGACAGAAGAGACGGAAGACCGGCTGGATATCAATCATGCCCAGGAGATACTCGATGAAGACCACCACGGTCTTGACCAGGTAAAAGAACGGGTGCTTGAATATCTGGCGGTGCAGGAAATGACGCAGTCCCTGAAAGGTCCGATTCTTTGCATAACCGGTCCTCCGGGAGTCGGTAAAACCTCGCTGGCACGTTCTGTCGCCCGGGCATTGGAAAGAAATTTTGTCCGTATTTCCCTTGGAGGTGTACGCGATGAAGCCGAAATCCGCGGCCACCGGCGCACGTATGTAGGTGCTATGCCGGGACGGATTATTCAGGGGATGAAAAAGGCCGGATCAACCAACCCTGTCTTTCTGCTTGATGAGATCGATAAAATGGCCAGTGATTTCCGCGGAGATCCTTCTGCGGCAATGCTGGAAGTACTGGACCCGGAACAGAACAATTCGTTCAGCGACCATTTTATTGAAGAACCGTATGATTTATCCAAAGTCATGTTTATTACGACAGCCAATAATGTGTCCATGATACCGGAGCCGCTCCTGGATAGAATGGAGTTCATCTCTATTGCCGGGTATACGGAAGTGGAGAAGCTCGGCATTGCCAAAAATCATCTGCTTCCTAAGCAGACATCGGAGCATGGACTGACAAAGGGAAAAATCCAGTTCAAGGAAGATGCCCTGTTGAAAGTGATCCGGTATTACACCAGGGAAGCCGGGGTTCGCGGTCTTGAACGTGAAATTGCAAATGTCTGCCGCAAAGCGGTAAAACGCATCATTTCCGGAGAGCGCAAGCGGGTGATTGTGACGGTGAACACGGTGGAAGAAATGCTCGGTCAGCCGAAATACCGTTACGGCAAAGCGGAAGAAAATGATCAGGTCGGCGCAGCCACCGGACTCGCCTATACGACAGCGGGAGGGAACACCCTTTCCATTGAAGTATCGCTGGCCCAGGGAAAAGGAGAGCTTACCCTGACCGGTAAACTCGGCGATGTGATGAAAGAATCGGCCCAGGCAGCGTTCAGCTATATCCGGTCCCGCTCCGAAGAACTGAAGATTGACGCGGATTTCCATGAAAAATATGATATTCATATTCATGTGCCCGCCGGTGCAACGCCGAAAGACGGTCCGTCAGCCGGGATTACAATGGCTACCGCCCTTATCTCGGCGTTAACGAAAAGAGTAGTAAAAAAAGAAGTCGGAATGACCGGAGAGATCACCCTGAGAGGACGGGTGCTGCCGATCGGCGGCCTCAAGGAAAAAGCGATGAGCGCCCACCGCGCCGGACTCGAAACGATTATTATTCCGGAAGAAAACAAAAAAGATATAGAGGATGTACCGGAAAGTGTAAGAAAAGGCCTTACCTTTATTACGGTTTCTCATCTGGATGAAGTATTAGCACACGCATTGGGGGAGGAAAATGAAAGTTAATGAAGCGGAGCTGCTGATAAGTGCTGTCAGGCAGGATCAATATCCAAAAACCGGCCTGCCGGAGATTGCTCTGGCAGGCCGCTCCAACGTTGGGAAATCAGCATTCATCAACACGCTTGTGACACGCAAAAATCTGGCGCGGACATCAGGAAAGCCCGGGAAAACACAGACACTGAATTTTTATGATATTGAAGGACAGATGATTTTTGTGGACGTGCCCGGCTACGGTTACGCTAAAGTTTCCAAAGCAGAGCGGGCGGCATGGGGGAAAATGATGGAAACCTATTTTTCCGCCCGGGACCAGCTTTGCGGGGTGGCGATGATTGTCGACTCACGGCATGAACCAAGTGCAAATGATGTGCAGATGTATGCGTACCTTAAACAGTTTGACCTGCCTGTTGTGGTGATTGCTACGAAAGCAGATAAAGTATCTAAAAACAAACGGCCGAAACACGTCAAACAGATTAAAGAGATCCTCGGCATGGAAAAAACAGACACCACGGTTCTTTTTTCAGCAGAAACCGGACAGGGCAAAGAGGACGCCTGGAAAGCCATCCAGGCCATGACAGGAAGAACTTAACGGCGTATAAAGACCAGGTAGAGCCCGAAGCCCAGCAATAGAAACGGGCCGAAGGTTTCAATAAAGAAGGTCGGACGTTCTCCGGTCATCTGCCTCAGCCCGGTACTGTAAAGATAGCCGGCGCCGAGCAGGGAAAGAAGAATTCCTGTGAACCAGCCGGTGTTTCTCGTTTTTAAAAAATCAACAAGAAAAGCTGCGCCGAAATATAAAAGGTACATGCCGATATGGTCGGGCCAGGTTTCGACGAAACGAAGAAGATAAAAGTGGCCTCCGAATAACAACAGCAGCACCCCCGGCAGAAAAGAAAGAGGGATACGGGCGCTGAGGCTTTCCATCAGAAAGGCACAGCCCGAAAGAAGCAGCAGAGCCGGCCAGATGGTCCATATTCCGGCGGTGGAAATCTGCCAGTTTTCGAGAATGAGCATCAGCGCGAGTCCGCTGACGATGATGCCGTAAAAAAGACTTTGCTTTTTCATACATTCCTCCATCAGAACATTAGAATCATGTCGAATGTTTATGATATCATAAAGTCATACTAGGACAAAGGTGGAAGCCGATTGATTCTAAGGCACTGCCATAATAACCTTCGGCAGGAATGAAAGTCAGGAACTGTTCACATTTTTTGATTCATGCATTTTACACACATGATACAATAAAGTAGAATTATTTCGAGTATAATAAAAATAATGTCGATGAATTAATAAAAGGATATTGCTGCAAACACGGGGTGAAGAAAACATGCATATTATCGTTGCCGGCTTTGATTATAAAACGACCCCTGTCGAAATTAGAGAACAGCTGGCGTTTCAGGAGGAATCACTGCCGGATGCGCTTCATCAGCTGCGGAACATGAAAAGCATTCTCGAATGCACGATTGTCTCCACCTGTAACCGCACAGAAATCTATGCGGTCGCCGATCAGCTGCATACCGGGCGCCACTTTATAAAGAAATTTTTATATGAATGGTTCGGCCTTCCCATCGATGAATTCGGGGCTCATTTAAATATCCGGGAGAATGATACGGCGATCCAGCATTTGTTCCGGGTGACGGCAGGACTGGACTCTATGGTTCTCGGAGAGACGCAGATTCTGGGACAGGTGAAAGACAGCTTTTTTCATGCGCAGAATGAAGAAGCGACCGGTACGGTGCTGAATGAACTGTTCCGGCAGGCCATTACGTTTGCAAAAAAAGCCCACCATGACACAGAGATAAACGACAATGCTGTTTCGGTCAGCTATGCAGCAGTCGAGCTCGGAAAGAAAATTCTCGGCGATTTTAAGGACAAGCATGTGGTTGTCCTTGGTGCCGGAGAAATGAGCGAGCTTACGGCTAAGCACCTTTATGAAGGCGGAGCGGCTGAAGTGACCGTGCTGAACCGAACTTATGCCAAGGCCGCAGAACTGGCAGAACGGTTCTTTGGTACAGCTGGAAGCATGGACGAACTGCGCCGTTACATGGAAAAAGGTGATATTGTGATCTCTTCCACAGGGTCCAGCGGATATGTCATGGACAAAACATGGATGGAAAATGTTCTGAAACAGCGCCGCGGCCGTCCTTTGTTTATGGTGGACATCGCCGTGCCCCGCGATTTTGATCCTGCTCTGGAGAAGCTTGATAATATCTTCCTTTATGATATTGACGACCTGCAGGGCATTGTCGCAGCGAACATGGAAGAACGAAAAGCAGAAGCAGAGAAGATCGAAGCGGGTATTCAGGAAGAGCTTGCCTCCTTTAAGGAATGGGTGCACACTCTTGGGGTGGTACCTGTCATTTCCGCGCTGCGGACGAAAGCTCTGTCGATCCAGTCTGAGACGATGGACAGTCTGGAGCGCAAACTCCCGGATCTCTCGGAACGGGACAAAAAGGTACTGCGTAAGCATACGAAAAGCATTGTGAATCAGATGCTCCGGGATCCAATCACAAGGGCCAAAGAAATGGCCGGTGAGCCGGACGCGGAAGAGTCCCTTGCGCTTTTCACGGAAATATTCGGCCTGGATGAAGAAGTGGAGGCTGCCAGGCAGGCCGAAGAAGAGCAGATGAAAGTGGAAGAAGCAGAACAGGAATGGGGGCGCCGTAAAAAACGCCGGACTTCCCCTTATGCCTATGCTCAGGATATCAGCTTCCACTCCTAAGGAGAGGAGTTGTCACAGATGGTTGCTTCTGCCGGGATCATTTATGCTTTAACGATTGTGCTTTACAGTCTGAGTGTGTTTGGATATTTTATTGATTTTCTTCAGAATAACCGGAAGGTGAACCGGACCGCCTTCTGGTTGCTTTCTATTGTATGGGTGCTTCAGACGGTGTTTTTTATTATACGGGCCCTTCAGTATGACAGACTGCCCATCATTACACCGTTTGAAGGGCTGTTTTTTTATGCCTGGCTGCTTGTAACCCTCTCTCTTGTGATTAATTGGTTTTTTCGGGTGGACTTTCTCGTGTTTTTCACGAATGTCGTCGGGTTTGTCATGATGGCCTTCAGTTTGTTCACTCCGGACGGTGATGTGCCCTCGGACCTGAATGATCTTCTTATTTCAGAACTTTTGGTCGTTCATGTGACGCTTATTATGATTGGATATGCTGCTTTCACTATGGCTTTTGTATTTGCAGCGTTGTACTTGTTCCAGCATCATCTGCTCAAACAGAAACAATGGGGAAAACGACTTCTCCGCCTGGAAAATCTCCCGAAAATGGAAAGGTTCACCTTTTTGATGACAACGTTCGGTGTTCCCTTTATGCTGCTCGGTTTTATTCTCGGCTTTGTCTGGGCGTCCATTCAGCTCTCCCAGCTGCCATGGCTCGATGCCAAAGTGATCGGATCCGCTGTGGTGCTGGCGGTATACAGTGTGTATCTTTACCAATGGGCGGTCCGCCACCGGAGAGGGTACAACATGGCTTTATTTAATGCAGCGGGTTTTCTGCTCGTTTTAATTAATTACTTCTTATCAAGTGAACTCACCGGTTTTCATTTCTGGTACTTTTGAACATAGATAGGCTCACGTTTAGAAAACGGGCTCCCTGTGCAGGCTGAAAATGATTATCGACGGGCCGGAAGCCGTAGCCGGCATGCCGGTTCTTATGGATGGAGGAAATACGATGCGGACGATTGTACTCGGAACGAGAAAAAGCAATCTTGCCATGAAACAGACGGAATGGGTGATAAATGAGCTGAAACAGCGTGGTCTTCCCTACCATTTTGATACGAAAAAAATCGTAACGAAAGGCGATAAAATTCTTGATGTCACGCTTTCCAAAGTAGGCGGCAAGGGACTCTTTATCAAGGAAATAGAAGAAGCACTGACGAACGAAGAAATTGACATTGCCGTTCACAGTATGAAAGATCTTCCGGGTGAAGTCGAAGAAGGATTTACGCTCGGTGCCGTCACAAACCGGGTCGATCCCAGAGATGCGCTTATCTCCAACGACCATGTTGCTCTCGATGATCTTCCGGCTGGAGCAGTCGTAGGGACAAGCAGTCTGCGGCGCTCGTCCCAGATTCTCGCAAGACGCCCGGATATTGAAGTGCAGTGGGTCCGCGGTAATATTGACACCCGTCTCCGCAAGCTGCGGGAGGAAAACTTTGATGCTATCGTACTCGCCGCTGCAGGTCTCAGCCGGATGGGATGGGATGAAAAAATTGTAACAGAATATCTTGATCCCGACATATGTTTACCCGCGGTTGGTCAGGGGGCGCTTGGTCTTGAATGCCGTGAGGATGACAAGGACGTACTTGATGTTCTCGCAGAACTGAACGATGAAATCGTTGCGAGACGTGTGACGGCAGAACGTGCTTTTCTCCAGACTGTGGAGGGTGGATGCCAGGTACCGATTGGGGGATATGCACTGCTGGAATCGAATGGAGATATTACCCTGACAGCCATGATCGGTTCACCGGATGGAACGAAGATTCTCAAAACCGAGAAAACGGGATCCGTTCCGGAGAATGTGGGAGAAGAAGCGGCCAAAGAGCTGTTGCAGCAGGGTGGAAAAGAAATCCTCGATAAAGTGAAAAGCGAGCTTGATCAGTAATGACTAAGCCGCTGCGGGGCAGGACCGTGTTAATTACGAGACCTCCCGCTCAGGCTCCCGTTCTGCAAAGACTGATTGAAGAGGAAGGCGGAAGTGCCCTGGTCCTCCCGATGATCGAAACGGTACGAACAGCAGACTGGGATACACAGATGAAACGGGCAGGATCAAAGAAGTGGGACTGGATTGTTTTCACGAGTGCCAATGCTGTTTCTTATTTTGACGCACTTTTGAGAGAGGCATCGTTTTCTCTCTCCCCGTCATTCCGGACGGCAGCAGTGGGACAGAAGACAGCAGAGGCTCTGCACGAAAAGGGATGGCCTTCTCCTGTCATTCCTGCACGTTTTGATGGGGATGGCCTGGCGGAACTGCTGCAGAACGAAGTGAAGCCGGGCCATAAGGTCCTTTTTCCAAAAAGCGCCCGGGGCCGCCATGTCATTCCTGATGCCCTGCAGAAAGCGGGGGGCCGGTTGTATGAACTGCCGCTCTATACCAGTGTTCCCGCCCGGGGCAGTGAAGAACAGCTGAAACCCTGGATTGATCAGGAACGGATTGATTACTTAACGTTCACGAGTCCTTCCGCCGTCAAGGCGTTCGTTCAATTTCTGAAAGACATGCCGCCCGGGAAGTGGAAAAACCTGAACGTAGTCAGTATCGGTCCGGTTACCGATGAGGAAGCAAAGCGGCAGGGGATGCTGTTCCGCAGAACGGCGGAGCCTTCCACAGTGGAAGGCCTTGTCCGGACGTTAACTGCGTTTGCAAAGGAGGAAGAATAGATGGATGATTTGACATTTGACCGCCACCGTCGTCTCCGCCGGACGCCCGGTATACGGAAGATGGTAAGGGAGACCGTGCTGCAGAAAGAAGACTTGATTTTCCCGATTTTCGTTCTGGAAGGAAACGACATAAAAAATGAAGTTCCATCGATGCCGGGGGTGTATCAGGTATCACTGGATCATTTAGGAGAGGAAATGGATCGTCTCGAAGCTTCAGGTGTACCTGCTGTCATCGTATTCGGCGTTCCGGAACATAAGGATGAGTATGGATCGGAGGCCCACGCCGTAGAAGGCATCGTGCAGAAAGCGATCCGCCGGATCAAACAGAACCATCCCGCTCTGACGGTCATCGCGGATACCTGCCTGTGCCAGTATACCGATCATGGCCACTGCGGTGTAATCAAAGACGGTACCATCGTCAATGATGAGTCGCTCGATCTGCTTACGAAAACGGCCGTGAGTCAGGCTGATGCCGGTGCTGATATTATCGCACCTTCCAACATGATGGACGGCTTTACCGCTGTCATCCGCAGAGGACTCGATGAAGCCGGACATCAGGACATACCGATCATGTCCTATTCGGTCAAGTATGCTTCCGCGTTTTACGGACCGTTCCGGGACGCTGCACACAGCTCCCCTTCGTTTGGGGATAGGAAGACCTATCAGATGGATCCTCCGAACCGGCTGGAAGCGCTTCGCGAAGCGCAGTCGGATGTGAGGGAGGGAGCGGACTTTCTCATTGTGAAACCGGCATTGCCCTATCTTGATATTGTCCGTGATGTCAAAAATGAAACCGCGGAGCCGGTCGTGGCCTACAACGTATCCGGTGAATATGCCATGATCAAGGCAGCTGCGGCAAACGGCTGGATTGATGAAAAAGAAGTGGTGATGGAAAAGCTGACCAGCATGAAACGAGCCGGTGCCGATCTCATCGTCACCTATTTTGCCATCGACGCCGCCTCCTGGATCGACCAGGGTGAATAATACGACAACGTCCTCATTTCGATCGAAATGGGGATGCTTTGTAACAAAAAATATGGCGGAAGAGGACAAAGGATTGATATATTTGATAAGCTGGGAATGGACGAGAACACGATAAAGGAGTGCTTGAGATGAAGACGTTTGATAAATCACAGGCCGCGTTTGATAAAGCGGAACCGCTTATGCCGGGCGGAGTGAGCAGCCCGGTACGAACGTATAATTCCGTCGGCCATCCGCCGGTCTATGTTGAAGAAGGAAAAGGTTCCAAAGTATGGGATCTTGACGGTAATGAATTTATTGATTACGTCCTCTCGTGGGGGCCGCTGATCCGCGGCCACGCCGATGACCGCGTCGTTGAACAACTGAAAAAGGCAGTTGAAAAAGGTACCAGTTTCGGGACATCCCACCAAATGGAAACGAAGCTGGCCGAGCTTATTATTGACCGTGTACCATCGATTGATGTCGTAAGAATGGTCAACTCCGGCACGGAGGCAACAATGAGTGCACTGCGTGTGGCGCGGGGTTTTACCGGCCGTGATAAAATCGTTAAGATGGAAGGCTGTTATCACGGACACGGCGATTCACTGCTGATTAAGGCAGGATCCGGCGTGGCGACCCTCGGACTGCCGGACAGTCCCGGCGTACCTTCGGGGATTGCCTCCAACACATTAACAGTTCCCTACAATGATCTGGAAAGCCTGAAACTTGCTTTCGAAAAATACGGCGAAGAAATTGCGGCGGTTATTATGGAACCAGTGACCGGTAACATGGGTGTCGTACTGCCGGAAGATGGATTTCTGCAGGGTGTGCGGGACATCACAGAAGAAAACGGCAGCCTGTTGATTTTCGATGAAGTAATGACCGGATTCCGCGTTGGTTACAACAGTGCCCAGGGAGAATACGGTGTCACTCCGGACCTGACCTGTCTCGGCAAAGTGATCGGCGGGGGACTGCCGGTAGGCGCTTACGGAGGCCGCAAAGACATTATGGCAAAGATAGCACCGGACGGCCCCATCTATCAAGCCGGCACATTGTCGGGGAATCCGCTTGCGATGACAGCAGGATATGAAACATTGAGTCAGACGACTCCCGCTGATTATGAGCGGTTCCGCAAACTGGGAGACGAGCTTGCGGACGGTCTGGAAGCAGCCGCATCCAGACACGGCATTCCGCATCATGTGAACAGGGCCGGCGCGATGACTACCCTTTTCTTCACCGAAGAAAAGGTAACGAACTTCGCCTCTGCGAAAACATCAGACCTCAATCTGTTTGCCTCCTATTTCCGGGAGATGATGCAGCAGGGCATATCCCTGCCGCCTTCGCAGTTTGAAGGGATCTTTCTGTCGACGGCCCACAGTGAAGAAGATATTGAAAAAACGATAGATGCCGCGGAACAGGCCTTTGCTAAAATAAAGGCATAATATTAAAAAGCAGCCCGGACTTATGTTCCGGAGCTGCTTTTTTTCGCAGAAGGCGGTGAAGCAAAGGCCAATACCGTTGCCAAAGCCGGGAGACTGATCATGATCCAGAGAATTTCATTGTACTGACCGAAATAGTCAAAGGCCATACCGAACGGCAGTGGTCCAAGTGCTGAGCCGATAACGACAGCGGTGGTTGCAAAGCTTTTCAATTTACCGAGATTATCAAGACCGAAATATTCCGGCCAGATCATGTTGTTGCAGATTTTGCTCGTACCGTCAAAAACGCCCCACAACAAGATAAAGACACCCACACCCCAAACCGACTGAACATAAATGAGTAGCACGAGCGTACCGGCACTCAATAAAAAACTAAGAGCATACAAATGGTGTACTTTGACTTTCTCGACGATAAAACCGGCAGCCAGTGTAAATAAAAACGCTGATATCGGCATTAAACTGAGTAGAAAGGCGACCACCGGACGTTCAATCCCTTTTCACAGACCGGAAGATGTAGGCCTGCTTCCGGATGACGCCGGAAAGAACGGGAACAGGGAAGAAGCGGCGGCCGCATCAGCAAGAGAACGGAAAGCTTCTTCCTGGTCGGTTCGGGCCGCCGTTCAGTCGAAATCTTTCTGGTTTACTATTTTTTGTGCTGCCGTTCCTTCGCTCGTTAATACTGGTATTACGATTCACCTCTTTTCCATCTTAGGCGCTGGCGAGCACACCGAGCGTCATAAAGCTGAACGCCCGTCCCCTTTGTTTTGAAAACCATTGAGGGATCAAGGTGTTTGGAACAAGTGTCATCGATCCCTGCCCGAACAGGCGCAGCATAAAAAAGCCGATGAACATCATGACCGGGCCAAGGATGGCGCTGTTCCAAAAACACGCAGCTGCAAGCATCGTTCCGACGAGGACAGCCGTGTACCGCTGGCCTTTCTTATCGATCATACGTCCTGTCAGAAACAGCAGAAGTCCGGCTGCAAGCGTAGCAGCGGAATAAAGACTGGAAATGGTCGTGCGGCTGCCATCGAATTCATTGATATAAATATCCATAAAAACAGATACGGTGTACGTTTGTCCCGGTCCGGAAAAAAACGCACCCAATGCGGCAATAACAACGATCAGCCAGCCGTAAAAAAACGGCGGCCGCACCGGGAGCTTATCTCCGGTCATTCCCCTTCGTGATGTATATTCTGTGTGATTCATGGTATCCCCTTTTCCCTTTATCCCCTTTATATGTTCAAACGCGGTTCATTCTACAGTCACCACTATATTCTACCAATCTGTCATACGAAAAACAACGCAGAGGATTTGCAATCATAGCCTGCCGAAGGACGGCATATAGTGAAAGGGATAACGCAGGAAGGCGGGCATGGATATCTATGAGACAACCTTGCGGATACCTTTTACAAAGAAGGAGGGCTTATGTATGGCAGAAGCACATTCTTCAGCACTTACGTTCAGTTTAGAAGAGTCCGTGTGGCTGAATCAGGGGGAAAAGATTAAGGAATTGGTATCACTCGGACTGGATCCGGATATTAGAATTGAAGAAAAAATTGACTATGTGGATATTAAAGGGGGCCTTTATCTAAAAGGAGAATATCATCCAGAAACAGAAGAGCAGAACGAACAGGACGATATCGACCCTGTTCCCCGCTATATTGAAAAAAACATGCTCCGGGAGGATGGAGTCGGGGAACTGCAGCATTTTTTTCCGGTGGATGTGACCGTGCCGTTGAACAGGATTCACCATCTTGACGACATTTATGTAACCATTGACAGCTTTGATTATGATCTGCCGGAACCAGGCTGCATTCAGCTGACAGCCGATATCAGCATATCAGGCGTCAAAGAAGATGACAGACAGGAAGAACCGGAACCAGCTGTTGTGGAACCAATGCCGAGATGGGAAACGGAAGAAACGCGCGCACCGGAAGATGAAGAAATGCCGGAGCATAAAGAAGAAGCAGAGGAAACATTCGCCGTGGAACGCTTTTCTGATGTATCTCCTTCTGAAGAGGAAGAATCAGAAGAAATGGAAGAGCCGGAAGAACCAACTGACATTGTGACTGCTTTTCACGGACGCGATACAGAGGAAAATTCTCTGCCTCATGTGCCGGAGGATGCAGACAACGAAGCAGGCGGAGAAGAAGTGGAAGAAGACAGCGGGTCTGACGAAAGTCAGAAACGCAGCGACAAAGATGATAATGCCCTCTATTTAACGAAAATGATGACAAAAGGGGAAGAAGATTTCTCGCGTCTGAAAATGTGCATCGTCCAGGAGAATGAATCTCTTGATCAGATTGCGGAACGATACGAGACGACTACCGCGCAGCTGCTCCGTTTTAATCGTCTGGAACATGATGGTGTGGAGGAAGGACAGATTTTGTACATTCCTGCTCCTGTTTCCCGGACCGGTCCGGATGACAGCTGATGCCGGAGATGTACTGAAATATTACCCGCTTCACCCTGAACGTGTTTTACGTTTTGGGAAAATAATCAAAATTGAAGCGGAAGAAGGAACGTTTGCGCTGAAGGAAACGGTGCTGCCCCGCAGCAGGCTTCAACAGTGGGAACAGACAGTCCGCTGTTTTGAAAAGGGGCAGCTGCCTGCAGCAGTACCCGTCCTTCCGACAGCGGACGGTCGTTATTATGTCCGTCATAACGGTTTTATCTATTATTTAATGCCCTGGGAAGAGCAGCCTGAACACTGTACAGCACATGATCTTTTTCAAACACTGGCACGCTTTCATCTTCCCGGACGAAAAATAATACAAGTTCCGGAAACGGTATACCGGAAGAACTCAGCTATGAAGGAAAGACAGATGGAACACGATATCTATTTATTGGAAACCTATGTGGAAGAGGTGGAACAACAGCGCTTTTTTTCCCCGTTTGAACTTCTCGCATTGACCTGTCTGCCGCTCATTTATGAATGCCGCCAGCGTTCGGCCGGATGGTTTGAGAATTGGAAGGCGGAAGTACTGGAAACGGAAAAAACCCAGGAAGTGCTTTGTCACGGGAAACCCTCTTTTAACCATGTGCTGGCGGATTCGCGCCGACGGCTTCGTTTCATTAACCTGGAAGCTTCTGCGGTAGGGCATCCCGCTCATGATATCGCCGGCCTGTACCGCAGCTGTGTGAAACGAAACATCCGTAAGCGTCCGGCTGGAAAGGAGTGGATCGATTCGTACGAAACACACCAGGTATTTCATGCAGCGGACAAAGCACTTCTGAAAAGCCTGCTGCTTTATCCGTCGGTCCTGCTATATTGGATCAGGAAAGGACCAACCCGTCCACCCGGGATGGAACCGGAATGGACAAGAAAGCTTGCTGAAGAGAAGGCGGTACTCGAGAATATCCTCCGGGATATTCATCCTGACCAAAGACATTCAACGGCTGAAAATACAACATAAATAAGCGCCGGTCAGCAGAAAAAGCAGAAAAACATCAAACGTGGTAGGAAAAATCAGGGTGCGGATCACCTGAAAAATAATGAGCGTTAAAAGAATTTGAATCACAGCGAGTTTCCACTTCAGCCACCATCTCGGTTTCGGCCGGTGATGATGGCGTCTTTTTTTATGTTTTTTTGGAGGAGTAAACGGCGGACCTGGGTAATGGGGGTAGCCCATCAGAATCCTCCTTTCTCGTACATAGAATGTTACAGCTATATATATATGCAGCAAAACCGTAAAAGTTGCGGATGTCCTGCGGAGAAGGGCGTGTCTTGACGAGAATGTTTTTTCCCCGTAAAATATGACTATACTTGCTATAAGAACTGCGATGAACAGGGAGGAGTACGGACGAATCCGCCTGAAGAAGAGAGAAAAACCCCGGGCTGAAAGGTTTTTTGAGGATGGACGTCGGGAAAGTCGCCCTGGAGCTGCTTTTCTGAAAAGAACAGGTAGGAAAAGCCGGAGACCCCGTTATCCAGATCGAGCGCACAGCAGTGAAGCTGTGAATAAAGGTGGTACCGCGAGACTCTTCGTCCTTTGAACAGGCTGAAGGGCTTTTTTTATGCCGGAAAACCGGAAAAATGAGGAGGGAACCTGATGACAGAACAGCATACCGATATGCCGACAAAATATGATCCGAATCAGACAGAGACGAAATGGTATCCATACTGGACAGAGGGAAAGTTTTTTGAAGCCGAAGGAAAAGGGGACAGGGATCCATTTACGATTGTGATTCCGCCGCCGAACGTGACCGGCAGGCTGCATCTCGGGCACGCCTGGGATACCACCCTGCAGGACATTATTTCCCGGCTGAAGCGGATGCAGGGCTATGATATGCTCTGGCTTGCGGGGATGGATCACGCAGGAATTGCCACACAGTCTAAAGTGGAATCGAAACTTAAAGAAGAAGGAACAAGCCGCCATGACCTGGGCCGGGAAAAATTTCTGGAAAAGTCATGGGACTGGAAGGAAGAGTACGCTGACTTCATCCGGCAGCAGTGGGCAAAACTTGGTCTTTCTCTTGACTATTCACGCGAACGTTTCACGCTCGATGAGGGTCTCTCAACAGCGGTCCGGGAAGTATTTGTCTCCTTATACAATAAGGGTCTCATTTACCGGGGGCAGTATATTATTAACTGGGATCCGGATACCAGGACAGCTCTTTCTGACATTGAGGTGGACTACAAGGAAGTTCAGGGTCACTTTTATCATATGAAGTATCCGCTGAAAGACGGGAGCGGCGGCATCGAAATAGCCACCACGCGCCCGGAGACGATGCTCGGTGACACGGCGGTGGCCGTCCATCCGGAGGATGACCGCTACAATCACCTGATCGGCCGTACTGTTGTCCTCCCAATTGTTGGACGGGAAATCGAGATCATCGCGGATGATTATGTGGATATGGAATTTGGGTCCGGTGCCGTGAAGATCACGCCGGCCCACGACCCGAATGACTTTGAGATGGGGAACCGTCATAACCTGGAACGGGTTCTTGTGATGGACGAATCGGGGATCATGAATGAAAATGCCGGGAAATACCAGGGACTCGACCGTTTCGAATGCCGCACGCAGCTTGTGTCGGACCTGCAGAACGATGGTGTTCTGTTTGATATTGAAGAACATATGCATTCTGTCGGTCACTCGGAACGCAGCGGGGCAGTAGTGGAACCTTATCTCTCGACTCAGTGGTTTGTAAAAATGGAGCCTCTCGCCGAGCAGGCAATAGAGCTGCAGTATAAAGAGGAAAAAGTACATTTTGTACCGGACCGCTTTGAAAAAACTTACCTGCACTGGCTGGAAAACATCCGGGACTGGTGTATTTCGCGGCAGCTTTGGTGGGGCCACCGGATCCCGGCCTGGTATCATAAAGAAACTGGTGAGATGCACGTCGGCCATACCGCGCCATCCAATCCGGAGGAATGGGAACAGGATGAAGATGTACTCGATACATGGTTCAGTTCCGCGCTCTGGCCGTTTTCGACGATGGGGTGGCCGGACCGGGACAATCCGGACTTTCAGCGGTTCTACCCAACCGATGTGCTGGTGACCGGGTACGATATCATCTTTTTCTGGGTATCCCGGATGATCTTTCAGGGCCTTGAATTCACAGGGCAGCGCCCGTTTAAAGACGTCCTTATTCACGGCCTGGTCCGTGACGCCGAAGGGCGGAAAATGAGCAAATCGCTCGGAAACGGCGTGGATCCGATGGATGTTATCGACCGTTACGGCGCGGATGCGCTCCGATTTTTCCTGGCAACCGGAACAACCCCGGGCAACGACCTCCGTTTTCATTGGGAGAAAATTGAGGCGAACTGGAACTTTGCCAATAAAATCTGGAATGCGTCCCGGTTTGCGCTCATGAATATGGGTGGCATCACCTATGACGATATTGACCTGAACCAAGAGAAAACGATTGCCGACCGCTGGATTCTCACACGTCTGCAGGAGACCATCCGGGAGGTAACCCGCTTGATGGACAATTATGAATTCGGGGAAGTCGGGCGTCTACTGTACAATTTCATCTGGGATGACGTTTGCGACTGGTATATTGAAATGGCGAAGCTGCCGCTGTACGGGGATAACGAAGCGGCAAGACATACGACGCGCTCGGTACTTGCTCATGTGCTGGAACAGACAATGCGTTTGCTGCACCCGATCATGCCGTTTATTACGGAGGAAATCTGGCAGCACCTTCCGCATAAGGGTGAATCCATTACAGTAGCCGCATGGCCGGAAGCAGACAGAACATGGCTGGATACAGAATCGGTGGAAGACATGGAACTGCTGAAAAGCGTCATTCATGCGGTCCGCAACACCCGCGCGGAGATGAACGTTGTGCCAAGCAAAGAAATCGATCTGCAGATCAAGCCGCAGACAGAAGCAGTACGGAAGCAGCTGGAACGCGGCCGATCCTATCTGGAAAGATTCTGCAACCCCGGCCAGCTTGCCGTCGATCCGGCCCTGGATGTTCCGGAAAAGTCGGTGTCCCATGTTCTGAGCGGGGCTGAATTGTATATGCCGCTTGCCGGCCTGATCGATCTGGAAGAAGAAATCGCGCGGCTGGAAAAAGAGAAAGACAGACTTGACAACGAAGTGGAGCGTGTTCAGAAGAAGCTGGCCAACGAAGGCTTCACCCAGAAAGCACCGGAGAATGTTGTCGCCGAAGAACGTGAAAAAGAAAAAGATTATCTGGAAAAACGGGATAAAGTCAGCGCCCGGATCCAGGAACTGAAGGCATAATAGATAGAAAACGAGAGGGATGCATCTATGCAGACGTACGAAGAAGCCCGGAGCTGGCTTGCGGATTTGACCGCCCACGGCGTCCGCCCCGGCCTTGAACGGGTGCGGATGATGCTTGAAGGAATCGGAAATCCGGAACGGCGGCTGAAAAGTATACATGTAGGAGGGACCAACGGCAAAGGATCAACCACCGCTTTTTTAAAAGAGCCAA
Source organism: Salibacterium sp. K-3 (assembly GCF_054052005.1). Lineage (NCBI taxonomy): Bacteria > Bacillati > Bacillota > Bacilli > Caryophanales > Bacillaceae > Salibacterium > Salibacterium sp. K-3. Next base: position 1,271,859 of record NZ_JBSVZE010000001.1, read on the forward strand.
TGAAAGAAGCCGGGCTTGTATGCGGTACGTTTACTTCGCCGTATGTCCATGAATTCAGAGAACGTATTGCTGTAAACGGTGAACCGGTATCGGAAGAAGATTTTCTGAAAAGCGCACAGGCTGTTCGCCCGATTGCCGAAAGTATTGCCAAAACACCGTTCGGACCGCCGACGGAATTTGAGGTACTCACCGTCATTGCGGCTCATTACTTTGCCTCTACCGCCTTCCCGGATCTGGTTATCTGGGAAGTCGGGCTCGGGGGCCGTCTTGATTCCACCAATGCGGTTCATCCGATGATTACGATCATTACAAACGTCGGCCATGATCACCAGGCCATTCTGGGGGACACGATTGAAGAAATCGCCCGTGAAAAAGCAGGAATTATCAAGTCCGGGGTGCCGGTTATTACGTGTGACAAGAATCAGGAAGTGACCGGCATACTGGAGGAAGCCGCTGAAGAGGCGCGGACACGCCTTTACCAGCTGGACCGTGATTTTCATGTGACGGAGTCGGAGGCGGGGCCGGACGGGTGGTCCTTTTCGTTCGATTCCACCTTACATCATATACGGGATCTGAAGATTTCCATGCTGGGTCGACACCAGACGAAAAATGCCGCCGCTGCTTTAATGGCCTTCCGGTACCTAATGCTTTATTATGCGCTGCCGGTGGATGAGGAACACATCCGCCGTGGTCTTGAGCAGGCATACTGGGTCGGCCGGCTGGACTACAGAAAGACGACGCCGGCTCTGCTTTTGGACGGCGCCCATAACAAAGAAGGAATGGAAAGTCTAGCTGAGGCGCTGGAGGACCATTTTCCCGGACGTCCGCTTCATCTGATTGTTGCGATGACCGAGGAAAAAGATCCAGCTGTGCTGCTCGAACCGATGAAAGCCCTGCCGATTCGATCGGCAGCTGCCGTCAGCTTTGAGTTTTTCCGTGCGGCGCCGGCTGAAGACACAGCAGCGAAAAGTCCGATTCCGGAAACAAAAGCCCTGCCGGATTGGCCGGCTGCCTGGGAAGAGGTGCGGCAGAATGCTGATCCGGGCGATCTTATTGTCGCAGCCGGTTCTCTCTACTTTATTTCAGAAGTGCTCGAAACAATAGAGTGATTGTCGGGAAAAAGCTGTACCCGGATCGGGGGGTACAGCTTTTTTAATGTATCCTTGCCGCACCAGCAGGACTGGAGCATTGGAAGGATGAAAATGAATAAAGGGATTTCCCGCCAGCGGGGACTTGGACGCTAATCATGGTTCCGTGATTTTTATATGAATCTCATTTGTAAAGACCGCTGTCCGCACCGGCCGGGGTGTGGTAAAATAGACATAACAATATACGACAAAGGTCGGAGGAAGACAGGCTATGGAGTACGTTTGGCTGTTATACATACTGATTGCCGGGCTCGTGCTCGGTTCGTTTTTTAATGTCGTCGGAGTCCGGGTGCCGCAGGGAGAATCAATCGTACATCCGCGGTCAAACTGCCCTTCATGCCGACGTACCCTGCAGGGCGTTGATTTAATTCCGGTCTTTTCCTATCTCTTTCTAAAAGGCAGATGCCGGTACTGTCAGGTCCGTATTCCCGCGTTTTACCCTGTCATGGAGGCTGTAACAGCTGCTCTCTTTGCGGCAGCCTGGCTGACCTGGGGTTTTTCCTGGGAAACCGTGACGGCGCTTATTATCATTTCGCTGCTGGTCATTATTACGATCAGCGACAAATCAGCGATGCTGATTCCTAATAAGATTCTGCTTTTCTTTTTCCTACCGGCGGGGTTGCTCCGCTGGACAGCTGCTCCGTTGGATTCATGGTGGGACCCGCTCGCAGGGGCGGCACTAGGCTTTTGTCTGCTCCTGACCATCGCCGTAGTCAGCAAAGGCGGTATGGGAGGCGGGGATATCAAGCTGTTTACACTGCTCGGCTTTTTTTTCGGCTGGCAGCATCTCCTGCTTGCCTTTTTTCTGTCGGTCTTTATCGGAGCGCTCATCGGCTGTATCGGTCTTATGACGGGAGCGGTGAAACGCGGAATGCCGATGCCGTTCGGCCCATATATTGCAGCCGGCAGCATGATGACCCTCTTTTTTGGCGATGCGCTTCTCGCGTGGTACACCCGCTTTCTGTAATACAAAAAGGCCGGTCCGACTGGAAAAGGACATCCAGACGCTAGAAACCCATCTGGGAGAGGAAAGATCCGGTTCTGTTTTGGAAAATGAGACCGCAATACTCCCATCCGTTGATCTGCTTTCGATTGACATTCTTTTCAGGAACGGGGCGACAAGGCTCCCGTTCTTTTTTATTCCGGATATGCTACGGTTAGGATATTCCCGGCAGATGCAGCCACATTCCATCCGGTGCGGCTGGCTGGATACGGAATAAAAGGAGGAATGTCATGAAAACGGACAAGTCTGATTTTTCCCTGAAAATCAATGGTACGGATGTAAAGGAAACGAAAGATGATGGTTCTGCAGCAGAAGAGACTACTCCGCCGATCCGGGATTGGAGGAGACATCGGTCCATGGAGGAAACAGCTGCAGCCGGCGGCGAAGAAAAAAAGAAACCGCCGCGGTTATCTCTCGATGCCATCCGGAAAAACAGAAACATCAGGCGGCAGGAAACCGGGGCTGCCTCCCATCCGCCGATATACTTTCTTTCTTTAACAGCAGGAGCAGCAGTACTGGGACTCATTTTTGGAGTGATGCTGCTGCAGTTCGTGTCTGCCGGAGATTCCTCGGCAGGTACAGAACCGCAGGCAGAACCGCCCGGCATTACGGCTGACTTTAATGATTCGTTGACCGTTCACCTGATTCAGGCCGGTGCTTTTACAAAAGAAAGCAAAGGCGTCGAAATGCAGAAATCTTTGACCAGTGAAGGATATCCCGGTATCTTGACGTATGATGGGGAATACTATTATTTATTTACCGGGGCGCATCTGCAGCAGAAGAGATCGGACAAGCGGGTGGCGTATTTTGAAGACAAGGGGGTGGAAGTGTATCAGAAAACAAGAACCATCAACGATCCCGAAACGGTGGAAGGAAAAGCGGATCTACAGAAGGAGCTTCTGCAGGTTAAAGACATTCTGGAACAGACAGTTGATAGAGGACACGAGCCTGAGGGAGAAAAAAGTACCCGCGGATCGTTCTCCGATTTTCTGTCGGATAACTCCCTGCCGGAAAAGGAGACGTATAACAAGTTAAAGGCATCGCTCCAGCAGATGGAAAAAGAATGGCCGGAGAACGAAGAAACTTCTGCTGCTTTTCAGGAAGCTTTTATCGAAGCGGTACTGTATTATGAACAGGCTGTGTATGAATACAGCGGCCGGGAATCAACGGAGGGAAACTGAATCTCACAGAAGGAAAAAATTTCTTGCCGCTCCCTCCCTTATCTGGTACACTTTCCATACCACTGTTATAATACGAGGAAATAAGTATTAAAAAGGTGGTCTCCCTTCATGCCTTCCTTTATTCTTGCTTCAGGATCCCCCCGGAGAGAAGATCTGCTGACCAGGGCGGGCTACACATTTACCATCCGCCCGGCCGAAGGGCCGGAACATATTCCCGGCGGTTCATCTCCGGAGGCGGCGGTACAGCAGCTGGCCCGAAGAAAAGCGGCAGAGGTTCTCGACCGTTTTTCGGACTCGGTCATACTCGCTGCTGATACGATTATTTCACTCGAAGACCGGATTCTCGGTAAACCAGAATGTAGAGAAGATGCCCGGTGCACGCTCCAGGCTTTGTCCGGCAGAACCCACGAGGTGTATACCGGAGTTGCACTCTTTACCCGGAACCGGGAATCTGTATTCCACGTAAAAACCGGAGTTCGTTTTTTCCCGCTTCATGCGGATCTGATCGATTCCTATCTTTCGACTCCGGAACCGTATGATAAAGCAGGCTCTTACGCCATCCAGGGGCAGGGGTGCCTGTTTGTGGAAGCCATCGACGGCGACTTTTACAATGTCATGGGTCTCCCTGTCTCCCGTGTCAGCCGGGAATTAACATCTTTTCGCGTTTATCCTGCCTTTTCTTCCACTTACTGACAAAAAAAGGAGAGCGAGCCTTGCATTCATCCCCCACCATGATTAAAGATGTCCCTTTTTCCGAACGCCCCCGTGAAAAAATGGCAAAATTCGGGGCTGAACACTTATCCAATCAGGAGTTACTCGCTGTTCTGCTCCGCAGCGGCACGAAACATGAATCCGTACTGCAGTTATCCCAACGTCTGCTGTATGACTTTGACGGTCTGCTGCAGCTGAAAGATGCGACGGTCGAAGAACTGCAGACGATTAAAGGCATCGGTCTGGCCAAGGCGCTCGAACTCCGGGCCGCCATCGAACTGGGCCGTCGGATTTATACGTATCATGAAGAAGAGCGCTGGGTGATCCGGTCCCCCGAAGATGTGTCCTCCCTCGTAATGGAGGAGATGAGGTTTTTGACCCAGGAGCATTTTGTCGTTCTCTGCCTGAATACAAAAAATCAGGTCATCCACCAGCAGACGCTGTTTATCGGGAGTTTGAACTCCAGCATTGTTCATCCCCGTGAAGTATTCAAGGAAGCGCTGCGCCGTTCCGCAGCGGCCGTCATCTGCGTGCACAACCATCCGTCCGGAGATCCGGGACCGAGCCGGGAAGATATCGAAGTGACAAAGCGGCTCATGGAAAGCGGACAGATTCTCGGCATCGATGTTCTGGATCATGTTGTTATCGGTGACCGTCGTTTTACAAGCCTGAAAGAAAGAGGATGTGTATAGCGGATGTCTTTCGGCTCTTGCTGAACAGTTCCGTTTCTTATAAACTATGTGAGGCTGGATGTTACAGCGCCGTGCCGTGTAAAATTTGTGAAAGACGCTGGAAAGCCTATGTTTTTCACGGTGTTTTCAGTATAATAACAGATAGTAGAAATATTAAAGGGCGCCGGCCCTTGATAATGATGATTATTCCCGGACAGCTGACCGGGCGTTAATGTGATACAGTTTGTGAAGGATGAAGGGAGATACATAGATGTTTGGAGGCTTTTCAAAAGATCTGGGAATCGATTTAGGTACGGCCAATACCCTGGTTTATGTAAAAGGGAAAGGGGTTATCGTCCGTGAACCGTCTGTTGTGGCGATGCGGACAGATACTAATACCATTGAAGCTGTCGGAAACGATGCAAAAAATATGATCGGTCGCACGCCGGGTAATATTGTGGCGGTCCGCCCCATGAAAGACGGCGTCATCGCTGATTTTGATACGACAGCAACGATGATGAAATATTTTATTCAGCAGGCACAGCGGACCCGTTCCATTTTCACCAGGAAGCCAAATGTTATGGTCTGTGTTCCTTCCGGGATCACCGCGGTTGAAAAAAGGGCGGTCGAAGATGCAACAAAACAGGCGGGGGCACGGGAAGCCTATACCATTGAAGAACCATTTGCCTCTGCCATCGGTGCGGACCTGCCCGTGTGGGAGCCTACCGGCAGCATGATTGTAGATGTCGGCGGAGGAACGACGGAAGTTGCGATTATTTCACTGGGCGGCATTGTCACGAGCCAGTCCATCCGGGTGGCCGGAGATGAAATGGATGACTCTATCATCCAGTATATCAAAAAGACCTATAACCTGATGATCGGGGAACGTACGGCAGAAACCCTGAAAATGGAAATCGGATCCGCAGGAACCTCTGAGGGTATGGATAATCTTGATATCCGCGGCAGGGATCTTGTTTCCGGACTTCCAAAGACGATTTCGGTGTCCGCAGAAGAGATTTCCGCCTCTCTCGCTGATACTGTACATGCCATTGTCGAGACCGTGAAAAGCACGCTGGAACAGACGCCCCCTGAACTTTCCGCAGATATTATGGACAGAGGGATCGTGCTGACCGGCGGAGGTGCAATGCTGCGGAATATGGATAAAGTATTAAGCGAAGAAACCAATATGCCTGTCCTTGTTGCGGAAGAACCGCTCGACTGTGTCGCACTCGGTACAGGCAGAGCCCTTGAAAATCTGCATCTTTTCCGGTCAAAGGCGGGGATAACCGCCCGATCCAGCCGGGAAACCTTATAAGAAGGTGAACCGGAATGCCGCACTTTTTTTCCAATAAACGACTTATTCTGCTCATGGTAAGCATCATTGTACTAGTGGCGTTAATCGGTTTTTCCATGCGGGAAAGGGAGGCAGTAACCTGGCCCGAGAAATTTTTACGGGACACAACAGGTGTGGTTCAATCAATAGTAAGCAGGCCCGCTCATCTGACAGCGGGTTTCTTTGGGAATGTGGAAGACATATTTAATGTCTATGAAGAAAATCAGATGCTGAAATCCCGCATGGAAGAATTTGCTTCTCTTTCAGCTGAACTGGAAACGGTGAAACAGGAAAACGACACCCTGAGAGAAATGATTGATTCTGAAAACAGCCTGAGTAATTACACGACAAGGTCAGCGCTCGTTATTCATCGAAGTCCCGACCAGTGGACGGAAATGATAGGCATCAATAAAGGAAGTCAAAACGGTGTATCGGAAAACATGGCCGTAGTAACACCGGAAGGATTGATCGGAAAAGTGGATACCACGTCGGAGTTCACCTCAACTGTACAGCTGCTTTCCGACGGCAGCCGGACCAACCGTGTATCGGCAATGGTCGCCACGGACGGCAGCCCCGTTTATGCCTTTATCGAAGGCTGGGATGAAGAGCGGGAAGGACTGATGCTGCGCAAAATTGAATCGGATGCAGAAATTCAGGAAGGACAGCAGGTCATAACATCCGGACTTGGAGGCCTGTTTCCCAAAGGACTGGCTATCGGGGAGGTTACTTCTCTGGAGCCGGATGAATATGGATTAACGTATAATGCGCTTGTTGAACCGGCAGCGGATTACTATAATCTGGACCAGGTCAACGTCATTGAACGAACGAGTGAGACACTGGATGAAAACATTCAGGAAGAGACGAATGGGGAGGAAGAAGAGGAGGAAGCGGTAGAAGTTGAAGAAGAGGATCTGAATGGAGGGGGCACTCCATGATACGATTTGCACTTCCGCTCATCATCTTTCTTTTATTTCTCGTGGAAGGCACGTTGTTTCAGATATTTTTCCCGCCCTCCCCTGACCGTGAGATTTATCTTGTGCCCCGTTTCATGCTTGTCGCTGTCGTTCTAACCTCCATATACCGCGGTGCCGGAAGCGGCGTACTGATCGGGGCAGGATTCGGACTGCTTTACGACATTGTTTACACCGATCTTATCGGGATTTATATGTTCAGTATGGGATTTACCGCCTACATCAGTGCTTTTACATACCGTTCGGTCCGCAACAGTTTCTGGTGGCCTTTTCTTATCATCTTTTTGGCTCTGTTTGTACTGGAGTGGCTTACATACGGCCTGCATTATGTTATCGGAAGAACCGACATGCTGTTTGAAGAGTTTTTTATGCTGCGGGCCCTGCCTTCGCTCGTACTGAACGGAACAGTGGCTCTTGTCTTTATTTACCCGTTTCAGCGCTTGTTTAACAAAATCCGGGAGCTTGAGGAATTGCAGCATCGATGAAGAATTCCATCGGGTGAGCAGGAAAGAACGGCAGAGGCGTGGAAGTAATAATAATCAATCCATGAATGCAGCGTTTCATGGTTTACGTGTCAGAGGTGGAGCAGATGAAAACAGGACCCCCTAAAAATCTTATAACCATTAAAGGGACAAAAGACGGTCTGACCATTATGATGGACGACCGCTGCTCGTTTGAAGAGCTGAAAGCGGAACTTCAGGAAAAAATAGAAAAAGATAAACAGACATTCGGACACGGTCCGGAAGTGGAAGTGACTGTGGATACAGGTTATCGTTATATAGGAACAAACGACCGCGAAGAAATCACGAAACTTCTGAAAGAGGCAGAATCCATTCGGATTAAGGAGTTCCGCTCCGAGGTCATCACCCGTGAAGAAGCAGCCCGGATGCAGGAGGAAACAGCATTAACCCCGGTGACCCGTATTGTCCGCTCCGGGCAGGTAGTGTCCGTACGGGGGGATGTTCTGCTCCTGGGAGATGTGAATCCCGGCGGGACAGTTGAGGCGACCGGTAGTGTGTACATACTGGGTACCTTAAAAGGCACTGCCCGTGCCGGGCTGGAAGGAAACCTGGAGACGGTCGTCTGTGCTTCGGTAATGGAGCCGAACCAGATCTCGATTTCGGACGTGCTGTTTTATGCTCCGGATCGTTATGAAAAAAAACAACAGCAGGGACCCTTGTTTGATGAACCTGTCTTTGCTTACATAGCAGCGCCGGATAACGAAATATCATTTGAAAAAACCAGACTGTTGACACAATTTCAAAAAAAATAAGGAAAGCTGCGCACATGTCTGGAAGGAGGAATTGCAGTGGGAGAGGCAATTGTTATTACGTCCGGTAAAGGCGGCGTCGGGAAGACGACGACATCGGCCAATATAGGTACAGCCCTGGCTCTGCAGGGAAAACATATATGTTTAATCGATACGGATATCGGCCTGCGGAACCTGGATGTTGTTATGGGCCTGGAGAACCGCATTATTTATGACCTTGTAGATGCAGCGGAAGGACGGTGCCGGGTCCAGCAGGCGTTAATCAGGGACAAACGGTTCGACTGCCTTCATTTACTGCCGGCTGCCCAGACCCAGGATAAAAGTGCCCTGAATCCGGAACAGATGAAACAGATTGTTGAGGAACTGAAGCCGGACTATGATTATATTATTATTGACTGCCCTGCAGGTATTGAACAAGGGTATAAAAACGCTGTCTCCGGTGCGGACCAGGCGGTTGTCGTGACTACTCCGGATACTTCCGCCGTAAGGGATGCCGACCGGATCATTGGACTGCTCGAACAGGAAGAGACAGGTTCTCCGAAACTCGTGATTAACAGGGTGCGCAGCCACCTGTCGAGCCGCGGGGATACGCTCGATGTCGATGACGTCGTCGCGACGCTGGCTGTCGATCTCCTCGGCATGATTGTGGACGACGAAGAGGTGATGAAAGCAGCCCATCAGGGAGAACCGATTGCGATGAATCCAAACAGCCGTGCATCGATCGGATACCGCAACATTGCAAGGCGCATACTCGGGGAGTCGGTGCCTTTAATGTCCATCGAAGAGAAAAAAGGATTTTTGGCCAGGTTGAAGGGAATGCTTGGGTTAAATACCTGAACAAAAGAGAATCTGGGACAATAGATATCAGCATTATACTATTATGAAAACATCAATGTAGTGCAGTCAAAATGCTTCGACTTCTGCGGGAACAGCAAGAGTCTTGAGACCCGCAGGATGCGGGTCAGAACGGCGCCCGCCAGGACGTGCCGCTCGTAGCCGATCTTCCTCTTTTCGAGCGGAAAGCAAAGTGTTTTGACGGAGCGATATATGATGCACAATAAAAATTCCGAACGATTCCCTGAAGAATCGTTCGGAATTTTTTAGTTATTAATGATTTTGTCCCAAACTCTTTTTTCAGGTATAATCCTCCCGGCTCTGAAAATTTACTTCTTCCTCCTGCATGTGGTATATTTTTATTAGAACCGTTCTTATCAGGAACACGTCAGCTCCTCCTTGTCATAAGCTGATTGATTGTCTGCAGGCTGTGCTTTTTCTTCCCAGTAGCTCATACGACTAAAATCAGAGGAACCGGTCATAATGAAAAGAGACAGGCAAAGGAGGGAGAACGTTGATGACAGTGGAATATGACTATTTGTCCCCCGATGAAAAGAAAAAAATCGAAGACCTTGAAGAAAAAGTCCAGCATGCAGAAGATGATCAATCGTTGAAACGATATACAACAGAGATGACACTCATATATGAAAAAGCAAGAGTGCGGAAAGATACAGACCAATCGTAAGGAATCAGTTCCTTTCAAAAACAGAGACCACTCCCGATGAGGAGCGGTCTCTATTTTTATTATTCAGTTGATTGTAAGGGCGGGTCTGAATGGATCGGGACGGTAAGGCTGCAGGCAGGTCCGACCGGGATGGGCCGCTGCAGTTCGGTCAATCCAAGGCGCTTCCTTCAAAGCCCGGGCGGCAAGTACCTGCTCGGTTACAGAGAGCCAGGAAACTATGGCAGGAAACCGTTATCCCGGCACGTTGAAGATCGTCCTCCAACCTTTCTGCTTCCGTGACAGAGTGGCTTCTGGAAGCGTGACAATGACAACCGCACTGTGCACGGCGAATCCAGATCTTCTTTTAAATAAGCAAGACTGTCTTCATCAAGACTGCTGCCGGCCCGGGCAAAATATTGGCATATAATCATTTACTTATATTACAATGAAACACAGCATATAGATTTTCAAGAGGAGGTGCAAAATGAAAACCATCACAGAGGTGCCGGTGGAAAAAGCGGCCCCGATTCTAAAGCTGCTTGGTGATAAAACGAGGTTGACAATGACTGCGCTGCTGATGGAGGGGGAATGCTGCGTCTGTGAATTCACCGAAATTTTTGATATGAGCCAGCCTTCGATCAGCCAGCATCTCCGTAAATTAAGAGATGCCGGTATTGTACTTGAAACCCGGCGCGGACAGTGGGTTTTTTATTCGCTGAACACGGAAAATGAACTGTACCCGCTCGTTGAAAGCGTCATCCATCAGATTCCCTCGCAGAAAGAAAAGCTGGATGTCCTGGAGAAAAAGGGGAACCGGGTCGTCTGGTGCGATATTCAACGGTAAGGAGTTACGTGACAAATGAATGAAGTGCTTATCGCAGTATTGATTTTTTCAGCCACGCTGGTGTTTGTGATCTGGCAGCCGAAAGGATTGTCTATCGGTTGGTCCGCCGTATTTGGGGCAGTGCTTGCTTTACTTGCCGGTGTGGTCTCTTTTCAGGATGTCGGGGATGTTACTAACATCGTCTGGAACGCGACGCTGACCTTTGTCGCTATTATTATCATTTCTTTAATATTGGATGAAATAGGTTTTTTTGAATGGGCGGCGCTTCATATGGCCCGTATGGCAAATGGAAGCGGACTGAAAATGTTTATTTATGTATCTCTTCTTGGAGCGGTTGTGGCAGCCTTGTTTGCCAACGACGGTGCGGCGTTGATTTTAACACCGATTGTGCTTGCAATGGTACGGGCTCTTCGGTTTGAAGAAGCGATGGTGCTCCCGTTTGTGATGGCAAGTGGTTTCATTGCGGATACAACGAGTCTTCCGTTCATTGTCAGCAACCTCGTAAACATTGTATCTGCCGACTATTTCGGGATCGGTTTTGCTGAATATGCCTCGCGCATGATTGTGCCGAACTTATTTGCTCTCATTGCCAGTGTCGTTGTCCTCTATCTGTATTTCCGAAAAAAGATTCCGAAACACTATAACATGGAGGATCTGCGCCGCCCTGCTGATGCCATTCAGGATCTGAGAATGTTCCGCCTTTCGTGGCTGGTGCTCGCGCTGCTTCTAGCCGGTTATTTTGCCAGCGAATTTATTCCGTGGACAAATCCTGTGACAGGGGAGACCGAAGCCTTTCCGGTGTCATTTATCTCCGGAATTATCGCGATTTTCTTTCTTCTTATGGCACGGCGCAGCAATGCAGTGGAAACAGGCTCTGTTATGAAAGGTGCCCCGTGGGAAATTGTTGTATTTTCGATTGGTATGTATGTTGTTGTTTACGGTCTGCGCAATGTCGGACTGACCGATGTGCTTGCTTCGGGACTGGAGGCAGCAGCCGATCAGGGCATGTTTGCCGGGACGATGATTACCGGGTTTGCCGCAGCGTTTTTATCTTCGGTGATGAATAATATGCCGACCGTTATGATTAACGCACTCGCGATTTCAGATACAGAAACGATGGGAACACTCCGTGAGGCACTGATTTATGCGAATGTCATCGGCTCCGATCTCGGACCGAAAATCACGCCGATCGGTTCGCTCGCAACCCTGCTCTGGCTCCATGTCCTCTGGACGAAAGGAGTCAAAATCAGCTGGGGCTACTATTTTAAAGTCGGCATTGTGATTACGATTCCAACACTGGCTATGACACTTATCGGCCTGTATGTATGGCTGCTTATTATTGGATAAAGGAGAATAAACGATGGCAGAAACAATCTATTTTCTCTGCACCGGCAATTCCTGCCGGAGTCAGATAGCAGAAGGATTCGGAAAAGAATATTTACCGGACTGGAATGTACACTCCGCCGGTATTGAAGCGCATGGAGTTAATCCGAAAGCGGTGGAAGCCATGAATGAAGCCGGCATTGATATTTCCGGGCAGTCTTCGGATAAAATCGATATGGAGCTGCTGCAGAGTGCCGATATGGTTGTGACGCTGTGCGGCCATGCCAACGACGTCTGCCCGGCCGTTCCGCCTCATGTCAAACGGGAACACTGGGGTTTTGACGATCCGGCCCAAGCTGAAGGAACCGAAGAAGAAAAATGGACGATATTCAGGCGGGTGCGGGATGAAATCGAAGAGCGGATCTGCAGGTTTGCCGCAGAACAATAAAGGAATGGGGCTGTCTCCATAGGAGCAGCCTCGTTTTTATTTGGAACAAGATGATAATATCCTCCCGACTTTTTCATATAATGACGGCAGTAGGAAAAAGAGAACAAGCTGTCTGATGGAAAGAGGGGGAGAAAGATGGACAAGAACATCCAGAAGATACGAAGAGAGGCAGGGCATAAACGGAGGAAAAGGGCAGCCATCAGCGACCGGAAACCATCATACGGGTACTATCCGAACCACAGCGATGCTCCTTTTCACGAGCCTGAATTTTATGTATGGCAGGAGCAGGAGAAACAGCAGGAATCACGCAGCAGTCAGAAAGGAGGATGGGTGCTGCAGAGTTTTCTGGCGGCGGTCGTATTTCTTGTGACGGCGATGCTTTTTCAATCGGCCCATCCCGGATTTGAAGGAGCCAGGAAGTTTGTGGAAACCTCGTTTCAGGAGGAATTTCCATTTGCTCAGGCTGCAGCATGGTATGAAAAGCGCTTTGGAAGTCCGGTTGCCTTTCTCCCCGGAAGTGATCAAACGGAAACAGCTCCGCCGCAGGCAGCAGGCGGTGAGACAGAACCGGCGGCGGTTCCCGTTTCAGGAACGATCGCAGAAAGCTTTTCCGAAAATGGAAAAGCAGTGGTACTGGAAACGGGAAATAACAGGGAGATTGGAGCCGTGAGCGGGGGCGTCGTGGTGCACACCGGTCCTCATGAGGACTGGGATCTTGCTGTAGGCGTGCAGCATTATGACGGTGGAGAGTCCTGGTACGGCATGCTGGACGAGGTCGAAGTCAAATTGTATGACCATGTCGCAGGCGGTGATTTGCTCGGGAAGGCAGGCGCAGCGGATGGTTCCGGCCGATATGCACTGGCAATGAAAAAAGACGGGCAATATATCGATCCAATGGATGTGATTTCCATTGATTAAACAGCTTCGGCTCCTGCACATTCATCCGTTATTATGGGTGATGGCAGGAACAGCTGTGTTGACGGGTTTTTTCTATGACATCCTGCTGCTATTTATCATTATACTGCTTCATGAACTGGGTCATGCCGCAGCTGCGCTGCACTACGGGTGGAGAATCCGGCGTATTTCGCTGCTTCCTTTTGGCGGAATGATGGAGACGGATGAATACGGGACACGTCCGCTTCGGGAAGAGGCTGTGACTGCCGCATCCGGCCCGCTTGTTCATCTTCCGCTCGCTCTCTTTTCTTATCTTCTTCTCCCTGCTTCTTTCTGGGGACCTGACGATCATGCATTATTCATGCATTATAATATATCATTATTCTGTTTTAATCTGCTGCCGATCCATCCCCTGGACGGCGGCAGGCTGGTGTTCTGCATGTATGCTTCCCGTATACCTTTTTACCAGGCGCAGAAAAAAACCATGATCACTTCCGCTGCGGTTCTTGCCATTTGTGCTTCACTTGCTGCTTTGTATATCCCTCTCCACATACAGGCCTGGCTGATCACCCTGTTTTTTGTGATGCTGCATGTGAAAGAGTGGAAGCAGCGCCCTTACCGTTTTTACCGTTTTTTAATAAAAAAAACAACAGAATCCTTTTCCGGCAGTCCGCGTGACACAAAGCAGATTTCATGGCAGCGGAGGCCGGTGGATGCTGCCAAATGCATACACAGGCATGGAGCAGCTTCTTTTTTCATTGTCGAAAATGGACAAACTATACCTGAATCTTTTATCCTTGAAACAATTACAAAAAAAAGAATGGGTATGGAAACGTTGAAAGATATTCTGAACGGCGATGGAAAATATGAAGAGGGGCAGAACAGCTATGATCGAAATCCTGTTGAATGCAGCAACAACAGAAAGAAGAGCGGCACTGCGGGAGAACGGAAGAGTCACGGAAATCGCAGTGGAACGGCCGGACGAAACCCGGATCGCCGGAAATATTTATAAAGGCCGGGTCAAAGATGTTCTTCCGGGAATGCAGGCTGCTTTCGTCGATATCGGCCGGGAGAAAAACGGTTTTTTGTACCGGGATGAACTGGTCGGCTATAAACAGAGTAAAGAACCAGTGGAAGAAAAAGAGAAACGGAGCATCTCTGAATTTATTACCGAAGGGCAGACGGTGCTTGTACAGGTACTAAAAGAAGAATTTGGGAAGAAAGGGGCCAAGCTGACGGAAAACGTCTCTCTTTCCGGTAAATATACCGTTTATCTGCCCGAAGGCGCTTATACAGGCATTTCCAAAAAAATGACGGAGGAGAACCGGGAGACTTGGCGTGCATGGGCACAGGCCCGGCTGGACGATAGAGAAGGCGTAATTATCCGCACGATCTGTGAACCGCTGGCCGCTGAAGTGGTCGCTGAAGATCTTGCGTATTTACGGGAAGACTGGAAGGAGATTGTCTCCCTTGCTGCCCAAATTCGGACTCCCGGTTTAGTGGTCCGGGATGGAGGGATTGTGGAGCGGGTGCTCCGGGATTATTCCATGGATCAGGTGAAAAGCATCACAACCGACTATTTTCCGGTCGTGCAGCAGATCAAACGCCTCCTTCGTTTTGAAGAACAGGATACAGCAAAAGTCGTTCATTATCGAGGCAGGGAAAATCTATTTGCCGCTGAAGGTATCGAAAAAGAGATGGAAAGAGCGTTAAAACCGAACGTATGGCTGAAAAACGGGGGGTTTCTGGTTATTGAAAAAACAGAAGCGCTCACTGTCATAGATGTAAATACGGGGCGTTATACCGGAAGCAGCGATCTGAGTGAAACCATCCGCCGCACCAACCTTGAAGCAGCCGCAGAAGCCGCTGTCCAGTTAAGGCTCCGGGATATATCGGGCATCATTGTCATTGATTTTATTGACATGAAAAAGGAGGCCCATAAGGAAGAAGTCATAACGGAACTGAAACGTGGGTTGAAAAAGGACCGGACGACAACGAACGTAGCCGGTATGAGCCCCCTCGGACTGGTGGAAATGACGCGTAAGAAAGTACGTAAGGGTGTGGAGGACTCGCTTCTTGAAACCTGCAGCTGCTGCCGCGGGACCGGTCGGCACATATCCACGGAAGCGATCGCCTACGAGGCGGAGCGTTATATTCACGAGTACCGTGAAATGGAAGCGGAAGCCCTTGTTTTGGAAGTTCCGGAACGGGTTTTCCGCTGGCTTCACGAAGAAGGTTCTTTTCTGCTGGAAACGTGGTCTTCCCGCTATCCTTTTGTGGTCTATCCAGCTCCTGGTGTATCCGGAAGTGAAGTGGCTATCCGTTATACCGGATCAGAAACGGAGGCCTGGAGAAGAAAAGAAGCTCTGGAACAGCGGAAAGAGCGTGATTGACACGGCTTGGCGGGTATGGTAAGATGTTTTTTGTTAGTTGTTTGGCTTGCACCCAAACTTCAACCGCACACGCGCAGGTTTCAAGTCCGTAAACACGGCACCTGTGCTGGCGAGTCTAAGTCATGGGAGGTGCAGAAGATGTACGCTGTAATCGAAACCGGTGGGAAACAGGTCAAGGTGGAAGAAGGCCAGGAAGTATATGTGGAAAAACTGGATGCTTCCGCAGGTGATGACGTAACCTTTGACAACGTGGTTTTTGTCGGCGGCGGTGAAGTAAAAGCCGGAACGCCTTATGTAGACGGCGCAAAAGTAACCGCAAAAGTGGAAAAGCACGGACGCCAGAAGAAGATCACGGTCTTTAAGATGAAGAAACGTAAAGGGTACCGTCGTAAATTGGGTCATCGTCAGCCTTACACCAAGGTCATCATCGACAAAATCGAAGCTTAAGGTCGGACTGCCATGATAGAAATCAAGGTAGACCGGGACGACAGAAAGAATATAACCGCATTTTCGATGTCCGGACACGCCGGCAGCGGACCATACGGTTACGATCTTGTATGTGCCGGCGCCTCCGCTGTTTCATTCGGAGCGGTAAATGCTGTGGATGAGGTATGCGGGGTGGATCTGGACGTCGAACTGGCAGACGAAGGCGGATATCTTTTCTGCAGGATTCCTGGAGGCCTGAGTGAACAGGCCGCGCGGGAAGTGCAGCTGCTGCTTGAAGGTATGCTCGTCTCGCTGCATACGATCGCAGAACAATACAGCGGTCATATACACATTTCAGACTGACAGGAGGTGAGAAACATGATGCTGAATTTGGATCTTCAATTTTTCGCCCAGAAAAAAGGGGTCGGGAGTACGAAAAACGGTCGTGACTCCATCGCGAAACGTCTCGGTGCGAAGCGTGCCGACGGTCAACATGTGACCGGAGGTTCCATTCTCGTCCGCCAGCGCGGTACCAGTATTCATCCAGGGGAGAACGTTGGAATCGGCGGCGACGATACTCTTTTCTCCAAAGTGGACGGTGTCGTGAAATTCGAACGCCGCGGCAAAAAGAAAAAGCAGGTGAGCGTTTACGCGAGCGAAGCGAAAGAAGTACAGGAAGCGTAAAACAGCTGCAGGAGCGTCCCGTTCATACGGGGCGCTTTTTGTGTATCATAGGGGAATGTCTTTCCAGTGTTACGAGCGTGGGTTTATACTGAATACTAACGATAAAAAAGGAAAGGCGGGAAACTATGAACATAACGGTTATCGGGTACTGGCATGCATTTCCGGAAGCAGGGGAAGCCGCATCCGGTTATTTGATAGAAGAGGGCGGATTCCGGGTGCTTATCGACTGCGGAAGCGGAGTTGTTTCCCAGCTGCAGTATTATTGTAATCTGGCCGATATCGATGCGGTGGTGATTTCCCATTACCATAACGATCATGTAGGCGATATGGGAGCACTCCATTATTTCCGTCTGCTCCAGCCTGTCATCTCTGATGAACCTCAGCAGCCGCTGACGATATACGGCCATAAAGAAGATCCGGCCGGTTTCAAAAACTTATCCTTTCAGGGCACGATTGAGACAGAAGCGTATGTAGCGGAGAAGTCTCTTGATATCGGGCCCTTCACGTTTATGTTTTATAAAACGACACATCCGGTGCCCTGTTGCGCGATGAAAATTCAAACGGAGACATCTTCACTCTTTTATACAGCGGATACCGGATTTTCCACAGACCTGGCTCACGCCGCAGGCGGAGCGGACCTATTGATCGCTGAGTCCACGGCGTATAAAGGCGGGGACGGAGCGTCTTTCGGCCACATGACCAGCGAAGAAGCTGGACAGATGGCGGGACTTGCTAAAGTACCGCATCTGCTTCTTACCCATCTGCCGCATTACGGTGATCATGATCAGATGATAGGGGAGGCGCAGAACGGATGCCCGGATACAAAAGTCGAAAAAGCTGCTTCCGGCTGGACGATAACTTTATAATAGTGGGACAAAAGAAAAATAGGGAAAGAGGACACGAACGACTTGTGGCGCTGTTCAAGAACAGTAAATTAGCGGAGTCAAAATGCTTCGTCTCCTGCGGGAACAGCACGTGTCTCGAGCCCCCGCAGGCAGCGGTTTTCTCCCGAGGGCCCGCAGGATGCGGGTCAGGTCGGCGTTGGCACACGACGTGCCGCTCTTAGCCGATCTTCCTCTCATCGAGCCGTGCCCGCGGAAAGCGAAGGATTTTGGCGCAGCGGTATATCTTAGGAACGGAAAATGCCGAACGATTTCCTGAAATCGTTCGGCATTTTCTGTCTTATAAAGGTTTTGTCCCAGCCTCTATTTTAGCAACGCTTCTTTACATTTCTTCATGTATATTTACATAATCTTTACACCATCACCACGTCTCCTTAATCTTCTTTTTATATACTTGCAAATGTGAGTGGGAGAGACAAGCTCCTTATCCATTTAATCAAGAGAAAGAGGAGGAAGTGCTGTTGAGTATGAAAAAAGTATGGCTGCTGATCGCAATGGCTGCACTGATGGTTTTTGCAGCAGCTTGTGGTGAAGGAGAAACGGATGAATCTGAAGGTTCTCAAGATACCGGAAGCAACGGGGAAACCGAAGAGGAAACATCAGGGGAGGGAAGTTCAGAAGAATCCTCCGCAGAAGGAGAGTCTTCCGGTGAAGACGGTGAACTTTCCGGCGAAGTAGCGATTGATGGTTCTTCCACGGTATTCCCGATTATGGAAGCTGTTTCTGAAGAATATACAAGCGAGCATTCTAATGTTCAGGCTCCGGTTGGCGTTTCCGGTTCCGGAGGCGGTTTTGAGAAATTTATCGCCGGTGAAACCGACTTGAGTAACGCTTCCCGTGAAATCACGGATGAGGAAGCATCGGCTCTTGAAGAGAACGGCATCAGTTATTTTGAAATGACTCTGGCTTATGATGGTATTTCCGTTGTTGTGAATCAGGAGAATGATTTCATTGATCATCTTACCGTAGAAGAATTGAAGCAGATCTGGGTGGACGGCGGCGCTGAAACATGGAGTGACATCCGCAGCGAATGGCCGGATCAGCAGATTCAACGCTTCAGCCCAGGCACAGATTCCGGTACGTATGATTACTTCCATGAAACAATCCTTGAGGGCGAAGACATTAACCGTAACGCTCAGCTCTCCGAAGATGACAATGTCCTTGTACAGGGCGTTCAGGGAAGCCCGAACGGTATCGCTTACTTCGGTTACGCTTACTATGCGGAAAACCAGGACAGCCTGAAAGTCGTTCCGATTGACAATGGCGACGGTCCGGTTGAACCAAGCGAAGAGACAATCAATGACGGTTCCTACGCGCCACTTTCCCGTCCGTTGTTCACTTACGTGAAAGAATCTTCCCTTCAGGAGCCGCAGGTACTTGACTATGTACAGTTCTTAAATGAAAATGCCGGCGATCTCGCTCTTGAAGTAGGTTATGTCAACGCTTCTGAAGAAGTGTATCAGGAAAATGCCACAAAGATTGAAGAAGCAGCAGGTTCCGGATCCGGATCTGGTTCAGGAGAATAGCTCAGGCCAAAAGGTAAGATGCCTGCATCTTACCTTTTGTCTTCGTTTTTGGAGTTAGACAGAAAGGGGATGTATGATGTCAGATAATGAAAGACCATCTATCCGTAAAATGATAGAAGATAAAGCTTCAAAAAAAGGGGCGACCAATCTAGCAGAAACGGCAATGCCAAAGTTGTTTCTTGTATGTGCCATTATTTCTATCTTGACGACGTTTGGAATCGTTCTTACTTTGATGTTCGAAACCATAACGTTCTTTTCCGAAGTGTCGATTGTTGAATTTGTAACCAGTTCCCAGTGGTATCCGATGTTTTCGGATCCGGATTATGGTATCAGACCACTCCTGCTGGGTACGTTTACCATAGCTGCTATTGCCATGGTTGTAGCGATACCGGTTGGATTAGCGGTAGCCATTTATTTGAGTGAGTATGCGAGTGATAAGATAAGAAGAACCATCAAACCAATTCTTGAAGTATTGGCTGGTATTCCAACCATCGTGTACGGTTTTTTTGCCTTAACCTTTGTGACGCCGGTGCTGCAAAGCGTTATTCCGGGACTGGCTATATACAATGCCTTAAGCCCGGGACTTGTCATGGGAATCATGATTATACCGATGGTCGCATCCCTGTCTGAAGACGCCATGAGTGCGGTTCCACAATCGATGAGAGAAGGAGCGTTTGCCCTTGGAGCGACCCGGCTGGAAGTGTCGCTTAAAGTAGTGTTTCCCGCCGCGTTATCAGGAATTATAGCTTCTTTTGTTCTTTCTATATCCAGAGCCATCGGTGAGACAATGATTGTAACCGTCGCCGGGGGCGGGAGTCCCGCGCAGGGTCTAGATATTACGTCCTCCATGCAGACCATGACCGCTTATATCGTTCAGATGAGCCTTGGGGACGCCGGGTTCGGCACGACCGTATATTATAGTATTTACGCCGTCGGAATGACGCTGTTTATATTCACACTGGCCATGAACCTTCTTGCCCAGTTTATTTCGAAGCGATTCAGGGAGGAATACTGATGAAGGAAGTTAGTCAGGAAACTACACCACGGGCACAAATGAAACATTTATCCGCACCATCCAACCTTCCAAAAAGAGAATGGAAAAACCGGGTATTCAGAACGATATTTGCAACGGCCGTTGCTTTCAGTCTTCTGATGCTGCTTATTCTTATTATTCGGATCATCACTCAAGGAATTGGCTCGATTGACTGGCAGCTGTTTACTAATTTTGCTTCCAGACATCCGGAAGAAGCAGGTTTAAAGGCACCGCTTATCGGAACCATATGGATGATGGCATTGACCGGTCCGATTTCTTTTGTACTTGGAGTCGGCACAGCGATATATCTGGAAGAATACGCGAAGCCGAACCGCTTCACAACGCTTATCCAAACAAATATCTCGAACCTCGCCGGCGTACCGTCTGTCGTTTTCGGTCTGCTTGGCCTTACGCTGTTCGTTCGTGAATTGTCGATGGGACGCAGTCTTATAGCGGGGGCGCTGACGATGTCGCTCCTTATACTGCCGATCATCGTTGTATCTTCACAGGAGGCTCTCCGCGCCGTTCCGGCCGAATTAAAACAGGCTTCCTATGCGATGGGAGCTACAACCTGGCAGACGATATTCAAAGTTGTACTGCCGGCTTCGGTACCGGGCATTTTAACAGGAACCATTCTTGCGCTTTCACGGGCGATTGGAGAGACGGCTCCCCTCATCATGATCGGGGCTCTGACCTACATTGCCTTTCTGCCTGAGAGCATTATGTCGCAGTTTACCGTCATGCCTATTCAAATCTTTAACTGGACAAACCGACCACAGGAAGAATTCCACATGGTGGCTGCAGCTGGAATTATTGTTCTTTTGGTTATGCTGCTTATGATGAATTCCATTGCCGTATGGATACGAAACAAATTCCAACGTCGATTCTAAATTTTAAAAGAGGTGTTTACGATGCTCGCAAGTCAGGACAAAAACACAGAATATGAAGAGAACACCACAGCCGAAACAAAAAAATCCGGAGATTCGGTATATAAAGTCGAACAGCTTAATCTGTGGTATGGCGAAGATCAGGCTCTCAAAAATATTGAACTGGACGTTCCGGAGAAGGAGGTCACGGCGATTATCGGACCTTCAGGGTGCGGGAAATCCACGTTTATTAAAACACTGAACCGGTTAACGGAAATGATTCCTTCCGTAAAAACGTCAGGAGGCATTTATTACCGGAATCAGGATATTTTTGATAAGAAATATAAAGTGGAACTGCTGCGTACGAAAGTAGGAATGGTTTTTCAAAATCCGAACCCGTTTCCGAAATCTATTTACGAAAATATTGTATATGGGCCGAAAATCCACGGTATAAAAGACAAAAAAATACTTGATGACATCGTGGAAAGCAGCTTAAAAGGGGCGGCTCTCTGGGATGAAGTGAAAGACGACTTGAAAAAGAACGCGTTTGGTCTTTCCGGGGGACAGCAGCAGCGTCTCTGCATTGCAAGGTGTCTGGCCGTGGAACCGGATGTACTTTTAATGGATGAGCCTACCTCAGCTCTTGACCCGATTTCAACATTGAAAATTGAAGAACTCGTGCAGGAATTGAAGAAAAACTACAGTATTATTATTGTAACGCACAATATGCAGCAGGCCGGAAGAATTTCAGACAATACTGCCTTTTTCCTGAATGGAGAAGTAGTAGAATACGATCGGACCGATAAAATCTTTTCAGCACCGGAGGATAAGCGCACAGAAGATTATATCTCCGGCCGGTTTGGGTAAGAATAGGAGGCTGTTTAATGGGTGTCAGGGGAACGTATGAACAGGAACTCTCCCAGCTGAAGGATGATTTATTCTCGATGGGGGAGGATGTGATTTCCGCTTTTAAACAGGCATTACAACTGCTTGAGACCCGTGATGAAGAGAAAATGAACGTTCTTATTGAACAGGATAAATTAATTAACGAAAAAGAACTTCGCATTCATGATGATGCAACGATGATGATAGCCCGTCAGCAGCCGGTGGCAACAGATCTCCGAACGACGATCGTAGCGTTAAAAATATCCAGTGATCTGGAGAGAATTGCCGATCTGGCGGTGGATATTGTAAAAGCTGCGAAACGAATGGAACGAGACAGTAACGATAACGAGATTCAGGAAATTATGGAGATGGCGGAAGTCGCCGAAGAAATGCTGTACGAGTCGCTGACTGCCTATCAGTACAGAGATTTAATGCGTGCCCAGCGTATTGCCACGCTGGACGATACGGTAGATCAGAAATATAAACATTACATTCAAAGGCTGTTCACGTTAAGTGACGAAACAAACGCCGGGCAGACGACCCAGCTTGCGTTTATCGGACGATATGTAGAACGTATTGCAGATTACGCGACTAATCTTGCAGAATGGATCGTATATGAATCAAGCGGTAAACATTTTGATTTAAATTGAAACCTGCCGGTACAGTATTCATGCTGTGCCGGTTTTTTGTTTGCAGGTATTTTAATATCTAGTATCATGAGTATATAAAACTAGGATAAAAGTCTTTGAAGAAAAAATAGAATAACTGCTATGAAATTTTTCTTATATTAACCGATATAAGAGGAGTAACCGGCAAAAAAAGAAAGAGGAACCTGCCTTAACCATAGATAACTTGCAGAACCAGGGGGTTTGGATATTGAGTCAATCTGAGTATTTAGAAGTGTTTATTGATGAAAGTCAGGAACATCTGCAGACGTTAAATGACAATCTGATGCAGCTGGAAAAAGAACCGGAGGATATTTCAATCGTCGGGGAAATATTTCGGTCAGCCCATACCTTAAAGGGAATGGGGGCAACGATGGGCTTTGAGGATCTGGCGCATTTGACCCATAATCTTGAGAACGTCCTTGATCTGATCCGGCAGGAACAGCTGGAAGTCACCTCGCATGTCATGGATGTAGTATTTGAATCCGTCGATGACCTGGAAGGAATGATCGTTGATATCTCCAACGGAGGAGACGGTTCACGGGACGTAAAAGAAGCGGTAAAGAAACTCGAAGCCCTGCAGAACGGGGATAATGCAGAGACCGCAGCAGCGCCGGAAACTGCCGCTGCTGCAGAAGCACCTCCTGCACCGGCGGAAACTCAGAATGGTACCGTCGGAGAAACCTATGATGAATACGAGCGCACGGTATTAAAGCAATCGTTTGAGCAGGGGTATTACCCGTATAAGCTGGAAATTACGCTTGATGAGAAGACGATGCTTAAAGCAGCGCGTGTATATATGGTATTTGAGGTGCTGGAACAGGTCGGTGACATCATTAAATCTACGCCTCCTGCGGATGATCTGGAAGATGAAAACTTTGAATTTTCCTTTGTTATCACGGTTATATCCAGCGTAGAGCAGGAAGAATTAAAGCAGCGTGTGCTGAAAGTGTCAGAAATTAATGACGTTACAGTGGAAATCGTCAATACCGAAGAAAGTAATCCGAAAGAACAAAGCAGTCAAACCCTGGAAGATACCAAGTCTGCAGAACATACTCCGGCAGAACAGAAAAAGACGGGGGATCCTGCCAAGGCAGATAAAAAAGAAAAGCAGGATAACGCTCCGAAAAAAGGAAACGAACTGAACAAGACGATACGGGTCAATATCGACCGGCTTGATGTATTGATGAATCTCTTTGAGGAGCTGGTGATTGACCGCGGCCGCTTGGAACAGATCTCAAGTGAGCTTAACAACAGCGAACTTAGTGAAACAGTAGAACGTATGTCCCGGATATCCGGAGATCTTCAGGAAATTATTCTGAATATGAGAATGATGCCGGTGGATCAGGTGTTCAACCGCTTTCCAAGAATGGTGAGGAGTCTCTCCAAAGAGCTCGGTAAAAAAGTGAATCTGGAAATATCAGGGGCCGAGACGGAACTGGACCGTACCATTATTGACGAAATCGGTGATCCGCTCGTTCATTTGATCCGAAATTCCATTGACCACGGGATCGAAGACCCGGACGTCCGTGAAGCAGCCGGTAAACCTGCGCAGGGAACCGTTCAGCTCCGTGCATATCACAGCGGCAATAACGTCTTTATTGAAATTGAAGATGACGGCGGAGGTATCGATCAGGATAAAATAATTAAAAAATCGCTTGAAAATGGTGTTGTCACCGAAGAGGATCTGGAAAAAATGAGTGATCAGCAGATCTTCGGGTTGATGTTTGCTTCCGGGTTTAGTACAGCTGAAGCAATCACGGACATTTCCGGAAGAGGAGTCGGCCTCGATGTCGTGCGGAGCACCTTTGAAACGCTGGGTGGCAGCGTCACTGTTGACTCTGAATTTGGAAAGGGCTCCCTCTTTTCCGTTCAGCTTCCACTAACCCTTTCCATCATCGATGTCATGCTTGTGGAAGTAGGAAAAGAAAAGTACGGGGTGCCGTTGACTGCCATTGTAGAAACGGCGATTGTGAACAAGAACGAAGTCTACAGTGCTCATAACCAGAAAGTTATTGATTTCCGGGGTAATGTTATTCCTCTTGTCTTCCTGAATGACATCTTTCAGGTGCCGGATACGAACTCCGACGAAGAAAATGAGTATTATTCTCTTGTCATCGTCAGCAAAGGGGAAAAAATTGCGGGACTGGTAGTTGATTCACTGATTGGACAGCATGATGTCGTATTGAAATCCCTCGGGAACTACCTGAGCAATGTATTCGCGATTTCCGGCGCCACTATTCTTGGAGACGGCCAGGTGGCTCTGATCCTCGATTCGAATGCGCTGATTAAATAAGGAGGTGGCAGAAATGGCCGTAGAAACAGCAGAAGGTTATATAAAGGTTATCGTTTTTCAGCTGAAAGAAGAAGAATATGCAATAGAAGTAGACGATGTCCAATCTATTGAAAAGATGCAGACCGTCACCCGTATCCCGGGCGTGGAACCATATATCGTCGGTGTCATGAACCTGCGCGGTATCATAACGCCGGTCATTGATCTGAGAAAACGGTTCGGGATTGAAAGCAGTTCCTATGATGAAGCAACACGGATTCTCGTGTTAAAAAGAGATAACAGTGAAATCGGCTTTATTGTGGACGGAGCCAATGATGTAATGGATATTGCTCTTACCGATATTGAACCCACTCCGGAAGTGGTAGGCGGAGTGGCCGAAGAGTATCTGCGCGGCGTTGTGAAGTTCGAGGATCGCTTATTCACGCTGCTTCATATCGATAAAATTCTAAATAAATAAGAAAAAACGTAATCATAAGCAAATAATAATTTGAGGTGAAAACATGGCGTCTGTGCTTATTGTAGATGATGCATCGTTTATGCGTATGATGATTAAAGATATTTTAACGAAAAATGAATTTGAAATAGCGGGTGAAGCGGCAAATGGCCAGGAGGCGGTGGATCTGTATAAGGACACCCATCCGGATCTGGTAACAATGGATATTACGATGCCGGAAAAAGACGGTATTGCTGCGCTGAAAGAAATTCAGGAGGAATACCCGGATGCCAAAATAATTATGTGTTCGGCTATGGGGCAGCAGTCCATGGTGATTGATGCGATCCAGGCAGGAGCTAAGGATTTTATTGTAAAACCATTTCAGGCAGACCGTGTCATGGACGCCGTTCAGAAAGTAATGGGATGAAGAGAGGAGCTTTATTATGAGTGCAGCACCGCATATGGACGCGCAGCATATTAACGCTATTACGAATGCTGCTGTGATCATCGTGGAAGAACATCTGGGAATGGAAACAGCGTACGCTCAGCCCTATGTGTCCGGCACGCAGTTTATATCCTCTGATATTTCGGTTGTGATGGGTGTGAACGGAACCCTGGAAGGCCAGATTATCTGTACGATGAAGGAACAGACCGCTTTACACATTGTAGGCAGTATGATGGGAGGTATGGAAGTTCAGGCACTGGATGAAATGAGCTGGAGTGCCATCCAGGAATTCGGGAACTGGGTGGCAGGCAGGGCGGCTTCCGAACTTGCCAAAGCAGAAGCATCTATTGATATCTCCCCGCCTGTCATAAATGAAGGTCAGTCAAAATTCCGAATGGAAAAAACATTTCTCACCATTCCGCTGACGAGTAATGCAGGAGAAGTTCTTCTCCATGTATCGATCACCCCGAGCCAGAAAGAATAACTTAATATAAAGGATGCTCCATCGCTGAGGGGCATCCTTTATTAATGCGTTGATTCTGTCATGTCAGCGCACGGGACGGTATATCCAGATGCGCCATAGTTTTTCAAGCGGCCCCTGTTTGTAGTTACTCATCCAGAACGTACTGAGGACGAGCTGTCCGGAAAAGATAACGAGGGCGCAGATGAAACCGGAGGCGGCGTCCATGGTTCCAAACAGCTGCAGACCGAAACCGTAAAAGATAAACACGCAGATAAGGGACTGGAGCAGATAGTTCGTCAGTGCCATCTGTCCTGCTGCTGCCAGCGGACGAAAAAAAACTTGCAGCACATGCCGCGGTACAACAGAAACAAAAAACGAAGCATAAAAGAGCATCATTAAGGGTCCGGCTATAATGTTCAGTCCCTGAGCCAACCCGTCTGCCAACCAGAGAGGAAGCGGTAGAAGTTGATGGAGAAGCGCAGCGTATAAAAGAGAAAGCAGACCGCCGCCTGCGAACGAAGTAAACATTATTTTTTTCCACCATTTCTGACATTCACCAGCGTACTGAATCCATCCTTTTTTTCCAATATATAATCCGAGAAGGAACAAACCGAGAATCTGCGGTACGGTTATAATAAGATTGGAAAGAAGGAACGGCACTTCCTCGGCCAGGCGGAACTGAAGAATCTCCGCATAAGAACCGCCGGAATAAATGGCTTCTGCTTCCGCGGCTCGGTTCAGCGCCTGCTGCCGGTATCCTTCTTCTGCGGTCGTGTAAAAATTCCCGGTCGTAACGACAAATGCTATAAATACCGATGTTAACAAAAGCAGTGTTACTGCCCAAGTCAGTACAACGCGGGCGCTGCGGTGGATGAATGGAAGAAGGAGCAGGCCGGCAGCGGCATACGTATGTAAAATGTCACCCGACCAGATGAAAATAAGATGGGTCATTCCAGCGCAGAGGAGAAAAAAAAGGCGGCGCCTGTAAAGCTTTCCGGCGTCCAGCCCCCTATTATTCAACCTTTCATAAAAGAGGAAGAAGCCCAGCCCAAACAAAAACGAAAACAAAGGATAAAACTTACCGGTAACAAACAGATCTATAAAAAACATCATCCACTGATTAATAAATTCCGAGGAAAAAGAGGCGGACGCTCCCGGGAGACTTTCAAGCTGGAAAAAGGCAGTTTTGAATGCGGCCATGTTTGCAATCAGGATCCCGAAAAGAGCGAATCCACGTAATACATCGAGTACCTGGATACGCTCCTGCTGCTCTGCTGCGTTCATGTAAAAAACCTCCTTGAAAGCCTCTGCAGCCATCCCGCTGCACAACCGTCCTTGACCAGGATACGTCCCTGTAAGGCAATGCTTTATTCCTGCTAAGTTTAACATGCTTTATGTCCGGAATAAAATACCATAGTGAGGTTTTCCTCTATACGTTCCACCTGGAATCATGTATGATTTTCATGGGGAATAATCAACGATACATAAGGAGTGCTGGTGATGCACCGGTGAGTTTACATAATCCAATTAATGAAAAGCAGTATGATATCAACATGTTTTTTGTTCTGTTCCTGTTCGGTGTCGTCAGCTGTTTCTATATTTATTACGCCCAGCAGATGGGTCAGTATGAAGGGGCTTTTCATACACGGCAGATGCTTTTTTATGTACTGGGGTTTGGTGTCGCGTTTACCGTGCTCCATTTTGATTTTGAGTATTACATGAATATTCACTGGTTTTTATACGGTTTCGGACTGTTCCTGCTCCTGCTGCTTGATGTCATCGGCCCCCATGAAACGTTCGCCCCTTATCAGAACGGAGCGGTGAGCTGGTTTTATGTACCCGGTATTGGATCGGTTCAGCCGTCGGAAATCATGAGGATCTTTCTTGTCATTACGTTAAGTGCTCTGATTTACCGGCATAATTCCAGGCACCGGGACGATCGGTCGATGCAGTCCGACCTATGGCTGTTGTTTAAAATAGGGGTTGTCATTGCACCGATCGTCTTTCTTATTTACCGGCAGCCGGACATGGGCAGCATTATGCTGGTCGGCGCCATCGTTACGGCGCTGTTGATTGTTTCCGGGATGTCCTACAAAATTCTCGTCGTGTTAATCGGCGGGCCGATAGCCGCCGGCCTTGCTTTTGTGTTTGCCTTCTACCAGTTTCCGGAATGGGTGCAGCGTTATCTATTGTCCAATCTTCCGGGTTATCAGGTCGAGCGGATTAACGGCTGGTTGAATCCGTTTGAGCATGTGGATGCAGGTTATCAGGTGCTGCAGGCGATGACGGCGATCGGTTCCGGACAGCTGTACGGAAGCAGCGGGACATCGGTTTATATCCCGGAAGCACACACAGATTTTATTTTCGCGGTAATCAGTTCGATGCACGGTTTTATCGGCGGAGCGTTTGTGATCACGCTTTATTTTATCCTGCTTTACCAGATATTAATGACAGGACTGCGCTGTCACAATGCATTCGGCAAATACCTTTGCGCCGGACTTATCGGTATGTTTTCGTTCCAGATCTTCCAGAATATCGGAATGGGTCTCGGCCTTCTCCCGGTAACAGGCTTTACCCTGCCGCTGCTCAGCTATGGTGGAAGTTCGCTTGTCGCGACGATGTTTGCGCTCGGCATCATCATGAGTGTGCGCTACCATTCCAAAACATACTTTTTCGAGCAGAAAAAAGAATAGGAACGTGGAACCAGACAAAGAGAGATTTCCAAGCAGGGAATCTCTCTTTTTTTCTATTTCTTATTAAATATTCAGACAATAGGACGATATAAGAACTGCAAGTTATATGAGGCAAAGGTTTGATACATAACACTTCAGAGGGTCGCACCTGTGATTCATTCAATACTTCAGCCTTAGAAAAGTTGTGGAAATCGGAGGAGGAGAAGATGAGAAAACTTAACACGAAGCTGATTCTGCTGACAGGAGGCCTGGTGACTGTATCGCTGCTGGCGGCTGCCGTCATCATTTACTACCAGATGACGGATGTGGTCGAGGAAAATGCGTCCGGTACCGGAACGAATACGGTATCAAGTGAAAAACAGTACCTCGATCAATATTTTGAAACGTTTGAGAACCACCTGAATATGATTAGTGCCGACACAAGGGTTATTTCTTTTTTAAGGGATAAAAATGAGAATGGGCCGGATTACGCCGTTGGTTACAGCGATGTAGAAGATGTAATGAATCGCTTTATGTACAGCTACGACAATATTGAACTGACGTTTACGGGAGCTGCCAACGGAGGAAGCAACACCACTCCGTATGTAAATGTGGAGGACATGGATGCCACGACCCGGCCGTGGTATAAGGTAGCTGAAGAAAATCCGCAGGAAACGTCCTGGACGGAACCGTATCAGAGTAAGGACGGGGGAGAATTTGTCATCAGCGCCGGAAAGGCGGTGGTGGACCCTGTCACGAACGATGTTATCGGGGTGGTTGGAATTGATTTATCGCTCGCTCATTTAAATGAAATGATGGCAGAGATGGATGTGCCGTATGATGGCTTTATGACATTAATGGATAACAACGGTTCGATGATTGTTCATCCGGAGTTGAATGGACAGGTGCTGGAGGAAAGTAATTCCCTTGCCTCCGTGCTGGAAACGGAAGGGAACGGCCGGATGACGTTCCAGTATCAAAATGCGGAGCACAGCCTGTTTTACGAGCGTCTGGAAACCAATAACTGGGTCATCGGGACAGCCTTTTCCGAGGAAGCAATGGCCGCGGACTCCAACGGTATTAGAAACACCATTATCTTTGTTGCCGCTGCTGCCATTATTCTTACGATTGTGGTGACCGTTATCGTTGCCAGGAGAATCACAAAACCAATCAGGCACATGCAGGAAAAAGTGAACGACATGGCCGAAGGGGATCTTACCGTTCAGTTTCCAAAAAGTTCACATGAAGAAATTAACTACCTCAGCCGTGACCTGAATAAAATGGCGGAAAATCTCCGTACCCTTGTCGAACAGGTGAAAGAATCGGCGTCCCAGGTTGCATCTTCATCTGAACAATTCAGTGCAGTAGCGGAGCAAACGAGTGCTTCGGGAGAAGAAGTAGCCAATGCCGTTTATGACATATCGCAGGGTGCGGTCTCCCAGGCCGAAGAAGCAGAAAATACGAAACAGGAGATGCAGATATTGACGACTGCTTTCATGTTTCTGGAAGAGCAGGTCAGGGAAATAGAAAGCCGTGCTAAGACATCGGAAGAATTGAATGAAAACGGAGTTGCCGAAGTAGCAACGCTTACAGAAAAAGCGGGCGAATCCCAGACGATGATGGAAGAAGTCGAACACGTATTCACACGTCTTACCGAGAGGCTGGAAGAGATTCAGAAAGCCATGGGCTCGATCGGAGAGATATCCGATCAGACCAATCTTCTTGCGCTGAACGCTAGCATTGAAGCAGCCAGGGCGGGAGAACACGGGAAAGGATTTGCCGTGGTTGCTGAAGAAGTGAGAAAACTGGCAGATGCATCCAGTTCATCGGCCGATGAAGTGAAAACGATTCTGAAAGGCTTGACAGATGAGGCGGGTAAAGTACATGAAACAGTGGAACGTTCCCGTCACGTATCTTCAGAACAGCAGGATGCAGTACAGTCTGTGAAGACCTCCTTTGAAAAAATCAAGGAAACCGGGGAATCGATTTCAGCGGTGGTACAGCGCCTTCTGGAAGAAATTCCGATGATGGATGAACGCAGGCAGGCAGTGGAAGATGCCATTGCCAAAATCGCGGAAGTATCCCAGTCCAATGCAGCTTCGGCAGAAGAGGTCAATGCGTCCACGGACGAACAGAAAGGAGCGATGCGTTCTGTTGCCAGCTCCGCAGAATCGCTGAACGAAGAAAGTGATGCCCTATCTTCTCTGATCCGGGAATTTACGGTCAAAGAAGCAGAGAAAAGCATGATCCATCATGAAGAGATGGGGGACATCTCCACAGAAGAGGTGGATGAAGAAGAGGAAACCGGGAACTTTGATGAAGAAGACAGCATAGAAACGAGGGACACAGAAAGCACAGACGAAGACAAAAAATAGATGGAAAAAGGCGTGCCGGAACGGGGCGCCTTTTCAATGTTCAAAAAATCGCTATCTGCGGAGAATGCATGATATAAATAAAACATTTATACTGGAATTGATGAGCTAAATGAATTGTGTATTCCGAGGAGGTTATTTCCGGATGGCGAAAAAACGCAGACGTTTGATTATGCGTTCTTCGATATTAGGAGCAATCGCCGTGATGCTCGCTTATGTGTTTTATACGAATTTTATCTCCGGTCAGGAAACGAATGTCCAGGAGGGAGATACAGCCCCTAATTTTATTCTGACAACGGCAGAGGGGGAGCGTGTCGAATTGACCGACTTCCGGGGGCAGGGAGTGTTTTTGAATTTCTGGGGAACATACTGCCCGCCCTGCGAGGAGGAAATGCCTTACATGGACGAGTTGTATCAGGAGTTTGAAGAACGGGGGGTGGAAGTTCTGGCTGTCAATGTCGGTGAATCCGAGTTGGCTGTGAACCGTTTCAAAGCCCGGCACAACCTTTCCTTTTCCATGCCGATTGACGAAGATAAAAGTGTGCTGAGGCGTTATGGAGTGAACCCGCTCCCTTCCACCTTTCTGATTGATGAAAATGGGGTCGTCCAGCGTGTCCTGCTCGGTGCCATGACAGAAGAGAAAATGAGAGGATACATGGAAGAAATAGAACCGTCCTGACCGGTTCTGTTTCTTTTACCTCAGTGCAGGAAGAGACGCAGTTTTTGTAGAATAAATTGAGAATGGGGAAAAGAAACCGGCCGGAGGAAAGGAGCGTCTTTCTTATTACACATTGTTCGCGTGTCCTGATTATCATTACAGCAGCATGGACCATCCTGCTGATGTCTATTGCAGAAAGCACCTATGCAGAAACAAAGAAAGAAAGCGCGCCGGAGCCGGAAAGTGAAACAGCAGTGTTGATGGATGCAGCTACCGGCCAGGTGTTATTTGAAAAAGATGGATCAAAGAGAATGTATCCGGCCTCCACTACGAAGATTGCGACCGGTATCACGGCGCTTGAACAGGGAGATATCGAAGAGGAAGTTACTGTCAGCAAACGTGCTTCAGAAACGGAGGGAACGTCTGTCTATCTGCTTGAAGGGGAACAAATGCCGCTTAAACAGCTGGTGCAGGGCATGCTTATTAATTCCGGCAATGATGCCGGAACAGCAGCAGCGGAACATCTGGGTGGTTCGGTAGAAGCATTCTCAAAGCAGATGACGGAGTATTTATCGGAACAGACTGGCATAAAAAACACGTCCTTTACGAATCCGCACGGGCTGTTTGAAAAAGATCATTATTCTACGGCGGAAGATATGGCACGGATTACCAGGTATGCTATGCAGAATGAAGATTTCCGGGACATCGTATCGACAAAAACGCTTAAGTGGGAAGGAGAAGGCTGGGAAACCGAATTGCGTAATCACCACCAGCTTTTGTGGGAATATGACGGTGCCACCGGAGTCAAAAATGGTTATGTCTCCGAAGCGGGACATACGCTTGTGACTTCGGCCAAACGGCAGGGCCGGGAATTGATTGCGGTAGTCATGAAAGCGGACAGAAGCCGGACCGCCTATGAAGATACGGAGGAGCTGCTTGATTACGGGTTTGATTCCTTTGAACAGAAAACGATACCGGAGGGGACGCGTTTTCAGGCACCGGATCAGCAAGTCTTTATTACATCTGAAGAAAAATCCTATCTTGCAGAAAATGGAATGGATACGGAAGTGAAGGCCGGCAGTGATGGACAGTGGAGAGCAGTGGACGAAACCGGGGATGTCATGTTGACCGGTGAATTGACGGTAGAGCGTCCAAAGTCCGGTATGAAAAAGAAAGATAGCGCAGCTGCTTTTCCAAAGAAAGAGACAGCCGAAAAAGAAGCAGGCTTATGGGAAATATGGAGAAATTATACCTCCATCGGAACGAAAACTCTTAATTATCATTTGCGATTATTGTTATAGAATAGGAGCGGTCCATGTGAACGAGCCGACAGAAATACCGGACGATCTGCCGCTTCAGGCTGTCTGGAAAAGTTTTGCGTTTTTAGGTGCAGCCGCAGTATTGTTGATTGTGTTTTTTTACGGATCGGCTGCCCCGGGATATCTGCAGCGTCTTTGGAGCACGGATCAAATAATCCGGCAAGCCGCAGTGGGAGCGGGGGCGGGATTGTTATTTGCGCTCCTTGTTCTCAGCCTTTATTACGCTTCGTTGATCAAACTTCCGGAAAATACCTACATGCGGCTGATTCAGAAACTGGCCGGCAAAAAGTACGGACTGTTCACGATTGCTGTGGGAGCAGGGGCTGCCGAAGAATTTCTTTTCCGGGGCGCCCTGCTCGGCATCACAGCCCGTTATACAGGAGACACGACCGCATTGATCTTGATTTCCCTTCTGTTTATGGCTCTTCATATCCCGCAGTATAAAGGGAATCCGGTCATCCATACAGTGGTCTTTATGATGGGCGCGGTGCTTGGCCTCCTGTTTTTAATAACGGAAGCATTATGGGCTCCTTTTACTGCCCACGCCGTTTATAATGCCGTTCTAACCTATTTGATGAAAAAGAAAATAAAAACCGGGATACCGGGAGGGGAGTAGCTCCTTCCGGCAGTTTATTGATGATGTTCCAGACGTAGTTCCGCCTTTTTCCATTCCTCTGCGGGGACTTTATAATAACTGATCCCGTCTTCTCTTTGATTCTCCCCTTCCAATTCAAATGTCTGAATATACTCAAAAGAGGAACGGTACCGGGTGAATAACGTGCGGAGTTCGTCCATGGTGATATTAGTCTTTACGTGGTTTTCGAGAATCTGCAGGATTTCGGCACTGTCCGGGAGGTGCTGAAGGGACATGGAATCTTTCAAAAGGGCGGTCAGCACCTGGCGCTGCCTTTCGTTTCGGCCGAGATCTCCCCTTGGATCGTTTTTACGCATCCGTACATATTGCAGTGCTTCTTCCCCGTTCAACGAAAGCGGGCCTTTTTCAAAATGGTAGGTCCTGCTGTGATCAACATTATCCTGGGAAAAAGCGAAGGCGTTTTCCACTTCCACCCCGCCAAGCTGATCCACGATTTCAGAAAACCCCTGCATATCCGCTTCAATCACAAAGTCAAATGAATAATCCAGCTTGTTCTCCGCTGTTTGTTTGAGAAGGCCGGCTCCGCCGTAAGCATAGGCGTGGTTGATTTTCTCCCGCCCGTGCCCAGGTATATCCACTTTCGTATCCCTTGGAATATTAAAAAGCAGGACAGATTCGTCCTCAGGGTTAATGGATGCCCCAACGACAGCATCCGCAAGACCTGTCTCTTCCGGACGGTTTCCGATCCCAAGAATCAGGAAGGAAACTGTTCCGCGCAGACTGCCGGATGACTGCAGGGGACCGACATCTTCCTGATAATTTTCATTCATTTCCTGCACATGGCTGCCGGCTTGTTGATAGAGATAATAGGAGTAACCGGCTCCGGCAGTAATAATGGTAAGCAAAACGGTTATAAAGATAATGAGGGCTGGTTTCCACATGAAGAACGGGAACTCCTTTTACGACCTTTTCCATAAAATATATCATGAATCATAAAGAAAAAATAGCGCAGGCAGAAAGTATTGCTGTGTTCAGATTGTTCTGTTCAGAAACGTACCGATTGCTTACAATAAAGTTAAATGGAGGCAAAAACAAAGAGCAAAGGAGAGAAAAGTCGTGGATGTTAGAGTAACGTGTCTTTATACGGCACAGGGAAAAATGGTTGTGCTTTTCTCTTCCTTTATGCTCGATCTCTTACGAAGAAACGCAAAACAGGATGAACCCGAAAATAATAAATATCATCTATCTGGTAATTGACAGTCATTTGTGTCCGGCGTTATATTGTAACACGTATATCAGATATAACGGGTTTTTAACCTGAGGGATTTTCTGCAGCGTATACGCAGCAGATACCGGATAAATGAAACCTCTGCTGCGGGAGGGATGAATGTTGGTAAAATTAAACGAAGAAACCAGAGAAACATATATGGAACAGATTATGAAAGCTGTCATCATGGAGGACATCGAAACGTTCAGAAGGTTATTCCTGGAACTTCATCCCGCTGATCAGACGGATGTGTTTCTAAGCCTGGAAAAGCCGGAACGAAAACGTGTGTATGAATGTTTGAGTCCGGAGGAATTTGCTGAAATCTTCGAGGGGCTGGAAACCGACAACCAGAAACAGATAGCTCTCGAACTGAATGACCATTATTCCGCAGACATGTTTAACAGCATGTATGCCGATGATGTTGCCGATTTTTTCAGTGAATTGGATGAAGAACAGGCCGGTGATATATTACTGGCCATGGATCGTGAAGATGCTGACGATGTCCGTGAACTTCTGACGTATGAAGAAGGAACGGCCGGATCGATCATGACCAAGGAGTTCATTTCGATCAATGCTTCCGACACCGTCGACGAAGTGATTGAACTGCTCCGTGAAAAAGGTCCGGATGCCGAAACGATCTACTATCTGTATGTAGTAGATGAAACGGGAAAGCTGGCCGGAGTGATGTCGATCCGGGATGTCATTACGTCATATTCCGACCGAACGATTGAATCCATTATGAGCAGCCGGGTCGTATCGGTGCACGTCAAAACGGATCAGGAAGAAGTGGCGCAGTTGATTCAGAAATATGATTTTCTGGCAGCTCCTGTTGTTACGGAGCATCATATGCTGGTTGGAATCGTTACAGTCGATGATGTGATTGATGTCCTTGAAGAAGAGGCTGCGGAAGATCTCGGTGAGATTACTGCATCGCGCGGAGCGGATGTGACCCTCACTCCGTTTCAAGCCGCCAGACGGAGGATGCCGTGGATCGTTCTGCTGATGTTTTTCGGTCTGGGAACGGCGGAAGTCATCAGTATCTTTGAGGAAACGCTGGAAACAGTCGTCCTGCTTGCTGCCTTTATTCCGATGGTCATGGGATCAGCCGGCAATACAGGTACACAGTCACTGGCGGTAGCGGTGCGGGCTCTTGCTACAGGAACGATGGAAAAGCGTGGATTCTGGAAGACCATTGCACGTGAATTTCTTACCGGCTTTTTTATCGGAGCCGCCTGTGCTGTCGTTATTATCGTACTTCTCGGCTTGTTTTACAGTGATTTCTTTTTAGGGGTCATTGTAGGGGTATCCATCATGATTTCGCTTGGTGCCGCGAGTGTGATCGGGACAACCGTTCCAATGATCATCAATAAGTTAAAAATGGATCCCGCGATTGCATCAGGCCCTTTTATTACAACCCTGAGTGATGTGATCAGCCTGATGATCTACTTTATGGTAGCGACCTCGCTCCTGCAATACATGTGATGGAAAATAATCTTCCCTGGTTTTCATGCGGAATTTGAAAAACGCATTTACAAGTGGTAAAGGGGTTTCGTACAATAAGGTTAACGAAGCAACGTAAAGGGGGGAAGGGAATTGGAAGAGCCATCCGAGTATCATTTTCGTCAGGATTCCTTTCTGCCTATGCATGTTTCCATGGTAGATCCGTGGAAACACGCGGTTCAGGATGTTGTAAGTGATGTTACGGCGCAGGTGTTGCACTGTCTCCCGGAAGAACGAACATATTCCCGTTTGATTGAATGGTTTAAAGCCACATGGTTTTCCCGGATACCGCTGGAGTATTTCGAATATGAAACGTCTTATTATTTGTGGCTCATACACATATCAGGTCATCTTCTTCCAAAGCTCGAGAGAGAATCCGGAACCTTGAGCGGCTGGATGCAGCACCGGCTTTCCCGCCGCCCGGAAGAGAAAATGACGGTTCCTGTGGTAAAACAGACAGACCGTTTAAAACTGTATTTGTTTGAAACAGATCCTGAAGCACTTTCCCGCACCGCAGAAACACTGGCTTTTCATGTTTCCTGCAGCAGCACATCGTCTCCGGACCTGCTCGAGATTAACTCTGCTGGTGACGGACGATCCAGCATTCACACCCTTTCTTATCCCTCAAAACGAAAGCAGGACGGTTAAACCGTCCTGCTTTTTAAGATAACAGCAGTTCTTTCAGTGTGTCCGGATTGGCGGTTATATCCCGCAGCGTATAGCGGTCCAGCACCTGCAGATAGGCCTGAAGGGCTTCATGAAGAATGCTTTGCAGCCGGCAGCTGCCGGTAAGGACACACATGCTGTTTTCCGGGTCAAAACACTCCACCAGATCCAGATTGTCTTCGGTGCGCCGCACCACCCAGCCGATATTGATATCTTCCGGATTTTTTGCGAGCCGGATGCCCCCGTTTCTTCCTTTCACCGTTTCTATTAATCCCAGTTTTGACAGTTCATGACCTACCTTGGTCAGATGGTTATAGGATATATGGTAGGCGGTTGATATCTGCTTAATGCTTGATAAAGTCGGATGATCCACCGCCGCTAGATATATCAGCATACGCAGAGAATAATCGGTATAGGATGTAAGCTGCATGAAAAACGCTCCCATGTCTCATGTTGTTTATTCATCATATCACATTTTCGAAGAATCGCCACATCATCTGTTTCGTTCCTGTGCTAGAATTAAATATGTATTATATATGCATATTTAAAGGAGGAATAATAATGGCACAACAAAACACTCTGCTGAATGAACGTACCCTGGAAACCGTGAAAGCGACAGCTCCTGTGCTGCGAGAAAGAGGAGCGGAAATCACCGCCCATTTTTACAAGAGAATGTTTGAAAAGCATCCGGAACTTCTTCACATTTTCAATCAGACGAACCAGGAAAGCGGAAGACAGCCGGAAGCACTGGCTAATACCGTCCTCGCTGCTGCAGAAAATATTGATCAGCTCGAAACCATTCTGCCGGTGGTGCGGGAAATTGCACATAAACACCGGAGCCTGCAGGTGAAACCGGAACACTATCCAATTGTGGGGGAAAACCTGCTGGCAGCCATGAAGGAAGTATTGGGAGAAACAGCTGACGAAGACATCCTCGCGGCATGGGAAGAAGCCTATAACGCCATCGCCGATGTGTTTATTTCGGTGGAAGAGGATATGTACCAGCAGGCAGCAGCCCAGTCAGGCGGCTGGGACGGTTTCCGGCCCTTCACGGTGGCACAGAAAGTCAGGGAAAGCGATGTTATTACATCCCTTTATTTAAAGCCGGTGGACGGGGGTGGCCTGCCAATGTTTTATCCAGGTCAGTATGTTACCGTTAAAGCCGACATTCCTGGAGAGGAGTATCTGCATCTGCGGCAGTATTCCATGTCTGATGCACCTGGTCAGGATTATTTCCGCATCAGTGTGAAGCGTGAAGATGGTACGGATGCGTTTCCGGATGGGAAAGTGTCGACCTTTCTGCACCGTCAGGTAGAGGAGGGAGATACGATAGAGCTGACAGCTCCCGCCGGTGATTTTCAGCTTCAAGAAGGAACACGGCCGGTTGTTCTTATCAGCGGCGGTGTCGGACTGACCCCGTTAATGAGCATGTTTCAAACGCTCGTTGCAGAGAGAACCCGGCCTGTCACTTTTATCCAGACAGCACGCTCCCGTTCCCTGCATGCCATGCACAAGGGTACATCAAAAACTGCGGATGAGCACGATCATGTATCATACCATGTCTGTTACGATACGTGGACGGAGGACGACAGCAGGGATCCTTATGTTCAGAAAGAAGGACGTCTGGACGCAGATTGGCTTTGTTCCATACTTCCAAATGAAGAGGCGGACTATTATTTCTGCGGTCCCATTCCATTTCTCCAGGCTGTGAACCAAATCCTGAAGGAAGATCTCGGCATTGCGGAAGAGCGGATGCATTTTGAATTTTTCGGTCCTGCAGCGGATCTGGAAAACTGATAAACATCCCCTCCCCCCATAACCGGTTTGAATGTGCTGTGGCAAAGTGGAAGCGATGGAAGCAGCTGTTATTTATTCCCGCCGGCGGCAGCGATGTTTTACGGTATGCTGAAACCTCTGCCGCCGGGATTGTCTATGAAAGGTTCAACACAATATCGGTTTTCAGAAAGCGACCAACACGTCCGCCTATTAAGAAAAGGCCCGGCTCCGCTTCCTTGCGGTTCCGGGTCTTTCTGCCGTGATTCTTAAGTGTTTTCTTCAAAGCGCTTCAGGTCATTTTTATGACCGATTACAATGAGAATGTCATTTTCGAAAATCTGGTCTTCGGCGCGCGGGGAAATATTGAACTGTTTTCCGCGCTTTATCCCTAAAATAGTGACTCCAAATTTGGCACGGATGTCAAGGTCAATAAGGGATTTTTGACTCATGAATGTCGGCGCTGCGATCTCCACGATGGAAAAATCATCGGAGAGTTCGATATAGTCGATGACTTTTTCCGATACAAGATGCTGCGCAATCCGGTTGCCCATATCATGTTCCGGGTGAATGATTTTATCTGCGCCGATTTTATCGAGCACTTTGTGGTGGTAATAGTTCTGGGCTTTGACCCAGACAGATTCGATGCCCATTTCTTTCAGCAGCAGGGTGCATAGAATACTGGCCTGGATGTTGTCACCGATCGCGACGATGACGTGGTCAAAATTAGTAATACCGAGGGCGCGCATCGCTTTTTCGTCGGTTCCGTCCGCGACGGAACTGTGCGTGGAATCGTTGATCATCTCATTTACTTTGGTTTCATTGCTGTCGATCGCCAGCACTTCATGGCCGAGCTTGTGCAGTTCTGTACTTACGCTGACGCCGAATCTCCCTAACCCGATAACGGCAAATTGTTTTTTCACAGTCCCTGTCTCCTTCTCCGTTCCGTTGCTGCTGTTACCCGGGGCATATGGAACGACCTTGATGCATTAAAGATAATTGTAATGTACTCTGTGCACCCGGCGTTTGTCAATCCTGGATGGAAGCCATTCAGTCATGAAGGACAGAATCCGAATGAAGCGGAGACTGTTTTGCAAAATAAACATCCATGCAGCGGCGGGTCTGCCGTTTTAAATTGGCGTTCAGGTAGCTGCTGGATCCTTCAAATCCCCGGCAGACATAAGAGTAGCGCGAAAACATACCGTCATTTTGTTCAAAGTGGACGCTCATGCGGCGTTGATGCATATACTTTTTAATGGAGCGCATATCCTCATGCAGCAGATTCAGTGCGCCCTGTATGACAGCCAGATACGGGTCCTTCACTTTGAATGCTCCGTTTTCGAACAAATCTCTGTCCTTTTCCAGTACTTTTTTGACAAGAGGAAGCAGAATATAATAATGAATCATTACGTGTTCTTCTTCCGATATCTGCATGACAGCTCCTCCTTGAATATCGAACGTTTGTTCCTTTTTTATTGTAGCGGATTCGTGTCCCATCCTGCAAGTGATTCTTTTGGCTGAATGCCTCGAAGGAGGAGAAATAGAGGAAGAATGATTTTTTCATTTTTCCTGGAATTCCGTTCTTTTAAAAGAAAGGGGGGATGCGTTATACTATAGGAAAACGCATACAAAACGTTTGAGGACAACGACAGGCGGGTATCTTATCGATAAGAACATAAAAAAATACAACATGGAATCAGGCGTATGTATGTGGTTTAAAAAACAGGAACAGCAGTCGAGCCGCCGGCCGGGCCGGTGAAAAGATAGGGGGTTCCGCGAATATGTTACATCCTACGCATGAACAGCATTTTATGAAAAAAGTGAAATCCGCCAAGCATGGGAAAAGGCCGTCAAGACAAGTGCTCCAGTCTTTATATGCCCAGATGATGATGGAATATGCCGTCTATCATTTTAATAAAGAACGTCTGCAGTGCATGATTGATGAGGCACTGGATGCCAAGGACCCGGAACTGTTTCAGGAACTGACGGCACATTATAATGCGTTGATTGGTGAGTATAAACATGGAAAGAGTATCTCTGAACAGGGATACGAACTGGAACTCGACTTTCATACAAAATAAATGAAGACGGAACTGGAGCTGTCCTTTTGAGGGCGGCTCCTTTTTGCTGCAGGTGTTCTTTTTTTCCGGCTTGTCTCATAGGATAGACGGAACCGGGAAAAAGGAGAGCCTGTCATGCCTGCCGTACTATGGAAAAACATATGGCTGCTGCTTGCTGCCGCCATGCTTGGAGAATGCCTGGAATTTGTCATTAATATGGTGCTGGCAAGGGAACTGGGAGAGACCGGTCTCGGGCTTTACATGTCCATTCTGCCGGCAGTTATGTTTTTAGCAGTCATTGCCGGACTGGAACTGCCGGTTTCGCTTTCCAAAGCGGCAGCGGAAAAAGATGCTGTTTATCACCGCAGCCTGCTCCAGCACGCTTTTTATTTTGCTGCTGGATTTACGATGGTCTGTCTGGCTGCCGGTGTGCTCGTTTTTCCACTACTTCCGGTTTTCAACAGTTATCATGAACGCCTTCCGTATCTTCTGCTGCTGCTTGTTCCGATTATTTCTCTTTCCTCCGTAGCACGGGGGTACTTTATGGGTGCGCGGTATATGGGACGGATTGCAGCAGCGAATGTGCTGAGACGGATCATTCAGCTTGTTCTGCTCGTGACTGTATTCCATTTCTTTCATTTTGAAACAGACACCGCCATTCTGCTCAGCCTGGTTACGCTGATCGGATCCGAGCTTGCTGTTTTTATCTATCTGGTGCCGGCCTGTCTTTCCAGCATGAAAAAAATGAAACAACATCCGCAGCGTTCGTTGACAAAATCCTCTGTCCTGCGTCTGCTTCTTTCGGTGTCACTGCCGGCAACGGGACTCCGCGTCTTTCATGCTGCTGCGTTTGCGGTGAAACCTTTCCTGATAAAGACAGCACTGATACAGGCGGGCGTAGGTGCAGAGACGGCTGTGGTTCAATACGGAAAACTGGCAGGTGTCGCGTTTACCATAGGTTTTTTTCCGGCGTTTATTGCCCACTCTCTGCTGCTTGTTCTCATTCCGGCGGTATCGGAAGCGTATGCCAAAAAAAGAATCACCTATCTGGAAAAGCTGCTGCAGCGCATGGGAGGTTTCACTCTACTGTACGGGATGCCGGCGGTCCTGCTGTTCTACTTCTTTGCTGATGAACTGACATCCCTGTTTTTCGAAGAATCCCCCGCCGCAGGGTATCTGCAGCTCCTTACTCCCTATTTTTTCTTTCATTTTTTTGTTATCCCGATGCAGGCGTTTCTTATTGGGCTTGGTCTTGTAACGGATGCTTTTCTGCACTCGATCTGGTCCACCTTTATATCCTTTCTTCTCATGTATCTTCTCGGGTCGATGCCCGTGCTTCAGATGGACGGCATTATCATCGGTATGAACACTGGTATTGTGCTGCTTGCCGGTCTTCATGCGGCGACGATCCGGAACCGGCTGCGGGAACCTGTCGGATGGAAGCTCAGGGAAATAGAAAGAATATAAAAGAAGCGGATGGCGTTTCCCCGCCGGAATCGTTATACTGGTACATGGAAGAACGATACGTGAACAGGGGGCTTACGGGTGATTTTATCAGATCAGACAATAAAGCAGATGATGAAGCAGGATACCCTGCAGATCGAACCGGTGGACGATCACCAGATCCAGCCGGCTTCGGTGGATATCCGGCTGGGAACCCATTTTCTGAAAATAGATGAGAATGCGATTGAATCGATTGCACTGGATGAGCCGGCAAAATATGTGGAGTTTGAAAGTGAAGAGGTTATTATTCCGCCTCATTCTTTTCTGCTGGCCACGACGAA
The DNA here is from genome assembly GCF_054052005.1 of Salibacterium sp. K-3. Classification (NCBI taxonomy): domain Bacteria; kingdom Bacillati; phylum Bacillota; class Bacilli; order Caryophanales; family Bacillaceae; genus Salibacterium; species Salibacterium sp. K-3. The sequence goes on from NZ_JBSVZE010000001.1 coordinate 1,314,834, forward strand.
AGAGTATATCCGCCTGCCGCACCATGTCACAGCGTTTGTGGAAGGTCGGAGCTCTATCGGGAGGATGGGCCTGTTTATACAGAATGCCGGATGGGTGGATCCGGGATTTGAAGGAGAAATCACTCTCGAATTATATAATGCGAACCGCCTTCCGATCCGTTTGAAAGCCGAGCGCCGGATCGCCCAGCTCGTCTTTGCTTTTATGGACAAAGAAGCTTCTTCTCCGTATGACGGGAAATATCAGGGCCAGAAAAAGGCGGTCGGAAGCCAGGTGTATCTAGATAAAGATTCCATATGATCTCCTCATTTTTATAAATAAAGAAGATATTTCCTTCATCAACTTCGTGATGCATCCGAAATAAGTAGTGAGACGAACCTGCTGTTTCAGCAGAGAGGAGCATACGATGAGAAGGAAAACATTGGCCGTAACAGGTATTTATCTAATGGCGGGAATGCTGTGGATTCTGTTATCCGACCAGCTTCTGCCGGCTGATGCAGAACCGCTGCTGCAGACCTTGAAAGGATTTCTTTTTGTCGGGGTGACCAGTGTACTGCTCTATGCCGCTATGGAAAAATGGGCGGTCAACAACAGGCTGCATCAGGAAAAGGCTGAAAAAGCAGACCTCATGTATAAAGCTGTTTTTGACAACGTGAATGATTTCCTGTTTATTGCGCCACTGCCGGCGGAGCATGATCCGCTTCATTTCTATGATTGGAACAGAAAGGCTTCGGAATGGCTCGGGGAGAAAGGGAAAGAGCGCCGCCTTTCGCTGCAGGATCTCTCCAGTGAAGCCTGGAAAGAGAGTGCCTGCACACAGCAGCGCCGTATACAGGAGCATGATCAACTCACCTTTGACTGGGAAATAAAAGACCAGTCCGGCCGGGTTCTGCCGGTCAAAGTACAGACGACTAAGGCTGTGCTGGCGGACAAACAAGTTATTATTGCAGCAGTGAAGGATATCAGCGCCTATCAGGAAGCGGTTCATAATATTTATGAACTTTCGTATTACGATAAACGAACACAGCTTCCGAATGAAGATTTCTTCTTAAGATATCTTTGGGAAATGCACACGAACCAAAATCGGGTGGTTATCTCTTTATCTTTTCACCATTTCCGCCGTATTAACGAAACGATGGGAATAGAGATGGAAAACAGCGCAGCAGCTGCAGCAGCAGGCAGGATTCAGTCTGTTATCGGGTCACAGGAAGCACTCGCCCAAAAAACGAACCATGAATTTCTATTGCTGCTTCTGCGGCAAAAAGACGAGGCAGAGCAGGTTATAAATACTTTGATACGGGTGTTTGAACAGCCGATTAACATAAAAGGCCGTGACATTTTTCTTTCTTTTACAGCCGGCATTGCCCTGGATGAGCAGGGGACGAAAAAAGGAACGACCCTGCTGCAGCAGGCTGATATTGCCTTTTCCCATGCAGAACGTACCAGCAGACAGTATGATTTTTACCGGCCCGGCATTGAAAAGGAAGCGCGGAAAATATACGAAATGGAAAATGACCTGCATCATGCTATCGAGCGCCGGGAATTATTTGTGATGTACCAGCCGTTTGTTTACGGAAGCGAAGGAGCAACAAAAGGAATGGAGGCGCTTCTGCGGTGGAGGCATCCCATTTACGGGCTGATCCCTCCGTCGACCTTTATACCGATCGCTGAAGAAAACGGCCTGATTGAGCAGCTGGGCTGGTGGGTGCTTCAGGAGGTATGCAGGGAGGCCGGTCCTGTTCTGAATCGTCACCAGGACTGGACCGCAGCGGTTAACCTGTCGAGCAGGCAGCTGGACTATCCGGAGTTCACCGAAAAGCTCTGTAACATTGTCCAGGCTTACGACATCGCCCCGCAGCAGCTGGAACTGGAAATCACGGAACGAACCATGATACAGCCGGAACGGATGCTGCCGGTGCTGCGCCGTCTGAAAGATGCCGGTTTCCGTCTCAGTCTTGACGATTTTGGGACGGGCTACAGTTCGCTGAGCCAGTTGAAAGAACTTCCGGTTGATACCCTCAAAATCGACCGCTCCTTCATTGAAGATATGAATGAAAAACAGGCCAATGCCGCGATTGTTAAAACCATTATTCATGCAGCAGATAACCTGAATATGAAGGTGGTGGCCGAAGGGATTGAAGAAGAAGCGCAGGCCCGGGAACTGCTGGCGATGGATTGTTATTACTTTCAGGGATACTATTTTTCCATCCCGAAAACAATAAAGGAATTCCCTTGGGGAAGGGAAGCTTGATCGTCCAGCGGTCCGGCTTTTATAACAAGCCGGACCGCTGTCTTCGTGCGCCGGCGTGCATACAAGGAGCCGGGGTTGCGTGAAAATGTTATAATCGGAACGTTACAAATTATTTGATGAATGGCACCCGGTATGGGTATAGATAGAAAGAGGGATTGAATGTGAGCTTCGCAGAAGAAAAGGCGGTGGTCGTATTCAGCGGTGGCCAGGACAGTACCACATGCCTGTTCTGGGCGCTGGAACAGTTTCATGAAGTGACAGCAGTAACGTTTGACTACGGCCAGCGCCACAACGATGAAATACAGGCAGCCAAAGATATTGCTGCAGAACTTGACGTAGAGCACCATGTGCTGGATATGAGTCTTTTAAACCAGCTGGCTCCTAATGCGTTAACGCGGGATGAGGTGGAAGTGGCAGAAGGGGAAGATGGAGATCTGCCTTCCACTTTTGTGGAAGGACGGAATCTGCTGTTTTTTTCTTTTGCCTCCATTCTTGCTTCGCAGAAAGGGGCGAAACATGTGGTAACCGGTGTGTGTGAAACGGATTACAGCGGTTATCCGGACTGCCGGGATGTGTTTGTGAAATCATTGAATGTGTCCCTGAACCTGGCAGTGGGCAAGGAGTTTGTTCTTCATACACCGCTTATGTGGCTGGATAAAAAAGAAACCTGGGAACTGGCTGACAAGCTGGGCAGGCTTTCCTATATAAAAGAAAAAACTCTCACCTGTTATCACGGCATCCGCGGCAGCGGCTGCGGAGAATGCCCGGCCTGTAAGCTCCGCCGGGCCGGCTATGAACAATATATGAAGGAAAAGGAACGGGAACTCGAATGATGCATCAATTTTACCCGCAGGTGCCTCACGACTTTCGTTATGAGCTGAATAAGGATATGCAGCTGTCTGCCGCTCATTTCATTCCGGACGCTGCTGCCGGGAAATGCGCCAATATGCACGGTCACACGTACGTTATTAATGTCACTATTGCGGGGGACAGACTGGATGATACCGGGTTTTTGGTTGACTTCAAAATGATAAAAGAACTCGTACATGACCGCTTTGATCATTCGCTGTTAAATGAAGATGAGGCGTTTGCTGATGAGTCCGGCAGTGATCCTGAAACGTTTCCTACGACAGAAGTTGTAGCGCGCACGATCTGGCAGAGTATTCAGAAGGAGCTGGACACGCGGGTCAACCAGCCCCGCTGCCTTCAGGTCATTGTCCGGGAAACACCGACAAGCTATGTGGTGTACCGGGCGAAGGAGGGGGACTTCACATGGTGAAGAAAGTTCCCGTACTGGAAATATTTGGTCCAACTATCCAGGGAGAAGGGATGGTCATTGGACAGAAGACCATGTTTCTCCGCACCGCTGGCTGTGACTACCGCTGTTCCTGGTGTGATTCCGCGTTTACATGGGATGGTTCACAGAAGCCGGAACTGCTTGAAGCCCGGGAAATCGTCGACAGATTGGAAGAGAAGGGCGGCGCAGTGTTCAGCCATGTCACCATTTCCGGGGGAAACCCGGCGCTGCACGAAGGTCTCGGGAACGTGGTAAGCCTGCTGCAGGAAAAGGGTATAAAAACGGCTGTCGAGACCCAGGGAAGTTTCTGGAAGGAATGGATGACAGCGATTGATGACGTGACGGTATCTCCAAAGCCGCCGAGTTCCGGAATGGACACGGACTGGGGGCAGCTTGATGAGTATATTCGGCGTCTGCAGGAACGTCCAGGGAAAAAGCTGAGCCTGAAAGTAGTCATTTTCGATGAAAAAGACCTTTCCTATGCTGCCGACGTTCATGAACGCTACCCGGATGTAGAGATGTTTCTGCAGACGGGAAATGATGAACTTGATGCCGTCAATACGGAATGGCTCCTGTCCCACCTCCTGCACCATTATGAGTGGCTGGTGGAACAGGTGCTGCAATCGGCACGTTTGAATAATGTGAAAGTACTGCCGCAGCTGCACACGCTGCTGTGGGGAAATAAACAGGGGGTATAAACAAAACATGCAGGACCGAAGTGATATCCAGAACCTTTCTCACCTCGGGCAGGAAGAGACAGCCTATACCTTTGAGTATGAACCTTCGCTGCTCGAGACCTTTGAAAACAGCCACCAGAACAGGGACTATTTTGTCAAATTCAACTGCCCGGAATTCACCACCCTGTGCCCGAAAACCGGCCAGCCGGATTTTGCGGCGCTGTATATCAGCTACATCCCTGATGTAAAGATGGTGGAAAGCAAATCCCTGAAATTATATCTCTTCAGTTTCCGAAACCACGGTGGTTTTCACGAAGATGCCATCAATACGATCGTTAATGATCTGGTCGAACTGATGAACCCCCGCTACCTGGAAGTACTCGGCAAATTCACACCTCGCGGCGGCATTTCTATTGACCCGTACGCGAATTACGGCAGTCCCGGTACAAAATATGAGAAAATGGCAGAAACAAGACTGCTGTATCACGATATGTATCCGGAAAATATAGATAACCGATGAACCTTCATCCCGGGGGAGGAAGATGGCAGTCTTTCCCCGGGTTCTCTATATCTTTATGCAGGTAATGAAGGCACAGTCTACTTTTTTTTGCGGTATTCGTATTGACGTAATATTGTTACAATTTCAACAAATACGAATCCTATCGTAAAAGGAAAGGGAGGGATCGTCATGGATCCGAAAGATTTCAGACACTGCATGGGGCATTTTGCAACCGGTGTCACCGTCATAACAAGTGAGACGGTGACGGGAACGCATGGTTTTACTGTCAATTCGTTTACATCTGTATCCCTGGATCCGATGATTGTGCTGGTGTCTGTTGACCGTCATACGAATGCACTGGAGGTATTGGAAAACAATAATTTTATCGTAAATGTTTTATCGGAAGAGCAAAAGATGACAGCCGTTCATTTTGCAGGAAAGACGCAGGATCCGCAGCCTTTTGAGTGGGAAAAAGGGGGTCTCGGTTACCGGATCAAGGATTCCATGGCCTATATTGAGTGCAGCCCCTGGGCGGCATACGATGGAGGAGATCATGTGCTGTATCTGGGAGAGGTGAAACATTTCCAGTATAACAGCGCCAGACCTCTTCTGTATTTCTGCGGAAGCTTTTCGGAAGTAGCTGCTGCCTCATCTTAATCTGTAAGCAGATCATACCGGAAAAGGGGAGGTTCTGTGAAGGCACACCACATGTTATTTGACACCCTGATAGATATTAATCCGCGCACCGGCATGATTATGTTTAACAATAAACGGATGGCGCTGGTTTCGGTGGAAGCACTTGGCCTTCTGCGCCGCGATTTAATCAATACACTGGGAGCAGAGAGAGCAAAAGGTTTTTTAATGCGGTACGGCTGGGCGTGGGGAAAACGGGACGGGGAAACCATTGCTTCGATGGAAGAATGGGATACACTGGAAGAGCTGATGCTTGCCGGACCTGCTCTGCACACACTCGAAGGTGTAGTGACGGTGGAGCCTGACACCATTGAAATAAAAGAATCGTCACTTTATTTTACAGGGTACTGGCGTCATTCCTTTGAAGCCGGGGAACATCTCAATCATTACGGTATATCCGAAGATGAAGTCTGCTGGATGCTGGTAGGCTATGCCAGCGGCTACCTGACGAGTACGTTCGGTGAAGATGTGATCGTTTATGAAGACCATTGTGTGGGCAAGGGAGACGATTACTGCTATTTTGTCGGAAGAACGATGGCTGATGTGGAAGAAAAGTATAAAAAGGATATGAGGTTTTACCGGACGGAATCGTTGGCAACAGAACTCGACCGCGCCTATCAGGATCTCCATGAGATTAACCAGAATATCATGGAATCAGATAAAATTCAGGATCAGCTGACGAACATGTTTCTGGAAGATAAAGAATTTGCTGAAACGATCGATTTCGTCACTCGAACGTTAAAGAAGAGCATTGTCGTTGATTATTATAACCAGGTTATTGAAAGCGCTTTCCTTAACAAGGATGATAAGTCTGTTTATGAAAACTGGTCTGGTAACTATATGTATTCGGAAGAGCAGAATAACGAAATAACGACATTTCCGATTCAGGCAAACAATGTTAATTTAGCCCGGATGGTGATCATTGGGCATGAAAAATTAACGCACAAAGATCAGCTGATTATTAAACGGGCTCTCAGTGTATTTACGATGCAGCTATTTCATCAATGGAAGATCACTAAATCGTTATGGAAGAAAAAAGAGCAGTTTTTCGAAGAGATGCTGAACAATGTGGATAGAGAAGCGTTTGAAAAACGATCACATCTTTTCAATTTTCAGCCGGATACCCTGAACCGGATGCTGGCTCTGAAAGTAATACCGGAAGATGAAACAAAACATGTTCTCCGTTTTCTGCATACGTTATACCCTTCCAAAGATATTTTCTCTAAAGGAGTCTATATCATGGTAATATTGTCTGAAGACGATGCACGGAATGGAAGAGAAGCGGCTTCGGATATTATTTCTTCGGTGCAGAGTCATTTCGGAGCTGTGAATGTTTATATCGGGGTCGGAAGAAAAGCTGAAAGTTTGTATGAATTAACGAAAAGCTACAGGGATGCCTGTTCTATCAGCGAATTTACCGAATTAACAAATACAGGGGAAAGCCGGACTTCCCTTTTTGAAGACATCGAGCCTGTTATGATGCTGCTTAAAGGGACAGACCAGCAGGAATTAATAGATTTTTACCGTAAAACGATCGGAGGACTGGTGGAGTATGATCAAAACAGCCAGGGCAGTCTGCTTCTGACATTGAAATCGTATTTGGATTATAATGGGAACCTGCAGCAGACAGCCGATACCCTTCACCTCTCGATTGCAGGGCTTCGATACCGGCTGGAACGTATTGAAACACTCTGTGATCTTGATCTCAAATCAGGTACCGGACGGTTTCAATGTCAATTGGCGATCCAGATTCATTTTGCCATGAAAATAAATCAGGACCATTTATATTCTTTATAATATTCCCTGCCATAAAAGGCAGGTTTTTTTGTGTATTTTCCCTGCCGCTGCTTCCCCGCAAAAGTTGCTGAAGAACCCTTTTAAGTTAATATTTTTTTGCAGTTCAAATAATTCAAAAAAAATAACACAATGAAAGTAACCAATTGAAAGCGCTTAAATTGGAACGAAGAAGAAGGAGGAGGGAATGAAATGATCCAACAGCAGAAAACAAGCCGTCCTTTGACAGGGAAGAAGTACCTGGAAAGTTTAAAAGATAACCGGGAGATCTGGATTAATGGAGAAAGAGTAAAAGATGTTACGACGCATCCCGCATTTCGTAATGCGGCCCGCTCGATTGCAAGGCAATATGATGCCCTGCATGAGGAGCAGACAAAAGATATTTTGACGCGGGAGACGGACACCGGCAACGGCGGATATACGCATAAATTTTTCCAGTACGCCGAAAGTGCCCAGGATCTCATTAAGGACCGCGACGCCATCGCGGAATGGGCGAAAATCACGTACGGGCAGATGGGACGTTCTCCTGATTACAAAGCATCGTTTCTTGCCACCCTTGGTGCCGACCCGGATTATTACGCTCCGTACGAAAAAAACGCAGCTTTCTGGTACAAAGAAGCACAGGAAAAAAACTGGTTCTTTAACCATGCTATTATCAATCCACCGGTGGACCGGGATAAACCGATGGAAGCTGTCAATGACGTCTTCGTCCGTGCGGAGGAAGAAACGGATGAGGGGGTTATCGTCAGCGGAGCCAAAATGGTGGCGACTGGATCTGCTTTAACTAATTACAACTTTGTTGCCCATTACGGAGCCGTCCCGGTCGGTTCGGAAGACATGGCTCTTGTTTTTGTGGCACCGATGGATACGCCGGGTGTCAAGTTAATCTGCCGGCAGTCGTATGAAATGCAGGCTGCTGTCATGGGCTCCCCATTCGATTATCCGCTGAGCAGTCGTTTTGATGAAAATGATTCTGTTCTTGTGTTTGAACGGGCCTTGATTCCATGGGAGAACATTTTAATTTACAGAGATGTTGAGAAAGCCAATAATTTCTTCCCGGAAAGCGGCTTTCTGCATCGTTTCACGTTTCATGGCGTGACCAGGCTGGCAGTGAAACTTGACTTTGTATCGGGGGTTCTTCTAAAAGCAGTAAAGACAAACGCAACGGATCAATTCCGGGGCGTGCAGGCCAATGTCGGGGAAGTACTCGCATGGAAGAATATGTTCTGGTCCATCAGTGACTCGATGGCGATGAATCCGGATACCGGCAGAAACGGCACGGCGCTTCCGAATTTGAATTACGGTCTGGCCTACCGTGTGTTTATGTCGGAAGGGTGGCCGAAAATCAAGGAAATCATCGAAAATGTCGTTGCTGGTAACTTAATTGTTCAGCCTTCCAGTGCGGCCGATTTTAAAAACCCGGAACTCCGGCCGATTATCGATAAATTGTACAGAGGTTCGCACGGAATTACGTCCCTGGAAAAAATTAAACTCGTGAAGCTGTTGTGGGAAATTGTCGGAACAGAGTACGGCGGACGCCATGAATTGTATGAACGGAACTATTCCGGAAACCACGAAAATATCCGTCTGGAAAATCTGACAGCGGCCCAGAACTCCGGTCAGGCAGACAGTTATGAGGCTCTGGCAGATCAGTGTATGGCTGATTATGATCTGGATGGATGGCTGAATGACACTTGGGTGAATCCCGACGATGTTTCCTATTTTTCTAAAAGCTGAAAAACCTGCAGGAGGAATGAATGATGCGTGTATACACAGACAACCAGCTGATCCTTTCTTCATCCGTCGTTTCCATCGGCGCTTTTGACGGTCTCCACCGTGGACATCAGGAATTGATCAAAAGCACAGTGGAACAGGCGGAACGCCTGGATGTTCCTTCTGTGGTGTATACGTTTGATCCTCCACCAAGGTCCGTGTTTCAGGGAAGCGACATTCTAACAAGCCTGGAAGAGAAAGTGGAACTGATTCGGCAGCTGGGAGCCGATTATACGATTGCAGCTGTGTTCGATAAAGAATATGCATCCAGGCCTCCTGCCGCATTTATTAAGGAAATGGCTTTTCTGCGGCCGGAAGAGATCAGGGTCGGACCGGATTTTCAGTTTGGCAAAGGTAAACAGGGGGATGCGAAGCTTCTGTCGGAGTATTTTCATGTGATGGAGTTTCCCGTGGTTACCTGCGAAAAAGGCGAGAGAATCTCTTCCACCCGGATCCGACAGCTCCAGAACCAGAAAGAGTGGAAAGAAGTGCATGACTTGATAGGCAGAGAAAAAATGGACTGTTTTTAGATGATTTGTGCGTTACACGTCTCAATTATAAATAGAGAGGAGCATGTATATGCCTGCGGATACAAAGAAAAATGAGCGTGTCGAAGAAGTCTTTGATTTATTTTTGAAACACATGAAAGCGTTTTTAAAAGAAGCGAACCTGAATCACGAAGAGTACACCAACTTCGTGAACTGGGCGGACCGCCTCGGCCGCGCCGGAGAACTCCCGTTGTATGCTGATGTCTTTCTGGAAACCCACGTGCTCCAGGCGATGTATACGAACATGCCGGGAACGCAGCCGTCGCTGTTGGGACCATTTTTCATCGAAGGGTCCCCGAAACTCGAACACCCACCGGGCCAGCCCATCGTGAATACGATGCGGCCGGATGAACCGGGAGAGACGCTGTATTTCACGGGACACCTCCAGAACCTGAAGGGAGAGCCGCTCGCCCATACCAAGGTGGAGATCTGGCACAACGACAACAGCCGCAAGTATTCGTCGTTTGATTCCGACGCGCCGCCGTACAACCTGCGAGGGCATTTTTATACGGACGAAAACGGGGATTTCCAGGTGAAAACGATCGTGCCGATCCCGTATTCGATCCCGACCGAAGGGCCGACCGGCGAATTTCTGGAATACCTCGACCAGCATTCCATGCGCCCGGCCCACCTGCACCTGATGTTTGAAGCGGAAGGCCATGAAACATTGATCACCCAGGTCTTTTTCGAAGGGGATCCGTGGCTTGACAATGATGTCGCCGAAGGCGTCCGGGACGAACTCATCACCACCCTCGAGGACAAGGGCAGCCACAAAGAAGCGTCGCTGACATTTGAAATGCGGCCGGAATAATCAGGCAGGGGCATGGCTGTGCCCCTCTTTTTCCATGACACTCGGATCAGGAGGCGTTTGGCTGTGAAACAAAGACCAACGATCAAACACGTGCAGACAGAACTTCTCGATGTTCCCATCAAACGGCCGCATCAGTTTTCCGAGGCGGTCATGACCGCCAAGAGCTTCGTCCTGGTGAGAATCAGGCTGACTAGCGGCGTTACGGGTATCGGGGAAGGAACGACGCCGGGGATCTGGTGGAACGGCGAAAGCGTGGAAACGATGAAGCTGGTGATCGACACCTATATCGCGCCGCTGCTGGAGGGGGCGGATCCCGCGGAGCTGGAGGCCGGCATGCAGCTCGTGCACCGGAAGGTGCGGGGCAACGCCTTTGCCAAGGCAGCCGTGGAGATGGCCCTTTATGATGCCCTCGGCCTCCTGTATGACGTCCCTGTCCACCAGCTTCTCGGCGGCAGGTGCCGCTCCCGGATCCCGGTGCGCTGGGCGCTTGCCGCCGGCACGGTGGAAAAAGACGTGGCCGAGGCGGTGGAACTCATCTCGGCCGGCCGGTATACGGCGTTTAAAACGAAAGCCGGCAAAGAACAGCCGGACGAAGACGCCCGCCGGAACGTGGCGGTGGCGGAAGGCATCCGGAACCACGCAGTGATCGGTATTGATCCCAATGGCGCGTGGGACCGCCTGACAACGATGCGGTGGATGGATGCGTTCCAGCAAGCGGGCATCGCTTTTCTGGAACAGCCCCTGCCGCCGTCTGATATCGACGGCATGGCGGCGCTGACCGGAATGAAGAAGGTGCCGGTGATGGCGGATGAGAGCCTGCAGTCTCCCCAGGACGCGATGCGGATCGTGCAGGCGGGAGCAGCGGATATCTTTTCGCTGAAAATCCACAAATCCGGGGGGCTGAAAAACACGGTCAAAATCGCCGGGATCGCCGAAGCTGCCCATCTTTCCTGTTTCGGAGGCACCTCGCTGGAAAGTTCGATCGGCACCGCGGCGGCGCTGCACGCCTACGGCTCGATCCCGAACCTGGATTACGGCAGTGAATTGTTCGGGCCGGACTGGCTGGCCGATGACCTGGTGAGAGATCCGTTAGCTGTCGAAAACGGATGCATGCGGGTGCCGGATCAGCCCGGCCTCGGCGTCGAGCTTGATGAAGCAAAAGTGGAAACATACCGACGAAAGGAGACGTGACACGCATGGACCATCTGGAAGCCCCATCCTTAACCTTTCTGGCGGATATGGAACTGACCGTGGAAGGGGCGCATGCAGCGGGCCGGACGACGGCCGGGGAGCGTCGGATTATCCGGGTGACCGGGGGCCGGATGCGCGGAGAAGTGAACGCCGGGGTGGTCCCCGGCGGGGACGACTGGATCACCGTCCGGGAGGATGGCACGATCCTTCAGGATGTCCGTATTCTGCTGCATACCGATGATGATGCCTATATCATGATGACGTACCGGGGCATACGGACCGGGCCGAAGAGCGTCCTGGAGCAGTTGGACCGTAACGAGGAGGTGGATCCGTCGGCCTATTATTTCCGTACGGCCCCTGTTTTTGAAACGGCCTCTCCCGCCTATGACTGGCTGAACCGGCGCCTGTTTGTCTCCCGGGGCATCCGCCTTCCCGGCAAAGTGAATTATTCCATTTATACCGTTGACTAAAGAAAGGAAGCAGGTGATCATGGAACATCACATCACAACCACCAAGGGCCGAAGCCTGCATCTCTGCGATACGCCCGGGGAACGAGGAACGATCATCGCCGTCCACGGGCTGACCGGCCATCATCAACAGATGCAGTATTATCAACGAAAGCTCGCCGGCACCTACCGGGTGATCAGCTACGACATGCGCGGACGGGGCCGGAGTGACGACGCGCCGCCGGATTCCTCGATTTTTACCCATGCCGATGATCTTCTCGATCTGATCGATACCCTCGGCGTAAAAGCGCCGATCCTGATGGGGTATTCGATGGGCGCCTATGTCTGTGCGCTCGCCGCCGCGCAGCGCTCGGATGTCGAGGCGTTGATCCTGCTCGACGGAGCAGGAGAGGCGGAAAGCCGGCAGCGGGAGCTGATCGTTCCGTCGCTCGAACGCCTGCGCGCGTCGTTTGCCTCCGAGGATGATTATGCCGCGCAGACGAAAGCGCTGTATGAGAAACTCGGGATCTTCTGGAACGATGAGATGGAAACGATCGCCCGCTATGAAGGGGTGGACCGGGGCGGAAACTGGGAGCACCGGTCGGATTATGACCAGACCCTGAAGGATTTTGACAGTTTTTATGCGTTTGATCCGGAAGCCGTCGGGCCCGCCATAGCATGCCCGGTGCTGCTCGTGATCGCGGAAGGAAAGATGGGAACCGGGCCGTCTCTCTTTCACCGGGGCACGTACCATACGCTGAGGGAGGCGGTTCCTTCCATCCAGACCGTGTTGACGCCGGTGAATCACTACGAACTTGTTTTTAATGAACAGCCGGACGTCTTACAAGCCGTCCAGGATTTTCTCGCCGGAAAGGAGGAGTAAGATGGAACAACCAAAGCATATCGATGTCCATCAAGCTGTCGCGGCGGTTCAAAACGGCGATACGGTGATGGTGGGTGGATTCGGGCTGGTGGGAAGCCCGCTAACCCTGATTGAGGCTCTGACCAGACGGGAAGTGACGGACTTGACCGTCATCAGCAATAATGTCGGCGAAGAAGGGAAAGGTCTGGGGCTTTTGCTGCAGCAGGGCAAGTTGAAAAAAGCGGTCGGCTCCTATTTTACGAGCAACCGGGATGTCGCGCGGTGGTATAACGACGGAAAACTGGACCTTGATCTTCTTCCGCAGGGGACGTTTGCTGAAGCGATACGGGCCGGAGGTGCCGGTATCGGCGGATTCTATACGAAAACCGCGGTCGGGACGAAGCTTGCCGAAGGTAAAGAAACGAAGGTGATCGACGGCGAGACGTACCTGCTGGAAAAGCCCCTGAAAGCCGATGTCGCTTTCATCCGGGCGGAGAAAGCGGATACGAAAGGAAACCTGGTCTACTACAAAACGGCCCGCAACTTTAACCCGATGATGGCCTCCGCCGCTTCTTACGTGGTGGCGGAAGTCGATGAGGTGGTCGAAGAAGGAGCGCTCGATCCGGAAGCGGTGGCCACCCCGCATCTGTTTGTGGATGCGCTCGTGAGAAGCCGTTATGTCTTAACGAAGGAAGGAGTGGTGGATCGTGACAGATAAAGAACGTATTGCCGAGCGAGCCGCTCAGGAGCTGGAACCGTTCTCGATCATTAATCTGGGGATCGGCATTCCGACGATGGTGGCCGACTACCTGGATAAAGAACGTTATCACCTTCACACCGAGAATGGTCTGCTTGGCGTAACATCAGTGGCCGAAGAAGACGTGGATCCGTTGCTTGTCAATGCCGGGAAGCTCCCCGTCGGAGAAGCGGTCGGTGCGGCGTATTTTCACAGCGCGGACTCGTTTGCGATGATCCGGGGCGGCCACGTGGATACCGCCATTCTCGGCGCCCTTCAGGTGGACAGCGCAGGCCAGGTTGCCAACTGGGCCGTTCCCGGCAAGGATATTATCGGGGTCGGCGGGGCGATGGATCTTCTTGCCGGCGCCCGGACCATTATGATCACGACGAACCATACCGCCAAAGACGGCTCTCCGAAACTGGTGGAGGCCTGCACGTACCCGGTCACTTCCACACGCCGGGCGGACATCCTTATCACCGACCGGGCGGTGTTCCGCTGGATCGGGGAGGGGTATGTGCTGACCGAACTGCAGGGCGGTGCCACCCTGCAGGAGATCGAAGAAACAACCACTGCGTCGTACCGCATTGATGACGCCCTGCAGGAAGAGGGGGGAGCCTAGATGAAGGATGTCGTGATCGTGGATGCGCTCCGTACACCGATTGGAAGATACAAGGGCGCGCTGAAAGATATCCGTCCGGACGACCTCGGCGCCGTCGTTATCCGGGCCCTGCTGGAACGCAATCCGGCCCTTCCCCCGGAAGCGGTCGGGGATGTGATCTTCGGCAACGCCAACGGCGCTGGCGAGGAGAACCGGAATGTCGCCCGCATGTCCCTGCTTCTCGCCGGTCTTCCGCAGACGGTGACGGGGACGACGATCAACCGCCTGTGCGGGTCCAGCCTCGATGCGGTGAGCATGGCCGCCCGCGCGATTATGACGGGGGAAGAAGATATCATCATTGCCGGTGGCACCGAAAGCATGACGCGCGCCCCGTATGTCATGAAAAAGCCGGAAAAGGAGTTCCCGAGAGGGAACATGGAACTGTATGACACGACGATCGGATGGCGTTTTCCGAACCCGTCCCTGGAAGAAGCGTACGGGACGGCTTCCATGCCGGAGACCGGCGAGAATGTAGCCCGGAAGTATGATGTCTCCCGAAACGACCAGGACGCGTTCGCGTTTGAAAGCCAGCAGCGCGCCAGACAGGCGGTGGAATCAGGAAGAATGGAGGATGAAGTCATTCCCGTTACAGGGACGGACAAAAAGGGTAAAGAAACGATAGTCAGCCGGGATGAACATCCGCGCCCGGATACGACGATGGCCAAACTGAGCAGCCTGCCGCCGCTGTTTCCGGACGGGACCATTACCGCCGGCAATGCCTCCGGGGTGAATGACGGAGCTGCCGCTCTCCTTCTGATGAGCCGGGAGCGTGCCGAATCCCTGGGCTTACAGCCGCTCGCCTCCTTTCAGGCATCGGCGACGGCCGGGGTGGAACCAGCGGTGATGGGCGTCGCCCCGATTGATGCGACCCGAAAGGTGCTGGCCAAAACGAAGCTGCGTCCTCAGGATCTCGATCTCGTGGAGCTGAATGAAGCGTTTGCCTCGCAGGCGCTGGCCTGTATCCGGGAATTGGGCCTGGATCATAAACGCGTCAACGTGAACGGAGGGGCAATCGCCTTCGGCCACCCGCTCGGTGCAAGCGGCGCCAAGATCCTCACCGGGTTGATTCATGAGATGACAAAGACCGGAGCAGAGCGCGGTCTGGCGACGATGTGTATCGGTGTTGGGCAGGGAATTTCAGTTGTTGTAAAAAGGGAACGGTATTAATAGACCGGCCTGACGACAGGAGGAATACGATGTCGGATAAAAATGTCAGACTTATCGACCCCGGGAAGCTGGAGACAAGGGAAATGTATAAACTGCTTATCGGTGCTGTCGTCCCAAGACCCATCGCATGGATATCCACTCAGGATAAACATGGTACACGAAACCTTGCCCCGTTCAGTTTTTTCACGGTGGCAAGCCCTTCCCCGCCGACCCTTGCAGTATCGATCGCCACACCACCGGCTCCTAAAGAAAGAAAAGATACGCTGGCTAATATCCGCAATATCGGGGAATATGTAGTAAATGTTGTACCGGAATCACTTGGTAAAAATATGCAGATATCGTCAGAGCCGTTTGCCGAAGGAGAAGATGAATTTCAGAAAGCCTCGTTGACTCCGTATCCCTCCAATCTGATTCTGCCGCCAAGGGTGGAAGAATCCCCTATTTCATTTGAGCTTCAGCTGGATCAGATTCTTGAGATTGGAACAAATGCACTCGTTCTCGGAACGGTGGTACAGGTTCACGTGGAAGAATCGGTCTATCTCGATTCATATAAAACCGATATTGAAAAATGGAAGCCGCTCGCAAGACTGGCGGGAGACTATGCGTCCATATCGAGCCCATATCCTATTTTCAGTAATGAATCCGAGTAAAAGGGGGAGAGTATGCATGGAATCATTCCTCTATGAAGCACAGCCGGAGCGTGTTGTGTTCGGAAGCGGAAAAATAAAGGAAGCAGCAGAAGAAATATGTGAATGGGGCGTATCCCGCGTACTGATTGTCTGTACCAAAGGACGGTTCGAAGCGGCTGAAGTCATTCAGGAACAGCTTGGGGGCAAAAGCGCAGGAATTCATGCTTCAGCAGAGCAGCATGTTCCGGAACAAAATGTTTCTGAAATACTGCGGGTCATACAGCAGAGTGGGGCGGATGCGATAATTGCGATAGGAGGAGGATCTGCTGTAGGACTGGCAAAAGCAGCGGCATTGGATACGCACCTGCCGATCCTGGCTGTGCCGACGACGTATTCCGGATCGGAAATGACATCTGTATGGGGGATCACGTATAGAGAGGGTAAAAGAACCGGCAGAAACCCGGTGGTCAAGCCGAAAACGGTAATTTATGATCCGGAACTGACCTTGACGATGCCCTCGTATTTATCATTGACAAGCGGCATAAATTCGATGGCACACTGCTTTGAAGCGTTATACGCATCAAAGCGTAACCCTGTAACTTCGATTATGGCGGAAGAGGGGATCCGTGCATTATTTCACAGTTTGCAAAAGATCACTGCAGTGCCCGGGGACAGAGAGGCACGCTCTAATGCTTTATACGGCAGCTGGCTCGCCGGAGAAGCTTTAAATATGGCGGATATGGGCCTCCATCATAAGCTGTGTCATGCACTCGGCGGTAATGCAGGGCTTCCGCACGCGGATACACACACCGTCATTCTGCCGTATGTTATCGCTTATAATGCTGCAGGTATTCCTGAAACGATGGCACGGGCAGCCACAGCATTGGGGCTGAAGCAGGGAGAAGTCCCGGAGCAGCTGTTCCGGCTTATTGAAAGTGGAAACGGCCCGGGATCCCTGGCGGAACTCGGGATGAAAGAGAAACATATAGAAGCGGCAGCAGAAGAGGTCATACAGCAGTCGTTTATGAACCCGTGTCCGGTGACGAAGAAGGACTTGACCAGGTTGTTGAAACAGGCCTGGGAGGGAAAACGTGAGTTGTAGCAGAAGGAACCCCCCCTCCTTTCTGAATTCTCCACCTCTATACATGAATGCTCCCGGCTTCAGGCGGAGTCGGGAGCATTCATATAAAAATGATTACGGGGATTTTTTTAAATCAGAAGCAGCCGACTGCTGTGCCCCCGTTTTCAGAGAAGCTCGTTCGTCTGCCAGCTGCTCGTGCCGGATCCTGCCGAATTCGTGCATTTTCTGCTTTCTGCCGCGGTAAGCAGCCAACAGTTTCGCCGGTGCATTGAAAGTTTGTCTGCTCATTCCGGCGATACGCCGTCGGGTATTTCCGCCATCCTGAGGAGCTGTTAGAAGGAGAGCAGTAAAAGCGGAAACGAAGCCGGCAGCTGCACCTTTCCATCCAGCCCGTTTATTCATGACGTTTCATCACTTTCTTTTAAATTTTTGAGTGCCTTCCGTTTCTGAAATAGATAATAAGCTAAAGCCGCACCGCCATACAGCCCTCCTAAATCCCTGTTATCTGCCTGTTCTTTAGCCTCATCCGTATTTTTTTTCATAGAGGCTGTCACATCAACGAGAGAAGAGGACAACTTTCTCGAGGCTTCGCCGGCATCACCGAGAATATAAAACAGCGGGTTCAGCGTACGCATTTTTTCGTTTAAATCAAGGAGGGTCTCATTGCTGTTATGAATAACCACTCCTGTTTCTTTCATCACGTCATCCAGCTGATCCGGAAGTTTTTCCACGGTTTTACTGACGCCCCCGAGGACGTTTGTAAGATTGTGCAGTGCACGGATTAGAAAAATGACGAGAACAGCAAATGCAATGGCAATAATAAGTATACTGATTCCTACTAGATCCAATATTATCCCTCCTGTGAATGCTTTTCCTATTTTATCATGAATCTGTCCCGGTATGTTTATGATTCCCGTTGATTTTCGACAACATCCAGCAGATTTCCGATGTATTCGCCGATAACCGGCATCGTTTCAAATTGGGCGAGAATGAAAAATAAAATGGCAATAAAGAGTGCCGTGCCGACGGTTAAACCCACCCCGCGGGCCACTCCTGCTATCACATTCGTTTTAATGACTTCGGAGGTTTTTGTATAATGATAGGCAAGATCCTTCATTCTGGAATTCGTTGTGATTTTCTCCAGTTTGTCGACCAGCTGCTCCAGTTTTTTCATTTCCTCTTTATCAGGCGGTTCTCTCCGCTTTTCGAGCCGTATGTTTTTCCTCTCCTGCTTTTCAGGCATACCCATCCCCTTCATTCTTTCGACGAGATTTTCTTTTTTTCTCTACCCTTTCCCGGCCTTCGGTAAACGCGGCATAAGCAAAGCGTAAGCGCAGAAGCTGGATCTCAGGTAAACATTCCCAACTACTAAAAAACTCCGGAAGAAGCTCCGGAGAAAAACCAATTACGTTGTTATTTCTGCAAAAATCCGGTTGTAAGCCTCGGCGGAATCCATATCTTTTTCTGTAATTCCGCCTTGATCATGGGTGGAAAGCCTGACGGTAATGGTGGTATAGTCAATCGTTACATGGGGATGATGCTGTACATCTTCGGCGTAAGCTGCCATTTTGTCGACAAAAGATATACCTGTCAGAAATTCCTTGAAAGAAAAAGTACGTTCAATGGTTTTTGCATCGGAACGCTCCCAGCCGTCCAATTCATTCAGTCTGCGTTCAATGGTTTCATTATCCAACGTACTCATATGGACCACCCTCCTTTAATTAGTCACAACATATCTATACCCCTTAAGGCCGACCCTTAAACCTGTAGGTGCGATGCACAGGAAACGTGCGTAAGGAACGCACAAATAGGGTATCCTTTTTATAGAAGAAAGGAGTATAGGATATGCGGACACGTGATGGATACGCCGAAAATGAATACGGGCGTCTGGAAGAAGTCCTGATGTGCAGACCGGAAAAGATGCGGATCGTAAAACCGATCAATGACACGCAGAAGCGGTATCATAACGAGAATATTGATCAACAGAAAGCGGAGGCGCAGCACCGGGAATTGAGAGAAGTGCTGCAAAACCATAATATTCATGTGCATCTGCTCCCGCCGGAAGAGGAAATGCCGGAACAGGTTTTTACGAGAGATCTTGGATTTACATCGGATAAGGGTATTTTCATCGGTAAAATGAATGAAGACGTAAGGGAACCGGAAACGACAAGTGTGAAAAAATGGATGGACGAAAACGGCTGGCGTTATCAGGAAATAAAAGCGGGAGCCCTGGAAGGCGGAGACATTATTATGGACGGTTCTCTTCTATTTGCGGCGGAGAGCGGCCGTACGACGATATCGGCCGTGGAAGAACTGAAAACGTTATTTCCCGATAAAAAAATCGTTCATCTTCCGTTGGAAGAGCAGCATCTGCACCTGGACTGTGTATTTAATATTATTTCTCCGGGTACGGCCATTATCTATGAACCTGCCTTCTCAAAACGGGCTCTGCGGGAAATAAAGATGCATTACCGGACCATTGTTGCAGGGGAGGAAGAGCAGTTTCAGCTTGCAGTGAATGTGTTGGGGATCGGCAGTAATAAGGTCATCGCTCTCCCGGAAAATAAAAGGCTGAATCAAGTGTTGAAAAATTGGGGATTTCGCATTATCGAAGTTGATTTCTCGGAGATTATTAAATCCGGCGGAGCCTTCCGTTGCGTTACATTTCCTTTAAAACGGCAATTTTCGGAATGACGAAAGGCAGGCGGGAAATGTCGTATGGTGCAGCCTGGTGTTATTTCCCCGCAGCAATTCACGGAATGTAACACCATGTTATGTCTAAGATTGTCAAATAATAAGGGAAAAGATATAATTAAAATAAGTCTAAGTACTCATTATCGAGAAAGGCAAATCCGTTGAAAAACGGAGACGCAAAGCCACGGGCCTAAAGCATTTATGCCAGGGCAGCCGGGCTGCCATTCATCCTCTTCATGTTTATTTTACATCAATGGCAGCTCCAGTGTGTGGCAGCCTTTCTTTCTTCAGACCTTACATTAAGGGAGAAAGAGGGTGTTTTGTTATACCTGCATTCCTTTCAAATCATATCCAGTCTCATCCCTGTACAAAATCGTCCCTGCGACCTCCGGTGAAGTTAAGTGCTGCCACACTGCAGAGGCTTCATTCCCTGGATCCGCTGCTGCGGGAACCGGTATTTATTACTGATGATGTCAGCCGGGTTACAGATATTCTATTCCGGACCCTTGAAACATCCCGGATGTGCAGCAATGTGAAACGGGATGCTGTCGTTCTGTCGGCGCAGGAATTGATGACTAATGCACTGAAGTATGCGGGAAATGGACTGTTATCCATGTATTATAACCATAAACGGCTTTTTCTTCTAATGGAGGATCAAGGCCCCGGACTCGAACCTTCGATTCTCATGGAAGCAGTGTATTTCCCTGGAAGGGCAGGGCCGCATACGATAGGCGGAGGACTTCACCGCATATATGTGGCTTCAGATAAAACAGTTTATTACAGTGATGACAATCTCACAGCTGTTGCCGCTGTTTTTTCGACATGATAAAGGCATTCCGTTCCATTCTGTCAAGGGTGCCTGAAGACAGGAGGTGACCGTTTGTAACCGGCGAACAACAAATAGTCGCCGCCTTCCGCTTCTGCCTTGGTTACATTTTCTTTCTCACAGGAAAAGGGCTGTACTTTCTGATACAGCCCCGATCTTTTCTCTCTAAAAAAAAACACTTGTAATAAGGCTTGATGATACGTAAAATATAAGTGGAAAACTTGTGCTTACGTTACAAAAGCAGTTTTCTATTGGTTACATACAGACTGACTAGTCGGTCTTTTCAGAGTCTGGAAGCAATGGAGAGTAGGTGCTCAAATGTTTAAAAGAGTATTGATTGCAAATCGTGGAGAGATAGCGGTAAGAGTAATACGCGCCTGCAGGGAACTTGATATTGAAACCGTCGCTGTTCACTCAGATGCCGATCGGGAAGCCCTGCATGTACTGATGGCTGATGAAGCATATTGTATCGGTCCAAGGTCTTCCGCGGAAAGTTATTTAAACAAAACAAACCTGATCGCAACAGCTTTAAAAACAGGAGCGGATGCCGTGCATCCAGGATACGGCTTTTTATCCGAAAATGCGGAGTTCGCCGAGATTTGTGCCGATCATAATCTGACATTTATCGGACCCTCGGCTGAAGCCATTAGTAAAATGGGGGCAAAAGCCGTTGCCCGGGAAACAATGAAAGACGCCGGTGTTCCGATTGTACCCGGTACGGACGGCATTATTGAGAACGAAGAGGAAGCACTGGATACAGCAGAGGATATCGGTTACCCGGTTATTGTGAAGGCAACTGCCGGCGGCGGCGGGAAAGGGATGAGAATTGCCCGCGACCCGGAAGACCTGCGCCATGCTATTCAGATGGCACAGCAGGAAGCCGCTACAGCATTCGGAGATTCTGGAGTTTACATGGAAAAATTCGTGGAAGAACCGCGGCATGTCGAAATTCAGATTATGGCGGATAAACACGGCAATGTCGTTCATTTCGGAGAACGGGACTGCACCATTCAACGCCGCCATCAAAAACTGGTGGAAGAAGCACCTTCCCCTGCGCTGGATGAAGACACACGGCAGGTAATGGGTCAGGCTGCCGTCAATGCCGCCAAAGCGGTCGATTACTGCGGAGCAGGTACCATCGAATTTTTACTGGATAAACACAAACAGTTTTATTTTATGGAAATGAACACCCGGATTCAGGTAGAACACCCGGTAACCGAAGAAGTGACCGGTATCGATCTCGTCAAAGAACAGATACTGGCTGCTTCAGGACGTTCGCTCAGCTGTACACAGGAAGATATCAAGATAGAAGGATGGGCGCTGGAATGCAGAATTAACGCTGAAAATCCGGGCCGGAATTTTATGCCGTCCCCCGGGAAGATTGATACGTATCTGCCTCCGGGAGGTTTTGGAGTAAGAATAGACAGTGCCGTATATCCAGGCTACACGATTACTCCTCATTATGATTCCATGGTGGCCAAGCTGATTGTGAAAGGATCCACGAGAGATGAAGCGATTAACAGAATGAAACGGGCTTTATCAGAATTTGTGGTGGAGGGTGTGTTTACAACGATACCTTTCCATACCGCTTTAATGGACCATGAGGTATTCCGCAAAGGGGAGTTTACAACAGCTTTTCTGGAAGAGTTTCAGGTTTTGGAATCATCCTCCGACGGATAGAAAGCAGGTGGTATTCGTGCCGGTGAAAACGACAAAACAGCGGATAACCGAAGCGGCTCTTCAATTATTTGAAGAATTTGGATTTCATGCGGTGACCGTCGATAAGATCGTTCAGGAAAGCGGCACTTCCAAAGGCGGTTTTTATCATAATTTCAAATCAAAAGATGAGCTGCTTTATACGATTCATGAATCGTTTATCACGTATATTATTGAAAAAGCCTATCAGGCTCATGCAAGCTGGGATACGCCGGCAGAAAAACTATACGAAACGGTCCATTCGTTTGTACGCATGTTTGAAGTGTACCAGGCCCATGTAACGGTTTTTTATCAGGAAAGTCTGTATTTATCGCCGGATTATTTTGACAGTATAAAAAGGAAGCGTGACCGTTATAAAGATATGATGTTTTCCGTCGTCGAGGATGGGAAAAAACATGGAGATTTCCGCCAGGAACTTCCCGTACCGATCACATCCATGGCAATCTTTGGAATGATAAACTGGACATATAAATGGTATAAAGCGGATGGAGAGTATTCGGTCCGGGAAATAGCCGATATTTATGCCGACTTAATCATGCAGGCTGTATTGACCGAAAATGCCAGAAATAAGCCGGAATACCAGCGGTTTTTTCTGGAACATAAAGTGGTGTAGCATGCGAATTAAACCGAGGACAAGGAGTGTATCGAATGTTTACGATGGACGAAATTAAGGAATTGATCCGGGCGGTGGATGAATCGTCTGTGGGAGAACTGAAAATCCAGGGAGAAACGCAGGAAAAAATTACGATTAAGAAAGAAGGCAGTACGGGTGCAGCAGCCCAGGCGGTTCCTCAGGTACAACCGGTACAACAGGCCCCTGCTCCCACTCCTGCCCCTGCTCCCGCGGCAGAGTCTGCGGAAGAAAGCAGCGGAACGACCCGGAAAGATGACCATCTGAAGGAAATTGTCTCTCCTATGGTCGGCACGTTTTACAGGGCTCCTTCTCCGGAAGCAGATGTATATGTGAAAGAAGGGGACCGGGTGAACGAAGAGAGCGTGGTGTGCATCGTAGAGGCGATGAAATTGATGAATGAACTGGAAGCAGAAACATCCGGAGAAATTGTTGAAATTCTGGTTGATAACGGAGAGTTGATTGAATATGGGCAGCCGCTGTTTTTAGTAAAACCGGATGAATAAAGCAGTATCCCTTTTCGCAGAAAAAGAGACGGAAAAATGATTCCCGTCTCTTTTTCTTTATGACTCTCAGCCTATGGAGGAGCCGGCAACCATTACTGCAACACCGGCGAAGCCAAGAAATATCGAAATGTTTGACGCCACATGTCCATTGTTAACCCGGAGGATCAATAAATAGCGGTCGGCAGGAAAAAACTGGGCAGAGGCAAATAGGTCCATAATCAGTATATCTACATTGGAGTGAAAAGATCGCCGGGACGAAGGAGGCAGGGCAGGTGGAACGAATATTAATCTGGTTTATGCATCCGGACAGAGAAAGCTTTAATGGAGCTGTGCTGGACACCTTACAGCAGGAACTTGAAAGCTTTGGAACAAAAACTCATGTACGCCATATACCGGAACTGGATATTTCTCCTCATCTGACGAAGGCTGAATATAATGAAACTCTTCAGGGAAAATATCCTGCCGTGATCAAGCGGGAACATGCCTGGATGGAATGGGCGGATGGGATTGTTCTTGTTTTTCCACTATGGTGGGGGAATTTTCCTGCGGAAGGCAAAGGTTTTATCGACCGTGTCCTATCTTATGGTTTTGCCTATACTCTCCAGGGGGAGAGCCCCATACCAAAAATGGAAGGGAAAAAAATCGGAGCAGTATACACAACAGGCGCTCCCGAGGATGAATTTGCCGAATCCCGTAAACGTCTGGAAACGTTATGGGAAGAGCAGATTTTTTCATTCTGCGGCTTCGAATCCTTATCTTTTCTTCACCTGGGCAATGTGGTTCAGACAGGTGATACCGGCAGGAAAGAAAGGCTTGAAAAAGTAAAAGAGTATGCAGAAAAGCTGGCTGTCACGGAACCTTAAAACATCCGCTTTGAGAGTGTAGGACCGGAAGTGGTATGATGAAGGCTGCTGTGCATTGAATGCTTTTATTGAACTGAAAAAGGATGAGATATAGATGATTTGGATGTTGGAACCCTGGCTGTTCTATTTGCTGCTGTCGATACTTCTTCTTGGAATCACATTTCCGGCGGGCATGGCAATTCATGGATGGCTCCGGAAAAAAGAGAAAAGAGCGGCGGGTCTGGAAAGAATATCTGCGATTATCCTTGCAGCTGCAATGGCAGCCGTTTATTTATACGCAGCCGAGCTTTTTACGGACAGGGCTGCACTGGGCGAACGCGTTGTCACGGACGAAGGTGTAATGGAAGCTGAACATGAACAGAATGTCGTTATACCGTTCGGGATGTATGCCGTTGTCGAACGCCTCTATGACTTTGGCTATACAAAAGAGGAAGAATGGCAGGAAGGCACGATCCGCTACACGTTCACCATTACTGACGGTGGAGCGTTTCTTTCAGAATATGAAGAATACATTGAAGGAAATGGAGCTTTTGTCAACAGAGGGCGTATCGCCTTTGATCAACTGTATGAAAAAGAATGGAAACCGGAACTGCAACGCACTTCAGATCAGGCAGTTCCTGATTTTCCAGGAGTGGAAGTAGAACAAAATCAGGTGACTTCCTGACATATACAACAGTCCCGGATCTGTCCGCCTCGGACAGATCCTATATGAAACGGGAGCCCCTTTTTTTTAATATGGAAAGTATCAATGAAATCAATGGTAAAACGCTTACGTATGTACTTTACTGTAAAAAAATTTTATATTTACAAGAGATTTTTAATCTTATAAGATTAGTGTAACTGTATAAAAAGTCTACATATGTAAAAGGGGAGGACGAAACATGACGTTTCATCATTGGGGAAGAGTGGTTTTGACAGGAATTCTGTCAGCTGCAGTACTGACAGCCTGTGGCCAGGACGAAGAAAACACCGGAAGCGGCGGCGGAGAGTCTGCATCTGAAGACTCACAGAGTTCAGAAGAGACGGAACCGGCAGAGGAAGAGACGGTCCAGGTAGGGGCTACACAGATTGTGGAGCATCCTTCTTTGGACGCGGCCTATGAAGGGTTCAAACAGGGGCTGGAAGATAACGGCTATACGGAAGGGGAAAACATAGAATACGATCTGCAGAATGCGCAGGACGATATGAACAATGCCCAGACGATTGCCAATAATTTCGTTGCCGACGGAGTGGATCTTATTTTTGCCAATTCCACCCCGAGCGCCCAATCAGCGAAGCAGGCCAGTTCGGAAACACCTATTATCTTCACTTCCGTAACGGATGCCGTGGAAGCTGGTCTCATGGAAGATCCGGAGTCTCCCGGCGAATTGATCACAGGCGTCATGGATCTTCATCCGGAAGCCATTGATATGACAGTGGACTTCATTGCAGAAAATTTTCCAGGTTCGAGCGTCGGTTTGGTGTATAATTCCGGCGAACAGAATTCAGTGACCCAGGTGGAAGAAGTACAGGCCGCTATGGAAGATACAGATCTGGAAGCCGTAACCCGAAGCGTTTCTTCCTCTGCTGAAGTACAGCAGGCAGCGGATTCTCTGGTAGGTGAAGCTGATGTCATGTACATTGTCACAGATAACACCGTTGTATCTGCTCTTGAATCAGTAGTAGGAGTCGCCAATGACCAGGACATTCCGTTGGTGGTAAGTGAACCGGATTCTCTGGCACGCGGCGGCTTTGTCACGTACGGCATTAACTATGAAGAGATCGGACACCGCGCCGGGGAAATGGCAGCCCAGGTGCTGGACGGGGAAAAGAGTCCTGATGAAATCCCTGCAGAACATCCTCAGGACATGCAGCTTATGATTAACAGGGAAGCAGCGGAGGAACAGGGAGTAGAAATCAAGGAAGAATGGGAAGAAACAGCAGAATTCATTAATGAATAAACCCGGTCCGGCCTGTCTTCACAAGGAAACGGGCCGGATCTTTTTGACGAATCAGGATGGAAGAAAGATTGGAAAAATCCGGGTCCCGCGGTTCCTGGCGGGGGCCGGGTTTTTCTGCTGAACACAGGAAAGGAGGTTGTATCCAGGTATGAATGTTGCCTTATTTGGAGCTGTAGAACTGGGACTTATTTACGCATTGATGGCGCTTGGCGTTTATATATCGTTTCGGGTACTGGACTTCCCTGATTTGACAGTGGATGGAAGTTTTGTGACGGGGGCTGCGATTGCAGCCATGCTTATTGTGAGCGGAGCATCGCCACTTACAGCCACAGCGGCTGGAGCTGTTGGAGGATTTGCAGCAGGATGTATTACCGGGATTCTTCATACGAAAGGTAAAATCAATCCTCTATTATCGGGGATATTAATGATGATTGCTTTATATTCCATTAATTTACGTATTATGGGAGGGCAGTCTAATGTACCGCTGCTGAACGAACAAACAGTGTTCACGTCGATTACCGGACTGTGGACAAATCTTGGCATCAGCGAACCTGTCAATCAGATGTTATCGGGAATCGGCATTACCGATCCATCGATTATGTTTTCCGCCCTGATACTGACATTCATCATCAAGGCGGTAACCGATTATTTCCTGAAAACAGAAGTTGGCATGGCGCTTCGTGCGACCGGGGACAACAAGCGGATGATCCGGAGCCTTTCCGCCAATACGGATGGGCTGATTATTATTGGAATCGGTCTGTCCAATGCCCTTGTGGCTCTATCCGGTGCCCTTGTCGCTCAACACGGCGGATTTGCCGATGCCGGAATGGGAATCGGTATGATTATTATAGGTCTGGCTTCTGTGATTATCGGGGAAGCCCTTTTTGGAACGAAGTCCATTGCCCGTACAACTCTTGCAGTTATAGCTGGTGCTGTTATTTACCGGATGGTAGTATCGGCGGCGCTTCGGATTGACTTTTTGGAGACAGGTGATATGAAGTTGATAACAGCGGTCATTGTTATTGGAGCTCTTATCACACCGAAAGTTCTCGAAGCCCGCCGTGAAAAGAAAAGACGGCTTCGTAAGAAAGCAGAGCTCGCCGGAAAGGCACCGGCACAGGAAGGGGGAAAACAAAATGCTTCGACTTGAACAGGTTTCCTTAACGTTTAATGAAGGAACTATGGACGAAAAAAAAGCTCTTCAGGACGTAAATATTGAACTGTCACGCGGAGAGTTCTTAACCGTCATCGGCAGTAATGGTGCGGGAAAATCAACGTTAATGAATGTAATATCCGGATCGGTACTTCCTGATACCGGCAATATATTCATCGACGGGCGCGCTGTCACCCCCCTTCAGGAATATAAACGTTCGAAAATGATAGGCAGGGTGTTTCAGGATCCGATGGCCGGCACTGCCCCTTCCATGACAATCGAAGAAAACCTTGCCATGGCTTGGTCCCGTGACAAAAAACGCACCTTAAAACCGGGTGTAAATAAACAAAGAAAAGAACGGTTCCGGGAACATCTGGAAACATTAAATTTAGGTCTGGAAGACCGGCTCAGCGCGAAAGTCGGGCTTCTTTCCGGAGGGGAGCGGCAGGCACTCTCCCTGTTAATGGCTACGTTTACGGAGCCGAATATACTGATGCTGGATGAGCATACCGCCGCACTGGACCCTTCCCGGGCGGAAGTTATCACTACGATCACCAAAGACGTAGTCGAAAAATTTCAACTGACAACGTTAATGGTCACACACAATATGCAGCAGGCTCTCGATCTTGGCACGCGGTTGATCATGATGGATAAAGGACAGATTATTCTGGACGTTTCCGGTGAGGAAAAACAGAATTTGACGATTGAAAAGCTGTTAAATGAATTTCAACGGATTCGCGGAGAAAAAATGGCAAATGATAAAGCGGTCCTGGGATAAGAAGGGAGATGAATGTTTGAGAGCTGCAACCATTATTGTAAAGGGAAAAGAGATGCCTGCCGCCGTAACAGAGGATGGTTACGTTGTTGATATCAAAAAGGCTGCCAGGCAGAGCCGGGCAGACTATCGTGTGCCGGATTCCATGATCGAGGCGGCAGCCGATGGACAAACGTTCTGGGAGGAAAGCAGAAAATTGATGGAATGGGTGCAGGAAAATAACCGTTCGGAATGTATGTACTTCATGGAAGAAGTGTTTTTCACCGCCCCGATCCCGGTGCCGGAAAAAAATATTATGTGCGCCGGGAAAAATTATAAGGATCATGCGGTAGAAATGGGAAGT
Organism: Salibacterium sp. K-3; assembly: GCF_054052005.1. Classification (NCBI taxonomy): domain Bacteria; kingdom Bacillati; phylum Bacillota; class Bacilli; order Caryophanales; family Bacillaceae; genus Salibacterium; species Salibacterium sp. K-3. The sequence continues at coordinate 1,343,395 of NZ_JBSVZE010000001.1, forward strand.
GCTGCTGATATTCCTGAGGATCCAATTATCTTTACAAAAGCGCCTTCCACCGTGATCGGCCCGGAAGAAGCTATCAAGCTTCATGATGATGTAACAAGTGAAGTGGATTATGAAGGGGAATTTGCCGTGATCATCGGCAGAAAAGGAAGTCGGATATCAAAAGAAGAAGCGGGTCGTTTCATTTTTGGTTATACCCTGATAAACGATGTGACCGCAAGAGATCTCCAGGCCAGACACAAACAGTTTTTTCTCGGCAAAAGTCTGGATACATTCTGTCCGATGGGGCCTTTCGTTCTGGATGCACGAAAAGCAGAAGGAAAAGATTTAAGAATCGAAACGTATGTAAACGGAGAAAGGCGTCAGCAGGGGACTATGTCCCAGATGATATTTTCACCTTCCGATTTGATTGAAATTATTTCCCGGGCAATGACACTTTATCCAGGGGATATTATAGCGACGGGAACACCTTCCGGCGTGGGGAAAAGTTTTCGACCACCGAGACTGCTGGGAGCCGGTGATGAAGTGATTGTGAAGGCTGACGAGCTGGGGGAACTGCGAAACAACGTTCAACAGTAATTAGTCTACTGGAAGTACAAAAGGAAATTCCCATGCAGCTTCTTCCGGGCGATTCCGTTCTACCGTTAACGTGAAACGTTCCGACGGTTCATAACTGAATTCGATGGAACCTTCATACGTTCCGTCTTCATTGACAGCGGTATTAGTGAATACCGGATAGACGTTTTCACCGTTTACATTCAGAGTCCAACTCAGCCTGCCGTTTGATACATGGTCCACCGCACTAATTTGAAAGACGCGGCCGTTTCTGTCCAGATCAGTAATGGTCAGCTCTTCTCTTGTGAGGGGGAAAGAGCCGGCAGACACGTCATGGAATGTTATTTCTTCCGTGTTGTTATCAATCACCATGCGGACCGGGACCGAAAGATGGCCGGTGCTTTCCTGAAGGGAACCGGAAAAAGTCTGTTCTGCTGCCATGATATGACTCTGCCCGGATTTCTGCTGATAGTTAGTATTTCCGGAAACAGGGTAGCTGTTTCCCTGTTCATCCGAGATTTCTTCGGGAAAATGCAGCTCTATATCCGACGTATCGATCTCTCTTGTCTCATCTTCGGCAATGATGGAGAAGGATAAAGTGAAACCGGAATCTGCCTGATGAGTCATGCCTTCATAATGAAGGGCATAAAGTTCATTGGAGTGTTCTGTCGTTTCTTCGATGGACGAGGTGCTGCTGCATCCCTGAAAAAGAAGCAGGGCGAAAATCATGAAAAACAGTAGTCGGTGCATGGTGGAACATCCTTTAACCTCAACGTGATAGGGTCATTTTAACATACCACCAACGATTCTGGCACAGACGTGAAAGAAGGGAAGGCAATCGTTATTTCGATGCTCCCCTTTTTTCATACAGACTGAGGGTATTATCTGGAGACCGTTTGGGCCTGTTTTTTTCGTTTCTGCGGCATATCCGGCATCTCATTGACAGATACGACATCCTCGACTTTTTTCTCCGGCTGTTTCCAGTACTGCTCATTGCCGGGAAGGTCGTCAAACCAGGATGCATCATCCGGACAGTCCAGCACCATGAATTTTCCGTAGTTTCCGTCTCTGGACTGGTGATATTTCAGGTAGGCCTTCCCGTCTTCAACAGCCAGTATTTCAATTTTGCCGGAAGTGTGGCTCATCGACAGCCGGATTCTTTTGCCAAGTCCGCTCGTTCTTGCTTTTGCTTCTTCCACTGCGTCATAAGCTTCTTTCAGGGTGAGAACAAAATCATTATTTCCGGCAACCGGCCGGTTTATAAAGAAGTAGTACGGTGTGACACCGGCCCAGGACAATTTATCGAGAAGCTCGGTAAGATCATCCGGATGATCGTTAATTCCCTTCAGGACAGGGGTTTGATTTACAACAACTGCACCGGCGTCATGCAGCGCCTGAAACCCTTTTTTTGCTTCTTCGGTAATCTCACGGGGATGATTAACATGAGCCATGATGTAAATACGGTGATCCGGCGTAGAGTATTCACGAATCAACTGCAGCAGCTCTTCGTCTTCATAAAAACGCATAGGATTAAAAACGGGGAGTTTCGACCCGATACGGATAATTTTTACGTGGGGAATGCTGCGCAGTTCTTCTATAATATATCTCAGTTTTTTGGTGGCCAGAATCAGAGGATCTCCACCCGTGAGCAGCACGTTATTGATCTCCGGATGCTGACGGATGTATTCCAGTCCGGGATTCACATCAATCATTGCTTCTTTCACATCATTACGGAACAGGCGCTTGCGGAAACAATAGCGGCAGTAGGCACCACACACTTCTGAACAGATAAGAAGAGCTGTTGTTTCGTATTTATGCTGACACCCCGGAACAACGTAATTGGTGTCCTCATCGGATGCATCCCAGCGACCGTATTCTTCCAGCTCTCCTTCATTTGGTATGACGAGGTTCTTAATGGGATCATCGGGATCATCCCAGTTGATCAGGCTGAGGTAGTATTCATTGACACGAAACACAAATTTTTCGGTTATTTTTTTCAACCGCTGTTTTTCTTCCTCCGGTATCTCGTCGATCTGATCGATTTTTGTAATGTACTTCGGCTGTGCCATGGCTTGTATCATCACCTTTCTCTCGAGAATGTCGTGCCTGAAAATGGCTGTAAGACCAGTAAAAGTATAACAACATTTATTCAAAATAGTCAAAAAAGAATGAAAAATTTAATTCAAAAGGTATTATGAAAGAAATATTTCTTCGTTACACGGTTTCTTCTTTTAGGCATATTGAAAGTGGTTGACGCCGGAAACCTGGTACCGCTTCCAATTTTTCTGTATTATTATGTATACAGGTTAAAATATCAGCGAAGGGAGGGCTGTATGAATGCTGGACAATGATGTGTATAAGCGTATGACAGACCTTCAGGATCAAATGAGTAAATCACAGAAAAAAATAGCGGAATACCTGATTCAACATACGGAAACCGCCCCTTTTTTAACGGCTTCCAGATTGGCGGAAAATACGGGAGTGGCGGAAGCAACCGTAGTTCGGTTTGCTGTATTTCTGGATTATAAAGGATATCCTGATATGCAGCGTCATCTTCAGGAGGCCCTTCGGCGGAAATGGACCTCCGCAGAAGTTTTTGCAAGCACTACGGATGAAACGGATACACCGGAACACGCGGTTTCGGAAATATTGTCGGATGATATCCGGAATCTCCAGGAAACATTGCAGCAGGTGGATACAAACACATTTGAACAAGCGGTTAATACTATTATTAAAGCGGACCGCATTTACATAATAGCTTACCGCAGTGCCGCTTCGATCGGCTCTTTTCTGGAGTTTTATCTGGATCTGGTGCTTCAGAATACGGAAATGCTGAGAGAAGCGGACGGCGTGTCAGAACATCTGCTTGATTTAACGCCTGATGATCTGGTGATTGGATTTGGCTTTTCGAGGTATACAAAACGGACGGTGGAAGTATTGAAATACGCAGGTCAGAGAGGGGCAGAGACGCTCGTCTTAACTGATCATCTATTGTCCCCGCTTGTTCCGTACGGCGATCTGAACCTTTTTGCCGCAACAGAAATTAATTCTTTCATTGATTCTTTTGCAGCTCCGCTCAGCATAAGCAGTGCGTTAATAACGGCTGTGACAAGATCCGAACATGAAAAGGTGGAAGCAAGATTAAAAGAACTGGAAGGTTTATGGGAAACCTTTGATGTTTTTTACGATTAAGAAATAAAGGAATGGAGTGAAAAGAAAGAAGCCTTCCGACGGTTCTGGAAGGCTTCTGGAATATATTGTGAGAGGGGGAGACATACTATTAACGGATGCGGGCTTCTGAATCCGGATCAAAGAAATGTACTTTGTTCATGTCAAAAGCCATGTCAACGGTAGTGTCCGCTTCAATTTCCGAACGGGAGTCGACCCGTGCAATCAGCTGCTGGCCGCCGACGGTACTGTACAGGATGATTTCAGCGCCGTTCATTTCCGCCACTTCAATCGGAAGCGACACTTTGGATTCCGGCGAAGATTCCAAAAACAGTGGTTCGTCATGAATATCTTCCGGGCGCATTCCCATCAGAAGCGGCTTGTTTTCAAATCCCTGTTCCCGTAGAATTTTCATTTTGCCTTCCGGAACACCGATCGAGATATCATTTCCGATATTAAAGTAATTACCTTCCAACGTTCCTTCCAGAAAGTTCATGGCCGGGGAACCGATGAAACCTCCGACAAACAGATTTTCCGGACTTTCGTAAACTTCTTTTGGACTTCCGACCTGCTGGATCACGCCGTCCTTTAAAATGACGATCCGTGTAGCCATGGTCATCGCTTCCGTTTGGTCGTGGGTAACGTATATCGTAGTAGAGTTCAAGCGCTTATGAAGTTTGATGATTTCCGCGCGCATCTGGACACGAAGCTTGGCGTCCAGATTGGAAAGCGGTTCATCCATAAGAAAAACCTTTGGATCCCGTACAATGGCACGTCCGAGAGCCACACGCTGACGCTGCCCGCCGGAGAGGGCTTTTGGTTTCCGGTCAAGGTATTCTTCGAGTCCCAGGATGGCTGCTGCGTTGTCCACCCGTTCCTTTATGTCTTCTTTCTTGAATTTTCGGAGTTTCAGTCCAAAAGCCATGTTATCATACACATTCATGTGGGGGTACAGCGCGTAGTTCTGGAATACCATGGCAATATCCCGGTCTTTTGGCGGAACCTCATTCATCCGCTTGTCATCGATCAGCAGATCCCCCTCCGTAATATCTTCCAGGCCGGCGATCATACGAAGGGTAGTTGACTTTCCACACCCGGAAGGTCCAACAAAAACGATAAATTCTTTGTCTTCCACCTTCAGGTTGAAGTCATCAACTGCTGCTTCTCCGCCGTCATACACTTTTTTGATCTGGTTCATGGTAATGTCCGCCATTTTTTCCGCTCCTTTTGATCTGTTTTGTAATGTTGTTTCATAGTATAGCTTGAAAGACAGCGATTTCATATAGAAAACTTGACCAAAATGAAAGCGGTATCTTTTGTGCATATTGCTGAATGTCCAATTGGTAAGCTACATTTCCATCTTTCGGATCAGAACATAAAGAGCAGCCGCATTGGCAAACTGCTTCACGTCGATGCCGGTTCTCTCAAAGATTTTGTCCAGTCTGTACTGCAGAGTGTTGCGGTGCATATGGAGTTCTTTGGCGGTAAGACTGCTGTTTAAGCTGCAGCGGAAGAAATGATACAGCGTGTCGATCAGTTCTGATTCCTTCTCCAACCCGGCAAATGCATAATGATAAACTGCTTTCTGCTGCTTTTCATCGAGCAGCGGAAGGACGAACGGAAGCATTTCGTAACCCTGGAATGTCCGTTCTTTTGGAAACACTGCACGGGACAGCTGGAACAGCTTTCTTTCCTGCTGAAAGATTTCCAGCACGTTTTCTTCCTTGTGGATTCGTCTGCCTGAATAAATGAATACATCCAGAAGCAGGTCGGTTGTGAGTATCCCGGCAAGCTCTCCGGAATCAAAAAAAGAGGCATCGCCGGTAAGGTAATCCGGCACAAGGACAATAAAAAATTCTCTATGCATGAAAACCGTCCGAACCTGTTCATTAAAGTAAAAATGAAGGGCTTCTGCCAAATCGGACTGATTTTCATATAATTTCCGTCCTTCAAGATAGAACAGGCGGAAAGAAGAATGTTCTGCAAAAAAAGCCGGGCGCTGTCCTTCACCTGAAAAATAGGCAGACCAGGCGGCATTGCCGCTCTGAAAAGTGTCTTCTTCGTTTTGCAGATCAAACGAAAGCGAAAGGAGCTGCTGATCACGTCCACTTAATTCGCTGGTTTTAATGGCAATGGCGTCGGAAAGGTGGTGGGAGTGAAAGATCGTATAGGCTGTCCGTTCAGATAAAAGCAGGTCTTTTTCATACACCGCGGATGGAAAAAGGTGTTTTAAGGTATTCAGCATGGCGAATGGCGGTCCTTTCTTTTAGAATCGTTACTTTCCATGCTACTAAGAATCACTGATTTTATCCACAGAAAAACGGGAAGAAGCAGTGTGTTGAAGTAAATATATGGTACAATGAACGTAGAATATATTTGAAATGAAGTGGTGATGGCATGCCGGAGGGTAAGTATTTTCGACTCGGCTACGGGTTGATTATTATTTTATTAATTATATATCTGGGTACACTGGTGGATTTTATCTTTCAGCCGTTGGTTGTTCTGTTTTCCACTTTGTTTGCCCCGATCGTGATTGCCGGGGTTTTGTTTTACCTGCTCCGCCCGGTGGTGAACGTTCTGTCATGGAAGCTGCCGAAAAGCCCCGCTATTCTTATTTTGTACCTTCTTGTTATCGGTCTCCTTGTACTTCTTGTCTTTCTGGTGGGGCCGTCCCTGCAGAATCAGTTCAACAACCTGGTGAAAAACGCACCGGCGCTTGTTAACGAAACACAACGAATGATTGTAAACCTGCAGAATCAGGAATGGTTTAACAATTTTGTCGCCGAAATGGATTTTTCATGGAGGGAACTGACCTCCCGGGCGGCGGAATATGCTAATCAAATGGTATCTGAAATCGGCAGCAATATCGCAAATGTGGTGGGAATGATAACAAACATTATTATTGTCATCCTGATTCTTCCTTTTATTCTGTATTACATGCTGAAGGAAGGCAAAAAAGCACCTGATTTTATTCTGCGCCTTCTTCCGGCCAGACAGGAAAAAGAAGGACGCCGGATTTTAAGTGATATGGATGACGCTTTAAGTTCCTACATACAGGGCCAGATGATTGTCAGTTTCTTCGTTGGTATTTGTGTGTTTATCGGATATGTCATTATCGGGCTCGATTATCCGCTTGTCCTTGCTGTCGCTGCGATGTTTTTTAATGTGATACCGTTTCTCGGACCATGGATCGGGACTCTTCCCGGAGTGGTTGTAGGTCTTTTGGAATCTCCATTTATGGCTCTCTTGGTTATCATCGTGGTCGTTATCGTGCAGCAGATTGAAAGCAATTTTATTTCGCCGCAGGTGATGGGCCGCAAACTTGATATTCATCCTCTGACTATTATTTTGCTGCTTCTTGTAGCTTCCAATTTTGCCGGCATAGTCGGTCTGCTGCTGGCGGTCCCGGCATATGCAGTGGCCAAAGTAGTTGTCAGCCACACGTACAGGTTGTTAAAGTTAAGAAACAGACCTCCGGAAGATACAACCTGACCTATCATTTAAAAGAGGAAGGGATACGTTATGGCATATGATCTAGATGGCATTGAACAGCTGGAAAAAGAGGAAGTAAAGGATATTCATGACAGAAAATCGCAGAATCCGGTGCTCATTGATGTGCGGGAGCCTTCTGAATACGTAGAAGGGCACATTCCAGGTGTTCCGCTTCTTCCGATGAACCGGGTTCCGGAAGTTGTTGACCAGCTGGATAAAGACAGAGAGTACGTGCTGGTCTGCCGGAGCGGAAACCGCAGCCAGCATACAGCGCTCTATTTTAAGGACAATGGCATAGATAACGTGAAAAACTTCGCCGGAGGCATGCTGGCATGGGACGAAGAAATAAAGACCGGCATGGAAAATCCGATCGAAGATGATATTGAAAAGCTTTATAAGTAGAAAAAAAGATCCGGAAGGGATCTTTTTTTCGGCATTATCAGATGAAAGTCAGCGTTTTGATTTACGTATAAAAAGGAATAGCTTTGAAGATGGAAATTTGGGGACAGGGGAGAAAATACAGTGAACATACGAACAGGGATCAGTTGTTTAATGATAAGCGCTGCGATATGGTTTGCAGATGGAGCGGAGGCTGCGGTTCCATTTCAGACGGAAATCGAGGACAGCGGGCAGCAGGAAGCAGAAACCGAAGAGAGCAGCCGGGAACATGCCCTGTACATAGACGGCCAGCGCCAGACATACGCCGGGAAACCGGTTTTTGAGGACGGAATTCTGTATGTATCGATCCAGGCCGCTGTTCAGGTTATGAATGATAAGGAAGATATTAATGATGACGTCCCCTATGCAGAGGAATCGTCTTTCGATTTTCTGGAAGACAACGACTATATTGAAGAAGTGGACGGGCAGGAAGTGGTAAGGATATCAAATCTGCAGGAATTGGGGATCCGTGCGGAATGGCTGGATAACCCGGGACGTCTACACCTGGAGACGGCAGATCAGCTGACAGCGGGCGGTCTTGACATTGGTGATTCAATGGAGGCTGTAGATGAAGAACTGGATGTCCACTGGAATACCGGATTTGGAAAACCTGCTGATTATATCGGCTTTCACGGAGATATGCATGCGTTCACCTACACCGATCGATATGGGGAACAACGTTCAGGAGAAGTGCCTGATATGCAGCTGGAGATTATGGATGATGCCTTGACCTATATGATTTTTTCATCCGACGAATTTGAAACTGCCCGGGGGGCAACGGTCGGTGATACGTTATTTGACGTACGGCGCGCTCATGGTTCTGAATACATCGAACAAAATATAGATGGTAAAATAGTTAGAATATATCACGTGAACGATGGAAGTTTATGGTTTATAGCCGATGAAGAAGAGGAAGTGGAACGTATCGGTATCTGGGATTTTCAACTGGAAGGATATGAAAGATAAACAGAGGTTTATGACGGACGAATCCGGGAAATGGAATAGAAGCAGCAAAAAAGTAAACATGGCATTATTCGGAGGTGTGGATATGAAAAAACGCAGTCTGTTTATTCCTTCTGTCATAGCAGGTGTTGTAGGAACCGCAACATATGTATGGAGAGATGAGGGAAAAAGGGAGCGGGTGAAAGATGTATCGAAACGAACTGTCGCAAAATGGACAGGAAGCACAAAAGAAGATGAAGATGAATTGCTGAATGAAAAAGTGGGACACTCCGAACCTTACGATTTCGAAGATAATAAGATGGTATCAGAAGGTGCCATGCATTCTGTGCAGCATTATGATAAAGCGGAAGAAAAGGGAGAAGAGCCTGTTCGTACGAGTATTAAAGATAGTGAGTAGAAGGGAAAAACTGCTGTTCCGGAATGAATTGCCGGCACAGCAGTTTTTTTTAAGCAAAAAAAAGGCGGGCGCAAAAAAGACGTGGAGCATACTGCCCCGTTGTGTGAAAAAGAGGAAGACGGATTTTTCCTTTTAACCCCGGAAAGTTTAGAGTACAATGAAACAGGACTGATCATTTTAAAAGGATAGATGAGCATGATCACTACAGAGGAAGAATGTTTCGGTGGAGTTCCGTGCCTGCACCTGTACGACAGCAGACAGCTAAATAAGCCGCTTCCCGTTCTTTTATACTGGCACGGCTTTTCCAGTGCAAAGGACCATTGTTTACATATTGCCTATCATATGGCCGGTAAAGGAATCCGGGTCATCCTGCCGGATGCGCTTTATCATGGAGTGCGTGAAAAAGGGTTGACGGAGAAGGACCTCCTGCTAGCGTTTTGGTCGATCGTCCTGCAGGGTCTTCAGGAAACACAGGATATTTATGAGAATTTGAAAGAAAAAGAACTCCTGAAAGACGGCCGCATCTTTCTAGGCGGTACGTCGATGGGTGGAATTATTACATGCGGTGCACTGGCGGCTTTTCCCTGGCTGCAAGGCGGTGCTGTCGTTATGGGGACGCCGGCCTGGGCAGCTTATGCCAGACGGCAGGCTGCCTTGTTGAAAGAGCAGAACATGATCGAATGGTCCGATCAAAAGATTGAGCAGGAAATCAGCAGGCTGCATGCATATGATGTGTCCCGGCAGCCGGAGCTTCTCGGGGACCGTCCGATTTTTTTCTGGCATGGGAAGGAAGATGCCGTGATTTCATGGAGAGATTCGTATGCTCTTTATGAAACATTAAAACACGGAAACAATCAGTGCACTCCCGCGTTTGAACTGGATGAAAGGGCGGGGCACAAACTGTCCAGAAGCGGGATGCTTACCTTGACTAAATGGACGGCGCACCATATTTAGCAAAGCAAAAAGGTGGTGGTTTCTCCATGATTACAAGAAATTCGACGTTATTCAAAGAATTACAGAAAGTCTTTATCATTGTAATTTCCACCTTGGTTATGGCCGTTGGATTAAATATGTTTTTAATACCGGCTGATGTTTTCTCAAATGGAGCGACAGGGGTATCCCAGCTGCTGGCGGCACTGTTTCCGCTTTCCACCGGAATGTTTTTACTGCTTGTCAATATTCCCATCGCTCTTCTAGGATGGTATAAAGTTGGGAAGCTGTTCACCTTTTACAGTTTTCTTCATGTTGCGCTGACCACATTTTTTCTGGAAATCATTCCGGTCAGCGGGTTGTCCGAAGACATTCTGTTGAACGCTGTGTTTGGTGGTGTCATTACCGCAGTGGGAGCGGCTGTTCCATTGAAGTGGGGAGCCTCAGCCGGAGGCCTGGACATTGTCGCTCTCGTACTTGCACGGTTCAGTGACCGACCGGTCGGAACCTATTTTTTTATTTTGAACGGAATCATAGTTCTTGCGGCCGGCCTTTTATTTAACTGGGAAAGTGCGCTGTACACCCTGCTCGCGGTATATGTCAGTTCCAGGGTGATTGATACGATCCACACCCGCCATGTAAAAGTCACGGCGATGATCGTAACGAAACAGCCGGATGTGCTTCGGGAAGCAATACATCAGCATATAACGCGGGGAATCACAAGAATTCCAGCTAAAGGCGGCTATGACTATTCTGAGAAAGAAGTATTAATGATTGTCATCACCAGGTATGAGCTTTATGCATTAAGGGAAGTCATCGAAGAGGTGGATCCGCACGCCTTTACTAACATTGTGAATACAGCCGGAATCTTCGGGCTGTTTCGAAAAGATGATTAACCCGCAGGATCAGAGCAGCGGCGTCAGAATGGTAAGTACGGCGACGGAGCCGAGCACTACCACAATGATTCCCCCTCCGCAGAGCGAGATAAGAAAAGCTGCGGCAACTCCGGTGATTCCAAACACAGGGTTTTCGTGAATGAAAAGCGCTCCTGGAAATATCAGGGCCCCAAGCGCAGCATAAGGTACATTTTTCAGTATCCCTTCGATTTTTGGAGGGATTTTTTCAGCACGGAAAAACACGAAAGGCAGCATTCTTGGAATATAAGTGACAAGAGCCATACCGAGAATGATCATCATCATCTGCTGGGTCATGAAGGAACCTCCTTTTCATCCTGATTAGTACCGTCCTGCCCGGGGGATATGGATTCGACAAGTGATGCGGCCAGCAGAACGGACAGAATCAGTGCCCATCCTTCTGCCATCCAAAGCGAAAGCAGGCTGTTGCACACCGCTGCCAGACAGGCAAGTAAGATGACTTTACGGTGTTTTTTCAGAGATGGAGTAAGCAGCGCGATAAATAAAGCATATAGCGCAAATGTAAGACTCTGTTGTAAGATGGGAGGAAGCAGGTCACCGAGATTGTGCCCCGCGCCTGAAAAGACCACCCAGCTAACGTAGGAAATCAGAAAAACACCATAAATGTAGGCGGAGCTGAGCGCCCCGTCTTTCATGGAAGTGACGGCAAATACTTCATCGGTTATTCCAAAGGCATAACCGGCTTTTTTTAAAGGATGATCAGGAAGCGCTTTTTCATTTAAGGAAGCACTCATCAGAAAATGACGGATGTTGACGATAAAGGTAGTGAAAATAATTTCAAAGGCACCGGTACCGGCTGCAAGAAGGCTTAATGCCATATACTGGGCGGCCCCGGCGAACACGAACATGCTCATGAACAGCGTTTCGACAGCTGTTAAATGTATCGTCTGTGCTATAAATCCGAACGTGACTGCAGCCGGAACGTAGCCAAGTGCAATCGAAGATCCATCTTTCATCCCTATGAAAAACGGAGAGGAGAAGCGGGAGAGAGATAGTGCTTTCAAAGGAGGCATCCTTTCTTTTACATCATAATGAATGTCGCTGCCTTAGCTTCACCAGACCAACAGACATTCAACTGGCACTTTTTTGTAAAATATAATATAATTATTGTATGTTATAACATACGGCACGTCAAGGTGATATAGATGGAGAAAGATCAGCTAAATGCACATATTGGAAAAAAACTCAGAGAAATCCGAAGCCGGAAAGGATACAGTCTGGATGAAGCAGCCGAGCGAACCGGAGTCAGTAAACCGATGCTCGGTCAGATGGAACGCGGCGTCTCTAATCCCACCGTCGGGACGCTGTGGAAAATAGCCGACGGCCTGCAGGTTCCGTTTACGACATTCGTAGAGATGGAGCGTCCCCCGGCCGCCCAGGTCCGCTTTAATGAACTGGAAACGCTGGAAGGGGAAAAGGGAGGATTCCATGTGAAGCCTGTGTTTTCAAAAGACAGCCGCACTCCATTCGAAGTCTTTTATGTTGATATGGACCAGGGGCGCCACTATGAATCCGAAGCGCATCAGGAAGGGGTGGAGGAATACATCTTCATCCTCAGTGGAAACGTGGGGGTGGTGGCAGGCGCGGATACGTTTCATCTCGAACAGGGAGACGCTCTTCGTTTTGAAGCGGACCAGGACCATGCTTACATCAATGAGGGGCAGGAACAGGCCTCTTTCACCATGATCATTTATTATTCATAAAAAAACTCTCCCCTAAAAACGAAATCCGTAACGCTTGGACACGACATCATAAAATCCGAGGGAATTATACAGTGCTTTGGTTGCTGCATTGCTGACACCGGTTTCCAGTTCAATTCCTTTGATTCCCTGATTTTCAGCCCAATATATAATTTTCAACAGAAGTTTTTTAGCGATGCCTTGATTCCGATGTTCTTTATGTACAAATAAATCATTCAGCCAGATATAGTAACCGCCTTTATCCAGGGCGATGCCCAGGTTGAAAAAGGCAGCCCCGACAATGGCGCCTTCGGTTTCAGCGACGAAGATATGGGCATCTGAATGCTCCTGAAGAGCGAGATGAATGGAATCCATTAATAGTTCATAGGCATTATCCTTACCGATGGAAGCCATCTGATCCATTAAAAGATCTGCCACCTCTTCCCGAAGGTTCTGTGAGGCATCTTTAGGAATTTCATAAATGTTCATTGGTATCCTCCTTTACTGTCTATTTCTGTTTCTCGTACTTTTTCATATCGGCCAGCTGGAGCCGTTCTTCCAGAAATATGGCGATTCCTTCTTCTTCATTGCTCAAGGTGACTTCTGCAGCGGCTTGTTTTGCTTCAGGAGCCGCATTTCCCATGGCGACTCCGGTGCCTGCTTCGGACAGCATTTCAATATCGTTGTCCTCATCTCCGAAGGCAATGACATGCTCCATGGATACTCCGCAGTAACGGGCTGTTTTCTCAAGACCTGCCGCTTTATTGTTTCCGGTACTGATGATTTCAATCATATGATGAGGTGCTCCCCATGAACGTTGTTCGATTCCCTGTGCATGTTCACCGGAGATCAGCCTCCGAAGCTCTTCGGCATGCTCCAGCTGCGGATAGACAAGCAGGGAGGTGGGGCCGGTGCGGAGAATGTTTTTCAAATTGCCGCTGGCTGTGGGCTCTGTTCTGAGTGCAAACATGTCCAGAAACGTCTCATCATAATCATCCAGAAACACATCATCAACCACTTCCGCCATGATGTTTTTCACCTGGAACGCCCGGCATGTATCAATGATGGTCCTTGCCGTCTCCAGGTTAAGCGGAGAATGGTGGACAGGAAAAGAGGGATCCCCGGGATGGTGAACGTAAGCCCCGTTAAAATTGACAATCGGTGTGTCCAGGCCCAGCTGCTGATAGTACATTTTACTTGCACGATAAGGTCTTCCGGTTGCAATGGCAATCATATGACCTGCTTTTCTGGCTTCACGGAGGGTTTTGTACGTTCTGGTGGAGATCGTTTTGTCTTCTTTCAGAAGAGTGCCGTCTAAATCCAGTACAATTAAGTGTTTGTGCATGACGTCGAACCTCGGCTTTCTGTAAGGGACTGCTGCTGCCCTCTCGTTCATTAGATTGTAAGAAAAGACTCAAAAATTTACAATGAATAAAGAGTATAAATACGGATGAAATATGCTAATATGATGAAAGAGTGTACATACCCTATTTTACTTCAGGCAGCCTCGAAATGAAAGATAAGGAGGTGGACGGTGTTGGAAAACTTTTTTTCGACCTATTCTTTCCGCGCGCTGTGGACCCCGGAGCTGATTGTTGTTCTGGCTGCTGCCGCTCTCTTGTACTACTGGGTAACAGTCAAAAAAAGACATGCCTTTGAAGAAGCGGAACCGTTCCCTCTCCGCCAGAAACTATATTTTGCACTTGGTATGACCGCTCTGTATCTTGGATGGGGGAGTCCGTTATATGTTGCCGGTCATTCCATCATTACGCTACATATGACACAGATGGTATTTGCCTACTTTGCTGCTGTTCCTCTGTTTATTCTGGGGATCCCCAAATGGGCGCTGCGTTCATGGATAGATGTTTGGCGGAGAAAAGCAGAATGGACATACAGGGTTATCATGAATCCGATCATTGGGTTGATTCTGTTCAACGCCCTGTTTTCGTTTTATCATATTCCTGTCATTTTTGATCAGATCATGCAGGCGCCGGTGCTGCACAGCATTTATCAGGCGGCACTGTTTGGCACAGCCTGGTTGATGTGGTGGCATATGCTGTCGCCGCTGCCATCAGAACATCAGCTTCCGGATCTACGCCGGATTGCCTATATCTTTGCCAACGGCATCCTGATCACTCCGGCCTGTGCGATGATAATATTTGCGGGATCACCGCTTTATGAAACCTACACGAATCCCGCTGTATGGTCGGATGTAATGGCATACTGCCTGCCGCCCGGCATGTCTCCCCCGACCTCTATGATGAATGACGGAACAGGCGGCATGGCTTTTCTGGATGCTCATTCTGATCAGCAGCTCTCCGGTGTGGTGATGAAAATTTCCCAGGAATTTGTCTATGTCACAACCATCGGATATGTGTTTAAACAATGGCTTGCAAAAGAGCAGCCAAAAGAGGGAGAATGGACGATCAGTGACATTCCGGCGGATACCGACCGGTTGAAATAAAATAAGAAAAGAGGGATTCGATTGATGCGGCGTATTGTACTCCTGGCAGGCGCCGGACTGTTCCTCACACTGCTAGGAGGCTGTGCCTGGCTTTATCAGATAGGACAGCCGCAAGGTCCTCAAAATGGCACGAATCTTACAGAAGCAGATCTGGAGCTTTCTTCGTTTGAATTTACCAATCAGGACGGACAGACAGTGACGAAAGAGGATCTTGAAGGAGACTATGTCATAGCAGATATGATATTTACGAACTGTCCGACCGTATGCAATATTATGACCCCGAACCTGCTTAACCTGCAGGGGAATATCGAAGAGGCGGGCATCGAGGATGTTAGAATAGTATCGTTCAGCGTTGATCCGGAACGCGATGACCCAAAGACATTAACAGAGTACGGAGAAAACTACGGGGTGGATTTCAGTAACTGGGATTTTCTTACCGGCTATTCCCAGGAGGAGATTAAACAACTGTCGGAATCATCCTTTCGAAGTGTTGTGAACCAGGATACGGGGGACGACAATATTGTACATGCCACCTCGTTTTTTCTGATCGATCCGGAAGGGAACGTCATCCGGAAGTATGACGGGCTTGAAAATGATACGGAGCCGATCCTGAAAGACGTACAACGCCTGACAGCGGATCAGGGATAAAAGCAGTACGGAAAGGAGGAAAATGAATGTTTCCACTTTTTAGATATATAAGTCTTATCGTACTGGCTGCAGGAGCGGTTCTCGTCTTTGCAGCGTGCGGCGGGGATGAAGAAAACGCCATGACGCTGGATAATGAAAATTGGAACGAGGTCAACCTGGCAGATAAAGAACAGCCAACGGTGCTTTTTCACTTCACCGGAGTGACCTGAAGCCACTGTATATCGCAGCTCGGGAAGCTGCAGCAGAATTTAGGATTGTTTGAAGATCTGGATGCTGATATATACGCAATCAGCAATGATTCGCCGGAAGCGCACAAAGAACTGAAACAAGAACAGGGATTTACCTTCCCGATGTTGTCGGACCCTTCGCTGGACGTTATAGAAAAGGCTGAAATGGCCGGGGACGGAATGTCTGTAAGAGGATTTTCCGTGTTTAATGAAGATGGGGAACTTATTACTTCCGAGCAGGATGACTTCTGGGGAGATAATATTGAAAGCACGTCTGAAAAAGTTAAGAATGCACTGAATTAACGCGCGGGCCCTGCCGCGCGTTTTGTCTTACCTTTTACCACAGCCGGTATGACGTGGCGGAGGGAAGTGGCTGTACCGCCTTTTATAACACATCGTGTATATGTATACATGAACTGGATAAATAAATATGTTCATAATGAAGCGTCATTTATTATGAAAGTTGCTTGTATCAAATTGTTTGGCGGATTTTAAAATAGATGAAGGAAAATATAAAAATACAGTTGCATTAATATATATTCACACTTATAATGAAAAATACAGACGATGTATAAAGATAAAACGAGGTGCAAGTTTATGAAAGCAGCGATTGTAGGAGCAACCGGATATGGGGGGATTGAATTAATCCGTCTTTTGCACAGTCACCCTGAGATAGAGAGCATGACCGTTTTTTCTTCCTCGCAGGAAGGAAAAACAATGGCGGAAAGTTATCCTCATGTCATAGATATTGTAGAGCTGACTCTTGCTGATATTGAAGCGGAGCAGCTTCAGAAACACGACGTGGTGTTTTTGTCCACTCCTCCTGGAGTGTCTGCGGAACTGAGTGGAAAGCTGAACGGAAAAACGAAAATTATAGACCTTTCCGGAGATCTCCGCCTGAAAAATGCAAATATTTACCGCTCCTGGTACGGCCGGGAGAGCGCGTCAGCTTCTCTTCTCGATCAGGCTGTATACGGGTTGGCCGAATGGCATGCAGATGAAATAAAGAATGCGGACCTGCTGTCGAATCCGGGATGCTATGCCACCGCTGCGCTTTTAGGCACGCTTCCGCTTATTGAGCAGCAGGCTGCAGATGCACAAAACCTGATTATCGATGCAAAGTCAGGAACGACAGGCGCAGGACGCTCGCCATCGGCCTTCACTCATTTCAGTGAAATGAATGACAATCTTAAGATTTACAAGGTAAATGAGCATAAACACACACCGGAAATAGAACAGGAACTGACGCGCTGCTCCGGAGAGGAGGCAGCTGTGACATTCACTCCGCACCTTGTACCGATGACACGCGGTATTATGGCAACAATGTATGTCCCTCTTTCTTCAGGATGGGAGAGAAAGAACGTCGAAGAGCTTTTAGAACGATCCTACAGCAGCTGTCCCTTTGTCCGGGTACGAAAAGACGGGGCGCTTCCGTTTACGAAGGAAGTGTACGGAACGAACTATTGTGATATCGGCTGTACGGTGGATGAACGAACCGGCCGTGCCACCATTGTCTCCGTCATTGATAATTTAATGAAAGGGGCATCCGGTCAGGCCGTTCAGAATATGAATCTCATGTTCGGTTTTCCGGAAACCAAAGGACTGGATTTCATTCCGATATATCCATAAGCATAATGTTAATAGAAAAACAGGGGAGAGAGAGCATGAGCACATTACACAAGACAGAAAATATCACAGAAATAAGCGGTGGAAGTATTATCACTCCGCACGGTTTCAAAGCAGCAGGCATTCATACGAAAGTAAAGCGGAAACGCAATGATCTTGGCGCCATTTTATGTGATGTGCCGGCTTCGAGTGCAGCTGTTTATACATTGAATAAAATACAGGCCGCTCCCCTGCAGGTAACGAAAGAAAGTATTGCCGAAGAAGGAAAACTACGCGCCATTGTGATCAACAGCGGCAACGCCAATGCCTGTACCGGAGAAGAAGGTCTGCAGGATGCCTACAAAATGAGAAAGGCTGCGGCGGAGGCTTTTCAGCTTCCAGACCATCAGGTGGCGGTGAATTCTACAGGTGTCATCGGGGAACGTCTTCCGATGGATAAAATTCTTCCGGGCATCCAGGAACTGCAGCCAATGCCGGCTTTTAAAGATGCCGACCAGTTTAATGAAGCTATTATGACGACAGATACTGTCAAAAAGCATGCCTGCTTTCAGACGACAGTGGATGAAAAGCAGGTGACTTTTGGCGGGGCGGCAAAAGGATCCGGGATGATCCACCCCAATATGGCCACGATGCTTGGTTTTATTACAACCGATGCTGTGATCGAACCGGATTTTCTTCAGCAGGCTTTATCAGAAGTGACCAATAAAACATTTAACTGTATTACAGTAGACGGCGATACGTCAACAAATGACAATGTGGTGGTCATGGCAAGCGGCTGTGCCGGCAATGAACCGTTGACTCCGGAGCACCCGGATTGGAATACGTTTCTCCATACCCTTCAGATCACCTGTGAAGAACTTGCCAAAAAGATTGCCCGGGATGGCGAAGGGGCGACAAAGCTGGTGGAAGTACAGGTGGACGGAGCAGACAACGACCGGGAGGCAGCAATGGCTGCCAAGCAGATTGTCGGCAGTGACCTCGTCAAGACGGCTATTTACGGCACGGATGCCAACTGGGGACGGATTATCGTTGCCCTTGGATACAGTGGGGTGGAACTTGATCCGGAAACGATTGATATTTCCCTTGGTTCCATCACGACACTGAAAAACAGCAGGCCGGTCTCCTTTTCGGAAGAGGAAGCAAAAACGTATCTTGAAAACGACGAGATCAAGATTCACGTGGACCTTCATTCAGGCAGCGGATCGGGAAAGGCGTGGGGATGTGATCTCAGTTATGAATATGTCAGAATCAATGCCGGTTACCGTACGTAGCTGCTGAAAGAAAGGAGGAGTCGGAATGGAGCATGTGATTGTCCTGAAATGCGGCGGAGCCGCTCTGGGCGGCCTGACAGAAGATTTTTTCGAAGGCATTGCTGCTATGCAGAAACAGGGGTGGCATCCCGTGATCGTTCACGGCGGCGGACCGGCCATTAACCGAAGGTTGGAAGAAGAGAATGTTCAGACTGAATTTGTAGAAGGTCTCCGCAAGACAACACCTCAAGTGCTTGAAGCGGCTAAGAAAGCATTAACAGGAGAAGTCCGCGAGCAGCTGATACAATCTCTTGAAAGAGCCGGGGCCGGCGCAAAGGGAATGACCGGAAGTGACAATCACCTTCTTCACGCCTCTCCGGTGGATATAGATAAGCTTGGACTTGTTGGCAGCATAGATGACGTCCAGACAAAACCATTGGAAGAATTGATGAAGAAAGGCTCCATTCCGGTGATCGCCCCGATTGCTGCATCATCTCTGTATGGACATCTGAACGTCAATGCAGACGCCGCGGCGGCTGCCGTAGCCGGGGCTCTGAAGGCAGACGAACTGATTTTTGTCACAGACGTGGACGGGGTCCTCCATAATGGAAATCTGGAAGAAAAACTGACGGTTCCAACGATTGAATCCTATATTGATGAAGGCATTATTTTCGGCGGAATGATTCCAAAAGTGAAAGCGGCCGCCGACTGCCTTGATCATTCCATCGGAAAAGTGACAATCGCCAATGGAAATGGAAAAAACAAAAATGCAGACGGAACGCTGAAAGGAACGTCGATTTTAAAAGCACCGGCAAACAAAATGTAGAAGATCGATAAACAGGAGGGGCAGTTATGGAACAACCGGGGCAGACCGCGCATGAAAACGAAGAATTGTTTCCGACCTATAAACGCTGGGATATAACATTTGCCAAGGCGGCAGACACAACCATTACCGATAATAACGGCCAAACGTACGAGGATTTTATGTCCGGTATCGGCGTTGTCAATCTCGGTCACAGCCATCCGGCTGTTGTTCAGGCGGTGGGAAAGCAGCTGCATGAAGGATGGCACGCGTCGAACTTTTTCCAATATGACGAACAGAAAGAAGTGGCTCAATGGTTGACCGCGAACTCATGTGGAGATCTTGTTTTTTTTGCAAACAGTGGGGCGGAGGCCAATGAAGCAGCCATTAAGCTGGCAAGAAAACACACGGGCCGTAACAAAATCATCAGCTTTGTCCAGTCTTTTCACGGACGGACGTTCGGAAGCATGGCTGCTACCGGACAGACAGGAATCCAGCAGGGTTTCGGCCCGATGCCGGAAGGATTTGAATACCTTCCCTTCAATGACGTGAACGAACTGGAGAAAGCTCTCGATGAGGATACCGCTGCCGTTATCGTGGAAGTTGTACAGGGAGAAGGCGGTGTCCGGCCGGCTGATCCTGCCTTTCTGAAAGCAGCACAGAAGCTGACGGAAAAAAAGGGAGCCTTGTTAATCTGCGATGAGATACAGACCGGACTGGGCCGGACCGGCACTTTCTTTGCCCATGAACAAAGCGGCATTCAACCGGACATCATTACAGCAGCGAAAGCGCTCGGAAACGGCTTCCCGGTGGGCGCAATGATCGGAAAACAATTTCTGAAAGACTCCTTCGGTCCTGGAAGCCACGGGACAACATTCGGCGGCAATCCATTGGCCATGGCTGCTGTACGGGCGACGCTGCAGACACTTATGGAAGAAAATTGGATAGAGGCAGCGGCCGAAAAAGGGAAACGGTTCCTTCAAGAGCTGGAACGGGAGGTACAACCGCTGTCTGTTGTTGAAGAAATAAGAGGCATGGGAATGATGGCCGGAGTGGAATTAACAGAGCCGGCAGCCCCTGTCATCACAGCCCTTCAGCAGAAAGGAATGCTTGTCATTGGAGCAGGGCCGAATGTTGTCCGAATGCTGCCCCCTCTTACGATGAAAGAAGAAACGCTCCTGCAGGGAGTCCAAAACATAAAAGAAGTACTTCAGTCTAAACAGTTTTAGATCTTACGCAGGACATGAGGAGGATTCGTATCGATGAAAGGATATATAAAGCTCGAAAATGAAGGATTATTTGAAGGTGAACTCGAACCAGGAGATCAGCAGGACATATATGGGGAAATTGTCTTTTTCACCGGAATGACCGGGTATCAGGAAGTAATGACGGACCCGTCCTTTCATGGTCAGATTGTCGTTTTTACTTATCCCCTCATAGGAAATTACGGTTGGAATGATAAGGACTTTGAAAGTCTTTATCCGCAGCCGGCCGGGCTGGTCATAAGTGAAGCGTCGCCTGAGGCGTTTCATTATGAAGCGGAACAGACGATCAAGGAAGCGGCCGAAAAAGCAGGGATTCCCCTTGTTACCGGGGTCGATACCCGTTCCCTGGTCAAAAACATCCGTGAAAAAGGAGATATGGGAGCCGTTATCACCACTTCCCCTGATGGGGTCGATGCCGCAAGCTATGAACCGATCGGGGAAAAAATGCTCATTGATCAAGTAACGGTGCAGACTCCCGAAACCAGCGGCACCGGAGAGGAACACATTGTTCTGCTTGATTTTGGATATAAACAATCGATGGTACGTCGTCTGAATGAAAAAGATTGTAAAGTGACAGTTGTCCCATACGATACCGACATCGAGACAATCGAGGCCCTTCATCCGGATGGTCTGCTGTTTTCCAACGGACCGGGTAACCCGAAACAGATGAATCATCTCCTGGACCGCTACCGCACGCTTTCCAGACTGTACCCGAGTCTTGGTATATGTCTTGGTCACCAACTGCTTGCCCTTGCTTACGGAGCGGATACGGAGAAGCTTCGTTTCGGTCATCGCGGTGCCAACCAGCCGGTGCAGGATACGCATTCCAACAGGGTATTTATGACCTCGCAGAACCACAGCTATGTCGTAAAAGAAGATTCTCTTCCGGCCGGGGAATTCACCGTCCGCTTTAAAAACATTAATGACCAGTCGATCGAAGGACTGTCCCATTCGAGCTATGATATCACGACGGTGCAGTTCCATCCGGAAGCTCATCCAGGCCCGGGGGACAGCGAAGAAATATTTGATCAGTTTCTGGAGCAACTGAAAAACAAAGGGAGAGAAAAAACGTATGCCTAAAGATACCACAATACAGAAAGTACTTGTCATCGGCTCCGGCCCGATCGTGATCGGCCAGGCGGCTGAATTTGACTATTCCGGAACACAGGCCTGCCTGGCACTGCGTGAAGAAGGGCTCGAAGTAATATTAATGAATAATAATCCGGCAACGGTTATGACCGACGAAGCATGTGCAGATAAAGTATATTTTGAGCCCCTCACTGTTGAATCTGTCGAAAACGTGATTCAGAAAGAACAGCCGGATGGACTGCTTGCAACACTGGGCGGCCAGACCGGGCTGAATCTTGCCTTTTCCATGGACGATGAGGGCCTGTTTGATAAATACAACCTGAAGCTGCTTGGGACGCCGGCAGCTTCCATTAAACAGGGCGAAGACCGCGAAGCATTCCGCGGACTTATGCATGAACTGGGTGAGCCGGTTCCCGAAAGCGACATTGTGGAAAAAGAGGAAGAAGCGGTACAGTTTGCTGAAGCAACCGGTTATCCGATCATTGTCCGTCCTGCGTATACGCTTGGAGGCGGCGGAGGAGGAATTGCCCATCATGAGGAAGAACTCCGTTACATTATAGCTGGTGGTTTGGACGCCAGCCCCATTCACCAATGTCTTGTTGAAAAAAGTATTGCCGGATTTAAAGAAGTGGAATATGAAGTCATGCGTGATGCCAATGATACGTGTATCACGGTATGCAATATGGAAAATATTGATCCGGTCGGCATCCACACCGGCGATTCCATCGTGACGGCTCCGTCCCAGACTCTTACTGACGTGGAGTATCAGATGCTGCGTGCGTCCTCGCTGAAAGTGATTCGGGCGCTCGGCATTGTCGGCGGCTGCAATATCCAGTTCGCGCTGGATCCAAAAAGTAAAAAATATTATTTGATCGAAGTAAACCCCAGGGTCAGCCGCTCCTCGGCGCTTGCTTCGAAAGCAACCGGTTATCCGATTGCGCGGATGGCAGCAAAGCTGAGCATCGGCTATCACCTTCACGAACTGTTGAACCCGGTAACAGGTCACACCTATGCAAGTTTTGAACCTGCACTGGACTATGTCGTAGTAAAGTTCCCACGCTGGCCGTTTGATAAATTTGTTCATGCCGACAGACAACTCGGAACACAGATGAAAGCAACCGGGGAAGTCATGGCTATAGAGCGCAATCTCGAAGCAGCCATGCAGAAAGCTGTACGCTCTCTTGAAATAAAAACGAATGGTCTTGAGTTTCCGGGTTTGAAGGAAGAAACAGTGGATTCGCTGTATTCCATGCTGGCCCTGCAGGATGACCAGCGCTTTTTCACGATCCTTGAACTGCTGCGCAGAGAGGAGGATCCGCTCGAGATTCACCACCAGACCGGGATTGACCTATTCTTTTTGCGATCATTTGAAAAGTTGACAGCTCTGGAAAAAGATATACAAACACAGGAATGGAAGAATGTAACAAAAGAACAGCTTTATGCATGGAAAAAAGCAGGCTTTACCGATGACTGGATGGCTCTTCAATGGAGCTTGGATCCCCGGACTGTTTATCAGCAGAGGAAACAGTGGGGCCTTCTACCGTCCTATCATATGGTGGATACGTGTGCAGCAGAATTCACCGCTGAAACTCCTTATTACTACTCGAGCTGGTATACCGAAGGAGACGAAAAAAGGGAAACCGGGAAACCAAAACTGCTGATCGCAGGATCCGGTCCAATCCGGATCGGACAGGGGATTGAATTTGATTACTGCTCTGTGCATGGAGCGATGGAAGTTCAGAAAGCAGGCTATGAAGCGGTCATTGTGAATAACAATCCGGAAACCGTCAGTACGGATTTTGAAATGGCTGATCATTTATACTTTGAACCGTTGACACCGGAAGATGTCATGCATGTCGCCGAAACGGAACAGGTGCAGGGAATTATTGTACAGCTCGGTGGACAGACCGGCATATCCCTCACCGAAGATCTCGAAACAGCAGGATGGAATGTTCTCGGAACATCGTCGGATACGATTGATCAGCTGGAAGACCGCGGACGGTTTTATGAATTCATGCAGAAGGTGAATGTGCCGCATATTCCGGGTATGACAGCTTACAATCAAGCAGATGTTATGCAGAAAGCCAAAGAGATTGGATACCCGGTGCTCGTTCGTCCATCCTATGTTATTGGGGGACAGGGCATGGCGGTGCGGACAACAGAAAAAGAGCTGCAGGAATACATCAATGACAGCAGGAAGACAGTGGAGTATCCTGTCCTGATTGATGCTTATCTCCCGGGTACCGAATTGGAAGTGGATGTGCTTACAGACGGAACCGATATCTTTATCCCGGGCATTTTTGAACACGTGGAACGTGCCGGCGTTCATTCCGGGGATTCGATGGCGGTAACCCCGCCTTACTCGATACCACCGGAAGTAAAACAGCAGCTCGTCCAGTACACGCAGAATATTGCGGAAGGAATGAACTTTAAAGGGATTTTTAACATTCAGTTTGTCTATGACGACAATACACTTTATGTAATTGAAATCAATCCCCGGGCTTCGCGGACGGTCCCGATCTTCTCCAAGGTAACAGGTATTCATATGGTGGAAGGAGCCGTGGAAATGCTGCTCGGCACACCCCTGAAAGAATGGAGCGGTGGATTAACCGGCCTTCAGGCTGAAACATCTTATTACACAGTGAAAGCGCCGGTGTTTTCCAATGACAGGCTCCCGGGGATTGATCCGCTGCTGGAAGCGGAAATGAAATCCACCGGAGAGTTGATCAGCATTGCGCGAGATAAAGAGGAGGCGTTCAACAAAGCGTTTGCCTGGTCGGAAGCACAGGTACCGCTGCTGTTTAAAAAGAAGGGTCTGATTTTTCTCGATATGGATGAGATGGTGGCACAGGAAACCGATGCTTCCCTGAACATGCTGGCAGAGATGGGTTATACCTTTGTGTCCCATTACTCGGGAGCATTTACAAGTCAGGAAATGACATTTGAAGAATGGCTCAAGCATCCCGATGCCACCGCTTTGTTCAGCATTCCGAAAACCGGTTATTCAACAGGGAAAGAGAAACGTCAGGAAGCATTGAAACAGCGAAAAACAATTGTGTCCAATTCCGATACGCTGTCTGTGATGGTGCAGGCAATGAGTGGAAGTCTGAAAGAACCGAAGGCAATAGAAGAATGGCTGGTGGAGCATGTTCCGGCCAATGAAGGAGTTTGAACGATGAGTCATGAAAATAAAGTACATCCCTCAGGCAGTTTAAAAAACAGAGATGTCCTGACGCTGCTGGATTTTACGGCGGATGAAATGCATAATATTCTTTCTTTAGCGGAACAATTAAAGGAAGAAAAAAAACAGTATCCCGTCAATCCCCTGCTTCAGGGAAAATCGCTTGGTATGATTTTTGAAAATGCGTCCACAAGGACAAGAGTTTCCTTTGAAACAGGTATGACACAGCTTGGCGGACATGCCCTGTTTTTAAGTCCCAGAGACATGCAGATCGGCCGCGGAGAACCGGTGAAGGATACGGCGCGTGTCTTGTCCCGTTACCTCGACGGCATTATGATCCGCACGAATTCGCATGAAACGGTGGAAGAACTGGCGGCTCACGCTGACGTGCCGGTCATCAATGCGTTAACCGATCTTTATCATCCCTGCCAGGCACTGGCTGACTTGTTAACGATCAAGGAGCATAAAGGGAAACTGGAAGGGTTAAAAGCAGCTTTTGTCGGCGATGGCAACAATGTGGCACATTCTTTTTTGATTGCCTGCGCCAAAGCCGGCATGGAAACATCCCTGGCCGTTCCACAAGGATACGAGCCGGATGATAAAGTATGGCAGGAAATGGTGAATACAGCAGAACACCATCAAGTATCACTTACGCTCACGCATTCTCCGGAAGAAGCAGTGGAAAAAGCGGACGTTATATATACGGACGTATGGGCAAGTATGGGATTTGAAGAAGAACAGGGCACCCGGGAAAAAGATTTTTCCGGATTTCAGATCAATGAATCTCTCTGTGTCAAAGCCGATCCGTCGTTCCTTTTTATGCACTGTCTGCCGGCACACCGCGGTGAAGAAGTGTCTGCCGGGATCATTGACGGTGCGCACTCGGTTGTGTATGATGAAGCAGAAAACCGTCTGCACGTACAGAAGGCGCTGCTTGCTTCCATTATGTAATGTATAAAGACAATAGCTGCTTTGACAGCATGCATCTGCTGTTAAAGCAGCTTTTCAGATGTTATGGACCATACTGCATCGGTGAAGGGGGAAGGAAAGATGAACTCTTTATACATAGGGACGCTTCTTTTTTGTGCCGTTCTCCTTCTTACGTTCAGCATCCTACGCTACGCAGTACAAACAGGGGAAGCGGCTGCTGTAGTCGGAGCGTTACTCACTGCGTTGTTTGCGGAGTGGATGTATCGAAAAAGGCGGTCATAGAAGACGCGGTGTCGCTTGGAGATTTCAGTCCGGAAGTCGCCGAAAATCTGCAGCAGCAGCTGACCAGGGAAATAGACCGCTATAAGGAAACAGGAAAACTCCCCGGTTCAGATCAGAAGTCTGGGAAAAATTAACACGAGAAAGACTGCACCTTCAAAGGGGTTGTATCAAAAGGTACAGCCCCTTGTTTAGGCAGGTTGTTTTCTGAACGGGTTGGTGGACATTTCAACATGTATGAGATAAAATTAAAACCAGGTCATAAGATGAAGTATAAAAATTTATAGATGTTCAGTATTTTTGGTCTTTGGTTAAAGAGGAGGAGTATATATGAAACAATCAGGAATTTGGGGTATCGGCTCGTACACGGAAGGACGGGTCGTAACGAATACAGAACTGGAAAAGACGCTGGATACAAGTGATGAATGGATTCGTACGAGAACGGGAATTGAAAGAAGAGTATTTGCCGAGGATGACGTGGATACCTCGGATATGGCATACTATTCAGCAATGGAGGCTTTACAGGAAGCAGAGCTGGACGCATCCGACCTGGATCTGATTCTGGTTGCCACTGTTACACCAGATTATCCTTTTCCGTCCGTTTCTTCGCTGCTGCAGGAGCGGCTTGGGGCTGACAAAGCGGCAGCGATGGATATCGGGGCAGCGTGTGCCGGTTTTATTTACGGCCTGTCCACAGCGGATCAATTTATAAAGACAGGCATGTATGAGCATGTTCTTGTAGTGGGAGCAGAAAAATTATCAAAAGCAACGGACATGAACGACCGCAATACAGCTGTCCTGTTCGGAGACGGAGCAGGTGCAGCTGTCGTAGGAGCAACATCGGAAAATAGAGGCTTTTTCTCATTTGAATTAGGCTCCGACGGCAGTGGCGCTATGCATATCCGGCAGGATCCGCAGATTATTATGAATGGCCGCGAAGTGTTTAAATTCGCCGTCCGGCAGATGGGAGAATCGTCCATCAATGTGGTCGAAAAAGCCGGATTGACAAAAGATGACGTGGATTTTCTGGTGCCGCATCAGGCCAACATCCGTATTATGGAAGCTGCGAGAGAAAGACTGGAACTTCCGAAGGAAAAAATGGCAGCCACCGTCCAGTACTATGGAAATACTTCGTCCTCTTCGATACCAATAGCTCTCGTTGAAGAATTAAAAAATGGTAAAATTAAAGATGGAGATCTTGTCGTCATGGTCGGTTTCGGCTCGGGACTTGTCTGGGGAGCCACAGCAATGCGCTGGGGGCGCTGATCCTGACCATATCGCAGAATACAAAGCAGACAAAGGAGAGAATAGACATGAGTGAGAATAACCGTGTAGTGATTACCGGGATAGGAACTGTGAATCCTGTTGGTCTTGATGCAGCTGCGTCATGGGATAATATTAAAAACGGCAGGAACGGCATCGGGGAACTTACGCGGGTAAATAAAGAAGAATTTCCTATGAAAGTATCCGCTGAAGTTCAGGATTTTAATCCATCGGATTTCATGGATAGTAAAGATGCCCGGAAGATGGACCGCTTCACTCAGTTTGCGGTCGCTTCTGCAAAAATGGCCCTGGAAGATGCTGATTATACGATAACCGAAGATAATGCAGAGAATGTAGGGGTGTGGATCGGGGCCGGCATCGGCGGAATGGAAACGTACGAGCAGCAGTTTAATAAATTTAATGAAAAAGGATATAAACGGGTCAGTCCATTTTTTGTACCGATGATGATTCCGGATATGGCTTCCGGACAAGTATCGATTGTCACAGGTGCAAAGGGGATTAACTCCTGTACCGTGACCGCTTGTGCTTCCGGCACGAATTCCATTGGTGACGCCTTTAAAGTCATTCAGCGGGGCGATGCAGAAGTCATGATCACCGGAGGAGCGGAAGCCCCGATTACGAACATGGCCGTCGCCGGTTTCTGCACGGCAAAAGCAGTGACAACCAACGAAGATCCGGAATCCGCTTCCCGCCCGTTTGATAAAAATCGTGATGGATTCGTCATGGGAGAGGGAGCCGGCGTGTTAATTCTCGAATCCCTGGAGTCCGCCAAAAATCGCGGGGCTCATATTTATGCAGAAATTACAGGTTACGGTGCTACGGGAGATGCGTATCATCTGACCGCACCCGCTCCGGAAGGAGAAGGAGCAGTCCGGTCTATGCAGCATGCTTTGAATGACGCAGGTCTTGAACCGGAAGATATTCAATATGTCAATGCGCATGGCACCAGTACCGCCTATAATGACGAATATGAAACGACTGCTGTCAAAACAGTGTTCAAAGAGCATGCCTATCAGCTGAACATCAGCTCCACAAAATCCATGACAGGCCACCTGCTCGGCGCAGCAGGAGCTGTAGAAGCAGTGTTTACGCTGAAAGCCATTGAAGAAGGCATTATTCCTCCTACTATAAATTATGAAGAAGAAGATCCGGTCTGTGATCTGCACTACGTGCCAAATGAAAAGAAAGAAACGGAAGTAAAGGCAGCGCTGAGCAACTCTCTTGGATTCGGCGGGCACAACGCCACACTCATCTTTCAAAAATTTGAAGAGTAAGACAAAAAACCCTGCCGGTTTAAACATCCGGCAGGGTTTGATTTTTATCATGTTAATAGCTGTTGTCTTCTTCATCGGAAGCTGTCTGGATGTCGTCGGAGGAAGACTGATTCAAAAATTGTTTCAGTTCTTCACGATTGGCCTGTTTATCCATTTCAAGCACGAGGCCGGCATGGCTGTATCGTTCGTTTTGATAGGTGTCCTCAAGAGGGACGCGCATGGTCTCGATACTGCCAATATCATTGAGCAGTACATCTTTACCCAGTCCGAACATTTTCCCCGTGGAAACGTCGGTATCCAGATTCGGACGGACTGCGCTGATTAACTGAGGAATTTTCGTGACACTGCTGAAGGAAAGCACTTCCTCTTTCAACAGATTCAACATTTTCTGCTGACGTTCCACCCTGCCGAAGTCGTTGTTTTCTCCGCCCCGGTAACGTACATACTCCAGTGCTTCTTCACCGTCAAGCATCTGGGTGCCAGGCTGAAAGTCGATATCGACATTCCCGGAATGATCCTGATAATACATCCGTTCTTCAACATCTACTTCTATCCCGTCGGGTGCTACGGTATCCACCACTTCAACAAAACCGTCAAAGTTAACTGTGGCATAATGATCAACGTTGATATCAAAGTTTTGTTCGATGGTATCCCGCAGCAGTTCCACGCCGCCATAGGCAAAAGAAGCGTTGATCTTATTGTTTTCATAACCAGGGATATCTACGTACGAATCCCGCAGAATGGAAGCAAGATGAACATTGTTATTTTCCGGATTGTAATTGGCCAGCATGATTGTGTCGGTACGCCGGGCGCCGGATTCCTCCTCATTATCAACGCCGACAAGCAGGAACGTAAGGTTTTCATCAGAGATATTATCCCCGTTGTCCTTCTGACTGTCAGCGGAACTGTTGTTGTCCGCGGATTCTGCGGAGGACTGTTTATTATTCGTTGCATTTTCTTCGGTCGCGGGAGTATTCTCTTTTTCATTTGTCGCGAAGGGCCGGCCGTCTTTTGAAAAAGTAGTAACCGTGGCAGTGACTGCCAGCACCGCGATAAGAACCGTTAAGAAGTAAAATTTCTTTTTTGTTGAAGATCTGCGGTATCGCCTGTTATTTCGTGCCACTATTATTTACCTCCTCAGACATTCAACCCTGATTATAACAGAAAAGTAAGGATTCATTGAATAAAAAATTGTAAAAAGGAACACAATTCGATGAACAATCGATAGATAATTGGTTAATGCTGTCGAATGAATTGCAGCGCTTCTTCGCGTGTCGTGATCGTACCATCGAGCATTTTCTGTTCCAGTTTAAATAAATAATTCCGGAAGGAGGGGCCTGGAGAGAGGCCGGCCGCTTTTAAATCATGTCCGTTAACGAACGGCTGAAGGTCCTGACGTTTCTTTTTGTAGTCCATAAGAAAGTCGGCCTTTTCTGGATCGAGAGCGAGCGCTGCGAAAAACAGCGCTTCATCCATGACATGATAAGCGTGGGCATGAAAACTTCCAGGGCTTTTCCATTCTTTTTCATTCCAAAGCGTCAGAAGGAGGGACGTGTCCCGAACTGCTGTTTTTTGTTTTTTGGTCATCGCAGCAGATTCTGCATGTTTTATCGATCCCGAATGATGCAGATAGAGGCAGAACACAATACAGAACCAATCTTCCAGTTCCTGCAGCTCCTGTAAAGAGCGAAGGCACGTCTCGAGTATCTGTTTTGTTTTATTGTTCCAGACTGTTCCGGGAAAGAATTTATCGAGCACACCAAGTTCATGGAGCCGGTTCAGACTCTTCACTACATCCGTTTCCAGGAATAATGCCTGAAATTCCGAAACAATTCTGGACCGGGAAAGGGAGGCAACAGCCGATGCAGAGTGATAAATAAACGCTGTTGTCTCTTTATTCATCTCGAATTGGAAACGCTGTTCAAACCGAATGCCCCGGAGTATTCTTGTCGGATCTTCCACGAAGCTTAGATTGTGGAGGACGCGGAGTGTTTTTCTGTTGATGTCCTCCCTCCCGTGAAAATAATCAATCAGATCACCGAAATGGGAAGGATGAAGTGACGCAGCCATAGCGTTCATAGTAAAATCACGACGGTACAGATCTTCCTTGATATTGGAACGGGATACTTTTGGAAGGGCTGCGGGTGTTTCGTAATATTCCGTCCGAGAAGTCGTAAAGTCCACACGCCGCCCTGAATTCATCGTCACAGTGGCTGTTCCGAACGTTTTGTGGATGGTGACCGTGCCGTTCCATTTTTCGGCAAACGTTTCCGCAAGGGCTATGCCGTCTCCTTCAACAACGATGTCGATGTCTTCCCCTTTCTGCCCCATCAGGATATCCCTCACCATTCCCCCGATAATATAGGCGTATGTGTTATCTGCTGCAGCCGACTTTCCGATTTCTCTTAACAGTTGAAGCACGTCTGTCGGGAGAAGGTTTACCATCTGCGTCTGGAGATTAACAGGCTCATTATGACGGTGTATAGAGGATGACTGATGCAGCTGTTCAATAACATCGGTGCGGGAAACAATCCCGATGATGTTTCCATGGTCCAGCACAGGAACCCGTCCAATATTGTGCCGGATGAATACATCCTGAATCGCTTCAAACGATGTCGTTTTAGAGACAGTAATGCAGTTGGTGCTCATATATCCCTTCACCGGTGCATGTCCAAGTTGATGCTGTACAGCTTTATCGATATCACGGCGGGAGATAATACCGATTAAAATATCCTGCTCGTCCACTACGGGAAATCCGTTGTGCCCGTAATGGATCAGCCGCCTTTTTGCTTCATCTACACGTATATCTGCGGTAATCGTTTTAACGGGGGCGGACATGATTGTTTCGGCTGTGAGAGGAGCGGAAATGGACGTTAAAAGGTACTGCTTCACTTTTTTCTGAATGTTGGAAGCGGAAGCTCCTTTTACAGAAGCCGAAGCAGCCTGTTCATGGCCGCCTCCGCCGAATGTATGCATGAGACTGCCGAGGTCGATGCGTGCGGTAGTGGAACGGCCGATAATAAACACTTTGTTTTTCATGCCGGTCACCGTAATGACGGCATCTGCTCCTGTTGTTTCGAGAAGTCGGGAAGTAATGACATTTAAGCTGCCAACGTAGTCTTCGGTTTCGAGACCGGCTATGACAATATCAAGTCCTTTTTCCTCGATATTTTCAGCAGATGATAGATATTCCTGGAAAACCTGCTGCTGACGGGACGACAACGTATCTTCGGAGAACTGCTGCACGAGGGAAAGGTTGAGACCATGCTCCATGAGAAAAACACCTGCTTTCAGATCACGCAGCGTAGTTCCTGGATAAGAAAACGATCCTGTATCGGTATAAAGACCGAGTGCGAACAGGGATGTTTCAGATTCAGAGGGAATCCATTCCCGTTTCATCCATTCTTCCAGAAGTATCGTAATACAGGCACCGGTGGTATCCAGGTAATAAACAGTACCGTTCCGTTTTTCTTCTTCACGCAGAGGGTGGTGGTCGTAAACGGTAACCGGTATGTCCCGGTCTGCCATGAAAGCAGCCGGTGTGCGGTCAAGCGAAGGTGTATCGGTTATAATGATATGTTCTGTCTCGTCCCACGTCACTTCCTCTTCCGGCACAAAGGGGAAATGGTCGCGGTATATGGCAAGGTACTCTTTTACCTGCTCGGACTGCTGTCTGGAAAGGACCATGACGGCCTGTGGATAAAGGGCGGATGCTGCTGCTATGGAAGCCAGGGCATCAAAATCCATATTTTCATGAGATAGAATGACTTCCATTGTTATTCCTCCGGATGGTCATTTTTGATGTACATCAGCTGCCTATGAAATTCCTTTAAGGCAAGGGCCAGAATGTTTTCCACGGTTTGATTGGATGCAGGCATGCCAACTTGTTCAAAGTATTCCCTTATCTCCTGGATCTGCTCCTGCTGTTCCCTGTACAGCCGGGGAGAAGGGAAATATGTTTCATTCCCAAGCTGCCGGGCGTCTTCATTGAGTTCCTCCGTCAGTTCGTCCAGCTGCTTTATTTTACTATATAATTCCTGTTGTTTTCTTTCGCGGTAGGTTCCCACTATTCGACCCTCCTGCATAGGCTGGTGGTATACATTGATCAACCGTTGATTTTGGACAAATTTTAACGGAAAAAAGGATTTCAGCGGCGCGCTGGCGAAAGTTTTCTTATTTATTGCGTTTATGGTTAAGTATAAATCATTTATCCCCGGTGTGTCTTGGAAGGTGACTGAAAAAAAGGAGAGAATGCGCATGCTTGTCAGATTGGTCGTGCTGACAATAGGGTTTGGCCTGGCATCTGCGGGGGGGATCAGTATTATAGCATTCTTAAATTATATCCCGGCTGGATTGTCGATATCAGAATATGCGTTGTTTTTGCTGCAGCGGTCGGAATCTGCACTGTTTATTATAGGGTTGGTCCTTATTACCGGCAGTATTTACTGGCCGGAAAATTCATGAAAACATTCCACTCGCAAACGAGAATAAAACATTTTTTGTCTGACTATACTGTTGGTACAAATGGATAGCAAGGAGGGTGAAAGTATGCCCCGGATCCGTGATGTGTGGATTAATTGGTTTGAAGGGGAGGAAAATGGATACAATGTCTGTCCTTTTCACGAATGGAATGCCGAAGATAGAATCGAGGTACTGGATCAGGCAGAAATTGTAAAAGTAACAGAGCGTTTGTTTAATTATGTGGAAAACCGGCTGGAAGATATACCGGAAGAGCTTCTGCAGGAAGTATTTCAGAAAAGCACGATGCGCAAAAAAATGACAAGGGTTACGCTGGATTACTGCTTTGTCATGTTTGACGGCCGGAGAGTGCTTGCCGTTGATACACTCGGATATAAAACGCCGATACGCAAAAGCCGGCTGACTCCCAAACATGAAAGAACGGTCAAAGAAATGATGGAGCATGATCATTCCAGAAGCTTTGATGTCAAGGAAACCTTTGACTCTAAAGAGTATCATATTCTTTCGCCGCACCCGGATTATATGACCGGTTTAACGAGAAAAGAAAGACAGCTTAAACAACTGCTTTTCATGGCGATGGACCAATTGTATACATCAGGGGAATCAGCAGAAGTACGGTATTGGTTTACGGAATGGCAGCCTTCCATTTATGAAGAAATTCAGCAGAATATGGACAAAGATACGATGTGGCAGCGGCTTTTTGATGAGGTGAAAACGGGCTGGTCCGACTGCCATTATGAATTATGCCGCAAGATGATAAAAGGGCAGCCGTTTTTTGAAAAACTGTGGAACATGCAGCACGAAGAAGAAGTGAAATGAAGAGGCTTTACACCGGTTCCATCATTCCATATAATAAAGGATGGAAAACCATTAAAAAGCAGGTGAGATGACATGGATGGACTGGCATATGCTTTCATGCAGGGATTTACAATACTGTTTGCGGTAGGAACAATTGGAATCAGCGTGTTCATAGGAAAAGTATGGAGGAAACAAAAAGGATATTAAGAACCGGCTGCCGCGCAGCCGGTTTTTTATAATATTAACGTTTCCGGCCGAGCCCCATGGCACGCTCGGCTTTTTTTAACGTTTTAAAGGAGGCGCGCTGTGCATGTTCGGCGCCTTCGTCCAGAATCTGATCCAGTTCCCCGGATTCCATTAATTCCGCGTAACGTTCCCGGATGGGGCGGAGCATCTGTACGACAGCGTCTGCAACATCTGCCTTGAACGTCCCGTACCCTGAGCCGCTGTAATCTTCTTCAATTGCTGCCGGTTCTCTTCCGGAAGCAAGCGACAGGATACTTATTAAGTTGGAGACTCCGGGCTTCGTTTCCCGGTCAAACCGTATCTGCTGCTCTGAATCTGTCACGGCACTTTTAATTTTTTTTGTGATCGTTTTGTCATCATCCAGCATGGAAATAAACGCTTTTTGGTTCTCGTCTGATTTGCTCATTTTCTTCTCCGGCTCCTGCAGAGACATGATTCTTGCGCCGACTTTAGGAATCTGCACATCCGGTATGGTAAAAATATCATTATACTGCTGATTAAAGCGTTCGGCCAGATTTCTGGTCAGTTCAAGATGCTGTTTCTGGTCTTCTCCGACCGGAACAATATCTGTCTGGTAGAGCAGTATATCCGCCGCCATTAACGGAGGATACGTCAGCAGTGCAGAGGATACCCCGCTTTTTCCGGCTGATTTGTCCTTAAACTGTGTCATCCGTTCCAGTTCTCCTATGTAGGACACACATTGCATGATCCAGGCAAGCTGGGCGTGCGCGGGTACTTCAGACTGAATAAATAAGGTGGATTTTTTTGGATCAATCCCGGATGCCAAGTAAAGAGCTGCAAGGCTGCGGATATTTTTCCGAAGTTCTGTTTTATGCTGCGGGACGGTGATGGCATGCTGGTCGACAATACAGAAGAAACAATCATGATCTTCCTGCATTCCGACGAAATGCTGCAGTGCCCCGAGATAATTTCCTATTGTCAGTGTACCGCTCGGCTGAATGCCGGAAAACACCGTACTCATATATACCGATTCCTGCCTTTCTACCGTACGTTAAAATCCAAGTAATCATTTCTCTTCTATATCATATCGAAACTCATTCCCCCCGTAAACCATCATTACACCGGTTGTGCATGTCTTTTACAGCTTGAGCATATACTGACGGCAGAAGGATGGAGGGAATAATTTGATGCGCATTCATTTGTGGAGCGCCTCTTATGGGTTCGGGCACAATCGGGCAGCGCGGGTGCTGCAGCAGGAATGGAGAAAACGGGGGCACACTGCGGAGATTTTCCATCCGTTCGAAACGGGAGCGCGTTTTGTCTTTCCGGGCAGTAAAAACGTGTACAAGCTTTTAATGAACTACGCCCCTTCGTTGTGGAGGTACTGCTGCAGACAGAAAGTGCCGCCTGAAGGCGCGCTTTTGCTGGCCCGGTGGTTTGAAAAAACCGTGCAGCCTGCCGTTGAGGCCGACGCCGTGCTGTCTGTCCATCCTCTTATGACAGCTGTGGCAGCGGCAGCGAAAACGAAACGGCCGGATCTTCTGTTGTATCATGCTGCGACGGATTACTGGCTGGCTCCGGCAGCGGATCTGCCGGAAGTGGATGGAATGTTTCTACCGGCAGGAGCAGCAGTGACAGAAAGCATTCCGCCGGTATTTCCATTCGGCATTCCGGTGGAATCAAAAAACAGACCGTATTCCAAAAAGCAGTGCTGCCTGGAAAACGGATGGAAATCGGATAAGCCGCTTATCCTGATGAACGGGGGAGGTGAAGGACCGTTTCCTGCTCAAAAAATACTTCGTGCGATCCGGCATCTTCAACCTCCCAGCACTATTGTATTGATTACGGCAGGACAGAAAAAAAGGCATCACTTGACACTGGAGGGGCATGATGTCATTTTACATCCACTAACGGATCGGTTTATTGATTATCTTCAGGCCTGTGATGTGCTCATTACAAAAGCAGGAGGTATGACGCTGACAGAAGCGATGCTGTATGAAACCCCCGTGGTTGTTGCTGCTCCGCTTCCGGGGCAGGAAGAATTCAATGCGGAGTATGCTGCTCGTCATCATGCTGCGCTGAAGGCAGAAAGTCCTGAAAACGTGTGGGAAATGGCGTCGATGCTTTTGCATTCTCCATTTAAGCGGGAACGAATGAAACGCAGGCAGAAACGTCTACAGCAGCCGGACAGTGCCGGGCGTATAGTAGATATGGTGCTTCAGTCGCTGTCTACTTCCGATGTTTCAGGCCCATATATACTGCCAGCACCGGAACAGCAGCAAGCAGAACCAGACCGAGCGGCATTCCGCCCAATGACGGATAGCGGGGGGACAAAAGAATAAAAGCGGCAGCTGTGCCTGTCAGGATATAAAGAAAAAGCCGGAGTATGTTCATGCGAACCACCTTCATATCATGAAAGGAAGGATCTTTCATGCGATATTTCCAGAAAAGACTGATGTTTTTAACCCTGTGCGGTTTAATATGTATCACCGGTTTATTTTATCAGGCATCTTATAATCCGGCAAAACAGGCTGCGGGATACCCGGTTTCTCAAAGCGGGGAACAAGTAGCGGATCTGGAGCTTACGGGAATCAACAAACAGACCTATCAGCTTGGTTCTTTTATGGACAAACCGCTGCTGATCACCTTTTTTGCGACCTGGTGCGGCATCTGTCAACGTGAACTGCCACAGCTTTCCTCTTATCACGAAAAGCATGAAGGAGAATGGAATATGGCAGCTGTGAATGTCACCACACAGGAGTATGACCAGAATGATGTATATTCTTTTGCACGTAACGCCGGCCTGAACATTCCTGTACTTTTGGACACGAAGGGAAAGGCGGCAGAAGCCTTCCGGGTAAGGGGAGTTCCCACCTCCATTTTACTGAATGAACGCGGCGTGATTCTGAAAACATTTTACGGCCCAATTGAAAAAGAACAGCTGGAAGAAGAACTGACGGGAGCAGACGTGGAACGTTCCAGCCGGATTCCTTATCAGAAAATAAAAATGTAATAAGATGTTATAAAATATAGGACAACAAGAAGCGCTGATGGCCAGGGATAAAGGCGGACCCCTTTTTTCCGGCCCCTCAGTACGGAAAAAAGGACAATGGCTGCCAGTAGGCTGACAGCACCTGCTGTGATCTGATGAACGGGATTGGAGGCAGCGATGATCGGTCCGTGGAAATAACCCATATCACTGACAGCCAGCAGGATCATATTAAACAGATTGCTTCCAAGAATGGAGCCGAGTGCAAGATTGTGATTCTGCAGCTGTAGAGCGACAAGAACTGCAACCGCTTCCGGCAGCGAAGTGGAAGCTGCAATCAGAAAACTTCCCACAAAACTGGAGCCAAGCCCTGTCTGTACCGCGATCTGATCCCCTGTCACAGTCAACAGCGATCCCGCTCCGAGAATAACAACAGCAGCAATAATAAATCCGGCCTGCGCATGTTTTAATGATAAGGCATAAGCAGGAGAAGCTTCTTCATCCACAGCCGGGGCTGCTTCCTCCGCAGGAAGGCTTCCGGTTTTTTTATTGATGAAGATGATCCCCGCAATATAGACGGAAAGAATCAGTAAAGAATCGAGCCCTATCCCGAATAGAGAAAGGTCGGTCCGGATAAACAACGCTGCCAGGACGAGCAGTGACAACAAAATACCCAGAGACGCCGTATAAGCGTGGGACACATCAGTTCGTGAAAACAGCTTCTCTTTACGGTAATAAAGATCAAATGCAGCGATAATCAGTAAATTGAACATGTTGCTGCCAAGGACGTTTCCAACGGCGATGTCCGGATTGTCAAGAAAGACAGCGGTCAGGCTGGTGGTCACCTCCGGCAGGGACGTAGCTCCGGCAAGTAAAAGAGTACCGACCATTAAACCGCCCCATGTTGATTTTACACTGATGACGTCAGCATACGTGGATAATTTAACGGCAGCCGTAACAGTAATAACTGCCGCTGCAACAAACAGAAAGAAAATCATAGATTCCACTCCTTCTTGGGGGAAGACAATAATATAAAAAAGACCCTTTTATAAAAAGACCGGAAAAGAGACTCCGATCCTTTTATAAAAAGGTCTTGCGTACTTTAACAGCAGCTCTGAACCTGGTGCTGTAAAGTTCAATGAACCGAGTGCATGAAACATGCACTGTCATGACGATTCATTAATCCTATTGGACGCTACTCCCCTTCTTATTCCATAATAAACGTACCACCAAAACCAG
Organism: Salibacterium sp. K-3; assembly: GCF_054052005.1. Lineage (NCBI taxonomy): Bacteria > Bacillati > Bacillota > Bacilli > Caryophanales > Bacillaceae > Salibacterium > Salibacterium sp. K-3. The sequence goes on from NZ_JBSVZE010000001.1 coordinate 1,381,980, forward strand.
ATCCCGTCAATGAAAAAAAACAGGATTACGAGGCAGGAATATCGGGAAAAAACCGCAAAGTATTACAACGCCAAAAAATTTATCAGAAAGGAGAAGCTGTATGAAACTATTCGCCGTACTGCTTCCATTAAAAGACAAAGAATTAACACAGACCTACAGACCTGACCATCTCCAGTTTCTCGAAGAACAGAGAAATAAAGGGAATGTCGCTGCCAACGGGAAATTCACCGATGGGAGCGGCGGCCTGGTGATATACCGGATGGCTGATAAAGAAGCCGTTGAAGAAAAAGTCCAGCAGGATCCGTATGTGAAACACGGCGCCCGGGATTACCACATTCATGAATGGGAAATGGTCTCCAGTGAATGGAAGTAAAAGGAGGAACACAATGAAAACACTTGGGTTTATCGGATTGGGGAATATGGGCATGCCGATGGCCCGCAACCTGGTACAGGCCGGCTGGCTAGTATATGGTCTCAACCGGTCAAAAGAAAAAGAACGGACGTTTGTAGAGTTGGGGGGACGAAGTGCAGAATCCCTATCCGTCATTGCAGAAAAAGCGGATATCATTATGACCTGTCTTCCGGAACCCGCGGATGTGGAAGAAGTCCTGTCGGAGCTCTTGGAAATGCAAACCAATCATCCACTGATCATTGATTTCAGTACGGTATCCCCCGCTCTTCATGAAGACATGGAGAAAAAGGCCGGCCGCGCGGGAGCACGGTATCTTGATGCACCGGTAAGCGGAGGGACAGCAGGAGCAGAAGCCGGAACACTCGCAGTGATGTGCGGAGGAGAAGAGGACGTTTTCGAAGAAGCCCGCCCGCTGTTTGATGTGCTTGGCGCCAATATTACCCATACCGGGCCGGTTGGCAGCGGCACAAAAGTGAAGTTGATAAATCAATACATGGTCGGTATGCATACCGCTGCCGTTGGAGAAGCCCTCCATCTCGCTTCACAATCCGGTATTGACCAGGAACTGCTGTATCGTGTTCTCAGTGAAAGCTTTGCGCAAAGCAAAATTTTCGACCGGCATTACCCCGGGTTTATTTCCCAGGACCGCTATGAACCTGGTTTTGCTCTTTCCCTGCTGTTGAAAGACCTGAATCTGGCCGGTGAAATGGCGGAAAATGCCGAAGTGCCGCTTCAGGCAGGTGCAAGAGTCAATGAATTATTCACAGAAGCAGAAAAAGAAGGCTTCGGCGGCAAAGATATGAGTGCTTTTTACCAATATACAACAGAAAGAAACGATTCATAACAGAACACGTGCCGGGCAGATTTCTTTTCATCCCTTCCGGAATCCGTTACAATAATGGCTGTGTTTTAAAGAATACATGAATCATTTGGGAGGGATGGCAGTGAAAATCGCTGCGGTTGTAGGAAGCACGAGGAAAGACTCATTTAATTTAAAACTGGCTCATTTTATGAAAGAGCGCTATAAAGACCGGTTTGATCTCGATATTCTGGAAATCGGACATCTGCCGTTTTACAACCAGGACGAAGAAACAACCCCGTCTGCTGAAGTGACTACATTTAAAAAACAGGTTAAGGATGCGGATGCGGTATTGTGGGTCACCCCGGAATACAACGGAACCATTACAGGCGCCATGAAAAATGCCATAGACTGGCTGTCCCGTGTAGACCAGGTGATGATCGGAAAGCCGTCGTGGATCATCGGTGCATCTATGGGGGCACTGGGAACAGTGAAAGCGCAGTCGCATCTGCGTGATATTCTGTTTGCACCGGGACTCTCTTCGCAGGTTCTGCCGGGGAACGAAGTGTTAATCGGATCGATTCATGAAAAAGTGGATGACAATGGTTATTTGACCGACGAGGGTACCATTGCTTTTCTGGACAGCACCGTGGAAAATGTCGTTCCATGGCTGCAGAGACAAGCCGTCGTTCGAAACTAATGGCAGTTATACAAAGATCCCGACCTTCCCGGTCGGGATCTTTCTTTTCAGGCTTCGCTGGCCTGTTCTTCTCTGGATGGTTCGAGCGATTCGTCGATACGTTTATCCAGTTCCACGATTTTACGGCGGGCTCCGTTATCTGAAATGCTGCGGTAATGATGCCTGCCTTCCGGTTCTTCATCGAGTTCATCCGCTTTGGCTACAATCTGCTGCAGCGTACTGAGCTGCAGCTGCTCGTGCCCGACAGGGAGGAAAGAGTCTGTATGAAGAAGCACAGCCACGGAAATTTCCTTGGCGTGAACCGGATCTTCTCCGAGGCGGATCAGAAGCTTATGAGCCCGTTCCGCCCCCTTTATCGCATGAATGTCGTTATTTTTGTATAAATCAAAATCCCATTCCCCGTCGCGGTACCAGGTATAGTGTCCCATATCATGCAGAAAAGCGGCTTTTGCGGCCAGATCTGGATTGGTTTTATTTTTTACGGCAAGGCGGAAGGCATGATAAGACGCAGCAATAGCATGAGCCAGCCCGGCGCGTTTTACATATTTCTGTGTGACCGGGTGCTCGTATATCTGTTCCAATGTTACGTTTCTCATCCATATCCCTCCTGCTCGCTCTGTCAGTAAATATATTTTTACAATTATAACGACTTTCGCAATGAATTTCAATAAAAAATATTTAAAAGATCAAACATAGGAATAACCGGCATATAATAAAGCAGGGATCTGGAAAAGGAGAATAGTCGGAGAAAGACAGGCTGGCATATTTTTCTTTCGACCTATTGGTGAATGATGAAAAACTATGTATAATTTTAATAGAAAATCATTTAATGTGAAAAAAGATGTAATATAAACCTTCCTTCAATGGGGGCAATCGGTGCGGAAGCGTTCGTTTATTTTCGCTGTAAAGCGGCGAAGTGGAAGGATAACGAACATGCTGCACGCGTTACTATAATAAAAAGAGAGATGGGAAACGATGAAAAAATTCTGGGTGCCTCTGGGAGCTGCGGCGCTGGCCGGCGGAATATTCTGGTTGTCGGACGATACAAACGGGGAAGAACATAAATCAATTACGTATCACACACATAAAAAGACAACGGAGATAAATAAAGAAATGCAGGAAGATATGTCCCGGTTTTATTATGACAGCGGGTATGATTTCACATACCCGGAGAATGGAGTGAAAGGCACGTATGTGACCGGACACTCGGCAGGAGGTTCGCGCTTTAACGAGCTGATTGAACTTGCCAACAGTACGGAATTGAACTCGATGGTTATAGATATCAAGGATGATTATGGCAACCTGACGTTCAAGCCCGGGGAAGACATTGATCTTCCTGAGATCGGCAAAAACATGATCAGTGATCCGATGGAGATGATGAATAGACTCGAGGAGAATAATATTTATCCGATTGCCCGTATCGTAGTGTTTAAAGACACGGTTCTTGCGGAAAAAAGACCGGATCTTTCTTATCGGAATAATGGAGAAATATGGAAAAACGGAAATGATGAAGCATTTGTTAATCCGTATCAAAAAGAGGTATGGGATTATAATGTCAAGATAGCAAAAGAAGCAGCGAAAATGGGATTTCAGGAGATCCAGTTTGACTACGTCCGGTTTCCGGAAGGGTTTGAAACAAGGGATGAGAAGCTGACTTATTCGCGCGGAGATTATGGAGGTGAAGGCAGTAATGTAGAACAGCGTGTGACAGCTGTAACTGATTTTGTGAAGTATGCACGCGAAGAACTGAAGCAGGATTTTGATATTGATGTGTCCGTGGACATATTCGGCTATTCGGCGACTCTGGAACAGGCTCCCGGCATAGGGCAGAATTTTTCAAAAATTGCAGGCAACGTAGATGTCATTTCATCGATGATTTACCCAAGCCATTGGACACCTTATTTCGGTATCGATAAACCGGACCTTCATCCTTATAAACTAACAAAAGAATATGCAAAGGTTGAAAACAATGTGCTGCAGGAGCTGGATCAGTCTCCGGAGTCACGCCCGTGGATTCAGGATTTCACCGCAAGCTGGCTCGGGTCCGGAAATTATCAGGAGTACGGGAAAGAAGAAGTGGAGGCTCAGATCCGTGCACTGAATGAACAGGGCATTGATGAATTTCTGCTTTGGAATGCCACCAATAATTACACGGAAGGGGTGGACTACACTCCGTAAATAAGGGAAGTTGTACCAAAAAGGTACAGCTTCTTTTTTAGTGTGCCCGGCATGCGCATACGCTATAGGGTTGAAGTCGTGGGATGGAATCTGCCTGGTTTTTCGTGTTCCAGCGCCCGGCTGCCTTGTTTTTTGGGTCAAGGGCCATGAGGACACTGGATGTTCAAGTGATGCTTATAGTATCCTCAAGGGGTGTTCTTGGGGATACTGTGTTTCCGTTGACGGTTGATTAGTGGGGCCATGCGTCCGCTTGAAACCACCGGGATCTGGTTTTAACGCCGCAGTGTCCACAAGAAGTGGTGTTGAGGATACTATGTTCCCCTTTCCGGATACTGATGGGCGCAGCGACTGGGGGGAAGACGCCTGCTGATTTCCCGTTTATTTTTCGGGAATGTGCAGAAAATAGTTGAAAGAGATGTGCAAGGACGGGTCATTCGATATATAATGGAGGAAAGAAGGTGAACGGAGGTTTCCATGGAACGCATGAATTGGTATGAAAAATTAAATCAGTACTTTCCCGTGGAAGAAATGAAATCAAAAGAGCATATGGAACTCCTCCTGAAAGAAAAAGGTGATATTTATCACAAGGAAGAAGGCCCGGACCATGTGATCATGTACGTCGAAACCGATGATTTTATTTTTATTGATTACCTTTTCGTTTCCAAAAATGCGAGGGGAAAAGGCTTGGGCATGAAACTGATCGAGAAACTTAAGGAACGAAAAAAACCGATTATTCTCGAAGTGGAACCACTGGATTACGAAGATACCGATTCGAAAAAGCGTTTCCGTTTTTATGAAAGAGCGGGATTCCGCCAGGCGAAGGCCATCGGCTACCATCGAAAGTCGCTTGCAACAGATAAAATCAATCCCCTGGAGATACTCTTCTGGTCCCCGGAAAATGAATCGGAAGAAGGTATTTTTGAAAAGTTGAAACACACGTATAAAAATATTCATACGTATAAAGATAAGGAACTGTACGGAAGGTCTTATCAGGCGGCTGAAGAAGTGTTATCCTATGATGAATCAAAAGAGAGAAATAATCATAATCAGGAATAGGAGGGAAGATAAGATGAAAAATAAAGACAAACAGAAACGCCGGAAAAAGCGTAAGGTGTTAAAAGATCTTCTTCCCGGCAATTTAAAAGACTGGAAGAAGGTACCAGGGGGCGGCCAGAAACCGACGACTCCTTCAAGTATGAAATCCACCGCCTGATTCAAGAGAAATCACAGGACATCAGGAAGAACTCCGGGACAGCCCGGGGTTCTTCCCGTGCTGCGGGCATTGTCATATTTTATTCACAACTTTTTCCCAGGAACGTGTTTTATCAAACAGAAAAAGTGGAATGAGAACAAAACGGGTGCTATTTTCAATCACGGGAATCTATATCACAGAGGTGTAATACTTATAAAAGCGGTGATGGCAGGGAAAAGAGAAAATAATAAAAGGTTTTTGTTTATTAAAAACACTTTTCAAATTAGAATAATTATTGTATAATGAATCTGTGTTGAAATGGCATGAAACATCATACAGCATAGAATTCCTTCATTGACTTATCTGGCGGATGAAGAAGGGAGAGATGAACCAGATGGTTACATTGTTAACATCTCCAAGCTGCACGTCATGCCGAAAGGCAAAAGCTTGGCTGGAAGAATATAATATACCGTTTGAAGAGAGAAATATTTTTGCTTCGCCATTAACGGTGGACGAAGTTAAGGAAATCGTACGGCTCACTGAAGATGGCACGGATGAAATTGTATCAAAACGATCTAAAGTATTCCAGGAGCTTAACGTAGAATTGGAAAGCCTTTCCCTGCAGCGCTTATTTGAATTGATCAGCGAGCATCCGGGACTGCTGCGCCGTCCGATTATTTTTGATGAGAAGCGTCTACAGGTTGGATATAATGAAGCAGAAATCCGCAGGTTCCTTCCGCGGAAAGTACGCACCTTCAACCTGATGGAAGCCCGGGATATGGTCAACTAAAAAGCGGAACAGGAAAACTTCTACTTTTTTAAGCAGTAGAAGTTTTTTTGTTTTCATGTCCGTAAAACCTTTGTTATCCTTATTATAGAAAATCAATTCCTTTTCGCCGGAAAAGGATAATGAAAATTCAATTTGAATATGGTAAGGGTAAATCAGCATTTAACTATTGACAACACAGTTTCTTTCCTTGAAAATATACATTTAATAGCAGGGAAGACCGCGTTTTCTCTTTTCATACGCTCCGCTCCCTCAAAAATATCGACGGGATGAGCATTGGTCCTTAACAACCGGCATCGTTCTCGTATAAAATAACAGTAACACGAGGATGCAGGTTACAGGTGCCCGTCAAAGGGTATGATGGTAATAAATAGAGAAAACATGGAAGCGGAAGTCACCTTACCTTCAAAGGAGGGAGAAAATCGTGGAAATCGAAAGAATTAATGAATCGACGGTCAAATGCTATATCTCGTACAAAGACATTGAGGATCGGGGATTTGACCGGGATGAAATCTGGTATAACCGGGAACGCGGGGAAGAGTTATTCTTCGAAATGATTAATGAAGCCCATGACCGTGAAAATTTTGAAATTGAAGGCCCGTTGTGGATTCAGGTCCAGGCCCTCGATAATGGTATGGAGATTGTGGTGACACGCGGCCAGATTACCGATGGAAATGTAAAGCTGGAAATTCCGGTATCCCAGAACAAAGGGGAAGATATGCCGGTGGATGATAATATTGTCGATATGCTCGATGAACAGTTCCGTTCTTCCCAAAAATCAAGACAGGCTCACGGAGATTCCGATTACCTTGAAATTGTCATCTCCTTTGATGATCTGGAAGACCTCCTCGCATTAAGCCAGGCATTTGCCCCTGCGGGAGTTCAGAATGAAATTTATCATTTTGAAGGAACGTACTATTTATATCTGATGTTTGATAATCAATATTCTGAAGATGAACAGGACGACATGGTCAGTCATGTCCTTGAATATGGGGAAGAGTCCGACGTGTCCATCTTCCGTATACGCGAATACGGCAAAACGGTTGCGGCATCCAATGGACTGGAGACCCTTCGGAAAAGTTTTTCCTGACAAACGTGCAGAGGATAGGACAAAATTATAAAATGAATGAAAAATTCCGAACGATTCTTAAGTGAATCATTCGGAATTTTTGTTTTGCATCCTACAACGCTTCGTCAATACACTTCGCTTTCCACGGGGGCAGCCTGCTTTTCTAACCAGCGGAGGTCGACCACGGAGACTCCTATGGGGGGGGAGGACGAGCTGAAGATCCACTTGATAAAGCGGTCTTCTTTACCAAGTTAGCTGAAGCCGTCCCCATGGAAAGCGCAGTGGCCGGCCGCAGCGAGCTAGTCGTTTATTCGGGTTTTCAGTTGGCTTCTATCCTTTTGTCTCAGACTCATTTTTTAGGCATTGAAAAATACAGGGATCTTTAAATAAAGGAGGTAAGCAGATATATGTCGAAGTAGTTGCAGCACAGAAAGGAGCATATAACATGTACAGTGCTGTTACAAAACAGGGCATCCAGATCATGCTGCATCCCGGCAGCTGTACTCCCGTATCTGCTTCTCCCCCGTATTACTGCCCCGTCTGCAGCGAAGAAGTGATTTTGAAACAGGGGATGGTACGGCGGCGGCACTTTGCCCACCACCGATTTTCTTCCTGCCAGTCTGCTGCGGAATCCGAGGAACATCTGGAAGGGAAAGCAGTGTTGTATCAATGGCTCGAGCGTGGAGGCGCCGCACCGGAGCTGGAGGTTTCTCTGCCGATGCTGCAGCGCCGGGCTGACCTTCTGTTTACCTGGAAAGGACGGACCTATGCTTTGGAATTTCAATGCGCTTCCATCACAACAGCGGAAGCTCTGAAGCGGACCCAGGATTATCTCTCCCACGGCATCACCCCGATCTGGATATATTCCTCCTCCCGCCTTCGTTTTCATGGATCTTCCGGTTATTCCATCCACGATTTTGAATGGACTGGTCTTCGGGAGGACGCTGCAGGACTTCGGACTGCTCTCACGTATTTTTCTCCAAAGAATCAGTGTATTTACTTTCTCTATCCCCGTGCTGCTTCTTCCATGGTTGTTACTTACGCAGATATATATAGTGCCGGGCTCACTTCTCTAGCTGTTTCCAGCTTGGTCCACCTGCCGAATGTCGAAGCGGGAAAAAGAACATGGCTCGGAGCATGGCTTAGAAAGAAGAAAGGATGGAGATACTCCCGCAGCCGCTGGCAGCAACATAGCGACAGTCGTTATGTGCGGACCTTGTTTGCCTCCCGCCGTTCAGATATACCTTTTTTCCCCGCAGAAGCAGGATGGCCTGTCGAAGGATCAGCTTTTATCGACACTCTTCCGCATTACTGGCAGAGCATTGTCCTTTTGTCTTTCCTTGATGTTCTCCCCCTTTACGACTCCTTTTCTTTCCAAACCGCAGTGGAGCAATTTCACATAGCTGCAGATGATGTTCTCCGAGTGAAGCAGTCTCCCCTCGTTAAAAATCAACTCGAAACGGCCCTGAACCAGTACTTCATGCTGCTGACAAGAACCTCTCTGCTCCAAAAAAAAGGCAGCGGCTGGCAGAAAATAAATCATGTGTATCTGCCGCGTTCGATTGACGAAGGGTATTACATGGATAAACATTATCATAACCGCATATTTTAGAAAGGAAGCATCCCTTATTTTTTCACACCCGGGTATCGTTTCAGCGCCAGATCCTTCTTTTTAAATGCAAACGTTGGTTTTTCGTTCCGGTGTCCGGTAAAATTGGAAGAGAAAGATGGAGGTGTTGGAATGAGTACACAGGAAACAAAACAACTGCCCAAACGAGAAGAAGTACCAAAAGAATGGACCTGGGATCTTGAGGATATATTTTCCTCTGATGAAGAATGGGAACAGGAATTTGAAGCAGTGAAGGAATTTATTCCTGCCATGGAATCATTTAAAGGGACGCTTGGTGAATCAGCGGAACAGTTATATGGATGCCTGAAAACCGAAGATGAACTTGGAGCCAGGTTCGGCCGGCTGTTTTCTTATGCTCATATGAGAGCTGACCAGGACACAGGCAATTCATATTACCAGGGACTGGAGGACCGTGCATCCAGCCTTGCTGCAAAACTGGGGCAGGCTCTTGCTTTTGTAACACCGGAGATTCTGTCCATTCCGGAAGAAACGCTTGCAGCTTTTATCCGTGAACATGAAGGGCTCGCCTTCTATAAACAGGCTCTGGAAGAAATAAATGAAGAACGTCCTCACATTCTCCATGAATCGGAGGAATCGATTCTTGCCCAGGTATCGGAAGTAACAGCCTCTCCGGGTAATACATTCGGGATGCTGAACAACGCGGATCTGAAATTTCCTTCCATCAAAGATGAGGAGGGGGAGGAAGTGCAGGTTACTCACGGCCGTATCCTGCGATTCCTTGAAAGTGACGACCGAAGGGTACGCCGGGATGCGTTCAAGGCCGTCTATGATACGTATGCGAAGTATAAAAATACATTTGCCAGTACATTGAGCGGGGAAGTGAAAAAACATTTGTTCACCGCAAGTGTCCGAAATTACGACTCGGCGCGGCAGGCGGCACTGAGTTCCAACCACATACCGGAAATTGTTTATGATCAGCTGGTGGACACTGTCAATAACCACCTGCATCTGCTTCACCGTTACGTGCGGCTGCGGAAACGGGTCCTGGAACTGGATGAGATTCACAATTATGATCTTTATACCCCGCTTGTGAAAGACGTGGATATGAAAGTGACGTATGAAGAAGCGCAGAAGCAGGTACTAAAGGCTGTGGAACCGCTCGGGCAGGAATATGTAAACAAGGTGGCGGAAGGTTTCCAGAGCCGCTGGATCGATGTCTATGAAAATGAAGGAAAACGAAGTGGAGCCTATTCGTCCGGAGCTTACGGGACGAAGCCCTATATTCTCATGAACTGGCAGGATAATGTGAACAACATGTTCACCCTCGCCCATGAACTGGGTCATTCCATGCACAGCTTCTTCAGCCGCCGGGCCCAGTCGGTACGTTACTCCGACTATACCATTTTTGTAGCGGAAGTGGCGTCCACTGTGAATGAAGCGCTCTTGAATGACTACCTGCTCCGAACGACAGAAAATAAAAAAGAGCGGATGTATTTGTTGAATCATTTTCTGGAAGGCTTTCGGGGCACGGTTTTCCGTCAGACAATGTTTGCTGAGTTCGAACAGCTCATTCATGAAAAAGCAGCCACTGGTGAGCCTCTCACACCGGATGTACTGGAAAAAGAATATTATGCCCTGAACGAAAAGTACTTTGGCGGCGACATGACAGTAGATGAAGATATTGCTCTGGAATGGGCGCGGATCCCTCATTTCTACATGAATTTCTACGTGTATCAGTATGCGACCGGCTACAGCGCGGCCGCTGCATTGTCGAGACAGCTGCTTGAAGAAGGAGAACCTGCTGTCGAACGATATTTGAACTTTCTACAGTCCGGCAGCTCCGATTATCCCATCCAACTTCTGAAGAATGCCGGAGTGGATATGACTTCCGCGGCCCCTGTAGAAGAAGCGATGAAGCTGTTTGAAGAAACGCTGGATGAAATGGAAGAACTCCTGGAGACTGAAGAATAAATAAAAGAAGTTCCTCTGCCGGTGCAGGCAGAGGAACTTCTTTTATTTATAAATGATGTACCATCCATTTTCTACTTAAAACGAACGCCTTTAAAGCGGCGGCGCTCATTGTAAAAAAAGACCGAAAAGAAAATAGAAAGATATAACAGCAAAATGCCGGCCAAAAGCGGAAACATTCCCATTATGCCGAGCAGAAAGAAGCAGAAGCTGATCAGAATACTGAAGATGCCCAAGAGTACTTTTTTCATAACAGGCTCCTTTCTCCATATTGGTTGTACCATCGTATGGAAAAAAGGAAAACATTATGTCCTGAGCTCAGGAGGAATGGATGATCCGCCATAATGTACCGTGTTTAACCGGAACCTGTTCGATTTTCTGCTGCAGGGCAAGCTCATTCAGTCTGGCTTTTGCGACCCGCTCACTCCAGTCATACACGACAGCCACTTCTTTCGTAGCAACAAGCTCATATTCTTCCATGAAATCTTCCAGGCTCATTTTTTCTCTCGGCACCGGCGTTTCACCAAGCATCTCCTTCATGATCTCCACATAAACTTCGAAAGAATACAATCCGGAAACCTTGACCCCGCCATCTTCCACACGGTCGTTAAAGAAAAGAAAAGTCGGGGCTTTTTCGATCTCCATTTCCTTTGTTGTTTTGGCGTCGCACTGCAAAGCACGCACCGTGCACCTGGAATGAATGTCCTTTTTAAATTCAGCTGTGTCCAGGCCGACAAGCTCTGCGCATTCCATCAGGACAGATTCATCGGCAATATTTTTTTTATCGAGAAACAGCATTTCCCGCAGCCGTCTAAAAAACACTGTGCCGAGCTGGCGCCCCTGCATTTCAGCAGCCTTTACGGCAATGGAAGGGGCGTAGGAGGAATAAATCGGATTTTCCAGCCAGATATCTCCATCGCACGGCATCCCTGTTTTGGCAGCTGTCTGCTCGTACAGATCAGCCATATTCTTTTGCGTGGCTGTCCCTTTGTTTTCTGAAACATTCCATGCATCCAGGTGAGCTGCTACAAAAAAACGGACAGAAAAATAGTGGCTGTATTCGAGAATCAGTTTTTTCAAGGTCGGTTCAAACGCCCAGCATTCCGGGCACAGCGGATCGACGAACACATAAAGCTCCAGTTTTTTGGATGATGGTGATTCGATTACAGCACTTTCTTCAGGAGAAAGACCGCAGATTCCCAGCTTTTCATTACAATCGAGCTGATTATCTTTTTTACTCACTGGTCCGTACTCCTTTCTCTGTTATTCTTCCGGTGTATTTATCATGTGGTGTGCAGTCATGGTTAAACGCTGAACAATTTCTTCACGAGCTGGTCCTTCCAGCTCTATTTCATCCATAGCGTCTTCCATGCATGAGAGCCAGGCAGACGCTCTTGTTTTGGTAATCGTAAACGGAAGATGTCTGGCACGGAGCATTGGGTGGCCGTGTTCCTCTGTATAAAGGGCCGGCCCCCCCAGAAACTGGGTAAGAAACTGTTTCTGTTTACGTGCTGTCTCGGTCAGGTCTTCCGGGAAAATCGGGATAAGATCCGGATGGTTTTTCACGTTCGCATAAAAGGTATCGACCAACTGATACAGAACGTGCTCTCCCCCTATTGTTTCGTAAAGACTTTCCTGCTGTTTCATGTTCCACCTCAATACGTGAGTAGTGCATCGATACTTTGTTCAAAATAACGAGTGGAATGGAAAAATGCAAGAAAAAAGGTTCAGGGAAATGATACCGGATGTTTTCCATCATTATCCATTTATATAAAGCGGCCTGCATATTACAGGAAACAGCCGCGCAGATTTTCTCACATTTATTTCATTTCTTAGTGTATATTGTAGCAATGCTGTTACATGACAGCAAATAATATGACTGCATCATAAAAGGAACGGGCCCGCGGCGGGGCCCGTTCCATATTAAGTCATACGGTTATAGTTGTTGAGAACGGAGGGAACATAAGACTGCGTTTCAGAAAATGGTGGAATACCGTCGTACCGGTCTACATTACCGGGGCCGGCGTTATAGGCAGCCAGGGCCATAGTGGTATCTCCATCGTATTTATCGAGCATCTGTTTTAAATATTTCGTTCCACCTTCAATGTTTTCTGCCGGGTTGTAGGGATCCTTAACATTCAAATAATTGGCGGTCCCCGGCATTAACTGCATCAGACCCATGGCTCCGGCGTGACTGCGGGCCTCCGGGTTAAAATCGGATTCCTGCTCAATGACAGCCCGGATGAGATCTGGGTCAACTCCGTATTTTTCCGCATTGGTCTGAATGGCACTGGTATAGTCCCCGGAGGATGACAGTTTTTCCTCGGCAGCATAAGTGGAGGATGATACGGGTGGCTCCGGTGATGCAAAATAATGTGCGCTTTGCCCGGCATTCAAAAAAAGGCTGTCCCCGGGTTCAGAGGGAGTTCCGACAGCAGATGTGCCGGAGCTTGTCATGGCCTGTTCCAGATACGTCTGGAACGGGGTCAGAAAAGAAGAAACAGCGGGGCTCCTCCCATTTGCGCCCGGCATTGCATTCATCCGTCCAAGTGTATGGAGTAATGCATCAATCGTCAATGGTTTCACCTCACCTGCACGGTAGTGTTAAAGAAAATATAGCAGATCTTTCTCCGGAAAACAATCAGCTCTCGGGGGTTTCTCCCGGTGTGAGCTCCTGCTTACGCTGAAAAAAACGCTTAATTTTATTCGGAGTGTTCCGCAGAGGGATATTCTGTTTTTTTAAGACTTCGTCGAGCCAGGTTTCCACTTCCTGTTCAGACGGCCCTTCGATTTCGATCTCAAAGTCTTCTGTATCCAGATACGTGCTGTGATCAAAAAACAGGATTCCGGTTTTATAGGAAAGCTGGGCACGCAGGGTTTCCAGTGTACCGAGCCGTGTAAGGTGGTTTGGGTCGATGTTCAGACTTCCGGTAAGGGTGGTTTTCACTTCACCTTCCGGCAGCCCCCGGCCGGTGAGTACTGATTCTGCTTCTTCCTGTGAAAGGGACTGGTTTGTTTCAAGAAGGCCTTCGAGGGCGGGTTGTTTCAGGGTAAGAACCATGCTGTTATTTTTTTCTCTTACGCGAAGGGCACCTCCCTGTTTTTTAATTCCTCCGTCCGGTGTGTCAAAATAAGTGTTTGCCTGACGTTCAAACTGCTGATTTGTAACGTGGAACGTTTCACACAGCTGGTGGAATTCTCTTTCGGTCAGCAGATTTTTTTTCTCAATTTCGGTTTCACGGCTCATGAATCGTCCGTCCCTTCTTTTCGTGTTTATTGTAAAGACGTACAAGCTTCTTATATGGTATCATATCGTTTGGAAATCGTTGTACATATATCAGGAAAAGTGTGGGAAACAGGCTTCTCTAATCACGTATGGAGTTATGGTAAAATGAAGGACAGATGGATGAAATGAGGTGTACCTATGGAGCATGTATTAACCGTGACGGAATTTGAATACAGCAAAGATGCTGTGTATCTTATACCTATCGAAGACTGGCCATTAAAAGAATGGACGGAGCTTGAAGACGGGGGGAGAATGCTTGCTGATTCGGATGCCCTGGCTTTTGTATACACATTGGAGGCACCCGAGTCTTTCGTGCAGCTCCGCCTGCCAAAGCAGGTATGGCCTGCCTTAAAAAAAGCATATGAACAAGAGCTGAAAGTATGGGTGAAGGGCCCTGAACTGCTTGAGCTTCCCCTTTTCCCGGGAGAACTGACCTTTATTCTCGATAATGTACCGGGAAACGGAAACTATGGCAGTACGATGGTGGAAGCAGTGGAAGATGCATTTCAGCTGAAATAGAACGATGCAGAAAACAAGGTGGTGCTTGTTATCAGTAATTGGGATACATTTTTAACGCCCTACGTCCAGGCAGTGGAAGAATCGAAAGTGAAACTAAAGGGGCTGCGGGAACAGTACCAGCTCTCTTCCAAACATACGCCTATCGAATTTGTGACCGGACGGGTAAAACCGGTGACGAGCATTCTGGAAAAGGCACAGCGCAAAGATATCCCGCTGGATCGGATCGGCAGGGAAATGCAGGATATCGCCGGTGTCCGTCTGGTGTGTCAGTTTGTAAATGATATTGATACGATTGTTGAATTGATACGCTCCAGATCCGATTTCAAAGTGGTGGAAGAAAGAGACTATATTAAACGTAAAAAAGAGAGCGGCTACCGCTCGTATCACATGGTCATCGAATATGCGGTCCATACCATAGACGGTGAAAAAAATGTGCTCGTAGAGCTGCAAGTGCGCACGATGGCGATGAATTTCTGGGCGACAATTGAACATTCCCTTAATTATAAATACAGTGGTGAAATACCGGATGAAATAAAAGAACGGCTGCAGCGGGCAGCAGAAGCGGCGTTCCAACTGGATGAAGAAATGTCCAAAATAAAAGGAGAGGTCCGGGAAGCTCAGCAGATCATTACAAAAAACCGCGAAGGATCTTCAAACTAATTCCAACAGCAGGGAGGCAGTACCATGCATTTTACGGTGACATCCCGGGGAGATGACGTATCGAATGCATTACAAAAAGACATTACGTCTAGCCTGGAAGAACACGGTTTGACTGAAGACGCCGGGAAGCCGGATGTGGTCATCAGTGTCGGAGGCGATGGAACCCTTCTGGAAGCGTTCCACAGCTATCATGAGCGACTGGATGATACCTGTTTTGTCGGTATACATACCGGACATCTCGGATTTTATGCCGACTGGCAGCCGGAAGAGGTTGAAAAACTGGTGATCCATATTGCCAAGACACCGTTTCAGGTAGTGGAATATCCCCTTCTGGAAGTAGTGGTCCGTCATTATGATTCTAAAGACTCCGACCGCTATCTTGCATTAAATGAATGTACCGTCAAGACACTGGAAGGATCTCTTGTCTGTAATATAGACATAAAAGGGGAACCATTTGAAACATTCCGGGGGGACGGCCTCTGTATTTCCACGCCATCCGGTAGTACGGCATACAACAAAGCGTTGGGGGGCGGGATCCTGCATCCTTCGCTGCCTTCCATGCAGCTGACGGAAATGGCTTCCATCAACAACCGGATTTACCGGACCATCGGCTCTCCTTTAATACTGCCCCAGCATCACACCTGTCTGTTGAAGCCGTTGAATGATGTGGAAATGCAGATTACGGTGGATCATATGTCGATGGTGGATCAATCCATTAAATCCATTCAGTGCCGTGTAGCCGAAGAAAATGTAAGGTTTGCACGGTTTCGTCCTTTTCCCTTCTGGAAGCGTGTGAAAGAATCATTTATTGGAGAAGGGGAGTAACAGGATGGAAGGCTTCCATAAGCTGGAATGGTCCGTTCCCCGGGAAGCAGCCGGCAGACAGGTGAAAGCCTTTCTGAAGCAGGACAAAAAAATGTCGGGAAGCACGTGGAAAGCAGTAAACCGGGAAGGGCGGCTGACGAAAAATGATCATCCTGTATCAGGGAAGGATCAGGTTCAAAACGGGGATGTCATCCAGGTTTATCTGCCGCAGGCTTCTTTCCCGGAAGGCATTCCTCCCGCCCGGATTCCTTTGGATATCCTGTTTGAAGATGAACATCTGTTAGTGATAAACAAACCGCCTTTTCTGCCTACCCTGCCTGGACGAGGTATGGAAACCAATACGCTGGCAGGGGCGGTTCGTTTTTATTATGAAAAACAGGATATACAAGCATCTTTCCACGCAGTGTCCAGGCTTGACCGGGAGACAAGCGGCATTGTTACCATTGCCAAGCACCGGTATGCCCACCAGCGGCTGGCCGGCTTTTTTGAAACATACCCCGGCATGAAGAAGTATATTGGTATAGCAGAGGGATGCTGGTATCCGTCGGAGGGCTTGATTGACGCGCCGATTGACCGCAGACCTGACAGCATAGTGAAACAGCAGGTGACCACTCACGGCAAAAGAGCAAAGACCGGTTTTCATGTTATGGATAGGAGGAATGGACGTTCGATCGTCCGGTACACTCTTTTCACGGGACGTACTCATCAAATACGGGTGCACAGCGCCTATGCCGGTCATCCAGTGCTTGGAGATGATCTATACGGTACAAAAACTGAGGAACTGCAGCGTCAGGCACTGCACGCAGAACGCCTTCGTTTTATCCATCCGGTGAAGGAAACATGGCAGTCATTTCAAGCTCCAATGCCGGAGGATATGCAGCATCTTCTCTAATACCATTCAGGCAAAGCTGCGGAATTTTTCAGGAACAAACGGCATGGTGGAAGGAACCTGTGTGAATGTCATTTCAGGGTAATGCAGGCCGGTTAAGTATCCTCCAAAGACACATCCGGTATCTATATTCACCGTATGATGCAGCAACCGCGGCTCGGATACGGGAGTATGGCCGTATACAATCAGGCGTCTGCCGGTGTAACGGGCAGCCCAGTCCCGCCGTTCCGGTGTGCCGTCTTCGTTTGCAGCACCGGTGATGTCCCCGTAAAGAACAAACGTTTTAACATTTCCGCCGCTCTTGCCGATGTATTCTTCGGGAATGCCGGCATGAGCGGCAACTGCCCGGTCTTGATCGAGGCGGAGGTAAAGGGGAGCCTGTTCGTACAGTTTCATAAACCGAAGACGGATATTCCGGCTCATCTCAGAAGGAAGGGCGTCCAGTTCCCTGATCGTTGTATCAAGGCCTCCCGTGATTTTAACGGGGCGTCCCAGAAAATAGCGGTACAGCTTGTCACAGTGATTGCCGGGAATGTACAAGGCGGTCCCGGCCTCCACCATATCGGAAACAAGGTTAATAACGCTGATGGAATCAGGACCGCGGTCCGTCAAATCGCCGATAAAAACAGGGGTTCGTCCGATTGGATGAAGAAAAATATCCTCTTTTTTTTCATATCCGGCTTTAAAAAACCAGGATATCAATTCCTGATAACATCCGTGTACATCGCCGATGAAATCAAACGTCTCCAATTCGGGACCTCCTTTCTTCCCCTATGGAACAATGCTATAATAAGCGTAACATTACCTGTTAAGAGCAACCAATCAACGAGCGTTAAAGGAGCGATAAGACATGAGTCTTTCACTGGAAGGAAAAACCTACGTCATCATGGGAGTGGCGAATAAACGCAGTATCGCCTGGGGAATCGCACAGAGTCTGTCCCAGGCCGGCGCGAAACTTATTTTTACATATGCCGGCGAAAGAATGGAAAAAAATGTCCGTCAGCTTGCGGATTCCCTGGATCAGGAAGAGTCCATCGTCCTTCCCTGTGATATAACAGATGATGCGGAAATTGAAAAAACATTCCGGGATATCAAGGAAAAAGCGGGTGCCATTGACGGTCTTGCCCACTGCATAGCTTTTGCAAACAAGGAGGAGCTGGACGGGGATTATATGAATACGACCCGTGATGGTTTTATGCTGGCCCACAGCATCAGTTCCTATTCATTGACGGCTGTGGCCAAAGCCATCCGGGAAATCGGTTTAATGAATGACGGAGGTTCCATTGTCACGATGACCTATCTCGGAGGGGAGCGGATCGTAAAGAATTACAATGTGATGGGCGTAGCGAAAGCTTCTCTTGATGCCAGTGTGCAGTATCTTGCCAATGACTTCGGCGCAGATAACATCCGTGTGAATGCTATTTCCGCCGGACCGATCCGGACCCTGTCCGCCAAAGGTATCGGAGGGTTTAACGATGTTCTTCAGGAAATGGAGGAGAAAGCACCGCTGAAACGGCTCGTCACCCAGGAAGAAGTCGGAGATACCGCCCTCTTTCTTATGAGCGATATGGCACGTGGTATTACCGGCGAGACGATTCACGTAGACGGTGGTTACAATAAAGTAGGGTTGTAAGCGAAGCTCTAAAAACACCGGTTCGTCCAATTGGAGGAGCCGGTGTTTTTTGTTGACGATGTCAGAAATTGCAGGTAAGATGATGGACTGAGTCCGATTGGAGATGGGGTTGGTCTATGGAAGTGAAAAAAGTACTAAATAATAACGTCGTCATTGCCCTTCATCCAGAGTTTGAAGAGGTCATTTTAACCGGGAAAGGGATCGGTTTCGGGAAAAAAGAAGGAGATCCTGTGGAAGAAAGCGGCGCAGAAAAATTTTTTGTGCTGAAAAATGAGCAGGAGCAGGAACAGTATAAACAGCTTCTTATTGAAGTGGATGAGTCGTTCATCGGGTGCATGAATGACTGTATGACTATGCTTGAAAACAGATTTCAGGTGCAGCTGCACGAACATATTCACGTTGCATTGACCGATCACCTGTATTATGCGGTTCACCGGGTGAAACAGGGGATGGAAATCCGGAACCCGTTTCTGCAGGAAACAGAACTTGCTTATCCTGCTGAATATCAGGCTGCCCGTGACCTGTTATTCCATCTCGAAACGTGCACGGGAATTTCCATGCCGGAAGGCGAAATAGGTTTTGTGGCCCTCCACATCCATACTGCATTGACTCAGCGCTCGCTTCAGGAAGTGAACGAACATACCATGCTGGTGTCAGAGCTTGTGAAACGAATTGAAGAAACGCTTGATATTTCGATGAATACGAAAGACCTTGATCATCAGCGGCTGCTGCGTCATCTGCATCAGACTCTGGAGCGTATTCAGAACGAAGACTACGGCGATGAACCGGAATCATTAAAAAATGTATTGAAAAATGAATATCCGTTATGCTACAATCTTTCCTGGAAGTTAATAAAAATTATGCAGCAGGCATTGAAGAAACCTGTGCCGGAAAGTGAAGGGGTTTATTTAACCCTCCATTTGCAAAGGCTTTCAAGGAAAAATCAATAAATCATTCCATTCATTTCCGTGTGACTGGTAAAGCAGGCATGAGAGAAATGGCTGGTTCGTTTGAAAAGAAACAGGATACGTATATGGATACGTATATATTCCTGCGTTTCTTTTGAGCGGACTGCCTTTCTCTCATGCCTTTTTTATTTCTTCTGCGGCTGCACAAACTTATGAAGGGGGAATTATGATGTGGAAAAAAGCGTTTGGTCTGCTTCAGCGCATCGGCCGGGCATTAATGCTTCCTGTCGCGCTGCTTCCGGCGGCGGGGCTGCTGCTTGCGATCGGTACGGCGATTCAGGAGGAGAACATGATCAACCTGATGCCGTTTCTGGAAGCAGAGGTGTTTCAGTTTGTATCAGAATTGATGAAAGAGGCCGGAGGAATTGTATTTGACAACCTTGCCGTCCTGTTTGCAGTCGGGGTCGCGATCGGTCTTTCCAATGGGGACGGCGTAGCCGGCCTGGCGGCTCTTATCGGCTTTTTCATTATCAATGTGACGATGGGAGTAGTCGAAAATGTTTCGGCAGATATGACCGGCGATCCGGCGTATGCTGAGATACTCGGTATTCCGACGCTGCAGACAGGTGTATTCGGAGGTATCATTGCCGGGATTCTCGGGGCGTTTATGTACAACCGCTATTATAATATTGAACTGCCCCAGTATTTAGGATTCTTTGCCGGGAAACGATTTGTTCCGATTGCCACTGCGTTTGGAGGGCTGATCGTAGGGGGGATACTCACATTCGTCTGGCCGCCTGTTCAGGACATGCTGAACAGCATGTCCTATCTTGTGACCGAATCCAATACAACGATTTCGGCGTTTATTTTCGGTGTAATTGAACGGGCACTGATTCCATTCGGCCTGCACCACGTGTTTTACAATCCGTTCTGGTATGAATTCGGTTCGTATGTGAACGCTGCCGGGGAAACGATTACGGGCGACCAGCAGATCTTTTTCGCTCAGTACCAGGACGGCGTGGACGAATTTACAGCCGGAACGTTCATGACAGGGAAATTTCCGTTTATGATGTTCGGTCTGCCGGCTGCGGCGCTCGCGATTTATCACTGCGCGAAAGAATCCCAGAAAAAATATGTCGCAGGGATTATGGGGTCGGCTGCTTTAACTTCATTTTTGACAGGTATTACAGAGCCGCTTGAATTCAGCTTTCTGTTTGTGGCTCCGGTTCTGTTCGGTATTCACACTATTTTTGCAGGATTATCCTTTATGACGATGCACCTGCTTGATGTCAAAATCGGCATGACCTTCTCCGGAGGGGTTATCGACTATATTCTCTTTGGCGTCATTCCCAACACCACGCCGTGGTGGCTTGTCATTCCGGTAGGGCTGTGTTTTGCCGTCATCTATTACTTCGGGTTCCGATTTGCAATCACCAAGTTTAACTTAATGACTCCGGGGCGCGAAGAAGAGGCCGATGACGAAGAGAACGGCTCAACGGACGCTTCCGGCGGCGGGGAACTGCCGTACAACGTGCTTGAAGCATTCGGCGGAAAAGAAAACCTGAAAAATCTCGATGCCTGCATTACAAGACTGCGCATTACGGTCCATGACAAAGGAGAAGTAAATAAAAACAGGCTGAAGAAGCTTGGTGCATCCGGCGTCATGGAAGTCGGTAATAATGTACAGGCGATCTTTGGTCCGAAATCCGATGCGCTGAAATCACAGATGCAGGATATTATTGAAGGCCGTGCTCCTTCTGCTCCATCAGAAGAAACACCTGAACTGGATCCTGATAAAGAAGCAGAGCCAGCCGTAAAAATTGAAGAAGGCTCTTCGATTGTTATCGGAGGTATTGTTGATGGTACGTTGATGCCGATTGAAGACGTTCCGGATGATGTATTCTCAGGTAAAATGATGGGCGACGGCTTTGCAGTAAAACCGGAGAACGGCGAATTTGTGTCTCCGGTAGACGGCACGATTCATAATGTGTTTCCAACCAAGCACGCCGTGGGTATAAAAACCGAGGAAGGCCTCGAAATTCTCGTTCATATCGGTCTGGATACGGTCAATATGAAAGGAGAAGGGTTTGACGTACACGTAGAAGAAGGCAGTGAAGTGAAACAGGGGCAGCCTCTTGTTACCGCTGATCTTGACCTGATTGAGGAAAAGGCATCATCCACGATAACACCTGTTGTCTTTACCAACCTTTCCGAAGATCAGAAAATCCATGTGGAGAAAAAGGACAACATGGAAAAAGGGGAAGAGAAGACAGCGCAGGTAAAATAAGGGACGGTGTTTTTAGGCAGACACCTGATTCCAGCATGATGTTGAACCAAAGGTGTTCCATATGCATACAGCTATCGTGAGAGGCATATCTCAATCTTCCTTAGAAAGGGAGGAATAGTCTGATGTCCCACGGTTATAACAACAGCTTTACGCTTATCGTTGTTCTGTTCATCCTGCTTGTGATCGTTGGGTCTGCCTACGTTTGTTAAACGCAGCTACTCGAAAAAAGGGTTCCGGATTCCATCGTTATGGACCGGAGCTCTTTTTTTGCATTTGACCACAGTCCGCTTCCGGTAACAGATAAAAATGGTATGAAGCAGAGGAACGCGCATATAATGACTTCAGGAGAAGATTGTATGCCGAGGGAGGGGTTTCAAGATGGAACAGGAAGAACATGAACAAAAACAGGAGGCCGGTCCTTTATATTACATCGAACAACCTGCTTTCACCCCGTTAACAGGGCCCGGACAGACTGTTTCCATTAAAAAGAATGCGGGAACAAAAAAACGAAGAAAAGGCAGTGCCGGAAAAAATAATCGCACCATGAAAGCAGCAGAAGAATCGATAAATATGGAACCGCGTGAAACCGAGGATGAAAAGGAGGACCCGGAGGACCCGGAGGACCCGGAAGATACGGACAGGGAAAATCCGGAACAGACGATCCGGGAGCTTCTGGAATATATAGAAACGCTTCCCCATTTTCTTCACCCGGTAATAGCCTGTGAGACAAAAGACCAGTATGTACAGGGAGATATTCTGGATACGACAGAAGAAGAAATAACGTTCAGGGACAGAAGAAATTTCAATGAAATCGCCATACCGGTGAAAGATGTGACCCGGATGCATATTGTCAGTCTGTAACGAAAAGAATCAGCCGGATGGCTCCGGCTGATTGTGATACACACTTTATTTGCAGTGATGATCGATATCGCCGACAAGGTTTGGATCCAGGCACTGGATGGCACAGAAACAATCGAGGTCGACTTCGATGCAGTAACGGGTTCTCTCCAGTTCATCGACATCGCATAAAGACGTCGGATCCACGCAGCACTTATCGAAATCAAGTTCACTGTCCGGACGGAGCAGGGAAAGAGTCGCGCAGCAATTGTCTTCATCGATGTTTTCGACACGGAAGAAAACCGTCTGGAAACAGTCATTTCTACCAACGGCCCCAACGGAATAAAAATATTCTCCTTTTTTTGTCTGCAGAAGAAATGGAACGGTGTCGAGCCCGTTATTGTTACCGGCAGGGCTTAATAAACTGTTAAAGCAGCTGTTTCTGCAGTCGCCTCCGTTGTTGTCCACTTGATCCTGAGCTTTTTTGATGGCGGCAACAGCATCGCAGACGCAGCTTCCTGCAGCGTCATCATGTTTTCTGCATCCCATTAGATTCACTCCTTTAGCTCTCATTTCCTTATCATCATATATCTACAGCCCGGAAAAGGTGTATGATATTAGACAAAGAAACTATAAATGGGCGTTTCCCACGCTCAAAAAGAGGATTAAAAAAATGAAATAAGGGTATATGATAACTAACCACGGTACACATCAGTTTGTTGACGGAATAAGATGGAAGAGGTGATATCATGGGATATGTTGCACCTGTTGCCAATGAAGCCGCTGTGAACTATGGAAACCGCAAAGTGGACCAGGAACCGGCTGTGGCCCGGCTGGACCGGGTACAGGAAGCGCTGTTTCCGGCACTTCGTGATGAGGATGAACGAAATGCTTACCGTCATGAAGAAGAAAGACTTTTAACGGGTAAACGAAAAGAAATAGAACAAGAGCTCTATGGCAAAGGGGAAAAGCTGGATCTTCAGGCATAATAAAAGCAGCTTCAGGTTTTTTCCTGAAGCTGCTTTTCCAGTATGACCGGCTGTTTTTGCGCACGAAGGTTCAACGCCACGTTTTTTTCATTTCGACATGGGGAATGCCGGCATCATAGAATTCATTTGACGTTACGGAATAGCCGAGGCTTTTATAAAATCGGGATGCGCTGATCTGAGCATTCAGCTTCATGCCGGCTGCGCCATTTTCTTTGGCGGTCTGTTCCATTTTTTCCATAATGGCCCGTCCGGCACCGGTTAAGCGGTGGGAGGACAGGACACACACCCGCTCTGCTTTACCGTATTGATCAACGAAGCGGAGGCGGCCCGCTCCAACTGCAAGGTCGTTGTCATATGCCGTAAAATGGTAAGCTGTTTTGTCCTGATCATCCATTTCCAGTTCTTCGGGGACATGCTGTTCCAGAACAAACACCTGATGTCTGACATGAAATGCATCACGACGCTGGTTGTCATGCCGGGCCTCATATACGGTTATCATAAGGATCGTTCCTTTCCATCATCATTGTGAAGCATAAAACGCAGAGCACGCGGAAGGTCTTTTTCCCATACAGCCCAGTTATGTCCTCCAGCCAGTTCATCATAGAAGTAACGACTGCCTTCCTGCCGGAAGCGTTCCTTTAAATTTCGATTCGGAGTAAGAAAATCGACGATCTTTCCATCCGTTGTATGTACATCGGTTTCGTCTTGTCCGATGGTGTGATAAATATCGAACGTTTTCCAGCAATTTTTCTCCTCGACAGCTGCGAGAACGGTCTCATTGACGAACGGCGAGTGCATTATCACCCGCGCAAATGTATGAGGGTAATCGAGGGCTGTGAAAAGAGAGATGGTTCCTCCCAGAGAGTCACCCATCAATATCCGCCCATACGGAAGTTCATAGGTCGGAAAAGTCTGTTCCAGAAAAGGCAGAAGTTCTGATGCAAGAAAAGACATGTAGGCATGGTGGTCCGGATTATCCGGGTGATACCATGTCCTTCGTACTGCTGTGTCAGGATAGGGGACACCAACTACAATGGTCTGCTCCGCGCCGTCTTTCATTGCCGTTTCCAGTTTCCTTCCCGCTTTTCCGAGCTGAAAATAATCACGTCCATCCTGGGCAATGGCCAGGTGATAGGTATATAACGGACTGTAATGGGGAGGAAGATAAACGGGCAGGTCAAACGTCCGGCTGAGTATACGGCTGTGGTAAGTTAAAGCTTTCATGGTTCCGTCCAAGGCAGTCTTCCTTTCCAGACAATCTATCGTTAAAGAGCGTAACATGCCCCGGTACCTGGATCAACTCACACGGATCCTGTCAAACAGATATCATACAAGGTAATATTGCATATGATAAAATAATACAGAGGGGGTATAAACAATGAAAAAACCCGTAGCAAGTGATGTTGTAGAAAAAGCAGCACGCCAGGCGCTGGAAGAACGCGGCGTACAGGTAGAAGATATCGCTCAAATTGTATATGATATGCAGGCCAAATACGCTCCTAATTTAACGATGGAAGACTGTTATGAGAGTGCGGATGCGGTTTTATGTAAAAGGGAAATTCAGCATGCTGTGCTGGTTGGAATAGAACTGGACAAACTGGCGGAAAACAATCAGTTGTCAGAGCCGCTGCAGACATTGGTGGATACAGATGAAGGGTTGTTCGGTGTCGATGAAACCATTGCCCTCGGATCGGTTTTTGGTTTTGGCAGCATTGCCGTGACGACATTCGGCTATCTTGATAAAGAAAAGCACGGGGTTATAAAAGAACTCGATACGAAAAAAGAGGAAGTACACACCTTTCTCGATGATCTGGTAGCAAGCATTGCTTCCAATGCCTCCGCGCGGCTCGCCCACCGGATGAGAGATCGGGAGGAAAGCCAAAGCAGTGACAAAATAAAAAAGAGGGAGGATGAAGAATTAATAGGCTGACGGAAGAAATGGAAAGGAGCTGTCCCCTTCAGGCGGGCAGTTTCTTTTTACTTACACGTATAACAACGGAAAAATTTTTAAAATCCTCCGTACAGGACGTGATTTTTTTCGGTTCATGGGATAAAATAGAAACGAAGATCAAAAGAAGGAGCAGGATGTTTGTGAAGGCAGCACAACCACGTTGGATATACTGGAAAGAGACGTTCCGCTCCAAATTCCAGGCCGGCTGCCTGAAAGCCAAACTGGAAGATAACTGGAGCAACGGTTATGAAATCGGTCCTTTTGTAGAAATCCGTAAACTGAAGTCAAACAAGTATGTCGTCCGCTATACGTACGATGAATCGTAAAGAACGATAAAAAACGCTCAGGATGAGGTCCTGAGCGTTTTTCTATTCTTTTGGTGACACCATTTTGGATGGGTCGACGATGTCGTCAAATTGATCTTCCGTCAACAGACCACTTTCGAGTACGGCTTCTTTTAACGTCTGCCCTTTTTCATGAGCGGTTTTTGCTATTTTTGCGGCGTTCTCGTAACCAATGTGCGGATTAAGCGCTGTAACGAGCATCAGGGAATTGCGAAGGTGAGCATTGATTTTTTCCTGATCCGGTTCTATGCCGGCTGCACATTTATCATTGAACGAAATCATGGCATCAGCGAGCAGATACGAAGACTGCAGGAAATTGTAAATAATAACCGGTTTGAACACATTCAGCTCAAAATTTCCCTGGCTTGCGGCAAAGCCAATGGCAGCATCATTGCCCATAATCTGGGTGGAAACCATCGTCATGGCTTCGGCCTGTGTCGGGTTGACTTTCCCCGGCATGATGGAGCTCCCCGGTTCATTGGCAGGGATGGTGATTTCGCCGATCCCGCTGCGCGGTCCGCTTGCAAGCCAACGTACATCGTTTGCGATTTTCATCAGATCAGCGGCAAGCCCTTTCAATGCACCATGGGCGTAGCTGATCTCATCGTGGCTCGTTAAGGAGTGAAACTTATTCGGTGCCGAACGGAACGTTTTGCCGGTCACTTTGCTGATTTCTTCGGCGGTAAATTCCCCGAAGGAAGGGTGGGCATTAATACCGGTTCCTACAGCAGTTCCTCCAATGGCGAGATCTTTCACATGTTCCACACTTTCCTGGATCATCTGTCCGCTTTTCTCCAGCATGCGGTGCCAGCCGCTGATTTCCTGTCCGAGCGTCAGGGGAGTGGCATCCTGAAGATGGGTGCGCCCGATTTTGATGACGTCATCGAATGCCTTCTTTTTTTCCTCGAAGGTGGACTTTAATGTTTCCAGTGACGGAAGCAGGGCATCTTCCACCTTCTGTACTGCAGCGATATGCATGGCGGTCGGGAACGTATCATTGGAACTCTGCGACCGGTTGACGTCATCGTTGGGATGGATGGAAGCGTCGCTTCCTTTTTCTTTTAAAATTTCCGTCCCGCGCCGTGCAAGCACTTCATTCATGTTCATGTTGGACTGGGTGCCGCTTCCGGTCTGCCATACGACCAGTGGGAAGTGATCATCGAAGGTACCGTTTAACACTTCATCGGCAGCTTCGGAGATGGCATCTGCTTTCTCGGGTTCTATTGTTTCCAGCCTTTTATTCGCGAGCGCAGTGGATTTTTTCAGGACGGCAAACGCGTGAACGACCTCAATCGGCATGGTCTCCTTCCCGATTTTGAAATTTTCCAGGCTGCGCTGGGTCTGGGCCCCCCAATGTTTATCGGCCGGCACCTGCATTTCTCCAAGGGTATCTTTTTCGGTTCTGTACTCCATGTTCGTTCCTCCTGTTTTTTGTCGATTTGGTCAGACGTATCATTAATCTTTCAGGGATTATCCCTCTTTCTTCAGGATAGAAAAAATTCAGCTGAAAGAAAAGCGTTCAGGGTATTTTTTTGAAAAAAACTACTAAGAAATAAGACTCATTTCATAAACATTTTCACGAACGATCCGATAACTATAATTGTGAGTATAAAGTCTTGATAAATAATATAGTTTGAAAGAAGGAGATGCTGATGAAGTCGATTCGAACGAAATTAATGGGGGCATTTTCACTCATTCTCGGTCTTTTGCTTGTTTATACCGGATTTATGTATGTATCAGTCGATGGAATGAATGGGAATGTGGACAGTGTAATTAATAATGATGTGGAAAAAATTAAAGCGTATGAAAATCTGGCCTATAACCTCGCCGAACGCCAGTCCCTGGCTAATGCTTATGTGATCGGAGGCAACAATACATATAAAGAAGATTTCAATGCATTAACAGAGGAATCGGTCAAACTGGAAGAGAACCTGCAGAGTTTTGTAGATCAGCGGAGGCTTGATTCGATTATAGCTTCTTCTAAAGAATGGGAAGCAGCAGTACAGGAAAAGGTGTTTTCAGCCTATGATGCAGGAAACCGTGTGAATGCAGAGGAGGCACTTATGGCTGAATTGCTGCCGCAGGGCACGGAAATTAAGGAGGACCTGCAGCGGATGGTTTCCCAGGAACAGGCGTCTGTTGACATTAACTCTTCGCTGTTGGACAGCCGGGCGGACAAGCTGCTGCTGATTACGGCAGCAGCAGGTGCCGGAATTACGATAATCGGCCTTTTTATTGCTTTTTTCATGGCAGGAAGAATTTCAAAACCGATCCGGCGTATATCGGAAAAAGCGAAGGTATTGTCGGAGGGAGACCTGACGGTGGAAAACATTCATTTGAAATCCAAAGATGAGATCGGACAGCTGGCTCGTAATTTTAATGATATGGCGGATAATCTGCGCGGGCTTCTCACCCAGACAACGGCTGCCGCAGAGAGAGTGGCTGCCACCTCGGAACAGTTGTCTGCCAGTTCCGGAGAAACGTCCTCGTCCACTAATGAAATCGCCTCCACCATCCAGAGAGTGTCCGAACAGACGGATCATACGAGAGAGCGTGCTTCTGAAAGCTTATCAGCTATGCAGCAGTTATCCCGGGATATTGAATCGGTAACAACGGCTGCGGTTGATGTAACAGAAAAAGCGAAAGAAACCGAAGATGCTGCCGAACATGGAAATGAGCACATCACCCATTCCTCGGAACAGATGGCGGTGATTAATACGCAGGTACAGGAAAGCACGGGCATTATGAAACAGCTCGGCAAGCGTTCCACGGAGATCGGAACAATTATTGAAACCATAACGGATATCTCAGAACAGACGAATCTTCTTGCTCTCAATGCAGCGATTGAAGCAGCCCGTGCCGGGGAACACGGGAAGGGGTTTGCCGTGGTGGCTGAAGAAGTCCGAAAGTTGGCCGAAGAATCGAATCAATCTGCCAATAAAATTACGGCCCTCATTGAAACCATTCAGGAGGAAACAGAGAAAGCAGTAGAGAAAATGGAAAAAGGGTCGACAGAAGCAGAAGAAGGGGTGGCAGTGGTGGAAAGAGCCGGTGCTTCTTTCGAGACGATCCTGGCCTCGATCAAAGAAGTCGGCAGCCAGGTCCAGAACGTTTCCGATATTTCTGCGAAGATGTCTGCGAATTCCGCCCGGGTGACCGAAGCTGTCGAGGAAATGAGTGACGCTGCTGAAACGAATGCAGGAAGCGTTCAGAATGTGGCGGCCGGCACCGAGGAGCAGCTGGCAGCCATGGAGGAAATATCAAGTTCCTCAGAAGAACTCAGTTCCATGGCGCGCGAATTGCAGGATGAAGTCGGCCATTTCCGATTATAATGAAAACAGCCGCTCTTTTCCGGAGCGGCCGTTTTGTATTATGATGAACGTGGAAAACAGACAGGAAAAGGGAGGAAACAGGCATGGATAAGCCCTATGTTTTTATAACGAGGCGTCTGCCGGAGGATATTGCGGCCCGGCTGAAAGGATGCCGCGTTTCCATGTGGGAATATGAAGATATTCCGGTGTCACAGGAAAGGCTGGAAGAAGAGATAAAGAAGGCGGACGCGCTTTTCTGCAACGTGTCGGACCGAATGGATGCGAAACTGCTTGAGAAGGCGGAACAGCTGAAAGTGATTGCAACCATGGCAGTGGGCTACAATAATATCGACATTCAGGCTGCTCGGGACCAGCATATTCAGGTTGCCCACACCCCCGGAGTGTTGACGGAGACGACAGCTGATTTGACATTTGCACTTTTAATGGCAGCAGCAAGAAGGCTTCCTGAAGGTATGGAAGTCATTAAAAATAATGAATGGGGCGCATGGGCTCCTTTCTTTTTAACAGGCCGTGACATTCATCACGCAAGACTCGGGATTATCGGAATGGGACGAATCGGCGAAGCAGTTGCAAGACGCGCAGTAGGTTTTCAGATGGACATCGTATATTACAACCGCACGCCTAAACCGGAAACAGAAAAAGAGATCGGTGTAGCCTATATCGGAATGGATGAACTTCTGGAGACCTCCGATTTTGTCTGCGTTCAGACCCCTTATACAAAGGACACGCACCATTTAATTGACAATGACGCCTTACGCAAAATGAAAACAGACGCCGTACTCATCAACACGTCGCGGGGGCCGATTGTGGATGAAAAAGCGTTGTATGAAGCGTTGAAGGCAGGAGAAATCCGGGCGGCAGGGCTTGATGTGTTTGAAGAAGAACCGATCGGAGCTGATCATCCGCTTCTCACCCTTCCAAATGTCACCGCGCTTCCTCATATCGGGAGTGCCAGTGAAGATACAAGACGGAAGATGGCGGAAATGACCGTCGACCATATTCTGCAGGGACTGCGCGGCGAAGACGTCACACATAAAGTCGTATGAGAGCACCTCTTTGCTGCAGACGACGGACACTATAAAACAAACGGAGCTGTGTGTCAAAAGTTCGTTACATGCTGAGGCTGCTGCTTCGACGAACAGGATGTTCTAGTGCCGGCGCCCGCCACAGGACGTGACCGGTTTTAGCCGGCGAACTGCTAAAATGGCGTCCGCCTTCCGCTTCTGCCTCGGTTATATTTTCTTTATCACAGGAAAGAGTCTGGGACAAAAGAGTATGTCGGTGGTAAAAAACCAAACATTTCGGATTCCAGGTTGAGAGGCACCCATATAGCGTAGTCAAAATACGAAGACTCCTGTGGGAACAGCACGTGTCTCGATACCCCGCAGGCAGGGCTTTTCTGCCGAGGAGGATCGAGCCGTGCCCACGGAAAGCGAAGTATTTTGACGAAGCGATGCATGAAGTACAACAAAATTCCGAACGATTCATGACAGAATCGTTCGGAATTTTGTTATCCCTTGATGGTTTTGTCTCAGACTCGTTTGTTCAGCTGTTTTGTTCTTCTCGTTTGATTTTCAAAAAGCGGGTTGTTTCTGCAACGACGATTCCGGAAAGTCCAAGCAGACCTATCAGGTTGGGAGCTGCCATCATTCCGTTCATAATATCGGCGACCGCCCAGACAGTATCCAGTTTGAGGTTGGCTCCGACATAGATCGCAGCCACAAAGACGACCCGGTAAATGAAAATGGACACCGGTTTTTTCGTCAGGTAATAGATGCAGCGCTCTCCGTAATAGGACCAGCCGAGCATCGTGGAATAGCAGAAAAAAATCAGTCCGATCGAAACGATGAGCGCCCCTGCCGGTCCGAGAAACGATTCAAACGTTGCAGAGGTAAGTGCAGCACCGTCGACATCCGAGCCTTCCCCCCGGTAAAGGCCTCCCATGACAAGCGCAATACCGGTGATGGAACAGATGACAATGGTATCAATAAACACCTGGGTCATGGAAATAAGGGCCTGCCGTCCCGGATAATCCGTTTTGGCAGAGGCTGCTGCGATCGGGGCAGAACCGAGACCTGCTTCGTTGGAAAATACCCCGCGCGCGACCCCCATCTGAATGACAACTCCGATCGCTCCGCCTGCTGCTGCTTTACCGGTGAACGCATCTGAAAAGATCAATCCGACAGCAGCAGGGACGAGTTCTAAATGAAAAAGAATAATAGCAAGTCCGCCTATCACATATAATACGGCCATAATTGGTACAATAAAGGAAACAACCTTTCCAATCGTTTTAATCCCTCCAAGAATGACCATGCCGGCCAAAACCATGAGAATGACCCCGGTTGCCTCATTGGGGAAATTCCAGTTGGACTGAAGGACGTCAGCGACTGAATTGGACTGCACGGTATTACCAATGCCGAAAGAAGCCACCGCTGCAAACACAGCGAACAGGACAGCGAGCCATTTCCAGCCAAGCCCCTTTTCAATATAATACATCGGTCCGCCGGCCATCTCCCCGCGCTCATCTTTCTCCCGGTATTTGACTGCTAATATGGCCTCGGCATATTTGGTTGCCATCCCGAAAAGCGCCGATACCCACATCCAAAGCACCGCACCCGGCCCGCCTATAACGACTGCGGTGGCCACACCTGCAATGTTACCGGTCCCGACTGTAGCGGCAAGAGCGGTCATAAGAGATTGAAAATGCGTGATATCTCCTTCTGAAGATTGATCTTTTCTGCTGAATACCAGTTTCAGCGCATAAGGAAGAATCGAAAACTGAAGAAAGGCCAGCCGGACGGTGAGAAAAATCCCGGTCCCGACCAGTAAAATTAAAAACGGCGGTCCCCAGACAAAATCGCTGATGGTTTCCAATATTTGTTCCACATTCAAAAAAACTCTCCCCTTTCTGGTTCCGGCTCTATAACCGGATAGTACTTATTTTTTCATTTACAGATTAAGATAAGGTTACTATACCAGATTGGAAACAAATGTAACAGATCTATCGGATAACAAATCATTTTTTATCGTATCCTTTATTATGGTACGCTGTGGGAAAAGCGGACAGAACGATTAGAGGAGGCCGATAATGGCAGCAAACAACATAAAAGTATTGGGCATATCCGGAAGTCTAAGGAAAGATTCGTTTAATCGCGCGATACTGCGCGATATGGCAAAGAACACCCCGGAAGGAATGGATATTTCCATTTTCAATCTGAAACATATTCCTCTGTTTAATGCAGACCTCGAGGGAAATGGGGATCCGGAAACCGTAGAGGATTTTAAAGACGCAGTTATGGAAGCAGACGGCTTTCTGATTGTGACGCCGGAATACAGTCACGGCATGCCGGGTGTATTGAAAAATGCGCTGGACTGGGCGTCCAGTGTAAGCAACCGGAATGTGCTGGACGAGAAACCGGCTTTTGTGCTCGGTGCATCTCCTGCCCCGCTCGGTACTGCTTTTTCCCAGGCGCAGGTGAAACAGACCCTCGCGGCAGCCGGCTCGTATGTCCTCCAGCAGCCGGAGCTTTATATCGGAAAAGTACCGGATAAGCTGGATGAATCCGGCAACCTTCAGGATGAGCGAACGAGAACCAAGCTCTATCAAGCGCTCGAAGCTTTCGAAGAGTGGATCGAAACAATGAAGGCAAAGAATAAATAAATGAAAAGGAGCTGTCCCGCAGAAAGGGGGCAGCTCCATTTTTACCATGATGGGTAACGGGTTTTACTGGTCACGGTCCGGGTCCTGGCGGCGCAGATCGATACGCCGGATTTTGCCGGTATTTGTTTTCGGCAGTTCTTCAACAAACTGGATCCGGCGCGGATATTTATATGGGGCGGTTAATGCTTTGGTGTGATCCTGCAGTTCTTTTTTCAAGTCTTCTTCCTTCTCCGGAGCAGGCTGTTCTTTCAGCACGACAAACGCTTTAACGACATTCCCGCGGATTTCATCCGGACTGGCAGTAACGGCACATTCTTTTACAGCCTCATGCGAGTTCAGTGCATCTTCCACTTCAAATGGCCCGATCGTGTAGCCTGAACTGATGATAATGTCATCACTGCGCCCTTCGAACCAGAAATAGCCGTCGGCATCTCTGGAGGCACGGTCGCCGGTGAGGTACCAGTCCCCGCGGAAAGTGCCGGCTGTACGTTCCGGTTCTTTGAAATATTCTTTGAAAAGGGCGGGGCAGTCTTTATGCACGGCAATGTCGCCGGCTTCTCCCGCCGCAACCGGGACGCCGTTTTCGTCAATGATATCGACCGGGTTCCCCGGTGTCGGCCTCCCCATGGAGCCCGGTTTAATCTCCATACCGGTCAATGTACCGACGAGCAGGGTGTTTTCCGTCTGGCCGTATCCGTCCCGGACATCGGCATTAAAAGCCTGCTTGAAGGTTTCTATCACCTGTCGGTTCAGCGGCTCTCCGGCGGAGACCGTACTTCGAAGGGCCCGCAGGTCATAGGTTTCCAGATGATTCACTTTGGCCATCAGACGGTATTCTGTCGGGGTGCAGCAGAGAACATGAATGTTCTCGTCCTGAAGCAGCTGCAGATACGTATGCGGATCAAACCGGCCGTGATAGACAAAGGCTGTCGCTCCAAGCGTAATCGTGGAAAGAAGCGGGCTCCAGATCCATTTCTGCCATCCGGGTGCCGCAGTGGCCCAGACAATGTCCTCCTCCCGGACATCAAGCCATTCCCTGGCTGCCGTACGGACGTGCGCATAGGCCCAGCCGTGGGTATGTACCACCGCTTTAGGCTGCCCGGTCGTTCCGGATGTATAGGAAAGAAACGCAACATCCTCCCGTTTTGTTTTTCCGCCGTTAAATGTTTCCGAATGAACCTGCGCCAATGGTTCAAATGGCTGCCATCCTTCTTTTTCTCCGCCGAATACAAACTTATGCTCCAGCGTGGGCAGCGGTTCTGTAACCTGGTCCATTTCTTCGGTTACGTTATGAAAAGCGGCAATGCCTTTTGCTTCGGCATGCTGAATCCGGTAGACAAGATCCTTGGAACGAAGCATTGCAGAGCAGGGAACGGCCGTGATTCCTGCTTTCAGGCAGGCAAGGTGGATCATGTATGCTTCCGGAAGCCTTGGAAACATAAGAAGCAGGCGGTCACCTTTTTGAAAGCCCTGCGCGAGAAGGGTGTTTGCATATTGATTGGTTTTGCGTACCAGTTCAGCGTAGGAAACATCTCTTCTATTTCTGTCTTCGTCCAGCCAGCGCACCGCTGTCCGTGTCTCATCTCCGGCAAATCTCTCCAGATCATCGGTAATGTTATATGTCTCTGGTGCGATTAAATCCAGTCGATCCAATAGATTTCCCTCCGTTCATTTGGAATGCCCTCCTATTATACTAGAAATCACAGCGGAAAAAACATGAAAATGGTCTTTTCGAAGCTGCAATGATGCTTATGTTTAAAATCCTTTTTCTGAGAGAAGCTAAAACAATAATGCGCACTGGAAAGGATGGGTGTTTTGAAAACGGCGGAACTGCTTATTGCATGCCTTGAAAACGAAGGAATTGAGTATATGTTCGGTGTACCTGGAGAAGAAAATATTGATGTGATGGACGCACTGATCGACTCCCGTATCGAATTCATCGTTACCAGGCACGAAACAGGTGCTGCTTTTATGGCGGGAACCTACGGGCGTCTGACAGGTAAGCCGGCTGCGTGTCTGGCGACTCTCGGTCCGGGCGCCACCAATTTAATGACGGGTGTAGCCAACGCCAATATGGATAACAGCCCGCTGGTTGCGATAACAGGGCAGGCCGGCCTGAACCGTCACCACAAAATATCACATCAGCATTATGACCTTGTTTCGATGTATAAACCGGTAACGAAATGGAATACGCAGGTGAAATCGGCGGAGACCGTGCCGGAGATCGTTCAAAAAGCGGTGGAGCAGAGCACACGGGAAAAGCCTGGAGCGGTTCATATTGACCTTCCGGAAGATGTAGCCGGTAAAGATGCCGCCGGTTCGCCGCTGCCCGTGCGCTCTGATGTGGCAGCGAAAGCGTCAGAAGAAAATATAAAAAAAGCGGCTGAACTTATCTGTCAGGCGAATCACCCCTTAATTCTTGCTGGAAACGGCGTGGCCAGAGCCGGTGCTGCAAATGAACTGCTTGAACTTGTGGAAAAACAGCACATTCCTGTTGTGCATACGTTCATGGGAAAAGGAACGCTGCCGTATGATCATGAAAAAAATCTGCTCACCGCCGGATTAAGCGGTAATGATTATATTACGTGCGGATTCAGGGAAGCAGATCTGATTATCACCGTCGGTTTTGATATGGCGGAATTCCCGCCCCAAAACTGGAACCCGGAAGGCCGGACACCAGTTCTTCACGTGGATGGCACAGAAGCAGAAGTCGATGCGTACTATCCGCCAGCCACCCAGGTTACCGGCTGTATCAGGAAGAACCTGACAGCTCTTACACACTCCCTGTCCGCTCAAACAAGGGACATCGACTGGGTGAAAAACGTCCGCACCCGGTCCCTTCAGGAACTGTCCTCGTTTCAGGAAAGTGATGACTTTCCGGTTAAACCGCAGAAAATCATTGCTGATCTACGGGAAGTGTTAAAAGAGGAGGATATTGTTGTATCAGATGTAGGGGCTCATAAGATGTGGATGGCCCGCATGTTTCATACATCCCATCCAAACACATGCCTTATCTCCAATGGACTCGCTTCCATGGGAATTGCTGTTCCGGGAGCCGCTGCGGCTAAAATGGTTCATCCGGATCGGACAGTTGTTGCGGTCTGCGGAGACGGCGGTTTCCTGATGACGGGGGCGGAACTGGAAACCGCCGTTCGGCTGCATCTGCCTGTTATCATTTTATTGTGGAGAGACAATGGCTATGGCTTAATTGAATGGCACCAGCAGCGCCATTTCGGCCGTCCTTCCCATATCTCTTTCGGTAATCCGGATTTTATCGAACTTGCCCGTTCTTATGGGCTGAAAGCTTACGGAATCAGCCATGCCAAAGAGCTGAAACCGGCCCTGAAGGAAGCTGTTTCATTGCAGAAGCCGGTATTGATCGACTGCCCGGTCGATTACAGCGAGAACATGAAATTGACCGAAAAACTTGGAGACATCCTTTGTTAAGGAGGGACAGGGTGAATGAAAATAGGATCCATCATTGATGGTGTGGAACGAACGACATCCCGCCAGCCGTCCATGTATGTCAAAAACCCATATAATCAGGAACAACTAGCTGAACTGACCCTTGCAGATGAACAGGATGTGCAGGAGGCTGTGCAGAACAGCAGAGACACGTTTCATGCGGTCATGAAGCAGATGCCGGCTCATGAACGGGCCGATATTCTCCGTATGGCAGCTGATATCCTGCAGGAAAGGTCAGAATCGTTTGCGGAAGTAATTATGCTTGAAGCCGGTAAACCAATACGCCACAGCAGAGCGGAAATAGATAGATCCATCCAGGTGCTGCGTTTCGCCTCGGAGTTGTCCAAACATATTACGGGGGAAGTGCTTCCGATGGATGCAGCGGTCGGCGGCACCGGCCGGAAAGGTTTTGTGAAACGGGAGCCGCTTGGTGTCGTTGGTGCTGTAACACCGTTTAATTTTCCGTTAAACCTGTCGCTTCATAAAATCGCTCCCGCGCTCGCGGCAGGAAATACCGTCGTTTATAAGCCGGCGGAAAAAACACCCTTATCTGCGTATAAGCTCGTACAGCTTCTGCAGGAAGCAGGGCTTCCAAAAGGTGCGCTGAATCTGATCATAGGCACCGGCAAAGAGACAGGCGTGCCGCTAACCAGAGATAACCGGGTGCAGAAAATCACATTTACCGGGAGCCTTCCGGTCGGGCGTTCCATTCTTGAAACCGCCGGTTTTAAGAAAGTAACACTGGAACTGGGATCGAATTCCCCCAACCTTATATTTGACGATGCTGATTTGGATCGTGCGGTGGAGGCGCTCGTTAAAGGAGCGTTTGCCTTTTCAGGACAGGTCTGTATTTCCGCTCAGCGGATATACGTACAAAACGCTGTATACGAAACGTTTCTGGAGCGGTATGTGCAGCAGACGGAATCTCTGAACGTCGGCGATCCGGCAGAAGAAACGACCGATATCGGGCCGATGATTAACGAGGAAGAAGCAGAACGGGCCAAACAGTGGATTGACGATGCCGCAGCAAAAGGGGCTGTCATTCAGACCGGAGGCAGGCAGAACAAAACCATGCTGGCACCGACGATTATGACGGATGTGACATCCAATATGAAAATCACGGCTGAAGAAGTATTTGCCCCGATCGTATCGGTCATTCCTTTTGAAACGGAGGAGGAGGCGGTTGCCATGGCGAACGATTCCATTTACGGATTGCAGGCCGGTGTGTTCACAAAAGATATTAACCGTGCATTTCGTACAGCGGATCGTCTCGAAACCGGCGGTGTCTGGATCAATGACATTTCAACGTACCGCCAGGACAACCATCCATACGGAGGAGTGAAGCAGAGTGGTATCGGCAAAGAAGGAGTGAAATATGCGATTGAAGACATGACCGAACAAAAGTTCATCGGCATCAATCTGCAGCAGGAGTGAGCGAAAAGAAATCACTCCATGATCATGATAAAGGGACCAGCGCCACATGGCTGCTGGTCCTGTTTGTTTCCTTTTTCCGGGTATGGTATTTTACGTTATTTTTCATATGGTTCGTCAATCCATCCGCGCGCATGAAGAGCTTTTGTGATATGTCTGATTCCTGCAGTATAGGCAGCCTGACGCATCCGCACCTGTTTTTCTCTGCGTACCTCGAGCACACGCTGGCAACCTTCCTTCATTTTTTCTGTGAGCTTTGCATAAACGTCTTCTTCTTTCCAGTAATAATTCATGGCGTTCTGCACCCACTCGAAGTAGGACACGGTCACCCCTCCGGCGTTGCATAAGATATCGGGGATGACAAAAATGCCTTTCTGTTCCATGATTTCGTCTCCCTGAGGCGTGGTGGGGCCGTTGGCCGCTTCTGCGACTATTTTTGCCTGGATGGAAGGAGCGGAGTTTTTTGTGATCTGGTTTTCTACAGCCGCCGGAATGAGAATATCGACAGGAAGACCGAACAAATCTTCATTGGTCAGCGGCTCAGCGTGCGGGTACTCATGAACCTTGCTGCCCTGTCTGACGTATGTTAAAATCTCGGGGATATTAAGCCCATTTTTATCATAAATGCCGCCCTCAGCATTGGTAATGCCGATGATTTTCACACCGAGTTTGTGTAAACTTTCGGCTGTCATGCTTCCGACATTGCCAAATCCCTGCAGGGCGGCTGTCGCTCCGTTCATCTCCATCCCGAGGACGTCTGCGGCTTCCTGAATCGTGATGGCAACGCCCCGGCCTGTGGCGGCAAGACGGCCCCTGGACCCGCCGATAATAACCGGTTTTCCCGTAAGCATCCCCGGAATGTTATAGCCCCGAAGCTTATCATATTCATCAATCATCCAGCCCATTACCTTCGGATTCGTATTCATATCCGGTGCTGGAATGTCTTTCTGAGGTCCGATGATGGGGGTGATTTTTTGTATATACGCCCGGCTCAGCATTTCCAGTTCACGCTCGGAAAGCCTGGAAGGATCGACAATGATCCCGCCCTTGCCGCCGCCCAGAGGAAGATCCAGAATCGCGGACTTTAAAGACATCCATATGGACAGTGCCTTGACTTCATCCGCGTTCACATCAGGGTGAAAACGGATCCCTCCCTTGGTCGGCCCAAGAATATCGAGATGCTGGGAACGGTATCCGGTGAAATTCTCGATACGTCCGTCGTCCATACGGACGGGAATGGAAACTTCCAGCATTCTCATCGGGTGTTTCAGTAAATGATATACATTTTCGTTCATTCCCAGCGCTGTGATAGAGTCTTGTAACAGTCCCTGCGCGATATTGTATGGGTTTTGGACGTGGGTGGTAATATCCGCCTCTGTTTTGTCTTTTGTTGATTTCAATGGAAGATCCTCCTTATGCCGAAATACATCCTGTCAGAGAGCTGTTCTTGCCACTCTATGTAGGCAGTGAACCTATCTTTAACAGCCGCAACTGAAAAATGGAGAACCTGGAAAGATGGGTGTTGTTCCATCTTTCCAGACCTCGGTATTGATAGTGCTGAAATGTCTCATCATCTCTGCAGTTTATTTTGTCCGGTCTATTTCTTTTCATTCACGGGATTGTCTGCAAATGGGGGAGTATCATGAATATAGGGGGGAGCAGGATTTAAAGAAGGAACTTGTCCCATTGGCTGCGGGTTTCTATCGTATTCGAATGTTCCTTGATGATCCATGCTTGTCCCGCTGGCCCAGCGTCCGGTTTGACTTTCGGTTCCTTCGGAAAAATTCATGAACGAATAAGCCACTTCCTGTTTTTCCTGTTCTTTTGGAAACGTGGAAGGGACAACGGCGGACTGCTGCTGTTCCAATTCTTCGATAGCAGCCATCCATTGATTTTGGTGCATGGTATCCCTGGCAATCAAAAAGGAAAGCATATCTCTCACGCCGCGGTCGGTGGTGGATTCATACAAACGAACGACCTGAAGTCTTCCCTGGGACTCGGCATTTAAATTAGCGCGGAAATCCGCCAGCAGGTTTCCGCTTGCAATGGTATATCTTGAATTCCAAGGATAGCCGGAGCTGTCGGTTGGCTGGGCTCCTAATCCCGACACAATGATATGCTGAGGGTTCATACCGCCCATGACCGCCCCTAAAATGGGATCCTCGGCCGCATTTTCCTGGGTTTCCACCGGAGCGGAATCCAGCAGCTGTGCGATCATGGTCGCCAGCATCTCAACATGGGCGATTTCTTCAGTGCCTATATCAAGCAGCATATCCCGGTATTTTTCATTTCCCCGGCAGTTCCAGCCCTGGAAAAGGTACTGCATGGCTACGGTTATTTCTCCGAACTGTCCTCCCAGCACTTCCTGAAGCTTTTTGGCGTATACGGGATCCGGTTTATCAGGTTTTGCATTATATTGAAGTTCTTTTTTATGGTTAAAAATAATGAATCCTCCCTTTAGGAATATACTTTTGGATTTTTGGAAATGACGGTGTTGATGACATATTTATGAAAGAACCATTCTCCTGCTCCGATGAGAACTCCGGCGGACAGCGCTGTAAAAAAGGACACAGGCCCATTCAGAATAAACGGTCCTGCGGCCCAGATAACCAATGCACCTAATCCGACGTCAGCTAAGGTGGAAACGGCATTATTTGTCGCTTTTAATATGAATAAATCCCCGACGACATATGCAGCTCCTGTCACAATTAATGCCAGCCCGGCTATATTCCAGAAC
This sequence comes from Salibacterium sp. K-3, assembly GCF_054052005.1. NCBI lineage: Bacteria > Bacillati > Bacillota > Bacilli > Caryophanales > Bacillaceae > Salibacterium > Salibacterium sp. K-3. The sequence continues at coordinate 1,422,430 of NZ_JBSVZE010000001.1, forward strand.
GGGTATTCCCCGGCTGTCAGCAGGACTATTAATAGGATCAGGAATGTAAGCATGGCTTTGATTCCCAATGCGATAACATGATTCACATTCTTTCCTCCTTTCATCAGGCTTAGGTTCTGCAGAAGGGAAGGGAATATGCGGCTGCTCGTTATTTATAATGCCCGCCGATTTTCCGGGCCCGAAGCAATGCCTGTCCGGCTTTTGTAAGGGAAGAAGCTTGGAGGACGGCAGCACTGCCGAAACGCTCTTTCAGCTGATCCATGGTATCGTTCAGGCTTTCTTTATCCTGAAGCGGCTGAAACAGGGACAGCTGCTGGAACGTATCGGGAACCAGCTGATCCAGGGTGATGCCGGCACTGCGGATGGGATACCCGTCCCAATGTTCCTGGAATAAGCGGCAGACTGTTTTGTAAATCACAGCTCCGTCATTCGTGTAGTCCATCAATTTCTGCTGCCGGTGAAATCCGGCAGGGAAATCAAAATCATGGCCGCCGGCACCGGCGGAAACGACACAACCCATACAGCCGTTGGCCCGCACCCGGCGTGCCACTTCTTCACTCAATTCGAGCAGTACGACATGAATGTCCTCCCAGCTGTAATAATCGCGCGGCAGGGTCATATGGTGGCCGATTCCTTTGCGGTGGACGTGGGTATCGACGGTGACCGGTGAAGAGTCCCGTCCGTAAGCCGTTTGCTGGAGCAGCTCGCCGTTAATGCCCCAGCGTTTTTTGAGCTGGTCCAGCGGGAAGTCCGCCAGCTGACCGATCGTCCGGATTCCCATGTTGCGCAGGTGCTGCTCCATTTTCCGGCCCACCCCAAAAAGATCGCCGATAGGACGGGGCCAAAGCTGCTCCTGCATGTTGGAGTGGGATAGGGTGAACATTTCTTCCGGTGCTTTTTTGGCAAAATGGTCACAGGCCATCTTGGCAAGAACCTTGGTCGGGCCGATGCCGATCCGGGCATTCACACCGAGCATCCGCTTCACCTGGCGTTTCAGGAGCCGGGCGGTTTCCTCCGGCTTTTCATCCGGTTGGAGCACATGGGTCATTTCCACGAAAATTTCATCTACACTGTACGGTTCCACCTGATCGCTGATGGATTCGAACACGGCGGCGATTTCGACCGAAGCATGCAGATAGGTCTGCATACGCGGTCGTATGACCGTGAGATGCGGGCATTTACTTTCTGCTTCCCACAGTGCTTCCGCTGTCTTAACTCCCCATTTTTTGGCTTCCGGACAGGCCGCCAGAATGACACCGCTGCGAATCTTTGGGTCGCCTGCGACAACGACCGGATGATCTGTCAGCTCCGGGTGGAAGACTTTCTCCAGACTGGCGTAAAACGACTGCATGTCGATGAGAAAAACAATACGTTCCATGGGCATCGCTCCATGATAAATATATATGTATTAAGTATATGAGAACAAATGTTCCTTTATCAATCGGAGATGATTTCCAACTACAGCGAATAAAAAAAGAGGCGCCCCGGACGGGCGCCTCCTTGTTTTGTCAGGAGAGGGCGAATTCTTTCACACGCTCTTCCGGAACGAATCCGACAGAGCGGTCTCTTTCTTCGCCGTTTTTGAGCAGGACCATGGTTGGGATGCTCTGGATCCCGAACTGTGCGGCTAAATCGGAGGATTGATCGACATCAACATAGTAAAAATCAACATCCTCCAACTGCTCGGATACGCTTGAGACCACCGGCCTCAATTGTCGGCATCCTGGTCACCAGTCGGCACCAAATTCAAGAACCGCCGGACGGCTCATGTTATCGGCGAGGTTTCTGTATTCTTCTGCAGTAATGGTTTCTGCCATGTTATGACCTCCTTTCACGAAAAGTATAAACGATTCGGAGCCCGTTCAAAAAATAATCTGTTTGGACATCAGTTTTCCAGCGGTACAAGAGAGCTCCATTCGTAATCCGGGTCCAGCTGAAGCTCTTCTATTGGTGCACCGCTCCGGTTTACCCACGCTGTCGTAAAGCCGAATGCTTTTGCGCCGCTGATATCCCAGCCGTTGCTCGATAAAAAGGTGATATCGGATCGGCGGGTATGGATATAATCAAGAATAAGGTGGTAAGCAGCGGGTGATGGCTTGTATTGTTTGACGTCCTCCACGCTCAGCACATGATCGATGCAGGAACGGATATCCCCGGAGAGGAGCAGCGGCTCCAGCATGTCTCTAGACCCATTGCTGAAAACAACGACGGTCTCCCCACGTTCTTTCAGAGTCCGGAGGATGCGGGCACTTTCAGGAAACAGATCAAGCGAACGATAGGCCTGCAGCAGCTCCAGTTCCATTCCGCGGGATAAGGATAAGCCGGTGGAGGCTGCGGCATAGCGGAGTGCATCCCGGGTTACTTCCGAAAAAGGCCGGTATTTTCCCATCGCCTGCCGCAGAAAGGTGTATTGAATCTGTTTTTCCCGCCATAGGCGGCTTAACGTTTCACCTTTTTCAGGTGCGGCTTTTTCACAATCCGTGGTAATGGATTGGACATCAAACAGTGTACCGTATACGTCAAAGACATAAACGTTGGAATCCATCGAATCCCTCCTTTTCAACAAAGGGATTCCCGTTTTTCCGATAAGCCATGCATCCTTTCTACCCGCAGGCCTGTAAAACAGCAGATTTTACGTTTAAAATCATAACAGCAGGGAACGAAAAACAAGTACGGACATTACAAAGGAGGCTCACGATGAAAATTGATAAAATATTTTTAGGAAAAGATGAACGGATTCCATTTGATACCGGAGAATTAACGGTGAAAAATAATGACCCGGAGCAGTGGGAAGCCGTGATCTACGGGGTGAAGAACCAGCGCTTTTTTATGGAAGCTTTAAGGGACAGCCGTAAAGAGCATTTGATTTTTGAAACCGAAAGCGGCACGATGGACGGAATGGTCGCTGTGGAAGGACTGGATCCGGCTGCTGTGGAAAATGTCGTCACTGTCACCGGCGTCAGTACATTAAACGGTTATAAACAGTAAAAAAAGGTCATCCCGGACGTACTTTCGGTCCGGGATCTTTTTTATTTCTCTGCTGTTTTTCAGCTCATAAACTTCTGCATTCCCGGCAAAAATAGCATTATGCAGACAGCTAAAAGCGATAAAGAAGGGGATGCGTGAACATGACAAGCACACAGCAGGACAACAATTACAAAACAGCGCTGATCGGGTGGAGTCTTCCTACCATTGAAGCCGCAGACGAGCTCGGCCGTGCATTTATTATCGTCGGGCCGCCGCACTGTGAGCAGTATGCTGTAAAATACGATCTTCCTTTTATTGCATGGGATTTTGATCATTATAAAAAACATTATTCCATGGAAGACGTATGGGAGCAGAGTGAAGAACTATATCAGCTGCTCAAAGATGAAAACACAGGTCTGGCCGTACCGTTATTTGAGGATACCGTAGAATGGGCGGCAGCCATTAACGGAAGAATAAAGGAAGATCCAAAGATTTTCCATCATTCCCTGCTGTTCCGTCATAAAGGAAAAATGAAGCGGAGGGCCCTTTTAGGCGGTCTGAAGGTCGGTGTGTTTGAAGAAGCTGCCGATAGAAATGACGTAAAACAATTTTTCCGGCGGGTGAATGATGCGATGCTGCGGCACGGGGAGGAAGAAAAGGATCCAGTTCACGTAAAGGCGTTCGATAAAGCAGGAAACGTTGGACACCGGATCATCCGCTCGGAAGAAGACATCGACCGTCTCGAAGACGATGCATTTCCGAACCTTGTGGAAAGCCACCTCGACGGAGTGGAAGTCTCTTGTGAAGTATTTATTCATAATGGCAGCATTCAATTTCTCAATATTACCGAGTATATTGTATTTGGATATTCGATGATGGTCCCCCCGTCTCCGGAAATCGAGAAGCAGCGTAAAAAAATCAGGGGGGCTGTCCAGGCGTTGATCAAGGCGTTTGATATACAGTACGGACTGATTCATCCGGAATTTTTTATAGATGAAGAAGGAAAAATCAGCTTTATTGAAGTGGCCGCCCGAATTCCTGGCGGTAATATCTTCGATTTGATCAAAAAGACGTATGGGTTCAATCCATTTCAGGCGCATATTCTCTGTTCTGATCCGAATACAAACGAAGAAGAACTAAAATCCTTTTTCCCGAAAGAACGGAAATCAAAAGGCCATGCCGGGAGCCTGATGGTATATCCAAGAGTGAAAAATATCAAGAAGCTTCATGTACCGGAAGAATTGGAAGAACACCCCGGATTTGACCGGCACACGATGTTCACTCCTGTTCAGCGGAAAGTTCCTGAAGTGGAAGGATTCGGGAATCCACAGGGTGTCGTGTTTTTTCATCATGACCATCATGATCATGTAAAAGCCCCGCTGCTCGAGTATGTAGATTATGATTTTTACATGTAATCCTGAAAATAGAAAGGAGATTATCCATGGCGGTACAGATGAATACCGGTGGTGAAGAAGAGACACTCAAACAGGCGTTTGAAACGTTGAATCAGGCGGCGCCTTATGCAAAAGACATGTACCAGAATCATTTTTTTCAGACAGCCCAAAAGATGGCGGAGACGAAGGAAGGCATGCGCAGGTTATATGAGTATGCGCCGAGATTTAATGAAGCAGGCGTATTTGAAGGGGGACCGTGGGAAGATCCTTCCAAGCTGCAGCCTGCTCTTGTTAACGGATCCCTCCGGGCGGACGGACTCGAGTCCATCGTCTCGCTTCTCAGCGAATTGCGGATGATATCGCTGGCACAGGGGAAACATACCCATCCGGAGGTCAGTGCCTCCGACGCTAAAAAATATCTCAATGAAGTGATGGCTAACAATCTCGACTTTATTTTTCCGGAAGAAACGGAGGATCCGGCGGAACAGGAACAGCAGGGAAAAGAAACTGAGCGGGCGCAGCGCCTGTTTTCCCTGATGGTCGAGGAACTGTCGCTGAAGTCGATATCGAGCACGCTCATTGATGAAATTAAGCGGTTGATGGTGCAGCGTCCGATTATGACAGACCGGGTCCGTTTAATGATAAGAAAAGCGGAACAGCTGCTTCATGAAGATGTGGATGAGCAGGATAGAAAAGAAATTGAACGGTTTCACGAAGCTATTTCGACGGTGACGAAACGGTCGGAAGAATACGGCAGTGTCAGTGAATACCGCCGCAGCCTGCAGGACCTGGATGAAGAGAAAAAAAGCAGGGAAGCTGAAGCTTTCGGGAGTTCCATGAGAGAAACAGGACTCGTGTCGCCGTATCATGTGGCGCTCGTGCGTCAGTTGAACCGGAACGCTGACATTGAAACGCTTCAAAAGGCACTTGGATTAAGCAGCAAAGGCCGATCCAATCTGGAGGAACATTTTGAAACCGTACAGGAGTTGATCAAAGTTTCCATTCATCTGCCGACCCGGCAGTCTCTATACGGCCTCGCGCGCATGCTGGAACGAGGTGTATTATCCCAGCCTCCGGTTCTGCCGGGGCTGCGGCGGCTGATCGAGCTGGATATCAGGCAGGATGTAAGAAAAACTTTAATGGAGGCTTCAGACAGTGAACAGGAGGGACTGACTGCTAATGATGTGCTGACAGCTGGTGTCATCAGTGTACTTGGGCAGCCGCTCGGTATCGGCCAGGGTCTGAACCCTACCTGCCAGAGTGCCCGGGCTCTCAGTCTCTGGGCCATTCATGATCCGGGATACCTGCTTGAATTAATCCCCAGAGCCGCCCGTGACGGGGATATTGATATGGCATTTGAAGGACAGACCATTCATTCGAAAAACCTTCCAGGCGGGTTGGCTCCGGAACTTCATAAAGAACTGGATCCGGTTTCGCTTGTGCTCGTTCCCCACCTGGACCGAATATATGCGGATATGGTAAAACGTGTACAGTTCCGGGGGGATGACCCGCATAAATGGGTGAATCCTGCCTTTTACGGCGACTGGGTGGCAAAAGGCTTCAGCAAAGTGTTTCAGCACAATACCCAGAATGTCGTCGATTATAGAGGATTTGTGCGTTTGTTCTATGCCACACATCACCGCGATTATAATGAAGGGTACGAAATGATCTATCCAAACCCGGTCGGCATTTGTGTAACAACTGTATACGGGAATTTTCTCGGGTTTCATGCCATTACGATTCAGCGGATTGCCGATGATCCGGATGATACGTACCGTGTCTATTTCTATAATCCCAATAATGACAGCTCCCAGAACTGGGGTCAGGGTATCGAGCCGAGTGTGCGGGGACATGGTGAAAAAGAAGGAGAGTCCTCCCTTCCTTTTCATGAATTTGTTTCCCGGCTTTATGCCTTCCATTACAACCCGTATGAACAGGGAGACTCGTTTGCAGTTGAAGAAGATGTCGTACAACAGATTGAGCAGCTGGCCAAAGAGAGCTGGGGCCGAAATTTTCAGTGGAGATAAAAGATCACGAAAAACGCAGCTGCCGGTACCAGATATTCATCGATTCCAATCGGCCGGCAATGTTGCTGTTTCGTATCATTTTTCCGCCGTACTGAAAACCATGGTAGACGTTGACCATATTCATTCCAAAAGATAGCGAACGGGAGTAGGAAAAAAGGGTCCACAGTCCCCGGCGCTGCATTAATTGCATCAAATAGGCAAACTGGGTGCTTAACAGTCCCTGATTACGGTGCTCCGGATGAGTGGCGCAGTCGCTCATCTCCGCACTCTGAAAAGGAACAAGCACATCAGCGGAGCAGGCACTGACAATGGTTCCTTCATATTCCATCACGGTAAAATAGACTTCTTCTTTCATCACATTGCGGATGAATTGGGGATCATGCATCGGGGTGGGATATGTCTGAAATACGCAGCGATAGAGACGGGCCATTTCTTCGGCATCGGACTCGACGGGATGACGCATCGTGTATCCTTTCGGAAACACAGTCCCTCCTTTTTTCTCAGAAACATGGGAGACATTCTGCAGCACGAGGTCTTCCCTGGTCTGGTCCACCGGCCGGGCCCGCTGCGGGCGGAGAAACCACGAATAAACGGCAGCATCGTTGCCATGGAAGAAGCCGTTAATGGTTCCCTCACAGACAAATGGAGCCTTCGCGAATCGATGGCGGTCTCTGTTTCTGACATAAAAGATCAATTTATCGCAGGATTGATCTCGTGCAAGAACCTGCAGCGATTCCAGAAACGTTTCCCACTCCGGGACAGGAGGCAGTTTATACACTTTAATCCGCTGACTGTAAGGTTCAATGACCGTGTAGTCTTTCAGGTGAATGGAACGGCGCTCGGTGAGGATATTCATGACGGCCCTCCGTTTTCTCAAAAAATCGCCGCGGTTTCGGCGTACTATACAATAGATACGACGGGAAAACAGAGATTAGAATAAAAATTTTCAAATGATGGCGATTACTGACGTAAAAAACCGCCCCCCGGGAGGCGGTTTTTTCAAAAGGCGAAAAGTGTAACCGTTTTGGCGTTTTCAAGATCCAGCTTCAGCGCCCAGCCGCTTTCTTAGCTGCAGTCAATATGAACGGCGGGGGAGTCTGTATGACTGCCGGTCACGACTGCAAAACCAGTAACGATCCGGCCGTTTTTATGAAGGAGACGGATGCTCAAATTACGGGATACTTTGTCTGGTGCAACGACAAACACCCGGTCTGCGTCAATGGTCTGAATATGGCGCTTTAGATAAGGATAGGGAAGGGGATGCGCATCTTTGACCGGAAACCGGTCGGCTTCTTGATAGTCGCGGACATCAAGAATGACGGTTCCTTCCGGCAGCGGGTGTTCCGGGACTGGAGCGCATTTCACACCAAGAACGGGCATCCATCGTTGATAAAAAAAGATAAGCAGGGAAAGACTTAAGATTCCAAGCAGCATGGCTGTCCAGAGCATCATTCTACCTCCATTGTTTTCGTGGAAATGGTATGACATACCGGATTGTATAGGCATCACTGTCATGTATCAAGTAAAATGCACGACGTTTCAGCAATATTCAGTATACTATAGAAACAAGCTCTGCGGATAGGGGCACGCACTCCAAAAACGTATTTATTTTTTTAAAAGAGGATGTTTGTTACAGTAGGGATAAGCAGAAAAGGAGGTGATCCGGATGGCAGAAGAGATGACGGAACTGGAAGAACGGGTGCTGGCTGAACTGGAAAACGTAACGGACCCGGAGCTTGGGATTGATATTGTAAATCTTGGCCTGGTGTACGGAGTGGACGTTGATGAAGAAAACAATGCAAAAATCACCATGACATTGACGGCAATGGGTTGTCCCCTAGCCGAAACGATCGTCAGTGACATTAAATACTCTCTCAGTGAACTGCAGGAGTTCGGAGAAATTAATGAAATCGATGTGAATATTGTGTGGACTCCACCTTGGAGCAAAGATAAGATGTCCCGTTACGCAAAAATCGCACTCGGAGTTCCGGATTAATAAATAATAAAAAACCCCGGCTTTCCGCCTGATTAAGGCGGAGCCGGGGTTTTTACTATGATTCCTGGGGCCGGACGACACATTTCAGTCCTTCTCTGCCGTCGGCTGTACGAAAAGCCAGATCGGTTTCATACAATGGAAACGTATGGGTGACAAAAAAATCGAAATCAATCAGGCCTTCATCGATCCATTTTACCGCTTCCATATGAAGGTCCCGGGGGGCGCCGTGGGTTCCTGTGACACGCAGTTGTTTGTAAATGATTTTATCGGTGTCAAAAGCAGGAGGCTCGGAATATTTCATACCGGCAAACAGAAGAATGCTTCCGGTTTTTCTTACGATATCCAGTGCTTCATTCTGAAGGGAGGCGGCCGGCGCTGTGACAATGGCGCGGTCAACGCCAATCCCGCCGGTCTGTTCGTTAATGATGGCGGTGGTGTCATCGGAGGACGGGTTTAGCACCAGATCGGCACCTGCTTCTGCTGCTTTCTGCCTTCTCGGGGCGGAGCGCTGGACGGCAATCACTCGTGATGCTCCCATCTGTTTAAGCGCCGCGATATACATGCAGCCGATGGCTCCCGCTCCGTAAACGACGACGGTATCACCGGCTGAAGCTCCGAGCTCCCGAATTCCGCTTAATACACAGGAAAACGGTTCTGACAGACAGGCTTTTTCATAACTTGTCGTGTCTGCAATTCTCTGAATGGATCCATACCGGACAAACTCGCGGGGAAGCACGATATATTCAGCAAAACCACCGTCCACGTGGTAGCCGATAGAGTGTTTTTTCACGCATTGATGCCCCATGTTTTTCTGGCAGTATACACATGTGCCGCATGGAATATGGGCGCCGAGCGTGACACGGTCTCCTATCTCAAAACCAGTTACGAAACTCCCGGTTTCCACGATTTCTCCTGCGATTTCATGACCGATGACCCGTGGAAAACCGACTCTGGCATCTCCCTGTTTGAAAACCCGCAGGTCCGAACCGCAGATACCGACGGCATATATTTTGATCATGATTTCTTCAGGCTGGCAGGAGTGTAATGTCATCTCTTTGTACTCAAGCTGCTGCTGTCCGGTTAAAGCTACTGCATACATGCGCCTCGCTCCTTTCAGAAGGGTGATATAAAAAAATTAAGGCAGAAAGGTAACCGTTTTCTGCAGGAGATAATGCATTCTTTCTTTTTCGGTTTCAAGACGGGACGGATCCCATTTCAACAGGTTCCCTATCTCGGTGCTGACCGCATCCAGTGTTTTTTTTACTTTTTCCGGCTGGAACAAAAGATAGCTTGTCCGCCGGTCATAAAAGTCTTCAAGAGTGGCCGTCATTTCCCGGGTTACGGTGTACCGGGCCTCGGCGGCGGTGTTGCGTATGGACCGGTCGGCATAAGTGTCATTCATGGTTTCGATCTGCTGAAGCAGGTCTTCGGTGTTGGAGCCGTAACGGAAAAGGTACTCCTCAAGCTCTTCCTCCGAAAGGTGGAGATGATCATAGCTGCGGCTCATCCTGTGGAGATATTCCGTCATTTGTTCTTCCGAATCAAAATGACCGCCGCTTAACGGGATGTGATCCGTACGGGAAGCTGACAGCTTCAGGTTTTCTTTTTCCGCTGCATAAGCAAGTACCCTTTCGGCCATTTTACGGTAGCCGGTTAATTTGCCGCCGGCAATCGTGATCAGACCGGTATCGGATTCAAAAATTTCGTCATGCCTGGACAGTTCCGATGGTTCGCTGTCATCATAGCCGAGCAGCGGTCGCACCCCCGCCCAGCTGGAAATAATATCATCCCGGGTGAGCGGCAGAGATGGAAACATATCATGAAGACAGCCGATTAAGTAGTCGCATTCGGATTCATAGACGTGAATGTCGTCCATGTCATCATAATAGAGGGATTCGGTCGACCCGACATACGTTGTGTCACCTCTTGGGATAACGGCGATCATACGGCCGTGGTGCTGAAAATAAATCGATGAGTTTACCGGCAGGATTTCCTGAGGAAAGACGAGGTGGATGCCTTTAGCATGAACCATATGCTTGCCGGTAACCGGCTGGTCTTTTTTCCGTACTTCATCCACCCACGGTCCACCGGCGTTTACAACCATACGTCCTGCCACAGCAAAATCCTCCCCGGTTACATGATCCCGGACAGTTACCCCGTTGATCTGTTCATTCCCACTGAATGTAAAACCTTCCAATTCCGCATAGTTGAGCACACAGGCCCCTGTCTCAGCCGCCGTTTTCGCTGTTTCCATCGTCAAACGGCTGTCATCCGTGCGGTATTCCACGTATTCCCCGCTTCCTGTGACCGTTTTATCGTTAAAGAGTGGTTCTTTCTGGAGCGTATTCTTTCTGGAATGCAGTTCATGACGTTCTTCTTTTTTTACACCGGCGAGACTATCGTAAACGGTAAGTCCGATTTTTAGCGTGAAAGGATTAAACGCTTCCCCTTTTATTAGCGGGAAAAGCATTTGAATCGGATATACGAGGTGTCGTGCATTGCGGTAGACAATATCCCGTTCCCGGCCTACTTCCCGGACAATCGAAAATTCATAGTTTTTCAGATATTTCAGACCGCCGTGAATTAATTTTCCGGACCGGCTGCTTGTACCGGAAGCGAAATCTTTTCTTTCGATCAATGCTGTCTTTAATCCCCGCGCGGCAGCATCCAGGGCAATGCCGCTGCCTGTAATGCCGCCGCCGATCACGATCATATCGAATGGTTGCTCCGTCAATTCCCGGCGGAGCGCGTCACGATGAAGGGTGGAAAATGTATGGGCCAACGAGATTCCTCTCCTTTTACAAAAGTTCTATATATCATCAATTGTAAATAAAGTACTTACAGCATAGCGCACCATTCGATATTCGTCAATAAAGGGCTTACATTTGAAACAGGAACAACAAATAAAATGTGTAAGTGGTTTCAATACATTGCATTCTCCTGCTATGATATAAATGATCCGCTCATTTACAAATGTTAAAGGGAGGCGTTGCCGGTGGAATGGAAGGAACGTCGGCAGATGGTGAAAATAGCAAAACTGTATTATCTGGAAAACTGGACACAGACAGAAATCTCCAAAAAGGTGGAACTGTCCCGTCCGATTATTTCAAAGATGCTTCAGAAAGCGAAAGAGGCGGGAATCGTTGAAATTTATATTAACGATGAAACCCTGCATACCGTAAAGCTGGAAAATGAAATAGAGAAGAAATACAACCTGAAAGACGCTGTGGTGGCAGCATCCGGGAGCCATGGATCCGAATTGATTAAACGCCGTGTCGGACAGGCAGCAGCATCCTATGTGTCGAAAAAAATGGATTCGCTTCACAGTATAGGTGTTTCATGGGGGAAGTCCATGCATTCTTTCATTGACGAGTTTCCGGCCCAGACGAGAAAACATGTCCATCTTGTTCCACTCATAGGGGGGATGGGAAGCAATGATGTTCATCTTCACTCCAACCATTTGACGTTTCATCTCGCCCAGAAACTTAATACAACTTCATCCTACCTTCATGCTCCTGCCATGGTGGAAACGGAAGACCTGAAACAGAGCCTTATGGAGTCGAAGGATATTGCTGAAGTCATTGAAGAAGGCAAGGGGGTGGATCTTGCCGTAGTGGGAGTCGGGATTCCTTCGGAAAAAGCCACCATGGCGGAAATGGGTTATTTCAGAGCAGAAGATATTCAATCATTGAAGGATGCCGGAGCAATAGGGGATATGAATTCTCAGTTTTACGACAAGGACGGAATGGAAATCGCTCATTCAGTGAACAATCGGACGATGGCGTTAACGCTGGACGACCTGTATCGTATACCGGAAGTCCTTGCCGTTACGGATGGTGTAGAGAAAGTGAAAAGTCTGCATGCAGCATTGAAAAGCGGATGCATTGATGTGCTTGTTACCGATGACCATATGGCAAGAGCCTTGACGGAAAACGGATTTTAATAGTTTCAGGGTAAAAGGTTGACAAAAGAGTGAAAGCGTTTTATTATACTTTTACAAAAGTTTTGATATTATACATTTGTAAAAAGGAGGGAGAAAAACGATGTGGGGCACCTTTTTTGTTATCTTTGCTGCGATCTGGGCTTTACAGTTCGTATTGACCCATCTGCAGGTGAAACATTACCAGGGCAAGATTAAGGAGATGAGCAGGAAACACGACGGCTATCTTGGCACAGGCTACTTCAAAAAAAGATTTGGAAATGGTGCTGTGATGCTGGTTGTCTGTGATGACGACACTAAAATCAAAGAAGCCAAGGTAATGAAAGGGTTAACGGTTTTTGCAAGATTCCGAACTGTGAAAAACGTAATCGGTCTGACACTGGAAGAAACGAGGGCACTTGATACACTGACCGTAAAAGAAAGCAGTGCGTTGGCAAATGCTGCCGCCATGATTGAAAAAGAAATGAAAAAGAAAAGAGAGGGGAATGAAGCATGGATTTCTTAATTACGCTCGCTGAAGGCTTCATCGGCATGTTTGAAGCAGGCGGAGAAACATTCACCGGCCTGGTGACAGATATTATCCCATTATTAATTGTACTGATTACAGCTGTAAATGCGCTTATCAAATTTGTCGGTGAAGAACGGGTGAACCGTTTTGCCCAGAAATGTACAAAATACTTCATCCTGCGTTATACGATTTTTCCGTTTATGGCCGTGTTCTTTTTAACTAACCCGATGTGCTACACGTTCGGTCGTTTTCTTCCGGAACGTCAGAAACCGGCCTTTTACGATTCTACCGTTTCGTTTGTACACCCGATTACAGGACTTTTTCCCCACGCCAACGCAGCGGAGCTGTTCGTCTATACAGGGGTAGCCGCCGGCATTTCAGATATCGGCCTGTCCCAGGGACCTCTCGCTCTGAGATTCCTGCTTGTCGGTATCGCAGTTATGCTTCTCCGTGGTGTTGTCACTGAAATGATCACGAACTATATGATTAAAAACAAGAAATCCGAAACAGCTGCTGAATAAACGAAGGCACCGTAGTTAGTAAGAAAACGGAGGAGGTTCAATCAATGAGTGAATATCATGCAGTAAAAGTACACAAAGGTGCTTCCGGCTGGGGCGGTCCGCTCGTTATTCAGCCGGACGATGAAAAGAAATATGTTGTTTCCGTCACCGGCGGCGGAATCCATCCTGTTGCGCGGGAAATCGCGGACCGGACGGGAGCAATTGCTGTGGACGGCTTTGAACAGTCGGTGGAAAAGGAAGAAATGGTCTGCGCCGTCATCAACTGCGGCGGAACAGCAAGAAGCGGTGTATATCCGCGTATGGGCGTGCTTACCGTTAACGTATTCAGCAATTCCCCGTCCGGTCCCTTGATGAAATTCATCAAAGAGACAAACTTTGTATCAGGCGTCGGTACGGATAACATTGAAGACACGGAAGGCGGAACCGTGGAAGAAAACGTCGAGCAGGCGAATGAAGAGTTGGGAGACAGTGAATCCGCCAATGAAGAAACACAGAAAGTGACAAAAGATGCCGCGAAAGAAAAAGTTGCGGAAGAGGGATACAATACAAAAGGGAAAAGTAAAATCGGGCAGTTTATTGATACCCTCGGCAACAAAATAGGAAATGTTGTCAGTATCTTTTTCCAGTCCGGCCGGGAAACAATCGACACTGTTATTAAAAATATTCTGCCGTTTATGGCTTTTGTCAGTATGCTTATCGGTATCATTAATTATACGGGTATCGGCGACCTTATCGCGAACTATGTTTCCCCGCTGGCCAGTACACTGGTCGGAATGCTGATTCTTTCGCTTTTAGGAGCTATTCCGTTGATTTCACCGATTCTTGCTCCAGGGGCCGTTATCGCACAGGTCGTTGGTGTGCTGATCGGTGTGGAAATCGGCAACGGCAATATCCCGCCGCAGATGGCGCTTCCCGCCCTTTTCGCGATTAACCCGCAGGTCGGGATGGACTTTATTCCGGTCGGCCTGACGCTTGGAGAAGCAGAACCGGAAACAGTCGAAGTAGGTATACCGGCGGTTCTATTCTCCCGTTTGATTACCGGCCCGATCGCCGTCATTATAGCCTATTTCGCAAGCTTCGGCCTGTACTAAACGGAACGTCTTCCCTTTTTAAGCAGGGAAGACCTTCCTTATTTTTTATCTTTGTTTTGACATATGTTATTAATCGGAACAAATATAATAATTGATTGACAAAACAGGTTTAAGTTATTAATATAATTACAAAAGTTATATTAATGAACAAATGTAACGGAGGTGCACTATGCTGAAATCTGTGGAACTTCTTCCGGAAAAATCAAACGATGAATTGATTGGTCTGTTGAAGGAAATGTGGACAATCCGCTATTTCGATGAAAAAGTGGACGAATTTTTTGCCAAAGGTATGATTCACGGGACAACGCATCTTTGTGTCGGCCAGGAACCGACAGCAACCGGACCGTGTTCGGTGCTTCGGGAGGAAGACAAAATCACAAGTACCCACCGAGGCCACGGCCACTGCATTGCCAAAGGAGCGGACATCAATCTGATGATGGCAGAACTTTTCGGCCGCTCCACCGGCTACTGTAAAGGGAAAGGCGGTTCGATGCACATTGCTGATGTCGAAAAAGGCAACCTTGGTGCCAATGGTATTGTTGGAGGCGGTATTCCGCTCGCAACCGGTGCAGCACTGACATCCAAACTGAAAAACCAGGATGATGTCATTCTCAGTTATTTCGGCGACGGTGCCGCCAATGAGGGAAGTTTTCATGAATCGCTTAACCTGGCCTCCATCTGGGATCTGCCGGTTGTATTTATCTGTGAAAACAACCAATACGGCATGTCCGGTTCTGTGAAGGAAATGGTAAACATTGAGGATATTGCCGAACGTGCTTCTTCCTACGGCATTCCGGGAGTTGTGGTGGACGGTAACGATCTTATCGAAATCATAAATGAAACCCATAAAGCGGTAGAGCATGCCAGAGAGGGCGGAGGCCCTGTGCTGATTGAAGCAAAAACGTACCGCTGGAAAGGGCACTCGAAATCAGACGCCCGCAAGTACCGGACCCGGGAAGAAGAACAGGCCTGGAAAGATAAAGACGGCATTAAGCGGTTCCGGGATCTTTTGGTTAGTGAAGAACTGTTGACAGAAGAAGAAGCGGAGAATATACGCAAAGAAGCAAAACAGGATGTAGAAGAGGCAGTCAAATACGCAGAAGAAAGTCCGGAGCCGGGACTTGATACCCTGCTCGAAGATGTATACGCCTGAAAACCGGACAGGAACAGGAGGGGAAACCAATGAGAGAATTAACGTATGTAGAAGCATTACGGGAATGTATGTCACAGGAAATGAGAGAAAATGAAAATGTATTTCTGATGGGAGAAGACATCGGTGTGTATGGAGGCGCTTTTGGCGTTACCCGCGGGATGATTGAGGAGTTCGGCCCCGAACGCGTCCGCAACACCCCCATCTCTGAAGCCGGCATTACTGGATCTGCAATTGGTTCGGCACTGACCGGCATGCAGCCGATTGTAGAACTGCAGTTTTCCGATTTTATTACGATTGCCATGGACCAGCTGGCCAACCAGGCGGCAAAGTTACGTTATATGTACGGAGGAAAAGGAAATGTGCCGATGGTACTTCGGACACCTGCCGGCTCCGGCACAGGCGCAGCCGCCCAGCATTCACAGAGCCTGGAAGCATGGGTCGCTCACATTCCCGGTCTGAAAGTGGTGCAGCCTTCCACTGCCTATGATGCTAAGGGGCTCCTAAAAGCTGCGATCGATGATCCGAACCCGATCATCTTTTACGAACACAAGCTGCTGTATAAAACGAGCAGTGACGATGTCCCGGAAGATCCATACAGTATTCCGCTCGGTCAGGCCGACATCAAACAAGAAGGTACGGATGTCACCATTGTAGCAACAACCGTGATGGTTCACCGGGCTCTGGAAGCGGCGGAGAAACTTTCTGAAGAAGGCATCAGTGTAGAAGTCATTGATCCCCGCTCGATTGTTCCACTGGATGAAGAAACCATCGTGCACTCGGTGATGAAAACAAACCGTGTCGTTGTCGTTCATGAAGCAGTAAAGCGCGGCGGCTATGGTGGAGAAATAGCAAGCATGATTACAGAAAGTGAGGCGTTTGATTTTCTCGACGCACCGGTGAAGCGTCTCGGAGCATCCCCGGTACCGGTCCCTTATAATCCGGAGCTCGAAAAAGCGATGACGCCTCAGACCGAAGACTTGATCCAGGCATGCAGAGAAACCCTGCAGCGCGCATAAGGAGGTGAATCCCTGTGGCAAAAGAAATTTTCATGCCGAAACTGAGCAGTACGATGGAAACCGGTACCATCCTGCAATGGATGAAAAGCGAAGGAGATCCGGTGGAAATGGGCGAACCGGTCTTCGAAGTCATGAGTGATAAAATCAATATTGAGGTCGAAGCTTACGAAGAAGGCTTTCTGCTGAAAAAATATTATAACGTGGATGACGTCGTACCGGTGAACACTGTTGTCGGCTATATCGGCGAAAAAGAGGAAGAAGTGCCGGAGACTCCTCCGGGGAATACAGAGGACTCCGAATCCAATGTTGCATCGGAACCTGACCAAAACGAACCAACCGCAGATCACTCTGACACTTCTTCGGCTGCACAAATCGAACAGGGACAGATACGCGCGACACCTGCGGCTCGGCGCGTGGCAAGAGAGGAAGGAGTGACCCTCTCCGATGTAACAGGCAGCGGTCCGAAACAGCGCATCCAGCAGCAGGATGTGTATGATTTCGTGCGGAGCGCTCCGAAGCCGCCGAAAGCAACACCCCTTGCCCGTAAATGGGCCGAGGACCAGAATGTTGATTTAAATACCGTAGAAGGTTCCGGCCCCGGAAACAAAATTTATACTAAAGATCTATCCGCAGCACATGACGAGACTGTTTCAGGCGAACCGGACCGGATTCCGGTGAAAGGCATCCGGAAAATAGTAGCCGACCGTATGACAGAGAGCGCATCTACCGTACCACATGTCACGATATATTCCGATGTCGATATGACCGAAGCCATCCGGCTGCGGAGCCAGCTTCAGGATAAAGTCGTAGAACAGACCGGTTCCAAGCTGTCCTATACGGAAATCATTATGAAAGCTGTGGCTGCGGCACTGAAGCGCCATCCTTCCATCAACGCTTCCTTGTCACCCGATCACGAGGAAATTCTGCTTCACCGTGACATTAATCTCGGACTTGCGGTAGCAACGGATCAAGGTCTTGTCGTTCCGGTGGTTTCCCAGGCCGGAGAGAAAGGGCTGGCGGATCTCGTCAAGGAAAGCAAACAGCTGGCCCGTGATGCCAGAGATCAGCAGCTGAAGCCGGATCAGATGCAGGGGGGCACCTTTACGATCAGCAATCTGGGTATGTATGCCGTTGATGGATTCACTCCGATCATCAACCAGCCGGAAGCTGCCATTCTCGGTGTCGGACAGATGAAAGAAACACCGGTCGGCCGTAATGGAAATGTGGAACTCCGTCCAATGACAACATTCAGTCTTTCTTTTGACCACCGGATTGTAGATGGAGCTCCGGCTGCTGCGTTTTTGACTGAATTGAAACAGATGCTGGAAGCTCCCTATGAATTGTTGATGTAAGGAGGAACCCTGATGCATAAGTATGATATCATCATTATCGGAAGCGGTCCCGGAGGTTATACAGCAGCTCTCCGGGCTGCCAACGAAGGAAAGAAAACCGCGGTGGTGGAAGACCGTAAAATCGGTGGAACTTGTCTGCACCGTGGTTGTATTCCCTCTAAAACAATGCTGCAGCATGCAGAAGTTCTTCATCAGGTGGAAAATTCAGCAGCCTGGGGGATAGAGACGGGAAACGTGTCTTTTTCCTATGCAGCCATGCTGGAACGAAAAGAGCAGGTCGTTTCCCAGCTGGAGGCCGGCATCAAAGCCTTGATGAAAAAAGGAAAAATTGATGTTTTTTTCGGGAGGGGCAGTGTGAATAACGAAAAGGAAGTCACGGTTGAAAAAGAGGGGCAAAATGAGTATCTGCAGGCGCCCGCCGTTATTGCTGCTGCCGGAACAAGTCCGTTTGTGCCACCTGTAAGCGGACTGCGTGAAACGGCTCATTTCACGAGTGACACCATCTTTGAGAAAAAAGAACTGCCATCGTCCGTGCTCATTGTCGGCGGTGGAATTGTAGGAGTGGAATATGCCTGCCTGTTTGCCGGGCTGCATGTGGACGTTACGATTGTGGAAATGCAGGAGGATATTCTTACAGGGGAAGATAAAGATGCAGCTGCCATGCTTCGGAGCTCCCTGGAAAAACAGGGGGTTACCGTGGAAACAAACGCAGCCCTCGATGGTATCCAAACCGGAAAAGAGGGAGCACTTACTGCTGTGTATACCCGGAGTGACGATACCAGAAAGGAAATAGAGATACACGATGTGCTCGTTACAGCCGGCCGCAAACCTAACAACGCCTTGCTGGAAGAAACATCCGTGCAGTATGAAGATGGTTTCGTTCAGGTAAATGAAAATATGGAAACGAATGTCCCGGGACTGTATACCATTGGAGATCTCGCAGCCGGCGGATGGAAACTGGCCCATGCTGCAAGTGCGGAAGGCATCAGCGCAGTAGAACATGCTTTCGGCCTCAAACCCTCCGTCCATACGTCCCTCATCCCAAGGTGCGTCTATACGTTTCCGGAAATTGCCGCGGTCGGGATGACAGAAGAAGAAGCACGGCAGCGGGGGTATGATTATAAAACGGAAGTCATTCCCGTGCAGGGGAACGGACGGGCAATGGCAATGGGAGCGTCTGAAGGATTTACCAAGATCATTGTCGAAAAAAAACACGGGGAAATTCTCGGAGCCGTTCTCGCCGGGCCGCACGTTACCGAAATGATTGGAGAGCCTGCCGCCTATATCCATCTGGAAGGCACAGTCGAGGAACTGGCTTCCATGGTGCACCCTCACCCGACATTACTGGAAAATCTCTATGAAGCGGCCCGGTCCTGGATCGGTAAAGGTATCCATCATTAATGCTCCCGGCCGCCGCCGGTGATATCATCGAAGGACGTTATTATTGTCAGTAAAGGAGATTGCTATGCTCAGTTGGGAAGAACGCCGCCAGATCGTTAAAGTAGCCAACCTGTATTACTTCGACGGCTGGACACAGGCCCAGATTGCCAAAAAAATGAACGTTTCGCGCCCGGTGATATCCAAACTGCTTCATAAGGCAAAGGAAGACGGTATTGTAGAAGTGTATATTAAAGATGAAAATGCTCACACCGTCGATCTTGAGCAAAAGCTGGAAAAACAGTTCGGGCTCGACGAAGCGATTGTCCTGTCAACCAGCGGATTCACACCGGAAATGACGAAACGATTTCTGGGGAAAATTGGTGCTTCCTACCTGTCACGGCAGCTGGATGATAATAAAAAACTCGGTTTATCCTGGGGAACCACACTGGCTGCATTGGTGGAAGAGTATCCATATGAACGCAGGGACAATGTTCAGATCGTACCGCTCGTCGGTGGAATGGGACGTTCCCACGTCAACATTCATTCCAATTCGCTTGCATTTAATCTGGCCAAGAAAATGAATGCGACGTGTTCTTATTTATATGCCCCTGCCATTGTGGAATCCGAAGATTTAAAAGATCGTCTGATTCAGTCAAGAGATGTAGCCTATGTTCTGGAACAGGGGAAAGATGTTGATGTTGCCGTCGTCGGTATGGGAGATCCATTTAAAAATTCGACAATGGAAGAAATTGGGTACCTTCATTCAGAAGACCTTCATTCCCTTAGAAAAGCCGGCGTCGTTGGAGACATCAGCTCCAAGTTTTTTGATGCCGTCGGCAAGGAAGTCGATCACCCGCTTAACCACCGGGTTATCGGTCTGGGATTATCCGATCTGAAACAGATTCCGAAGGTCATCGGTATTGTGGAAAGCCTGTATAAATTGGAAAGTATAGAAGCAGCGCTGAAAGGCGGTTATCTCAACGTGCTCGTCATTGATGACCGGACAGCACAGGAATTAGTACAGGAATAACAAAGGAGGCTTTAGAGCATGTCAACCTATTTTGAAGCTGATGTAACAACAATCGGCCCGGAAGTTGAATTAATGCTGGAGGATAATATTCTGATCTTGTTTAATGAGTCTGCAACGGACGATTTGAAAGAGATTTCCGTGATCCATAATGGCAAAGAGGTTTCCGGCCGCATTGAGGAAGGCGATGAGTTTGTCATTGATGACACTCCTTATAAGATACTGTTTGTCGGAAGCAAAGTGAACGAAACGATGGATGATTTAGGACATGCGACACTGCAGTTCAATGGGGAAAGAGAATCGGATATGCCGGGTACGATCTGTTTGGAAAACGGTATCAATAATAATATAACAACAAGTTCGAAGATACAGTTTCGCAAAAACAGCTGAAGGAGGAGAATACAATGCTAGGAATGAACAAAAAACTGGCAGCGTTCCAGGAACAGGGGAACTATATTAAAGTGGGGCTGATCGGAGCCGGGCAGATGGGGCGCGGCATGATTTCTCAAATTGAGGGAATGAAAGGTATGAAGGTTGTTGCGACAGCCGATATAGATATATCCAATGTGGTGAACGCCTATAAGAATGCCGGAATACCAGATGAAGATATTGTTCAGACTGATAAGGAAGAGGAAGCGGTGCGTGCGGTCGAAGAAGGGAAAGTAACTGCTTTCTCCGATGCAAAAAAAGTGGCGGCTCTGCCCGCAGTAGATGTGGTAGTGGATGCAACCGGCATACCGAACGTCGGCGCTTCTATTGCCTGGGAAGCCATTCTTCATCAGAAGCATATAGTAATGCTGAACGTGGAAGCAGATGTTACCGTCGGTCCGATTCTGAAAAAACTGGCGGACAGCGCCGGTGTTGTCTATACCGGATCGGCAGGAGATGAGCCGGGAGCGGTCATGGAACTTTATGATTTTGCTGACGCGCTCGGCTTTGAGGTGATTGCCCTCGGTAAAGGGAAAAATAATCCTCTGAATGTGGAAGCCAACCCATCCACAGCGGAAGCTGAAGCAAAAGAAAAAGGTGCCTCCCCGAAAATGCTTGCTTCCTTCCAGGACGGCACGAAAACGATGGTGGAAATGAACGCGGTAGCGAATGCAACTGGTTTTTCACCAGATCAGACAGGGATGCACGGGTTTAAAGCATCCGTGGATGAACTGGCTGATATTTTTCAGCTGAAAGAAAACGGGGGTGAACTGAATGACACCGGTATTGTGGAATATGTTCAGGGTGTGGCTCCCGGAGTGTTCGCTGTTATTACCTCCCACAATGAAGAAGTGCATGAAGAACTAAAGTATGTAAAACTCGGAAACGGGCCTCACTATACGCTTTACCGCCCTTATCATCTTACCAGTCTGGAGACGCCGTTAACGGTAGCCCGAGCCTATTTCGACAAGGAAGCAACCATCGCTCCAAATTACGGGCGGCAGGCAGAAACGATCGCCACCGCGAAAAAGGATCTGAAGCAGGGAGAATTTCTCGACAGTATCGGCGGGTACAGCGTATATGGCACGCTGATGGAAAAAACAGAAGCCGATCAGGCCGAAGCATTTCCGATCGGATTGGTGGATGGCAATGTAAAAGTTGTACGTGATGTGCAAAAAGGGGAGACATTGACGTATAATGATATTGAGCAGACAAAAGAATCCACCATCTGGAGACTACGCCGGCTCCAGGAACAGTAAACCGGCTGTTCGCGCAGGATGGCGGGGGTTCTGATGCATGAAAAAGAGGTGATCAGGTTGAAAACGCATGAAATGAAAGCCGACCTTTATTGTATTCATTGCAAAGAAGATGTTACTCATACGATTGAGTATATTAATGAAGAAATCTCGACCATTACCTGTCAGCAGTGCAGCCGGACGATAGAAATTGATATTGATATCATGAATGAATTGTACGATGAAATGTATCATCGTATTACAACAAAACCTTCCCGTATCACGAAAGAATCCAGGGAAGATCTGAGTCACTTCTTTTTTTCCCTGCCAAGCCGTGTAATCAGTAAACCATACCGGTTGTTCAAGGACGTCAATGAAACCCAGAAAACAATACGGCGTTACAGAAAATAGCAGAAAAGGCGCTGCCGGATTATGGCGGCGTCTTCTTTCTTATGGCAGCACCTATTCAGGTAAAAACGTTCCACCACCGAAAAGATTGCCTATGTTTGGATCCCCGGAAAAAAAGGTATGAAAGGTATCAAAAGGAGGCCGTACTATGATCAAAAAAGTGATAAAGTCGATTTTTCTCGGATATTTGCTTAAAAAAGGAAAACGAATGCTCGCCGGGCGCAGATGACATGTTCCATTCGAAAATAAAGGAATCTGGGACAATAGATATAAGTATTAAATAAAATTCGAACATTTAGTATACCGCGATGAAAATAGGCTCGAGCCGTGCCCGCGGAAAGCGAAGTGTGTTGACGGAACGGTAAAGGATGCACAGCAAAAATTCCGAACGATTCCCTGAATAATCGTTCGGAATTTTTTAGTTATGAATGGTTTTGTCCCAAACTCGAATTATTTCTGTATTGTCTGATCCGCTTTGATCAGCAGTCAGGATATACTGTCTGCATATTCTTTCAACCGGGACTCCGCCGTTTCCGGAGTGATAGAAGTTTCTGTCAGAAGTCCGAGAACGTTGTCTGTTTTTCCCTGCTGTTTCAAGGTCTGAAACACTGTGGGTTTATTCTGTTTAAGTATGGACATGATTTCAAGGGTCGGCAGCGGTTGATCCGCTGGTTTTAGTCTTAGAAAATAGCGCATAAAATTTCGAAAATCCTGTACGGAATTTTTAGAATCCGGATACGTTTCCAGCATATGTTGAAATTTGTTAATCGCGTCAAGTACTTCTTTGTTCTTCATCCATCTAATCCCCCTTTCTTCTATTTTCGACATTTTTCTCATAAGTTTTAGTATAAAACTTTTTCAGTTTGCTTACACTTCGTCTTTGCACTCGCTTTTTATCTGGTCATGTACATGATAAGATAAGCATAAAAAGGTGTGGTTTAACATGCATTCCCCCGCTCCCTCCATATACCATCTTGCCGCAGGACTTCCCCGTAATATTAAGGATGAGCGCGGCCGCACCCTGCATACCGGTATACGAAAAAAATCAGTATCGAACGTGTTTCTGCACAAAAGCGGTTTTCACGGAGATGATGTGGCAGATAAAAAA
This sequence comes from Salibacterium sp. K-3, assembly GCF_054052005.1. Taxonomy (NCBI): domain Bacteria; kingdom Bacillati; phylum Bacillota; class Bacilli; order Caryophanales; family Bacillaceae; genus Salibacterium; species Salibacterium sp. K-3. The sequence continues at coordinate 1,445,982 of NZ_JBSVZE010000001.1, forward strand.
AATCACGGCGGTCCGGACCGGGCGGTTTGTATTTACCCATGGGAACATTACCGTAAATGGGAAGCAGAATTTGAAACAGATCTGGAGCAGGCTGCGTTTGGTGAAAACCTTACCGTTACCCACATGAGAGAAGAAAACGTTTACATAGGAAATATATATAAAGCCGGCACAGCCATGATTCAGGTCACACAGGGCAGAATTCCATGTGATACGGTCAACAGGCGGACCGGGATTCCGGAATTGATGAACCGTATGATCGAAACAGGATTTACCGGTTATTTATGCAGAGTCCTGCAGGAAGGAGAAGTCTGTCCGGACTCGCAAATTGAACTTGTGGAAGAAGAGGAGAACCGGATTAGTGTTCTGTATGCCAACTATACTTATTTTCATGACCGTAAAAACCTGGAAGCCGTCGAGGATATTCTGAAGGTAAAGCCGCTGGCCGATAAGTGGCGCAGCAAGCTTGAAAAAAGACGCCAAACCCTCATGTGAGGTTTTTTCGCTGGTGCAGCACGGCATTGATTTCCCCGCCGATGACAAGGGACAGTCCTGTTAGAAAAAGCCACAGCATCAGCACAATAACGCCTCCGAGACTCCCGTAGGTCGCCGAATAATTGCCGAACTGCTGTACATAAAAGGAGAATCCGGCGGAAATAACCTGCCACAGCACCGTAGCGGTCACAGCTCCGGGAAGCACATATTTCATCGGAACCCGGATATAGGGGCCGAAGTAATACAAGCTGCAGAGCAGAGCAATCATAACAAGAACGCTTAACAGGCGGCGCACCATCTGCAGCAGAACCTCCGTCTGCTCTTTCATCGGAAGGTAGGAGGTTACTGCCTGAAGCAGCATCTCCCCAAAAACAGATAAAACAAATACAAGAATAATGACGATTAGCAGTGCTAAGGTCAGCAGTATAGACAAAAAGCGGGTCTTCCAGAAAGCCCTGGGCGTCTCTACATTGAAAGCCTGATTCATCGCTTTGATAAATGCATTCATGCCGGTCGAAGCAGACCAGATAGTCCCGATGATTCCAAAAGTAAGCAGTCCGGTATTCTTGTTCTCAATGATGTTAAAGACATTCTCTTTCACCATCCCCGATGTCTGAGGGGGAAGTGCTGTTTCGATGAAATGTATCACTTCTGTACCTTCAACGGAAAAATAAGGAAGGATAGAAAGGAATAAAATAAGCAGTGGAAACAGGGACAGCATATAATAAAAGGCTTGTTCGGCTGCCAGGCCGAAAGCCCTGTCTTCATCCATTTCTCCGGTAAGTGTCTTCAAAAAATGGTACGCCTTCTTCACTCTCATGGCTTGTTCCCCCTTCTTCTATTTGTTTCCCGATGCACCAGGTATTTAACCGCTCTATTTAAAGGATGGTGTTTGCAGGTATGCGGAATCGGGAAAGCTGAAACTAACATGAAAGAGAGGATGTTGCAGAAATGATACGTACCATACTTATGATTATCGGACTTATTGTAGTCATCAGCGCCATATTTAACCTTGCGTTTTAAGTAGAAGGGGCCGTCCTTTGTTTGGGACGGCCCCTTCTGTTCTTAACAATGTCAGTGGGCTTTTTCAAACGTTTTGCAGTCGGTTTCGTGTTCATTGGAAGCCTGTTCGCCTTTATGGCTGACTACATAAATTCTGTCGGCGCTGCAAAGGTTTCCCTCTTCCCAGTAATGGCAGTTGTGCACTTCACATAGGACATCCTGTGCTATGGTCATCACCCCCTGTTTTTACTTTTTGAGAAACCATGACAAATTACACAAGAAAATAATGAATGAAATTCCTCGTATTTCACAAAATAGGGGCAGTATAGGTAAAAGGAGGATACGGATGAACCAAAAATGGATATGGATTCCGGCTGCAGCTGTCATGCTCGTAACAGCAGCACCTGCAGGAGCTGCTGCCGGAGAAGAACAGGCAGAAGAACAGCAGGTGGAATTAACAGAAGCGCAGCAGAAAGAACTGGCTGAGATTCATTCGAGCATTCTGGAAAAAAGAAAAACTCTGATTGATAAGTATGCGGAGTTCGGAGTTGTTCCGGAGGAAAAACGCGAAGAAATGAAAGAACAGCTGGATGAAGGGTATGCCAAACTCGAAGACAGGCAGTTCATCCCCCCGCATCCCCACCACTGGAAAAAAGAAAACCATGATTAATTAGCAGGCCTTTCCCCCTATATGCGTCGGGGAAAGGCTTTTTTATGGACAAAAGAATACGAACACGATTTAAAAAGATGTTTAAAAAAAATCGGGAAGTGGCATTGGAGGAAAGGAATAAATTATTAATAATGTAAAGGTATGTTGAAGAAAGGACAGGATAAACGTGCAGCAGGAGATTGAAGATTTCATTAACAACATTAAAGTGGAGGCAAGCGCCAACCGGGTATTCACCCCGGCGGAGATCAATGAAGAGCTGTACGACGGGGAGAAAACACTGGAAGATGTGCTAGCTGCCTGTGAAAAACTGACTGAAGAGGGCCGAATAGCCCGGGCCGAGGAAAAGACCGAAGATGGGTACAAAGGACAGCTTTTCACGAAAAAATAAATCACCCGCAGGCGGCATACCGTAAAGGCTTGCCGCCTTTCACATAATGATCCATTTTTGAGATTTTCACATATTTTTTTATACTATTATGCCGATATTTGATGGAAAGAAGATAGTCCAGCCGTGACTTGTATGATATAATTCTGAAAGTCAATGAATATCTCCTATATTTTTCATTAAGATTATTAAAGGAACGTAAAAGGGATTATAAAAAGTAAAAAACACCCATGTTTGTCTGAAACTAGGAGGATTACAGATGAAGAAAGTAATTACGTACGGCACTTTTGATCTGCTGCACTGGGGTCATATAAATCTATTAAAACGGGCGAAAGACATGGGAGATTATCTCATTGTTGCGATTTCGACCGATGAATTTAACGCCGTAAAAGATAAAAAAGCGTATTATCCTTATGAACAGCGCAAATTAATTCTGGAAGCGGTCCGGTATGTGGATGAAGTCATTCCGGAAAACGACTGGAACCAGAAAAAAGAAGATATCATCCATCACGATGTAGATCTTCTTGTTATGGGAGATGACTGGAAAGGCAGCTTTGACCAACTCGCATCCTTATGCGATGTGATGTATCTGCCGAGAACCGCCAACATTTCCACGACAAAAATTAAAAACGAACTGCTTCTTGCGAATGCTTACTAAAAAAGAGGGATTTTTTCTCTCTTTTTTTGTTTTTTCCTCCGTGAACATTATATAATAGAGCGGACGGAAAAAATGAGTACCGGGTAAGTAAAGAGGGGTAACGAAGTCTTATGAATAAACGCTGGCAAAAAAGGTTTAACAAACGTATCAAAAAACCGTTCAACCGACGGAAGAAACAAGTGATGAAAAAATGGAAGAAGTTCAAAAAGTCTAAAACAATAAGAAACGTCTACCGCAATGTATTCGGCTTGGTCGGGAAACTGCCGAAAAAAGAAAAAATCATCGTGTTTGAAAGCTTCCTCGGAAAGCAGTACAGCTGCAATCCGAGAGCTGTTTATGAAGAACTGAAGCAGCAGGACCGCAACTTCACTTATTACTGGAGCATCGACCACCGCTACAGGCACTATTTTGAAAAACACGGAGTACGTACGATCCACCGCTTTTCCCTGCGATGGTTTATTGTCATGATGAGAGCGAAATACTGGGTGTTCAACAGCAGGCTTCCGAAGTGGATACCGAAACCGGCGGACACGGTCTATCTCCAGACCTGGCACGGCACTCCGCTCAAAAAACTGGCGCTCGACATGGAAGAAGTCCACATGCCGGGTACGACCACGGAAATGTATAAGAAAAATTTTGTTGCTGAAGCCAGTAGGTGGAGTTATCTGGTTGCGCCAAACGAATACTCCGCGGAAATATTTGAACGGGCGTTCGATTTCCACGAGACAATGCTGAAAACCGGTTATCCCAGAAATGATTATTTATTCCATTATACACAGGATGACATCCGCAGCGTAAAAGAACGCCTCGGCATTCCGGAAGGGAAAAAAGTCATTTTGTATGCCCCGACTTGGCGGGATAATGAATATCATTTTATCGGAAAATATAAATTCACCGTGCAGATGAATATGGACAGGATGAGAGAACAGCTGGGAGAGGAATATTTTCTGATTTTCCGCCTGCACTATCTGGTTGCCGACCATCTTGATCTGAGAGGATGGGAAGATTTCGCGGTGGATGCTTCCCGTTATGAAGATATCCGTGATCTTTATATCGTCAGTGACATGCTGATCACGGATTACTCCTCGGTCATGTTTGACTACGGGGTACTTCAGCGCCCGATGATCTTTTATGTGTATGATATCGACAGCTACCGGGACACGCTGCGTGGTTTTTACTTTGATTTTGAAAACGAAGCGCCGGGTCCGCTTGTGAAAACGACGGAATCATTGTTGGAGGAAATCAAACATTCCGATACGATACGGACGAGGTACGACACCCATATCCGCCGCTTTGAAGACTCCTTTCACGCCCTGGAAGACGGCAATGCCGCCAGGAAAGTGACGGAGGCCGTTTTTCCGGAGGAAGAAACGGATGAAAAAGAGGGATAATAATGAAAGCAGCCCTGAATATTGCCAAAGAGCTTTGGGACAATATACAATTAATCAACCGGCTTGCTCTTTATGAAATAAAAATTAAAAACAATAATAATTATCTGGGGGAAGCATGGGAGCTGATTACCCCCCTCTTTTTTATGGCCATCTACTGGTTTGTATTCGGCTACGGCATCCGAGGCGAACATAGTGCCGTGGACGGTATTCCCTATTTGAACTGGATGTCGGCGGGAATCACGATCTGGTTTTTTGTCCATCCGGCTGTAACGCAGGGATCCAAAGCCATTTATTCAAAAATCCGCCTTGTGTCAAAAATGAATTTTCCATCGAGCATCATTCCGGTCTATGTCATGGTATCAAAACTGTATCCGCACCTGGCTATTCTGTTGTTAGTCGCTGTGTATATGCAGTTCACCGATTACAGGATATCGATGTATTATATTCAGTTCCCCTATTTTTTAGCCAGCATGCTGATGCTTATCACCGCAGTGCTGTTAATTACGTCCACATTAACAACGGTCATCCGTGATATACAGATGTTTATTCAGTCTACGATACGGGTGTTTCTGTATATTAGTCCTTTTCTATGGGTCTCGGATCGTCTGCCGGAGGTGGTTCAGAATCTGATGAAGCTGAATCCGCTCTATTATCTGGCGGAAGGCTACCGCGCTGCTTTTTTCGGCGGATCCTGGTATATGGTGGAGAACTGGCAGTATACGCTCTATTTCTGGGGGCTTGTCGTGCTGCTGTTTACGATCGGTGCGCTGCTCCATGTCCGTTTTCGCAAGCATTTTATTGATTTTCTTTAGGCAGAGGGGAGGGGAACGTATGTCTGCTGTGGTATCGGCGGAAAACATCACAAAAACATTCAAATTATACGCCGGACAGTCCGAACGCCTGAAGGATCTGATGCTTCCCGGAGAGTACGGGGAATCCTTTTATGCGCTCCGTGATGTCTCCTTTGAAGCAGACGAAGGGGATATTATCGGACTGCTCGGGGTCAACGGTTCCGGAAAATCCACCCTATCCAACATCATCGCAGGCATCGTGCCTCAGACGAGCGGTGAGCTTGAGATCCGGGGAGAACCGGCGATCATCGATGTATCTTCCGGGTTGAACAATAAACTGACGGGGCGGGAAAACATCGAGATGAAATGTTTGATGCTTGGTTTTACCCGCAAAGAAATCAAAAATCTGGAGCCGGAGATCATTGAGTTTGCAGAAATGGATAAATTTATTGATCAGCCTGTTAAATCCTATTCCAAAGGGATGAAATCAAGGCTTGGTTTTTCCATCAATGTCAGCATTGACCCGGATATATTAATTGTGGATGAAGCATTGTCGGTCGGAGATAAAGCATTTGCTAAAAAAAGCCTTGAAAAAATGAAGGAATTTAAGGAACGGAGAAAAACCATGTTTTTCGTCAGCCACTCTTTGACCCAGATCAAGGAATTCTGCACGAAAGCAATATGGCTGGAATTCGGTGAAATTAAAAAATCCGGAACACTGCAGGAAGTGGCGGATGACTATGAAGCGTTTCTGCAGGATTATAACACCTGGTCGAAAAAAAAGCGTAAAGAGTTCCGCCAGCAGGGGTTTGCCAGACAGAGCGAACCAAAAAACAGAAATGGGCGGCAGACAGCCGAGTAATACACTTACAAATGTCAACTTACAATATTGTAGGTTGACATTTATTTTTTTATCGTTTACATTGTGTTTTATAGATGGACAGGAGGCGTTCGCAATGAATACGAGAAATATGATGTATATGGCTATGTTTGCTGCAGTCGTCGGAGTGCTGGGTCTGCTTCCGCCGATACCGATCCCCATGACCCCGGTGCCTGTTACGGCTCAGACACTCGGTGTCATGCTCGCCGGTTCGCTGCTTGGAGCCAGGCTAGGAGGAGGAAGTATGCTTCTTGTGGTTGCTCTAATTGCGGTTGGCATGCCGATACTGTCCGGCGGACGGGGAGGTATGGGTGTGCTGCTCGGACCCAGTGGAGGTTATATATTATCCTGGCCGGCAGCTGCGTTTGTAACGGGATGGATCATGGAAAAGATGCTTCCTCATCTGCGAATGCCCGGTGCATTGGCGGCGAATATAGTGGGAGGACTTCTGCTTATACATATAGCCGGAACACTGTATCAGACTTTTATTTCGGATCTTACCTACCAGGGCGCTGTAATAGGCACTCTCGGATTTCTCCCTGGAGACACCCTGAAAGCGGTTGTGGCTTCTTATGTGGCAGTCCATATTGCCCGGCGCCAACCCTTTCTATTGAAAGAGAAGGAGCACAGGAACAAAAAGGCAGGTTAGGGGAGGCACAGTCATGTCGATTGCCGCTTCAATCAGGGAAAACGCCAAACATTATCCGGATAAAACAGCCGTCTTCTGCGATGGCAGAGACATTTCTTATCAAGAGCTGGAGAATACCACAAACCGCATGGCGCAGTGGATGCACCTGAAGAACCGGAAAGGTGGGAACGGCTCTTCGAAAGCGGCGGTCCTTCTGCCAAACAGTCCGGAGTTTCTGGAGATTGTTCTCGGTGCCGCAAAAGCAGGCTGGATGGTGGTCACGCTGGATCCTAAATGGAGCAGCAAAGAAATAACAGCTGTCCTTAAACGGACAGAACCGGATTATTTATTTTTGGACAGGACATACGACGCTTTTTTCTGCGAGTGGCAAAAAATTTCCCGGATCATTCCGCTGCAGGTCGGAGCCAAAGCAGCCTCAATGGGTGAACGACCGTGGGACGCTGCCGGAAGCATAGACGCACCGCTTTCCGCTGAATTGTCTATGTCCCTGTTTTATATGGGATTTACCTCCGGCTCTACTGGCATGCCGAAAGGTTTTATTCGAACACAGCAGTCCTGGATGACAAGTTTTCAGGAAGGGGACAGGGAACTAAAGATTCGAAAGCTGGACAGAGTGGCGGTACCCGGTCCGCTCGTCCATTCTCTCTTTTTGTTTGCCGCGCTCCACACCCTTCACGCCGGCGCTGCCTGTTACCTGGAATCATCTTTTCAGGCAGAGGGTCTTCTTCAACGCTGCCGGCAGGAATCCATCACGGTTATGTACGGGGTGCCGACGATGTATGAGGCTTTGGGACAAATCTTAGAACGAGAACCTATTCAAAAGATGCCACTGCAAAAATGCATCATTTCCGGAGATCGGTGCTCCCCGGATAGACTGGAAAAGCTTCGTTCCCTTTTTCCAGGGACAGAGTGGATGTCGTTTTACGGTTCTTCCGAACTAAGCTTTGTTGCCGTTTGTAAAGGAGAGGATGTAATGAGGCGCACGTCCGCGCTGGGGCACCCATTTTCCACGGTGGAGTTTTCGATCCGGGATGAAAGGGGCTGGGAGGTTCAGCCGGGAGAAGCCGGGGAATTATTTGTCAAAAGTCCAATGGTATTTTCCGGCTATGAGAACGAACCTTTTCCTGATTCTGAGGAATGGGTCCCATCAGGAGATATCGTCCGGGTGGAACCGGACGGGCTGTTATGTCTGGTTGGCCGTCGTAAAAACAAAATCATCAGCGGGGGTCTGAATATATATCCGGAAGAAGTTGAAACGCTGCTCACCTCCCATCCGTCTGTGAAAGAAGCGGCGGTGACAGGGCTGACAGATGAGTATTGGGGGGAAATAGCCGCAGCGTGTATCGAACCTGCATCAGGCGTCCGGACGGAGACGCTTCTTCAGGAATTAAAAGATTACTGCCGGAAGCACACAGCTTCCTATAAATGTCCGAAACAATGGATGGTGATCGACGAAATGCCGCTTACAACAAGTGGGAAACCGGCAAGAAAAAAGGCAGCCGCCCTCATTGAAAAGAAAGGGGAAAAGATATGAGCCGCAAACCGGTTATTGTATGCTGTGGACGTACACCGATAGGAAAAGCAGGAGGAAGTCTCCGCCAAATCACGCCGGAGCGGATGGCCGCCGGCGTTTTTCTGCATCTGCTGCAGAAAACCGGAGTTCCGGCTGAAGACATCAATGATGTGGTACTCGGAAATGTGATTGGTCCGGGAGGCAATCTGGCCCGTCTTTCCGCGCTTGCCGCCGGCTTTCCGGTAAGTGTTCCGGGTGTGACCGTCGATCGTCAATGCGGTTCAGGAATGGAAGCCGTGTCGCTTGCTTCCCGCCTGATTCAAGCCGGAGCAGGAGATGTATATATAGCAGGCGGTGTGGAAAGTGTAAGCCTCGCACCATGGAAAATGGAAAAACCGGCTAATCCCTATAAGGAATATCCCCGCTTTTATGAAAGGGCCCGTTTTTCACCGGAAGAAATCGGAGATCCGAATATGGGCAAAGCAGCTGAACGAACGGCTGAAGTATACGGGATCTCAAGGCAGGATCAGGATGCTTTTGCTGCGGAAAGCCACCGTAAGGCTGTCCATGCCCGAGAGCAGGGTTGGTACAATGAAGAAATCGTCCCTCTCCCGGGAATCACCGAGGATGAAGGGCCCCGCACCAATATCAGTTCGTCCCTGCTTCGAAGGATGCCGCCGGCTTTTGTCGAGAAAGGTACTGTTACAGCGGGTAATTCCTGTCCGGTCAATGACGGTGCAGCCGCTGTACTGCTTATGAGTGAAGAAAAGGCAGAGGAATACGGACTGGTTCCTGAACTGGAGGTGGTCGATACCGCTGCAGCCGGTGTGGATCCAAATATTCCGGGAATCGGCGCGGTACCGGCCGTGGAACAGTGCCTTGCAAACAACGGACTGTACATAAATGACATCGGCCAAATGGAGTTTAACGAAGCGTTTGCTTCCCAAACACTTGCCTGCTTGCGCGAACTTTCCATGCCGCTGGAGAATGTAAATACCGGCGGTGGAGCGATTGCGCTCGGACATCCCTACGGGGCATCTGGTGCGGTGAATATCACAAGACTCTGGTCGGAAATGAAAAGACGGCAGACAAAGATCGGAATTGCGGCTATGGGAATCGGTGGAGGAATGGGAACGGCTGTCCTGTGCAGGAACACAATACAGCAGAAGGAGAAAAACGATGATCTCCCCGGCAAAAGTGGGTAAGGCTGTCCATGAATCTTTCATGATAACCGATTCCGACATCAAAGCCTGGGCTTCCTGTCTTAGAGACACCCATCCGCTCTATTATAATCCGGATACAGCTGCGTCTTACGGTTATGCGGATGTTCTGATGCCCCCGACATTTCCGATGTATTTATGGAACAGCATGGCGAAACCGTGGGAGCAGATATCAAATCGAGTGATACTTGAAAAACAGGATTTTCGTTTCGCAGCCCCAATTACAGCAGGCATGCAGACCGATGTCTCCATTACTTTATCAAGTGTGGAAGAGGTGTCCCTTTTTTCCGGAACTTTTCAGCGCGTAACGGAGACCTTGCGTATGACGACAAAGAGCCGGATCAGGCTGGAAGCAGATACCGTTACGCTGCGGCCGCTCGATGAACGGCATCAACAGAATAACAAATCCCGGACATACAGAAAACGTATAGAAAGGGATGCTGTTCCCCTTGTTTTTTCAAGGCCGTGGATCACCGAATATGCACAATGTTCCGGCGATGACCAGCCTGTCCATACGGACAGAAAAGCAGCGGAAGAGGCCGGTTTCCCAGCCGAAATTGTGCAGGGAATGTTGATCATGGGGGCTTCGGCGTACTGTATACACGATCAGTTGGATCGGAAGGGATATATCGAACGGTACTGGCATCGCTTCCTCTCTCCGTTAACAGCAGGAGAAACACTGTATGTGCTGGCATCTGTGGCAGGCAGCATGACATCACGGACACAGGATGGAAAAGCGATCGCCCGGGGAGGGTTTCAGTAATGGCGGGAGGACCAGTCGGAATACAGCCCGCTGCCATCGCACCCCGGGCAGTAAAGAGGATCCGTGTAATAATATTCGTTCGGCATCAGGTGAATCCCCCGTCCCCGGCACTCCGGACATTTTCCTTCCTGTTCCATGGCAGCAATCCGCTTCTGCTTTGCCGATTCCCTCCATTCCGTCCATTTGTTCCAAAGGTTCATATAAAGATACCTCCTTTTTTACCATTATGCTTTGTGAACAGCATATGTATACGTTCTAAAAAAGGAGATTTATTTTCAGGATGAAGGGGTATAGGAAAAAAATGCAGAACAAATAACCTGGAGGAGATGTTATGAAACGAGCTGGTATAGGTGCTGCACTGGCAGCGCTGTTTATTATGCCGTCAGCCGCGTCGGCTGCACCTTCATTCCATGATGTGGGAGAGGATTTCTGGGCTGAAAACGAGATTTCTTTTCTGGCGGAAGAAGGAATAATTTCAGGATATGAAGACGGCGGTTTTCACCCGAATGATCCGGTGAAGCGGAGCCAGGCCGCCGCCATGATTGTAGAGGCCCTGGACCTGGAGACAGGGGATAGGCCAGCCCCGGATTTTTCGGATATCACGGAATATTTTCATGCGTATGAAGAAGCTGCCGCGGTGAAAGACGAAGGAATTATCACAGGCAGTGAAGGTGCTTTTCTGCCGAACGATCCTCTGACAAGAGGTCAGATGGCTGCTGTACTGAACCGGTCTTTTGCCTTCTCGGATGGAGAGGGGTCCGATTACTTCCGCGATGTGGAGGATGGAGACGTGTTCTATCACGATATACAGGCCATCGCCCAGGCAGACATTACGACAGGATACCAGGATGGAACATACGGTCCGAATGAAGACGTAACAAGGGCACAGTTTTCCGTCTTTCTGGCAAGAGCTTTGGAGCCTGAAGAATTCGTACATCCGGACCGTACAACGTACACAAATGAAAGGTTCGGGTTTGAAGTAACCTATCCGGATAGCTGGCCGTCCGGTGAAGAGGCTGACAACGGGGACGGCAAAATTCTATATGAAGATGAATCATCCACCATTCGTGCATACGGCACGCATTATATGGAAAGTGCGGCCCCCGATCTTTCCACCTATCAGGAGGTCACACTTCAAAACGGAGATGAAGCACATTATCAGACGACGAGGGAAGACGGCACCATTTCATTTGATTTGGTACGGACTGCCTCCGGTACCCAATACCACGTGAATGGTGAAGTCAGCGAAGCCTTTTATTCCGAATACGGCGATGACATCCGGGATACCATCTACAGTTTAAATACGATGGAGTAGCACAGAAAAGGAGCTGTTTCTATTTTATACAGCTTCTTTTTTACGGAGAGGGGTTGGGCTTTCGTGAAATTGTGTTATAATGATGAACGTATAAGATGCATGGATGGAATGATTGAAAATGGCTTTTACCGCCTGAATAGTGTATGACGCAGAATGTAAAGGAGGTACATAGGATGGACAAGACAGCCGAACAGGTTATTGATAGTCTGCCGGAGCTGGAACGGAACGTATACACCTTTATGCAGGATGAATACGATAAACTGGAACAGGCCGGAGAAAAACATGATGTTGCGGCAAACGACACGTATGTCGAAAAAAAGGCGTCCGAAACGTTCAATATCTCGGAAGAAGAGGCCGGCACGATCTACGCAAAAACTGAATCCCAATTAATCCGCGTGCGGCAGGATAGAGCATCCAGATAATGGATGCTCTTTTCTGTAGGAGTGCACTGGAAAGGAGCAATCCGTCATGAAACAGGAACATGCCATGGAGAAGTCAAGAACCGTGCAGACGAGACTTGTACTGCCTCCCGATACGAATCATCTTCAGAGCATCTTTGGAGGAAAGGTGATGGGCTACATTGATGAAATTGCCGCCCTTTCCGCCATGAAACACTGCAGCAGTATCGTAGTTACCGCTTCGATGGATTCGGTCGATTTTCTGTCTTCAGCCAAAGCCGGGGAAGCATTGGAACTGGAAGCGTTTGTCACCTCCACCGGCCGGACGTCCATGGAAGTCTTTGTCCGGGTGCATTCCCATGATTTATTGACAAATGAAAAAAAATTAACGACAGAATCGTTTTTAACGATGGTCGCAGTGAATGAGGAAGGGAAGCCGGTAGAAGTACCGGGTGTTATTCCGAATACAGAAGAAGAACAAAGGCTTCATGAAACGGCATCAGCAAGAAAAGAGCACCGTCGTCAGCGTAAAAACATGAAATAAGCAGAATGTTTCCTTCAGCCGGTGCATCTTATGCTAAAGGAGCCATGCCGGCTGGCCCGTCAGGACTGAAACTGGCGGGAGAAAAAGTATCGGAACCGTTAACAAAGCAGGAGAATGAAGATCTGGTAGCTGCCTATGCCAAAGGGGCGGCAGTGCCAAACGGATCGGTGTTGATGCTGTCGAAATCCACAGAGCGCACGGGTATTTGACTGACCAGTTTTTCTGGCAGCATACTAACCGCCGCACCGATGAATACGCGGAAAAGAAGTCCGGGAAAGCCGGGCGGACGAACTGCAGCCATACAGCCGCGACTCCCTGAGGACCTTGTATTGAAATAAAAAGGAGGAGGACCGATTATTTTTTCGGGAATCCTCCTTTTTTTAATTGTCATTGACTTTCAAAAGGCGCACAAATAAATAGCTGAATGAAAAATCCATGAATACTTCAAGCTTCCTACCCACCCTTTTTCATCGCTGCCGCATATTTCTACCATACAGGGTCTTGGAAAGGAGGCGGTTTATGCCAAAGGTAGAAGATCTACGCAGCGCGACTCCGAAGCGTTCGGAGACAAGATCCGAACACAGCATCCGAAAAATTATCCGTCATCACTCCGCAACACGTACCGGTGACTTCTGGTCTTTCTGGAACTATACCTGGAGCCGGTTTACACCGGAGTGGCAGACGGGCGGCTATCATGAAATTATTCTCCGTGACGGAACGGTGCAGGTCTGTTACCGGCCGTCCATGGTCACGAATGGAGCGGCCGGCCACAATGCCTACACGTATCATATCTGCCTGATTGGAAATGGTTCCTTTACTGATGTACAGGAAAGATCTTGGCATCAGAGGGTGGAACGTGCCATGAAGCGGTTCAGGCTTACCGTATCCGATGTTCTCGGCCACCGCGAACTTGCCGGTGCAGCAACCCTCTGTCCCGGTATTGAAATGAGTGAAGTCAGGGCAGCTCTTTGGGCCGGCAGCCCATTATCCGGCAGTGAATCATCCACCCTGCAAGCCGGAGACACTGGATCAAATGTCAGGAACCTTCAGAAACAGTTGATCCAGGCCGGAGAGAATCTTTCTGTGTACGGGGCGGATGGTGAGTTCGGAAGCGAAACGAAACGGGCTGTCGAATCGTTCCAGCGTAAATATGGGTTGCGGGTGGATGGTATCGCCGGCCCCCGTACTATGGAGAAACTGGAAGCCATTCTTTCCCAGGGAGGTGAGGCTGTGAACGATCATATCCCGAATCCTTCCCACCGGGATGCCTGGAAATGGGCGGAAGAAAAGAACCTGATGAACGGAAAATATCCAAGAGAAGCTGTCACCAGGGAGCAGCTGGCCACTGTGCTGCACCGCTGGCACCAGATGAATAAAGGAGAAAGCTGACATGTGGAAAAAGGTGAAACGACTCTGGAAGACCCTGTTGCAGGACAAGCGTCCACCTCGGAAAGAGGATGGCGAAGGTGACACTGAATCTGAACTCGATAAAATATAGCTGTTTTCAGGTTCCTTCGGGAACCTGAAAATTTTTAATAGGACCCTTGCATCGCAGACGAAAACATCTTACAATTAATAATGTCGCTGTTATTTCAGCAGCATAGGAGGAGCCGTTAGTTCAGTGGGAGAACGCTTGCTTGACAGGCAAGAGGTCACTGGTTCGAATCCAGTACGGCTCACCATACATAATACGCCAATGACGCCGGTTTGAGGATACCCTCGGCCCGGCGTCATTTTTTAGCTGGACGCGATTTGCAAACAAATTGCAAACCTTTATCCGAATAAAGCGTTATTAAATTTATCGGCTGCTTCTTTTTGAAGACTCGGGATAACATGAGAATAGGTGTCCAGGGTGATCTTAATCGAAGCATGGCCTAAACGCTCGCTGACAATTTTGGGATGTACATTTTCTCGTAATAATAGAGAAGCATGAGTATGTCGCATATCATATAAGCGAATAGGCGTAAGCTCTCCTTTATCAAATAAAGGCTTTGTTAGTCTGTACCAAGTTCTAAGTATATTTCGATACAAAACAGGATTCCCTGTTTTAGTGGCTATGACAAAATTCTGATCATCATATGCCTTTCCTGCCTTCATCTTTTCTTCTTTCTGTCGGGTACGATGACTTTTTAACGTGGATAAAGTATCTTCGCCTAAGCTTATCATTCTGCGGGAGCTTTTTGTTTTTGGCTGTTTTAATTCTCCCTGCCTGGTTAAAGAACGCAGCACTGATAATTGTTGATTGTCTGGGTCGATATCACGCCATTTCAAACCTAATATTTCACCCGGCCGCATTCCTGTAGATAAAGCAAGCAGAAAAAATATATAATTCTTATCTTCCTTAGCAACCTCCAAAAAATAAGATGCTTCTTCTTTTTCCCAATATCCCATTTCTTTGTCTTCCATGTTCAACGGTATCAACAGGCAGCACTAAGTATTCAGCGATTTCAGCAGGTAGCATTTTATTCTTTAACAGTGGTCTCATAAATTCGTAAGGCATAGATGCAAACAAAATGTGTGAGCCTGCCCTTCTAAATATTGTTTCATCATATGGAAGCCGTCTTTGATTGTGACATCTCCACCATACAGTTCTAGTTGAACCTGGAAGAACATCTGAAGGTGAAAGGGTCCCATTTCTTTCTGAGTACCATGTTTGTGGATGGATGTAATTAAAATCAAAGTTATTCATGCTTTATCGTTGTGAAGTATCCAAGCAAATGTTTTGAAATGAAGCAAGTAGTATAATGAAACGAGCTATCTGATATAATGAAACAAAGGCGGTGATGCTTGTGAGGGAACAGCAAAACGTAGAATCCAAACGAAAATACGGCTGGGTTGATAAATGGGCAGCGATGACCGGAGAACGGGCAAGAATAGATGCCAAAGCTAACAACACGTATATAATATATGAGCAGCACGGACAACTTGTAAAAGAATTTCCTGACGGTAAAATTATTCCGTTTCATAATGATGGTGAAGCTTAATGGATTCGCGTCGACCAGTGTTTTTCGTATTTGCAGGGAATAACGGTAGTGGAAAAAGCACGTTTCGCAATTTAATCATCGACAAAATCGGTATTGATATCAATATCGATGCCGATGCTGTTGCACGAAGATTAGATTCGGAAAATCCAGAGGCGAAAAGGGTTGCTGCTGGAAAAGAAGTTATTAAACTTTAGGTATAATTATCCTTATATTGAATTGAAATTAAAAATAAAAGCAGTCACTTTTTCACTCTTTAATAATCGGGCGCGATTATTGAGTAGCTGTTTTACAACTTTTTTTGATAAAGAGATATGTTTGGGTGCTGACTCCACTCTTCAAAAGATATTAAACCGCAATAAACAATTTTAACCGGATCAACCGGAGATGGCCGAGAGCTTACTTTCTGGTTTAAAACCACTGGAATATAAGTCATTAAGATAAAAACAGGTAAACCGGAAGTGAATTAATAGTAATACTTCTGATTAATTCAAACTTCACTTTATCGCATTAATAAATAATTATTGTTCCATCGCCTCCATCGCAACAAAACCATAACTTAAGTTATAGTGCAGCCTTAAGGCTGCAAGTTGCTTAAAATTAACAACCTCTTTTTTAGGGTTCTTTGCAAAGAATCCTAAAAAGGGGTTTTTTTATGGTTTCAATCGAGATGGAACAACAAAATTTACTTGCTGAAAAACGATGTGAAGGACTTACTCAGAATAGTTTGATACGTACATTTGGTTTTTCAGAAGTTGGAATGAATAGCTTCAGGAACAAGTGTGTTTTGCAACCAAGAATTTAAGAATATTGCAGTCGAAAATTTAGAAGGCTGCCATCCCATTTGAAATTATTAAGAATTGGATAACGCATGCATCACACGATAACTGTCTCCTGTGAGCTTAATATGTGAGCGTGGTGGATCACCCGATGCTAATGCTGCCGTTAGTCCCGCATCAATAAAAAATAAATACTCTGTTCCACTGACTGAACTCCAGATTAAATCTGCCTTCCCTCCATTAGCTGCACGTTGAGAAAATTAATTTATTTATGAGGCAATCATCTCAAGGCAGATCTAATATTTTTCAATAGAAAAAAAAGTGTTTTGGGATTAACATATATAGTGAGGTCGACAATGTTTAATATATTTTGGTTTGCATGATAATAAATTAACTTGTAAGTACCGAGAAGCTAGTAGTATTCGTAGGTGCGATATAGATTTGCAAAAATGAAGAACCCTTCTCGTCAGTCAGGGAAAGTATGATAAGTTCTAGTTAAGTTCTAGTTAATCTTGGTGAAAGAAATCTATCTCGATATACTCTATTTTTTAGCACTTATAAATATCTTTTAGAGGTGATGGGATGGTTATACATGCAGTTAATATAAAACAAGCACTAGATAAGAAGACCTTTGACGAGCTCTTGTCCTATACAGATAGGAAAAAGAAATCCAAAATACTATCGCTTTATCATAACAAAGACCGTCAGAGAGGATTGGTCGGAGATATACTTGTTCGAATGATTTTATCCAAACGCTATAATATTAAGAATTCAGATATCGTATTTTATTATAATCAATATGGAAAACCATATTTAGATTGTGAAGGTATTTATTTTAATATATCTCATTCTGGGGATTGGGTGGTGTGTGTATTTGACCAACAAGCTGTAGGTATTGATATAGAATTAATTAATGAAGTAGATTTAGATTCAATTAAACGATTTATCTTAGGAGAAAATGAAAATATAACCTTCACTAAGGGACAGCATAATGAAAATAATTTTTACGAACTGTGGACTCTAAAAGAAGCCTATATTAAAGCAATAGGTAAAGGACTTAGCATTCCACTTAATTCTTTTATGTTAGAAAATGTAGAGAACAATCACTTTAAAGTTAAAGGGGATGATAAATTCTTTTTAAAAAGATTAGATTTTGAAAATAACTATAAAATGGCTTTTTGTGCTACAAAGAAAAGCAAGAATGACATTATTATAAAGTATAACAGTGAATCCCTATATAAATTGTTCTTAGAAAAACAAACATTAGGAGGGTGAAGAAGTATGGAGAAAAAAACACTGTTTTGCTTGCCTTATGCAGGGGGATCTGCAGAATCAATTTATTTTTCGTGGAAAACGCAATTACAAAAGTGTGTAGAAGTAGTTCCAATTGAACTACCAGGGAGAGGAAAGCGAATAAAGGAGTCTTTAATTAAATCGGTTGATGAGATGGTTGATGATATTATTAGAAGTATTAAAGATAGGATAAATGAAACTGACTCGTATGCTATTTTTGGACATAGTATGGGAGGACTTTTGGCTTACGAATTGGTCAGACGCTTACATACAATGAATTTGAAAATCCCTGATGAGGTTATCATCTCAGGATTTCAACCTCCCGAATACAAGGTAATGGGTGATTATGGATCATTGTCAATGGAAGAGTTTTCAGAAAAGATAAGAATGAGCGGAAATGTGCCATCAATTATTTTTGAAAATAAAAAAATGTATGATATTTTCATGCCAATCATTCACACTGATTACCAAATGTTTTTTAGCTATTCCTACAAACCGCATGATGATGATGCTATTATAAAATCTGATCTTTATGCTTTTACTGGTATTGATGATTACCAAGTATACCAACGAAGAAATGACTGGGCTTATTATACTTCAGGTAAATTCCAATCAGTTGTTTTTGAGGGGGGGCATTTTTATATAAATAACAATCAGCAACAGGTAATAAGTAACATTCGTGATTTATTTCTAGCAAAAAGAGAGTAGAATAAATATTTCCCTAATTTGGTGAGAGCTAAAATATTGTAAAGAAACACCGCCCCTTTTTTTTACAAAATTTTTAGAAAACTAACGGGTGATTTTTACATTTATCCCATTTATAAAAATTCCTTTAAGAATTCTAAACATTGCTTGTAGCAGTAAGAACTTTTTTTGTATTTATAAATTTGTTTATATTTATCGCCTAAAAGTTCGTAATAGTAATAAGTTTGATTGTATTTATTTTTACTTAAAGTATGGGGTATAGCTTTTTCTTCCAGGTACTTAATAAGCCTTTCATCACTGCTGTTTAATTGATGCTTTAATACTTCAAGTTCTACTATTTGGTCATAACAGCTACAATTCCCAAACGAATCTAGTGTTGAAGAGAGCCATTTTAATGCTTCATCACTTTGATTGTTTTTTAGTAAAACGGAAGAGAGTTCAATAATTACTGTTAAATAAGTTTCTAAGTTATCTGAAATGGAATCGATATTCTCCAGAGCTTGTAAGAAGTAATCCATGGAATGTTCAAGATCATGTTTCATTTTATAAATATAACCTAAATTTTGGAGTGCCTGCGTCTGGATAACAGGTTCCTGAAGAGTCTTTGAAACTCTTATAACGTTGTGACAAATTTGAATGGCCTTCTGGTAATTTTCTAAACGTCCTAAATTGAGACTTAAAATAAGCTGACATTCAAGACTTTTACTGATAAATAACTGCTCGTTAAAAATGGTTAAAGCTTTTTCAATATAGAACATTGCGCTTCTAGTCCTATGTAGGTTGGTGTAGGTTAAAGCGATATGATAAAAATAATCTGGATCTAGATATTGATAATCATTAAAAAAAGGAAGCACCTTTTCAAACTGCTTGAGGCCACTTTGGAAGTTTGAATCTAAGATGCAATGATAAAGACCTAAGAAGTACTGGTAATACATATCGTGATGGCTGGTAAACTTATCCCTGCTTTTTTTCAGCAGCTCCAGTATCTCCTTGGCTTCTTTCGTCATCCTCGTGTGGATAAAATATCTTAGTTTAACTAAATAGTAGTATAAAAGAAGATCTGTTGAATAAATGCGGTTGATTTCTTTCTCAACTTTTTTTTTGTATTTATAAATAGAGTCAGAGTTTTCTCCTTGAACAATGGATAAATACCAATTTTCAAGTGATTCTACTGCAAGAAGGGGTTTTTCACTAGATATAGTGGGTTCTATTCCAATTCTTTGTAAAAGTAAAGCAAGTGTCTCAGCGTTAGGATAAATTTTTCCATTTTCGATTTTACTGAGATAAGTAATGGAGCAAATGCCATGACAAAGGTCTTTTTGAGTCAGTTGATTATTTATACGTTCAAAAAACAAAAGTTTACCAAAGTCAAACTCATATGATTTGATTTTCATGATATCCTCTCCCACTCCATTTATATTTTATAATATCCCTCCATCTTGGTTGATAAACATCCCGTGTTCGGTTCCTTATATTTCAATATTATGCAGATATTTTCTCAATTGTCAATAATCAAAAAAAAAGGTAGTGTTTTAGATGTAGTTGATTGAATTTGTAAAATAACTAATTTTAATGGTGAGTGAGGGGAGATAAGTGGGAAAATACGATGTAATTGTTATCGGAGCAGGGCTTGGAGGACTTTCGACAGCTGCTAATTTAGTAAAAGAAGGTCGAAAAGTTCTTGTAGTTGATCAGCATTATGTTGTTGGCGGCTGTGCTAGCACCTTCCGTAGAAAAAAGTTTACTTTTGATGCTGCAGTTCATTTAATGGGCGGTTGCGAAAAGGGAGATTTAATCGGGGATTTCCTCACTGACCTTGGTATTGAGAAAGATATTGTTTTTAAAAAAGTAAATCCGATGTGCACAGTCCGTATTGGAACTAAAGAATACGATATCCCATCTGACTTAAATGAGCTTAGAGATAAGATGTGCGAGTGGTTTCCCCAAGAGAGACAAGGTATTAAATTAACTTTTTCAAAAATATTTAAAATTGGTCATATTCTTCTTGGTACAAACTATGCAAAAAAACACTTTTCCCAAAAGGAAAAGTTCCGGGAATTCAAAAGTATCCAAAATTTATCTTTTGAGGATTTTTTGCAAAACTATATACAAGAACCAGAAGCGTTATCAGTTCTTTCTACTTTGTTTCTTTATACGGGGACAACTCCAAAATTGTTATCCGCTGCTTATATGATTAGTGTTTTAATGTCTTATCATAATGGTGCATTTTATCCCAAAGAAAGTACTCAAGCGTTTGCCAACCTGTTAAGAAGATATATTGAAGAAAACGATTCTCACGTGTTATTAATAAGAAAAATCGAGTCTATCAAAGTTGAAGAAAACCGAGTTATTGGTGTAAAAGACCATAAAGGCAACGATCACTTTGCTGACACGATTGTGTCAAATATCGACATGAAAACTACTTTTTTTGATCTCTTAGGTGAAGAACACTTACCCTCTGTTTATAAAAAGAAATTTCAAAAGCTCAAACCATCTTGCTCTGCAATTGTTTTATACGCCGGGATAAAAGATGACGATTATTGGAGCAAAAACATCCCCCACGAATTATTTGTCCTGCCAGAATTTGATCGAGACCAATCCCGTATTTATTATCATCCAGAAGAAAAAGAAAGTATACCAATGTCTATTTGTTGTCCAAGCCATGTAGGTCATAATCTCGCACCTGAAGGTCACGCCGTTATCAGTGCGACGTCCCTTTGTGACTATGATGAAATCGAATCAGTACGAATAGATAAAGGAAAAGACTATCTCCTAACAGATTACCTGGAACGAATCGAGCAACAACTGCCCGGTTTTAAAAATCGTATCGTCAGGCATGAGTTGGCGACTCCAAGAACTATTCATCGCTATACATTAAATGATAAAGGAGCAATGTATGGTTGGGAAAAAAGAAACAATCAACCATGGTTAGCAAGAATGGGTCCTAAATCGCCTGTCGATGGTCTGTATTTTGCCGGCCATTGGACAAACAACGTACACGGTGTATATGGAGTAATAAAGTCCGGTCTGATGACTTCGGAACAAATAATTCATGATACTGATACGACAAAAGAGCTGGTCTAATAAAACAGAAAGGGGGAGACCTAATGCTTGTAGAAGAATCAAAACTGTTTCAGTTATCGCCAAATCAGGAAGATATGTGGCGCTCACATTATCTTTCTTCAAATCAAAATCAGTTAAATATGTATGCTGCATGGGTGTTACCGAAAGATATTGACTTTGATGCTTTGGCTGCAGCCTTTCAAGGCATTGTTGATAAATACGAAACGTTAAGAACAAGCTATCAATTTATCGATAACCGACCGTATCAAAAAGTCATTGAAAACCAAAAAGTAGATTACCGACATAAGGATTTATCTAATATGTCCACGGACCAATTTAATCAAATTCTTTTACACGAAGCTTATCTTCCTTTTGATTTAGAAAAAGGGAAGTTGTTTAAAGCTCGTACCTACATTAATTCAAAGGGTCAACATATTCTGTTATTTGTTGTTCATCACCTGGCCATTGATGGATGGTCTATTATGGTGATGATGAAAGAATTAGGACGTATTTATGAAAAATATCCGTATGAAACTGAAAATCGATATATTAGCTCCCATTATCATTCATTTGTACAAGAACAAAACGAAAAAGATAAAACAAAAGAGCTTGAGTATTGGGCTAAGCGACTTGAGCGATCAGGAGGGTTATTTCCTGTTGATCTCCCTTCTAAAAATTCTGTGCACCAGTCTTTTAGAGGAGAGCCATTCTTTTTCTTCATTGATAGCAAGGTGACTGCTAAGTTAAAAGAGGTGGCGAAAAGAAATCGAGTTACGCTCTATATGCTTCTTTTAACTGCCTACCAGCTGCTCCTTCAAAAATATAGCAGCCAAGAATGCATTTGGGTAGCTACGCCCTTTGCCAGAAGAAACACAAAAACGTTAGACAGTGTAGGTTTTTACGCTAATACACTCTATATTGACGGTCATTTTTCTAACGACATTACGTTTAATGATCTTGTGCAACAAATAAACGAAACGTACAAGGCAACTGTCGATCATAAGGACATATCCTTTTCGGATTTAACGACCTTAATTAAGGAAAGTGGCCTTGGGGAAGATGGGCGCCATTTTACAAACGTCATGTTCAGTTTTCAAAACATAAGGAGTATAACCAAAAACAACCTTGGTGCTGTTTTTCTTGGCGTGGCTGGTGCAAAAGGGAGAATAGGGACGATTGACGTTGAAGTTTATCCCTTGAAGAGAACTATTACACAATTCGAGCTTGAGCTAGAGGGTGTCGAATATAACCGGGAACTTCATTTTAGAATGATTTTTGACCCGGATAGATACCATGAAGGAATGATTAAACGGTTATCACAACATTTTGTAACTTTACTTAAAGAAATTGTGAAAAACGACAGTCTTCAACTTAAGGACTACTCTTTATTAAGCAAAGAACAGGTTAGAGAACAGCTTATTGACTTAAACCCTTCAATTTTAGCAAGAGAACCAAAATGTTCTATTGTAGATGAAATGGAGAAGCATGCCCGTACAACCCCAAAATCTATCGCCGTAACAGGTCCTGACGGATCCATTACGTATGAAGAACTTGTCAAAAAGTCAGATGTAGTAGCTAAAAATCTTATTCATAAAGGTATTTCTCGAGAAGAACGGATAGGAATTGCGTTAAAGCCGGGTGTAGATGTTGTTATTGGGATCCTGGGAATCTTAAAAGCAGGTGCTGTTTATGTTCCATTAGATCTCTCCTATCCTCAAGGACGTCTCGAATACATGATTCAAGACGCTGACATCTCATTAATTTTATGTAATGAACGAATGAATTTCGCTGGTTTCTCTATTCCTATGAACAGCTTGACTGATTTGTCAGCTCCCGTAGATGTACCACTTAAAACTTTTCTCCCGCACCAGTTGGCTTACATTATTTACACTTCCGGTTCAACAGGGAAACCAAAAGGGGTAATGGTTAGCCATGACAATATTTACTACTCAAATATGGCAAGAAAAAAAGTGTATTCTGAAAACAGTAAATGCAATTTTTTGTTACTTTCCCCCATCTCTTTTGATAGCTCTCTTGTTGGGTTGTTCTGGACGTTATCGTCAGGTGGAAATGTGATCTTATCTGATTTACACAAACAGTTGGATATTTCAAACATTATAGATTCTATTATAGAGCATAAGGTAACACACATGCTGAGTGTTCCTTCTTTTATTCAATTGCTCTTTGAACAAGCTACTAAAGAAACGTTGAAGTATTTGGCATGTGTCATTGTGGCTGGGGAACAGTTCCCCAAAAGTCTCCATAATTATCAAAAAACGCACTATCCTCATATATTGTTATTTAATGAATACGGACCAACTGAAGGTACGGTTTGGTCAAGCTATTATAAATTAAAAGAAAGTGATCATTCGGTTGTGCCAATTGGTTTTCCTGCTTCTCATGTAAAAATTCACATCCTGGATAATTCTCTACAATTTGTACCTAAAGGAACATCAGGGGAAATTTATCTAGCAGGTCATGGAATTGCACGAGGGTACAATAATCAACCAGGACTAACTTCTGAACGTTTTTTACCTAATCCTTATGGGAACGGAGACAGACTTTACCGAACAGGTGATTTAGCTAAGTACAATGAAGATGGCAGTATTCAATTTCTTGGAAGAGTCGACGGACAGATAAAAGTGAATGGATTCCGTATTGAAGCAATGGAGATTCAAGGAGTCATTGAAGAAAATCAAGATGTTTTAAAGGCAGTTGTTCTAGGCACACAAAGTGAAAACGGAGCAACAAGACTTAAAGCTTTTGTGTCTACAAACTCCCACTCTTTTTCAGTAGAAACAATAAAAAAGACGCTGGCAAAAAAATTACCTGATTTTATGATACCAAGTCAATTTATCGTAATAGATAAATTCCCTTTGACCCAAAACGGAAAAGTGGATATGAAAAAGCTGACAACAATGAAAAGTCAAATAACAGATCAGTCTGCAACAGATCCAAAAAATGAACGGGAAAAGATATTGGTTGAAATTTTTGAACAGATGTTTGCCGTTAAGGTCAAGATTGAACATAATTTTTTTGAACTAGGGGGGGATTCAATCCTGGCGATTCAAGTATCTTCAAAGGCAAATGAGAAGGGATGGCTACTAAAGCCAAAAGATATTTTTGAAAAAAGAACTATTCAACATATGGCAGCAGTGATGAAAAGATCAACGAAATGTGCAAACACGAAGAGTAAGGGAGAACTTCCTTTGTCTCCCATTCAACAATGGTTCTTTTCACAAAACTTTCTTTATCCTAATCACTGGAACCAGGCCATTCGTATGAAGTGTAAAAGAAGTCTGCCACTAAGCCTTTTTCAAAAAGCTTTTGATTTTATTGTCAACGCTCATGATTCACTACGATTGAAATTTAAAAATGAAGGAACTGGATGGAGGCAAATATTCACAGAAGAGGGTGACACAGTAGAGCTTTCGTATTTTGACTTTTCAAGCCATGATAATCCTGATCGAGATGTTCAAACTGAATCTGAACACATGCAACGATTGTTAGACATTGAAAAAGGACCACTTGTATATGCGGGATATTTTAATATGGGGAATCATCAGGACGACGATATTGTTATCATTATTCATCACCTTTTGGTAGATATGGTATCATGGCAAATTCTTCTTAAAGATCTTGATGTAGCAATGGAATCTCTTCTTAATGGCAGAGTTGTTGAGCTGCTCCCTGAAAGGTCAACATATCAACAATGGATTCAGCATCTTCCAGAACTGGCTGAACACGTAAAAAGAGAGGAAGACCAACTATGGAATGAACATGTGAAGCCAGGCAGTCTTGCTGGTCTGGATAAAGGAACAGAAGGAGAAAAGGTTTATCTGGAAAAAACTATAACAAAGGATTTGTCTCAGGCTCTTATTAAAGAAGTTCCTAAATATTTTGGTACGAAAGCGAATGAAGTTATTTTATCAGCCGTCGTGTGTTCGCTGCAAAATTTAACAAAAGACAGTAATGTCATCATGGATTTAGAATCACATGGACGGTACTCACTCGATGACGAACTTGATCTATCGAGAACGGTTGGCTGGTTTACTAGTGTCTACCCTATGCAGTTTAAGGATATTAGGAGTCAAGCGACGGGTGATATTTTAAAAAGCGTGAAAAAAAATTTGCGTAAACCGTTATATGGTGGCATGGGCTTTGGATTATCTGGATGGCAAGAAGGTAAGCAGAAATCCACCGGTGCTTTGTTTAGCTATAACTATTTAGGAAAACTTGATCAGACCTTCTTTGAATCAGAAATATTAGATGTTCATAGTTTTTTAAGTGAGAGTGTGAGACATAGTGAAGAAAAAAGGATATATTTACTTGAATTTGAGCCTTATTTTATAAACAATCAGTTGTATATAAGGGTTGCCTATTATCCGAGTGTGCATAGTGCTGAGAAGATTACAGCCTTGACGGAAGAGATCATAGAATCTGTGGAAAAGTTTATTTCTTATTGTACCAATACCGAAGAGGTTGGTTTTGTATCCAATGACTTTCCAGAAGCTAACCTCGATCAAGCTTCTTTGGAAAAGTTCCTTTCAACCATTGAACAGAAGCCATAGGGGGAGCGAAAATGAATTTAAAAAACATTTCAAACATTTATGAATGTTCTCCTTTGCAAAAAGGAATGTTGTTTCATACCATTCACCAACCAGATGCGGAACTTTATGTGCAGCAGCTTTGTTTTAGGGTAGAGGGAACATTGGATATCGCTTTATTTAAAACAGCTTGGAATAACGTGATTTCTAAACACGAGGCTTTAAGAACAACCTTCCATTGGAAAGAGTCTGATAAAGTGCTTCAAGTTGTTCATAAGGAACTTGATTTTCCTTGGGTTGTTCGTGACTGGTGTTATTCTGGTCAACCCCCAATCGAATTCGCAAAGGATATTAGAAAGCAAGGAATTAATGTGACAGATGGGCCACTTATGAATTTTCATTTGCTTTGTGAAGAGGACAGCTATTACGTAATTTGGACATTTCATCATCTGCTGATGGATGGATGGTCTATGCCAATCGTACTAAACGATGTAATCACAATTTATACGAGTCTATTAAAAGGAGAAATGCCATACCTTGAAGAGGCCCCGCAATATCATCGTTATATATCTTGGTTGAATCAACAAGATTTAGCTTCCGCAAGACATTTCTTTAAAAAAACACTTCAAGAAGTATCGGAGCCAAGCTATTTATTACACGCTGAGTACCATAACGCTAAACAGGATAGACATGCTGATTATATATTAGATAGTGTATTTAGAATGAAAGTAGAAGAGCTGGCAAAAGAAAGAAATGTAACCCCGTTTTCAATTTTTCAAGGGGCATGGGCCTTGGTAATTAATAGCATTACAGATCAAAAAGATGTCCTCTTTGGAAGTGTTATGTCTGGACGACAACCAGAGATTCAAGGTGTAGATAAAATTGTAGGTCCGTTTATCAATACTTTGCCATTACGCGTCACACTTCAAGAAGATTATAGCTTGTTATCGATCATTCAAGCGGTACAGTCGGAACAAAGTCAACTATCACAATTTGACTATACCCCTTTATATGAGGTCCAAAAGCTAAGCGAAGTAGAATCCAGCTTGTTTGACAGTATTGTCGTATTTGAAAACTATCCATTCGATCATAAAATGTTTAACACGGAGGAATTAGGATTTTGGATAACAGACTTTGTAGTTGAAGAGAAATCAAGTTTTCCGTTAAGCCTTGCTATCATTCCATATGAAGACCAATTTGCGTTGCGTTTTCACTATGATTCAAATATTTTCAGTGAAACTGTTATTGAGGATATAAAAAAGCAAATGGTTTTATGTTTAGAAGCGATAACGCACGACATTACTCGGACTGTTGATTCTATTCAATTGATCAATGCTCCAGCTCAACTTGCTGCTGTAGAAGGGGACATAGAAGCAGGAACTTTGTTTGAAAGTTTTGAGAAACAAGCAAAAAGAACGCCACAAAAAGTAGCTGTAAAAAATAATGAAGTCGCTTATACGTATCATGAGCTTTTGTTAAAGTCTCAAAAGTTAGCCCAACATCTTCTAGATAAAGGATTAATAAATGAAGACCGTGTGGCTATCTATATGAAAAAATCCCCCGAGAGCATCATAGCTTTACTAGGCATTCTTAAGGCAGGAGGTGTGTATGTTCCGTTAGATGCGAAAATGCCAAAGGAAAGAATCAGCTATATTCTAAATGATAGTAAAGCTCGTTTTGTCGTTACATTAGGAGATATCCCATCATCCCATGTAGTACCTACGATTCGTTTAGAAGATACTTTTTCGGTTGAACTACGGGATCACCAAATGGATTTCTCGCCGGAGCAGACCGCCTATATCATGTATACATCAGGTTCAACAGGAAAGCCAAAAGGGGTGAATGTGACGCACTCCGCTGCCTTACAGCATTATGAAGCTTTTGCAAAAACATTTAATATTTGTGAAGAAGACGTCGTTTTACAATTTGGCACACTAACATTTGATCCCTCCTTGGAACAGGTATTTCCGACTTTATTGAGAGGCGGTTGTGTCGTTGTCAAAAAAGATGATGATATGTGGAGTGCAAAAAATTTTACAGACAATGTTAACCGTGATCACATTACCATCGCTAACCTTCCAACTCCTTATTGGAATGAAATTGTAAACTATTATGTGCTTGCAGATAAGACGCTTGTCATGGATAGTTTACGTCTTCTGGCAGTAGGAGGAGACACGTTATCTGTCAGGCAAGCGGAAAAATGGTATCGCATCTACGAAGGTAATGCTGAGTTATGTAATTTTTATGGACCGACAGAAATCGTAACTACTTGCTCTTATTATCCGCTAAAGAAGAACGATTTACCTGGTGAGGGAACGGTACCCATTGGCTATCCTTTCCCTGGAAGAGCTCTTTACGTATTGGACTCTATGGGAAGAGCAGTAAGCGTTGGACAAACCGGTGAGCTTTATATCGGAGGGAGTATTTTAGCCTCAGGATATTTTAATGTTCCAGAACGTACGGCAGAGAGCTTTATTCCTGATCCTTTTAGGCAGATGGAAGGAGCCAGGATGTACAAAACAGGAGATTTAGCCCGTATCTTAGAAAATGGTACTGTTCAGTTTCTCGGTCGAAAAGATGATCAGGTTAAGGTTCGAGGGTTTAGAGTGGAAGTGGGAGAAATCGAAAAAGCTCTATTATCAATATCTATGATTAAAGAAGCCTTAGTTGTCGTAGGAGGTTCGGACCAGCGTAAAAGAATTTATGCCTATGTAACTACGAATGAGGATACTAAAGAAAGAATGATTAAGACCAAACTGAAAGAGTATCTACCAGACTATATGATTCCTAACAGAATAGTACTTATCGAGGCACTCCCCCTTCTTACAAATGGCAAAATCGACAAACAATCTTTGCCAAAAGTGAATGAAACCAATAAAGATCGAAGCGAATATAGAGCGGCTGTTAACGATAGACAGAAAAAGTTGGTGGAAGTATGGGAAGAAGTATTACAAGTACAGTCTATAAGCACAACAGATAACTTCTTTGAACTTGGTGGAGATTCAATCATAGCCATGCAAATTGTAGCTAGGTGCCAAGAGTTTGGCCTAAGTACCAACGACCTGTTTCATTACCAAACCATTGAAAAAATTGACCAGAATATTACGAAAAATAAAAGTGAAATCAAAGAAAGCAGAATGTCATTTGATAAAGATGACAACGATCTGTTTACACCGATTCAAAAATGGTTTTTTGAAAAGAAATTTCCGAATCCTTTTCATTGGAATCAGTCGATTATTCTTACGTGTAAAGAAATTGTTGATACGGTTGCACTTGATAAAGCGCTAGAAAGTACATTCAAACAGCATGACGTGTTTACAACTGTATTCAAAAAAGAAATACACGGCTGGGTTCATGAAGAAGTTACTCAACCTCTATATCACTTGGAAATTAAAGACATCAGAAATGAGGACCAAAATTTAAAAACAAAATTGATTAATCAAGCTCAAACTTCTCTTGATTTTAAGGATGGCCCACTAGTGAAAGCCGTTTTATTTAAAGAGGAAAAGGGCGACTCTCTCTTTTTAACAATCCATCATTTAGTAGTTGATGGTGTTTCATGGCGAATTTTACTTGAGGATCTGGGAAACGCTTATGTTCAGTTTAAACAAAACACTACTATTAACCATCCTGCAAAAACCACATCTATTAAAGAATGGGCGTATGTTCTTCGGCAATATGCTCATTCTGAAATGCTTTTGGAAGAAGTGCCGTTCTGGAAAGAAATAGACGAAACTCAATTTGTGATTCCAAAAGATTCGAAAGTACCTCACACAAAGAATACAGAAGGCACCATGGAAAAGAGGAGTGTTACGTTTTCAAAAACTCAAACAGACTCATTAATAACTAAAGTGCACCAGACCCTTGGAACAAAGATACAAGAAACACTTATTGCCGCTTTACTTCTAAGTTTGCGGGAATGGTCACAGAACCAAAATGTGAAAATTGATATTGAAGGGCATGGAAGAGAAAATATCGATCAGGGAATGAACCTGACTAGAACCGTCGGTTGGTTCACTACTTTATATCCATTCTCCTATTCATTTAAGAATCATATGTCACTCCTTAAAGAAGTGATTAATATTAGTCGTGAACTTCGGGCTGTTCCAAATAACGGTTTAGGATATGGAGTACTTAAATTTTTGAAACAGGAACCGTTTAATGGTCAGGCGGATGTCAGTTTTAATTACCTTGGTCAAATCAACACGTTTAGTTCCTCTGTTTTTGAAATATCACAAGAAAATATTGAACCAATTCGCGATCCATCAGCTCAGAGAGCATACCTTGTCGATCTCGAAGGGGCGGTTTATGACGGAGAGCTTGTCATTAACTGGATGTATAGTAAGCAACATCACTACCGAGAGACTATGGATCAACTCACTTCCTATTTCACTGAATATGTAGAAAAAATTATTGAGATAAGCAGTGAATTGGAAGGTAAAACCAAGCTCCCTAAACATTTTGAGAGAATTTTATTGGATCAAGAAGAATGGGATCTTGTTAATGAGTACCCTAACGAAACTGAGGATATTTACCCCATGACACCTGCCCAAGAGGGGATGTTGTTTCACACCATGATGCATCCTGAATCAGGGGTGTATGTAGAGCAAATTTCTTTTGAAATCATAGGCAATTTAGATGTTGATGCTTTTGAAAAAGCATGGCAGCACGTCATTTCTCAGAATGATATTCTCAGAGCTTCTTATCTATGGAAAGGATTTTCAAGACCATTTCATGTTATTAATAGTAATATATTGACACAATTAGAAATTCAAGATTGGATTGGAATATTTGAAAACGAAGAAGATTTATTAACAGGCCTTAAAGAAGAGTGTGAGAAGAAAAGAAAGCTGCCGTTTGATGTTGAATCTGATTCGCTGATTCGACTTCTGCTTATCAAGCTAGATGAAAATAGGTATTACTTTGTTTGGAGCTATCATCACCTATTACTTGATGGCTGGTCGATGCCTATGGTGATTCAGCAAATGACAAATGCTTATGCCGCTCTAAAAAATTCACGTACACCGGTAGAGATAGCTTCTCCGTCATTTGGAAAATATGTAGATTGGCAGCAAAACCACGAGACAAAAAAGAATAAGTCCTTCTTTCAAGAGATTTTAAATGGTTATGAAAGCCGTGGGTTATTGGTGCACATCCAAAGTGGGGATCAAGGAAATAACGAAATTAAACACAAATTGTCCAGGTCATTAACAAAACGATTAAAACAAACAGCCATAAACGAGAGGACGACATTAAACACGCTTATTCAGACTGCTTGGGGGATTTTTTTAGGCATTGAAACCAAAAGTGAGATGGTCGTTTTTGGATCCGTTTTGTCAGGACGTACTGCACCACTGCAAGACATTGAACAAATGGTGGGCATGTTTATTAATACACTGCCAGTAGGCATGCACCTTCCCCAAGATGCAAACATGAATGATCTGCTATCAGATATGCATAGGAAACTTGTAAAGATCAATGAGGCTGAAAGTACATCCTTATTAGAGGTTAAAGAATGGATTTACTACAAAGAAAAAGCGTTACTATTCGACACTTGCCTTATATTTGCAAATTTTCCGAACCTTATGTCTGCAGATAATGGATTGTCTCTGTTAGATGGCGTAACTGTAAAACATGTAAAAGTAGAGGAACAGACAAACTTCCCTTTAACACTATCGATCGTGCCGGGAGAGCAACTTGAGCTAGATGTCAACTATAACTGTTCTTGTTTTAGAGAACAAACCATTCATCGTTACTTGAATATGTTAGAAAATATACTATTAATGCTTACTGAAGAAGTAGAATATTCTTTTACTGACTTAAAGTCAGAAGTATCCGCTAGGCTTTCGGCAAAGAGCGAGTATTTAAGCAGACAAAAAAAAGACAGAAATGTACACCAGCTTAATCAATTAAGAAGAAAGTCTGCAAATGTGAATAATAAAAACCAAGGAGGAGTCAACAGTTGGCAGAATCATTAAGGATTAATAGAAAAAGAAGAAAAGTAGTGCAGTCTAATAATAATTTTATTAAAACAAGATATTTTCAAAAAGGACAAAATCTTCCTCTCGTCATGGAGCCTAATGCTGACGGTGTCGATATTTTCGAATGGGTTAAGGCAAATAAAAGTGAGGTGACTGATACACTTCATAAACATGGAGGTATATTATTCCGTGACTGTAACATCACCAATGTAAAAAATTTTCATTTATTCATCAATCAAATCTCCGGTGAACTATTGGAATACAGTGATAATGTGACGCCGAGAAGTACTGTTAAAAATCAGATTTACACCTCAACCGATTTTGCTAAAGACCAGCATATTGAGTTGCACAATGAAATGGCTTACAGCCACGAATGGCCAATGAAAATATTTTTTTATTGTGATATTCCTGCTCAAACAGGAGGAGAGACACCTATTGCCGATAGTAGAAGGATATATGAAAAATTGGACCCAACTATTATAAAGAAATTCAGCGAAAAAAATGTGATGTATGTTCGAAATTTAGGTCTTCCTCTTGGAGTTAGATGGCAGGATGCTTTTCAAACAGAAGAGAGGAAAGTTGTGGAGGAGATATGTAAGAAAAACAATATGAATTGCATATGGAAAACGGGAGATCACTTGAGAATTGAACAGGTTCGTCCGGCTATCACAAGGCACCCTGTTACTGATGAGCCCCTTTGGTTTAATCAGATTTCTGCGTTTCATCTAACGACCCTTAATGATGAAATTAGACAAGAACTCCTGCATCAATATGATGAGCAAGATGTTCCAAAGAACTCATTTTACGGGGATGGAACGAGTATTGAACGGGAAGTATTACAAGAGATTAGAGAGGTTTATACCGAACAAACAGTCAAGTTTCCATGGCAGAAAGGAGACATTTTAATGCTTGATAACATGATGGTGGCTCATGGTCGAACACCATACACAGGAGATCGGAAGACGCTTGTAGGCATGACGGAATCAAAAAATTGGTAAACAATAAGGGAGGGTTATGCTGGTGACGATAGAGGGGTATGAGTTATCTAATCAGCAAAAAAGGATTTGGCAGGTTATGCAAGATCAGAACCACCCATTTTATAATTACTTGTCCGTCACATTAAAAGGAGTACAGTCAATACAATCCTTTAAAGAGAGTCTAGTGAACGTGATCAACCGTCACGAATCATTTAGTACTACTTTTGATAAATTGGAAGGCATTCACTACCCAATCCAGATAATTGGTGAAGAGGGACCATTTATTTTATGTGAATCGAACCCACCTGAAACAGGCAGCATCAAGGATGACAATGAAGTAAGTTCTATAATTGACCAAATAAAACAGCCAGTCGGAAAAATGATCGGTGTCATCCTTAACCAAGTTGATAAAGATATACATGAATTGAGGTTATATGGCCACAGTTTAAATGTGGACATTCATTCTCTTCAAATGCTCGTTATGCAAACCGTCCAATTACATGTCACAGGTCAGACAACTGACGAAAAAGACCTTATTCAATATGTAGACTTTTCTCAGTGGCAGGATGAGCTGTTTGAAGAAAAGCACTCACTAGATTGGAATCAGGTTAAGAAATCACTGCCTTTTGAATACCTTCCTGGTCATTCAAAAAACTTTGAAGCAGGTAATGTGAAGAGAAGACTTAGCGATGAAGCGAAGCAAAAACTAATGGCTTTCACAAAAAAACATGCGATAAAACCTGGCACCGTTCTTTTTACTACCTGGAAGAGCTTTTTATCAAAGGTAGCCTGCGCAGATGTGCTAGTTGGGTTTGTGAGTGATGGAAGAAACTATGATGAGTTAAAACCATCCATAGGGCAGTTTGAGAAAGTACTGCCAATTGAACTTAATACAAACGTTGGGGCATATCGGGATTTGAATAAACAGATGAACACGCAACTGGATGATATTTTTGAAAAATTAGAGTATATCAATCCCTCTACCATACTTAAAGATGCAAATGACACAATACCGTACCAATTTCGATATATGGAAAAGAAAGAGCAAGTTGAATCTATCTCTGTCAAAGTTAACACTGTTCATACCGTTAATGATAACTACCGACTGTTACTGACAGTGTTAGAAACGTCGGAGAATGTTGATATTTTTCTAGATTTTAATCAAATGGGCTTTCATCAACCAGATGCTGTTTGGTTACTCCGTCAATTTGAATTCTTTCTATTGCAATGTTTAGAAAATCCAGATAAAGCAGTAGAAGAAATGGCGGTCATTAGTGCGGAAGAAGAAAAGAAAATCATATACAGTTCATTTGGTTCAGTTGAGTATTCCAGCGAGCCTTCTACGATCATTGATCAATTGACAAAGACGACAAATGAAATTCCAGACGCTTTAGCAGTTGTATCAGGAGATCACTATCTCACGTATAAAGAGCTAGATTGTAAATCAAATCGCTTAGCTAATTATATTAAGAAGAGGGTTCGACCTGAAGAGCGTGTGGCAATTAGTCTGCCGCGATCTGTCGATGCAGTGATTTCAATGATTGCATCGCTGAAAGCAGGAGCAGCATTTGTGCCTGTTGATCCGAAGTGGCCATCAAAAAGAATTAAACATGTTTTAGAAGATAGTAAAGTGAAAGTGTTCATATCAAATACAGAATTAGTAAATGAGTACGAGGTTCATCATTTAAATATTTCTAACGAAAAGATACTTGCAGATGAAGAGGAAGAATGGAAGCAGGATGTCATTGAACCTCACCAACTTGCTTATGTTCTCTATACCTCTGGTACAACTGCACTTCCTAAGGGTGTGGGGGTAGAACATGGGAATGTAATTAATTATTTGACTTGGTTTAATGAAAAATTCTCGAGAGATGTGAGACTTCCGTTTAGTTCAGAACTTGGATTTGATGCCTTTTTGAAACAGGTTTTCCTTCCATTAATACGAGGAGAGAAAATATTTGTTTTTTCCGAAAATCAAGTTCTGGAGCCATCACAGTTTTTAAATGCTTTTTTGGATTATCAATGTAACGCCATCAATTGTGTTCCTGCATACTGGAGAGTACTGGTAGAAGAACTTGATAAAAATGACGGACTGCTGAATCGTGTTAAAAGTCAACTTTCCACCTTGTTTATAGGAGGAGAGAAAATGGGGCAAGGAGTTTTAAAAAAGACCTGGGCTCTATTCCCTGATCTATCTGTTGTTAATTTATATGGACCCACTGAGACAACAGCGAATGCGACATTTTCAACAGTTAAACATGAGGCTTTCATGCCGATAGGCTCACCGATCGATAATATGACTGCCTATGTATTAAAAGAAAATATGGAATTCGCTTCGATTGGTGAGGAAGGCGAATTATATATAGGTGGATTAGGCGTGGCTCGTGGGTACATCGAACAGGCTGGTTTAACTGCAGAACGATATATCCCCAACCCCTTTTCTTCTGGAGACAGGCTTTATAAAACAGGAGACATTGTACGGCTGATGGCAAATGGTCAAATTGAATTTCTATATCGAGCGGATGATCAACTTAAGATTAACGGTAAGCGAGTGGACTTGAATGAAATTGAAACTCTAATAAACCAGCACCCCTATGTATTGGAAAGTGTAGTTCTCATAACTAAACAATTGCTTGTCACATTCTTTGTGGGAGAAGCAAGTGCAGACGTACTTCGGGCTTATGCAAAGGAATGGCTCCCGGATTATATGGAACCTACCCATTTTATCGAGGTTACAACTATTCCGCTTACGATCAATGGAAAAATTGACAAGCAGGCATTGGTAAACTTACACGAAGAGCGTGAGAACAAAACGTATATTCCACCTCGAAATGAAATGGAAGAGGTCATGATAAGGATTTGGGGTGAAGTCTTAAACACGGAAGAGCTAGGCATTAGAGATAATTTCTTTGAACTTGGCGGGCATTCTTTAAATGCTACACAGATTATTTCTCGGTTAAGAAAAGTCTATGAATTAGATATACCAGTAAGCCTGATCTTTGAAACAGAGATCATTGAAGAGCTTTGTGAGGCAATAAAAGTGTTGCATTCTGACGAAGTGTCGTACATTGATAAGGTGTCTCATACTTATCTTGAGGCAGAGAAGATGACCATGGCAGAGGAGGTATGAGGTAAGCAAATGGGGATCGATAAAAAGATAGAAATGCTTGAAAAGCTGAAGAAGCAAAAGGGGCTTAAAGAAACGAAAGGAATTCCACGAAGAGAAAGTGAAAATGATTTCCCCTTATCTTTTGCACAAGAACGACTATGGTTTATAAACGAACTTGCACCAGATAGTGCAGCGTATAATATTCCTCTAGCGATGCGGATCAAAGGACGTTTGGATGTTGAGAAACTAACTGCAGCGTTTAATGGAGTCATCAAAAAACATGAGATATTGAGAGCCAGCTTTCGTAAAGAAAATGGTCGTCCTGTACAAGTGATATTGCCTTATGTACCAGTGGATATACCTGTTGTTCCTATTCGCGCTGAGTCTACTATTGAACAAGAATCGATCCAACAGCAAGTGAATCAGGCAGCTTGTAAGCAGATTCCGTGGAATGGAATGTTGTTTCATATAACGTTATTTAAAGTCACAGATGACGATCACATTTTACTTCTTGTGTTAAACCACATCATTTTCGACGGTTGGAGCACAGGTATATTGATGAAAGAGATTGCAGATATGTATCAACATGGCGTAGAGGTAAACGAAAAGCTTTCAATTCAGTATGCTGACTATGCAAAATGGCAAAAAGATAAATATGAGCAAGGAGATTTTGATAAACACATTCAATTTTTTAAGAAAAAACTTGGTCAGAATATAGATAGCCTACAATTGCCATATGACTTCAAAGTGGCAAAGAAGCAATTATATAAGGGTGATATTGAACGATTCGCCCTTTGTGAAAGTACTGTAGAAAACATAAAGTCTTTAAGTAAAGAGAAGTCTGTTTCTCCATTTGCCATTATGTTGTCTGCATATTACCTGTTTCTGTACAAGTATTCAGGTCAAAAACAGCTTGTGCTAGGCGTTCCAGTTTCTAATCGTGACCATTTGGATGTAGAACCGCTAATCGGTTGCTTTGCAAATACTGTTCCTTTGAAAACCGTGATTCACCCTGAAACTTCTATAGATAAATTTATCGAATTGGTTCATCAAGAAACAATAGCCACGTTAAATTATCAGGACTTTCCTTTCGATAAGTTGGTAGATGAATTAAACATTGAGCGAAATTTATCTGAAAATCCGGTGTTTCAATCAATGTTTGTCTACCAACGAGAACACCATCCAAATTTACAATTGGGAGAGTGTTCACTTGAACCTTATAAAGTGAAAACAGAAACAAGCAAAGTCCATCTTTCCTTATCAATAATGGAGGGAGCCTACTCCATTGAAGGATTTATTGAATATAGTAACTTATTTAAACCTGC
This sequence comes from Salibacterium sp. K-3, assembly GCF_054052005.1. NCBI lineage: Bacteria > Bacillati > Bacillota > Bacilli > Caryophanales > Bacillaceae > Salibacterium > Salibacterium sp. K-3. The sequence goes on from NZ_JBSVZE010000001.1 coordinate 1,483,413, forward strand.
CACAGCAAAGAGAATGGTTCAAAACTTTATCCACCTTTTAGAAGAAACTGTACAAGAAACTGATAAACTGGTTTCTCAAGTAAAGGGAATTTCTAAAGAAGAGGAACAGGTTTTGATCTCTCAAGAGGTACAAACGTATGACAAGTCTGCCACTATTCATGAGATTTTTGAGAATAGAGCTAAGGAGTTTCCACACAAAGCAGCCGTCATTGCTAAGGAAGAACGTATTACGTACAGCGAGCTGGACAAGGCTTCTAATCGGCTTTCTAGATATTTATTGAAGCAAGGGGTAAAAACAGAAACAAAAGTAGCTGTCTCGCTAGACAGATCCATTGGCTTTATCATAAGCATCCTTGCCATTCTTAAAGCTGGAGGTACTTATATTCCTTTAGATCCTGAACAGCCTGAGAACAGACGTAAATATATATTAAAAGACTCTGGATGTAAGTACCTTTTAACTGATCACAATTATCTTTTGGAAGATTCCTATACAATAATTCATTATAACGGTGAAAATTGGCGAAATGAAAAAAGTGATGGTTTACATTTATCTGTTTACCCGGATCAGGTTGCTTATATTATTTATACTTCTGGCTCTACCGGGTCCCCTAAAGGAGTCTTAAATACTCATCACAATGTGAAGCGGTTGTTTGAAAGTGCGTCCAAACATATGCGGTTTACAGAAGATGACAAATGGACATTATTTCATTCTACAGCATTTGATTTTTCTGTTTGGGAACTATGGGGAGCCCTTTTTCACGGAGGGGCAGTTTATATTATCTCTACAGAACTTAAACGAAAACCTAATGAGTTTTTCCAGTTCCTCAGCAAAGAGAAGATCACTGTATTAAATCAAACTCCATCTGCTTTTAAAGAAATTTCACGTGTACTAGATGGTTATAAGACTTTAACTCATGATTTAAAGTACATCATATTTGGCGGTGAAGCGTTGCAATTTAGTGATCTACAACCATGGTTTAAGCATTATGGGGATAAAACCAAGCTTATTAACATGTATGGAATTACAGAAACAACGGTTCATGTCACATGTAAAGAAATTAAAGAAGAGGATTTAAAGAATAATGGAAGTCTTATTGGCAGGCCTTTAGACGACTTACAGGTTTATATTCTAGACGAAAATTATCAACCCGTTCCTATCGGTGTTCCAGGAGAAATCTATGTTGAAGGAGCTGGGATCGCACTTGGGTATCATGATCGTTTTTCTTTAACAGCGGAAAAAATGGTTCCCAGCCCATTTTCAGATACAGGTGCTCGTTTGTACAAAACAGGTGATATTGCAAAGTATACAGCTAATCATGATATTGAATATGTAGGGAGAACGGACGATCAGGTGAAAATAAAAGGTCACCGAATTGAACCAGGAGAGCTTCAACAAGTGATTCTCGGTTATAGAAGTATTGAAAATTGTATTGTGTTGGTTCATAAAAATGAGCAAGGGGAAAACGAATTAGCGTCATTCGTTGTTTTCAAGGAGGTACACGGTGATCAACTAAAGGAGATTCAAAAATCCCTCCTTTCTGATGTTCCTCGGTATATGTATCCTGCTCATCTCTATTCGGTAGAAACAATTCCAATGACGTCCAATGGGAAAGTGGACAAAGGTTCCCTTCTGGCTCGTTGTGTAAACAACGATAACAATAGAGGGAAGGGGCCACATACGTTAATTGAAAGGGACTTAGTAGAAGTGTGGAAGAGTGTGCTAAAGAAAGAAGTCATCAACGTTGACGACAATTTCTTTTCACTTGGTGGAGATAGTATCAGAAGTTTAAAAATCATCTCTGAAGCTGAAAAAAAAGGGTATACGTTCACTCTTGAAGACGTATTTGAATATCAGACCATTGAAGAATTAGCAACATTTCTAGAGGAGGGGGGGAAACAAGAAGAAGCTTTTGTTCGGCTGGGATCTTTTGAATTAATTAGTGACGTTGACCGAATGAAAATGGGAGACAATATAGAGGACGCTTACCCATTAGTTAAAGCACAAGAAGGTATGTTTTATCATTTGCAATTATATCCGAAAGAGCCTTTATACCACAACGTAGACAGTGTCCAGCTAAGAGGAGTCTTCGACTATACGGTTTTTAAAGAAGCGGTTCAAATAACCGTCTCTCAAAATGAGATGCTTCGAACGTCTTTTAATTTTAAAAAATTCAGTGTGCCGTTGCAGCTTGTTCATAAATCAGCGGACTTACAGGTTGAATATGAAGATATCAGGCATCTTTCTCACTCTGAGCAAGAGGATGTAATTAGTCAATTTGTGGAGTTTGAAAAGAAAAATACGTTTGATTTATCCAAAGCTGGTTTAATACGTTTTTATGTTCATCAACGAACCGATGATACGTTTCAATTTAGTTTAACGGAGTGTCATTTAATTTTTGATGGATGGAGCTTAACGTCAACGTTAGCAGAGATCTTTAACACGTACTTTGACCTTCTTGAAGGGAAAACGATAGGCCCTCGTAAAGAATTGTCTGTGGACTACAGGGATTTCGTGCATTTAGAGCAAAAGGCTATCCGCAGCCAGGATCACATTGATTTTTGGAAAACATTTTTAAATGACTGCGAAAGCCTCCATATCCCGATTTACGAGACGAAAAAACTTACAAATGAAACATTTAAAATAAATCGAAAAATTGTGGAGCTGAAAAAAGAAGTCTCACAAAACCTAAAGCGTGTTTCTGAAATGCACCAAGTGCCGGTAAAAAGTATTTTGCTAGCTTCACATATGAAAGCTCTCCAAGTAATTAGCGGACAATCAGACGTTGTAACGGGTATGGTAACCAACGGACGCATGGATCAGAGAGATGGGGAAAAAGTTAAAGGGCTCTTTATTAATACCGTCCCGTTTAGGCAGCAAATAAAACAAGGGAGTTGGGTTGATTTATATAAACAAACCTTCACTCTAGAACAATCAATTATGCCATTTAGAAGACTGCCTTTACCTGAAATCCAGCGTCATGTGAATCAAGCCCCGTTATTTGAGACTGCGTTTAATTATGTATATTTTCACTCGATGGAACCACTTTTGAAGTCCAATAAAATGGAGTTTTTGAATTTCAATAAGCAATCGGCCAACGATACCCATTTTAAATTAATGGTGACATTTTCTAACCACCCACCTGATTATGAAATTCGACTGACTCTTGCTTATGACAAGGGCACGTTCACGGAAGATCAAATGGATGTAATAGGAGATATCTATAAAACAATTCTCTCCAAGATGACAGATAATCCTCTAGGTTTAACAAATGAAAGCAGCTTTTTACCAGACAAGCAATACGAGAAGATTGTTCATACGTGGAACAACACCCAGGAAGAATACAAAGATGAGGATTTGTTGTTACATCAACTTATTGAAAAACAAGCCCTAATAGATCCGAAGAAACCTGCTTTGATTTATAACGGTTCAGAATTAACGTATCAGCAACTAATCAGGGAAGCGGATAAAGTATGTGCATATGTTAGTGATCAAACGACCGAAGAACCTTTTATTGGAATTTATATGGATCGTTCTCCAGAGATGATCATCAGTTTAATTGGAGTTTTAAAAGCGGGATATGGTTACCTGCCGTTAGATCCATCTTATCCAAAAAGCCGGATTGAGCATATGGTCGAGGATTCAAATGTGTCAAGCGTTCTGACTACGGCCACAAGAGAAACTGAGCTAGTCGGACTTGTTCAGAATTGCTTGAAGATTGAGGATGTTTTACGTGAAAAACGATATCCAAAAAAGTTAAGAAAGCCTGTAAGTGAACAACCGGCTTATATGATTTATACCTCTGGGTCGACTGGTAAGCCTAAAGGGGTTATTGTCCCTCACTCAGGAGTAGTAAACCGGATCCTTTGGATGGACCAAAATTATGAAGAAATTGAAAACGAAAGAGTTCTTCATAAGACTCCGCTAAGTTTTGACTATTCAGTTTTTGAGATATTTGGAACGCTCTGTACAGGTGCTGCACTTGTTATAGCAGAGGGAGAGAAGCATAAGGATAGTCAGTATCTGGTCGATTTAATTCGAACCAGTGGTTTAACAACCATGTATTTTGTGCCAACGATGTTAGGTGAATTGTTAAAAGTTCCAGAAGCGCGGCACTGTCAGTCCATTAAAAGAGTGATGTGTAGTGGAGAGCCTTTAACAAATCAAGTAAAAGATGCATTCTTTAGCCTTTTTAACGCAGAATTATATAACCAATATGGTCCAACTGAAGCTTCGGTTGAAGTAACGTCTTTTAAATGTGACAAAACAAAAACAGAAGTTCTAATTGGTAAACCAATGGCTAATACAATGATCTACATTTTAAATGACGATCTAGAACCCGTCGGAGTTGGTGTTAAGGGTAATTTGTACATTGGGGGCAAGGGACTTTCTCACTCTTATCATGGTAAACCGTCATTAACAGCTGAGAAATTTTTGCCGAATCCTTTTTCAACGAAAGAGGGGGAGCAGATGTATTATACCGGTGACTTAGCGAAGTTTCACTCTGATGGAAACATTGAATATGTGGGTCGTAACGATAATCAAGTCAAACTCCGCGGATTACGAATTGAGCTAGGAGAAGTCGAAGCTGTAATGAGTGATCTCGATTTCGTTAATGAAGCAGTAGTCATATATATAAAAAATGAAGAATATCCACAAGGTATTCTAGTGAGTTACGTGAGGTTAAAAGAAGAGGTCCTAAGTGAAAAAGAGATCAAATCACTTCTAAAAACAAGATTGCCAAGATTTATGATCCCAGATCGCGTAGTATTTATGGAAGTGTTTCCAGTTAATCCGAATGGAAAGCTTGATCGTAAGGCGTTACCGGAACCACCGTCTCCTCGAGAATTAATACGAGAGTATACTCCCTTAGTACGTCCGGTCGAAAAAGAGTTGGGACGTGCATTTAAGGAGATTCTAAACATCGATCGAGTCGGGATGGACGATGATTTCTTTGAATTAGGTGGGAATTCTCTCTCTGCCGTTTACCTTATGAATCAATTTGAAAATGTAGTAGGACAAGTAGTCCCGTTAGAATTAATCTACGAAAAGCCAACAATTCGCTTACTACTTGAAGAAATACAGGAGCGAAATGAGTGGCTGGGAAGGCTTGAAATATTGCAAAATAATGAAACTTCATTACTTGATAGTGAACCATTCACAGAACAAACTACCTTAGGTCAATCATTGTTTTATATACCTGAACTGGAAAGTGTTTTCTCATCACCTCTTGGCTTAAATGGGATTGATACAGCCTTAACGGTTGGATTGGACTACAAAGTAATTGGTATTCAGCCCCCACCTGTTGACAACCTGATTCATGAAGTGAATTTTAACTCACCATTGACTGTTGAGGTGAAAGAAAGAGTTCAGGGGGTAACAAAGGGTGTGTTTCATAAATGGATAAGAGATATTGTTGATGGAATTTTGGACATTCAAAAAAAAGGTCCCTATCGTTTTGCAGCAGAAGGATCAGGCAGTGTGCTGGCTTTGGGCATTGTAGAATATTTGGAAGCTGGAGGAGAGGAGGTTGAATTTCTTCACCTTATAGATTCACCTGAACTAGATGTGACGAAGGAAAAGGTTATGACTTCATTTTTAATGAAGGAACTTGATTTAGCAAGAATTGGAGTATCTGATGAAGTTCTTAATGAGTTACTAAAACAAACAGATAACGAGGACGAATGGGGAGTAGTATGTGACTTATTAAAGAAACATCACCTTGTTGCAACGGAGACGACTCCGCAACATCTTTATAATCTCTTTACTTTTTACCATATAAACGAAGGCATAAAGGAGAACCTGCAACGTTTGGTGTGTACCAAGCAGGTCAAGTGTAATCTAATCCTTACCTCAGAGTCGGAAACGAGTGTTAAATACTGGAGTCAAGTAACAAAAGGAAAGGTCTCGCAAAATCATTGTTCCGAGGCCATAAACCAGTAATGTCTTTGAGATAAAAATATGTCGGAAACAAATTTGATGGAAGCGAGTGGGGATTATGAAAGTATTTAAATTTTTATTTAGCAATTCAAGAAAAAATATTATTTTAGCCCTGATTGCTGGCGTTATTAGCGGAGCAAGCAGCACGGGAGTTATTGCGTTAATAAACCAGATTTTAAATAGTGAGGGTTCCAATACGTATTCGATGATTTTCCCCTTTTTAGGTCTATGTTTTTTTACCTTCTTGAGCAGTTTGTTATCAGGTTATTTATTAATTAAGCTCGCTCAAGGGTCAATTATTAAATTGAGATTGAATTTAAGTAAGCGTATTTTATCAACACCTCTTAGAAAATTAGAAAAAGAAGGTTCACACAAATTACTTGCAATTTTAACTGATGATGTAATGACCGTCATGAATGCTATATCCTCAAGTCCAATGCTGATTATTAATCTTGTTATCGTAGCTGGTTGTTTAGCATATATGAGCTACTTATCTCTTTCAGTTTTAGGATACGGGCTTGCTTTTATGGCTCTTGCTTTTCTTAGCTATCAAGGCCTGATGAGATTAGCCCATAAGTATTTAGTTGAGGGACGGGAAAGACAAGATGAGCTGTTTAACCATTTCAATGCATTAACAAGAGGAACGAAGGAGCTAAAGACTAACAAGAAAAGACGTCTTGCTTTTTTTAACGATCATCTGACGCCTACCATTAAAGGGGTTTATAACAGCACAGTTAAAGGGATGACAATTTATACTGCAGCAGGAAACTGGGGACAGCTATTGTTTCTCTTCTTTATTGGAATGGTACTTTTTGTGGGGCCGACAATGAACAATGTGAGTTCTGAAATACTGGTTGGTTATACGCTCGCTATTTTGTATATGATCACACCGCTCATAACAATTTTAAACACTCTTCCTCACTTTGGACGTGCAAATGTTTCGCTCAAAAAAATTGAAAGTATTGGACTATCCATGCATGAAGACGCTGTGATGGAAGACGTTCAAGACTCCCAAAATCCAGAATTTAAATCGATAAAGATCGAAAAACTCACCCATGAATATTACCGTGAAAAAGAAGATTTAAACTTCACCTTAACAATTGATGAACTAGAGTTTAAACCTGGAGAAGTTTTATTTTTAGTAGGAGGAAACGGAAGCGGTAAGACCACGATGGCAAAAATGATCACAGGTCTTTATCAACCAGAAAGTGGAACTATTCGAGTTGATGGTAAGGAAGTCAACGATAGCAATATTGATGACTATCGTCAATTGTTTGCCGTTGTGTTTAGTGATTTTTATCTTTTTGATAATCTGCTAGGTATCAACGAAGAGGAGCAAAATAAAGAAGCTCAAGCCTACCTTGAACTTCTTCAACTCAATCATAAAGTTCAAGTGGATAACGGAAAGCTTTCAACGACGGCTTTATCTCAGGGGCAACGAAAAAGACTTGCGTTATTAAATGCATATCTAGAAGACCGTGCGTTTTACGTATTTGATGAGTGGGCAGCCGATCAAGACCCACACTTTAAAGATATTTTCTATTCGAAGCTGCTTCCGGACTTAAAAAAGAGAGGAAAAACAGTTCTTGTAATTTCCCATGATGATAAATATTACCATATGGCCGAGCGAATGATTAAAGTGGATTACGGAAAAATCGTTAGTGATACAGACTTCAATAAATCAAATATAAAAGAAACTATTGAAGAAGAATATCAGGAAAAGGAGGTGAGAATATGAGTGAAAGTACCATGAACTACAAGGTAGTTTTTAATAACGAAGAACAGTTTTCTATCTGGCCGGCTCACAAAAATGTTCCAAAAGGATGGACAGAAGAAGGGACTGTCGGTGAAAAATCGGAGTGTTTGGAGCACATTGAGAGAATATGGACTGATATGAGGCCATTGAGTTTGCGATTAAAGCTCTCCTCAAAGTAAGAACTACCACGAAATAGAGATAGGGGGGGGAAGAGTGTTTAAAGGTCAAAAGATTATGGTGTCAGGTGGCTCGAGAGGAATAGGTAGAGCAACAGTAGAAACCTTAGCAAAAGATGGGGCAGATGTAGCTTTTACGTACCATAGTAACCACCAAGCTGCTGAAGAAGTATATGATGCAACTAAGCATTATAAAGGGGAGGTTAAAGGGTTTCAATCCAATGCAAGGTCTCTGATGGAGACTAAGAACTCTGTGAAAGAAATCAAAGAATTCTTAGGTGGCCTTGACGCAGTGGTTATTAATGCTGGTGTTGTAAAAGATGCTCCCCTTCTTATGATGAATGAAGAAGATTGGAACGACGTTATTACTACAAACTTGGATGGAACATATAATCTGGCTAAGTCCGTAATCTTTGAAATGATGAAACAAAAGCGTGGAAGAATTGTCTGCATTACTTCAGTCAGTGGACTGATAGGAATTCCTGGTCAAACCAACTATGCCTCTGCAAAAGCTGCGCAGATTGGTTTTGTTCGCTCGTTATCAAAAGAAGTTGCTAAATACAATATTTTGATAAATGCCATTGCCCCAGGGTTTATTGAAACGGATATGTGGTATTCCATGGATGCTGAAAAGCGAAAGGAATTAATGAGTGAAATTCCGCTTGGCAGACCAGGGACACTAGAAGAGATTTCAGGAACTATAAAGTTCATGCTCTCTCCTCAATCAGGTTACATGACGGGAAGCGTGGTCGTGATGGACGGCGGAATTAGTTCTTAAAAAATTGGAGGTTAGAACTATGACAAACCTAAAAGAAGAATTAAGAGAAATGATTGCTGAGATTATTGAAGAGGATGATTTTCAAGATTCAGATGACTTTATAGGTAATTTAGGTGTAGATAGCATGATGGCACTTGAAATCATTGCTCAAATAGAGCAGAGCTACAATATAACAGTTAAAGAGGAGTTTATACCGCGTATTAAATCATTAAACGACGTTTATGAATTAGTCGTAGAATTATTGAAAGTAAAAGAGGAAACTACTCATGCCTAAACGCGCAGTTGTGACGGGAGTGGGTGTCGTTTCACCCATTGGTAGCTCAACAGATGAGTTTTGGGCAAATTTGTGTGATGGGAAAAAAGGCAATGAGCAAATTATTGAATCTTTTGACACCGAGGACTTTAGTGTAAATATAGGTGGAGAAGTTAAAGACTTTGATCCGACACTTTACTTTGAAAACCTCGATCCTAATTTATATGGAAGAACTACACAGCTAGCTGTAGCTGCTGCAAAAATGGCTTTAAGAGATTCAAAGGTTAATATGGAGGAGGTGGCTGCTGACACATCGGTTTGTATCGGGACGACAATGGGAAATAATTCGATTTTGGAGAAGCATCATGATTTTACGATGGAAAATAATGAGAAATATGAGAAAGGTTCTTACATTCCCCAATATCCGTTAAATATAATACCGGCTGCCGTTTCTGAAGAAATAGGGAGTGAAGGATCATGTATGGTTATTCCAACAGCGTGCGCCGCAGGAAATTATGCAATTGGATTTGGGAAAGATTTAATAGAAGATGGAAAAGCTAAAGTTGCGGTTGTAGGCGGAGCTGATGCTATGTCACGTGTTATTTATACGACGTTTCACCGCCTCGGAGCATTGTCTGATCAAGCCTCTAGACCGTTCGATAAAAATCGAGACGGTATAAATGTCAGTGAAGGCTCTGGTGTCTTGTTGTTGGAAGAATACGAACATGCTGTAAATCGTGGTGCCACTATTTACGCTGAGGTAAAAGGATACGGCTTAGCGTGTGATGCTTACCACCGTACAGCTCCGCATCCTGAAGGCGAAGGAGCTGTAAATGCGATGGAAAAAGCGCTGGTGGATGCGAATATTTCACGAGGTGACATTTCTTATGTGAATGCGCATGGAACAGGAACGGCAGCCAACGATCATACGGAGTCGATTGCAATAAGACGAGTTTTCGAAGACCAAGCAAATGAGCTTCCAATTAGTTCAATTAAGTCCATGCTTGGTCACACCATGGGTGCAGCAAGTGGGGTTGAGTCTGTCTGTTGTACGCTTGCCATCTACCACTCAGTACGACCTCCAACAATGAACTATAGTGATCCTGATCCAGAGTGTATTCAAAATGTTGTACCAAATAAAAGTCAACCTGCTTCTGTGGGTTATGCAATCAGCAATTCTTTTGCCTTTGGCGGCAACGTATGCAATATCATTCTGGGGAGGTACAGCCATGAATAAAAAAGATCCTGTAGTTGTAACGGGAATTGGAAATATCACACCGTTTGGCGATGATGTCGAACAATTTTGGGATCTAGTGATAGATGAGAAAGGGGCACCAGTCTACGGTGATATTCTTCAGCAAAAGGTTTTAAGGGTTTCAGACAACTGGAACCCTGAGAACCTCTTAGGGAAAAAAGGGCTTAAATTTATGGAGCCAGCGACGAAATACCTCATGGCTGCTACGCGGTTGGCTTTAGAAGATGCGTTGCTATGGGAAAATACTTCGGTAGAAAATGACATGGGAATCGTCGTCGGTTGTAACTTTACTAGTATGAAATCAGCAGTGGAGTATGACTTAACCGTCCTTACAAAAGGTCCAAAGTTTGTTAGTCCTATGCAAGCACCTAATGCACTGGCAAATTCACCAGCAGGACAAATGGGAATTCGTTTTGGAGCAAAGGCAAGTAACACGACAATCTCGACAGGTCAAAGTGCCGGTATCGATGCTCTGGGTTATGCTCTGAATCTTTTAAATAAAGGAAGAGCGGATTATGTGATAGTAGGGGGCGGGGAGCAACTGGACGAGCAAATTATTTGGTTTTATGAACAATCTGGCCTTTTACCTCCGGCGTACTCGTCTATACAAGGGGTCCCTTTTTCAAAAGGTTCTCCAGGGATCTTAGCAAGTGAAGGTGCTGGTGTTGTCGTTTTAGAAAAACAGTCGACTGCAGAAAATAGAGGGGCAACGACATATGGAGAAATTAAAGGTTGGGAAAGTGGATTTTCTTTAAACCGAAAAAAAGATCATAGGTTTAATGTTTTTAAAAATACTATTAAACGAGGGCTTTCGTATGAAGAAGTGTTGCCAGAGGATATCGATCTAATAGTATCAGGAGCGAATGGCTGTGCTGAACTTGACGGAGTGGAAGAAGATGTCTTACTGGACTTGTTTAATGACGAGGGTATTGCTTTATTTCCGGTGAAAAAAATGATTGGTGAATCATTTGGGGCAAGTGGTCTATTTCAACTTATTACGGCGTTAGGAACATTAAGAAAACAACGTGTTCCTTTAGGTGTTAAAGAAATGCAGTTTCAAGAGTCTTCTGTTTCTCAAAGGCAGGAAGGAGCATTTTCTAAATCCAGGAAAATAGAGCAAGTTTTACTTACTTCCCAAAACTATTCTGGTGAGATCAGTACATTAATGGTTAAAAGCATGTAAGGGGGGAGCCATGAACTTAAATTATAACCAAGTGAAAGAACTGCTTCCACAGAAATATCCATTTATCTTTATTGATAAAGTGATTGATTTTGAGCATGAGAAATCTGTTACATGCATAAAGAATCTAACCGGAAATGAGTCCTTATTTCAAGGACACTTTCCTGAAGAAGCTGTTTTCCCAGGTGTTCTCATAACGGAGGCGATGGCTCAATCAGCGATATTACTGAGTAAAATGAGCTCCAAAGACAAAGATGGACAGAAATATATGTTAGCAGGGGTAAAGAGTAGATTTTTACAACCTGCCTATCCCGGAGATCAAATTAGGATTGAAACTGATTTGGTTAGAAAAACTGGAAACGGTGGTATCGTAAATTCCTCTGCTTGGGTAAATGATGTGAAGATTGCAACGGCGAGCTTAACATTTTCGATTTCAGTTCAATTTAAGGAGAGATAATATGACGTTTGCAAACATTAAAACGGAGCTGCCTGGACCTAACTCCAATAAAATTTTAGAGAAGAAGGAAGGAGTTGCGCGAGCTTTTGGCAATCTTGTCCCATCTATAGTGGATTATGCTAAGGGTGCTAGAATTTGGGATGTTGATGGTAATTCTTTTCTTGATTTAGCTGGAGGAGTAGGATCCTTAAATGTAGGACATAGTCACCCAAAAGTTGTTGAGGCAATTAGAAAGGAAGCTTTAAGGTTTACTCATACCGATTTTACAGTGTTTCCATATGAGTCATATATTAACTTGGCGGATCGATTAAGCAAAGTTGTTCCAGGAGAAGAAAACAATAAAGTTGCCTTTTTCAACTCAGGAACAGAAGCTGTTGAAAATGCGATTAAAATCGCTCGTAAAGCTACCGGTAAAAGGGGTGTCATTTGTTTTGATGGTTGCTTTCATGGAAGAACCATGCTTTCTTTGTCTCTTACTAGTAAAGTGAAACCTTACAAAGAAAGCATGGGTCCTTTTTTTAATGACATTTACCGGGTTCCTTATCCTAACGTGTATCGCTGGCCGGGTACCAGTGATCCACAAGAAGTATTAAAACAATCTCTTGAGTCACTTAAAAACTTGTTCTTGACACAAGTTTCACCAAATGAAGTTGCTGCGCTGGTCATTGAACCGATTCAAGGAGAGTCTGGATTTATTACACCACCCTATGATTATTTAAGGGAAGTGCAGAAAATCTGCAATAAAAATGGAATCGTGTTTATTGTGGATGAAGTTCAAACCGGCTTTGGTCGAACTGGAGAGTTCCTTGCTTCTGATTATTTTTGTATAGAACCTGATATCGTTACCTTAGGCAAATCAATTGCAGCAGGATTACCGCTTTCAGCTGTCATTGGTAAAGCTAGTATTATGGATAGTGCAGGGGACGGGGCTGTTGGTGGAACGTTTGTTGGAAACCCAATTGCTTGTGAGGCAGGTTTAGCTGTGCTGGATATTTATGAAGAGGAACAGTTAGGGGAACGCGCAAAAGCGATAGGGAATCAGATTAGGGGAAAAGTTGACAATCTTCGCAAGAAATCCATCCCTGTTGAAAATGGAGAATTCAGGGGAGTCGGTGCGATGCTGGCCTTTGAGCTTGTTCGTAATCAAGAAACTTTGGAACCAGCAGAAAAAGAAACTTTAGAAATTGTCCAAAAATGTATGCAAAAAGGCGTTATCCTTTTTAAAGCTGGTCTTTACAATAATGTCCTACGATTTTTGGTTCCACTTGTTATTTCAGAAGAAGAACTGGCTGAAGCGCTTGATATTATTGAGGAAAGTGTTATAGAAGTTATAAACAAATATCACTCAAATCAATTAGTTGGATCTAGGGGGTAATAATGGTATATCATTGCAAAAATTTTGTAAGAGATCAATGGATTGAAGGTAGTGGAAATCAGATAATTGAAAATCGAAATCCGGCGAATTTACAAGTTGTATCAACACTAACTACTTCCACTGCAGCTGATGTGGCAACAGTGGTTGAACACGCTGATCAGGCTTTTCACTTATGGAGAAATATACCATCTCCTAAAAGAGGCGAAATTTTATTTCAAATAGGAGAAATCTTAAAAGATAGAAAAAGCGCGTTAGCTAACCTAATTACAAAAGAAATCGGTAAAACAACCGTTGAAGCGGAAGGTGAAGTGCAAGAAGCGATTGATATGGCTTATTACATGGGTGGGGAAGGCAGACGAATGTTTGGGCATACTATCCCCTCGGAATTGCCAAACAAATGGACCATGTCAGTTCGTGAACCAGTGGGTGTGATTGGTGCAATTAGTGCATTTAACTTTCCGGTTGCCGTCCCTTCGTGGAAGATCCTCCCTTCTTTAATTCTCGGTAATACAGTTGTGTGGAAGCCTTCTCCTGAAGCCTCTGCAATCGCTGCTGAGTTTGTTCGATGCTTTGAAGACAGTGGACTGCCACCTGGGGTTTTTAATCTCGTCTTAGGTGATGGAAAAGTGGGAGAAGCGCTTGTAGAAGATGCTAAAGTGAAACATCTGTCTTTTACAGGTTCTACTGATTCCGGACGGCGAGTTTATGAGCATGCAGCCAGGAATTTAAAGCGAGTTTCATTAGAGCTTGGTGGTAAAAATGCCATCATTGTCTTTAGGGATGCCAACCTTGAATTAGCTGCAGAGGGAGTGATTTGGGCAGCCTTTGGTACAAGCGGTCAGCGATGTACATCCGCAAGTCGGGTTATTGTAGAAGAGGCGATCTATGACGACTTTGTTGAAAGATTATTAAATAAAGCAGCCGAGCTGAAGGTAGGAGAGGGAAGCCTTGAAGGAATTGATGTTGGCCCATTAATTAACGAAAAAGCTGTAGAACGGATGGAATCCTATATGGATTGGGCAAGAGAACACGGTTTGGATATTCTCTACGGGGGAGAGAGGTACGAAAACAAAGTAGGTCATTTTTTCCAACCTACAATTGTAGGTCCAGTAACTCCCGATAGTAAATTTGCCAATGATGAAATATTTGGTCCAGTTCTTTCAGTAATCAAGGCACAAGATGCAGCACATGCAATACAGATCAATAATTCAGGAAGATATGGATTGTCTACAGCCTTGTTCACTAAGGATGTAAACAGGGCATTTAAAGGGATAAAAGATCTTGATACAGGTATTGTGTATGTCAATCACGGAACCTCTGGCGCTGAGATCCAGTTACCATTTGGAGGGACAAAAGACACGGGAAATGGATTAAGAGAAGCGGGGCAAGCGGCACTAGATACTTTTAGCGAATGGAAAAGTATTTACATTGATTACAGCGATACTCTACAACGAGCTCAAATTGATACAGAAGGTGTATATAGCAACATGATGAAACGTAATTAAAACACACATGCAAAGGGGAGGAAAGCTTATAAGCTCTTCCTCCTTTTAACATAGACGGTAACGCTTTCCTAATAGGTACATGGTCATGGCACTTAACGCTAATGCAATGCAGACGTTAATGGCTGAGACAAGAATATTCCACCAGAGGAAGTCTGAGATGACAAATAGATGAAAAGATGCTCCATAACCTGGTGCAAGAACCGGTGTGAAAATTAAGACGGTTGAGAATTGCAGCCCCAAATAGAAGATGCTTGCCAAAACCAAAAAAAACAAAGGTCCTTTTAATGAAAAATATCGTTTTGATTGGTGCTTGGCTTCTTTAATATTCATTTTAGTGACTTCTTGTTCTTCCTGTGTGACAGCTGTATCCATAAAGTGTAGAGCAAAATGTTCAGGTGTTCCAAGAGTTTCTTTAAAATCCTCATTATTCAGTCGTGCTTCATGAAGATGTTCAACTAACTGTTCTTTAGCATCTTCCCGGTAAGAGGGTTTCACTCCACTTGATTTGAGTATGTCCATAATCTCATTAACATATCGGCTTTCGTAAGGCAGTAATTCTTCTTTCATCTTTTAATTATCCTCCTTAAGATCCTTTGCATGGTGAGTCATTAGGGAGTCAATGTCGTGTTGAATAGCGTACCATTCTTGCATTTCATTCTTTAAAAAAGCAATTCCTGTTTCGTTTATCTCATAATAAATACGAGGTCTTTCATCTTCAGCGAACTCTTTTTTTACATTGACAAGTTTTTTTTCTTTAATCCTCGTAAGGATGGGGTATATGCTACCTACTCCTTTCAATTTAATGTTGAATTTCTCAAGCTCTTTCATAATTTCATAACCGTAACTGCGTTCCTTATAAAGAATACTGAGTACACATATTTCTAGACTGCCTTTGATTGCTGTCATTCTGTCCATAGCTACATAGTATCACCATTATATATTTTAGTCAAATATATATATATTTGAAAAATATAATTGTATTAAATACTCCCGCCGTGTAAAATGTTTGTATGTAAAGTAAAATTTTTACACGAATTAAAATATTTTTGAAAGAAGGGATAATATGAATTTGCTTAAGGTTTTGTTGAAGAGAAAGTTTATTGTTGCCTACGCCATCATTGGAATGATTGTGGTAAGTATGATGTTCATGGATACATTGGAAAATCAGTTTTATCCAGAGGTGACTCATGACACGGTGACGGTATCAGCTGAAGCTTCCAATGTACCTGCTTTAGATATGGAGGAAAATGTAACATATCCAATTGAAGAGGCGCTTTCCAATGTAGAAGGCATTCAAGGATATGAATCTGTTTCAACTGATGGCTTAAGCTCAATTACAGTTACCCTTCAAGAAGAGGTTGGGGATGAAGCTTATGAGCAGCTAAAGAATGCGGTAGGTGATGTGGAAGGAAGTATCTCGACTGCTCAAGATATAGAAATTTCTCGTAATACATCTGCACAGCGCTATGAATTTTACATGGATTTATATGATGGAGATATGGGAACCATGACTACCTTTGCAGAAACGACATTAAAACCGCGATTGGAATCTCTCCAGGAAGTTAAAGAAGTGAGAGTGGTTGGTCAAATGGAAAGGACCGTCATGGTTCAACTAGAACCTGAACAGATGAATCAGGCGGGTGTAACGTATGATGAAGTAGAGAATGTGTTACAGCAGCAAAATAGCAATGTTTCGATTGGTCGCTCCAATGCAGAAGAAGGTACCCCTTTATTAACATGGAATACAAGTTTACAGGATATGGAGGAAATCGAAAACCTTCTCATTCCTTCTGAGAACGGTGTTGTGCATCTAAGCACCATTGCAGATATTAAAGTTGATGAAAGCAGAAATAATCAAGAACTATGGCGTGATGGAGATAACAATTATGTGTGGGTGTCTGTAGGTAGAACAAATGAAGCCACGCAAGCGGGGTTGACTCAAGCTGTCAGATCTGAATTAAAAGCAATTGAACAAGAAGGAAATATAGATGGATTTGTATTGGATGAAACAATCGTTCAATCAGACTTTGTAGAAAGTTCCATCGGCAATTTGCAAACAAATGTCCTGATTGGAGGTTTCCTCGTTGTTCTTGTCCTCTTTTTGTTTCTGAGAAATGCGGCAGCAACAGTCATCATGGCTATATCTATTCCTGTTACGGTTCTCATGACGTTTTTGCTGATGGCTTTGTTTGATTTTAGTATCAACTTAATCAGCTTGCTGGGTATTGGAATTGGATTAGGTATGGTTGTTGACTCTTCTATCGTCATTATGGAATCCATCTATAAGAAAAAGGAAAGGGGACTTGATGATAGGGAAGCCACCATACAAGGGACCAAAGAAGTTTTTACCCCAGTCATTGCTTCAACCCTCACAACGATTATGGTTTTTTTACCTATCGGCCTCATCAGCGGACAGGTGGGGGAGTTTGCGAAGGTGATTGCAGCGGTTATCGTCTTTAGTCAGCTCTCTGCACTCATTATTTGCTTTACCTTTATTCCTGTGATGTCTGAAAAGTGGTTGAAAGTCAATCAAAAGAAGGAATCTTCTAAGCCATCTGCCTTTTTTGCAAGGATCGATCGCTACATTGACTGGATGGGTAAAAAGACAAGAAGAAAAGTGGGAATCGTGCTTCTGTTTTTTCTGGTATTTCTGGCCTCTCTATCTTTGACATTTTTTACGCCTGTCACTGTTTTGCCTGATTTTTATGACCGTCAAGCTGAATTTTATGTTGGTCTTGAGCAACAAACAACCCATGAAGATCGTGAGAGGGTAGCGGCAAGGATGTCTCATTTCCTTTCAGAAATGGAAGATGTTGAAGGGTACAACATCCGTAACTCAGGACAAAACCAAATGTATCTTTATGTCAAGATGACGCCTGAAGAACAAGCAACGATTTCACAAGACGAAATAAATTCAGTGATTCATGCCCAGTTACAAGAGATGTCTAAAGAGTACCCTATTACCGCTTCTGGATCTGTGACATATCCCATTCAAATATCAATCAAGGGTGATAATTTAGATGAGCTTCGGGGATTGGCAGATGGTTTGGGTACTGAATTGGCTGATATTCCCGGGATACAAGGTATTACTAGTACTTTTGAAAACAGTCGTGATGAACAACGGATTGTTGTTGATCGTTCAAGTGCCGCCATGGATGGGTTGACCCCTACGGATATTAAAGATGAATTAACCCTTTTGTCCACAACGAGAGAAACGGGCGCTATCAAGGCAGAAGGTTTTTCAATACCTGTTATGCTGTCTTATGGAAACGATATTCAAGACGCTGCTTCCCTTGAAGAAGTAAAGATCAACACAAATAATGGGGAAAAGCCGCTAAGTGATTACATTACATTCGAAGAAGCACTTTCGCCAAATGAGATAGCCCATGAAGATGGAGAAAGAGTTATTCAACTACTTGGGGATGTGGATGGTCGAGACCTCAGTGAGGTTAGTGACGATATTTATCAAGTCGTTAACAATTATATGGTTGAACCAGGGTACTCCGTAGAAGTTGGTGGACAAATTGCCGATCAGGAGACAACTTCACAAGAAATGTATGTAGTATTACTATCAGCGTTACTCCTTGTCTTTGCGATTATGTCCATCCAGTTTAATAGCTTGATTCATCCGTTCGTTGTCATGAGCGTGATCCCGTTGACACTCACTGGGGTATTAGCTGGTTTATTTGTTACTCAAACAGACCTTAACCTGCTCTCCGCAATGGGAATGTTGATCTTGATCGGAATTGTTGTGAACAATGGAATTTTGCTTATTGACCGAATGAAACAGCTTCGTATTGCTGGAATGGAACGATATGATGCGATGAAACAGGCGTGTAAGGAAAGGTACCGGCCTATCTTTATTACGTTTATTACTACGGTTTCAGCCATGATTCCATTGGCGATTACAACAGGTCACGCTGGACAGTATCAACAGCCGATGGCCATTGCGCTTATCTTTGGTCTTTCATTCTCCATTTTTATTACGTTGATGTTCTTACCTGTTGTTTATGTTTTACTTGAAGATAGCGCTCAAAATATGAAGGCTCGGTTTACAAAAGATAAAAAATGAATAAAACTACTATAAATTTAAATCAAGTTAGATACTTTATTTGGCCGGATCAAACCTATGGTGGCTTGAAATAAAGTTGAACAGTATGGAAAAGAATTGAACAGTTCAGCAAGGATGGTGCCGAACTGTTCAATTGATAGCCGGCTTATTTGCCGGACGTATGGTCCGCCATGCGCGAGGGCAGTATCTATCCATATTCCGCGGTCATCCATGGAAAGCCTGTTTCATCCGTTTATTCCATCGGTACACCCCAACGTAAAGCAGACAACACACTCTCTATTGTCTCAGGCTTTCCTACCGATTAGTGTCGTGTTCACCTATGGAAACCCCAAAGGTTTCTTTGTGTTGTCGCAGCCCCCTTTTCCAAAAGAGACGAAGACAGGAGCAGAGGGCGGCGCTGCCCGCGGAAAACGTCCGCCTGCAGCGGATGCCTCTTTGCCTCCAGGTAGCGGACGAATTGTTCTTTAAATGCTTTCGAAAAGCTCTTCCGTACTCGTTTGGTGATTATATTGATCTCCGTTTTTATTTGCTGTGACCTTCATTGATATCTGTCCAACGAAGTGTAACCTATCCAATGATCTCCCTTATATTATTGGACGAAAGTATTTTTTACTCTTTGAGATACGAAAAAATAAGGTACCCAAATGGCACAACCTATTATTGCTCCTGCAAGGGAAGAATACAAGTCGGTTTTTATTTCGTTCATTTCAAAATAAGGAATAGTTGTTAACACGTTATAGGAAGCAAAAGCTAAAATTGCTCCAATGATGAAGCGGCTTAACAGAAATATTATCATTAGTGGGGGAAATATCTTTTTTTTCATAAACAGTAGTATTAATAGGACAATAGTGAATACGACCAAAACGATGTGAAATATCAATTCAAAAATGATAAGCGGTCCATGAAGTGGATGGTATAATGATCCATCAGGCTGTGATATTTCCTGCCACATTACAGGATTCAAAATAACTTCCCCATCTGTAATGGCTATAAAGAATGAAAATATTAGACCAATGCCCAGGACTGTAATTACTATTATTAACCAACCACCAATTCCTTTCACCTCACTCTTTGTCGCAGCAACTTCTCCATCTTTAGAAGATTCTATTTCCTCATCTTTACGTTTCTTTGAAGAATTAATCACTGTAGAAACGATATACCATATTAATAAAATAAGTGGAAAAAAATAAAAATGTCATGTAACGATATAAGGAAATCTACAAATAAATACATGCCTATAAACGAGGCTATACCAATAATTATGTACACGTAATTCATCATCCCACTCCTTTCAACAAATATTATAGTACTACACATAAATTATAAAAAAAAGAATTTTTTGGATTAAATTATATGTACCTTTTATCATGTAATGTTAAAGTAATAAAGTTTTTTGGAGAATACAGGTCCATTATCGCGGAACCTTTGTCGGATTTACAAGGTTTGTGTAGAAGGATAGAATCAGTTTTGGATAATTTTTCATGAACGTACCGTTATTTACATAACAAATAAAAACAAAAATGGTGCAAATATGTTATAGGGGGAATAGAGATGAAAAAGTTAAAGTGGGTTTTAGCAGCATGCGCTTGTACATGGGTATTAACCGCTTGCGGGGAAAACGAAGCAGAAGAGAATGCAGGGGCAGAGCAGCCTGAAGAAACAGGGGAAACAGAGGAATCTGATTCTGAAAATGAAACCAATGAAGAGGAAGCTCCGGAAGAAGAGTTGTCTGTTGATGAGATTATTACGAAGTCGACTGATGCGATGAACGACATGAACAGTTATCACATGGAAGGGAATATGGAACAAACGATCACAGCCGGGGAAGAAGAAATTCCAATGGATTTCGAAGTATCTTCGGATATAAGTGAAGATCCATACAAGATTTATCAAGAAGTAAATGCTCCAAATCCAATGGGAGCTGGAAAAATGAGTATGGAACAATATGTAGATGAAGATGGAACATTTTATATGTATATGGCTGAAGAGGACCAATGGTTAAAAGCCGGGGCAGACTATACAGGAATAGACCAATTAACACAAACGACGGAAGTGTCAACGGAAGAACAGTTGGAACTAATGAAACAAAGCTCAGAAAACATTTCAGTGGAAGAGGAAGAAGATCGTTACGTGTTGAGCGTAGACGGTTCTGGAGATGATTTGTTAGAGATAGGAAAAGAGTTTGCAACAATGGGAACAAACACGGAGGCACAAGCAAGCGAAGTTGAGCAGATGATGGAGGCCATGAATATTGAAACGTTGAATTATGTAGTATCTATTAACAAAGACACTTTCTTTACGGAAGACATGGATATCGATATTGACATGGATGTGGAAGAAGGAGGAGAGACAATGAGCTTCTCTCAATCTGCTTCTTTTACCCTTTCTCAATTTAATGACATTGATGATATAGAAATTCCCCAAGAGGCGATTGATAATGCTGTTGATATGAGTGAATTAGAAGAAGGTACGGGAACGATCGAATAGGTAACTATATCATAAATAAAAAAAGGTTTCGATTATCAAAACAAGATAATCGAAACCTTTTTTATAAGAAGGAGATTAAAGGAGTTAACAATTGATGGACTAATCATCAAGAAGTCCCCCTTCCTCAGGAAGCAGTCGAAGCCATTTATGATAACAGCCCTGTAAATGTGGCTTATCATGTAGGGGGTGAAGCCGTAATTTTAAGCTGAAAAAAATTCAGGACTCAATTTTTTTCTATTCTGTGGAAAGATAAGGCTGACAATTACCGGGAGGGACGATGATGACATTCAAGAAGCACATAGTGTCGACCGTGCTCATGGGATGCATGTGTACGCCGATGATTTCTGCGGAAGAGAAAACGGAAAACCTGAATATGCATTTCCTGGATGTAGGACAGGGAGACAGCATCCTCGTTGAACCGGACGGAGGGGGAGGGAATCTCCTTATTGATGGGGGCATGCATGGATCGGAAGAAGAAATCATGGACTATCTGGAAGAAGAAAACATCGACAGCCTGGAATGGATGGTTGCAACACACCCCGATGTCGATCATATTGGTGGGTTAATTGAAATACTGAAGGAAGTGGAAGTCGAAAATGTTCTCGACAGCGGGAAAGAACATACCACAAAAACGTATCAGGAGTACCTGGAAGTGATCGAGGAACAGGGCATTCATGTTGTGAAGGCGGAAGAAGGGGAATACCTGGACACACAAACCGCTGAAGTACAAATACTGAATGGATATAATGAAAGCGAACTGATGAATGAGTCCTCGATTGTCCTTCATTTCACGTATGGAGAAACCGAAGTGTTACTTGCCGGCGATGCTACGGTTGAAAATGAAGTAGAAATGATGGATGAATATGACGTGGAAGCCGACGTATTGAAGATTGGCCACCATGGCGCACAAACGTCTACAAGTGCTGCATTTGTGGAAGCTGTACATCCGGAAATAGCCATTCTTTCTTATGGTGAAAACGACTACGGCCATCCTTCTGCAGATGTAGTAAAGACACTGCGGGAGACAGACGTTGAACTGTACAGCACCTATGAATCCGGTAACATTGAAGTTTCATTAAGTCATCAAAGTCTCCATGTCGTCGGAGCAGAACCCTGGACCGGTGATGGAAACGGGTAGAAAGATGTATGAAAAAAGGAAAGGGAATAAAATGGAATCACCAGATAAAAATCAAGGAGAATGCAGTAATAAAAAAATATGATGAAGGGTTTCTTTTAGTGGAGTATTTAGAGAACGCATCTTACCATCGAAAAGAAGAAAGCATTCTGTCTGTCACCCCTTCCATTCTTGCCGCATTATGCCAACTCAGTGAAAATGCTGGGTTTGAAGGATATGTTGCCATTAATATCAAAAGGAACGCCCGATTATTTGGAGGTATTTAACATGAACAGATTAAATGAGGTGACAGAAGGTTGGTTTTCAGTAATAATAATCGGTATGGTAGGAGCCATCATTATATATTTTAGTCTTTCCTGTATTTTTAAAAACAAGGGACGTTATTTCCCTGATATTGTTACCATTTTAATTGGAGCACTTATCATTATTTATGGCATCTTCTTTGTTGGAGGTTGGCAAACACTTGGAATTATGATGACCACAGGCTGCGGAATCTTAACCAGTTTGATTTTTACTTTAATTAAGGTTATTAGAAAAAAGGTGACATGAATCATCTCTTAAAAGTATTTCTTGTGTTCTAGCTTTAATTTTTCAGATGTCTTTATAACGTCAAAGAACGTTGGGTGCTTATTTGAGTTTCTTCGATTAATGATGAACGTTTTAATAGTCTCAAACGTATAAAAATGTAATAGTAATGCCAGCCCTCCAGATACATGCGGGGCAGCCATGGAGGTTAGCCGATATAATCCCGGCTACGTGAGTACCATGACCTAAACTATCATGAAAATCTGTTTTATCCTGACCATCTATAAAATTGAAACCACTAATAATATTAGAATTTAAATCAGGGTGATCTTCGTCGCACCCAGAGTCAATAATGGCAATAACTACCCCTCTACCTCTTTTCGATTCATCCCATATTTCAGGTGCATTAATCCAAAATGTATAAAAATGATTTTGAATCCTATGAAAAATTTTACGAAGAACTAAGTGCCCCGTATAAAGACATTTCTGTTGAGACCGGTTGGGGAGCCGTGTGGAATAAAGCGCTTTTATGTAAAAGATTCATTCGGCTAAATAAGTGTGAATAATAAGTATTCCACGAAGAGTGCAGTCTTTTGTACCAGGCTGCCTCGTCGTGGAATGTTTTCTTCATGCCGTTTTTGGGTTCTTTACATATATTCACATATCATGGGAAGCATTCTTTTTCTGTCGGGTGTGGTTCTGGTTTTTCACTTTATGGGATCCGTCCATTGGTTCACCGTACGGTTGTTTCGGCGGCTGCGGCAGATCTGGTTTCTCCTGCTGCTTCGGGCCTTTCCGGTTTTTGGAGGACATCGGCCCCCTCCTTTCTTTTTTGTGTAGGGTGTGTCATGGGAGCAAAGGATATACACAGACGCGTGCTTTTTAGTAGAATAAGACATATGCATGATGAAAGGAAAAGGAGTATGCTATGCTGTATACTGCCCTTCTGTTTTGTCCATGGGGTACTGTGGAAGCCAGATAAGGGACACATCCCCTCTGGGAGTGTCCAGTACGGTAATATCATGGACAGAATAAAGGTAGAAACCGTCTAAAATGTCGAATATCGAAAAGATATGGACTTTTTTATGACGGTGCGCCGCTGAATTGTCTTGAAATACTGGATCATGGACAACTCCGAAAGCCGTTTGTCCTGATGAAGCAGGGAAGTCTCATGACAGAATAAGCCATCAACCGGAGAGACGGAATCGGGAGTTACATATGGAGGGAAAACGATGGATGTAGTGATGGATGTGATCTATCAATGGCGGGATGCTGTGCTTGGGCTGCCCTGGCAGGAGATCGGCGTTGCCTGTCTCATCTTTCTCGTGGTATTCGTATTTCGTAAAGTATTCACCAGATACATTTTTAAAATCATCATGAGGTTTGCGAAAAAGTCGCCGACTTCCTTTTTTACCAACATGCTGACGTCGTTTGAAAAACCGGTGCGTTTTTTTATTGGAGTGCTCGGTATCTACCTGGCGGTGTTGTACCTGCCGATCCCGCCCGATCCGATGAATGTCATTAACACGATTTACCGTTCCATTGTGATCGTGGTGATCGGTTGGGGACTGTTCAATTTTTCATCGACGAGTTCGAGCCTGTTCCATCGTTTTTCCCATAAAATAGAAGACGGTTCGGACAGTATGATCATTCCATTTATGTCGAAGTTGACCCGGTTTGCCATCGTCCTCCTGACGATAACGTTGGTGGCCTATGAATGGGGTTACAATATTAACGGTCTCGTTGCAGGACTTGGTCTCGGCGGTCTGGCGGTGGCACTCGCTGCCCAGGAAACGTTGAGCAATTTTCTCGGTGGCGTGATTATCGTCACCGAACGGCCGTTCAAAAATGGAGACTGGATTGAAACGCCAACGGTGGAAGGGCTTGTGGAAGATATCAGCTTTCGGAGCACGGAGGTACGCACCTTTGCGGATTCGCTCGTTACGGTTCCCAATAAGGTTCTGGCTAATGAGGCGATTACGAACTGGTCGGAGATGCATGTTCGCCGGATTACATTTACGGTAGGTGTGGAATACGCGACACCCCCTGATAAATTGGAAAAGGTCGTATCCCGGATTGATCAGATGCTGCGGGACCATGATGAAGTGGATAATGAATTAATTCTCGTGCGGTTCAGTGAACTGAATGATTCTTCCTATGATATTTATCTTTATTTCTTTACGAAAACGACCGCCTGGGTTGAATGGTACAAAGTGAAAGAGGAGATTAATCTCACCGTCATCCGGATTCTTGAAGAAGAAGGAGTGAACCCGGCTTTTCCATCACGGTCTCTGTACATGGAGAAAATACCGGAAGGATGGGAGTATCCGCATTCCAAAGAATAGGTACGCCTTTTCTCAAAAGAACTGTTTTCTTATGGGAAAAAGGTTCCTTTCCTAGTGGGGGTGGTTACATCTTCTTTTCCCTCCGATATAATAGAACAAAGGCTTTCATGAATGAAAGGTGATCGGACATGCGTTACACATTAATCGAGAATATAGAGCAGGGGGATAAGCTGGCTAAGCATATTTATGCTTCCGACGGGCGAATCTTGTTGAATGCCGGGATTCCCTTGACTGTAGGAATGATTTCAAGGCTTCACCAGATGGGTGTACAGGCTGTGTTTCTCGAAGATGAACAGCTGAGTGACATTACCGTAGAAGAGGTGATCACGGAAAGAACGAAACGGGCAGCCACCTCGGTTCTTTCCGAATCGTTTCAGTATGTGCAGCACGGCGGCGATCTGGATACGAAAAAAATTTATAAAACAGTTTCCTCGCTGCTTGAAGAAATCATGGCCAATAAAGATATTCTACTGAATCTGACAGATATCCGGACCGAAGATAATGCCCTTTATTCCCACTCTCTGAATGTATGTATGATGGCTGTTTTGACAGGAATAAAAATGAACCTGGACCAGGAGAAGCTGCAGGAGCTTGCTGTCGGAGCTTTGCTGCATGATATCGGCAAGATTCTTCCCGCGCGAGCCGGAGAAGAAGATGACCATACGTGGAAAGGGTTTAACTTTCTCCGTCGAAACAAGGAAATCAGCACTCTTTCTTCTCACATCGCACTTGCCCATCATGAGCATATTGACGGAAGCGGGGAACCGAGAGGACTGGAAGAGGAAGATATTCATCTGCTTGCCAGAATAACGGCTGTTGCGGATTATTACGACAACCTGGTAAATGGTACATACAATAACCGGCCTCTGCAGCCGTTTGAAGCGTGTGAAAAGCTGCTTGGATTGACGAATTATAATTTTTCCCACAACGTGGTATGGAAGTTCATGAGAACGATAGCTTTTTATCCGACAGGGAGCCAGGTGAAACTGACGTCGGGAGAGGGAGGCGTTGTTGTCCAGCAGCACCGGGGACTGCCGCAGCGGCCGATTGTACGGACTTTCAAAACCTACGGTGGAAAAACGGACGAATTTGAAATCACTGACCTTGATCTGGCTGAACATACCACATTGTTCATTGAACATTCCATGGAATGATAAAAGAAGCTGTCCACCGGGGCAGCTTCTTTCGTTTCACGTATGGGACGAAGGTATTAATTTACGAAACTTCTTCATTTGCGGTGTGAAAATGCGGTAGAAGGGAAATAAGAATGACAGAAGAAAGGAGGAGGCTCTGTTGAAAAACATAACGACAGTCGTCATTATCACCTGCTCTATACTGATTACAGCCTGCGGATCATCAGACATCCAGGAAAAAGGCGCTGGACAGGCGGCTGAAACCTACGACCACCCCATGGAAGAAAAACAGCCTCTCTCCGGCGTGAAAAGTGTAACGGATCAGAAAAAGGAGAGCGTATATCAGTTTAACAGCCTGTTTGAAGATGAAGCGGTTACTACCCTGTTTTCCCTTCTTGAGGAAAAACGGGAGACGATAGAGAACGAAGCCGGTACACCTCTGGAAGAAGGGTCTTTTGAAGGAGCACCGTTTATCCGGTATGAAAACGGCACCTTTTTCTTCTCTCCGGATACAGAAAAGGCGCAGACTTTCGCCGTTCAGCATCCCCCGCTCGAAGCCGAAGATATAGAAGCGCAGCTTGGATCCCCGGATGAGACGTTGGTTAACGAGATGGAAGGATTATGGACGGAAAAATATCAATACGAAGACGGTACAATTATTGTAGAAAAAGCAGAAGAGACGTCAGAGAAGATCACCTGTATCTGGCTTGAAATAAATGAAGAGTAAAAAACCGGCAGAAGCCGGTTTTTTTAATGTCTAATTGTTATAAAACAGAAAATTTTATAAAAACTATTGCATAACAGACATTACTGTTATATTATAATTAACATAAAACATAAACTGTATTAAAACAGTTTATAAAGAAAGGAGAGGGAATAATGGAGAAAGAACAAGCTCAAACATTGCGTGAAACCTGGGAAAACGAAACAAGGTGGGAAGGGATTAAAAGGCCTTACAGCGCGGAGGATGTCATCCGGCTGCGGGGATCCATGCCGGTGCAGCATACTCTGGCAGAACACGGAGCGGAAAAATTGTGGCATATGCTCCGGACAGAGCCATTCGTGCGCTCCCTCGGCGCACTTACAGGCAATCAGGCAGTGCAGCAGGTAAAAGCAGGATTGAAAGCGATTTATCTGAGTGGATGGCAGGTAGCGGCAGATGCGAATCTGTCCGGGCAGATGTACCCGGATCAGAGTCTCTATCCATCCAACAGTGTGCCCAATGTCGTAAAACGGATCAATCAGGCACTGCAGCGGGCTGATCAGATTCAGTATATGGAGGGAGAAGGAAGCACCGACTATTTCGCGCCCATTATTGCCGATGCCGAAGCTGGTTTCGGGGGACAACTGAATGTATTTGAATTAATGAAAAGCATGATTGAGGCAGGAGCCTCCGGGGTTCATTTTGAAGATCAGCTTGCGTCCGAGAAAAAATGCGGCCATCTTGGCGGAAAAGTACTCCTTCCGACACGGACAGCGGTTCAAAATCTGATATCCGCCCGGCTGGCTGCAGATGTCAGCGGTACAGATACGGTATTAATTGCAAGAACCGATGCAGATGCTGCTGATTTAGTAACAAGTGATATCGACCCTTATGATCATACATTTCTTACCGGAGAGCGCACGGAAGAGGGTTTTTACCGCACAACTGCCGGAATGGATCAGGCCATTGCAAGAGGCCTCGCTTACGCCCCATATGCTGATTTAATCTGGTGTGAAACGTCGACCCCTGATCTGGAACAGGCACAGCGGTTTGCAGATGCGATTCACGAAAAGTTCCCGGGCAAGATGTTGGCTTATAACTGTTCTCCGTCCTTTAACTGGCAAGGTAACCTGGATGATCAGACAATTGAAGATTTCCAGGCGGAACTCGGAAAAATGGGCTACAAGTTCCAATTCGTGACGCTGGCCGGCTTCCATGCGCTCAACCACAGCATGTTTGAACTGGCTCATGGTTACAGCAGACGGGGAATGGCTGCCTATTCTGACATGCAGCAGGCGGAATTTGCAAGTGAAGCTAAAGGTTATACTGCGACCCGTCATCAAAGAGAAGTAGGCACCGGCTACTTTGATGAAGTATCACAGATCATTTCAGGAGGAGCATCTTCCACGACAGCGATGAAAGGATCGACAGAAACGGCGCAGTTTTAGCAAGAAAAGCCGGAACACGGGCTGTTATCTGCCCGAGGTTCCGGCTTTCTGCTCCTTCCAGGCTGTGCGCGGCTGAGGGCTTCTTTCCTGCAGGAGGAAATGAAATCCGACGGACAGCAGAATGACAAATACAGCACATCCGGCAAACAAGATGGAAAATCCGGTGTAGGACACGACAATGCCGAGCAGAAATGACCCGGCAGCGATACCGGAATCAAACATCATGAAAAAAGTAGCGGT
Organism: Salibacterium sp. K-3; assembly: GCF_054052005.1. Lineage (NCBI taxonomy): Bacteria > Bacillati > Bacillota > Bacilli > Caryophanales > Bacillaceae > Salibacterium > Salibacterium sp. K-3. Next base: position 1,512,174 of record NZ_JBSVZE010000001.1, read on the forward strand.
AGCATAATTGTTCCGTTCCGGCGATGCCGCCTGTACAGCAAGAGACAGTAAACACGGTAGCAGGGTGCCGTAGCCTATTCCGATGAGACCGGCAGAAATCAGAAACAACACAGCGGAAGACGACAAACTGAGCAGGCCTAGACCGGCGGCAAAGATAAACAGGCACGGCATGATGACGATTTTCGATCCGCGTTCGTCAAACAGCCGGCCGAGATAAGGACGGCTGCTGAGCATGGTGAGGGCAAAAACAAGGAAAAAATAACTGGATACTGCTTCCATCCCCATGTCGGCGGCATAGACGGAAATAAACGAAATGACCCCCGAATAGGCAAAGGCCACCAGACTGCTGACGGCGGCAATCGGGAGCGCTTTTTTTTCGATTAGATCGTGAAGAGATAACGTCTGACCGGAAGATTCGGCAGACGGGGCATCTTCTGTTGGATGCACGAAAAACGCGCAAACCACACCGATGCTCATAATAATGCTTAAGAGCACAAACAAAAAGGAATAGGACATGAACTGTGTCAAGGTCAGTCCGAGAAACGGCCCGGCAACGACTGCCAGATTCATCGACATTGTAAAGTAGCCGAGACCTTCACCGCGGCGGGATTCAGGAACGACATCCGCAGCGATCGCTGAGGTTGCCGTCGTCAGGATACCAAAAGAAATACCGTGGAACACGCGCAGCAGCATGAGCGGAAGAAACTGATCAACCAGGATATAGCCGTATGTGGAAAGGGTAAATACAGCCACACAGATCAACAGGATCTTCTTTTTCCCAACCCGTTCCATGATTTTACCCGATAACGGACGGACCAGAATGGCGGTAATGAACATTGCGGTAACGGCAAGACCGCCCTGGGATTCGGTGCCGTCCAGCTCATAGATGACATAGAGAGGAAGCGTGGTAAGCAGTGTGTAAAAAATGACAAATACGATAAAATGAACAATGGAAATACTGAAAAAGTCTTTTGTCCAGATTGGTTGTTTAATCTGAGTCATGATGATCCCTTCTTTCTTCCGTTCCAAGTTTCTGCAACAGCGTGTAAAGCTGGTCTGCCTCTTTTTGGGTCAAGGAGCCTGTAAAATGCTGCTCCACCTGTTCAACGCTTTTAATCACCAGCGGAAGGTCTGCTTCAGCTTTTTCTGTTAAGGAGACAATGCGTTCCCGCCGGTCCCGGCCGTATTGTCTTGCGACCCATCCGTTTTCTTCCATTTTCGACAGTGTACGGGTGACCGTCGGTGCTTCGACCTGAAGGTATTTCCAGATACCTGTCTGTGTCATCGGCCCCTGTTTCAGGAGGACATAAAGAATCGTCCATTGGGAGGCATACAGTCCGTGCTGCTGAACATGATCGTTGAGGTCTTTCGAAAAACTTCGTGCTTTCTGATTTAATAAGTGAATCAATCCGTTTGTATCCATGGCGCACCTCATTTTATTTACTTAAGTAAATAATTGCAGACTTAAACAGTATAACGATCTTTCAACCCCCTGTAAACCGGGATTTTTCATGAAAGGGGATTCAAAAAAAGCGCCTGCTTCCCCTTGATGAATAAGGCATTAAATAAGATGGAATGGTTTCTTTCGCCCTTTTCGTATGATACTCTATGAAAGAGAATACTTGAGGAGGCGCGTGATATGAAGCAGATGGATGCCAATGAAATTATTTCCTTTATTTCGGGGAGTGAAAAAACGACCCCGGTGAAAGTACATATTAAAGGGGACGGCCTGGAAACTATTGGCTTCGGCAACGATACGAAGCGGTTTATCACCGGTAATACAGGAATTCTTTTCGGAGAATGGAAAGATATTAAAAAAGGGATAGAAGAAAACCCGGATAAAATCGAGGATTATATTGTAGAAAATGACCGACGCAACAGTGCAATTCCTCTTCTGGATCTCAAAGATATCCCGGCACGGATTGAACCGGGTGCTGTCATCCGTGACCAGGTGGAAATCGGCAAAAACGCTGTTATTATGATGGGAGCCACTATTAACATTGGTTCCGTTGTCGGTGAAAATACGATGATCGATATGAATGTTGCATTAGGCGGCCGGGCTACAGTCGGAAACAACTGCCATATCGGTGCGGGATCCATCCTGGCCGGTGTTATTGAACCGCCGTCGGCTCAGCCGGTCGTTGTGGAAGATGGCGTTGTCGTCGGCGCAAACTGCGTGATTCTTGAAGGAGTTACGGTTGGAGAAGGCTCTGTTGTTGCAGCAGGGGCGGTAGTAACGGAAGATGTACCGCCGAATACCGTCGTTGCCGGCACACCAGCCCGTGTGATCAAGGAAATTGATGATCAGACAAAAGGAAAAACGGAAATGAAACAGGAACTACGCCGCTTAAACGAAGACGAATAATGTGACAATGCCTGCCCGGCCTGAAACGCTGTTTTTCGGCCGGGCATTCTTCCATCTAAAGAAGGGACGTATAGGTATGAACTGGATGAACATGGACAAGCAGTATATGATGGATACATATCAGCGCCTGCCCATTGCTGTAGCGAAAGGAGAAGGGAACTACCTGTATGATGAAGAGGGAAACAGCTACCTTGATTTATTTACAGGACTTGCCGTTAATATATTAGGCCATTCCCATCCTCATCTGATGAAAAAGCTCGAGGAGCAGTCGAGGCAGTTTCTGCACATTTCCAATGTGTTTCTGAATACACCGGCAATTACGCTTGCGCGGAGGCTGGTCGAAGAGACCTTTCCGGGAAGGGTCTTTTTTGCCAATTCCGGAGCGGAGGCCGCAGAAGGGGCCGTGAAACTGATTCATAAATGGAAAAAGACACAGACCGTTCCCGGGGATGGGATCGTTGTTCTCGAGAACAGTTTTCACGGACGGACACTCGGCACCGTACAGTTAACACGCCAGCAAAACATATATCAGGATTTTCCAGCAGCGGATTATCCGGTATATGAAACGATTCCGGAAGATCTGGAAGCACTGGAAGCCCTTTTTCAGGAAAAGAAGCCGTCCGCTCTGTTGATGGAACCGGTACTTGGTTCCGGCGGGATTATGCCGCTGTCCCGGGAATTTCTCGAAGGGGCGGCTGCATTGTGCCGGCGTTATCAGGTGCTGTTCTGTCTGGATGAGATTCAGACCGGCATGGGGAGAACCGGAGAACTGTTTGCCTATCAGCATACGGATGTTACGCCGGATCTGCTGCTTTTTGCGAAAGGAATCGGCGGGGGCCTTCCGCTCGGCGGCTTCATTGCCGGGGAAGGTCTCGATACCTTGTTTGAGCCGGGGGATCACGGCACTACCTTCGGACCGAATCCGTTAAGTGCCGCTCTCGGGAATGCAGTACTTGATGTACTGCTTGAGCAGGATGGACTTGAAATAGGAAGAGAACAGGCCGCGTATTTATGGAACAGCCTGGAGTATCTGAAGGTAAGAAGCGGCGGAGTCCTTCGGGAAATCCGCGGCCACGGTATGATGCTCGGCCTCCGGCTGCAGGCGCTTCCGGAAGATGTGCAGCGTATCCAGCAGCAGCTGCTCCGGCGCGGGTTCATGGTCAATGTGACCCAGAAGACGATTATCCGGCTGCTGCCGCCGCTGACGCTGGAGAAGAAGGATATAGATAAATTTGTGGGAGCACTGGAAGAAGAACTTTCTTCCTGCCCGAAGGGAGGCATCCACGCATGACAGAAGAGGAACTGCTGACGTTGCGGAGAGAACTGCATCAAATTCCGGAACCGGGGTTCGAAGAATGGAAAACGCAGAGCCTGCTTCTTCAGAAAATACAGGACATGCCCCAGACTCACCTTACTGTGCGCCCATGGCGCAGCGGGATATTTGTGTTTGTCGAAGGGGCGGAACCGGCGAAAACGATTGCTTACCGCACCGATATGGACGGTCTGCCGATGCATGAACAGACAAACTATTCGTTCCGGTCGACCCATGAGGGATACATGCATGCGTGTGGACATGATGTGCATATGACGATTGCGGTCGGCATTCTTTCTCATTTTGCAGAACATCAGCCGGAAAATAACATATTGTTTTTATTCCAGCCTGCTGAGGAAGGGCCGGGCGGAGCCCTGCCGATGCTTCGGTCACAGCCATTTCAGGAATGGAAACCGGATGAAATGTATGCTCTTCATATCGCTCCTGAATACCAGACAGGCACGATTGCCACAAAACCCGGCCTTCTATTTGCCAATACGTCGGAACTGTTTATGGATCTGAAGGGAAAAGGCGGACATGCCGCAAGGCCTCATACCGCCAATGACATGGTCGTAGCAGCATCGCATCTGGTTACTCAGCTTCAGACGATTGTCTCCCGCAATGTCGATCCGGTGGATGCTGCTGTGGTAACTGTCGGGACGATATCCGGCGGAACGAAACAGAATATCATTGCAGAAACGGCGAGGCTCGAAGGGACGATCCGTACGCTTTCCCTGGAAAGTATGAAAGAAGTAAAAGAGCGGATCCGTTCCATCACTGCCGGTATCGAAACGAGTTTTAACTGCGGGATTTCCATCGACTGGGGATCGGCCTACTGCCAGGTAAACAATAATCCGGCACTTACCGAAGACTTCATGCACTTCACCGGGCAGGATAGCAGCATGGAACTCATCGAATGCCGAGAAGCAATGACAGGGGAAGATTTCGGTTACTTTCTCGAAGAGGTGCCCGGCTTCATGTTCTGGCTCGGAGTGGACACACCGTACGGCCTTCACGACGCCCGTCTGGAACCAAAGGAAGAAGCCATCGCACCGGCCGTTTCCCACATGATATCTTACTTATCCCGTTCATCTTAAGCTGCTCCTCCCGGGAGCAGCTTTTTTCTGCAGGAGAAAAGGATAATCCTCTCCTTTTCTATTCACTCTAAGAATAAAAAGGAGATAAGCGTCATGGTGCGGACAGAAGTGGCAGTGATCGGAGGCGGACCGGCGGGACGAAGTGCGGCTCTGGTTCTTGGCCGGGCATTACGGGATGTCATCCTTATGGATGATGGAAAGCCGCGCGATATGGTGACAGCAGTCTCTCATGGATTTTTGACAAGAGACGGAGAAGCACCGGAAATGATACGGCAGAAAGCAGCAGAAGAACTGAGCGGCTATTCTTCTGTTCAGCAGTGGACAACGAGAGTAAGTCATCTGGCAGCTGCAGGTGAGGGTTTTAGGCTCGAAACGACGGATCACCGGCAGATTGAATGCAGAAGGGTAATTGCAGCAACCGGAAAAAAAGAGACACTGCCTGCTGTTCAGGGAATGGAGAATGTCTTCGGGAAAAGTGTATTTGTCTGTCCTTACTGCGACGGCTGGGAACGTCGAAATGAACCGCTTGCCGTGTTTGGGAGCGGCGAAGGTATCGTCCGCTATGCTTCTTTAATTCAGAACTGGAGTACAGATATTATGGTATTTACGAATGGGACGCCGCTTTCGTCCGAACAGAAACAGGAGCTGTTGGATCATGATGTTGAAGTGATGGAAGCTCCGATAAGTGAATGTGTATCCCAAAGCGGCAGATTGGAATATGTACGTGTAGAAAACGGTGATGTATTTTGGAGGACAGGTGGATTTGTGATGGGAACCGGAAGAAAGCAGGCGTTTGACTTTCCTCCTTCCCTCGGGGTCCACCGCAATGAAAAAAATGAATATGAAACGGATCGCCACGGACAAACGAGCGTGAAAGGACTTTATGTTATAGGAGATGCAGGACATTCCTTTACCGGACTTGTCTGCGCAGCCGCACAAGGATATGAAACAGCTGTTCATCTGCATCAGAACCTCCTGGACGAAGAATGGCGGCAGTAAAAGACAACCGTGGAACAAAACAACGTTTCCGCGGTTTTTAAGTGGGACTGTTATTTCTCCTGACGCTTATCCAGATAAACCTGGTGAGGATACGGTATATCAATTCCGTTTTTATCAAGTGCTTCTTTGCAGGCTTTACGAAGCTTGCGCTCGATGCCCCACTGTTCCATATTTTCCGTCTTGCCGAGTATACGGATTACAACATCCGATTCTCCGATTCCCTGTACCCCGAGAACGTCCGGACCTTCCTTGATGGCAGGTTCTTCAGCTGCCAGTTGATCGCACACATCCTGAAGAACCCGAACTGCTTCATCAATATTATCGTCGTAGGATATGCCGATGTCGATCATCGCACGCATGTTACCGCGCGAATGATTATTGACGTTGCTGATATTGCGGTTCGGAATAAAATGAAGGGTGCCGTCAAAGCCCCGGAGCTGGGTGGTACGAAGTCCTACTTCTTCGACAATGCCGTCGACTCCCCCTGCCGTTACGTAATCTTCCACGTCGATCTGCTTTTCCAGCAGAATAAAAAACCCGGTGACTACATCGCTGACAAGACCCTGGGCTCCGAAACCGACAGCGAGACCGATCACTCCGGCACCAGCGATAATAGGGGCTATTTTAAGACCGAATATCCCGATAAGTATTGTGATGAAGATAAAAATCAAAACGTAGGAAAATACGCTGATCGATAACTTCATAAGGGTCTGCACCCGGCCTGGATGCATGTTTCGTTGTTCCTGCATGCGGGAAAATGCGCGATTTATGATTTTCTTTCCAACAGCAAGGACAATAAAAAAGGCAATCACCAATAATAAAATTTTGGCTGTCCCTTTCATTAACATGGATATGTCCAGAAATTCTCCCAAAACGTGTCAACTCCTTTTATATGTCATTCGTTGTTTCCGTACCCTGTAAGAATTCTGTCGAAACACTGTATATGGTGACAATAAAAATGATTATAACATAATGACGCGAGCTGTATAAGATAACATAGAGATCTCAGCCACAGTGTAAGGAAAGGAGCAAGTATGATGACCAGACAGAATGTTGTCGATACACCGGCCCCGTTATTTACAGGGCGGGCTGTTTTTCAGGATCATTCGACAGGTACCGTTGACCTTTCGTCATTTCTGAACAAGAACAGGTGGATCGTACTGTTTTTTTATCCGATGGATTTTTCCATTATCTGCCCAACGGAACTGACGGCACTTCATAACCGTATGGAAGACTTTGAAGATCTTGACGCAGACATACTCGGCATTTCCACGGACTCCACGTATGTTCATAAAGCGTGGAGGGAAACACCGCGCAGTGACAATGGAATAGGAGAACTTTCATTTCCCCTTGTTGCCGATACAAGTCATCAAATTTCCAAAGCTTACGGGGTGCTTCAGGAAACAGAAGGAACGGCCGCCAGAGCGTTATTTATGATCAATCCTGAAGGAATTATAATGTACTGTCTGGTTCATCATGACAGTATTGGAAGGGATGTCAATGAAACGCTCCGGGTGCTTGAAGCACTGCAGACCGGGAAACCATGTCCGGCCGATTGGCAGCCGGAAACTCCACGGCAGGAATAGAATACAATAGAATCTAAAAACAGGGAGGAGGTCACCATGAAACGAACACTGACACTACCCCGCTTCACGGGAGATGAAATCTGGCTGAATGAATCATGGACGAACCGGGAAGGAACTGACGGCCATCCCATATTCGTTCATTTCTGGTCGCTTAGCTGCAGCCACTGTGCAAACGCGATGCCGTCATTAAACCGTCTGCTTCACCATTACCGCTCCACCCTTGATATTCTGTCGGTGCACATGCCCCGTTCTGCAAAAGATAAGGATGTAAATAAAGTAAAGCAGAAAGCAGCGGCACTCGGTGTCACCCACGCCCTGCTTGTGGATCAGGATCGAAAGGTGTCCGACGCTTTTCGTAATGAATACGTTCCATCCTATTATCTGTTTCGTCCGGATGGAGTTTTGTTCCATACACAATCCGGAGACAGCGGCATCCGTCTTCTTAAAAAAAAGATCGACCGGCTGCTTAACACGAGCTGGTAAAAAAGCATGAACCTGTTTTTGCGCCGACTCCATTCATCGTTTAAAATATAAGAAGCTGTAGAAATTGAACGAACTTTCGGAGGATGAATCATGAAAAAACAATTTGCGGTGATCGGTCTCGGTCGTTTCGGTGGAAGTATATGTAAATCTCTTGTGGAAGAGGGAAGCGAAGTTCTGGCGATCGATCAGGATGAGGATAAAGTCAATGAATTTTCTTCGCTGGCAACCCAGGCGGTCATAGCGGATACAACAGATGAGAAAGCGCTCCGGGGACTTGGTATCCGGAATTTTGACCATGTCATTGTTGCTATAGGAGATGATATTCAATCGAGTATACTGACTACACTGATTCTTGTTGAGATGAACGTTAAACATGTGACAGTAAAAGCGCAGAACGATTATCATGAAAAGGTGTTGAGCCGGATCGGCGCCGATGAAATTATTCATCCGGAACGGGATATCGGCGTGCGGATTGCCCATAACGTCGTATCAAAGAACGTGCTGGACTATCTTGAACTATCCGATGAGTACAGTATTGTGGAACTGGCTGCGGGCCCGACCATTGATGGGGAAACAATTGTAGGACTTGACCTGCGTTCCAAATACGGCTGTAATATTCTCGCTGTCAAAAGGGATGAAAATATCCGTGTTTCCCCCCGCCCGGAAGAAAAAATAGCGGAAGGGGATATTCTGATCGTCATCGGCGCCGATGACGATATTAACCGGCTGGAAACACGCTGGATCGACGAAACATAATCCCTGCATTCGCAGGCGCTTTTTCTTTCACCATGAAAAAGGAGCTGACCCGGACAAGGGACAGCTCCTTTTTTTATACTTCCATAATAATGGGAAGAATCATCGGCTTTCGTTTTGTTTTTTCATACAAATACGGAGAAAGCTGATCGATGACTTCGTTCTTGATTTCCGCCCACTGGGTGGTTTTGCGTTTCATCACTTCCTCGAGATGCTTGGTTAATTTTGTCTGGGCATCATTAATGAGATCACTGGATTCACGCATATACACAAACCCGCGGGAAATGATATCCGGTCCGGCGGAGACTTTAAAGTTTTTCATGTCAATGCTGACGACAACTACAACCAGCCCTTCTTCGGATAGGATACGGCGGTCGCGCAGGACGATATTTCCAATATCTCCAATGCCGTTCCCATCGACATAGACAGATCCGGATGGTACTTTTCCGAGAGGGGAGGCACTTTTTCTCGTTAAAGCAAGCACTTCACCGTTTTCCATCACAAAGGAATTTTCCTCTGGAATGCCGCAGTCCCTGGCAAGCCGGGTGTGCATTTTCAACATCCGATATTCGCCGTGGATCGGCATGAAATACTGCGGTTTTAACAGACGGAGCATTAATTTCTGCTCTTCCTGGCCTCCGTGGCCGGACGTGTGAATGTTGTTTAATGAACCGTGAATAACTTTTGCACCTGCTCTGGAAAGCTGGTTGATAATCTTATTAACCGAGAGGGTATTGCCGGGAATCGGTGAACTGGAAAAAACAACCGTGTCTCCAGGGATAATCTGAATCTGGCGGTGGGTTCCGTGGGCTACACGGGAAAGTGCCGCCATGGGTTCACCCTGACTTCCGGTACATAAAATGGCAGCCTGGTTGTCCGGTATCCGGTTCAGCTGGGCTGCATCCACAAATGTACCTTTCGGAGCTTTGATATAGCCGAGCTCCTGTCCGATTGTAATCGACGATTCCATGCTGCGGCCGAAAACGGCAATCTTCCGCCCGTGTTGGACAGCAGCTTCCACCGCCTGCTGCAGCCGATATATATTAGAGGCAAAAGTGGCAAATATCAGCCGTCCTTCCGCCTGCCGGAAAATATTGTCGATACTTTTTCCGACCGTACGTTCCGACATTGTAAAGCCGGGGACTTCACTGTTGGTGCTGTCCGATAAAAGACAAAGGACACCTTCTTCCCCGATCTCTGCCATTTTTGAAAGGTTTGCCGGTTCACCGACCGGCGTGAAATCGAATTTGAAATCTCCTGTCTGCACAATGTTGCCTTCCGGCGTATTGACGACAATGCCGAAAGAATCCGGAATGCTGTGGGTTGTCCGGAAAAAGGAAACCTTTGTTTTTTTGAATTTAATGACCTGATCTTCATTGATAACATTTAGTTTGGCTTTTCTCAGCAGGCCGTGCTCTTCCAGTTTTCCTTTCAGGAGACCGACCGCGAGTTTTCCGCCGTAAATAGGGACATTCACTTCCCGGAGCAGATAAGGAATGCCGCCGATATGGTCCTCGTGACCATGTGTTACAAAAAGCCCTTTGATTTTATCCTTATTACGGGCCAGATACGTATAATCAGGGATGACATAGTCAATTCCCAGCAATTCGTCTTCTGGAAACATAATTCCGGCATCAATAAGGATGATTTCATCCTGATATTGTATGGCGTACGTATTTTTGCCGATTTCGCCTAGACCTCCGAGCGCGAAAACAGCAACCTGATTTTTTTTCATCTGCTTCATGCTTTACAGATTCTCCACTTTGAAATCTTCTTTTTTCTGTTCATGCTTCAACAAGGCCTCGGAAACCGGTTGAATGAATTCGATATTGTAGTTTTTATCCGCCAATTTCTGCCGTACTTCGCGTTCTGTTTCCGCTTCAACAAACAGAGCATCTGTGTTTTCACGTACAGGAATCTGGTTAAAGTCTTTCTGGTAAAATACTTTAAAAATCAAATGTATCTCTCCTTTTTCTATATGCATTAAGACATGTACGCTCCGCCGGCTCCGGTTCCGGCAGTGCACACGTCTTTATAAACGAACATGAATGGCATCCATTCCCCATTATAAATCAAATGACGAAAATGAACCATAAAGAACTTTCTCGAAGTTCGGGCGGGCCGCAAGTATTCAATTAACAAATTGTAATGGATATCGGCTTATTTTTCAATAGAGGGAAAACTCGGCATATATGCCTGAAATGATTCGTGAAGCATTCCATTCCATATGTTACGATATATACTGTGCCGCCGGGAACGCAGAAATAAACATAGAAAGCAGTAAGGTGATTAAAATATGAAAAAACCGTCTATTGTTTTTTTTGACATTGATGGAACGCTTTATACTCATGAAATGACGCTTCCATCCTCTGCAAAAAAAGCGATCAAAGAACTCCAGAGAAATGGAATATATACAGCCATAGCCACAGGACGTGCACCGTTTATGTTTGAACCGCTCCGCCGGGAGTTGAATATCGAAACATTTGTCAGTTTTAATGGGTCCTATGTAGTGGCTGAAGGCGAAGTGATTGACAAAAAGCCACTTCAAACAGACAAGGTGGCCGAGCTTCATTCTGAAGCCGGCAGACTGCAGCATCCATTGGTATTTCTCGACCATGAACAGGCAGCGGCGGATGTGGAGGAAGATCAGCAGATTTCAAAGGGGCTTGGTGATTTAAAAATGCCTTACCCGCCGATGAACCGGGAGTTTTACAAAAGCAATGAAATATATCAGGCGCTTTTGTTCTGCGGACCGGAAGCTGAACAGAACTATCGGGACAATTTTGACACGTTCCACTTTGTACGCTGGCACCAGCTGGCTGTCGATGTGTTACCCTTCGGAGGCTCTAAAGCAGAAGGAATCCAGGCGGCGGCGGCTCATCTCGGTTTTTCCATGGAAGATACAGCAGCATTCGGCGACGCCCGGAATGATATGGAGATGCTGCGGGAAGCAGGTATCGGCATTGCGATGGGAAATGCACTGGAGGAAGTAAAACAGGCGGCCAATATGGTCACATCTCCTGTTTATGAAGATGGAGTAAAACAGGGGCTGGAGCGGATCGGTCTGCTTTAAAAAGGACGCCGGAGCTTTATAAAGCCCCGTCGTCCTTTTCTGTTTCCGGTATTTCCTCTTCAATCCGGTCATAAAACATAACACCGTTCAGATGGTCCAGTTCATGCTGAAAAACAATGGAGGGGAGATCACGCAGCCGCAGCCGCACGTGTTCATTCTCGAGTGTTATCCCTTCCAGTGTAATCCGTTTATAGCGAGGAACATTTCCAGGTACGTCACGGTCCACGGAAAGGCAGCCTTCTCCGCCTTCCAGGTGGGTCATTTCCACGGAATGTCTCGTAATTTTTGGGTTGAAGAGGCCGTAACTGTACAGGCGGTCTTTTTCATCTGTCACGTGCACCGCAAACATCCGCTTGTTAATACCAAGCTGTGGGGCGGCGAGCCCGACGCCGGAGCGGAGGTCATATTTTTCTGCCGTTTCAGGGTCCTGGCTGTTTTTCAGAAAATCGAGCATCTCCTGCAGCGTTTCTTTATCTTCGTCGGAAGGGGGCACCGGCACTTCTTCGGCAACTCTGCGGAGTGCGGGGTGGCCTTCCCGTACAATATCGTTCATTGTTATCAAGGTGGATCCCTCCGGTTGACTCATAATATGCAGCTGAAAGATCAGGATAATAAAATAGTATAACAAATATAAAGAGAAGGCAAAAGCAGACACCTGTTGAGAGTGCCTGATGTATCAGGAAAAAAGAAAAAGAGGGGGAATCCCCTCTTTTTCCAGCAGCCTGCATTAGTCTTTGTAATCGGTTTTTGAAGCTCCTACGATGATGAGAAGGATAAACAGCACTACGATCAACGCGAAAGCTTTACCTCCGCCGTATCCGCCGTATCCGCCGCTGCTGTACCCACCGACCTGATTCTGTCCGTAGTATGGTTGATACATTTGATTGTTTCCCCACATAAATATTCCCTCCTTCAAGGCGATGGCTGATAATAGGTCATTTCCCTACCACCCTATGTCAAAAGTGGAAAAATGAATGGGCTCCTACCTAAAATGATGTTTGTTGATTTACAGTATGAGTTGTTTTATGATTGTGAGGGTAATAAGGTAATAACGTAAGAAATACACATATGAACTGTCAATATATGTGGGGAGCAGGGTGCAACAGGGAGGAGAACAGATTGCTTATACGTAACAGAATGCTGTATTTGTATGCTGCGTCGGTTGCGCTGTTGTTGAGCGCCTGCGGCGCCAGCGCTGCTGAACAGGCTTACACCCATCTCGAAGAGGCGGTATCTCTCGAGGAAGGGTTTGAAGAGCAGCAGGAACCAATCATGGACCTGGAAGAAGAAGAACAAAAGCTATACGAAGAGATGCTTTCACTCGGGACGGAGGAAATGGACCAGATCCAGTCCTTGTCCCAAGAAGCTGTTGAACTGGCAGAAGAAAGGAAGCAGCTCGTGGAAAAGGAAAAGGAAAGTATTGAAGCGGCATATGAGGAATACAAGCTTGCAGTCGAACAAATGAATCAGGTAGAGGGAGCAGGAGAAGAGGCAGAGGACGTCCAGCAGGCCATGGGAAACCGCTATGAGGCCTACCAGAAGCTGTATGAAAGCTACAGGAAAGCGGTGGAACAGGATATAACGCTGTATGAAGCATTTACGAATGAATCCTTAACCATTGAGGAACTGCAGCAGCAGATCGATGAAGTCAATCAGCAGTACAGCCGGGTTGTGGAAAACAGAGATGCTTTCAACCAGTACACGGATGAATACAATCAGGCTAAAGAAGCCTTCTATGAAGCTGCAGAACTCAATATCAGCAGTACAGAATCAGAGGAAGTGGAAGACTCGGAATAATATTACTGAATGAAAACTGTTTTCGGGAGCGTGCCCGGAAACAGTTTTTTTCGGCAAATAATACGCTTATACTGGAACATCTGTGCTATAAAAACAGCAGATTGAATTCGTTTTCAAAAAAGACAGCTGTTTATAGCAACTGCCAAATGATATATAACAGTCATGTTTCATGACGACGTACGCGCTGCTCGGGAAACCTCATAAAAACGTTTGAGTTAAAAGGATTGACGAATCTTTTTTAAGTAGTATATTCTTATCAAAGAGCAGGGTTGTTTCATTATTTTTGAACTTTTACTGGAACAGTTGTATGATGAAACTGACGATATGATGAAAATCATGCATAGACATTCGTTCTGGTGGAATGAGAAACATTCAGGCTGATGTTTTCAGGTGGATATGGTTATCCTAGTTGTAGGACAATAGGTGCGTAGGTATCTTATTTCTACCATTGGAAGAAAGGAAGAGGTGAACATTAGTGGCTACTAATACATTAGAACAGGCGGAAGGTCACTTTGAAATGTTTCAGATTTTGAATGAAGAAGGGGAAATCGTCAATGAAGACGCCCTTCCCGACCTTACAGATGAAGATTTACAGGAATTAATGAGAAGAATGGTGTACACACGAATCTGGGATCAGCGTGCTGTATCGTTAAACCGGCAGGGACGTCTCGGCTTTTATGCGCCGGTTGCCGGTCAGGAAGCATCCATGCTCGGTTCCCAGTATGCTCTTGAACAGGAAGACTGGATCATTCCGGGCTATCGTGATGTGCCGCAGATTGTCTGGCAGGGACTTCCGCTGTATCAGGCGTTTTTATTTTCACGGGGGCACTTCCACGGTGGTCAGATCCCGGAAGAATTGAACGTGTTGTCCCCGCAGATTATCATCGGGGCGCAGATTGTACAGACTGCCGGAGTCGCACTCGGTCTGAAAAAGAAAGACAAAAACAGTGTCGCCATTACTTATACCGGAGACGGAGGCGCTTCCCAGGGCGATTTTTATGAAGGAATGAACTTTGCCGGCTCATTTAAGGCTCCGGCAATCTTCGTTGTCCAGAATAATCAGTTTGCGATTTCGGTTCCGGCTGAAGCGCAGACATCGGCCAAAACGATCGCCCAGAAAGGTGTCGCAGCTGGTATTCCGGGCAGACAGGTGGACGGCATGGATGTGCTGGCTGTCTATGCGGCGACAAAAGAGGCGCGCGAACGTGCGCTTGACGGAGAGGGACCGACACTGCTGGAAACCCTCTGTTACCGGTACGGACCTCATACAATGGCCGGGGACGATCCTACACGGTACCGTACTTCCGATCTCGATGATGAATGGGAAAAGAGAGATCCGCTTGTACGTCTGCGTAAATACCTTGAAAACAAGGATCTTTGGTCGGAAGAGAAGGAAAATGAAATTGTGGAAACAACAAAAGAAGAAATCAAAGCTGCTATTAAAGAAGCAGATGACACACCGAAACAGAAGGTGTCGGACCTTATAGAAAATATGCATGATGTGCTGCCACCTCATCTGAAGGATCAGCTTGAAGAATATAGAGAGAAGGAGTCGAAGTAAGCTATGGCGCAAATGACAATGATTCAGGCAATAACCGATGCGATGCGTACGGAGCTGAAAAACGACGAAAACGTGCTTGTTTTCGGGGAAGACGTGGGACAGTACGGGGGCGTGTTCCGGGCAACGGAAGGCCTTCAGAGTGAATTCGGGGAGGATCGTGTATTTGACACGCCGCTGGCCGAATCCGGTATCAGCGGGCTGGCCATCGGCCTCAGCCTGACAGGCTTTCGTCCGGTCATGGAAATCCAGTTTTTCGGATTTGTCTTTGAAACAATGGATGGTATCAGCGGGCAGATGTCACGACTCCGCTATCGCTCCGGCGGTCAGTACAATGCTCCGGTAACTGTTCGTTCTCCATTCGGCGGTGGCGTAAAAACACCGGAACTGCACGCGGACAGCCTTGAAGGCTTGATGGCACAGTCTCCGGGTCTGCGTGTCGTGATTCCTTCTTCTCCTTATGACGCGAAAGGACTGCTGATTTCTTCCATCCGTAATAACGATCCGGTGATCTTTCTCGAACATATGAAGCTGTACCGTTCGTTCCGTGAAGAAGTGCCGGAAGAGGATTACACTGTTGATCTCGACAAGGCAGCCGTTAAACGGGAAGGAAAAGATGTGACCATTGTCACATACGGCGCGATGGTGCACACGTCTCTGAAAGCTGCAGAACAGCTGGCTGAAGAGGGAATTGAAGCCGAAA
Organism: Salibacterium sp. K-3; assembly: GCF_054052005.1. NCBI lineage: Bacteria > Bacillati > Bacillota > Bacilli > Caryophanales > Bacillaceae > Salibacterium > Salibacterium sp. K-3. The sequence continues at coordinate 1,527,900 of NZ_JBSVZE010000001.1, forward strand.
TTGTGGATCTGCGCACGATCAGCCCGCTTGATCTGGATACCATCATGGAATCGGTGAAAAAGACCAATCGCGCGATCGTTGTGCAGGAAGCACAGAAACAGGCCGGCATTGCCAGCAATGTAGTGGCTGAAATCAACGAACATGCCATTCTGCATCTGGAAGCGCCGGTTCTGCGGGTTACGGCGCCGGACACGGTCTTCCCGTTTGCAGCTGCAGAAGATATCTGGCTGCCGGACTACACGAATGTGCTTGAAAAAGCAAAAGCTGTCGTGAATTTTTAATTACCGGAGCGCCTAAGATACAAACTGAAGAGGAAACGGAGAAGCTGTTTCTTTTTCAGTTTCTTCTGTTTCAAGAAATTGACAATAAAAGGAGGCAGCCATAGTGGCTTTCGAATTTGAATTACCAGATATTGGTGAAGGCATTCACGAAGGGGAAATCGTCAAATGGTTTGTCAAATCAGGCGACACCGTGCAGGAAGACGACGTACTCTGTGAAGTGCAGAATGATAAAGCAGTAGTGGAAATTCCTTCGCCGGTGGAAGGCACCATCCAGGATGTGAAGGCCGAAGAAGGAGCTACGGTGAATGTAGGTGACGTCATTCTGACCGTGGATGACGGAAGTGAGGATAGTTCTTCAGCAGACAAAGAAAGTGATAGCAGCGCAGGCGCGGAACAGAAAGAAGAAAGCAGACAAGAGGAAAGCACCGCAGAAGAAAAACCGGCAGAACCTGCAGCGGAAACGGAAGCAGAAGATGATGGAAAACGCGTCATCGCCATGCCGTCGGTTCGTAAATTTGCCCGGGAACAGGGTGTCGATATTCAGAAAGTGGAAGGAACAGGAAGGAACGGCCGCATTCTGAAAGAAGACGTAGAAGCTTTCAAAGAAGGCGGACAGAGCCCGGCTGCTTCCAAGGAAGAAAAAGAAGAAGCAGCGGCACCGTCCGGGGCAGCACCTGCACAGGATCAGCAGGCCCTCGAAGAACGCGTACCTATGAAAGGCATACGCAAAGCTATTGCAAAAGCAATGGTGAATTCCAAACAGACGGCTCCGCACGTCACGCATCATGACGAAGTGGATGTGGCGAATCTTGTGGCCAACCGGAAGAAATTCAAACCGGTTGCAGCAGAAAAAGACATTAAACTCACGTACCTTCCGTATGTCGTGAAGTCGCTCACTTCAGCTATCCGGGAATATCCGGCACTGAACGCATCGATTGACGATGAAAATGAGGAGATTGTATACAAAAAATACTTTAATATCGGTATCGCTGCAGACACCGATCAGGGACTTGTTGTGCCGGTAGTGAAAGAAGCGGATCGGAAGTCCATTTTTATGCTTGCCGATGAAATCAATGAACTTGCCGGAAAGGCAAGGGACGGCAAACTGAGCGGCGAAGAAATGAAAGGCGGTTCTGCCACCATATCCAACGTTGGTTCCGCCCAGGGTCAGTGGTTCACCCCGGTTATCAATCATCCTGAGGTGGCAATTCTGGGCATCGGACGCATCGAAGAAAAACCGGTCGTGCGGGACGGAGAAGTTGTCATCCGGCCGATGCTTGCATTATCCTTGAGTTATGATCACCGCCTGATTGACGGGGTCACCGCACAAAACGCTCTGAATCATGTGAAACGCCTGTTGAATGATCCAGAATTACTAGTAATGGAGGGGTAAGAATGGTAGTAGGAGATTTTGCAGAAGAGGTAGATACGCTGATTATCGGGTCCGGTCCCGGAGGATATGTTGCTGCGATCCGGGCTGCCCAGCTCGGACAGTCTGTCACCATTGTCGAAAAAGGCGATCTCGGCGGCGTCTGCCTGAATGTGGGCTGCGTACCATCCAAGGCATTAATCCAGGCAGGACACCGTTATCACGAAGCAAAGTCCGGAGATGACATGGGAATCACAGCCGAAAATGTCAATGTCGATTTTTCCAAGGTGCAGGAATGGAAATCAAGTGTCGTACAAAAGCTTACAGGAGGCGTAGATGGTCTTCTGAAAAGCAACAAAGTGAACATTGTACGCGGGGAAGCGTACTTCTCCGACCGTGATTCCGTAAAAGTATCGACGGATGAATACAATTCCCAGACATATAAATTCAAAAACTGCATTGTAGCGACAGGGTCCCGTCCGATCGAGCTGCCGAATTTCAAGTACAGCAGCCGTGTGATTAATTCCACCGGTGCACTTGCACTTGAAGAAATTCCGGAGAAGCTCGTGGTGATCGGCGGGGGTTACATCGGAATTGAACTGGCAGGGGCCTATGCGAATCTCGGAACGGAAGTAACCGTTCTTGAAGGCGAAGAAAGAATTTTGACCGGCTTTGAAAAGCAGATGGCACAGTTGGTCAACAAGCGCCTGAAGCAGAACAATGTCACGATCGAAACCAAAGCCTTTGCCCAATCCGTGGAAGAATCGGAGGACGGCGTGAAGATCACGGCGGAAGTGAACGGAGAAGAAAAATCCTTCGATGCCGATTATGTTCTCGTATCGGTTGGCCGCAAGCCGAACACGGATGAACTCGGACTTGAGCAGATCGGTGTGACGATCAATGATAACGGCCTTATTGAAGTGGACGAGCAGTGCCGCACGACAAACGAGCAGATTTATGCGATCGGCGATATCGTTCCAGGAGCACAGCTTGCCCACAAAGCTTCCTATGAAGGCAAAGTGGCAGCCGAAGCGATTTCCGGTGAAGCGGCTGCCGTTGACTATCTCGCCATGCCGATGGTTGTTTTCTCTGATCCGGAACTTGCAAGTGTCGGATACACGGAACAGGATGCCAAAGATGCAGGCTATGACGTGACTGCTGCGAAATTTCCATTTCAGGCAAACGGCAGAGCTCTTTCCCTTAACGATTCGGAAGGCTTCATGAAGCTTGTGACACGGAAAGAAGACGGACTCGTTATCGGCGCTCAGATCGCTGGACCGAACGCTTCCGATATGATAGCCGAAGCAGGACTTGCGATCGAAGGCGGCATGACAGCTGAAGATCTTGCCATGACTATCCATGCTCACCCAACACTTGGGGAGATTACGATGGAAACAGCAGAAGTCGCTCTTGGACTCCCGGTTCATGTCACAAAATAATGCATTTCTTTTTTAAAGAAAACATTATCAAAGACAAAAAATCCGAACGATTTTTTCCAAAAATCGTTCGGATTTTTGCGCGCTTTTCTAACGCTGCGTCAAAATAGGCCGCTTTCCGCGGGCACGGCATAGACAAAAAAAGTCCCCGGCACGTTCTCTGTGCCGGGGACTTTGCTATTTATTCACTTTTTTCTTCAATTCTTCTTTTTCTTTATTCAGCCGTTCTTTCTCTTCTCTCAGCTTGTTTCGTTCAGCCTGCAACACAGCTTTGTCCGACTGTATAATACTGCGTTCGTTTTTTAAAGACTTCAGGATGGAGATGACCATCAGCAGCATGATGAATGTAAAGGGCAGGGCTGCAATAATCATGGCCGTTTCAAGTCCTCCGAGCCCTCCGAAATACAGAAGTACCGCCGCTGAAGATGATTGAATCGCACCCCAAACCATTTTAACGGAGACGGGGGGATTCAGGCTGCCATTGGTCGTCTGCATGCCGAGCACAAATGTCGCAGAGTCCGCTGATGTAACAAAGAAAGAAATAATCAGAAGGATAGCCAGGGTTACCATAAAAGAGGCTAAAGGAAATTCATTCAACAGCGTAAAAAGTGCAAACTCATCACCGCGGTTCGACATCATCTCGTACAAACCGCCGTTCATCAAGCCGTCCGCGGAAATGCCGGTTCCACCGAATACGGAGAACCACAGGGCTCCGAACAGGGTTGGAACAGCAATGACTCCAAGCATGAACTCGCGGATGGTACGGCCCCGTGAGACACGCGCAATGAACGTACCTACAAACGGGGACCAGGCAATCCACCATGCCCAATAGAAAATGGTCCAGCTCTCAAGCCAGGCCCGGTCTCCGGAAAAGGCTGCAGTATTAAAACTCATACTCGGCAGATTCTGAATGTAGCTGCCAAGCGTTGTTGTGAACACATCGAATATGTACACAGTCGGTCCAACAGCCAGTAAAAAGAGCATCAAGCCGATAGCGAGAACGATATTGGTCATGCTCAGGATGCGGATCCCTCTGTTCAGACCTGTTCCGGCAGAAATCAGATAAAGTACGGTAATAATGGCGATAACAATAAGCTGAGTAACGATATTATTGGAAATAAAATCGAAAGTGAAACTTAAGCCGCCGGTCACCTGTGCGGCACCGAAACCAAGGGATGTTGCCACACCGAAAATGGTGGCAAACACGACGATGACGTCTACAACGGTGCCATAAGCTCCATCCATTCTGCTGCCAAACAGCGGGCGCAGGGACGCACTGACGACGCCGGGCGCATCGTGTCGGAATTTAAAATAGGCAAGTGACAATGCAACAATTGCGTAAATCGCCCAAGGATGAATCCCCCAGTGGAAAAAAGAGTATTGCAGAGCGGCAGCGGCAGCTGCACTGGATTCCGGCTCTGCGGAAGGAGGACCGTAATAATGATACAATGGCTCAGCGACGCCCCAGAAAACGAGACCGATACCCATACCGGCAGTAAATAAGAAGGCAAACCATGTAAAATATCCGTATTCAGGCTTTTCATCCGGTTTACCCAATTTTAATTTCCCATACGGACTGAAAATCAAATAAATGGCAAAAATAACAAAACCTGTAGCGGACAACAGGTAAAACCATCCAAACTGCTTTGAAATAAAACTCTGAATCGAGCCAAGAACCTCATTTACCTGATCAGGAGCAGAAGCTCCCCATACAATAAAAATGAAAGCAATGAAAAACGAAATGTAAAAAACAGGTGTTAACTTTCTCATCTCCGGCAGAACCACCTTTCCAATGTTAGTGCATATGGTATCTTTCTGCTGCAGGGTGCCGGTGCACCTGAAAACCTGCCCCTTAAAAAGGGTCTGAAACACTGTATCGTAACGTACCATATATGTAGGTATGTGTCATACGATAAGAGGGGTGGAGGAGCGGAATTCCGCTGTCACCGCCGCTTTATTATCTGAAAAAGGGGATGCTCTCATACCCAAAAACCACAAAGGACATTATAAACATGATTGAGGGTGGAAGCAACCTCGAACCGATACATATATGTAAATTCCCTTTTCCCGTAATGAAATAATGTTTTATGAAAAAGTCCTACTCTGGAATGATCCCCATTGTCATTGAACTCTGATAAAATGAAGACAGAAACGGGGGCAAAGCGATTGAAAAAATTAGCAGCAGCAATATGTTTTATGTTGGTAAGTGCCTGTGGCCTGAATGTTGAAGAATCCACTTCTGAAAAAACGAGTACGGCCGCAGAAGAGGACAATGAAGAAGAAAGAGCAGTAGAGAAGAAGAACAGTAATACGGCAGAAGAGACATCGGAAGAAACAGAGGCAGACGACGAACAGGAAAACCGGGACAATATTCAGAAGAAAAAAAACGATCCGTTATATAAAGTGAATCCGGCTGATTCTTCTCTGGATCCTCTTAAGGAAAAAGCCGATCCCAAAAAGGTGTTGATCACCATTGATGATGCCCCTGATACATACAGTGTGAAGATGGCTGAAACCCTGGCAGAGAAAAATGTACCGGCTGTCTTTTTTGTGAATGGCCATTTTCTGGAGGACGAAGAAGGAAAGGAAAAGTTAAAAAAGATAGACGGTATGGGATTTGAAATTGGGAATCACACGATGACGCACGCGGATGTATCAGAGCTTTCGGCTGAAGAACTGGAAACTGAAATAGGAGCGTTAAATGACAGGATCGAAGATATTATCGGAGAAGAGCCGGATTTTTTCCGGGCTCCTTTTGGAATGAATTCTGATCAGAGTAAAGCATATATTGAGGACCAGGGTATGACATGGATGAACTGGACCTATGGATACGATTGGGAGTCGGAATATCAAAACCCGGAAGCATTAACAGATATTATGCTGGACACGAAACTGTTGAGAGATGGAGCTAATCTGCTTATGCATGACAGGAAATGGACTCATCAAGCACTCGACGGTATCATTGATGGATTCCGGGATAAAGGATATGGATTTATTGATCCCGCCAACATTAAAAAGAATGAATGAAAGAAGCGGAGGGGTATCTGAAGCCCCTCCGCTTTTATATGCGTAGGAAAGGAATACAAATAATAATATGACATACTAATTACGGTTGACTTTTCAATTGTGACATATTAATATATAGTTACATATTTAAAAGCGCTTACAAATAGGAGGAGGTACCATGATGGGAATTATTGTATGCCAGCACTGCAGCAGGGGAATTGATCATTTTGACGGAGAGAAGGTCATGACCCTTTACACCTCTGCATGTAAACACTGTAAATCCAGAAAAAACATTAAAAGGTAACACAGGCATCCATGTCATCTCCCGCCGTTGCAGCAGGGAGATTTTTTTTTGTTATACTATAATTGCTGTAGAAAAGAATGATTGGTACCATAATGGAGTTGTGTGAATCAGGAGAAGAACACTGAAACAGTCAGGAGGATCGACATGGAGGAAGAATACCCGATGCCGATGTCGCTGGATTGGACAAAAGAGGAAATCATAGACGTCATGGAATTTTTTCAAACAGTGGAGCAGGCTTATGATAAACCGGTTCCGAAAGAAACGCTTGTAAACAAGTACAGGCGTTTTAAGGAGATTGTGCCATCCAAGGCGGAAGAAAAACGTTATTTCCGTGATTTTGACGAGAATGCTGGCGTGTCGTGCTGGAAAACCGTGCAGCAGGCTCAAAAAGCAGAAGCAGGAGAAAACATTAAAATGACATGAAAAAGTCGGCCGGGTAAAGCCGGTCCGGCCGGCTTTCATCCGCTTTTCAAAGCCGGCCGGCAGCAGCCGGAATGTCTGGATAAAAACCGTCTGCTCAGGAGGATGTTTCTTTCAGGGACAGCTGATAGATGGGAAGAAGGGTTTCAAATGTCTGTTTTGCTTCTTCCAGAAATGCATCGCCGTCCTCAAGAACTGGATCATTCTTATCGATATGCCTGCCGACGAGAAATTCTCCTTTTTTAACATCCCGGAAGCGCTCAAGCGAAGCGGTAATATCTTCGCTGCTGCTTTTTTTGATCGAAAAAGCATCTTTTTTCGTATGGTCCTGAGAGATGACATAATGATCAGGCAGGTTTTCTATCTTTTCCTGGTGCTGAAGGAAGAGATCGGCTGTATCCGCCTTATCCGGCATTTCATAAATGCAGGCAAACCATAAAAACACATGGTCATCAAAAAGGCCGACCTGAAAATGAGGGTGCTTTTTATATCCCCTTTTATTGTCCGCTACCGCGAGCCAGGTATCTGTCGGTGGATTTTTGGTTCGTCTGGCGTGTCTGGCGATATGAAGATGCATTTCACGGCCGAGCATGACAGATAATTCATCTGACAGGTAATCCCCGATGGCCGAAAATTTAGGCTGGATTCTGTTGCGGATCGCCTCCATACGCTCATCCAGGTCGTCGATATAAAACGTTTCAAAATCTGACGGCCGGAATCCTTGAAAAGGCATGATGAAACTCTCCTTTCTTTTATCATGTTCTATACTATCCTTTCTACCCAGTCGAAATCAATTATAATCTTCCATGTTTTTAAGATGTGTATCGTTTGAAATCCACGATACATATGGTATAATATCAGAAACATAATACTCAGAATATTTTGTTAAGAATTCATCAACTGTCAGAAGGCCCGTGGAACATCGAAACAAATAAAGGGGTGTGGGTGGCCGTGGAACAAGTAATGCAGACATTGAAAAGAACCGACGCTGAAGAGAGAATCGCCGTCCTTCGTTTGGAGATCGACTATGAACTTGTTGGTCTTTATGACGCCATGATGGAAGAAAATATGGATACAATGACTGAATGCAAAAACAGACTGGAACAGCTCCGTGTGGAACTGCTCCGTCTGGAAGCGGAATGAAAATAGATAATTTGCTGAAAATAAAGGAGCTGTCCCGAAAAAGGGTCAGCTCCTTTATTACGATATGAGCCAGTTAGACGATGAAAGAAAAAAGGAAGCCGTCTGCCGCATTGGTAGGGGCTGTGTTTTTTTAAATTCAGATGTGCGATAATGGGAAGCAGACCGACACAGGAGGGCTTACATGAACCAAAACTGGGACGCCGTAAAAGATGAAGCAGTGAAATGGGTGGAAGAAGCAGGAAGGATGTTAAAGGAATCGCTGTTTGAACAGTTAAACATCCAGACAAAATCCAACCCGAACGACCTTGTGACGGAAATGGATTATGAAGTGGAACGGTTGTTAAAAGAACGGATTGAAACCACATACCCCGGGCATAAAATCGTGGGAGAGGAAGAAGCCGGACGTCACATCGAATCCACGGACGGCGTGATGTGGCTTATCGACCCGATTGACGGGACGACTAATTTTGTACATCAAAAATTCAATTTTGCGATATCGGTTGCCGTTGCTGAAAATGGAGTGGGGAAGGTCGGCATTATCTATAACGTAATGCAGGATGAATGGTTTACTGCGGTTTCCGGGCAGGGAGCTTTTCTCAATGATAAGAAACTCGGACCAACAACACCCGTTTCTCTTCCAGAAGCTGTTCTGGGCTTGAACGGACGCTGGCTCGCAAGGGAGAACCGAGCTGATGAACAGTCCCTCCACCATATGGTACGGCGTTCAAGAAGTGTGCGTTCCTACGGAGCCGCAGCCATAGAACTGGCTTATGTAGCATGCGGCCGTCTGGACTGCTATATCAGCTTCCGGCTCTCCCCCTGGGACTACGCAGCCGGGCTCGTTTTATTAAAAGAAACAGGTCATATCGTGACGACGTTTCAGAACGGTCCCGTGCCGATGCTGGAACAGAGCCGTATTGCAGCGTCCCGTCCGGAACTTCATGACGAGCTGCTCACCTATCTATATGACCATGAAGGGTTTGACCAGTAAAGGAGATAAAACGAAACACCGGGGTGTGTTATGAACCGGAGCGCCTGCGCAGTTGTCTGGCAGTCAGAAACGAGCCGGCCAGTCCGATCAGACAGCAGACTGCAATCAGCACGGATCGTTCAGCAGCTGCAATGCCGAAAGAGGCAATAGACAAAGCGGCAATAACAGCAAGTATTAGGTAACTCCATTTGATCTGTTTCATATTGTCACCCTTTCATTATCAAATCTTCTTCTATTAGTGTACAGCGGAACAGAAGCGGTGAAAACCGGAAATGTTTGTGCAGGAGCGTACCTGATATGATACAATAGAACGGTTGAACAAGGAACGTATAGAATAGGAGCGGTGAAATTTTTATGGCAGTTAGAAATGATTTGAGAAATATAGCTATGATCGCCCACGTCGATCATGGGAAAACAACGATCGTAGATGAATTTCTGAAACAGTCCGGCACGTTTCATGAACACGAGCAGGTGGATGAACGTGCCATGGATACAGATGATATAGAAAAAGAGCGGGGGATCACGATCCTTGCCAAAAATACGGCTGTCCGCTACAAAGATACGAGAATCAACATTATGGACACTCCCGGCCACGCCGACTTCGGCGGGGAAGTGGAGCGGATTCTACAAATGGTGGACGGCGTTCTTCTCGTTGTAGACGCCTATGAAGGCTGTATGCCCCAGACAAGATTTGTCCTGAAAAAGGCGCTGGAACAAAAACTGACTCCGCTTGTCGTATTGAATAAAATCGACAGAGATATGGCACGTCCGGATGAAGTGGTTGACGAAGTGCTTGATTTATTCATCGAACTCGGAGCGGATGAAGACCAGCTTGATTTTCCCGTGGCTTATGCCTCTGCCATTAACGGAACGGCAAGCACGGACCCGGCCGTTCAGGACAGCGGAATGGATGTACTGTTTGAAATGATTGTTAATAATGTTCCGGCACCAGTGGACAACAGTACGGAACCGTTCCAGTTTCAGGTGACGATGCTCGATTATAACGAGTATCTCGGCCGGATTGGTGTCGGCCGTGTATTCCGCGGTACGATCCAGACCGGGGACCAGGCTGTCCTGATCAAACGGGACGGCAGCGTGAAAAAGTTCCGTGTGTCTAAACTGTTTGGTTTTATGGGGCTGAAACGGGTCGAAATTGATAAAGGCCAGGCCGGGGACCTGATAGCCATTGCCGGAGTGGAAGACATTAATGTCGGGGAAACGATATGCCCGGCGGATCATGAAGATCCGCTCCCACGCCTGCGGATAGACGAACCGACCCTGCAGATGACATTTCTTGTGAACAACAGCCCATTTGCAGGCAGGGAAGGAAAATATATTACGAGCCGCAAGCTTGAAGAACGCCTGCTGACCCAGCTGGAAACCGATGTGAGCCTGAAAGTGGAGCAGACGGATTCGCCTGATGTCTGGACCGTTTCCGGACGCGGAGAACTTCATCTTTCCATTTTGATTGAAAATATGCGCCGTGAAGGGTATGAACTGCAGGTGTCCAAACCGGCTGTTATTGTCAAAGAAATAGACGGTGTATTAAGTGAACCGGTGGAACGGGCCCAGATTGATGTTCCGGAAGATTATACCGGTAATGTCATGGAGAGTCTTGGAGAACGAAAAGGCGAGATGCTGGACATGGTCAACAACGGGGACGGACAGGTACGGATGGATTTTATGGTGCCTTCCCGTGGATTGATAGGATATACAACGGAATTCATGGCTCAGACGAAAGGATACGGCATTTTAAACCACAGTTTTGACGGCTACCAGCCGCTGCACACCGGACAGGTCGGCGGACGTCATCAGGGAGTGCTTGTATCGATGGAAGACGGTAAAGTGACACCGTACGGCATGATGCAGGTGGAAGACCGCGGCACGTTATTTGTGGAACCGGGAACGGAGATCTATTCAGGCATGATCGTCGGTGAACACACCCGTGAAAATGATATAACCGTAAACGTGACAAAACAGAAACAGCTGACCAATGTGCGCTCTGCTACAAAAGATACAACCGTTACGATGAAGCGCCCCCGTTTATTGACATTGGAAGAAGCACTTGAATTTCTTAACGATGATGAATACTGTGAAGTGACTCCGGAGTCGATCCGCCTACGTAAAAAAATCCTGGATAAGAGCACCCGTGAACGGGAAGAAAAGAAAAAGAAACTCGAGAACAAAGACAATTGAGGCTGTAATTAAAGCAGTTAAAATAAGAGGTGAAAGAAATGTATGCGGCCGCCGCTTCCATCAATGACATCGACGTGACAAGAGATCAGCTGAGCTGGTTCGCGGGTGTATTACACGTTCATGAAGAGCCGATTACAGGCTTCTGGCTGCTGTATGCAGCTGTTGTGATCATGTGTATCATCGTCTACAATCTTGGATTCGCCCGCAAACTGCCCATTTTAAAAAATGCGGTAGTGTACACGGTCATGTTGATAGGCGCTCTCCCTCTGACCATTTTTGCCTTTGGTATGCCTGTCGTTGAATCATTAATGGCGGCCGCCGTGGTGCTTGGAATTTATAAAATCAGGCTCCGCCGTCATAAAAAGGAAAAAAAAGAAGAGGAAAAAGCGACAATCCCCTGAATCGAAAGGCTGCTCCCGCGGGCAGTCTTTTTTTATTTCTTAATTCTGTAAGAAAATAATCCGGTCTTTTCATTGCGTTGATGGTGTGTCATAGTACGGATAGATACGGTGAAAAGGGGGAGAAGTTGACCGTGACAGAGGAATGGAAAGTGAAAGTACGGGCAAGCGAAACCGATGGATTAGGTCATGTAAGCAATATAAGCTATTTCATATATATCGAAGAAGCGCGAATTGAACTGTTCCGAACCATGACTTCTTCTCTGCAGATGGAGGAGTGGCCGTTTATTCTGGCGTCGGCGTCCTGTGATTACATCAGGCAGGCTTACTTTGATGATATTCTTTACATTTCGACATACGTGGTGGATATCGGAAGTTCGAGTTTCACCCTGAATCATGACATCACAAGGAATGGAGAGGCGATCGCCCGCGGCCGGTCCGTGGTCGTTCATTTTGATTTTACCACACAGCAGAGTGCTGCGCTTCCAGATGCATGGAGGGCCATTCTGTCCGGCATGCGGAAAGAAGACTGAACAAAAATTCCAGGGAGCCGGCCGCTCCGGCCACTCCCCGGCTGTTACCAATCGTCATCTGAAACAGCGTCCCGGTAAGGGCGGAAATTTCCTGTAGCCCACCGTTCCTGCGTTTTCCGTTCGATCCGGTCGTAACAGGTGCTGCACATGTACGTATGAATCGGACGGTTCCTAAGTTTTTTTGCAAGTGGATCGCTGTCGTCTAAATCATGTATTGAATCGCAGATTACGCATTTGACTTTCATGCTATCCCTCCTGATGATGTTCTTTGAAAAAAGAACATATTCATTATAACATGGCAGTAGAGCAGTACATATATACCTGCAGAGATTAACTGACGGTTAACTGCCGGGGAAAGGATTTTTGCCTCTGTTTGTCTAATACAGAGATTGGAAGGTATTGTAATGCTGAAAGGAGGGGTTGACTGTGCCGAATAAAGTGGAAACATCCTTGTCCGAAGAACTGCTGACGCTTCTCCGCCAGGAACGTTATGTGACGCTTTCCACCGTGGACCACCAGACAAAAGCACCCAGTGTCAGTGCCATTTCCTGGCTTTATGCGGTGGATTCCCAAACGGTTCGGTTTTGTGTGGAGAGCCGTTCGGTCATTCTGGACAACCTGAAAGAAAATGATCAGCTGGTCATCACGTTTATCGGAAACGGTTCTACGTATGCGATTACGGGAAAAGGTACTATTATATCGGAAGAAGTGGACGATATGCCGATTAAACTCGGGCTGATTGAGTGCAGTGTTGAAGAAGTGAAAGACATCATGTTTTATGGCGCACGGATTGTACATGACCCGGAATTTGAAAAGACCTATGACGCTGAGGCAGCTCTCAAACTGGATCATCAGGTGATGGAGGCTATGAAAAGATACACCACGTAAGGAAGAGGAAATAAAGATTCGGGTATTTTTTACGTCAATATTGTCCAAGTTGAAGCATAAGAAAGAACAAGACCATTTTTATGATGGAAGCATCCCGTTATCCTTCATTGTTTTTGTCCTCCGTCCGCGTTTGATGTAACAAAACGACGGTATGATGGTTCATATCTGAATAGGGAGGAACTGCTTTGGAAAAGTTATATGTCCTCGATACGAATGTTTTACTGCAGGAGCCCCGTGCCCTTTTTCAATTTGAAGACAATGAGGTTGTCATCCCGGCAGTCGTGCTGGAAGAAATAGACGCTAAAAAACGGTATATGGATGAACTTGGACGAAATGCGAGAGAAGTATCGAGAATTCTTGACGGTCTCCGTAATAAAGGTAAGCTTCATGAAGGAGTCCCCCTTGAAGATGGAGGAAAGATCAGGGTCGAACTGAATCACCGGTCTTACCGGTTTTTAAAAGAAACATTTACGGAAATCACTAATGATAACCGGATCCTGGCCGTAGCCATGAATCTCCAGTCCGAACAGGAAAAAAACGGTTCCTCCCGGAGCGTTATTATTGTCAGCAAGGATGCGCTTGTACGTGTGAAGGCGGATGCGCTTGGTATCAAGGCCGAAGATTTTCTGAATGACCGGGTGACTGAACTTGATCATGTTTACAAAGGGAAAATAAGTAAAAATGCTCCCATGGAACTATTAAACCGGTTTTTTAGAGAGCAGGAACTCTCGGTTTCCGAGCTGGGTCTCGAATCATTGTATCCACATCAATTTGTCGTCTTAAAAGACGCTCTGGGAAGTTCTGCTTCCGCGGTGGCAAAAGCGGATGGAAGCGGGCGGAAGCTGCGCCCGTTTGATCATGAAACCGACCATGTATGGGGCATCCGTCCGAGGAATGTGGAACAGAGGATGGCTCTGGAACTGCTGCTTCATGAAGATATCCCGCTCGTCACGCTGACCGGTAAAGCAGGAACGGGAAAAACATTACTGTCCCTTGCCGCCGGTCTTTTTCAGACCGAAGACATCGGCATGTACAATAAACTTCTGGTGGCAAGGCCGGTGGTCCCAATGGGAAAGGACATTGGATTTCTGCCGGGAGAAAAAGAAGAAAAGCTGCGCCCCTGGATGCAGCCTGTCTTTGACAACCTGGAGTATTTGTTCAATACAAAAAAACCCGGGGAAATTGATCAAATCCTTGCGGGAATGGGCTCTATCCAGGTGGAAGCCCTCACTTATATCAGAGGGCGCAGTATCCCGGAACAGTGTATTATTGTAGATGAAGCCCAGAATTTAACGAAACACGAAGTAAAAACTATTCTGACCCGGGTGGGAGAGCGCAGTAAAATTATTTTTATGGGTGACCCGGGTCAGATTGACCATCCTTATCTGGATGAATTAAACAACGGTCTCGCTTATATTGTCGAAAAATTCAAAGATGAAGAGATGGCCGGCCACATTAAGCTGGAAAAAGGGGAACGCTCCGGCCTCGCCCAGCTTGCGGCCGATATTTTATAAAATCGTGTGGACCTGCTCTCTATTGAACTCGAATCCCTGTTACATGCGTGACAGGGGTTTCTTTGTTGCTTCCGTCTCCGTAATACAGATGGATCGGTCCTGTTTCTGTCAAAGGCTCCCCGTTTTTAGAAAAGCCGGCGACAAGTTGGTACGCATCTTCAAGAGACATCTCATATTCCTCTCCGCCGGATGTCTCAATCATGACATGACCTGCGGATTCCTCCGGCTCTGCATTTTCCAGAAAAGATCCGAAAGGGATGGCAAATGTTCCGTGAATAAGCTGTTCTTTTTTGGAACGTACTTCATTGGTTTCGGTACGCTTGGGAGCATCGATTCCTTCGGTTATTTCTTTGTCGAACTGCTCCGAGACTGATTTTTTGTACGCTTCCCATTCTTTTTCTTTTCTGTCTGTCTCCCCTTCCCATGTGTTCAGGTCGATTTTTCTGTCATCAAAAATCCAAACGGTGGGATCAATGGTTATTGTATACTTCACATTTCCGTGAATAAAAACGATGAAATCCAATAAAACGGCCTCCTTGCGATTGTATCTTTCTTATCCTAACATATTTTTCTGCCTGTATGAGAATAGACAGCCCTGTTCACACTATAGACATAATATAAGGAAAAAGAATGAAACATCGTCAGGAGAAAATAATATGCCCCTGTTTATTGAGGAAGAAACATTGACCATGTTGATGCAAACCATAAAACCGAAGGCGGAAACAGGCACCGTTGCTTCCTATATTCCTGCGCTGCAGAAATCGGATCCCGCCACATTTGGTTGTGCCATCCGACAAGGAAGGGCATGCACGGAGGCGGGAGGTACCGATATCCATTTTACTCTTCAAAGCGTATCGAAAGTGATCAGCCTGGCGCTTGCGCTGATGGATCGGGGCCCGGATAACGTCTTTTCAAGGGTGGGGATGGAGCCCTCAGGCAATCCATTTCACTCCATCCAGGCTCTGGAAAAAGAAAAACCATCCAGGCCGTTAAATCCAATGATTAATGCCGGCGCGCTTGTCGTTACAGATATGATTCAACGAAATCAGGCTGGACCAGCCTCAGACAGATTTCTGCGTCTGCTGCAGCAGATGACCGGCAATCCCGGGATAAGTATCTGTGAGGAAACGGCAACTTCCGAACGAAGGAATGCGGATCTTAATCGTTCCCTATGTTATTTCCTGAAAAGTCACGGCGTTCTGGACGGTGACGTGGAGCACGTTTTACATACGTATATAGATCTATGTTCGGTGCAGGTAAACTGCCGCGATCTGGCACGGATTGGAACGGTAATTGGAGGAAGCGGCAGGGATCCTGAAACAGGAGAAAGCATCATACCGGACTGGGCGGCAAAAATCGTAACAACCTTTATGGTGACCTGCGGAATGTACAATGCCTCCGGAGCATTCGCGATTAAAGCGGGTATTCCGGCTAAAAGCGGAGTATCCGGGGCCCTTGTCGGCAGTCTGCCGGATGGAACCGGTATCGGTGTATACAGCCCTCCACTCGATTCATATGGCAACAGTGCCGCCGGGACGGCATTGATGGAAACCCTTTCAGAACGTTGTAATCTGAGTATTTTTTCCGGACGTTATGGATAGAGAACGGGCAGAACGGGCTTTTTGCCCGGTTTTTTTCGAAAATTTTAAAGGGTTCTTTCCTATATTCTGTTGCATTTTTTTTCTACAGCCGATAAGATAGGTGACAGGAGTAAATAAACAGGAGGGATCACCTTGAGCGTTGAGGCGCAGACGGAACATAAAGAGAAAGCATACGCTCTGCTTAAAGCTGACGCAGAACGGATCCGGAAACTAATTGAAGTACAGATGGACAATCTCACGCTGCCGCAGTGCCCTCTTTATGAAGAGGTCCTCGATACACAGATGTTTGGTCTTTCCCGTGAAATTGATTTTGCCATCCGCCTGAATTTGATAGATGAAGAGACAGGGAAACAGATATTATCGGAACTGGAGCGGAAACTGGCTGCATTTCATGAAGCAGCACTTGCCGGGAAATAAGAAGAACCAGGCTATTCCAAGGAGTAGCTTGGTTCTTTTTTACCAGCACCAGTTTTTGAAGCAGCGTACCCCTTTGTGCTTCAATCGGACAGAAACTCTAAAAGGGGTGGGGGAAACAAAATTTTTTGACAGATTCTCTAGAAGTGTTATGATAAATTATATTTAGAATTGTCAGTAAAAAAATAAAGGATCCCCTTTATGAAATACTGAGTGGAGAGTAACTATACCAAGGAGGAATTTGATGAACGGTTTGGGGAATATTCGAAAGGTGATGGTTGCAAACCGCGGGGAAATAGCCATACGTATTTTCCGTGCGTGCACTGAATTACATATCCGCACGGTAGCTATTTATTCAAAAGAGGATACCGGAGCATTTCACCGCTACAAAGCAGATGAAGCGTATCTCGTAGGGGAAGGGAAGAAACCGATTGACGCTTACCTCGATATTGAAAGCATCATTGAGCAGGCAAAAGCCAATGACGTTGACGCCATTCACCCGGGTTACGGGTTTTTGTCGGAAAATCTTGAGTTTGCCGAACGATGCGAACAGGAAGGGATTATATTTATCGGTCCCGGCACTGAACATCTTCACATGTTCGGCGATAAAGTAAGAGCCCGTGAAACAGCGATCAATGCCGATATTCCCGTTATCCCGGGAAGTGATGGTCCGGTATCGGGACTTGACGAAGTAAAACAGTTTGCAGAAAAGCACGGGTATCCGTTTATTATTAAAGCATCTCTCGGCGGAGGCGGCCGCGGAATGAGAATCGTCCGGAGCGGGGAAGCGCTTGAAGAAGCGTATGACCGGGCGAAATCCGAAGCAAAATCCGCTTTCGGGAGCGATATCGTCTATGTCGAAAAGTTCATTGAAAATCCAAAACACATTGAAGTGCAGATTCTTGGAGATCACAACGGCAACATTATCCATCTGTATGAAAGAGACTGTTCCGTCCAGCGCCGCCACCAGAAAGTTGTAGAAGTGGCACCAAGTGTTTCGCTCAGTGAAGAACTTCGCGAAAATATCAGCGCAGCTGCTGTGAAACTTGCCGAAAACATTAGCTATTACAACGCGGGGACGGTGGAGTTTCTTGTAAATGATAAAGAAGAATTTTTCTTTATTGAAGTCAATCCACGCGTCCAGGTGGAGCATACGATTACAGAAATGATTACCGGTGTGGACATTGTCCAGTCGCAGTTGTATATTGCGGCAGGAAAGTCCCTTCATGGAGAAGAACTGGCCATTCCGGAGCAAAAGGATATCCGGACCCACGGATATGCCATTCAGTCGAGGGTGACCACAGAAGATCCGGCGAACAACTTCCTGCCGGATACAGGCCGTATCAATGCCTATCGTTCCAGCGGAGGTTTTGGCGTACGGCTGGATGCCGGAAACGGCTTCCAGGGTGCGGTGATCACTCCGCATTATGACTCGCTGCTTGTCAAAGTGTCGACATGGTCGCTGAATTTTGAAGGAGCTGCGGCGAAGATGCTGCGGAATCTCCGGGAATTCCGTATTCGCGGAATTAAGACAAACATCGCGTTTCTGGAAAATGTGGTGCAGCATGAAGAATTTCTGGCAGGCACGTATGACACATCCTTTATAGACTCCACCCCGGAACTGTTTGTCTTTCCGAAACGGAAAGACCGCGGGACGAAAATGCTCACCTTTATCGGTGAAACCATTGTCAACGGCTATCCCGGCCTTGAACATGAGAAAAAGCCGGTCTTTGAACAGCCGGAACTGCCCAACTATAAAAAGAGTGAGCCTGTCCCTGAAGGAGCAAAACAGGTACTGGATCAAAAAGGTCCGGAAGGCCTCGCCGACTGGGTGAAAAGTCAAAAAGAAGTACTGTTGACGGATACGACGTTCCGCGATGCCCATCAGTCCCTTCTCGCGACGCGCTTCCGCACCAATGATCTGCAAAAGGCCGCTGAGCCTACAGCTCATCTGCTGCCGAACCTGTTTTCCGAAGAAATGTGGGGCGGGGCGACGTTCGATGTCGCCATGCGGTTTCTGCATGAAGATCCATGGGAGCGTCTCCTGCTTCTCCGGGAGAAGATGCCGAATATTTTAATGCAGATGCTCCTGCGTTCATCGAACGCAGTCGGGTATAAAAACTATCCTGACAATGTCATCAGAGAATTTGTAGAAAAGTCTGCTTCAGCCGGTATTGATGTGTTCCGCATCTTTGATTCGCTTAACTGGGTGGAAGGCATGCGCCTGACCATTAATGAAGTACGGGAGCAGAACAAAATCGCGGAAGCCGCCATGTGTTATACAGGCGACATCCTTGATCCGAAACGGGACAAGTATGATCTGAAATATTATAAAGGGCTTGCTAAAGAACTGGAACAGGCAGGAGCACACATTCTAGGCATAAAAGATATGGCCGGCCTTTTGAAGCCGGAAGCTGCCTATCAGCTGATTTCGGAACTGAAAGAGACCATCGATATTCCGGTTCACCTGCATACGCATGATACGAGCGGCAACGGAATTTTCTCCTACGCCCGTGCGATTGAAGCCGGGGTTGATATCGTGGATGTGGCGGTAAGTTCGATGGCCGGCCTGACTTCCCAGCCAAGTGCCAACAGCCTGTACTATGCGCTGAAAGGAAGTTCCCGCCAGCCTGAAGTAGATATTAAGGCACTTGAGGAGCTGAGCCAGTATTGGGACTACACCCGTCAATACTACCAAGGTTTTGAAAGCGGAATGAATGCTCCGCACACGGAAGTGTATGAACACGAAATGCCTGGAGGCCAGTACAGCAATCTGCAGCAGCAGGCGAAAGCAGTCGGACTGAAAGGCCGCTGGAATGAAGTCAAGAAAATGTACCGCCGTGTGAATGACATGTTCGGGGACATTGTCAAAGTAACGCCTTCCTCTAAAGTTGTCGGAGATATGGCACTGTACATGGTTCAAAATGACCTTACCGAAGATGATATTTACGAAAAGGGAGAAAATCTGGACTTCCCGGACTCGGTGGTGGAACTGTTCCAGGGTTATCTCGGCCAGCCTTATCAAGGTTTTCCGAAGGAACTGCAGCGTATTATCCTGAAAGGACGGGAACCGATCACGAACCGTCCGGGAGAGAATATGGAGCCTGTTGATTTCCAGGAAATCAAGGAAGATCTCTATCACAAGCTGGACCGCCAGGTGACAAGCCATGATATGATCTCCTACGCGCTCTATCCAAAAGTATACATGGATTTTGAGAAATTCCGTCAGCAGTTCGGAGATGTATCCGTGCTGGATACACCGACGTTCTTCTACGGTTTGCGTCTGGGCGAAGAAATTGAAGTGGAAATCGAACAGGGGAAAACACTGATCGTCAAATTGATCTCTATTTCAAAGCCTCATGATGACGGCAACCGTATTGTTTATTTTGAGCTGAACGGCCAGCCGCGTGAAGTCATGATTAAAGACCAGAATGCAAAAACAACCGGTGCCGAACGCCCGAAAGTGGATAAGTCAGATACGAACCAAATCGGAGCTTCCATGCCGGGAACGGTTGTGAAAAAGCTGGTACAGAATGGTGAAAAAGTGAAAAAAGGCGATCATCTCATGATTACAGAAGCGATGAAGATGGAGACTACGGTACAGGCTCCATTTGATGCGGAGATCAAACATGTGTACGTCACTGATGGGGATACCATTGAGTCCGGCGACCTGTTAATCGAACTGGACAAGTAAATGACAACAGGGAGCGAATTCTTCACTCCTGCGAGATCCCGAATTATCTTTTTCGGGATCTTTTTTTTAGAAAATGAAAAGAGCCGGAGAACCAAAAAGCCGGCTTCATAACAGAAAAAGAACAGCTTCTCCGTCTTTTCTTTAGGAAGACTATCATATAAACTGAAAACCAAAGCGGACGTTTCCGCTTCTGTCCAGTCCGTCGAAAATGACGGAAGCGGCAGAGAAACCAGGAATGTACGACCGGAATGTGGACTAAACCTAACAGAACGCTGCAAAACAAGCCATTGAAATATTCAAAGGAGACAGGAACGAATGGAAATAAGAAAAATGAGCGGCTCCCAAATGCGTCAAAGCCTGGAACTTGATCAGTTTGCGTTTCAGTTTGAGTTTACAAAAGAAGAAAAAAAGAATCACGAACGAATCATGAAACCGGAAAACACCTGGGTGGCTGAAGAAAAGGGGCAGCTGCTGTCCAAACTGACGATTTTACCGATGGAAGTGTTTATCGGCGGGGTCAGCATGCCGATGGGAGGTATATCCGGTGTGGCGACATGGCCTGAAGCAAGACGGAGCGGTCTTGTCCGGCGTCTGCTTCATGCTTCATTGGAAGATATGAAAAACAGGGGACAGGTTGTATCCTTTTTGTATCCTTTTTCGATTCCGTTTTATCGCAAATTCGGCTGGGAACTGTTTTCAGACGCTGTGACATGGACGATCAAAAAAGAACAGCTGCCTAAAAAAGAGGAAATCAGTAATGGAAGGATACGGCGTATTCCACCTGCCGAATGGCCGACGCTGCAGCAGATTTATCAGGCATATGCGCACTGCTACAACGGTATGGTCAACCGGGATGAAAGCTGGTGGCGGTATACCGTATTAAAAAAGAAAAAAGGCCAGATTGCTGTTTTTTCCAATGAATCCGGGGAAGATAAAGGATACATGATTTATCACATCAAAAATAACCACATGACCGTTCATGAATTCATTGCACTTGATGAAGAAACACGTGAACAGCTTTGGCGTTTCATTTCCAATCATGATTCGATGATCAATGAAGCAAAAATAAAACCGACTGTCGGAGATCCTGGACGCTTTATGCTTTTTGATCCTTCCATTGATGAACGAAGGGAAAGTTATTTCATGGCACGCATTGTGGACATGAAACGTTTTCTCGAGATGTATCCTTTCAGGATAAAGGAAGAGAAAGACATAGTGTTAAATATATCGGATCCAAGTGCTTCCTGGAACAATGGAATATTCGTTGTGCGAAAGAATGAATCCGGGCATGAAGTGGAACACTACAGCAGAATGGGTGCCGAAGATGGTATACAGATAGACATAAATACCGCAGCAGCTGTGCTGCTTGGATACATTTCCGTGCCGGATGCTGTAAGGACAGGCAGAATAGACGGATCAGAAAGCGCGCAAACCGCGCTGAGCGAAGCGGTAACAGAAGAATCTCCATTCATTTATGATTTTTTCTAGGGAATGATAAAAGCCGGCTGTCATTGTCAGCCGGCTTTTTAACCCGGAAAGACAGCTGTGTTAACGGCTGCTTCTACGGGTGATAACCATTCCCATGTAGCATAGTACAGTGAACAGGATGGTTATGGTGAGCGAGTGAAGGAGAGCCGGCGGCAGATACGAATCTGCATACAGAATGGAAATTCCTGCTCCGGCCTGAACGAGCACCAAAAGAAAAACGACGGTGCTCCCATAAAGCAGAACGGAATAGCGTCTGTAATGCCGGAAGCTCCATAACCACAATACGAAAAACAGTACTGCAAGTGATATTGCTGCAGCGCGATGTATCATATGAATGCTGAGCTGATAAGCAAGCCCGCTGCTCATATCCGGAATCACACTGCCGTTACAGAGTGGGAAGCCATTGCAGACATAGGTGGCATCGGTATGTTTCACATAGGCCCCTGTGTAGATAACAAGATAGCTGTATACGAGGACGCCGAATAAATAATTCCGGTATCTTCCGGTGACCTGGATATCTGTAACGGACGTCTTTCCATCTTCAAAGGCGAGAACCGTGAGCAGAGCGACAGAAGCAAAGGAGATCGTGGATATCCCAAAGTGCAGCGCAAGGACAAGATCATTATTCCCCCAAATGACAGCACCGGCTCCCATAAAACCTTGAAAAAGAATGAAGAGAACGGCCATTAATGCCAAAAACTTTGTTTCTCTCAGGTGGCTCAGTTTTTTCCAGGACCATACTGCCAGCATGATGACAAGCAGTCCCATCAATCCGGACCAAGCACGGTGGGTGTATTCTATAATCGTTTCCTTGGCGGGGGACTCAGGAATGAACTCCCCGAAACAGAGCGGCCATGTCGCACCGCATCCTTCTGCAGAACCGGTTTTTGTCACAAGTGCCCCCTGCAGCAGTACGATGAGCATGCCGATGGATGTGAGAATGCCGAATATTTTCAGACCTTTATTCAAATTATTCACCTCCCCGTCTGTGGACGGATGGATTCATACCGTAACATGTACAATATTATCGTAATGAAAAACGGCGAAAAAAGTCAATTTTCACAGGGTGAACAATTTGCAAACACCGAAAAATGTGAAGATCATGTGAAACTTTTTAAACTAATGAAACACGACGCACTTTAAGCTATAATAGCTGTGGTATACTAATGGGAGAAAAAAGCAGAATTGCGATTCTCTCAGAAAGCGGTTATATGGTACAATCTGATTATTAGTGGTTCATGACAGATAATGTGTCGAACCATGCTGTCTGCTCTGCGCTCTTTTTGTTCCAGACCGCCGGCTGCGAAGGGGGTGAAAGGTTTGGATAAATCCAGTACAGCTCCACGTGAAGCTGATATTGGAAAGGGACGTTCAGAAATGGCAGAAGCCGGTCATCATCCGTCATGGAGAGATTATCTCACCGTAGTAAGACCCCTGCTGGTGTGTTTTTATCTTATCCCTGTATCTGCCGGAATGTTTTTGGCTTCCGTATATGCGGATTTTCAGCTGCTTCAGAACCTGCACATCCTCCTTCTGACATTAAGTGGTGCCGCTCTTTCGGCCGCCGGGGGATTCGCGTTAAACAACTGCCTGGACCGGGATATTGATGCCGTGATGGAACGCACCAGTTACAGGCCGTCCGCTGCAGGTCGTGTGAAACCCGTCCGTTTACTGACAGCGGGTCTATTTGCAGCCGCAGCGGGTATCATGATACTTGGAGCGGTGGAACCTGTTTCCGCTTTCGCAGCCGCAGCAGCACTGATCATGTATGTATTAATTTATACGTTATGGCTGAAAAGATTTTCGGCTCTGCATACGGTAGCCGGCAGTATCGCCGGAGCAGTTCCACCGCTGATAGGCTGGTCTGCCGTTGATCCGGGGCTGCATGCTTACGCGTGGCTGATCTTTTGTATCATGTTTATCTGGTATCCACCCCATTTTCTGGCGCTCGCCATGCAGCGCCGCAGCGAATATCGGGAAGCAGGCGTTCCTGTACTGCCTGTTGCAGCGGGAGACACTGTGGCAAAACGACAGATGGTTTTGTATGTTGCGGTGTTGTCTGCCGTTTCCCTTTTTCTGCACGACTTTGGAGCTGTGTATACAGCCGCCGCCGCCTCTCTGGGGACTGGGTGGCTCGTTCTGGGGGCTGCAGGTTTTTTTATGAATAATAATGCAGCATGGGCCCGGTATATGTTTGTTTATTCTTTTCAATATATGACGATATTGTTAACAGTAATGGCTGCTGTGCATATATGGGGCAGTGCAGGAAATGCATAGTGTGCCGCAGACTGTGGATGAATAAATAAATATGGTAATTCTTACTTCATTGGAAAGAGAGGTTTGATGATTCGATGAAAGGACGCATAGGATTTTTGCGCCTTCTCCCTCTGACAGCAGTATTCCTGCTGCTGGCCGGATGCGGGGAAGAGAGATTGTCTGCACTGGATCCATACGGCCCGCAGGCGGAATGGATTCTCGACAATATGATACTAAGCTTATATGTAATGGCGCTGGTTATTGTGGTTGTTTTTGCACTCTACTTTATTGCTGTTGTGAAATTCCGGAAAAAGCCCGGAGATGAAGAACTGCCCGAACAGGTCGAAGGCAGCAAAGCGCTTGAGCTTACCTGGACCATTGTTCCTGTTATTTTGCTGGCGATACTCGCTGTACCGACAATCTGGGGTACATATTACATGGCGGAGGAAGCTCCGGAAGCTGCCGGTTCTAGCGGCAGTGGATCTGAAAGTGCAGAAGAAGGAGAAAATGGTGAAGGAGACGGTAATGGTGAAAGCAGCGGTTCAGCCGAAGAAGCTGAAGAAGAAGGCGCTCTTGTCATTGACGTAACCGGTCATCAATTCTGGTGGCAGTTTGACTACCCGGACGGTTTTTCTGCGGGAAATGAAGTATATATTCCGACTGGTGAAAAAGTCTGGTTTAATTTAACCGCCAGTGATGTCATCCATTCTTTCTGGGTGCCTGCGCTTGGCGGAAAGATTGATACGATCCCGGGTATAGAGAATTCAATGTGGCTGGAAGCCAGTGAACCCGGCGTGTATAAGGGAAAATGTGCTGAATTGTGCGGTCCTTCGCATGCCTTAATGGATTTCAAGGTTATTGCTATGGAACCTGATGAATACGAAGCCTGGGAGCAGGAAATGGCAGGGGACGATTCTTCCTCTGACGCTCAGGAATCCGAAGAAGGGGAATCGGAGGAACAGAGCGCTGAAAGTGACAGTTCCGGTGAAGGGGCTTCCACAGTATCTGACGGCCGGCAGGCATTTGAAGATCAGGGCTGTATAACCTGTCACGCCGTTGAAGGACAGGGAACCGGGCAGGGGCCGACCCTGAGCAATTTTGCCGACCGTGAAAAGATCGCCAATATCCTGGAGCCGACGGACGAGAATCTGGAAGAATGGATCCGCCATCCCGGTGAGATTAAACAGGGGAATAATATGCCGCCGTTTCCGGATATGAATAACGAAGATATGGATGCCATTGTTGAATATCTTCAGTCCCTCAGTGTGGAAGAAGACATGAATCAATAATTGCAAAGGGAGGTCAATGACGTGGCAACAGCTACTGCTACCAACACGAATAAAAGTGTATTATGGGACTGGCTTACAACGGTCGACCATAAGAAACTTGCCGTATTATATTTAATTGCCGGCGCACTGTTTTTCTTTAAAGCCGGTGCCATGGCCATATTCATGCGTATTCAGCTGATGTCTGCAGAGAATACGTTTCTAAGCGGCCAGACATTTAATGAATTTGTAACGATGCACGGAACCATTATGCTTTTTCTGGCGGTAACTCCACTGATTTTTGCGTTTATGAACTTTGTGGTACCGCTGCAGATCGGGGCGAGAGACGTTGCGTTTCCATTTGTAAACGCGCTTGGATTCTGGATCTTCTTTTTTGGTGGACTGCTTGTCAGTCTGAGCTGGTTTTTTGGTGGTGCTCCGGACGCAGGATGGACGGCGTATGTGCCGCTGTCGAGCGGGGAGTACGCCGACCTCGGTCTCGATTTTTACGTGCTGGGGCTTCAGATCAGCGGTCTTGGCACCCTGATTTCTGCCATCAACTTCATTGTTACCATTATTAATATGCGGGCACCGGGCATGACGATGATGAGACTGCCGCTGTTCTGCTGGACGGGTCTTGTTACATCCATTCTTATCGTTTTTGCCTTTACGCCTCTTGCTGCAGGGCTCGCCCTGCTAATGCTGGACAGAATTTTCGGCGGACAGTTTTTCATGCCGGGAAGCGGCGGTAATCCTGTTCTCTGGCAGCACATCTTCTGGATCTTCGGTCACCCGGAAGTGTACATCCTTGTGCTGCCGGCCTTCGGCATTATTTCTGAAGTCGTACCGGCCTTTTCGAAAAAACGCTTGTTCGGCTATACCGCGATGGTATTTGCGACACTCATTATCGCATTTCTATCCTTTATGGTCTGGGTACACCACATGTTTACCGTCGGCATCGGCCCGATTACAAACTCTGTGTTTGCGATAGCTACGATGGCTATCGGCGTCCCTACCGGGATAAAGATATTCAACTGGCTGTTTACGATGTGGGGAGGTAAGATTACGTTTAACACCGCCATGCTTTGTGCCTCTTCCTTTGTACCGACCTTTGTACTCGGTGGTGTGACCGGTGTCATGCTTGCGATGGTGCCGGTGGATTATCTTTACCACGACACCTATTTTGTTGTGGCACACTTCCACTACATTGTTGTTGGTGGTATTGCGCTTGGTCTGCTTGCCGGAACGTATTACTGGTATCCGAAAATGTTCGGCCATCATCTGAATGAAAAACTTGGTCAGCTGATGTTCTGGATGTTTTACGTAGGTTTCCATTTAACCTTTTTCATTCAGCATATTCTCGGTCTTATCGGAATGCCGAGACGTGTTTTCACATACCTTGACGGACAGGGTATGGAGACCATGAACCTTGTCTCCAGTATTGGTGCTTTCATGATGGGGGCTGCGGTCATCGTACTGCTGATTAATGTTGTTTATTCCGCTTATGCAGCGAAGCCGGTTACCGTGCGTGATCCGTGGGATGCACGTACACTGGAATGGGCTACGACAACGCCGGTGCCGGAATACAACTTCGCCCAGACACCGCAGGTTCGTTCCCTTGATCCGTGGTTTTATGAAAAAATACATGGGGACGGTGCAATGAAACCGGCAGAGCCTATGGATGAAATTCATATGCCGAACGGTTCCATCCTGCCGTTTATGATCGGATTAGGATTGTTTATCTGGGGATCCGGTATGATAATGCTGCAGATGGAAAACCCAATTATGCCGTCCTGGATTGTTATCGGAACAGGGGTAGTCATTACATTCGGCTCCATGCTCCTGCATTCCATCAACGAGGATCACGGCTATCATATACCTCTTGATAAGATCAAAAAAATCGAAAAGGAGGTAAGCTGACATGTCTGATTCCGTAGATATCAGTAAAGGACTTCCTCCCAATCCCGAGAAAGCGACACTCGAGGGGAAGAATAAATTTCTTGGATTCTGGGTGTTTCTCGGCGGGGAAACGATTATGTTTGCCACGTTTTTCGGAACGTTCCTCGGTCTGCGTGACGGCACAGCAGGCGGACCTTCCGCCAGTGAACTGTTTTCGCTGCCGCTCGTCTTCATCATGACAATGCTGCTTTTGACCAGCTCGCTCACCAGTGTTCTGGCGATGTACTCGATGAAGAAAAATAATTTTAAAAACATGCTGCTTCTCACTGCCGTTACCGTTGTTCTCGGTTTTGGATTTCTCGGCTTTGAGATCTATGAGTTCTATGAGTATGTTCACCACGGCGGCCTTGGTTTTACGACCAGCGCTTTTGGATCTTCGTTCTATTCGTTGGTTGGACTGCACGGAGCCCATGTGACGTTCGGCCTGTTCTGGTTTATCACCTTAATGATAAGATACAGCCGTACGGGGATTACGTTGACCAATGCGCCGAAATTTTACCTGGCCAGTCTTTATTGGCACTTTATCGACGTTGTCTGGGTGTTCATTTTTACGGTCGTATATCTAATGTCTATAGGAGGTGCGTAAAACATGTCTGATGATCTTTCCAAGCCGTTTTCCAAAAGTGCATTGACGCATGAAGAGCTGCTGAAAATAAATCGCGAACGGAAAATCCAGATTACAGCGTTTGCGTTTATGATCTTTTTAACGCTGCTTGCCTTTATTGCTGTTGGGATGGAAATGATTGCTCCAGGTTTTACCATCCCTTTCATTCTGCTTTTGGCAGTGGTACAGTTTGTACTGCAGCTGTATTACTTCATGCATTTGAAAGACAAAGACCACGAATGGCCGAATGCTTTTATGATGACCGGCATTGTCGTTACCACACCGGCACTGATTGCCCTTATTCTTCTGCTCGGTGTAACAAAATACTAATGAAACACAGCTGCTCCTTTTCATGCGAAAAGGAGCAGCTGTCGTTCACTTGATTGTTATAGAAACAGGCAGGACATCTTTTTTATTTCCTGTATAATGAAATCAGAATGAGGTAAAGGAGGGTGAGCTGTGGCAGCAGATCATACAGCTAATCCTGAAAACAGGAAAAAAGACCGCAGCAATGCATGGATAGCTGTGATATTAACCGTGGTCATCAATGGTTTAATCACGGTTCTGTTTTTGATGGATGGATACCGGGGCGAAGTTGGCTTTGACCTGACGATTCTTCCGATGATGAACGCCATATTCAACAGTTTCACAACCGTATTTCTGCTCGGAGCTTTATTTTTTATCCTTCGGAAAAATGTGAAGATGCACCAACGTTTTATATATGGTGCCTTTTCGAGTACTTCATTGTTTCTTGTTACCTATCTGATTTACCATTATCTTTCCGAATCGACAACTTACGGTGGAACAGGATGGTCGGTGTACGCGTATTATTTTATTTTGATCACCCATATTATTCTGGCGGCAGTTATTGTGCCGCTGGCGGTTATTACGTTTCTGCGGGGCATAAAAAATCAGAAAGAACGCCACCGCAAAATAGCACGGTTCACGATGCCCTTATGGCTGTACGTCAGTATTACCGGCGTAGTCGTCTATTTAATGATCTCTCCGTACTATTGAATCTAAAAAAGAAGAGGCTGGGACAAAACCTTTAAAAGACAGAAAATGCCGAACGATTTCAGGAAATCGTTCGGCATTTTCCGTTCCTAAGATAAACCGCTGCGCCAAAATTCTTCGCTTTCCGCGGGCACGGCTCGATGAGAGGAAGATCGGCTAAGAGCAGCAGTCGTGTGCCAACGCCGACCTGACCCGCATCCTGCGGGCCCTCGGGAGAAAACCGCTGCCTGCGGGGTCTCGAGACACGTGCTGTTCCCGCAGGAGACGAAGCATTTTGACTCCGCTAATTTACTGTTCTTGAACAGCGCCACAAGTGTTCGTGTTCTCTTTCCCTATTTTTCTTTTGTCCCACTCTCTTCTTTTTTAGAGTTTGAAATTCAGTTTGATGATCCCGGCTTCTCTGGCTGATGTGAACGCTATGACGGTAAGCGGTCCAACAATAAAACCGATCACTCCGAGCAGGGATAAACCGATGTACAGGGAAATAAGGGTTGCCAGTGCGGAAAGTCCGATGTGGCTTCCCATCACTTTTGGTTCCACCGTACGCCGTATGATTAAAAGCACTATTGCAAGCACGAGCAGCTGGGTTCCCAAGAGAAGATCACCGGCAATAAAATGATAAAGCGACCATGGCGCGAGGACGGCAATAGAGCCGATAATCGGAATAAAATCGATCAGCCAGATGATGATCGACATCAACAGTGCAACATCCGGTGTGAACATGTATAAACTAATAAGGGTCACAATAAAAATAATGATACTCACCAGAAACTGGGCTTTGAAAAACCCGAGAATGACATAGGACAGGCGTGAGGTCATAAATTTAAACTTAGCCGCTGTATCTTCTGTCATAAATGCGTACATTTTTCTCTTCAGCCTGGGCAGATCTATCAAAAACAGAAACAAAGCGATCAGGTATACAAGCAGGGACACAATAAATCCCGGAATGGAAGCAAGCATGCCGGGAATTCTATCGGCATAGGAGAGCAGCGTCTCCCGATAGCTTTCAAGTCCGTTAATGATCTGATCGTTAATCTGATTGATGGCTTCCGGCGGCAGGTTCATGTCCTGATAAGCGGTATCAATCCGGGACTGCAGACTTAACAGCGCCTGTCTCAGCTCGTTGACATAGCGCGGAAGATTGTCAACGAAATAAATGCCCTGAGACACAACCTGGGTTACGATAAAGTAGCCGCAGAGCGTAAGTACCAATAGAAAAAGGACGAACACGATCATGACTGCCAGGTTCCGGGTGATGTTCAGCTTTTCATGTAACAGACGTACCCCGGGGGATAAAAAAAGAGCCGTTAATAAGGCTAAAATGATCGGCCCCGATACCGGCAGAATAAAATAAGCTCCCACCAGTAGCAGAATAACGGCCAGGCCCCGCAGTAATATTTTTTTATTGAAGATCGACGGCACGGTCATGCTCCTTTCGACATTATCCATGTTTCATAGTAGCTTCCATCTATTTATTATAATAGGGAAACGTTTGGATGGACAGAAAAATGCCTCAAGTTCTTTGCCGGCACTTCATCAACAGAACACAGTTCATTGCCACCTGTCATAAAAAAAACCGGAGAATTTCCGATCATTCCCCGGATTTTTCAGCATCCAAACGCTTTGGGAAAAAGGTGGAAAGATTGAGGGCAGAAGCCCGCCGTTTCTGTATCCTTTACCCGCTCTTTATCCTGAAGCTGGAATTACGATGTTTCTGCTTCCGCCAGGTCGTTATAGACGTTTTCAATCTTCTGTTTACACTTGTTGACGATTTTATCCGGAAAGTCTTCATCATATTCGACGCCGTGAGGATAATAATGGCGGCCGAAAAACGGGGTCAAGAGACGGACCTCCGCATCTTCTTTAGGGATTTCCCCCTGTACGGCAACAGCCTGAACCCGCAGAAAATAGGTAGCATCATCCGTTTGGTCAAGCAGCTTATAATCAAAAGTGACACGTTCATAATCCCATTGTCCTTCATGGATGAACCCGTTACTTTCCATAATCCGTACTAACCGGCCGAAATTAAATTCTTTACCGTGAAAATCATAGTCTTCAATTTTCATACCGGACCTCCTGATAATCCTTAACTTATCTTGTTATGTACTATTTTAATCATAATATGAATCATCTGCAGATGCAATCTCATTGTGTGACAGATGAACGAATAATGAAGGGTTTTCCGGTACATAGTATAAAAAGATTAAAAAAGGAGGATGAATTCAGCATGAAAACCATTCAGGATGTTATGACAGCTGATGTAGAAACCTGCGGTCCGGACGACAGTATCGAAAGCGCCGCAAAAAAAATGAAGGACCATCATATCGGTGCCGTCCCGGTAATTCAGGAGGGAAACTTAATGGGGATGATTACGGACCGTGATATTGTCGTCCGCTGCATTGCCGAAAATAAATCGGAAACATCACCGGTGTCAGAAGTGATGAGCACTAACATGATTACAGCAGAACCTGATATGGACGTTAAAAAGGCAGCCAGGCTGATGGCCGAAAAGCAGATTCGAAGACTGCCGATCGTGGAAAATCAGCAGCTGGCGGGAATCACTGCATTGAAAGATCTGGCCGTCGATGAACAGACGGATTCACAGGCATCGTTTGCATTGAATGAGATATCTGAACAACAGGAAGTTCATCATTAAGAAAAGAAGGGACCTGTTCCGGAGCGGGCAGGTCCCTTCTTTTTGCAAATAAAAGGCCCAAAAATTGGGCGAACGCCGTATTCAACTTCCGCGTATAGTGAACGTAACGAAAGGTTTACAGGAGGTGACAGACCATGGATGGTTCGATTCCGGAGTCTGTATATGAGTTCCGGGAATTTCTCTATAAACATCCACAATTGATAAAAGAAGTGCGTGAGGGTAAACAGACATGGAATCAGCTTTATCAGGACTGGGTGATCCTTGGAGAAGACAATGAAGAGTGGGAACCTTACAGGACTCAGGAGCGGGAAACTTCCGGGGACAACAAGGCGGTGTCCGGCGATACTCTCTCCACCGTATTGAATACGCTAGGTCAAATTAATATTACAGACCTTCAGAAACAGCTTTCACAGTTCAGCGGCGTGATGGGGAACGTACAGCAGGTGCTGCAGCACTTTCAGAAACCTGCAGAACCACCGAAACCACCGAGACCACACTATGATCCCTTTTCTTTCCGTGGTTTCTAAATAAAGGGGGAGTAACCTTGCACCCGGATTGTTATACATGGATAAAGGCAGACCCCGAATATCAAACGTTTTTAAGGACCCATCCAGAGTGGTACCGGATGTTGGGGAGATCTCCGGAATGGTTTGAAGACTTTGCTGAAGAGGCGCGCAGGTACTATAGAGAACCCATCAGCACGCAAATAAGTGAATGGAAAAAAACCACAGACAGCGTGATAAAACTTCTGAAACTGCTGCAAAGCAGCAAATAATCCCGTTTAAAAACCTTTCTTTGCCGCATACTACATGGTAAAGGGAGGTTTTTACATGAAAATAATCCGGGCTGTCACAGCAGGTATCCTGATCGGACTTCTTCCCGGGTTTCCGGTTTGGGCTGTTTCAGAAGAACAAAATGACCTTGAAATACGAACGATTCCGGTGAATGCAAATCATGAAGAGCAGATGAAAGACTGGAGTCTGCAGTACAAAATGAAACAACAGCAACTGTATGTAGAGTGTATCCTTCCGGATTTTGCGCTAGCCAAAGAGGAGAAAAGAAATCATGGGTTTCTGCTCGTGAAAATAGACGGCGAAAAAGCAGCGGAAATGGGACAGGCAGCCTTTGTTCTGAAACATTTACCTCCAGGAAAACATCAAATTGATATTCAGCCTGTTTCTTATGACGGAGGAGCGGATAGAGAAACCGCATCGTTTGAAGTAGAAGTTCCTTCTACGTAAACTATATCTTCAATTCACAGGGCTCAGCGTGTTATAATACATGCGGAGGTGTTCCCATGTCTGCAGTTATTTCAACACCTGTTGACGTTCTGGATGAATCCCAGCAGCTCGGGCGGATCATCATCCAGTCTGACATCTTTCTTCAATATAAAGAAGCAAGAGAGAGAATGGATAATGATCGAGAAGCCCAGCAGCTCATCAGAAGGTTTACAGAAGTGAAAGATAAATATGACGAAGTACAGCGGTTTGGCAAATATCATCCCGACTATAAAACCATTTCCAAGGAAGTCCGTTCGGTAAAACGTGAAATGGATATGCACGATACCGTGGCAGCTTACCGCAAAGCTGAACGGGAACTTGAGGAGCTTCTCAATGAAGTCTGTGGAGAAGTGGCCGGTATTGTTTCACCGACCATCAAACTTCCTGGAAACAATCCATATTTTGAAGATGCTTCTTCCGGATCCTGTGGTTCAGGAGGCGGCTGTGGTTCAGGAGGAAGCTGCGGCTGTTCCTGATCTTCATTCGGATCACAGAAAGAGGTGGCTCCATGTTTCGTGGAACATTTCAGTATCAAACCCTTCTTCCTGCAAATCGGGATGAGGTCTGGCAGTTTTTTAACGATCCGGCGAATCTGGAAAAACTGACAGATGCCGGAGGAGCCACAGTGAAACAGGAAGGAGAATCCGGCGATGAACTGCGTATTGATGCCTGGATCTCCGGAATAAAGGTGGTTTGGAACGCTTTTATTACGGAACGCAGACAGCCGGAGTACTTTGTAGATGAAGCTGTATCTCCGCCGTTTCCACTGCGCAGGTGGAGACATCACCATTCCTTCCAGACCCTTGAGAGGTTTACGGGTGTAACGGACCATGTAACCTTTGAAAGCTGGATCCCTGTTTGGGTGATCAAACTGGGGCTGAAATGGATGTTTACAAATCGCAGGCGGGAACTGCTTAAGATATTCAGCTGAAATGATACGTAAAGCCCGGAGCGGAAACTCCGGGCTTTTTCAGTCATTCGTATTACAGTTTTTCCAGATGACGATGGATGAGGGCGAGGATGGAACGGCGCGTCATAATGCCGATGAAGGATCGGTCTTCGTCTTCGATACATACGAACGGATGATTAATGGACAGCATCAATGCTTTTCCGAACGTTTCATTCTGTTTCATTCTTGGAACCTTAGTTGTTATGACATCGGAAACGGAGTAGTCGTGCAGCCGGTCCATTTCAATTCGTTCCATCCCAAGAATCGAATCAAGAATCTGGGCCTTTCCGACCTGCCCCTGTATTTTGTAGTCCCTGTCCAGTACAGGGATGGAAGTGTATCCTGATTTAATCAGTACAAGAAGGGCGTGGTCCAGCGGATGGTTGGATTGGACGTGTGCCACCTTTTCCTGGGATATCATCAATTGACTGATCTCATGATCGGTAATCTGACTATTTTTTAATGTTTGAAGCAACATAATCACTTTCTTTCCTTTTAAATAATGGGTCAGCAGTTAAAAGAAAGCGCCGAAGCAGTATGGTATCGTATCTACAGCCCATTATAATAGTAGAAGGAACCGGCACGAATGTCAAGTTTAATGTAAACGGTTTCTTCGTGGATGGAAGAGACACTAATTATTTTCTCATATTAAATGCGGCATTCAACTGGCCTCGCAGCATTCTCTCCCGCAGTTCTTTTTTAGGCAGTTTTTTCTGCTCCATTCTGCGGATATCAAACGTCTGCATTCCATCTTCCATTTTATCCGCGATGTCAATCAGGCGTTCCACATCATCAAAAGAATATTTACGGGTGCCACCTTTCGTACGCTCGGGAAAAATTAGTTTTCGTTCTTCATAATAACGGATTTTTCGTTCGGATAACCCTGTGAGTTCACTCATAACACCGATCGTAATAACTTTCTTATCTTTGTAGGAAGACATATGGCATGCACTCCTTTTTTCATCCCCTCATTTTCTTATGTATAAATATATCACATAAGAAAAAGAAATGAACCATTTATGTGAGGAAAACTAACATAATAAACGAGAAAAACTAACATGGGAATCTTTCATCGAACATTTGAGATTCCTACAGCGGAACAAAAAATCAATAATATCAACGGCTGGGAAATAAAGCCTGATCGGGTTATAATAAAGGGAGAATGCTGTGGGAGGATGAGTAACTTTGCACTTACAGGAAGGGCTGCTTACCAGACGAACGATATATAAATTCAAGAAGGATCATGTGGATCCTGCTATTATTGAAAAGGCGGTGGAGTGTGCGGTCCATGCTCCGAATCACAAAATGACACAACCCTGGCATTTTTATGTGCTGCAGCAGGAGTCAAAAAAGGGTTTGGCGCAGCGGAAAAAAGAACTAAAATGGGAAGGTTTTTTTGATAAGGAATCAGACCATGCCAAAAAAGCCGGAGAAGCCGCTTTTCACTATATAGATAATCTCCCATGGGTGGTTGTGGTCACGTCCCACCGGTACAGCGTAGACCCGGTCCGTGAAAAAGAAGACTATGCTGCTACATGCTGTGCTGTTGAAAATTTCATGCTTGCTTTATGGTCTGAAGGTATAGGTTCCAAGTGGTCGACCGGCGCCCTTGTAAAAGATGAAAAAGTGAGAGATATCGTTGGAGCTGGTGAGGAAGAAAGCATTGAAGGTGTTCTGTATATCGGGTATCCGGAAGAGATCCCTGATGTCAAAGACAGACAATGGCAGAAAAGAGTGACGTGGGTGGATGAAACGGAGCGGAAAACATGAAAAAATGGATGATGGCATGTATTGGTCTGCTGGTTGTTCTGGTTCTATCCGGCTTTGTTATTCCGATACAGCTTCAGGCGCCTACGAATGTAAGGGTAATACTGGATCATACAAACCAGGTATATGTGACGCCGCCCTGTTTTAATGACGCAGAACTGAGCAACTTTCTGGAAGAATCAACGTATGGGGAGGCGCTCCAGGAAGAGTATGAACCTGAATCCTTGTGTACCTCCCGGAGTTTAAAAGAAAATGATGTAACAGTGAATGAAGCCCTTCTCAAACTGACGGGTCTTCAGCCCGGTAAGTGGAGCAGTGATATGTGGGAGCCGTAAAACAGATTCATAATGGTACTCAAGATAAAGGATTGCATCGGGATAATATGTACAGTACATATAAGAATGAACGATAGATTCAGCGTGTACTTTGAATGAGATATTCTCACGGTGTTATATCCACGCGTACTGATTGTCATCATGAAAAAACAGCTTTGTTCCCTCACGGTTCGTATGATAAGCTGATAGCTGTGAAAATAAAGCCTGATACTATGATACGTAGGAGTTGTAAAGACGAAGATGAAAGTAGCAAAGTTTGGCGGAAGTTCACTTGCTGATGCAGAGCAGATCAGAAAAGTATCGAATATTATTACATCGGATAAGGAACGTAAATTCGTTGTCGTTTCTGCTCCCGGTAAACGCAGTGGTGAGGACACGAAAGTTACCGATCTGTTGATTACGCTCGGTGAAACGTATCTTGAAAACGGCGCCGCAGAGGAAACGCTGGAGCGCGTCGTGGAACGTTACCGGAGTATTACGGAAGGTCTGGGACTGAACCCTGACATCGTGGAAA
Source organism: Salibacterium sp. K-3 (assembly GCF_054052005.1). Classification (NCBI taxonomy): domain Bacteria; kingdom Bacillati; phylum Bacillota; class Bacilli; order Caryophanales; family Bacillaceae; genus Salibacterium; species Salibacterium sp. K-3. The sequence goes on from NZ_JBSVZE010000001.1 coordinate 1,564,175, forward strand.
CAATTGAAGATGACATCAGAAGCCGGCTTTCCTATGACACCTCGGACAGCGGCCGATTTATGGATCAAATGAAGGCTGCGGGTGAAGACAATAATGCCAAGGTGATCGCCCGTTACCTGCAGAGCATTGGTTTTCTTGCCGAATATGTGCACCCTGAGGAAGCAGGTCTCTTGGTCAGTGATACTCCGGGCAATGCCCAGATTCTCGAAGAAGCGTATGATCATCTGTATTCGCTGCGGGAACGCGATGGTATTTTGGTTATTCCCGGATTTTTCGGATATTCCAAAGAAGGAAGACTGGTGACATTTCCAAGAGGTGGTTCGGATATTACAGGATCCATCGTAGCAGCCGGCGTTCAGTCATCCCTGTATGAAAATTTCACAGATGTGGATTCTGTGTTCGCCGCCAACCCTACGGTGGTGGACAATCCCTGCTCCATCAAACGGATGACCTTCCGGGAAATGCGTGAACTTTCCTATGCCGGATTCGGAGTTTTTCACGATGAGGCACTTATTCCAGCGTTCAAAAGCAACATTCCGGTCTGCGTGAAAAATACTAACAATCCTTCCGGTGACGGTACCATGATTATAAACGAACGGGAATACGCCATGAATCCGGTTATTGGTATTGCCGCAGACAAAGGATTCAGTACGATTTACGTTCGTAAATATTTGATGAACCGGGAAGTTGGTTTTGGGCGGAGGCTGCTCGAAATTATTGAAGACGAACAGATTTCGTATGAACATATTCCATCAGGAATTGATGATACATCCGTTATTCTGGAAAATGATCAGTTGACCCCTGAAAAAGAAGAACGGATTATTTACCGGATCATGAACGAACTGGGAGCCGATGATGCCTATTTTGAAAAAGATTTTGCAATGATTATGCTGGTCGGAGAAGGGATGCACGAAACCGTCGGTATAGCAGCAAGAGCGACAAAAGCAGTATCGGAGCAGGGTGTGAATATCGAAATGATCAACCAGGGATCATCGGAAGTATCTCTTTCATTCGGTATTCATGACGAAGACGTTGATAAGGCCATCCGCGGACTGTATGATGAATTTTTCAGCACCAAAGAAGTGCTGCAGTAATAACAATAATAAGGGATGCCCCGATGGCAGCGGGGCATCCCTTATTATTTACAGAGGTCAGAGTTCATCGATTGAAAGAAATAGCGTGACAAAGTTGGTGGAACTCAGCGTTTATGATGTTTATCTTCAAGTATCAGCTGTTTCAGTTCCCGGATTTCCTGCTGCAGGGACTCGATCTGAGGATCGCCTGTGGCATGATTTTCTTCTTTTATACCCAATTCATCTGCTTTTTCCACATTATTCACGATAACTCCTATAAATAGATTAAAAATGACAAATGTGCCGACAAGAACAAAACTGATAAAATAAATCCATGCATGAGGGGACTGCTCCATGATTGGACGCATCACATTACTGGCCCAGGATTCCAGGGTTACAACCTGAAACAGGGTTAACAATGAGGTTCCGAGGTTTCCAAAATAATCAGGGGCGACCTGCTGATACAGCATGGTCCCAATCACTGCGTAAATATAAAAAATAATACCCATCAATACGAGAATGTTGCCCAGTGCCGGAATCGTCATCAGTAAGGCATTAACGAGGCGCCGCAGGGAAGGGATGAATGACACAGCGCGGAGTACCCGGAGTACCCGCAGTACACGCAGAACGGTGACAAAGTGAACGCCGGCGAAAAGATGTCCTGATAAAACGATGAGAAAATCAAACCAATTCCAAGAAGATTGAAAGAAAGAATAAGCTGGTTTCGTTCCGATCAGACGCAAGCCGATTTCCAGCGTAAACATCCAGAGCAGGATACGGTCGGCAGCAAAAAACAAGGTTTTATTTTCGTTATACAGTGCCGGGAATGTTTCCAAACCAACTATGACGGCATTTATTAATATGAGAACCATCACCGTTCTCATAAACCATCTATGTTCGACGAGCCTTTGGATAAATGAACGGAGAGATGAAACGGTACTGTCCGGCATATGTACAAGAATGCTCCTTTCCTGCGGAATGTACTATCGTCATACATTGTACGATAACGAAGAACATACACTAAAGAGTTAAAAATGGAAAGAAGTGACCAAAACGTGACAAAGCGCGGTTTCATTTCTTAGAACCGCGCTTTACCGGTCAGGAAGAACCGGGCTTTTTTTTGTTTCCTCCCAGAGCAGCGGAACGAGACACGGCTGCCTTAATACTTTGTTGGAACGCTTCCTGGAGATGATGTTTTTCCATTTCCTGAAAGGCTGCTTCAGTTGTTCCTCCCGGGCTCAATACTTCCCGGTAAAGCTCCGCCGGGGAAAGATCCGATTCGCGTAGGCGCACTGCCGCACCATACATCGTCTGTATAATCAGATTTCTGGCTTCTTCTTCCGGAAGACCGGATGCTGCCGCCGCCTGTTCCATCGCCTCGGCAAAGTAGTAAAAATAAGCGGGGCCGCTTCCGGCAATGCCGGTGACGGCATCCATATCTTCCTCTTTGACCACAGCAGCCGTTCCGATGGAAGAGAATAGAGCAGCGGCCTCCTCCATGTGCTGTTCTTCTGCGTAAGATCCTTTCGCCAGAGCGGTTGCCGACTGCCCTACTTTTGCCGAAGTATTCGGCATGACTCTGATCACTGGATTAGCACCGTCCAGATGGCTTTCAATATGCGTCGTTGTCATTCCGGCAAGCACGGACATGATCACTTTTTCTGCACTCAAACCGGGGGCCGCCGCGGCAAGAGCGACTTCCATGTGTTTTGGCTTAACAGCAAGGACAACAATATCGGCTTCCCGGACAGCTTCGGCACTGTTGGAAAAGGGGCGTATACCGTATTCCTCTTTTAACTGCTGCAAACGGGCTTCGTTGGAATGATTGACGGCGAGAATATGATCCGGCGGCAGCAGATCCTCTTCCAAAAGACCGCCGATGATGGAACCCGCCATCGACCCCGCTCCGATAAACGCTATTTTTCTCTTCATGTCGTTCATGTACCTCCTATTCCTTGATCTGCCCGGAGCCGTCTACTAGATATTTGAAAGAAGTTAAGGCTTCGAGACCCATTGGTCCGCGGGCATGGAGTTTCTGTGTACTGACTCCGATTTCAGCGCCAAATCCAAATTCAAAGCCATCGGTGAAACGGGTGGAGGCATTGTGATAAAGAACGGCTGCGTCGATATGGCTGTAAAAATAATCTTTATGATCCGGTTGTTTTGTGACGATAGCTTCCGAATGGCCGGTACCGTACGTTTTAATGTGAGAGACGGCTTCTTCATAATTTTTCACTGTTTTAACAGCCGCCGTCAAATCCAGAAATTCTTCTCCCCAGTCTTCATCCGATGCTTTTTTTACATCCCCGTGAAGGGATTGAAAGTATTCGTCCCCGCGCAATTCAACACCGTGGGCGGCAAGCGATTCAATAAGTTCCTGTCCATGCGTTTTTGCCCAGTCTTTCTGCACGAGAATGGTTTCTGCCGCATTGCAGACAGAAGGGCGCTGGGTTTTTGCGTTAACAGCGATCCGAACGGCCATATCTTTATCGGCGCTTTCATCGATAAAAACATGGCAGTTGCCGATACCTGTTTCCAGCACCGGAACGGAGGACTGCTGTACCACGGTCTGGATAAGTCCGGCTCCCCCTCTTGGAATCAGGACATCAAGATAATCATTCATCGTAAATAAATCCGCTGCTGCCTCCCGGGAGGTGTCTTCAGCCAGCTGTACAGCATCTGCAGGGATGTTTCGGTCCGACAATGCTTTGTGAATGGAAGCGACAATGGCTTCATTGGAATAATAGGCGGTGGAGCTTCCTCTCAAGAAGGCAGCATTTCCGGTTTTCAGGCAGAGTGCAGCAGCATCGGCAGTGACATTCGGGCGTGCTTCATAAATAATCCCGACTACGCCGAGCGGCACCCTTACTTTCTGAATGGACAGATCATTCGGCCGCTGCCATTTTTCCATTTCCTGTCCGATTGGATCTTCAAGGGAAGCAACCTGGCGGAATCCTTCCGCCATCCCCTTAATTCTTTCGTTCGAAAGACGGAGCCGGTCCATCAGAGCGGTGGAAATACCATTTTTTTCACCTGCCTCCAGATCCTTTTCATTTTCCGCGAGAATGGACGGTATATCCTGTTCGAGTTGATCAGCCATGCCCAGCAGCAGCTGATTCTTTTCCTCTGTTGATAAAAGAGCAATGGTGGCGGCAGCTTCCTTAGCTTTTTTTCCCTGATCAATCATTACACTCATTGTTATCTTCTCTCCTTTTCTGCAGGAACCCATTCGTCACGATGAATGACTTCCGCTCTCTTTGTGACTGTTAATCCGGCAGCTTCCTGCGAAGATTTTCCCTTGATGTTCAAAATCTCCTCGGCCGACATGTTTACCTGCCCTTTACCGATGAGCTGCCCCCGGTTATCTTTGACCTCTACCACACTGCCGCTTTCAAAATGTCCTTGAACTTCCAGAATACCGGCGGGAAGAAGACTTCTACCTTTTTGAAGCAATGCGGTTCTGGCTCCTTCATCTACGGTGATTTCTCCGGCGGGGAGGGAGTGAAGAGAGAGCCATTGTTTCTTGCTGTTCAACATGAACCGGCCGGGGAACCCGATGTAGGTCCCATCTCCTTTGCCGGCGAGAATATCCTGGAAGGAAGAAGCCCCTTCGGCTTTGCCTATGAACGCCCGCAGACCAAGAGACAATCCGGTTCTGGCAGCCTGCAGTTTGGACTTCATACCTCCGGTTCCGACAGCACTGCTGCTGTCCCCGGCCTGCCCGAGCTGCTCTTCTTCAATGTCTGATAAAAAATGATAACGTTTGGCCGTTGGATCGGTGTTGGGATTGGAATCATAAATCCCGTTGATATCGGTGATCATGATCAGGCAGTCCGCATGAATCAGTCCGCCTACAAGGGCGGAAAGCATGTCATTATCCCCGAAAGTCAGTTCATCAACAGCGATCGAATCATTTTCATTGATGATCGGCAGGACACCGCGGTGAAGCAGTTCCGTCAATGTTGAGTAGGCATTCTGATACTGGGATTTATCAGCGAAATTATCTCTGGTCAACAGAATCTGCCCGGTTTCAATCTGAAACCGTCTGAATGCTTCGGTATAGGCCTGCATTAACCGCCCCTGCCCGACAGCGGCAGCAGCCTGCTTGCCGGCGGTAGTCACCGGGCGGGAAGGATATTTCAACCCCGAAAATCCGGCTGCTACTGCGCCTGAAGAAATCAAAACCACCTGGTGGCCGTCTTCATGAAGAGCCGCAATAGCTTCTACGAATTCATTCAGCTTTGGATGGCTCAGTCCGCCCCCGGCATTGGTCAGGGAACTGCTCCCTATTTTTATGACAACTCGTTCTTTTTTCATTCCTATCACCCGAATCCATAATAAAAAACTCTTCCATCCTTTTGTGAAAAGGACGGAAGAGTGCATTTCCGCGGTACCACCTTCATTAGACGGACGTAACCCGTCCGGCTCTCTCGATCTTTCGGTAACGGAAAAGCACCGGCCGGGTTATTTCCCCGGCAGCTCCAGGGCGGGTTCAAAAACAGTGCCATCCGTGCAGGACTTTTCAGCCTGGAACCCTGCTCGCTGTTTTGGATGATCTGTTGATTACTATTCCCTGTCACAGCCTTCATTTTTTATGGAACTGTCTTTTTGTATAGTTGTTACTTATTATTATCTGAAACATGGAATTTGTTTGTCAAGTCTTCCGGGTGATAAAGTGGAAATAAAAGAGGCGGAGGGAGGATCTTGTTTTGGAAAATCGACCTCGGATCATTGTAATCACCGGTGCCTCCAGTGGTATCGGCAGGCAGCTGGCCTCCCGTGCTGCAGAGAACGGAGATCATCCGGTTTTAATCGCCCGATCGGAAAGCATCCTGCGCGAGATTCAGAAAGAGCAGCAGCAAAAAGGACGGCAATGCTCCGTATACCCGGCCGATATTTCTGATGAAAGCTCCTGCAGGCGGGCGGTAGACATGATTATCGCGGACCTGGATCTGCCCGATGTGCTTATTAATAACGCCGGCACCGGGGTGTTTGCACCCGTGGAAGATATCAGCCCCGAAGAAGCAGCCGAAATGCTGCACGTCAATCTTTTCGGTACCTTTCTGGTAACGAAATATTTTCTGCCTTATATGAAGCAGCGGCAGCGGGGTATGATCATCAACATCGGGTCACAGGCCGGTAAGGTCGCAACCCCGAAGGCCTCTGTCTATGCGGCTGTCAAACACGGAGTTATTGGTTTCAGTAATTCGCTTCGACTGGAAGCAAGGGATTACGGTGTTCAGGTAACAGTTGTCAATACAGGACCGGTCCGCACCCCGTTTATACAAAAAGCCGATCGTTCAGGAGATTACGAAAATAAGGCAGGGCGCTGGATGCTTAATGCCGAAAAAGTATCACGGCGTATTTATAAGCTTACCATCCATCCCCGAAGGGAACTGAACCTTCCGTGGTGGATGGCTGCGGTGTCCCGTCTTTATCCGTTCATGCCCGCCTTCATCGAGAAAGCGGGGAAGCGTTGGTTTCAAAAGAAGTGATGCCGGTTGCCGGCCGGAAAGGTTCGTGCTATCCTGAAACATATCAGCTTCAAAAGGAGGCAGACCCATGCATACAGCTCGTACAGGAATCGCAGTCTGGCTCCGATCCACTAAAAATGTGCGCCACCTGCGCCGATACGGAGTCGTTTATTACGTATCCAAACGTTTTAAATATGCAGTGTTATACTGTAATCAGTCAGAAGCAGATCAAACAATAGAGAAAATAGAAGCTCTGTCGTTCGTCGAAAAAGTGGAAAAGTCCCGGAAACCTGAAGTACGCACAGAATTCAGCGGTCCCATCAAACCGAAAGAGAAAGAAAATGACTACCACTATAACGCCGGTATTTAAAAAGGTTCTGTCCTCCAGAAGGACGGATCTTTTTTTATCAAGGAGGATTCCGGTATTGAGATCTCTTTGACCTCTTCGTTTGTTCAGGCCTGTTTTCTGTTATAGAATGACAGGCATAGAAAGAAGGGGACCGTAAATGATGGACTGGAAGAAAAATTTATACATTTTAACGGCTGCCATTTTTATTGTCATGGCGGCCATGACAATGATCGTGCCCTTTCTCCCTCTCTATCTGCAGGATCTGGGTGTGACTGATCCTGCGAAAGTGAGTACGTGGGCGGGGTTGATTTTCGGTATTAACTTTTTCAGTGCTTTTATCGTTTCCCCTTTCTGGGGACGTCTGGCGGACAGGCACGGACGGCGCCTGATGGTGCTGCGCTCCGGATTCGGAATGGCTGTCGTCATGGTATTGATGGGGTTTGCAACAGGTCCCTGGAGCCTGTTATTCTTCCGGCTTCTCAACGGGACTATTTCCGGATTTAATCCGGCTTCCATTGCTCTTGTTTCGACGAATACGCCGAAAGAACACGTCGGCCGGGCACTCGGTATTCTTCAGGCGGGAGCGGTGGCCGGTAGTATTTGCGGCCCTCTCTTCGGAGGTGTTATGGCCGAAATCATCGGGTTTCGGATGATATTCAATATTACAGGGCTGGCCATTGCAGTTGCAGCCTTGACGGTTCTGTTCTTTGTCAAAGAGGACTTCACCCCTCCGGAAAATGAAGAAAAAACAAGTACCCGGGAAGATTTTAAAACCATCGCCCGTATCCGTCCGATCCCTTCCATTTATGTTATTATCTTTGTGATTCAATTTGGCCTGGTCGGGATCAACCCGCTCGTTTCCCTGTTTGTGGAAGATTTGAGCGGCGGCATCAACAGTGCTTTCTTTGCCGGACTGGCTGTTTCTTCCATGGGGTTTGCGAACATGCTGGCTTCTCCCAAGCTTGGCAAATTAAGCGATCAAAAAGGAGCGCAGTATGTGTTGTATGGAGCTTTAATCGGAGCCTGCCTGTTTTCCATTCCACAGGCTTTTGTAACCGAGCTTTGGCAGTTGATCGTGATGAGGTTTTTTACCGGCCTCTGTCTCGGCGGCCTGCTTCCCGCCGCAAACACTCTGGTTCGGCGCCTTGCCCCGGAAGGAATGGAAAGCAGAACATATGGTTTTTCGAACAGCTTCTTATTTCTCGGTAATATGCTCGGGCCGATGACAGGCGGTCTTATTGCCGGAGTGACAGGAATCAGAAGTCTGTTTCTCATGTCAAGCCTGCTCCTTTTTATCGGAATCATTCTCATGAGAAAACAGGTTATCCCAGCATTGAGGCAATAAAAAAAGGGCCGTTCCTCAGGGTAGAAGGAACAGCCCCGTCCGTACAAAGACGGACGATGGGAGAGGAGAAACCGGAGGAAGAACTTATGGGGAAACGTAAGCCTTCTCCGCGGTTGTCAGCAGCATGGATTCATGCTGCTGTTTGTCATTGTGTACGTCATTGTATCAAAATATACATAAAAGAAGAAAAAAGCATCAAATGCTGTTATTTGCCGGCGTCTTGATGTATGGTAGGATAAAGTGAAACTTCCATCCTTGGACGCCCTGCGGATGGAAAGTCGGCAATAAGAAAGGAATGCGCGGATATGCGGGTGGTTTCTGGGAAATATAAAGGAAAAGCATTGAAAGCGGTAAATGGAATGAAAACCAGGCCGACTTCTGATAAAGTAAAGGAAGCTTTGTTTCAATTGATCGGACCTTATTTTGAGGGGGGGACCGTGCTGGACCTGTATGCCGGCACCGGAAACCTCGGTATCGAGGCACTGAGCAGAGGTGTGGAGCAGGCAGATTTTGTGGACAAACACCCGCAGGCAGTGCGCGTAATAAAACAGAACCTTCATACAACAGGTGTGGAGGAAGATACAAACGTCTACCGCAATGATGCTGGACGGGCGTTGACTGTTCTGCAGAAAAAGGGACGGTCTTTTGATTATATATTTATGGATCCTCCCTATGCCGATGATCCGATTCCTGTCCTGCTTGAGACGATTTCCGACGGCCTGCTTCTGCATGAAAACGGAACCGTCGTATGTGAGCATCACGCCTCGGCAGTACTTCCCGTACGAGCAGGACGGCTGGAACACAAGACAGTGCGGAAGTACGGAGATACCAGCATTACCATCTACAGGATGGAGGAGTGAAGGAGGGGACCGACATGGCCGAAACTGCAGTTTATCCCGGGAGCTTTGATCCTGTGACGAACGGCCATCTTGATATCATTGAACGCAGTGCGAAAGTTTTCAACAAAGTAGTGGTTGCTGTATTACATAATCGTAATAAAGAACCTCTTTTTTCTGTCGAAGAACGTCTCGTCATGTTAAAGGAATCAGTGGCGGATATTCCAAATGTGGAGATTGATTCCTTTAATGGCCTTTTGATTGATTATGTCCGGCAGAAACAGGCAAAAACGATTATACGCGGACTGCGGGCTGTATCTGACTTTGAATATGAGCTGCAGGCAGCTTCCATCAATCGGAAGCTGGATCCTGAGATTGAAACGTTTTTCATGATGACAAACAACCAGTATTCCTATTTAAGTTCAAGTATTGTAAAAGAAGTAGCGAAATATGAAGCTGACGTAACAGGGCTCGTGCCGCCTCCCGTATCATCTTATTTGTATGAGAAGTACGGGCCGTTTTCCAGCCCGTAACCGGCCCCAATGCAAGGAGCTGTCTCATAAGGGATGGCTCCTTTCCTATATTGCGACAACTCCGAGGGGGTGTAACAGGGTGTCCTGTTTATTTATAAGGTAACCTTTCCTGTTGCCCGTTCCGGACATGGAGAATGATCAGGTACAGCAGCAGTATGCCGATGGTTATGCTTCCGCCGTATTGATAAGCTGCAAGGGCAGCCATTTCCCAGATGGAAGAGAGAAGCGCTTGTTCTCCTGAACCGGACACAACAGGCTGATCGACCCGGAATTGATAAAGAGGCCCAAAACAGACATAAGTGATCAAAGCCGCAAACAGACCGTGCAGCCACCGCCCAGCTAAGAATGGTATATAGCGGATGTCTGTTTCGGCAAGGATGCCTGCTACCTGCGCGTGCACGGAGAGGCCGCTGAAACCAAGAATAAAAGAGACAATAATCATTTTTTCAAGCAGAGAGACCGAAGAAAGACTGCTTGTCAATCTGCTTCCCGAGGTAATTTCAAGAATGCCGGACAGAAGCGGTACAGCTGTATCGGTGCTGATGGAAAGAAAAGAAAGCAGGATACCGGGTATCACCGAAAGATAGTCAATCATAGACGTGACTTGAAACATGCGGTACAGTACGGCGAAAAAACAGATGAAGCCTCCGACCATGAGAAGCGTGTGTACGGATGAAATCACAGCGTCCCCAAGCTTTGTGCCAAATGGGCGCTTGTCCTTTTTCTGCTCATCCAGTAGCGCTTCAAATGCATGACGGATAGAAAAGGAAGATGACAATGCAGTACCTTGCGAATGAAAGGCATGAAACCGCATCACTAATCCAACAAAAACGTTAGCCGTATAATGAGAAAATGCAAGTAGGAGTCCGAGTTCCGGAGTGTGAAAAAAACCGGCCGCAACGGCCCCGCATATAAATAAAGGATTGGAAGCGTTGGTGAAACTGACCAACCGCTCCCCTTCTTCCCGGCTTATCTCCTGTTCCTTACGGAGGGCGGCTGTAAATTTCGCTCCTGATGGAAATCCGGTAATGAATCCGGCGGCCCATACAAATCCCCCTGCTCCAGGAACACGGAAGAGGGGACGCATGACAGGATCGAGCAGGATCCCGAGAAGCCGGACCACCCCAAACGCAATCAATAGTTCAGCCGTAACAAAAAACGGGAAGAGAGAAGGGAAGACCGTTTGACTCCAGATCAGCAGTCCGTTTTTGGATGAATCAAGAACTTGATCCGGGTATAGAATGAAACAAAGGGCAAGTAATGAGACGGCCATTGCGGCAGCCGCTCTCAGGAAATGATCATTTTTCAATCTGTGCTGCGCCTCCTCTTTTTGTTCCTGTGTGCATGATTCGGATTCAAAGCATCCACCGCCAGTCCGTGTTAGAATGTTGAAGACCAGTCTCCAGACGGTCGTGACGTTTTACTTTAACCTTATGTATGAATGACGGGATGAAACACCATTTAAAATAAAAAGAATGATCGCGGAAGGAGTAGCATCGGACTATGAAACAACCTCGTTTTCGACGAAGCTGGATTATTATTGCTGTACTGCTTGCTGTGCTCGCCCTGAATCAGATTCCCCTGCCGTACTATTACTCACAGCCGGGGGAAGCGTCTTCCCTGGATGAAATGATTACCGTGGAAAGCGGCTATAAAGAACAGGGCGAATTTTATTTAACGACGATACGCCAGCAGCGTGCGAATATCCCGTTATATATATGGGCACATTTATCTCCGTACCGCGAACTTACACCGACGGATCAATTCCTGAGAGAAGGAGAAACAGATGAAGAATACTTCCACCGTCAGGACATGTTGATGAACAGTTCCCAGGAAGCAGCAAAAATCGCAGCCTATAAAGAGGCAGAAGAGGATTATGATGTGGAATACAACGGAGTGAAGGTGGCGGAGGTCATCGAAGGAATGGATGCAGAAGCCCATCTGCAGCAGGATGATCTGATTACTGCACTGAACGGAGAAAACGTAAGGACATTGGAGACCATGAATGACAGGCTCGAAGGAATGAGTGCAGGCACCGAGGTGGAGCTGACAATAAGACGCGGCGGTGACACACTGGAAGAAACGGTTGAGATATCAGAATTTCCGGAGGAGCTGAACAGTTCCGGAAGAGCCGGCCTCGGGCTGCTTTATCCTTATACGGACCGCAGAGTCCAGTTTGACCCGGATGTTGAAATCAATGCTGGATCGATTGGAGGCCCTTCGGCAGGACTGATGTTTTCCCTGGAGATCTATAACCAGCTTACGGAGAATGATCTCACAAAAGGGCTTGATGCGGCTGGGACCGGCACGATAGATGATGAAGGGAATGTAGGGCGGATCGGCGGCATTTCCCAGAAAATTGTAGCTGCTGAAAATTCAGGCGTTGATGTTTTCTTTGCGCCTGATCACGATACCGCCTCTCTGTCCAATTATGAGCAGGCCAGAGAAACGGCGGCGGATATCGGAGCAGACATGAACATTGTACCTGTAAAGCAGATGGAGGATGCGGTGTCCTATCTTCAGAACCACCAGCCAGCTTCGTAATGGATCAGCGGTGCAGAAAAACAGGCGGCTGTTCATATTCGGCCCGCCATTTTCCGGTGCGCTGCGCAGGTTGGAGAGGAAGAAAATAAGCAAGGGCCGCTTTTTCATCAAGCTGCTGCTGCGGTGTTTTATCTTTTGGAAGAGAGGAAAACATAGGGATGCCGACCTGTTTTTTGATTTTATTCAGGTAGGCCTGTCCCGTATCATTCATGCCGAGAATACGGATATGGTCCGCCTCCCCGGATTGCAGAGCTTCAGAAGCTTCTTCCTTGAACGTCCCGGTGAGAACCTGCACGGCAAAACGCTGCAGCCTTGTCCACGTATAGCGCTTTGTTTTAAAAGCATGCATGAATTCATGGAAGGAAGCGCTTTTTTTTAAGGCAGATTGAAAACGGTGGTGGATTCCTTCCTCTGCCTCGTACACTTCTTCGAGCAGGGAGGAAGGAAGGGTCATGGCTTTTGCCTGAAGATAAGGGAAATACTTTTCCCAATCGAAAAAAAAGGAACCGGCGCTCAGATACGCCTGCATATGTTGAAATACGGGCTCCGGGAGGGCCCTCTCGACTGTGGACAGAGTATCCGGACTGTCTGTGAGGCGGCGCCGGATACTGGTGGCGCTTGATATCTCCGTATCGGCCAGCTCTCTGTCGTGATAACCGGACTGAATACGCTGGATGGTTTTCGGTGTCATCGGACTTTTCAGTTCATCCACGGCTTTGATGTAGCAGTAACCGAGGATATTATTTGGCTGTGTCAGGTCAGGAAGGTCATCATCCGGTGCCATGTCATGGAATGCAAGGGAAGCCGCTTTTGGAAAACTGTAACCGAGGCTGCTGTATTTTTGGATGCAGCGCCCGTATTCAAAACGACGTGCCTGAAGAAACTCAAGCAGGTTTAAAAACGGTTCGATCCTTCCGTGTTCGCTTCCGAAACAGACGGTGCCGGCCCCGAGCTGGTCAAGCACAGACACAGCTCCTCGGGCAAACCACTCCGCGTGCTGTCCTGAAAATATGTAAGGCAGTTCGACAACCAGGTCGGCACCGCACTGCAGCGCCATTTCTGTCCGCTGGCGTCTCGGAACGAGAGCCGGTTCCCCGCGCTGTAGAAAATAACCGCTCATCACGCAGATAACAACATCTGCGTCTGCGGTTTCCCGGGACGCCTGAAGGTGGTGAAAATGACCATTGTGAAAAGGATTGTATTCGACGATTAGACCGACAGCTTTCATGCAGTGTTCTCTCCTTTCAGTCCATGACATGAAATCTTGAAGATGGTCATTCTCTGTTACATCCAGTATAATGTAAAGAAAAAATATTGACAAACAGCAGCATGGTGGATATAATAACTCTTGTTGTCCAGAGGTGATACCCAATGAGATGGAGTATACAACAACTATTAGCAAAAAAGGGCGAAGGACTGGAAATCGACTCCACCGTCGATGTCAGCGAACTGAAGGACCGTGACCGCGAACTGCGCGATATCAGTCCGGTTCATGTATCCGGCAGGGGAGATTTTGCCGGGGAAACTGTGACATTCCATGTCCGCCTGAAGGGATCGATGGTGCTTCCATGTGCGCGTTCACTGGCGGATGTTCATTATCCATTTAATATTCTCATGACTGAAAGTTTCCAGCTTGACGGAACACCGGTGGATGAAGAAGACATTACCATGCATGAACCAGAGAATGGGTATGTTGATCTTCACCCATACGTGAAAGAGAATATTCTCGTTGAACTCCCGATGCAGGTGTTTGCTGAAGATATCGATGAAAAAGAGGCACCTGCCCCGCAGAACGGCGAAAACTGGGAAGTCATTACCGAAGAAGAAGCATCAGCGAAAAAGGAAAATGAAGAGGAAGAAAGCAGCATCGATCCGAGAATGGCTGATTTAGCCAGGTACTTTAACAAATAAGAAAGACAGGAAAAGCCTTTGCCTTTTCGTACATTCGAAATACCTAAAAGGAGGTGTGGCTGATGGCAGTACAACCGAGACGTTCAACCAAAACCCGTAAAAATAAACGTCGCACGCATCATAAACTTACTGTTAAAGGAATGGTGGAGTGCCCGGATTGCGGGGAAATGAAATTATCCCACCGTATCTGTAGAAACTGCGGTTCCTACAAAGGAGATACCGTAGTGGAAAAAAACTAAAGGATGCTTAGAAGCTGGTTATCGACATTTTTTCGATAACCAGCTTTTTTGCTGTGAGTGATTTATATTTTATCCATGATTCTGGAATAAAAATCCTGGCGTTGGGACATAATCCTTTGATAGAACGATTCTATCTTCTAGTTTCTGTTCATAGAAATGAAGTAAAAGAACGGAGGGATAAAATGACAGGATCCAGGCAGGATGCATGGTCCGCGGATGAGGATATTACGCTTGCTGAAATTGTACTGCGGCATGTAAGGGAAGGGAGCACACAGCTTGCTGCTTTTCAGGAAGCAGGAGAAAAATTAACCCGCACTGCAGCAGCTTGCGGGTTTCGTTGGAATGCATGTATAAGAAAAAAATACGAAAAGGCTGTGGAATTGGCGAAATCCCGTCAGACGGGGAAGAGTGAGGAAAATAGTGAGGATGAAGTGTTGGAAGAATCGTTGTTTTCACAGGAAAAAGAAAAGCCGGAAGCAGGGGAATCCAATTCAGAAAAGCCTTACTCTAGAGGGATGAAAGAACGGCTTCAGGAAACCATCTCCTTCTTACAGGAACTCTCCGGTTTTCTTGAAGAGCGAGGGGAAAACAGAGAGGCATTAGTAAAAAAAGAGAACATAGAAGCGGAAAATGAAAAGCTGGAGCAGGAACTCCAGCAGATTAAACAGGACTTTAAGCAGCTGCGGCAGGATTACAAAGCTCTGCTTGAGGTAATGGATAAAGCGAGAGCGTTGTCGGAGGGATCGCTTTCTTCTCTTGCCGATGACAACATGGAAGAAAGCAGTTGAGGGTACCGGCCGGAAGCGGCCGGTGCCGCCTTCCATCCTTCCACAATGACGTTCAAGCTTTGTATTATTCCGGAGGTGTCATGTCGGACTGCACCGGGGACGGCTCCTGCGCCTGTACCCCTTCCGGATACCATACATAAGGATTCTCGCCGCGGTCTCTTTCCGGATGATAGGATACGTTTTCGAATCCCATCTTTTCCCAGAAATAATCAGAACGCTGTCTGGCATTTGTTTTTACAGGCAGATTAAACGATTTTGCATAATCCACCAGCGCTTCACCAAACCCACGGTTTCGGTACGCCTCCAGAACTTCCAGCTTCCACAGTTCAAGATAGTCCTGCGGAGGGTCGAAATAAAAGTCGAATTTAGCGTCTATTTTATACAGGCACATCCGGGCAACGAGACGGTCCCCGTAATATATGCCGTAAAAGGGAGATTCACTGTCATTTTCGATAATGTTTTCTTCCAGCTCTTCTTTCATGGACAGTTCCTGCACCCCGACTTCCTTGAAATTCTGGAACTCTTCAAGAGTCTTGAAATTCACACGCAGACGTTTTACTTCTGGTTGTGTCATCTTCATCCTCCTCATAAAACCGGTTTCTTCCTATTTTACTATATATTCACCCCGTTTTGGGAACAGATATACTGTTATAGAATAGGCGTAATTCTTTTAATATTCAAACATGAAAAGGGATTGCTTGAGGGACATAAATTTTATAAGCTTGGTGGGACACATTCACTCCAATAGAAAGTGGGAAAAATGTTGACGAATATCGTTGTTTTCATTGGAGCAGCGCTTTTAACCCTTCCTCCGGCAGCATGGTACATTATCTACCTTGGTGTAGTAAAAACGACAAAAAATAAAGGGAGAGCCCTGCGGACAGCGTCAGATAGTACGACGGTGTTTTTTATCGCTGCTGTGCATCTTCTCCTTAAGGATATAACCGGCTCTTCGTATTTATGGCTATTGTTTGTCCTCGTCCTGCTTATTGCATCGGCATTCACCATCATTCATTACAGAACGCGGCAGGATATTGCATTTCTGCGTCTCACAAAAGGAATCTGGCGCTTTACTTTTTTTCTGTTTCTCGCAGTCTATCTCCTGCTGTCTGTTTATGTCTGGGGAACGGGTTTGCTTTCTGCTTTTAATGGCTGAGGGATCGTGATAATCTGAATATCAGAACACATTTGCGGCACTGGAAAGGTTGGAAGCCAATGCAGGCAGTAACAATAGAATCACCGTTTCATACTCATCCATTTGTGAAAGATTATATACAACAGGATAGCAGCGCCCGTTCCTTCTTCGATTACGGCTTTGCCGAAGAGGATATTAAAAAGCGCTTCGAAGAAATTACCTCCCGGACTTATCAACGGAAAGGGTTATACAGTGTTCTTTATACATATAATCAAAAGCACTCCTGCAGCCCGGCAACCTTGGAAAAACTGGAAAAACTTAAAGATCCGGAGGCGGTTGCAGTTGTCACTGGACAGCAGGCAGGTTTTCTCACCGGCCCGCTTTTTACGATATATAAAGCTGTTACAGTACTAAAAGAAGCAGAAGAGAAAGAACAACTGCTGCAAAGACCGGTGCTTCCGATTTTCTGGATAGCCGGTGAAGATCACGACTGGGAGGAAGTAAACCATATATACCTGCCGGATGGAAGCGGACCTCGAAAAATAACCTACCAGGGATTTTTCGAACCGGGATATCCGGTCGCAGAGCAGCCGGTGGAAGGAGAGGCCTTTGACTCATGGTGGAGACAGGCTGTCGAGCTGCTTCCGGAAACTCCCCATACGAAAGAACTGTATGATGCTTTTCAGAAGATGGCGGCGCGGGCAGAGTCGATGACGGACTTTTTTGCTGAGGCCATGCACTGGTTGTTCAGTGGAAGCGGCCTTATTTTAATGGATGCATCGGATCCTGATCTGCGTTCGCTGGAAACGTCCATGTTTGAGCAGCTGATCGAACAAAATGAGGCTGTGCGCGGTGCTCTTGAAAAAGGACTGAAAAATCGCGGAGCATCGTTTTACGGACGCCCGGAAGGATTTCAGGAAGAGAGCGCCCATTTGTTTTGTCATTATCCCCACCGTGTTCTTTTATACCAGGACGATTCTTTCCTCTTCACGGATAAAACCGGGGCGCTCTGTTTTTCAAAAACATTTCTCTTCGAAGAAGCAGCGCGCCGCCCTGAACGCTTCAGTACCGATGCTCTGACAAGGCCGCTGCTTCAGGAGTTTCTTCTTCCGGTTCTTTCATATGCCGGCGGTCCGGGTGAAATCAATTACTGGTCTGTACTGCAGCCGCTGTTTCACCTGTTTGACCGGATGGTCCCGCCGGTCGTCCCCCGGTTGGAAGCGACCATTTTTCCGCGCTCCACCCAGTCAGCTCTAGAGAGAGAAAACCTGAGCGGTGAAGATATGCTCAGGCACCCAACCGGAATTTATGTAGACAGGATACGGCAGAATGCGAAAACGATTGACGGAACGGCTCTTGCAGAAAACCTTTTAGAGACGATCCAGCCTTATCATGATCATATGAGGTCTGAGTGGGAAAAGATTGCCCCATCGGAAAAAAGCTATGGCGAAAAGAACTGGGAAATAATCGAACAGGATATCTACACCTTCGCGGATAAAATGAACCGATATCAGGAAGAAAAGGAACTGGAGCGGATCAGGCGGATTCAGCGGGCAGGCGGCCTGACTCATCCAGACGGCAGGCCTCAGGAGAGAAAATACAATATTTTATTTTTCCTGAATGAGTATGGCAGCAGTTTTGTTTTGAAACTATGGAAGGTGCTCAACGGTGAATACGGGCGCCATCATCTGATAAAACTGTAAAATGAAAGCAGAATCATACATCCGGCGACGGATTTCTAAATTCTCTTCGTAAAGAAGAGAATTTTTTTGTCGGTAAAAAATTTTTAATTCAACGTGGTATAAAGTGGGGGAATGTGGTACGTTATAGTTAGAAAGTGGAGGGAGATGGATGTCCAATGTTTATGGGCGAACATCATCATAATGTGGATGACAAAGGAAGAATGATTATTCCCTCCCGCTTTAGAGAGGGGCTTGGAGAAACGTTTGTCATTACCAGAGGAATGGATGAGTGTCTGTTTATCTATCCGATGGAAGAATGGGAACGTCTTGAAAGCCGCCTGAAGTCTCTTCCTTTCACGAAAAAAGATGCCAGAGCCTTTACACGTTTTTTCTTTTCGGGAGCGGCTGAATGCGAATTGGATAAACAGGGAAGGGTGAGCATCCCTTCCACCCTCCGCCGCTATGCCGAAATACATAAAGAATGTGTAGTGATAGGAGTTTCCACGAGAGTGGAGATCTGGAGCCGTGACAAATGGGAAGACTATTTCGAAGAGTCCCGTGAATCATTCTCGGACATTGCAGAAAATATTGTGGATTTTGATTTTTAACATAGTACCGGATCATACCGAAGCCTAAGGAAAAGGGGGACTGTATTTGGAAGCATTTCGTCATGATACTGTCCTGCTCCACGAAGCAGTGGACGGACTAGCTGTAAAGAGCGCAGGAATCTATGTCGACTGTACCCTTGGAGCCGGCGGACACAGTGAACGTATAGCTTCAGAGCTTGATACAGACGGCCGGTTGTATGCTTTTGAACAAGATGAAACCGCGTTAACACATGCCAAAAAACGACTTGCTCCTTACCAGGACAGGGTTACTTTTATTCATGAGAATTTCAGCTCCCTTACGGATGTTCTGGCTGAACAAGGTGTGGAAGGTGTTGACGGTATACTGTTTGACCTCGGCGTCTCTTCCCCTCAGTTTGATGAACCGGAAAGAGGGTTCAGCTACCGCTTTGATGCGCCGCTGGATATGAGAATGGATAAACGAAGCAGGCTTACGGCGGAAACGATAGTAAATGAGTGGAGTTTCCAGAAACTGTATTTCATACTTTCCAGATATGGGGAAGAAAAATTCGCCAAGCAGATAGCGAGAAGGATAGAAGAAAAAAGAAAAAATGAACCGATCAAAACGACGTTTGAGCTGAATGAGTGTGTAAAGGAAGGGATACCGGCGCCGGCAAGAAGGACAGGAGGGCATCCTTCCAAACGAACCTTCCAGGCGCTCCGGATCGCAGTAAACGATGAACTTGATATATTTGAAAATACACTGCGGATGGCTTGTGATCTTCTGAATCCAGGAGGGAGAATCAGTGTTATCACCTTTCATTCCCTGGAAGACAGAACCTGCAAAAAAATATTCAAGGAAAAAACCAGTTCTCCGGACCTCCCTAAAGGGCTTCCGGTAGTTCCGGAAGGAATGGAACCGGAAATGAACATGATTACCAAAAAACCAATCACAGCGGATGAAAAAGAACTGGAAGAAAACCACCGAGCTCATTCGGCGAAACTCCGAATTGCAGAAAAAAGGAAAAAGGGGGATTCTGATGGATAATCTGGCCCGGCAGATGCAACGGCAGCGGCAGACGGAACAAACGGTACATACCGAAATAAAGACCCATCATATTCCAGGGAAAATAACGAAAGGGGAAAAGGCCCTCATCGGGGTGATGCTTGCAGCGGTCATCGCTGCTTCCCTTGTGCTCGTTTCAAATTACGCGGGCATTTATGTTCAGCAGCAGGAGATTGCCGGACTTAATCAGTCCATCAGTGAGCAGGCAGAGACAAACCGCAGTCTGGAACTGGAGGTTTCAGAGCTCAGTGCTCCCGACCGGATTATGTATTATGCCAAGGAAGAACTCGGGATGGAACTGGATGATAAACAGGTGAAAGTGATCCAGGGTACGGCACCTTGATTACACAAGTGATAAGGGGGGACGGCCTGAAAGCCAGCCTCCCTTATCGTGTGTCAAAGCAAATCAGCCGAGAAGTCCGGCTCCGAAAAGAAAGATGGTGAACGAGATGGATCATCAACGAAAAAAAATGGTGACGAGAGCCCTTATACTGCTGGGTGCAGTTGTCCTGTTTTTTCTTGTATTTGCGGGCAGAGTAGTCTATGTTCAGGTGAGCAGTGAAGTAGCCGGCAGGGATCTTGATCAAATGGCAGAAACCCGCTGGACAACGAGTCAGACATTGGAAGGGGAACGGGGCACCATATATGACCGCGACGGGGAAGCCCTTGCCGAGGAAGTACAGTCCTATACGGTGTTTGCTGTTTTGGATGAGGAATACGAGGGTCACGTCCAAAACATGGAAAAAACGGCGGAAAAGCTGGCTCCTCTCATAGGGAAGGAAAAATCAGAACTGCAGAGTATGCTGAAAGAGGGAAAAGAGGAAGAGAGATTCCAGATTGAGTTGGGCTCAGGTTCAAAATACTTAAGCCTGACAAAAAAAGAGGAAATAGAAGATCTCGATCTTGAAGGAATCTATTTTCGTACAGAACCAAAGCGGTACTACCCGAATCAGGTATTTGCGTCACATGTCCTCGGTTATACCGAGCGTGATATGAGCGAGGCAAAAATGGGACTGGAGCTTGAACTGAACGAGGCTTTGAGTTCTTCTGACGGAGCAGTCACCTATCAACAGAATCGAAAAGGGATTCCGCTTTGGAATGTGGAGGAAACAGTGGATAAACCCGAGAATGGGGAAGATGTCCATCTCACCATTGATTCCAACATCCAGACCGCGCTCGAACAGGCTATGAACAAGGTGAATGAAAAGTACAGTCCAAATAAAATGACAGCTGTCGTTGCCAATGCTGAAACAGGAGAAATACTCGGTATGGGAAACCGGCCGAGTTTCAATCCAAATGAGTATGAATCCATTACCAATTACACAAATTATGCTGTCTCCGACCGGTTTGAACCAGGGTCCACGATGAAAATGTTTACCCTCGCTGCTGCAATAGAGGAAGGAGTCTACAACGGCAAGGAGACGTATCAATCCGGTACGTATAGTGTCGCTTCGGAGACCATTAATGATCACAACAATGGTGAGGGCTGGGGAACCATTACGTATGATGAAGGGTTCCGGCGTTCCTCCAACGTGGCTTTTGCCAAAGTTGCACTCGAAAAACTCGGACCTGAAACATTCTTTCAGTATATGAACGACTTTGGTTTTTCCGAGCCTACAGGTATTGACCTGCCGAATGAAGCGGACAGTCTGCTGGCAGAACCGAATAAACTCAATACCGCCGTCACCGGATTTGGACAGTCCAGCTCCGTAACGCCGATTCAGCAGGTTCAGGCGGCGACCGCCATTGCCAACGACGGCACGATGATGAAACCTTTTGTTGTGAAGAGCATGTACGATCAGGCAGAGGAAGAATATTCATATGAAGCTGTTCCGGAAACTGCCGGAACTCCGGTCAGTGAATCGACCGCAGAAGAAGTAAGAAAACGGATGAGGCAGGTGGTTGCTTCTGAGGAAGGAACAGGGCAGCCTTTTCAGATTGACGGCATTAACGTTGCAGGAAAAACAGGGACGGCTCAGATTAACGATCCTAACGGTGCCGGTTATTTGAGCGGACAGGATGAAAACATTTTTTCCTTTATAGGCATGGCTCCTGCAGATGACCCGAGCATTATCGTTTATGTGTCTGTAGACCGCCCGGATCTGGAACCGACAGAGGCAGGGTCGGCACCTGTGTCCCAAATATTCAATCCTGTGATGAAGCAGAGTCTTTCTTACCTGAGTTTGACGCCCGAAGATGTGGAAGAAGAACAGGTCTATGAAGAAGAAGGAATGAAAGCAGAGGACTACCGTGGAGAATCTCTTGATCAGGTTATATCCAGTCTGGAAGAGAATGGCCTGGTACCGGTTACCCTCGGAGATAATGGAACCGTGAAAGATCAGTATCCGGCACCGGATGAACCGTTGATCATCGGCGATAAAGTGTTCCTGCGGACGGAAGGTGAAGCTTCCATGCCTGATGTCAGCGGATGGTCGCTCCGCGATGTGAAGAGATTAAGTATGTTTACAGGGCTGAAACTGGACCACCTAGGTTCTGGATATGTCACGCAGCAGAGCATTGAAGCTGGAGCAGTGATCAAGGATGAAGGATATCTGACAGTGGAACTAAAAGAAGATCCGGAACACGAGGAATCAGAAGAAGAGAAACAACAGAGGGATTGAACAAGGCGCGCTGTTCTGAAAGACGGGAAACAAGCATAAGGTGATATTGTATATCAGAACCTTATGGTGGTGGATTGGACATGCGCGTTTCGTTTGTGACGGTAAGAAAACGACTCTTTTTTATCCTGGCGGCGGGATCGGCAGCAATCGTTGTTCTGCTTATCCGGCTGGCCTTTGTCCAGTTTTCGATGGGGGAGCATCTTACCGAACTGGCTGAACATTCATGGAGCAGAAATGTACCGTTTGAATCAGAACGAGGAAGGATTCTGGATCGGGACGGTGAAGTGCTGGCAGGTAATATCAGCACCCCGTCCATATTGGCGGCCCCCAGGCAGATTGAAGAACCTGAAGAAGCAGCAGTCCGTCTTGCAGAAGTGCTTGAAGCTCCGGAAGACACAGTCTTTGACCAGTTGACAGAAAATCAGTCGCTCGTCCGTTTATCCCCGGAAGGACGAAAGATCAGTATGGAGAAGGCGTCAAAAGTGCGGAACCTGAACATTGAAGGGATTTATATTGCAGAAGATAACAGCCGTTATTATCCCAAAGGAACATATTTATCCCACGTTTTGGGGTTTGCCGGTATTGACAATCAGGGACTGACCGGATTGGAGCAGTATTATGACGAAAAGTTGAGCGGGGAAGCAGGATATGTTTCTTTTTTTTCCGATGCCAAAGGCCGGAAACTGGAAGGAATGGCAGATGAATACGAGGAACCGGAGCCGGGAAAGGATTTATCATTAACCATTGATACGGATATCCAGTCAATTATCGAAAGAGAGCTCGATGAGGCGGAGGCTGTCTATCAGCCTGATGGTGCGCTGGCGATCGCGATGGACCCGGACTCTGGAGAAATTCTCGGTATGAGCAGTCGTCCGGATTTTCACCCGGAAGAGTATCAGGATGTCCCGGCAGAAATCTATAATCAGAATAAGCCGGTATGGTCTCAGTATGAGCCTGGCTCCACCTTTAAAATTATTACGCTGGCAGCCGCATTGGAAGAGGATAAAGTGGATCTCGAAAACGATCATTTTCATGATCCAGGATATATTGAAGTAAGCGGCACGAAACTGCACTGCTGGAAAAAAGGGGGACACGGCGAACAGACCTTTCTGGAAGTCGTACAGAATTCCTGTAACCCGGGGTTTGTAGCTCTTGGGGAAAGAATAGGAAAAGACGCTCTTTTTGATTACATTGAAGGCTTCGGTTTCGGGAAAGAGACCGGGATTGACCTGCAGGGGGAAGGAACCGGTATATTATTCGACCGGGAAAATGTTGGCCCGCTTGAACTGGCCACTACAGCGTTCGGCCAGGGAGTGTCGGTGACACCGATCCAGCAGGTTACAGCCGTTGCAGCTGCGGTAAACGGGGGATACCTTTATCGTCCTTATATTGGTAAAGAATGGCTGGATCCGGATTCCGGGAAAGTTATTTCTTCCATGTCACCGAAAGTCAAAGACCAGGTTATTTCCGAAGAAACATCCAGTGAAGTTAGAAATGCTCTCGAACATGTCGTGGCCAAAGGCACCGGACGGGGAGCGTTTGTAGACGGCTACCGTATTGGGGGAAAAACCGGCACGGCTCAGAAAGCAGTGAATGGAAAGTACCTGGAAAACAATCATATTGTTTCTTTTATCGGCTTCGCTCCAGCCGATGATCCCGAAATCGTCGTCTATACGGCCATCGACAACCCCAAAGACACCCTCCAGTTCGGTGGTGTGGTGGCAGCTCCCATCGTCGGAACAATCATCTCCGACAGCTTATCTGCGATGGGAGTGGAAAAACGCGCGGAACAGGTCGAAAAGGAAAGAGAATGGGATGACGAAGTGCTCATTGAAACGCCTGATGTGACCGGCAAATCTCTGAAAGAACTCCATGAAGCCTACTATCCTTTCCGGATTGAAAAAGAGGGAGAAGGTACAGTAGTGGCAGCGCAGTCACCGCAGCCTGGAGAGAAAATAAAAGAAGGCGACGTAATCCGGCTTTATCTGGATGACAAATCGGCGGCTTCCGATTAAAATAGATGGAGTGTATGAATACACCAATCAGACAGGCAGAGCTTGAATATCACCGCAGGAGAGAATCCAATAATGAAAAGATTAGACGAATTAACAACTCATCTCCTTGTAAAACAACAGAAACATACAGGAAACCCAGCCATTTACTCACTGCATATGGACTCCCGTGCCGTAGAACCGGGGGGATTGTTTTTTTGTATACGAGGGTATACCGTGGATGGTCACGATTTTGCTGAAGAAGCGGCCGACCGGGGGGCTGCTGCTGTGATAACGGAAGAGTATCTTCAACTGGATATCCCCGAGATTCTCGTACCGGATGCCAAACGGGCGATGGCCGTACTGGCGGCTGTATTTTACAGCCATCCGACCAGATCTTTCCGTTTAATCGGAGTGACCGGAACAAATGGGAAGACGACCACCACCCATTTTATTGAACATATCCTCCAGAAGGCTGGTATGAAAACAGGCCTGATTGGTACGATGTATACCAAAATAGGTGATGACGTATCTGATACCAAGAACACCACCCCCGAATCGCTGGTTCTTCAGGAGACATTTCACCAGATGAAAGAAGCAGGAGTTGAAGCTTGTATGATGGAAGTTTCCTCCCACGCGCTTGATCTTGGACGCGTTCGGGGAAGTGCTTTCAACACAGCAGTTTTTACAAATCTGACCCCGGAACATCTCGATTATCACGGGTCGATGGAGAATTATAAACAGGCCAAGGGTCTCTTGTTTTCCCAGCTTGGCAATACTTATGATGGGGAAAGGCAGACGGCGGTCTTAAACGCGGATGATCCAGCTTCTGCAGATTATAAACGAATGAGCGCGGCGCCTGTACTCACCTACGGCATGCAAAAAACGGCAGATGTCCAGGGGGAACATATAACAATGAATCCAGGCGGTACATCCTTTCAGATGACAACGCCGTTTGGTGATGCAGACGTTCATCTTTCCACTGCCGGCAGATTCAGTGTCTATAATGCATTAGCCGCGGCAGCCGCCTGTCTCGCCGAAGGAATAGAACCGGCAGTTATCGCCGAAGCACTCTCTGAGATAAAAGGGGTGCCCGGAAGATTTGAACCAGTGGATGCCGGACAGTCTTTTGCCGTTATTGTTGATTACGCCCACACGCCGGACAGCCTCGAGAATGTTCTGCAGACGGCAGCTGAAATTGCTGAAGGAAACATTTATGTAATTATTGGCTGCGGGGGCGACCGTGATGCACTGAAGCGTCCGGAAATGGGAAGGATTGCCGTTTCGTATGCCGATCATGCTGTATTCACTTCCGATAATCCACGTTCGGAAGATCCGCAGGCTATATTACAACAGATGGCAGACGGAACCACTGACAATACTCAGTTCTCGATCATCCCAGACCGCCGGGAAGCAATCGAATGGGCGGTAAGCCGGGCCGGTAAAGACGATGTTGTACTGATTGCCGGTAAAGGACATGAAACCTATCAGGTCCTCGGAGATAACGTCGTTGATTTTGACGACAGGCTGGAAGCCGGAAAAGCCGTACAGAAATGGCACAAGAAAGGGGGCAGGTAACTGTGGTTGCTGCTATTATCGCTGCACTTATCGCGGCATTTCTGCTCACTGTGATTTTTTCCCCTCTCACCATTCCTCTGCTGAAACGACTGAAGTTCGGTCAAAGTATCAGGACGGAAGGGCCGGAGAGCCACATGAAAAAAGGGGGAACTCCTACGATGGGCGGAATCATGATCTTAATGTCGATTTTCGTCACATCGATTCTCATCCAGGGAATCATACTTTCCTGGACAACAGACATGTTTCTCCTGCTTCTTGTGACAATTGGGTTCGGCCTGGTCGGTTTTATTGATGATTATATAAAAATAACGAAACAACGAAATCTGGGATTGACCTCGCGGCAGAAACTCATAGGTCAGCTCCTGATTGCGGTCATATTTTTTTCTGTGTTACATGACGGCTCGTTCAGCACGACTGTCTCTGTCCCCGGCACAACCTGGTCTATAGAAGCCGGCTGGTTTTATTTTCTTCTGGTGGTTGTGATGCTTGTCGGTTCTTCCAATGCCGTTAATCTGACAGACGGGCTCGACGGATTGCTTGCAGGTACAGGGGCTGTTGCCTTTGGAGCATTTGCCGTGCTTGCCTGGCACGCCGATCTGGCAGACGCAGCCGTATTTTCTGCAACGACAGCCGGGGCGGTTCTCGGATTTCTCGTTTTCAATGCCCATCCTGCCAAGGTTTTTATGGGAGACACTGGATCGCTTGCACTCGGCGGAGGACTTGCCGCACTGGCGATCATTACCAAGCTTGAATTACTGCTTGTCATTATCGGGCTCGTATTCGTCATTGAAACCCTTTCTGTCATCCTCCAGGTCATTTTCTTTAAATGGAAAGGGATACGAATGTTTAAGATGAGCCCCCTTCACCATCATTTCGAATTGACCGGATGGTCGGAGTGGCGTGTTGTTGTGACGTTCTGGGCAGCAGCTGCCGTGTGTGCAGCTACCGGCATATACATTGAGGTGTGGATATGAGAGATAAACAATGGTTTGATGGAAAAAAAGTACTTGTGATCGGGCTGGCCAAGAGCGGAATGGCTGCTGCCCGTCTTTTAAAGGAACTGGGCGCGGATGTCACAATTAATGAAGCAAAGGATCTGTCCGGAACAGAGGATAAAAAGACATTGGAAAACATGGGAATTTCTGTTGTTTCAGGAAGTCATCCTTTACATATTCTGGATGGAGAAGTGGACTATGTAGTAAAAAATCCCGGCATCCGTTACGATACCCCGATTATTCAAAAAGCCGCTGACAAAGGGCTTCCTGTCGTAACAGAAATTGAACTCGCCGGTGTGGTATGCGTTGGAAATATTGCTGCCGTAACTGGTTCGAACGGAAAAACAACTACAACGACTTTGATACATGAAATGCTGTCCGCGTCTGGTATCACATCTTATGCAGCCGGTAATATCGGGCAGGTTGCCTGCGAAACGGCATCCATGGTTCAGAGCGGCGAAGTAATGGTAACGGAAGTATCCAGCTTTCAGTTGAAAGGCACGGAAGAATTTCATCCCCATACTGCTGTCCTGTTAAATATATTTGATGCACATCTTGATTATCATGGCAGCAGGGAGGATTATGAACGTTCCAAAGCAAAAATCTTTGCCAATATGCAGGACAAAGATGCAGCAGTTTACAATGTCGAAGATCCTGTTGTGGCAGAGATCGCAGAGCAGTCGCAAGCCAGTGCTGTTCCTTTTTCCCTTCATGGAACGACGACAAAGGGAGCCTATATCCATAACGGTTTTTACTGGTTCCGGAATGAACCAATACTGCCTGTGACAGAGGCTTCCCTTCCCGGGCGCCATAATCAGGAGAATATGCTGGCAGCCATTGCCTGCGCCATGCTGAACGGAGCGGAACGGACGTCGGTGCAGCATGTGCTGCGGCATTTTGAAGGAGTAGAACACCGGCTGCAGTATGTTGGGGACATTCACGAACGAAGTGTGTACAATGATTCCAAATCCACCAATATATTATCCGCCCAAAAAGCGGTGGCGGCTTTTGAAAACCCTGTAATACTGCTTGCGGGCGGACTGGACCGCGGAAATTCCTTTAAGGAGCTAGTTCCTTCCCTTAAAAAGACAAAGGCGGCCGTGTTTTATGGAGAAACGAAGGAAAAGCTGGCGGAAGCGGCAAAGGAAGCCGGCATGGAGTCGTGGGAGCTTGCAGATACGCTGGAAGAAGCCGTGGAGACAGGGTTTAAGCTTTCCGATGAAAAAGATGTATTCCTCCTCTCTCCGGCTTGTGCAAGCTGGGACCAATTTCAGACATTTGAAGAAAGAGGCGACCATTTCATAAGAGCGGTAAAATCGCTGAAAAAACCGGAATAACAAAGGTGTTTCCGGAGGGCATGTTCCATATCAGACGGCATATAATGGAGGGCAGAAGATTTCTCCATTTAAAGAGGTGTCGGTTGTGAAAAAGGATATGCAGCCTGTTGATAAAATACTGCTCTGTTCTTTATTCTGTCTTCTGGTCATAGGATTGTTCATGGTCTACAGCGCGGGAGCTGCGACGGGAGAATCTGTCCGTCAGGATCCCTACTATTTTCTAAAACGTCAGCTACTTTTCATGGGGGCGGGTCTTGCCGCCATGGGCGTGCTCAGCCGAACTGATTACAGGCTGTGGCAGCGCTGGTCGCCCGCTCTTTTACTTACTTGTTTTATTCTGCTGGTGCTCGTTCTCATTCCGGGTATTGGAATGGTCCGCGGCGGTGCGAGAAGCTGGATAGGGGCTGGGGCATTTTCGATCCAGCCCTCTGAGTTTATGAAACTTGGGATGATTATTTTTCTCGCTGGATATCTCTCACGTTACCAGAATAGGATTACCTCTTTCGGCAGAGGACTTTTTCCGGTACTCGTCCTGGTCTTTGCAGCTTTCGGCCTGATTATGATGCAGCCGGACCTAGGAACGGGAGCTGTCATGACAGGGACATGTTTTGTGCTGCTGTTCGCTGCAGGAGCGAGAATCAGGCACTTCTTCATATTGGCCGGGGCGGGCGCAGCCGGTTTAACAGCACTGATAGTTTCTGCCCCGTATCGTTTGCAGCGGATCACATCTTTTCTGGATCCGTGGTCGGACCCGCTCGGGACAGGGTTTCAGATTATCCAGTCCCTTTACGCTGTAGGTCCCGGTGGATTATTCGGCCTCGGTTTTGGCAGCAGCCGGCAGAAGTATTATTATCTTCCGGAACCGCAGACAGATTTTATTTTTGCGATCTTGGCGGAAGAAACCGGCTTTATCGGGGCCGGGTTTGTCCTTATTTTATTCGGTGTGCTGCTGTGGAGAGGTCTGGCAGCTGCGATGACAGCGCCGGACATGTTCGGGGCGCTGCTTGCCTCAGGTATCTGCGGCATGATTTTTATACAGGTGCTGATTAATGTCGGCGTTGTAACCGGCTTGTTTCCGGTCACCGGCATCACGCTGCCTTTTTTAAGTTACGGCGGGTCTTCCCTCACGCTGTTATTGGCGGCAGCCGGCATTTTGTTGAATATTACAAAATACCGTACCCCTTATTATTAAACGGGGATATTGGAGGATATGATGAAAATTGTTGTGACAGGAGGAGGGACCGGCGGCCACATTTATCCGGCTCTCGCTCTCATAAAGGAAATAAAACGTCAATATCCGGACAGTGAATGCTTATATATAGGTACGGAGCATGGCTTGGAAAGTGATATCGTGCCACGTGCCGGAATCCGGTTTGAAACTATCACGATCAGCGGGTTTCAACGCAGGCTGACCTGGAAAAACGCTAGGACGATATGGCGTTTCTGGAGAGGCACAAAAAAAGCCGGACAGATGCTTACATCCTTTGGTGCCGATATTGTCGTCGGAACAGGCGGTTATGTAGCCGGGCCGGTTGTTTTCGCAGCTTCAAAGCTTGGGATACCTTCTCTTATCCACGAACAGAACAGCATCCCGGGCCTTACCAATAAATTTTTGAGCCGTTTTGTAGACAAGGTGGCGGTGTCGTTTGAAGATTCCGCGGCTTACTTTCCGGCTTCCAAAGTATGCTGGACCGGAAATCCGCGAGCCTCGGAAGTGGTGATGGAAATATCTGACAATCCATTACCTGCTCTTGGTCTTGATAAAGATAAAAAAACAGTGGTAATTGTAGGTGGAAGTCGTGGAGCAAGGCCGATCAATGAAGCTTTTATAGAGGCGCTTCCGGAAGCCGGGAACAAGAAATGGCAGTATTTGTATATCACCGGATCGGTACATTATGATAAAGTAACAGAAGAAGCGGAAAAAGCCGGAAGCCCGGACAATGTTGTGATTCAGCCGTTTATTCACAATATGCCTGATGTCCTTGCCTTTACCGACGTATTAATTTCAAGAGCCGGTGCGACAACGCTTGCCGAAATCACAGCGCTTGGTGTTCCATCCATTTTGGTACCAAGTCCATATGTTACAAATAATCATCAGGAAAAAAATGCGGAATCGCTGAAACGAGCAGGTGGAGCGATTGTGCGCAGAGAAGATGAATGGGATGCAGCAGCGCTTATCCAGGATACGGATGCCATTCTCTCTGATCAGACGAAATGGGAAACGATGCATAATGCAGCAAAAACGCTGGCTGCCCCGGATGCAGCAGCGGATATATGGAGCATCATGCAGAACTTGATGCAGCCGCCGCAGAATGAGAAGGAGGGAAAGGATAATGGAACAGCTGCTCCGTGAACTGCAGAAGGCTGACATTGGAAGAGTGGCGGAAAAGGAACCTCTTTCCAAACATACGACCTGGAAAATCGGAGGACCGGCGGATATTCTCATCGAACCGGACGGTATAGAGGCACTGAAGCAGGCCATGACAATAATCCAGGACTGGAATGTGCCTTGGCGGGCGGTCGGTAGAGGGTCGAATGTGCTCGTTGATGACGCCGGCATTGAAGGAGTCGTTATTAAACTAGGTCAGAATATGGAGTATATGGAAGAAGAAGGCGGGAATATACGTGCCGGTGCCGGTTTTTCATTTATAAAACTGGCTACCATTTTAAGCAAAAAAGGATGGTCCGGTCTCGAGTTTGCCGGCGGCATTCCCGGTACGGTCGGAGGAGCAGTTTTTATGAACGCGGGTGCTCATGGGTCGGATATGTCCGACATTGTTGTAAAAGCCCACGTTCTTTATCCGGATGGCACCCTGGTCTGGCTGACAAACGAAGAATTGGAATTTTCCTACCGCACCTCAAGGCTTCAGAAAGAACAGGCAGTATGCTGTGAAGCAGTACTGGCATTGAAAGAAGGAAACAAAGATGTTGTGGTGGAGGAAATGAAGAAACATAAAGATTACCGGCGCAGGACACAGCCTTGGAATTACCCATGTGCGGGCAGTGTTTTTCGTAATCCCCTCCCCGAACACGCAGGGGCGTTAATTGAAAAGGCAGGATTAAAAGGATACCGTTATGGCGGGGCACAGATTTCAGAGCAGCATGCGAATTTCATAGTGAACGTGGACCATGCCAAAGCGTCGGACGTAACAGCTGTTATCCGCCATGTTCAGGAGACGGTTTATCGTTTATACGGTATAACCATGGAGACGGAAGTGGAGATGGTGACCCGCAGCAGCCTGTAACAAAGGAGGTCATACAAGTGACGGAAAAAAAGGTAGTACCCGCCGATGAAAAAATCCCGGCATTAAAAGCCCAACGAAAAAAACGCACGAACCGTCGACTTGTCATGTACCTCTCTGTGTTTTTCCTTCTTATTCTGCTCGTCGTCTATTTTCAGTCGCCGTTAAGCCATATCCGCAGTATCCAGGTGGAAGGAAGCGTTCATGTTCCGGAAGAGGCCATTACAGAACAGTCAGGCCTGCATACCGGAGAAGGCATGTGGAGTGCCGACCTATCTGAAGCACAGAAGGCCGTACAGGATCACCAGGAAATTGAAGATGTGTCGATAGTACGTTCCTTTCCTTCCAGTGTTACGATTCGTGTTCAGGAATACAGGCGTATGGCGTATGTGGAAAACAGCGGTTCTTTTGTGCCGGTTCTGAATAACGGAGAAATTCTTTCGGAAAAAACATATGAGGATCTCCCCTCTGATGCTCCGATACTGCGGAATTTTGAAAGCAGGGACAAGCTTGAAGCCTTTTCCGCTGAATTAAGCAGCCTTGGCGAGGGAGTGATGAACCGAATTTCGGAAGTCATATACGATCCGGTTGAACATGACGAAAATCAGCTGACACTTTATATGAATGATGGAATAGAAGTCGTATCAACGATAAACAATTTTGCCTCCAATATGGCCGCATACCCGTCTGTAGCAGGGGAAGTCAACGCCGGTGCAGACGGGATTCTCCACATGAAAATGAGTCCCTATTTTGAAGCAGCCGAAACGGATACAGCTGAAGGGGAGGAGGATAGCGTTGAAGAGGAATAATATCCGCTGGCTCACCGCACTGCTTTTCATGGTTGGTTTTCTTCTGGCAATAACCTACCAGACGGCGGCTGACGGGGAACAGACGGAACAGACTGCTATCAATCAAAAAGAAGACCGGTTACGGGAAGAAGTCCTGCAGGAACAGGAGAAAAACAAAGAATTAAGCGGGGAATGGAGAAATCTGCAGAAGCAGGTGAGGGAAATGGAAGAAAGCCTGGCTGAAGATGAATCGTCCTCCTTTAATCTGGTGGAAGAACTGAAAAAAATGAGAATGCTGACCGGAGATGTTCCCGTAAAAGGCCCTGGTATTTCGGTGGTGCTCGATGATTATAAGTACGTACCTGAAAAAGAGAACCCGAATCAGTTCCTTGTTCATGAACGCCATATCCAAGAGGTGCTGGACGAGCTTGTTCTGGCAGGCGCGGAAGCAGTTTCTGTTAACGGGTATCGTATAACAGAGGATACATATATTCAATGCATGGGCCCTGTCATTACGATTGATAGTTACACCTCCACCGCTCCTTTCGTTATAAACGCTATCGGAGATTCTGAGCAGCTGGAAGCCGCCATGGAAATGAATGGAGGCGTCCAGGACCGGCTGGTAAACGAGAATGTGCAGGTCAGCATTCAGTCAAAAGACCGTATCACGATGCCGGCTGCAGGAGAGGGGAGTGAATGAATTGCGGTTTGTGTTAAAAACAGCCGTTCTCCTTGTCACGGTGCTCTGCGGCTATTTTGCAGCAGCCAATGCAGAACAGATATCTCCAACACGGAGCTCTGAACGCAGCGATATTCTTCAGTTACAGCAGACACTGGAAGAAGAACAGGAGCGTAGACGGGAGCTCTATGAACGGATCAGGGAAAACGAATCCCTGATCGAGCAATACAATACAGAACAGAAGAATAGCAGGGAGTATGCGATGCAGCAGGCTGTAGAGGACCTTAAATCGGAGGCAGGATTTACGGAAAAAACTGGAAGCGGCGTAAAAATAACCATTTCATCTTCAGGCAGTGCAGAACGATCAGTACGTCCAGTGCTTCTGCGGAGGCTCGTTAATGAACTGCACCAATTCGGTGGCGGCGCTGTTTCCATTGAGGGGGAACGCATTCTGGAAACAACAGCTTTCCGGAGCATCGATGGCGTCACTCATGTCAACGGAAGAAGAATACCGGGAATTCCTTTGGATATAAAAGTGTTGGCTGAAGATGCCGATAAAATGTATAACGAATTACGGGTTTCTGAATCAAAAGAATATTTTTCGCTGGAAAATATGACGTTGGAAATAGAGCGGATGGATCATCTCCGCATTCCGGGATATGACGAAGTCCGCAGGGTCCAGTACATGGAAGTACAGGAGGAAGATAACTGATGTGGCTTCCGGTACTCGGCCTGCTGACAGGAATATTAATCGGTCTGCTTTCAGGCGTGCAGATTCCTCCGGCTTATCATATTTATGTTCTTCTTCTGCTGCTTGTGATGGTGGACGCACTTTTGGGAGCATTAAAAGAGAGTCTGAAG
This sequence comes from Salibacterium sp. K-3, assembly GCF_054052005.1. Taxonomy (NCBI): domain Bacteria; kingdom Bacillati; phylum Bacillota; class Bacilli; order Caryophanales; family Bacillaceae; genus Salibacterium; species Salibacterium sp. K-3. Next base: position 1,597,808 of record NZ_JBSVZE010000001.1, read on the forward strand.
GGGGAATTTTCAAACACGCTTTTTCTTACAGGGCTGCTTCTCAATGCTGCCGCTGCGTTCACATTGGCTTTTCTCGGCCGGCAGCTTGGTGTAGACTTGTATTTAGCCCCCTTACTTGCTCTTGGAGTAAGAATCTTTCAGAATACCGCTGTCATTCGAAGAGACATTCTTTTTCTGTTTCATTCACGAAAATGATTATCCCTGAAAACGGGCAGGACTTTCCGTTCTGCCTGTTGAAGTGTAACAGCACTGAAAATAAAACGTAAATAATTTTTCTGCCATTTTGCACACGCACACGCCCTTCACATGATAAGATGGAGTAAAGACGAATTGCGGTAAACACAGATATAACAGATATAGCAGAGATATGCAGTAGGAGGTGCCAGTACATGAACAACGAAGATACGTACGTCAGCCTTGATATCGGTACGTCCGGAGTAAGGGTGATTGTCGGTGATATGTCCGGCGGCTCCCTGAAAATCATAGGAGTGGGAAATGCTCCGTCCACGGGACTGAAAAAAGGCGCGATTGTTGATATTGATGAAACAGTGCAGTCTATCAGAAACGCTGTACAGGAAGCAGAGAGAATGGTGGGGCTGGAGATCCGGCAGGTTGTTGTCGGAGTGAACGGCAATCATATTGATATGCAGAAATGCAGCGGCGTTGTAGCTGTGTCCAGTTCCGACCGCGAGATCAGAAATGAAGATATTGAACGGGTGATGGATGCAGCCCAGGTTCTTTCCATCCCGCCGGAACGGGAGATTATTGATGTTATTCCTGATCAGTTTATTGTGGACGGGCTGGATGGAATCAATGACCCGCGTGGAATGCTGGGCGTCCGGCTGGAGATGGAAGGCACCATTATAACCGGAGCGAAGACAGCTTTACATAATTTACTACGGTGTGTGGAAAAGGCAGGGCTTGACGTGGCTGATATCTGCCTGCAGCCCCTGGCAGCCGGATCAGTAGCCGTTTCCAAAGATGAAAAAGCCCTTGGAGTTGCGCTCGTTGATATCGGTGGAGGAGCTTCAACCGTTTCCATTTTCCAGAACGGAAAAATGCAGGCCATGTCGGTGCTTAATATAGGTGGGGATCATATTACCAATGATATATCCGTCGGTCTCCGCACGACATCTGAGGAAGCGGAACGCATTAAGAGGGAGAATGGACATGCTTTTATTGATGATGCTTCCGATGAAATGACATTTGAAGCGGTATCTATCGGCAGTGACCAGCCTGAAGAATACTCCCAGTATGAAATCGCCCATATTATTGAACCAAGACTCGAAGAGATACTAGAATTGGTGGACGATGAAGTTTACAAGATCGGCTATTCCGATCTACCGGGAGGATGTGTGTTGACCGGCGGCACCGTCATGATTCCGGGATCACTGGAACTGGCAAGGGATGTACTCCGTCTTGGCGTCCGGACTGCCGTTCCGGATTATATCGGAGTGCGGGAGCCATTATATACCACCGGGATCGGATTAATAGAATTTGCTCATCAAAATGTGAAAATTCAGGGCCGTGAACCATCCCCTTCTCTGTCATCCGGGAAGGCGGAAGCGCCCCCCGCGCCGGAACGGTCAAAACCTGAAAACAGGGAGAAAAACCAGGACGATCCCGGCATGAAGAATAAAATGAAAAATTTCTTTAAAGTGTTTTTTGAATAACAGCTCTGCCTGGAAGCTGTCCCGTTTCGATCTTCAGACGGGAGGGAAATTCTTTTGAACAGGGCGTATGGTTACACGAAAGATCTGACGAATGAGGAGGACCTTGAATGTTGGAATTTGAAATGGATATGGAATCACTGGCGCAGATTAAGGTCATAGGTGTAGGGGGCGGCGGCTCCAACGCTGTCAACCGCATGATAGAAAATGGACTGCAGGGCGTTGAATTCATCGCCGTTAATACAGACGCGCAGGCTCTGCAGCTTTCCCAGGCGGAAACCAAGTTGCAGCTCGGCGGAAAGCTGACGAGGGGACTGGGCGCCGGAGCCAACCCTGAAATCGGCAAAAAAGCGGCAGAAGAAAGCAAAGAGCAGCTCGAAGAAGCGTTAACGGGAGCGGACATGGTGTTTATAACAGCCGGCATGGGCGGCGGAACCGGTACCGGAGCTGCTTCAGTCATTGCCGAAGTGGCAGGAGAAGTAGGGGCTCTCACGGTTGGAGTCGTGACGCGTCCGTTCATGTTCGAAGGAAAAAAGCGGTCGACGCAGGCTTCTGACGGCATTGCGGAACTCAAAGATAACGTTGATACCCTGATCGTTATTCCGAATGACCGGCTTCTTGAAATCGTGGACAAAAATACACCAATGCTAGAAGCGTTCCGGGAGGCAGACAATGTTCTCCGTCAGGGTGTACAGGGCATTTCCGATTTGATTGCGGTTCCCGGGCTGATCAACCTTGACTTTGCCGACGTAAAAACGATCATGAGCGAAAAAGGTTCCGCCCTGATGGGAATCGGTATTGCCACCGGCGAAAACCGGGCGGCGGAAGCGGCTAAAAAATCCATATCAAGCCCGCTTCTTGAAACATCTGTGAACGGCGCGCAAGGTGTTCTGATGAATATCACAGGGGGAACCAACCTCAGTCTGTTTGAAGTACATGAAGCGGCAGAAATTGTATCAGAGGCATCGGATCATGATGTTAATATGATCTTTGGTTCTGTGATTAACGAAAACTTAAGTGATGAAATCGTCGTTACGGTGATTGCGACGGGATTTGAAAATAACGACGATCAGAAACAGCAGGCAGAGCGCAAAACGGGTGGTCAGCAGCGCAGGGAAGTGTCACAGCAATCCCCGCGTGCAAATGCGGAACCGGAAGCACCGGCCGAAGAAGCGGCTGAACAGCGGAAAGAATCATCTGAAGATGAAGATACCCTTGATATTCCGACGTTCTTACGAAACCGCCGCAGAAGAAAATAAATATCCGGAAAAAGACTCTCATGGTGGATTTTCACCATGAGAGTCTTTTTTATGGCGTAATGAGCACCGGTCGTATGGAAGTCGTGACAAAATTAGTGAAAAGAAGTAGAAAACCATGCCATAAAATGACAGACTTTGAAAGGCACCGCCTTTATAATAAACAGTACTTCTCCTATTCACCACGGAAAGGAGGGGAGGCTGGTTTATTACCTTGACCTGCTTTGGGGTATGAATATTTTTATTCATCTTCTGCTGTTTTGGGGAACATCGCGGTGGACAAGAAAACCATTGTCCAAAAGAAGGTTATGGACGGTATCTGCGGCAGGCTCATGCAGTGTTTTTATCGTTCTTACCCCGCTGGAAGACTGGTTGTTTCATCCCGGCGGGACATTTGTACTTTCGGTAGTGCTTGTATTGGCAGCTTTCGGCTTTCATTCTCTAACTCTATTTCTGCAGCAGCTGTTCGTATTTTATATTCTCAGCTTTTTAACTGCCGGGATCATGACCGGACTGCATATCATGTTTTACTATCCGGCCGGACAAGATGCCTCCTGGGTGCCGGAGGCGTCTTTTTCCCACTGGTTTGTTCTTCTGGCGCTTCTGCCTGCGGCTGTAACGATTTTATTGCTTCAGACTATTGGGAATACCCGGAGCACTAAAGTAGAAAAAACAACAAGCGTTACGATTGAGATAGAAGGACGGCGGTGGGAAGCGGCAGCTCTTGTTGATACCGGCAATCAGTTGAAGGATCCGTTGTCCGGTACTCCGGTAATGGTTGCAGAATTGCAGCTGTTTGCTTCTTATATACCGGGAGAGGAGTACAGGAAATGGAAAGAAATGATACAGAACGAAAAAATCGCGGATCTGGAAACCATCAGTGTGTGGGAACATAGGTGGAAAATAATCCCTTATAAAACAGCCGGACAGAACATGAGATGGATGTTTGCTCTTCGTCCGGACGCTGTTTTTCTGGAAGATAACAAAGAAACCGCGGTGCCGCTTCTGGTTGGAATGGATCCCTGCACATTGTCAGGCACCGATGATTTTCAGATGATTGTTCCGGCCGAAGTGGTGCCGGCATCTTCCCCCGCCCGAAGCGCTTAATTTTGAAGACAGGAGGGATTCGTCTTGCAGAAAGGAACCATCACTGTGCTGTGGATGAAAGTATTGAAAAAATTCGGCTGGAAGCCGGACGACCTTTATTATATAGGGGGCAGTGAAGCCCTGCCTCCCCCCTTGTCAAAAGAAGATGAAGCATATTTTATCAGCAAACTTCCGGAAGACGATGAATCTGCCCGGTCTGTTTTAATTGAAAGAAATCTGCGCCTTGTCGTCTACATCGCCAGAAAATTTGAAAATACTGGAATCAACATAGAAGACTTGATCAGTATTGGAACGATAGGATTGATAAAAGCAGTCAATACGTTTAACCCGGAAAAAAAGATCAAATTGGCCACCTACGCTTCCCGCTGTATTGAAAATGAAATACTGATGCACCTCCGCCGTACCAATAAACTACGTTCGGAAATTTCTTTTGATGAACCGCTCAATATCGACTGGGACGGCAATGAACTGCTCTTGTCGGACATTCTTGGAACAGATGAAAATATTATCACAAAAGGAATTGAAGAAAAAGTAGACAGAAGGCTGCTGAGGCGGTCTCTCGAAATTCTGAACCCGCGGGAAAAGCAAATCATGGAAATGCGGTTCGGCCTGGCCGGAAATCAGGAAAAAACGCAGAAAGATGTGGCAGACCTGCTCGGTATTTCACAGTCCTACATTTCAAGGCTTGAAAAAAGAATCATCAAAAGGCTCCGCAAAGAATTTAATAAAATGGTATGAAGCGGTATCGTGCCTCTCATCCTGCTTGGAACACGGCAGGATGAAGTATCGTTCTCTTTTCCCTCTGCATATTTTTCCCTCGTCAGGACATACTGAACATGAACAGACAAGATGAATCAATGAAACCGTCCGCGGTTCATGTTGACATCCAGACCTGGGGGGGAAAACGTTGGCACGCAGCAAAGTGGAAATATGTGGTGTGGATACATCGAAACTTCCCGTTCTTAAAAACAAGGAAATGAGAGAGTTATTTAAAAACATGCAAGAAGGAGATGAGATGGCCCGGGAAGAGTTGGTGAACGGCAATCTCCGTCTCGTATTAAGTGTTATTCAACGTTTCAATAACCGCGGAGAACATATGGATGACCTGTTTCAGGTCGGCTGCATCGGTCTGATGAAATCGATTGACAATTTTGACCTCAGCCAGAACGTTCGTTTTTCGACATATGCCGTACCGATGATCATTGGAGAAGTGCGGCGTTATCTGCGGGACAACAACCCGATACGAGTATCAAGGTCTCTGCGTGATACGGCGTACAAGGCGCTTCAGATGCGGGATAAGTTGATGGAGGAACAGGACCGTGAAAAAGAGCCAACCGTTCAGGAAATCGCGTCCAAACTGGATATGCCGAAAGAAGACGTAGTATTTGCTCTGGACGCTATTCAGGATCCGGTGTCGCTGTTCGAACCGATATATAATGACGGCGGTGATCCGATCTATGTGATGGACCAGATAAGCGATGATAAGGAACAGGATCATAAGTGGACGGATCATCTGGCCCTCCAGGAGGCAATGATCCAGTTGAACGGCCGTGAAAAAATGATTCTGGATATGCGTTTTTTTCAGGGAAAAACGCAGATGGAAGTAGCTGATGAGATAGGGATTTCCCAGGCCCAGGTATCACGCCTGGAAAAGGCGGCTATATCCCAGATGACCCGTTTTTCGAGTATGTAATAAACGCATATCACGATACGCCCTCTGCCTTCGTCTTTAAAAAAGACGAAGGTTTTTTTGTCGGATGGAATATGAAAGAGAGGGAAGCTGCATAGAATGAATTACATTCACCCCTGCCGGCGCTTACCAGCATGTTTCATAAATGCAGCACGGGCGGTGGAACGAGTTTGAAGAAAAAGGGGACCAATTTGATGCGGATATCAGAACTGCAGGCAAAAGATATTGTCAACATGCATACCGGAAAACGTCTCGGTCATGTCGGAGATGTGGATATCAACGTGGAAACCGGTCATATTGAAGCAGTGGTAGTGGGAGGATCAGCCAAAATGATGGCCTTTTTTCATAAAGAAGACGATTTTATTGTACCATGGACACACATTGTTAAAATTGGATCCGATGTCATTCTTGTCAATTTGTATGAACCTGATCCGGAATAAAGAGCAGATAAACAGAGAAAAGGAAGCTTTTCTATTGCAAACAAGGGAAATATGTTAAAATATATGTACTGCAATCGACATCCTTCAAAGAAAAGGAAGAGATCGGATGGAAAGGGAACCGTTATACCGGTATGATGACCTTCACTGGCGGATTACACCGGAGATTTTACCGAAGGACGTAACAGCCGGCATGACATCCCGGTCGGGAGGTGTCAGCCGCCCTCCGTATGAATCGTTGAATACTGCTTTTCATGTTGGAGATGACCCGCAGAATGTTCTCGAAAACCGGCGCCGGACAGCAGAAGCTTCCGGATTTGCGATGAAAGACTGGGTCGCTGCTGAACAGGTACACAAAGCGGACATACTGAAAGTGGAAGATTCCCACCGCGGCATGGGAGCGTGGAACAGAGAGAACGCAGCAGGAAACTATGACGGGTTATATACCCGCAGCAAGGGACTGCTTTTGGTCAGTTTTTATGCGGACTGTGTCCCGCTGCTGTTTTTTGCTCCCGGACACGGTTGTATCGGTTCAGCACATGCAGGGTGGAGAGGAACCAGCCTGGATATCGGCGGGAAATTGGTGGCCGCCTGGGTAGAAGAAGAGCATATACCGCCGCAGGATATATATGCGGTCATCGGACCGGCTGTATCTGAACCGGTATACGAAGTGGACGACCGCGTGATTGAAATGATGCAGGAGGTGCTTCCGCCCGGCGAAACAGGCCCATGGAACCCTTCTGCCGCCGGACGGTACCTCCTGAACATCAGGGAGATGAACCGTCTCCTGTTGAAGCAGGCAGGTGTACGGCCGGAACATATATTTGTGAGCTCCCGCTGCACATATCTTGAAGAAGACGATTTTTTTTCGCACCGGAGAGATGGGAGTGCTTCCGGCAGAATGGCCGCTTTTATCGGACAATCGCTTTTATCGGACAATATTGAAGAAGATTCCGGAAAGGAGAACCTGGACTCGTGGATGTAAGAGAAAACCTGGCACAGATCGAACAGGAAATAGAGACCGCCTGCAGACGCTCGGCGAGAGACCGCGCAGATGTACATATTATCGCCGTGACAAAATATGTGTCGAGTGAAAGAGCACTTGAAGCTGTTGATGCAGGTGTTCAGCATATCGGGGAAAACCGCCTGGAAGGGGCGCTCGAAAAGTGGGAAGCCTGCCGTGGACATGCCTTCCTGCATTTCATTGGTTCGCTCCAGTCAAGAAAAGTAAAAGACATTGTAGATAAATACGATTACTTTCATTCTTTGGACAGGCTTTCTCTTGCAAGGGAATTTCAGAAACGAAGCCCGGAGAACAGGGTTATTCCGTGCATGGTGCAGGTTAATGTATCCGGGGAAGAAAGCAAGGCGGGAATTGCACCGGACGAGCTGCAGGATTTTATCACAGAGCTGAAACGTAATCCTTCTGTTCAGGTTGCAGGTCTGATGACGATGGCACCGTTTGAAGAAGATCCGGAAAAAACCAGGCCCGTTTTCCGGAAACTCAGAGAACTCCGCGACAGTGTAAAGGACCGAAAGGAACCCCATGCCCCGTGTTTTCACTTATCCATGGGAATGTCGAATGATTTTCCGGTTGCCGTAGAAGAAGGAGCTACGTTTATACGCATCGGCACGAACCTGGTAGGGAGCGAAGGACGTTCATAAAACAGTACGCCGGTATATCAAGGAGGAGAACCGATGAGTTTCAAGTCCAAATTCAAGCGTTTTTTTGAGCTCGAAGACGACGTTTTGGAAGAAGAAGTCGAACGCCCGGCTCATCAAGGATCCCGGGAGCCGGAAAAAGAAGAGAAGAGCGGCAATGTTGTCAGTCTGCAGAGTGTGCAGCAGTCCTCGAAAGTCATTTTGATGGAGCCCCGCGAATACGAGGAAGCACAGGAAATTGCCGACCACGTGAAAAACCGGAAGTCGGTTATTATTAATCTGCAGCGGGTGGATGCCCAGCAGGCGCGGAGAATCGTTGATTTTTTAAGCGGCACTGTTTATGCTGTAGGCGGGGAGATTCAGAAAATCGGCTCCAGTAATTTTTTATGCACGCCGGACAATGTCGATGTTTCCGGTGATATTTCAGAGATTTTATATCCGCCGGATCAGTAACCGAAAAAGGAGAATGCTTATATGCAAGCCATAGGAAATCTGCTGTTATTGGGCATGCAGATCTATTCATACCTCATCATTATCTATATCCTTCTGTCCTGGTTCCCGAATGCCAGGGAGTCTTCGTTCGGACAGATACTGGGCACCATCGTTGAACCTTACCTGGAACCGTTCCGCCGGTTTATCCCTCCGCTCGGCATGATTGATATTTCTCCGATTGTTGCGATTGTCGCCCTTCACTTCGCAACATACGGAGTAGAGGCGCTGTTCATCTGACGATGTCGATGCTGGAACACTTCCGTCGGGAAGAACATCCTTTTGTAGAGAAGGCGGCCGAGTGGAAGAATACCGTGGAAACGACCTATCAGCGGAAACTGACCGGATTTCTCGATCCCCGGGAACAGGATATTCTCGCTTCGATCGTCGGGAAAGATGAGGTCGTAAACCTGTCCTTTTGGGGAGGACAGAAAAATTGTGAACGGAAAAGGGCGCTGCTGTATCCGTTTTATGAGGATATCTCGGAAACGGATTTTGATATCTGTCTCTTCCGTATCTCCTATCCTGAAAAATTCGTCCAGCTTTCCCACCCTGATGTTCTGGGGGCGTTGACAGGTTTGGGACTGAAACGGGAAAAATACGGGGATATCATAAAAGGGGAGGGCATCTTTCATGTAGCGGCTTCGGCCGATACCGCCCTTTTTATTGAGATGAACCTCGCCCAGGTCGGAAAGGCATCCGTAAGAACCGAACAGATTCCGCTGTCTGACATGCTTCCGATTGAGGAACATTGGGAGGAAATACATACGACGGTCTCTTCCACACGAATCGATGTGATGACTGCTGAAATGTATCAGCTGTCACGCAGTAAAGTGCTTCCTTTTATCGAAAAAGGCAGAGTGAAAGTGAACTGGAGGACGGTGGATAAGCCGTCGTTTTCCCTGCAGCCGGGCGATTATATCTCTGTCCGCGGAAAAGGGCGGCGCAAATTCATCGATTCGATGGGAGAAACAAAAAAGCAGCGTCTCCGGATTATGTACGGAAAGAAAACAGATAACTGAAGCAGGAATGGCAGAAACGTTGTCGAACGTTAGATAAAGGAAGTATATTAGGAGGTGCAGTCAGTTTGCCATTATCACCGCTGGACATTCATAATAAAGAGTTCACAAGAGGATTTCGTGGATATGATGAAGATGAAGTCAATGAATTTCTCGACCAGGTCATCAAAGATTATGAAAGTGTTATGCAGGAAAAGAACGAACTGTTTACGAAAGTGAATGAACTGGAAGAAAGGCTGGAGCATTTCTCCAATATTGAAGAAACGCTGAACAAGTCGATCCTTGTTGCCCAGGAATCGGCGGAGGAAGTGAAGCGGAATGCCCAGAAAGAATCCCAGCTCATTATCAAGGAAGCAGAGAAAAACGCAGACAGGATTATTAACGATGCCCTTAATAAATCAAGAAAGATTGAACTGGAGATAGAAGAACTGAAAAAGCAGGCGTCCGTCTACCGTACCCGTTTTAAAATGCTCATCGAAGCGCAGCTGGATATGCTGCAGAATGATGACTGGGATGAAGTGGTAGACACCGAAAAAGAGGAAGATAGTCAGGAAAGTGTGTATGCCGGGGAATCCCGTCAGGTTGACTAACTGCCCCCGTTTGTTCTATACTTTTAAAGCAAAAGAATAACGATATGTAAAAACGAAGATAGGGACGGGCCGGATGATCAATCAGCCGTTTTTCAGCGAACTGTGGATGGTGTAAGCACAGCGGACGGCCTCATCACGGACATCACCCTGGAGTTCCCGCGCCGAATCATACAGGCGTGCGGCGGCACCGGACGTTATACCGGCTGAAGTGGATGATGGATACATAATGAAGTCTGTCATACAAATAGGGTGGTACCGCGAGGCCTTCTCGTCCCTTTGCAGGGATGAGGAGGTCTTTTTTTTAAAAGAAATGATATACACACGGCTTCTGTATGCCCGAAGAAGAACAGGAGGACAAAAATATGAGTTATAAAGAAACGCTGTTAATGCCGAAAACAAAATTCCCGATGAAAGGAAACCTTCCCAATAAAGAACCGGAGCAGCAGCAGCAGTGGGAAGAGGAAGGAATCTATGAAAAAGTGCAGGAACGGACGAAAGGACGTCCGCTGTTTGTGCTTCATGACGGTCCTCCATATGCGAACGGGGATATCCACATGGGCCATGCGCTGAATAAGATCCTGAAAGATATTATTGTGCGTTATAAGTCCATGAACGGTTACCACGCCCCTTATGTGCCTGGGTGGGATACTCACGGCCTTCCGATCGAAACCGCTTTGACGAAGAACAAAAAGGTGGACCGGAAAAAAATGTCGACGGCGGAGTTCCGCAAAGCCTGTGAAGAATATGCCCTCGACCAGCTGGACCGCCAGCGCGGCCAGTTTAAGCGGCTCGGTGTCCGCGGGGACTGGGAACATCCTTATGTGACGCTGACCAATGAATATGAAGCACGACAGATTCAGGTGTTCGGCGAGATGGCCAAGCGGGGTTACATCTATAAAGGGAAAAAGCCCGTGTTCTGGTCTCCTTCGTCGGAATCGGCACTGGCGGAGGCGGAGATTGAATATCATGACAAACGTTCCCCTTCCATTTATGCCGCCTTTGATGTGAAAGACGGCGGTCACGTTCTTGACGGCGATGAACGATTCATTATCTGGACGACGACACCGTGGACGATTCCGGCTAATCTGGCTATTACAGTGCACCCTGAACTGGAATACGCGGTCGTACAGGTGAACGACAGTAAATATATTGTTGCACGTGACTTGGTGGAAGATCTGGAATCGGAGCTTGAATGGGAACAACCGCGCGTACTGAAAACCCTGATGGGAAAACAGCTGGAACATCTGACGGCGGCCCATCCGATCTACGGCCGGGACTCCATTATTATTCTGGGTGATCATGTAACGATTGATGCCGGTACGGGTTGCGTGCACACCGCTCCGGGACACGGGGAAGATGACTATATCGTGGCGCAGCACTACGGTTTGGAAACACTCTGTCCTGTAGATGACAAGGGGTATTTTACAAACGAAGCACCGGGTTTTGAAGGAGAGTTTTATGACCAGGCCAACAAACCGATCACACAAAAACTCGATGAAGTAGGATCGCTTCTCCAACTGACGTTTATTACGCACTCGTACCCTCATGACTGGCGGACGAAAAAGCCGGTTATCTTCCGCGCCACGGCGCAATGGTTTGCGTCCATAGACGATGTTCGTGATGATCTTCTGGAAGCGGTGCGCCGTGTCACATGGCTTCCGAAATGGGGGGAAACCCGCCTTTATAATATGGTAAGAGACCGCGGCGACTGGTGTATTTCCAGACAGCGGGCCTGGGGTGTTCCGATCCCTGTATTCTATGAAGAAGACGGCAGCGCCATTGTCACTGATGAAACCATTCAACATGTGTCCCGGTTGTTCCGTGAACATGGGTCCAACATCTGGTTTGAATGGGAAACAAAAGATCTGCTTCCGGACGGATATACGTCAAAGAAAAGCCCGAACGGTGGATTTACAAGAGAAATGGATATTATGGACGTCTGGTTTGACAGCGGCTCCTCCCATGAAGCGGTGCTGGAAGAACGGGAGGAACTGAAACGGCCGGCCGATATTTATCTGGAAGGCTCCGACCAGTACAGAGGCTGGTTCAATTCATCGCTTTCCACGAGTGTGGCAACCAACGGTTCCGCTCCTTATGAGATGATTATCAGTCACGGATTTGCCTTGGACGGAGACGGCCGTAAAATGAGTAAATCTCTCGGCAATGTCATGGTTCCAAATGATATTATGAAACAGCTCGGGGCCGACATCCTGCGGATGTGGACCGCTTCTGTAGACTATCAGGCGGATGTGCGTATTTCCGATGCGATTTTAAAACAGGTGGCGGAAGTGTACAGAAAGATGAGAAATACATTCAGGTTTCTGCTGGGTAATCTGAAGGATTTTGATCCCGCTGTCCACCGGGTTTCCGAATCGGAACTGTCTGAACTCGACCGCTATATGAAGCTCCGTTTAAATGATCTGATTGAAAAAACAAAACGCGGATATGACCATTATGAATTTGCGCACGTCTATCACGCGCTGCACAATTTCTGCACGATTGATTTGAGTTCCTTTTACATGGATATTGCAAAAGACACACTCTATATCCACCCGGAAAACGATCCAGCGCGGCGTGCGTTCCAGACGGTTATGTATGACACCCTGATTGCTCTTGTGCAGTTATCATCGCCGATCATGCCGCATACGGCCGATGAAGTGTGGGAGTATATCCCGGGTACAGAAGCGTCGACGCCGCAGCTGACAGACATGCCTGAACCTGTCAAAAAAGAGGAAAATGAAGAATTGCGCCGCAAATGGGACACTCTTATGGAAATTCGTGATGAAGTATTAAAGGCGCTGGAAGAGGCAAGAAACAACAAGGAAATCGGGAAGTCACTGACAGCCTCCGTTACCATTTACGCGGATCGGAAGGAACATCAGATTCTTGCCGGAGAAAACCTGGAACAGCTGTTCATCGTTTCTAAAGCTGAACTGGGTGAAGCGGGTCTGAAGGCACCTGAATCAGCCGAAAACTATGAGCATACCGCAGTGGAAGTAAGACCGGCTGAAGGAAAAACGTGTGAACGCTGCTGGACAGTGAGGCAGGATGTCGGCGAGAATCCGGATCATCCAGGGCTCTGCGGCAAATGCAGTGATATCGTTCGAAACCATTACAGCCATGTGGATGTATCCGATTAATGATGCAGCCTCTGACGGCTGAAAAAAAGCAGGTGTTCCATACAAAATGAAAATGTTATTTTATTACGGATTGGCGCTGTTCACCATTGCTGTCGATCAGCTCACGAAATGGCTGGTTGTCCGAAATATGGAGATCGCGGAACAAATAGAGCTGATCCCGGGATTTTTCTATTTGACGTCCCACCGAAATGCCGGAGCCGCCTTCGGTATACTGCAGGGACAGATGTGGCTGTTTTATATCGTCACGGTTATCGTTGTCGTTCTGATTATTTATTACCTGCACAGGTACGGCCTGCAAAGCATGTGGTACGGCATTCCGCTTGCCCTGATTCTCGGAGGAGCGCTCGGTAATTTTATTGACCGGGTGCTGTTTGGAGAAGTGGTGGACTTTTTCGACGTCTATATTTTCTCCTATAATTATCCGATTTTTAACATTGCAGACTCCGCTCTTGTTACAGGGGTTGTACTGCTGATCGGGAAAATGGCGGCAGAGGACTGGAAAGAAAAGAGGAAGAGCAGGCATGGATAATACGTATACATGGAAAATAACAGAAGATGACACCGGTTCGCGTATCGATAAATTCGTAGCCGGATGCCGCGGTGACTGGTCCAGAACAAAAGTGCAGCAATGGGCGGAGGAAGGAAAAATCCGGGTCAATCAAAGCACCGTGAAAAGCAATTATGTTCTTCGTAACGGGGATTCGGTCGAGGTGGAACCGGACGAGGATCAACCGCTGGAGCTGCGCGCGGAGCCGCTGCCGCTGGACATATATTATGAAGATGACGATATCATCGTCGTCAACAAACCAAAAGGAATGGTTGTCCATCCGGCTCCGGGTCACGATTCAGGTACGCTTGTAAATGCTCTCCTTTATCACTGCGGTACATTGTCCTCCTGTAACGGAAGGGAACGACCCGGTATCGTCCACCGGCTGGATAAAGATACGTCTGGTTTGATGGTGTGTGCCAAACATGATGAAGCCCACCAGAATCTTGCTGAACAGCTGCAGGATAAGCAGATCAAGAGGATCTATAAGGCCATTGTGCATGGCACGATCGCACACGATGCCGGTACGATTGAAGCGCCTATTGGAAGGGATCCCAATGATCGTCAGAAAATGGCGGTAACGGATCTTCATTCCAAAGAGGCGGTGACTCATTTTCAGGTACTGGAACGGTGCGGGGACTACACCTTTGTCGAATGCCGTCTGGAAACCGGAAGAACACACCAGATCAGGGTTCATTTTTCCTACATCGGCCATCCTGCAGCAGGTGATCCGAAATATGCCCGGAAAAAAACAGCCGGGCTGGGCGGCCAGGCGCTTCATGCGTTCAGCCTGGCCTTTTCCCACCCGGTGACCGGAATATGGATAAACCGGGAAGCTCCCCTGCCGGAAGAAATGAGAACGATGTGGGAAGATCTTCGAAAAAAGTATTGACCCGCTCCACATAATCTGACATAATCAATACAAATTACATGGAAGTCCTTTAAACACAGTCCCGTGAGGCTGAGAAGGAAACGGATGCTCCCCTGATTTTCCGGGGTGGTGTATATCGTAACGGTCCAACATCCTCTCACCTATACGGGCGGGAGGATTTTTTTCGTTTGAAAGCGTAAGATGGAAAGGTGGTGGAAGGAATGAGTGAACAGGAACGTATATTATTGGATGACCAGGCGGTGCGGCGGGCATTGACCCGTATTTCCCATGAGATCATCGAAAAAAACAAGGGTATCGAAGACTGTGTACTTGTCGGCATCAAAACAAGGGGCATTCACATCGCCAGGCGGATTGCGTCCAACATTGCCAGAATTGAAGGAAATGAGATACCGGTCGGAGAGGTGGATATCACCCTTTACCGCGATGATTTAACTCACCGCTCCAGCGGTCGGGAGCCGGAACTGAAAGGAACAGATCTTCCTTCAGACGTCCGCGGGAAAAAAATTATCCTGGTGGATGATGTCCTTTACACTGGACGTACCGTCCGTGCCGCCATGGATGCGGTAATGGATCTCGGCCGGGCAGCCCACATCCAGCTGGCGGTTCTCATTGACAGAGGCCATCGGGAGCTGCCGATCAGGCCTGATTACGTCGGCAAGAATATACCGACTTCCAAAGAAGAAATCATCGCCGTGAAGCTGGAGGAAGCCGACCAGTCCGATGAAGTGACCATTAAAGCAAGAACAGCTTAAACCCGCTTTAAATCAGTCCCGTGAGGCTGAAAAGGGGTATAAATAGAGCAGGATCTATGTGGATCTTCCTGTCTGCTGTTTGTACCTCTTTGCCTTACAGGCAAAGATTTTTTTTGCCTTTAAACAGCGTGGATAAAACCAGGACAGGGAGAGATGAAAATGGAAGAGGAACAAGTGAAACTGCAAAAACATGACATACCGAAGTGGAACGAGTGGCTCATCTTAAGCATGCAGCACTTATTTGCGATGTTCGGGGCCACGATCCTTGTGCCGGTACTGACCGAGATGAGTCCGGCCGTAGCACTGCTCTCCAGCGGTATCGGCACGATCGTATACCTGATTATAACGAGAGGACAGATTCCCGCCTATCTCGGCTCTTCTTTTGCGTTCATTATGCCGGTAACTGCTGCGATGTCGCTTGGAGGACCGGAAGGCGTGATGATAGGGACGTTTGCCGCCGGTGTTGTGTACGGTGTTACCGCCCTTATCATTCAATCAACCGGTGTACAGTGGCTGATGAATCTTCTGCCGCCGATTGTCACAGGGCCGGTAATCATGGTGATCGGTCTCGGTCTTGCCGGGTCTGCGGTGGAAATGGCCATGAATTTTAACGAGGAGACAGGACAGTACGTCGATCCGATGCTTCATTTCAGCGTCGCTCTGGCGACCCTTGCCATCACGATTATCGTTTCTGTATTTGTAAAAGGATTTCTCAATCTCCTTCCGATACTGACCGGCATTACCGGAGGTTACATGATTGCCGCCGCCGTCGGGTTGGTGGACTTTAGTGGTGTGGCAGAAGCTGCCTGGTTCAGGGTCCCGGATCTGGTTGTTCCTTTTGTTACGTTTGATCCCGAGTGGTCCTGGAGCATTATCTTCATCATGGCACCGATCGCTGTGGTCACATTGGCGGAACATATCGGTGACCAGCTTGTTTTAAGCAAGGTGACAGGAGAGAACTACGTCAAAAAGCCGGGACTTCACCGCTCTATCATGGGAGACGGCGCAGCGACGATTGTGGCTGCACTGATTGGAGGTCCGCCGAACACCACCTACGGTGAAAACATCGGTGTGCTGGCTATTACGAGAGTGTTCAGTGTCTACGTCATCGCAGGAGCAGCCGGGCTTGCTGTCATCTTCAGCTTTATCGGCAAAGTAGAGGCGTTGATTGCCAGTATCCCGGGTGCGGTGATGGGGGGCGTATCCATTCTTTTATTTGGTATTATCGCTTCTTCAGGCATGCGTATGCTGATTGACAACCAGATCGATTTCGGTGTGAAGCGCAACCTGATCATTGCATCGGTGATCCTTGTCATCGGTATAGGCGGAGCATTTATCGAAATCAATGACAATCTCGAGATTGCAGGGATGGCTCTAGCCACAGTGACAGGAATGATTCTGAACTGGCTGCTCCCGGGAAAACAATACGGGTTTGGCAACGGAGCCATGTTTGCGTCTCTTGAGGAACAAATGAAAGATGATGAAGCGGCTTGATAAGCCCTGAAGAACGGAAGCCAACTTTTTTCAGGAAACGTAAAAGAAGGAGGAACCTCCATGATTCGTATGGATTCTGCAGCTCGAACCGAAAACAATAACGAACCATGTCATGTGTTGACCATGGATGACTGGAACACAGCTTCGATTCACTCGCTGCTGGAAAAAGCACAGCGATTCGCAGAAAATCCTGATAAGCTTCCGCTCCAGCGCCTTTATGCCGCCAACC
This sequence comes from Salibacterium sp. K-3, assembly GCF_054052005.1. Taxonomy (NCBI): domain Bacteria; kingdom Bacillati; phylum Bacillota; class Bacilli; order Caryophanales; family Bacillaceae; genus Salibacterium; species Salibacterium sp. K-3. Next base: position 1,614,782 of record NZ_JBSVZE010000001.1, read on the forward strand.
TGTTTTTTGAACCAAGCACGCGCACAAAAATAAGCTTTGAAGCGGCGGAGAGGAACCTCGGCCTGGATCTCCTTCATTTTGAAGCGGATACGTCGAGTGTCAAAAAAGGGGAAAGCCTGTATGATACCGTCAAAACTCTGGAAAGTATCGGAGCGGATGTGGTTGTCATACGCCACGGCCGGGAGCGTTTTTTTGATGAACTTCGCGGGAGCGTACAAATCCCCATCATAAATGGAGGAGATGGATGCGGTCATCACCCGACGCAGTCGTTTCTTGATCTTCTCACGATTCGTCAGGAATTCGGTTCCTTTCAAAACATAAAAGTTGTGATTGCCGGTGATATTTTTCACAGCCGGGTCGCCCGTTCGAATCTGGATGTGCTTGAAAGACTCGGAGCGGACGTTTACGTGAGCGGACCGAAAGAATGGATGAACGAAGAGCTGATGCAGCGTTATCTGCCTATGGATGAAGCCGTGGAAACCGCAGATGTCATGATGATGCTGCGCATTCAGCATGAAAGACATACGGTGAAAATGGTAGCCGGTCCGGATAAATACCATGAACTTTACGGACTGAATGAAGAAAAAGCGGCACGTATGAAGCCGGATTCCATCATCATGCATCCGGCTCCGGTCAACCGGAATGTGGAACTGGCCGATGCGCTGGTTGAATCACATAAATCAAGAATCTTTAAGCAGATGAAAAATGGGGTTTTTGTGAGAATGGCAGTCTTAAGCCATGTGCTGGAACAACAAAAAGGGGGACTGCAGCAGTGAATGCATGGACAACAGGAAGCAGCAGCTTTCCTGCAGGAACGGCAGTATCAGAAATGGAAGGAGCGGATGTTCAATGAAACGGAAACTGATGCTTGAAAATGGAACTGTATTTACAGGGGACGCGCTGGGAAGCATGCGTCAGACAGCCGGTGAGGTTGTTTTTAATACGAGTATGACAGGATATCAGGAAATTTTATCAGATCCTTCCTACTGCGACCAGATTATCACGCTGACGTACCCGTTAATTGGGAATTACGGTATTAACCGAGATGATTTCGAAACCCTCCATCCAGCGGCAGGAGGATTGATTGTGAAGGAGTCCGCCCGGCATCCGAGTAATTTCAGGAGCGCCTGCAGTCTTGATGAATGGCTGAAAGACAAAGATATTCCGGCTCTTGCAGGAATAGATACACGAATGCTGACGAGAATCATCCGCGAACACGGCACGCTGTTTGGACGAATGTTCAGCGAACAGGAAGATCAAAACGAAATCCTGGAAGAACTCCGTGCCCTGCAGCCGACACGCAATAAAGTGAAAAAAGTGTCGACACGCACAGCATATCATGCCCCGGGTACCGGGCGTCGTGTGGTTCTGATGGATTACGGGGCCAAGCATGGTATCGCCAGAAATTTGATTGCACGGGGATGCGATGTATTCGTTCTGCCTTACAACAGCACGTCCGAAGATATTCTTGAACTAAATCCGGACGGGGTTATGTTAAGCAACGGCCCGGGGGACCCGGAAGATGTGCCAGAATCAGTCGAAACACTGAAAGCCTTGATCGGGCAGGTACCGATTTTCGGAATATGCCTGGGCCACCAACTTCTCAGCCTGGCCTGCGGTGCTTCTTCTTCTAAATTGAAATTCGGCCACCGAGGTGCAAATCATCCAGTCAAAGATGTACGAAGCGGAAGGGTGGATATGACCTCCCAGAACCACGGGTATACAATTGACAGAGATTCCCTGATGGGAACGGACCTGCAGTTGACCCATGTTAATGTTAACGACGGAACGGTGGAAGGCGTCGCCCATAATGAACATCCTGCTTTCAGCGTTCAATATCACCCGGAAGCCTCCCCCGGACCCGAAGATTCCAATCCACTGTTTGATGAGTTCATGTCGATGATGGATAAATATAAAGCCGGAACATCTTTAGTATAAAGGAGAGAGAGCAATGCCAAAACGTACAGATATTCAGAAAATACTCGTCATCGGTTCCGGTCCGATAATAATCGGACAGGCTGCAGAGTTTGATTACGCCGGGACCCAGGCCTGCCAGGCATTGAAAGAAGAAGGCTATGAAGTAGTTCTAGTCAACTCCAATCCGGCTACCATCATGACGGATACAACAATGGCCGATAAAGTCTATATGGAACCGATCAGTTTCGATTTTGTCAGCCGCGTTATCCGCAAAGAAAAACCTGATGCACTGCTGCCGACACTCGGAGGGCAGACGGGACTGAATATGGCGATGGAATTGTATAAAGAAGGAATTCTTGAAGAACACCGGATATCGCTTCTCGGCACAGAACTTGAAGCGATTGAAAAGGCGGAAGACCGGGAAGTATTTCGTTCCTTAATGCGGGAGCTTGACGAACCGGTGCCTGAGAGTGATATTGTGCACAATTACGAGGAAGCGCAACAATTTGTGCGTACCATCGGGTTTCCGGTAATCGTACGGCCGGCTTATACCCTGGGAGGAACAGGCGGAGGTCTTGTTCACAATGAAGAGGAACTGTCCGAAACGGTGGAAACCGGTCTGAAATACAGCCCTGTCAACCAATGCCTGATTGAAAAAAGCATTGCAGGATTTAAGGAAGTAGAGTATGAAGTGATGCGGGATGCTTCCGGAGAATGCATTGTTGTCTGTAATATGGAAAATATCGATGCGGTCGGCATTCATACCGGTGATTCTATTGTAGCAGCCCCAAGCCAGACCCTGTCGGACCGGGAATATCAAATGCTCCGCAATGCCTCCCTGAAAGTGATCTCTGCCTTGGAAATAGAAGGGGGATGCAATGTGCAGCTTGCACTGTCCCCGGACAGCTTCCAGTACTATCTGATTGAAGTAAATCCAAGGGTCAGCCGCTCATCGGCGCTTGCGTCAAAAGCAACCGGTTATCCGATTGCCAAACTGGCTGCAAAAATTGCAGCAGGATACCGTCTGGATGAATTGAAAAATCCAATCACCGGTACCACGTATGCAAGCTTCGAGCCGGCGCTGGACTATGTTGTCACAAAGATTCCGCGCTGGCCGTTTGATAAGTTTGAAGCAGCCAACCGTAAACTCGGCACACAGATGAAAGCAACCGGTGAAGTGATGGCCATCGGGCGTAATATGGAAGAATCCATCATGAAAGGCATCCGTTCACTGGAAGTTGACAAATATCACCTGTGTACGCCGGAATACAGGGAGTACTCGGATGAAGCACTGACGGATAAACTGATACACGCTGAAGATGAACGATTGTTTGTCATCGGGGAAGCATTCCGCCGGGCCTGGACGGTAGAGCACCTGAACCAGCTTACCTCTATCGATCCCTTTTTCCTAGAAACACTGCTCGGTATCGTCCGGATGAGCGAAGAACTTTCGTACCAGCCGGGCAGCGCGGAGATGCTTGCTGCAGCAAAAGAAATAGGCATTGCGGATGCAGAAATCGCCCGGCTCTGGAACTGGGAAGAAAAAGACGTGTATGCTTTCCGCCGCCGTAAAGGTATCATGCCTGTATATAAAATGGTGGACACGTGTGCGGCTGAATTTGAATCGGAAACCCCGTATTACTATTCTACGTTTGAGCAGGAAAACGAAAGCGGACGCAGCAGCCGTCCTTCTGTTCTTGTTCTCGGTTCCGGACCGATCCGCATCGGACAGGGGATAGAGTTTGACTACGCCACGGTCCACACCGTTTGGGCCCTGCAGGAAGAAGGATACGAAGCCATTATTATGAACAACAATCCGGAAACGGTGTCGACGGACTTCAGCACATCGGACAAGCTTTATTTTGAACCGCTGACGGTGGAAGATGTCATGCATGTGGTCGATCAGGAACAGCCTGAAGGTGTCATTGTCCAGTTCGGGGGCCAGACGGCGGTGAATCTGGCGGATGAGCTGCATGAGAGGGGCGTTTCCATCCTTGGAACGACCCTTGAGGATATGGACCGGGCGGAAGACCGGGACAAGTTTGAATACACTCTGCAGCAGCTTGGTATTCCGCAGCCGATCGGCAAAACGGGAGTGTCCACGAAGGAAGCAGAACAGATTGCTGCAGATATCGGTTATCCGGTGCTGGTACGGCCGTCGTACGTACTCGGAGGCAGAGCCATGGAAATCGTCGATAACGAGACAGAACTGCGTTCTTATATGGAGCGCGCCGTGAAAGTCAATGAGAAGCATCCCGTCCTGATCGACCGTTATATGGTAGGAAAAGAAGTAGAAGTTGATGCAGTATCAGATGGGGAAACGGTTTTTATTCCGGGGATCATGGAACATATTGAACGGGCCGGCGTCCATTCCGGAGATTCGATTGCCGTTTATCCAACCCAGACGCTTGACGATGCGGTGAAACAGAAAATTGTGGAACGGACGGTAGCGATTGGAAAAGGGTTGAATATAAAAGGACTCCTTAATATTCAGTTTGTCATTCACGAAGGGGAAGTGTATGTACTGGAAGTGAACCCGAGAGCAAGCCGGACCGTCCCTTTCCTGAGTAAAATCACCGGTGTGCCGATTGCCGCTGCAGCGACCAGAGTCATGGCCGGAACACCACTCACGGAACAAGGGTATGCCGATGGTATGCTTCCAGAGAAAAAGGAAGTTTCCGTAAAAGTACCGGTATTTTCCTTTGCCAAACTGCGCCGCGTGGATATTTCCCTCGGACCGGAAATGAAATCAACGGGTGAAGTGATCGGACGTGATGCGTCCCTTGAGAAAGCTTTGTATAAAGGGCTGATTGCATCCGGTATGAGTATTCCCTCCCACGGTTCTGTTCTGTTTACGGTGGCGGACAAAAACAAGGAAGAGGCGCTGGAACTCGCAGAACGGTTCCATGCTATCGGCTATACGCTGCTGGCAACAAAGGGAACAGCCGATTTTCTGCGTGCCTGGAACATTCCGGTATCCACCGTGAATAAAGTATCGGAATCCGCCCCAAATCTCCTGGATGTGATCCGGGAAGGAAGAGCCCATTTTGTCATCAACACGTTGACAAAAGGAAAACAGCCGGCTCGTGATGGGTTCCGGATCCGCCGTGAGGCGGTGGAAAATGGGGTCGTCTGTATGACATCCATGGACACGGCGGATGCTTTACTAAAAGTACTGGAGATGTTCACTTTTTCCGCTGAGGCCATGCCGGATATGACACAGCGGACCGCTTCCGGCGGGGTGACGGTATGAAAAAAGAAAACATGAGGATAAGCGGTCACAGACTGATTGCAAGAGACATTTATGAAATGGAGCTCGAAGGCGGACTGGTGGAGGACATCGCGGAACCCGGACAATTTCTTCATATCCTGCCTCCGGGCCGGACATCGATGCTTTTGCGGCGTCCGCTCAGTATTTGTGAAACGAAGAAAAGCTGCAGCCGGTTGACGATCGTTTACCGGGCGGAAGGCGAAGGGACAAGGCAGCTGGCACAGGCACAGGAAGACACGACTGTTGATGTTCTTGGTCCGCTCGGACGTGGTTTTCCGGCTGCAGATACGGCGCCGGACGAGCATGTACTGCTGGCCGGCGGCGGGATCGGTGTGCCGCCGTTGTACGACACTGCCCTTGCATTAAAAGAAAAAGGCGTACGCGTAACAACAGTACTTGGATTTTCCGATAAAGATGCCGTCTTTTATGAAGAGCAGTTCGGGGCGCTTGGCAGCGTATATGTCTCCACTGAAGACGGCAGTTACGGGACGGCTGGATTTGTGACTGATGTGATGGACCGGCAGAACCTGACTTTCGATCGGATTTTTGCATGCGGCCCGGTACCAATGCTGAAAGCCCTCGAACACGCGTATCCGAATGCGCGGGGAAATATTTCTCTGGAAGAGCGGATGGGCTGCGGACTCGGTGTTTGTCTTGCCTGTGTCTGCCGCAGTACAGAGGACACAGACGGCACCGATTACCGGAAAATCTGCAGCGACGGACCGGTGTTTTCATGGAAAGAGGTGGCTTTATGAGCAGAACAGCTGTACATCTGCCGGGACTCCCGATGAAAAACCCGATCATGCCGGCTTCGGGATGCTTTGGTTTCGGTGAAGAAATCGGAGCTCTGTATGATCTTGATCAACTGGGTGCCATCGCCTTAAAGGCAACCACACGAGAGCCGCGTTACGGCAATGAAACACCACGGGTTGCCGAAACGGCTTCGGGAATGCTGAATGCGATCGGCCTCCAGAATCCAGGTCTGGAAAAAGTCATGAAGGAGAAGCTGCCTCCGTTTTCTTCAAAAAAAGTCCCCCTTCTTGCCAATATTGCCGGAAGCACTATGGAAGATTATGAGAAGGTGGCGGAGGGGCTTTCCGCCACAGGTGCGGTCGGTGCACTGGAACTGAATATATCCTGTCCGAATGTAAAGGAAGGCGGGATTGCATTCGGTACCAACCCTGAGCTGGCAGCAGAGCTGACCGAACGGGTCAAAGCGGTGTCGGAAATCCCGGTTTATGTAAAACTTTCGCCGAATGTGTCTGATATTACGGTGATTGCAGAAGCAGTGGAACAGGCGGGGGCAGATGGTTTGACGCTGATCAATACGCTGTCTGGGATGAAAATCGACCGGCAGACAAAAAAGCCGCTGCTTGCTAATCAGGTCGGAGGTTTATCGGGACCAGCGGTCAAGCCTGTAGCTGTCCGCATGGTCCATGAGATACGGAAACAGTCAACGCTTCCGATTATCGGTATGGGAGGAATCATGGAAGTTGAGGATATTGTGGAATTTATTATCGCCGGGGCGGACGCCGTCGCTGTCGGCACGGCCAATTTCACGAATCCTTTCATCTGCCCGGAGTTGATCACCGGTCTGGAGGAGCTGCTGGAAAAAGAGCAGGTGGATCATCTGTATGACCTGCGTTCCGAGGAGGTTCGTGTACGTTGAATCATCCTTTAATTATTGCGATGGATTTTAAAAACAAAGAAGAAGCGGATACGTTTCTGGATCATTTTGAAGGAGAAACGCTGTTTTTGAAAGTCGGCATGGAATTGTTTTACCGGGAGGGACCGGCGCTTATTCATGCATTCAGAGAAAAAGGCCATCATATATTTCTCGACTTGAAACTTCATGATATCCCAAACACAGTGAAAAGCGCCGCCCGCCAGCTGGCTTCCCTGGGGGTTGATCTGACGACCGTTCATGCCGGCGGAGGCATCAACATGATGGAAGCCGCTCTTGAGGGACTGGAAGCAGGTGCGCCGTCCGGGACTGCTCCCGCAGAGTGTGCCGCGGTGACCCAGCTGACGAGTACATCGGAAGGCATGATGAACAAAGAGATCGGCATTCCGGGAACGCTGGAGGAAACGGTACTGCATTATGCAGCGAACGCCGCGGAAGCAGGTGTTGGACATGTCATCTGTTCAGCGTGGGAAGTCCCCGTTATCAAACAGAGGATCCGCTCTGAAATAAAGGCAGTGACCCCGGGCATTCGAATGAAAGAAGATGCAGCAGATGATCAGAGGCGGATTGTCACACCCGCCAAAGCAAGGGAACTTGGCAGCGATGCGGTAGTTGCAGGACGCAGCATCACACAGGCGGCTGATCCGAGTCATCAGTACCGGGAGATGATGAAACAATGGAGGGAAGTTTAAATGAAAGAATGGCTGGCAGATGAATTATTGAAAATAGAAGCAGTAAGTCTAAGTCCCAATGATCCATACACATGGACATCCGGAATTAAATCCCCGATTTACTGTGACAACCGCCTGACTCTGTCTTATCCCGCCCTGCGCAAAGCGATTGCAGAGGGGCTGGCCGGCATGATAAAGGAAAAATATCCTCAGGCTGACGTTATAGCAGGAACAGCGACAGCCGGGATCGCCCACGCAGCACTTGCAGCCGATATGCTGGAACTTCCGATGATTTATGTGCGCAGCTCTTCGAAATCGCACGGTAAAGAAAACCGGATTGAAGGAGAAATCCGCAAAGGGCAGCAGGTCGTTATAGTGGAAGATCTTATATCAACCGGGGGAAGTGTTGTGAAAGTGAAGGATGCGCTGCTGGACAATGGCGCTGAAGTGCTTGGTACGGCAGCTATTTTTACCTACGGACTCCAGAAAGGAATGGATCAGCTTCAGGAAGCAGGCCTGGAATGGGATACGCTGACCGACTACGGCACATTAATTGAAACCGCGCTTGAGAATAACTATTTAAGCAGCAAAGAAGCCAGTCGACTGCGTCTCTGGAAAAAAGATCCGGAAGATGAAAGCTGGATGCAGACCGATGAAGCATAGTCAATCTGACATTAAAAAAGAGACTGGGACAAAAGGGAATAACATTGGTGAAAACCGAACATTTAAAAATCCAGGTTAAGAAGCGCTCCTATAGCGTAGTCAAAACACGTAGACTCCTGTGGGAACAGCACGAGTCTCGATACCCCGAAGGAAGGGCTTTTCTTCCGAGGAGGATCGAGCCGTGCCCACGGAAAGCGAAGTGTTTTGACGAAGCGGTGCGTAATGCAAAACAAAAATTCCGAACGATTACCTTAAGGAAATCGTTCGGAATTTTTCATTCATTTTAGAGTTTTGTCTTAGACTCTTTTTTCTATTTGTCTGCCTGCAGCTGCAGAATGAGATCCTGATCCGGCGTGACAAACAGGGTGGACTGATTATCATAGGTGACAAATCCGGGCTTGGCTCCATTTGGCTTTCGGACATGCCTTATCTTCGTATAATCAACGGGAACGGAGCCGGACACTCTTGCTTTGGAATAATAAGCAGCGATGTTTGCGGCTTCGAGCAGCGTTTCCGGGGAAGGGTCACTGTGCCGGATGACAACGTGGGATCCGGGTATTTCTTTTGTATGAAGCCAGGTATCATCCCGGCTGGCAGTACGGGATGTTAAATATTCATTCTGCTTGTTGTTCTTGCCTACCAGAATCTCTGTTCCATCAGATGAATGGTATTTTTCAAGCACCGGTTTTGCCGGCTTATTCTTTTTACGCTTTTTCTCCGTTCGTTTCTTTATATAACCCTCTTCAGCCAGCTCTTCGCGTATTTCTTCAATGTCCGATGGCGAGGCCGTTTCCAGCTGCTGAATCAACTGTTCCAGATACTGCATTTCGGATTCGGCTTCCCTGATTTGTCTGCTGCTCATCTCCAGGGATGTTTTGGCTTTATTGTACTGGCGGAAAAATGCTTGTGCATTGTCGGAAGGGGACTTTTCCGGATCAAGTGGAATCACGATGGTACCGCCATGTTCATCGTAGTAGTCTATGACTTCTATTTCCTTCTCCCCGCCTTTGACAAGGTGGAGGTTCGCTGTCAGCAGTTCCCCGTATTTTTGCGCTTCAAGCGTTTTTTCCGCCCGCTCATATGTTTCTTCCAGTTTTTTTATTTTCTTTTTGTTTTTCTGCCATTCATTCCGAAGCATTCGTTCCAGGTCATGGGCCCGTTGTTTGACGCGGTCCCGTTCAGCTTTTCCGGAATGGAAACGATCCAGCATTTCTCCAACGGATGCAAAGGTTTTACGTTTTCCTTCCAGATGATTCAAATCGAAGACAGCATAGTATTCTTTTCCGTCCTGATCAATAATCTGGGGAGTGTAGACTTCGTCGGCGACCTGATTCATCATGCTGGTGAAAATGGACGCAATATCTTCCGCTTTCGCGCCGATCCCGGACCGGTGCATGACTTCCTTTGCCGTCTGCGGCGATATCCCCGTGAAAGCCTGCACGAGCTGCCGGTCCAGTTTTCCCTGGTTTAAGTCCAGTTTCCTGATTACGGTTTCTTCATCTGCTTCCAGTGGATTTATTTTATGCTGCGCAGGAGGTCTGATGTATTCCCGTCCGGGCAGGATCGTACGGTACGTGTTTACCGAAGGCGGCAGGTGTTTCATGCTGTCGAGAATAAGTCCGGTATCCTGTTCGACCAGCATGATATTACTGTGTTTTCCCATAATCTCCACAATCAGATGTTTGATGGAGGTGTCGCCGAGTTCATTTTTTCCTTCAATGACAAAGGTGACGATTCTTTCCATGCCATCCTGCCTGATTTCACGGACAAAACCACCTTCGATGTGTTTGCGCAGAAGCATGCAGAACATCGGAGGTTCTTTCGGGTTTTCCACTTTCATGCCGGTCACATGCATCCGTGAAAAACCCGGATTTGCAGACAGGAGCACCTGATGATTGCGGTGGTCCGCACGGATGGTAAGAAGCAGATCAGTTTTGTAGGGCTGTTTTATTTTGGTGATACGGCCGTTTAAGATCGTATGGCGGCATTCATCCACGGCCGCTTTTGTCATGGTTCCGTCAAAAGACATTCGGGCATTCCTTCCTTTCTGCTGTCTTACAAGTATAGCATGAATAAGGGCTCGTCTGAATACAATGTGATGATACGTTGAACGACAAGGAGCGAGCAGAATGAACTGGTACAACTACTCCCGGGAAGAACTGGAACGAATTCTGAAAGTGTCGGCAGCTTCCGGTGTGGATGACATGGAAGCGGAAAACAGAAAGAAAAAGCATGGTGCCAACCGGCTCGAAGAAAAGAAGAAAACTCCGTCGTGGACCCTCTTTCTGCAGCAGTTTCAGGATTTGATGATTCTTCTGCTGCTCGGTGCTGTATTGGTTTCAGGTGCCCTCGGGGAATACGCGGATGCCGGAACGATCCTCGGCATTGTTCTGTTGAACGGTATCCTCGGTTTTCTCCAGGAAAATAAAGCGGAAAAATCACTGGACACATTAAAAGAATTGTCCTCCCCGATGATGATGGTCAAGCGCAGCGGAACATGGAAGACAATTCCTTCCGAAGATGCGGTGCCCGGAGATATTGTACAGGTAAGAAGCGGAGATAAAATCAGTGCGGATATCCGTTTGATCCGTGTTCATGGATTAACAGTAGAAGAATCCGCGTTAACGGGCGAGTCCCATCCGGTGGAAAAACAGACGGAGGTGCTGGAGGAAGATAATCCTCCTATCGGGGGCAGACAGAACATGGCTTTTTCCGGTACGCTCGTGACCGCCGGACAGGGTACTGGTATTGTCGTAACAACCGGCATGAAAACGGAAATGGGTAAAATTGCCCATCTGCTCTCCGAATCGAAAGAGAAGACAACCCCGCTGCAGCAGAGACTGCATCACCTCGGAAAGGTGCTGATAACCGGAGCGCTGATATTAACTGCTTTGGTTGTCCTGCTGGGCATTATGCAGGGCAAGCCTTTCTACCACATGATTCTTTCCGGTGTTTCGCTGGCGGTTGCAGCAATACCGGAAGGGCTGCCGGCCATTGTGACGGTTGTGCTGGCTCTCGGGGTGCAGCGCATGATCAAACAGAACGCTGTTGTCCGGCATCTGCCGGCAGTGGAAACCCTAGGCTGTGCATCCATCATATGTTCAGATAAAACAGGCACACTGACACAAAACAGAATGAAAGTTACCGGAACGTGGAATGAATACGGCTTATCTGTCCGTGAAAAAGAAAAGGACGTGTTTGACCGGCGTCGTTATGAACGGCTCCTTTCCTTTGCGGTACTCGGCAGCCAGAATGCTGTTGACATATACATGAGAGGTGAAAACAGCGGTACAGACGCGACAGAAACAGCATTGATGGAAGCGGCCGAAGAATCGGGCATCTCGATTGCGGAACTGTTTTCAACGTATGAGGTACAAAACGTTTTTCCGTTTGATTCGGAACGAAAACGAATGACAGTGCTGGTAAAAGACAAGCACGGTTCTTCTTTTGTCATTACGAAAGGAGCACCGGATATGCTGCTCGAAAAAAGCATCCGGCTTCAGAAACAGAATGGATCCGGGCCGATGAACACAGCTGCTGTGCGGGAAATTAAACAGACGATCGAAAAGATGGCATCAAGGGCATGGAGAACCATTGCGGTCGCTTCCCGCCCTGTTGCACCCGGGGAACAAATAAAAAAGGCGGAAGATGCGGAGAAGGATTTGATTTTCACCGGTCTGCTTGGAATGGTCGATCCTCCCCGGCCGGAAGCTGCGGAAGCTGTCCGGGAGTGCCGAAGAGCCGGAATCAAGACGGTGATGATTACCGGGGACCATAAAACCACCGCCGCTGCAGCTGCTCAAAGTATCGGCCTGCTGCCGAAGTATGGAAATGTCATGACCGGACAAGAATGGAACACAGCGACCCCGGTACAGAAACAGGAATTGCTGCAGCGCACGTATGTGTTTGCCAGGGTCAGTCCACAGGACAAGCTGGACATTGTTCACGAACTGCAGAAAGCCGGCCACGTCGTGGCCATGACCGGAGACGGAGTCAATGACGCTCCGGCGCTGAAAGCCGCGGATATCGGTGTCGCCATGGGACAAACAGGAACGGACGCTGCCAAGGAAGCTGCCGCTCTTGTTCTGCGTGATGATAATTTCTCCACAATCCGTACAGCGATTAAAGAAGGACGGAATATATACGACAATATCCGGAAATTCATCCGCTATATGCTGGCATCTAATGTCGGAGAAATTCTTGTGATGCTTTTTGCGGTCATGCTGGCTCTGCCCCTGCCGCTCGTGCCGATACAGATTCTCTGGATAAATCTTATTACCGACGGACTTCCCGCGATGGCCCTCGGGGTGGATCAACCTGAAAAAGACGGCATGAACAGGCCGCCGCGTTCAAAAACAGAAAGTATTTTTGCAGGTGGCATGGGGAGAAAAATCATCAGCCGGGGCTTTTTGATCGGGGGCGTAACCCTGGCAGGTTTTGTGACGTCGCTCTGGGAGTTACCCCAAGACTTAATCCGGGCTCAGACCATAGCGTTTGCAACGCTGGTGATGGCACAACTGATTCATGTGTTTGACTGCCGGTCGGATTCTTCCATTTTTGACCGTCGTCCATTTGAAAACAAATTTCTGACGATTTCCGTAATATCTTCGGTGCTCCTGCTGCTGCTGGTTATCTATGTACCACTGCTCCAGCCTGTGTTTCACACCAAACCGCTGGGGTTAATGGAATGGCTGTTTGTCCTGGCTCTCGCTTCGATTCCCACATTTGCCCTTGCCGGAAGCGGAAGCTGGAAAAAAGGACGCGGTTAACACAAGCTTTTCCCCTTTTCATCTGCCTGCAGCAGGTGATAAAATAATCTGGAATAGGAGAAGCGGAAGTGATAGGATGTCAATGAGTATGACCGGCTACGGAAGCAGCACAGCCGAAAGCGCAGAAGGACGGATAACGGTGGAAATGAAATCGGTCAACCACCGTTTCTGCGACATTCAGTTCCGGATGCCCCAGGCACTGAATTACCTGGAAGACACGCTCCGCCGCGAGATTCAGGAAACAGTGGAGCGGGGCCGGGTGGATGTGTTTATTTCGCTGGAAGGAGAGGCTCTTTCCGGCCGGGATGTAACCGTGGACTGGGAGCTCTTGCATCAGTTTCTTGACCGGGCTGATGAAATGGAGCAGTGGAATGTGTTTGATTCCAGGCTGCGCCTGCAGGACTTTCTTCTGCACCCCGACATTACCGCAGTAAAAGAGCGGAACGGGCTTCATGAAAAATGGGAGTCGGGGGTGAAAGAAGCTGTGCGTGAGGCGGCCCTCCACCTTTCGGAAATGAGGAAAAAAGAGGGGGCGGCACTGCAGCAGGACCTAAAAGAGCGGATTGCAAAGGTCAGGCAGAATGCAGACGACATTTTCGAAGAGGCACCGGCGGTTGTGGAAGCCTACCGGAAAAGGCTTCAGGAACGAATCCATGACATAATGAAAGACACCTCCTATGAACCGGATGAACAGCGCCTGCTTACCGAAACGGCGGTTTTTTCCGATAAAGCCGATGTAGAAGAGGAATTGACCCGCCTTCTATCCCATTGCAGCCAGTTTGAGTCCATTCTCGGCGAAAACGGCGCCAAAGGAAGAAAACTGGATTTTCTCGTCCAGGAAATGAACCGGGAGGCAAATACAATTGGATCGAAAGCCAATAGTGCTGAATTGAGCCGGATTGTGGTGGAAATCAAAAGTGAACTTGAAAAAATAAAGGAACAGGTGCAGAATATAGAGTAGACAGCGAACGCATTTTCGATAACATAAAAAATGCTCAAAAAATAGAGCGCAGCCGCCGCTTTGGATGAAGTGAGGGATTGGTTTGAATATCAAATTGATTAACATCGGGTTCGGCAACATTGTATCGGCAAACCGGATTATTTCCATTGTCAGCCCGGAATCTGCACCGATTAAACGGATCATTCAGGAAGCGAGAGACCGGAACATGCTGGTGGATGCAACATACGGGCGTCGAACAAGAGCTGTTATCATTGCTGACAGTGATCACGTCATTCTTTCGGCTGTCCAGCCGGAAACCGTGGCACAGCGTTTGACGACACGGGACGATTCCACCGACGATTAATGATTATTTTTTTGCAGAAAGGCGTTGGAGTCCATGCAGGATGAAAAGGGACTGTTAATTGTTTTATCCGGACCCGCTGGAGTAGGAAAGGGTACAGTATGCCGCGCGCTGCGGGAAGAAGATACAGGCATTCAGTACTCTGTCTCAGCGACAACGAGAAACCCGCGTGAAGGAGAAACACACGGGGTGAACTACTTTTTTAAAACAAAGCAGGAATTTGAACAGATGATTGAAGAAGACCGGCTTCTGGAATGGGCCAGATATGTCGATAATTACTATGGCACCCCGCTTGATTATGTACTGGATACAATGAATCAGGGGCAGGATATCATACTGGAAATTGAAGTACAGGGAGCGAAAAAAGTGAAAGAACGCTATCCGGACGGTGTGTTCATTTTTCTGATGCCGCCGAGTCTTGCGGAACTGCGCTCCCGGATCACAGAGCGGGGGACGGAAACCGAAGATTTGATCGATAAACGGATGACAGTGGCAAAAGAAGAGCTGGAGATGATGCAGCACTACGATTATGTTGTGGAAAATGACGAGGTCGGCCGCGCTGCGGACCGTATCCGTTCCATTGTCACCGCCGAACACTGCAGAAAAGAAAGACTTATGGACAAATATCAACAATTAGTGGAGGTTGAATAATATGCTTTATCCTTCTGTGGACACCTTGATGAATCACATTGATTCCAAATACACGCTCTGCACCATTTCGGCCCTGCGTGCGCGTGAATTGAAAGAAATGCAGCAGGATCCGGAGTTTACTGGTACGGATTATGATTCGTCAAAGCTTGTCGGAAGAGCACTGAAAGAAATTGACGAAGGTACGCTCGGCTATAAACACAGTGAGTAACGATCCAGACACAACAACCCGTTTTACGCGGGTTGTTGTTTTTCAACGGAGGAAAACAAGAGGAGGGACGGGACGATGCTTAAGGGCAGACATGTTGTGCTCGGTGTAACCGGAGGGATCGCCGCCTATAAATCGGCAGCGCTGGCCAGTAAACTGGTTCAGGCCGGGGCGGAGGTGAAAGTCGTTATGACCGCTCATGCAGAACAATTTGTGACGCCTCTGACGTTTCAGGCGCTGACGCGGGATGTCGTATACGATGATACCTTTGCTGAAAAAGAGCCGGAAAAAGTTGCTCATATCGATGTCGCAGACTGGGCGGACCTGATTATCGTTGCCCCTGCCACTGCGGATATTATGGCCAAAGCTGCGGGAGGACATGCCGGGGATATGCTGACAACGATTCTGCTTGCCGCCCGCTGTCCGGTTTATATAGCCCCTGCCATGAATGTGAACATGTATCAGCATCCGGCTGTTCAGAATAATATGAGCACATTGGCCGGACAGGGATATCGTTTTATTGAACCTGGAGCGGGTTATCTTGCCTGCGGGTGGGTCGGTAAAGGAAGAATGGCGGAACCCGAAGACATTACCGCCTTTCTGGAAGCGGAGTATCAACAGCAGCGGGCTCTGTCCGGAAAAAAGGTGCTGGTGACAGCAGGTCCGACCCATGAATACCATGATCCGGCCAGAGTGTTCACGAATCCGTCCAGTGGAAAAATGGGTTTTGCCGCTGCTGCCGAAGCCGCTTCCCGCGGTGCGGACGTTACGCTGATTACAGGTCCGGTTGAGATGGAAACTCCTCCCGGCGTGGGGCGGGTCAATATTACGACGGCTGAAGAAATGTATGAAGAAGTGCTCCGCCTGTATCCAGAGATGGATATCGTCTGTAAAGCAGCAGCGGTGTCTGATTACCGGCCGGTCTCGGTATCCGGCGAAAAAACGAAAAAACAGACAGGCTCTATCACTGTAGAGATGGAGCGCACTAAGGACATTCTTGCGGAACTGGGAAAACGAAAAAACAGGCAGGTTTTAATCGGTTTCGCGGCGGAATCGTCAAACCTGGAGAAATACGCAGAAGACAAACTCGAACGAAAACATCTTGATATGGTGGTTGGGAACCATATTGGCAGGGACAAATCAGGCTTTCAAAGCGATACCAATGAAATGATGATTCTGCGGAAAGGGGAGCGGCCCTTCTGGCTGCCGCTTCTGACTAAAACGGAAGCGGCGGCGGAAATATTTGCCGCAGCCGAACCGCTTTTGAAAAAGGATGAATCCTGATGTACGCCAAAGTCATTGTGGACGTGGCAGCCGCCCAGACGAATAAAGCCTTTGATTACAGGATTCCCGAAGAACTCGAAGAAATGGTGTATCCCGGCATGCGTGTCATGGTTCCTTTCGGACCGCGAAGCATCCAGGGATTTATATGGAAGATCACCGATCATACTGAATTGTCACGAGTGAAGCCTGTAAAAGACGTTCTGGATCCGTACCCTGTACTGACCGGCGAGCTTCTCGAACTTGGTGAATGGCTGGCACTGGAAACGGTCTGTTTTTTAATCACCGCCTATCAGTCGATGATTCCATCCGCGATTCGTGCCAAGCCGCAGAAAATCATCCGAACGGAAGTGGAAACGGCGGAGCTTCCGGAGGTACTACAGCCTTTTTTTGAAGGGAGAAAGGAAGCATTATGGGAAGAAGTGGTACAGACGAAAGAGGCCGGAGCGGCACTGAAAAAGGCCGTAGCTGACGAAACCGCTGTTGTGGATTATCATTTGAAAGATAAAACGGGAAAAAAAATGATCCGTATGGTCCGTATCCCCGAAGAAAAACATGCAGATGATTACAGCGGTATCCTCGGTGTCAAAGCCGTCAAACAGGTGCAGGTGATGAACTGGATTTTGCGCCATTATGCCGGGCATGCCGTACCGGTCCGGGAAGTGACGGAAAACGTACAGATCACCCCCGGGGTTATCCAGACGTTAATAAAAAAAGAGATGCTTCTAGAAGAATGGTCGGAAGCATATAGAGATCCTTATGAAAACCGCGTCTTTACCGAGTCCGGGCGTCCTCTCCTGACAGCCCAGCAGCAGAATGCATTGACGCCGGTGCTGGAAGCTCTCCGTGACCGGCGTCATGAACCCTGCCTGCTGCACGGTGTCACCGGGAGCGGCAAAACGGAAGTATATCTGCGGGCCATCGAAGACGTTCTTGAAAAGGGAAAAGAAGCAATTGTCCTCGTGCCCGAGATTTCTCTCACCCCGCAGATGGTAGAGCGTTTCAAAGCACGTTTTGGTTCGGAAGTGGCTGTGCTTCACAGTGCCCTGTCTTCCGGGGAAAAGTATGATGAATGGCGCAAAATTCACCGCCGTGAAGTAAAAGTGGCGGTGGGAGCGAGATCAGCGGTTTTTGCTCCGTTTGAACATCTCGGTCTTCTCATTATTGATGAGGAGCATGAAGGCAGCTATAAGCAGGAAGATCACCCGCGCTATCACGCGCGTCAGGTTGCATTGTGGAGAGGGCGCCACCACAACTGCCCGGTTTTGATGGGAAGCGCGACACCTTCGCTCGAATCCTATGCGAGAGCATCCCGGGATGTTTACCGGCTTCTTGAAATGCCGGCACGGGTGAATGAAGCAGTGATGCCGGAGGTGGAAGTGACAGATATGAGAGAGGAGCTGAAGAAGGGAAACCGGTCGGCGTTTTCCGAACAGCTCCTTGCGAAAATGGAAGACCGGATCGAAAAAAAGGAACAGATTGTCCTCTTTCTTAACCGGCGTGGTTACTCAACCTTTGTTATGTGCCGCAGCTGCGGCTACACGGCACCGTGCCCCCACTGTGAAATCACCCTTACTTATCATCACACCGGCCGGCGGTTGAAGTGCCATTACTGCGGGTATGAAGAGTCATTGATGCAGACCTGTCCCGACTGCGGCAGCGAACATATCCGCTTTTTTGGCACAGGCACCCAGAAAGTGGAGGAAGAAATCACACGGCTTCTTCCTGATGCACGTGTTATCCGGATGGACGTAGATACGACGTCACGCAAAGGAGCCCACGAAAAACTTCTGGAATCTTTCCGCCGGGGAGAGGCGGATATCCTTCTTGGGACCCAGATGATCGCCAAAGGGCTGGATTTCCCTAAAATTACGCTCGTCGGGGTGCTTGCTGCCGATACGATGCTTCACCTTCCGGATTTCCGTGCGTCGGAACGGACATTTCAGCTTTTAACGCAGGTGAGCGGCCGAGCGGGTAGGGATAAACTTCCCGGGGAGGTGGTCGTACAGACTTATACTCCGGAACATTACAGCATCCAGCACGCCAAATCCCATGACTTTCATTCGTTTGCCCGTGAAGAAATGGCCCGGCGTAAGCGCGGAGGCTATCCGCCGTATTTTTATTTGACGCTGATTACCATCGCCCATGAAGATGCAGCAAAAGTGATGAAAATAGCCGGCAGAATGGCAGACCAGTTAAAAAAACAGCTGTCCCCTGAAGCCAGGGTACTGGGTCCGACCGTTTCACCGATCGCCCGAATTAAAGATAGATATCGCTATCAATGCATGATAAAATACAAAAATGAGCCGGAGTTGATCCGGGTATTGAATGACATGCATTCACAGTACCAGAAAGAAACGGCCGATCAGGATCTTACGATTTCCATTGATATGGAACCCCAGATGTTTATGTGATAGACGAGCCCCGTTGATGAATGTTTGCTGATACGGGGTTGTTTTTGTGGCAGACGCCTATATTGTGACATGCAGAAAGAAGAGGGATGCTGAGATGAAAATTGTGTTTATGGGAACACCGGATTTTTCGGTTCCCATTTTAACAGGACTGCTGGAAAATGGATGGCAGGTGGCAGGAGTGGTCACGCAGCCCGACCGTCCAAAAGGACGGCGGAAAGTTCCCACCCCGCCGCCGGTTAAAGTAACGGCTGAACAGCACGGCCTGCCTGTACTGCAGCCGGAAAGCCTGAAAGTAGAAGAGAATATTCAGGCTGTGAAAGAGATGAACCCGGACATAATCATTACGGCTGCCTTCGGTCAGATGCTGCCGGAAGCTCTTTTGACTTATCCGCCATTTAAAGCAGTTAACGTTCATGCTTCCCTGCTCCCTAAATACAGGGGGGGAGCTCCTATTCATCAGGCGGTGATGGATGGCGCGGAAAAATCCGGCGTCACTATTATGTATATGGCTGAAGAAATGGACGCTGGTGATATACTGAGCCGACGGGAAGTTCCCATCACCGAAACCGATACCGCCGGTACGCTTCATGACAAATTAAGCAGCACTGGCCGGGATCTTCTGCTGGAGACGCTTCCCCGCCTCCACAATGGAGAAATTATACCGGAACTCCAGAATCCCGAAGAAGCTACATTTGCCCCCAATATTAAGCGGGGAAGGGAACGGATCGACTGGAACCATCCGGGGTATGTCGTTTATAATCAGATAAGAGGAATGAATCCCTGGCCGGGTGCTTATACCGTTTATAAAGGCAAAATGTTTAAAGTTTGGGAATCGGAGAAAACCGAAAAGCTGTCCTCTCAAAACAAAACACCGGGAACAATTCTTTCTCTTGAAGAGGATGGTATTGTAACAGCTGCAGGAGATGGCACCGCTGTGAAAATCACGTCGCTGCAGCCGGCGGGGAAAAAACCGATGAAAGCAGCCGATTATCTCAGAGGTTCCCATGAACTCAGGCCGGGAGAAAGATTTAACGGAGACGAAGACCATGTATAAAAATGTAAGAGAAGAAGCACTGCGCCTTCTCCTTCGAATTGAAAAAGAGGGGGCATACAGTCACATCCTTCTGCAGCACACGCTTCAGGAGGGCGCCGTTTCAGGCAGAGATGCCGCGCTCTTAACGGAACTGGTCAACGGCACGATCAAACGGAAAAATACCCTTGATTTTTATATTGAACCGTTTGTAAAAAAAGGCACCTCTTCTCTGTCATTCTGGGTGCTGCAGTTACTGCGGATGACCGTCTATCAGATCGTTTTTCTCGATCGTATTCCGGACAGGGCGGCCGTTCATGAAGCGGTCCAGATTGCGAAGAAAAAGGGGCATAAAGGGATCAGCGGCCTGGTGAACGGAGTCCTTCGTTCGATGCTGCGCCGGGAACTGCCGGAGATCGAAGCGGAGCATTCCGGGACGGCTCAGGCGGCCCTGGAGACCAGCCATCCGGAATGGCTGCTGTTGGAATGGATCAAAACGTACGGCAGAAGCAGGGCACTGGAAATGGCGAAGACAAATCTGGAACCCCCGCTTTTGACTATTCGTGTCAATCGTGTGAGAATCGGCAGAGAAGAATTAAAACAGCGCCTCCTGGAAGAAGGATGCAGCGTGGGAAATGGTTACGTTTCTCCGGACGCTCTTCTTGTCCGGGACGGTAATATATTTCAGACAGAGGCTTATGCTGAGGGCTTGTGTACGGTGCAGGATGAAAGCTCCATGCTTGCTGTGTCCCTTCTGAATCCGGAATTCGGCATGAACGTGCTTGATGCGTGCGCAGCGCCGGGAGGAAAAACGACGTACGCCGCCGAACAAATGGGAAACGGCGGCCAGGTGACGGCTCATGATCTGCATGAGAAAAAAATCAGCCTGATCACCGACCAGGTGGATCGGCTTGGTTTGTCCAACGTTCGTGCTTCTGCGGCGGACGCACGGAACCTGTACCAATATCACGACCCGGGATCTTTTGACAGGGTGCTCGCAGACGTGCCGTGCAGCGGCCTGGGAGTAATCCGGAAAAAACCGGAGCTCAAATGGAGGACGCAGGAAGGGCTGGATCGTTTTCCTGAGATACAGGGCGGGATTCTGGACGCAGCAGCAGACGTTACAGCCCCCGGCGGCCGGCTCGTGTACAGTACATGTACGGTACGCCCGGAAGAAAATGAAGAAGTGGTGGAGGCTTTTCTGCAAAAGCACTCCGCTTTTACGATAGATGAAGAGGCGGCAGAAAGCCTGCCTGAGAAGGCGGCTTCTGCCATGGAGAAAAGGGGGATGCTGACAGTACTTCCCCAGGATTTCCAGTCAGATGGTTTTTTCATGACGGCACTGCGGAAAAAGGAAACATGATGAGAAAGGGTGTTTATCACCATGGAAGCATTAAAAACGAAAGTGGCAGCTGAATCAGTTGGACTGCCTTCCATTTATTCCCTGGAATACGGGGAACTGCAGGATTGGCTGGAGGAACAGGGAGAACCTTCTTTCCGTGCCCAGCAGATTTATTATTGGCTCTATCAGACAAGAGTCACCTCATTTGACGAGATGACGAATCTATCCAAGGCGCTGCGCAGGCAACTGTCAGAAACGTTCTCTATTACACTGCTGAAAGAAATCACCCACCAGGAATCTGTGGACGGTACGGTGAAATATCTTTTCGAGCTGAAAGACGGTTACACGATTGAGACGGTATTGATGAAACATGACTACGGTAATAGTGTCTGTGTGACCTCACAGGTCGGGTGCCGGCTCGGTTGTACGTTCTGTGCCTCCACGCTGGGCGGCTTGAAGCGTAATGTGGAAGCCGGGGAAATTACGGCGCAGGTTATGGAAATTCAGAAAGATCTGGACCAGATTGGAGAACGGGTGGATTCCATTGTGTTGATGGGAATCGGGGAGCCGTTTGACAATTATGATGAAGTCGTGTCCTTCCTGAAAATCATCAATCATGACAACGGGTTGAATATCGGAGCCCGTCACATTACTGTATCAACAAGCGGGATGGTTCCGAGAATTTACGATTTTGCCGATGAACAGCTTCAGATTAATTTTGCTGTATCTCTGCACGCGCCGAACTCCGAGATCAGAGGCCGCCTGATGCCCGTCAACCGGGCCTGGCCCGTTGATAAGCTGATGGAGTCCATCCATTACTATCAGGAAAAAACCAACCGGCGCGTCACGTTTGAATACGGCCTCTTCGGCGGAGTGAATGATCAGGTGGAACATGCCGAAGAACTGGCCGAATTGATCAAAGGATTAAACTGCCATGTCAATCTTATTCCGGTGAATGATGTTCCGGAACGTGATTATGTGCGGACGACCAGAAATGACATCTTTGCTTTTGAACGTACGCTCCGCGAAAACGGTGTGAATGTGACGATCCGCCGTGAACAGGGTCATGATATTGACGCAGCCTGTGGACAGCTGCGTGCCAATGAACGTGCCGAAGAAACGAGGTGAGATCCCCCTGTGGAAACGGTCTATGTAACAGATGTAGGAAAAATCCGGGAGCACAATGAAGATGACGGCGGTATTTTTACCAATCCGTCCGGTGATTGTCTCGCTGTCGTAGCAGATGGAATGGGAGGTCATCAGGCGGGAGATGTCGCAAGCAGTATGACAGTAAAGCTGCTGCGCACGGCCTGGGAATCGGTGCAGAAGCCCTTTACTTTGGAGGAGGCCGGCACATGGCTTAAAGAACAGATTCAAAAAGCGAACCGCCTTGTATATGAAACGGGAGCATCCGATCAAAGCATGGCAGGAATGGGGACAACCGTAGTTGCCGCCATCTGTATGCATTCTTCCGCCGTTATCGCCCATGTCGGTGACAGCCGGGCCTACCAGGTTACGGAACAGGGTATGCAGCTGATCACTGATGATCATACGCTTGTCAATGAACTGAAAAAAAGCGGTCAACTTACCGAAGAAGAAGTCGAAGACCACCCGCGCAGAAATGTTCTGATGCGGGCGGTAGGTACGGAGCCGGATATAGCGGTTGAAACATCAACAGTCGAGTGGGATGCGGGGCAGGGTCTGCTGCTCTGTTCCGACGGCCTGACCAATAAGCTGGATGCCGCATCCATCCAGGAACACCTTCAGGCTCCGGGTTCCTTATATGAGCGGGCTGCCTCGCTCATACATACTGCAAAGGAACGAGGGGGAGAAGACAACATCACTCTTGCAGTGGTTCTGCAGTCCTCCCTGGAGAAAGAGGTGGAGTAATTGAGCAGCCTTATCGGGAGAAGAATCAGCGAACGTTATGACATCATCGAAATGATAGGCGGGGGAGGCATGGCCCACGTTTACCGCGGAAAAGATGCGATTTTGGAGCGTCCAGTGGCGGTAAAGGTACTGCAGCCCCAGTATAATGAAGATGAAGAATTTATCCGGCGCTTTTACCGGGAAGCCCAGGCAGCCACGAGTCTTGCCCACCCCAATATTGTGAATATTTATGATGTAGGCGAAGAAGAACAGCTTTATTATATTGTGATGGAACATATAAACGGGGTCACGTTGAAAGAAAAAATCCAGCAGAACGGACCGCTTCCCCTTGAACAGGCTGTCCGCCTCATGGAACAGGTGCTTGATGCGATCAGCCATGCCCATTTTAATCAGATCATTCACCGGGACATTAAACCACATAACATTCTTCTGAATGAACATGGAGAGGCGAAAGTTACCGACTTTGGTATCGCACGTGCCTCCACCGCAGCGACCATCACCCATACCAACTCGGTGATGGGATCTGTTCACTACATGTCTCCGGAACAGGCAAGAGGGGGGGCCATTACGACTCGTTCGGACATTTATTCTCTTGGTGTGGTATTGTATGAAATGGTGACAGGCACGCTTCCCTATAAGGGTGATTCCGCCGTCGGCATTGCGCTGAAACATCTTCAGGAACCGCTCCCAGCTCCCTCCGAATACCGGCCGGGACTCCCGCAGAGCATTGAGAATGTAATGATCAGGGCAGCTGCCAAAAAACCGGGAGACCGTTACCAGAATATTCCAGAGATGCAGCAGGATCTCGACACGTCCCTTTCCAGAGAAAGAAGGAATGAAGCTCCGCTGGTTCTGCCGGTTGATGAAGAAGCGACAAAAGCAGTCCCTGTTATAAAAGAGGAAAACGGGGATGGGGGCGCCACGATACAGGCTCAATCAGACGCTGCCGGAAACGGGGAAGAACGAAAAGAAGAAGCCCCTGATGCAGGAAAGAAAAAAACAAGATGGTGGAAAATTCTCCTGTTTCTGTTTTTCCTCTGTTTTGGCGCCGCCATCGCCGCTTTCACCATTCTGCCTGATCTATTAATGGCCGATGACGTGGATGTCCCGGATGTAAAAAATATGAACGAGGAAGAAGCAGCGGGAGCACTTGAAGAAGCCGGATTGCAGTATGAAGCAGAAAGAACGGCTGATGATGAAGTGGACGAAGGGCTCGTAATCAGTCAGAATCCCGGTGCCGGTTCCACCGTTAAAGAAGACAGCATGGTACAGCTCTACATCAGCGATGGACCAGAGACCAAGGAGATGCCGGACTTAAATGGGGTTTCCCGCGACAGAGCTGAAGACATGCTTGAAGACTTTGCCGGGATTGAATTCACTTCCTCTGAGACATCGGAATATCCGCCTGATCAGGTGATGGAGCAGGATCCTGAAGCAGGGGAAAACGTCGTTCCCCGCGATACAACAGTCAGGCTGACGTACAGTACAGAGCATGAGTTTTCCCTGCAGAACCTGCAGGGAGAATCCCGTGAAGCCGTGGAGAGTTATCTCGATTCCTCCAACCTGGAAGGGACATTTGAAACCGAATTTTCCAGCTCCGTATCGGAGGGGAATGTAATAGAGCAATCTCCCGCGCCTTATTCGATGGTGACGGAGGGAGAGGAGATTTCATTTGTCATTTCGGACGGTCCTGAAGAGAAACCGGAGACCGAGGAAGAGCCGCCCTCGGAGCAGGTGGAGGCTGTCATTCCCGTTGAGGTTTCCGATCAGGACAGGGAGGACGGACAGGAATACAGCATACGTATCGTCTATGAAGACGCCTCTACCAGCGGTCCGACCATTTATACCGAAGAAACCATCACCGAAACAAAGACGTACCGGGTGCCGCTGAAAGTAACACCTGAAACCAACGGAAGCTATACGCTGTATGTAGACAATGAAGAAGTACAGTCCAACAGTTTTTCCTACGGGGAATAACAGGACAGGAGGCATTATGGCAGAAGGATTGATAGTGAAAGCGGTAAGCGGATTTTATTACGTCTACGACCAGGATGAAATCTATCAATGCAGGGCAAGAGGATTGTTTCGAAAGAAGAAGATTAAACCACTGGTCGGGGATATGGTGGAATATGAAGCGCCGAACAAAGAAGAAGGGTACCTGCTTCAGGTCATGGACAGAAAAAACGAGATGACCCGTCCGCCTGCTGCCAACATCGATCAGGCATTTATCGTATTTTCAGCAATGGAACCTTCGTTTTCCGCTGCGATGCTGGATCGGTTTCTAGTGCACATGGAAGCAATGGATATTCTTCCCGTCATTATCGTAAATAAGGAAGACCTGGCGGATGATTCCATGCAGAAAGAGCTGCTGCATGTTCAGCGTATTTATGAAAGGGCGGGGTATCCTTTTCATCTTGTTTCAGGGATAACAGAAACGGGGATCCAGGAACTCGTTTCCTACATCAATAACCGGGTCAGCATGGTAACCGGAGAGTCCGGGGTGGGAAAATCGACGCTGCTCAATCTGTTGATCCCCTCCTTACAGCTGGAAACCGCAGAGGTGTCGGAGCGGCTCGGACGGGGAAAACACACGACAAAACATCTGGAACTGATTCCCTATAAGGATGGATTTATTGCGGACACGCCCGGTTTCAGTTCGCTTGAATTTGAAAAGATAGACGAAGAAGATCTGGATATCTGTTTTCCGGAAATGAAAGAGAAGCTCGTTTCCTGTAAATTCAGGGGATGCACGCACCGGAAGGAACCCGGGTGTGCTGTAAAACAGGCTGTGGAGGACGGAGAAATCGCTCCTTTCCGGTATGATCATTATATTCAGTTTTTTGAAGAACTCGCACAGCGACGGAGGTATTAACCAATGACAAAAGTTGCACCATCAATTCTTGCAGCAGATGTGTCCCGTTTAAAAGAAGAAATTGAGGATGTCGAGAAGTCGGGAGCGGATTACATACACGTCGATGTGATGGACGGACATTTTGTGCCGAATATCACGATGGGACCGTTTGTAGTTTCTTCCATCCGCCCTCATACATCCCTTCCGCTGGATGTTCATCTCATGATTGAAAAGCCGGAACAGTATATTGAAGATTTCGTTCGTGCCGGCGCCGATATTATCTCGGTTCATGCGGAAGCCTGCCCCCATCTGCACCGCACGCTGGAACAGATTCATGAACATGATGTGCGGGCCGGAGTGGTACTGAACCCGGCGACACCGGTTTCTGCCATCCGGCATGTAGTGAATAAAACCGACCTGATTTTGTTAATGACGGTGAATCCGGGATTTGGGGGGCAGGCCTTTATTGATGAAATGCTTCCGAAAATAAAAGAAGTCAGAAGCATGCTGGAGGCTGCAGGTCACGATGCCGAAGTCGAAGTGGACGGCGGTATTGATGAAAAAACCGCCGCGCTCTGCCGGGAATCCGGAGCAGACGTGCTGGTTGCAGGCTCTGCAGTCTTTAAAAAAGAAAACAGAAAGACGGCTGTCTCCTTCATCAGGGACGGCTCATAAAGCAGACGGTGTTTCCCTTTGCGGGGCACCGTCTTTTTCGTTACTCGGACCTACCGCCATGATCTCTTAAAGAAAATCGCTCATTTTTCCTGAAATTCTATGTACTAATTCGCTGAAACTGAATATACATATAAAAGAATGCATGAAAAGCGGAACGGCTATGGGCAGGAAAGCATAAACGGGTTTGAGGCCCCGGAACATGCGGCGCGTGCCGCAATCAGCACTGAATGAGGAGGAGTTTGTCATGAAATTTTATACGATTAAACTGCCGAGATTTCTTGGAGGATTTGTACGCGCCGTCATTGGTACCATCAGAAAGGAATAACTGTAATATTATTATGTAAACTAAATGAGTGGATAAAAAGAAACGGGACTGATCTTTTGAACGAATCCCGTTTCTTTTACGTTATGATTAAACATTAAACGCGCTGTACTTTGCCGGATTTAAGAGCACGGGCTGAAACATACACGCGCTTTGGTTTGCCATCCACCATAATTCGAACCTTCTGGACGTTCGCGCCCCAGCGGCGTTTGGTCGCATTGTTGGCGTGAGAACGATTGTGTCCTGTTTTCGGGCCTTTTCCTGTAATATGACATTTACGGGCCATGGACATGCACCTCCTTATCGTCATCCGTGTTGCATTGCACAATTTCATTCATACTCAAATATCTTAGCACATGAAAAATAGCAATGCAATGACAGAACAGGTCTTTCAGGGAAAAATCACTGACATTCGCTGCCTCGGGTCAAGGTACGATCACTTCTTACTGCTCCGTTGCAGCTGACACCTGCAGCCGGCTTTTCAAGCGCCTCCTTTCAAAAAAAGGAGGAGTATAGTAAAATAACCTTAGCTCAGAGAAGGTATAGAAAAGGGAGGCTCTGTTATGACGATTGAAATGAATTCTCGGCTTGGTTCCATTGACGTTTCCAGGGATGTGGTGTCCACCATTGCAGGAGGAGCCGCGGTGGACTGTTACGGAATAGTCGGCATGGCTTCCCAGAAACAGATTAAAGATGGTTTATCCGAGATGCTTGGAAAAGATAATTTCTCCAGAGGAGTGCTGATCCGGGAAAACGGGGACAGTATTCATATAGATATGTATATCATTGTCAGCTACGGTATCAAAATCTCTGAAGTGGCATACAACGTACAGTCCAAGGTGAAATACCAGCTTCAGCAGATGCTTGGGCTGACAGTGGATTCAGTGAATGTGTATATACAGGGAGTAAGAGTCGCCACGACCCAGGCTTAGGAAGTGAGGAGGAAAAGAGGTTGACGGACAGGAACGTAAATGGAGAACAGCTTGCTTCGATGTTTCGGAAAGGGGCTGCTGTTCTTGCATCGAATGTAAAAAAGGTGGATGCCTTAAACGTGTTTCCTGTACCCGACGGGGATACGGGAACGAACATGAACCTGACAATCACTTCCGGCGTCAGAGAAGTGGACCAGAAAGCGCAAAACCACGCCGGAAATGTAGCGAAAGCTTTTTCCAAAGGGCTGCTGATGGGCGCACGGGGTAATTCCGGTGTAATACTCTCCCAGCTGTTCCGCGGATTCTCCAGGTCGGTGGAAAAAAAGGAGACACTGACCGCTGACGACTTGAAAGAGGCCCTCCGCGAAGGGGTGGGAACTGCCTATAAAGCGGTGATGAAGCCGGTGGAGGGAACCATTTTAACAGTGGCTAAAGATGCTGCCGAAGCGGATACAGACAGCACCGGAAGCATCACCCCGGCTGAATGGATGGAAAGCGTCTTCCACAGTGCTGAAGCGTCCTTGCAAACAACACCTGATCTTCTGCCTGTACTCAAAGAAGTGGGCGTGGTGGACTCCGGCGGACAGGGCCTTCTCCATATTTATGAAGGAATGCTTCAGTCGCTGCTCGGAAAAACATCCCGGCATGACACACAGGCTTCTCCGTCGATGGACGAACTGGTGAAAGTGGAACACCATCAGAACGCGCAGTCCCATCTCTCCACAGACGAAATAGAATATGGGTATTGTACGGAATTGATGGTACGTCTGGATAAGGAAAAAGCACCTGCCGGATCTTTTGACGAAAACGCCTTCAAACATGAGATGGCCCGCTGGGGTGATTCGCTGCTGGTTGTAAGTGACGATGATATTGTAAAAGTACATATTCATGCTGAATACCCGGGAGAGGTGCTGTCGAAAGCCCAGCGGCACGGAAGTCTGATTCACGTGAAGATCGACAACATGCGGGAACAGCATGAGGCGCTCACAGGACCCGAAGAGACAGGTCCCCAGTCTGAAAAGAGAGAGGATGCGCCGGACAGCCCTCCTTCTCCATATGGTTTTGTTACGATAGCCGCAGGAAAAGGAGTGGAAGACTTATTCCGCGGTCTCGGCGTTCAGGAAGTAGTCGCCGGCGGACAAACCATGAACCCAAGTACGGAAGACATTGTAAATGCAGTAAAAAAGGTGGATGCTGATACGATTTTCATCCTTCCAAATAATGGGAATATCGTTATGTCCGCGGAACAGGCAGCAAATGTCTGCGGCGGCCGCGTTTATGTTATTTCTTCAAAGACGGTACCACAGGGCCTCAGTGCTATGTTTGCTTTTTCAGAAGAGGAAAGCCCTGAAGGCAATAAAGAAATGATGGAACAGGCATGCAGCGAAGTCAGAAGCGGCCAGGTCACCTATGCAGTAAGGGAAACAAAAATGGGGGGACTTGAGATAAACAAAGGTGATTTTATGGGTATTGCCGAAAAAGAAATCGCTGCCGCCGGACCGGAACTGGAAACCGTGACGTTGGATCTGTTAAACACGCTCCTTCATGAAGAAGCCGAAATTGTGACCCTCATCCGCGGCGAGGACGGAAAGGAAACAGTGGATGCTGCTGTTTGCTCCTATATGGAAGAGAATTATCCGGACGTGGAACTGGAAATTCACGATGGAGGACAGCCGCTCTATTCCTATATTTTAGCGGTGGAATAAGCGCTGATCCTTAAAAGGAAGGACGGGAATACCAGGTGGGAAAAGTGAAAATTGTAACGGACAGCACGGCTGATATACCGGAGGATCTGCTTCACAAATATCATATTACCGTTATCCCGTTAAAAGTGATGATGGGAAACGAAACATTTCAGGATGGTGTGAATCTTTCTCCGGAAGCGTTTTACAATAAACTGGATATGATGGACGATGTTCCTTCCACCTCTCAGCCGACTCCTTATGAATTTGAAACGATGTATCAGCGGATCAGGGAAAAAGCCGGAGAAGACGTGTCTATCCTTTCGATCCATCTTTCCTCCTCCATGAGCGGGACCGTGCAGTCCGCTGTGCTGGCAGCAGAAGCAGTGAAAGAAGAGGTGAATGTGAACGTCATTGATTCCGGCAAGGCTTCCTATGCAGTAGGCATTCTCGTTATCGAGGCGGCAAAGCTGGCCGCGGAAGGAGCCGGCATAGACGAATGCAGAAAAAAGCTGGATGCACTTATGGAAGAAACCAGCGTCTATTTTCTTGTGGACACCCTCGAGTATCTTCACAAAAACGGCCGGATTGGCAAAGCTTCGGCACTGATCGGTTCGCTTCTGAAGATGAAACCGGTACTGAGCCTGAGCGGGGAAGGGGTTGTCTACCCGTTTCGAAAAGCACGTGGAAAAAAGAAGGCGCTCACAGTCATTCAGGATGCACTGCAGGAGCAGTATGGAGACCGTCCGGTACATATCGGCGTCTCCCACGCGGAAGCGGAAGATAACGGCAGAGAACTTCTCCAGGCTGCTGAAAGTGTGCTGAACCACCGCTCTTCCACGTTCACGAAAATAGGAGCGGTGATCGGCTCGCATACAGGCAGGGGAACCGTCTCTGTTGCTGTCACACCGGCAGAGTAAAGAAAAGACTGACCTGGAAGAAAGCCGGGACAGTCTTCTTTTTTCCGGCATGAGAAAGGAAAGGAGGGGGCGTATGCGTGAAACGCAGTGGAACATGATCGAACATAAATGCCGAAGCTTCCTGAATGAGAGCGATGGATAACAATCTGCAGCAGCCGGTA
This sequence comes from Salibacterium sp. K-3, assembly GCF_054052005.1. NCBI lineage: Bacteria > Bacillati > Bacillota > Bacilli > Caryophanales > Bacillaceae > Salibacterium > Salibacterium sp. K-3. The sequence continues at coordinate 1,645,414 of NZ_JBSVZE010000001.1, forward strand.
TCCATCCTGCACGGCATAGGGGAGGAAAAAGAAAAAGAACTGCAGCAGCTCGGTCTTTTCACCATCCATGATTTACTTCATCATTTTCCTTACCGCTATGAAAATATGGAAGTGGAACCGGTGGAAAATCTTCGTCACGGGGAGCGGGTAACGATTGCAGGAAGCATTCAATCGGAGCCGGCCGTCCGCTATTACGGGCGGAAAAAGTCGAGGATGAGTGTCCGCCTGCTTGTTGAAAACATCCTTATTACGGCGGTGTTTTTCAACCGCGCATTTCTGAAAAGCAGAATGAACATCGGAGATATGCTTACCTTGACCGGTAAATGGGATAAATACAAATTAACCATCACCGTTCAGGACGCAAAATGGGGCCCTCCCGATCCCTCCAGGCAGCTCGAGCCCGTCTATTCCGCCGGGGGCGGTGTGACCGTGAAACAGCTGTCACGCTGGGTTCAACAGGCGTTAAAAGCTTTCGGGGAACGTGTAGAGGAAATACTGCCGGAGGCCCTTCTATCCTCCTACAAGCTTCCCGGACGCAGAGAAGCGTTTTACATGATTCATACACCTGCCGAGCGGGAACAGCTGAAGCAGGCAAGGCGCCGGTTTGTTTATGAAGAACTGCTGTTATTTCAGCTGAAAATGCAGACGTTTAAACGGCAGGAACGTCTGGCAGCCGATGGAAATGTCCACATGTTTGATAAAACAGAACTGGAGGAATTTATAGATGACCTCCCCTTTTCCCTGACGGGGGCTCAGTGGCGGGTCATGGAGGAAATTATGAAAGATATGCAGGATCCGTTAAAAATGAACCGGCTTCTTCAAGGAGACGTTGGGTCAGGAAAAACGGTAGTCGCCGCAGCGGCGATGTATGCCTGCCGTCTTGGAGGCAGGCAGTCCGCTCTTATGGTCCCGACAGAGATACTGGCAGAACAGCATGCGGAAGAACTGCAGCATTTATACCGGGACTCAGACGTAACAGTTGTGCTGTTAACCGGTTCGGTCAAAGGTAGAAAGCGGAAGGATCGGAATGCTGCTGTATCTGAAGGGAAAGCTGATATTGTCGTCGGTACACATGCCTTAATTCAGGAAGATGTCCATTTTCAGAACCTCGGTCTGGTTATTACAGATGAACAGCACCGCTTTGGCGTGGAGCAGCGCAGAACTCTTCGTGACAAAGGATTCGAACCGGATGTACTTTTTATGACCGCAACACCGATTCCGCGGACGCTTGCCATTTCAGTGTTCGGCGATATGGATGTGTCTTCCATTGATGAACTTCCAGCCGGCAGAAAACCGGTCAAAACATACTGGGTTAAGCACAATTTGCTGCAGCGGATTCTTTCGTTTATCGGAGAGCAGGTGAAAGAGGGGCGTCAGGCTTATGTCATCTGTCCGCTTATAGAAGAATCGGAAATGCTTGATGTACAGAATGCGATTGACGTACATGCCCAGTTTCAGCAGCATTTCGATTCTTTCCATGTCGGGCTGATGCATGGGCGTCTTACCGCCGAGGAAAAAGAACAGGTCATGCAGGCTTTTGCAGGAAATGAGATACAGGTGCTCGTTTCCACGACCGTTGTGGAAGTCGGTGTGAATGTTCCAAATGCATCCACCATGCTGATCTATGATGCCGACCGGTTCGGCCTCTCCCAGCTTCATCAGCTCCGGGGCCGTGTCGGACGGGGAGAGTACCAGTCGTATTGTATTTTGATGGCAGACCCGAAAGGCGAAACAGGTCAGGAACGGATGCGCATCATGCAGGAAACCGACGATGGGTTTGCCCTGTCGGAAAAAGATCTGGAACTGCGTGGTCCCGGAGACTTTTTTGGAAAAAAACAGAGCGGCATGCCGGAATTCAAAATCGCGGACATGGTGCACGATTACCGTGCGCTTGAAACAGCCCGCCGCGATGCAGCTTCGCTGATTCAAAGCAGCGCATTCTGGAAGGAACCGCAGTATGCGGGGCTGCGGTCATTTCTGGAGGAAAGCGGGATTCTGGATGGAAGCAAACTTGATTGAACGTGCTTGAAAAAGAAGAAATAGAATTATATACTACTCTTAGTACCTAGTCATAGAAGCGGATGGTGTAGGAGTGAAACAAAATAAAAAAGAACGCCAGCGGCAGTTGAAGCAATTACTGGAGACAGATCCATTCCGCACGGATGAATCTCTGGCAGGAGATTTTCAGGTGAGTGTCCAGACGATCCGGCTGGACAGGCTGGAATTATCCATTCCGGAACTCAGGGAACGGATCAAACATGTCGCCAGAGAGCGTCTGGATGAAGTGCAGGCGCTTCCTCTGGAGGAAGTCATCGGAGAAATGATCGACCTGCGGCTTGATGAAGAGGCTATTTCAATACTGGATATAACGGCTGAACACGTTTTTTCAAGAACAGGAATTGCAAGAGGCCACTATTTGTTTGCCCAGGCCAATTCCCTTGCCGTTGCCATTATTAACGATGAGTTTGCTTTGACAACGAAGGCATCCGTTCATTTCAGCCGGCAGGTGAAAGAAGGAGAACGGGTTGCTGCCAGAGCAGTTGTTACCCGTTCCAAAGGCCATAAATCATGGGTCGAGGTAACAAGCAGTGTACAGCAGGAACCTGTTTTTCACGGTGAATTTGTTATGTATCGTTCCCACCGCTGAGTATAAGTGAAAAAGGAGACGACGTTCATGAAAATTGTCATCGACGCAATGGGGGGAGATCACTCTCCCAAAGCGCATGTTGCCGGAGCGATGGCGGCGGCACGGGCGTTCGACGATGTGGAAATTATTCTGGCAGGCCATGAAGAACAGATTAACGAGCACCTGACAAAAACAAAAAACATTTCCGTGCTCCATACCGAAGATAAAATAGAACCGGAGGAAACACCGACTAAGGCGGTACGGAAAAAGAAAAATGCGTCGATGGTGCTGGCTCTCCGGGAAGTCCGGGAAGGGAGGGCGGATGCCTGCATTTCTTCCGGCAATACCGGGGCGCTGATGACGGCGGGCCTTCTTCACATCGGGCGTATCGAAGGTATTGAACGGCCGGCACTGGCGCCGATGCTTCCGACTCTCGACGGGGAAGGATTTCTGCTCCTTGATGTCGGAGCAAATGTGGATTCCAAAGCGGAACACCTTCTCCAAAATGCTTCCATGGGATCGGCCTACATGGAAATGGTAAAGAAAATAAACCGTCCACGGGTCGGGCTGGTGAACATCGGCACCGAAGAAGGCAAAGGAAATGAGTTATCCAAAGAGGCATATCAGCTGCTGGAACAGGCTCCGGTTCACTTTGTCGGAAATGTGGAGGCACGGGACCTTCTCGAAGGTGTTTGTGACGTTGCGGTCTGTGATGGTTTTTCCGGCAACCTGATTTTAAAATCGATTGAAGGAACGGCCGGTACGTTATTTTCGCTCCTGAAAAAAGAATTAACGAGCACCTGGTCCAATAAACTGGCAGCCGGAATGCTCCGTTCCAGTTTTAAAAACATCAAGGATAAAATGAGTTATTCCCATTACGGAGGTGCCGGCCTGTTCGGGCTGAAAGCTCCCGTCATTAAAGCACACGGATCATCGGATCATACAGCCGTTTTTCATGCCATCCGTCAGGCGAGACAGATGGTAAATGAGCAGGTGACAGATATCATGAAAAAAGAAGCCGGACAGCAGGAGGAATGGAATAATGGGTAAACGTGCGTTTCTTTTTCCGGGACAGGGGTCACAGTATCCCGGAATGGCGAAAGCGTTCTATGACAATAATACTGATGCCAAAGCACGGATAGAAGAAGCCGATCATATTCTCGGTTTTCCCTTATCCGGCATGATGTTTTCCGGACCGGAAAATGAGCTGAAAAAGACGGAACATGCGCAGCCGGCGCTGTTAACGGCGGAAATGGTTTCGCTGGACGCATTAAAACAGCACGGGATTCAGGCTGATTATGCGGCCGGACACAGCCTTGGAGAATATGCAGCACTGGCTGCAGCGGGCGTCATTTCCTTTGAAAATGCTCTCCGGATTGTCCGGCAGCGCGGTCTTTTTATGGAAGAGGCAGTGCCGGAAGGGACGGGCTCCATGTCGGCTGTCATGGGGCTGGATAGAGAGACGGTCGAGCGCATCTGCTCGGACGTTTCATCGGCCGGCGGTGTTGTGCAGGCTGCCAACCTTAATGCGCCGGGACAGATTGTCATTTCCGGCGGCAGGGAATCTGTCGAAAAAGCCGAAGAACTGGCCCGGCAGGAAAACGCAAAACGGGTGATCAGTCTGGAAGTGAGCGGGCCGTTTCACTCCCGGCTGATGGAGCCGGCACAGGAAAAACTTGCCGCCGCCCTCGAACCGGTTCCGTTTTCCCAGCCGGCGTTTCCGGTGCTTCCCAACGTCCATGCCCGTGAAGAAACCGACCCCGGCCTGTTGAAGCAGCATGTCATTGAGCAGGTCACTTCCCCGGTTTACTGGGAGGATACGATCCGCCGGCTGATTGAACTCGGAGTAGACACCTTTATTGAAGTTGGACCCGGCAATGTTCTCGGCGGGCTGGTCCGCCGGGTGCAGCGCAGGGGAGTCCACGTCTATTCCGCTCAGGATCCGGAATCGGTGGAAAAGGCAGCTGAAGCTTTAACTTAAGGAGGAAGCAGAATGCTTAATGGAAAAACCGCACTTGTTACCGGTGCCTCCAGGGGCATCGGCAAGGCGATTGCGCTCGAGCTTGCGGCAAATGGAGCAGACGTTGCCGTCAATTATGCCGGCAGTGCACAGAAAGCGGAAGAAGTTGTGGCAGCATGCAGGGACCGGGGAGTCAAGGCGTTCTCTGTCAAAGCAGATGTTGCTGTGGAAGATGATGTGAAAGCAGTGATAAAGGAAGTCACAGAACAATTCGGTCAGATTGATATTATGATCAACAATGCAGGGATTACGCGCGATAATCTTCTGATGCGGATGAAAGAAGAAGAGTGGGATGCTGTCCTTGATACGAATCTGAAAGGCGTCTATCATTGTGCGAGAGCGGCATCCAGGCAGATGATGAAGCAGCGTTCCGGAAAAATCGTCAACATTTCCTCGGTGGTCGGGGTGATGGGCAATGCCGGTCAGGCCAATTACTCTGCAGCAAAAGCCGGGGTTCTCGGGCTGACGAAAAGTCTGGCACGTGAATTTGCCCCCCGCAATATCCAGGTAAATGCAGTTGCTCCGGGTTTTATTGAAACAGATATGACAGAAAAACTGGAAGGCGAAACGCAGGAAACGCTGCTTCATAACATTCCGCTCGGAAGGCTTGGGGAAGCCGAAGAAGTGGCGCGTGCCGTTCGTTTTCTTGCATCCGCGGATGCCGATTATATCACCGGTCAGACGCTGCATGTAGACGGAGGCATGGTGATGCATTAATCTTTCCTGTCTGTAAGATGGCATTTTTTCCTGTCATCTTCTATAATGGCGGATGGTATCAATTTTTTAAAGGAGGTGAAGGATATGGCAGAGAATACGCTGGAACGTGTGAAAAAGATCGTGGCAGAACGTCTGGATGTAGAAGAATCGGATATCACCCGTGAAGCTGCATTTAAAGATGATCTCGGAGCTGATTCATTGGATGTGGTGGAACTTGTCATGGAACTGGAGGATGAGTTTGACCTGGAGATTTCCGATGAAGAAGCTGAAAAAATTGTAAGAATTGCTGATGTTGTGAACTACATAGATGGTCAGCAATAATAATGGGCGGGGCGGGAGCCGTTGCCCTGTTTCAGAGCATACGGCTCCATGGTCCGGCACCAGGTAAGGATGGACAAAACGGAGGACCAGTTATGGGACAAAGCACAGATAGAAAAAATCATGGATCCCGTTCTAAAAAAACGAAAAAACTGGTGTTAACGGAACAACACCGGAGGAATCTGTATCAGACACTGGAGCGTCTTGGATTGACGTTTTCAGATGAAAAGTTGTTGATTCAGGCTTTTACCCATTCATCCTATGTGAATGAGCATCGGATCCGTTCAGTATATGATAATGAACGATTGGAATTTTTGGGAGATGCGGTGCTTGAACTGTCGGTATCCCAACATTTATTCAAACGGTTTTCCACCATGAGCGAGGGGGAAATGACAAAACTGCGCGCTGCGATTGTCTGTGAGGCATCCCTTGCCAGCCTTGCCGAGGAACTGGATTTTGGTGAACTTGTGTTTCTTGGAAAAGGAGAAGAAATGACAGGCGGACGGAAAAGGCCGGCGCTGCTGGCTGATGTGTTTGAAGCTTTTACGGGAGCGCTGTACCTCGATCAGGGAATGGATGCCGTGTATACCTTCTTGGAACAAACGATTTATCCAAAAATCGACGACGGTGCTTTTTCGCATATGATGGATTTTAAAAGCCAGCTGCAGGAACATCTTCAGAAAGACAACCTTGGGACGATCCATTACGAGATCAAAAATGAAATTGGTCCGGCTCACAGCAGAGAGTTTATTTCGGCCGTTTATCTCAATGAAGACCTTTTAGGAGAAGGAAGAGGACGTTCGAAAAAGGAAGCGGAACAGCATGCCGCCCAGCAGGCTCTCTCCAGACTGGAACCGGAAAAAAAGAATGAAGACTGAAAAGAGGCTGCCCCAGTCATATGGGACAGCCTCTTTTTTTCAGTTTTTTTTAATACGTCCGAGTTCGGAGATGATGGCATCCATTTCACTTACGCTTACGTTTTTTTTGGATTCGATCATATCATACATTTCTTTTATGTCATCATAATGGCTGATGTCAAAATTACCCGGTTCGAATGCAGAAGCATTCACGACCTGCAGTTTTTTTCCGATTTCCTCTACCATGAAATTCAGGTTATCTTCCGTTGGTTCTTCCAGACCCATGTCTTTCCCCACCTTTTATAATGTGTTTATCTTGTTTTATTGTATCGGCTCAGTGGAAAAAGAGCAAATCCCTTTTCAACGAGCCTTATGCACTGTTTCGTATTGTGATAAAATAGGGTGGCGTTCTTATCCGGCAGCGGAAGGAATGCGATAATGAGATGACCCAGGAGGAGGACACCTGATACGATGTTCCTCAAACGTATAGAAATTAAAGGATTTAAATCATTTGCCGAAGCCATGAATATAGAATTTGTTCCCGGCGTAAATGCAGTCGTCGGGCCGAACGGAAGCGGGAAAAGCAACGTTTCAGACGGGATCCGCTGGGTGCTCGGGGAACAGTCGGCCCGTTCGCTGCGCGGCGCTAAGATGGAAGACATAATATTTGCCGGAAGTGACACGAGAAAACCGTTAAATGCCGCTGAAGTGACGCTGGTCCTCGAAAACAATGACCAGTACCTTGATCTTGACTATCACGAAGTCAGTGTTACCCGGAAACTCTACCGCACCGGCGACAGTGAATATCTTATCAACCGCCAGCCCTGCCGCCGTAAAGATATTGTCGAGCTCTTTATGGACTCCGGGATGGGAAAAGAAGCCTTTTCGATTATCGGACAGGGCCGCGTGGAAGAAGTTCTGTCCAGCAAACCGGAGGAGCGGCGGGCTATTTTTGAAGAAGCCGCCGGTGTTTCCAAATATAAACAACGAAAAAATCAGGCAGAAAAAAAATTAACCGAAACCGAAGATAATCTGAACAGGGTGGAAGACATTCTGCACGAACTCGAGGGCCAGGTGGAACCGTTAAAAGAACAGGCCTCGATGGCCAAAGATTATCTCGCCAAAAAAGAAGAACTGGAAGAGAAAGATATTGCACTGACGGCGGCTGAAATTGAAAACAAACACGAGAGATGGAGCAGTCTTCAGAATACGATCCAGCATCTTGAAGAACAGAAGCAGAAAATAGAAAATCTGCTGCAGGAAGAAGAGCAGAAACGCTCCGATGCCGAAACAAAAACAGAAGAGATTGATGCGGCGGTCAGCCGGCTGCAGGATCAGCTCGTATCGGTCAGTGAAAAACTGGAAAAAGAAGAAGGCCGCAAGCGAGTTCTGGAGGAACGCGGAAAAAACGCCGGCGAAAAGAAGGAAGAATGGCAGGAACGGCTGCAGGAATTAAAGGATAAAAGCGGACAGTCCAAAAAAGAATGGGAAGAACAGCACCGGAAAAAAGAAGAAAGCAGCAGCCGTTATCAAAAGCTGCAGGAGAACCACGCTTCCATCCAAAAGGAATGGGAGAAATATAAGGAGAGCCGCCGTGAAGAAATCGAATCCCTGAAAAGTGAATACATCGAACGCCTGAACGAACAGGCAGCGGTCCGTAATGAAGAAAAATACCTTGAAGAACAGAAAAGCCAGCTGCAACAGAAACACGGATCGCTCACCAAAGAAAACGAGGAATACGTAAAAGAACGCAAGCATGCAGAACAGCTGGTTGATCATGCCAAGAAGCGGAAAAAACACGCGGCTGAAGAACATGAACAGGAAAAAGAAACATGGAAGGACCTGCAGAAAAGCTGGAATGAAAAAAACGAAGCAGTCGAACGTCAGGAACAGAAGCTGTATGAAGCGTACCGTCATGTTGACCAGACACGGTCCCGGATCAACGTGCTGGAGGAAATGGAAGCCGACTATTCCGGCTTCTATCAGGGAGTCCGGGAAGTACTGAAAGCCGGTAAAGATACCCTGAAAGGCATTGTCGGTGCCGTTGCTGAATTGATTGAAGTGCCGAAGACGTATACGACAGCGGTGGAAACAGCACTCGGCGGAGCCCTCCAGCATGTTGTCAGTGAAACAGAAGAGGACGCAAGAAAGGCGATCCAGCTTTTAAAAGTCCGGCAGAAAGGCAGGGCGACAGTGCTCCCGGCAGATGTTATAAAGCCGCGGCGCCTGTCTTCTGATTTCCGTAACAAGCTCGAATCTTCAGAAGGATTTGTCACTACAGCTGCTGAAGCAGTAAACGTCGACCCTGCCTATAAGCATATTATCGAGCATCTTTTAGGTCAGGTCGTACTCGCCGAATCTCTGGAGGCGGCCAACAGTATGGCACGTCTTACCGGCTATAAAGTGCGTATCGTGACGCTTGACGGGAGTGTCGTTAATCCCGGTGGTTCCATGACAGGCGGCAGCACCGGGCGGAACAGCAGCCAGCTTCTGGCCAGACAGCACGAGCTCGATGAACTGAAAGAAAAGTACCAGGATATGCAGAAAAAGACGGAAGTACTTGAAGAAAAGGTCAGGCAGGAAAAACAGAGCCGGGAAACGACCGCTCGGGAACTGGAGGAAAGCCGGAAACGGGGAGAAACAGCCGCAGAAGAACTGGAAAAAGCGAAAGAAGAACTGGCCGGTGCCGAAGCAGAACTGGCCAAAGCCAATTCCAAGCTGTCCATGTACGACAAAGAGTCCTCCTCCCTTCAGGAAGAAGAAAAACGTCTGCATTCCCGCGAAAGTGTATTAATGGACAACAAGGAAAGCGTGGCAGAAAAACTGCGCAGGCTGGATGAACAGATTGCAGCACTTGAAGAACAAGAGAAACAGCGCGGGGAAAAGCTGGAAAAATTAAAAGAGGACGAAACAAACGTCAAAGTGGAGCTGGCGGCAGCGAAAGAATCCGCCTCTCATGATGAAGCGGAGGAAAAGCGCCTGAAAAAACAGTATGATGAGGAATGCGCGCAGTTGAAGAAACTTGAAAAGGATATAGAGCTGCTTGAAGAGCAGATGTCTTCTATGGACGAAAACGGTGAAGTTGAAACCGGAATTGAACAGCTGCGGGAGGAAAAAGAATCGCTGTCCCGGGAAATGGCGCGTCTCCGCAAAGACAGAGTGGAAGCTTATGATGATGCGGAACAGCGGAAAGCACGCATTCAGCAGCTCGCCTTTGACCGGGACGAAAAACAGAAAAGCCATCATGATCATCAAATTGAACTGAACCGGCTGGACGTGGAACTGGATACGAGACTGCAGCACCTTCAGGAGAATTATGAGATCAGTTTTGAACGGGCCAGGGATCACTACCATCTCTCAGAAGATCTGGAGGAAACCCGCAAACGCATCAAACTGATAAAAATGGGAATTGAAGAGCTGGGGCACGTCAACCTCGGTGCGATCGATGAATATGAACGCGTACATGAGCGTGTAACCTTTCTTACGGAGCAGAGAGAGGACCTTCAGCAGGCACGGAACTCGCTGTATGAAGTGATACAGGAAATGGATGACGAAATGAAGCGTAGGTTTTCAGAAACCTTTGAAGCCATTCGTTATCATTTCCGTTCTACATTCCGGGAACTTTTCGGAGGCGGGGAAGCGGACCTTCATTTAACCGACCCGGAGCACCTGCTTCATACTGGTGTCGATATTGTCGCCAGTCCGCCGGGGAAAAAGAGACAGCATCTGTCGCTTCTATCAGGAGGAGAAAAGGCGCTGACAGCGATCGCATTACTTTTTTCGATCGTCAAAGAAAAGCCGGTGCCTTTCTGTGTTCTTGATGAAGTGGAAGCAGCACTGGATGAAGCAAACGTAACCAGGTTTGCAAAATACCTCCGGGACTTCAGTGAAACGACCCAGTTTATTGTCATCAGCCACCGCAAAGCTACGATGGAAGAAGCAGACGTGCTGTACGGCATTACCATGGAAGAGTCCGGTGTATCGAGAATGGTTTCGGTTAAAATGGAAGAGACCGGTGAGTTAATGGGATCGGCGGCGACATAACAGTAAAGGAGGTTTGATCTGCAGGAATCTGCAGGCAGAGACATGGGATTTTTTGAAAAGCTGAAAAACAAGGTGACAGAACAGACCGATGCGGTAACGGAAAAATTCAAGGAAGGTTTGACAAAAACAAGGGATTCATTCGCCGAACAGATGAATGAGCTGTTTGCTCAATACCGGACCGTCGATGAAGAGTTCTTTGAAGAACTGGAAGAGATCCTGATCGGTGCAGACGCCGGCGTATCGACAGTGATGGAAATGATCGATGAATTAAGGGAAGAAGCAAGACGGCGCAATATTAAAGATTCCAAAAACATTGCGCCTCTGATAACCGAAAAACTTGCGGAAAAGCTGGACAAATCCGGAGATGACTCTTCCCTGAATATACAGGACAACGAGATGACGGTTATTTTGTTTGTCGGCGTCAATGGTGTCGGAAAAACAACCACAATTGGTAAAATGGGTCACTCATTTAAACAGGAAGGAAAGAAAGTTGTGATGGCAGCCGGGGACACATTCCGTGCCGGTGCTATTGAACAACTGGATGAATGGGGCAAAAGGGTCGGTGTCGATGTGGTAAAGCAGCAGGCAGGATCTGATCCGGCAGCGGTTATGTATGACGCCATTCAGTCGGCCCGTTCCAAAAATGCAGATGTATTATTGTGTGATACCGCGGGAAGACTGCAGAACAAAGTCAACCTCATGAAAGAACTGGAAAAAGTGAAACGGGTCATCTCGCGTGAGATCCCGGACGCTCCTCATGAAGTGCTGCTCGTGCTCGATGCCACAACCGGCCAGAATGCAATGAGCCAGGCGAAAACGTTCCAGGAAGCAACCGATGTCAGCGGAATCGCATTGACAAAACTGGACGGCACCGCCAAAGGCGGCATCGTTCTTGCGGTCCGGAATGAACTGGATATTCCCGTGAAGCTTGTCGGACTCGGAGAAGGAGTGGATGACATGCAGCCGTTTGACGCTGAACAGTTCGTATACGGTCTTTTCCGGGAACTGGTGGAGGAACAGGCGGAAGAATCGTCGTAAAGGTTTTGTCTTGACAGCCGGAAAGGTCTTTAGTATGCTGAACTTTGTGTAAAGGAAACATGCTTAACAAAAGGGTGGGAACTATGCTGGAAAAAACGGTGCGGATGAACGCATTGTTTGACTTTTATCAACCCTTGTTAACGGCAAAACAGCAGAAATACCTGGAGCTCTATTTTCTGGACGATTATTCGCTCGGCGAAATTTCGGAAGGATACGATGTGAGCCGTCAGGCGGTGTATGATAATATCAAACGAACGGAAGCCATGCTGGAAGAATACGAAGAAAAGCTGGGACTCTATCGTAAATACAAGCGGCGGATGTCATTTTATCAGGAGCTTCGGCATTGCGCTGCCTCCCATGCTTCTCCGTCCCCAAAGATGCTTGATACGATAGAAGCCCTGGAAAAACTTGAGGAGGAGGGGACGATGTAATGGCGTTTGAAGGGTTGGCGGAACGGCTCCAGTCAACATTCGATAAAATGAAGGGCCGCGGAAAAGTGACGGAAGCCGACGTAAAGGAAATGATGCGGGAAGTGCGTCTCGCTCTGCTTGAAGCGGACGTAAACTTCAAAGTCGTCAAGAAGTTTGTCAACGATGTGAAAGAACGGGCGGTCGGCCAGGAAGTCATGAAGAGCCTGACCCCCGGCCAGCAGGTGATCAAGGTTGTTAATGAAGAACTGACAGCTTTGATGGGCGGCGAAGAAAGCAGCATTGCAGCTTCCCGGAAGCCCCCGACGGTTGTCATGCTCGCCGGTCTGCAGGGGGCGGGAAAAACGACAACAGTGGCAAAAGTCGCCAACCATCTCCGCAAACATCATAACCGCAAGCCGCTGCTTGCCGCAGCCGATATTTACCGTCCGGCCGCGATTGATCAGCTTGAAACACTCGGAAAGCAGTTGAATATGCCCGTGCATTCCATGGGAACGGATACCTCTCCGGTTGATATTGCCAGAGGCGCCGTTGAAAAGGCTAAAGAAGAAAACTGCGACTATGTCCTGGTGGATACCGCCGGCCGTCTTCACGTGGATGAAGAGCTGATGGCTGAACTGCAGCATGTGAAAGAAGCGGTGGAACCGGACGAAATCCTGCTTGTCATTGATTCGATGACCGGTCAGGATGCTGTGAATGTAGCGGAAAGTTTTCATGAACAGCTCGGTGTCACGGGTGCCATTCTTACCAAACTGGACGGCGATACACGCGGAGGTGCCGCGCTTTCTGTCAGGGAAGTGACCGGTGTTCCGATCAAGTTCGCCGGAACGGGGGAAAAGATTGATGAACTTGATGTCTTTCACCCGGAACGGATGGCTTCCCGGATACTGGGGATGGGGGATATGCTTTCCCTGATTGAGAAGGCGCAGACCAATGTGGATGATGAACGTGCCAAAGAGTTGGAGAAAAAGATGCGTTCAGCTGACCTGACCTTTGATGATTTTCTGGAACAGCTGGAACAGGTGCGGAACATGGGGCCGCTTGATGAGCTGCTGCAGATGATGCCCGGTGCGAACAAGAAGGCCATGAAAAACATCCAGGTGGATGAAAGCCAGATCGGCCGGGTGGAGGCCATCGTCCGGTCTATGACGACGTATGAAAAAGAAAACCCGTCGGTGATGAATGCGAGCCGAAAACGCCGTATCGCCAAAGGAAGCGGCACGACGATCCAGGATGTAAACCGCCTGTTAAAGCAGTTTGAAGATATGAAGAAAATGATGAAACAGATGACAGGCGGCGGACAGAAGGGAAAGAAAAAAGGAAAAGGCGGGATGCAGCTGCCTTTTCTGCAGTGAAAAGGAAAAACCCTTTACAGGGAAAGCCAGTCCTATTATAATAATTTATTGTGTGAAATATATTTGGAGGTGTCTGCAAATGGCAGTTAAAATTAGACTTAAACGTATGGGAGCAAAGAAATCACCTTTTTACCGTCTCGTTGTAGCGGATTCCCGTGCACCGCGTGACGGCCGTTTCATCGAAGAGATCGGAACGTACAACCCGCTGAAAGATCCGGCGGAAGTCAGCATTAACGGGGAGAAAGCCGTACAGTGGATGCTTGACGGCGCCCAGCCTTCCGATACGGTCCGTAATCTGTTTTCCAGAGAAGGATTAATGGAGCGTCTTCATAACGAGAAAAACGGGAAGTAATACAGCGCTGTCTGATATCGATCATGGAGAAAGGCGGGGAAACCTGTGAAACAGTTAGTGGAAACCATGGCTCGTCCGCTCGTTGATTATCCGGATCAGGTGGAAGTAACAGAGCGCCGGCAGGAGGATATTCTCGTCCTGACATTAGCGGTGCACGAAAGTGATATGGGAAAAGTGATAGGGAAACAGGGAAGAATAGCCAATGCCCTTCGTTCTGTCCTGTACGCTTGTGCCTCCCATCATCAGGCGCGCGTTCGATTGGATATTGCCGAATAGCAAAGACGGGGCGGGGATTACGGATCCCTGCCCTTTTTTCAAAGCACGGGGGCCAATAAGAACCGGCGTTATCGATGACCGGTCCCGGACCGCTGCATCCTATGTGCCGGACCGAGGTGAAACATGCGTATCATAAAAAAAGCAGCCGTAAAACATGTCTTAACAGAACGGATGAGAGAAAGGATGGCCGCTGATTTCCGCCGGGACCAGCACCGGCAGAAAAAGGAAATCGAACAGCTTCAGTTTCAAATGCAGAAACAGATGAAGTCCGTGGATGCCGCCTGGAAAAAAACAGAGGTAAAAGAACGATACGATAAAGAAATCGAGAAACGGAAGGAAAAGATGAAAAGCGCGCAATTTCAGTTGACTCAACTTGAACACCTTCCTTCCGGAACAGAAATAGCTTCAGGAGAAGTGGAGGCGATTGAAGAAGTGTCGGAAGGAGACGAATGGCCGGCAGGTAATCAGGAAATCGTCGTTAAAGATGGGGTAATCATACAGATACGGAAGAAAAGGTCGGATGATGAGGATGGAATGGTTTAATGTTGGAAAAGTTGTAAATACCCATGGCATACAGGGGGAGCTGAAAGTATTTCCAATTACTGATTTTGAAGAGGAGCGGTTCGCTCCGGGAGAAACGCTTTATATGGTTAAGGAGGGCCGGGAACACACCCCGGTTACTGTCTCCCACTGCCGGCGTCATAAACAGCACCGGCTCCTTCGTGTCGAGGAGATTACCTCTATCGAAGAAGCAGAAACATGGAAAGAAGCGGTGCTTCAGATTCCGGAGACAGCGCTCGCTGAGCTTGAAGAAGATGAGTATTACTATCATGAGATTATCGGGTGCGATGTCTACGGGGAAGAAGGCACCCTGCTCGGCAGGGTGAAAGAAGTTTTGTCTCCGGGTGCCAATGACGTCTGGGTGGTGCAGGCAGCTGCCGGCGGCCCTGATATTATGGTGCCTTACATTGACGATATCGTGAAACAGGTCGACGTTCATGATAAAACCATCACCATTCATGTGATGGAGGGACTGCTGCCTTGATGAGAATGGATTTTTTAACCCTCTTTCCCGACATGTTTCCGGGCGTGCTTACGTCGTCCATGCTGAAACAGGCCCAGGAGAAACAGGCTGTGTCGTATCATGTTCACAATATCCGTGATTTTTCAGAGAATAAGCACCGAAAAACAGATGACTATCCCTACGGAGGCGGAGCCGGAATGGTTCTTACGCCGCAGCCTGTCTTTGATGCAGTCGATTTTGCACAACAACAGCATCAATCAGGAGCCAGAATTATCCTCTTATGTCCGCAAGGATCGCCTTTCACCCAGAAAGACGCGGAAGAACTGGCCGGAGAGGAACAGTTGATTTTTATCTGCGGTCATTATGAAGGCTATGATGAACGAATTCGTGCGCATCTGGCCACGGATGAATTTTCGCTCGGCGATTTTATTATGACAGGCGGAGAGCTCGGTGCCATGGCTCTTGCCGACAGCGTTACAAGGCTGCTTCCCGGTGTGCTCGGAAATACGGATTCAGCGGCGGCGGATTCGTTTTCAGAGCCTCTGCTCGAACATCCGCATTATACACGGCCCGCTGATTTTAGAGGATGGAAAGTACCGGATGTGCTGTTATCGGGCCACCATGAAAATATTGCAGCGTGGCGCCGGCAGCAGGCGCTCGAAAGAACGAGAGAGCGGCGTCCCGACTTATTGCATAATCAGGATGAAAATGAGAAAAACCGTTGAACAGCAGGCAGCGGTATGATAGGATGTATTTTGTGGTGAAAGCCGCTTACTACTATGTTCCGCTGCAGGATTACTGCTATGAGCATGTAAGAGAAGGAGGCAAAAAAATGCAGGAACTACTTCGTGAAATCACGAAAGACCAGCTTAAAACCGATCTTCCGAATTTCCGCGCCGGAGATACCGTGCGTGTTCACGTGAAAGTTGTGGAAGGCTCCCGTGAACGTATTCAGGTATTCCAGGGTGTGGTTATCAAGCGCCGTGGAGGCGGAATCAGCGAAACCTTCACCGTTCGTAAGGTATCTTACGGCATCGGTGTGGAACGTACATTTCCGGTTCATTCCCCGCGCATTGACAAGATCGAAGTGAAGCGCCGCGGCCGCGTCCGCCAGGCAAGACTTTACTATCTCCGCAATCTGCGTGGAAAAGCTGCGCGCATCAAAGAAATTCGATAAGGATTTTAAAGGACTGCCACGGCATAAGTGCCGTTGCAGTCTTTTTTTAAAGAATGAACAAGCAGGCAGGGGAGGGGCAGGCTGCTCTGGTATCCCCTGTATGGAAAGGAGAACAGCCATGACGATTCAATGGTATCCGGGCCATATGGAAAAGGCAAAACGCCAGGTGACAGAGCAGCTGAAACGGGTGGATGCGGCCGTGGAGCTGGTTGATGCCAGAATCCCCTTTTCTTCAAGAAACCCGATGCTTGATCAGCTGTTACAGGACAAGCCCCGTATCGTCGTGCTCACAAAAAGTGATATGGCCGATCCGGAAGTGAGTGCCGAATGGCTCCGCTTTTATGAAGAACAGGGGGCAGAGGCACTGACACTGAATGCCCTTCAGAATAAAGGGGCAAAACCTGTTGTGGAAAAAGCGGAGAAAGTGACAGCACCGATCTTTGATAAGATGAAAAGAAAGGGGATTAAACCGCGTGCCATCCGTGCCATGATCCTGGGGATTCCGAACGTTGGAAAATCGACCGTCATTAACCGGCTTGTCGGAAAAAAAACGGCAAAAACCGGGGATATTCCCGGCATTACGAAAGCACAGCAGTGGCTGAAAGTCGGAAATAAAATGGAACTTCTGGATACCCCGGGGATTCTATGGCCGAAGTTTGAAGATCAGATAGTTGGTTACCGGCTTGCAGCGACAGGAGCTATTAAAGATGAAAGGCTTGATCTGGAGGAAATCGCTCTCTATTTAACCGGGCTGTTAAAAGAACGCTACCCTTCTGCATTAAAAGAACGGTACAGGCTGGATCCGCTTCCTGTCGACAACCGGATCCTTTTGATGGAAATCGGAAAAAACAGAGGCTGCCTGCAGCCAGGAGGCTACGTGGATGAAGAACAAAGCGCAGCACTGCTGCTGCGTGAATTCAGGGATGGAAAGCTGGGACGCCTTTCACTGGAAACCCCGGCAGACCATGAGGACAAAAACGACGCGGCTTCCTCTTCGAAATCGGAAACATCTTCCGATATAAACAATAGAGAAGAGGGAACAGAATCATGAAAAAGTTAAGTATTTCCGATATCAGGTATCATTTATTCCAGGAAGAGCCGGACAAAACCTGGCTGGAAACACTGCGGCACGATGAGCGGAAAGGAGTACGTCAGCTGCTGCATCAGTACGACAAAAAGGAAGCTGTGCGTAAGCAGCGGGAAGCCGCCTTTCTCGAGTCCCTATCCTTTGAAAAACAATTCCGGGAAGACGGATATTCTTTGGTGGCGGGAGTGGACGAAGTAGGTAGGGGACCCCTTGCCGGGCCGGTTACGGCCGCTGCTGCGGTACTTCCGGAACACTGTTTTCTCCCCGGGCTGACGGATTCGAAAAAATTAAAAAAAGAAGAGCGGGACCATTTTTATGAAAAATTGAAGACAGAAGCCGTGTATCGTGTGGTTCACATCCCGGCGCCGGTCATTGATGACATTAACATATACCAGGCATCCAGAGAGGCGATGAGACAGGCAGTCGAAGGACTTGGGGTAGAAGCGGATGCGCTGCTTGTCGATGCGGTTACGATTGCATCTTCCCGCCGGCAGCTGCCGCTTACTAAAGGAGATGAACGGAGTGCTTCCATTGCTGCAGCTTCTGTGCTTGCAAAAGTGGAACGCGACCGGTATATGACAGAACTGGCTGCGATGTATCCGGATTACGGTTTTGACACGAATATGGGGTACGGTACAGCCGTTCATCTGGAGGCTCTGCAGCGGATCGGTCCGACGCCGGAGCACCGGCGCAGTTTTGCCCCGGTACGTGAAGGTCTCCCTAAATAAGGAACAAGGTGGAACGCTATGGATCCTCTACAATTGCAGGCAGCTTCGTTAACAAAAAGCAGCGGTACCAGGCAGGCATCACTGTCTCTTCAAAAAGGTCAGGTGTTTGAAGGGGAAATAGTCAAACTGTTTCCGAATCAGACGGCCTCGCTGCGGCTTGGCGGCATGAATGTAACAGCCAGGCTGGAAGCCGCTTTGAACGCCGGGCAGAAATACTTTTTTCAGGTACGCCAGAATGATGGTATTCCACGCCTTCAGGCGCTGGAAGTGGACCAGCAGGTGCTGAAAAGTTCACAAGCTGATCAGGGCAGTGCTGCGAAGGTGCTGCAGGCTCTGGGACTGGAGGAAAACAAGGCTAATCTTTCCATGATCCGTCAGTTTCAGGCAGAAAAGCTCCCGTTCTCCAGGGAAATGATCCAGCAGGGAGCAGCTGTGCTGAAGCAGGCAGGTGCCATGAACGGAGAGGGAGTAAGGCTCCTTTCCGCTATGAACCAGTCGAATTTTCCACTCACACTGGAAACGTTTCAAAGTCTGTATCAGGCTGAACACGGGAAGCCGCTGACTGCCCAGATGCAGCAGCTCCAGACCGTTCTCGGACAGCTGCAGACGACCTCTCTTCCGGAGGGCCAGGGACGAGCTGCGGTCAATGTCAGTCAGGCTGTTCAGCATACGTTATCCCTTGGATCGATGAACCCCTCGTCGGAACATCAGCTGGCCCGGCTTCTGCAGCTCTCCGGATCCGCTGAAGCTCCGGAATCTGTCCGAAACGGAGCGATGTCCCTTCTTCAGAAAGCAGGGGCAATGCCGGCAGGATCTAATACACCGGAGTGGCTTTCCTCATTTAAACAGCTGGTTTTACAGCCCGAAAATAGAGGGATGGTTCAGCAGATATGGCCGGATCTTGCGTCCGGGCAGCAAGGACGGCCGCTGGCTGCCATGGAGCCGTCGGAGTTGTTTCAGACTCTTATGACCCGTTTGTCTCCGGCGGAGGGGGAAGCCGGCCGGCAGAAGCTCCAGCAGCTGCTCTCGCTTCTGCAGCAGGCAGGCGGACAGGCGCGCGGCACGGCGTTTTCGTCGGAACAGGTCCAGCAGATGATGCAGGCGTTACCGGCACGAGCTGAAGGCAGTGCAGAAAATCAGACTCTCACTGTACTGCTGCAAGGGTCATTTACCAATGAACGAACGTCCGGCATGGCTCCATTTTCCCAGACAGCCGGACAGTTGACGCAGCTTCTTCAGCAGCTGGGCCTGCATCATGAATCCGGCATCGCTCAGCAGCAGGCGTCTTCCGGGAATGGCGGCGAGGGCATAAACATGGATAACCTGAAACAGTCCCTGCTTCAGAATATGGCTTCCCTTCCTCAGCCTGTCCGCGAGCATGCGGAAGCCCTGCTTCACAAAATCACGGGCCAGCAGCTCCTTTCCCAGGATCAGCAGGGCAGTTTCCAGCAGACAGCTGTACAGGTTCCTCTGACCCTGGGAGGGTTCCATACCGACCTTTCCATTCAGTGGGAAGGAAAGAAACAGGAGGACGGGACCCTGCACCCGGACCACTGCCGTATTTTGTTTTATCTTGACATGGAACGTCTTGGAGAAACGATTGCGGATGTTCAGATTCAAAACCGAAGTGTTACTGTACACGTATTCAACGAAAAGGATAAGCCGGATAAGCTGATGGATCTGCTCCAGCCCTACCTTGAGAAGCGGCTGGAGGAACAGAATTACCATTTGAATGCGGTCCATTGGAAACCGGTCCGCGAAGGGCATAAACCTTCCGGCACACCGGTCGAATCCTATGCAGGACGGGAAGGAGTGGATGTGCGCATATGAACGGCAGACAGGCTCCACGCCGCTCGGCAGTGGCGCTGGGCTATCAGGCCCAGGCAGAACATGCGCCAAGTGTCAAAGCGAAAGGCAAAGGCTATGTGGCCGAAGAAATTATAGAACGTGCCAGAGAAAACGACATCCCTGTGCAGGAAGATCCTTCCCTCGTGGAACTGTTATCCCAGCTGGAAATCAACCAGTCGATTCCCCCGGAATTATATGAAGTCGTGGCGGAAGTGTTTGCGTTTTTATACCGGGTCGATCAACATACGTCATAATATATAACTGGTACATGGGCACCTTATGGGGAAAAAGGAGCCTGACATGAAACGAAGACGTCTAAAGGAGAAGTTTCGTTCCTACTTGGAAGAAGCAGGCGAGGAACTCGGTTATTTCCGCCATTCGTCAGAAATCCGGTCCTTCGCCGCCCTGAAAGAACTTTGGAAACGAATAACAAAAAAACGAGCCGAAAATAAACGGAAATGAATACGTTCGAACATGCCACGATGCTTCCCCGGGGCTGTGCCCCGGGGATTATTTTCATTGTCCCGGTAAAAAAGAAGGACCCTGTTACGATAAAATAGTGTCGAATTGTTGAATTTGCCGGTGTTTTTTTATACGATAATAAGTGTGTGCGAAGCAATGGCCTGCACTTACAGCCTGCGCCTGGCACCCGATGTCTTTCCCGCAGGTCCGGCCTCAGGCGGGTAGTCGTATCGAATCGTTAGGAGGATGGAGAGTACATGAATATTCATGAGTATCAAGGAAAAGAGCTCCTCAGAGAATACGGGGTAGCCGTACCGAATGGAAAAGTTGCCTTTTCCGCGGATGAAGCAGTAGAAGCGGCTAAAGAACTCAATTCTGATGTTTCAGTCGTAAAAGCCCAGATCCACGCAGGCGGGCGCGGAAAAGCCGGCGGGGTCAAGATTGCAAAAACATTGGATGAGGTGCGTACATACGCCGAAGAACTTCTGGGTAAAACGCTTGTCACGCATCAGACCGGTTCGGAAGGTAAAGAAGTAAAACGTCTTTTTATTGAAGAAGGTTCTGATATCCAGAGCGAATATTATGTCGGAATTGTTCTGGACCGTGCGACGTCGCGGGTGGTTATGATGGCCTCCGAAGAAGGCGGCACGGAGATTGAGGAAGTGGCAGAACAGACACCGGAAAAGATTTTCCGCGAATATATTGATCCGGCAGTCGGGATGCAGCCTTATCAGGCCCGCCGTCTTGCATTCAACATCAATATTCCGAAAGATCTTCTGAAGCAGGCGGTAAAGTTCATGCTCGGCCTGTACAATGTATTCATTGAAAAAGACTGCTCTGTGGCGGAAATCAATCCGCTTGTTACAACCGGGGACGGTAATGTGATGGCACTGGATGCGAAACTGAATTTTGATTCCAATGCGCTGTACCGTCAGAAAGATATTCTTGAATACCGTGATCTTGATGAAGAAGATCCGAAGGAAATCGAAGCGTCCAAATTCGACCTCAGTTATATCGCCCTGGACGGCAATATCGGATGCATGGTGAACGGTGCCGGACTTGCCATGTCTACGATGGACATTATTAAATATTACAACGGAGATCCGGCCAATTTCCTTGATGTCGGAGGCGGCGCTACGGCCGAAAAAGTAACGGAAGCATTTAAGATCATTCTTGAAGACGATCAGGTGAAAGGGATTTATGTCAACATTTTCGGCGGCATCATGAAATGTGACGTTATCGCAGAAGGTGTTGTCAAAGCAACCCAGCAGATCGGTCTTGAGATTCCGCTTGTTGTCCGTCTTGAAGGGACAAATGTGGAAACCGGCAAAAAGATTCTCGAAGAATCCGGTTTAAACATTACAGCAGCGGATTCCATGGCTGACGGCGCGCAGAAAATCGTATCACAAGTGCAATAGAAAGGCGGGACGAAGTCAAAATGAGCATCTTTATTAATAAAGATACCAAAGTTGTTGTTCAGGGCATCACAGGCTCCACCGGTCTGTTTCATACCCAGCAGGCCCTTGCATACGGAACCAATATTGTTGGAGGAGTCACGCCGGGAAAAGGCGGTACAGAAATCGAAGGCGTACCTGTATTTAATACACTCCGTGACGCTGTGACCGAAACAGGCGCCACAGCCACTGTTATTTATGTTCCGCCTGCTTTAGCAGCGGATGCCATCATTGAAGCGGTGGACGAAGAAATGGATCTGGCAATCTGCATCACGGAGGGCATTCCTGTTATTGATATGCTGAAAGTAAAGCGTTTCATGGAGGGTAAGAAAACCCGTCTGGTCGGGCCGAACTGCCCCGGGGTTATTACGCCGGAAGAATGTAAAATCGGTATCATGCCCGGATATATTCATCAAAAAGGCCATGTCGGCGTCGTATCCCGTTCCGGTACGCTTACGTATGAGGCAGTACATCAGCTCTCCACCAACGGCGTCGGTCAGTCGACAGCTGTGGGAATAGGCGGTGACCCGGTAAATGGAACGAATTTCATTGATGTGCTGAAAGAATTCAATGAGGATGATGATACAGAAGCGGTCATTATGATCGGTGAAATCGGCGGTACGGCTGAAGAAGAAGCGGCCGAGTGGATCAGGGACAATATGGATAAGCCGGTCGTCGGATTTATCGGCGGACGCACGGCACCTCCCGGAAAGAGAATGGGACATGCCGGTGCTATTATTTCCGGCGGAAAAGGCACAGCAGACGAAAAGATTAAAACCCTGGAAAGCTGCGGGGTTCACGTTGCCGATACACCGGCTGAAATCGGCGATACGATGATTAATGCGCTGAAGGATAACAACCTCTTTGAAAAATGTCTGACACACAATCCACAGCAGTAAAAAATACGAGGCGGGCCTTGGCGCCCGCCTTTTTTTGAAAGGATGAACCCCAACGGAAACGAGTCGACTATTACATCTTCATGAAGCCCCCTATATGACATGGAAACGAATGGCTGTACTGTGCCGGATCGATCCAGCGTTTTCAGCCCCCTATAAGCTTTCCGCTTCCGAACTCTCCTCCTGTCTCCATCTTCCGCGCGACCGCGCTTCTTCCCTGTACCGTTATCTTCATACAACCGAAAGCCCGCTTCACGTTTACCGGGAAAATGGCATCCATATTTTGACCCCATTCATGAAAGAATACCCAGAGCGTCTCCGCCATATGTATGATCCTCCATGGGTGTTGTATGCCAAAGGAAAACAAGAGCTGCTTAAGAGAAAAGAGAGTCTCGCAGTCGTCGGTACAAGAAAACCAACTCCTTACGGGTTAAAGGCTCTGGAAGAACTGCTTCCGCCTGTTATCCGAAGTGGAACAAGCATCATCAGCGGACTTGCGGCCGGCACCGATACAGCCGCCCACAAACTGGCGGTAAGGGAAAACGGATCCGCCGTCGCTGTCCTTGGTGCCGGCTTTGATCATATTTACCCACGCGAAAATACCGCCCTTTTTCACCATCTTTCCCGCTTTCACCTACTTCTTTCGGAATTTTCCCCGTCCACACCGCCGCGGAAATGGCAGTTTCCCATGCGCAATCGTATTATCAGCGGATTATCCGACGCGGTTTTTATCACCGAGGCAGCTGCCCGGAGCGGCTCTCTTATTACTGCTTATCAGGCGCTGGAGCAGGGCCGGGATGTAAAGGCACTGCCCGGTTCGATCTTTTCCACGCAGTCTGCCGGTACGAATCAGCTTATTAAAGAAGGGGCTGCCGCAGTTACCGAAGTGTCCGATCTGCAAGGGAACGGATCAGGACTAATAACAGAGACATAGACATTTTGGGTGGACAGGGCACATAAACTGTGAAAAAATGATTGTGATTTGTTTCCCAAAAATAACAGATAGTTTTACCAATTAGCGGAGAAAGAATAATAGAATGATCAGAACAGGAATGCCAAGAAAAAACCAAAAATGAGAGAAACAGAAAAAAGATTTGACAAACCAATGGAAACTGGTTGATAATATGGAAAATTCAAAGGAATAAAAAGGGGGAGGAAACAAGAGATATGGCAGATTATTTAGTAATCGTTGAATCTCCCGCTAAGGCGAAAACGATCAGTAAATATCTTGGGAAAAAATATACGGTAAAAGCTTCCATGGGTCACGTAAGGGATTTACCGAAAAGCCAGATGGGTGTCGATGCCGAAAACTATAATTACGATCCGAAATATATCACGATACGGGGCAAGGGACCGGTGCTGAAGGAACTGAAAGCAGCCGCCAAAAAAGTAAAAAAAGTATACCTTGCCGCCGACCCTGACCGGGAAGGAGAGGCCATTGCATGGCACCTTGCCTACAGCCTCAACATTGATCCGGAATCGGAGTGCCGTGTCGTATTCAATGAAATCACGAAGTCGGCGATCAAAGATGCGTTCAAGGAACCGCGCAAAATTAACAGGGATCTCGTGGATGCCCAGCAGGCCCGTCGTGTTTTGGACCGGCTGGTCGGGTATAATATCAGTCCTCTTCTCTGGAAAAAAGTAAAAAAAGGATTGAGTGCCGGGCGCGTACAATCGATTGCGGTGAAAATGATCATCGACCGGGAAAAAGAAATACAGCAGTTTGTTCCGGAAGAATACTGGAGCATAGATGGGTCCTTTATACGGGGCAGTGATACATTTGAAGCGAAGTTTTACGGCATGGACGGAAAAAAACAGGAACTCCGTTCCAAAGAGGACGTGGACAATGTACGGAGCAGAATGAAGGACGAACCGTTTACCATTCAGAATGTAACCAAAAAGGAAAGAAAACGGAATCCGGTGCAGCCGTTTACCACCTCTTCTCTGCAGCAGGAAGCAGCCAGAAAGCTGAATTTCCGCGCGAAAAAAACCATGATGGTGGCCCAGCAGCTGTATGAAGGCGTTGATCTCGGCAAAGAAGGAACCATCGGTCTCATCACCTATATGCGGACGGATTCTACGAGAGTATCCAATACAGCAAAAGAAGATGCAAAAACGTATATTGAAGAACATTACGGGAAAGAATATACCGGAACAAACAGGAAACAGTCTTCCCAGAACAACAACGCCCAGGATGCGCATGAAGCGGTGCGTCCGACGACGATTGCCAAAGATCCGAAAACGGTAAAACCTTATTTAAGCAGAGACCAATACAGGTTGTATAAATTAATCTGGGAACGGCTCATGGCAAGCAGGATGGCGCCTGCCATCATGGATACCATGTCGGTGGATATGGACAATAACGGTGTCATGTTTCGTGCCAGCGGCTCCAAAGTGAAATTTCAGGGTTTCATGAAAGTGTACATTGAGGGTAGTGATGACGGGAAAAAAGAAAAAGACACGTTCCTTCCCGACCTGAAAGAAGGCGAAGAGGTGAAACAGCAGGAACTGATGGAAAACCAGCATTTCACGCAGCCGCCTCCCCGCTACACGGAGGCAAGACTGGTCCGGACGATGGAGGAAATGGGCATCGGCCGTCCGTCCACGTTTGCTCCGACACTCGATACGATCCAGCGCCGCAACTATGTCGCACTTGAAGAAAAGCGGTTTGTCCCGACGGAGCTCGGCGAAATCGTGCTCGAATTAATCGTGGAATTTTTCCCGGAAATTCTGGATGTAGAGTTCACGGCCAAGATGGAAAATGATCTTGACTATATTGAAGAAGGCCGTCAAAATTGGATTGAGGTCATAGACGAGTTCTACAAGGAATTTGAAAAACGGCTGAAAGTGGCCGAAGAAGAAATGGAAGAAGTGGAAATCCGCGACGAACCGGCCGGGGAAGACTGTGAAAATTGCGGCAGTCCCATGGTCTATAAAATGGGCCGTTACGGCAAGTTCATGGCCTGTTCCAATTTTCCGGAATGCCGTAATACAAAAGCCATTATGAAAGAAATCGGCGTTGACTGCCCGAAATGTAAAGAAGGCAATGTCGTCGAGCGCAAAAGTAAAAAACAGCGTAAGTTTTACGGCTGTGACCGCTACCCGGATTGTGATTTTATTTCCTGGGATAAACCGATCGCGCGGCCCTGCCCGAAATGTGAAGCCATGCTCGTTGAGAAAAAGACGAAAAAAGGCATTCACGTTCAGTGTACGAACTGTGATTATAAAGAAGAGCCAAACTAATGGAACTTAAGCAAATCCCCTTTATGGTAAAGGGGGTTTTCCTATGCGTACTCTCCCGTCAGAATTTTATGAAAAAATAATATATTTCCTTGATCGAAAAAAGGGTCTATGTTAGAATTTAAGAGCTTTTGTGCGTGAGGTGACGAGAATGAACGAGGAATGGGAATTTTGGCATCATGTATTCAAACAGTATCTTCAGGTGGAAAAGAATGCTTCCCCCCTGACGATTGATGCTTATCAAAAAGATCTGGACGATTATTTTTCATTTCTGAAAATGGAAGGAATCCACTCACCTCTGGATGTGGAAACGAGCACAGCCCGTTTGTATTTCACCAGGCTTTCTGAACAGAATTTCGACCGGAGCAGCGCTGCCCGTAAAATTTCAGTGCTTCGCACGTTTTACAGGTATCTAAAAAGAGAAGAAAAGATAGAAACCAATCCGTTTGCTTCCTCTCATCTGCCGAAGAAGGAAAAGAAACTGCCGCGGTTTTTATATGAACAGGAACTGGAGGCGCTGCTGGATTCCTTTGATATCAATAAAGGTCTGGATCAGCGCGACCTTGCTGTGTTTGAACTGCTGTATGCGACCGGAATCCGGGTCAGTGAAATGTGCAGGCTCGAAGAACAGCATCTGGATGAAGATCTCGGTACGATTCTTGTGCAGGGAAAGGGTGGGAAGGAAAGGTACGTTCCGGTCGGAAGCTTTGCACTGGAAGCCGTGCATTATTACCGTAACCATGCCAGAAGGCGTCTTGCAGAGAAAAAAGAAGAAACACCGGCCGCTCTGTTTCTGAATAATAAAGGGGATCCGCTGACAGACCGCGGCTTTCGCTATATTATCCAGAAAAGAGTAAAAGAGGTGTCAGCAACGCTGCAGGTCTCCCCGCATGATCTCCGGCATACGTTTGCCACCCACCTCTTGAATCAGGGGGCCGACCTGCGCAGCGTACAACAGCTTCTCGGACACGAAAACCTTTCCACCACCCAGATATATACCCATGTGACAAAGGATCGGCTCCGGGAAGTCTACAATAATGCCCATCCACGAGCGGAAAAGAATGGAGGAACTTAAAAATGGAAGAATCGTTTCACGCCACAACGATTTTTGCTGTTCATCATAACGGCAGAGCAGCGATGGCCGGAGACGGTCAGGTCACCTTCGGTCAGGCGGTTGTCATGAAACATAAAGCAAGAAAGGTGAGAAAGATATACCATGACAGGGTTCTGGCCGGATTTGCCGGATCGGTCGCTGACGCGTTTACGCTGTTCGATATGTTCGAAAGCAGGCTCGAGCAGTGGAACGGCCAGCTTCAGCGGGCCGCTGTAGAACTGGCCAAAGAATGGCGCAGTGATAAAACCCTCCGCAGGCTGGAAGCCATGCTGGTGGTCATGGATAAGGATACCCTTCTGCTCGTCGCCGGGACGGGCGAAGTCATTGAACCGGATGACGGCCTGATTGCCATCGGTTCAGGGGGCAATTATGCGCTTGCTGCCGGAAGAGCATTGAAGCAGCATGCACCGCACATGGAAGCAAAAGAGATGGCCGAGGCTTCCCTGAAAACTGCAGGTGATATCTGCGTATTCACCAATGATGAGCTGGTTGTCGAAGAAATCGAATAGGAAAGGGCGGATGGACGATGAATACCCCGCTGACACCGAAACGGATTGTAGAAATCCTGGATCAGTATATTATCGGCCAGAACCAGGCCAAACGCTCTGTTGCAGTGGCACTCCGTAACAGGTACCGGAGAAGTATGCTGGAAGAAAATCTGCGTGATGAAATCACCCCGAAAAATATTCTCATGATCGGGCCCACCGGGGTCGGAAAAACCGAAATTGCCCGGAGACTTGCGAAACTGGCAGGCGCTCCATTTGTTAAAGTGGAAGCGACCAAATTTACAGAAGTCGGCTATGTCGGCCGGGATGTGGAATCCATGATCCGGGACCTTGTGGAAACGTCAGTGCGGCTTGTCAAAGAGGAAAAAATGGATGAGGTAAAAAAAGAAGCGGAACGGGAAGCAGAAAAACGACTCGTCAAACTGCTTGTTCCCGAAAAAAAGAAGCAGCAGCAGACCAAAAACCCGTTTGAAATGATCTTTCAGCAGAATCAGGAAGAGTCCGCCGAGGATTCAAATGAAGATCCGGACATTGCCGGAAAACGGCGCCGGACGGAACACCAGCTTGCGATGGGGGAACTGGAGGATCATATGGTAACCATCGAAGTGGAAGAACAGGGCCGGGGAATGTCTGATATGTTCCAGGGTTCCGGAATGGAACAGATGGGCATGAACATGCAGGAAATGCTCGGAGGATTGATGCCGAAAAATAAAAAGAAACGCCGGCTTGCTGTCAAAGAGGCACGGCCCATCCTGCAGGAACAGGAAGCCCAGCAGCTGATTGATATGGATGAAGTGGGTCAGATTGCTGTTTCAAGAGCCGAACAGCTGGGTATGGTTTTCATAGATGAAATCGACAAAGTTGCCGGAAAACAGCAGTCGAGTGCAGATGTTTCAAGAGAAGGGGTCCAGCGTGATATTCTGCCGATTGTGGAAGGATCCGCTATTACGACCAAATACGGCACCGTGAAAACCGATCATATTCTGTTTATCAGCGCCGGTGCTTTTCATACATCTAAGCCGTCCGACCTAATTCCTGAACTGCAGGGCCGTTTTCCCATCAGGGTGGAGCTCGATAACCTTGGGGTTGAGGATTTCATCCGAATTCTGCAGGAACCGGACCAGGCGCTCACCAAACAGTATCAGGCGCTGCTGGATACAGAGGGTATAAATGTTGAATTTTCTGACGATGCTGTTCGTAAAATTGCCGAAATCGCGCAGGATGTGAATCAGCACACCGAAAACATCGGCGCACGCAGGCTTCACACTCTGCTTGAACGTCTCCTTGAAGACCTATCCTTTGAAGCACCGGATATTACAATGGAGACGATCACCATCACACCTGCCTATGTGGAGGAGAAACTGGCATCTATTGCAAAAAACAGAGATATGAGCCGATATATATTATAAGAGAAGGACAGGAGGAGTCGCAGATGGATTTATTATCAAAAAGCCGTAAAATTAATGATATGCTGCAGAAAACAGCAGGTGATCATGTCAACTTTAAAGATATGGCGGAAACTCTCCGCGATATTATCAGTTCCAATGTATTCGTGGTAAGCCGCCGGGGTAAACTGCTCGGCTATGCGATCAAGCAGGAGATTGAAAATGACCGCATGAAGAAAATGCTCGAAGAAAGGCAGTTTCCGGAAGAATACACGTCCGGGTTATTTAAGCTGGACGAAACATCGCCGAACCTCGGTATCGACAGTGATTACACTGCGTTCCCGGTTGAAAACAGAGATCTGTTCAGTTCCGGGCTGACAACGATCGTACCGATCAATGGAGGAGGACAGCGACTCGGGACTCTGGTGCTCGCCCGCCTGAATGACCGATTTGATGATGATGACCTGATTCTCGCAGAATACGGGGCCACCGTGGTAGGAATGGAAATTCTCCACGAAAAAACACAGGAAATCGAAGAAGAAGCACGCAGTAAAGCGGTCGTCCAAATGGCAATAAGCTCGCTTTCCTACAGTGAACTGGAGGCCGTGGAGCACATCTTTGAAGAACTGGAAGGCAAAGAAGGGCTGCTTGTGGCAAGCAAAATCGCTGACAGAGTCGGCATCACCCGCTCTGTTATCGTGAATGCCCTGCGCAAACTTGAAAGCGCCGGTGTGATTGAGTCCCGTTCTCTTGGAATGAAAGGAACCTATATAAAAGTGCTGAACGACAAGTTTTTATATGAACTGGAAAAACTGAAAACGAACAGTTAATGCGTCGTATATGAAAAGCCCGCTGTTCTCTGACAGAGCAGCGGGCTTTTCATATTTTCAGAAATCAATAATTTCGACCTATGTAAGACCTTTTCCTGTTATTCGACAAGTTCTGCATGAATGATAGTGAACAGAAGCGGCGCCAACCTTTCACTATAGTGAATAAAGAAAAAAAGTCGGGAAATAGGAAGCGGTACCAGAGAAAATATATAGGAAAAAAGACCCACATATTTTGGAAATTATGGAGTGGTTCTTTTTTATCGATATCCTGACACCGTTAGACAAATGTCACATATTTTTATACAATCTGGGTAGTAGTTCTTAAAGCATAGAAAAATATGGAATTAAAGGCGTGTTCACGCCAATTGTCATCATCCAACGGTACATAAAGGTCTTTTGTAGCAGGAAGGAGGTAGCGTATGGGGTTATTTGATTCCGCCACGTTTCATAACCTGGAACAGGGATTGAAAGGGGCGGCCATGGAGCAGAAGGCTATATCCGACAATATAGCTAATGTCGACACACCGAATTACAAGGCAAAAAGTGCTAAATTTCAACATACCCTGAATGAAGCCGTTCAAAACGACAAATTTCAGGCGCAGCGCACAAATCAAAAACATATTTCATTTGGCGGCAACAGTGATTCCGCTTATATAAGCGAAGATGCTTCCACGATGTATAACCATAACGGTAATAATGTTGACATTGACAAAGAAATGACAGACTCTGCGAAAAATCAAATCTACTACAATGCACTGACAGACCGGTTGAGCAGCAAGTTCAGCAGCCTGAAAACGGCAGTGCGCTCGAATTAAAATCTAAAAAAACAGGGGGTATACATGTTGGGACTATTTGACGGCGTGAACGCTGCAGCTTCCGGGCTGACCGCGCAGCGTCTGCGTATGGACGTTGCGGCTGCCAATACGGCGAATGCTGATTCCACCCGGGGAACGTTGGTGGATGGAGAATGGGAACCGTACCGCAGAAAGATGGTTACTCTTCGTTCTTCAGATTCTGATTTTTCCTCCCACCTCCGCAGTGCCATCGGCGGAACCGGCGAAACAGGCAGCGGAGGCGGAACAGAAGTGAGCGGCATTGTAGAGGATCCTTCCCCTTTCCAGCAGGTCTACAACCCTGAGCATCCGGATGCCGGCGAAGACGGCTATGTGGAAATGCCGAATGTGGATCCTCTGAAAGAAATGGTTAATATGATGGGGGCAAGCCGTTCTTATCAAGCCAATATCACAACCATGAATGCGTCAAAAAACATGATGCTGAAAGCTCTTGAGATCGGAAGAGGTCAGTAGGAGGAGGTTTTTGAATGTTTGAAGGTTTTATAGGAGGCGCCGCTGCAGCGCAGCAGAATGGTGCAGCACAGGCGGCCCGGCAGAACAGTGCCTCCCCTGCAGAGGCACAGCATTCGTTTCAGAATGCATTGAATGATGCGATCACAGAGGTGAACAATTCGCAGATCAAATCCAATGAAATGACGTCAAAACTTGCTTCCGGAGAAGTGGACAATCTTCATGAAGTGATGGTTGCTGCAGAAAAAGCCAGTGTGACGCTGCAGACAACGGTTGAAGTGAGAAATAAGGCACTTGAATCATACCAGAAAGTTATGCGCATGCAGGTCTGATCTGCTGACAGCTGCGGGAATGGAAATCAGGAGGCCCCATGAAAGAGAAGGTTTTACAGTTCAGAGACAAAACAACCGAATACTGGCAAAGTAAAAGCAGCACTCAAAAAATATTGATGATCAGCTCTGTGGTATTACTTATTCTTGTTATTATACTTGCTGTTTTTTTCACAACGAGAACAAATTATGCCCCTTTATACTCTGATCTTTCCCCGGAGGAATCGGGACAGATCACGGAAAATCTGGATTCAAGGGCCGTTCCTTATGAACTGACCAATAACGGTTCCACGATAAGGGTTCCTGAGGAACAGGTGGACGCCCTGAAGGTGGATCTTGCTTCCGAAGGTCTGCCGGACAGCGGGAGCATCGATTATTCTTTCATTGAAGACCAGATGGGTTTTGGAATGACGGATAAAGAATTCAACACGATGGAAAGAGCTGCCATGCAGACGGAGCTGGGTACATTAATGGAGAATATAGACGGGGTGGAAGCGGCCGATGTCATGATCAATCTGCCGGAAAAATCAACGTGGGTGGCAGAAGATAGTGAACGGGCGTCCGCTTCCGTTGTGGTCGATACAGGCGGTACAACAAATCTGGAACAGTCGCAGGTACGTGCGCTGTACCATCTCGTGTCCAAAAGTGTGCCCGACCTGTCTGTAGATAATATCGTCATTATGAACCAGATGTTTGAGCATTTTAATTATGATAATCCAGGCTCGAATTCGTCCATGAACGCATATGAAGAACAACGGAGCATTCAGGAAGATATCGAACAGGACATTCAGCAGAGACTCCAACAGATGCTCGGTCGGATGGTCGGACTGAACAAAGTGGCTGTATCAGTCACCACTGATCTCGATTTCACCCAGGAAACGAGGGAGGAAGCCCTTGTTGAACCAGTCGACGAAGAAAACATGGAAGGTATCGCAGTGAGTGCTGAACGGATAGAAGAAGCCTATGAAGGAGAAGCACCCGAAGACGGCGGAGTGGCCGGTGCGGGAGATGGAGATGTGGCGAACTATCCTGCCGGTGCTGCAACCGGAGAAGGCGACTATGAACGGGACGAAGAACGGATTAATTACGAGGTGAACCGGATCCATCGTGAAATTAAGGAAAGCCCGTATAAAATCCGAGATCTTGGTATTCAGGTTATGCTCGAACCGCCCGATCCGGAAAATCCGGACTCTCTGGATCCGCAGACACTTACAGATGTGGAAGAAATTTTGACAACAATGGTGAGTACAAGCATCGATGCGGAGTATCAAGAGGAAATGGAAGCAGCTGATCTGGAGGACAAAATTTATGTCTCCACTCAGGAGTTTAATGGTCAGCAGGAAGTTCCGGAAGAAACAGGAAACGCAGTACCGTTCTGGGTTTATGCTGCAGGAGGCGCGCTGCTCCTGGCTGTCCTTGTCCTCTTTATTATGCTGATCCGGAGAAGAAACAGGGAAGAGGAATGGACCGAAGAAGAAACGCAGACGGCCGAACCAATCCCGGACCTGCCGGAAGAAGAAAACTCGGAAGAAGCCGCCCGGAGAAAGCAGCTGGAAAACCTCGCCCAGGAAAATCCGGAAGAGTTTTCAAAACTATTACGGACTTGGCTGTCCGATGAGTAAGGAGGACTCGTCATGCCGAAAGCACAAGATTCCCTGACTGGAAAACAGAAAGCGGCCATGCTCCTTATCTCGCTGGGTCCTGATGTATCGGCACAGGTATATAAATACCTGAGCGAGGAAGAAATTGAGAAGCTGACCCTTGAAATATCCAATGTCCGAAAAGTGGACAGCAGCACAAAAGAGAATGTTCTGGACGAATTCCATCAGATAGCTGTTGCCCAGGACTATATTTCCCAGGGTGGGATCGGCTATGCGAAAAGTGTGCTGGAAAAGGCTCTCGGCGAAGATGATGCGATGCAGATTATTAACCGCCTCACTTCTTCGCTGCAGGTGAAGCCGTTTGATTTCGCACGAAAAGCGGATCCTTCCCAGATTCTTAACTTTATTCAGAATGAACATCCGCAGACGATTGCTCTTATTCTATCGTATCTGGAATCGGAGCAGGCCGGACAGATATTGTCCGAGCTTCCCCAGGAAGTGCAGGCGGATGTAGCAAAACGAATTGCGGTGATGGACAGCACCTCTCCGGAAATCGTCAATGAAGTGGAAAATATTCTCGAGCAGAAATTATCGGCTACGGTGACGCAGGATTACACGGAAGCAGGCGGTATTGAAGCCGTTGTGGAAGTGCTGAATGGTGTCGACCGCAGTACCGAGCGGACTATTCTGGACTCTCTGGAAATTCAGGATCCGGAGCTCGCTGAAGAAATCAAGAAACGAATGTTCGTCTTTGAAGATATCGTCACACTCGATAACCGCTCCATTCAGCGGGTTATCCGTGATGTTGAAAATGAAGATCTGCAGCTTTCCCTGAAAGTGGCAAGTGATGAAGTGAAAGAACTGGTGTTCAATAACATGTCCCAGCGGATGGCAGATACATTCAGGGATGAAATGGAATTTATGGGACCTGTCCGCCTCCGGGATGTGGAAGAATCCCAGACCAGAATTGTGGCGGTTATCCGCAGACTGGAAGAATCGGGTGAAATCGTGATCGCACGCGGAGGAGGAGATGATATTATTGTCTAGGCTTATCAAACGGCCCAGCGCATCCCGGTCTTCTGAAAATGTGCGTTCCATCGGTCTCAGACAGGTAACGCCGGATCCCGCGGTTAAAGAAGAAAGCAGCGGAGACCCCGCCTTGGATGAAACCTCTGAGCAGGAAGAACAGAACCGTCTTCACCAGGAACAAAAAGAGGTGGAGCAGTTAAAAAAACAGGCGGAACAGGAACTCCATGAAGCCCGCAGACGAATCAGTGAAGAAGAAGAAGATTCCAAGCAGCGGATTGAAGAAGCCTATACACACGCAAGGAATAAGGGCTGGAATGAGGGTCTGGAACAAGGGAAACAGGAAGGCCGGAATGCTGTTGAAGAAGCGGTGGCAGAAGCGCAGCAGGCAGTCAGGGAAGCAAAAGAAGAATACCATCATTATCTTGAAAAAGCGGAACCTGTCATTCTTGACCTCGCGCTTTCTGTTGCCAACCGGATCATTTATGACTCTCTGGAAGACCACGACGGGACATGGATGGAGATCGTTAAAAATGCGGTGAAAGAAGTGAAAGACCATGAAGAAGTCGCCGTCTATGTCCCGGTCTCCCGCCTGGAAGAAACGAAAAAGCAGCGCAGGGAACTGGAGAATCTGCTCGCCTATTCGCAGGAATTGATTATTTATCCGGATCAAGCCCTGCAGGAGAACGACTGCATCATCGAAACTCCGTACGGAAAAGTAGATGCTTCGCTGGACAGCCAGCTTCAGGAACTCAAGGAACAGCTGGAGGAAAAACTGAAAGAAGGCGGAACGTATGAAAGCAGCTGATCTTGTCAATGAAATACCATCGCTGAATCCGTATAAACAATACGGGAAAGTGACAAGGGTCGTCGGTTTGACGATTGAATCCAAGGGGCCGAGAACGTCTGTGGGGGAATTGTGCTACATTCATCCGCAGGAAAAAAACACCCCGGTTCTCGCCGAAGTGGTCGGTTTTAAAGATAAATTCGTGCAGTTGATGCCGCTCCGCCATACGGCTGATATCAGTCCGGGAAGCCTTGTCGAAGGAGCCGGGAAGCCGCTTCAGGTAAAAAGCGGGAGCGGTTTGATCGGAAAAGTCATTGATGGAACCGGGCAGCCCCTCGACGGAACCGGACTCCCGGATGGACTTTCTGCGGTCCCAACAGAAGCAGAACCTCCCAATCCATTGCTGCGTCCGCGAATTGATGAACCTTTGTCACTTGGCATCAAAGCGGTGGACGGTCTTCTTACGATGGGGAAAGGACAGCGTATCGGCATTTTTGCCGGAAGCGGTGTTGGAAAAAGCACCATTCTGTCCATGCTCACGAGGCATTCAGAAGCAGACGTCAACGTGATAGCCCTTATCGGCGAACGCGGACGAGAAGTGAAGGACTTCATTGAGCGGGACCTCGGAGACGAAGGCATGAAAAAATCGGTCGTTGTCGTCGCGACATCGGACCAGCCGGCATTAATGCGAATTAAAGGCGCGATGACGGCGACAGCGGTGGCGGAATATTTCCGCGATCAGGGCAAAAACGTCAACCTGATGATGGATTCGGTGACAAGATTTGCGATGGCCCAGCGTGAAATCGGTCTTGCTGTAGGGGAGCCCCCGACGACAAAAGGGTATACACCATCGGTTTTTGCGATGCTTCCCAAACTGCTGGAACGGTCCGGCACAAGCCAGAGCGGTTCCATTACCGCATTTTACACCGTACTTGTCGACGGTGATGACTTAAATGAGCCGATTGCCGATGCGGTAAGGGGTATCCTTGACGGCCACCTTGTACTCGACCGCAAACTCGCCGACAAAGGTCATTACCCTGCCATCAATGTGCTGCGAAGCATCAGCAGGGTGATGGAAGATCTCGTGGACGATGATCACCGCCGGGCGGCAGAGAATCTGAGGCATTACCTGTCCACTTATACCGAGTCGGAAGATTTGATTAACATCGGGGCATACAAGAAAGGGTCTTCCAAAGAAATTGACCAGGCTGTCAAAATGCAGCCGCTGATCAATGAATTTCTGCAGCAGGATACGACAGAGATGCAGCCGCTCCCCGACACGAGACAAGAATTGGTTGATACGTTTGGTAAAGGAGAGTAATCATTCATGTCGTTTACATATTCCTTTCAGAAAATACTAGAGCTGCGCAAACGGCAGAAAGAACAGAAGACCCAGGAATACGAGCAGTCGGTAGAGCAGTTTGAAAGAATGGCCTCCGCGCTGTATGAACTGTTGAAACAGAAAGAACAGATGGAGACCCTCTACAAAGATCAGATGACCGGGGGCGTATACATCCACCAGTTGCAGCAGGGTGAAAAAGCGATCTCCCAGCTTCAGCAGAAAATCAGCAGCATCCAGCATCAGACGGAGAAGGCAAGAGATAGCATGCACCGGAAAGAAGAGGAGATGCAGGCTGCCTCCATTGAATGGAAAAAGTATTCCAAAATGAAAGACTGGGAAAAAGAGGCGCACGATCTGGAGCAAAAACGAGCAGAAGAGCAGATGATGGACGAAATATCGACCCGGAAGTATGCGTTTCGTTGAAATTAGGTGAAACAGATGGCCAAACAGAAAAAAGAAAAGAAAAACGGAAAAGGACAGTGGTTTTTCCTGATTATTTTTATCCCGGTAGTGTTTGCTCTCATTCTGGGTATCGTTCTCCTGTCTGTTCTCGGTGTTAATGTGGTCGATATGGGCCGCAGTATGATGAATGAAGTGCCCGGTATTACCATGAGCCAGGAAGAAACCGAAGAAAATGCTGAAGAGTCTGCTCCTGAGGCATCCCCGGAAGAACTGGCAGCCAAAGAAGAAGAGATTGCCACGCTGGAGCAGCAGCTGGAAGCCAAAAACACAGAGATCCGGGAACTGGAACAGGAGATCGAAACCATTCAGGTTGAACAGGAGGCCGAGGCGGAAGAAACCGATCAGGAAAATCCGGCTCTGCAGGAAGCCGCTCAGGTTTATGAAAGCATGGGTGCATCCGAAGCTGCCGCTGTTTTATCAGAAATGGAAAATGAAGAAGTGATCCGGCACCTGTCGGAAACGGGTACGGAATTAAGAGCTGAAATTCTGGCGGAAATGGAACCGGCAAGGGCTTCTGTCATAATGAATGCGTTAAGTGAATCATAGATCATTTTTGAAAGGGGGTGAAACAGATGCAGATGCAGATGCTTATGCAGACGCTGCCGAATGCGGAACTAAACACACAGCGTACTGGTAAAAGCGAATCGGGTGAAGGCGGGCAGAAAGGATTTATGCAGATGCTCGGAAAAGCGCTGAACGCTGCAGAGTCAGAAGGACAGACGTCCGGTACAGCTTCTGGACATTCGATTGAGGATCTTCTCTCCGGTTTTTTTCAGAATGGGGATAAACTATTCGAACAATTCAAAAGTGAACTGAAGGCTTTGTTTGAAAACGGGGATTTCGAATGGTCGGGTAATATGCAGGACATGCTGGAACAACTCCCGCAGGGCATGCAGGACCTTGCGCAATCCTTGACGGAGCTGGACAGTGAACAAATGCTGCAGTGGCTGGAACAGGCACTCACTTCTTCGGAAGAAGCCGGCGCCGAACTGCCGGAAGCCATCCAGAATCAACTTTCCGGTCAGGAATCCGGAGCGGTGGAGAACTGGAACGGACAAGAGCAGAAGCTTGCTTCTTCATTTACCGGCATGCTTGCTCTGTTGAATCAGGCGCTGAGCCAGCCTGGCATGCAGCAGAATGATGGCGGAAGCGCGTTGGCACAGGCCAATCCGAATGCATCCGGGAGCAGCGGATTTTCCGCATCGCTTTCTATGCTGGCCGCGTCTTTGACAGGCAGCAGCCGGCAGCAGACGGCGACTCCGGAGCAGGCGGCAAAACAGATGTCGCAGTGGATGGAGAACGCATCCGGACAGCAGAATCAGCTGAAAACGATGGAAGGATTCACGCAGACCTGGAAAAACACATCTTCTTTTGGCGGTGAAACCAAACAGAATTACCTGCAGCAGCTTCTGAACCGGAGTCTCTCTTCTTCCGGAGGGGACACTAGCAGCGCGAATGCGCAGCCCGCTTCCATGAGTTCGCAGGACGCAACCGGCGTCATGGCGAAAGCCCAGCAGGCCGTTATTCATCTCGGGGAAGGAAAGACCGAACATGCCCGCGCCCAGGAGTTTATGAAGCAGTTTCAGGAACTGCTCGGCAAGAGCAATCTTCAGTCCTTTAAAAACGGCACCCAGCAGCTCACGGTGAAATTAGTGCCGGAAAGCCTGGGACGGCTGGATGTGAAAATCATGCAGCAGAACGGGCAGTTGACCGCCCAGCTCATGACGACGACAAGCACCGCCAGAGAAATGGTGGAAAGCCAGCTTCACCAGCTCCGCGCTGCGTTCCAGCAGCAGAACATACAGGTGGACCGGATTGACATTTCCCAGCAGCAGCCTTCCACGCTGCAGCAGGATGATGGAAATCAGGAAGACGGAGAACAGCAGGATAATCCTGAGGTGCACGAGGATGAAACGGATGCCGGTTCCGAGGAATCATTCGCTGACATGCTCGATGCGTTAACATTTAATGAACAAGTGTAGGTGAATACCATGCCGAATACGATTCAGGATCAATATGCAATGCCTACCCAGACGGACAAGCTGAGAACCAATGAGGATAGCGGAAAACTTGGGAAAGACGATTTTCTCGAAATTTTGATGACCCAGCTCCAAAATCAAAGTCCGGCCAATCCGATGAAGGACAAAGAATTTATCAGCCAGATGGCGCAGTTTTCTACACTGGAGCAGATGACAAATATGACTTCTGCGATAACGGATATGGCCAATGCCCAGCAGAAAGGGTCACTTGTCCAGCACAGCGAACTGATCGGCAAAACCGTGACGTGGGAGCGGACGTACGAGGACGACAACGGGGTCGAACAGACGGAAGAAGTCGTCAATGAAGTGGCCTCTGTCAAGCAGGACGGCAGCGGCAATATCCGGCTGCTTCTGGACGATGACCGTTGGATCAACAGTGAACAGCTGATTCAGGTGGATGGTGTCACAGAAGAAGAAAACAGTGGCGGTTAACCCACCGTTATGGCAGGCAGGAGGCGAACATGATGAGTACAGGTATCGATACCAGCGGCCTGCGTCAACTGCCCCGTCCCGGAACATCCCTGCCGAAGCAGAACACAGCACCCGCCCCATCCGGCCCGTCGTTTCAGGATGTGCTGAACGGCCAGCTGGAGAAAACCGAAGAGCTGAAAGTAAGCAGGCACGCCGAAAAACGGCTGCATGACCGGGATGTTATGGTAACGGATGAACAGTGGCAGAAGATAAGCGGCAAACTGGAAGAGGCACGTACGAAAGGAGTAAAGGACGCGGTCGTGTTCACAGACAGCAGCGCCCTTGTGGTCAGTGCGGAAAACAATACCGTCATTACAGCGATGCAGCGTGAAGAAGCATCGGATCATATTTTTACCAATATTAACGGTACGATTACCGTAAACGGATGAACCGGCCGGACCTGAAAAAGGAAGCCGGGGGACGGTGGACCGACGGAAGCCGTCCGAACTACTAAAATGGAGGATGAAACCTTATGTTAGCTTCAATGTATTCCAGCATTTCCGGAATGAAAAACCACCAACAGATGCTCGATGTGACAAGTAACAATATCGCGAACGTCAACACGTACGGGTACAAAAAAGGAAGAGCGACGTTCAAGGACATGGTCAGCCAGCAGATCCAGGGGGCAACTGCTCCCGATGGAGGAATGGGCGGTTCCAACCCAATGCAGGTCGGTCTCGGCTCGCAGATGGGAAGCATCGACACCGTGCAGACGCAGGGCAGCCTGCAGAATACCGGGCGAAGTCTTGATCTCGGAATCTCCGGCGACGGATTTTTCAGAGTGGAAGATGGGGATGGTAATGAATTTTATACTAGAGCCGGTAATTTCTATTTGGATGAAGCGGGAACGATGGTTAATAGTGATGGCTATAATGTTCTAGATACTGGTGGTAATTCAATTACTGTTCCTACAGATGCGCAAAGTTTTAGTATCGGTGCTAACGGAGACGTAAATACCACAGCGGCAGATGGTACAAATGACACGGAAGGAACAATAGATTTAGCAAACTTCGCTAATCCTGGAGGCTTATCAAAAGAGGGTAACAACCTATACACTGATACAGTAAATTCTGGTGACCCACAAGTTGGCGATGGGCCAGGCGGGAATGGCACAGGCGAATTGGTAGCGGGTACTCTTGAAATGTCGAACGTTGATCTTTCGGAAGAGTTCACGTCAATGATTAAGGCTCAGCGCGGGTTCCAGGCGAACACCCGCGGTATCACGACCGCCGATGAAGTACTGCAGGAGCTCATGAACCTGAAACGATAAATCGGCCATCCCTTTGAAAAGGAGGCGAGCCGGGTCCTGCCGCCCGGCTCATCCCATACATATGATTACATTAACTAGATTAAAAGGACAAACCTTTCTATTGAATGTTGCGATGATTGAACAGGTCGAAGCGTTTCCTGATACGACCGTTACGCTCAGCAACGGAAAAAAAATCGTCGTACAGGAAAGCATGGAGGACGTCAGCCAGCGGATTACGGCGTTTTACCGCCGGATCGGCCTGATTGGCCTGTCAGCAAAAGAGGGGGACCAGTAAATTGTTTCAGAACCGTTTAGTGAACATCATGCTTATCATTATCATATCGTTGACGCTGGTCGGGGTTGTGGCATTTGTGCTGTTCAACTATTTTTCCTCTTCTGAAGAAGCCGGAGCGGAACCGACGATTGATGAAATTATCGATAATTCATGGGAAACAGAGGAAATCACGACCAACCTGAACAACGGGGAGTTGTTTCGCGGCCGCTTCCGCATTCACGCGGAAACGAAGGCCGGTGCCTCAGAACTCGAAAAACGTGATTTTCAG
The DNA here is from genome assembly GCF_054052005.1 of Salibacterium sp. K-3. Taxonomy (NCBI): domain Bacteria; kingdom Bacillati; phylum Bacillota; class Bacilli; order Caryophanales; family Bacillaceae; genus Salibacterium; species Salibacterium sp. K-3. The sequence goes on from NZ_JBSVZE010000001.1 coordinate 1,686,369, forward strand.
ATTAACAACATCATCATCCACGAATTGGCCGGCATGAGCGCAGACGACCTGCAGAGTCAGGACGGAATAGCATCCCTTGAAGAGACGCTCCGGTCTGATATCAATGAAGTGATGGATGAAGGAAATGTGGTCCGGGTGTACACCACCGAGCGGATGATTCAATAATGGCAGCTTACCACGTAAGGGAGGTGAAAAAGGTTGGCGGACGTTCTTTCACAGGGTGAAATAGACTCTCTGCTTTCCGCGCTTTCTACAGGAGAAATGGACGCGGATGAACTGAAAAAAGAAGAAACCGAAAAGAAAATAAAAACATACGATTTTAAGCGGGCGCTCCGGTTTTCCAAGGATCAGGTCCGGAGCCTGTCCCGGATTCATGAAAATTTTGCCAGGTTGTTGACAACCTCTTTTTCCGCCCAGCTCCGCACCTTTGTACAGATATCGGTCGCATCGGTGGATCAGCTCCCGTATGATGAATTTATCCGCTCGATTCCGAAGATGACTCTCTTGAATGTGTTTGATGCGTATCCGCTTGACGGCCGGCTTCTCATGGAAGTGAACCCAAACATCGGTTATGCGATGCTTGACCGCCTTCTCGGAGGAAAAGGGGCGAGCCTCAATAAAGTGGAAAACCTGACAGAGATTGAAACAAAAATCATGACGCAGGTGTTCCAGAGTATGCTCGAAACGTTCCAGAATGCATGGGAATCCGTACTGGAAATTGATCCGCAGATGGAAGATATAGAAGTCAATCCCCAGTTTCTGCAGATGGTCTCTCCCAACGAAACGGTCGTCGTTATCTCCTTGTCGACAACGATCGGCGAAACGACAGGCATGATCAATATCTGCCTTCCGCACGTCGTGCTGGAGGAAATTCTTCCTAATCTGTCGGTCCATTACTGGATGCAGACAAAAAAGAAGGAACGCGATCCCGAAGAAGTACAAGAGCTGCAGCAGACAGTAAAAACTGCTCCACTGACCGTGCAGGCCGTTCTTGGAAACTCTGAAATTTCCATTGAAGAGTTTCTGAATCTGAACAGCGGCGATGTGCTCGAGCTCGATCAGAACATTCATGACCCTCTGCTTATAAAAGCCGGCGGGGAGCCGAAGTATTACGGTCAGCCGGGGGAATGGAAAAAAAACATGGCCGTGCAGATTACGGATGAAATAAAGGAGGGGGACGAGTATGAACGATGATATGCTCTCTCAGGAAGAAATCAATGAACTGCTGAAAAGTGTCGGAAGCGATGATGACTCCTCTGACGGGGATAAACAGGAAAATACGGAGGAAGACACATCCGGTGCGCCGGAAACGGAAAACGGGGAACTGAACGTGGAAGATTATTTGTCGACGGTCGAACAGGATGCTCTCGGGGAAATCGGCAACATTTCATTCGGAAGTTCAGCCACCGCCCTGTCGCAGCTTCTCGGTCAGAAAGTGGAAATTACGACCCCTGTCGTTTCGGTCGTGCACCAGGATAAGCTCGATGCCCAGTTTCCACATCCCAATGTCGCCGTACACGTCAAGTATACGGAAGGATTCGAGGGAACAAATCTGCTCGTCATCAAGACAAGGGATGCTTCGATTATTGCTGATTTGATGCTGGGCGGTGACGGTACCAATCCGGCAGAAGAACTGGAAGAGATGCACGTCAGCGCTGTACAGGAAGCAATGAATCAGATGATGGGGTCGGCTTCGACATCGATGTCCACCATTTTCAATAAACGAGTCGACATCACGCCGCCCGGAATTGATCTGATGGATGTCAAAAATTCCGAAGGAACCGGTAACATTCCAGATACCGATACGCTGACGAAAATTTCATTCCGGCTGATTATCGGAGATTTAATTGATTCATCGATTATGCAGCTCGTATCTGTTCCGTTTGCCAAACAGATGGTGGAAAACCTGATGAACCCGCCGGAAGCGGAAACGACCGAAGAACCGGCACCGGAGCCGGAACCACAGCCGCAGGAACGCCCGGCCGCCCCACAGCAGACTGCGCCGCAGCAAAGCAGTCCGGCACCGGATACAGCTCCTGGACCTCAGCCGCAGGCTTCACAGCAGCAGGAGCGGTTTGTCGGCGGGCCTTCCAAAAATGTGCAGGCAGCCCAGTTTTCTTCGTTCGACGCCCCGTCTTTAAGCGAAAACGAATCGAAAAACCTCGATATGCTGATGGACATTCCGCTTGAAGTGACGGTTGAACTCGGACGGACCCAGCGTTCGATCAAAGACATTCTTGAGTTTACACAAGGATCGATCATTGAACTGGACAAGCTGGCCGGAGAGCCGGTTGACATTCTCGTGAACCAGAAACTGGTAGCCAAAGGAGAAGTGGTCGTCATAGACGAAAACTTCGGGGTCCGGGTGACCGATATTGTCAGTCAGGCGGACCGTATCAAAAAACTGAGATAACAGAATACAAGGAGGAAAACAGGCGATGGCACACTCTGTACTGATTGTTGATGATGCTTCATTTATGAGGATGATGATCAAGGACATTCTCGAAAAAAACGGATTTGAAATTGCGGGAGAGGCAAAAGATGGACAGGAAGCGGTGGACCAGTACAAAGAGACGTCCCCGGATCTTGTTACGCTTGACATTACGATGCCGGAAAAAGACGGCATTGCCGCGCTGAAAGAAATTCAGACGTTTGATCCGGATGCAAAAGTCATCATGTGTTCAGCGATGGGGCAGCAGGCGATGGTCATTGATGCCATTCAGGCCGGAGCCAAGGATTTTATTGTGAAACCATTCCAGGCAGACCGCGTTCTTGAAGCGATCAATAAAACACTGGGCTGACGAGGCCGGGGAGGAATCCGGCATGAATCGGAACAAAACAGCTATTCGGCTGACAGCGGTGCTTCTCTTCTGTCTCTTTTTCCCGCACGTCATGGAGGCGTCCCCGGGAGACAGTCAGACAATTAGTGATGTTCTCGAAAATGAACAGGGAGAAGAAGAGAACGGAAATACCGGTGAAGATGCCGGAACATCAGAAGAATCTACAGAGACAACGGAGAATATGGACTTTGCGGACAGTACGAATGTTTTTTCGATGCTTGTGCAGCTGTTTTTGGCGCTTGGTGCGGTGATTGCGCTGATGTATATTCTTTTGAAATTCATCAATAAGCGCACGCAGCGGTATCAGTCCAACCGCACGATGCAGAATCTCGGCGGCGTACCGCTCGGCCAGAATAAATCGGTGCAGCTTGTGAAAGTAGGCGGCCGACTGCTTGTTGTAGGCGTCGGTGATTCGATACAGCTGCTCAAAGAGATAGAAGAAGAGGAAGAGATCGAGGAGCTGCTGGAGCCGAACCGGCCTCCGGATGGAAATGCGCTGAAGCGGCTGCAGGCGGTGTTTCCGGGAAAAAACAACCGGGAGGAAGAAACGGATTCTTCCGCTCCCTCCTCCTTTCAGCAAGTACTGGAAAGCCAGCTCGGAGAAATGAAAAAGGTACGGAAAAAAGTCCGCCGGCGTTTAAAGGAGTATGACCAATGATTTTTGCGATTCCGGGTCTTGACCTTGGTGGTCTGGTCAGTGATGATCCATCCGACTTAACAACGAGCCTGCAGTTAATCTTTCTGATCACGATATTATCGCTGGCTCCCGCCATTCTAATATTAATGACGTGTTTCACCCGGATTGTCATTGTTCTTTCCTTTGTCCGGATGGGGCTGGCGACCCAGCAGATGCCGCCGACGCAGGTATTGATCAGTCTGGCGCTGTTCATGACGTTTTTTATCATGGCGCCGGTGTTTTCCGAAGTTAACAACCAGGCGCTGACGCCGCTTCTGGATGGGGAAATGAATCAGGAAGAAGCGTTTACGGAAGCCGCCGGACCGATGAAGGAGTTCATGTCCGAGCACACCCGTGAAAAAGATCTGTCCCTGTTTATGGGATACGCGGAAATGGAACGGCCGGAAACGATTGAAGACATTCCATTGACAGCTCTTGTTCCGGCATTTGCGATCAGTGAACTGAAAACGGCGTTTCAGATTGGATTTTTGATCTTTATTCCGTTTTTGGTCATCGATATGATTGTCGCCAGTGTTCTCATGTCGATGGGGATGATGATGCTGCCGCCGGTCATGATTTCGCTGCCTTTTAAGATTCTGTTGTTTGTCCTGGTGGACGGCTGGTATCTCATTGTTGAATCACTATTATTCAGTTATTAGAAGGGGATGGAACCATGACGGCGGATACAGTTATCAGCCTTGCAGAAAACGGGGTATGGACCGTCTTTCTCGTGGCGGGTCCGCTGCTGGTGGTAGCGCTGGTGCTTGGCTTCGGAGTCGCCATATTCCAGGCCACCACCCAGATTCAGGAGCAGACACTTGCCTTTATCCCGAAAATTCTCGGCGTTCTTGCCGCCCTTATCATTTTCGGGCCTTGGATGCTGCAGGTACTGACCGACTTTACGTTTCAGATTCTAAGTAATTTAATGGAATATACAAGGTAGGCTTATGACTATTGAATGGCTGAACCAATTACCGGTGTATTTGTTGGTACTCGTCCGGGTGCTTGCTTTTTTTACGAGCATGCCTCTGTTTTCATATCGGAATGTTCCGTCTCATTTTAAAGTAGGTCTGGGTGCCTTTTTTGCCTTTATAATTGTATTTACCCTTGATATAGAAACGATATCGATAGACAGCACCTACCTTCTGCTTATTTTCAAGGAAATGCTCGTCGGTCTTACTATAGGGCTTCTTGCAGGAATTATGGTCTATGCTGTACAGGTGGCCGGCATGTTTCTTGACATTGCTCTCGGCTTTCTTGTCGCCAATGTGATCGACCCGCAGACAGGGGCACAAAGCCCGTTAATGGGTGGATTTCTTTATACATTTGCACTCATGTTCCTTCTGGCTGTGGACGGGCATCATCTGATCATGGACGGCATTTATTACAGTTATGAATTCATCCCTCTTGATCAGCCGTTTCTTCCCTTCGGGAATGAAGAGATAGCCCGTCATGTGCTGGAATCCTTCAGCACCATGTTCATGATTGCGTTTCAGATGGCGTTTCCGGTCGTAGGATGCCTGTTTTTGACAGATATTGCACTCGGGATGATGTCGAGAGCGGTTCCGCAGATGAACGTATTTGTGGTCGGCCTGCCGCTGAAGTTATTTGCCGGTCTGCCGCTTCTGGCTTTGACACTGCCGGGTTTTTTCATGGCAGTCGACCATCTGTTTGACGAAACGTTTGATGCGATGCGGACGTTAATGGCGCTGCTTGGGGGAGCCTGATATGAAACTAACGCTGGATCTGCAATATTTTCAGCAGGAAAAAACCGAAGAAGCAACGCCGAAAAAAAGGCAGGAAACCCGTAATAAAGGCCAGGTTGCCAAAAGTACGGATGTGAACACCGCCTTTATTCTGCTCGCCGTGTTTTTGTTTATGTTCCTGTACGCCCCGGTGCTCGGCACTCATTTATATGAAACGATGCAGACCGTTTTCACGGAATTTATCCTATGGGAGATCACGGCAAACACGATTCCGGAAATTTTTTATGAACTGGCACTGGAAACAGGCATCGTGATGGCCCCGATTATGCTTGTAGCGCTCGTATTCGGGGCAGGGGCGTCGATGCTGCAGGTTGGTTTTCTGTTTGCCCCGGAGGCCATTAAGTTCAAGCCTTCGAAGATCAATCCCCTCAGCGGACTGAAACGGATTTTTTCGGCAAGGGCGCTGGTGGAGTTTATGAAATCCATGTTCAAAATTACCCTTGTCGGTCTGCTTACATTTACGATCATCTGGCTGAACCTGGATTCCCTGATGCATCTCAATCAGAAAAGTGTAGCCGACGGATTCGGAGAAATAGCCCGGTTGACCGGATTAATCGGCGTTGCTTCAGCACTGCTCCTGTTGTTTTTGTCGATACCGGATTATCTGTATCAGCGGCATGACCACGAAAAACAGATAAAAATGTCCAAGCAGGATGTGAAGGATGAGAACAAAAAAATGGAAGGCGATCCGCAGATTAAGCAGAAACGGCGCCAGCAGCAAATGGATATGGCGACCCAGCGGATGATGCAGGAAGTTCCGGAAGCGGATGTGGTCATTACGAACCCGACGCATTTCGCGGTTGTTCTGAAATACGAAGAAGAAAACATGGCCGCCCCGAAAATCACGGCCAAAGGCGCTGATTTTGTCGCCTACCGGATCCGTTCGACTGCCAGGGCTCATGACGTAGTGCTGGTGGAAAATAAACAGCTGGCACGCTCGTTGTATGAACAAGCCGATATCGGTGATGAGGTGCCGGAGGAACTGTTTAAAGCGGTGGCGGAAGTGCTGGCTTACGTGTACCGACTGAAAAATCAGCTCGTCTGACGAGAATGAAATGGATGGAAAAAAAGGAGCATCAAAATGGGTACAAGAGAGTTTTCCGTATTATTAGGTGTCATTTTAATCGTTGTCATGCTTATTATCCCGCTGCCCACCTATATTCTGGATATTTTAATTATTACCAATATCTCTCTTGCCCTCATCATTATTCTCGTTTCGATGAACACGAGAGAGCCGCTCGAGTTTTCGATTTTCCCGACCCTCCTTCTTCTGGTGACTCTGTTCCGTCTCGGATTGAATGTGTCCACGACCCGTTCGATTCTCGGCGACGCGGAAGCGGGAAATGTCATCAATACGTTTGGAAACTTTGTTGTGGGCGGAAGTCCGCTCGTCGGCTTTGTCGTCTTTTTAATTCTCGTTATTATCCAGTTTGTTGTTATTGTCAAAGGCGCAGAGCGCGTGTCGGAAGTAGGAGCACGTTTTACACTGGATGCAATGCCGGGTAAACAGATGAGTATCGATGCTGACCTGAACGCTGGCATGATTTCCGAGCAGCAGGCTAAACAGAAGCGTGAAAAGATTGAGGAAGAGGCGGATTTTTACGGGTCCATGGACGGGGCCAGCAAGTTTGTGAAAGGGGATGCCATCGCCGGTATTGTCATTGTTATTATCAATCTCATATTTGGTCTTGTTATCGGTATGGTGGAACATGGCATGGGGGTTGCGCAGGCGGCAAATACATATACCCTGCTGACTGTCGGTGACGGGCTTGTCAGCCAGATTCCCGCCCTTCTTGTATCAACAGCCACCGGCATCGTGGTCACCCGTGCCGCTTCGGAAGGCAATTTAAGCCAGGATGTAACAAGTCAGTTGTTTGCCTTTCCGAAAATGCTGTATATTGCTTCCGGTGCGATTTTTCTTCTCGGTCTGCTTACACCGATAAATCTAATGTTGACAACCGCCATTGCTGCTGCCCTGGCTGTCATGGGTTATATCATGACCCGGACGGAACTTCGACCGTCAGAAGAGGAAGAAGAACCGGAAGAGGAAAAGGAAGACGAAGATCTCAAATCACCTGAGAATGTGGTCAACCTGTTGACCATTGATCCGATTGAATTTGAATTCGGCTATGGATTGATTCCACTTGCCGATGCGAATCAGGGAGGAGACCTGCTCGACCGGGTCGTCATGATCCGCCGGCAGCTGGCTCTCGAGCTTGGCATGGTGGTTCCGGTTATCCGGATTCGCGATAATATTCAGCTGCAGCCGAATGAATATGTCATTAAAATGCACGGCAATGACATTGCTTCCGGGGAGCTCCTTCTCGATCACTATATGGCAATGAGCCCCGGGGTGGAAGATGAAAACATTACCGGCATTGAAACGACGGAACCGGCCTTTGGTCTGCCGGCTCTCTGGATCGGTGAAGAGATGAAAGAACAGGCCGAGCTTTCCGGCTACACCGTCGTCGATCCGCCTTCGGTTATATCCACCCACCTGACGGAAGTGATTAAGGCACATGCGCATGAACTCCTCGGAAGAGAGGAAACCAAGCAGCTGGTTGAACACCTGAAAGAAACGTATCCGACGCTTGTCGAGGAAGTGACACCGACCCCGCTTTCGCTCGGGGAAATACAGAAAGTGTTGTCCAATCTGCTGAAAGAAAAAATATCGATCCGTAATCTGCCGACCATTTTTGAAACGCTTGCTGAATACGGAGCATTGACCAAGGACATGACACTGGTTACCGAATATGTGAGACAGTCGCTTTCAAGACAGATTACCAAACAGTACAGCCCCGCCGGGGAACCTTTGTATGTTGTAACGATGAGCGGCCAGGCAGAGAAAAAAGTGGCCGATTCTGTCCAGCAGACAGAACACGGCAACTTTCTCGCCATGAACCCGGATGACTCGCAGGCGCTTGTGGAAAGTATCGGACAAGAAGCAGAGCGTTTGTCGGAAATGGGACAGACTCCCGTTCTGTTATGCTCTCCGGCGGTGAGAATGCATATCGCACAGTTGATCGAACGATTTTTACCGCAGGTACCCGTTCTTTCTTATAATGAGCTGGAACCAAATGTAGAAGTGCAGAGTACAGGGGTGGTGAATGCCTGATGAAAGTAAAAAAATACACAGCGAAAGATATGCCGGAAGCGATGACGAAAATACGTGCCGAACTTGGCGATGATGCGGTAATTTTGAATTCAAAATATGTCGATTCGGGAGGATTTTTCGGTCTTTTTACGAAAAAATCAATAGAAGTGATTGCAGCCAAAGATGAAACGCCGGCTGCCGCTACTTCTCCAGTTAAACAGGAACCCGGTCCCAGGGAACAGAAACTTCGTGAATCAGCCCCGCCCCAGAAAGAAAAACTGGAAGAGGAAGTGCGGGAACTGAAAACCATGATCAACGGACTTTATGAAAAAAATCAGGCAGCCACAGGCGGCTATCCCGCTCCGATTCAGCACATTGCAAACCTCCTCGAGGAACAGGAAGTCGAGGACACATGGATTTATGAACTGCTTCGGCACTTATTGTCCGATTGGTATCAAAGGTCGGAACCTGCAGGAACGGATGAGGTGAAAGCCTGGGCCGTTTCCCGGCTTCAAGATCTTCTGCCTGAACATATGGGGCCTTCTTCCTCGATGTCAAAAATAATTAATCTCGTAGGCCCGACGGGGGTGGGCAAGACAACAACGGCAGCGAAGCTGGCGGCCTATTATCATCTCGAAGAGAAAAAATCAGTTGCATTTATTACAACCGATACGTACCGCATTGCTGCTGTCGAACAGTTGAAAACGTATGCGGGCATTCTCGATGTCCCTGTCGCCGTTGCCTATTCAATGGAAGATTTCCGTGAAGCCAAAGAACGGTTTGCCGATAAGGATCTTGTCATCATTGATTCAGCCGGCCGTAATTTCACAAATCCGCTGTACGTCAGGGAGCTCGGCAAAATTGTCGATTTTGAGCAGGAAATGCAGACGTATCTCGTTCTTGCCCTGACATCAAAATTCAAAGATATGCGGACGATTTATGAACAGTTTTCGTTGATTTCCATCGATCGCTTCGTCTTCACGAAAAAAGATGAAACGTCCTCCTGCGGGGCGATGTTTAATTTAATGGCCCGCACGACAACACCTGCTGCCTACATCACGCACGGGCAGAGTGTTCCGGATGATATGGAGGAAGCAGATCGTACAAAAGTGGTTCAATGGCTGACAGAGGAGCAGGAAAATGAATGATCAGGCGCACAATTTGAGAAGGGTGCTGCAGCAGAGAGAACATGAGGCTCCGAAAGATACGAGAGTTCTCTCGGTCGTAAGCGGTAAAGGAGGTGTCGGAAAATCAAACTTTTCATTAAATTTCGGCATCGGTCTGGCCCAGCAGGGATACAGGACCGCCCTGTTCGACCTCGATATCGGGATGGCCAATGTAGACATCCTGCTTGGTATTCATGCCTCCAAAGACATCGTTGATATGATCGAAAAGGACCGCTCTATATGGGACATTATGGAGCAGGGGCCCGGAGGCCTTCAGATTGCCGCCGGCGGTTCGGGGTTGAATGATATATTCGAAATGACACCGGGGAAAAAAGAACGCTTTTCCAGGCAGATGGCAATGCTTGACGGTGTCTTCGACTACATTCTTTTTGATATGGGGGCGGGGGCCGATGCGGACAGCATGAATTTCATTCTGTCTTCTCATGAAGCCATTATCCTCACGACCCCGGAACCGACAGCGATTACAGACGCATATGCCATGATTAAGCACCTGCATCTCCGCGGACCGGAGCTTGCTTCCTCGATTCTCGTGAACCGGGCTGAGTCGAAAAAGGAAGGCAGGCAGACAGGAGAAAATCTGCAGCGGGCTGCGGCGCGTTTTCTGAATAAAGAGGTGCCGCTTCTCGGGACGATCCCTCAGGATAAGCATGTGCTGCAGGCGGTGAAAAAACAGGAGCCGTTTTCGCTCGCCTATCCGGATGCTCCGGCTTCAAAAGCGCTCAAAACATGCCTGGATACCTTTGCCGGAAGCAAAGCCGGCAAGAACCATCGTTCCTCCTATAAACGGTTTCTTGGACAGCTGAAAGAATTTCTGAAAGGGGGAGAGGCCCGGTGATTCGTGTACTCGTCGTTGATGATTCTGCGTTTATGAGAAAACTGATCAGCGATTATGTCAATCAGGAGTCTGATATGACGGTAGAGGCTACGGCCAGAAACGGCAGAGATGCGTTGGAAAAAATGCGCACAACAGCGTTCGATGTAGTTACCCTCGATGTGGAAATGCCGGAAATGAACGGTATGGATACACTGCAGCATATCATGGACAACCATCCGCTGCCGGTCATAATGGTGAGCTCTTTAACGACAAAAGGAGCAAGGCAGACCATTTCAGCCATGGAGATAGGAGCAGTCGACTTCGTTGCAAAACCGTCCGGATCGATTTCGCTTGATCTTCATCATGTAAAAGAAGAGCTGCTTGAAAAAATCAGAACAGCGGCTCAGGTCGAAATACAAAAGAAATACCGTCCGTTTACCGGGGTCTCTTCTGCTCCCGAGCCCCCGGCGGCAACATCCGTTACCGGCAGGAAGACGGTATCCATCGCAACATCAACCGGCGGACCGAAAGCGCTGCAGGTGCTTCTGCCTGCTCTGCCGGAAAATCTCCCGGCGCCGATATTTGTCGTGCAGCATATGCCGCCTGCTTTCACCCGCTCCCTGGCGGAACGGCTCAATCAATTAAGCCGTCTGCATGTCAAGGAAGCCGAAGACGGCGAAGTTGCCAAAGCAGGAACGGTCTATATTGCCCCGGGAGGAAGGCATCTTACCGTCCGCAAAATGGGCAGATCTCTTATCACTGAAGTTCTGGATACAGATCCTGTCAACGGCCACCGGCCTTCTGCCGATGTTCTCTTCTCCTCGCTTGCCGCTGTCAGCGGATTCAGCCACATCGGCATTGTGTTGACCGGAATGGGTGCGGATGGTGCCTCCGGCTCAGCTGAACTGCGGGCGGCACAGGACTCTTTATTTATAACGGAATCAGAACGGACGTCGATTGTCTATGGAATGCCAAAAGCTGCACGTAAAAGTGCTGCAGCAGAGTACAGCCTGGATCTCGGGGATATTGCAGGGTTTTTATCGGCCTCGCTGATTCCAGGCGGAAAAACATAAAGGTGGGGTCCTATGACTGATATAAACGATATCCGGCCGATGCATCTGGATGTCCTCCGGGAAGCCGGCAATATTGGAGCCGGAAACGCAGCAACGGCATTGTCCCAGCTGTTGAATAAAAAAATAGATCTGCATGTACCATCTGTCCGCATTGTTGATTTTCAGGAAATGCAGGCAATCGCCGGTGGAGAAGAAGAGGTAGTGGCAGCTGCCTTTTTACGGATTACGGGAGAAGCCCCGGGAAGCATGTTTTTCATTCTGCAGAAAGAAGAAGCCGAGGAGCTTGCCTATTCTCTTACCGGCAGAGATGTCGACATCATTGACGATTCATTTGATGAACTGGCAGCTTCGGCACTGCGGGAACTTGGCAACATTCTTGCAGGAGCCTATTTGTCTGCTCTCGCAGATTTTACATCGGTTTCGATGCAGCCTTCTGTCCCCTCCCTTGCTGTTGATATGGCAGGAGCCATCATCAGTGCGGGACTGCTTGAAATTTCCCGGAAAGGGGATCATGCCATCGTGATTGATACGGTGATGGAAGAGGCGGAAAAACATCAGACGGACACTGTCAACGGCCAGTTTTTTCTGCTTCCTGACCCGGAGGCATTCGATAAAATATTCCAGGCACTCGGAGTCGACTGGTCATGACACAAATACAGGAAGGACAGGTCATAAAAGTAGGAATGGCAGACTGGAGGGCAGCCATGGCACCGGACAAACTGCGGACGTCCGGGCTCGGCTCCTGCGTCGGTGTCGTTCTTTACGACGAAGACCGACAGAGTGCTGTCATGGCACATATTATGCTTCCGGATTCAGAGATGGCAGGAACCCGCTCCGTGCAGCGGGCGAAATTTGCCGATACGGCAATGGAAGATGCACTTGCCTGTCTCCGCGAAAAGGGCAGCAGGCTGAACCGTCTGCAGGCGAAATTGGCGGGAGGGGCCCAGATGTTTTCATTCTCTTCAAACAGTGAAATGATGAGAATAGGACCCAGGAACAGCGAAGCAGTCAAATCGTTCCTTCGTGACCACGGTATCGCTGTTCGAGGAGAAGATACAGGGGGGAGTAAAGGACGGACGATTGAATTCAATCCGCTGGACAGCTGTCTTTCGATACGTACGGTAAATCAGGGGGAAACCTTCATCTGAAACCTGCCGGCACAGCAGCAGGTCACGCATCTGTCCGGCTGAATAAAACAGCAGGATCGATTTAGAAAGGAGGACGTTCATGATGAATCCCGGATCATCAGAACAAAATGAATGGTGGGACAGATGGCTGAACAAAAAAGACGAAACAGCTGCCGATAAACTGGTGGAAGCTTACATGCCGCTGGTTCAGTATCATGTCCAGCGTATAGGCTCCGGTCTCCCCAGAAATGTATCAAAAGAAGAACTGGTCAGTCACGGACTGAGCGGATTGTACGATGCGATGAAAAAATTCGATATCTCCCGGAACCTGAAATTTGACACGTATGCGTCGTTCCGCATCCGGGGAGCCATCATAGACGGACTTCGGCAGGAAGACTGGATGCCGCGCTCTCTTCGCGACAAATCCAAAAAAATTGAGGATACGATGGAACAGCTGGAACAAAGGCACGGCAGATATGTGTCTGAAGAGGAAGTCGGCCGGGCGCTTGATATGAATGGGGACGAAGTACGTAAAGTGGTGACCGAAACATTTTTTTCCAACATGCTCTCCATTGATGAAGAAACACCGGAAGGAGAACGGGAGGAAACCTACCGTTCTTCCATTGAAGATACCTCGTCTCCGTCTCCGGAAGATGTTCTCGTCCACTCCACTTCGGTGAACGAACTGGCGGAAGTGATGGAGCAGTTGTCCGAAAAAGAAAAAACAGTGATCGGGCTGTTTTATCAGGAGGAACTGACATTGACGGATATCGGCGAGGTGATGGGGCTTTCCACCTCGAGAATTTCCCAGATTCATTCTAAAGCATTATTTCGTCTGAAACAGGCACTTCTTAAGAAAGGAAATTTTTGATATAATCAGTATAATCGTTGGATGACAAAACTCTTTTTCCGCCCTGGTGTGCAGGCGGAAAAATCGGCATAGCCGGACTGATGAAAGAAAATTTTCAGTAAAGAAGGCTGATGGATATGGAAGAATATGCGATTCGTGATTATTTTACAATGAAGGTGACAGAGGATAAACTATCCGCCGTCGTTCATGCTTGGTCCCCCCCGGAGGATGCTGTCTGGAGTGTGGAAGAATGGATGACGTTTCTCGAGGAAGAAGAAGTTACATACGGAATACTGGAAAAAAATATAAAACGTTTGAGCAGTGACCCGCTTTCCACCGTTTTTCCGCTGGAGGTGGCGCAGGGGGATTCTCCGGTTAACGGGGAACCCGCTTATATTGAACCGGCCCGGTTTGCGTCCGAAGAGCAGTCACAAAATAACAAAGAGACTGTCGACATGAAACATGTGATCGACATTCCAATGGTGGAAGCAGGAGCCTATTTAGGCAGGAAGGTCGAGGCGCAACCAGGAATAAATGGGACCGGCGTCGACAAAAGCGTGCTGCAGGGCAGAGATGGAAAGGATTTCACGCTGCGAGCCGGAAAGAATACAAGACTTGAAGGTAATGACATATATGCTGTGGAAGCAGGCCAGGTAAGCGTTCAGAAAAAAACCATCCATGTCAATCCATTATACGAAATAAAAGGCGACCTTGATCTGAAAACGGGAAACATTGATTTCACCGGTAATATTATGGTACGCGGCAATGTTCCTTCCGGTTTCGAACTGAAAGCCCAAGGTGATATCCGTGTTCTTGGCACCGTGGAGTCCGCCGTATTGGAAGCGTCGGGATCGATTTATATTTCAGCCGGTGTCACCGCCCAGCATAAGGGAAAAATCCGCGCAGGACAGGATGTGTATGCTACGTACCTGAATGAAGCCGACGTTTCAGCCGACGGAGATATTGTGATCAAACAGGCAGTGCTGCACAGCACCTGTCAGGCAGGTGGAAGTCTGATCTGCAGAGAGTCAAGAGGGCAGATTGTAGGAGGCACCATTTCTGCCGTACAAGATATCCTGGTCAAAGAGGCAGGAAACAGTATGAACAGTCCAACTTCTCTGTATATCGGCCTTACCGGCGAATACGTCCAGCGCCGCCAGCAACTCGAGAATGCATTGTATGAAGCGAAAGAAGAGAGCGGGAAAGTTACCGAGCTCCTGCAGGCCCTGAAAAAGAAGGAACAAGAAGGACAGTCCCTTTCGTCCAATGAACGGGTTATGAAACTGCGTGCTAAAAACACCCTTGAAGAAACAAAAGGGAAAGCACGGGAAGCAGCGGAGGAACTTCAGGAGATGGCACAGGTTTCCCGGGACCCGGAACGTGGTATAATAAAAGTGGAAAAAACCCTTCATGCGAATGTTGACATACATTTCGGCAAATACCGCAGGAAAATAAACATCGCTCAGGACCGGGCTGTTGTTTCGATGCAGGAAGGTGAAATTACACTGGAAGTCATGTAACCGGGAACGGTGAATCAAGAGGAGGCGGAAGCCATGAGCTGGAAAGCAGTGGAACTTCAGGTCGCCCTTCCAAGAACCCAGGATGCGGGAAAACTTCAGGAACAGCTTCAACAGCGGGGGCAGGCTGCCCAGGATCGGATGGCAGCCCAGGAAGAGAAAGAATTGGAAAAGCAGCGGAAACAGGTTACCGACAGCGCAGAGTCGGAAAAGAGCAGGCTGCAGAGCGGCGATGGGGAAAGTCATCCGGAAAAAAGGGATCAGGATGTTCCATCCCCCCGCAGCGAGGAGAAAGAAGAAAAGCAGGATCACCCTTTTAAAGGAAAAACGATCGATATTACAGGTTAGGATGTAGAAAAATGACTATTGTGCTGCTCGTCTTCAGCGTGGCGCTCCATATTATCACTTTCTTTGTGCTCGCATTTTTTTATCAGCAGCTCCGGAAAGTGACGGAAGAGCGCCGCGAACTGCATGGCATGCGTGACGATATGGAAAAGGTGCTGCGGCAGTATATCGACGAAATAAAACAGGAGAACCTTGAGTTGAAGCAGTACGTGGATGCGTCCTCCGGGAAAGAGAACCGTCCGTCCGGATACCCAAAGGACGAAACGGAACAAGCGAAGCCGGAGGCAGAGGTGGGTCCAGGTCCCCATATCCAGGAAAGGCAGAAACCCTCTCCTGTTTCCCGCCCGGAAATGGAAGACGAAGACACATTTCCTCCTCCTCCGGAACCCGGAGAGGATGAAGCGGATATGTCCGCACAGGCCCGGGTACTCTCTCTTTCCGCCCGCGGCTGGAGCCGGGATGAGATAGCAAAAGAACTGCAGATAGGCAAAGGGGAAGTGGATTTGTTTCTGAAATTTTATCAATAAATCATGGTTCTGACCTTGCTTTGCCCGGTACCGTGTGATATATTTATTCACGGTGTTATTACACACGCCTTGCTGATTCAGAAAGGGGTGCCCGGTGTCCGGGTCCTGTCTGGAAACGAAGCAGGCGGAGGAAAAACCAAAGGAGGATTTTTAAATGGCAGTAATATCCATGAAACAGCTGCTTGAAGCAGGGGTGCACTTCGGTCATCAGACACGCCGTTGGAACCCGAAAATGAGCCGCTATATCTTTACAGAGAGAAACGGCATTTACATCATCGATCTGCAGAAGACGGTGAAAAAAGTAGAAGAAGCGTACAATTATGTCCGTGATCTTGCAGCAGACGGAGGCAAAATTCTTTTCGTCGGTACAAAGAAACAGGCGCAGGATTCGGTTCGTGACGAAGCGAAGCGTTCCGGTATGTACTATATCAACCAGCGCTGGCTCGGCGGCACGCTGACCAACTTTGCGACCATCCGAAAGCGTATTGCACGTCTGAAAGATATCGAAAGAATGGAAGAGGACGGTACCTTTGATGTACTTCCAAAAAAAGAAGTGATGCTTCTGCGTAAGGAAATGGAGCGTCTTGAAAAGTTTCTCGGAGGCATTAAGGAAATGAACGAACTTCCGGATGCGATGTTTGTTATTGATCCGCGCAAAGAACGGATTGCAGTAGCGGAAGCACACAAGCTGGACATTCCTATTATTTCGATCGTCGATACCAACTGCGATCCGGATGAAATCAATAAAGTAATCCCCGGTAACGATGACGCCATCCGCGCGGTTCGTCTCTTGACGTCCAAAATGGCTGATGCAGTGATTGAAGCAACCCAGGGTGCAGCGGAAGAACCGGTACAAAGCACAGAAAAGCCGGAAGAAGCTTCCAGCGGAGAAGCAGAGCCGGAAGCACAGAAGGAAACCGAAAAAAGCGGGGAAGAAAGCCTTTCCTGATTTTCAGAAGCATCCGCTGTTCAGATGAACAGGTGCTTTTGACGGCCGCAAAGGGTGATAAAAGGGGGGGAGCCCTTTTTTCACCCTTTTTCTTGACCGGTGAAGCGGTGATGAAAAATGATGATTGAACTAAAGGAGGAATCAGGCATGGCGATTACAGCCGGCATGGTAAAGGAACTTCGCGAACAGACAGGTGCAGGGATGATGGACTGCAAGAAAGCCCTGACAGAAACCGATGGAAGTATGGAGGAGGCAGTGAATTACCTCCGTGAAAAAGGCATTTCCAAAGCACAGAAGAAAGCGGACCGTGTGGCCGCTGAAGGTCTTACGTATGTAACGAGCAGCGGCGATAAAGCAGTCATTGTCGAGGTGAATGCGGAAACCGACTTTGTGGCTAAGAACGAGCATTTTCAGAATATGGTCAAGTCAACGGCTGACTTTCTGCTGGAAAACGAACCGTCGGATGTGGAATCCGCGCTAGCTTCCGAAGTGGAAGAAGGAACGACACTGGAAGGCTACATTAATGACCAGATTGCCAAAATCGGTGAAAAAATTTCCCTGCGCCGTTTTCAGGTGCTTCATAAAGATGACAATGCTGCATTCGGTGAATATCTTCATATGGGAGGAAGTATTGGCGTTCTGCTTCTGGTTGAAGGAACGACCGATCATACCGTTGCCAAGGATCTTGCGATGCACGTAGCCGCTGTCAAGCCGTCGTATGTTTCAAGAGACGAAGTGCCTTCCGAGGAAACCGAACAGGAGCGCGAAGTTCTCAAGCAGCAGGCACTGAATGAAGGCAAGCCGGAAAACATCGTGGAGAAGATGGTGGAAGGCCGTTTGAACAAGTACTTTGAACAAATCTGCCTGCTTGATCAGGAGTACGTGAAAGACACGGATCAGACAGTAGAGCAGTTTGTTAAAGATAAGGGCATTTCCGTGAAGACCTTCATCCGTTATGAAGTCGGCGAAGGCATTGAAAAGAAGGAAGACAACTTTGCCGAGGAAGTTATGTCCCAGGCGAAAAAATAATACAGCAGAACAGGGGCTTTCAGGCGGAGCTTATTCATGGATTCTGCCGCTGAAGGGAAAAGCGCAGCGGCAATCCGTGAAAAAGTACGCACAGCCCCTTCTTTATGGAATTTTTCATAAACGGTGCAGCCGTGATACTACATAGGAAACGGGGGTATAATGTGGGTAAGTATAATCGAGTTATTTTAAAGTTAAGCGGGGAAGCTCTTGCCGGAGAGCAGGGCTATGGAATTGACCCGAATGTGATACAATCCATTGCCTCCCAGATAAAAGAAATTGTAGAATTGGGAGCAGAGGTGTCCGTCGTCGTCGGCGGGGGGAATATATGGAGAGGTCTGGCCGGAAGTGCCGAAGGGATGGACCGCGCCACGGCTGATTATATGGGAATGCTGGCTACAGTGATGAACTCTCTTGCCCTTCAGGACAGTCTCGAAGACAATGAAGTGGAGACAAGGGTGCAGACTTCCATTGAAATGAGGCAGGTGGCTGAGCCCTACATACGCCGTAAAGCAATCCGGCACCTGGAAAAAAAGCGGGTCGTTATTTTTGCCGGAGGAACCGGTAACCCGTATTTTTCTACAGATACAACGGCGGCGCTCAGAGCAGCTGAAATTGAAGCAGAAGTGATATTGATGGCAAAAAACAGAGTGGACGGTGTTTATGATGCCGACCCGTCTCATAATGTAAACGCCACAAAATATAATCAGCTGACGTATCTGGACTTACTAAACGGTAGTCTTAATGTCATGGATTCGACAGCTTCAACATTATGCATGGACAATGACATTCCACTGCTCGTCTTTTCGATCATGGAAGAAGGAAATATTAAAAAAGCGGTTCTTGGTGAAGATATCGGAACTGTCATCAGGGGGAAAGAATAATGGCGAATGAGAAATTAAAAGAAACCGATGAACGAATGCAGAAGTCCGTGGATTCTCTTTATAAAGAACTGGCCACGCTCCGGGCCGGCCGTGCCAATCCGTCGATGCTCGATAAAGTCATGGTGAACTATTACGGCGCGGAGACACCGCTCAATCAGCTTGCAACCATTTCCGTTCCGGAAGCCCGCCTGCTGGTGGTGACGCCGTTTGATAAGTCGTCGATCGGCGATATTGACAAAGCCATCCAAAAAGCCGACCTGGGTCTTTCACCGAACAATGATGGTAATGTGATCCGTATCAATGTTCCGTCATTAACGGAAGAGCGCCGGAAAGAACTAAGTAAGCTCGTTAATAAATATGCGGAAGAGGCCCGTGTGGCTGTCCGTAACATCCGCCGGGATGCCAACGACGAATTTAAAAAGCAGCAGAAGCAGGGAGATATTCCGGAAGATGATATGCGCAAGCTGCAGGATGAAGTGCAGAAACTGACAGACAAGCACATTGCCGCGATTGATAAAGCAGCGGAGAATAAAGAGCAGGAAATCATGGAAGTTTAATGTCATTCGCGTTACAATGAAAGCATGACCAAAACCCTCTTTCCATTAGAGGGTTTTTTTGCACCATCCGCCTGTTCCGTCGACCTGGTTCAGGCATACAGCATGTACCGCAAAGAATACGATATACATAGAAACGTTACCAATAGCAAAGGCTGGTGTCCTGATAATGGATCAATTTTTCTCCCGTAAGAAAAATCATTATGATAATCATCATTTTCTGTCTGATCAGGACAATATCCCTTCCCACATCGCCATCATCATGGATGGAAACGGCCGTTGGGCAAAGAGCAGAGGGCTGCCGCGTTCAGCTGGTCACCGGGCAGGAATGAAAACGATAACGGAAGTTGTGGAAAAAGCGGATGAAATCGGTATCCATTATGTAACACTGTATGCTTTTTCTACGGAAAACTGGAAACGTCCGAAACCGGAAGTGGAGTTTCTGATGAAACTTCCGGAACGCTTTCTTGACAAGGAACTGCCCCGTTTAATGAAAAACAATGTGCAGGTAAAAACCATCGGAGATCCTTCTCTTCTGCCTCCGCACACCCGTAGTGCTGTGGAAGGAGCAGTAGATGAAACAGAAAAAAACACCGGCCTCATTCTGAATTTTGCCTTGAATTACGGTGGACGCCAGGAGTTGGTGGAAACCGTACGGAATATTGGGGAAGAGATACAAAACGGCGGTCTGGAGCCTGACGACATCACCGAATCCCTGTTGTCCTCCCGGCTGCTGACACGTGACATACCGGACCCCGATCTATTAATAAGAACAAGCGGAGAAATTCGATTGAGTAATTTTATGCTGTGGCAGCTGGCTTATAGTGAATTCTGGTTTACAGACGTATTATGGCCGGACTTTACGGGAGATCATTTAGTGGAAGCGGTGCAGCGGTATCAGCAGCGTAAACGCCGGTACGGCGGCGTTTAGATGGGGGACATACTATGAAGCAGCGGA
The DNA here is from genome assembly GCF_054052005.1 of Salibacterium sp. K-3. Lineage (NCBI taxonomy): Bacteria > Bacillati > Bacillota > Bacilli > Caryophanales > Bacillaceae > Salibacterium > Salibacterium sp. K-3. Next base: position 1,706,556 of record NZ_JBSVZE010000001.1, read on the forward strand.
TGATTACAGGAATTATAGGAGCTCTCATCTTTTTGACGGTTGTGGTTCTCGGAGGATGGGTGTTCAACCTGGCCGTAGCAGGAGTGGCCTCTATCGCCTTGCATGAGCTTCTAAAAATGAAACATATCAAAACATGTTCCATGATGGGACTGATCAGCTATCTGTTTATGTGGATTCTGCTCGTGCCGGAATCCTGGCTGGAGCCGACGCTTCTTTCCGGGATTCCGAAAGTGGAACTTTTTTTAATGATGATTTTGTTTCTGCTGGCTCTGACCGTTGTTACAAAAAATTCATTCACCTTTGACGAAGCCGGTTTTGTTATTCTTTCCTCCGTTTATATCGGGTATGGATTTTATCATCTTCTGTTAACGAGGAATATTGAAGAAAACGGGCTAGTTCTTGTATTTCTCGTATTGTTTATTATATGGGCAACAGATACAGGAGCCTTTTTTGTCGGAAAGCAGTGGGGAAGGTATAAGCTGTGGCCGGAAATCAGTCCGAAAAAAACGGTGGAAGGATTTATCGGCGGGGTGGTGACCGCTGGAGTGATCGGCCTGTTGTTTCATCAGGTTTTTCCGGTGTTTGAATCATGGTTTGTATTCACGCTCTTTATCGTCGTCACTTCCATTTCGGGACAACTCGGTGATCTGGTTGAATCGGCGCTGAAACGTCATTATGCAGTGAAGGATTCAGGAAAAGTGCTCCCCGGGCATGGCGGTATCCTGGATCGGTTTGACAGCTTAATTTTTGTGCTGCCTGTGCTTCATTTTTTACAGTTTTTCGGTTGATAGGAATATTTTACGTCTAGTGTTACGGGAGGATATATGAAGAATATAGCACTCATTGGTTCTACTGGTTCAATCGGCAGACAGACTCTCGATGTCGTACGGAAACATCCGGATTCCTTCCGCGTGCTCTCCATTGCCGGGGGCAGAAATGTGGATAAAATGATGGAACAGATACAGGAATTCCGTCCCCGGACAGCCTCGGTCGAACGAAAAGAAGATGCGGACTATCTCCGTGCACGAATCGACGGAGGAACGGTCATCCACCATGGAAAAGAAGGACTGATTGCGGCCGCTGTACCACAGGGTGCAGATCTTCTTATGAATGCGGTGGTCGGCAGTATGGGACTCGAACCGACGCTGCAGGCGATAGAGGCGGGAATGGACATCGGCATCGCCAATAAAGAGACACTTGTCACTGCCGGACATATCGTGACGGAAAAAGCGCAGCAGCACCAGGTGCGCCTGCTTCCGGTAGACAGTGAACACTCCGCTATTCAGCAGAGCATGGAAGGAAATCAGCGCACAGAAGTGGAAAGGATTATCCTTACTGCCTCAGGCGGGAGTTTCCGTGATAAGACAAGAAAGGAACTGGAAGGCGTGTCTGTGGAAGACGCGCTCCAGCATCCGAACTGGAGTATGGGAGCCAAAATCACGATTGATTCGGCAACGATGATGAATAAAGGATTTGAAGTCATTGAAGCGCGCTGGCTCTTCGATATGCCCTATGATGCGGTGGATGTCGTTCTCCACAAAGAAAGCATTATTCATTCCCTCGTGGAATACAAGGATAAAAGTGTGATAGCACAGCTCGGTTCTCCTGATATGAGAGTTCCTATTCAATATGCTCTTTCTTATCCCGAAAGGCTTGAATTAGAGGATACAAAAAGGTTAAACTTATGGGAAACAGGAGCTCTGCATTTTTCAAAACCGGATTTCGACCGGTACCGCTGCCTTCGGTTTGCCTACGAAGCCGGACGACAGGGCGGCACAATGCCGGCTGTCCTGAATGCTGCCAATGAAGAAGCAGTTTCCGCATTTTTACGTAACGAGATCCCATTTCTATCTATAGAAGACAAAATAGAAGAAGCGCTCGAGCACCATGAGAAGCTGGAAAAGCCGGACCTTGCGTCTATACTGGAAGCGGATGAAGAGACAAGAGCGTACGTGCGCTCTCGAATAAAATGAAGGTGGGAAAAACGTGGATACTTTTATAGCTGTCATCATTATGTTCGGGGTTCTGGTCGCTGTTCATGAATGGGGCCATCTTTATGTGGCCCAAAAAGCGGGGATTCTCTGCCGGGAGTTTGCGATCGGCTTCGGCCCGAAAATATTTTCCACAAAACGCAATGAAACCGTTTATACCGTGCGTCTTCTGCCGCTTGGCGGGTTTGTCCGCATGGCGGGAGAGGATCCGGAAGAAGTCCAGATCAAACCGGGTTATGAAGTAGGACTGGTTTTTCAGGAAGACGATAAGGTAGGACAGATCATTGTGAACAATAAATCCAAACACCCGGAAGCCAAAGTCGTTTCCGTGGAACGGATTGACCTGGAAAACCGCCTTATCATTGAAGCGTATACGGATGACCAGGAAGAGATGCAGACCTTTTATGTCGATGATAAATGTGATCTGATCGTGGATGAGCAGCCGGAGCAGATTGCTCCGCTGGATAGACAGTTCCGCTCGAAATCACCGCTCAGGAAAGCTCTGGCGATATTTGCCGGACCGTTCATGAACTTTATCCTGGCCTTTGTCGTTTTTCTGCTGATTGGATTGATCAACGGCGTGCCTCAGAATGACGCGGAGTTCGGCGAACTTGAAAGTGGCAGTCCGGCTGAGGAAGCCGGGATGCAGCAAGGTGATCAGGTCGTGTCTATTGCCGGAGAATCCGTTCAAAACTGGGGAGAAATGACATCTGTCATTCAGAAATACCCTGATCAAGAAATCGATATTGAATTTACCCGTGACGGAGAGCAGCGGATGGCGTCGGTGGAAACCGATACACGTACTATCGAGGCTTCGGGACAGGAAGTCGGAATAGTTGGAGTTCATAAGCCTGTTGAATACTCGACGCTGGGGTCCTTACAGTACGGAGCCGGTCAGGTTATCGAAGTGACAACAGTGATACTGGATACGCTCAGCATGATTGTGACAGGGGATTTTTCGCTTGATTTTGTTTCAGGACCGGTCGGCATTTACAACTATACAGGCGAAGCAGCATCCATGGGAATTGTAATTCTGATTCAGTTTGCGGCCATGATCAGTGTGAACCTCGGGATTGTCAATCTGCTCCCGCTTCCAGCCCTGGATGGAGGAAGGCTGCTGTTCATCGGCTATGAAGCTGTCCGCGGCAAACCGGTCGATCCGCAGAAAGAAGGCATGATCCACTTTTTCGGATTTGCGCTGTTATTTCTGCTGATGCTGGTCGTCACCTGGAACGATATTAATAACTTCTTCCTGTAAAGCCCGGGGCGGCAGTGATCATAAAACAGATGAAAGAGGGTCTTACGTATGAGACAGCAGTTTTTATTTAATCCTACCTTACGGGATATACCGCAGGGTGCAGATATTCCAAGTCACCAGCTTATGCTGCGGGCAGGCCTTATCCGCCAGACAGCTTCCGGTATTTATTCCTATCTTCCGCTCGGTAAAAGAGTGCTGAATAACGTCGAAGAGATTATCAGGGAAGAAATGGATAAAAGCGGGGCTCAGGAGATTCTCATGCCGGCGGTGCAGCCGTCGGAGCTGTGGGAAGAATCCGGACGTCTCGGCGATTACGGCCCTGAACTGATGAGGTTAAATGACCGCAATGAGCGGGAGTTTGTACTGGGGCCGACCCATGAAGAAGTGATCACGAGCCTTGTTCGTGATGAACTGAACTCCTACAAAAAACTCCCTGTCAATCTGTATCAGATTCAAACCAAATACCGCGATGAACGTCGTCCGCGTTTCGGGGTGCTCCGCTCCAGGGAGTTCATTATGAAAGATGCCTATTCGTTTAATCCGGATGAAGAAAGCCTGGCTCTGAGCTATGATTCTATGTATGAGGCCTACTCTAATATATTTAAACGGTGCGGTCTTGATTTCCGGGCGGTTAAAGCCGATGCGGGCGCGATAGGCGGAAAAGGCGGAACCCACGAATTTATGGTATTATCCGATGTCGGGGAAGATACGATTGCCTATTCCGATGCTTCCGATTACGCAGCGAATCTTGAAATTGCCGACCTTCCGGATGTTTACACTCTAAGAAGTCCCGCAGAAGAGAGGGAAACAGTACATACCCCGGAGGTGCGGTCGATAGAAGATGTTTCGTCTTATCTTTCCCTGCCGGCGGAACGACTCTTCAAGTCGGTTCTTTTTATGATCGACGACAAACCGGTGCTGTTTGTATGCCGGGGGGACCATGAGCTGAATGACATAAAAATCGGGAATACGTTTGATGCCGGACAGGTCAGGCTTGCAGAAGAGGAGGAAATCCGGGAGCTGTTTGGCACAGAATCCGGGTTCATCGGCCCTGTTGGAGTTCCGGAAGATGTGACAGTAGTGGCGGACTATGCCGTGAAAAGTGTTTCTTCCGGGGTGTGCGGGGCGAATGAGGCGGATACACACCTGCTTCATGTCCATCCGGAACGCGATATGAAGGTGGAGCAGTACGGGGACTTCCGTTTTGTACAAGAAGGAGATCCTGCACCCGATGAAACCGGAACGATTCAATTCGCCAAAGGCATAGAGGTCGGTCACGTGTTTAAACTTGGAACGAAATACAGTGAAGCGCTTGGAGCGTCTTACCTTGATGAAAACGGTCGTTCCCGGCCCCTCTTGATGGGCTGTTACGGCATCGGTGTCAGCCGGACGCTGGCGGCGGTCATTGAGCAGCATCATGACGAAGACGGCTTGAGCTGGCCGGCAGCCCTTGCGCCGTTTGACCTGCACCTTCTCGTTTTGAACGCAAAACAGGAAGACCAGATGGAACTCGGTGAATCTCTTTACGACACGCTCCGTCAGGCAGGCTACGACGTTCTGTTTGATGACCGGAACGAGAGAGCGGGCGTAAAGTTTAAGGACGCTGACCTGGTCGGAATGCCGGTCCGGATTACATGCGGTAAAAAAGCAGCAGACGGGATAGTGGAAGTGAAAACAAGGCAGACCGGTGATATGGAAGAAGTGCACGCAGACCGTCTTGCCGGTTATCTCTTATCATTATTCAGCTGACGTCGTGCTGTAACTGGAAAGGGGGGTTACCATGACGAGTGAGGACGAGCAGATAAGAAAAGAACGTTTCCAGCTTCTGATGGAGCAGATCGGCATGCCCGAAGACCAGGTACATGCTTATCTGCAGGATGGAAGCATTCAGAAGCTGTCCATCAATAAAGAAAGCCAGACATGGCACTTCTATTTCATCTTAAACAGCCATCTGCCCTATACGGTCTTTGCCGGTCTGCAGGAACGTATGCTGCAGGCTTTCCGCCACATTGCCACTGTCCGGTTTTCCATTACTTATGATCCGGCACCGCTTCCTTTGGACCATCTTCCGGAGTACTGGCCTTCCATTACCGCCCGTCTGGAAGGCATCGCTCCGTATCTGCGTCAGCGCTTAAACGGCGGGGCGCCGGAAGTGGAGAATGATACGCTGTTTGTTTCCTGTAAGAATGAAGCAGAGGGAACGATGCTGGAACGAAAGCTTCAGGAACCGCTGAATGACATCATTCAGTCGTTCGGTTTTCCTGCCTGCAGAGTTGCTGCATCGGTGGAGACATCGGAAGAAGAAGTGGCCCGTTTCGAAGAACAAAAGAAACAGGAAGATCAGTCCAAAGTCGTAGAAGCGATGATGGAGAAAAAGAAACAGGAACAGCAGAACCAACAGGAACAGGCTGCAAGGAAACTGCAGATCGGTTATCCGATCAAAGACGACCCGCTCCCACTGGAGTCCATTGAAGACGAGGAACGGCGCATCACCGCCCAGGGGTACGTATTTGAAGCGGAGACAAGAGAGCTGCGGAGCGGCCGCACGCTGCTGACATTCAAAATCACGGATTATACCGATTCTATTCTCGTGAAAATGTTTTCCCGTGACAAAGAGGACGTCCCGCAGTATGAGGCGGTTAAAAAAGGGATGTGGCTGAAGGTTCGCGGCGGCATACAAAACGATATGTACGTCCGTGATCTGGTCATGATAGCAAATGACGTGACAGAGGTGGATCCTTCCGTGCGTCATGATGAGTCCGGGGAAAAAAGAGTGGAACTGCATGCTCATACCGTCATGAGCCAGATGGATGCGGTCGCCACGGCATCCGGCTACATTGAAAAAGCCGCCGAATGGGGCCATGAAGCTGTTGCCATTACGGATCACGCTGTGGTGCAGTCTTTCCCGGAAGCGTATGAAGCCGAAAAGAAACATGGAGTAAAAGTGCTGTACGGCATGGAAGCCAATCTTGTCGATGACGGAGTACCGATCGCTTACAATGAAGCAGACCGGCCGCTTGCCGACGATACATATGTTGTGTTTGACGTCGAGACAACCGGATTGTCCGTCGTGTATGACACGATCATTGAACTGGCTGCTGTGAAAGTAAAAGACGGAGAAATTATCGACCGGTTCGAGTCGTTTGCCAATCCGCATGAAAAACTGACAGCTACGATTACGGATTTAACAGGAATTACGGATGATATGCTTGAAAATCAGCCTGAAGTAGAAGATGTTCTCCGTGACTTTCACGCGTTCTGCAGCGATACCGTACTGGTTGCGCACAATGCCGGTTTTGACATGGGCTTTTTAAATGAAGGATATAAAAAAGCCGGACTTGAAAAAGCGGCGAATCCAGTCATTGATACGCTGGAACTGGGCCGGTTCCTGTATCCGCATTTAAAAAACCACCGCCTTAACACGTTGTGCAAAACGTTTGATATCGAGCTTGTGAGCCATCACCGTGCCATTTATGACGCGGAAGCCACCGGTTATCTGCTTTGGAAAATGGTGAAAGATGCACTGCAGCAGAATCTTACGATCCACAAGGATTTGAACCGGAACATGGGGCAGGGGGACTTTCACCGCCTCCGTCCTTCCCACTGCACGTTAATCGCCCAGACGCAGGAAGGACTGAAAAATTTATACCAGCTTGTCTCGCTGTCGCATGTAGATTACTTTTACCGGACGCCGCGGATTCCGCGGTCCAAACTGCAGAAACACCGGGATGGCATTCTCGTTGGTTCAGCCTGTGATAAAGGCGAAGTGTTTGAGACGATGATGCAGAAATCGTGGGAAGATGCCAGATCAGCTGCGGAATTTTATGATTATCTGGAAGTGCAGCCTCCCGCGAATTATGCACATCTGGTCGAAAAGGAACTGGTGAAGAGCGAAGATGCGGTGCTTGATATTATCCAGAAAATTATCCGGCTCGGCAGAGAGCTCCAAAAACCGGTCGCAGCCACCGGAAACGCCCATTATATTGAACCGGAAGAGCATATTTACCGGAAAATCCTGATTGCTTCCCAGGGCGGTGCGAATCCGCTCAATAAGCAGACGCTGCCCGATGTACCATTTAGAACGACACAGGAAATGCTGGAAAGCTTTTCGTTTCTCGGAGAGGACGAAGCGGCGGAAGTTGTCATTCATACGCCGAACAGGCTGGCGCAGCAGATAGAACACCTGGAACCGGTGCCGGACGATTTGTATACGCCGAACATTGAAGGGTCCGACCAGGAAATCCGGGATATGTGTTATACCAAAGCACAACGCATTTACGGGAAAGAACTGCCGGATATCGTGGAACAACGTCTTGAAAGAGAACTGGAAAGCATTATCGGCCACGGTTTTGCCGTCATTTATTTAATATCCCAGAAACTCGTGACAAAGTCGCTGGAAGACGGGTATCTTGTCGGATCGCGGGGGTCGGTCGGTTCTTCATTTGTAGCAACTATGACCGACATCACCGAAGTGAACCCGCTTCCTCCGCATTATGTGTGTCCGTCCTGCTGCCATTCTGAGTTCTTCAATGACGGCTCGGTCGGCTCCGGGTTTGACCTTCCGGAAAAACCTTGCTCGAACTGCGGGACGACGTATCAGAAGGACGGGCATGACATTCCTTTTGAAACCTTTCTAGGATTCAAGGGAGATAAAGTACCTGATATTGATTTGAACTTTTCCGGGGATTATCAGCCATATGCCCACAATTATACGAAAGAGCTGTTTGGTGAAGATCGCGTCTATCGTGCAGGAACGATCGGCACCGTGGCGGATAAAACCGCGTACGGTTTCGTGAAAGGATATCAGAATGACCTGGACGCGTATTACCGGGGGGCGGAAATCGACCGGCTCGTCTCCGGCTGCACCGGAGTGAAACGGACAACCGGCCAGCATCCCGGAGGCATTATCGTTGTGCCGGATGAATACGATATTCATGATTTCAGCCCTATCCAGTTCCCTGCCGATGATAAGGATTCGGAATGGAAAACAACCCATTACGATTTTCATTCCATCCATGACAATCTGTTGAAACTGGATATCCTCGGGCACGATGATCCAACTGTGATCCGTATGCTTCAGGATTTAAGCGGCATTGATCCGAACGATATACCAGTTGATGATGAAAATGTCATGAAAATTTTCAGCGGGCCGGAAATCCTTGGAGTGACACCGGAACAAATCCTTTGTCAATCGGGGACGTATGGGATTCCTGAATTTGGAACGCGGTTTGTCCGTCAGATGCTGGAAGAAACGAACCCTTCCACGTTTTCCGAACTGGTGCAGATTTCCGGGCTTTCGCACGGAGCTGATGTCTGGCTCGGCAATGCTGATGAATTAATACGGAGCGGTACGTGTGAGCTTAAAGATGTCATCGGATGCCGTGACGACATTATGGTTTATCTGATTTATAAGGGCGTCGAGCACTCGCTGGCGTTTAAAATCATGGAGTTTGTCCGGAAAGGAAGAGGACTGGAAGAGGAATGGGTCGAGGAAATGAAGAACCACGGAGTACCGGACTGGTATATTGAGTCCTGCCTGAAAATCAAGTATATGTTTCCAAAAGCCCACGCAGCAGCGTATGTATTAATGGCTGTCCGTATTGCCTACTTTAAAGTCCATCATCCCATCCTTTTCTATGCTTCGTATTTTACGGTGCGTGCCGGTGATTTTGAAATACCGACGATGGTAAAAGGTGGTGCTTCGATCCGGTCAAGAATTCAAGAAATCCAGGCAAAAGGTCTGGAAGCTTCTCCTAAGGAAAAAAGTCTGGTTACCGTGCTCGAACTGGCTCTGGAAATGTGTGAACGGGGGTATTCTTTCCAGAAAGTGGACCTGTACCGTTCCAAAGCGAGTGAATTCGTCGTCGACGGGGACAGTCTGATTCCTCCGTTTGATTCTTTGGACGGGGTTGGCACAAATGCCGCCGCCAACATTGTGAAAGCGCGCGCCGACGGTGAATTTCTCTCCAAAGAAGACCTTCAGCAGCGCAGCAGGGCAACCAAAACGGTTATTGAGCATCTTGATCTGCACGGCTGTCTGGACGGACTCCCGGAATCGAACCAGCTCTCCCTGTTTTGAAGAGGCAGGGTTATCTTGCATTTACCGGAACACTGTGGTAAGATTTGAAACAGATACCTCGAATAAGCACGTCCGGAGAAGAGTGGGTTGCAGCCCACTCTTTCGTTTTGCCCGCCGGATCTGGTTTTGAACCGGTGGAGAAAGAGATGTGGAATACCGGGAAAGCTATGTCAGCGCAGTAAAGGAGGCAGGCGATGAGTAACAGGATTAAAGACCAGGCAGCTGAGCTCGCAGAGCCCCTCATTGAAGAGATGGGCCTGGAGCTTGTTGATATTGAATATAAAAAAGAAGGAAAGCACTGGTTTCTTAAAGTTTTTATTGACGGGGAAAACGGTGTCGATATTGAAGACTGCAGCAATGTCAGTGAAAAACTGAGCGAGGCGCTGGATCAGGAAAATATGATCCAGGGTGCGTATTATCTGGATGTGTCATCCCCGGGGGCCGAACGTCCATTGAAAACAAAAAAGGACCTCTCCCGTGCTGTAGGAAAGCATGTATATGTAACGACTTATGAAGCGGTGGACGGCGAAAAAGCTTTTGAAGGAACCCTTGCAGCTTTTGATGAAGATTGGCTTACGATTGAAACACAGGACAAACAAAAAACCGCCACTCGTCATGTGCCATATGACAAGGTGGCCAAAGCAAGACTTGCGATCCAATTTTAACAGACCCCGGCAGTAAGATGAGACCCGCAGCCGGTGTGAAGGGGGAAACCGATACTCATGAACAGTGATTTTATGGACGCCCTGTCCACATTGGAAACAGATAAAGGAATCGAAAAGGAAATTATTATCGAGGCGATAGAAGCTGCCTTGATTTCCGCCTACAAACGGAATTTCAACCAAGCCCAGAATGTGCGGATCGATATTGACCGGGACGACGGCACCATCCGCGTATTTGCCCGCAAGGAGGTTGTCGAAGAGGTATTTGATCCGAGATTGGAAATATCGCAGGAAGAAGCCGGGGAGATCGACCCGAATTATGAACTGGATGATGTCGTGGAACTGGAGGTCACGCCGAAAGATTTCGGCAGAATCGCCGCTCAGACGGCTAAACAGGTCGTAACACAGCGCGTCCGGGAAGCAGAACGGGGTATCATTTATTCTGATTTTATCGACCGCGAAGAAGATATCATGACCGGTATCGTCCAGCGCCAGGATAACCGGTTTATTTATGTGGATCTGGGCAAGGTGGAAGCTCTGCTTCCGCAGGGCGAGCAGATGCCCAATGAATCCTACCGCCACAATGACCGCCTGAAAGTGTATATTACAAAGGTGGAAAAGACGACAAAGGGGCCTCAGATTCTGATTTCCCGTTCTCATCCGGGACTGTTGAAGCGATTGTTTGAACTGGAAGTTCCGGAGATTTATGATGGTACCGTGGAAGTTCTTTCCGTGGCCCGTGAAGCCGGGGACCGTTCCAAAATATCGGTATATGCCGAAGATCCGGAAGTCGATCCGGTCGGTTCTTGTGTAGGGCCGAAAGGGCAGCGGGTACAGACGATTGTGAATGAGCTGAAAGGCGAAAAAATAGACATTGTTCATTATTCCGACGATGTGTTTGAATATGTTACCAACGCCTTAAGCCCTTCCAAAGTACTGGATGTGAAAGTCGATGAAGAGGATAAAAGCACATTGGTCATCGTACCGGATTACCAGTTGTCTCTTGCGATCGGCAAACGTGGACAGAATGCAAGGCTGGCCGCGAAACTGACCGGCTGGAAGATTGATATCAAGAGTGAATCCGAAGCACTTGAAAGCGGCTTATATGACCCTGAAAATCCTTCCTACGGAGCCCGCGGAACGCTTCCGGCAGAAGGGCAGGAAGACGATGCTGAAGAGGACGATGACCTTTTCCAGGCGGATACCGAAGAGGAGGAGCCTGAAGACGAAGACGACATAGAGGAAGAATATTGATGTCAGAAAGGGAGAGAGGATGGCGAAGAAAAAAAAGCCGATAAGAAAATGCATTGTCACAGGAAGCACCGCTGAAAAAAAAGAGCTGATCCGGGTGGTGAGAAGTCCGGAAGGTGAAGTGTTCGTGGATCCCGGCGGAAAAAAGAACGGCCGCGGCGCCTATATTACAAACAGCGAAGAGTGTTTTCTGGAGGCCAAACGTAAAGATGCTCTATCCCGTCATTTGAACATCAAGGTAACCGAAGAAGATTATGACCGTCTGCTGGAGGAAAGAAAGAAAGGAATAAAACGATGACAGCATCGATCTATTCGTTTTTGGGTCTTGCCGCTAAGGCAGGCAGAGTGAAAACAGGTGAGGGAGTCGTTTTGGATGGAATCAGAAACCGTTCTCTGTTTCTTGTCCTTATTGCCGGGGATGCTTCACCGAATACGAAAAAAAAATTTAAAGATAAATCCAGCTATTATCAGATCCCGTTCTATATCACCGGAAACCGGCAGGAGCTCGGCGCCTCCGTCGGCAAAGAAAGCCGGGTGCTTGTCGGCATAACAGATAAAGGTTTCGCAGAAAGGCTGATGACCATGCTGGATGAATAAAGGTGGAGGTTATGCTTAATGAGTAAGATGAGAATTTATGAATACGCCAAAACAGTCAATAAATCCAGTAAGGAAGTAGTGAATGAACTGAAAAATATGGATATACCGGTTTCCAATCATATGTCGGTGATTGATGACGACACCATTGCGAAGCTGGAAGGGAAAAATAAAAAACAGGATGCACCGTCGAACAATGGCGGCGGACAGAAAAAAGAATCCGCAAACAGTAACCAGGGAAATAATAATCAGCAGGGCGCACGCAGTAATAACCAAAGCCAGGGGAATCGGAAAAAGCCGAATCAGCCGAACCAGAACCAGCCGAAAAATAAAAAACAGAACAACCAGAACAACCAGCACAAAGGCAAAAAGAATAAAAAGAACAGCGGCGGCCAGAAGCGTAAACAGCAGGCCCCCACTCCGGAAAAAATCACTTTCACCGGCACTCTGACCGTCGGAGAGCTGGCGGATAAGCTGAACAAGGAATCTTCGGAAATCATTAAAAAGCTGATGAACCTTGGGGTAATGGCTACGATTAATGAAGACCTGGAAAAGGAATCCATCGAATTGATCGCAGGTGATTACAATGTAGACGTTGAGGAAGAAGTGAAAGTCGACGAACTTGATCTCGACCTTCAGGTGGAACATGATGATCCGGAATCGCTCGAAGAACGTCCTCCGGTTGTTACCATTATGGGCCATGTCGATCACGGTAAAACGACGCTGCTTGATTCGATCCGCCATACGAAAGTGACGGAAGGAGAAGCAGGAGGAATCACCCAGCACATCGGCGCGTATCAGGTGAAAGAAAACGATAAGAGAATCACATTTCTTGATACACCGGGTCACTCCGCCTTCACTACCATGCGAGCCCGCGGCGCCCAGGTCACCGATATTACGATTCTCGTGGTTGCAGCCGATGACGGTGTGATGCCGCAGACAAAAGAGGCAATCAACCACGCGAAAGCAGCGGAAGTGCCAATTATCGTTGCCGTTAACAAGATGGATAAGGAAGGCGCAAATCCGGACCGTGTCATGCAGGAGCTTACCGAATTTGAACTGGTGCCGGAAGCATGGGGCGGAGACACTATATTTGTGAACGTATCTGCCATTAACAACCAGGGACTGGATGAACTGCTTGAAATGATTCTGCTCGTAGCAGAAGTGGAAGAGCTGAAAGCCAACCCCGGCAAACGGGCACGTGGAACCGTGGTGGAAGCCGAACTGGATAAAGGACGCGGACCAGTGGCCACCCTGCTTGTTCAGGAAGGTACCATGAATGTCGGCGATCCGCTTGTAGTCGGCAATACGTACGGTAAAATCCGGGCCATGGTGAGCGATACAGGCAAACGGGTGAAATCGGCAGGCCCGTCCACCCCGGTTGAAATCACCGGACTGAACGGGGTGCCGCTCGCAGGTGATCAGTTTGTGCAGTTCCAGGATGAAAAGAAAGCCCGGCAGCTTGGCGAAGCCCGCGCTGTAAGAGCCCGCGAAGAAGAACGGAGCCAGACGGCGAAAGTCAGCATTGATGATCTCTTCAGCCAGATTCAGGAAAATGAAATGAAAGAAATCAATGTTATTGTCAAAGCTGACGTGCAGGGGTCTGTTGAAGCTGTAAAAGGTTCACTTGAAAAGATTGATGTGGAGGGTGTGAAAGTCAACATCATTCATGCCGGAGCAGGAGCCATTGCAGAATCCGATGTCATCCTTGCTTCCGCTTCCAATGGGATTATTATTGGATTCAATGTCCGTCCGGACGCCAATGCGAAACGGACAGCTGAGTCCGAGAAAGTAGACATCCGCCTCCATCGTGTTATTTATGATGCTATAGAGGAGATCGAATCGGCCATGAAAGGCATGCTTGATCCTGTCTATCAGGAAAAAGTAATCGGCCAGGTCGAAGTGCGCCAGCTATTTAAAGTATCACGTATCGGTACCATCGCGGGAAGCTATGTAACGGAAGGCAAGATCACAAGAGACTCTAATATCCGTGTGATCCGTGACGGGGTGGTCATCCACGAAGGAAAAATCAATGACCTGAAACGGTATAAGGACGATGCGAAAGAAGTACAGTCCGGATACGAGTGCGGTATAACCATCGAAAAATTCAATGACATTAAAGAAGGCGACATCATTGAAGCATATGTAATGGAGGAAGTTAAGCCGGCATGATCGGAGCCCTTCACTGCGAATGTTTCATTTATGAAGCACGCTCCCTGAAAGAAAAACGGGCTGTTGTCAAAAGTGTGACAACCAGAGTGAAACAGAAGCTGAATGCAGCCGCTGCTGAAATGGATCATCACGATCTCTGGCAGCGGACGGCATTTACCATCGTATCCGTGAACCGGGACCGTATCGTCGTGGAACAGGAGCTGCAGAAAGCCATGGAATTGATTGACCGGCATCCGGAACTGGAACGCACCATAACCGAATTTGAGTGGTTCTAGAAAGGAGGAATATCACATGAGCAACGTCAGAGCGGACCGTGTAGGAGAACAGATTAAAAAGGAAATGGCTGATATCCTCGCCAGGGAAGTAAAAGACCCTCGTGTTCAGTTTGTCACGGTGACAGGAGTCGATGTGACCGGCGATCTGCAGCAGGCCAGTGTGTTTGTCACGGTACTTGGCAACGAGGAAGATCAGGAAGATACCATCAAAGCTCTCCAGAAAGCACGCGGCTTTATACGAAGTGAAATCGGCAGCCGTATCCACCTTCGGAAAACGCCGGACATCTCTTTTCATTTTGATGAATCCATTGATTACGGCAATAGGATTGAGCGTCTGCTGAAAGAACTGAATGAAGAACATCAGGAGTAAAAGGCTTGGGCCGCTCAAGCCTTTTTCCTGTTCTGAAAAAGGGTGGTATACATATGGAAGACATGGTCATTCCCCTTTATAAAAACCGTGGATTAACCTCCCACGATTGTGTGGACCGTATCCGGCGCCTGTATGGGGTGAAAAAAGCGGGCCACACCGGTACGCTGGATCCTGATGCAGAAGGAGTGCTGCCGGTCTGTATCGGCAGAGCAACGAAAATCGCAGACTACATGACCGATTTTTGGAAACAGTATGAGGCACGGATCACACTCGGATATGCCACCTCCACCGAAGATGCCGGAGGAGAGATCACAGAGCAGAAGGAGCTGGGAGCTCCTCCTTCGGAACCAAGCATAAACGATACACTGCAATCCTTTCTGGGCAGACAGAAGCAGCTTCCTCCGATGTATTCGGCCGTAAAAGTAAACGGAAAAAAACTGTATGAATACGCGCGCGAAGGAAAAGTAGTGGAACGGCCCATGCGCGACATCGATATTTACTCGCTGCAGTACCTTCCGAGATCGATTACTTCCGATGGACAGACTGCCTCGTTTTGGATCGGCGTAGCGTGCAGCAAAGGAACATTCATACGCACCCTGGCTGTAGATATCGGACGTGCTCTCGGCAGCCCTGCTCATATGTCCGATTTGAAACGGACACGTTCCGGACCGGTGAAAGAAAAGGACTGTTTTACATTGGAGCAGCTGGAAGAGATAAAAGAGAATGGGAAGCTTGAAGAGACAGGCTTGTCTGTGGAAGAAGCGCTCCAGCACCTTCCTTTCGTGGAAGCGTCTGTAAAGACGGCGGAAAAGGTTCGGAACGGAGGTCTGCTTCGTAAAGAAGAAGGGGCGGAAGATCCTCCGTTTGTGTTTCTGTATCAAGGCAGGGCCATTGCCGTGTACGAAAACCATCCACAAAAGCCCGGACTTATTAAACCGAAAACGATGCTGGAACCTGCAGGACAGCATCCTTCTTCAGGAAATTCATGATCGGCAGGTGAAAACCGTTGCAAACCTTTTATCTTTCACAACAAAAAGAACTTTCTGCTTCGTTTCCGGAGATGGTGCTTGCGATCGGTTATTTTGACGGCGTGCATACCGGTCACCAGGAAGTGATCCGGACAGCAGCAGAGATTGCAGCTGAAAAAAAGTGCGCGCTCGGAGTGATGACGTTTCATCCTCACCCCAAAGTGGTTCTTTCACCGGAAACAAAAGAAGACAGCATGGCTTACATTACGCCGCTTCCACACAAAGAGGAGTGCCTGCAGCACGAAGGGCCGGACTACCTGTTTGTTGTGCAGTTTGATGCGTCTTTTGCGTCCCAGGAACCACAGGAATTTGTCGACCGCTACCTTCTCCCGCTCGAAGTCGTTCATGTCGTGGCAGGGTTTGATTTCTCTTACGGACGCCTGGGAAAAGGTACGATGGAAACACTCCCGTTTCATTCCCGCAGCCGGTTCGGACAGACAGTGGTGCGGGAGATTGCGGACGACGGTGAAAAAATCAGCTCCACCAGAATTAAAGAATATATTCAGTCAGGGCATATAGAGAGAGCCAATCATCTGCTGGGACGTCCCTACAGTGTCCGTGGTATCGTAGAAAGCGGGGAACAGCGGGGACGGACGATCGGATTTCCAACAGCCAATATCAAAACGCAGCATCCCTATGTCATACCCGCAGCCGGTGTGTATCCTGTCCGGCTGAAGCTCGGGGATGAATGGCTGGATGGAGTATCCAACATCGGATTCAATCCTACATTTCATGATGACTTACCGGACGAGCCGGTGATTGAAGTGTACATTTTTAACTTTGACGATGATATCTACGGCCGGAACGTGGAAGTTTGTTTCTACACATTTATCCGCGGAGAAGAAAAGTTTAACAGCGTGGAAGCATTGATAGAAGAAATGAACCAGGATACAGAAAAAGCCCGTGCCGTACTCGCCAAAGATCCTGATGTCCCCCGGGTGTAACAAAAATCTTCTCTTGCATTCTGCCTCAAAAACCGGTATTCTAGTGACTGTAACAAGGAAGCCAGCCATTGCTCGGTCAAGACGTTCCTCCGGCGTATGACTGGGGAATCGGCGGTTATAAAAGAAAAAGGAGGTGCCAGTCATGGCATTAACAATCGAAAGAAAACAGGAACTTGTTAAGGAGTTCAAGACGCATGATAATGATACCGGATCTCCGGAAGTACAGGTAGCTATCCTTACAGAGCAGATTACATCATTAAACCAGCATTTGCGGGATCACAAAAAGGACCATCATTCCCGCCGCGGCCTTCTGAAAATGGTAGGTAAACGCCGTAACCTGCTTACCTTTCTGCGGAAAAAGGACGTTACAAGATACCGCAATCTTATTAACAAGCTTGGTCTGCGTCGATAAAGAGCGAAAAGCGGGAGTAATCCCGCTTTTTGTTATTGATATAAAAAGGTGCGGGGCGGCTGTTTACGACATCGCTGTCCTGCTCATGCTGCAGCCTTCGATCTGCCGTTCACGCGGGGAGGAAAAGGAACCATAAACTTTTCTTCCTCCATGGCCGGATTGTAAAATAAGAGGCAGAAGGATACACTTTACGTAAAGATTATTATTGTACAGGAGGAAGATCCTTTGGAGATGGAACAGAATATGCAGACATTTACATTTGACTGGGCCGGGAGGGAATTAACGATCGAAACCGGTCAGCTTGCCAAACAGGCAAACGGTGCTGTGATGGTAAGGTACGGAGATACGGCTGTGCTCTCCACCGCCACCGCTTCCGACAGCCCGAAAGACCTTCCCTTTTTTCCGCTGACCGTGAATTATGAGGAACGTCTTTATGCGGCGGGAAAAATACCTGGAGGCTTTATTAAAAGGGAGGGGCGTCCCAGTGATGAAGCGGTGCTGACAAGCCGTCTGATCGACCGGCCGATCCGCCCTCTGTTTCCGGACGGTTTCCGGAATGAAGTGCAGGTTGTGAGCATGGTAATGAGTTCGGACCAGAACTGCTCTTCGGAGATGGCGGCGATGCTTGGTTCATCGCTGGCACTTACTCTTTCGGACATTCCTTTTTCCGGACCTGTCGCCGGTGTCAAGGTAGGCAGAGTGGACGGGGAATTTGTTATTAATCCAACGGTTGAACAGGAAGAGAAAAGCGATATTGAATTAACCGTTGCCGGAACAAAAGATGCAATTAATATGGTGGAAGCCGGCGCTTCTGAAGTACCGGAAGAAGATATGCTCGAAGCGATCATGTTCGGTCATGAAGAAATCAAGCGCCTTGTGGCATTCCAGGAGGATATTGCAGCCCAGGCCGGCACCGGCGAAGAGATGGAGATTGAGCTGAAACAGCCGGCAGAAGAGCTTGCTGAAAGAGTCCGTGAAGCCGGGGAAGCACGCTTAAAGGAAGCCGTCCTCGTAAAAGAAAAAAAATCGCGCGAGCAGGCGGTGGATGAAGCAAAAGAAGCTGTTATGGAGCAGTTTGATGAAGAAGAGCAGGACGATGTAAATGAGATACTGAAGAATATTGAAAAAGAAGAATTCCGGCGTTTTATCACGGAAGAAAAGATTCGTCCGGATGGACGAGGACCTGAAGATATCAGAAATCTTGCCTCCCAGGTACAGCTGCTGCCGCGCACCCACGGTTCCGGCTTGTTCACACGCGGCCAGACGCAGGCGCTCAGTGTATGCACACTTGGTCCTCTCGGCGATGTGCAGGTACTGGACGGCCTCGGCATGGAAGAATCAAAGCGGTTCATGCACCATTACAATTTTCCTTCCTTCAGCGTCGGGGAAACAGGTCCGATGCGTGGACCGGGACGCCGGGAAATTGGCCACGGTGCGCTCGGGGAGCGGGCCCTTGAACCGGTCATCCCGCCGGAAAAAGACTTTCCATATACAATCCGTCTCGTATCGGAAGTGCTGGAGTCCAACGGATCGACATCGCAGGCCAGTATCTGCGCCAGCATTCTTGCCATGATGGATGCCGGTGTCCCAATTAAAGCACCGGTGGCAGGAATTGCAATGGGGCTTGTGAAAGAGGGAGAAGACCTTACGGTTCTGACTGATATTCAGGGAATGGAAGATGCGCTTGGTGACATGGACTTTAAAGTAGCCGGAACAGAAGAGGGCGTGACCGCTCTGCAGATGGACATTAAGATAGCCGGCATCAACCGGGAAGTGCTTGAATACGCACTGGAAAAAGCACGGAGCGCACGACTGAAAGTGCTGGAGAATATGCTTTCGGCTATTAGCGAGACGAGAAGTGAACTGTCTGAATATGCACCGAAAATTCTAACCATGTCGATTTCTCCGGATAAAATCCGGGACGTGATCGGGCCAAGCGGCAAAACGATCAACCAGATCATTGAAGATACGGGTGTGAAGATCGATATTGAACAGGACGGCACGGTCTATATTTCATCGACAGATGCGGCTGCCAATGATAACGCGAAAAAACAGATCGAAGACCTGATCCGGGAAGTCGAAGTCGGCGAGACGTATCTCGGCAAAGTGAAACGCATTGAGAAATTTGGCGCGTTTGTGGAAATTTTCAAAGGCAAAGACGGGCTTGTCCATATTTCCCAGCTGGCGGAAGAACGTGTGAATAAAGTCGAAGACGTCGTGCAGATCGGAGATGAAATTCTTGTGAAGGTAACGGAAATTGATAATCAGGGACGAGTGAACCTGTCCAGAAAGGCGCTTTTGAACGAGCAGAATCAAAACTAAACGATCGGCAGGAAGGAAAGACTTGGCGGATGCCAAGTTCTTTTTCATGTTCTAACTCCTGCTCTTGTGATCATATTGTACAAGCAGGAGGGAGATATCATGAAAAAGGTGCTGCTTTCCTTGCCTTTCTTTCTGCTTATTTTGATTATCATTTTGGAGAAGAGCCTGCCGTATCATACGGTGTTTTCGATACATAAGGAAGAGTCTGCTCCGGTATCTGCGGATTCACCGGGCGGTTCCATCTATGAGAAACTGGAAGAAGCCGCTGACGAACTAAATGAACCGCCCCGTGATGCGGTGATCGATAAAGTGTGGAAGGCTGTTCCCGGCTATAACGGCAGGATGGTGAACATGAAGGCTTCGTTTGAAGCAATGAAGGAGGAGGACGAATTCCGGGAGGATGAATTAGTCATCGAGCAGATTCCTCCGCAGGTACACCTCCGTGACCTTCCGCCAGCTCCGGTTTATAAAGGAAACCCGGCCAAGCCGGCAGCAGCGCTGATGATTAATGTATCCTGGGGAGACCGTTACATTCCCCGCCTTCTCAAAATTCTTCGGGAAGAAAAGGTAAAGGCGACCTTTTTTCTCGAAGGACGGTGGGTGCAGAATCAGCCCAGATCCGCTAAAATGATCGAAGAAGAAGGCCATGAAATCGGCAGCCACGCGTTTTCGCACCCTGATCTGGCTGCTTCCGGCAAAGAAGACATAAAGCGGGAACTGACACAGACGGATGAAGTTCTGAAAGCAGTATTATCTGAAGAACCGGAACTGTTCGCCCCGCCGTCGGGCAGTTATAACGATGAAGTGGTGGAAACAGCTGACGCCCTCGGCATGCATACCATCCTCTGGACGGTCGATACGGTGGACTGGAAAGATCCGGATCCTGCAGCGATGGCCTCCCGGACGGCATCAAAGGTCGATAATGGTTCATTGATATTAATGCATCCTACTGCTGCAGCATCCGCCGGTTTAAAAGATATGATACAAAAAATCAAGGCAGAGGGAATACGCCTGGACACTGTGTCGGGCGTACTGGATGAAACCCGCATTGATGGATAGGTGCAACGGAGAAGGAGGAATCTTGTTGATGGAACGAAACAGGCTGTCAAACGGGCTGCGGGTGGTGACCGAACATATTCCAACCGTGCGCTCCATGACGATCGGAATCTGGATCGGTACGGGGTCCAGGTATGAAACCGCAGAAGAAAATGGTATATCGCACTTTCTGGAACATATGTTTTTTAAGGGGACAAAAAACCGGTCCGCTGCAGAGATCGCAGAGAGCTTTGATAAAATCGGCGGGCAGGTCAATGCGTTCACGTCCAAAGAATATACCTGTTTTTATGCCAAAGTGCTCGATGAACATACAGAGAAGGCATTATCGGTGCTTGCCGATATGCTGTTTCACTCCCGTTTTGACCCTGAAGAAATCGAAAAGGAAAGACAGGTCATCATGGAGGAAATCAAAATGGTGGAAGATACGCCTGATGATGTGATCCATGATTATCTGGACCGGGAGGCGTTCGGCAGTCATCCGCTGGGACGCCCGATTCTCGGAACGGAAGATACGGTACGCGCCTTTACAAGGGAAGGGCTGCTTGATTACATGGAACGATATTATACAGCAGGAAACATTGTTATCTCAGCTGCCGGAAATGACACAGGAGGACTGCTGGAATATCTGGAAGCATTGTTCGGCGGGCTTTTTCCGGGATCACGGGAGCAGACACTCCAGAAACCGATATTTCTGCCCGGCAAAAAAGGCATCCCGAAAGAAACAGAACAGGCCCATCTCTGTATCGGATTTCCCGGGGCGGCCATGGATGAGGAGAGTACGTATCCTCTGATGTTATTGAACAATGCGCTCGGCGGCAGTATGAGCAGCCGTCTGTTTCAGCGGATCCGTGAAGATAAAGGACTGGCGTATTCAGTGTTTTCTTTCCATGTTCCGTTTCTCGACACGGGGCTGCTCACTATTTATGCCGGAACCGGCATGGACCAGCAGGAAGAAGCGATGGACGCTGTTTTGAAGACCGTGAAAGAAATTGCTGTGGACGGATTGACGGACAAAGAACTGGAAAATGGGAAAGCACAGTTGAAAGGAAATTTGATGCTCGG
This sequence comes from Salibacterium sp. K-3, assembly GCF_054052005.1. Taxonomy (NCBI): domain Bacteria; kingdom Bacillati; phylum Bacillota; class Bacilli; order Caryophanales; family Bacillaceae; genus Salibacterium; species Salibacterium sp. K-3. The sequence goes on from NZ_JBSVZE010000001.1 coordinate 1,728,032, forward strand.
TTTGGAAAGCACAAGCAGCCGCATGTCCAGAAATGGCAGAAATGAGCTGCTGCTCGGCAGGCACCGGACGCTCGATGACGTGGTGAACCGGCTGGAAGCTGTCCGTCCGGAAGATATCCAGAATACAGCGTCTTCCATTTTCGGAGATGATTATGCGTTTTCCTATATTACAAAAAGCGGTGTGCTTCCTTCCGTTTTACAGGAAAGTTCCCATTCATGAACGATCTGGAAGGAGGATGGTTCACGTGCTGTTAAGTGATATGTCCCAAAAAGAGATCGTGGACGGTAACCAGGCAAAAAAGCTCGGACTGCCGGGGCAGATTGATCTTGTGTTTGATGAGAACAGCGGACAGATCAGGGAACTGGTTATCTTGTCTTCTCCGTTTCGAAAAAAAGCAGGCGGCTGGAGATTTCCATGGGAAGATATTATAAAAATCGGTGAGGACGTTCTGATCATGGATACGGATAAACGGTATTTCGATCGAAAAAATTAAACTACACACGGGAGCTGTATCAAAAAGGTACAGCTCTTTTTTTACGGTTTAAAAAGATAGTCTGATCGTCTCACCCATTCTACGTCCGGTCATAGGATACATAGAGAACGAAATGAGGGAAAGGGAGGCGGCGCGGTTCATGAAAAAGGAAGTACTGCTCGCCGGAGGAGATGAAAGACAGATCGAAACCGCCGGCTTTCTGATGGAACACGGTTTTACCGTATCGATGCTTGGCTTTGCGGAATTGGTTGATATGCAGGATGGCATAAGCATATATCGCACGGGCCAAGAACCGGCATGGGAGAGCTTGGACGCCGTCGTGTTCCCGGCAGGAGGTATCGGCCGGGAGTGGACTGTGGAAGCACCATATGCGGATGCTCCGCTGAAGATAGAGTGCGGCTGGTTACAGCGGCTGTCTCCGGAAACCTTGATCTGTACAGGCGTGTCCACCAAAGAAGCGGATCAATTGATGAAAAGGGCGGAAAGAACGTATACCGCTCTCCTGGAAAAAGAAGAAGCAGCGATATATAATGCCGTCCCGACAGCAGAAGGGGTCTTACTCACAGCGATAAAGGAAACAAACCATACCATCCACCACTCCCGCGTTGTGATTCTTGGTTTCGGCCGCACAGGGAGCGTGATAGCTGACACTTTTTCCGCGCTGGGTGCATATACAGAAGCAGGGACGTCAGATCCCTTAGAAAAAGCGAGGGCGGAGACTTCAGGACACTCTGTTTTCGACCTTGATGCGTTGGCGGAGGCTGTTGAGCGTGCCGATATATGCATTAATACGATTCCGGCCCTCCTTTTAACGAAAACGATCCTGCGGCGTGTTTCGGTACGTACATTGATCATTGACATCGCTTCCCGGCCGGGGGGGACAGATTTTAGATATGCTGAAGAAAAAGGCATTCATGCGCTCCGGACTCCCGGAATTCCCGGAAAGACTGCCCCAAAAACAGCCGGACGTATTCTCGGCAGAGTTCTCCTGCAGCAGCTGGGAGAAAACGAGAAGATAAAGGAGGCGTAATGTATGCTGCCTTTTGAAAACAAAAAAATTGGATTCGGAGTGACCGGATCGCACTGCACGCTGGAAGAAGCTATTCCCTATATGAGGCAGCTCCGGGAAAAAGGTGCTGATATCTATCCGGTCATTACTTCAACCGTACTGAAAACAGATTCCAAATTCGGAGCGGCGGAAAAATGGTTGAATGAAATTAAAACTGCCTCCGGGAAAGAAGATATCGCGGATTCGATTGTCAAAGCAGAACCGTTCGGCCCGAAAAAACCGCTGGATGCCATGCTCATCGCTCCCATGACCGGGAGTTCGATCAGCCGTTTCGCCAATGCCGTCACTGATTCCCCCGTATTGATGGCAGCCAAGGCAACGCTGCGCAACAGCAATCCGGTGGTTCTTGCGATTTCTACCAATGACGCGCTTGGATTAAACGGGGGAAATATCATGAAACTGATGAATGCCAAAAATATTTACTTCGTACCGTTCGGCCAGGATAATCCTGCGGGAAAACCGACATCACTGGTTGCCAGAATGGAAGATATCGCTGCAACATTGGAAGAAGCTCTTTCTGGTCGTCAGTATCAGCCGGTTATCGTAGAAAAATTCAATGATTAAGCTGTCACCGTGGTTGCTTCTTCAAGCTCCATCTATTATGTTACAATAGACGTTAATAGAAAACAGATTACAATACTTTGACAGGAAGCTGGAAGGAGTTAATCATTCATGGCAGAAGAAACAGGATATTCAGTAGCCGTTTTGGGAGCAACCGGAGCGGTTGGAGAGCAGATACTAAAAACACTGGAAGATAAAAACTTTCCGTTAAAAGAACTGAAATTATTATCATCAAAACGTTCAGCCGGAAAAAAAATGACGTTCCGGGGGGAAGAATATACGGTCGAGGAAGCTAAACCGGAATCATTTGAAGGAATCCAGATCGGCCTCTTTTCGGCTGGAGGTTCCATTTCAAAGCAGCTTGCCCCGGAAGCGGTGAAACGCGGGACGATCGTTATTGATAATACGAGTGCATACCGTATGGATGAAGAGGTGCCGCTTATCGTACCGGAGGTTAATGAGGAAGATGTAAAAAACCATAACGGAATCATCGCCAATCCGAACTGTTCCACGATACAGATGGTGGCGGCCCTCGAACCGGTACGAAGGGCATATGGTCTGAAAAAGGTGATTGTATCCACGTATCAGGCGGTTTCCGGAGCAGGTCTGGATGCCGTTGACGAAATGAAAGAACAGTCGCAGAACGTACTTGACGGCAAACCCGCCAATCCGGAAATTCTGCCGGTGGGAGGCGATGAAAAACATTATCAGATCGCCTTTAACGCGATTCCGCAGATTGACAAATTTCAGGATAACGGCTACACGTTCGAGGAAATGAAAATGATCAATGAAACGAAAAAAATCATGCATGAGAATAAGCTTCCCGTGGCAGCGACGTGCGTACGTCTGCCGGTGGAAACAGGCCATTCCGAATCCGTATATATAGAGGTGGAACACGGCACGCCGGATGCATCAGAACTGAAAGAGACGATTGGTTCCGGGGACGGGATAACCATTCAGGACAATCCGGCGGAACAGGAGTATCCGATGGCGGTGGACAGTGTGGGACTACCTGATGTTTTTGTCGGAAGGATCCGCAGGGACCTTGATTTTGACAACGGCTATCATTTCTGGGTCGTCTCCGACAATCTACTGAAAGGAGCCGCGTATAACACTGTTCAGATTGCAGAAAGCATCGTGAAATACGGCCTCATCAAATAAGGTTCAAAAGATACGGATAAACTTCGGAAAAGACATTCGCTGTCTTGTGCTGCCCGAAAGCAATCTCCAACAGAACACATGGAGAATGGTATATGTTGAGATGTACGTCCACGGCATGAAATAAAAAGGAGACTTGGTCATGAAGGTCATTGTTCAAAAGTTCGGAGGAACTTCTGTTCAGGATGACAGAACGCGGTCGGCCGCCTGTGCCCACGTCAAAAAGGCCGTGGCCGGCGGTGCAAAAGTAGTGGTGGTCGTATCAGCGATGGGAAGAAAAGGAAGTCCATATGCGACAGATACCCTCCTCGGACTTCTCGAAAAAAATAAGAACGGCCCCGCACGAAGGGAACAGGATATGCTTCTATCCTGCGGGGAAACGATCTCAGCGGTTGTCTTCAGTGAACAGCTGCGTGCACAGGGGCTGGAAACGATGGCTTTCACCGGAGGGCAGGCCGGCATACAGACTACGAAAACATTTGGCGGAGCCGATATTGAAGAAGTGAGATGCGGACGTCTTCAGCATGCGCTGAAACATATAGACGCGGCTGTTGTCGCAGGGTTTCAGGGAACGGCAGACAATGAAATAACAACGCTCGGCCGGGGCGGCAGCGATACGACCGCGGCTGCACTGGCTGGTGCGCTGCAGGCGGATATCGTGGATATTTTCACCGATGTAGAAGGTGTGATGACTGCAGATCCGGGTTTTGTTAAAGAAGCTTCCCTGCTTCCGGAGGTAACCTACGAAGAAGTATGCAATATGGCTGTACAGGGCGCCCGGGTCGTCCATCCGGAAGCGGTGGAGACGGCGAGACAGGCGGGGATTCCGATGCGCATCCGCTCGACCGTTTCTGAAAAGCAGGGGACGTGGATCTCAGCGGACAGTACGGCATCCGGTCACGGCGGAAGACAGGTCACCGGCATCGCCCATAAATCCGGACTGACTAGGATTACCGTCCGCTGCAGGGAGAGTATTACTCTGCAGCAGACAGTGTTCCGGGTCATGGCGGATGCAGGCATTTCCGTTGACTTTATTACGATACAGCCTTCCGCCGTCCTGTATACCGTTCCCTCAGAGCGCAGTTCGGAAGCGGTTTCATTATTACGGGACCAGGGATATGATCCGGAGTGCCTGGAAGGATGCACGAAAATTTCGGCAGTCGGCGCGGGTATGTCCGGGGTCCCCGGTGTTGCTGCGGGAATGATCGATGCTCTCAGTGAAAAAGATATCCCGATATACCAGGCAGCAGACTCCCATACAACGATCTGGGTGCTTGTAAAATCCGAAGATGAAAAAGAAGCAGTTTCAGCACTGCATAAAGCGTTTCAGCTGGACCGCATAAGCAGGCAGGACAAGGAACAGGCATAAGGAAAGGGGCGGAAATAGTTTGGAATTCGGTCGTTTAATTACCGCCATGGTCACTCCGTTTGACAAGAACGGCGCTGTTGACTGGACGACACTGGAACCGCTAGTGGAGCATCTGCTTGACACCGGCTCAGAGGGGCTGGTAGTTGCCGGTACGACAGGTGAATCCCCCACTCTGTCATCAGAAGAAAAGCTGGCCCTGTACCGAAGGGTGAAAGACATTGCCGGCAGCCGTGCGGCTGTTATTGCGGGCACCGGCACGAATGATACGGCGTATTCAGCGCAAATGACGGAAAAAGCAGTCTCCACCGGTGTAGACGGAGTGATGGCGGTAACCCCTTATTACAATAAGCCTGGTCAGGATGGAATGTATGTTCATTTCAAAACGATAGCCCAAGCCGCACCATCGCTCCCGGTCATGATTTACAACATTCCGGGTCGTTGTATCGTGAATCTGGAGCCCGGCACCCTGCTGTCGCTGACGAGTATTTCCAATATCAGGTCGGTAAAGGAAGCGAACGGAGATTTGGATCATGCGGCGTATGTTCTGGAAGAAAGCCCGGATTATTTTCATGTATACAGCGGGGATGATTCATCTACGCTGCCTTTAATGTCGATCGGCGGAAGCGGTGTCGTCTCTGTTGCTTCGCATATCATCGGAAGCGAACTCAAAAAAATGATTGACAGTTTTGCAGATGGATACCCGGCGGCTGCTGCTGCAATGCACCGTATGCTGCTGCCGAAAATGCAGGCCTGTTTCATGACCCCTAACCCTGCTCCGGTGAAAGGTATGCTCGAACAGATCGGACTGATATCAAGGTATACGAGAGCCCCGCTGCTGCCCTTGACAGAAGCGGAGATGAAACAGCTGGAAAAAACGTTCAGCCCGGCATAGAGCCGGGCTTTTTTGAAGTGGGTGTCTCTTCCAGGCGTATCCAGGACAGGCTGTATTGCCATAGGTTATTAATTTTTCTCTGCCCGGCAGGGAAAGAGACTTGTATTCTGTTTTCTGTTTGAGTTATACTACAAAGAAGTGATCTGTTCGGGTTCGAAAATTTCATACGCTGTCCAGTCTTTCCCGCCGCAGGGGAAAGAAAACCGGGGGTGAAGTGTGTACGCCGCCGGAAAACAGATAATATGGTTTTATGCAGTACATTGTAAGAATGAACGATTAGGAGGAAAAAACGTTGGCAAAGCAGTCAGAAACGATACGTGTATTTGCGCTCGGAGGGCTGGGAGAGCTCGGCAAAAACATGTATGTTATTGAAACAGAAGAAGAAATACTTATTATCGACGCAGGATGGATGTTTCCGGAAGATGATATGCTCGGTGTAGATGTTGTTATTCCGGATATTTCCTATATTGTACAGAACAAAGAAAAAGTGCGCGGCATTATACTAACCCACGGTCATGAAGACCATATCGGGGCACTGGCTTACATTTTACGCAAAATTCACGCTCCGGTATACGGAACGAAATTAACCCTGGGACTCGTAGAGGATCATTTAAAAGAAAAAGGGCTCCGGAAGAAAGCGGATCTGCGGTTGATTCACGGTGAAAGCAGGATCACAGTCGGCAGGTTTCCGATTCACTTTTTCCGGACTACCCACAGCATACCTGACTCGGTCGGGCTGAGTATTGAAACGCCGCAGGGCTTAATCGTTCATACCGGTGATTTTAAATTTGACCAGACTCCGGTCGACGGCCTTTATACAGATATAGACAAGCTGACCCGCATCGGAAAAAGGGGAGTGCTGTGTCTTCTCTCCGACAGCACCAATGCTGAAATTCCGGGAACTTCCCCTTCGGAAACGTCAACCGGAGCCGGCATTGCTGATGTATTTCAGGAAGCAAAAGGACGGATCGTTGTCACAACCTTTGCGTCCAATGTCCACCGCATTCAACAGGTCATCAATGCCGCAGAAAAGCAGGAGCGGAAAATTGCAGTCGTTGGTCATGCGATGAGCAAAGTAATTGAAATATCGAAAAACCTCGGCTACCTGCACTGTCCGGAAGATATCTTTATTCAGACATCGAGTGTCGCCGATTACGATCCGGAGCGTACAGCTATTTTATGTACCGGCAGCCAGGGGGAACCGATGTCGGCGCTCACGCAGATGGCAAAAGGAGCCCACCATGAATTGGCTGTGGAAGAAGGAGATACGGTGGTCATTGCGGCCAATCCGAAAGCAGGAAATGAGAAGTCCGTGTCCCGCCTGATTGATTTTCTCTATCAAATCGGCGCTGATGTCATTTACGGACGGGAAAATGTTCATGCCACCGGTCACGGCTGCCAGGATGAATTAATGCTGATGCTTAATCTGCTCAAGCCCGATCACTTTATTCCGGTACACGGCGAGTTCCGGATGCAGCAGGCACATGCTGAACTGGCGGAAGCATCAGGTGTTCCCGCTGATAATACGTATCTTCTCGATAAAGGAGAAGTCGTTGAATTCACGAACAAAAAAGCAAAACGCGCCGGCAAAGTTCCGTCGGGGAACGTCTTGATAGACGGACTCGGCGTCGGGGATGTTGGTAATATTGTACTGCGTGACCGGCGGCTGCTCTCTGAAGACGGCATACTGGTTGTCGTTGTCACGCTTCAGAAGAAAACAAGCGGTATCGTGTCCGGGCCGGATATCATATCAAGAGGGTTTGTTTATGTCCGTGAATCAGAAGAACTGATGGAAGAAGCAAATACAAAAGTAAAAACAACACTGGAAAAAGCATTGAATGATAATGTAAAAGAATGGTCCACTCTGAAAAGCAATATCAGGGATGTGCTGAGTCGTTTTCTTTATGAAAAAACAAAACGGCGTCCGATGATCCTTCCGATTATTATGGAAGTCTGACAGATTGGAAGCTCTCTTTGGTGGAGAGCTTCTTTTTTTATTCTTTGGTGCGGGGAAAAACGCATGAGGACAATCAGATTGACTCATACTAAAACGAGGAAAAACAAAGGAGGTTTGACTATGCCGCACGAGCAGGATCCTTCCGGGCCGCCGGAGCCGGGAAAAGCCCCGGAACCCCGGCCGGAAAATCCGCCTGGACGTACGGAACAGGACGATCAGAAAAACAGTCTCGTAAATAAAATACAGGAACTGGGTCAGACCAACGTGGCCGAAATGGAACATTCCAATATTCACTGCATCACAGTCGTCGGACAAATTGAAGGGCATATGCAGCTGCCTCCGCAGAACAAAACCACAAAGTACGAACATATCATTCCGCAGCTGGTAGCTGTTGAGCAGAACCCCAAAATCAAAGGCCTGATGCTTGTCCTGAACACGGTTGGAGGCGATGTGGAAGCGGGTCTTGCGATCGCTGAGATGGTGGCAAGCATGAGTAAACCAACAACAACACTCGTTCTTGGCGGAGGCCATTCCATCGGGGTGCCGATTGCTGTTGCCGCTGACTATTCCCACATTGCTGAAACCGCGACGATGACGATCCATCCGATACGACTGAACGGGCTGGTTATTGGAGTGCCGCAGACATTTGAATATCTTGAAAAAATGCAGGAGCGCGTCATTAACTTTGTGACCCGGCATTCCGATATTCATGAAGAAACGTTTAAAGATTTGATGTTTGCCAAGGGGAACCTGACCCGCGATATCGGGACCAACGTCATCGGTGAAGATGCCGTGAAGTACGGGTTGATCGATGCTGTCGGCGGGATAGGAAACGCCCTCTCAAGGTTAAATGAGTTAATGGAAGAAAGGGAAGGAGACATGCTTCAATGATTCTTTATACACCACTCTGCCCCGAAGACATCTTTCCGTCCTGGGAGGAATCAGGCAGCGAAAAAATGACCGCACGGACAGGCTCCGGTTTTGTGACTCTGTGTAAAAACGGCCAAGGGGATTGGATGGTGGAATCCCTACAGAGCAGCGACCCCCAGGATTATCTCGACCCTGCCTGCCAGCCGGGAGAAATCTGGAAATAATCGAAATGATCTTCCCCACAAGGGAAGGAATGAACAAACAGGTATGCTATAATAAACAACAGGGCGCAAGCAGAAGCAGGCTGTCTCTTTTTCATCATGGAGGCAGCCTGATTCGTTCTTTACATATACAGGAGGAAACCGGAACCGAAAAGGCAGGTGAAAGGAAATGGCTCAAAAATCCAAACGGAAAAAGAGAGGAACAAAAAAATCAAGACAATGGAAAACGCAGCTGAAATATGAATTAACCGGGCTGATTTTGTTTACCGCCGGCATTCTGGCATTATTCCATCTGGGACGCGCCGGTGCGGTCATTCAGTCGATGTTTCGATTTCTTGCCGGGGAATGGGCGGTACTGCTGACAGTGGGACTTTTATGGATGGCAGCTGTTTTCATCGTGAAAAGGAGGATGCCGCCGCTCGCCGGCAGACGAATGAGCGGTATGTATCTGGCGGTACTTACAATTATGCTTTTGAGCCATGTCGAGATGTTTGAAAATCTCGGCGAAACAGGGATTTATCCGGAGGATTCGGCAGTAGTGACCACTTTTGAACTATTTATGCTGGATCCTTTCGGCAGCGGTGTGGTTGATGATCTGGGAGGCGGGATGATTGGTGGAGTATTGTTTGTTTTCAGCCGGTTTTTATTTGATGCGGCCGGAACAAGAATTATTTCCGTTTTCTTATTCATTCTTTCGTTTCTGCTCGTCACCGGGCTTTCCCTACAGGATGTCGCCCGGTATGTGAGAACAAAAGGAGCCCCTGTATGGGAAAATCTTGTTACCTTTTTTCGTGAAAAAACAAAAACATTAAAGGAAAAAAAGCAGCAGCAGTCGAAAAAGACAGAGAAGCAGTCTAAACCGGCCCGCCCTTCACCTTCGGATACAGCACCTGCAGAAACGCCTGTTTCAGCAGAAGAAGAGGCTCCAGTCATTTATAATTTCGCCGAAAATGCTTATTCCGCTGCTGAATCAAAACAGGAGGCAGCGAATAGGGAGAAGAGAGACGTTCATAATAATAAAGCAGAACCGGAGCCAACGAAATCATCGTTTGAAAACACATCTTCTGAAAACCATGAAGACGGAACGGAAGTCCCCCTTCTCCAGGAGGAAATGGAGAATGCAAACTATGAACTTCCTCCAATCAGTATACTCGGTGCTTCCACCTATAATTCCCAGGACCAGGAGCGGAATCTTATTTCATCCAATGCGAGGAAGCTCGAAGAAACCCTGCAGAGTTTTGGTGTGAAAGCCAAAGTTAATGAAGTGCATCTCGGACCGGCGGTAACCAAATACGAAGTACAGCCGGATACCGGTGTGAAAGTCAGTAAAATTGTAAATCTGGCGGATGATCTGGCGCTCGCACTGGCAGCTAAAGATATCCGGATGGAAGCACCGATCCCGGGCAAAGCTGCTATCGGCATCGAAGTGCCAAACACGGAAGTCGCCATGGTAACGCTGCGGGAAGTGATTGAAGCAGGTTACCGCCGCGATGATCATGTCCTTTCAGCAGCGCTCGGCCGGGATATTTCCGGAGAACCGGTACTTGCTTCGCTGAACAAAATGCCGCATCTTCTTGTCGCCGGAGCAACCGGAAGCGGAAAAAGTGTGTGCATCAACGGCATTATTACAAGCATCTTAATGAAGGCAAAACCGAGCGAAGTCAAGCTCATGATGATCGACCCGAAAATGGTGGAACTGAATGTGTATAATGGCGTTCCCCACCTGCTCTCACCGGTCGTTACCGAACCCAAAAAAGCAGCCCAGGCGTTGAAAAAGGTTGTCGCGGAAATGGAACGGCGCTATGACTTATTTTCCCATTCCGGGACAAGAAACATGGAAAGTTATAACGAATGGGTGAAAAAACAGAACGAAAAAAATAATGATCAGCAGCCGGAACTTCCTTACATCGTCGTTATCGTGGACGAACTTGCCGACTTAATGATGGTTGCTTCCAGTGAAGTAGAAGACGCGATTACAAGACTCGCCCAGATGGCACGGGCGGCGGGCATTCATATGATTATTGCCACCCAGCGCCCTTCGGTGGATGTTATAACCGGCGTTATCAAAGCCAATATCCCGTCCAGAATTGCTTTCGGGGTCTCCAGTCAGACCGATTCGAGGACGATTCTGGATACCGGAGGAGCAGAGAAACTGCTCGGCAAAGGGGACATGCTCTTTCAGTCCGTAGGTTCGAACAAGTCAACCCGTGTGCAGGGAGCTTTCGTGTCGGATGAAGAGGTGGAACAAGTAGTGGAAGCCGTAGTAGCTCAGCAGAAAGCATCCTATCAGGAAGAAATGATACCCGAGGAACAGCCCGAAACAGAGGATGAGGTGGATGACGACCTGTATCCGGATGCGGTGGATCTTGTCGTACATATGCAGAGTGCGTCTGTATCCATGCTGCAGCGCAGGTTCCGGATCGGGTACACGAGGGCTGCAAGGCTGATTGATGAAATGGAAGTACGCGGCATCGTCGGGCCTTACGGCGGCAGTAAGCCGAGAGAAGTCCTTGTCAGTACATCCCGTGAATCCGGGGAAGAACCGCCTTCGGGGGAACGGGCTTGAGAAGAAGGAGGATAATAAATCATGCTTGAGGAAAAAAAAGTAGAAAGCAGCGCTCTGGATGTCCGGCTCATTCCGACTAAAAAATATAAAACGACAACGCTTGTCCTGCAGATGAAAACATCGTTAACGAGGGAAACGGCAGCTCCCCGCGCATTGCTTGCCAATGTTCTGCAGAGTGCGACCGATACCCATCCTTCAAGGAAAGCAATCCGTCTTTATCTTGATGAGCTTTACGGCGCTTCCTTTCACGCCGATGTACAGAAAAAAGGCGAACACCATGTGATTGCCGTTAAGATGGAGATAGCGGATGAAAATTATATTCGGGAAGCTCCTTCCTTGTTCCGGGAAAGTATATCGTTTCTCCAGCAGGTGCTGGAACACCCGTATCTTCCGGACGGCGCATTTGATGAGCAGGTCATAAAAGAGGAAAAACGGACCCTGATCCAGAAAATCCAGTCCATTTATGACGATAAAATGCGCTATGCCAATAAACGGCTGATTGAAAACATGTGCAGCGGGGAACCGTTTGCCGTCCATCCTTATGGAGAAGTGGAGGATGTAGAGAATCTGACGGCCGGGAAGCTTATGGAGGAATACCGGCGTATGCTTCAGCAGGATGACATCTGCCTGTATATCGTCGGAAATGTAACGACCGGTGAAGCACAAAAAGCCGTATCTGTGTTTACTGTCTCTCCGGAGTCTAACGGGGAACAACCCGAAACCAAACAGTACCATCCGGTACAAGACGCCCGGGAACAGGAACTGAAGGAGTCGGATGACATTCAACAGGGCAAACTGCATCTCGGTTACCGCACGCCGGTTACGTTTTCCGATGAACGGTTTCCCGCCATGCAGGTGATGAACGGTATGTTTGGAGGTTTTCCAAACTCTAAACTATTTATTAATGTCAGGGAAAAAGAAAGCATGGCGTATTACGCTGCATCCCGCTACGAAAGCCAGAAAGGTATTGTGATGGTGATGGCAGGCATTGAAACTGCGGATTATGAAAAAGCATCTTCCATCATTAAAAAACAGATGGAAGATATCCAGAGCGGCTCGTTTACGGATGAGGACCTTGAACAAACGAAGATCATGGTGAAAAATCAGCTGCTGGAAACAATGGATCATCCACGCGGACTGGTGGAACTGTATTACCAGCAGCGCACTGCCGGGCACTCCCGTCCTTTTGAGGAATGGCTCAAAGCCGTCGACAATGTAACAAGAGAGGACGTTACCGGTTGTGCCGCTGTAACCATGCTGGATACGGTATACTTTCTGAGAAACGAGGAGGAACAGGCATGAGTGAAGCACTTACGTTTGATCAGTTGCAGGAAACAGTTCATAAAGAAGTGCTGCCGAACGGATTAACGGTCTTGGTGATACCAAAGCAGGATTTTCAGAAAACCTTTGCGGTGTTTACGACAAATTACGGATCGATTGATAACCGATTCGTTCCGATCGGAAAAAACGAACCGGCAAACGTACCGGATGGAATTGCCCACTTTCTGGAACATAAAATGTTTGAAGATGAAAACGGGGATGTATTCCAGACCTTCGGGGAACAGGGTGCATCTGCGAATGCCTTTACGAGTTTCACAAAGACCGCTTATTTGTTTTCCAGTACTCAGGATGTGGACAATAATTTAACGACGCTCCTTGATTTCGTCCAGCATCCGTATTTTACCGAAGAGACCGTGGAAAAAGAGAAAGGCATCATCTCCCAGGAAATCAGGATGTATGATGATAATCCGGACTGGCAGCTGTTTTTCAATCTGCTTGCCTCTCTTTATCACCGCCATCCTGTTAAAATCGATATTGCCGGCACGGTGGATTCTATTCAACGGATCACGAAGGAAGATTTGTATGAATGCTATGAAACCTTTTACCATCCCGGTAACATGATTCTCTGTGTGGCGGGAAATGCAGACCCCGCTCATATTATGGAGCTTGTGAGAGAAAACCAGAACGCTAAATCATTTAAAACGCCGGAACCGGTGGAGCGGATCGTGGAAGATGAACCGGCGGAATCGGTACAGGAAGTATCGGCTGTGCCGATGAGCGTCAATACACCGAAATGCATGGTTGGTTATAAGCTGCCGGTACCGGATAAACAGGGGAAGGATTTCCTTCGTTACGACCTGACTGTTGAAATGCTTCTTGAAACGATGTTCGGAGCCGGTTCGGACATTTACGAGTCGCTGTACCGGGAAGGGCTGATTGATGATTCGTTTTCGTCTGAATTTATGCTTGAACGTTCTTTTTCATTTGCGGCCATCGGCGGGGACACGAAAGACCCGGACAAACTGGCGGAGCGTATTACAGCAGCTGTTGATGACGCTGTCTCCCGTGGACTGGACCAGGAGAATATCGAAAGAGTGCGCCGTAAAAAAATCGGGGCATTTCTGAAACAGCTGAATTCGCCGGAATTCCTTGCGAACCAGTATACGGAATACGCGTTTTTTGATCTTCATCTTTTCGATGTGATTCCCATGCTGGAAGATATCACAGCACAGGAAATGCATACCCTGCTTCCGGATTTATTCCAGGCGGAAAACCGGGCTGTTTCTCAAATTACACAGAAGCAGGAACAGACGTCGTGACTGCCGGGACACTGATTACAGGGGCGAGTGGTGCGGTAGGCAGTGCTGTTGCCCGTTCCCTGGCGGCTGAAGGGAACACCCTGTTTCTGCATTACCACCATTCCGTACAATCGGCGGAAAAGTTGAAGAAGCAGTGTGAGCAGCTCGGCAGCAACGTATACCTTGTGGAAGCCGATCTTTCCGCTTCCGGCGGTACAGACCATCTGATGCAGCAGCTTCACGGCTCCATTAATCAGCTGGTGTATAATTGCGGCTCGCCATCGTACGGTTTTTTTCAGGAGCTGGAAGACAAAGAACTGTATGAACTTGCTCATCTTCATCTGCTGAATGCCATGCGGCTCGTTCATGACCTGCTGCCGGCGATGATCTCGGATAAAAGCGGATCGATTGTCCTGATGTCGTCTATCTGGGGGGAGAGAGGAGCTGCGCTCGAATCAGCCTACTCCGCCATGAAGGGCGGAATAAACGCTTTTGTGAAGGCTCTTGCAAAAGAAACAGCTCCTTCCGGCATCCGGGTCAATGCGGTGGCTCCCGGGATGGTGGATACACCCATGATGCAGGAGTTTACAGAAGAAGAGCAGCGCGGCCTTGCAGAAGAAGTGCCGGCAGGACGGTTTGCGAGGCCGGAAGAAGTGGCTGAGGCTGTGATGTTTCTGCTGAATCCTGCAGCAGGTTATGTGAACGGGCATATCCTGGATGTCAATGGGGCGTGGTAAAAAGACAGCCGGTATCATACATATATTTCTTTCTCCGGAGCAGACTAGAAATGAAATGTTCTGGAAGGAGGATATAGAGATGTCGGTTTTAGATAACTGGGATCAGTGGAAGCAGTTTCTCGACGGCAGACTGAATCAGGCGAAACATGAAGGAATGAATGAAGGTGTTGTATCGGATGTGGCCTATGAAGTAGGGGAATATCTGGCCGATTCCGTCGATCCGAAAAACGAACAGGAACGGATTCTTTCCGATCTCTGGCATGTGGCTGACGAACAGGAACAGCATGCTATTGCCAACATGATGGTCAAACTGGTTCAATCCGATTCTTCAAAATAAAGAAGCGACAGGCTGTGCTGCCGGCAGCCTGTCGTTTCTTTATTTTAACCCGCTGTGGGGTAGACATTATTCTTAAAATTGGAATATCACTATTCAAATAGAACAAAATAGCGTAAAATGACATATATCTGAGACATTTGGCTGTTTGAAGAGGTGGGAAAACGGCATGGAAGAGAAAAAAGAATGGTATCTTGAATATGAGATTCACCAGAACCGTCCGGGACTGCTCGGAGACATCTCTTCTCTGCTCGGCATTCTTTCCATTAACATTGTAACCATAAACGGCGTGGAAGACGGGAGACGCGGGATGCTGATCCGGAGCGGCCATGATGACCAGGTGGCGCGTCTTGGTGCGATACTGGAAACGATTGATAATATTACGGTACGCAGAATGAGAGAACCGCGGCTGCGGGATCGTCTTGCGGTTATGCATGGACGCTACATTGAGCGCGATGCAGATGATAAGAAAACATACCGGTTTGTCCGTGACGAACTGGGGCTGCTTGTCGATTTCATGGCTGAACTGTTTAAAAAAGACCGCCACTATCTGGTCGGCATTCGGGGAATGCCGAGAGTCGGTAAGACGGAATCCCTTGTGGCTGCCAGTGTGTGCGCCAACAAACGCTGGTCATTTATTTCGTCGACGCTGCTTAGGCAGACGGTTCGGAATCAACTTGCCGAAGATGAACTGGAACAGGGTCATATCTATATTATCGACGGCATTGTATCGATGATGAGAGCATCACAGGGCCACCGGCAGCTGGTCCATGATATTATGAAACAGCCTGCGGTCAAGGTCGTTGAACATCCGGACATTTTTGTCCGGGAATCACGCTATACGCTGGACGATTTTGACTGTATGATAGAACTGCGGAACAAAGAATCGGAAGAGATTACATATGACGTGGTGGAATCTGGTTTTTCGTCATTCGATATCAGTTAGGTGGTAGGTGTTAACAGTGTCAGAGCTTGGTCAGTACTTAAAGACGAAAAGAGAAGAACAG
Source organism: Salibacterium sp. K-3 (assembly GCF_054052005.1). NCBI lineage: Bacteria > Bacillati > Bacillota > Bacilli > Caryophanales > Bacillaceae > Salibacterium > Salibacterium sp. K-3. The sequence goes on from NZ_JBSVZE010000001.1 coordinate 1,743,846, forward strand.
GGCATCACGATGGAAAGACTTCAGGAAATGACAAAGATACAGAAAAGGTATCTCACTGCCATTGAAGAAGGGAGATATGATTCCCTTCCCGGCTCTTTCTATACGAGAGCATTTGTTAAAAGTTATGCCGAAGCATTGCGCCTGAATCCGGACGACGTATTTGAAACATACGGCAATGAACTTCCCCGTCCGAAGCAGCAGACGACGGATCTGCCATCCCGGGCGGACAAGGCCAAACCAAAAGTCCAGAAAAACCGGAGGCGTAAATCGACGGTACTCCCGGCGCTTGTCGGCATCCTTTTTCTGCTGGTTGTTGCTGCCGGTGTGTATCTTGTCGTGCAGGGAACGGACCAGGGCAGTCAGGAAGGGGCTTCTCCTGAGCAAGAACCGGGTATTGAAATGGATTCGAATGAAGGGAATTCGAACACAGAGGAAAGTGCCGAAGAAACATCAGATTCTTCCGAAACGGAAACGTCCGGGGAAAACTCAGAGAATAATACATCTGAAAACAGCAGTTCCAACGGTGAAACGGAAAATGGGGATTCGTCATCTTCAGAAGAAGAATCCGGCAGCTCCTCTGAAACAGAAGACGCCGTAACGCCGGAATTTGTCGAAACTACCCAGGGGAACCGCTCTGTTTTTGATGTGTCCGGGGCGGAAGACATGATCATTGAATTATCTCTTTCCGAAGACGGAGACTCCTGGCTTGCGGTGCAGGATGAAGACGGAAACAGTCTTGAGGATGTATCCGGACTTCAGCCGGGAAACAGTATTGAAATGGATCTGAGTGACCAGGATTATGTCAGGTTAATCATTGGTAGTTCCCCCAATGCCACTGTAAGGTTTAACGGGGAAGTAGTTGAATACCCGGTTGACAGTGTACTTCAGCACCTTATTTTCGAAAAACAGGCGGAAGAATAATGAGCAGGCCCGGGATCCGACAGCGTTCCCGGGTATTTCTTTGAAAGAATCCAGGTTTTCTCCGTCTCGTTTGCGGCGGCAGTATGATACAATGAAAAATGGATTTCTGCCGGCACCACGTATAATAGAAAGAAGCGGGGGAAACATGATGAATCTGCCGAACCAGATAACGATAGCCCGGATCCTTTTGATCCCCGTATTTATGGTATTGATGCTTGTTCCTTTTTCAACGGGACAGATTGCAATAAACGAGGCTTCCCTGCCCTATCCTCATCTTGCCGGAGCTGTTCTGTTCATCATCGCAGCAGCGACCGACTGGCTTGATGGGTATGCGGCCAGAAAATACCAGCTCGTCAGCACTTTCGGGAAATTTCTGGATCCGTTGGCGGATAAACTGTTAGTCACAGCGGCTCTTCTTTCTCTCATTGAGCTGCAGCTCGTTCCAGCCTGGATGGGCATCGTCATTTTAAGCCGTGAGTTTGCCGTAACCGGTATGAGGCTGGTGGCAGCATCCGATGGCACGGTTATCGCTGCGAGCGGTCTCGCCAAGTGGAAAACCGTTTTCCAGATGGCGGCTATGGCTGTGCTGCTTCTGCATAACGTCCCATTTGCGGCCTGGAATATTCCGGTGGGAATGATGCTGATGTGGGCAGCAGTTCTGTTAACGATCCTGTCGGGCGTGGACTATTTTGTGAAAAACCGTCATGTATTCAACAGTTCCATGCAGCCGGAGAATGGGGGAAATTCATGAATGCTGAAATTATTGCTGTAGGCTCAGAGCTGCTGCTCGGCCAGATTGCCAATACTAACGGGCGCTATCTGTCGGAAGAACTGGCGGGTGTTGGGATCAATGTATACCGTCATACCGTGGTCGGAGATAACGAAACCCGTCTTCTGGAAGCTTTCCGGGAAGCTTCCGCGCGTGCCGACGTCGTTATTGTATCGGGAGGACTCGGCCCGACGCAGGATGATCTAACCAAGGACATGCTCGCCCGTTTGACGGGGAAACCATTATGTACGCACCATGATTCTCTAAAAAAAATCCAGGATTATTTTGCGGAAAAAGGGCGGATCATGCCGGACAATAATAAAAAGCAGGCGCTCTATACAGAAGGCAGTGATGTGTTTTATAATGAAGCCGGTTTTGCCTGCGGGATCGGAGAAGTTTGGGAAAGTACATTGTTTCTGCTGCTTCCGGGCCCTCCCCGTGAACTCAAACATATGTTTGAACATCGTATAAAGCCGTATCTGCTGGATCGGATGGATGAACACGCGGTGGTGCATTCCCGTGTTCTCCGTTTTTTTGGGATCGGGGAATCGAGCCTTGAAGAACAGCTGTCCGATTTGATTCAGCATCAGACCAATCCGACCATTGCCCCTCTCGCCTCAGACGGGGAAGTGACGGTGCGGATGACTGCAAAAGCACCGGATCGAAAGAAAGCAGAAGAAATGCTTGATCAAGTGGAAGCCGATATTACCCGGAAAGCAGGCACCTATCTTTATGGAAAAGATCAGGAGAGCCTGCCTTCCCGGGTCGTTACCGTACTGAAACAGAAACAGCACACCATAGCTGCTGCTGAAAGTATAACAGGAGGTTGGTTCTCCAAGGCTCTTGTGGATGTTCCGGGGGCTTCTGCCGTGTTCGAAGGTGCATCAGCTGTTTATACCGAAAAAGCAAAGACGAACGTCCTGGGAGTGGACCGGGACGTTATTGCGGAATTCGGCACGGTGAGCAGGGAATGCGCCGAACAGATGGCCGAAAGGGTCCGTCTTGTTTACGGTACGGCTGCCGGTATCAGTTTTACCGGAAGCGCAGGGCCTGGAACCATTGAAGGAAAAGAGCCCGGCACTGTCTGGATCGGAATATCGGTGGACGGAAACGTGACGTCGCACCGGCTTCAGCTGTCAGGAAGCCGTGAACATATCCGCCGGATGGCGGTATATTACGGGTGCTGGTATCTACTGAACAAATAAAGCCGGCGCAAAAATCAGCCGGTCAAAACCCGCCCTTTTCGCTGCGTGACGCAGCACTTCTTGGGCTTTTTAAAAAGAAAAGGTGGTAATGAATGACGTACTTTGACGATTTTGATGTAAAAGAAGAAATAAAACAGGCCGTGCGCGAAATGGGATTTGAAGAACCATCCCCTGTTCAGGAAAAAGCCATTCCGGAAATTCTGCAGTCCAGCGACTTAATCGGCCAGGCCCAGACCGGAACAGGTAAAACTGCGGCATTCGGAATACCGTTGATCAACCGGATCACGGATGAAGATCATGTTCAGGCCATGATCCTGACGCCGACAAGGGAACTGGCGATTCAGGTGTCCGGGGAGCTTCAGAAGCTGTCGAGGCATTTAAATATCCGTACGCTCCCGATTTACGGCGGCCAGTCGATCGGGCACCAGATCAAGGCCTTGAAGCAGGGAGTCCAGATTGTCATCGGAACACCCGGACGTGTTCAGGACCATCTGCGCCGTAAAACGCTGAAGCTGGACAGGGTGCGTGCGGTGGTGCTTGATGAAGCCGACGAGATGCTCGATATGGGTTTTATCGATGATATCGAGACGATCCTGAAACAGATTAATGTGGACCGCCAGACGCTGCTTTTTTCTGCTACCATTCCTCCGGCGATCCGGAAGTTGTCAAAGCGGTACATGGTAGACCCGACAACCATTTCGGTGAACAAAAGTGAAGTAACCGCTCCTTCCATTGACCAGGTCTATTATAAAGTGCTGGAACGCAACAAACAGGAGTCCCTCTGCCGCATTCTGGACAGCCAGGATCCGGAACTGGGCATTATTTTCTGCCGCACGAAAAAAGGGGTAGCTGAGCTGACCGAAGTTCTGCAGGCACGTGGGTATCTCGCCGACGGGCTGCACGGGGATCTGACCCAGTCCCAGCGTGATGAAGTTATGAATAAGTTCCGCCGGGGCACTATTGAATTTCTCGTAGCGACAGACGTGGCGGCACGCGGCATTGACGTTCAGAACGTGAGCCACGTGATCAACTACGATATTCCGCAGGATCCGGAAAGTTATGTCCACAGAATCGGCAGAACCGGACGGGCCGGGCGCAAAGGGCAGGCACTGACCCTTGTGACACCGAGGGAAATGAAGCATCTGCGTTCGATTGAATCAGAAATTAAAATGACTATTCCGACCCAGAGCGTTCCTACCATTGAAGAAGTGGTGGAAAAACAGCAGGAATCATGGAAGAAGATGGTTGTTGACCAGTTCCAGGATGAGCAGAGTCTTTCGCTATTTGATGATATTGCTGATGAACTGCTTGCGGAGTATGACGCAAAAAACATTATCCGTTCATTGATGACCATGAATTTTTCTGCGTCCCTGAATGAAACAAACGACGGCTATCACTTCGGGGAAACCGGTGCTGCCGACGGGATGATCCGTTTCTTTATCAATGTCGGGCGCAACGTGGGGATGACCCCGAAAATTCTCGTCCAGGAGATTGCCGAAGCAGTAGGTATCTCCGAGAAAGCAGTAGGACGCATTGATATCTTTGAAAACTTCACATTTGTGGAAGTGCCGCAGGAGTCGGCTCCGTTCGTATATGAAGCGCTCCGCTATTCCCGCATTAACGGGGCGCGTGTCAACCTGGAACCGGCCAAGCCGCGCCCGAAAAAATCAGGAGGGCCCAAAGAAAAACGGGCTTCCCGGTAAAACACTGAAAAACTGTTCAAGGCCCTGCCGTTGAACAGTTTTTCATGTACCGGAAAATACCGGGTGGATTTCTTCTGAAAAAACGAATAAATGTTCGTAAATCCTATTGGCAAATGCTCCAAAAAAAGATATGATGAACATGGTGATAAGTTAAAACGGTCCCCGTTCAAACATAATCTGCATACACGGACTGTTTCCGGCCGCCGCAGGGGGAAGCGAAGCGGCGGGGAGGGGAAAACAGTTTCCCGGGTGCGAAAAGGAGAGATTTTGATGAGTGAACGAAAAACAGCGCTCGACCAGGCGCTGAAAAATATCGAAAAACAGTTTGGCAAAGGCTCTATTATGAAACTCGGGGAACAGACCGAGCGGAAAGTATCCACGTTCTCCAGCGGCGCGCTTGCAGTGGACGTAGCGCTTGGAGTAGGCGGATACCCGCGCGGAAGGATCGTAGAAGTTTTCGGTCCGGAGTCCTCCGGTAAAACGACAGTTGCCCTGCATTCGATTGCTGAAATTCAGCGGCAGGGCGGCCAGGCCGCCTTTATCGACGCCGAACATGCGCTTGATCCGGTATATGCCAAAAACCTCGGCGTGGATATTGACGAGCTGCTTCTCTCCCAGCCGGACACAGGAGAGCAGGCACTGGAAATTGCCGAAGCTCTTGTCCGCAGTGCGGCTGTTGACATTATTGTAGTGGACTCTGTTGCTGCGCTTGTACCAAAAGCGGAAATTGAAGGGGAAATGGGGGACAGCCATGTAGGGCTGCAGGCCCGCCTGATGTCCCAGGCACTGCGGAAGCTGTCGGGGGCAATCAGCAAGTCCAATTCGATTGCCATGTTCATCAACCAGATCCGTGAAAAGGTAGGGGTCATGTTCGGAAGTCCCGAAACGACCACCGGCGGACGCGCACTGAAATTTTATTCCAGTGTCCGTCTCGAGGTACGCCGTGCGGAGACATTGAAACAGGGAAATGAGATGGTCGGCAACAAAACGAGGGTTAAAATCGTAAAAAATAAGGTGGCTCCGCCGTTTAAACAGGCAGAAGTGGATATTATGTACGGAGAAGGAATTTCCAGGGAAGGGTCGGTTCTCGATATGGGAGCGGAACTCGAAATTATCCAGAAAAGCGGTGCCTGGTATTCCTATGAAGGAGACCGGCTCGGTCAGGGGCGCGAAAACGCCAAGCAGTACCTGAAAGAAAACCCGCAGGTAACCGACGCGATCGAGCAGAACATCCGGGACCATTATGAGCTGGATTCAGCGCAGCCCGCACCGGAAGAAGAGGAAAAAGGTCTTCCGCTCGATACCGAAGAAGAACGCGGATAAATAATCGGAAACCTCTCCAGACGGGGAGGTTTCCGTCTTTTTGCGTCCGGAACCGCGCTCTGGCAAGTCTTGACATGGTGTAGGCGGAAGGATACAATTAAAGGGAATGATGCTTTTCAAGCATGATGTAATGTTCACCGTTTTTGCGTTCTCTTATTTATTTGAAAAGCAGAAGGGCCGGGACCCTGAGCAATGGGACGCTGACGGCCGACACGACGGCAGAGAAACATTCATTCAATAATGTCATTCATGTTTTATGCGGTATGGATTCCGAAAACAAACCATCCCTTTTTCCTGAGGACGGAAAGAAGGGCACAAAAAGATAGCAAGAGGAGGTGAAAAGACATGGATAATATCTTTCTCATCTCCATTTTGCTTATTGTCGTTGCAGCTTTGAGTGGATTGATTGGTTATTTTGTTCGTAAATCGACAGCTGAAGCGAAAATAGCCAGTGCGGAACAGGCTTCCAGGCAGATCGTCGATGATGCGCACCGGCAGGCGGAAGCCGATAAGAAAGAAGCGATGCTGGAAGCCAAAGATGAAGCGCACAAGCTTCGCGAAGAAGCGGAAGAAGATCTCCGCGAACGAAGAAATGAAGTCCAGAAGCAGGAAAACCGCTTAATGCAGAAAGAAGAGATTCTCGACCGTAAAAGCGAAACTTTGGACAAAAAAGAAGAATCGTTGGAAAAGAGAGAAGAATCTCTCGCCGATAAACAACGACAGGTGGAAGAACAAAACAGCAAAGTGGAGGAGATTTTATCTAAACAGCAGGAAGAATTGGAGAGAATTTCCGGCATGACCCGGGAAGAGGCCAAAGAAATGCTCAAGCACGATATGAAGCAGGAACTGGAGCATGATTCGGCACTTATGGTCAAGGAATATACAGAACAGGCAAAGGAAGAGGCGGATAAAAAAGCACGCCAGATCCTCTCCCTTGCCATTCAAAGGTGTGCTGCCGACCATATTGCCGAAACGACCGTATCCGTTGTAAATCTTCCAAACGATGAAATGAAAGGACGGATCATCGGGAGGGAAGGCCGCAATATCCGGGCCCTGGAAACACTGACAGGGATCGATCTTATCATTGATGATACGCCGGAGGCTGTTATTTTATCCGGATTTGATCCAATCCGTCGTGAAATAGCAAGAACGGCACTGGATAAATTGGTACAGGACGGCCGCATTCATCCCGCGCGAATCGAGGAGACAGTAGAAAAATCGAGACGGGAAGTGGATGATGCGATCCGTGAATACGGCGAAGAAACCACGTTTGAAATGGGTATTCACGGTCTGCATCCGGATCTGATTAAAATTCTCGGCCGGATGAAGTTCCGCTCCAGTTACGGACAGAACGTGCTGAAGCACTCCATGGAAGTGGCTCATCTCACGTCCCTGATGGCAGCCGAACTCGGGGAAGATCAACAGCTGGCAAAACGGGCCGGCCTGCTTCACGATATCGGAAAGGCGATCGATCACGAAGTGGAGGGAAGCCACGTAGAAATCGGGGTGGAACTTGCCCAGAAGTATAAGGAAAACGATGTCGTTGTAAACAGTATCGCTTCCCACCACGGTGACACGGAAGCGACATCCGTGATTGCCACACTGGTGGCTGCGGCAGATACGCTCTCTGCAGCACGACCGGGCGCACGGAGGGAAACACTGGAAACTTACATCCGGCGCCTGGAAAAGCTCGAAGAGATTGCAGAATCATTCGAAGGCGTTGAAAAAACTTATGCGATTCAGGCCGGACGAGAAGTTCGTATTATGGTGAAACCAGATCTGGTGGATGATATGATTGCCCACCGGCTCGCCCGCGATATTACCAAACAGATTGAAAGTGAACTGGATTATCCGGGGCATATCAGAGTGACCGTGATTCGGGAGACCAGAGCAGTGGAATATGCAAAATAAAGCGGCGCACTGCCGCTTTATTTTAATAGATCCGTTTTTTTCAAGGAGCCGCGAGGTGCATGAGACCAGCTGTATACCGTGGATACGGTTCCTGGATAGGAATGGATCCGATAGTAACAGTAGAAAGGATAGAAGGATGAAACTATTATTTATCGGGGACGTCGTCGGCCGGCCGGGACGGAACATGGTCCAGGAATATCTGCCGAAATTGAAGAAAAAACACAAACCAACGGTGACGGTGATTAATGGTGAAAATGCCGCCGCCGGAAAAGGAATTACTGAAAAAATTTATAAAGGATTCCTCGAACAGGGAGCCCAGGCGGTAACACTCGGCAATCATACCTGGGACAATAAAGAAATTTTTGACTTCATAGACAGTGCTTCCTCTATGATACGCCCTGCGAATTACCCGGATAATAACCCGGGCAGGGGTTATCTGCTTCTAAAGGTCAATGATCTGGAAATCGGCATTGTGAATCTTATCGGCCGAACGTTTATGCAGCCGAATGACTGTCCATTCCGAAAAGCAGACCAGATTATCGAAGAACTGCGGAAAAGGACTCCTTACATTTTTGTAGATTTTCATGCCGAAACGACAAGCGAAAAGCAGGCAATGGGCTGGTACCTCGACGGCAGGGTAACGGCGGTGACCGGGACTCATACCCACGTTCAGACAGCGGATAACCGGATTCTGCCTAACGGCACGGGTTATATTAGTGATGCCGGGATGACAGGACCGATGGACAGTATTCTCGGAATGGAAAAGGAAGATATTATTCACAAATTTTTAACGAATCTTCCGGTAAGGTTTGAAGTGGCCGGCGGACGGGAACAATTAAATGGGGTTTTGTTTCATATTGATCCAAAAACCGGCCGGACCAGAAAAATAGAGCGCATCCAGATCAGTGAGGAACATCCTTTTGACGAGTAAAACAAATAAATAAAGAAAGAAAACCATGCAGCAGGAATACGGAGGCAGCAGCTGGAATATACAAGGAAGAGGGGCATTATACCAAACAAGGAGGTACTACGAATGGAAGTATTAAAAGTATCAGCTAAATCCACTCCAAATTCCGTCGCCGGCGCATTAGCGGGAGTTATCCGGGAAAGAGGCGCTGCCGAAATTCAGGCTATCGGCGCGGGTGCCCTGAACCAGTCTATTAAAGCGATAGCGATTGCCCGGGGGTTTGTAGCTCCAAGCGGTATTGACCTGATCTGTATTCCTGCCTTTACCGATATTCAGATTGACGGTGAAGAACGTACGGCAATTAAATTAATTATAGAGCCCCGGTAATCCGAGGCCCTGCCGGTTCCTGCCTGCACCACAACGGAACCGGTTTTTATATTCGGACGGATTCCGGGCGGGGCCGTTCATTTCGGTGTTTAACCGAAAGCGGAACCGGAAATACCGCAAAAAGGAAAACATAAAGGAGTGAGCCGGACGATGCAGCAGTTAACCAATATTTTAAAACGAATAGATAATAAAGGATATAAAGCATACAACGATCTGAAAGGCTCGTACGCTTTTAACGCATTTACGTTCCATCTGGATCATGTGCAGGCGGATCCATTTGCCAGTCCTTCCCGTGCAAGAGTGGTACTGAAAAGAGACAGCCTCGGCCTCGGCCCGGAGTGTGATGAGACAGAAGCAAGAAGGATTGCTGTGGTTGATTACTTCGCAAGGGAGGTCCAGAAGCAGCTGTACAAAGATAACCAGAAAAAAGCGATAGAGATTGATGGCCCCGGTCAGGAGGTGATGGACAGGACAGCTGCTGCTCTTGGAAACGATGATTTGAGCATCCGTCTTTCCATTCATCTGCCCGCCAAAGGAAGGACCATTCTCGGAAAGCAGGCGGAACAACGTTTGACAAAAGATCTTCCGGACATTATTCACCAGGCCGTCAGCCGGTATAATAAAGAAGAACTGCATCGTTGTCTGGAGCTTGCCGATCAGCAGGAAGCCATCCGCCGTTTTCTGAAAGACCACGGGTATGTGACATTTGTCGCCAATGGATCCATTCTTCCGAGACAGAGCGGTATCAGTAACAAACCGCTTCAGGGAAGCGAGGTGGTTTCCTTTCAGTCTCCGGAATCCATGGAAGTGGAGATCGAGCTGCCCCATCGGGAACCGATCAGAGGAATGGCACTGAAGGAAGGCATCAATATCATCGTAGGCGGCGGTTACCACGGGAAAAGCACACTGCTGGAAGCGGTGGAGCGGGGGGTATACAATCACCGGGCCAAAGACGGCAGGGAGTTTGTGTTAACCAACCATTCTGCCTGCAAAGTGAGAGCCGAAGACGGCAGAAGCGTTTCCAGCGTGAATATTTCTCCTTTTATTGCCAATCTGCCTATTCAAAAAGATACCCGGACATTTACGACAGATAATGCGAGCGGCAGTACGTCACAGGCGGCCTGTATCATGGAAAGTCTTGAGGCGGGCACAGAGTGTCTGTTAATGGATGAGGACACGAGTGCGACCAACTTTATGATCCGGGACGGCAGGATGCAGGAGCTTGTCGCAAAAGAGAAAGAACCGATTACACCGTTTATTGACAAAGTAAGGGCGCTCTATGAACAGCATGGCGTATCTACGATCCTTGTTGTCGGTGGAGCCGGGGATTACTTTGACGTTGCCGACCGTGTCGTCATGATGGAGGAGTATCTTCCAAAAGACGTAACCGCACAGGCGAAAGATATCGCTTCCCGTTTCGGAACGGACCGCAGAAAAGAAGCAGGGTCCTCCTTTGGTGATATTACTTCGAGGACGGTGCAGTTGACCAGTTTTCAGGCACAGAAAGGAAAAAAGGAAAAAGTCGGCGGAAAAGGTCTTTATTCGATCATGTACGGCAAAGATAATATTGATGTTTCCGGGGTTGAACAGCTGATCAATCCGAGCCAGACCAATGCTGTCGCTGAAATGATTCGTCACGCTGTTCGGAAACTGGGCAGAGAAGCTCCCCTTGAAGATATTCTGTCTCTCATCGAACAGGAACTTGATGAGCATGGACTGGATGCAGTTTCCCCGTTTCAGGGACAGCATCCCGGAGACCTGGCGCGTCCGCGCCGCTATGAACTGGCCGCTGCCATCAACCGCTACCGCCCGCTTCAGATAAAATAAACACTTCACGTGCGCTGCATCCGCAGCGCACTGTTGTTTTCCAGCATTATAGGCGGTATAATTTCAAGGGAACCATGAGTCCCGGCATTCAATAAGGGAATATAGATAAAGCGGCATCATTTAGACTGGAAAGGAACGGTGACTTTCTGATGAACGAAGAAGAAAACCGGCAGACATCTGCCGGTTCCCTGCCCTCGGACCAAAAATCCAGCAGCGGCGGAAACCCGGCGGAGAATAAAGACTTCAGTAAATACTTTGATTTTTCCGGAGCGGAAATGGAAGAGAAAGAAGACGGTCGGCAGTATATGAAAATCGGCGGCCGCAGCATTTTAATCAATGACCAGCCCGATTATAAAAAAGGGCGTAAACGAGGACGAGAGGAAGTGGAAGTCCACTACGATTTTTCCATTCCGCCGCATATGAAAAGCATTGGAGCCGGAAAACGGTATTTAATCCGTACATACGGCTGTCAGATGAACGTACATGATACGGAAAACATGGCCGGGATCCTGGAGGAAATGGGTTTCACGGAAACAACGGAAGCGGAAGACGCTGATGTTATTTTTCTCAACACCTGTGCAATCCGCGAAAACGCTGAGAACAAAGTGTTCGGTGAAATTGGTCATTTAAAAAAACTGAAAAAAGAAAAACCGGAGCTTATTCTCGGGGTATGTGGCTGCATGTCACAGGAAGAATCCGTCGTCAATAAAATTATGCAGAAACACCAGCATATTGACCTGATATTTGGCACCCATAATATTCACCGGGTTCCGGACCTTCTATGGGATGCGATTCAGGGCAAAGAAATGGTTATCGAAGTATGGTCCAAAGAAGGCGATGTTGTCGAGAATATGCCGCGTAAACGGGCTGGAAATACACAGGCCTGGGTTAATATTATGTACGGCTGCGACAAATTCTGTACGTACTGTATTGTGCCCTACACGCGCGGAAAGGAACGGAGCCGCCGTCCGGAGGATATAATTGACGAGGTGCGGGATCTGGCACGTCAAGGATATAAAGAGATTACACTGCTGGGGCAGAATGTCAATGCATATGGAAAAGACCTGGAAGAAAATTACGGTCTTGCTGATCTGATGGATCAACTCCGTCTCATTGATATTCCTCGTATCCGTTTTACGACAAGCCATCCGCGCGATTTTGACGATCATCTTGTGCAGGTGCTCGCCCAAGGCGGAAATCTTGTGGAACACATTCATCTGCCGGTGCAGTCCGGCAACAATGAAGTCCTGAAATTAATGGGGCGTAAATATTCAAGAGAAGAATATGTGGAACTTGCGCGTAAAATCAAGGAAGCGATACCGCATGCGTCTTTTACAACGGATATTATCGTAGGCTTTCCAAATGAAACGGAAGAACAGTTCCAGGACACTCTTTCATTAATGAGAGAAATGGATTACGACAGTGCATTCACCTATATCTATTCTCCGCGGGATAAGACGCCTGCCGCCCAGTTTGAAGATAACGTGCCGCAGGAGGTCAAAAAGGACCGTCTGGCGAGGCTCAATGACGTCGTGCATGAGATTTCAGCGCGTCGGAATAAAGAACTGGAAGGACAAGTGGTGGAGGTTCTTGTGGAAGGAGAAAGCAAGAAAAATGCCGATATTTTATCCGGACGTACGAGAACAAACAAACTTGTAAACTTTGAGGGACCGAAATCATCCATTGGAGACATCGTGTATACCCGTATTCATGAAGCAAAAACCTGGTCGCTCAACGGCGAGATGGTGGAAACAGCAGAGGTGAAAAAATAATGAGTGAATCTGTATATTCCAGGCAGGAAGTATTGGACAAGGCGCGGGAGCTGGGAAGCCTTATTTCCGAAACGGAAGAAGTGGATTTTTTTAAGCGGGCCGAAGCCCAGATCAACCGTAATGTACGTGTACAGGAGCTTATCCAGAAAATAAAAAACAAGCAGAAGCAGGCCGTGAATCTGCAGCACTATGAAAAAAAGGAAGCGTTGAAACAGGCAGAAGACGAACTGGCTGCTTTAAATGAAGAGATTGAAAGTATTCCCATTGTGCAGGAATTCCAGCAGAGTCAGAAAGATGTAAATGAACTGCTGCAGCTGGTATCCACGACGATTTCCAATAAAGTTACCGATGAAATCATCGAATCCACCGGCGGCGACAAATTAAAAGGAACGACCGGTCCTTCTCCATTTATGGACTTAAAAAACCAGTAATACGGCTATGTTTCCCGGATCTTTCTGTTCAGTCAGGAAGATCCGGACGTAAGAATTAAAAATTTCACGTACCGTATTAATATGTAAGACAACATAAACCTTATTATTGTGTGAAATAAAATGGTCAACTTAGGCGGCTGTCCTGCATATAGTTAAACAAGAATGACAGGGAGTGCCTTAAGGGCACTCCTATGTTGGAAAGGGAGGGTCATCGATGCCGTCGGAAAAAGATGCGAAATACCGGGAAATTGTTACCAAGGCTGTGTGTGGAAAAGGAAAAAAACACTGCAAGGATACTCATGTTATTAAACCTCCTCAAAAACCTTCCAGCATCCTGGGGTGCTGGATCATAAATCATGAGTATGAGGCGGACCGAAGAGGAGATTCGATTGAAGTGAACGGCCGCTACGATGTGAACGTCTGGTACTCTTACGAAGACAACACGAAAACCGATGTGACTACGGGCAATGTTACGTATACGGAATTGGTTCCGCTGAAAATGAAACAGAAAGAACTGATCTCCGATGAAGTGGATGTGATCGCACGGGTGATAAAACAGCCGAATACGCTGGAAGCGGCAATTGGAGAAAAAGGTAAAGATGTTGAAGTGGAGGTGGAAAAGGAGTTTTCCGCGGAACTGGTAGGGGAAACGAAAGTATGTATTCAAATACATCCCGATGCCGAAGACGATGATTATAAAAATGTGAAATGGGAAGAACAGGTTTCGGAAGAAGAACTGAAAAAGATTGATACAGATTTTCTTGAAGACAAAGATCAATAGCCAAGATGTTAAGTCCGGTTCATAAACCGGGCTTTTTCCTTTATTCGGGCGGCATATGATATAATATAACTATACATCACTCAGCAGTGGAGGAATAGACGTGGCCGAAGAAACACCAATGATGAAGCAGTACAAGGAGATAAAATCACAGTACGAAGATACATTTTTATTTTACCGCCTCGGTGATTTCTACGAATTATTTTTCGATGATGCGGTTGAGGCAGCCAGGGAACTGGAAATCACCCTTACCAGACGGGGGAGCAGTAATGAACAGCACATACCGATGTGCGGGGTACCGTATCATTCCGCGGAACAATATATTTCCACCTTAATCGAGAAAGGGTACAAGATTGCCATCTGCGAGCAGGTGGAGGATCCAAAAACGGCCAAAGGCGTGGTAAGGCGCGAAGTGGTTCAGGTTATAACACCGGGAACGATTATGGAAGGCAGGGCGGTACGGGAAGACGAAAATAATTTTACTGCCGCTCTCTACCCTTGCGAGGACGGAACGGCCGCTTTTGTAAAAGCTGATTTGACAACAGGGGAAACCGAAGGATCGGTACTGGATAAAGATACAAGGGAATGGCAGCGTGAAATGACGAGGACAGGTATCAAGGAGCTCATTGTTCCTTCTTTTTTTGATCAGGGAGATATTCCGTATGCTTCCGTTCTCTGTTCAACAGAGGAAGATGCGGAACTGAAACAGGAATTCATGCCGCTTCTGCCGGAAAACGCAGGCCGGAAAGTGGAAAAAGCATTTGCTTTATTGACGAATTATTTCGCCCGGACCCAGAAGCGTTCCTTATCACATTTGCAGGGAATGCATCTTTACCGTCCGAAAGACAGCATGCAGCTGGATATTCATGCGCGCCGTAATCTTGAATTGACAGAAACGATGATGGAACATAAAAAGAAAGGATCACTGCTGTGGCTCATGGACCAAACCGTAACTGCCATGGGAGGACGCCTCATAAAAAAGTGGATCGAACAGCCGCTTTTGGATGTGCAGGAGATCGAGAACCGGCTTTCGCTGGTTGAATCTTTTCTCGCTCATTATTTTGAACGAGAGGAATTAAGGGACAGGCTGCGGTATGTATATGATCTGGAACGGCTGGCCGGCAAAACCGCATACGGCAACGTAAACGCCCGGGAACTGGTGCAGCTGCGGCGTTCGCTTCAGGAACTTCCGGCTCTTTTTTCCCTGCTTGAAACGCTGGCCAATGAAAATATGAAAGCGTGGACAGAACGGGCCGCTGATTTTTCGGACCTCCGCTCGCTGTTGGAGAACAGCCTCTCCGATGACCCTCCAATATCGATTACAGAAGGAGGACTTTTTAAAGAAGGCTATCACGAAAAACTCGATGAATACAAAGAAGCGAGCAAAAACGGAAAAGACTGGATATCGGGCCTCGAAAAACAGGAACGGGAAGCCACCGGCATCAAGTCATTGAAAGTAGGGTTCAATAAAGTGTTCGGGTATTATATTGAAGTCACCAAGCCGAACATCCCTTATCTTCCGGAAGATAGATATGAACGCAAACAGACATTAACCAACGCGGAACGCTACATCACTCCGGAGTTAAAAGAAAAAGAGGAAATGATCCTCGGCGCGGAGCAGCACAGCACGGAACTGGAATATCAGTTGTTTTTGGACATCAGGGAAAAAGTGAAAGAGTTTCTGCAGCCGCTGCAGCAGACAGCCCGTGTGATCAGTGAAATCGATGTCCTGCAGGGATTTGCTGTATTAAGTGAGCGTATGCAGTATGTCCGCCCGGCGTTTTCCAAAGAGCGGCGGCTTGCTATCACCGACGGCCGCCATCCGGTCATCGAACAGATGCTCGATCATGGAGAATATGTCGCAAACGATATGGACCTCGATCGTGAAAGGGAAATTCTTCTGATTACAGGGCCTAATATGGCCGGCAAAAGCACATATATGCGCCAGACAGCACTGTTGTCCATTATGGCGCAGGCAGGCTGTTTTGTTCCGGCAGAAAGCGCGGAACTACCTGTATTTGATCAAATTTTTACAAGGATCGGGGCATCAGACGATTTAACTTCCGGACAGAGCACCTTCATGGTGGAAATGCTCGAAACAAAACAGGCGCTGTCGATGGCAACCCCGGACAGTCTGATTTTACTGGATGAAATCGGCCGGGGCACGTCCACGTATGACGGTATGGCACTGGCACAGTCGATTGTGGAATATATTCATGAAGAGATCGGTGCCAAAACATTATTTTCCACTCATTATCATGAGTTGACGACGCTGGAGGAGACGCTGTCGAAATTATTCAATGTTCACGTTCGTGCCGTGGAAGAAGAAGGATCCATCGTATTTCTCCACAAAGTAGAACAGGGAAAAGCCGACCGCAGTTACGGGATATATGTCGCGAAGCTGGCCGAGCTTCCCAAAAACGTGCTAGAGCGCGCGGAAACATTGCTGCATGAGTTTGAAGGACAGGAAAAGGCCGGCGCCTCCACTGAAAATGAAGGAGCGGATATAACGTCGCGAAATACAGACGTTTATGAGCAGGATTCCTTTCCGGAACGTACTTCTGCCGGAGAGGCGGAACAGCTGGCATTGTTTGATCCGCCTCCTTCAGATAGGGAACATATACAAAGGCGGGACCAGGAGACACAATCGGTTATTGAAGGAGTGAAAAATGCTGATGTACTGCATATGTCACCGCTCCAGGCGTTGGAACTCCTATATGAGTACCAGCAGAAACTGAAACGGTAAGGAGGAAATGTGTAATGGCGGAGGTAAAAAAACTGACCGACGAACTCTCCAACAAAATCGCGGCGGGAGAAGTGGTGGAACGCCCTGCTTCCATCGTAAAAGAGCTCGTGGAAAATGCCGTCGATGCCGGAAGCACACGGATTGATATCGACGTCGAAGAAGGCGGCTTATCGAAAATCCGGGTCGTGGACAACGGCACCGGCATGACCAGGGATAATGCTGAGCTTGCTTTTCTGCGCCACGCAACCAGTAAAATCACATCCGAACGCGATCTGTTTCAGATTGCGAGCCTTGGTTTCCGCGGAGAAGCTCTCCCCAGTATTGCCGCGGTGTCCAACCTTGATATGACGACCGGAACAGGAGAGGGAGAAGGGACGCTTATCCGTTACCAGGGCGGAAAGCGGATCGCCCTTTCCGCGGCAAAAGCCCGTAAAGGCACGGATATTACGGTGCGGGATTTATTTTTTAACACCCCGGCCCGCCTGAAATATATGAAAACGATCCATACAGAAATCGGAAACATCAGTGATGTCGTAAACCGCCTTGCGCTGGCGAATCCGTCCGTTGCTCTGAGGTTGTCCCATAATGGGCGTCAGCTTCTTTTCTCAAACGGAAGCGGTGATATAAGAGCCGTTCTGGCTTCCATTTACGGACGGCGCACCGCTGAAAAGTTTCTTCCTGTGAAACAAACGTCCATGGACTATACCATTTACGGTATGGCGGCCGAACCGGAAGTAAACCGCGCGTCCCGGCAGTATATTTCTACATTTATCAACGGCCGGTATGTCAAGCATTATCCGATTGTAAAGGCGGTGGAAAATGCCTATCACACCCTCCTTCCGATCGGCCGGCACCCGATGATTGTGCTGCATATTGAAATGGATCCGGTATTGATCGATGTGAATGTTCATCCGGCAAAACTCGAAGTGAAAATCAGCAAGGAAAAAGAACTGCTCTCCCTTATTGAACATGCATTAAGAGAAACCTTGCAGAAAGAAGCGTTTATTCCGGAAGTGGAGCAGTCCCGTGCTAAACAGCCGCGCTCGGAACAGACGGCACTGGAACTGGAGGAAGAGACACCCCGAACGAGCGATAACACCGAAGCTGCGAAGCCCTCTTTTCTATACACCGGAAGCAGGAATGAAACATCGTCCGTTTTTCCGGAAGAGACACTGGAACCACCGGACGCAGTGTACCCGCAAGAACAGACGGAATCCGGACAAAACAATGCGGACGCTCCGTTTTCAGAGACAGATAAAAAACCAAAAAGACCGCCGGCAGAAGAAAGCCGGAGCACTTCCTCAGGACGGGATCACCGTGTTCCGGCACTCGAGCCGATTGGACAGCTTCACGGAACTTACATTTTAGCCCAGAATGAAAATGGTCTGTACATTATTGATCAGCATGCCGCCCAGGAACGCATTTATTATGAGTATTTTCGTGAGAAGATAGCCGATACAAACAGGCATCTGCAGGAACTGATGGTTCCGGTTACGATCGAGCTGTCACCGGAAGAAGAGAGAGTGGTATCGACCTATGAGGCGGAGCTGAAGCAGGCCGGCGTGTACCTTGAACCGTTCGGCTTCCGTACGTACCGCGTATCTTCACACCCGTCCTGGTTTCCTGAAGGAGAGGAAGAGAGCACCATCCGTGAATTGATCCAGCAGCTGCTCGAGGATAAACAGATCAGTGTGGCGGCGCTGCGCGAAGAAGCTGCCATATTGATGTCCTGTAAAGGAGCGATCAAAGCCAACCGGCATCTCCGCCACGATGAAATCCAGTCGCTGCTGGCCGATCTGCGCCGATGTGACACCCCGTTCACCTGTCCGCACGGAAGGCCCGTACTTATTCATTTCTCCGGCTATGACATGGAAAAAATGTTCAAACGGGTCATGTAGCTGAAATGTTTACATCTTCGTCACAAATTCGGAGATAATGAAGATAAACGGTGTGTTACAATACACAAAAAAGGTTTGAGAAGGAGAAATGACCAATGACTGCGCTGGATTTAATCATCGTACTAAGCGTTTCAGGCTTTGCTATTTTCATCAGTACCATCATGGCTGTTTATCTAATGAAACAATCACAGTCTGATCATTAAAAACGTTTACTGCCGCAGATCCCTTTGTCGTATAAAGGGATTTTTTACTGTAATCAACCAGGCAGTATAGAAAGCGGGGGATCCGGGTGATCGTTACAACGGCGAAAAAGGCCCTTGCCGAAGAAACAGAAGAAGCAAAGCGATTGGCTGAAAGCTGGGGCCTGGTATTTGAACCCCGCCGCAAACGTTCGTTTCAGCAGTGGCTGGCGCAGGCCGGAGAACCTATTTATGTGGTTGGAGACCGGGGGGACAAACTATATCATCCTGCTGCGGCAAAGCCGCTCGAATTTCATCCAAGCATGGCCTGGATCCGGTACCAGCGGCTACAAAAGGGTGGACAGGACCCGATCGTAGAAGCGATGGCGCTGAATCCGGGCATGACGGTTCTTGATACAACGATGGGACTTGGATCCGACAGTATTACCGCCAGTCTGGCAGTAAAAGAGACGGGGCACGTGACAGCAGTGGAATGGAACCCTTATACCGCCCATCTGGTGGGGAAGGGAATGCAGAACTGGGAATCATCGTCGAATGAATTTAACCAGGCGATGCGCCGCATTGAAGTGAGGTCCGGCAGCTCTGAAAAGGTGCTGGAACAACTGGCTGCTAACAGGTATGATATCGTGTATATGGATCCGATGTTTGAAGAAGCTGTGGAAGATTCTCCTCATATGGCGCCGCTGCGGTTATTTGCCACCCACCGGCAGCCGGGGAAAAAAGAGGTGCTTGAAGCGGTACGCGCGGCTTCATGCCGGGTGGTTATAAAAACAAGAACGCTTCCCTCCTTTCTTCAGGATCTTGGGTTTACCTGGCGGAAGCGTTCAGGTTCGGTGTTTTCGTATGCTTTATATCAAAAAGGAGAACAATCATGAACAAAGATAAAGTCGTTGTCATTGCCGGTCCAACGGCTGTCGGAAAGTCAGAGGCGGCCGTCCGGCTTGCTGCGCATGTTGACGGGGAAATTCTAAGTGGAGATTCCATGCAGATATATAAAGGTCTGGATATCGGAACAGCAAAAGTATCCGAGGACGAAAGGCGCGGTATTCCTCATTATTTTATCGATGAACGGTTTCCTGACCAGACGTATTCGGCCGCTGATTTCCAGCAGAAAGCAGCAGAGCGGATTAAAAATATCAATGAACGTGGAAAACTCCCTATTATTGCCGGGGGGACGGGACTCTATATCCGCGGGGTTATCCGAAACCTGGATTTTCATGATACACCTTCCGATCCTGATTTCCGCCGGGAAATGGAGCAGTTCGCAGAGAAGTACGGCCCGCAGCCTCTGCATGACAAACTTCGGGACATAGACAGGCAGAGCGCAGCAGAGATACATCCCAATAACATAAAAAAAGTCGTACGTGCCCTCGAGATCCATCATCTCGGAGGACAGACAAAGCGGCCGTTTGAATCGGAAGCATCAGCACCCTATCATCACTTAATGATCGGATTGACGATGGAGCGCAGCGTGCTGTACCGGCGAATCAATAACAGGGTGGACCAAATGATAGAGCAGGGGCTTGTGGAGGAAGCGAAATGGCTGTACGATTATTATTCCCCTCATGTGCAGGCCGCGCAGGCTATCGGTTATAAAGAATTTTTCCCTTATTTTGAAGGGCGCTGTTCGTTTGATGTGGCGGTGGAAACATTAAAACAACATTCGAGAAACTATGCAAAAAGACAGTTGACGTGGTTCCGGAACAAAGAGAAAGTTCACTGGTTCGATATGACACACGGATCTCTCGAAGAAAAAATAGAAAAAATGATCCGCTTGACAGCAGGAAAATAAAACCGGCTGTCGAATAAGTATCAATATAGAGTATGATGAGGGGGACTTTATTCCATGAAACAGCCGGTTAATATTCAGGATCAATTTCTAAACACCCTGCGCAGAGAGAAAATCCCTGTCACTGTCTTTCTGCTGAACGGTTTTCAACTCCGGGGACAGGTGAAGGCCTTCGATAATTTTACGGTGGTGCTCGACAGTGACGGAAAGCAGCAGCTTGTTTATAAACATGCGATTTCCACGTTTGCGCCGCAGCGTCATGTGTCTCTGCAGATAGAGCCGGAATCTTCAGATTCTTCGGCTGAAACGTAACCAAAAGCTTCCAGGCTTTCCTGGAAGCTTTTTTTATGCCGGCTCAGAGCCTGCGATCTGTTGATGCGGAAGAAGAACCGTTCCGGTCGGCATAGTCGATGTACTTGTTTAATGTAAGGACGGTATTCAGACCGAGCATTTCCTGAACCTGCTCCGGACTCTTTCCGGTTTTCAACGCCCGGATAATACATGTATTACGGAGGTGCTTGGATGAAATGGACCGTTCAATCCCCGCCCGCCTGCGCTCCTCCCTGATCATTTTCTGAACCGCCACCTGGGTGAGCGGTTTAGGCCGGTCTTCTTCATAACTCCAGCGGTATGTCCGCCGCTGAAAATCAAAAGCCGCAAATACCGGGTGATGTTCTAGAAATGGCCGGACTGGATTCGGAATCGCCTGAAAATAATGATACAATAAAGACTGATCTTTTTTTGATAAAGAAACCACACGGGGATTACCGGTTTCTTCCGGAATATAAAGGAGCCCCCGCCCTTGATTGATATCTTTCAGGAAGAGAGAAGTCAATTCCTGCAGACGGAGGCCGTAGCAGAGAAACCAGCGGATGATGACGAGATTTCTCGGAGCAAGCAGCGGGCGTGCCGCTGCTTGTTTTTCACTGAGACCGGCGTCGGACTGCAGGGAATCCAGTAATGTTTTTTCTTCCGATGGATGAATAAGGTCTTCGGGTGTTAATTCTTCGGTTATTAAATCGTTCAGATCAAAATGTTTTATCGGATTTGAAGAAAATGTTCCCGTTTCATAAAGAAATCCAAAAAACTGTTTTAAGACAGTGTGAATACGTTTCTGCGTACGCGCCTGATAATGCCTTGTCCCAGCCAGAAAGGAGAAATAAGCTTCGATATGACCGGCTCCCATGATATTCAGGGCTTCGGATCCTTCGTATCCGGTGGAGACCTCCATATATCGGAAAAAGTCTTCCAGATCATATTGGTAACGGAGAACGGTACTTTTTTTTCTTCCCCTGGAGCTTAAAAATTCGAGAAAATCCCGGGCTTGTCCGGGAAGAAGCGGATTGTTTTCCGGCATACTGTTCGTCCTTTCCATAGAATGGTGCTTACATTATAGCAGAGACTGCAATCACCAATCACGCTCCAAAAACGTATAGTATGGGTAAACGCCCGCAGGATTTTGTGCTCAGAAAGAGGGGATTGCTGTGATGGTGCAGACGAAAGACCGCAGAAAAATTCAGATACAGCTCAACACCGGAAAGAAGGAAGATCCGGAAGAGCCTTTTTCCGGTGTGGGGCATTATCCGCTCTTGAAGGCGGAAAAGAGGCTGAGCGGATTGATCGGTATGGAGCCGGTGCAGACTTTTATCCGTGAAATGTATGCGCTCGTTTACGTGAATGAATGCCGGAGAAGTCTGGGGATGGAAACGTCCCGGCAGAATTATCACATGCTTTTTATTGGTAATCCCGGTACTGGAAAAACGACGGTTGCACGTATTATGGCAGTTATGCTGAAAGATATGGGCGTTCTGGAAAAAGGGCATTTTATCGAAGCGGAGCGGGCGGATCTGGTTGGTGAATATATTGGTCAGACTGCACAGAAAACAAAAGATATTGTAAAAAAAGCCGAAGGCGGGATCCTGTTTATTGATGAAGCCTATTCCCTTGCCCGAGGCGGGGAGAAAGACTTCGGCCGGGAAGCTGTGGATGCGCTGGTGAAAGCAATGGAAGATCATCAGCATGATTTTATTTTAATTCTGGCAGGGTATCCTGATGAAATGAAACAGTTTCTGCATCTAAACCCCGGTCTTCCTTCGAGATTTCCCAATACATTGACGTTTCAGGATTTTTCGGAGGACGATATGCTGCAGCTGGCCGGCAGACAGATTGATGAAAAGCAGTACCAGGCTTCAGATAGATTATGGCAGCAGCTTTCCCGCCATTTTCATCTGCTGCGGGAACCGGATTTTCGGCAGAACGGCCGTTACGTAAGAAATCTTGTGGAACGAATCATCCGGCGTCATGCGCTTCGTCTTCTGGAAGAAGGGGAAGCGATGAATAAGCACAGATTAATGACTCTGGAAGAGTCTGATATGCCGTTGGACAAAGAAGGAGTGAAAAGATGACCGAAAAAGTAATTGTGGCAGGGTGCCGATTTCCCGGTGTTTCAGAGAAGCAGTTGGCATACAACCTGGAAGAACTGACTGCTCTTGTTCATACCGCGGGCGGAGAAGTGGCGGAACACTTCATTCAGAAGCGGGAAAAACCGGATCCGGCAACGTTTATCGGGAAAGGAAAGCTTGAAGAAATCAGAGAGGCCGTAGAGGAGAAACAGGTGGATCTTGTCGTATTTCAGGATGAACTGTCTCCCGGCCAGATCCGGAATTTGGACCGGGACATCCCGGTCCGCGTCATTGACCGCACCCAGCTGATCCTTGATATTTTTGCAAACCGGGCCCATACCAAAGAAGGGAAAATTCAGGTGGAGCTTGCCCAGCTTTCGTATCTTCTGCCACGGCTTGCCGGACAGGGAGAAGCTCTTTCCCGGCAGGGTGGAGGGATTGGCACCCGCGGACCCGGCGAGACGAAACTCGAAACCGACCGTCGTCATTTATTAAAACGTATGGATGATCTGAAGCGGCAGTTAAATGAAGTGAAGGAACACCGCGAAAGCTACCGGAAACAGCGACGGAGAAACAGTGCTGTCCAGTTTGCGCTGGTTGGTTACACCAATGCCGGCAAATCAACGCTGTTGAGCAGTCTCTCGGGAGCTGAAACGTTTCAGGAAAATCTGCTTTTTGCGACGCTCGATCCGTTAACCCGGCAGATGCAGCTTCCTTCCGGCTATCCTGTACTGTTGACTGACACCGTAGGGTTTATCCGGAATCTGCCAACCACCCTGATTGCAGCGTTCCGTTCCACATTGGAGGAAGTCAAAGAAGCAGATGTGCTGCTCCATGTTGTCGATTCTTCGGATCCGTCAGCACCGGAATATATGGATACGGTGGACAAGCTGCTGAAGGAGCTGGACGCCCATACGATTCCGGTTATCACCGTCTTCAATAAAGCCGACCGGTTGGATGATAAACCTATTTTATCCAGGCCGGAACATCCCGTCCTGTATATGTCGGCGCTGAACGAACAGGATATCGACAGCCTTCAGTATCTGATGGAGGATGTGCTGAAAGAACAGATGCAGTATTATAAAGTGAAGGTGCCGGTTGAAGAAGGAAAATCCCTGGCCGACATACAGCGTCTCACCATGGTGGAAAACCAGGAAATCAGTCCCGACAGCCGGTATGTAATCTGCACCGGATATGCTCTGCCGGATCATCCGGTGCAGGGAACGATTCAACAATGGAAGAAATAGAAAGGAATCAAAGGATGAACGTAACTGAAAGTGTTAAACAATTGAAAGAACAGGCAGAGACAGCGGCATCACAAGGATATGCAGCGGTGGAAACAACGGCCGAAGCCAATCAGTATCGTCTGCTGCGGATTTTTCAGAAACACCAGGCTGCATCGATCCATATCCAGCAGGCCTCAAGCGGCTATGGCTACGATGATGCCGGAAGGGACATACTGGATACTATATACGCTGATGTATTTGGAACAGAATCAGCGATGGTGCGCCCGCATTTCATCTCAGGGACGCATGCGATCAGTGCAGCTCTTTTTGGTGTGCTGCGACCAGGGGAACATCTGCTCTATGCAGGAGCACCGTATGATACATTACAGACAGCCATCGGTCTCAACGGGGCGGAAAAAGGATCCATGATGGAATACGGAATCGACTGTACCACCGCTCCGCTCGGTGTTGATGGGTTTCCGGAACCTGGTATTCTGAGCTCCTGCCTGCAGGAAAATACAAAAGTCGTTGCCCTGCAGCGTTCCAAAGGGTATGATGACCGGCCTTCGCTGTCCATGCAGACGCTGGGGCGCCTTATTTCTGATCTGAAGACAGAGCGGCCGGATCTAATTATATTTGTCGATAACTGCTACGGAGAATTTGTGGAAGAACAGGAACCCGGCCATGCCGGAGCGGATCTAATCGCAGGATCGTTAATCAAAAATCCCGGCGGAGGACTCGTCAGAAGCGGCGGTTACATAGCAGGCAAAGCCGGACTCGTGGAACAGGCTTCATCGCGTTTTGCCGCACCCGGGATCGGTCTGGAAGGAGGCGCGATGCTGCACACTCTTCCGGAAATGTATCAGGGGCTTTTTATGGCTCCCCACATTGTAGGACAAGCACTGAAAGGTGCTCTTTTCACGTCTGCTCTCATGGAGCAGGCCGGGTTGAAAACCTATCCAGCAAGCCGGGAGGGGCGGACAGATATCGTGCAGGCCGTTGAATTCGGTGAAGAACAAAGAATGGTCCGCTTCTGCCAGGCTGTACAGGAAGCCTCTCCGGTAGATTCAATGGTTCAGCCCCAGCCTTCGCCAATGCCCGGCTATGAAGATAATGTCATTATGGCTGCAGGCACATTTATCCAGGGATCCAGTATTGAACTCACAGCCGACGGGCCTCTGCGTTCTCCTTACCGGGCATACGTTCAGGGAGGGCTGACCGTTTCCCATGTAAAATATGCCGTCACTTACGGGCTTGAGGTACTGCTGCGTGAAAAGCTGCTTTCTCTCCCGGAAGATCAGTCTATGTAATTTTCCATGTAAAAATAGTTAACATGTCATTGACTAAAAACCTCACATCATGTAGGATAAGTATAACTTCAATGAGGAAAGGGGGCAGCCAGATGAATGATCATATTCGGCGTAACATGCCTTTATTTCCCATAAGTATCGTGAAAAAACTCACGGAATTATCTGCAAGACAGGTTCGTTACTATGAAGAACACGGTCTGGTGCATCCGTCCCGTTCGGAAGGTAATCAGCGCCAGTTTTCCTTCAACGATGTTGACAGGCTTCTGGAGATTAAAAGTCTGATTGAACGGGGAGTGAATATTTCGGGCATTAAGGAAATATTTGAACTGCGTGCTGAACAGGAGCAGCCGGCCGCAGCTCTCAAAAACACAGAAAGTATGAGTGACAAGGAGCTCCGCCGCCACCTTCAGAAGGAAGTGATGATGGCGGGCGCACACGGACGGACTTCGATGATTCAGGGGCAGCTTTCACGATTTTTTCATTAGTTTGATGAACCTTCTTCTGCCGGCCGGTAGAAGATTTCATATCCATTTTACTTAAAAGAGAGGAGTTTACGTCATGGCCACAACAAAAAAAGACATTATGAGAATGGCTGAGGAAGAGAACGTAAAATTTATTCGTCTGCAGTTTACAGACCTGCAGGGAATCATCAAAAATGTGGAGATTCCGTACGACCAGCTCGATAAAGCTCTGGATAACCTGATGATGTTCGACGGATCTTCCATTGAAGGATTCGTCCGCATCGAAGAATCTGATATGTACTTATATCCGGATCTGGAGACATGGGTTGTATTTCCATGGACGCCGGAAAAAGGAAAAGTGGCGCGCCTCATCTGCGACATATATGAACCGGGCCCTGTCGGAGAAGAACCGAAGCCGTTTGAAGGAGATCCGCGCGGCATATTGAAACGCGTTCTGAAGGAAGCGGAAAATCTTGGATTCACAGACTTCAACATCGGACCGGAACCGGAATTCTTCCTTTTCAAAAACGATGAAAACGGGGAGCCGACGATGGAACTGAACGACAAAGGCGGGTACTTCGACCTTGCGCCGACCGACCTCGGTGAAAACTGCCGCCGTGACATTGTTCTTGAACTTGAAGACATGGGATTTGAAATTGAAGCTTCCCACCACGAAGTGGCGCCGGGACAGCATGAAATTGACTTTAAATATGCGGATGCTGTAACAACCTGCGATAATATCCAGACGTTTAAACTGGTTGTTAAGACGATCGCAAGAAAACACGGTCTTCACGCTACGTTTATGCCGAAGCCGCTGTTCGGCGTAAACGGATCCGGCATGCACTGCAACATGTCGCTGTTTAAAGGCAAGGAAAATGCGTTTTACGACAAGAAAACCGATTCTCAGCTCAGCGAAACAGCGATGCAGTTCCTTGCAGGAATTCTGGAGCACGCCCAGGCCTTTACAGCGTTGACCAACCCGATTGTAAACTCCTATAAGCGCCTTGTACCAGGCTTTGAAGCACCAGTATATGTAGCCTGGTCTCTGAGAAACAGAAGTCCGCTTGTCCGGATTCCGTCTTCCCGCGGTATGAGCACCCGCATTGAAGTGAGAAGCCCGGATCCGGCTGCGAACCCGTATCTGGCTATGGCATCTATGCTGGCATCCGGCCTGGACGGCATTAAGAGAAAGCTGAGTGCTCCGGAGCCGACAGACCGCAACATCTATGTCATGACGAAAGAAGAGCGTGAAGAAGAAGGGATCAAAGACCTTCCGGCTGATCTGCGTGAATCGCTCGATAATCTTCTCGGCGATGAAACTCTCGTAAATGCGATTGGATCCCACGCTATTGAGCATTTTGCCGAGGCAAAAGAGATTGAATGGGATATGTTCCGAAGCCAGGTCCACCCTTGGGAAAGAGAACAGTTCATGTCCACGTACTAACATTCAGAAGCCCTGTCACTGTAATGGTGGCAGGGTTTTTTTAGCATAAGAACATCTTGCAGGCGGGCCCCTTGCGTTTTTCTTACCAGTACAGAGGTATGGTCTTTCCAGCGTTCACGGTGCAGGAATCCGCCGGTATCAAAAAAACCGCGGAACTGTCTTTTGAGACAGCTCCGCGGTTTTTTGAGGTGCAGAACTACCGAAGCTCATGGTAAATGATCTAATGCAGGGTTCGGAAAACCCCGGTGACCTTCCCGAGAATGGTACAGTTATCGAGAATGATTGGGTCCATGGCGGCATTTTCCGGCTGCAGCCGGATATAATGATCCTCTTTATAGAATCTTTTCACGGTAGCCTCAAGTTCCTCTGTCATCGCCACAATGATATCACCGTTATCAGCAGTCTGCTCCTGTTTGACAATGACAAGATCCCCGTCATAAATGCCGGCTTCAATCATGCTGTCTCCTTCAATGGTCAATACGAATACTTTTTCATCGGAAACCATACGATCAGGAAGAGGAATATACTCATCAATGTTTTCCACTGCCGTAATCGGCTCGCCGGCTGTAACCTTACCGAGAACCGGAACATAAACAGCCTGGCTTTCAGATATGGAAACATTTTCTTCTTCCAGTTCCAGGACTTCAATGGCCCGCGGCTTCGTCGGATCCCGGCGTATATATCCTTTGTTTTCCAGTCTGGCTAGGTGGCCGTGGACGGTGGAACTTGAAGCAAGTCCCACCGATTCTCCGATTTCCCGGACGGATGGAGGGTAGCCTTTCATTTTTACTTCGTCTTTTATATAGTCGAGAATCTGCTGTTGTCTTCTGGACAGTTTAGGCATAGGCTGCACCTCATTTTCCAAATATTTATTGAGTTTATTGTACCATGGAAAACATATGTCCGCAAACACTCGTTCTAATTTTCCCTTGACGGGAACAATAGTTCTATATATACTGGTGGTATCTAAAGACGGAACAGATATTCTCATTACTGGAGGGGTAGTATGATTTCCAAATGCAAAAGGCTGAATAAACAGGAATGGATGATTCTTCTAATCTTTATCTTGTCTATTATTATGATGATTACTGTGGTGGAATGGTCGCAGGCTTCGGATGAATACAACAAAAACATGAATCTTGTAGAAGAGGAAGAGCCGTCTGATATACTGACCTATGACTGGACAGTCAACTACAAATAGAAAGTGAAGGAATGACATGACAAGCTGCATTATTTACTGCCGCGTCAGCACGACGAAACAAACACAGCAGAGTTCCCTGAAACGCCAGCAGGAAGAGCTTTTCCTGTTAGCCCAAAACCAGGGATTTCAGGTATATCAGACGATTACGGAGGAAGCCGGCGGTTATTCCCTGGAAAGGGACGGACTGCTTGAGATGATGGAGCGGTTTTCGGGAAACGAAGCAGATGTGCTCTGCGTTCAGGATGAAACGCGGCTCGGCCGTGGAAACGCCAGGATTGCGCTGCTTCATCAGCTGTCTGCTCTGGATATCCCCGTTTATACGGTAAGGGATGAAGGGCAAATGCAGCTTTCAGAAAACGACAATATGCTGATGGACATCCTGTCCTTGGTAGAGGAACAGCAGCGGCGCCTTCATAATTTAAAGATAAAGCGGGGAATGAAGCGCGCTGTTGCATCCGGTTATCACCCGGAGAACAATCTTACCGGCAATGACGGAGGAGGAAGAAAGAAAAAAGAAGCTCCGATTGAAGAAATCGTGAGACTCCGAAACAGGGAGCTTCCCTTCTATGATATTGCTGCCACCCTGCGCGGGCTTGGGTATTCCATCTCAAAGGCAACGGTTCATCGAAGGTATCAGGCCTATATGGAGGAGCAGAATACATACGGGGCGAATCAGGAGTAATTCTGATGAACGTGCTTTTCAGTATAGTGAAATCTTTTTCATCCTTTCTCATCCTGAGCAGTCCTGTTTGCATTCCCGAATTTCCTGATTTACATTTAGTATAGAACCTTACAAGGAAAAAGGGAGGTTAATCAAGGCTTATGCTATCGCAGGAAAAGATTGACCGGATTAATGAACTGGCACGCCGCTCAAAAACCACAGGATTAACAGAACAGGAAGAAGAGGAACAGCATGAACTGCGTAATGAATACCTGGCGAAGTTCCGCTCTTCATTCAAAAGTCAACTCCAGTCCGTTAAAGTAGTAGACCAGGAGGGCGATGACGTCACACCTCAAAAACTGGAAAAAGCCAAGCGCAACAACCCTCATTTCCGCGGGTGACAGCATGATCCGTTCAACCTATAGATAAAGGTAACCCTGATGATCCGTTGATCGTCAGGGTTTTTATATGTTTGCGCCCCCGTCCCCGGAGCTGAACGGACATCTCCGGTTGTGCTATCGGACATTTCCGTTTATGATAAAATAGGCAGTATATGATACATAACAGAAGTGATAAAAGAAAGGCAGGGAATCTAATGACAGCAGATCATGTAGAAGAATTGGCGGTCAATACGATACGTACTTTATCCGTGGACAGTGTGGAAAAAGCAAATTCCGGACATCCCGGACTTCCGATGGGAGCGGCCCCTATGGCGTATAAGCTGTGGTCTTCCTTTTTAAACCATAACCCCGGAAACCCGGACTGGTTCAACCGGGATCGGTTTGTTCTCTCGGCTGGACACGGTTCGATGCTCTTATACAGCCTCCTTCATTTGTCCGGGTATGACCTTTCCCTCGACGAACTGAAAAATTTCAGGCAGTGGGGCAGTAAAACTCCCGGCCATCCCGAGTTTGGAGATACACCGGGAGTGGAAGCGACCACCGGTCCGCTCGGACAGGGTATTGGTATGGCTGTGGGTATGGCTATGGCTGAACGCCATCTCGCTGCCGTTTATAACACCGAAGACATTCCTCTTGTCGATCACTATACGTATGTGCTCTGCGGAGACGGTGATCTGATGGAAGGGATATCTGCTGAATCCGCTTCCCTGGCAGGGCATCTGCAGCTAAGCCGGTTGATTATGCTCTATGACTCCAATGATGTTTCGCTGGATGGAGACCTTCATCAGGCGTTTTCCGAAGATGTGTTGAAACGGTATGAAGCCTGCGGATGGCATACGGTACTCGTAGAAGACGGCAATGACCTTGCAGCCATCGA
This sequence comes from Salibacterium sp. K-3, assembly GCF_054052005.1. NCBI lineage: Bacteria > Bacillati > Bacillota > Bacilli > Caryophanales > Bacillaceae > Salibacterium > Salibacterium sp. K-3. The sequence goes on from NZ_JBSVZE010000001.1 coordinate 1,774,396, forward strand.
AAAGGCGATAGAAGAAGCAAGGAATGCCGATCGTCCATCTCTTATCGAAGTGAAAACAGAAATAGGGTTCGGCTCTCCCAACAAAGGCGGCACCAGTGCGGCGCACGGAGCTCCGCTCGGAGAGGATGAAGTGAAACTGGTTAAGGATTACTATAAATGGGGATATGAAGAAGCGTTTCATATTCCGGCGGAAGTGACGGAGCACTTTGCCGCTCTGAAAGCTGAAGGGGCCCGTAAAGAACAGGAATGGAACCAGTTATTTGAAACATACAAAGCAGCCTGCCCCGAACTTGCAGAACAGTTCCGTCTCGCTGTCAAAGGCGAGCTTCCTGACGGCTGGAATGAAAATCTTCCTGTTTATCAGGATGAAAAAGCAGCGACGCGGGCTGTATCCGGCGAAGCGCTGCAGGCTTTATCACAATCTGTGCCTTCCCTGTTTGGGGGATCGGCTGACCTTTCCGGTTCCAACAAAACATTAATCAAAAAAGAAACGGACTTCAGCAGAGACGATTATCAAGGACGTAATATCTGGTTCGGCGTACGTGAATTCGCGATGGCCGCTGCCGGAAATGGACTGAAACTTCACGGAGGGGTTCATCCATATGTGTCCACCTTCCTCGTATTTTCCGACTACCTTCGTCCGGCTCTGCGTCTCAGTGCTTTAATGGAGCTTCCGCTCACCTATGTGTTTACACATGACAGCATTGCAGTTGGAGAAGACGGTCCAACGCACGAGCCGATCGAGCAGGTTTCTGCGCTGCGCGCGGTTCCGAATCTGAATGTGATCCGGCCGGCAGACGGAAATGAAACGGTGGCTGCCTGGAAAACAGCACTCGAGAGCACTCATACACCGACAGCTCTGGTATTGACAAGGCAGGGAGTGCCAACACTGCCGGGAACCGCCGAACACGCTGAGGAGGGTGTGCAGAAAGGGGCATATGTTCTAGTGAAAAGCAGCTCCCGTCCGGACGTGCTTCTTCTTGCTTCCGGTTCGGAAGTGTCTCTTGTGGCACAGGCAGCAGAAGCTCTGGAAAAAGACGGCGTGAAAGCAAACGTCATCAGCATGCCGAGCTGGCATTCCTTTGATCAACAGCCGGTTTCCTATCAGCGGGAAATACTTCCTGAGGGCATCCCCGCCCTTGCTGTTGAAATGGGTGCCTCCCACGGATGGTACAAATATACCGGAGCTTACGGCGCGGTCCTCGGTATTGACCGTTTCGGCGCATCGGCTCCAGGCGACGTCAACATCAAGGAATTCGGGTTTACGGTGGATCATGTGACCGCACGGGTAAAAACCCTTCTGGATTCGGAATAAAAGAAGACTGCTCCTTCCGGGACGATGTCCGCCCGGCAGGAGCAGTCTTTTTTTGGCATCTCATTCCACGCTATGCCGACTTCCGGGAGTCTGTACGTTTCTTATAACGTCGAGAAAAAGGACGCTTTCGACAAAAACAGTTGTTTTTATATTCAGAATATGACAGCTCTTTCACGTCTTATCAGTTATAGTGTTGTTAAACAATGTTTCTTCAGCTGCTTCCGATAAGATACGAAAGGAGTGCATATCCATGACAAGATTCCAACTCACAATTATTACCAAAGAGGTAGCTCTTCAGTATTACCAGGCAGAGTACAAGCTTTACCGCTTATTTCTGGATTACCACGAAGCCTATGAATGGGCGAGGCCGCTCTTGAAAAAACAGATCTACTATATTACGGAGCCCCTGCTGTATCCGTATTTTATCGGTACCCTGCACGAAGATTTCAAAAAATCCGGTTTTCATAAAAAAAAGCGGGACATGTATGTGAGCCGCCGTTCGGCCAGTACAATCTACTTAAAAAAACGCCAGATTATATTTGATCATGCCGGCCCGGCCAAAGAAGAATGGCAGGTATTTGACTGCCTTAAAAAAATCTCTCCGTACTTTTTTGCGGTCAATATGAAAAAAGAAACATATGGATGGCTTAAGCCGCTTAAAGTCTACTCCGTTTTATAAGTAAAAAAAGACTTCCTCTTTCCAAGACGCGGGGGATACGTTATAATTATGAAGGTTAATCATAGTAACGACTATCTACGTATCGTTGTAACGTATTAGAAGGAGGAAATGAACGGGATGGACTGGCTTTGGTTTGTACTCGTCGGTGTTGTTTGTCTATTGGCGGGTGCGGCATTAGGGTTTTTTATTGCCCGCAAAACGATGATGAATTACTTAAAGAAAAATCCCCCCATTAATGAGCAGATGCTCCGGGTCATGATGATGCAGATGGGGCAGAACCCATCGCAGAAGAAAATAAATCAGATGATGAAAGCAATGCAGAAACAACAGGATAAAAAGTAACAGAAACGAGGCTGTTTTCCGTGGATGGACAAAGTATTCCTTCGCCCGGGAAGCAGCCTTAGCTGTACCTTTTCCGGGTCCGCATTGCATCCTGGCTTTTTCCCGTTGTATGATAGAACCAATGAATTATAACTTAAAACCCTGATGCTTACGGCAGTCAGAAGTGGGAGTTGTCCTGAATCATGAGTGGCATGTTGCTGTTATCAACTGTGGGAGCGGCGATGGTGGCTCTTGCCGCCCTCTTTATCCGCATGAAGGCGATCAAAAAACCGGCCAATGTAAAAAAAATCATACTTCCACCCTTTTTTATGTCCACCGGTTTCTTTATGTTCGTGTATGAACCGGCACGCCTGGAACCTTCACAAATTGCAGAAGCCTTTTCGGTGGGACTTGTTTTTTCCCTGCTTCTAATGAAAACATCCCGTTTTGAAATACGGGGCGGTGATATTTATATGGTCCGCTCCAAAGCTTTCGTATTTCTACTGTTTTTTCTATTGGCAGCAAGGATTGTGTTCAAGCTGATCATAGGAGATGCGATTAATGTGGAAGAGCTGGCGGGGATGTTTTTTATCCTGGCCTATGGCATGATCATTCCATGGCGGATATTTATGCTGGTTCAGTTTAAAAAAATGGAAAAGAAAAAGAGGCTGCAGAATGGACGGGCCGCCCCGGTGCAGACTCACTGGTAAAAAATGCCGTCCCATCCCGATAAGTAATTCCTACTGTGATGAAAATCTAAAATAACAGTTGAAATATTGTTCAAAACCGCAGACACTTTAGCATTAAGCATACAAGAACGCTTGTAACCAAGCGTTCTGTTTTTTATATCGTCTTGTTCAACTAAAGCTCCCGTTAGTTGAATAGATATAGGTTTTACATAAACGTTTCGAAAAAAGGGGAAGATGATAAATGGAGGTGTAAACAATGAGTATAAAAAAAAAGAATTTCCCAAATTATTTATTAAACATAAGCACTATAATTGGATTAGTTTTATTACCATCTGCCATCGTAAAACGTTCATTTAAAGATTGGGTAATTGTTTACCTTGTAAGCTTTATCGGTAATCACTTTGCTGATAGTTATTTGGTATCAAAGGGGTATTTAAAATACAAAAATAAGCTTTTTAAAAAATTTAAAATCCATTTACCTTTTGATTATATTCATTATCCCTTGGTTTTACTTTACTACAACCAATGGACACTTAACAGCAGACCTATTGGAATTTTTTTGAAGGTTCTTATATTAGCAACCCTTCAAATAATCTTAGAAACCTTTGCCGCCAAAAAAACAAAATTAATTACATGGAAAAAAGGGTGGAATTGGTATCACTCATTTACGAGTATTGTATTAAAATTGTTAATATGCAGGGGTATCATTGCAGTTATTAGAATAATAAACAAAGGAAAGATTTCAGTTTAATAATGGGTGGTTGTATTGATCTGGAGAAGCTCTTTGACACGTCAACCATGACCGCCTCATGCGGACATGAATCCACCATATACAGGACGGGCGGATTTTTCGAATCATCCGGAAATACCTTCAAACCGGCATCATGGGAACCGGCTTGTTTCATCGAATACGACGGGGACGCCGCAGGGGACCTCTTCTTTCCAACAAAATATTGGATGTCCCGGAAAGCGGCGGAACGCATTTTCCAGAAGATAACGCATTCCCTGGAGAAAACGATGCGGTTGAAAGTAAACCAAACGAAGAACGCGGTGGACCGACCCCGGAAAGTTTCCGGGATTCAGCTTCACTGCTTTTTCGAATGGGCTTTCGAGAATCCGGGTTCACAAAAAGTCCTTCAAACGAGCTAAAGAATGCATCCGGGTTATTACTTCCCGCAAGTGGAGTATTTCCATGGATGACCGCATCAAGAAACTGAATCAGTTTCTTATCGGTTGGCGGAACTATTTCGCTCTGGCCGAAACGCCCATGCCATTCCGAAGAATGATGGAATGGATGCGCCGGAGACTACATGAGTGCCAAATGGAGGGGTCACCCTATGAAAATAAATGTTCGTACGGGGTGACATCAATCTGTTTCTCATTCAGTTTTTTTCTCAGAAATTTATGATCCCGTTTCGGGGTGGCTGTAATGTAGCCGCGGATCAGCAGATCTTCATCAATCCGTCGGGCGTTTTCTTCAATGGCAAGCTCCCCGACTTTGCCTGCTATTTTTTCGCGGGCGGTGTCGCGGAAAAGTTCGGGGACCGGTTCCACGAGCTCTTCCAGCAGATCTTTTTTATCCTGCGGCCATAAATGAATGGTTTGATCCAGGTAATGGTCCTGCCAGTCGAGAATGGAGCGTCCGTCTTCTTTGGGAAGTCTTTTCAAAAATTTGCGAAACATGAAATACCCGCCGATAAACATCATGACCGTTAGGAATACCGACCATGCGACAATAAACCACATAAACATATCAGAAGGCATCTGTTTCACCTCATCTATCATTATCTCAAGCGTATTCTATCATAAAGAATCTCAAAAATACATACGCCATTATTTGTTTTGATATCATCCTCCATGCAGGATTTGATATACTGTAACGGCAGAAAGGAGAGACACGATGTCGAAAAAAAACGTAAATGATTATATCGAAGAAGGTATTTATGGTCCGAAAGAAGTGAAGCCGGACGAAAAACGCAGGTTCCTCGGCACATACAGGGAAAGGGTGCTTCTTGCGTTGACAAAAGCCCAGGTGATGAAAAAGGGAACGTTTCCGGAAGTGGAAGAGACCATGCAGCGTCACCCTGATGCAGTGATGATCGTGAATGGAAAACTCGGTTATAAAGCGGTGTCCGCTTATACCAGGCTCGCCTCTAAATACAACGTGGAAGCACAGCGTGTCACATCGTTGGATAATCAAAGTGATATCGGTCTTGTGTTGACTGAAGATCATGCGGTTCACAAAGAATATGTATTTATAGAAGAAAACGAACGGGAACAGAAAGGTTCGGAAAAGTCAAAACCGTGGTGGAAAAAGTTCTTCGGTTTATTTTCTTAATGAGGAGAAAGTGGCGGGACCGTCTGGGAATCGAACCCAGCGGAGACGGCACGCGCCTCCCGGAAAGTTTTGAAGACTTTGGCGTGCACCAGCATCGCAACCGGCCCCGTATTCTGTTACGGAATGTATTTTACGCTCTCATCACATACAATGCAACAATTCAGATTTATTTTCAACGCTTTTCGACATGTAGTACGATAAGGGAAAACAGATGCTTGAATGCTAGAAGGCGGGAATAGATATGGCACATCGAATGTATACAATTGGAATGGCCGGCCATATTGATCATGGCAAAACGACTCTGACAAGAGCATTAACGAATTGGGACACCGACCGGTTGAAAGAGGAGAAGGAGCGGAACGTATCGATTGAACCGGGGTTTGCTCCCCTGCATCTGAGGGAGGATATGGACGTATCAGTCATCGATGTACCGGGTCATGAACGATTTATCCGGCAGATGATCGCAGGAGTGGCCGGGATTGATGCTGTCGTATTGACTGTGGCAGCAGATGAAGGAGTGATGCCGCAGACGAAGGAACACCTTGAAATATTGTCCCTTCTTGGTGTGACAGGCGGACTGATTGCGGTGACAAAATCGGATCATGTGGAACAGGATCTTCTGGAACTGGCTGGGGAGGATATCCGTAAAGAAGTGCAGGGGACTCCGTTTGAAAATGCGGACATGGTGTTTGTGGACAGCATATCCGGACGAGGGGTGAAACAGCTCCGTGCTTCATTAGTGGAGGTGCTTGACAGCCTTTCCGCCCGAGATGCCAGAGGGGCCTTCCGCCTGCCTGTTGATCAGGTTTTTTCGGTTCATGGTCAGGGCACCGTAGTGCGTGGCACGGTATATGAAGGACAGATCGCAGAGGGAGATACCGTACAGGTGCTTCCGCTGCGTAAAAAACTGAAAATCAGGCAGCTTCAGCGCCACGGTATGAGAGTCGAGACAGGAAGAGCAGGACAGCGTCTTGCCATGAATGTCAGCGGAGCGGATAAAGAAGAGCTGAAACGGGGCGACGTCGTTGTTTCGGCGGAACATTATGTGACCACCCGGCGGTTGAATATCGTGCTGTACACATCACAGGAAGCGGTGTATGCTCTAAAACAACGTGGCCCAATCAAACTGCACCTCGGTACGGCAGAAGTATATGGCCGTGTCATATTTTTTGATCGGAACGTCCTGGAGCCGGGCAGGAAAGAGGAAATTCTGTGCCAGCTTGTTCTGAACGAACCGGTGGTGACAAAAAGACATGATCGTTTTATTGTGCGCAGACCGTCTCCGGTGGAGACAATCGGAGGGGGATGGGTGCTTAATCCAAATGCTGAAAGACTCCGTTTCGGCACCGAATCGATCCAACAATTGCAGCAGGAAAAACAGGGAACTCCCAAAGAGCATGTCAAGCGCGCGCTGCGTGACGGCAAATGGCTGGATACGGAACAACTGGCCAAAGAAACGGGGCTGCTGCAGGAAGAGGCTGAGGATGTTGTTTCCCAGCTCATTCAGGAAGGAAAGGCCAAGCGGTATGCGAATGGAAAAACGGTCCTTCAGGAACTTTATGAGGAAAAAACCGCTGACATGCTGGCAGAACTGCAGGCATTTCATGAACAGTACCCGCTTCGCACAGGAAAGAATAAACAGGAGCTGGACCTATTTGCTGACGGAGCCATTCCAAAAGAACTTGCCGAGAGATTTTTTGAAGAAGCTGTGGAAAATGAGTTGATCAGTCAGCACAGACAGTATGCTGCAGTGTCCTCTCACACTCCTTCGTATCCAAAAGGATGGGAACGAAAAATGGAGCAGTCCCGAAGACGCTGGCAGCAGGACGGAATAGCTCCCCGGCCCTGGCAGGAATACATGGAAGAAGAGGGAATTCCGGAAGATGTGGGAAAAGAGTTCCGCTACGCGCTGCTTCAGAGCGGACAGGCTGAAGCGCTGGATGACAGACATATCAGAGACGCAGCCGGACTGCATCATGCAGCGGAAAAACTTTACGCTTCCTATCCGGAAACATTCACTCTGCAGCAGGCCAAAGAGGTACTCCCGGTTTCCAGGAAGTTTCTCGTTCCCTTTCTGGAATGGCTCGATGAAGAGAAGTGGACAAAACGGGAAAACGAAGAGAGAGTCTGGAGACAAGCCTATGCCCGGAAGTCCTGATACATTGACTATTCTTTATCTGACCCCTTATTATCATTCAAAACGGGGCAATGCGACGACGGCTAAACGAATGAAAACGTATCTTGAAAAAGCAGGCCACGAGGTGGTTGTATATCCGTTTGAAGAAGAAGAAGGGCGGCTTGAAGAACAGCTTGATCAAACAGATATTGTACATGCCCTTCACGTACGGCGGACGGCTGAATTTCTGGAATCGAACAATCTTTCCATCCATCAGCCCCTCGTTTTAACGAGTGGGGGCACAGATATCAATATTGATTTACAGGATACCGTTAAAAAAAGCTATATGGAGCAGTTTTTAGAAAGAGCCGGGGCCCTTGCTGTGTTCACCGGGGATGCAAAAGAGAAAGTGCTGTGGGATTTTCCGTGGCTGCGGGACCGGGTCACCGTCATACCACAGGGAGCAGCCATCCCGGAAACACCGGCCGAAGTCGATCCCCAGCTCCCTCCTGGATCGCCGAAAATCCTGCTACCGGCGGGAATGCGTCCGGTAAAAGATGTATTATACGTCTGTTCCGCTCTGGAAGAAAACCGTGCATTGTTTCCGGAGCTTCGTTTTCTGCTTGTTGGGGAAGTCCTGGATGAAAACGTGAACAGTCAGGTGAAGAATGCGGAAGCAGCATACTCCTGGTTCAGCTCTCACAGGCCGGTCGAAAATGAGAACATGGCTGCCTTTTATCAATGGGCAGATATCGTGGTCAACACTTCTATTTCAGAAGGGCAGCCGATGAGTCTGCTGGAAGGCATGTTTTACGGTGTTCCCGCTCTTGCCAGAAAGAACCCCGGCAATGAAAGCGTCATTGAGCCCGGAAAAAACGGTTTTTTGTTTTCTTCCCCGGACGAATTCGTACAACAACTGCGAGCCGTAACGGAAGATGTAAGAAGATATCGGCAGATGGCAGAAGAGGCGGCGGAATATGTACAGAAGCGTCACCATCCGGAAGAAGAAGCGACCCGCTATATCGCATTATACCGGACGCTGCTGAACGGCTGAGTGACTAAAACAAGTGATGTTCCGCCACCTCGAGGAAAGCCTGGATGAGGGAATCGTTTTGATGTCTCCTGTCGTAGACGAGGTGGAAATTGCGTTCGTGCGGAAGGTATCCTTTAAATACACATCCTGCAGCCTCGGCTGAAGGAAGAGCGTATTCAGATAAGAACCCGAAACCGACGCCGGCTTCCACTAAGGATACGAGGCTTTCCGTGTTTGGAACGACAGCTGCCGTTTCCAGGGAGGCAAGGGAGCCTCCCCAGTTTTTTAACCCTTCATCCACTGCCTGGTACGTCCCGGAGGCCTGTTTCCGTTTGACAAAGGACCGCGCCTTTAATTCGGAAAAACAGTCAAACGGTTCCGGATCTTCTCCTGGGGGGGCGATGACGGCAAGCCGGTCTTTCCAGAATGCACTGGAAACTAGCCGGGAGGTTCCTGCCTCTCTCCCTGTCACGGCGACATCTATCTGATTGTCTTCGAGCAGCTGAAGTACAGCCTCAGAGTCATCAATATGCAGATGAAGCCGCCAGTGGGGATAGCGGTGATGGCATTCCTTACATAAATCCGGCAGAAAATACGTTCCCGGGGTGGTGCCTGCCCCGATCCGGAGGGTTTGGGTGTAGTTCTCTCCTCTTTGCCTGCAGGTGCGTCGCAGTTCCCCCCATTCGTGAAGAAAATGCTGTGCTTTTTCGTGCACCATCTCTCCTTCCTCGGTCGGAACAACCTGCTGGCGCTGTATCAGAGGAGCGCCGAGTTCATGTTCCAGAGCCTGCAGCTGCTTGGTAACCGTTGACTGGGAAGTGTTTAAGTTTTCTGCGGTACGGGAAAAACTCCGGCATTGAACGAGTTCGACAAACAGTTGCAGTTGTTTTTCGTTCATAGGTTCACCTGCTTTGTGAAAAGTAGTGTGATGCAAGGGGTGCTGCGTTTTTCTTTACATTTATCGTAAACAATGATAGCGTGTGTACGCAATCTTATTCTATTTTTGAATGAGTCTAATGAAGAAATCGAAACAGGGGGTACATAGCAATGAAGAAGTCATTAATCGGCATGGTCGCGTCTGCGGCACTTTTGCTCGGTGCATGCGGCGGGGAAGATGATGCAGAGGAAAACGCAGGACAGGAAGGGGGAAACGGCGGAAGCAGTAACTCCGGGGAAGCACTGGAAGTGGCCGTAATACCGGCTCAGTCGGCCGGTGAAATGCAGGATGGTCTGGATGCTCTGGAAGGTGTATTAAATGACTCGATCGACCAGGAAGTGAAAGTCGAGCATTATCCTAGTTACAATGCGGTCGTGGAAGCTCTCAATTTCGGTCACATCGACCTCGCTTATCTCGGGCCGCTCACGTACGTCATTGCTAACGCTGAAAGCGGTGCAGAAGCGATTCTGACCCAGGAAATCGACGGGAAACCGTATTACTACTCCTATATTATTTCCCATGTTGACCAGCCTTGGGACAGCCTTGACGAAATGCTTGAAGAGCCGGGAGAGGTTGATTTTGCCTTCGGCAGTGTATCTTCCACCTCCGGATCTCTCATGCCGGGACTGGAGTTGAGGGATCGCGGCGTGTTTGAATCGGAAGATGAGAATGATTTTGCCTCTGTCCGTTATACCGGATCCCATGATGTGACAGCCAATGCCGTGCAAAGCCAGGAAGTTGACGCCGGCGCGATCGACAGCGCGATTTACAATGAATTGGTTGATGAGGGTACGATTGATGACAGCAAGATAAAAAAGATCTGGGAATCCGACCAGCTTTATCAGTATCCATGGGCGGCCCGTGAAGGAATGAGCGACGACCTGAAACAGCAGTTCCAGGATGCTTTCACCAGTATTGAAGATGAAGAAATTCTGGACATCTTCGGCGGTGCGTCATCGTTTGTCGAGACGGATCACAGCCACTATGAAGATATCGCCCAGGCGGCGGAAGACTTTGGAATGCTGAATATGGATACGGTGGAAGACTAGGCACAGCGAGCGGAGAGTAAAGGAGCAAAAACATGACCTGGTTTAAAAAAAGAGCGTGGCTGTACGGACTGCTTCTGATACTGTTCACATGGTGGAGCATGGGGAAAACAGAATTTGAGTGGCGGAACTTCCGGGAGTTCAGCAATGCGGTAACCTTCCTCCGTGAACAGTTTTTACCGCCTTCGTGGGATATACTCCCAAGCCTGGTTGATCCTGTTCTCGTAACGCTTGCCATCGCATTTCTCGGTACTTTTTTTGCGCTTTTACTTGCGGTTCCGCTCAGTTTTGCCGCAGCGAAGAATACGGCAGCGAATCCGGTACTGTATTACCTGCTCCGTTTTTTTCTGTCCGTGCTTCGATCCATTCCTGAAATTGTGTTCGGACTCATTTTTGTGGTGGTATTGGGGCTCGGCCCGTTTCCTGCCGTCATTGCGATTCTGCTTCATAACATCGGAGTACTCGGGAAGCTGATTTCGGAGCTCATTGAAGCGGCGGATCCGGGACCTCAGGAAGCGATGAAATCGGTCGGATCGGGCCGGCGGATCGGCAATCTTTTCGCAGTGGTGCCCCAGATCTGGCCGAACGTTTTGTCCCATTACTTTTACCGTTTTGAAGTGGCGATACGGACGTCGCTCATTCTCGGTTTTATCGGCGGCGGCGGCATCGGTCAGAAACTGATCAATGACTTTAACAGCTTCAACTATACCGCTGTCACAGTGGAAGTCCTGTTTATTATGCTTCTTGTTATTGCGGTGGATCTGTTCGGCGCATTCGTCCGCAAACGTGTTATTTAGCCTGATGGAAACGAGGGATGGAAATGATTAAGCTGGACGGAGTAAGCGTTTATTATCCAAAAACTGAAGAACCTGCGGTGCATCAAGTGAATCTTTCGCTGGATCCCGGTGAATTTGTGTGTGTCCTCGGCCCGAGCGGTGCCGGGAAGTCAACATTAATCCGCACCATAAACGCCCTCCAGCCGGTAACCGAAGGCAGCGTTCGGAGTGAGGGAAAGGATCTAAAAAGGATGTCCGAGATGGAAAAACGCAGATGGCGCAGTCGGACAGGCATGATTTTCCAGCATTTTCATCTGATTCCAAGGCTCACGGTGGAGCAGAATGTGTTGACCGGCCTGTTTGGTAAACGACGGGCGCTTGCTAATTTTGCCGGATTTTTTACAAATTCGGAAAAACAGCAGGCGGAAGAAGTTCTCGAAGAAGTCGGACTGGCAGCGATGGCAGATCGAAGGGTGGAAGCTTTAAGCGGCGGCCAGAAACAGCGTGTCGGTATTGCACGGGCGCTGATGCAGGAGCCCGACGTATTTCTCGGTGACGAGCCTGTCGCGAGCCTCGATCCGGGAACAGCGCGATCTGTATTTACGTTATTAAAGGATGTGCATGACAGAAAACAGCTGACGTCTCTTATCAACGTCCATGATGTGGCACTGGCAAGGTCATTTGCCACCCGGGTTATCGGGCTGTCCAATGGAGAAATCATTTATGACGGACCGCCTGAAGAACTGAACAGTGACAATCTTGAAATGCTTTACGGCAAGGCAATCCATGCATAAAAATACCCCTTCCTCCTTTGTTGAGGAAGGGGTATTTTTATACATTTACGTTACATGAATGGCATGGTCCCGGCGTTCTTCAACGAAACCAATAATCGTGGTGTCGGTTTTCCCTTTTTCATGCATGGCCTGCACATAGTTTTCTGCCTCGGCGGGATCCATAGCTGCCAAGAGGCCTCCGGATGTTACCGCATCGCATAACATGTTTCCGGTACGCTCGGTTACACTATCTGCTTTCCATATATGCTCCGCAAGATAGGAGGCGTTGGCTTTGGATCCGCCCGGCATGACACCTTTTTCTGCAAGTTCTGCTGCACCTTCAAGGATGGGGACATCCCCTGAATAAAAAGTGAAGGTGACCCCGGAGGCTTCCGCCATTTCAAATCCGTGTCCGAGCAGTCCGAAACCGGTGACATCGGTAACAGCATGAGGATGGAAGGATTTCAGCGTTTCAGCGGCAGTATGGTTCAGCTCCGCCATGACATTCGTCACTCTCTCCTCCTGCTCCGGACGGATGAGACTCCGTTTAATCGCGGTGGTCATAATGCCGACGCCGATCGGTTTGGTCAGGATGAGAGCGTCTCCAGGGCGTGCCCCCTGATTAGCCCATACGTTATCTGGATGGACGATACCGGTGGCGGCAAGACCGTATTTCGGCTCCTGGTCATCAATCGAATGACCGCCGACAATGGTGGCACCGGACTCATATACTTTGTCGGCAGAGCCCTTCATCATTCCTGCAAGAATGTCGTCGGGAAGCTCCTTAATCGGAAAACCGACGATGTTCAGAACGGTAGCCGGTTTACCGCCCATCGCATATATGTCACTTAATGCGTTGGCTGCAGCGATCTGTCCGAACATGTACGGATCATCGACGATGGGGGTGAAATAATCGACAGACTGCACAAGAGCAATATCATCGGTTACTTTATAGACACCGCCGTCATCGGACGTATCCATGCCTACGATAAGGTTCGGGTCTTTTTCTCTTTCAGGTAAGTGACGCAGCACCTGCGTCAGGTCCTCAGGACCAATTTTGCAGCCTCAACCTGCTTTTGAGGAAAGGCTTGTCAGTTTAATGCGTTCTTCTTCACTCACTACGTCCACCTCCTTGCAATCATCTTGTGTTAAGTATAATCTGTTTGTTTGCATGAACACAAACAATACACTAAAATGAAGGCGTATACCGGATAGAGAAAGGAAGATGGATATGAAGATCAGTATTGAATTCTGCATGCAGTGAAACTATGCGCCAAAAGCCGTGGGTCTCGCGGATAAACTATATGATGTTCACAAATCAGCCATTGATTCGATCCAGCTTATTACCGGTTCCGGCGGAGTGTTTGAAGTGACCGTGGATGGAGAAAAGGTCTATTCCAAAAAAGAAAAGGGAACGTTCCCGGATGAAGATAAGCTGGTTGAAGAAATAGGGAAGTAGAACAGATACTGGCAGACAGCGGCGCGGTTTTCAGACCGGCCGTTTTTTTGCCTTACTATGAAAAGAAAAAGAAGGTGACCGGGTGATGAAAGAAAAGCTGAGATGGATTCCGCCAGTTCATGATGTCCAGAAGAGCAGCAGATTTATTCAGATGCAGAAGGAGATGGGAGGCGCCAGTCTGTTAACGGACTGGCTGCGCGAAGAAATAAATCAGCTGCGGGAAGTATGGCTTCAGGAGACTGGTCCGGATTTTTCCTCCAGAGAGGAAGTAGAGACGTATCTAATCCGGAAGCTCGAGGAGCGCTTTGGCACGTTTTCCGGCAGCCGGTTGAAACGGGTAATTAATGCCACCGGTACGATTCTTCATACCAATCTTGGCCGCGCCAATTTAAGTGAGGCAGCAGTACAAAAAGCAGCGGAAGCAGCATCTTCCTATTCCAATCTGGAATATGATACCGATACCGGGCGCAGAGGTTCACGCCATGACATTCTCGAAGACCTGATTCAGGCGGCAACCGGTGCGGAAGCGGCGATGGTCGTGAACAACAATGCTGCGGCGGTGTTTATGGTATTAAAAGCACTTGCTGAAAAAAAAGAGGTTATCGTTTCGCGCGGGCAGCTCGTTGAAATCGGCGGATCCTTCCGGGTATCTTCCATTATGGAAGAAAGCGGAGCACGTCTGGTGGAAGTGGGAACGACAAATAAAACCCACCGCAGTGATTATGAACAGGCTGTCGGTCCCGAAACGGCAATGCTTATGAAAGTACATACGAGTAATTTTAAGACGATAGGGTTTACCAAAGAAGTGCCGCTTTCTGAATTAACAGAGATTGCTGAAGAAGAACCGGGAGAGATGATCGTTTACGAGGACCTGGGAAGCGGCGCCTTGTATGATTTCAAACAGCACGGAGCCGGAAATGAACCAACAGTAAAGGAAGCACTGGCGACGGGGGCCGACCTTGTTACGTTTTCTGGAGACAAGCTTCTGGGCGGCCCGCAGGCAGGAATTATCGCAGGGAGAAAAAAATGGATCGATGCCCTGAAAAAACACCAGCTCGCACGGGTGCTCCGTGTGGATAAAATGACGCTGGCTGCACTCGAAGAAACATTGAAAGCATATATCACAAACAGGGAGACAGAGATACCGGCCGTACAGATGGTACTGGAGACAAAAGAAGAACTGCAGGCCCGCGCTGAAACCTTTCTACGCCTTTTGAATTTTTCACACTGGAGGGCAGCCATCGAAGACGATCATTCGAAAATCGGCGGAGGAACCATGCCGGAAGTAGAGCTTTCCACAGCTGTTGTTTCCGTGGTACCGGAAATATGGCCCGCCGAAACCGCAGCAGCGTTTCTCCGCACCGAATCCGAACCCCCGGTAGCAGCCAGGGTGAACGATGAAAAAATTGTTCTGGACATGCGCACGATGACGCAGAATGACATGGAAGAAGCTGCTGCGGCACTTTGCGCACTTGAACGAAAAGAACAATCGGAGTGATACCGGGGCCGGGGTTCCGGTTTTTTCGAAAAAAATTATTTATATTTCATTCAAGTTTTGCTATTCTTAGGTAGGGAAAACTTAGCTTTTTGACAAACGGAGAGAGAAATGCATTTTTTTCGACTTTTTCCCGTAGCTGTTATATCATAGTTTAAGAGGAGGGACTACATATGAGTGCTTACCAGGATGTATTCAACGCCCGTAAGTCTTTTACGTCAAACGGCAGTACGTATCACTATTACGACATTAAAGCACTGGAAGAGGCAGGCGTCGCAAATGTATCGAAACTGCCGTATTCCATTAAAGTGCTGCTGGAATCTGTATTAAGACAGCTCGATGGCAAAGTTATTAAAAAAGAACATGTGGAAAGTCTTGCTAAATGGGGAAAGGAAGACGGGGGCTCGGAAGATGTTCCGTTTAAACCTTCGCGCGTTATTCTGCAGGATTTCACCGGTGTTCCGGCAGTAGTGGACCTTGCGTCACTCCGCAAGGCAATGGCAGACATCGGCGGCGACGCTGACAAAATCAACCCGGCCATCCCGGTTGATCTTGTCGTCGACCATTCCGTGCAGGTGGATCGGTTTGGCACCCCGGATTCACTGGAGCGGAACATGAACCTTGAGTTTGAGCGGAATGAAGAACGCTACAAGCTGCTCAGCTGGGCAACCAAAGCCTTTGACAACTACCGTGCTGTTCCGCCCGCTACCGGTATTGTCCATCAGGTCAACCTCGAGTACCTGGCATCCGTTGTTCACACAAAAGAAACAGATAGCGGCGAAACCGACACATTCCCGGACACGCTTGTCGGCACCGATTCACATACGACCATGATTAATGGACTCGGTGTTCTCGGCTGGGGCGTCGGCGGCATCGAAGCTGAAGCTGGAATGCTGCAGCAGCCATCTTACTTCCCGGCTCCGGAAGTCATCGGCGTGCGTCTGAAAGGCTCCCTGCCAAACGGCGCTACTGCTACAGACCTTGCTTTGAAAGCGACACAGCTTCTTCGTGAAACCAATGTGGTTGGCAAATTCGTTGAGTTTTTCGGCCCGGGACTGAAAGAAATGCCGCTGGCCGACCGCGCCACCATTTCCAACATGGCTCCGGAATACGGTGCAACCTGTGGTTTCTTCCCGGTAGACGAGGAATCGTTGAACTATATGCGTCTCACCGGACGGTCCGAAGAACACATTGAAATGGTTGAAGCGTACGCGAAAGCCAACGATATGTTTTATGAGGATGGTGGAGAAGAGCCTGAATTCACGAAAATTGTAGAACTCGATCTTTCCACCATCGAGCCGAGCCTGTCCGGTCCGAAACGCCCGCAGGATCTGATCCCGATGTCCAAAATGAAAAAGACATTCAATGAGGCGCTAACAGCACCGGCTGGAAACCAGGGATTCGGTCTGGCGCCCGAAGATGTGGATAAAAAAGTAAAGGTGACACATCCAAATGGGAAGGAATCAGAGCTTGAAACAGGTGCTGTAACCATTGCGGCCATCACAAGCTGTACGAACACATCCAACCCATATGTCATGATCGGAGCCGGTCTGCTGGCGAAAAAAGCTGTGGAAAAGGGTCTGGACGTTCCGGAGTATGTAAAGACATCTCTGGCTCCGGGTTCCAAGGTCGTCACCCGCTATCTGGAAGATTCCGGGCTGATGCCGTACCTGAATGACCTCGGCTTCAACCTCGTCGGTTACGGCTGCACGACCTGTATCGGGAACAGCGGCCCGCTTCCGGAAGAAATTGAAAAAGCCATTGCTGATAACGACATGCTCGTTTCATCCGTGCTCAGCGGAAACCGCAACTTTGAAGGTCGGATTCATCCGCTGGTTAAAGCGAACTATCTTGCTTCTCCGCCGCTTGTTGTGGCATATGCACTGGCAGGAAATGTAAACTTTGATATGAACCGTGAATCCTTCGGCAAAGATAAAGACGGCCACGATGTGTATTTTGAAGATATCTGGCCTTCCGCTGAAGAAATCAAGAATTTTGTTCATGACAACGTATCTCCGCAGCTCTTTAAAGACGAATATGAGAGCGTATTTGATAACAATGAACGCTGGAATAAACTTCAGTCGGACGACAATCCTCAGCTGTATGATTGGGACGAAGAGTCAACCTATATCCAGAATCCGCCGTTTTTTGAAGAAATGTCGGAGGATCCAGAAGATATCAAGCCGCTTAACAAGCTCCGGGTTATTGGTAAATTCGGCGATTCGGTTACAACCGACCATATTTCACCGGCAGGTGCTATCGCTAAAGACAGTCCCGCCGGCAGGTATCTGACGGAAAAAGGGCTGAAACCGGCACAGTTTAATTCGTACGGCTCCAGACGGGGGAACCACGAAGTAATGATGCGCGGTACCTTTGCGAACATCCGGATCAAAAACCAGCTTGCTCCAGGCACAGAAGGTGGTTATACTACGTACTGGCCGACAGGCGATGTGATGGCTATCTATGACGCTGCCATGAAGTATAAAGAAGACAACACCGGACTTATGGTTATTGCCGGGAAAGACTACGGCATGGGAAGTTCCCGTGACTGGGCAGCCAAAGGAACAAACCTTCTCGGGATTAAAACAGTAATTGCCGAAAGTTTTGAACGGATTCACCGCAGTAACCTTGTACTGATGGGAGTGCTTCCTCTTCAATTTAAAGAAGGCGAAAATGCAGAAACACTCGGACTAACCGGGGAAGAAACATTCAATGTAAAAATTGATAACAACGTCCAGCCTCATGAACTTGTAGAGGTGGAAGCTGTTTCCCAGGACGGAAGCAAATCTACTACATTCGAAGCGGTAGCCCGTTTTGACAGCGATGTGGAGATGGACTATTACCGTCACGGCGGCATTTTACAGCTTGTTCTTCGTGACAAGCTGGCAGAAGCCCAAGGAGAAAAGAAAGTATAAACGCATGCCGGACCTTACAGGGGTCCGGCTGCTTTTTTTGAAAAATAAAATTTCACGTACCGTAATGGTTTATAATTATAGTACCTTCATAATTACAACATCATTTCACTTGTCAAACAGGAAGGCAGAACAGATAATAGAAGAAGGGACAGGCAGTGAACTTTCAGGAGTGGGCGAATGAAACATTTACATATACATCAATTCATTTATGGCATACGGACCTTGGTAAAGGAGAAACCGATTATTATGATCCTGCTTCTCCTTTACCTGTCCGTTTTGTTTTACGTTACACTGCTCGCCTGGGACCACGGTTCGTCTTATGGTCCGACTGGTCCGGGCGGAAGAAACTACAATCTTGATCTTTTTGAAAGCATTTACCGGATCGCTGTTTACAGCACGGATTTTATCGATCCAATCGTAATACTCGGCGGCAACATTATTATGTTTTTTCCTTTTGGATTGCTGGCAGCCTTGTTAATGAATCACAGGAAAAAAGCATGGTGGCTTGTTTTGGTTTTTTCTGTGATACTTTCTGTATTTATTGAAATAAACCAGTTTATTTTTACACATCGTGTTGCGAATGTGGACGATGTATTACTGAACACCGTAGGAGGTATGCTTGGTGTTCAGTTTGTTATGATTGTACGCAGATGGCATCCAAAGTTTTATGTTGCTGAACAGGAAAAAGATAATGTTTGAAGAGACAGTTCTATTTTCGTTGCAGTGCTTTCCCAATATTCAGGCCATAGAAGGGAGCGGGTGGAAAAGTGAATAAAGAAACATATCAAACGGCGCTGACGAAGACTGCGGAATGGGAAACCGGAAAGGATTCTGTATCACTGGAAACCGCCCGGGCCTGGCTGGATGCATTGAGCGTAGAGAATTCGCAGGAACGCAAACTTGCAGCCAAACTTTACGGGTTGATGGCGAGGGAGCGGTTTTCGCAGCATCATCGGTTTGATCCACTGGTAAAAACATGGATGCAGAAAGGAGAAGCACTGTCTTCTGATGAGCCGGTGCTGCTGCAGCTATCAAGAGTACAGTTTCTCTACCATATGAAAGATCAAGCATTTACCAGGAGACTGCCTTCGATACGGGAAACTGATCAGAGCAGTGCCAGGAAGAAAGCAGCCGAACAATTAAGATATACAGCCCGGCAGGAGATAGAGGATCTGAGAGAAATTAAGGGATGGATAGACGAACCAGATGAAAACCTGGAATCTGCAGCAGACGTCTACAACGTTGATCTGCAGGCTGTGCGCAGATTGGTTGACGAGGGATTATCAGCTTATCATGATTTGGCCTATGCGGCAGAGGAATACCTGAATACGGTTTCCGGTACTTTTTATTCACCGGAACAGGTGAAACGGATGAAAACCGTACTGGCTGATCTTTCCGATTGTTTTGAGCAGTGGCAGGAAGTGATGGACAATGCCGGACTTTCTTTTCAAAAAGAGGAGGATCCACTTGCTGCACTCCAGGAGGTCATCGGTATGCAAAGTGTTAAGAAGAGGGTTCACCGTCTGTATCATTACCTTCAATACCAGGAAATCAGAAAACAAAAAGGGTACAGGCTTCATGACGAACGCAGTCTCCACATGATTTTAACCGGAAACCCGGGGACTGGAAAAACCATGCTTGCCCATCTTCTTGCAAAAATCTATCAAAAGCTCGGTCTGCTTCAGCATAGCGAGGTACTCGAAGCAGACCGCTCCCACCTCGTCGGTGCCTATGTCGGGCAGACAGAGGAGAAAACGATGAATCTCGTCAAAGAAGCCGTAGGCGGTATCCTTTTTATTGATGAAGCTTACAGTTTGAAACGGGATGGGATGGGAGCCAATGATTTTGGGCAGACAGCGGTAGACACTTTGATTACTGCCATGACAAGCAGTGAATATGCCGGAACCTTTGCTGTTATTATGGCCGGCTACCCGGACGAAATGAGACAGTTTTTACGGTCCAATCCGGGACTGCGGAGCCGTTTCCCGGAAAGTAATCACATTCATCTGCCTGACTACTCGATGGAAGAATTAGTCCGGATAGCAGAACAGACAGCTCTTGATAATGATTTTGTCATTCAGGAGGACGCCCTGAAAGAATTACGAAAACGAATAGAAAAGATACGGGTGGATGAAAGTTTCGGTAATGCCAGATCTGTTAAAAATATTGTCATGGATGCTGTTTTTCAAAAAGGGGCAGCGGTAGGAAACGAATCGTACGGTGAATTGGAGGACTATGCTTTTCTTACGGAGTCGGATGTCAAAGATCCGGTATTGGAGGAAAGGCAGGACGAAGACCGTTCACCGATGGAACGCCTCGATAACTTAATCGGCCTGGACGAAGTAAAACAGGAAATAAAAAAACTGACCGCATATATATATGTCCAGAAACAACGCAGGCAGAAAGGACTTCCTACTGCGCCGGTGCAGCTTCATACTGTTTTCAGCGGTCCTCCGGGAACGGGAAAAACAACGGTGGCAAGGATTTATGCTGATATTTTACGGGAGCTGGAACTATTGAAACGTGGTCACTTCATTGTTGCCGGAAGAAGTGACCTTGTGGCAGAATATACCGGACAGACGGCTGTGAAAACAAAACAGAAAGTGCGGGAGGCGCTTGGTGGTGTTCTTTTCATCGATGAGGCCTATGCTCTGGGCGGTTATGCTAAAACGGATTTTGGAAGGGAAGCACTGGATACGCTTGTCGAGGAAATGACAAAACAGGAGGAAAATCTCGTTGTCATTTTGTCTGGATACCAGGGACCAATGGAAGAACTATTTCAGATGAATCCCGGTCTCGACTCCCGTTTTAAGAAGATGTTTACTTTTCCTCCCTTTTCACCGGAAGATCTTGTGCGTATTACGGTAGAATACTGCCGCCGGTACGGATATATACTGGACGATGAAGCCGGACAAAAGCTGGGTGCCATGTATGAAGAAATGGATACGTCCGGTAACGCCAGATTCGCAGAAGATGTCAGTGAAGAAATGTTCCAGCAGCAGGCGCTCCGGTTAGCAGAAGAGCCGCCTTCTTCGGAAAAAGAACTTCGTTATCTTACTGTCGGTGACGTTGACGCCGCCTGGCTTTACAAACAATCGGAAAGAAGGAATGAAAGGCATGATAGAAGCGGTTACGGAAATTGAAGTGAGGTATGCAGAGACAGATCAAATGGGTATTGTCCATCATTCCAATTATGTTGTCTGGTGTGAACTGGGACGCACCCACCTGATTCAGAAGCTGGGATTTACGTATAAAGAATTGGAGGAATCAGGTATTGTGTCACCTGTCGTTCACATTGATCTGCATTATAAGACTCCGATTCAGTACGGAGATCAGGTACAATTGCATACCTGGATTGAAAAATACGACGGCCTGCGGGTTATTTACGGGTATCGTGTAATGAATCAGGCTGGAGACCGGTGTGCAGAAGGAACAAGCACGCACGTGTGTGTGGATCAGCAGACATTTCGTCCGCTTTCCATCAAAAAGCACCTGCCTTCCTGGCATGAGGCGTATGAACGTCATAAAACATAATGGTTCTGTGACATTTTCTATCCTGTTTTCTGACGAAATGATTCAGATATGATATAAAATGAAAGGAGCGCAGCACACCTATGGCTTTCGGGATTACAAGGCGGGAACTGGATGAGTGGAAACAGAATGTCTTGAACGGTGACATCGCTTTTATCACCCATTTCTGGTATGACAGGCGTTTCCCTGAGCATCAATCTGTAACAAAAGCAGGATGTGCAAATATCTATAAACTGGAAGAATGGGGAAGAAAGCACGGTCTCAAACCGGAATGGATTCATGACCGCGCGTCCTACCCCCATTTTGATCTGCTCGGCTCTGTACAGATCACCGTTTTGAAAAAAGAGGGGCAGCTTTCGCAACTAAAGCGGTTTACAGAAACATCCTCCGATTACGTTTAACATGCAGGTGGAACAGGTAAATATATAAAAGAAAAACAGGAGGGAAACAGGATGCAGGCAGAACAGAAGTCTATTATAGAAGCACTCGAAGTAAAACCTTCGATTGATCCGGAAATAGAGATTGAAAAGAGAAAAGCCTTTCTTAAAGATTACTTAAAGCATACCGGAGCGGACGGCTATGTTCTCGGCATTTCAGGAGGGCAGGATTCTACCTTGGCAGGCAGGCTTGCCCAGATGGCGGTAACGGAATTGAATAACGAAAAATCAAAATCGTATACTTTTGCAGCTCTGCGCCTGCCGTATGGAAAGCAGTTCGATGAAGAAGATGCTGCTGCAGCCATGACCTACATTGCTCCGGATAAGACGTTTACCGTAAATATAAAAAAAGCGGTGGACGCAGCGGAAGAAGCATTCCAAGAAGCTGTGGGCAGGGAGATGAGCGATTTCAACAAAGGTAATACAAAGGCGCGGGAACGCATGAAAGTTCAGTACGACATTGCGGCGGAATTCAATTGTCTGGTTCTCGGAACGGATCATGCGGCGGAAGCGTTAACCGGATTTTTCACCAAGCATGGGGACGGTGCCTGTGATGTGGCTCCCTTGTTCGGTTTAAACAAACGCCAGGGAAAAGAACTTCTGAGAAAGCTGAACGCTCCTTCCGAGACATTCGAAAAAGTCCCTACAGCCGATCTGGAAAGTGATAAGCCGGGACTTCCGGATGAGGAAGCGCTTGGATTCACCTATAATCAGATTGATAATTTTCTCGAAGGAAGGGACATCGATCCGAAGGTGGAAAAACAAATTATCCAAAGGTATCAGCAGACGGAACATAAAAGGCAGCTGCCGGTTACTGTCCACGATGATTGGTGGAAATGAAACGCGCAGCAAGAACATACATCTGTGACAGCGAAGCTGCCTGCGGAAGAAATGGAGAGGAGAGGGAATGGATAAAAGATATTTGCTGCTGCTCGGGCTTATACTCATTTTAGGAATTTTCAGCGGGATGTTTATTCAGTCCCAGCGTACAGCCGGTGAAAAGGAACCGTTTCAGCAGACGGTATCGGCCAGCGCTGAACATCTTCTTGAAACGGGGGAATCCGCGGAAGTCGGTCATTTTCGAATAACTGTCCATGACTCATATCTTTCAGATGAAAAGGAATCACAGGTTTTGGTTGCAGACATCTCGTTTCTCAATCTAACAGAAAAGCCCCGTGAGATTCCTTTGTTCAATACACTCGTGACAGATGCGGATGGACACACCTATGAATACAGCTCTTCCTATGATGACCAGCGCCTTGTCGGCGGACAAATCCGGGCCGGCGGACTACGTAGAGGGACACTTGCGTTTGCGGTCGATGAATCAAATCATTATGAATTGTCCTATACCAATCACAGTGGAAGCGGAATCGCAGTATGGGATCTTACTCCAGGCGGCAAAAGCGGCTCTTCCTGACTAGAATCGGGGCAGACGCCGTTTGCGTAACATTGATTCTTTTTTTATTCCGTGATATTTTGTAGAATTAAGATACGTGATTCTACGGAATAGAAATAGAATAAGGAGTAAGAGAGACGTATGCCAATAAAAGTACCCGATCATTTACCGGCAAAGGATATATTGACCAAAGAAAATATTTTCGTCATGAATGAGAGCCGTGCCTATACACAGGACATCCGCCCTCTTAAAATTCTTATTTTAAACTTGATGCCGTTAAAGGAAACAACGGAAACGCAGATTTTAAGAATGCTGGGGAACACCCCTCTGCAGCTTGATGTGTCCCTGCTTCATCCTGATACCCACCGCTCCAAGAACACGCCGCAGGAACATCTGGCGGCTTTCTACAAAACGATCGACGAAATCAGTACCCGTACGTTTGACGGGATGATCATCACCGGGGCGCCGGTGGAGAAACTTCCGTTTGAGGAAGTGGACTACTGGGAGGAAATGAAAAAAATTCTGGATTGGAGCAGAACCAATGTAACCTCGACGCTGCACATCTGCTGGGGTGCTCAGGCAGCGCTGTATTATCATTACGGCATTCCCAAGCACCCTCTGGAAGAAAAGCTGTTTGGTGTGTTTCAACATCAGATATACAACCCGAACCACAGCCTGTTACGAGGTTTTGATGATGTGTTCAATGCACCGCATTCCCGTTATACAGAAACAAGAAGAGAAGATATAGACAACGTTCCGGAACTTGAAATTTTGTCTGAATCCACAGAGGCCGGGGTATACCTTGCTGCATCCCGGGACGGCAGGCAGATTTTCATTACCGGGCACAGTGAATATGACGCGGAAACGCTGCGGGACGAGTTTGAGCGGGATGCACGCCGGGGGATTTCGACAAGAATTCCTGAAAATTATTTTCCGGAGGATAATCATCTTCTGCATCCTCCGCTGCGCTGGCGCGCCCATTCCAATTTATTATTTCTAAACTGGCTGAACTATTTTGTATATCAGCAGACACCATATGATTTTGCATAACGTGTATGCACCTGTCCGGCCTGTATAACAGATTGTTTATACAGGCTTTTGTATTTCGCAGATTGTACGAAAAGTAAAGGTGATGAAGATGGATGCACTCGATATCGTGATGAATAAACAGAATGTCCGGCCGTACCTGCAGCCGATCATTAGCGCAGACCGGCAGGACATCATGGGATATGAAGTGCTCGGACGTTACGAGGATGAAGAAAGCATGCTGAGTCTCCGGTCCTTTTTTCAGGATACATCGATTCCGGAAGAATACCGGAGAGACATAGAAGAACATATTCATCATCAGGCACTGACTTATCTGCTGGAGGAAAGCCGCAGCGAACACATTTTTCTGAACATCGATGTTGATCTTATCCTGACTGATGGCGGCGAACATTTTTTTCAGCGGTTGTCTTCGTATAAGGAGCACGGCCTTTTGTTCTCCCGGATCGTGCTCGAATTGAAAGAACATGAATTTGAAGGAGATGCTTCCAGGTTAAAACATTTTATTCAATACGTGCAGAGCATGGGGATCCGCATTGCATTGGATGATGTCGGTAAAAGCAGCACACCTCTGGATGAAATTGCCTATCTAAACCCTGATATCGTGAAGGTGGACCTGGAATTTCTGGAAGACCAATCGTTTCCGGAAATGTACCGCGAAGCGCTGCACTCTTTATCCGTTCTCTCGCGAAAAATCGGGGCGTCTCTGCTTTTTGAAAACATTAATGAATTCAACCAGCTTCACTTTGCCTGGAAGCATGGAGCCCGCTATTTTCAAGGGACCTATCTTGCCAGGCCGGGAAAAGTTTTTCTGGACAAAAAGACATTTACCGAAACATTGCGTAAGGATTTTAATCATTTTCTTTTCTTTGAAAAAAAGAAAATAGAAACACAGATTGAACTGACCGACACCTTATCCAAACGACTGCAGGAGACGCTGAACGAAAGAAAAGATGTGGAAGACATTGACGCACTGACACGGCATATTGCCTTGAATCTGGAAGATATAACGTTTCGTGTGTATATCTGTAACTATGAAGGCTTCCAGCAGTCCGGAAATGCGGTACTGGATGAGGAGGGAACATGGCAGTACTATTTTGAAGAACGAAACCGAAACTGGAGCTGGCGTCCTTATTTTCTGGAGAATATTGTACGGATGAATTTTGAGAAAAAAGGGATATTGTCGGATCTTTATACGGACATTCATAAAGAAGAACGCATACGGACCTATTCGTATCCGATCAATGAAAACCTGTATGTATTTATCGACATACCGTATTCCTATTTGTTTGAAAAAGATTTTCTGCTTTAAGAAACCGGCGTCCTGGAGAGCCGGTTTTTCTAATAGTAATTGGTTGTTACATTGGCAGTACAGAAAAGGGAGCGAGAAAATGACGGAAAAGAACCTTTTTATCGGAAAAGAAGAGCGTCTGCGGTATTTTAAACGTGACGTGTTCTAGAAAAATAAAATGTGGGGCATTCTTCGTGAATTGCAGCATTCAAGGCATACCGGGTATGGAACAAACGCAAGCGTATTTCTCCTATGATAAAATGTTCTTTCTGGTCAATGCTGCCGATCTTGCTGGAAGAGAAAGTGGGAAGAACCATACAGGAGATCGCCCGCTTACTATAACCTTGTTGGGTTATGACTGACATTTTGGTAAAATAAAAAAACAAGGCATCACTATAGATCAGTTCCTGGGTATGTTATGTAAAGTAAAGGATGATTTATATGGAACGACGAAATATTTTCCTTGATGATGTGAGGCCTGGACCTGAAGATCATATTCTTGTTAAGACAGCAGAGGAATGCATTCTGCTGCTGCAGGATGATAAACCTGTTTCTCATTTATCCCTCGATCATGATCTGGGGAGTAATAGAGCCAATGGGTTTGAAGTTGTTTTGTATCTTTTGGAAAGTAATCAGTTTCCGGATCGTATTACAATACATTCAGCAAATGCCGTGGCAGGAAAAAAAATGTACCAGCACTTACTCGAAGGAAAAAGGTCAGGTACGATTCCTGAACGTGTGAAAGTAACGTTACGGCCGCTGCCGTTGACATTTTCATAGAAAAAACTCCCATTCGTCGTGGGAGTTTTTTATTCCCTGTAAGAAGAAAAGGAGGGGAAACTCATGAATACGATTGCCGTAACAGACAGAGGAGTGAATGCTGCAGTCCGGTACAGTACTTATGCCGCGCTGAGAGTGGAAGCGGCGTGGTCCGGAGCGTGAGAAGGGGACGTGGACGTCCATCTGGTTCTGGAAGAACCAGCTCATCATACGAATCCGCCGGTCTATGCCTATGCCGATGAAGCCTCCATGTTTTATTTGAAACCGGATCCGGTGCTGGATCATCATCCGACACTCGGCTGGATGCTGAAAAACAGAAATGAAACGATTGCGGCCGGTGTAAACATGACACGAAACGTTTTTCCGCCCCGTGCATAACATAGTTCAAAAAAAGGATTCGATGCATTATGTTTACTGCAGACGCGCATTGTGATGTGTTATGGAAATCGGCGGAGAACGATAATCCTGTTGTGAACCGGCATACATTGACAAAAGGAGGGGTGAAGCTGCAGAACGCAGCTATCTTTGTACCTCCTTCCCAGCCGCGCCGCCGCCAGGTTGATCTTTTACGGAGGGAACTTCATATTTTTCGGAAAATGATCCATGAAGAACATGATAAGACACGTTTCATGTTGTCTTTGGAAGGGGCTTCGCTTATTGGGGATGATCTGGAGGAATGGAATAAACTCAAAGAAGCAGGCCTGGAAATGGCCGGGTTAACCTGGAACGAAAAAAATGAGCTGGCGGCGGGAAGCGCCCAGTCGAATCAATATGGTCTGACGAAAAAAGGGAAAAAAATCATTGAATGGATGAACGATCACTCCATTGTGCTTGACGGCGCCCACCTGAATGAAAAAAGTTTCTGGGACGCTCTGCCTCATGCCGGCAAGACCGCGGTCAGCCATACAAACGTGCGCGCCCTGCATGACCATCCGCGCAACCTGAACGATGAACAGATCCGTGCCCTCGTCGAACGAAACGGATTTATCGGACTTACATTTTATCCATTTTTTATGAACGGGACGGAACGTGCGGATTTTTCCGATTTCGGCAGGCAGGTGGAACACTTATGCCGTGTAGGTGCAGATACCATCATCGGATTCGGTTCTGATTTTGATGGTATTTCCCAAACGGTGACAGGAATGGATTCCCCGGCATCTTACCCTGCTTTGATTGAATGGCTGCTGAAACGTTTTGATGAAAAAACAGTAAAAGGGATTGCAGGAGCAAATTTTTTATCGTTCCGGGAACGCTAGGAAAGTCAGGCATCGTTCTTTTCAAACCTGTCCGTATCCTCTAGAATGGAAGAGAAGAAAGAGGTGAGACATATGCAGATTTCAGATCAGGCGAAACAGTTTATTCAGGGAATTATGGTGGAACACGAGGCGGATGCCATTCGTGTGGTTTTCTCCGGTATGGGCTGAAGCGGCCCAAACGTTGGGCTGGCTCTGGATGAGCCGGCAGAAGATGATATTAAACAGAATGTTAACGGAATTCCTGTTGCGATTGAACAGCAGATACTTTCGCATGTCGAAGGGGTAACACTCGATGTGGAAACCTCTGAAGACGGAGAACCGGGCCTTGTTATGAATGGCGCACCCGGCAGCGACTGCTGTTAAAGAGTCTGGGACAAAAGTAAAATAGGCAGAAGAAAACACGAATGTCTTGTATCGCTATTTAGAAGCCACATCGTAGCGGAGCCAAAATGCTTCGATTCCTGCTCAGAACAGCACGATTCTCAAGACCCCGCAGGAAGGGCTTTTCTTCCGAGGGCCCGCAGGATGCGGGTCAGGTCGGCGCCCGCCAGGACGTGCCGCTCTTAGCCGATCTTCCTCTATTTGAGCCGTGCCCGCGGAAAGCGAAGGATTTGGGCGAAGTGGTTTCCCTTAGGAACGAAAAATGCCGAACGATTTTAAAAAATCGTTCGGCATTTTTCTATTTTATAAAGGTTTTGTCCCAGCCTCTTTATTCTTCAATCCATTCATTAACAAGGTCCTGGTTTTCTTCAACCCACTTTTCCGCTCCGTCAATCGGTTTTTCTGCTTCATTGACAGCAACCATTAACGTACCGATTTCGTCGTCGCTCATTTTCCAGTTCTTAAACCACTGGTCAAGCTCAGGATATTCGTCGGCAAATCCTTGTCTGGTTGCATGATGGATCTGTTCGGAATCACCGTAAGTGTTTTTTGGATCTTCAAGGTATTTCAGGTCATGTACCGAAAAGACACGGTGCGGACTCCAGAGTGGAGCCACAATCGGTTCTTCATTTGAAATAGCTTGATTGATTTCTTCTAGCATGGCCGGCTCTGAACTTGGCAGCAGTTCATAGTCCAGGTTGTATTCGTTAATCAACTCTTCTGTGACTTCCATGGTACCGGCACCTGGATCAAAACCGGTGATTTCACCTTCAAATTTCTCCACGTTGTCGTTCAGATCTTCAATGCTGTTTACATCTTCCATGTATTCCGGCACAACAAGCCCAACCTTGGCGTTTTCATACCATACTTCATCGGAGAAGTTGACCTCGTCGCCATACTCATCTACATAGTTTTTGTCCTGCACAGGCAGCCATACTTCGAGGTTGATGTCCAGTCCGCCTTCAGACAGGGATTTCATAATCGTTCCCATATCGAGGTTATTTAACTCAACATCATATCCTTTGTCTTCCAGAATAACTTTCCACATATTCGTAACGGCAATATTTTCCGCCCAGTTAATCTGCGCCATCTGCAGCGGTTCCGCGTTTTCGCCGGATTCACTTCCTGAACTTTCATTACCGCTTTCGTCTGATCCGCTGTTTTCTTCGGTGTTCTGCTCCCCGCTGTCTGCTTCTTCTGCGCTGTTTTCGGAATCATCACTGCCGCAGGCGGCAAGGCCTGTTAACATTGCTGCAAATAAAACAGAAGTCATTGTCTTTTTCATCATATTCATTGATACCCCTTACTTTTCGTGATTTGTAGAATGCTCAAAAGATAACGTATGAGTGGCTGTACCGTAAAGATCATGGTTAAACAATGGTCTTAACACACACGTTTCGATCTCGCCCCCTTTTTGTTAACAATATTAGATTAATTAAATATTTTTTTAACAAATTTAACTTAACATTTTTTCATAAAAAGTCAAATGATATAAAAAGAGTAATAGGCATTCAGCTCTGATGTGAAGGAGTTTTAAAAAATTTAAAATTTTTCGCTGCTGTCGGTATTTCTGTAAATTATCTGCTCGATCTGTTATATTTACATATAAAGTGTAACCGATAAAGAGAGGGAAATAACATGGACCTTTCACCACCGCTTATAACGTTTGATCACGTTGATGTCATGTCGGGAGGCACCGCCAGACTGAAAGATATCACATTTGAAATAAAACAGGGAGAACAATGGGGGATGCTGGGTCTGAACGGATCCGGCAAAACAACGCTGCTTCAGGTCATTGCAGGATATGTCTGGCCGACTTCCGGCTCTGTCTACAGCTGGAAAGGGCAGTACGGAAAAATCGACATTCCCGCACTGCGCCGGGATATAGGATGGGTCAGCGATGCTCTGGATGATCGTTACCGCACGCGTTCCAGCGACAGTGCGATAGATGTGGTATTAAGCGGGATCTATGCTTCGGTCGGTTTGTATGAAACACCGTCACATGAAGATGTCGAGAAGGCAGCATCCTGGATGTCCTTTTTCGGTATCCACCATCTCCAAAACAGACCTTATGCCAGCCTTTCCCAAGGGGAAAAAAGACGGACGATGCTGGCAAGAGCGTGGATAGCCGAGCCAAAACTTCTGCTTCTCGATGAACCCTGTACAGGACTTGATGTGAAGGGAAGGGAGGAGTTTCTCGCAGCAGTGGAGGACTTGATGGCGTTGGATGATGCTCCGGCTTTACTGTATGTGACCCACCATATGGAAGAACTGCCGTCTTCTGTTGACCGGGTGTTATTATTAAAAGAGGCAGAGATCATCCATAAAGGCGGCAAAAAAGACGTATTGAACGACAGGAATGTACAGGATACCTTCGAAGTGGACGGCCGTGTTCACTGGGAAAAAGAACGACCGTGGCTGCTCACAGGAAAATAACTTTCAGACTGCGTTCAGGGACGGCAGTTATGAATGGCGTATGAGTTTTTATAAGGAATATGTTACAATACCCAGCAGAACGGATATGAAAGGAGAATACATGTGAGTAAAAAGTGGATAGCAGGTGCTGCACTTGCTGTATCCCTGTCTGTTATTTCAGCATGCGGCGGAGATGGTGAATCAGACAGCGGAGAGGAACAGGCAGGTGACAGTCAACAGGAGGAATCCACCAGCGAAGGCAGTAATGATTCCTCAAATGAAGAAGGGGACAGCGGGGAAAATGGTTCCCAGAAGCAAGAAATGCCGGAGCCCGATCTATCTGATATACCGGATGTTGTAGCGGAAGTGAACGGAGAGGAAATTTCAAAAAGCGAATTCGAAACAAGGTACGTATCCTCATTAAACGCTTATGCGTCCCAGGGAATTAACATTGAAGAACAGGACCAGAGCGGAGAACTGAGAAATCAGCTCCAGCAGATGGCAGTGGATCATCTTATCAGACAGAAACTGTTAATTCAGGAGGCAGATAATCAGGATATTACCGCTTCAGAAGAAGAAGTAAATGAAGAACTGACTTCGCTGAAGGAACAGTTCGGTTCGGATGAAGAATTCCAGAATACGCTCGAATCCCAGGAGGTATCGGAAAAAGAGCTTCAGGAAGATATCCGCAAGCAGGTGAAATTCAAAAAGCTGGTGGAAGCCGAAACCGGCGAAGTTGAAATCACTGATGAAGAAGTAAAAGAAATGTACAATCAGATGGTACAGGCCCAGGGAGGAGGAGAAGACAGCCAGAGTGAAGAAGGCGGCGGAGAAGACGGGGAATCGTCTTCTGACTCCCAGATGCCATCTCTTGAGGATATGAGGCCGCAGATTGAAAAGCAGCTCACGACCCAGAAACAGAATGAACAGGTGCAGTCCCTCGTCGAACAGCTTCGTGAGGAAGGCGACGTCTCTGTTAACCTTTAAAAAAGATGCTTTAAAGAAAAACCGGCAGTCTCAAACTGCCGGTTTTTGTCTCAGGATATTCAGGAGAAAAGTTTGATTTTATTGGAAAATGTATAAATTATTCTTGCAGATCACAATTAATTCGGTAAAATAGAGACAAAAGTACTAATGCCATATGAATAGTTGGGGGTTGAAGCATGGCACTTACAAATCAAACCGACATCCTACTGGAGAGCGGCACAAATGAACTGGAAATTGTAATGTTCGAAGTCGGCACCGGGATGTTCGGGATCAATGTTCTGAAGGTGAGAGAAATTATACAGCCGGTGGAAGTGACGGAAACACCGAACCGCCACGAGCATCTGGAAGGAGTTATCCGCCTGCGGGAGGAAGTCATTCCGGTGGTGGATCTGGCAAAAGTGCTGGGATATCCACCTTCTAATGAGCCGGAACACGATAAGTTCATTATTTCGGAACTGAATCAGATGAAAGTTGCTTTTCACGTTCATGCTGTCTCCAGAATTCACCGGATTTCCTGGGAACAGATTGAAAAGCCGGGCGAACTGTCACAGGGGTATGATGCCAATACGATCGGCATTGTGAAGATGGACGGCAATATGTCTCTCCTTCTGGATTATGAGAAGATTGTCATGGACATTGCCCCGGAATCCGGGGTAAGTATGGCCAAGGCTGGAAACATCAATTACAAGGACAGAACGGAAAAACAGCTGATGATCGTGGAAGATTCCCCGATACTCAGGCAGATGCTTGAGGATGTACTGAAAGAGTCGGGATATGTAAACTCCCATATCTATGAAGACGGTAAAGAGGCATGGGACTTCCTTGAATCAAGAAAGAACGGGGACCTTCCCCTTCCGGATCTGGTTATCACGGATCTGGAGATGCCCAAAATGGACGGTCATCATCTAACGTACAAGATCAAGGACGACTCCGATTTAAAGGCACTGCCTGTGGTGATCTTCTCGTCTTTGATAACAGAAGATCTTTACCATAAAGGGGAAAAAGTCGGAGCAGATGCACAAATCAGCAAACCGGAGATTGTTGATCTGGTGGACCGTGTGGATTCCCTGATTTTAAATGAATAGTTCCAGTCCGACGACACCCTGCAGCATACAGCTGCAGGGTGTTTTTACAAAGGCTGTATTTTCCTGCCTGTCTGCGTGTTAGAAAATTTCTGAAAAGTTGTTGACTGTATTATAACAACTATGTATAATAAGCAGTACATTATAACAATAACATCCAGGGAGCGTGATGGAATTGATGAAAAAGCCGGAGAGAGAGACGAAAGAGCGCAGAATCAATCAGCCGAAAGAGGAAAAGACCGTGCTGCAGATGATCAATGACTATCACACAGCCAGGTAAAGACACCGCTTCAATCGATATCTTTTTTGAAACAATAACGGAAAGCCGTTATTGTTTTTTTGTTTAATCGCTGTTTTAGTACACTTCTTATACTGTGTGTATTTGGTTCCAGGCGGGCAGCCGGTATAATAGAAAATGATAAACGTTCGGACACCGCTTCTGCGATTCCGGCCATTCATTGGAAAACAAACAAATATTCGGTATAATGAAGTGATAGAGGTGAACGAATCCATGCACAAAAAGACGCTCCATGAGCTCATCGACTGGATGAAACATGATCCGGAAATGAACAGCCGTATTGAACACTGGCATACGATAGATGAAATAAAATCCCGTACAGCCCCGTTTCCCGGTTTTCTCGATAATAGATTAAAAGAAGCGCTGGAGTATCGGGGGATTTCAGAGCTGTATATTCATCAGGAAGAGGCGCTCCAAAAGAGCGGGCGCGAACAGCAGAATACGGTCGCTGTCACTCCGACCGCTTCCGGTAAAACGCTCTGTTATAATCTTCCGGTTCTCGAATCGGTGCTGCACGATAAGGAAAGCAGGGCCTTATATCTATTCCCAACAAAAGCACTCGCCCAGGATCAAAAAAGTGAACTCAATGAACTGATCAATGAAACAGGGGAGGATATCCGCAGTTACACGTATGATGGAGATACAGACGCCCAGATCAGGCAGGTCATCCGCAAAGCAGGGCACGTTGTCATGACGAATCCGGATATGCTGCATTCGGCGGTTCTGCCGCACCATACGAAATGGGTGTCCCTTTTTGAAAATCTGAAATATGTCATCATTGATGAAATTCATACGTACCGTGGTGTATTCGGGAGCCATACGGCCAATGTCATCCGCCGCCTGAAACGTATCGCCCGCTATTACGGAAGCTCGCCGGTGTTCATCTGCACGTCTGCTACGATTGCCAATCCCGGGGAGCTGGCGGAATCCTTAACCGGAGAACCGTTTCATGTCATCAATGAAAACGGGGCTCCGCGCGGTCGGAAACACTTTGTATTTTATAATCCACCGGTCGTTCATGAAGCGCTGAATATCCGAAAAGGAGCTGTTTCGGAGGTGAATGCGCTTGCCTCCCGTTTTTTAAAAGAGAATATCCAGACGATTGTTTTTGCAAGAAGCCGGGTTACCGTGGAAGTGATTTTAACGCATCTGCAGGAACTGGTTAAAAAAGAACTCGGTCCCAAGTCCATTCAGGGATACCGCGGAGGTTATCTGCCCAAACAGCGCCGGGATATTGAAAACGGGCTGCGGACCGGGGACGTTATGGGGGTTGTCAGTACAAACGCACTCGAACTCGGCGTTGATATCGGGCAGCTGCAGGTCTGTCTGATGACAGGATACCCCGGATCGATTGCAAGTGCCTGGCAGCAGGCGGGACGTGCCGGGAGACGACAGGATGAGTCCCTGATTCTGATGGTGGCCAACTCCACTCCCATTGATCAGTATATGATACAGCAGCCGGAGTTTTTTCTGGAACAGAATCCGGAATCGGCACGGATTGACCCTGATAATCTGATCATTCTGGTGGATCATGTGAAATGCGCGGCCTTCGAACTGCCGTTTCGGGAAGGAGAATCGTTTGACGGCGTCGATATACGGGACGTGCTTGATTATCTGTCGGAAGAACAGGTGCTTCACGCCCGGGGGAATAAATGGTACTGGATGAACGATGCATTTCCCGCCCACGGCGTCAGTCTGCGCTCCGCATCCCAGGAAAACGTGGTTATTATCGATCAGACAGACATTGCAAATGCAAAAGTTATCGGGGAAATGGACCGGTTCAGCGCAATGACGCTGCTTCATGATAAAGCCATTTACCTGCATCAGGGCATTCAATACCAGGTGAGAGAGCTGGACTGGGACGAAAAGAAAGCCTATGTGGAAGAAGTGCAGGTCGAATATTATACTGATGCCAATCTTGCGGTGGATCTGAAAGTGCTGGAAGAGGACAGGCGGACCGAATACCCCTCTTTTGTGACAGCATTTGGAGATGTCATGGTAAATGCGAAAGCAACGATATTTAAAAAAATAAAAATGACGACGTTCGAAAATATTGGTTCAGGTCCGATTCATCTCCCGGAAGAGGAACTGCATACAAATGCATGCTGGCTGAGTTTTCCGGAAGCGGCGGTGGAGCAGTTCGGAAGGGATCCTCTCGAACAGGCATTGATGGGTACGGCCAATGTGCTCCGCCACACCGCTCCTGTTCATGTCATGTGTGACCGCAGTGATCTTCACGTTATTCCGCAGATGAAAGCCACTCATTCCGAACGCCCGACGATCTTCCTGTATGACAGATATCCAGGCGGCGTTGGTTTATCTTCGGCAGTGTACAAGGACATTACGCGTATTCTGCATGAATGCCGAAAACTGATACGCTCCTGTCCTTGTACATCCGGATGTCCGTCCTGTGTCGGTTCCGACCTGAACCTTGATGAAGAAGCGAAGTGGCTGACGCTTCGTTTGATCCGGATTCTGGAGGAGGAACAGCAGATTGACGCTGAAACATAAACTGAACCGTATGAAACATCATATGAGCCACGATCATGTCAACCATCCGGAACAGACGGATAAACCGATGCAGCAGGACGTTTCGCATAACATCCCGTTTTTGGATAAATGGGCAGAACTGAACGCTGAGCCGCTTCACCTGGGCGGACAGTATGTCATGCGCCGTGAACAGGAATATAGTCTGAATTACCGTCACGGCACCCGTCACCTTGGTGCTCTGTTCGATGTATTTGAAAAATGGAGCCGGGAAGAGGCGGTGCATCCGTTACATCCATCCGGCCGGCGTCCGCAGGATCTACTGTTTTTTGATACGGAAACAACAGGTCTGAACGGCGGTGCCGGGAATATGATTTATATGCTCGGCGGGGCTCGTTTTTCTGGTGACCGTGTTCATGTCAGTCAATTCTTTCTGCCCGGCCCGGAATCCGAGGCCGCTTTTTACTACTATTTTTTAACGGAAATGCAGGATGCCGTGCATCATCTGGCTACGTATAACGGCAAAGCCTTTGACTGGCCGCAGGTCAAAACGAGACACACGTTTGTCCGGGATGAAGTACCCAACCTCCCGGAATTTGGACATTTTGACCTTCTTCATGCCTCACGCCGCCTTTTTAAACACGCGCTTCCTTCCTGCCGCCTTTCTGTCGTGGAAGAAGAAATACTCGGTGTGCAGCGTGAAAATGATACGCCGGGGTATCTGGCGCCGATGTTGTATTTTGACTTTTTAAACGAACAGGACCCTGATTTTATTAAAGGTGTCCTGGAGCATAATGAACAGGATGTTCTGTCGTTAATTACCCTTTACATTGATTTATCCGAACGTGTCCTCGGGAGTGGAACAAGTCCGGAGGAAATGTATGAAATCGGGCGTTGGTTTGAACAGATGAAAGAACTGTCCAAAGCGGCATGGTGCTACAGGAAAGCTGCCCAATCCACAGGGCAGTGGAATCCCGTGTATGTATATGCCCTGGCCGTCGTCCTAAAAAAACAGAAAGAGACCGGCGATGCCTTGTATCACTTCGAAAGGGTGTATGAGCACGGTGGGACCTATGCGGCAAAAGCGGCGGTCGAGCTGGCAAAACATATGGAACATACGGAAAAAGACTTTGAAAAGGCGCTGTATTATACAGAAGAAGCCAGCCGCATGCCGCAAAGCAGAGATATTCGGGATGACCTGAAAAAACGCGGAAAGCGTCTGGCATATAAAATTCCGGCGGGGAAATGACGGAGGCAATTATTTCCCGGGCAAGCGCAAAAAAACCTGTAATCAGCGGGGAATCCACTTTATTAGACAAAACCGCGGCTTACTATTGATATGATAGATGGCGGGTGCTGTCGAAACAGGGAAGCAGATGGAGGAAAGCGGCATGAAGGTACTTGCTGTAAGTGGATATAAGCCACGTGAACTTGGAATTTTCAACCCGGAAGCCGGGGAAATAGATTATATAAAAAAAACAGTGAAAGCAAAACTCTATGGTTTTATGGAAGAAGGACTGGAATGGGTGGTAGTATCCGGTCAGCCGGGCGTGGAACAATGGACGGCGGAAGTGGTCATTGACTTGAAAACGGAGCAACCCGGACTGCGTCTTGCTGTGCTTCCGCCGTTTCTGCACCAGGACAGCATCTGGCCCGACCATGCCCGCGAACGATATCAGCGGATAATCCAGCAGGCTGACTATTCTGAAGCTGTCTCGAACAAAGAGTATGAAAACCCAGGACAGCTCCGCGCCAAAAATGACTTTATCATCATGAAGACGGATGCGCTTCTCGTGTTATACACAGAAGATCAGCCGGGAAGTCCGGAATATTATCTTGAGGCTGCCGAGCGCAAGGCATCCGCACAGCATTATCCTGTCTATCTTATCACTCCGGATGATCTCCAGCAGACCGTCGAGGAGGAAATGATGCGTAACGGTGGAGACATGGAACAGTAAAACGATTGAAAATTGACTTTTCCATTAAGTTCTGAAAAAATAAAGGACAACATCTTATATCAAAATGCTATGATATTCGGGGTGAACGACACGATGGATAATATTCAATTAACAGGAAAAGATATTCTGGATAAAGATTTTAAAAGCAGCATGAAAGGCTATAATAAAGATGAAGTAGATCAGTTTCTGGATACGGTCATCCAGGACTATGAAGCTTATGAACAGCGTGTCCGCGACCTGGAACAGCAGCTCGAGCAGGCCAAAAACAGCAGCCGGCGTGAAACGCGCTATAACGGCCAGTCCGCCGAAGAACCAGCCGGTCAGGCTATGCCGCAGGCCGGCGGAACAAACTATGATATTTTAAAACGTCTTTCCAATCTCGAAAAAGAAGTCTTCGGGAAAAAATTATACGAGGAATAATCCAGCGGAGGCGTCTTTTTGATCAAAATGTTTATTGACGGAGCAAGTGCCGGCAACCCCGGTCCGGCCGGCGCCGGAATTTTTGTTTCTGCACCGGACGGCGAGAATGAACATCACGCTGTACCTCTCGGGACGATGACCAATCACGAGGCGGAATTTACTGCGCTCCGCGAAGCGCTTCAGTTATGCCTTGAGAGGGGATGGACAACAGTATCGATTCATACGGATTCCCAGCTTGTGGAAGAATCGGTGGAAAAAGAGCATACAAAGCATTCCCTGTACAAACCTCTGCTGTCGGAGATTCTGGAACTGTTTACCGAATGCGGGCTGTGTTTTGTGAAATGGATTCCTTCGACACAGAACCGCGCAGCTGATCAGCTGTCCAAAAAAGCGGTAAAAATAAGCAGAAATTCCACCTGAATTTCACGGATACGGCTTGTCAAACCTGAGAGTACAGGATATAATAACATGTGGCATAATGATGCTGATGACATTCGGGCAGTTGCTGCGCTTCCTGCGCAGAGGAAAGTCCATGCTCGCACAGCCTGAGACGGCTGTAGTGTTCGTGCCCGGCGAAACCATAAGCCGGGACGGTCGCGGTGATGCCGGACCGATGGCGGGAAAACGGCCTGTGTCCATACCGGATATGGCCGCATTACCCTGAAAGTGCCACAGTGACGGAGTCTGTTTGGAAACAAACAGAGTGGAACGCGGTAAACCCCTCGAGCGAGAAACCCAAATATTGGTAGGGGCACCTTTCGGAAGGAAAACAACGGAAAGAAAGGGCAGGGAGATACTCTTCCTGCAGATAGATGACTGCCGCCGGAGTGTGAGGCGAAAAGCCGCAGGCAGCACAACGGAACAGAACATGGCTTATACGAATGTCACGGCATCGGTCAACCCCTGATACAGGGGTTTTTTCTTTATCACTGTCTATAGGCGGTGAAAGCCGTACCCTGAAGGAGAAAAATTCATGAATGAACGTGTTACGTTAATAGCAACGGCGACCATGGGGCTCGAAGCGCTTGTAGCCCGGGAGGTCAAGGAACTGGGATACACGGACGTGAGCGTGGAGAATGGACGGATTGAGTTCGAAGCACCGCTGGAAGCGATAGCTAGAACAAACATGTGGCTGCGGACAGCCGACCGGGTGAAACTGAAAGCCGCCGAATTCACCGCCGTCTCTTTTGACGAACTGTTTGAAAAAACAAAAGCCGTTCCTTGGGAGACAATGCTCCCGGAACAGGCGGAATTCCCCGTTACGGGCCGCTCTGTAAAATCAACACTGTACAGTGTTCCGGACTGTCAGTCGATTGTTAAAAAGGCGGTTGTGGAACGGATGAAACAGACGTATCAGAAAGAATGGTTTCCGGAAAACGGCGGATTATATAAAATAGAAGCCGCACTGCATAAAGACGTTGTAACCTTAACCATTGATACGTCCGGTCCCGGCCTCCATAAACGCGGGTACAGGACCGTTCAGAACACCGCGCCGTTAAAAGAGACCCTGGCTGCATCCCTTGTTATGCTGACCAACTGGCACCCGGACCGCCCTTTTGCCGATCCGTTCTGTGGATCGGGCACAATCCCGATTGAAGCTGCGTTAATCGGTCAACAGATAGCCCCCGGATTTAACCGCGGATTCGCCGCTGAATCCTGGGAGTGGCTGGATGCTGAAACGTGGAAACTGGCCAGAGAAGAAGCAGAAGATAAAGCAGACTATGACCAGCCTCTTGATATACAGGGATCGGACATTGACCACCGTATCGTCGATCTGGCCAGAGAAAACGCCATGGAAGCAGGTTTATACGGGGTGGTAGAGTTTAAACAGATGCAGGCGTCGGATTTCACAGCCGCAAAGCCATACGGCTGCCTTGTTTCCAATCCGCCGTACGGGGAACGCATCGGGGAAAAAGAGGCGGTGGAGACCCTGTACCGGGAGATGGGGGAAGCATTCCGTCCGCTCGACACCTGGTCGGTTTATATCCTGACCTCAAGCGAACAGTTTGAAGCGTTGTACGGAAGCAATGCGACGAAAAAAAGAAAATTGTATAATGGAAAAATTAAAACGGACTATTATCAATTCTGGGGACAGCGTCCTCCAAAAAGGTAGCATAATTTCTTGACCTTCCGTATATGCTTATAGGGTAGCATGTTTCAGGGAGGGGAAGAGATTGCAGCACATTCAGTATGCAGAAAAGCTACAATCTTTGCTGAAAATCGAAAAGGCCATTGGAAACGCGGAAAAAGTACTGGGTAGTCCGGAACAGCGGCCCCCGGCTGCACGGCCGGAACAGGCAGTCACAGAGGCGAAAAAACAGCTGGATCAGGCCTGGTCCCATCATTTGACAAAGAGATGGTGATCCAGTCAACGCGGATTCGTGACATCCTCAATTTTCGGGTTTTCAAATGACAGCAGATCAATCCCGGGTTCGTAGGACACCACCATACCATCCATGTACCATTGATCCTGCGGATTCACAAAAAAATAGATGCCGCACGCCTGAAGCACATCCGATCCTGCTTCAGGTTTTTCTTTTGCCACTCCAAGAGAAAATCCCCCGGAACCTACTCCGCCGACCCTCACAAACAAGCGCAGATAATCTCCTTCGTTTAATTCCATTTCCTGTTTGTACATTGCTGCTGCTTCCTCTTTTATAATAAAAGACGCCACTGGAATCCCCCTTTCTCTCCCCATCTGTTATAACACGGAACTTCCGTACTTTCAAAAATGATAAACCCGGGACTTTATGATACGCTGGTCATAACAAATTGCGGAAAGGGGTTATGGAGTATTGAGCCGGTCAAAAGAGCAGATTGAACAGGATTTTTTGGAACATATGTATAAAATGAATGCCTATGAACAGGCACTTGGGCTGATGGAATGGGATGCTAGAACAAAAATTCCCAAAAAAGGTGCGGAGGATCGTGCAGAAGCTGTCGGTAGAATCTCCACGGAGCTTTTCCAACTCACAACATCGGATGCGACCGCTTCCTTTCTCGAAACGATCCTGGAGGAAAAAGAAGACCCGTATCATCCCGGGATCCGGAAAGCTGCGGAAGAACTGAAGAAACAATACGACCGGTCCGTTCGTATTCCTGCAGAGGAGTATCAGGAATACAGTATATTAACAGCCCGTGCGGAGTCGGTCTGGGAAGAAGCAAAAGAAAAAAATGATTTTGAGATGCTCCGCCCTTATCTCGAAAAACTGGTGAATTTCAGCCGCCGATTCGCTGAATATTGGGGATATGAAGGTCATCCCTATGATGCCCTGCTCCAGGATTACGAACCCGGCATGACAACAGAGGTACTGGACGACGTATTTGACCGCATGAAACGGCGTCTGAAACCTCTTGCAGCTCAGGTGGCTTCTTCTCCGTCACAGCCGGATACGTCGTTTCTGTTTGAACCGTTTGCAAAACAAAAGCAGACGGCTGTCAGTAAGCAGATCCTGCAGCAGATGATGTACGATTTTGAAGCAGGACGGCTGGATGAAACCACCCATCCGTTTGCCCTCGGTCTGAACCCTTCGGATGTGCGGGTTACGACCAAATATGATGAAACAGATT
Source organism: Salibacterium sp. K-3 (assembly GCF_054052005.1). Taxonomy (NCBI): domain Bacteria; kingdom Bacillati; phylum Bacillota; class Bacilli; order Caryophanales; family Bacillaceae; genus Salibacterium; species Salibacterium sp. K-3. The sequence goes on from NZ_JBSVZE010000001.1 coordinate 1,815,621, forward strand.
TTCGTACCGCGCTTTTTGGAACCATTCATGAAGGAGGACATGCTTTATATGAGCAGAATCTTCCCAGTGATTGGAAAGGAACCGTATTATGTGATGCTGCCTCCATGGGCATTCACGAATCGCAATCATTATTCTGGGAAAACTTTGTCGGTCGTTCCAAGCCGTTCTGGGAAAACAATTATGACCTCCTGCAGAAAGAAGCAGGAGAAACGTTCAACGACGTACCGCTTGATGATTTTTACCGGGCTGTTAATGCTGCGGGGCCTTCCTTGATCCGTATCGAAGCCGATGAATTAACGTACTGCCTTCATATCATGCTCCGCTACGACATCGAAAAGCAGCTGATAAACGGGGAAATAGAAGTGAAAGATCTCCCACATATCTGGAATGAAAAGATGAATGAGTATCTCGGTATAACGCCGCCTGATCACAGCAGTGGGGTGCTTCAGGACGTCCATTGGTCTTTCGGCGCCTTCGGCTATTTCCCTTCGTATGCCCTCGGATATATTTATGCGGCACAGTTCCACGATGCTCTCAAGCGTGATATTCCCGGGTTTGAAACTTACTGCCGTGAGGGCAGGCTCGGTCCTGTACAACAATGGCTGACGGATAACGTCCATCAGCACGGAAAAATGAAAAGCCCCGGAGAACTTCTTAAGAACGCTACTGGTGAATCAATTAATCCGGATCATCTTCTGGATTATCTCGAAACGAAATATACGCACCTCTATTCTTTATAACAGTCGTCCTGTTTCGGGCGAAAAAGTCACCACATCCTGTGGTAGTCGTCCTGGCGGGCGCCGATCTGACCCGCAACACGGGCGCCCAAACACCGTTTGATGGGATGTTCGGCTGCTGCTTCGACGAACAGGATGTTCTAGTGCCGGCGCCCGCCACAGGACGTGACCGTTTTTAGCCGGCGGTCAACAAAGAATCGCCGCCTTCCGCTTCTGCCTCGATTAAGCTTTCCTGTACAGGCTCGGGTTTAAAAAGACATCGGACAGGATATGAAAAAGGATAAAAGACTATCTGACGGATAGACAAGAGAGGAACGGTATCATGATTACGTTTGAACATATATCGAAAACGTTTCCGGACGGCACAAAAGCCGTTCATGATTTTTCTGTTGAAGTGGAAAAAGGGGAATTTTTTGTATTAATCGGTCCAAGCGGCTGCGGCAAAACTACGACATTAAAAATGATTAACCGGCTGATTGAACCGTCGGAAGGAACGATCAGCATAGAAGGAAAAGATCTGAGAAACTGGAATCTTCAGGAGCTCCGCTGGAATATCGGATACGTTCTGCAGCAGATTGCTCTTTTTCCGACAATGACGGTTGAAGAAAATATTGCCGTCGTGCCGGAAATGCGGAAGTGGGGCAGAAAACAGACCATGAACCGCGTGGATGAACTGATGAATATGGTGGAACTGGACCCGTCTATCTATCGAAAACGTATGCCTGCCGAATTGTCCGGAGGACAGCAGCAGCGGGTCGGGGTTGTCCGTGCCCTCGCGGCGGATCCGGACATTTTGATCATGGATGAGCCGTTCAGCGCGCTGGACCCCATTACCAGAGAGCAGCTTCAGAAGGATATTAAAGAACTCCAGTCCAGAATTAAAAAAACCATTGTATTTGTGACCCATGACATGGACGAAGCACTGGCACTCGGTGACCGTATATGCATGATGGATGAAGGCCGTGTCATACAAACGGGGACACCGCATGAACTGATCCATCATCCTGCTGATGATTTTGTGCGCGATTTTATCGGTGACCGCAGGAATGAGTGGGAGACTCCGGTCAAACATATGATGAATCCGGAGAGCGAACACAGTGCGAATGTGGCAGATCTTCCGAACCTTCCCCTTTACCCGGCCCCTCTGTATATTTTTGACACGGATCATCAGTTTCTCGGCCGGCGACGTGAAGGGGAGATCGTATCCCATTCGACCACGGTATCACCCGATATGATGCTGAAAAAGGCTGTTACATATTTTGAAAAAACAGATGTCGACGCCCTGCCGGTGCTCGAAGACGGGAAATTGATCGGCGTGTTGAGTTACAAAGATATCGTCCGCTATATGCAGCAGCTGCATATGGAAACAGGAAAGGAGTCGGTATAAATGGGAATTATCCAGGAGATGGCCGCTCTCTTCCAGGACCGCCAGAACATGTTCTGGACGCTGCTGTGGGAACACATCCATATGTCCCTGCTGGCTCTGTTATGTGCCATTTTTATTTCTGTTCCGCTTGGCATTTATTTATCACGGAAGAAACGGATTGCTGAACCCATTATCGGGGCAGCAGCCGTTCTTCAGACGATACCGAGCCTCGCTCTGCTCGGCTTTATGATTCTGCTGTTAAACGAAATCGGCACTCTTCCTGCAGTTGTCGCCTTGACGGCGTACGCGCTTCTGCCGATTCTCCGGAACACCTATACCGGCATCAACGAAGTGGATCCGGCAATTAAAGAAGCTGCCACCGGTATGGGAATGTCTTCATTCCGGCGCCTTCGCAAAGTGGAACTTCCAATGGCGATACCGGTTATAATGGCCGGCATCCGTACATCCATGGTACTGATTGTAGGCACCGCCACCCTGGCTGCCTTAATCAGTGCCGGCGGGCTCGGGGATTTCATTATGACCGGCATTGACCGTGCCGATAATGCCTATATTCTGCTTGGCGCCATCCCGGCTGCACTACTTGCCCTCATGTTTGATTTTATTCTGCGGTTCACCGAAAAAACGTCCAGGGGAAAAACGCTGATGCCGTTTGCTGCCGTACTGACTGCTGCACTGCTGGTCACTGCCGTTCCGCTTTTTTCATTCAACCAGGAGCCGGATCTTGTCATCGGCGGGAAACTGGGGGCGGAACCGGAAATCATTGCGAATATGTACAAACATCTGATCGAAGAAGAAACCGGAATGAATGTGGCGGTGGAATCAGGTTTTGGGAGTACCGATGCCGCCTTTAATGCGTTGTCGGTGGATGAAATCGATATCTACCCGGAATTCACTGGAACTGCTATGGCTGCGCTCCTAGGTAACACACCGTCTTCCGGAAGCACAGAAGAGCAAGTGTATGAAAACGCAGCAGAAGGCATGGCTGCAGAGTATAACATGGCCTATCTGGAACCGATGCAGTTCAACAATACGTATGCGCTGGCCATGAGAGAACAGCATGCCGAAGAACTGGGTATTGAAACAATATCGGATATGGAACCGTATACGGAGGAGTTAACTGCCGGATTCACGTTCGAATTCGCGGACAGAGAAGACGGGTACGTCGGGATTCAGGACGTGTACGGATTAACGTTTGAAAATGTGGAGACGATGGATCCGGGACTCCGCACGAGAGCTGTGGAGAGCGGAGAAGTCGATTTTATAGACGCTTATTTTACAAGCGCGGACATGGTGGAATACAACCTGCGCGTTCTCGAAGATGATAAAAATCTTTTTCCGCCTTATCAGGGAGCGCCTCTGATGAAGCAGGAAACCCTCAATGCCCATCCGGAACTGGAGCGTATTCTGAACCAGCTGTCCGGAGAAATTACGAACGAAGAAATGCAGCAGATGAACTATATGGTTGATTATAATGATGCAGATCCGAGTATTGTGGCAAGAGACTACTTGACGGAGAATGGATTTTTTGACTAATCTATAGAAAAGGAGCCGATAACCATGACTACGTTTCAGAATCCTTCCGAAGAACGTACAGCCTCTGTACTGAATAACAGCAGCACGATTGCCGTCGTCGGCTTGTCCGAAAAACCTTCACGGACGTCCTGGCAGGTAACTAAAGCCGTTCAGGAGGCAGGGTACCGCATTATTCCGGTCAATCCGAATGCACAGGAAGTACTGGGGGAAAAGGCAGTTGCACGTCTCGGTGATATTAAAGAGCACGTTGATATTGTGAATGTATTCCGGCGCCGGGAACATCTGCCTGCCATTGCAGAAGAGGCGGCTGAAATGCCGCAGGTTCCTGACGTTTTCTGGACCCAGCTTGACCTCGTGAGTGAAGATGCGGCCCGGACGGCTGAACAGGCCGGTATGACGGTAATTATGGATAAATGTATCAAAGTGGAACTTTCCAGATTATCTTGATGGAAGGCGGACGCTCATCACAGACAGGTGAGCGTTTCTCATTGCGGATGTGGATCATCAGCCGCTGCATGGAATAGATGCCGGCTGCATTTTTTCATAGTAAAAAATAAAACGTATGTTCTGTTATCATATGTTATAGTGTATGATACATGGTTTTGCTTGCAGAGAAAGGGGAACACGTCATTGACACAAACCTTTGATTATAATGATGATGCCATACAGGTTCTTGAAGGACTGGAAGCAGTCCGTAAAAGACCGGGGATGTATATTGGGAGCACTGACAGCCGCGGACTTCACCATCTCGTGTTTGAAATACTGGATAACGCGGTGGATGAAGCTCTGGCAGGCTTTGGCACTGTGATTGATGTCACCCTTCATCCCGATCATAGTATTTCCATCACCGATTACGGCAGAGGAATTCCGACCGGCACGCACCGAACCGGAAAATCCACGCCGGAAGTGATTTTCACGGTTCTTCACGCCGGCGGCAAATTCGGACAGGGAGGATACGTCACAAGCGGCGGCCTTCACGGTGTCGGAGCTTCTGTGGTGAATGCGCTGTCCGAATGGCTCACCGTGGTGATCCACCGGGACGGACACATATACCGTCAGGAATTTGCAGACGGAGGCAGACCGGTGACTCCTCTTAAAGAAGAGGGAACAACGAAGAAAACCGGAACCTCGATCCGATTCAAACCGGATCCGTCTATATTTTCGACTACTTCCTATCAGTATGAAATGCTGGCGGAACGCCTTCGTGAAGCTGCATTTCTTCTGAACGGAGTTTCCATCCGGCTTACTGACGAACGGGAAGCCGAAACGATTTCGGAAACATTTGTTTATGAAACTGGCATCAAGGCATTTGCTGAATATCTGAATGAGGATAAGGAAGTACTTCATCCTGTTGTCTATTTTGAAGGCACAAGCCAGGATATTGAACTTGAAATCGCCTTTCAGTTTAACGACGCCTACACGGAAAATGTGCTGTCGTTTGTAAACAATGTGCGCACCAAAGACGGCGGAACCCATGAATCCGGGGCAAAAACCGCTCTTACGAGAGCCGTCAATGAATATGCGAGGAAGATGAATTTTTTAAAGGAAAAAGACAAAAACCTCGACGGCTCGGATATAAGAGAAGGGTTTACGGCAGTCATCGCCATCCGCGTACCAGAAGCAATGCTTCAGTTTGAGGGGCAGACGAAAAGTAAACTCGGCACCCCTGAAGCAAGGTCCGCTGTGGATCAGATTGTTTCGGAAAAGTTAACCTACTTTTTTGAAGAGAATCCAACCACGAGCTCGATGCTTATCAAAAAAGCGATGAAAGCCGCCCAGGCCAGAGAAGCAGCCCGTAAGGCGAGAGAAGAAGCGCGAAGCGGGAAGAAAAGCCGTAAAAAGGAGCTGCTGAGCGGAAAGCTGACCCCCGCCCAGTCGAGGAATACGGAACGAAATGAACTTTATCTTGTGGAGGGCGATTCCGCCGGAGGTTCGGCAAAGCAGGGAAGAGACCGCAAATTTCAGGCGGTACTTCCTCTGCGCGGTAAAGTCATCAATACGGAGAAGGCTAAGCTGGATGACATTATGAAAAACGAAGAGATCCGCACCATCATTTATGCGCTCGGAGCAGGGGTCGGGACGGATTTTGCTCTGGAAGAGAGTAATTATGATAAAATCGTCATCATGACCGATGCTGATACGGACGGCGCCCATATCCAGGTGCTGCTGCTTACGTTTTTTTACCGTTACATGCGTCCGCTTGTGGAAGCCGGCAAGGTGTTTATTGCTCTTCCGCCTTTGTACAAAATCAGTAAAGGCAGCGGAGCAAAGGAGAAAACGGAATATGCCTGGGATGAAGACGGCCTTCAGAAAGCGATATCCAACGTCGGAAAAGGGTATGCCGTTCAGCGGTACAAAGGACTCGGCGAAATGGATGCAACCCAGCTCTGGGAAACAACGATGAACCCGGAGACAAGAACGCTCGTCAGAGTAACCGTGGACGATCTTGCACGTGCCGATAAACGCGTCACAACCCTTATGGGAGATAAAGTGGAACCGAGACGGAAGTGGATCGAATCGCACGTCGAATTCGGCCTGGAAGAAGACGAAAACATTCTGGAAAATGAGAACCTTCATGTGACGGAGGAGGAGGAGTAAATCGTGACCGAGGCAGAAAAACATCTGGATTTACCACTGGAAGAAGTGCTCGGCGACCGGTTTGGCCGCTACAGCAGATATATTATTCAGGAGCGCGCGCTTCCTGATGCAAGAGACGGCCTGAAGCCGGTGCAGCGGCGTATTCTTTATGCGATGCTGCAGGACGGCAATACCGCTGACAAACCGTTTCGAAAAGCAGCGAAAACGGTCGGAAATGTTATCGGGAATTATCATCCCCACGGAGACTCCTCTGTGTATGAAGCCATGGTCAGAATGAGCCAGGACTGGAAAGGGCGCAATCCGCTCGTAGAAATGCACGGAAATAATGGCTCCATTGACGGTGACCCGCCGGCAGCCATGCGTTATACCGAGGCAAGGCTGTCCTCCATATCCGGAGAAATGCTGCGTGATATAGAGAAAAACACGGTGGAATACATTCCCAACTTTGATGATTCCATCGAAGAGCCTGTCGTACTGCCGTCCATGTATCCCAATCTGCTTGTGAACGGTTCCATGGGTATTTCTTCCGGCTATGCCACTGATATCCCGCCGCACCAACTCGGGGAAGTGATTGATGCCGCCTTGATGGAAATCAACCAACCGGACTGTACAGTGGAAGATCTGATGACAGTTCTAAAAGGTCCTGACTTTCCCACCGGTGGTATCATACAGGGGACCGAGGGTATCAAAAAAGCGTATGAAACAGGAAAAGGAAAAGTTGTTGTCCGATCAAAAACCGACATCGAAACGATGAAAGGCGGAAGAAAGCAGATTGTCGTCACGGAAATTCCATACGAAGTCGTAAAATCCAACCTCGTGAAAAGGATGGATGAAATCCGTTTTGACAAAAAGGTGGAAGGCATTGCGGAAGTCCGGGACGATACGGACCGGACCGGCCTTCGTATTGTGGTTGAACTGAAAAAAGAGGCAGATCCGCAGGGGGTTCTGCATTACTTATATAAAAATACGGACCTGCAGGTGTCCTATAATTTCAACATGGTGGCCATCCATAACAGAACGCCGCAGCTTCTCGGCTTAAAACAGCTGCTGCAGGCTTATGTCTCCCACCAGAAAGAAGTGGTTACCAACCGTTCCAGGTATGAACTGGATAAAGCGGAAAAACGACAGCATATCGTCGAAGGGCTCAAAAAAGCGATATCGATTCTCGACCAGGTCATTGAAATCATCAGGGGTTCCAATGATAAGAAAGATGCCAAAGCTAACCTGGTGCAGTCTTTTGCCTTCACGGAAGAACAGGCTGAGGCGATTGTGACATTACAGCTGTACCGTTTGACAAACACCGACATCACGACGCTGGAACAAGAGGCAGAGGATCTGGAGAAGCGGATTAACAAGCTGCGCTCCATTTTATCCAGTGAAACCAAATTGCTGCAAGTTATCAAAGATCAGCTTTCCTATGTAAAGAAAACCTATAATGATGAGCGTCTCAGCAGCATTGAAGACGAAATTGAAGAACTTAAAATAGACCTCGAAGTAATGGTTCCATCCGAAAATGTGATTGTAACCGCCACGAAAGAAGGGTATATCAAACGTACAAGTTACAGATCCTATTCCGCGTCCAACGAAGATCCGCCGGGGATGAAAGAAACAGATGATCTGTTGTTTTTTGATGAGCGGAATACGACAGATACACTGCTGTTGTTCACGGAAAAAGGACAGTATGTATATATGCCGGTTCACGAACTTTCCGACATCCGCTGGAAAGACAACGGCCAGCATATCGGAAATATTATTCCGCTTGATGCCGACGATTCCCTTGTTACCGTCATCCCTGTATCAGAATTCACTGATGATGAGTACCTGATTTTCTTTACGAAAAATGGAATGGTCAAAAAAACGGTACTGTCCGCCTATCAGGCCCAGCGTTATTCAAGGGCGCTTGTTGCTGTCAAGCTGAAAGAGGAAGATACAATTGTGAACGTCGATATAACAAACGGCACCGGGGACGTATTTATGGGAACTAACTTTGGTTACGGCCTTCGGTTCGCAGAAGAAGAAGTCACTCCGGTCGGCCAGCGCGCGGCAGGAGTAAAAGGAATCAATCTGAAATCAGGGGATTCGGTCATTAACGGTTTTGTTTTATCACCGGAAGATCGTTCCGAAGCTGTGGTAATCACGCACCGTGGGGCCGTGAAAAAAATGCCGCTCGATGAATTTGAATCGATGTCCCGGGCCAAACGCGGACTTGTGATGCTCCGGGAACTGAAACAGAATCCACATCTCATCAGCGGTCTTGAGCCATGGTACGGGAATGTAGATGAGATCCGGATTCAGACAGAAACAGGCCGCACGGAAACCGAAAATATCGGAAGTATGCGTAGGAGCGACCGTTACAGCAACGGTTCCTTCATCGTTGACACGAAAGAGAACGGCACGGTAACGGGCGCCTGGCCGGTCATTGACTATCAAACCCTTAAAAAAAATAATGAAGGAAGCAGTGAGCAGAACAACTAACAAAGACATACTACGCAAAAGGTAGAAATGAAAGGAAATACAGCATGAATGCAGGCACACACACAATTGGAGCGTTAACAGCAGGTACTATCGTCTATTCTTCACCGTCGCTGCCCCTTTCATTTTCCGGAACCGAGACAGCTGTATTTACAGCTGCTGTTTTGGCAGGCGGGCTGCTGCCCGATATCTGCCAGCCGTTTTCCTGGATTGGAAGAAGGATCCGTCCGGTATCTAAAATGATACAGAAACTATTCGGACACCGTACCATCACGCACAGCATACTGTTTATGGCAGTAATTTATATCTGTGCCGGCCTGATTCCGTACGACTGGGGAAGTGCTTTTCAGTACGGGATTACCACCGGTGCAGCCAGTCATCTTATTCTGGACATGATGACTCCGAATGGTATACATCTTTTGTATCCGGTGAAACAGAAAATTTCTTTTCCTCTTACGGCAAAAACAGGATCGAAAGCAGGGGAGGGAGCTATTTCATTTCTCATGCTCTGCTGGATTATGTATTTCGGTGTACATTTCATATAATTCATTATGGAGAGCGGGACACAGCCATTAATAGATAATAAAATTCCGAACCATTCTTTCATGTATGGTTTGGAATTTTATTGTAGATCCCGACATTTCGCTTGAAATCCAGCGTACAAGGGCGGTATTGGTCCGTCTCTTTTTCCCGGGCACGGCTTGGGTTTGAGAAGAGATGGACCGGTGCTTAAGTTCCTTTTTCATGGCAGATTTCCGGGTAAACGTCTCGTAAAGGCGTTCATGATGACGTTTGGGGTGTCCGCACCCCGGCTAAAAGTAACCATGGGTTTTTAATGTTACGTTTGCTTCCTTTTTCTGCTCCTAAACGTCATTATAACGTTCTCATAACGACGATTGATCGGAAAAAAAGATGCCAAAACGTCGTCGATTGCAGCCTGATTATCCTCGCTGCTGTTTCTTCAAAAAAACATTTATGCTTCCACTGATTTCCTGTTATGTTATGCTGATAAAGTGGCATAAATCAATAAAGAGGAGAGTCTGGGACATGAAGCCGGGCATTTTTACTGCTTTACTGCTGTCCGTTTTTTTAGCTTCCTGCAGTGCAGGCGGAACCCAGTCGGAACCGATGCTCGAACGTAAAGAGCTGACCGGCGATGAACAAAGATATCTCGAAATGGGACTGGACTATTCCATGGCGTATAACGTAACGGGAGCCTTTCCCGAACAGATTCAGACAGCAGAGCTGATTATGAATGTCTACGAGGATGGTGAAAAACTTGATGAAGCGTCTATGACAGGTTTTCAAGTTGGGGTCAATGACACAGAAGAAGAGCATTTACAAGAACTTTTGTTCGCATTGGATTATCAGGAAAACGGGGAGGAAGAGGCTGCTTCTCTGGAAGCCCTGATTGGAGACAGGTATGTAAGAGGTGATAAGGATATTTCCCATGCCACGTACAGCACAAGAATGGACATTCCATTCGAATTTTCCGGGATATTTACCATGGTTCCACAAATACCAATAGAAGTGGACGGCATATCTTACCTGGCCATTATGACATCAGGAAATACATTAACTACCAGGTGGTATAAAGAAGAAAATCGAAAACACATCATTAACAGCAGCGATGAAAAAGTAATTATATTCGGAATCAAGTGGCTGGATGAAAAACCACAAATAAATCAGCAGTAAGATATGCTGATTTATTTGTTACGTCTCAAAAACTGAAGTATACATGGGATATGAGATGTAACCGTGTTTCACCCTTTAACTTCCTATAATATATATTATGTTAACTAAAAACAGATGCTGAAGAGAGGAGTCCTATTCTTTTTACTCCTCCCCCTGACTTCTACACATTCATTTTGTGTTATCAACCATGATGGTTTTCGGCTTCTGCAGCATCGTTTTTCGTGTAATGAATGGTTCCGAATGGGTGTTCCGGTGGTGCATAAATGGTATAAAGTTTTAACGGTTTATATCCTGTATTGATTAGATTATGCCATGTGCCTGCCGGTACCATGACAGCGTCATCCTCAAATACTTTCCGCTGGAAGAAAATATTTTCTTTTGTATCTCCCATCCGCACAAGGCCTTCCCCGTCTTCCATCCTTAAAAATTGGTCCACATCAGGGTGTACTTCCAGACCGATATCACTTCCAACAGGGATGCTCATAACCGTTACTTGTAGATGATCTCCCGTCCACAATGCTGTCCGGAATGTTTGATTTTGTTTCGCTGCTTCGTTGATATTGACGACATATGGATATGATCCGTAATCGTCCCGCATCTTATTTTCATTCCCGTAGTCTTTTTCTGGTAGAAATGTTCTTTGTACCGGTGGAGTTCCATATTGCAATGCTGGGACTTGCACATAGTATGGCCACGGATACCTATAGTAGTACATGGTGACTCCTCCCCTATCTCACAGTTTCTATATTGTATGCTGCATGCCCAGGGAGGTGTGTGAGGTTCTTATTTCAGCGTATTCAGTACTTCCTGATCGTTCCGTGTCCGTCATCTACAATTAAGGAATGATCCGGATCCTGAACGACAGCCAAAAATACCTGCCGGATACCGCCAAAGCCAGCTTTTTTCACCGCGTGTTCCAGCCACGTTTCATCTTTATCAATCATTTTTAAATGTTCATGCTGAATATCTCCCTCCACAATCACCGCCACCGGAAACCCTTGGTACTCCGGTTCCATATTTATGTCCTGTTTTGTAACAGGGGCCATACTCTCTTTTGGCAGCACGCTGATCGCGCCGTTTGGCTCCAGAATCGCATATTGAATAGTGGTTAAATCCTTATACCCCTGACTTCTTACACTCGACAGCAGTTCAGCAAGGGAAAATCGGCTTTTTTTCAGGTTCGACCGATCCAGCTTCCCGTGCTTAATTAATATCGCAGGCTCGCCGATGAGAAAACGGTTCAGGCGGTTGTACAAACTCAATCTGGCAAAAGAAAGATGCAGGGTGATGATGAGAAGGATGCCGATCAGGGCTTTTCCTATGCTGTCGGCATCAATTGGATTCATCGCCATGGCAATGATGAAAAATATGGCCGTAAAATCATGCGGAGTGAATTGAGCCAGTGCTGTCTTCCCCATAAAACGAACGACAACGATTGCTGTGAAAAATAAGAAAAGCAGAGATCCAATAAAGGAAAGCATATAACCACCTTTTACAGCTTCAGGATGAAAGATTAGTGTCGTTCTTTCACTAGATTGAATCCAAAGCAGAAAAATTATGTGTAAAACGATGAATTGACGTTTCTTCCCTTATCTCAAACGAAATCGAATAAAGGATGACAAAACATCAACACTAACATCAAATGGGCGGAAAAGGAGGTAACTTGAAAATGAAGAAAAAAGAAGAGAGCGGCCTGACATGGTGGCAGCTGTCGCTGATTGGTGTGGGATGTACGATTGGAACAGGATTTTTTCTAGGAGCAAGTCTGGCTATATCCATGGCAGGACAGGCAGTCCTTATTAGTTTTATACTGGCTGGTTTTGGGACATATTCCGTTTATCATTTTCTGGCGGCACTTATGAGGAAGGATCCGCAAAAGGGAGCCTTTCATACATATGCAAGAAAAGCTTATGGGCGCTGGGCGGGATTCAGTTCTGGATGGGTGTATTGGGGAGCTGAAATGCTGATCCTGGGAAGTCAAATGACAGCTGTATCTATTTTCTCGAAATACTGGTTTCCTGGTGTTCCATTATGGATATTCGCCGCCGGTTACTCTCTGCTTGGAATCCTTGTCGTCCTAACAGGAGCGAAAGGATTTGACCGGATTGAAAATATCTTTGGAGTAGTGAAAATTGCAGCTATTCTCATGTTTATTGTTGTGGCTGCGGTTGCGATGTTCAGCTCATTTCACAGCAGTCAGAACTCGCTTTTCTTTCCTCAAACAGTGCAGCAATTTATTCCACATGGCGGCAAAGGTCTCTGGGCTTCTTTGATTTATGCCTTTTATGCCTTTGGAGGTATTGAAATTATGAGTATGATGGCGGTCCGGCTGAATGATAAAAAGGAAGCTCCTAAATCAGGGAAAATTATGCTGGCTGTTATTACTTCTATTTATATCATATCCCTGGGAATGGCTTTATTATTAACGTCCTCGGAAGCGTTCCATGCCGATGAAAGCCCATTTGTTACTGCACTGGATCAGTATGATTTTCCGTATTTTGCAGATGTATTTAATGGCGCGTTAATCATAGCCGGATTTTCTACCATGGCTGCCTCCCTGTTTGCAGTAACGAGCATGCTGGTCACCCTTGCAGAGGATGGGGATGCTCCCTCTTTCTTTCAGAAAAAGGGGCAGAATATTATAGATCTTCATCTGCCTGCTTTGGGATTGACTGTCGCGGGGATGCTTGTCTCCATCTTTTTTTCTCTTCTTCTGCCTGAAAAAATATACGAATACATGACCACCGCCGCCGGGTTGATGCTTCTGTACAACTGGTTTTTCATTCTGCTGTATGCAAACCGCTTGGTTGTTATAAAAGGATTCAGCCATGTACAGCGTTTGGGCGGACTTGCTCTCATCCTTTGCGCCGTCAGCGGCACGCTGCTGGATAAATCCAGCCGTCCTGGTTTTTTTGTCAGCCTGGGGTTCCTGATCATTCTTGCCGTGGTGGTAATGATCATGAAAAGGATCTGGTCCCGTCAACCCCCCTCCCCTTTTTAATGACTGCGAAATTCCAGCACGGCTTTCACTCCTTCCCACCCAAAATAAATACCGAACAAAATCAAGCATATCCCCGAGGCGGTCGAGATCAAAACGAGCATTCGTTCCGATAAATATTTTCGAAACCCACTGGCCATCCCTGCCATTGTAACATCCCATAAGGAGACTCCGATGAAAATGGCAGCGCTGTACAGCCAGAGTTGTTCAATGCTTTGATGAGCTGACGTTTTTGCCACTATGGAACCGTAAATTCCGAGCCAAAAGACAATGGATAATGGGTTGCACAAACACATAAAGAAACCCGAGCTGAATGAATGGATCAGGGGGGGACTGCTGCGGCGGGTTGTAACCGTGAGCGCTCCACTCCCCCCTTTTAAGCTTTCCGCTCCGATATACACCAATATAAAAAATCCAAATAACCAGAGAAATGTTTTCACGAGCGGGACTTCTAAAAAGTGAACAACACCGAGATAAACAAGAAGCATGTACAATCCATCGGCGATCATTGCTCCCACTCCGACCATCCAGGCATGCCAGAACCCATTTTTAATCCCTTTGTCTAATTGTGCTGCATTTACCGGCCCGATAGGAGCAGCCAGCGTCACCCCTAATAAAATATAACTAAAGAATACACTCATTGGAGCATCTCCTACTTAACACAGTTTTCATTTAGAGTGTATTTATGAATAAAAGCTTGTACGACTACTTTTTTCTTTTTACATGGTATACAGCTGCTCTGTTTTTTCACATACTACGAGTAAAGGTAAAGGAGGGAAAGACAAATGGCTGAATCAAAACGTCCTGCCGGAAGAAAAGAAACAGTGGAAAAGAACATTAATGAGACAGAAGAGAATCTGCACGCAACAGAAGAATTCGCGGAAGAACACGGTGAAGCGTTGAGTGAAGAGGAAAAACAGAATATTAATGAGAAAAATGAACATCGTAGAGAAAATATCGAGAATATGGAACAGTCCGTGAACGAAGAGGAATGAAAATACCAGGAGTACTTACTCAAACCTGGTAAAATGCGGGAAAGAAAGGGACAGAGGAAATGTAATATTTCTTTCCTCTGTCCCAGTGTTAATCAGCAAATACATGTTTTCCAATCTGCAGGTTTTCGGACCGCGTCCAAATCCAATCAGACGTGGCCAGAACGGGGTTGTAATAGTAATGCGAACCTTTGGATGGATCATAGCCGTTCCAAGCTTCCTTCACGGCACGATAGGCGGTTCGGTCGGGTGTTAAATTATACTGGCCATCCTGTACAGCCGTGAACGCATTCTTTTCTTTTATCACTTTTTCTATCGTTTCTGGAAATTCAGAGGATTGAATCCGGTTATGAATCACAGCAGCCACAGCCACTTGTCCTTCAAACGTTTCTCCTCTGGCCTCCCCGTGGACGACCCGGGCCAATTTATTTACTTCATTTAATTTTTGCAGGGTATTCTCCCCGGCTTTCCCATCGACAGCCAGACCAAAGTCGCCTTGAAACTCCTGTACCGCGTTGTTTGTTAAGGGCCCGTAATAGCCGGTAGGATTGGTATGTAAATATCCCATATGAATTAATGACTGCTGCAGCTCCGTTACTTCAGGACCTTCCTCCTCTTGTTGCAGTAAATCTTTATGTGCTTCCACCTGCGAAACAAAAAAGATTAAAAATAAAACAGTCCAACCTGTGGAAATGGCTTTTTTCATATTATCAACCTCCTTCGCTATCCCATCCCCCTTTTCACTTTGTTCATAAACGTGAATTTGGCTGCAGAAGCAGAAATAAGAAGTGAGTCTCATTTTTCTTTCATGCGCTCTGCTGACACGAAATCAGGAGGCGCCTCTTCTTTTCTGATTTTTTGCTTTCCTGGGATAAGGGGTCCTTGAACAAGGAAACCGTATTCCCGCTTTTCACCGAAAACGCGGGAATAACGTATGATCCTGACCATAAGAGACCCCCCTCTTTCATTCGCTGTTCTCCTTATTTCTTTTGCTTTTTCTTGTCTCTTTTTCGGCCTGCAGTGCGGGTTTTTCTTCTTTTAATGCTTTAAGTAGCGCTAACACCATCATGAGCATAATGATGGAAAAAGGGAAGGCAGCGACAATCATTGTATTCTCAAGTGCCTGCAGTCCGCCGGAATAGAGCAGGATAACAGCTGTGGCGGAAAGCATAATTCCCCAGGTGAATTTCACTTTCACAGCAGGATTCATTGTTCCATTCGAGGTCTGCATCCCGAGTACAAATGTAGCAGAATCAGCAGACGTGATAAAAAAGACGCTGATCAAACCCATCGCCAGTATGGACATCGCCAGGCCGTAAGGATAATGCTCGAAGACACCGAATAATGCTTCTTCTGTAGACAGCTTGGAAATGGCCGCTGTGCCTTCTGCTTCCAGTAAGATCGAAGCACCTCCAAATACCGAAAACCATAAAAAGCTGACAAGGGGAGGTACGACCAACACCCCGGCGGTAAACTGCCGCAGGGTCCTGCCTTTTGAAACCCGTGCAATAAACGTACCTACAAAGGGGGACCAGGCAATCCACCACGCCCAGTAAAAAATCGTCCAGTCGTTTATCCATTCCCTTGCGTTTTCTGTAAGCGGGGCAATTCGGAAACTCATAGCAGGCAGGGTTTGAATGTATTTTCCAAGCGTATTGGTGAATAAGTTCAGCATATACAATGTCGGCCCGACGATAAGAATAAAGGTAAATAATAACAGGGCAAGGACCATATTGGTGTTGCTTAATATCCGGATTCCTTTGTTCAGGCCGGTCGAGGCCGAGATCAGAAACAAAACAGTGACAACGGCAATAATGGCAAACTGAATCCAGAACCCGATTCCAAGATTGGTGATAAACGACAATCCGCCATTGATCTGCACTGCCCCGAACCCGAGTGTCGTGGCTACACCTGTTACAGTTGCCGTAACAGCGATTATATCAATGGTTTTACCAAGTGCTCCGTCCGTATTCATCAGAACGTTTAATGATGAGCTTACGGTTCCGCTCGCGTCTCGTCTGAATTTAAAATAAGCAAGACATAATGCGATAATTGCATAAATGGCCCAGGCATGAACCCCCCAGTGAAAAAAGGTGAACCGCATCGCATCTTTAATGGCTTTGGGTGTTTTTACGTCGGTCGTGGGAGAATTCACCGCATAGTGATGTATAGGTTCCGCCGCTCCCCAGAACACAAGTCCGATGCCCATACCTGCACTGAATAACATTGCAAACCATGTGGCCATATTATAATCCGGTTTATCGTCCGGTTTTCCAAGTTTTATCCGTCCGTAAGGACTTACAATAATAAATAGACATACGAGGACAAAAATAGAAACAACAATCAAATAATACCAGCCGAAGCGTTCTGCTATAAAAGCTTTGGACGCTGCTGTGACACCTTCAAGTACATGAGGTGCGGATGCCCCTAGAATCACCGCCAGGATCAAAATTCCGATGGTTATATAAAAAACTGATCCGACTGCACTATGTTTCATTTCTTTCTCCTCCTTCCTGTTTTCGTTATTATCTTTTCTATTTCCATTTTTATACCTTGATCACGTATCACATTTTAAGTTAACATAATAAAATGATTGTAAATAAACAGAGATCAGGAAATCGTTCCTGATCTCTGTTTTTGCAATTCATATTACTCCGATTCATCTGTCAGGAATTCACGTGCAAAAGCTGTTTCTGTCCGGTCGGGGATGTCTGAGAATCGTTCCTGCACCGGATTTTCTCCATTTGTCTGTTCCTGCCGGCTCAGACCGAACCAGGCTGCCCCCGCACCAGCTCCGACCAATGTCATGACCATGCTCCATATTCCCCAGTTTCGGTTTCTTCGGTTGGTCCGCCCCATAAATCCTCTTCGGCGGCCCATCTGCAGGAATGGCACATTCCAGCGAAAGTTATTCATTCCTTCATTCTCCTTTTTCTTCGAAGTGAAGTATGGAGAAACGACCCCCACATCTGTAGTTTGAACCATAGAAAGGGATATTATCATGCAACATATTTCCATGCATAAGAAGCTGTGCAGCTGGAAATATTAATTAATGGTCCATTTTTTGATGCGCGCGCTGATCTGCCGCCCGGGATCTCATTTGGGCTTCTTTGTCGTCAGTGTCTGCCGTTTCCTCCGAGAATTCAACATCGATACCGTCCTGCACGATATCTTTTTGAGGAGTCTGGGACAATTTTTTCTTCGG
Organism: Salibacterium sp. K-3; assembly: GCF_054052005.1. NCBI lineage: Bacteria > Bacillati > Bacillota > Bacilli > Caryophanales > Bacillaceae > Salibacterium > Salibacterium sp. K-3. Next base: position 1,833,238 of record NZ_JBSVZE010000001.1, read on the forward strand.
TTTATGCTGATTGTTTCTTGTCTGTCCTCTGGTCATCTGTATCTCCCCCTTTCCTTTTCAGGATCCCCTGATTGTTTGCATGATATACAAAAAACAGGGCTCCTGTCAGGAACCCTGTACGGTGTTTCGTTATGATTCATGGAACTGCAGACCGTCGTTCACGGCATCGATATAACCGGCGCGGATGACGTAATCGCCGAACGGTTCACCTTCATTCCGTTCTTTCGCATATTCAAACAGCATCGGACGCAGCGTATTCAAAATGTCTTCTTCGCCGATGTTCTCCTGGTACAATTTGTTTAGACGTTCGCCGGCATACCCGCCGCCAAGGTACATGTTGTACTTGCCGGGCGCTTTGCCGATAAAACCGATCTCTCCCAGAGTGGATCTGGCACAGCCGTTCGGACAGCCGGTCATGCGGATCGTAATGTCATTATCCTGAAGCCCTGCTTCCTCAACAATGCCTTCCAGTTTGTCAATCAATGACGGTAGATAACGCTCTGATTCGGCCATCGCAAGACCACATGTTGGAAAAGCAACACAGGCCATGGCGTTTCTCCGCAGAGCGGAGTCCCGTCTGCCGTCGGAGAGTCCGTATTCTTCTACGAGCTCGTTGATCTTTTTCTTTTTCTGGCTTGTGACATTACCGATAATCAGGTTTTGATTCGGGCTGAGACGGAACTCGCCGGTATGAACTTTGGCAATTTCCCGCAACGCTGTCATGAGCTGATAATCTTCACTGTCTTTGATACGGCCGTTCTCAATGAAAAGAGTTAGATGCCAGCGGTTGTTGCTCCCTTTCATCCATCCGTACCGGTCTCCGTTGTGTTCAAAATGATAGGAGCGTTCCTCTTCCAGGCTCCACCCGAGCCGTTCCGCTAACTCATTTTTCAGCCAGTCAAGCCCGCGGGCGTCGATGGTGTATTTAAAACGCGCATTTTTACGGTTGGAACGATTGCCGTAATCACGTTGAATCGTCAACAGTTTTTCCACCACGTTCACACAATCATCCGGCCGGCAGAATCCGATCACCCGTCCAAGCTGCGGATACGTCTCCGTTTCTCCATGGGTCATTCCAAGACCTCCGCCTACGGCGATATTAAAGCCCTGAAGACTGCCGTTTTCAACAATGGCAATTAAGCCGATATCCTGAGAAAAGACATCAATGTCATTAGAAGGCGGCACTGCAATGCCAATCTTGAATTTACGCGGCAGATACACATCTTTGTAAATCGGCTCCACTTCTTCTGAACTGTCGACCACTTTTTCTTCATCGAGCCAGATTTCATGATAAGCTTTCGTCCGCGGCAGCAGATGTTCACTGATGTTCTTGGCAAATTCCTGCATCTCTTCATGAATCGATGCGTCGTATGGGTTTGTCGCAGCCATGACATTCCGGTTCACGTCGCCGCAGGCGGCGATTGTATCCAGCATCACTTCATTCATGGCCTGCATATTCTTTTTCATGTTCCATTTCAGAATGCCGTGCATCTGAAAGGTCTGGCGCGTTGTTAAACGGAGGGTTCCGTTTCCGTATTCGTGGGCGATACGGTCCATCTGCAGCCACTGCTGCGGTGTTGCAGTACCTCCGGGAAGACGGACACGTACCATAAAGGAATAGGCCGGTTCGAGCTTTTGTTTCCGCCGTTCATTACGAAGATCCCGGTCATCCTGCATGTAGCTGCCGTGGAATTTCGTTAACTGAGCATCATCTGCTGTCACATTAGCGGTGAGAGGATCAGCCAGGGACTCCTCAATGGTACCGCGGAGGTAGTTACTTTCCCGTTTTATTCGTTCGTTGTCACTCGGCGGTCCTTCCTGGACTGGTGCCGTCGGTTTCTTTTCCATGATGGGTTATGCTCCTTTCCCCTCTCGATTAATAAACATCCCGCTGGTATCGTTTCTGCTGCTGCATATCTTCCAGGTACGCATCGGCATCCTGTTCACTCATGCCGCCTTCCTGCTGTAGAATGGTTTTGATGGCCTGATGAACGTCACTGGCCATGTATTCTTCATCTCCGCATACATAAACGACGGCACCTTCCATCAGCCAATCATAAAAATCACGGCTTTTTTCCAGCATACGGTGCTGGACATATACTTTTTCGTCGCCGTCACGCGAGAATGCAACATCCATCCTTGATAATATGCCTTCTTTCAGCCAGCGCTGCCATTCGACCTGATAAAGAAAGTCCGTGGAAAAGTGCTGTTCCCCGAAAAAGAACCACGTCTTCCCTTCCGCTTCGATTTCCTCCCTTTCTTCAAGGAAAGAACGGAATGGCGCAGCGCCGGTTCCCGGTCCGATCATAATGACCGGTGTATCCGGATCTTCCGGAAGCTTAAAGTTTGGATTTTTCTGGATGAAAACGGGAAGTTTTTCGCCTATCTCCGCCCGTTCAGCACACTGCCCGGAGCATACTCCCGTACGCTGGCGGCCGTGGGCATCATACCGGACGGTTCCGATCGTCAGATGCACTTCTTCCGGGTTGGCCTCCGGACTACTTGCAATCGAATAGAGCCGGGGCGGTATTTTCCGGAGAATCGGCAGGAAATCACTGACCGGTACATTCCACGGCGCGAAATCCCGTCCCAGATCTATAAGATCCCGGCCGGTAATATATTCACGCAGTGCATCTTCATTGCCTTCTTTCACCAGTTCGTGCAGATCTTCGTTGTCGGAAAGCGGAGCCGCTTTTTCAAGCAGCGGTTTTGTCAGAACGGTAATCTCATAGGTGTTAAGGAGTGCCTCCCGGACGGTTTTCGTATCCCCTTTTTTATTGACAACAACGAGTTCATCCGGATCCCAGCTCATTTCGTCTACTAGTTTATCCACCAGTTCCGGCTCGTTTTCCGGATAAATACCGACACTGTCCCCCGGTTCAAATTCAAGGCCGGACTCTTCCAGAGACAGTTCCAGATGTCTTGTTTCCTTATTGGACCCTCTGCCGCTCAGGTTGATGTTTTCAAGCAGTTCGGCCGGAAAAGGATTGGTTCTCGAGTAGGATGGTTTTGGTGCAGCCGGCGCTGCCGGACCTCCGACACCGGCCAACTCAGGCACCGGCTGGGAAGATGCAGCTCCTGCTTGTTCCACTTCTTTCGTTAACGCCCCGACGACGCCTTCCATCCATTCCTCAGCGTCTTCATCAAAATCGACATCGCAGTCGACCCGGTCATACAAACGGTCGCCGCCTAATTCCTCGAGACGTTTATCGAACTCCCGGCCGGTCTGGCAGAAATGTTCATAGGATGTATCGCCCAGAGCAAGGACGGAGTAATGGACATTTTCCAGTTTGGGAGCTTTGCGTCCGTGCAGAAATTCATGAAACGAAATCGCATTATCAGGAGGGTCCCCTTCCCCGTGAGTACTGACGATAACAAATAGATTTTCCACTTTTTTCAATGCATTTGTCTTGAAATTGTCCATAGAAGAAAGGGTGACATTAAAATCCTGTGATTCGAGTTTCCCGGAGAGTTCTTCCGCGATCCCCTGACCGTTACCGGTCTGGGAACCGAACAGGATCGTTACATCTTTTGAAATTTCAGGTGCCGCTGTCTCTGTCTGAACAGCAGGATCAGCAGCAGGAGAAGCCGGGGCTGCGGCGGCCGCTGCTTCCGCCGAAACAGCAGATGGTGCAGCTGTCATATAACCGCTCAGCCATATTTTCTGCTGTTCTGTAAGGGTTGGGAGAAGACGATTCAAAAGCTGAACCTGTTCTTCATTAAACGGGCTGTTGTTTGCTTGAAGCTGCAATGATTATACACCTCGCAAAGGAATAATAGAAATCGAGTCATTTCCTTTCCACTATTTATATATGAACGTCGATACACCATATAAGCGAAGGGACGATAACATTCGATCTGTGATTGATTATAATTTATCGTATATTCATTATTCCTATCTGTCAAGTTGGTTTTCGGCTTTCCCTGTTCATCTACCTATTAAAATATTCAACTTAGCTTATAGGAAAATATAATAAGTCCTCATATCCCGCAGCAAGCGCACAAAAAACCACCGCCCCTTTGCAGGAACGGTGGTTCTTCCAAATGACTCCATAATGCTTACTGGCCGTTTTTCACCCATGTTGCTACCTGGATGGTTCTTCTTGTTTGATGTTTCACGGCCGGCTCAATGTCGATCTGCATGTTTCCTTCTCCATCAACCGTTACCGAGGTACCGTACGGATTGCCGCCGGTACTGAAAGCGACCGGGTCACTGTAGCCGGGAGCTGCAATGATGGCTCCCCAGTGCATCATGGTGGTGTACAGGCTTTTGACGGTAGCTTCCTGACCGCCGTGGTCATTCATCGCAGAACTCATACCGCTGACGACTTTGTTGACAAGCTTACCTTCTCCCCATAGGCCGCCGGTCTGATCAAGGAATTGTTTCATCTGGGCGGGCAGATTTCCGAAACGGGTCGGCATGCTGAACACGATGGCATCCGCCCAGTCCAGATCCTCCGGTTTTGCTTCCGGTATGTCTTTCGTTTCTTCCAGGTGGGCTTTCCATGCCGGGTTGGACTCTACCGCTTCCTGCGGTGCCAGTTCCGGCGCGCGGGTCAGGTACACATTTGCACCTGCTTCTTTTGCTGCTTCTTCGGCCCATTTGGCCATCCGGTAATTCGTACCTGTGGAACTGTAATACACAATTGCTATGTTGACGGTTGTCATCGATTCATCGCTCCTTTTGGATTTAAATATATCAAATAGTCCCATATCCTTTGGTCATCCTTTCCCGTCATCGAGTGATCCGAGTTATCCTCTATCGCTTTGCCTTTAAAAAGCAGTTATCACCTCCTAGGAAGAATCATCAGCAGCTGTTCCGAGTTTTTTGAGCATTGGAATCAGCTGTTGTTTTTCTCCTTCCGTTAAAATAGAAAACAATTCCTGAATGCGGGCAGCATGTTTTGGAAAAATCTCATCCATTAAATCTGTCCCTTTTTCCGTGATGACCGCATAAATGACACGGCGGTCATTGGGACAGCGCTCTCTGGTCAACAGCTCCTGCTTTTCAAGCTTATCGATAACATATGTCATACTTCCGCTTGTAATTAATATACGCTTCCCGATATGCTGGATCGGCTGGCGCCCCTTATGATAAAGAAGTTCAAGCACCGCAAACGCATTGGGATTCAACCCATGGTCTTTCATATCCTGAGCCAGACTTTTCTCCAGAGAATGATAAGCCTTGGATAATACGACAAGCGTTTTGAGAGAAAGATCCTGATTTTCTTCCGGGTGACTCATCGCTACCATCACCTTTAAATTATCTCTAATTAAATTATCACGAATTAAAATATCTTTAATTAAATATAGTTTAACAAATGGTATATGACTTTTCAAGTGGATCGTTTTTCGTTTTTTCCTATTGAAAACCTTGTCTAAACAAAAATGTTGTGATAATTTTTCAAATGTCGTACTTTTATTCATTTTTCAATTTATATTATTCCCTGAAACACGAACTATTTTTCAGGAAAGAGAAAGGAAGAACCATATGGACATTCTTAAAGACATTCTGGCTGCGGTAAGCGGCGTGATGAACGGCCTCCCGCAGGGGCTGCTTGCCCTTGCATTTGGATTTGCCTCCATTCCCACAGCGCTTGCGTTTGTGGTGGGAGCTGCAGGTAGTGCGGCTGCCGGCAATGCCGCTGTTATTTCCTATCAGGCCGAAACGATTACGGTTGCCGGAACAATGGGAAAAAGTATGCGGGAACGGCTGTCCATGATCTTTATAGGTGCTGCCATATTGCTGTTGATTGGACTTCTGGGCGTACTGGAATGGGTGATGGACTGGATCGGCCCGGTAATTACCAATGGAATGATGGCCGGGGTCGGGATTATGCTTTCCAAAGTGGCCTGGGATATGGCAAAAAATGACCGCATAGTGGGAATCATTTCCTTTGCCAGTGCCTTGATCGTATACATGGCTCTGCAGGACTTAGTGTATACGATTACGGTTTCGGTCATTCTGGCCAGTGTTGCTGCCAATATTCAAAAACGAAATGCGGGTGGAGCGAAGCAGGAAATCCTGCAGAACGAAGGATTTAAAATGCAGAAGATCATCTTCAGCCCTATGGTGCTGCGTGGTGCGCTGGCAATGGTCTGTTTAAATATCGGTGCCAACATAGCGTTCGGCCGCATCAATCAGGATATTGCCGGGGTGGATGTCGATATCGATACCCTTACAATCATCAGCAGCCTTGCCGACATGGCGTCCTCCCTGTTCGGGGGAGCGCCGGTGGAAGTGATTATTTCCGCAACCGCCGGTGCGCCCCATGCCGTTTGGTCCGGGGTCCTGATGATGGCCATGATGGCTGCGATATTGTTTGCCGGATGGCTTTCGAAAATCGGAAGATACGTACCGAGTGCCTCCATCGCCGGCTTTTTATTTGTCCTGGGTGCCATCGTGACCCTTCCTTCCAACGCAACAGCCGCCCTAACCGGAGAAGGAGCCGGAACTGGAGTTGTCGGCGGGATAACAATGGTCGTTACTGCCGTAACAGATCCGTTTCTTGGGATGGTAGCAGGAATTATCATAGAATTTCTGATCGAATTATTCGGATTTTAAGGAGGAGATGTTGTGTCTACGTATACGCTTAAGGTGGCGGGATTGACGAGAGAACTGCCGGTTATTCAAGTATCGCCTGAGCTCAGCATTGCAAGTTTTGTCGTTCTGGGAGATACAGAAATGGTTACAGCCGCGGCGCCGCTTCTGGCCGAACAGCTTCCTGAAGTCGATGTACTGGTCACCGCGGAAGCAAAAGGTATTCCTTTTGTCCATGAACTTGCCAAACAGCTTGGAATGAGCCGTTACGTCGTCGCAAGAAAAAGTGTAAAACCATATATGAATGAACCGCTTATCAGTGCCGCCACTTCCATTACAACCCAGAAAGAACAGCAGCTCGTGCTTGATGAAAACGATGCCGCTTTTCTGAACGGAAAACGCATTGCTCTTGTGGATGATGTGATCAGTACCGGCGAGTCGCTGCAGGCTCTGGAAACGTTGGTGCAGAAAGCAGGCGGAGACGTGCAGACAAAAGCCGCCATCCTGGCTGAAGGAAATTCTGCACAGATGGCCGATATTACCTTCTTAGAAAAGCTGCCATTAATTTCACCGGAATAAATAGAGGAAGAGGACCACGTGGAATATGTGGTTCTTTTTTCTGCATGATGATTGTTTGCGATCCATAGAATGTAGTAATCAGAGGGGAAAAGAGGGAGCGGGATGATTAATATTTCAGGAACACCCTTCCACCCTGCTTCCGGGTGGATAACGGGGGACACAGAAAAACGGATTCTGGAACGCCTTCAGAAGGATCCTGAACCTCACTCCTACCGTTCTGCGGAGGAATTACGGTTTGATATTCGTTTCCGCAGTCATATCATAGAAGCTGCCGAAGCTATGTATCAAAGCGGCGCCTCGTTTGCTGTGTTCGCCAACATCCGCGCTGATCCGGCATACTGGAATGTAACCAGTGCCGGGGGCCTCCGTCTGCGGTACGGAATCCTTCCTTCCGATGCTCTCGAAGACATTTACCGCAACGGGAGTGCTTATGGATTTGAATGTGCTACGGCGGTTATTATTGTCTTTTACTATGCTGCGCTGCAGACGATCGGAAAACCAGCATTTAACAGGCTTTTCCCGAATCTTTATTTATACAGCTGGCACATCGACACCGACCTAGGTTTGCAGTCGGTTCGAACCAGCTTCTATATTCCGGGAGACATTGTTTATTTCAACAACCCGGATTTCGACCCTGCTTCCCCGCAGTGGCGGGGCGAAAACGCCATCGTATTGACGGATGATCAGTTTTTCGGTCACGGTATCGGGATCACAACAGCATCTGAAATGATCCGGGCGTTAAACGAGCTCCGCCAGCCGGGAAGCGAGCAGAGTGCCTATATGACCAACGTCGTTACAAGAGCGGACAGCCGCCGCCTGTACCGGCAGTCCCGGACTAACATGCGTAACGGCGGCTGGATCTTAAAGCCCCAGGTTATTGTCATTCAACATAATGAAACATCCATATCCCATCAGCGGTATCAAACCTATATGATGCCCGAGGAATGACTTTCTTCAGCGGTGTACGGGTTTTAATACGGTGCGCTGCATCGGGACTCCTCCCATCGGCAGGGTGCGTCCCTGGAGCAGATAACTGCGGCCGTCCACGAGAAAATAGCCATTCCCTTCATACACCGCTGTGTGTCCTTTTGCTGTAAGTTCTTTTTCTACTGCTGTCCCGTACTCTTTCAGATCGTTGTAACGATTATTCAGGGTGAGCGATATCCAGTTTTTCCGGTAGCCCATTAACCAGTTAAAGAACAACAGGGCACCTGCTCCCGCTATGGCATAAAAAATAAAGGACATACATAATTCCTCCTTTTCTGTTTCTTCTATTTACGAATTGATATCAGGGGAGGTTTCATTATTTGTAACGTCTTTCCATAGAAACTTGTTTTTCCATCATCTCATAGGATTTTTCGATGATGTCAGTTAATACGTCTCCTTTATGGACTTTGCCGTACCTGGTGTGTTTCTGGTAGTACGCGGTCAGTTCATCAAGTTTTGCTGCTGTATCTTTTTCCACCCGGACGTTCAGCTGGATTCTTTTTTCCTCCTGCACAATATTCACCCTTTTTTTTTCATGACTGCTATCAAACTGCTAGCATTTCCTATCAGTTTGATAGTACGATCACCATAACACAGTATGGAAAAAAAGGACACCGCCCTGAAAGCGGTGTCTTCATGCCTTATTAGATAACTTGTCTGTCCCAGAAGCGGTGGGAGGCGACGGCCTGGATAAAGTCCGAGGTAAAGGAATCCGGGTCCTTTCCTTTTATCACACCGGGAGCGGTGTCGATTCCTTCCTGCTCGATCCATGATGTTCCTTCATGGGTAGCTCCGATTGGTTTATAGTGGAAAAATGTTTCGTCGATAAAGTCTTTCGCTTTCTTCCGGAACGCTTCATCGGTGTTTTTACCGCCGGCGCAATACAACGCATCAAACAACAGAGAATCTGCCGTCAGGAAGGTGTGCTGTACTTCGAGTTCCGGTCCGTCTGCTGCTTTACAGGTTCCGAGCGTACTGCTTATAATTTCCGGATGAATCCCTTCTTTTTTCAGACCGGCGATAACGTTACTTACTTCTTCTCCGTTAAATCCTTCCCCTACTATAACGCCGACTTTCCTGGTTTCTGCTTTAAACGACGTATTTTCCTGGCTCAGAGCCGGCGATGATTTCGTAATACTGGATCCCCCTTCCTGTGGAGGTTCTATACCAAGGTTTTCTGCTACCGGACGAGCCAGATCAAGAGAAATATTGCTAAGCATATCGACGATCTGCTGCTGTACCGAACGGCTTTCACATTTACCAAGTTCGAAGCTGTATCCGTTAATAATGTGTTCCTTTTCGACATCACTCATGCTGTTCCAGAATAACACGGCCTGAGAGAAGTGGTCTTTGAAACTTTCGCTCCGCGCCCTGATTTTGTGCCCTTCGACTTTCTCCTGGTAATGAACATAGCCGCCTTCTTCTTCACTGGCGGGCTCCGGTGTGTTATCAGCAAGAGAGTTTTTGTGGTAGCTGACCTGTCCGGTATTGATTGTCATACGGTGCATGGCATCACGCTGGTTGTTATGAAACGGACAGACTGGACGGTTGATCGGCAGTTCGTGAAAGTTCGGCCCGCCGAGTCTTGAAATTTGGGTATCGGTGTAAGAAAACAATCTGCCCTGCAGAAGTGGATCGTTCGAAAAGTCAATGCCTGACACCACATGACCCGGGTGAAAGGCTGCCTGTTCCGTTTCGGCAAAAACATTATCTACGTTCCGGTTCAAGGTTAATTTCCCGACAATTTTCACCGGGACTTCTTCTTCCGGCCACACTTTTGTCGGATCCAGAATGTCAAAGTCAAAGTTAAATTCCTCGTCTTCCCGGATAATCTGGAACCCGAGCTCCCACTCCGGATAATCACCGTTTTCAATCGCCTCGTATAAATCGCGGCGGTGGAAGTCTATATCTTTTCCGGAAAGTTTCTGCGCTTCATCCCAGACGAGCGAATGGACGCCGAGTTTCGGCTTCCAGTGGAATTTGACGAAATGGGCTTCGCCTTTTTCATTAACAAGACGGAACGTGTGAACACCGAATCCTTCCATCATACGGAAGCTGCGCGGAATGCCGCGGTCTGACATGGCCCAGACCGACATATGGGCCGCTTCCTGGTTATTCGCAACAAAATCCCAGAACGTATCATGGGCAGAACCGCCCTGCGGCATTTCGTTATGCGGTTCCGGTTTCACCGCATGAACCAGATCCGGAAATTTCATGGCATCCTGGATGAAGAAAATTGGAATATTGTTCCCGACGAGATCAAAGTTACCTTCATCAGTGTAAAATTTTGTTGCAAATCCGCGTACATCCCGGACTGTATCTGGAGAACCCTTTGATCCTTGTACGGTGGAAAACCGCACAAACACCGGTGTGGTTTTTTCAGGATCAGTTAAAAAGTTTGCTTTCGTATACTCTTTCATCGAGTCATCATACACATGAAACTCGCCGTGCGCCGCATATCCCCGTGCGTGAACAATCCGCTCCGGTATCCGTTCATGGTCAAAATGCGTCATCTTTTCCCGGAAATGGAAATCCTCCATCAATGTCGGTCCTCGTTCACCGGCTTTCAGGGAAAACTCATCCTCCGACACTTTCTGTCCCTGATTGGTCGTCATCTTTTTTCCCTGATCATCAGTACGGTACTCTTCCAGCTGTTTGTCTTTACGGTTCTTGTTCTGTCTGCGGTCGTCGCTCATTATGTGTAGAACCTCCCTTTCTGGAATAAATCTACATGTTTTTACCCGTTAAGACAGGGAAATCAAACATCGAAATTATAATATTCCAACAAATGAAAAGGCTTTACAAAAAGAATTCGGTCTTTTCCATGTGTTTTTATTTCCCCTCCTATCGTTCAGTAGTACAATTTGGAGTGGAAGGAGGATCCATATGTTTGACCTTGGTCTCGTACATATCATCATTGTCGTTGTCTGTTCTCTCTTTATAGGCATCGCCAAAACAGGACTGCCGACGATGGGAATTCTCGTGGTGGCTGTGATGGCCTCCATTTTTCCGGCCCGTGAATCTCTTGGGATTGTTCTGCCGATGCTGATTACTGCCGATATCATCGCGGTTGCGTATTACAGGCGCAGTGTAAACTGGAAAACACTATTTTCTCTTGTTCCATGGGTACTCGGCGGGCTTTGTGCAGGATTCATCGTCTTATTTTATGTAGAAGCAAGCCGTCCGATTGAAATACTGCTGGGAGCGCTCATTCTTATGATGATCGTTATTCAGTTGTCGCGGGAGCGCTGGGGCGCAGCCTGGGCTGAAAACATACCGCGCTCCACCTGGTTTATTGCCGTCATGGGAACACTTGCCGGATTTACGACCATGATTGGAAACGCATCCGGTCCTGTGATGGCTATTTTCTTACTGGCCATTGCGCTGCCCAAACAGGAATTCATCGGAACAGGCGCCTGGTTTTTCATCTCCGTGAATCTGATTAAGGTACCTATGTATGCAGCTCTCGGACTGATCACGACAGCTTCGTTGACGTTCAATCTGTGGCTTGTTGCCCCGATCCTCTTCGGCACATATCTTGGTATCAAGTTTCTGCCTCTGATCCCGCAGCGGGTATTTAATATTATTGTGCTCATTCTGGCTGTCTTCGGAGGTATCCGGCTGTTAATCGGATAAAACCGTCCCTCCCTTGTCATACTATAGGCAGTACATGATTTGGAGGGATGGATATGGCTTTACAACTGCCCGAAAGCCCGGAGCCTTATTGGAGAGAAAGCGTTGATCTACCGTCTTTTGAGAAATTGGAAAACGACGAGCAGGCTGATGTGGTTGTTGTCGGTGCTGGCATCACAGGATTGACTACCGCTGCCCTTTTATCCAGAGAAGGACTGGATGTCGTCGTTCTGGAAGCAGGTCGACTGTTAAATGGCACAACCGGTCATACGACCGCTAAAGTTACCGCTCAGCACGGAATGATTTATGATGAACTGATCCAGCATATGGGAAAAACGGCAGCGCGCCTTTATTATGAAGCACAGGTCGAAGCACTTCGTTTTATCAACCAGTATATAATGGAAAACCAGATACAGTGTGATTTCCATACAGAAACGGCATGGTTGTACGCCGAAACCGAGCAGGATGCCGGTAAACTTGAGAAAGAATATGAAGCCTATCAGGCTCTTCATATCGACGGAGAGATGAAAGACCGTATTCCACTTCCGATGGATATACATAGCGCCCTGTCCATGCCGGACCAGGCCCGCTTTCATCCTCTGCAGTATGTGAAACATCTTATCCGGGAACTTCTCGATCAGGGCGGGCGTATTTATGAACAGACGACCGCTGTCCACATTACCGATGAAGAGAAGAAAAAAGCGGTTCTCACAAGAAACGACAGACGAATAAGCGCTGATTCGGTTATCTGCTGTTCTCATTTTCCTTTTTATGAAGGGACGGGATTGTATTCCGCGCGGATGCACGCAGACCGGTCATATGTGCTTGCTTTTAAGACGAACACCCCTTACCCCGGCGGCATGTATTTGAATGCCGGTAATCCGGCCCGATCTCTCCGTGCTGCATCCATGAATGGCAGTGACATCGTGTTGGCAGTCGGTGAAAATCACAAGACAGGCCAGGGAAAAGATACCTTGGAGCATTACCGGGCCCTTCAGGGTTTTGCAGAAACGCTGTTCGACAACCCTGAGATTCTGTACCGCTGGTCCGCCCAGGATTTAACAACGCTTGATAAGCTCCCATATATTGGAGAAGTTACCACCTCTCAGCCGGATGTGTATATTGCGACGGGGTTCCGTAAATGGGGCATGACCAACAGCACCTGCGCCGCTTTTCTTCTGAAAGACCTGGTATTGAAAAAAGAAAACCCATACAGTGAATTGTTCAGCCCTGCGAGATTTTATGCCGATCCAAGCATTAAACATTTCCTTAAAGAAAATGTGGATGTGACGAAACACTTAATCAAAGGAAAACTGGAGATGCCGCCCTCTTCGATCGGAGGACTGGCAAAAGATGATGCTGCTGTATTTATGGCAGATGGACAGCGGAAAGGGGCATATAAAGATAAAGATGGGGAATTGTTTGTCGTTGATACGACCTGCACCCATGTGGGCTGCGAAGTGGAATGGAACCACGGCGATCGGACATGGGACTGTCCCTGCCACGGTTCCCGTTTTTCCTATACCGGAGAAGTTCTGGAAGGCCCGGCGGAAAAACCTTTGCAGCAGCATTCCCATACGATGCTCGACAACCTCACAAGTGAGAATTCAGGATATTGACCCATTCAGGTAAGTCTGGGGAGAAAACGTTATCAAAGACAAAAAATCCGAACGATTTCTTCTAAGAATCGTTCGGATTTTTATGCGTTGTTCTATTGTTACTTGCCCGTCCGTTCCCTTATGAACGGACGGAGCAGCATACTGCCGGCCCGGATCACATTGACATTGGTAGTAAACAGTCGTTTTCCAAGACTCGTGTTCAATTGTTTTACGATAAAATCGTAGCCGCCATTGTTTAATGACTCCATCCCCTGCCGCAGGACCATAGAGTCGTGAAAACTTTTCCGCAGCGGTTTTGTGAACGCTTCATACTTTCCGTACCCGCATAAATCATAGGCGGCATATATACCGGTAAGAATGGATTCAAGCTGTCCGAAACCTAAAAACGGCATGACAGAGCCGAAGCAGTTGCCGGTAAAAAACGTATTGCCGAGGCGCGGTGCATGGCATATCCCGATTTTGTAATTTTTGATCTGAAACTGGTCTTTGATATAGAAGGACTGCTGTAATGCTTGTCCGGCATTATTCAGGAGCAGCTGCCACTGTTTTTCTTTCTGTCCCTCAGAATCTGCTGAAGCGTCCGGGTGAGCCATGACAAGATTCGCTTTTGTGGACGAAAGAGGAAGCAGATAAGCGTATCCTTGAGGGGCTATCCTGTTATCAAGCCAGATCCGCACATGATCCCGTTCAAACGTTCCTTCTATAATCGCCCCTTTTAAGGAAACCGACAAGTATTCTTCGAAATTGCGGAGTTTAAGTGCATAAGATGCATCTCCGGTGGCGAGAATGACGTGGGTATAGTCCTGCTGTAAGGCTTCATAGGATTTATCAGAGTGATAATGGATGCGGGTCTTCACCTGCTCCGCCAGCTGCTGCTCGAGAGCGTACCGATGTCTGCCGCGCAGAGTGATGAATCCGCTGTGTGCATCAATCACAGCCTGCTGTCCCGCAGAATAAAAAGATAAACGGCTGATGGCAGAAGTAGGCTTTATGAACAATTGAAATTCTTCCGACAGATACCGGACCACATCATCAATTGGTTTTGTGAGAAAGGACATAAAGGCTTCCCCATTCACAAACCGGTCGCCGACCCGGCTGCGCTTTTCAAAAATATCCGGGGTGATGCCATGTTTCTCCAGCATCAAGGCACAGGACAGTCCGGACAATCCAGCCCCCATAATAGCAACGTTCATACGTATCCCTCCAGGTATTCTTTGTATTTAGTATTTGATACCTGCGGAAAGTTATGAAACATGGGATAGTCATTCTCTGGTCCGAATCGTCCCCTCTTTTGTTTGTTCGACCAATCCTTTTTTCATCAGTCTGCCTACAGCCCGTTTAAACGCTGCCTTGCTGATATGAAAGGTTTCCTCTATGTCTTCGGGACTGCTTTTGTCACTGAATGGAATTTCTCCCCGGTTCCTGGATAAATGGAGCAGAATGGAATGAGCGTCCTCGTCCATGCTTTCTGTTTTATCGGGAAGCTGCGATACGTTTATTGTGCCGTCATCCTTTACATCAATGACCCGCACTTCCACCTTTTCCCCCATTCTTGGTTCTCTTTTCCGCTGGCTGGGATGAAGAAAAGCGCGGTGGTTGTTTTCGCAAAAGATGAAACTACCTGCTTTGCCGGCGCGGTATACCCGGCCGGTAATTGTTTGATGAAGAAAGGACGGGGAAGTCGGAACGGACCGGGCAAGAATGTCTTCTTCTCCTGCGGTCCTTGCCAGCATCCGTCCCTGCTTATCAGTGGTCAGAATAACAAACAACTGATCATCCGCAACCGGCCATACTTCTTTCAGGAGCGGCAGATCATCTTTCGGCACGAGAATGTCTTTGGGAAGATTCAGATTGATAAACACACCAAGCTCCGGAACCACTTCGGTGACGGAAGCCCATCCAAACGTTTCTGCTGTAACATCCGGCACACGCATCGATGCCGTTATGTTCCCTTGTTTATCTGTATAAATAAAGATATCTATGTTTTCTCCCGTCTGAAGTTCCCGTGTTGTTTCCGCTTCAGGAAGTTCCAGCGTCCGTCCTTCCGTCTCTATGAAATATATGTTCTTTTTTTTCCGGATGACCGAAACTGTTACGACCGTCCCTGGTTTCATCATCATTTACCTCTTTCTTTATTCATCTGGAATGCAGCTTCCATAGGTACAGATACCCCGATTTCGGACAGCACCGCAGCGGCCTGTTCCACCTCCGCAGTCCAGCGGGCATCTTCCTCTCTGTATTCAACCGGGGCATCCGTGCGGATCATTGCAAGTTTCCTGGAAAGGTGCAGCATGTCCAGATGGGTTTCGATTTTGTTTTTTATACCCGGCGGAAGTTGCTCGAGATGTTGTAGAAGCGTTTCAATCGTATCATAATCCTGCAGTAGTTTTAAGGCAGTCTTTTCACCGATCCCTTTTACACCGGGGTAGTTATCGCTTGTATCTCCCATCAGTGCTTTCATATCAACGATCGCGGCCGGGCTGCATCCTTTGCGCTCTGCGGCATTGGTTTCATCCATAAGATCGTAATACCCCTGTCCTTTTTTCATGACAGCGACGGTTATATTTTTTTCAATCAGCTGCAGCAGATCCTGGTCCCCGGTCAGAATGGTGACGTGAAACGAGGATGCCAGTTGGCTGGCGATGGTACCGATACAGTCATCGGCTTCAAACTGTTCCACTCCGATATTTGGAACATCAAAACCGCCCATGGCTTTTTTCGCCGTCTCGAACTGCGGAATCAGTTCTTCCGGAGGCTTGGAGCGATTGGCTTTATATTCCGGATAAAGCGACGTACGGAAGGTGGTGCTTCCCATATCCCAGCAGCAGATGATATGCGTGGGCCGGAACGTTTCCACGGCTTTTAGAAAGTGTTTCATCATGCCGTGGACAGCATTGGTCGGCACTCCCTCTTTATTATACATGTAATTGCCGTATACCGAGGTCGCATAAAACCCTCGGAACAGCAGAGCCATTCCATCGATCAAAAGGATGTGGTTGTTTTTCATTTATCTCCTCTCCCATCCTTTACATCATAGCATAATGAAAAAGTGATCCGCCAAGTCTATACTGCGGATCACTTATTTCTTTATCAAGCCTGCAGGTTTTCTTCCACGCGCTGGCAGATTTCCTCTGCATTACTGCCGTGCGCATTTATGACCGAGGCCTGGAGGTCTGTTTCCTGCATATTCATCATATTTTGATCCTGGCCGGAAACCACACAGCAGTCACATCCGCTGCTGTCTTCTTCCTGCCTGAGATCCACGACTTCGTGTCCCTTCTCCTTCAGCTCCTGTTTGATATCGGTCAACGATTCTTCTACACCAATTCGTGCCATATCCGATCCTCCCTGCTTGTTTTGTCATTCTGTAATATAACCTTTTTCACGGTACATATACTTCGCTCTTTTTCATCGTTCCATCGTGTTTTTTGGTAGATCATCTGCCGGCATGACACACCTGTAACGTAAAATACCTTATACTGAAAAGTACAAAAGAGACCTTTTGCTTTTACTGGTTCTACCTGCCGAAGATTTGTCATATCGTCTGTCGTATGTGCACAAAAGGAGGGGATATGAGAAGAAATTGTGAAACGTTTTCGTGATGCGGCTTTTGCCTGTGGAAGGGTGGACCTTCCTGAAAAATGAAATGGAAGAAGGGTGATACGATGAGTGAAAAACTGGAATCTACGGCTGTCATTCATCTGGAAGAAAAGTCGTATTTCAACAAATTAAAAACGGTGGCCAGCCAGGCCAACCGCTATGAGAGCTACATTGTACTGGAATCAGAAAGCAGAACGGTAAACGGCAAAAGCTTATTAGGTCTGTCCTCTTTTCTGAAGCCTTCCGAACAGGTTACCCTCCGCGCCGTCGGACACGATTCCAGACAGGCGGTACGGGATATTCAAAATTTATTCAGCCGTCCCTGACTCCTCCCAACGCGAAGCAGCGCCTGCGCTGCTTCTTTTTAATGTTTCTATTCCTGGGTCTGGCTGCCAACAGCCGCACCTGTTATGCTGAAGAAAAAGGATTGGTTATTCATGAAACGAGATGAAATGGAAGAAAAAATAATTGAAAGTTACAAGCAGGATGAAAAAATGATGATACTCGTTTTTGCTCAGTGGTGCGTCAATCAGGAACTTGATCCGTTCCATCTGTACACAGAGGCCTACCCGGAGCAGAAGGACAACCCTCTCTTAAAAGAAGCCCTAGCCTTGACGGTCCCGAAAGAAGAGTCCGAACCTATCGCAGATGATACGCTTTTTGGTGTGCTTTCTCTGTACGGCAACGACGATCTTGCTTTCACCGTTTCCCGGTACACCAAGAAATGAATGGTTTCAGGAACCGGGAAAAAAGGTATTCGTTCAAACGATACAGCATTTTTGAGAAAAAGGAGAGAGAAACGATGAAGCAGGAAAAAATAACACCGATGTTCTTTAAGGATGACGGAGAAATTCCGAATAATGAACACCTCCCCGTCATTCTCTACTCCAGTGTGTTTGCGGAAAATCCGGAAGACTGCCGCCCTGTGCTGGAACGTCATAACTGGAAAAACAGCTGGGTTGGCGGGGTGTTTGACTATCACCATTATCACAGCAATGCCCATGAAGTATTGGGTGTGATAAATGGAGAAGCAACCATTAAGATCGGAGGAAAGGAAGGAACAAGCCTGGATCTGGAAAAGGGAGATGTTATTGTTCTTCCGGCCGGAACCGGACACAAAAAAATGAGTTCCAGTTTTGAGTTTGAAATCGTCGGAGCTTATCCAGACGGGATGGATTACAACTTGAAAACAGGAGCTCCGGAAGAAAGGCCCGCCGTTCTGAAAGACATCGAAGAGGTGCCGCTTCCTGATCAGGATCCCGTATTTGGAGCCGAAGGACCTTTACTGGAGATGTGGCATGAAGAATAAATAGAGAGCGGGAGTCATTCCCTGCTCTCTTTCTTTTCGACAACGCCGCACCATGCTGCAAGAAATGCCGCATATACTTTCGTCACTTCTTTCAGGGTATCCAAATCGACCCATTCATCCACCCCGTGGATATTCCCGCCGGACGGACCGTAACAGACGGCGGGAATATCATAATACAGATTAAAAAATCGGGCGTCTGTCGTGACGGGAAGAGCTTTCCTCCCCGCTGGAGTTTTCGTCACTTTTTCATGAACGTCGTCGAGGGTTTTGAAAAACGGAGTTTGGTCATTGTCCATTTCCATTCCTTCCGCATGGAAGCCGAAAAAGGTTATATCCGGTGGATGCTGCTGAAGCCAGGAATCCTTGTCGGCGGCAGCCAGTATGCGCTCTTTCACTTCCTCCTTCAGAACTGCCGGATCATGATTCGGTAATACTCCGCAGCGGCATTCAAGTACTGCTTTTTTAGGTACGTTGGACGGGAAATCCCCTGCGTGGAAGTTGCCGATGCAAACCTCCACCGGTTTTTCCTGATCGTGGAAGGATATCGGTTTTCGGCGTTGATTTAATTCGTTTTCATACGCTTTTAAAGCTTCCATGAAAAGCATCGCTTTTTCAGCCACATTCACTTCCTCGGCCGTCTCGAGGGTGATGCGGAACCAGATACTGCCGAGTTGAGCCGTTGAAACATACTGCCCGAAAGGTTCAGGGATGAGTGCCGCATCAGCGGTATATCCTTCCTCCAGAGCGGCAAGAGCGCCGTTGCCCGTTCGTTCCTCATCAACGACACACTGAATCATAAAGTCTGAAGCCGGTTCATAACCGGCAGCCTGAAGAGCTTTATACGCAAAAATCATAGCTGTCACACCGGCCTTCATATCGAGAATACCGCGTGCATACATTTTGTTATCTTTCTGCAGTGCGCTCCACGGATCACAGGACCACATCGATGCCGGCTCCGGACTTACGACATCGACATGGCCCTGAAAGATTAAACTGTTCCCTTTGGAAGGGGCTTGTCCCTGAACTCTGGCAATTACGTTTGGGCTCTCCTCGTAGTTCCACTCCACCGGAGAAAAACCGGGATGGGTGGACAACTTCTTTATATCCGGGGTGAATTGGACGACCTCCATGCCGAGCTCTTTTTTCAGGTAATCCGCCAGATACAACTGCACTCTCTTTTCTTCTCCACTTTCGCTTGGGATTCTGCCGATTTCCTGAAGAAACTCCGTTTCCTCTTCCCAGAAGTGGTCGATCCATTCGTCCGTTGTCAGCATAAGACCCTGTTTTTCCACACTTATCACCCTTTACCTTTTGTTCCATTACATAAGGTCTTTTCCCGATTTTTCTTTTATCAATCGTCTTATTGAGCCATTTATACTCAAACAAAGAAGCTCCAAGGACCGAAAAAAAAGCGCTGAAATATCAATCAGCGCTCCGGGATGGTATTTTTGTCCATGTAACCATTGTTTTCGTGAATCATTTCTAAAGCGTCGCTCGGTCATAAAGAAAACCCTTGACGCAGCAGTCTGAAGGGTTTTGAAAATGAACAGGGATCCCCGTTCAACGGGCAGCGGATTCTTTCCGGGAGGTGCCATGTTTCTGTTTCTGCAGGAAGATTTGCACTTCCTCTTTTGTTATTCCAGCCTCTTTTGCCATTTTCATTAATTCCACCCATTCCCTGTCTAAAGGAGTATGATAATGTGGCCGTCTCATTTCTATCTCCTCCGATTCATTATTTCCGTTCTGCTGCATATGCTGCGAAGCTCTCTTTTTCTCTCATCCTTATGATATAAAAGCCAGGTTAAAATAGGGTAAAATAACAATAAAAAATTAAATTTTTCCTTATGGTTTATAGAATTTATATCCGAAGCCCCGGACGGTTTTTATATAAACGGGGCGGGAAGGATCCTCTTCAATTTTTTTTCTTAAATTGCTGATATGAACGGAAACGGTTTTTAAGTCGCCGAAACGGTCCGTACCCCACACATTATCGTACAGTTGTTCGATACTGAACACCTGGTTCGGGTGTCTGGCGAGGACGAGCAGCAGCTGCATTTCTTTGGCAAAGAGGTGCAGGACTTTCCCCTTGTGCTTCAATGTATAGCTGTCCAGGTCAATTTCAAGGTCGCCTGTACTTAATGTATTGTCCGATCGGTTGTCGTGCTGATGGTTGATGTCATTTCTACGCAGATGTGCCTGCACTCTTGCCATTAACTCCCCGGGATCAAAAGGTTTGGTAATGTAATCGTCAGCCCCTGTTTCAAGCCCCTGGATTTTATCTTCAAATTCCCGTTTCGCACTTAAAAATAATACAGGTGTCTCCATATCGTTTTCGCGTAATTCTTCACAGATTTCCATGCCGCTTTTGCCGGGGAGCATGATATCCAGAAGAATCAAATCCGGCCGGTGATTTTTCAGGAGGGGAAGCACTTCATTGCCGTCGGCGGCACTAATGACTTCATAGCGGCTTTCCAGATACAGCGTGATTAAATTGCGGATGTCCTCTTCGTCTTCTACAACAAAGATTTTTTTTCGCTCCATCGTCATCCTTCCTTTGTGTATGGTGTGAGCGGACCGGGATATAAAGGGAGCATAAAGAAAAAGGAACTTCCTTCCCGTCCCCGGCTCCGGGCCCAGATCATTCCATTATGATACTCGATGATTTCTTTGGATATGGCCAGACCGAGGCCGGTACTTCCGTTGCCTGCGTTTCGTGACGTTGCCCCGCGGAAAAAACGTTCAAATATATAGGGAAGTGATTCCGGTGAAATTCCGGTGCCGCTGTCGTGGATACCGACAATGATGTGTCGGTCTTTCATTTCCGGACGGTACTGCTTTGGATCACCTGCCCCTGCGGTAAAACAGACGGATGGCATGACTTCAATCCGGATCGAGTCTCCTTTCTCTGTATATTTTACAGCATTTTGGATAAGATTGAGCACCACCTGCTCAAGACGACCCAGATCGGCAAACAGGTACTCGTGATTACTGAAATCATCCGTTCTATCTTCCAGAGAAAAAGTCAGAAAGCGGGATTCCACTTCTTCTTTGAATGTTGATAATAATGTGGAAATAAAAGCCGGAACGCCCTCCCAGCTCCACCGGAAACGGACCTGCCTGGCTTCCAGTTTTGATAAATCATATAAATCCTGAATTAAACGGTCGAGAAATAGTGTTTTTTTATATATAAGCTGCAGATAATGAGTGTCGCCTGCATCGATAACGCCGTCCATCATCGCTTTGACGTAACCCTGCAGCGAAGTCATCGGCGTTCCCAGCTCATGAGAAATGTTTGTCAAAAGATGACGCCGTGACTGCTCCATCCGCAGTAATTCTTCGGTTTTATGTTCGAGGTCAACCGTTCGGCGTTTCACACGGTCTTCGAGTTCCATGTTCAGTCCGGCCAGTTCTTCATTCACCTGTTTCAGCGAGGCTTGTTTTTCTTTTACTTCCTTCATCACCCGGGAAAGCACGACCAATGTCGCCGCCCTGGCCGTTAACTCTTCTTTATGGTACGGTTTGGCCAGATAATCATTAGCGCCTGCGGCAAACGCCGCAGTAAGATGATACACATCGCTGCGGGCTGTAAGAACGAGAATAGGCAGTTCTGTCAAGGCAAAACGATCACGTATCCAGCGGGTGACTTCCAATCCGGAGCGTTCCGGCATCATCATATCGAGAATCAGTAATTCATAACTGCTGTCTTCTTTTTCTACCTTTTCCAGTACTTCTCTCCCGTTGCTCACTGCTGTGACCTGGTAGCCGGCCAAAGTGAGCTGGTTCCAGAGCACCTGCAGATTAATGGGTTCATCATCTGCAATGAGAATACGTCCCTTTTTTTGTGGAACAGAACGTATCATTGTAAAAGAGGCAGTGCCGGTGTCCCCCGACAAAAGAGCAGGAGTTTCACGGTGAATTCGTTCAGATCCGGTTTCGCGGGAGACGGGAAGACAAACCGTTACGGTTGTTCCCTCGTTTTTCCGTGAATCCAGATGAATGGAACCTCCATGAAGTTCTACCAGTTTTTTTGTAATAGTGAGACCGAGTCCGGTACCTCCTGGATGCCGCCCACGGACGGTGTCCCCCTGTTCAAATTCCTGAAATACGTGGTATGTTTCTTCTTTCGTCATGCCGATCCCGGTATCCTGAACGTTTAGTTTGATCTCATTTCCAGTGCATTCCGCCTGAATGGTAATGGTTCCCTGTTCCGTAAATTTGAGCGAATTGCCGATGATGTTGTGAAGAATCTGCTGCAACCGGTTCTCATCCGCAAAGACGAGTGGGAGATCTTCCGGAATACGTTGAATAACCGATACGCGCTTTCCCTCAAGAAGCGGCTCGGAGATGGACAGCACAACTTTTATGCTGTCATGTAACGAAACCGGTGTTCGGTGGATCTCCATTTCTTTATGGCGCAGCCTGGACATATCAAGCAGGTCATCGACGAGGCTGGACAAGCGTCTGCCGCTTTTGATAATCATGGATACATGACGTCGCAGTCCGGAGGTGGAAGCATCCTCCGCCCCATCATATATCGACTCAGCGATTCCTATCATGCCGTGCAGAGGAGTACGCAGCTCATGGGACGTATTAGCCAGAAACTCATCTTTCAGCCGGTTCGCTTTTTTTAACTGTTCTACAGCTTCTTCCCGGCTTTCTTTGGCCTCGCGTTCGGCTTTTTCTTTTTCCATCCGAAGTGTATTGAACTTATCGGCCAGCGCAAGGGAAAACAGGACAACTTCCAGTGCCGACCCGAGCTGGGACGCATATTTTGTATAAAAAGTAACCGGTATTACGCCGGCGTCTGCAAGCGAGGAAACCATCGCCCCTATTAAAAAGACCACCCATCCGATAAAAAACCAGCGCGCCGGACGGTATCCATGCTTCCAGCGCACCCCCGCCGTTGTCAGCACAACAACAACCAGAAGCAGCGCAGAAAGAATGACGAAATTCAGAGCAGCCGTGTAGCTGAACATTAAAAGACCAAGAATCATGAACTGAGACAAGGCAGATACGAACAGCAGCCTGTTCAGCCGTGGCATCGATTCTTTTACATTAAGAAAACTTTTGGCAAAAAGCAGTGCAAACGCCTGCGAAGCGGCCATGAAAAAGACGATAGCCCGGTTGTTCCACCAGCTGCTCTCCGGCCAAATAAATTGATAGGCTGCCCCGTTCAGTGTTAAATGGGTAAATACGAGACATAAAATAAATAGAACATACCATAAATAGCTTCGAAAACGCAGGGAGAAATATAAAAACAGGTTATACAGAATCATGACGAAAGCAAGCCCGTAATATAATCCGAGAATCATGTATTCCAACTGGCTCTTTTTAGCGAAAGCTTCTCTTTCCCACATCGTCATCGGAAGCTGGACCGCTCCCTGGCTTTCAATTTTTAAATAATAGACCGTCTCGGAACCGGGAGGTATCGATAAATCAAACGCAAAACTACGGTGGCTGCGGGCTCGATCATGAAAGGGCTGAAGGTCGCCCGCTTTTTCAAGCAGACGATAAGCCTCCCCTTCTTTTTCGTAAAGAGCGATGGAGTCAAGCGGAGGATAGGCGATTTCCAGCACCCAGTCTGGGTTTTCGGACGTGTTATGTACCGCATAGCGTATCCAGTAATGAGAATCTGTATATCCATAATTCGGTATGGCTGAGTTATTCTCTATGAATGCTTCCGAAACCGGCGGCTCCGTGACATCTTCAATTATCCAGTCTCCGCTTTCATCTTCCAGAACTTCCATATCGCGAGCGATATCATATTGATTTGTTTCCTCTTCCAGCTCAACAGATGCTTCAATCCTTCCCGCGAAAAACATACTGAAAAGGAGGATAGAAATGATCATGACAGGTTTTTTTGCCATTTTTCTCCCCCTTTGCGCACGATGTATAATCAAATCATACTAAATACCGGTGCCAAAATGTAGTTAAAATTGATAAATAATCGCGCTATTTTTGAATTTTTTGTATGATGAAGCCTTGTCAAGCAGCGGGCAGGGGTTGAAACATGATAAAAGATATGATTAGATGTAGAGCAACGTTTAGAAAACTCCGGAGGAAAGAAGGCTCATTATTGACTGGTAGACAAATATTACGGCATGCTTTCCTTCTGCCGGCAATCCTGCTGATGCTTACCGCCTGCCGGTCCGGAGAACCGGCACAGGGAGAGGGTCAGACCGAATTAGTGGTGGCGGCAGCGAGCAGTCTTCAGGACGTGATGAAGGAAGTGGAAGAAGCGTTTACCGACGAACATCCGGATATGGATATAACGTTTCATTTTGGCTCGTCGGGATCCCTGAAACAGCAGATCGATCAGGGGGCGCCGGTTGATGTGTTCATATCTGCTTCTACCGAGCAGGTGGAGGATTTAATCCAAAGGAATAAAATGACGGAATCGGATACACAAAACATCATGAAAAACCGGCTTGTGCTTATTACACCGGAAGGAGCTGATTCTTCCATTACCACCATACAGGAGTTGGAATCCGGAAGCTGGAAAACTGCTGTGGGGGTTCCGGAAAGTGTTCCAGCCGGAGCTTATGCTAAAGAAGCATTACAATACCATGGGATATGGAATCAGATGAAGGATCAGCTTGTGCAGGCGAAAAATGTCCGGCAGGTTTTAACTTATGTGGAGAATGGAAATGTAGATGCGGGTTTTGTTTACAAAACGGATGCTCTGGAGTCCGATAAAGTGAAGGTCGTGAAAGAAATAAGTCAGGACGCCCATTCGCCGATTATTTATCCGGCAGGCGTGATAACGGGTACGAAACATAAAAAGGAAGCGCAGAAGCTTCTCGATTTTCTGAGAGGCAGTAAGTTACCGGATATTGTCTCAGAGTATGGGTTCGAAACGGAGACGATCGAGTAATGATATACACGGTTTCATTCTGGGAGCCTGTTCTTCTCTCCCTTCAAACCGCAGCTGCCGCGCTGGTTGTTGTATTACTGGGAGGCATTGCTGCGGCCGGATTTATGAAGGGCAGAACGTTCTTTGGAAAAACGTTCATTGAAACGCTGTTTCTGCTGCCAACGGTCCTCCCCCCGACAGTAACAGGGTTTCTGCTTATTATTATTTTTGGAAACCAGCATGCCATCGGGCGTGTATTCGAAACGCTGTTTCATCAGTCCCTCATGTTCACGTGGTGGGCTGCGGTACTGGCAGCAGCCGTTGTAGCTTTTCCGTTTATGTATCAATCTGTGAAAACCGGCCTCCAGCAGGTGGATGAAAACATAGAACATGCGGCGCGGACCGACGGCGCCAATGAATGGAAGGTATTTCTTTATATTTCGCTGCCGCTCAGTTTCCGTGCTGTTATCTCCGGCATTATTCTCAGTTTTACGAGAGCACTCGGTGAATTCGGGGCGACATTCATGTTTGCAGGAAATCTGCCCGGTATCACACAAACAGTGCCGATTGCCGTATTTACAGCAATGGAAGCAAATCAAATGGCGCTGGCATGGGCATGGGTCACGTCAGTGGTCGTCCTTTCTTTCTGTCTGTTGTTTATATTGAGAAAATGGAGCATTTGAGGAGCGTGGGAGCATGAAAACAGCCGGTGTTGTACTGTGCGGCGGGAAATCGTCTCGTTACGGTACGCAGAAGGTCTTTGAAACCTTTCAAGGGCAGTACCTGTATGAACGGAGTCTGCATTCCTTTTTGGATGCGGAACTGCCCGCGTATCTGTTAACTAACAAAAGGCTTGCCCCCGTCTTCCGTGAACCGGTGGAACGTATTCTCATCGAAAAAGAAGAGCATCAGGGCCCGTTGTACGCCCTTTCCAGCTCGATGCAGATGCTCACAACGTTTGAATGCATCTTTATGCTGCCTGCTGATGTTCCCTCTGTCCATACCGGATTTGTGACGCGTATGCTGCGGCAGGCCGCGCACACGATGACCGTCTCTGACGCCCTGATACCAGTTTCAGGAGGCCGCATTCATCCTGTCCACGGTATGTACCACCGCCGCGTATATGCACAGGCAGAGCGTCTTCTGCAAAGCGGGGAGCGAAGCATGCGGGCGCTTCTGGACGAGATCCGGCCATCCTATCTTTCTTTTTCTGACAGTGAACCGGCATTTATTAATATTAACAGGCAGACGGACTGGCACCTTTCTCAGGAATAGAAGACTCCAAGTTCCATGATCATCGCTCCCATCCGCTCGTTTTCAGGAGCAACAATTCTTGTTACTCCTTCTTCCCGCAGCGCTTCCGCTGTCACTTTTCCAACGGTTGCCGCAGCTGTGGAGGTCATCAGCCTTTCGGCCAGTTCCTTTTCTTTTTGGTGTTCTCTGGCGTATCGAAATAAGGAATGAACCTGCATTTGTGTCGTAAAACAAACCGCGTCATAAGACGATGCGAGAATGTTCTTCAGCGCAGTATCGAGGACAGCTTCTTCCGGTGCGGCATATTTGTAAGGGTATAGTTCCACGATGTCAGCCGCCCCCCTGTCATAAAGAAACGTGTTCAGTTTAGGCGATGCGATGCCGTGCAGCTGAACCGCTATCGTTTTATTCTGAAAATCGATCGGTTCCAGGGATCGTATCAGCCCGTCTATGGTGCCATCATCATCGCGCGCGTCCGGCACAAGTTGTATCTGTTTCAGGGCGGAAGCCGTTTTATATCCTCTTGCTGCTACGTCCGCCCTTTTCACGGTGGTGACAAAAGCCTCTCTTTCCCCTGTTTTTTCTGCGGCATCAAACAAACTGTTTGTCCCCATTCCTGTCATAAAAATAAACCAGTCCGGCTTTTTTTCCATCACACTCCGCAGCACCGTCTGTACCTCGTCTTCCGCTGGAAATGTCGTTCCCTGCAGGGGACAGACGACCGCTTTTCCTCCCTGCTTTTCAATCAATGCCGTCATTTCTTCGGTTTTTCTGGAAGCGGCGATCATTATTTTTCTGCTATTCAGTTTTTCCGGCACGGTATCTCCTCCTCGATGAAATGTGGGATCTAGGTTAAGTAAATGTCAGGACGCCTGTGCTGGAAGTAATCCAGTCTTCCACGTGCAGCAGCGGTATCATTCAGATCAATAGGAATGACAGGAAGTTCTTCATTATGACCCGCTTTATAAAGAGAATGACCGGCTGGATGAACAGCCTGGCTTTCACCGAAAAAAATATTTTCCACATGGAGTCCCACCTTATTGGACGCAGCCGTAAATATGTGATTTTCCATCGCGCGCGCATGCAGGTAGGTGTCCTGATATTTTTGATAAGGGGTCATATTTGCGGCAAGCACAAAAAGGACTTGAGCTCCTGCATGGGCAAGCCGTCTCGGCATTTCCGGAAATTCCATGTCATACGTAATAAGCATACCGGCCCTGCCTTCCGGGAGTTGAATCACCGGACAGTCTGATCCGGCATGAAAATATTTTCGTTCTTCATAAAAAAGGTGGGTTTTACGGTAGACGTTCTCTATTGTACCATCTTTGCTGATATAGACAGCTGCGTTGTAAAGTTTATCTCCATTTTTTTCGGGAAATCCTGCGATGACACCTAAAGCCATCGAAGCGGCGGTATCTTTTAAAACAGACAGGCTTGGTCCTTCCAAAGATTCCGCCAGATCCATCAAACTGTCATTCATGACATATCCGCTTAAAAACAGTTCGGGAAACACAATGTAATCCGCCCCCTTCTGTTTGGCGCGTTCCATCGCATCCACCATGCGTTTCAGGTTCTTTTCCTTATCCAGAAGTTCGCAGCGTATTTGAGCAAGCGCTACGAAAAAGTGTTTGTCCCCCATCCTCGCGGTCCTCCTCTACTTATTCAGATTGAATATATTTTTTGATTTTCTTTGAAATGGTGGATTGATCCACTCCTAAAGCCTTAGCGGTCTTATACGTATTCTCATAGGTTCTGTATACTTTCAGAATCAATTCTTTTTCTGCCTTCTCTTTTACCTCTTTCAATGAAGGATAAGAGTGTTCTTCTGTCTCCGTATCATAGCCGGGGCTTTCGGAACCGCTGTTCTCCTGCAGAAATGTACCATTTGTTACGATCATCCGCTCAATTGTATTTGCAAGTTCGCGGATATTACCCGGCCATCTTCGTTCCAGGAACTGCTCCTTTACCCCATCCGGTACGGAAACGGAACGCCCGTATTTTTGATTAAACATGTCCACAAGCTGTGTTACAAGCTGAGGAATATCTTCCTTTCTTTCACGAAGAGGAGGGAGGGTTAACGGTACGACATTTAATCGGTAATATAAATCTTCCCGGAATGCTCCTTTTTCTACGAGGCGGGTGAGATTTTTATTAGTGGCTGCGACAATCCGCACGTTGATCTCTCTCTCCCGGATACCACCGACTTTCCGGATTTTGTTTTCCTGAACGACATCCAGCAGTTTGGACTGCATAAAGTATGGAAGCTCCGCAATTTCGTCAAGAAAGATCGTTCCGCCGCGTGCGGCTTCGAACAGCCCTTCCTTCCCTTTGCTTCTGCCCCCGGTAAACGCACCGGGTTCATATCCGAAAAGTTCCGATTCGATTAAATTTTCGGGCAGGGCTCCGCAGTTCACCGTTAAAAACGGACCGTTTCTGCGGCTGCTTTTTTTATGAATCAGTTCGGCTGCAGCACTTTTACCCACCCCTGATTCGCCGAGCAGCAGTACCGTGGAATCTACGTCAGACACGTTATTAATAATAGTTAAAATACGTGTCATAGCAGGGGACTGTACAATAAAATCCGTTTCCTCTTCTTTAAGTCCGGGAGAAAAGTTATGAAACAGGTAGATGGTATAAGGATTTGAATGAAGTTCATAGCGGCAGACATAAATGGTTTCTCCGTTTATTGTTTCCAGTGATTGAAAGGAGTGGTCGAAATGGAGCGTATCGGTCAGAACTTCGTGCCACTTTATATTACGGAGCGTATGTCCTGCTGTTAAAATCGGCTTGGAACAGCGAAATACATCCTTTTCCTCCCCTTTCACTTCCAGGATGTTTTCTTCCTGATCCGTTAAAACAAGAAGCTGGGACTGGGCGTGCATGATTTTCCCCTTTCGTTTAGATGAAAAATATCATCATTACGTGATATAAATCATTAAATATGTGGATTTTACCGATCATTAGATGAAATATATCATCTTTACATGTAAGGATAGGAGAAATAGACGGAATAATCAAGCTTTTCTTGATTGGCACACGATTTGCATTATATGCAGAGCAGAAAGGGTGAAGTGTATGGTACGACTATCTTTGGCGCAGTTCACGCCTCAATGGAAAGATGTAGAGCAGAACATATTAACAATCAGGCAGTATTTGCAGGAAGCCCGTGGTCAGCAATCTGATCTCGTGCTCTTTCCGGAAATGTCTTTAACCGGCTATCTGCTTGAAGAAGATACGGGGCTCTATGCTGAGGCAGTAGAAGGAAATACAGTACAGTCCATATGCGCTTCCTGCCGGGAAATGGGAACAGGAGCTGTTATTTCCTTCCCGGAAAATGACGGGGAATCGTATTACATCTGTACGCTTTTTATTGATGCAGAAGGAAACATCCGCGGCCATTACCGGAAATCGCATCTGTTTGACGAGGAGAAACGCTATTTCAAAAAAGGTAAAACGTATCCAGTGTTCGACACACCATATGGAAACATCGGAATGATGATTTGTTATGACCTGGAATTTCCCGAAGTTTCCCGCCTTCTCCGGTTAAAAGGAGCAGACATGATTCTGATATCCACAGCAAACATGGAACCGTATGAAACGTATCAGGATATTTATCTGAAAAGCCGAGCTATGGAAAATGAAATACCGGTGATCGTGTGCAACCGGCTCGGCCAAGAAGGGTCTCTGGCATTTTTCGGCGAAAGCAGGGCTGTAGACAATAAGGGGGACGTGCTGCTGGATGCCGGGAAAGAGACAGGGCTTTTTACTGTTGATATTCCAATAGGTGAAACAGCAGATGAGAAACTGAACTACACGGCCAATATTAATCCGGATATTTACAGAGAACTGGATGAATGGATGAAAAATCAGGAGAAAGAAGGTAGATATGATGGCTGAACCAACGCTCAAACGAACACTTACATTGTACCAGGTCGTCTTGTTCGGACTCGCTTATATGACGCCGATGATAGTATTTGGCACCTACGGTGTGCTTGCCGATACGACTCAGGGTTTTGTTCCCTCCGCTTATCTTGTTGCGATGATCGCCATGCTGTTTACAGCTTACAGCTACGGAAGGATGGTTCAGGCGTTTCCGGTTTCGGGATCTGCCTATTCCTACACGAGAAAATCGATCAGTTCCCCTTTGGGTTTTATGGTCGGCTGGTCCGTTCTGTTAGATTATCTGTTTCTCCCGATGGTGATCTGGCTGATCGGAGGAGTTTATTTAAACACAGCTTTCCCTGCCGTGCCTGTCTGGGTTTGGATTTTATTGTTTATCGTAGTCACAACAACGGTTAACTTAATCGGTATTACGATGACGACGAAGGTCAATCTGTTAATGATGATTTTTCAGCTTCTTGTCGTAGCCTTGTTTATTCTGCTGTGCATCGTGAACCTGGTCCAGGGCATGGGAACCGGTACGATATTCACGTTCACACCATTTCTGGGACAGGATGCGGAGTTCCCTCTTGTGCTTGCGGGCGCTTCAATCGCCTGTTACTCCTTTTTAGGGTTTGATGCGGTGACCACATTGTCAGAAGAAACGGTGGAGCCGAAAAAAACCCTGCCGAGAGCGATTCTCTTGATTACATTAATCGGCGGCGGCATTTTTATGGCAGCTTCTTATTTTCTTCATCTTGTGTATCCGGATTTCAGTCAGTTTGCGAATTCGGACTCTGCTGCGTATGAAATTGCAAAACAGATCGGCGGCAATCTATTCAGTGCGATTTTTCTTGCCGGACTGATTTTGGCCCAGTTTGCTTCAGGGTTATCGGCGCAGACAAGCGCGGCCCGTCTGCTTTATGCGATGGGCCGGGACGGTGTCCTGCCAAGACGCATATTTGGGTTCATCAGTTCTTTTTCAAGAGCTCCGGTTCTGAACCTGCTGATTGTAGGGCTGGTCGGGCTGCTTTCCTTATTTCTTGATATTACGACTTCGACTTCCTTTATTAATTTTGGCGCCTTTGCGACATTCACTTTTGTCAATGTGTCGGTTATTGCTCACTACTTTATAAAACAGAAACAGCGAAGCGGAAAACAAATCATCCTGTACCTTATTATTCCGCTCATCGGAGCTGTCCTTGATATTGCTCTGTTTATCAATCTTGATAAGAACGCATTGATACTGGGAACCGTATGGGCTGCGGCAGGCTTCATTTATCTGATGATTCTCACCAGATTTTTCAGTCGAAAAACGCCCGACCTGCAGATGGATGAATAAAAAGAGACCGGTCCCCGTAAAGGACCGGTCTCTTTTTATTCGTAGTCGGAGGCAGTTTTCTGCTTAATAAAGAAACTGAGTACAAAACCGAAAGCTCCGAGTACGGATGCGACCCAGAATGCGATGTTGACCCCGTGGATCAATCCTTCTACATTCGGCGCGCCCCCTCCTTCATTCAGGGAGGCTGTGGTCATCACGGTGACAAGAAGGGCGGTTCCAATCGAACCTGCAACCTGTCGCAGCGTATTGTTCATTGCTGTTCCATGCGGGATCAAGTGACGCGGCAGCACATTAAGTCCGGCAGTGGTAACCGGCATCATCACCATGGCTACCCCGAACATTCTCATCGCATAAAAGATGGTCATGTAGGCAAACGTAGTCTCGGTGGACAGAAACGTATACATCACGTTGGATAACGTCACGAGAAACAGGCCGGTAATGGCGAGCCATTTAGCCCCCACCTTGTCAAAAATGCGGCCGGTGATCGGTGACATCATCCCCATTAAAACCGCACCGGGAAGCATCATCAATCCGGACTCTGTCGCACTGAAATCGCGGAAATTCTGCATGTAGATCGGAAGTACGGTGGCTGCTCCAACCATCGCCATGAAAACGAGCATTCCGACTGCGGTGGTAAGGGTAAACATGCCGTAGCGAAGCACCCTTATTTCAAGAATCGGCTCCTCAAGCTGCAGCTGTCTGCGCCCGAACAGAAGTAAGGCTGCAGCACCAACGGTCATCGATATAATGACCTCTGGACTGCCCCATCCATTATTGCCGGCTGTGCTGAATCCATACAGAATACCGCCAAATCCAAGTGTGGAAAGGATAATGGAGAGGACATCGACTTTTGGAAAATGCCGTTCGGTCACATTTTTCAGGACGAAGTAAGCAGCAATAATATCAAGGAAAGCTATCGGGAACACGATATAAAACAACGTCCGCCAGTGGAAATGGTCTACCATGAATCCTGACAGTGTAGGCCCGATCGCAGGGGCAAAAGCAATAACAAGCCCAAGAAAACCCATTGCCTGGCCTCGTTTCTCGATCGGAAAGATAAGCAGCACAACCGTCTGCATTAACGGCATCATAATACCGGCTGCAGCAGCCTGGACGATTCTGCCTGCCATTAAGATAGTAAAGTTCGGCGCGAGTGCGCAGATTAACGTTCCAACCGCAAAAGTGGAAATCGCTGTAATAAAAAGACGCCGGGTGGTGAATGTTTCAATTAAAAATGCGGTGACGGGAATCATAATGCCGTTCACCAGCATGAAAATCGTCGTCAGCCACTGTGCCGTACTTTCGGTAATATTCAAATCTTCCATGATAGGAGGCAGCGCCGTAGCAAGCAGTGTCTGATTGAGAATGGCTACGAATGCCCCTACAAGAAGAACCGCCATAATGGGAATTTTTTTCATGCCCTGCTGCTGATTGTCTTTGTGTTCATTTGTCATCTTATCTGCCTTCTTTTCTACATTCTTGTTCGTGAAGATTCTTCAGTTTTTCGATGTGCTGTTCGAGGCCGGGCCGGGTCAGAAAATCGAGAAGCGCTCTTATAAGAAAGAGCCGGGGCTCCTGTTTTCTCCATTCCTCTTCCAGAAGCCCTGCAGCATTGACCAGTTCCTCTGTCTTCTTATTATCTTCCGGCATTTTTTGGATCCCGGCATGGAGAAGAGCCAGCTGTTCATCCCTTTCTTCTTCCTTTGTTTTCTTTTCCGGGTGCCTTGCGATCTCTTCATATTCGCTCATCCACTCATCCGTTAAAATGGGGTCGAGTTCCCGGCCGTATTCCACCAGGATATCCAGTTTGGCCGTAATACCCCGGGCAAAGACCTCGGGATCAGCATGAGTATTGTTTTCCTTCACAAGACCGATATATTCTTTCATCGCTCCGTGGAGAAATAATACGTGGTCCCAGATCTGGTTTCGGACCCTATCCCCGTATACGTGCAAAAGCCAGTCTTTATGCAGGTTGATCATGGCTGCTTTTGTTTTTTTCATGAGCGGAAGAAGTTTTTGGTATTCCTGCATCGGAACCACTCTCTGCAGAAGCAGAAAAAATTCCCGGTTATCCGCGATATCTTCAAGTTCCATACTGATCATATTTATTAACTGCTGTTTTGCGGAGATCGTGCCGTCCAGGTGGACGCTCTTTGCCTTTTTCAAGAGCTGCTCATGATTGTAACGGAACACTTCAATTAACAGGTCTTCCTTGGAGGCAAAATAGTTGTAAAAGCTTCCTTTGGATATGCCGCAGGAGGAGACGATTTCCTGTACCGAGGTGGAAAAGTATCCTTTTTCGGAAAACATCTGCAGCGCAGTTTGTATAATCACTTCATGTTTTTCCATATATCTGCTTCTTCCTTTCTATCCGAAGTGACCACAAAGTCATTTTAGAACTTTTCAGTTTCGACAGCCTATTATATTCTATAGCTCACCTTGCTGCTTGTCAAAACTTTGAATCGAAAAAGAAAAGTCTTTGCTCGTCTGTCCTTCGTGTTCACCGGTAAAAATGTGTTATCATAACAGGTAGCTTAATGAAAAGGATGTATGCAGATGATCAGTTGTCAAAATGTAGAACTCCGTTTTGGAGATAAAAAACTGTTTGAAGACGTGAACATCAAGTTCACCCCCGGCAACTGCTACGGGATTATCGGTGCCAATGGAGCCGGGAAATCAACGTTTTTAAAAATATTATCAGGTGAAATTGACTCCACGGGCGGCCACGTTCATATGGAAAACGGCAAGAGACTCGCCGTTTTGAAACAGGATCAATTCGCCTATGAATCAGAGCGGGTCATGGATGTTGTCATCATGGGACACGCCCGGCTTCACGAAGTGATGCAGGAAAAAGACGCGATTTACATGAAACCGGATTTTTCCGACGAAGATGGAATGAAAGCAGCGGAGTTGGAAGGCGAATTCGCTGAACTTGGCGGTTATGAAGCCGAAACAGAGGCTGCTCAGCTGCTCCGCGGCCTTGGTGTAGGCGAAGAACTGCATGACAGGAAAATGTCGGAACTGGCCGGGTCGGAGAAAGTGAAAGTACTGCTTGCCCAGGCTCTGTTCGGTACTCCGGACATTCTTCTGCTCGATGAGCCGACCAACAACCTTGACATTGCAGCAGTACAGTGGCTGGAAGAATTTCTGATTAATTTTGAAAACACGGTCATCGTTGTTTCCCACGACCGTCACTTTTTGAATCAGGTCTGTACACATATTGCTGATATTGATTACGGCAAAATTGAGCTGTATGTCGGAAACTATGATTTCTGGTATGAATCCAGCCAGCTCGCCCAGAAAATGGCCAGAGAAGAAAACAAGAAAAAGGAAGAGAAAATCAAGGAACTGAAAGAGTTTATTGAGCGTTTCAGTGCGAACAAATCAAAGTCAAGGCAGGCTACATCAAGAAAGAAAATGCTCGATAACATCACACTTGATGATATTAAGCCTTCCTCAAGGCGTTATCCGTTTATTCAGTTCAAACCGGATCGTGAACTCGGTAAAGATCTGTTGACCGTGGAAAATCTGAGTAAAACGATTGACGGAGTGACGGTTCTTGACAACGTGAGCTTCACGTTGCGGGGAAATGAAAAAGTGGCATTTGTGGGAGATCAGGAAATTGCCAAAACTACTCTGTTTAAAATCATCTCCGGCGAAATGGAACCGGACAGCGGATCCTATAAATGGGGGCTGACGACATCCATTTCCTATTTCCCGAAAGATAACTCAGAATTCTTCGAGGAAGTGGATTTGAATCTTGTCGACTGGCTCCGGCAGTATTCCCCAAATGACCAGACCGAAACGTTTATCCGCAGTTTTCTCGGTAGAATGCTGTTTTCCGGCGAGGAAGTATTCAAGAAAGCAAAAGTACTGTCCGGCGGGGAGAAAGTACGCTGCATGCTTTCCAGAATGATGCTGAGCGGCGCCAACGTACTAATTCTGGATGAACCAACCAACCATCTGGATCTCGAGTCAATCACTGCTCTGAACAAGGGGCTGATTAACTTTAATGGTTCCGTGCTGTTTTCCTCTCACGACCATGAGTTTATTCAGACGATTGCCAACCGGATCATTGAATTCACCCCGGACGGGTTTATCGATAAACAGACAACGTACGATGAATATATCGAAGACCAAAAACTTCAGAAAAAGTAATTTTTACAGAAAAGCTGTCTATCTCAAGGAAGATAGACAGCTTTTTAATCCAGATGTTTTTTAAGAAATGCATCTACTTCTTCAGCGGGGACTGCGAGCCCTATAGTTTCCTGCTCCGGTCCTGCTCCGGTCTTTTTAGCGTATACGACTCCGCTGACTTTCCCCTCTTCCGTAATCACCGGACTTCCGCTGTTTCCGCGGTAAATCGGAGCGGAAAGTCCCATGGCATCAATTCCAGTTCTTTCATTTCCAAGTACATTTCCTTCATTTGCGATTTTAGTAAAAGAGAGCGGGTTTCCAATCACATAGATGTGATCTCCCGGAGTATCATTGTTTTCCTGAAGAGGCAGTGGAGAAAATCCTTCTCCTTTGATATCGAGAAGGGCCAGGTCTTTTTCCGGATCGCTTGCAAGCAGTTCTCCTTCATAAATATTTCCGTTCTCTGTACTGACTCCGATGGCATCCTGGTTTTCAATAACATGGTGATTGGTTAAGGCAAGTCCGTCTTCTGAAATAAAGAAGCCGGTGCCCTGGCTGCGAAGGTATTTTCCCTCCCCCTGGATAGTAACGACAGATTCTTTCCATTCCTGAATCTCTTCATTCTGGGAGAGGCGATAGGATGTTTTCAGAAAATCAAGAACATCGAGGCGGAACGTATCAAATAACATCGCTGACGTCTGGAAAACGAGCATGACGGCAATAATGACCGCCGTCCATTTCACGCCTTTATGTTTCTTTTTCCGTCTTCGTTTCTCTTTC
The DNA here is from genome assembly GCF_054052005.1 of Salibacterium sp. K-3. Taxonomy (NCBI): domain Bacteria; kingdom Bacillati; phylum Bacillota; class Bacilli; order Caryophanales; family Bacillaceae; genus Salibacterium; species Salibacterium sp. K-3. The sequence goes on from NZ_JBSVZE010000001.1 coordinate 1,869,751, forward strand.
GTATGCCGATCCGGTTCTTCTTCCAGAGCTTCCTGAAATTCTTCATAAGTAAGTTCTTCATACTCTTTTTCATACATTTCATCCAGAGAATCTTTATTTCTGTTTTTCATGCGCATCTCCTTTGCTGCTCCCTGGTTCCACTATACAACATACGGGTCATACTAAACACCTCTCATTTAATATTATATCGATAAAACACACTCTCCGTTATTTTGTTATTCTAATATAATGAGTCTTTAAGTGCTTGTCTCTTGTGAATGGACATTCCATCTATCCCCGTGTTGCAGCCTTTCAATCATATAAAAAAGAGACTGGGACAAAAGGGAATAACATTGGTGAAAACCGAACATTTAAAAATCCAGGTTAAGAAGCGCTCCTATAGCGTAGTCAAAACACGTAGACTCCTGTGGGAGCAGCACGAGTCTCGATACCCCGCAGGAAGGGTTTTTCTTCCGAGGAGGATCGAGCCGTGCCCACGGAAAGCGAAGTGTTTTGACGAAGCGGTGCGTAATGCAAAACAAAAATTCCGAACGATTTCCTTAAGGAAATCGTTCGGAATTTTTCATTCATTTTAGAGTTTTGTCTCAGACTCTTTTGCCTCTGTTTTACTTTTTGATCGAAGGAAACGATTGATCCAGTTTTTGAAGAACATGCATAATAAGGGGATAATTTTTCCCCCAGTCGCCGGATTTGTTACGGACGGAAGATACGACGTCTACCGCGGTTTCATTAGGGGCTGTCTGGACAATGGTAATAATGACATCAAACCGGTCTCTGCCTTTGCCGGCTTCCAGAAGCAGCTCCCCCCGCTCCTCATCTTTTTTAATCAATTTGTTTATGTTTCCGCCTGTTTCCGGAAGTTTTTCAGCTTCTCGGAACACCCGGGTGAAACCGGCGGCATAATACCTCGTTTTCAGTTCCTGATATTTAGGGTCTTCGGAGGTTTCTTCTCTTGGTTTGAAGATTCTACTGATTTTGTACCAGATACTCATCTACATCAACCTTTTTATTACGGATGGAAAATGCCTGTTCTATAGAAAATCGCTGGTTTCCTCTGGACTGCGCTTTTACACTTCATCAAAATAATCCTTTTTAAAACCTCCGATTCTACCTGTATCATCGATGATAAAATAAAACTCTTCCGTTTCATTTTTCACGTCGTATACCGAACCGGGGGTCAGGACGTTATCCACCTTGTACTTTTCTGCGTCGGCATGCCTGCATTTCAATTGTTTAATCGTTTCTGTTTCCGTCCAGTTTAAATGAATCACGCGATACACCTCCTTTTATTCCAAAGCCGGTGAAGCAAACACCAGGCTTTTTCTTACATAGTTCATTTTCCTTTCATAAAACGAATGAGCGTTGGTGCGCTGCAGGCCGGAGGATAAAACCACGTACTGTGCCCCTTGACGTTTGGCAAATGATTCAATATCGGAGAGTGCCTGCTGTCCAATTCCCTGAGAGCGCTTCCTTTCATCGGTGACAAAGTCATCCAGCCACAGGTGGTATCCGTTATATAAATTCTCCTGGAATTTCACACCGGCCACCGCTGTATATTCCGTATTGTCCTTCCATGCAAAGAGGCGGTACCCGCCCTGCTGCATCCGCCTTACCGTCTGTATGTAGCTTTCCTCGTTCAAATACGGCCGAAGCTGATGAATAAGAAAAAATACCGCTCTGATCTCTTCCTCATTATGGAGCTCCTCCATGGTCTATCCCCTCTCCCCCTATCATTCTTCTAAAAGCATATCAGGAACCCCGCCACTTGACAAGAAAGCAGCAGCGCCGCCTGTGGACGTGCTGCTGCGATTATCTCTTTATACAAACATTCCGGCGATTGCGGCGCTGAGCAGGGAAGCAAGAGCACCAGCGGCTACTGCTTTTAACCCAAGTTGAGCCAGCTCTTTTCGTCTTTCCGGCACAAGAGATCCAAATCCTCCGAGGATAATCGCCATCGAGGAAAGGTTTGCGAATCCGCATAGAGCAAAAGTGATAACAACCTGAGATTTTTCGGTGAAAGATTCAATTTCCGGAGCAAAACTGGCATACGCCACAAATTCATTCACGACCAGTTTCTGCCCGATGAAACTACCGGCCTGAAGAGCTTCCATCCAAGGCACGCCGATCATAAAGGCAACCGGAGCGAAAATGTATCCGAGAATCATTTCCAGTGTTAAATTCTCAATCCCGACCGCGTTTCCAACCAGTCCGAAAACAGAATTGATAACGGCAATCAGTCCGATGAACGCCAGCAGCATCGCCCCGACGTTCAAAGCCAGCTGTACACCGGTCGAAGCTCCGCGGGCCGCTGCATCAATGACATTCTGTGATTCTGTATCTTTTTCAATTTTGATCGTGTCACTGGTGGCAGATACTTCTGTTTCCGGCATCATTGTTTTTGCCATAATCAAACCGGCCGGTGCTGCCATGAAACTGGCCGCCAGCAGATAATTCAGCGGGATGCCGAGCTGTGAATAACCGAATAACACAGAACCGGCTACGGACGCCAGTCCTCCGGTCATAACGGCAAATAGTTCCGAACGGGTCATATCAGCCAGATAAGGACGCACAACAAGCGGCGCTTCGGTCTGGCCGACGAAAATGTTTGCTGCCGCCGACATCGACTCCGCTTTGCTCGTTCCGAGAACAAAGGATAAAAAACCGCCAATGATTTTGATTAATAACTGCATCACACCGATGTAATAAAGAACAGCGATCAAAGAAGAAAAGAAAATAATGATAGGAAGTACTTCAAAAGCAAATACAGTGCCGACGTTCTCCAAGTCGAGCAAACCACCTACAAGGAAATCAATCCCTTCGTAGGCGTTGTCAATAACTGCCTGAACGCCCCTTGTCAATGCTTCCAGACCGTCCCGGCCCGGGTCCCACTGCAGTACAATAAAAGCAAAAAGTACTTGAAATCCCAGTCCCCCAAGTACGGTGCGCGGATTTACTGCTTTTTTGCGGTTGGAAATAAGAAAAGCGAGAAATAAAATAAAAGCAATACCCATCAGACCCCATAAAAAGTTCATTGTTTCACTCCTCTTTTTATAATCATCCGCCCGCCAGGTCGGTTTCTCCCTTGAGGCGGAAAGACATTGATAACTTACCAAATTTACGGGAAAAAGTAAATAATTCGTACAAAAAGGATGAGAAGAATTTCTTACAATATAGAGCCTGTTTTTAGGAAAGGAGTAATGAATAGAGGGGGTAAATGATTATTTCGTAAGACATTCGCATTATGTTCAAAAAAAATCCCCTGATTTACATCAGAGGATGGTCACTCCACACTTAAACGAAGATCCGGCAGGTGATTCAGGATGAACTGCGATTTGTCAGAATCTGACTGTACCGCAAACTGCCTGTAGTATTTTAAGGCTGTTTCAAAATGAGCCGGCATATTTTCGTATTCTTCCAATACCTTATCAAAGGCATTATAGGCAAGCATTAACGATGCCACAAGGTCCGTAAAAGGAAGAATATAGGACGTAGAATCATGATGAGGGGCCGTACACAACGTCATTTGTTCGACCTGTTCATCAAAAAAGGAGGCTGCTTCCTCTATATAGGGACGGTAAAGCGGGTGGACATTCCGGGACGCTTCCTCAAAAAAGCTGCGCCATTCCCTGCAGAAGCTGATTAAATAAGGAAGATCGTTTTTGCTGACGGTCAGGTCAAACCCGGCCTGTCTGATTCTGTCCATGCTCATTGGTTCCAATGTTTCATTATTTATTCCTAAATAGAAAAACTTGCGACGATACGCTTTCATTCCGCACCCCGTCTTTCAATTATTGTCTAAAAATCAAGTTTAAATTATTGTAACATGGATAAAAGCAGTTTCCTACTCTTTTGATGAAAAAAGAAAAGGCGATTTGGTGCTGTATCATTCTGTCTGCTGTAAAAAATAAGCGCACCCGTATAGGGTGACGCATGGTTTGTGTTACAGGCATGCCCAACGGCGGACATCACTGACCAGTTCCATTATTTCACTGCTGCGGAATTCCAGGTTCTGTAGTTCTGTTGTGTACAGGTAAAGAACGATCGTATCCCGGTCCCTGTTATCAATGATCTCAACGGAACTGATTCCCTCATTTTCAGCGGCTACAGGGAGTGCCAGCCTCTGGCTCAGTCCTGCTTCTGTTACCCGGCCTCTGGGAACATCCAGAACAATTTTAAGATGATCTTCCATGTCATCGCAGATCATGCCCCACCGTTTTCCAAACCACGCGCGGCAGCCCGTCATGCTTACCAGTGTATATCCATAAGGAGGAGTCGGTACAAACTTTGTACTTGCCCATCCTCTAAGCTCCATTGCGCTGCAGAGCTCTTTCGCCTTTGTACGTACCAGCGTTTCCTGATTCTCTTTAACAGGCATGATATCCCTCCTTAAATATTACTTTTACACAGAATGTATCTGCGTATGAACCGGGCATTCTGCATATTCTGAACACTGCTCCACACATGTACTATAGCACAAACAAGGGTAGCTGTCGAATAATTGAACAAAAATTCTAACTTTTGTCACAGAATAAACGGCGGCAAGTATCTACATTTAACATAATAATGTAATTTTTTCATTAGGTCAATGCCTCTTTGTACATTCTGAAAATGTTCCTGTTCCCTGCCACTGAAAAAAGATGCCGTTTTCCGTTTGTTCTTGTTTTGTATTTCCAAATATAATACCCTGATTTTATATGATTAAACCTTTAATTATTGTGTATCCTCGGGGGGTTTTTTATGAAAATCATTAAAAGCGGAATCCACGTTCACGGAATCGGAATGGATCGTGAAACAAGATGCACCCATTATCATCAGCACCATGACATCATTGCCATTCAATGTTACTGCTGCCGGTCGTACTACTGCTGTTATGAATGCCACCTGGAACTGTGCGGTTCAGCACAGCAGAAATGGCCTCAAAGTGAGTTCGATCATGCTGCAGTATTGTGCGGCCGCTGTGGTACCGCTCTGTCTATACGGATGTATCTGGAAAGCGGTTATCAATGCCCTTTCTGCAGTGCTGCATTTAACCCTGCGTGCCGCCGTCATTATTCATTATATTTTCAGTAGGACAGTTAAAAAAACTGTACAGCACTTCGTATCAACGATACCAGAAGCAGTATACCGACGATCAGACAAACAACAGCAAGTCTTTTTTCCAATTTATTATTATTCATTGCTATTCTTCTCCTTTAACGGGTGGACCGGAAAGCTGTACTGTACGTTCAAAAAAACCACGTCATCGCCAGCATTAATAACAGACCGCCGGTAAATGAATACGTAGCGCTCAGGGCAAACCCGTCTCCATGACTTTCCGGGATGAGCTCCTTATATACGATATAAATCATGGATCCGGCCGCAAAAGCCAACCCTATCGGTACAAGATGGTTGGCAAAAGCTGTAAGCCAATATCCCATGAAAGCGGCCGCCCATTCCATCATTCCCGTACAGGCCGCGAGGATAAAAGCATTTCCCTTTTTTACTCCCTGCTGTACCAAAAAGAAAGCAACAATAAATCCTTCTGGTGCATTCTGTACGCCGATAGCCAGTGCAATTAAGAGGCCGAGCCCCTCCACTCCACTGTTATAACTAACTCCGACAGATAATCCTTCTGGAATATTATGGAGGGTGATCGCCGTCATGATAAGTAAAGCTTTTCGCTCCATCAGTTGAAATCCGAAACCTCGCGTCTCATGGTTTCTTTCAATATGTTCATGTGGAATATTCTGTTCCAGCATAGTGAGAACGAGCATACCGAGAAATATTCCCGTGATAACAGCAGCGTATCCCCCCTGATTCAGGCTTTCCGGTATTAATTCAAACATGGAAGCTGCTATCATCATGCCCGCACTGAAAGCAAGCAGCATATCTTTAGCCTGATGGGTTGTATTCCGAAACATGATGGCCGGAACGGCTCCCAGTGCTGTTGCCCCGGCAGAAAGGCCGCTTGCAGTGATGAACTCTGTCATACCCTCACCTGTCCTTTACAGAAAAAATGTGGATCTCAGGTTTTAGTTTACATAATAAAATTACGGTAAACGCATTTATCCCTGTTCTATGCTGCTTCCTTTTCCGCCGGGCTCCGCTTCTTTTACTATTAATTTATGCAGAAGACGTTCCTGAATGTCGGGAACATGACTGATAATGCCGACTGCCAGGTTATTCATCTGAAGTTTTTCAAGAGCAGTCATCACCGTATCCAGCAGCTCCTGATCGAGCGTTCCAAAACCTTCATCAAGAAAGAAAAATTCGAGTGGATAGCGTCCCTTCAACTGTATCGATGCGGATAAGGCTAGTGCCAGTGCAAGACTTGTAAGAAACGTTTCCCCTCCTGACAAGGACGAAACAGGTCTTTTTAATCCAGCGTTTGATTCGTCCCGGATAATAAAGCCGCCCTCGTCATCGATTTCCACTGCATATCTGCCTCTTGTCAGCTCCCGCAGCCATTCTGAGGCAGTACGTGTGACCTGCTGCAGTTGTTCTTCTGCCAGAAAATCAATAAAACCTCTGCCGCGGAACACCTGATCCAGTCTGCGGTACTTCTCGGCTTCACTATGCCATTCCAGGCGCTCGTTTTCCAATGCCTGATAGCGGTCTTTTTTCTGCTCCAGGGATTTCATTGTTTCCAGCGCGGCTGCCCACTTCTCCCTTGTGTAATCCACCAGTTCCAGCACACTGTTCCTCGTGCTTTCCATTCTCCCCCATTCGTCTTCAGAAATGGGACGGGCCGGTATCTTCGGTTCCAGGTCTTCCTTTGCTTTCTGCCAGTAATGCAGGGAGTGATCATGGTGTTTGATCATGCTCTCCTTTTCCGTTTTATCATGATCCGATAGGAGATACTGTTTTACTTCGTCCGGTTCATTTGGCATGTCAGTATATTTCACCGTCTGTTCTTTCCATTTACGGGCTGTGCTCTTATTTCGCTTTTGGGCTTCATTAAGAGCATGGGAGGCGACCGAATGAGCATTTTCTGCTTCCTGTTTTTCTGTTGCTGCTTTTTCCATCTCGCTCATCATATGCTGTTCTTTATCAGACCATTCCTTTTTGTGACGTTCCAGCCGGCTGCGGAGATCCCGGGAAGCTTCGTCATTCAGCAATGTCTGAATCTGTTTCTCTCTTTCCCGGACATAATCAGCGACCTGTTTCAGCTTCGTCTCTATTTCTTTGTGTTCAACCATTGTGCTGTGACGCTCATTCTTTTTTTCCTGAATATCCTGCTGCAGCTTCCGGATGTAGGAAGTGCCATCTTCCATCCTTTTCTGCAGCGTTTGTTTACGATCATCCTGTTTCATCCGCTCACGCTGTTGTTCTTCGATTGTTTCATAGCTGAACCGGGGATACGTCTTCTGCCACTCTTTTTTCTTGGCATGCAGTTGTTCCAATAATTCAGCGGTCCGGTCTACTTTCTCCTGGAGGCCGTTTGATGCTGTTTTCCACTGATGAAACAGTTCGTTTCTTTCCATCGATAACCGGTCCATATTCTGCTTTTCCCGTTCTATATCCTGCTGCAGAAAGTCAATGGTGCCGCCCTCTGTTTCCCATTCATTTAATTTTTTTTCGAGAGCTTTTTCCCATTCTTTATTCTCATGAACCGTGGGCAGAAACCAATCCGCCTTATGCTTTAAAGGTTCTTCAGAAGGGTTTACAGGTCTTGGAATCATACCTGTCATTTGATCTGACAACTGCTGAAGCAGCCATTGTCGTTGCCGGAACTGCATCTTTGCCTGTTGGAGACGCTGGACCCATTCATCCAATCTATCTTTTCTTTCCATAATATTGACTGCGTCCTGCTCTGTTTTTTCTTTTTTGGCAGGTGAGGGATGGTGGATGGAGCCACAGACCGGGCATGCCGAATCTTCGATTAACCGGGCGGCCAGCCCGGCTGCTGCCGCATGCTGCTTTATTTGTTCCGCTTCATCACGACAGTTGTCGGACCACTGTTGGAGTTGATGGATAATTTGTTCGAGCCATGGAAGCTCATCTGAACATTTATTGTACCAATATAGCAGCTGCCTGAACCTCTCTTCCAAATGCTCCTGCCGCTTCAGTCTATCTCTTTTGTAGTCTTTTAATCTGCTGGAAAAAGTGAGCTCCCGGCTGTTCTCCGCTTTCTTTTCGTCCTGGAGCTGATCATACTGCTGCTGCAGCTGACGGATGCTCTGCTTCTCTTCTTTCGCCTGCATCAATGCATAAGGATCTTCCATGGATTGCTGTAAGTGTTCCATTTCGACCTGGAAGTCCTCGACAGCCTGTTCGTATTTTTCCAGATTCTTCTGCATCGTTTCCTCTTCCGCTGTTTGCTCCCCGATGCGTCGTTCGATCTCGTTTTTCTTTTGTTCAAGGTTTTTTTGTTCATGTTTAGATTGAACCATTTCCGAATGGTATTCATCCGCTTTGTCTGCGTCATTCTCCCGACGTCTAATCTCCTGCTCTGCCTGCTGCTTTTCTGAGGTGAACGCTTCCATGTCATGAGCCGTTTTATTGTAATGGGTCCGGGCATTGTCAAGACGGAGACGGGCCTTCTCTTCTTCTTCCTGCCACTTTTGTTCTTCGGTCTGTGCCTCCAGCATGCTTTCCGCATAAGGAAGCAGTATTTCCGCTGTTGCGGAACGTTCAAGCTGTCTGCGTTGCTCTTCCATCACGCCTTGCTGAGCCAGCAGTTCGTTTCGCTTCTGCACACTTTCCTTCCATTCCTGCTCCCACTGACGGTGCTGTTTCATCCGCTGCCATTTTTCTTCGATGTGCTTTCTATCGGTAAGAACCTCCTGAAGCCGGTTTTCCCAATAGGCTTTCTCATGTCCGGCTCTTTTGAAAGCCGCCGGGTCGCTTCCCAGTCCCTGCTGTTCCGACTCGATCCGCTCCCGGGCGTGTACAGCATCCTGCAGTCCTGTTTTCACTTTTTTGATCAACTGGTCTCCATACTTCTCCAGTTGAAAGATCCGTTGAAGCATTAAACGTCGTTCATTCCCCTTTAATGTGAGAAATTCCGAAAATTTCCCCTGGGGAAGAACGACAGCCCGCGTGAAATCATGGATAGACAAACCGAGCGTTTGTTCTACTTTCTTATTCACATCACTTGTTTTATCCGCAAGAACCGTTGGAGATCCGGTCAGATCATGAAGACGAGCCCCGGCCGTTTTCACATGATGGCTGCCTGAGCGTTTGTATGTGCGCTCTACTTTCAATACGGTCTTGTGATCTCCGCTTCCCAGTTGAAACGTAAAAGAGACAAATAAGTCATTTTCTGCCTGATTAATAATACCATTCGTATTATTTGGGGCTCTTTCCACACTGCCGTATAACGCGAGCGTCATGGCATCCAGAATGGAGGATTTTCCACTGCCTGTCGGTCCGAATATACCGAAGATGCCCTCCCTGATAAGGTCGGTAAAATGGACCGTCTGTTTTTCTCTGAAGCTGTGAAGGCCTTTCAATGATAATTCCAGCGGACGCATTATGGTTGATCCCCTTCCTCTACCAATTCCATAAATAACTGCACTAATTCCTGATCCGGCGCAGCTCCTCCTGTCTGCTTTTCATAGAACTTCTGAAAGAGGTCATCAATCGGAAGGCTGCTTCTTTTTTCCACCTGTGATGTCTCCGATTGTTCCGGAAAGACAGGATAAATGTGCACAATCCCCGGATGGTGTTGTCGAATAAGCTGGATATCTTCCATCGATGGCGTGTCATCTAAATGAAGCTGCAGTTCCACCCAGGCATTCATATCTTTCTTTTCTCCGATCCAGGTCTTCACTTGTTCCATCCCTTGATCAGCCTTCCATTTCACGAGCGGACTGCCGCTTGAAACCGGGATTTCATGAATATCGGGAGATGCCTGATCTGCTTTTATATCCAGGAGGGTCACCGATTTTTGATGGCCGGCTTCTGAAAAACTGAAAGCAATCGGCGATCCGGCGTAACGAACCGGATAGTCGGGATGGTGAATATACTGGGGGCGGTGAAGGTGTCCGAGAGCAGTATACTGGACATGTTCCGGAAAAGTATCCGCGGAAAGCGTATAAGCACCGCCTACTTCAATCGGGCGTTCGGAGTCGCTTTCCGAACCGCCGGCAGCAAAAACATGGCTCATGGCGATACGGACCGCCCCGGGGCTGAACGAAGCTGTCATTGCTTCAAACAGCTCTCTGATTTTTTTCTGGTAGGCCATCTGTATTTTCTTTTCTTCCGGATCTCTGCTGAACAGTGTTTTCATTCTTGCTTCAGACGGATATGGAAGCGCAGCAAGCTGAAGCGTTTCATTTCCAACCGGGATTACGAGCGGTGTACGGCCGGGATGACCGAGAATATGGATATTCTGCGCGGCAGCGAGCCGGCGCGGAGCTTCCAGCCGCTCAGGGTGGTCATGGTTGCCGGCAATGATGACAATCGGGATGCCGCAGCGGCTGTTGATAGCAGCCATTTTTTCATAGAACAGCGCTTCAGCGTCTGCAGGAGGATTCACGGAATCAAACACGTCACCCGCCATGATAAGAACGTCTGCTCCTTCGTCCTGAATGATCTGTTCCAGCTCTTCGAGAAAGGCAGTGTGCTCCGCCAGTCGGCTTCTGCCTTCCAATGTCCGCCCGATGTGCCAGTCGGCGGTATGAAGTACTCTCATGATAACGTCTCCTGTTCGTTCATATCGATCCATTGTCCTCCATCAAATGCGTAAATGTAAGCCTCCTGGATTTCTGTTTCCCATATTGCAGAGACGGCTTCGCGGTACAGGGAGATCTGGGATTGATACCTTTGTTTCATCATTTCTTCGGCTTTGCGGGGACTGCCTGGATACCGGCTCGCATACGCATCTGTTTTATAATCAATCAGAACGGTGGTCCCGTCCTCTTCCTGAAAAATACAGTCGACAGCCCCCTGCAGAAGCACCAGATCCTGTTCCGGTGTTCCATCTATTCCATAAGTGAAAGCTGTTTCCCGATAAACCCGGGGAGCCTTCTGCATTCTTCTTCCTATTTCAGTCTGAAAGAAAGCGGCCGCCTCATGTACGTCAATAACCGCTGCCTGCTCTTCGGTTAACAACTCTTTTTCCACTAGTCTTCCGGCAAACGTCCGGCAGAACGCCGGAGTGATTTCTTTATCAAGCGGAAGATGCTGCATAAACGTATGAAGGGCTGTTCCTTTTTCTTCTGGTTTGATTCCGGTCTCCTGCATAAAGGATGGTCTGTGGGCGTACTGTGAATGGAAAACCGGATGGTATACCGGTTCACTGTATTCATCCTGCACTGTTTTCTTATATTCGCTGACGGTTTGTTTGGAACGGGTATGGACAGATGTCTGGTACGGATACTCCCAGGCAAGGCGTTCCTCGATATCGGAACTATGGTCGGAGGAAAAAGGAACCTGTTCTGCATGCAGCAGTGCGTCCTCCACCTTTTCGTCCACCTCCGGCGCATGTTCTTCCACGGACGGAAGATCTGAACGTTCCACCAGATTAATGATCCACGGCACTGGATCGTTGAAGAGCCCGTGATGAACCTCTTCCTCCTCTTTGTAGTAAGGAACGGCAGCGCGGTGTCGGAACACAGCCGGTCCTACCCAGTCCAGAAAAGATTTTGCCTTCCGCCGTTTCCATTCCGGGAGCAGCAGCTGTTCATAGTTATATCCCGCCGCCCATTCATCCAGCGTTTTTTCTGCTCTTTGAAGCGTGCCGGTCATAATTAATTTCTCTCTTGCTCTTGTCATGGCAACGTAGAGAATCCTCATTTCTTCGGCAATGCTTTCTTTATGATTTCTGATTTTAACGGCAAGGTGCGGTACCGAATCTGTCATCACCCTCTGCTCCGCATCTATATGGCGGGATCCGATGCCCAGTTCCTTATGAAAAAGAACAGGCTGGTTGAGATCCTGAAAATTAAACATTTTGTTCATTCCCGCGAGAATTACGACAGGGAACTCCAGCCCCTTGCTTTTATGGATGGTCATGAGACGAATGACATCTTCCTGTTCGCTCAATGCCCGTGCTGTCCCAAGGTCGTCACCGCGCTCCTGCATCCGCTCGATAAATTTCAGAAACCGGAACAGTCCCCGGAAGGAGGTCTTTTCATATGTCCTGGCCCGGTCATACAGGGCGAGAAGGTTGGCCTGCCGCTGCCGGCCCCCGGGGAGCCCCCCGGCGAAATCGTAATATCCGGTTTCCTGCTGCAGATCCCATATGAACTCGGATAAAGCTTCGCTTCGCGCTCTCTCTCGCCAGTCCTGCAGCCTGTCGCAGAAAGAGCTGCATTTTTCTTTCCAGGTCGTGTCAGCCGCTGCGGCAGCCGCTTTTTTCAGCGCATCATAAAACGACCCGTGTTTGTCCATCGTACGAATGGCGGCCAGTTCTTCTTCATTCATGCCGCCTATCGGTGAACGGAGAACAGAAGCCAGCGGTATATCCTGTCTTGGATTATCGATGATTTTCAATAGTGAGAGCATGACATTTATCTCTACCGCTTCAAAGTAGCCTCCGCTTAGTTCCGCATAAATCGGAAGTCCTTCTTTCCTGCATTCTTCTACAAAAGTGGAAGCCCAGCTCATCGAGCGCATCAGAATAACGACATCACGAAAAGTCATCTTCCGCATCTGCTTCGTTTCTTTATCCAGTACCTGGTGTCCCTCTTGAAGCATCTGCCTGATTCTCCTTGCGCTCCATCTTGCTTCCAGCTGGGCTGTTTCCAGATCTTCCATATCCTCATCGGCTGTGCCGGAAAGTGGCGTTCCTTTATTGATCAGCACAAGTTCCGGTTCTTCGACATTCTCCGGGTAGTCCTTATTTCCCGCTTTGAGTTCCGCTGCTTCATCATAATCCATTTCCCCGGTGGAGACGTCCATCAGCTGGCGGAAAACAAAGTTGACAGCCTGAATCACTTCTTCCCTGCTCCGAAAATTTTGATCAAGATGAATGAGCCGTCCGGGTTCGTCACTGTTTGGGCTGTAGGTTTGATATTTTTCAAGGAACAACCCTGGATCGGCCATACGGAATCGGTAAACACTCTGTTTGACATCTCCGACATAAAACAGGTTCTGCCCTTTTGCGATTGTTTTCAGAATGGTTTCCTGAGTATGATTGGTATCCTGGTATTCATCAATCATAATTTCTTCAAACCAGTTCTGATACTCCTCCGCTGCTTCTGAGCCTTCCATCCGTAGAATCGATAGACTTAAATGTTCCAGATCCGCAAAATCGACGACGTTTTTTTCTGCTTTTGCTTCCTCGTACCTTTTCGAAAATTCCAGCACTGTCCGGGTCAACTCATTGATGGAATCGGCCATGTCATATATGGCCTGCCGGTGATCTTCCGGCGGGACGCTGAAAGCTTCTGTCTGAAGCGAACGGATCTCTTTTTTCACTTCATCGCGAAGGGTTTTCACGCGGTTCTGCAATGTTTCATCCACGTCATCGTCTTTTTTGATGGTCTGAAGTTTGGAAAACGCTGCTGCCTGAAGCTGTTCATACAGGCTTTTCCAATCCGGTATTTCACGAAGGTGCTGGACCATCGCTTTATCTTCTTCCAGGGTTTTTAGATAGCCCTGAGGTCCATGAGGCCTTCGGCAGACAGCTTCAGCCTGGATGAGTTTCTCCAGTGATGCATGGATCCGGACATCGGCGTCCTCCCGGATTTCCCGTCCCCAATCCGTTGTTTCAACGGGGGTGCTGTCTGAAATCTGATAGCTTTCCGCAGTTTGTTGCAGCCATTGATGCGGATTGGGATGAGCTCTGGAAAAATGGAACAGTTTACGCAAGATGGTCCTCACCCCTTCGTCACTGCGGTCACTGCTGAAGCGTTCGGCTGCTTTCAGGAAAGCGTCGTTTTCCGGAGCATTGAACTTATCTTCCAGCACGTTTTCCAGCACTTCGTCCCGCATGAGTTCCCCTTCCGTTTCGTCGAGAATCCGGAATTGCGGATCTATGTTTATTTTATAATAATACTTGCGGATCACACTCATGCAGAACGAATGCAGGGTGGAGACCTGAGCCCGGTTGACGAGGGAGAGCTGCCGCTGAAGATGAAGCGAGCCGGGATGTTTGTTGAGTTCCCTGGCAAGGGCGGCTGAAATACGTCCCTTCATTTCTGCGGCTGCAGCCTTCGTGAACGTGACGATAAGAAGCCGGTCCACATCCACAAGCTGGTCCGGATCGGTCATTTTATGGATGATCCTCTCCACCAATACAGCGGTCTTTCCGCTTCCGGCGGCTGCGGAGACAAGCATATCCGCCCCCGTCCGGGATACGGCTTCCCACTGGTTATCCGTCCATCCGGAGTGCTGCGGTTTTTCAGGTATTCCCATCTTATTCATCTTCCTCCTTCTCCGGGGAGAAAAGGTGCGACACAATCTCCTCCTGGTTTTGACGGAGCATACGGTAACTGTTCGATTCAAACGATGTATCGAACTGACAGACAGAGCGGAAAGAACAATACATACAGGCGGTGGCCTGCCCGTTTTTAAACGGATGGATATCTGTTCTTCCCTCCATCATTTTGTCACCATCATGTTGAAGCTTTGAACGGATGAACGTACGCATCGCTTCAAACTGTTCATCTCTGAGCACCGATGAATTGGAGTAAAACGAGCCGTCCTTTTTGATAGCTGCAGGCACCACCTGGGAGTAACCGGTCGATAGAGAGGTATCCATCAGTCTCACCGGTTCTTCCTCGGCCATCAGAAGTCCCTTCATTTTAAATCGTTTCAGGAATTCCTGCTCCAGTTCATCCGCGCTCATCCGGGTGGGTACCTGCAGAAAGGGATTGTGTATATGAAAATAAAGAACCCCGGCCGGCTTAAGATTTTCCTTCCCGATCCATTCTTCAGAAAAGGAAAGCACTACATCGAGATAAACAAGCATCTGCAGGGCAAGACCGTAATATACTTCAGACAGGCGGATATCCTTTGCACCGGACTTGTAGTCGATGATCCGGACATAAAAGCCGTTTTCCCCTTCCGCCCCATCAACACGGTCAATGCGTCCGGCCACTTCCATTTTTGTTCCGTCAGACAGAGTGAAGGTAAGGGGCGGCAGTGTCTCGTCGGGACCAAATCCAAGTTCCAGACCCATCGGCGTAAATCCTGAAACACCGGCTTGCTGGCGTAACATATCAGAGGCACGCACGACGGTGGTTTCAAGTTTCTGCTGCAGGTAGCGGTAGCGGCTGCTGCTCAGCAGAATTTCTCTTTGAATCGTCGGCACAACCCGGCTGACAGACTTTTTCGCATAGCTTCTGCATTCTTCTGCAGAGAGTGTTCCCCACTGTTTTCCTTCCTGTTGAATCTGCTCGCTCATTTCTTTTAAGGCTCCGTGAAATAACTGACCGATATCGGGCGCTTCCAGTTTATACAGCTCCCGTTCCCGAAGGCGGAGCCCGTATGAAGCAAATTGGGCAAATGCACAGGATTCGAACTGTTCCACCCTGGAAACGCTGGCTTTCAGCGGCTGGCCGTACAGTTGTTTCGTTAAGGACGTGGATACCGGAACGGCTTGATTGGTGAAAAAGAGGCTGTTTGTCATGACCTGCAGGGAAGGCCGCGGCGCATGAACAACAAACCAGTTATAAATATCCCACCAGACAGGTGCCACCGGGTATCCCTGTTTCCACCTTTGCAGCTGGTAAGTCAAAAAGGAGCGGGTTTTCCGGTTCGCACCGGCGAAGACTTCCTGTTCATCCTCCGGATATTCCTGCGGTTCATTAAAAAGCAGCTTATCTTCAAGTCCAGGGAACATGTCTTTGATTTGACCGATTAACCTGGACGTCTGCAGCGTCCGTCCTTCTTCGTCTGCCAGCGGCCGGCTGATATAAAGTTTCTCCCTGGGAAGAGACAGTGCCCTGTAGATAAGAAACTGTTCATTCAAAAGTCTTGTTTCCGCGTCATCGGCAAGTTCTATGCCCTCCCGGTTAAACCACTGCCGTTCTTCATCCGTCAATATTCCCTCTTCTTCAAACGATGCAGGCAGAATGCCTTCATTTACTCCTAAAATAAAACAGACACGCACCTGTGCAACCCGGGATCTTTCCATATCTGCTGCAGTTACCTGATCCACAGCAGGAGGAACGAGCGCAAACGACATGGATTGTAAACCAGTTTCCATCATCTGATAAAATGTCTGAAACGACACGGTTTCCGCGCCGGCCATTTCGACCATCTGCTCCAGTAAGTCCACGAGCGCGTTCCATACCTGATCGTGTTCTCCAGCTTTCGAAAGATCATTTTTAGCAAGATCTTCATCACGGATTTTTTCGATTTTCTCCGCTATCGACAGGTTTTCGATGAAAGTATACAACGTCTTGCAGTAATCCTTCACGGTTTCTGCTTTTTTCATCTGCTTTTCGAGGTGTAACAGCGGGTCGGCCATACGTCTTCTCGATTGGTTTAACTGCTCCTCGACAGAGACATCTTCAATGGTTTTGGACTGTTCTCCCTCTTGATTTGTCCGGGCTTTTGTGAAGGACCAGTTTTCTTTCTGTTTCCAGTGCTTTTCCTGTATTCCATAAGCCAGCACGTAATTTTCCAGGTGATCCAGTTCTTCCTTCGCCTCTTTCCAGTTTTCATCAAGAGAAAAGAACATGTCCGTTTTCCAAGCACGGAACAAGGGTTCATACCGCCATCCGACCGACAGAACCTCCAGCGAAGACCGGAGGCATTCCACTACCGGATGATTGAGCATCGGCCGCTTCTGGTCCATAAACAAGGGGATGCCGTAATCGCGGAAGACAGACTGAAGCATTTCACTATAGTCTGCCATATTCCGGGTAACTACAGCTATATCTTTGTATCGGAACTCTTCACGCACCAGTTCATTTATTTCACGCGCCGCGGCTTCTATCTCGGTTCGGCGGTTCACTGCCGTGGAAAGAAAAATATCATCATCAACCGGTCCTGGTTCGATCGGCCTTTTTTCGAAACATCGCTCCAGATGGAACAGACCGGAGCTTTGATGTTTTCTGCCGGCGGAAAAGTGAATCGTCTCGACCGTTCCGGCATCGCTGCTTCTGCTCATTTCCATCAGTTTCTGATACGTCACCGCCGGTTGATAAAATAAATCGAGCATAGACGGCGGTTTGTCATTATCAGGTTGATCCAGGGTCAAAGCAACTGTCATATCGGACACATGATAGTACAGGGACTGGAGAACATTGTACTCCTGTGGTGTAAAAGAATGGAACCCGTCGACATAAATGTCGGCTTGATGAAGAAAGGTGGAGGACGGGATTCGTTCAGCCAGCATCTGCAGATAATCTTCCGCTCCGGCATAACGATCTCCAAGAAAATCCTCGGTATGCTCCCAGACCGTTAAAATATCATGCAGTTTATCGGCAAGAACCTGTTCCTGTCCCGATTTGTCCGCCCTGTCATCCAGTTCCCTTAATTTTTCATGCAGTCCGGGAATCGAGACCATCTGGCGTTTGCATTCGGTGATGAACTGCTCCATCTGCTCGATAAAACCTGTTTTATTGGAAGCAGACTCATACAGACGAAAGGCTGCTTTTTGTTCTTCGATAATTTTACGAATAAGTACGTGAATACCGTGCTGCTGCAGGTAGGTCCGGGTAATCCCGCCGGTCTCCTGCAGGACGTTCCAGGCCATCCGGGAAAAGCTCAATACGCGCAGGCTGGTGAACCCGGTCCCCAGTTTTGAAACCAGGCTCTGTTCAGCCTGGAATGTCATCTGGTCCGGAACCAGATAAATGACAGAACGATCCGGTACGGATGTTTGTTTTAATGTCTGCACGATTTCATTCTGAATGGCGGACGTTTTCCCTGTACCGGTTCTACCGGTAAAAAAACGGACAGTCATGGTCGTTCCCCCCGACTTGACAAAACGATTTAAAGATAACGGAAATCATATGTTCGCTTTTTTCATTTTATACAAATGTTGAAAAAAGATAAAGTCTTGACGTCTGAAAACAGCTGGATGACAAATACCGGAGTACCGGCATAAAAAAAGAAGACTCCCCTGCTTTTTTCGGACCGTCTTCTTTTTCCTGGTTTATTTGAAGGATTGGTTTATGTCTGCCCGTTTCAAAACTTCCGCCATTTTCTGAATATTCAAGCGCCTGATTTCTTTCTGAAGTGTTTAATTCCGCTGCAGCTGAGATGCTGGAACGGACCAAATCCGCTGATTCTGATCCGGAGCTCACGCTTTATTTGAAGGTCACGGTGAATATAAAGCGTAATTCCATGGCAGGTGACTATTTCATAGTCGGCTGTGGTTTCAGGATTTTCAAATGACATCATAACATCTACAGGCCCGCGCTGTTTGTTTTGATGGAAAGGATAAAATGGATGCAGAGCAACGAAACCACCGTTTTTACTTATCCAGGCTGCTGATTTTTTATCAAGATTAATGCTGGTCATACGTAAGACCTCCCCCTGCTGTTTCCTCACTTTGTAAAGTGTAAATAAATTATAACACAAAGATATATGTATTTATCAATAGATACATAGAGGAATTTTAATTTAATTTAAATTAAACAAGATTCATAACTATACATCAAATCTTATCGAAAAATGTCAGTATTATTGGAGGTTGCCCTGCGTATTTTATGAACTTTAGTCAACACATCATAAAAAAGGACTGCCCTTATTGGACAGTCCTTTTTTATGTTCAACCTTCCAGTAACAGTGATTCCGGATCTTCAAGAAGTTCTTTGATTTTGACGAGGAAGCTGACGGCTTCCTTTCCGTCCACGATACGATGGTCATAGGAAAGAGCAATGTACATCATCGGACGGTTTTCCATCTTTTCCTGATCGATGGCCACCGGGCGCCACTGAATCTTGTGCATACCAAGAATACCAACCTGCGGGGCATTCAAGATCGGCGTGGAAAGCAGGGAACCGAATACACCACCATTGGTGATGGTGAACGAGCCGCCCTGGAGGTCTTTCAGACTCAGCTTGTTATCACGTGCTTTCAGGGATAGATCAATGACTTCCTGCTCCAGTTCAGCAAAGGATTTCCGATCTGCATCCCGCACGACAGGAACGACGAGTCCGTCTTCGGTGGAAACAGCCATGCCGATATCATAAAACTGCTTTTGAATAATCTCGTTACCGTCAATTTCCGCGTTGAGCAGCGGAAAGTGTTTGAGGGCAGCAATTACCGCTTTTGTAAAAAAGGACATGAATCCGAGGCGGACATCGTGCTGTTCCTGGAATGTTTCTTTCCACCGCTTCCGAACATCCATCACGGCACTCATATCAATTTCATTAAAGGTGGTCAGCATTGCTGTATGCTGCTGCACATCTACAAGCCGGCTGGCTATAGTCTGACGGCGCCTCGACATTCTGATCCGTTCCACCGGCTTTCCGTCAAATTCATCTTTCGGGGCAGGAGCGCTTTCTTTGGCTGATGTCTGCTGGCTGGCGGTAGCAGCAGCTTTATTGCTTTCATAGTTTTCAACGTCTTCTTTTCTTACCCGCCCCATTGGATCCTTAGTCGGCACGGCATGTAAATCCAGTCCTTTTTCTCTGGCCATCTTACGTGCTGCCGGGGAAGCTACCGGACGTTCTTCGGAATTGTCATCCGGTTCATCACTGCTCCCATCTTCAGCAGATGATGTTTCAGCCGGCTCTGCGGCTTTTTCGGATGTTTTTTCCGGTGTACTTTTTTCTGTGGAAGAATCTCCGCTGCCGGCGGAGGCGGAGGCGGAGGCCTGACCGCTTTCATCAATATGGCCGATAACATCGCCGACTTCCACCGTGTCGCCGGCTTCTTTTGCCAAGTCCTGAATAACACCGGAATGTTCGGATGTGATCTCTACATTAATTTTATCTGTTTCAAGTTCGGCGATGTTCTCCCCTTTTTCCACTGAATCGCCCGGCTGTTTCAACCATTCTGCAATAGTTCCTTCTGTGATGGATTCCGCAAGCTCTGGTACTTTAATTTCCGCCATGGATGAGTCCTCCTTATTCTTTTCCTGTCAGGGCATTGTTAATGATGCGGCTTTGTTCTTTTTTGTGTGCTTTTGGATCTCCTTCGGACGGACTGGAGCGCCTTCTTCTTCCAATATATCCTGTTTCAGCGTGGTCAGGCGCAATACTTCTCAGAAACGGCTGGATGTAGCTCCAGGCCCCCATGTTTTCCGGTTCTTCCTGTACCCAGCGCAGTTCATTGACATTTGGATATTCCGCTAAAATCTGTTTGATTTCTTCTTCCGGGAATGGATAGAGTTCCTCGACCCGGATGATATGCAGCCAGTCCGGAACGTTGTCTTCATCCATTGCTTCATGCAGATCAACGGCTATTTTACCGGAAGCAAAAATCATCCGTTTTATTTTCTCTTTTTCCCCTCCGGTCAACGGTTCTTCCATAACTGCATGAAAATGATCGTTCGTGAGTTCTTCCGGGGATGACGATACGTTCTGGTTGCGGAGAAGACTTTTCGGCGTCATAAGCACCAATGGTCTCATTTCTTCGGTTCCAAGCGTCGCAGCCTGCCGGCGGAGCAAATGAAAATACTGCGCCGAACTTGTGAGATTGGCCACATTCCAGTTGTTTTCCGCGGCGAGAGTCAGGAAGCGTTCCAGACGTGCACTTGAATGTTCCGGGCCCTGTCCTTCGTAAGCGTGCGGCAGCAGGAAAACGATGCCGGATTTCTGTCCCCATTTCGCCCGGCCGGCGGAGACAAACTGGTCAAAAATAACCTGCGCGGCATTGGCGAAGTCTCCAAACTGTGCTTCCCACAAAACCAGGGTGCTCGGTTCATGCACGTTATACCCGTATTCAAATCCAACAATGGACGCTTCGGAAAGCGGGCTGTTGTAAATCGCAAAAGATGCATCAGCCTTGGAAAGAGTATGAAGCGGTGAATAGATATCACCATTTTGGTAATCATGAAGGACAAGGTGGCGGTGGGCAAAAGTTCCCCGCTGTGTATCCTGTCCGGTCAGACGGACCGGTGTTCCATCCGAAAGTATAGTGGCATAGGCCAGTGTTTCGGCATGGGCCCAGTCGATTTTTCCGCCTTCTTCCAGCTGTCCTTCCCGGCGTTCGAGTATCTTTTTCAGTTTCGGAAAAACGTTGAAGCCTTCAGGCCAGGTGATCAATTCCCTGTTGATCTGTTTTAATTTTTCCGTTTCGACAGACGTGTCGACCACCGGAAGTCTGCGTTCCACTTCCTCCGGAATCTCTTCTTCCACCGGCTCTTCTTTCAGTGCATCAGCAACTTTGTCATATTGGGAGGTCAGCAGCTGATCGGTCTCCTGCTTTATATTTTCCGACTCCTCCCCGCTCAACACGTTCTCTTTTATGAGTTCATCTGCATACACTTCACGCACCCGCGGATGTTCTTTAATAACATCGTACATGTAAGGCTGGGTGGCCACCGGTTCATCCATTTCATTGTGTCCGAACCGGCGGTAGCCGATTAAATCGATCAAAAAGTCCTTGCTGAAGCGGTTCCTGTATTCATAAGCAAGCTTTACGGCTGCCATACAGGCATCCGGATCATCCGCGTTCACGTGTACAATCGGGATCTCATATCCTTTCGCCGGATCACTCGCGTACGTCGTGGACCTTGAATCATGAGTGTCGGTCGTAAAACCAAGTTGGTTATTTGCAATGATATGGAGGGTGCCGCCTGTTTGATACCCTTTCAAACGACTCATGTTCAATGTTTCCGTTACAATGCCTTCTCCGGGAAACGCTGCATCTCCGTGAATAAGAACGGCGACTGCTTTGGATGTATCCTGCTGCGGAAAGCCGGGACGGGAGTTGTCGTCCTGGGAAGCGCGGGCGTATCCTTCCACCACTGGATTTACGAACTCAAGGTGGCTGGGATTATTCGCCAGGGTGATTCTTGAATCAAATGATTCCTGTTCGACTTTTTTATGGGCCCCGAGATGATATTTTACATCTCCTGTCCATCCGTAGTTGATACCGATAGAACCTTCGGAAGGGACAAGATCTTTATTCGGGGCATGCTGAAATTCCGAAAAAATAAGGTCATAAGGTTTTCCGAGTACGTGTGCGAGCACGCTCAGTCTTCCGCGGTGTGCCATACCGATCATGACATCGCGGGCACCGTCCTGAATTGCATCCTGTGAAAACTCATCCAGCATCGGTACGAGTGTATCCACTCCCTCAATGGAAAAACGTTTCTGTCCTACAAATGTTTTGTGGACAAACTGCTCAAAACTTTCCACCGCAGTCAGGCTCTGAAACGTTTTCTTACGTTTTTCTGCGGAAAGGGAGCCGTATATTCCGCCGGACTCGACCTGCTTATTGAGCCATTTGTGCTCTTCTACATCGTGAACATGCTCAAATTCAAAAGCAATCGACCTGGTATACATTTCTTTCAGGTGGTTTACTGCTTCAAAACCGTTTTCAATATGCCCGGGGGCATCCGGACAAATCAGATCGACAGGAAGCTGTTTCAGATCTTCTTCTGTCAGCCCGTACTCGTCAACTTTCAAAAAGGACGTTTCGCCTCCTGGTTCCTGAAGGGGGTTGACATCTGCCGAGAGATGGCCGTGAATTCGGATATTATCGGCCAGTTTGATAGCCGCAGCGGTTTTTTTGACCGTATCCATATCACTGGATGCAGATACCACAGGCGCTGCTGCCCCGTTGGTATGAGTGCTTTCCGTTTCCGGAGCTCCGTATGTGTCAAACCATTTCCGGGTTTCCTCATCCAGTGCTTCCGGATTTTTTTTGTATTCCTCATAAAGATCCATTAAATAGCCCAGGTTCGGACCAAAAAATTCCTGCCATGGTTCCTGCCTGGCTGCGTTTTTGCTCATCTGGCTCTACCTCCAAATGGTACGTGATAGTTGGCTGTTGGAAAATATGTAGTTGACCGAATATGATTACCAATTCTAAAGCGGCTGTTTTCCACTCACCCCTCTCAACGTTACACACCTGCTTTATGACAATTTTTTTACGCTACAATTTATTTTAACATGCGGGTAAAGCCTTCTCAAAAGCTCCGCAGATAAATATAACACGGATTGAAGACATATATAAATGTGTAGAAACCCGGTGCTGATTTTTCCAATTTTTCTTCGGATAAAAGGATAACCATTAAAAACGTACCTTGACATACTTTAAAATCACGTATGCTTGTTATTATTGTACATCAATTCCCTCATAATAAAAGTCTTCTGTCTAAAATTCTTTAATGCTTGTTCTGCCTGCGGAAGTTATAATAACAAAAAGAATAAGAAAGGGGAATCATTCATGACCAGAGCTTTATTATTTGATCTCGACGATACACTGCTGTGGGATAAAAAAAGTGTAAGAGAAGCATTGCGGGCCGTCTGCACTGAAGCAGGTGAAGTAACGGGGATCGATCCGGACGCGTTTGAAGAAACGGTACGGCAGACGGCGGCGGAATTGTATGCTGCCTTGGAATCCCATCCATTCACGAAACAGATTGGAATCAATCCTTTTGAAGGATTGTGGGGCACTTTTCCGGATAAAATAGACAAAGGTTTCCGAAAAATGAACGAGGAAATGCCGGATTATCAACGAAAAACGTGGGTGGAAGCGCTGCGCAGACACGGGGTCGAAAATGAACCGCTTGGTATCCGGCTGGCTGCCCGGTTTCCCTATCACCGGATGCATCTTCCCTTTGTTTACCCGGACACATTTGAAACACTGGCAGCATTAAAAAAAGACTACAACCTTTTTCTGCTGACAAACGGTGCGCCTTCCCTGCAGAATACGAAACTGGACATGACGCCGCAGCTCGTCCCCTATTTTGAATACATACTGGTCTCCGGGGCGTTTGGTTTCGGCAAACCGGATCCGGCCATTTTCAGGCATGCTCTGAAACTTCTGGATACAAACCCGGAAGATGCCGTGATGATCGGGGACAATCTGTTAACCGATATTGCCGGTGCCAATCAGGCGGGCATCCGAAGCATCTGGATCAACCGGGAACAGAAAAAACCGGTCCAGGGTATCGGATTTGATCAGGAGATCGCTGCTCTGTCAGAACTTCCGGGTATATTGTAAATGCATACGCTGCTCATAATTGTTTGAAAATTACAGCCCCTATTGTGTCCCTTACCATGCTGCTATATAATTAACAACGTAAATTTATACAACATAGTATGTATTTATACGTTTTGTTGTTCTATTTAAATGAAGAGGTGGGGACATGAATATGAATAACAATAAACAACATCAAGAAGAAACATCGCTTCTGCGTTTTCTTCTCTTTTCTGCTGCCGGTATTTTTCTATTTATGATTCCGATACGTTTTAACGGGGAAATCACCATTCCGGTAGCTGTGTTGGCTGATCTTCTGGGAAGCTGGGCGGCGCCTGTTCTTCCTGCGGCAGCTGCCCTTTTTATGGGCATAGCCGCCGTTGGATCCATGATTGCTGCAATACGGCCTCCTGCCGGGGGCTTGAAACAATCGCTGTTCGCAGTTGACAGGCTTTGGCTGTTCATTCGGATTCTCGGGTTTCTTTTTGCTGTCATCGTGCTGTTTGATTTAGGTCCGGAATGGCTTATATCTGGAGCTACCGGTGGATTAATGCTGGAGTCATTAATCCCGCTTTTGATTACTGTATTTCTATTTGCAGGACTTTTTCTTCCGTTTCTTTTGAATTTCGGCCTGCTGGAATTCTGTGGAGCCGTGTTTTCGCCGATTATGCGCCCACTCTTTACACTTCCGGGAAGGTCTTCCATCGATTGTGCAGCTTCATGGCTCGGTGATGGAACGATCGGTGTACTGTTAACCAATCAACAGTATGAACAAGGGTACTATTCAAAACGGGAAGCCGCTGTCATTGGTACCACCTTTTCGGTTGTGTCTATTACGTTCAGCATCGTGATTCTCTCGGATATGAATTTAACGGCTTATATTCTCCCCTACTACGGAACGATCGTAGCAGCAGGTTTTATCGCAGCACTCATTATGCCAAGAATCCCGCCGCTTTCGCGTAAAAAAGATGTGCATGCCGACGGAGCGCCTTTTACGCGGGAATCCCGTTCAGGCTCTATGAACATTTTTCAGGAGGGTCTCGAGGATGCATCACGGAAAGCAGCCCGCAATAACGCTGCTTCGGTTGCATCAGGGGGAGTCAAAAATGTTCTCGATATGTGGATCGGTGTGCTTCCGGTAGTAATGGCTCTCGGTACTACAGCCGTTGTCATTGCAGAGCATACTCCGTTTTTCACTATTATCGGCACTCCGTTTGTCCCGCTTCTTGAACTGCTTCAGGTTCCGGAAGCAGCGGAAGCATCGCAGACCATGCTTGTCGGCTTTGCAGATATGCTGCTGCCATCGATTCTCGGCTCCGGTATTGAAAGTGAACTGACTCGTTTCGTTATTGCAGCTCTATCAGTGACACAGTTGATCTACATGTCGGAAGTCGGGGGTCTGCTGCTTGCTTCTAAGCTGCCGATCCGTTTTACCGAACTCGTACTCATTTTTCTGGAACGTACCATTATTACCCTACCAGTCATCATCGGCTGTGCACACTTGATTTTTTAAGTAAAAACCCGGATGCCTGCGAAGGCATCCGGGTTTTTATGCTTCCGTTCGTTTTTTTCCATACCATTCATCAAGAACCTTGGCATCGAGTACTTTGTTTTGAATAAACGACACCTGGAATTCCTGAAATTCCTTCTGCCAGTCCACATCAAGCTCATCTGCCAGCCGGACGATCGTCAGAAGTTCCTGCCAGGCGACATACCGCTTATACCAAAAAAACTGAGGCTGTTCATTCATATACGGATAAAGATCATCAAACTCCGTGTGTTTGCAGTCAATGGTCCGCTCAAACTGTTCCTTGGCTCCCTGAATTTTTTCAGAGAAGAAATCTGGTATCTGCTGCATGACTCTCCCTCCAGACGTATTTGGGATCTATTCCTATTTTCCCACAGGTGGAGGCAGACGAAAAGGCTTTTTTCCGCGGCCGCCGGCTGCAGGATCTATCTGCTGTAAAGACGGCATAAAAAAGCAGGCCCGGCATTCCAGGTCTGCTCTTCCATTTATCCAATTTCTCCCATTCTTCGTTCCAGGCGGGTCACCTGATAGTCTTCCGCATACTTTCTTTCCAGTGTTTTCAACAGTCTCTTCATTTTTCTATGATCCATATCAGAAACGAGAAGCTGTTTATTGATAAGATATTTGATCAGAAAATCAATTCTCCCGCTCTCGTGTTTATTTGTATCACCGGCAATCTCGAGATAACGGCACACAGCTTCTTCCAGTGTAGAGGCATGGTCTGCGAAATCCCCGAAACGTTCCATATAGATTCGATAATTATTTTCGCTTAATTTGTTGGACAACGCGTTTATAAAGCGCTCTTCATTTCCCTCAATCCGAACACCTTTCTTTTCAAGCAGCCGGATAAACACAACCAGATCCGAATGATAAAAATCCAGCGCCAGCCGGATCTCACTTGTGATATGCAGCGAGAAAGACAATCTGCCTTCTGAGCGGGCAAGCAATCTATTATGAAGAGTCCGGGCGGCATCGGGATGAAGAAGAAACGAGGGATGAATGGCATAAAGATATTTATCCATTTCCTGATGAAGGAGATGATTCAATTCCTCTTCTTTTTTCATTTTATGAAGTGTCTGCTGTTTTTTACGAGCTGCGTATTCTTCTATACGTCCAGCCGTCTCTTCCGCCCATACCAGTTTTTTTTGATTAAACGTATCTTTCACTGCCTTCAACATTTGAAAGCCTCCCTCCACTGTATTATTCTCTACTCCCGCCACAGCGGTCACGAAACCGTTCTGTCGATTTCCAAAGATGAGTGTATCACATCAGATGCAAAAAGAAAATAGAGTATTTAAAAGTTTTTTGACTTATTTTTGAGTTATTGTCTTCTATTCCTTGCTGAAAACGTTTCAGGATGTCTCAGGATGTATATTTACTTCTGAAAGTCTCCTGAACATCTAAAAAAGAACTGCCCTGCTTAAGGACAGTTCTTTCTTTTATTTCATGATTCTGTTCATTGTACTTTTTCCGACTAAAAACGCCCCCATCGCAAAAGCTTCTGCTTCTTCCCGGATCCGTGCGAGTCCGGATGGTCCATTATACAACGCTACTTCATACGTCTCTTCCTGATTCAAGGAGTTCGAAGAAGCCTTCTGTACAAACCGTGCCGATTCATTCAACACGTGATTGCCGCTGCTCATAATCTCAAAAAAAGAGACAAATCCATGCATCACTCCCTGGTATCTTGTGGTTTGCACAGGGACACCTGCATCATGAAGCTTTTCCCCGTATAATTCTCCTTCATCCCGCAACGGGTCATATTCAGCTGTGACAATATAAGCGGGAGGCAGTCCATTCAGGTTTTCTGCATCAAGGGGAGAAGAATATGGATTATCCCACATCTGCTCTTTGGGAGTATAGGCCTCTCTGGCTTTTAACATAATCTGTCTGGAAAGAAGATAATAACCGCTGTCATAGGTTATTCTCGAATCAAATTCGGTATCACGGAACGTCGTAAGCGGATAATAAAGCAGCTGGGCGAATAGATCAGGGCCCTTCTCATCCCTTGCCTTCATCGCTGTAACAGCAGCAAGGTTTCCTCCCGAACTGTCGCCGGCAACAGCGATTCTGTCCGGATTACCGCCATATTTTTCAGCATTGCTGCGGGCCCACTGCAGGGCTTTATAGCTGTCTTCCACTGCTGTGGGAAAAGCATATTCCGGTGCCACCCGGTATCCCGGACTGATGACAACCGCTCCGGTTTTCGCAGCAAGGGAGCGGATAATATTATTGTGGGATTCAAGGCTCCCGTAGCCTTCGAGAAAAGCACCGCCATGGTAATACACAATCACGGGGGCATCTTCCGTATTGGAATAGCTGTAGATTCTAACCGGAATCTCGGCCTTTTCCCCCGCTTTAATCGTTGTATCTTCCCGTTCCATCGTAACCCCGTCTTCTCCTGTTCCATCCGGTGTAACAACATTTGGAAGGGAAATGTCAGTATCGAGTGTTACAATGTTATGATTGACGGCATGTAAAATAACAGCCGTTTTGGAAGGGAGTTCTCCCTGTACAGTCTGGGACCATTTTTCAATCGACCAGATCGTTATGAGACTGAACATAAGCACGAAGATGATGACTGTTTTTATTCCTTTTTTCCACATCGGTATCGTTCCTTCCTGATGCAAAACCATCTATACAGCCATTATAACAATTTTCCGCCATACTCCCCCACATTCTTTTACATTTTCACATTTTTACCGAAAAAAAGAAGCATCTGCCATCTTCCGAAATAAAGACATCTTCCTATATACGTCCGGTCAAGAAGCCTTTTTGTCTTACAAAAGAATTGAGATACAGTCTCTTGGACCTCGAAAGAGTGGAAGCGGCCTGGCTTGTCCAGGTTATTTCTTTATTACCGTTGGTACGGGACCGGTAATAATCCAGAATTGTTTCATCATAGCTTCGCAGCTGATCGTTGACATGTTTATCCTGGTTGTATGTATTTTCATGATAAACAGCTTCCACAGGCAGTCTTGGTTTCTGTTCCTGCTGTTCTTCCGGATATCCTATTGCCATACCGAACAGCGGAAGTACCTGATAGGGGGTCTTAAGGAGCGAATGAACGGTCTCGAGGTTATTCCGGATACCTCCGATATAACAGATGCCAAGACCAAGTGACTCTGCTGCAATTGCCGCATTCTGGGCAGCAAGTGCTGCATCAATCACTGCAACCATGAATCCTTCAGTACTTTCCACCGCTTCGTCGATTCTTTTCTCCTGCAGAGAAGCAGCCGACTGGTGTCTCGAAAAATCGGCGCAGAATACCATAAAAAATCCGTTTTCCGCGACATACTCCTGCCCTCCTGCCAATGCAGCCAGTTCATCTTTTTTTTCCTGTTCGGTTACACCAATAATGGAATAGGCCTGCAGAAAACTGGAAGTTGAAGCGGCCTGCGCGGCTCGGACGATCTGTGTCCTTTCCTTTTGTCCAACCGGTTCACTGCTGAACTTTCGGACAGATCGATGGTCAAGAATTGTTTTTATCACGTCATTCATATGTCATTTCTCCTTTGTCAGCAAAATGTACCGTTTATTGTAACAAAGATAGCATGCTTCCCGGAAACAGGAAGCATGCTATCTTTTTGATATGTATGACTATTCATGAAGCTGGATTTTCTAGAGTTCCTCTTCTACACCGAGGCTGATGGCGAGACCTTTTTTTACCCGTTCCATCGTATCGTCATCCAAATGTGTAATCTTGTCTGTTAACCGTTGTTTGTCTATGGTACGGATCTGTTCCAGCAGAATAACACTATCACGGTCAAAACGATGTTTGTCTGCGTCAATTTCCACGTGGGTGGGGAGTTTTGCTTTCTTTATCTGTGCTGTAATGGCGGCAACAATGACGGTCGGACTGAACCTGTTGCCGATATCGTTCTGTATAATCAGCACAGGTCTGACGCCGCCTTGTTCCGATCCTACCACCGGTGAAAGGTCAGCAAAAAAAACGTCTCCACGCTTTACAACTTTTTTGGTTTGGTGATGATTATGACTCGTATCGCTCAAATCATCCATTCACCTCCTTCACCGGTCCCGTTTACAGGATATGCCGAAGAGGGAGTCTTTATTCATTCTCTGCGGAATAAATCAGTTTCTCTCCTTCCCGGAGAGCTTCCTCTTCTGCTTCTTCAAATTCCCTGCAAAGCTGCATATTTATTTGAGCCATCTCTAGATATCCCTGTTTCATGCGGTTGTGAAAATCCGTAGATTTCCGCTGATCGATCTTTTCCTGCAGTACTTCCTGGAAAAACGAATCTTTTTCCTCTTCGGTTAAGTGCTCTATTTCAGAATATAAATCTTCTGGAAGTTCCAGTGCAATCTGCTGAAGTTGAGACATTTCCAGACAGCCCCCCATGCATGGTTTGTTCCCTCTGATCATTATAAAGCAAATCTTCCTTAAAATAAAACGTATTTTAAAAAAAATTGTAGAATCTCTTTTCCCATTTTGTTCTACTCGGGGGATTCGAGGCTGAAAAATAGATTGCACCCAGCCATTATTTCTGTTAAGCTAAAGATAACTTAATAACATTCCTGCTTCTAAAAAGAAGTGAGGGTAGAGGTGCAGAAACCATCAGTAAGCAGTACGAGGAGCATGGGATCCTTTGAATACTGTTGAAAGGGGAATCTGCCGAAGCTGAAAGTTTCTCATGAACTTGCAGCTGGTTGCGTATTGAACAGATACGTAACTGTCATATAACGTTTTACGTTATATGGAGGGCTATCTCACGCATAAACGGTTTGAAACGTTCATGCAGCATTGGGAACCCTCCCACTGCTGTTTTTTTATGCGCGAAAGCAGTTTGCGGGAACCAGCCCTCATCCGTCTGTCATATATATAATATAATACGATTTTAATTTTGCGGAGGGTGATGGATAAAATGAACGTTGGAAGAATAAGCACAGCCATGGTTACGCCTTTTGATGAGCAGGAGGAAGTGGATTACAGCGCGGTAACGAAACTGGTAAACCATCTTATTTCAAATGGATCAGACAGCCTCGTCATTGCAGGTACGACCGGAGAATCCCCGACGTTATCGACAGAAGAAAAGATCACGCTGTTTGAACACGTTGTAAAAGTCGTGAATGGACGTATCCCTGTCATTGCCGGCACGGGAAGCAATAATACCAAAGCGTCTGTGGAACTGACCAAAAAAGCGGAAAAAACAGGCGTGGACGGTGTCATGCTGGTAACTCCGTATTACAGCAAACCTTCTCAGGAAGGCATGTACCTTCATTTCAAAAAAATTGCTGAATCCACCCGTCTGCCGGTCATGTTGTATAACATTCCCGGCCGCAGTGCCGCAGGTCTGAACCCCGAAACCATTATTGAACTTTCCGCCATCGAAAATATTACTGCGGTGAAAGAAGCGAGCGGTGATCTGGACGCCATCGCTGACATTATCGAACGTACACCGGATAATTTTCATGTGTACAGCGGAGATGATACATTGACACTTCCGATCATGTCGATCGGAGGAACCGGGGTTGTATCCGTAGCGGCACATGTCCTTGGTAACGAGATGCAGGACATGGTCCAAAGCTTTGTACACGGGCATCCTCAATATGCATCGAAATGTCACCGGGAAATGCTGTCGACGATGAAAACCTTCACGATTGCTCCGAGTCCCGCGCCGATTAAGGCGGCTCTTGAGCTGCAGGGCGTTATCTCTGCGGATGTCCGCCTGCCGATGATCCGTCTGAATGAAGAAGAATTAGGTGTGCTTCGCTCTGCGCTGCAGCCGAAAACAACCTTTTTCGTCAGCTGATCGGACCTCCTGTCATTGGAAGTTAAACGGACACCCGGAACCGGAATAATAGCTGCGGTCCCTCTTGAAACGGAACCGCAGCTTCTTTGTGCTAAAGGAGGCTGTATGATGAAAAAAGTACTGCTGTTTCTGATCAAAGCATATCGGACATGTATCTCTCCGTTCACTCCCCCTTCCTGCCGGTTTTATCCGACCTGTTCGCAGTATGGAATGGAAGCAGTTCAGATACATGGTGCATGGAAAGGAGCCTGGCTTACGGTAAAAAGAGTCAGTAAATGCCATCCATTTCACCCTGGAGGGTTTGATCCGGTCCCCCCGCCGAAGAAAGAGGGCTAAAAGCATCACCCTTCAATGTTGGGGCCGCATTTTCAATATATGGAATTAAACGCATCATTATCCATCCCGAACGCCCGCTTCCACAATATCTCTCAAGATTTCACGATAGAAAAACAAAACCATCTTAAGCTTCTTAAGACGGCTGAATAAAACGCAAATCATAAAGCAATTGTGTCCCTATGGCACTGGAGCAAAAACGAAACGCTTAAGAGTGGTCCTTTCTCGAATGGCAACAGCAGTCGAAGTCTTTAGAGTGATCGTATTCGTCATGGAGGCGCCACCACTCGTACCGTGGGGTTTGCGGCCATCCCTCGGGCGAGTCCTCCCAGTCCTCTTTGTCGTCCGAATGGGGTCATGTCAAGCCAGTTGTATAAGCCGAAAAGAATGTCGGTACCTCGGTCCGTTGTGTGATAAGTGTGGAAGACATGGTGATTATCCCGGAGGAATACACTCACACCACCCTGCTCGCCACCTTCATGGGTGGCCCAAAAGTCGAAGTTGAAATCGCTGCCGTACGATGAATACCAAGGTATCGTCCAACGACGTTTATACGGCTCAATCTGCGTCAGTGGCGCACGGGACACCAAGGCCAAGGTGGTGTCACGGGCATGTATATGGGCTAAGTGGCCGATATTATCAACTAAAAACGAGCAGCCGGGACAACGGTGAGACGATCCCGGTTCCATCATGAAGTGATAGATCATAAGTTGGCGACGCCCGTCGAAGAGATTCATTAGACTCTCTTTACCGTCCGGACCTTCAAAAACGTAATCCTTATCGATTTTCACCATCGGCAGCCTGCGGCGTTTCGCAGCCAAGGCATCTTGTGCGCGTCTAACTTCCTTCTCCTGGACGAGAAGTTCCTCACGCGCTCTGAACCACTCATCTTGAGAGACAACGTTTGGACGAGCAATCTTGTTTTTTACCAAATGAATATTTTCCTTGTTCATTGTCATCGTCCTTTCTCTAAAAGGTGTGGTTGACATCGAATACTTCTCCATAGTCCTTATGAAATTCGGTCGATTTGTTCGTCTTAATCGACGGGAAGGCTGACCATTTCAGTTTCTTTGTTTCCAGTGCAGGAGACATAGTTCGCTCCGGATACTGTCAATCGGCTTCTGTGTGCCGTAAAATGGCAGGAATAACATCGTCCCAAACTTCCCTGGGCAGCTCGTGGCCAACCTGTTCCAAGGTAATCAATTGGGCATCAGGAATTTCTTTTTCTAGTGCAAGGGCATTTCCGTAGGGAAAAAATGGGTCATTGGTGCCATGAATCACAAGTGTCGGGGCACTCATTTCTCCGAGTCGTTCCCTCCAACGATCTCCCTTGTCAATATGAGGTGGGTTTTTCATGCTTGAAGCAATGTTTGCGGTGCGATCAAATATACGAACTGCAAGGTCATGTTTTGTTGCTTTGTCAAAGTAATGCGAATTGGAAAGTGCCTGTTGAAAATCGACAATGTAATCGATCGTTTCGGCTCGATTTGACCAATCTGGCTCCGGCAATTCTCTAATGTGTTCCATGAACTCCTCCGAATGCTCTGGAAGGTCGGGATCCGTAGGACCTTGAGCATTGGGTCTTGTTGAAATGAGAGTTAATGATGCCACCCGATCTGGATAATCAAGTGCCACCAGTTGGCCTATCCATCCGCCTACTCCGAAACCTAAGATTTGAGCTTTGGTCAGGTCGAAAGTATCGAGAAGGCCGACAACGTCTGCAGCCAGATCACGGAGGCTATACTGCGGATCCCCTGGTTCGTAAGTGACGGATCGGCCGAAGTCGCGGGCGTCATAACGAATAACGAATCGCGGTCCTGCTTCGAGACGTTTGCAGAACACGTCCTCCCACCAGTGCATGGAGCAAGCCAACGGAGCACCGCTAATAAGAATGATTGCGGGATCCTCGGGATTACCGAAAGTCTCGACACAGAGATCGACCCCGTTAGCTTGGACCATCTTTTCATTGTTCTTCATAAGTGACATCCTCCTTGCCTTAAGTTGTCCAATTCCTTTTTCATTGTAGAATTTAGACCAGGTTTTCTTTTAAATAATTTTCCAAGTTATTAAAGGATAAGGCGAGCATCGTCCATCAACTGGATGAGGTGCTATCTCCAAGTTAATCGTGTATTCTCCAAACCTTTTAATATGGCTCATCAAGTAAGGGCTTAGATGGTTAATATCATCAGCATGTACCTCATAACCCTCCCCTGATAAAAAACGTAATACATTCGTAAGATCCACAACATTATGAAAGATCAAGGCATTGGATACCAATTCATTGTACTTTATTATCTTTTCTTGCTGCTCCGGGTCGTTGGTAGCGATTATTCCTTTCCCACCGAATGAAAGCCACTCCGAAAAGCCATGAAAAGCTTCGACTTTGTTGGTCTCGGCTGTAATTTGTTTTCTTACATCCATATCAGAGATGTAGAATAATAAGAAAACGGTACGAACGACACGTCCGAGTTCACGGAAGGCTTGATACAAGCGATTTTTGCGACTATAATTGCTAAGCTTCCGAAGAAGGAGAGGCGACGACATTTTCCCGGCTTTTATAGAAAGCACGACCCGCATAAGATCTTGCCAATGCGTTTCGATTAATGACCAATCAATGTCATCGCTAAATAACGCATCAATATGCTCATATGTTGTATCCTTTGTGGGACGGTAAAATTTTAAGGCTTTGATATTCCGAATGCGAGGCATGAGTTGGATGCCTAATAAATAGCTGAGCGCAAAGACCGGTGTGGATTGCCCCTGCGTGTCGGCAAACAGCGTATCTGGTTGAACATCGGACTCGTTCTGTAAAAGGCCTTCAATTATATACACGGCTTCCCATACGCCACAAGGGATGAAATGGCTAAATAAAGCGATATAGTTGTCTGAAATATGATGATAAGCAATGCCTCCATACCCTCCATAACGAATATGATTTTCAGCAAGCAAATTGTTCTCATACGTATCACGCTGGGTGCCGTCAGCTGCAGCTGTCTGTCCGGTTCCCCATCGCTTGGGAAGATCCAAGGTTGCATAAGCATTGATAATATCTTGATTCGCTTTGTCCAATTTCTGCGTCGTAACATGGCGTTGATGAACAAAGGAAAGCGTTTTGGGCGTGATATTTTCTCGCATATGCCGTGCTGCTTGATTGGGTCCCAAATTACACCCGTGCGTAAATGTATTCAAGATATATCGTTCTTTCGGACGCTCCAACTTTGGTTCTGAACCCGAAAGAGGGCCAAAGTGACGACTCCAGTTCACCCAATGGTCCACATTACCAAGCATATCGATGACATGATGCTCAGGCATATGTTCCTCGATGGAAGTTTCCAAACGTTTGAATGTCGCACCGGGTTTGTTCCTTGGTGGTTTTTTCAAAATGGGCTGACCATCGGCATTGATGGTTACAATGTGCTCTTTTTGAGGATACGCATGGTCGACATCTTTTGATTGTTGGGTCATCCACACTTTTAACTGTTTCACAAATCCCTTGCCATCCATGGGAAAGCCCATTTCATGGCAGTATTCTTTCAGCATCGGTTGGCATTCGTCCCAACTTAACAATTGATCACGATAATCCGCATAGACTTCTGAACCTTGCACGGAAATGTCTCCGGTTTTCAGTTCCTGAGCGATGTAGGAAAAGACACAAACCTCCAAATGCCTGCGGTGAAGCTTCCATTCACCGCTTTGTTTCACCCTTACCGTTCGTTTCCATTGCTCTGTCGCAAAAGATAAATCAACGTCGTCCGGCAACCAATTGGTTTTTCGATGATGGTGCTCCATGATAAAATCCAGAGCTTGTAGGACGGAGGTATCCTGACTCGTCGATGTCAGGGTTAGGGTTTCTGTCAAACGGAACAAGGTGGAGCGATAAGACCGAAAGAATTGGAGAATCAGGGGCAAATAATTATTGCCATGATATGACGCTACGGCTTCACAGTCATCCAGCAGGGTACGGACATTCCCTCGTGCTTCCAAAACATTTTTGATTTTTTGCCCGGCATCCTCGGCATAAGGATCCTCCTCCAAAGCATAGAGAACTTCCGTGAATGTTGAAACGAGATGCTCGGTCTTTTCTCGTTGCTGGTTACGAATCCGTTCTAATTCGTCTTTGCCAGCATTATGGAGATTTCCCATGCGTTTCATCAGCATCGTGGCGAGGTTATCCCTGGTTTTCATCTGAACATCGTTGATCAACGACAACACAAGCGTATAACGTTTGGCATCGCCAAAGTCTTTGATTTCTTGGACATCCAACACTTTCGCTTGTCCGGCAAAATGTTTGATTTTTACGGGAGGGATGCCCTCCAAGTATTTGTTCCCATCTCCAAACGATAGCAACCAATGGTAGAGGTCAATTTGTTCTTTGATTTGGGACAGATTGGGTTTCTTAGGTAACTGCTTCAGGCGATTATACGGACTGTAAAAATGGTCTCCGTCTTTATGTAACAACTGTTCGATGTGTTGGAATTCTTCTTTAGGTAACTGTTCCAAAACGTTGTGAAAATACTGTTCATTGATGAGCCGCCGAATACGTCGAGATAACCGGTCCAACGTGCTAAAAGCCGGGAGTTCATACGATTGATTCACCAGTTCAGCTACCGCCACACTCACTAAATCAGCCGGATGATCCATGGTTTCGGCTGATTGTCGAATCGCATGAATGGCCACGCTCTGTGCCTGCTTTCCATAAGGGCGAACGTTGATATATTCACGGATAAATTGATAATGGCGATAGAGGGTTCGATTGTTTTGATAGCCAATCTTTACTTGATCATCGAGATGAAAGCAGTTTCGAATATGTGTAATAATCGTGGATGGGATATCATTCCATTTAGGAAAGTATCCGAGATTTTGAAAGCACTTCAGCAAAACCGTAAGGTTAAGGGCAGTAGAAGATCCACGGGCAATACTACGAATCCATTGCAACTCCTCTAACGTGGGTGTGTAAACCTTATCTAATTCGTTTTTGCTGAAGTTACGTTTGAAACGTGGGTATGCCGTTCGATCAATGGCTGACATAGAAAGTCCCCCAGTTTTTAAGGATGTTTAAAGCAGTTCCATTTTATTTTTTAATTTTGCTTGATCCGGATTAGTATACAGTAAAGTCGTATGAACATTTGAATGACCTGCCTGGTTTGCCACCTCATGAATACTAAGTCCCTTTTCAATCCCATTCGAACAAAAGAAATGGCGTAATTGATGAGGGGTTACCGAATCACTAAAATGCTTAAATATGCGATTCACGACTGTCCGATCTAACCTGTCCCGTTTTTTGCTGAGAAAAAGAAAAGGCGAATGCTCTGCAGTCACGTATTTATCTCGTATTTTTAAATATTGTTTTAGGGCAAGAGTAACCTTACTGTTAAAGAGCACAGCCCTTTGCTTGTCTCCTTTTCCATTTCGGATAATACATTCGCCGGTTTGCAAATTAAAATCATCTAATTTAATGGTAAGTGCCTCAGAAATACGGAGTCCGGTGTAAGCCATAAGGACGACGATGGCATAATTTCGCTTGTTACTACTTTCCAACACATTTTGCAAAAACTGTTTTACCTCAACCTCTGTCACTTTCGTTGGGGAAGCGTAAGAGGTTTGAACCTTTAACATGTCCGATTTATCTACGACGATATCGCTCTGTGTATTTGTTTCAATGAGGAAGACATTAAACTTGGAAAGACTGCTAATCTTTCGATTGATTGTTTTTGCGTTTTGTCTCTTGATATTTTTTAAGAAGCTAACATATTCCAATACATTTTCACGGTACAAAGATTTACATTCTTTACCATATGAGTTGTGAAACCACTCGAAGTATTTTTTTATATCTTGCCTATATCCTTTGATGGTAATGTTACTTTTGGCTTGTTGCTGGAGATAAGATGTGAACTCGTTAAGAAACTCCATATGTACAGCCCTCCATAAGTTGTGTTGCGTTGTAAATCTAACGCCTTCTGATAAATTGTGTTGCATAAACTAGAGCCA
The DNA here is from genome assembly GCF_054052005.1 of Salibacterium sp. K-3. Lineage (NCBI taxonomy): Bacteria > Bacillati > Bacillota > Bacilli > Caryophanales > Bacillaceae > Salibacterium > Salibacterium sp. K-3. The sequence continues at coordinate 1,907,299 of NZ_JBSVZE010000001.1, forward strand.
ATGTAAGGTTTTCCAACCGCTAACACAACACAATTAATATTGTGTTGTGTTAGATTGAACCGGAACAAAACTTTTAATTTTTAACCTATAATGTTATTAAGAATAGACCCTTTCTTTGTTTGATCCTATTTTGAGCACTCCCTTATCGATAACCTTCTACATTAGCTGGCTTGCCTTCATCTTGAACTTCTACGAGATACCGCCAACTATCTGGCTGTGAACCATCCAAATCTGTGAATCCATAAATTTTAGACAACTGTCCACTTGAAAGAGATTGGCCGTTCCATCGTGAAAGTTTAGGATCCGCTGCGAGGGCTACAACGGCTCTTCCTACAAAACGGGTTGTTTCTGAAATAGCAAAATGGGGTTCTTTTTTAGTGGCCTCGTACCAGTTGTCTTCACAGACACTATATTCTTCAAGCATGATTTCGGATCGCATCCAGCCTGGGGTTAAAGAGACAGCTGTGCAATTATGCTGTTTTAATTCGTGAGCGAGCCCTTCTGCTATACGGATGACTGAGCTTTTCGCTAGATCATAAAACATTGGTAAGCGATAGTTCTCACTATTATACTCTTTTGTACCATCGGTCATTTCAATGACAAGTCCGCCTTCGTTTTTGATGAGCAACGGTAATGCGTAGTGGTTCGTAATCAAATGAGTATCGATAGCTAAACGAAGCATTCTTAAGCCTTTTTTCAGCGAATGCTCCCATACTCTCGTATTATTCCAGTCAACGAGATACTCACCTCCCCAAATATCATTTACTAGTATATCTAACCTTCCATGTTCTTTCTCAATTCTTTCTATTAAGGTCTGTACTTTTTCATGTATAAGATGGTCAACTTGAACTGCTATACCTTGACCGCCTAACTGATTGACCAATTCAGCTGTTTCTTCAATCGTTTCAGGGCGCCCGTATTCAGAAATCTCGTGTCTTGTCGTACGGCCAGTGATATAGACAGTAGCTCCTGCAGCACCTAATTCCATAGCAATGCCACGTCCTGCACCTCTTGTTCCACCAGCTACCAAAGCTATTTGTCCCTTTAAAGATTTCATTTACATTCTCCTCACTTTACATAATTAAAATATTTTTCCATTGCTTCAATTCGTAATATCTATAGTATAATCTATAATGTTGACACCTTATGTCATATTAAGTCTTTTAAATAGGTGGATACTAAAAGCCGTTCAATCTTCTCTTAGATACCGTGCCGTTAATGATTGTCCTTCTTTAGTCAATTGCATAGGCGTGCCTTCAAACATAATTTTCCCACCCTTGCGTCCTCCATCAGGACCAAGGTCGATAATCCAATCCGCTTGTTTAATGACATCCATGTTATGCTCAATCACAATCACAGAACTTCCGTTTTCAACGAGGCGATTTAAAATGTTAAGCAGGTTAGTGATGTCCGACATATGCAGACCTGTCGTTGGTTCATCCAAAATGTAGACGTATCCATGTTTGTGTAACTCATCGGCAAGTTTAATCCGTTGGCATTCTCCGCCCGAAAGGGTGCTTAACGGCTGTCCCAATGTTAGATAGTCTAAGCCTACATCATGTAGTGCCTGTAATGTACGGCAAATGTCTTCTCTTTCAAAAAATTGCAGTGCCTCAAATGCCGTCATGTCTAAAACATCTGAAATGGATTTTCCATCTAACTTATATTGAAGAACCTCATCTTTAAACCGTTTACCATGACAAGTTTCACAAGTAGTTCTAATATCCTCAAGAAATGCAAGGTCCGTATAAATAAATCCATTCCCCTGGCATTCCGGGCAAGCCCCTTTTGAATTAAAACTAAAAAGTGATTTACTTACCTTGTTAACGTGCGAAAAGGTATCTCGAATGGCATCCATAATGCCCGTATATGTCGCCGGGTTTGACCGAATTGAGGTACCTACAGGCTTTTGGTCGATAACAATGGCATCTGGATGCTGTGCTACAAACTCATCAAAAATCAATGTGCTTTTTCCTGAACCTGCCACGCCAGTAATTGCCGTAAGTACACCGCATGGAATATCAACAGTCACGTTCTTTAGATTGTGTTTTGAGGCTTCGACAATGGGAAGGTATCCGTTGGGTTTGCGGCTTTCCTTTTTTATCAGTTGTCTAGATTTTATATATCTTCCGGTTAATGTATTAGCATCGTACAACCCAAGAACACTTCCTTCATAAACTATTTCTCCTCCGTTTGTGCCTGCCCGCGGTCCAACATCTACAATATAATCAGCGATTGCAATAACATCCCGGTCATGTTCAACTACGATCACGGTGTTTCCTTTGTCCCGGAGTTTTTGCAGCATGTCATTGAGCCTATGTACATCACGAGGGTGCAGTCCAATACTCGGTTCGTCGAAAATGTAAATCATGTCCGTCAAACTGCTATTGAGATGTCGTATCATTTTAACGCGCTGTGATTCACCGCCCGATAAAGTTGATGTTTCCCGATTCAGTGTAAGATAATAAAGCCCCATGTCCATCAAATTAAGTAATCTACTTGCAATGTTGGAAATGACAGGGATTGCTATTGGATCCTCTATCGTTTCGATTACCTTGCTCAATTCTCCTACTTCCATCGAAGCGAACTGAGCAATGTTATAACCATCAATTTTTCTTGGCTTAATCGAGTTCCATTGCATGCCGTGCAATGTGATAAGATGATAAACTTCTTAACATTATTCGATAATTGATTGATCTCTTTTTTCAAGTACATGCGTCTAAACCTGTCTATAACGCCTTCAAAATACTTGACGGGTTCATTTTTTAAGGGTAATACGATTTTCTTGTCTTTCCCATGTAGTAACGTTTGCCATTCTGTATCTGTGTAATCTTTTAATTTTTTGTCCGGATTGAATATACCTGAGTTCAAATGCTTCTGCCAGTACCAAGTCCCCACGGAGAAAGTGGAAAACAAAATCGCTCCTTCATTAAGTGACTTTGTCGTATCAAATAACTTTTCTACATTCGGCTCTATCCTTCGTCCGATTCCCTGGCACTCCGGACACATTCCTTCCGGATTATTGAAGGAGAACACTTTGGATTCGCCAATAAACGGTTTTCCAATACGAGAAAATAACAATCGCAGCCATGAATAGATATCTGTGACCGTACCAAGTGTTGAACGAGCATTTCCACCTAAACGCTTTTGGTCAATCACCATAGCAGGGGAAAGATTCTCGATGGACAAAGCGTCCGGTTGAGTATATTTGGGTAATCGATTTTGGATAAATGTCGTAAAGGTTTGGTTCAATTGCCGTTGGGCTTCCTTACTGATCGTATCAAAGACGATAGATGACTTCCCAGATCCTGATACACCCGTAAATATGGTGATTTTCTTTTTCGGGATTTCAAGGGAAATGTCTTTTAAATTATTTTCGTTGACATCGCGTAAAATGATGTGATTGTGCATCACCTGCTGCACCTCCTGGCTAAAACTTTATTTGTTGTGAACTGCAACCATAAGTTTTCAAATGGAACAGTGATCCCAATGAGTTATCCTTAATATACATGAATATTCTTGACAACCTATGTCATATTTTATTAAATAAACATAACAAATTTATAAAAAAGGGTGCGGTTGATGAGAGGGGACCGACTTGTATCTATACTTTTATTATTACAATCACAAGGACAAATGACAGCTAAAGAATTAGCAGAGAAGCTGGAGGTTTCCGAACGAACCATTTATCGAGATATGGAGGCTTTAAGTGGAACCGGTATCCCGGTTTTAGCAGAACGGGGGAAAAACGGTGGCTGGTCATTATTGGAGGATTATCAAACCAATTTAACAGGTTTAAAGGAATCTGAAATCCGAGCGTTATTTGTTCCTTCTTCTACACAATTACTTGATGATTTGGGCTTGGCCCGTACATCCGAAGAAGCCAGGAATAAATTGATCGCTTCGCTTCCTTCCATTTACCGTGAAAACGCTAAAGATGTCTGGAATCGTATTCATGTTGACATGACTACATGGTTTGAACAAAAAGAAAAAATGGTGGCTTTCGAAGTCCTTAAAAAGGCAATTTGGAACGAACACAAATTACAAATTGAATATCAACGTGCGGATGGAAAAACGAATGAACGTGTTATAAAACCCCTTGGACTTGTGGCCAAGGGAAGTCGTTGGTATTTTATTGCTTCCAAAGAGAACGATGACATCCGAATTTACAGGGCATCACGGGTACGGTCCGCAACGCCGGTAGAAGAAACATTTGAAAGACCTAAGGATTTTAATCTTGTGCAGTATTGGGAATCTTCTACTAAAGCATTTATAGAAAGCCTGCCTCGTTACGAAGTGTGGGTGGAGGTGGCACCGTCTATCTTGGCATGGCTAAAATTCTCGGGACAATTTGTTCAAATTGTTGAAAGTAGGGATCAGGAAGGCTGGATACCTGTCAAACTTTCGTTTGATACCGAGGACGAAGCCAAGGGATATATATTGGGGTTTGCAGATCAAATAAAGGTAATTGAACCGAAAGGGTTACACGATAAGATACTTGAAATGGCTGAAGCTGCTGTGGCGTTTTATAAACATGAAAAGTAATGTTTTATATTTCCGTTGACAGTATATGAAGATATGGAATATTTATCCTTACTATGTCCTAGTTTTGCACGTATCTCGGAGTGACCCCATGTTGTTTTGATTCCTAAGATCATCACGTGCAGGTGCTATACATTTCTGCTCAATTACTCCATATATAATGAAACGTTCTGCTAAGCTTACTTGCCCATGCCAGAAAGGTGATCAAACTTTACCCCAAAGAGACGAAAAAACCACGTTAATCATTCTTGAATAGATGCCTTTTTTTATGCTGCAGCCATTTCTGTTCGACATAGCCTGTTCCCAGAAGCACGCCAACAACAATGAAAAAAAACCCTCCCAGCTGCCCGGGGTAAATCGCTTCATTTAAAAACCAAGCGGAGCTGATCATTCCAAAAAACGGAACAAAATTGTTAAATACCGCCGTTTCCCCTGCCCCTATCCTTTGAATCGACCGGTTGAATATTTGGTGGCCGAGGGCGGTTGCCAGTACCGCTGACCCTGTAAAAACAGCCCATACCCAGAGCGGAGCTGAGAAAGCCGACGTTATTCCTTCGTCTTCCATCGCTACGCTGACGGCAAATAAACCAGCAGATCCAATCAAAAACATAAAACCGGTTAATTCCCTCGATCCCAGTGTATGGGTGGCCTTTCTTATATATACAAAGCTGGCAGCCTGGGAAAACATCGCGATAAAAACAAAAACATCTCCGATGGATAACCGGCTGACCGCTGGACCGCTGCCGGCAGCACTTATCAGAACAGCCCCTGCCAACGCAACTATCACACCCGTTATTTTAAGCTTTGTCACCGAATCATGAAGAAGCAGCATAGCAAGAATGGCTGTCGTTAGAGGGACAAGCGCCATAATCAAAGATGTATTCACAGCCGATGTGTTGGCAAGACCGGCGGCCAGAAAGAAATGGTGAAGGATGATACCCAGTACTGATGCGATACTCATATGCTTCCATTCATGCAGCGAAAAGGTCCTCCATTCTCCTTTATAAGCAATAATAAGAAGAAGAACCACGCCGGCAGCAAATATCCGCAACGCCTGCATCCCGGCTGGTTCCATATATTCAACCAGAATTTTAAGCGCAGCTACATTCATCCCCCACAACATCATGACGATGATTACCAGCACATAGTTCATCCACAAAGAAGATCGTTCCAGCATCATTTTCCCTTCCAATCTATCATTATAATAACGCCCACCAATGCATCGTACTGAGAACTGTTGTCAGAACTACTGTCACCGCCGCAATAAAAGGTGCGTTTTTGCGAATGACATGCCGGGGCTTTTCTTTCATTAGATGAGAAGCCATTAATACGGAACCTGAAAATGGAGACACCTGCACAGCGAGCATCCACGCTGTCAGAAGCATCAACCCCATGAAAGCCGGATCAACGCCGAATTGTTCAGGCTGCAGCGAACTACCGAATCCAAGTACAATAATAACAGGATGGATCCCGACAAAAGCCAATGCCATTGCCACAGCGATTAACAATAGAATGAACAGGGGAATGATTCCTCCGGACCCTTTCATCATCATCCCCGATAACCATTTGCCCGCGTCACTTAAGGACAGCGCCTCACCAAAATAACCAGCCGTGATAAATATACCAATTTCATTGTATAGACGGTGAAAGGAATGAGTAACGTGCTGCGCCGCACCCTGTATGTACGTACGTACCATTCCTGCTCCGCCCGACCAGATGACGGGCAGAAAGAGCGCCGTAAGAGATACTGCTGTCAGCATGGAAACAGGGAGGATAAACTCCATTACAAAAGACAGCATTAATAATATCAAAATATAAATACCGAGCATCCATAATCCATGTTTGATCCGGCCTTTGTCCTGGACCGCTGGCTGCTGATTTTTCACCCAATGTTCGCCTGAAAATACCGTCACACGGAAAAAAAGCCACACGATTAACGCATAAATCAAGGCCAGGATCAAGCCGAAGATGCCGATCCTTCCCCAGGAAAGGTCATATAAACTTAAAATGAGGCCGACATTAATGAAATAAGGAGACCAAAGCATACAAAATCCAAAACCTCTCAGCAACGTAATGCCGAACCGTTTATTTTCAAAAGCGGAAAAACTTTCGTATCCTAGATTATAGACGAGCGGCATTGATCCGAGGTTTAAAATGGATCCCATCGAAGCAGTTAAGATAAACCCTGTTCTATATGGATGAGAGGCATGCCGTTTCTCCCTTTCCAGAAAAAAGGCCTGCAGTGCCTGCAGATAACCTGCTTCCGACATTACAATCCCAAAAAACGGAATGAGGAGAAACAAGGCTAAAAGATTCATGTTTTCACCAAAGCTGTATAATACCCTGGAAAACGATGGATTATAGAAATAAAAAAGACTGCTCCCGATAAGCAGAAGAATGATAACGACAGATCGGTTTAAAGGATTCATTTTAAATAGGGAAAAAATCAACAGAACTGCTGCGATAGCACTGAATAACTGCTGAACAAGGACACTGGGAACAAATACGTGGAGAAGATACAGAATCACTGCTGTAAAGGCAGTCATTCCTAGATACTTATCACTCATGAAGCACCCTTCTTTCTTATACACTACGTATCTATCGTATCACGCCCTGCCGGCCTTCTCCATGGAATCTTGTTATGTAACAGAAAAAAAGCTCCGCAGTACCAATAGACTGCAGAGCGGCATGCTTTACGTGGCTGAACCTTCCCCGGAAGTAAAGGAACTGACCTGAGATGGTTCTTTGATATAAAGGTCTCTCGGTATATCCGCAAACGTTTCACAACCACTCTCCGTAATACGGATCGATTCGGTGATCTCCACTCCATAATTATCGAGCCAGATGCCGGGCATTAGATGAAACGTCATATTCGGCTGCATGATTGTCCGGTCTCCTTTGCGGAAACTGACTGTATGCTCTCCCCAGTCCGGAGGATAGCTTAAACCAATGGAATAACCGAGCCGGGATTCTTTGAAATAACCACGCTTAGCGATGGTTCTGCTCCAGATATCCTCCACTTCTTCTGCTGTAATACCAGGTTTAATGTGTTCCATTGTGGTTTCGATACCTTCAATGACCACGTCCGCCAGGTCCCGGACTTTATCCGGAGCGTCACCGATGGCCATGGTTCTCGCCATAGGAGTGTGATACCGCTTGTAGGCCCCTGCTATTTCAATGGTCAGATAATCGCCGTAACTGTACCGTTTGTCCGTCCAGGTAAGATGCGGGCTTGCTGTATTCTCATTGGAGGGGATCATCGGAACGATGGAGGTGTAATCGCCGCCGAAATCCGAAGTCCCGCTGATCTGTGCCTGATAAATGGCAGCAGCCACATCATTTTCACGGATTCCGATATCCGCGGTATCATATGCGGCATTCATCGCATTCTCTAGAATTCTTGAAGCCTTTTTCATACACTCAATTTCAGCATCGGATTTAATCAGCCTTACCCAGTTTACGAGGGTACTGAAGTTACGGAATTCAGCATTTGGAAGACCCTGCGTGATCCGTTCGTAACACATCGCTGTAAAATAGAAAGCATCCATTTCAAGTCCGATTTTGCGGTTGCCCTGCCCAATCTCAGTCAAGATGTTAGCTACAAAATCCATCGGATGTTTAATAGTGGACTGCACGAACTCATCCGGATAGGGAATAATATGATTATCATCCAGCCATGTTGTCACCTGGGCGCTGTGGGCATCCATCTCTCTTCCGATCCATATCGGCTGTTCTTCATCAATCATCACGACTAGAATTTGATGTACATAAAAAGACCAGGCATTATAACCGGTCAGATAAAACATGTTGGATGGATTGGAAACCAGCAGCACTTCAATGCCGTATTCCATCATCTTCTGTTTCGTATGATTCATTCTTAGTAAATACTCTTCGTTGTAAAACACATTTCCACCCCTTTCTGTAATGCTGTCATTCATAGTGATAAAGGGGCGGGGATGCCTGTGCGGCAGCCCCATTCCTTTTACTCATCCATCCATTTAAACGCAATGATCCGTTCTTCCGACATCTCTTTGATGGCATATTCCACGCCTTCCCGGCCCAGACCGGAGCCTTTCACTCCACCAAACGGCATCGCATCAATACGGAAGTCACTACTGTCATTAATCATTACTCCACCGACGTGCAGTTTTTTGGATGCTTTTAAGGCGGCATTAATGTTCGTTGTAAAGATACCTGCCTGAAGACCATAATTCACATCATTGGAACGTTCAATCGCTTCATCCAGATTTTTCACTTTAAAAAGAAGAACCGCCGGGCCAAATACTTCTTCCTTCACAATCACCGCATTACCCGGCACATTCTCCAGCACCGTTGGGTCATAATGGGCACCGCTGCGATGTCCACCGGTTAAAATGCTGCCTCCGGCTTCCACCGCTTCATTGACCCACTCTTCCACGCGGATGGCTTCTTTTTCATTGATTAAAGGTCCCATGTCTGTGCCTTCCGACAATTTGCTGCCGGTTTTCACTTCCGCTGTCTCTTTCAGGAAAAGGTCTTTGAATGTATCATACACGTCCTCTTCTACATAAATCCGTTGCACCGAAAGGCAATTCTGGCCGGCTGCTGCAAAAGCTCCGCTGGCGCAGGCAGATGCAGCAGCATTTAAATCTGCATCCGCGCGTACAATAACCGGGGAATTAGAACCAAGTTCCATGGAAAGTCTTTTCAACCCGGCTTTTTTTGCGATTTTTTCCCCGGTTTCCATGCCTCCGGTGAAACTGATCATATTTACATCCCGGCTTTCAATCAAAACGTCACCAATATCCCTGGCACGCCCGGTAATGACACTCAGTACTTTTGGAGGCAGTCCTGCACTCATAAACGCTTCTGCCAGTTTAACAGCACTTAACGGGGTTTCTGTAGCCGGTTTGATAATCACCGCATTACCGGCAGCAATACCCGGCCCGATCTTATGGGCAATGAGGTTTAACGGGTCGTTGAAAGGCGTTATCGCTGCGATAATACCTACCGGAAAGCGGAAATAATAGCCCATTCTGTCTGTATTGCCAGGCATCTGGTCAAAATTGATGGATTCCCCGGTAAGGCGTCTTGCTTCTTCCGAGCTGATCCGGATCGTTTCTGCGGCTCTCGTCGTTTCACTTCTTGCTTCGTTAATCGTCTTGCTCCCTTCCAGAGCAATGGTTCTTGCAAACTCTTCAAGATGTTCCTCAATATAATCCGCTGCTTTTGTCAGAATATCCATCCGTTCCCGGACTGATAAATTCGCAGCGATGTCGGAACCTTCTTTTGCCAGATCGATCGCATTTTTCATATCATCGGCGGAGCCGGCTGGAATGGAGCCGATTTTCTCATTGTTCTCCGGATTTAGGACATCAATCTCTTCTGTTTTCTGCACCCATTCCCCTGCCAGCAGCATTTTCCCTTTTCCTGTTTCTACTGCCATGTTACCCGCCACCTTTCCTATGAAATGTTAGACAAGGTTTCGTTCCATGTTTATTAAATCAACCAACAGGGCAAATCCGGTTTCAGGGATGCCCGCTCCCGCCCCCATCAGTGTTACGGGACCGGATAAGTCACAATCGTACGTTACAGCGTTCAATGCTCCAGATATACCGGCAAGCGGATCATCATGTGGAATTTTTTCAGGTTCAACAGCCGCCGTAATTCTTCCGTCTTCGTTCACTACTTTTCCTATGAGTTTCCACTTCTTCCCTTCTGATGCAGCCTGTTGAATATCTGAAGGGCTTATTTCCGTGATACCTTTGCAGGAAACTTTGTCTTTAGTGAGTCCGGCCCCCATTATGACATTTGCCAGAATAATAACTTTGTAAAGGACATCATAACCTTCCAGATCACTCGTTGGGTCTGCTTCCGCGTAGCCTTTTTCCTGGGCTTCTTTTAATGCTTCATCCAATGACATGCCGGTTTCCATTCTGGTGAGAATATAATTGGTCGTACCATTGAAAATACCTTTTATTTCTTTTATTTCATTTCCAGTCAGAGAAGTGAGCGGCATCCTGAGGGCGGGAGTTCCGCTCATAACCGTACCTTCGAATTTAAACTGAACATTGTGCTCTTCAGCCATCCGCTGCAGTTCCTGGTAAGCCAGAGCGACTGGGCCTTTATTTGTCAAGACAGCATTCTTTCCGGCAGCAAATCCCTTTTTACAGTGGTCAATGGCCGGCTGGCCGGTGTGTACATCTGTAAATGTAATCTCCACCATTGTATCCGCATTGGACTTTTCAATTGTGGTTAAACTATCCCATCCCCTGATCAGTCCTTCCTTTTCCGGATAATGATGAAGCGTTCCATCTTTATGCAGAGATTCAAAAACAGCTCGTATATCCAAGCCATCCGGGTGATGAAGGGAACCTTTATATAAATCAGCAATGGAGACAATCTGAAAATCTGCGCCGTACGTTTCTATCAGGGAACTTCCTTTATCCTGAATAATGTCAGCAAGCCCCTGTCCGACACCGCCAAAACCGATGAATGCCAATTTATGTGCCATGGTATCCTGCTCCCTTCTGTCTATCGTTCAGCTGCTGCGAAAATACTGAAGCGCCGCTCCTGCAAGAAGGGAGGCGCCGGCCGGCAGCACGTCTTCATCCAGATCAAAACGAGGCATATGCAGACCGCGCAGGTTTTTATCTTGAAACCCCGCCCCCAGAAACAACATTGCGGCGGGCACTTCCTCCGCCATATACCCAAAATCTTCTCCACCCAGTCCGTATGGTTCCCGTTTGATGGAGAACCCCGGGAACATATGATCGATCGTTTCCTGAAAAATCTGAACAGCCTTTTTATCGTTATGAAGCGCGGGTTCTCCTTTTTCAACTTTCAGCTCATACGCGCCTCCCATCGATGTCACCATGGAAAAAGCCTGCTCCAGTTCTTGTTCAAGGTGTTTTCGTGTTTCTTTGTCATAGCTCCGCAAGGTTCCCTGCATGGTGACCTGATCGGGAATAACATTGGTCGAAGAACCAGCTTTCACCTCGCCGATACTAATGACAGCGGGCTGCAGCGGTGACGTTCTTCGAGACGTTATTCCCTGTACAGCCTGTATGACAAAGGACAGCATCCATAATGGATCGGTCCCTAGATGAGGGTAAGCCCCATGGCCGCCGGTTCCGCGTATCTCCGCCTGAAACGTATCCACATTTGCCATGCTCGGACCTTCATGCAGCCTTATGGTACCGGGAAGATACTCCGGATCCATATGCAGAGCAAATGCCATGGAAACATCCTCGAGTATCCCATGCCGGATCATATAAGGAGCACCGGATAGTCCTTCTGTATCTGTCATTTCCTCTGCAGGCTGAAAAATAAACTTCACGGTACCCTGAAATTCCTGCTCTTCCGCCAGAAGATGTGCAGCTCCCAGCAGCATCGTCGTATGCGCATCATGGCCGCACGCGTGCATGATGTCTTCTCTGCTGGAACGGTAGGACGTCTCATTTTCTTCGTGTATCGGAAGTGCATCCATGTCAGCCCGCAGTGCAGCAACAGGACCGCTTCCTTTCTGCAGGATGCCTATCACGCCAGTTTGCAGTCCGGTTTCCTCGATTCCGGAATACACTATCATGCCCGGCAGTTCCTGAAGTTTCTCTTTAACGAAAGCTGCTGTGTTTTCTTCCTGAAAACTTAATTCAGGATACTTGTGAAGATGCTGCCGCCATGCGGAAAGCTGCGCCCCGATAGATACTGCTTTCTGATAGATATAATGTGTTGAATGCATCGTGCAGCCTCCTTTGTCGTTACCCTTTCGTCACAGCGGTATCTTTCAGCGAGGCAAATGCTGCTTCAAGATCTGCGATCAAGTCATCTGTGTCTTCAACGCCGACCGAGTACCGGACAAGGCTTTCCGGAATGCCGAGTTGTGCCCGTTCTTCCGGAGTGTTCTCCACGTGGCTTGTGGTTCTTGCAGGACCGACTGTCGTTTCGACAGACCCAAGGTTGGCAGCCCGATTAGCGTACTGCAGCTTCGGGAGGAAATCACGGACCGCTTCCATCCCGCCTTTCATGGAAAAACTGAGCATGCCCCCGAACTGCTTCATCTGCCGGGCTGCAATATCGTGACCGGGGTGTTCTTTTAATCCCGGATAGAACACCTGGTCCACCAGCTCGTGATTTTTCAGATATTCTGCTATTTTCATTGCAGAGTCGCAGGATTGTTTCAGGCGAAGGTGAAGAGTTTTCATCCCCCTTAAAATCAGGTAGGCAGCCATCGGATCCATCGTAGCCCCATTAATTTCCCGGTAATGAAAAATCTTCTCTACGAGATCACGACTGCCGCATACCGCCCCTCCGAGAGCGTCGGCGTGACCTCCGAGAAATTTGGTCGCACTGTGAATCACAAGATCGACCCCGTATTCGAGTGGATTCTGATTAATTGGTGTGGCAAAAGTGTTATCGATAAATACCATCGCATTCACCTTCCTGGCTGCCCTCACCATTCGTTCAATATCTGTAATTTTGACTGTAGGGTTTGTCGGTGTTTCCAGATATAGTATTTTACAGCCTTTGCTTACCTCTTCCTCTATTTCTTGATGATTTCCTGTTTCACAGAGAGTTACATCAATATTAAGCCGCGGCAGAAATTCACTGAAGATTTTATTTGTACCACCGTAGGTATCATTCATTGATACAATCCGGTCTCCAGGAGTTAAAAACGTGGACAGGGAATTACTGATCGCAGCCATTCCGGTTGAGAAGCTTGTAGACGCTTCAGCACCTTCCAGCTCCTTAATTTTCTGTTCAAATGATTCAACTGTAGGGTTTGTATTGCGGCCGTAAATGTGTCCATCTTCGCGTCCGACGGCTACGTCATACCAGTAATCAAGATCATCATAGGAATAGGCGACACTGTGTACGACCGGCACCTGAGTGGCACCATGTGCTCTATATTCTTTCTCTCCGGACCACACTGCTTTGGTCGAAGACTGAATCATTCGATTTTTATCGTTTCTCATGACAAACACTCCCTTTTGCTTCGTACTTTCTTTCCTCATGGTTTTATCATATGATAGATAACGTAAGATTCCATTCATCAAATTGTATAAAAGTATCCATTCTCTTTTCAGCAGGATGGATAAAAACAAATCTGACAGGCAAGATGGAAAGGACGGACGGGGGGTGTAGCGTGATGTTCAGCGTAAAAGATATGCTCGAGCTTCCGATTCTTGAGCAGGCAGAACCAAAAACCAGCACATCAGCCGGCATGGACAATCCAGTGGAATGGGTATCGATCATTGAACTTCCGGTGGAAAACTTTGTCCGAACAAATGAGGTCGTGTTAACGGCAGCGATGGGGTGTGAAAACGACGAACAGAAGCTTCTTGCTTTCACAAAAGAAGTGATGAATGCACAAGCCGCAGCGCTCATCATTGCAACCGGCCGACATTTAATCGAAATACCATCCATTGTCATTAAATATTGTGAATCGTATGGCTTTCCTCTTATAGAGCTGCCTTGGGAAATTCGTTTCGCTGATGTCAGTCATTCCATTTCTACTGCGCTGCATCAACAGGAACGGAGTTTTGTAGACCATTCGGATAAAGTCCGCAAAGAACTGCTGGAAATCATTTTAAACGGCGAAGGAACAGCAGAGATTGCAGCCTATCTGTCCCGGAGTCTCGGTATGCCTGTTTTGATTACAGACAGGCACGGTGCACTGAAAACAAAAAGCACCGGTGCGGCGAAACTCGAAGAAAGCTGGCATGCCCACCTGCTGCAACACGGAGATCCACTTTATTTTCATCTGGAAGAATCGTTTGATTCCGGTCCCCTTCCAAACAAAATGCACTGGATACGTATGGACCAGAGAAGGGTGCTGCAACTGACTGTGCAGGGAGCCAGAGAAATTCAGGGATTTATTGTGATTGAATGGCCGTACAATCTTCCGGAAGATGATATTTTTCAGGAGAACATTCTCATTCTACTTGAACATGCCGTCACTACGTCAGCGTTATGTTTCCTCCATGACCAGGCGGCACTGGAAACTGAAATGAGATTAAAAGATGACTTCGTCTGGAGTCTGACAAAGGGAACATTTGAATCGAAGGATATTGCTCTTTCCAGAGCTAAATCTCTCGGCTATCATTTGAACATCCCCTATTTATGTATAGCTGCCCGGCCGGAACATCTGGATCAACTGTATGAAAAGGAAATATTATCAGCCCCTTCGTTTGAAATATGGCTGAGACAGATCGGGGAATGGTTGGAAGAAGAAGTACAGCACGCAGGCAGGACACTGCAGGCAAAAACGATGACTACTTTCCAGAAAGAAGAATTAATTATTTATGTTGAATCCCATACCGAAAGAGGAGTGGAGACTGCTTATCCTTTTATTGAACTCCTTGAATTTAGAATACTGCAGAGACGCCCTGATTTTTCAATGTCATGGGGCATCGCGAAAACATTCGGAGATGACTTTTTTCACGAAGGATATAAAGAAGCGCATTCCGCCCTTGATATCGGCCGTCGTCAGAAAGGCACCGGATATATTACAACATATGCGAACACAAGGTTCGACCGGGCGCTGCTTGCTCTTACAGAAAACGAAGAGCTCCGCAGTATAACAGAAGCTATTATTGCCCCACTGCTCCATTATTCCCGTGAACGCGGCATTGATCTGGTCCACACCTTTGTCGTGTACAACCGTAACAAAGGTAACATCAGTCAAACAGCAAGAGATTTAAATCTTCACCGGCAGTCATTAACTTACCGCCTGAGAAAAATTGAGACAAAGACAGGATGCAGCCTGGATGATTCAGATGAGCTGTTTCTGATTGATCTTTCCATCCGCCTTTATAACATCAGTGCAGCCTCTGAAAAGAAACAGACGTAGATATAATAAAAAGGAACCATTTCCATGTGGTTCCTTTTTATGCTTCATTCATGGATTCCATAATCCTTTTTCAGGTTTTCCATTGTTTCCAATGACTTCTCTGAATACTCATCCCCTCTTCCCAGTAAATCCTGCTGCAGATCTTCAAATGCCTTTATCAAAGAATCCCGGTACGATGGAAGATTTTCTTCAAAAGGTTTCACATTCGGCGACGGAACCCAGACTTTTTCGTGTTCAGCGAGCGCTTTTCTTTCGTGAAACAATGGTACATCCACACGTTTGGGCTGGTGAAGATCTCCCTGCATGGGATGTTTCAACACAGCAGCCACTTTCATTAAGGTTTTTTCGTTTTTTTCATCTATTTTTTCCCCGGCATACACGCCGGTTTTGTACGATGCTTTTATAAAAGGACCAGTCATCGAACATTCCTCCTGCGTTTCATTGTTTTGTCTATTTTATCATGTATTCTTTAGTATTTTCTAATAAAAGTACGGTACGTGAAATTTTATTGATTGTGAAAAGAGAGGCGGGCCTCAGCCCGTCACCTCTTATGGCAGATTCGTGGAGCCCATCAAATATCTATCGCATTCACGTGCCGCTTCGCGGCCTTCATGAATTGCCCATACAACAAGGCTCTGTCCTCTTCTATTATCTCCGGCAGCAAATACATGCTCCTTGTTCGTCTGATACACGCCATATGCTGCATCTACATTACTTCGTTCATCGGTTTCAATTTCCATTTTTTCAAGAAGATCCTGTTCCGGCCCTGTAAAACCGACAGCAAGAAAGACAAGATCAGCCTTCCAAACCCGTTCTGTCCCGGGGATTTCTTTTCGTACCTTCTGTCCATCTTCGTAAACGGTATCGACATCTACAGTGTGAAGTTCTTTCACCCTGCCGTTTTCGTCGCCGACGAATTTTTTCGTCATGACTTTATATGCACGTGGATCGTCTCCAAACACTGCTTCAGCTTCCTTATGCCCTTCTTCCTGGCCGTATACAACAGGAAACAGCGGCCACGGGTTATCTTCAGGGCGTTCGACCCCTTTTTCAGGATGGATATCAAACTGAATCAGGGAGTTACAGCCGTGGCGGATGGATGTCGTAATACAGTCCACCCCTGTATCCCCGCCTCCAATCACAATGACATCACGGCCCTCGGCAGAAATGTAGTTACCGTCCTGATGCTCGGAGTCCAGGAGCGATTTTGTATTTGGCCTCAGAAAATCCATCGCGTAATGAATTCCGTCGAGACCTCTACCTTCCGCGGGAACATCACGATGAACCTGCGCTCCCGTACAGAGAATAACGGAATCAAAATCGCGGTTCAGATCTTCTTCTGAATACGTCACCCCGATATCAGCGTTTGTGACAAACTCCACGCCTTCTTCTTCCATAATATCAAGACGGCGTTTAATTATATGATAGGAAAGTTTTACATCGGGAATACCGTAAGTGAGAAGACCTCCTATACGGTCGTCTTTTTCAAAGACGGTGACCTGGTGTCCGGCTTTGTTAAGCTGGGCAGCGGCTGCAAGCCCGGCAGGACCGGAACCGACAACGGCTGCTTTTTTCCCGGTGCGTTGCTGCGGCGGTTCGGCCTTTATCCATCCTTCCTTAAATCCTTTTTCAACAATATTGAACTCGATGGATTTAATGGTCACAGGATCATCGTTCAACGCCACTGTACAGGAGCCTTCACACGGTGCCGGGCATACTCTGCCGGTGAATTCCGGAAAATTGTTTGTTTTATGGAGCCTGATTAAAGCCTCTTTCCACTGCCCCCGGTACACAAGATCATTCCACTCCGGTATTAGATTGTAAACTGGACAGCCGATTTCTCCGGAACCATCCATCGTCGTACCGGCCTGACAGAAGGGGATCGCACAGTCCATGCAGCGCGCCCCCTGCTCCTGCAGTTTTTCTTCCGACATCACCAGCTGAAATTCCTGCCAGTTTTTTATTCGTTCCATCGGTTTTATTTTAGGAGGGGCTTCCCTCTCATATTCCATAAAACCTGTTGCTTTCCCCATACCTTTCACTCCAAACGTTATATATCTCGATGCCGTTTATTTTCCTCCTACTCGCGCTGCCGCCGTCTTCGTTTCATTAAAAGCGCTCATGATGGCTTCCTCTTCCGTGAGCCCTTCATTTTTGGCGTTTTCGATGGAGGCCAGCATGTGCTTGTAATCCTGCGGAATGACTTTTACAAATTTCGGAAGGGTGTTCTTCCACTGCTGCAGGATACTTTCAGCCAGTGAGCTTTCCGTATAGGAGGCGTGACGTTCTATCATGTTTTTCAGATGTTTGATATCTTCCGGATTTTCGACCGGTTCCAGATTAACCATTTCCCGGTTGCACAACGAAGCAAATGTGCCGTCCCGGTCCAGTACATAAGCCGTTCCACCTGACATGCCGGCCGCGAAGTTCTTACCGGTTCCACCTAAATTGACAACCGTACCGCCTGTCATATATTCACAGCCGTGATCTCCTAGACCTTCCACTACGATATTGACGCCGCTGTTTCTCACAGCAAACCGTTCCCCGGCAACACCCCGGATATATGCTTCACCCGAGGTCGCGCCGTAAAAGGTGGTATTTCCTATCAAAATACTTTCTTCCGGCGCGAAAGTAGAGTTTTCAGGAGGATACGCAATAATTTTCCCGCCGGATAATCCTTTACCGAAATAGTCGTTGGCGTCGCCGACAAGAGTATGGGTCATCCCTTTCGGCAGGAAGGCACCGAAACTCTGCCCGGCTGAGCCGCGGAATGTAAATCGGATTGTATCCTCCGGAAGGCCTTCAACGCCGTATCGTTTCGTCACTTCACTTCCGACAATGGTTCCTGTCACCCGGTCTGTATTACGGATGGCAAATTCGCCGAATACAGGTTCCTGATGCTGGATGGCATTATCGGCGGCCTTTAGAAGCGTCGTAACGTCCAGGGACTCTTCCAGCTGGTGTTCCTGTTCGCGGTGTCCGAAATGCTTGGACTGATCCAGTTTCTTCGGGCGGTAAAGGAGATTGGACAGATCAAGAGCATTTGCTTTCCAGTTATCTACATGGTCTTTCTGCTTTAAGAGATCGGTTCTTCCTACCATTTCATTCAGACTGGTAAATCCGAGTTCTGCCATCACTTCACGGAGTTCTTCCGCTACAAAATGCATAAAATGAACGACATGGTCCGGACTTCCCATGAATTTTTTGCGCAACTCCGGATTCTGAGTGGCTACGCCGACAGGACATGTGTCCAAATGGCACACACGCATGATGACACATCCGAGTACAACGAGCGGCGCCGTTGAAAAAGCAAACTCTTCGGCCCCGAGGAGAGCCGCTACAGCAACATCTTTTCCTGTCATCAGTTTGCCGTCGGTTTCAACTTTGATACGGTTTCTGAGGTTATTTTCAACAAGGGTCTGGTGCGTTTCCGACAATCCGATTTCCCAAGGAAGTCCTGCATGTTTGATGCTTGTTTTTGCCGCTGCACCTGTTCCTCCGTCATATCCACTCACAACAAGACCATCAGCACGTCCTTTAGCCACGCCTGCTGCGATCGTTCCAACGCCTGTGCCGGACACCAGCTTCACGCTGACGCTTGCGGATGGATTAGCGTTTTTTAAATCGTGAATAAGCTGCGCCAGATCTTCAATCGAATAAATGTCATGGTGCGGCGGAGGAGAAATAAGTCCGACTCCTGCCGTTGTACCGCGGACTTTTGCTATCCACGGATAAACTTTGTTTCCAGGCAGTTGTCCGCCTTCGCCCGGCTTTGCTCCCTGAGCGATCTTAATCTGAATTTCATCCGCATTGACGAGATAATGGCTCGTTGCTCCGAAACGTCCGGAGGCAATCTGTTTGATCGAACTGCGCCGCGAGTCCCCGTTCGCATCAGGCGTGAAGCGGTCCGGATCTTCGCCTCCTTCACCGGAATTGGATTTCCCGCCGATTTTATTCATTGCAATCGCAAGTGCTTCATGGGCTTCTTCCGAAATCGCACCAAATGACATGCCTCCGGTTTTGAAACGTTTTACAATGTCTTCGGCAGCTTCCACTTCTTCAATGGCTACCGGATTCCGGCCCTCGGTCTTAAATTCCAGCATACCCCGCAGGGTTGTCTGCTTTTCTTCCTGCTGATTAATCGCTTTGGAGTATTTTTTATACAGTTCGTAATCATTCTGTTTTGCCGCGTGCTGCAGCATGTGGATCGTATGGGGATTGTATTGGTGCGGTTCCCCGTTCCGCCTCCACTGCATGTCATCTCCCGGTTCCAGCGTTCTGTCCTGCCCTTCCCGGGTGGTATAGGCTTTGGAGTGACGGATCAGCACCTCGCGCGCAATCATATCAAGAGAGACACCACCGATTCTGGAAGGCGTCCAGGTGAAGTATTTATCCACCACTTCCGGAGAAATACCGACAGCTTCAAAAATCTGGGCTCCCCGGTAACTCTGGATCGTCGAGATTCCGATCTTCGACAGTACTTTCATGATTCCTTTCGTTGACGCTTTAATGTAATGCTGTACTGCTTCTACGTAAGACGTATCTTCCAGCCAGTTGTCCCGGATCATCTCATCAATACTGTCAAACACGAGATATGGATTTACAGCTTCGGCTCCGTAACCAAGAAGAACCGCGTAATGGTGGACTTCTCTTGGTTCCGCTGTCTCCACCGCAATACTGACCTGTGTTCTCATGCCGTTACGGATGAAGTGGTGGTGAAGTCCCCCCACTGCCAAGAGAGCTGGTATCGGCGCATAGCTGCTGTCCACATCACGGTCGCTTAGAATGATGAGTGTGGATCCTTCAGCTACTGCTTCATCAGCAGCGGCAAATAACTGCTCCAGAGCCGGCTCCAGTGCGCCTTCCCCTTTGGATGCATCAAACACCATAGGGAGGGTGACAGACTGAAATCCTTCTATCTTATCTGAACGCAGCTTGGCAAAGTCTTCATTGTTCAAAATCGGTGTTTTCAAGTAAAGGTGGCGTGCGCTCTCCGGTTCCGGATGAAGCAGGTTGCCTTCCGTACCGATCGTAGTGCCTACCGCGGTGACTAATTCTTCACGTATCGCATCAATGGAAGGGTTGGTGACCTGGGCAAACAGCTGCTTAAAATAATTGTAAAGCAGATGTGGATTTTCCGATAATGCAGCAAGCGGCGAATCATAGCCCATCGATCCGACCGGATCCTGTCCGCCGGCAGCCATAGGCTTGATCAGTTTATCAAGTTCTTCATACGTATATCCATACGCAATCTGTCGTTCTTTTAAATGATCGAAATCGGTGTTGTACACCTCACGGCTTTCCATCACCTCTTCCAGGTCCGTCAGACATTCATCCACCCATTTTTTATATGGTTTTTCAGTTACAATATCATGTTTGATTTCCTCATCCGGTACGATACGACCTTCTTCCATGTCCACAAGCAGCATGTGTCCTGGGTGAAGCCGTTCTTTGTACAGGATATCTTCCGGGTCTATATCAAGCACACCCACTTCGGAAGACATAACGATATGGTCATCTTTGGTCACATAATACCGCGCCGGACGCAGACCGTTACGGTCCAGACAGGCACCGACTTTCCGTCCGTCGGTATAGGCAATTGCCGTCGGACCGTCCCAAGGTTCCATCAGGGTGCTGTTAAACTGATAAAAGGCCTTTTTGTCTTCAGGCATATGGTTATTATTCTGCCACGGTTCCGGTATCATCAACATAGCGGAATGGGGCATGGAGCGTCCTGCCAGAGTCAGGAACTCAAACGTGTTGTCAAACATGGAAGAGTCACTGCCGTGATGGTCAATGATCGGGTGTACTTTATCAAGATCTTCTTTGAATTTTTCCGAACGTACGACAGCTTCGCGGGCATGCATCCAGTTTACATTTCCCTTAATGGTATTGATTTCCCCATTATGAATAAGGTAGCGGTTCGGGTGAGCCCGCTCCCAGCTGGGGAAGGTGTTGGTGGAAAACCGGGAATGAACAAGTGCTACTGATGTTTCAAATGCCGGATCGTGAAGCTCATAGTAAAACTGGGGAAGCTGCTCGGTAGTGAGCATACCTTTGTATACAATCGTGCGCGAAGAAAGACTTGCAAAATAAAAAGAATCCCCTTCTTCCACTGCCGTTCCTGCTTCATTTTCTATCCGTTTGCGGACGACATATAGCTTTCTTTCAAAATCATCCCGGGTCTGCAGCGCTTCACTTCGTTCTATAAATACCTGGAAGACCGCCGGTTTTGTTTTAAGCGCAGCATTTCCTATCATACTGTCATTCACCGGCACTTCTCTCCAGCCGAGAAGCTTCTGCCCTTCTTCCTCAATGATATTATTTACTTCTTCGATGCTCTGCCGGCGTCTAGTTTCCTCGGCCGGAAGAAACATCATACCGACACCGTAATGGCCTTCGTCCGGCAGAGAAAACGAAAGATTCTTCTCCCACTTTCTGAAAAACTGGTCGGGTATCTGCAGAAGCATCCCGGCGCCGTCTCCTGTATTCGGTTCATCTCCCTGGCCTCCACGATGTTCCAGGTTGGCCAGTATCGTCAGGGCATTCTCAACAATATCGTGGGATTTTTTTCCCTTTATATTGGCTAAAAACCCAATTCCACAGTTGTCATGTTCAAATTCGGATTGATAAAGGCCCGCTTGCTGTGAAATATAAGGCTGTGTCATTACCTTCTCCACCTCTCTCAAATCTTTCTAACCGTTGGCAGTTCTCTCTTTTTTAAAAAGTAATATACAAAAGCATATCATTTTTCTGACATTTCGGCAAATTATTTTACAAAGTTTTTTTGCTTTGTAAACGCTTACTCTGCGTTTTTCTCGCCTTTCTCTTTTTTGAAAAATGAAAGCGCCTTTGTATAATTATAATGAACAACGAAAAAATATGCATATTCTCTATGTTTCTGTCACCCGGTGATCCCAGTAAAACGTTGAGCGTGCCGCCACCTCAGAATTTTCGCGGAATGTCTTCTCTTCGATCACTACGCTCCCCTGATTCGACAACATGAACACCGTCTGGGATCTAGTCCCATAACCTTCCATATTTATGAATAAAGGTGACAATTTTTTTTCAAGGGACAAACCGATACCCGTATCAGGAAGCTGGTCTTCTCCGGCCTCTTCAGAATCGGATAACACGTCGAAAAGAGAATCCGTGGAAATCCTGGAATCAGGTCCCAGCATCAATCTCGAAAAGCTTGATTTTATTTTTTTCACTTTCGGCCATGGAGTTTCTAAATATGCGTTGCTCAGGCCGTATATACCGGAGGGGAGGAATCGTTTTTCGTCGTCTGTCTGATTGGTTGCATAGTAGAGTCCGTTCCTGTCTCCTCCTATTAAATTGTAACCTCCATACCAATGTCGATTTTTCCTCAGTTCCTTAAAAAAACCTTCTGTATCTCCGGTTTCGAGGAAATCTTTCACTATCGTCCCACGGGACCATGGAGCATTTGTTTCTCCCGGATCTCTTACATTGGTTACAGCAGCAAAACGTCCGGCCTTTGTCACTCCCATCCAGGTTCCTCTCTGCTTCAGGTCTTTTCCTGCAATAATGGGCGAATCGTACCATGAATGAAGCGGCGCTGCCGGTCTGTCGTAAAATTCGTCACGATTTGCTGCGACAATCAATGGATACTCAGGATGAATCCGGAAGCCGATTCCAATGAGGCACATCCCTGCTTCCTCCTGTCAATCATCGTCGGTCTTTCCAATGAATTTCCGGTGTTCCACCGATTCGAACCATTCATAATAATAGGAAATATACTCTTCTCCCTGCCGCCAGGATAGAAAAATGGATTTCCCCTGCAGGCGTGCCGGAAAATCTACAATCCCTTCATCAATGCTTTTTACGTATATGCTTGCTGACTCCAGCTGGTCAATCAAATGAAAAGCCTGAATTTCCAGAAAATCAATCGAAGCTTCGAGCAGAAAGATATCCTCTTTATATTTCGCTTCTTCTTCCAGTCTTCCCTTCTTTACGGCCTGAAGATGATGATAACTCGTTTTATATTCATGCTGCAGATGCTGAAGATGGGCCATTTCTTCACGTACATCCGGCAGTACGGCATTGGCTTCGCTTAAACCAAAATATTTTGCGGACATTCTTACCTCCTCCCCTGATTATATTCTCTGTTTTTGAATCTGATTGTAAATTTTATCGTACACAAAATACAAATGAATGAAAAGCATTTTGCAACGGAGGTCGTCAAAAAATGATATAATAAGAGTACATGTATTATCAATGAACGGAAATGATTATGATCATCAACCTGTATTTTGTTAAGGAGGGACATCTCATGAGCAGTAACAGACAGCAGAGCTCTTCTGCTTTATCAGACAGTGCGGCAGAAACCGTAAATGAAGCGGAAAAATATCTGCAGCGGTTCAAGCGCGGGGAAGACTCGGATGATCTGCTGGCTTCCATCGGCAGCCTCGGGGAAACGGAGCAGAAAAAAGCTGGAGAATCACTTGATGCGTTAAAACGCCCGGTACGAGAAATGATGAACCAGAAAGACAATGAACTTCCGGAAAAGCTTCATGAACTAAAAGGAATGGTCAGTGAACTGGAGCCGGATTATCTGAAAGAAAGCCGCTGGAAAAAAACATGGAATAAACTGTTACGACGGAGCCCGATGGAACAGTACGCCAAAAAATATGAAACGGTGGAAGCGCAGGTTGAAAATATCATTGAAACACTCCTCGGCGGCCGCGATAAACTACAGGAAGACAATGTGATGCTGGAACAGCTGAAAGAAACAGCCAAAGAGCGTATTACCGAACTTGAATCGCAGATCGAAACAGGCAATCAACTGAATGAAATGCTCGAACAGGAAATGACAAAAGAGGAATGGAAAGACAATCCCGCTCCCCTTCAAAAAGGGCAGGAAAAAGTCGTCACCAGGGTGAAAAATATGCATCAGGCCGTCATGGTACTGCAGCAGTCCCTTGCTTCTGTCGATCTTATTCTCGACAACAATGAAAAGCTTGAGGAAGCGATTTTTAATGCCATTACAATGACGAAAAACATTATTACCGTCACCGCCTCCATCCAGCTTGCTCTTGGTAATCAGCGCAAAGTAATCAACGCGGTACAGAATGTCAACGAAGCCACGGAAAACATGATTTTGAGCAATGCCGAAATGCTGAAAACCAACACGGAAGACACGCTGAAAACACTCGAAGAACCGGCTGTTGCCATTGAAACCTTCCGCAAAGCATATGAAGATGTCAACGCCGCCATCGAGATGACGGAACAGTCCAATGAACGAATTGTTCAATCCGGAAAAAAATTCATACAGGAACTCGATGATTTAAATGAACAAATGAGATCAAAATTACTTGAATAACAGTTATTACACGAAAAAGGTGATTCATGTTGGCTAAAGACTGGCTGTTGCATCCATGGCTGGAACGGTTTCTGCCGGACCATATGCGGCCGGTGGATGATCATATATTTACTGATGCGCATGGTCTTGTCATCGTCCAGGAAACAGAAGCAGCCCTGGATCGGTTGATTGAGTACGGCAAACAGGTGAAGCCGGCGCAGCATTTCAAGAAGAATGGTAAAATGTTCCATTTTAGACTGAAGGTAAACCAGAAACGGATGAAACTGTTAAGTTACGAAAACCACAAATCCGAAGCAGCCATCAAAAAAAGAATCGTCATTGAATACATCCGCAAAACCTATCTGCCTAAAGAACGGCAGAACCGCTGCAAAGAAGCGACGGTACAGTATATTAAAAACGGACAGACCTTCGTACGCAGTATACAGCAATCAACGTATTTTCAGGGAATCTTTGATAAACTGGAACAGCTGGACGATGCACTGCTCGGCGGATTGATCCGGACGGGTGCCCCTGTTGCACCGGCGGATGCCGAAGAACAGCCGGAGAAAGAAAAGGAACTTATTCATTCTTCTGACGAACCGTTTTACCAGTTGAAGGAACTGGAAAATAAAAAAGAAGAAGCATGGCGGGAACTTCCCCCGCTTATTAATAATCGTCTAGCCAGTCTTCTGGAAGAAATACGCCGTACGGGACAACTGTTTGATTCTCTCGATGTTGAAAATCGTTATACCGTGAAACGTATGATTACAAAAGATATCCCCTCTTTGATTGATACGTTCTTATCGCTTTCTGGTGAAAACAGAGACAAACAGACCGAACAGCTGTATGAAGCACTTGTTAAAATGGAAGTGAATATACGTTCTCTGCGGGAAAAAACCGAGCATGTAAAAGTTGAACAGATGGAGCAGCTGTTTGAACTGAATGAACGCAGGTATCCGGTGCACAGAAAAAACCATCCCCCGGAATAACCTGTTGTCGAGCTTGCTCAACAGCCATTCCATTTCGTATAATAAAGATGGATCGCAAACGAAAAGCAACTATTAAAGTGAGGGTTATCATGAATCGTCAAGAAGCGTCCAAACATATAGGAAGTACGGTCCTTGTAGACCAGGGAGAAGACGGAGTGTATTACGCCCGGCTCGAAGAAATCCTTACCCCTCCTAAAAAAACATGGTCCGGAACCGTGGTCATTACCGGGCTCTTTCAAGTGCCTGCTGTTCACAGGTCTGATGTTATCCCGGATATGAAAGCACGCAGCCTTACCGTTCCAGGAAGCAAAATAGAAAGCCCGGACCAGCCTCTGGAAGAGGACTTTGACTCCTCGGTACTGACTGCTGTCACGTCTGTGATTGAAGAACTGCAGACGACAGCCGATGCGTATTTATCCGCGGCAAAAACGTGGAAAGAGGTCGAAGCGGCATATGGCGGCTCCCTCCCCGAACCAGCTGGGAAACCAGATAGTAAGGAAGAAGATGGTCCTGCTTATGTCACCTACCGCATAAAAAAACAGAATGGTCAACCGTTTCTTTACGAACCTTTATACGGTGATGAACTGGAACTCGAAGGATGCCCGTTTGAATTTGAAGTAAAATTGAGCGGGAGATGGACACCAGTCTCCCACAGCCGGCATTTTACCTTTAAAGACCGTACAGGGGCTGCCGTTACATTAGACGAAGGAGACAATGTCCGAATTCATACCGAACAGTTCCAGCCTTTTACCATCCTTCTCAATGAACTGGAACACCCATCCCGCCGGAGCCTGCTTCAGGATCTCGAAGACTTTGGCTTTTCCAGATCCGACCTGATGGACTGTCACAACCGGCTGCTGTATGAACTGCTTCAGTCTGAAGGGGCTTCCTCCTTCAGCGGCGTCAACTTTCTTACATTCCAATCGAAGTCCGCCACACTGATTGTTCAACATCACTACGAACGGATACTAAAATCCGATGCGCAGGATTATGTGTACGATCGTTTTGAATACACGGCGGATAATGGAGTACGCCGCATCTCCACCTACACAAGCGCTTATTCGAAAGACCACGAATCCTAACCTGGAATCCATCATCCGGAGTACACAAAAAAGGAGCCTCACAGGGCTCCTTTTTTGTGTACGGTGCTTTCTCTTTATTCCTGTGCAGGAATATAAGTGATCTTCACACCTTCCTCCTGCAGCATTTGAATCAAAGCATTATTTAAGTTCTCATCCCGCAGAAGACCAAGGGATTCCACGAGTTCCAGTTCAGACAGTTCATCTCGTTCCGCCTCTTCAAGCAGTTCAAGAGCCTCATCCATTTGTTTATCCTGCAGGCTCTGTTTTAATTCTTCTTTAGTCAATACAACCCCTCCTTTTTTGATTGTCTCAGAATAATGTTCATATGTTGTTTTTATCGTTCTGCATCCGTTCTGTCATCTGTTTCCACACCGATCCTTCCGCTTTCTCGCCTTCTTCAATCCGTTTAAGAGCCAGTCTTGCCTGAAGTGCTACTTCAAACGCAGAATCATTCACGGTTTCACGAAGGGATTCCACCGCTGATTCATCCCCCACTTCGTAAAGAAACATTGCCGCTCTCCAGCGGACCAGCTTATTTTTATCTTCCAGTGCATCTATCATGGCCGGTATCCCTGCTGGATCACCCAAATCCGAAAAGCAGTCGGCTGCTGTACGCCGAACGGTTACCGACTGATCACTCATCGCCTGCCGGAGTAAAGGAAGAATGACCGGTTGTTCAATCATGCCGATATGCACGACAGCGAGTCTCCTTACAGATGATTTTTCATCATGCAGGGCCTTTTCAAGGACTGGCAGATCCTTCTCTTTGGGGTTCATTTTATCCAGAGCTGCGTACCGTTTCCGCCAATCCGGATCATCAAGCATCTCTGATGTCACTTCTATAAAACGTTCTTCAAACTGCCTTGCATTTTCCTCTCCTGATAAAGACAGCTCAACAAGTGTATCAAGGCGTTCCTGCGGATAGGCAGCCGCTGTTTCCTCTGCAGCCTCTTCTGCTATTTCGTCCAGATCATCGCCAAATCGGCGGCTGTGGTCTTCCCACGTGCGCTGCATCACAATATTATCGTCTTCTGTCTGAGCTTTAAATGCTGCTTGTTGAAAACGTTCCGGCAGTCCTTTTCGTTTTTCTTCTTCTCCCGACGTCACTTTAATCTGCATGGGAATATTTTTAAACATCTGCAACTGTACCTGCACTTCACCAAAGGCATCATCCACTTCCGCTGTTTCACCCGGTCCTGCGGTATCTTCCCCGAATAAACGGCGCACCTCGGCCAGGAGTCCTTCCCATTCCGCTTTTGGATGGCGCTCCAGAGCCATAAAATCAGAGACATGATAAATACCTGTAATGCCTTCAATTGCAAGGATCGGACGGATAAAATCCGGCGCCTCCTCTTTATTTTCTGCTTTATAATTATTACTTTTTCCCGCAGGAAGCGATTCATCCATAATAAGTTTCATCGTATTGGGACTTGGTGTTGGTTCAATGGATATAATGTTCATCCCGTCACTCCTTTCTCCTCGTTCCCTGATTTTCGATTGATAGATATGAATGATTGTAACACAACCAGCCACGCTCCTTCCAACCGGCCGGAAAACATGGAAAACGTTATGACAGCACCTGTAACTCATGTATAATAAAAAAAGAACGTTATGTATCACTAGATAGAAGGAGGCTGCTTTCATGAAGATTGCGTTATTATCAGATATTCACGGCAACGCTCGAGCGCTGAAAGCTGTTCTGAATGATTTGAAAGAAAAACATATTGATCAAATGTATATTCTCGGAGACCTGTGTTACCGCGGTCCGGAACCTAAAAATGCACTCGAAACGGTCCGATCCACTCCCGCAAAGGTGCTGAAAGGCAACGCGGACGAATGGGTCATACGCGGCGTAAAAAAGGGAGAAGTGCCTGACTCCGCCCTTGCCATCATGAATCAGGAACAGGACTGGACGGTGGAGCGGTTGAGCAGTGATGATATCCACTATCTTGAACAACTACCCTCCTCTTTTCTGGAAACGTTTGATCAGTCGGTAACCATGCATGCGTTTCATGCCGCACCCGACAGCCTGTTCGATGTCATTCCCGCAGATGCTACTGATGACACACTGCTTGAAAAACTGGGAACAGAACCGGACGCTGATATCGTCGTCTACGGCCATATACACACACCGTATATCCGCAGAGCCGGCGGCACAACATTTATCAACACCGGAAGTATTGGGCTTCCTTTTGATGGAGATCCCCGACCTTCCTACGTACTTCTTGAAGTGGAAAACGGCACATTTGAGGCATCCATTGAACGGGTCGATTACGAGAAGGAACGGGTCATGGATCAATATGATGCCAATGATTACCCGAACAGCCGTCAAATGAAACAGATCGTCGATACCGGAAAAAAACCTTCCTGATAGAAAACGAAGCCCTGAATGAAACGGGCTTCGTTTTATTATTAACGGTCAAGCAGCGGCTTAACTCCTTCTATAATGTCCATAAAAGGTGCTTTATCGTTAAAGCGGTTAACGACGCGTAATTCTTCATCAAGAATAAAAGTAGTCGGTACCCCAATGCATTGATATTTGTCATACGTTTTCGTTTTCTCGTCACGAAGTACCGGGAAGGTGTAGCCGTTTTCCTCCATAAACCGGACCGGATCTTCCATTTTCCCTTCCCTTCCGGTTACATTAATGGTAAGAAACTGCAGCTTATTTTGATCCAGATGCTCATAAAAGGACTGCTTCCGGGCCAGATCCCGATGGGAATCCGGACACCAGGAAGCCCAAAACGTCAGCATTATCGGTTTTCCCTTTAAATTATGAAGTCTGGTTTCTGCGTATCCATCCAACGTAGATAGTTCGAAATCAGGAGCTTCCTTCATTTTCTGTTCCCTCCTTTCCATCCCTCAGCGGCAGCCACCCGTGCAGTCTTTTCAGCAGAGACGGAAGGGATTCGAATGCATAAATGGTTCTGACCACTCTGCCATCCTGAATGACTTTCAGACAGGGGACACTGCTGATTTGTTCTTCCCGGGCAATGTCCGGCATGGCGTTAATATCGGCCTGAGCGAATCCGGTCTCGAAAATGTCCTCCAGACGTTTCGTCATCTGTAAAGCGATCTGACACGTCCCGCATAACGGCGTATAGAAAACAACAGCTGCCGCTTTTTCCTTTTTGTTTTTCAGAGAGCGGAACTCTTCTGCGCAAATGTCTTTCATTATAACTCCTTTATCCTTTTCAGTACGTTTCCCGTTTTGGATTGTTACCGGTGCAGCGTTTCCACCAGCGCGCGGGTGTATGCCGGAATATCAGGTGGACGCCGGCTTGACACGACATGTCCGTCCACAATCACTTCCTTATCATACCAATGAGCTCCCGCATTTTTCATATCATCTTTAATACCCGGGGTGCTTGTTACGTTTTTGTTCTTCAGTACATCTGCAGAAACAAGAACCCAGCCGGCATGGCATATTTGTCCTATCAGCTTCTGATGTTCTTCCATATGCTGGACCATCTCAATTACTTCCGGATAGCGGCGGAGCTTGTCCGGCGCCCATCCACCCGGTACCAGAATACCATCAAAGGCAGATCCGGAGATATCGTCGAACGAAGCCTCTGTTTCCGCCGGCACACCGTGTTTTCCCTTATAAGTCTTATCTTTTTCGCTGCCGGTCAATACAACACGGACACCTTCTTCTCTCAGCCTCATAACAGGCACCCAAAGTTCAAGATCTTCGAAATCATCATCAACCAGAGCGATAATTTGTTTTCCTTGTAAGGACATCCGGATCACCTTTCTTTTTGATAATCAAACCGAATGCAGAGACAAATGCCGGTTCCATTCTCTGCTTTCCTGATAAGCGTTGCTGAATCCTTTATCCAACACCGCCATCTTTGAAACAATACATCCCTGAATCGTGATATCGATCTGCTGTTCCAGCGGAAAAGGGGTAATACAGATCGAACCTTCCCCGCTGAATCGCGCCTTTATCGTTTGATTATTCAAAAAGGCAAATCGCTGACGAAACCCATCCCGGAACCACAATACTTCTTCTGACTTGGCTGCACCAGGCCGGTTCATACAGGCATACAGAGAAAGATCATCACAGAACTGGAGCAGCTTCAGATGCTCTTCTTCGGTCTCCGGATTATTCAGAAATCGACGCCATTTCTTTTGACGCCGGCGCTCCTGTTCCAAAAATAGGCGGCCTGTCCCGGCAGATCGATGTTCAAAAAAAGACGCATAATGCCTGCTCACAAGCAGTCCGCTGTAACAGTGCATGTCCCCGGTTTCAACAATACCTTTTTGATACGCCTGTATTTTAGGACATTCAGGATAGTCCGTAAAATCAAATGGATTCCCCTCTTCATCTGCTTTCGGAGCAGCATCCAAAGGGATCCAGGCACGGTCATGCTCCCGAACCGCCAGCACCAGTTCATTCCAGTATGAATCCATTCTGACGACGGGATCCCTCCAATGATGAATGATCAGTGCCGAAATCCGGGCGTGTTCATGTTGGGGAATGCATACGTAATAATCATTCGATTCATTAATAATCATGGTATGTCCTCCCGAACGAGCCGTTCCTCCATGTCGTTAAATCAGAAAATGAAAAAGGCTTTCCTCTTTATTAATTTCGTTGTACTGAAAATTCTTGTTGTCAAGCTGTTCTATCAGTGTATGGTAGTCACCAGGGTGCGCCAGTTCAATACCGACAAGTGCCGGTCCGTTAGCTTTATTGTTTTTTTTCGTATATTCAAACCTTGTAATATCATCCTCCGGACCGAGTACCTCATCCAGAAATTCCCGGAGCGCTCCGGCACGCTGCGGAAAGTTAATCAAAAAATAGTGCTGCAGTCCTTCATAACGAAGCGACTTTTCCCGCATTTCTTCCATCCGCCCGATATCGTTGTTGCCGCCGCTCACTACACATACGACGGTTTTTCCTTTAATCTCTTCCCTGTAAAAATCCAGAGCCGATATCGGCATGGCACCAGCAGGCTCAGCGACAAGAGCATTTTCATTGTACAGTTCCAGTATGGTCGTACATATCTTTCCTTCCGGAACGAGCGAGATATCATCAAGCATGGTCCGGCATACGTCATAGGTTATATCCCCTACCCGCTTCACCGCTGCACCATCGACAAATTTATCCATATCCTGGAGCTCCACCACTTCATTTTTTCCAATCGACTCCTTCATGCCCGGTGCTCCACCGGGTTCAGTGCCGATCATTTTCGTTTCCGGTGAAATGGATTTGACATACGTGCCGATCCCGGAGATCAATCCGCCGCCGCCGATCGTGCAGAACAAATAGTCAATCTGCTCTTCGATATCGTTCATGATCTCCATCCCGACGGTGCCCTGACCGGCAATAATTTTTTCATTATTGAAGGGATGAATAAACGCCATTCCATGTTCTTCTTCGCAGGCAAGAGCTTCCTGATAGGAATCATCAAACGTATCGCCGGTAATAACCACATCGACGTAATCTTTCCCGAACAGTTTAACCTGGCCGATCTTTTGTTTCGGTGTCGTGGTCGGCATGAAAATTTTCCCTTTCACCTGCAGTGCTTTGCAGGAATAGGCGACGCCCTGGGCATGATTTCCGGCACTTGCACATACAACACCATTTTTCAGTGTTTCTTTAGACAAGCTCTGCATCAGGTAATAGGCTCCCCGGATTTTAAAAGATCGTACCACCTGCAGATCTTCTCTTTTTAAATACACATTGGCACCGTAACGTTCCGATAGAACCTGGTTTTTCTGCAGCGGCGTGTGTGTTACTACATCTTTTAATGTTTGGTTTGCGATAATAATATCTTCAATATGAATACCTGTCATCACTAATTTTCCTTTCCTTTGTTTCCATATCCGGTTTTCTCTCTTAGAACATGTTTATTGTAACATGAGATGTCCCCGGTCTCGACTGTCCTGTTCCGTTGTTCCATCGTTTTCTTTCCTGACCTCGGATTGATAATTTGTCTTCCCGGGGATATAATAAAAAAAGATGTTATTATTGTTTTTACAGTGTGCTACCGTGTATGATAATGATATGCTGTAACAGGGTGTTTTTACCATTATACATATAAGGTCAACGTGTAAAGGAGGCATCACCAATGACAAGACTGAGTGCAGTGCTCTTCGCACTTATTGTTTTCACCGTACCGGCAGCTGCATCGGCATCCTCGGTAAACGCCTGGAATGATGCGGATAAGGGCTTTTTAGCGGGACTTTCTGTTGTTTCGGTTCTGGCTATTCTGTTGTTTATTTATCTCATGCTCCGCGACAACGGATAAGCATCTTTTCCGTATGATCCTGAAGGCTTGCCTGAATAGAGCATTCTATGTTCAGGGAAGCCTTTTTCAACATCAGAAGTTGAAACGTTTTTCTTTTCATGCATCACCTTTTTTTATTTTAGAAAATCAGCTCTTCAAATACAAATGACCCGGAATAAAGATTGAAATCCTGCGTTTATTTCTCTTCTACAGATGATCCGCTAATTCAGGTACCAATATAAGATACAGGGAGGAGAAACACAATGAATGACATGCTCAAAAGAGGTTTTTTTCTCGGTCTCGGCGCTGCGGCCTACGGAAAAGAAAAAATCCAGACGTATATCGATGACCTCGTTACAAAAGGCAGAATAACTCCCCGTGAAGCTGAACAATGGAAGGAAGATCTGATCGAGCGTGGAAAACATGCGGAATCCGAATGGAACGGGCGTACCAAAGATAAAGCAAAGGAATCCCTGAAAGAAATGGGCCTTGCTGTAGATAGTGATGTAGAAAGGCTTGAATCAAAACTTCAGCAGCTCGAAGAACAGATCGAGAACCTAAAAAAAAGCAGTTCTAATGATACAAACGGATGAATCGGTGTTCGCCGGCAGCATCAATTTAAGGTTTTCTATTCCTGGAAAGGAATTGTGACATGGAATTAACACGAGGTCTTAAACACGCAAACCGTTACAGAAAAATAGCAGCCACACTTGCCCGTCATGGTTTCGGTTATATCCTTCAGGAAGTCGGCCTGTTCCACATATTATCACTTCCGAAACGGATGGCTTCCAACCCGGATGATTTTAACATGCATTCCATCGGACAGCGAATCCGCAATGTGCTGGAGGAGCTGGGCCCAACTTTTATTAAACTCGGACAGATGATCAGTACCAGGGAAGACATATTCCCTCCCTCTATTATTGAAGAACTTCAGAAACTGCAGGATGAAGTATCCCCGTTCCCGTTTGAACAAGCCCGGGAAATTATACAAAATGACCTTGGCCGCAATCTGGAAGACATATTCGCTGTGTTTTCTGAAGAACCGATTGCCGCTGCTTCCATCGGACAGGTTTATAAAGCGGAGCTGTACGACGGCAGTGATGTAGCCGTTAAAGTCTCGCGCCCCCATATAAAAGAAACGATTGAAAAAGATATTGAAATTCTGAGAGATCTGGCAAGACTGTTCAACCAGCGCTTTCAATGGGCGCGTTACTACCGGCTTCAGGACGTTATTGAAGAATATGTGGATGCTATCAGGGACGAAGTTGATTATTATGTCGAAGCCCGGAACACGGAAAAAATGCGCACGAATATGGAGAACTTCCCTTCTCTCGAGATTCCGGAAGTGTTCGAATCATTTTCAAGCAGACGGGTTCTCACCATCTCTTTTCTGGATGGCACAAAAATTTCAGAGCTGGAACAGACGGACAAACAGTTCAACAAAAAGGAACTGGCGCGCTCCATGACAGATGCTTTCTTTCATCAGGTAATGGTGGACGGTTTTTTCCACAGCGATCCTCATCCCGGCAATGTTGTCTTTACCGGGTATGAAACGGCGGGACTGATTGATTTCGGCCAGATAGGCAGGCTTAATAAGGAAATGCGGCGGCAGTTCATTAATTATATTATTGCGATGACACGGAAAAAGCCGGACCAGGTTGCCGATGCAATCTATGAAATGGCCGATATACCCGATACGATTGATCATGATCAGTTTGCCGAAGATGTATATTACCTGCTTTCGAAATACTATGAAAAATCCTTTCAGGACATCAGGTTCGGGGAAGCGATCAATGATATTTTTGCAACATCCCACCGTTATGAAATACAGATCTACAAAGAATACACGATGCTTGCCAAAGCCTTGATTACGTTTGAAGGCATCATCGAACATCTTGATCCTGATTTAAGCATCGTGGAAATAGCAGAACCATACGGGAAAAAGCTGGCGATGGAACAGTTCAATCCAAAAAACATTGCCAAAGACTGGTGGAAGGAAGGACTTCGGCAGCGCGATTATATGCTCGGCATTCCAAAAGAGCTTCGGGATGCCCTGTCCAAACTGAACAACAGTCACGTCGGTATTGAAATGAAAGTACCGAAAATCAATATTTTCCTGAACAAACTGGACCGGATAAGCAACCGTCTTTCATTCAGTATTATACTGCTTGCTTTCAGTATTATTATGGTTGGTCTTATTATCGGATCCACGTTCGGAGACTCCTCTTCTCCGCTTGTTACTCTTCCCGTTATAGAAATCAGTTTCATCATTTCATTTTTTATGTTTTTATGGCTCATTTATGCTATATTTAAATCTGGACGATTTTAAATCCCGGCCTTCTGCGGCCGGGAATTTTTCATAACAAAGGAGAATGTCTGGAGTGACATGGGAAATCCTGAACATTATCGGAACAACCGCATTTGCTCTCAGCGGTGTTTTCGCGGCGATGGAAGAAGATTATGATTTAATGGGGATTTATATTCTCGGCTTTGTCACAGCCTTTGGGGGCGGGGCTGTACGGAATCTGTTGATCGGGGTTCCGGTTACTGCGCTTTGGGAACAGGAAGCGCTGTTTCTGACTGCGTTCGTCATTATGACCATTGCTTTTCTGATGCCGCGTTTTTTATTTGAAACCTGGATGAAATGGGGCCTCCTGTTTGATGCAGCTGGCCTCGGTTCTTTCGCTGTACAGGGAGCCATTTACGCAGCAGAAATGAATCTGCCGCTCAGCGCTTCCATTGCCGCCGCTGCGTTAACGGGTACCGGAGGCGGAATGATCCGGGATGTTCTGGCCGGAAGAAAACCGCTCTTTCTGCGGCATGAAATTTATATCGCCTGGACGCTGCCAGCCGGTATAGGTATCGGCATGGGCTGGATTTCGTCCATGCCCGGCTATCTCTCTGTTCTTCTTCTGATTGTTATATGCCGTATGCTTTCCGTCCACTACGGATGGCGGCTTCCGAAAAGCGGCCGCCGCCATATCGAACAGAAGGATTCCCCTTAATTTTTTTCCACCGGAAGGTCATCGTAGGAAATCCAGTCACTCCAGCTTCCAGCATACAGCCTTGGATATTCAAACCCCGCTTCTTTCAGCGCGAGAATATTAACACATGCTGTCACGCCGGATCCGCAGTATGAATAGATTTTTTCATCTTTTTGAAGATCCTGAAAATGCCGCTGCAAATCTTCTGTATTTTTCCATACACTATCTTTGTCCAGCACTTCTTTCCAGTAATAATTTTCTGCTCCTGGAATATGCCCAGCCGTATGATCTACCGGTTCCTGTTCAGCGCGGTAGCGGGCCCCTTCTCTTCCATCGATGATTGCACTGGTTTCTTCATGCAGGGCCAGCTTCATTTCTTCCACAGAGGCCAGCATGTCCGGCTGAATGTCGGGCTCAAATTCTTTTCTTTTTATATCCGTCTCTTCACTCGTGCTCGGAAATCCTTCCTGCTTCCATGTCGAAAATGGACGATCCAGCACAAACGTACTGCGGTGCCCTGCAAATGTCATCATCCACCAGAACCGGGCAGCCATCGCTCCTCCCTGATCATCATAGGCAATGACCTCCGTGTCATGATCAATTCCAGCGGTTGACAACGTTTCGGCAAACGTTTCCATGTCAGGCAGCGGGTGCCGGCCGCCATGTGTTTCCACAGGTGCACTGAGATCCTTATCCAAATCCATATAGACGGCGCCGGGAATATGATCCTTTAGATAGGCAGTCCTGCCTGCATCCGGATCTCCAAGCTGAAAACGACAGTCCACAACCCGGACACCCTCATCTTTACGCTTTCTTTCGACCCACTCCGGCTTCACTATTGTGTTCATCGCTATTCCCGCTTTCTCTTATAGATTCAGTTGTTCTTCCATTCCGGAAAGAATATAATCTATCGACTGGATCATTTCCCGGAACCGTTTTGTTTTCGTATCGGACTGAAAAGATCTTATCGAAGAAATCAGGATATTTTCATGCGTATCTTCAATCTGTTTCAAGTAAAAATACGTGGGATTTTCCTCCGTAATCCATAGCTCAGCCAAAGGTTTCCACGCATCAGCGGTTTCTTTCACCTTATCGGCAAAAGGCTTTACTTCCTCATAAAAATCAGGGGAATACCCGGGATCCTGTGCTTTATTCGTGAAATTCTGAAGGGATTCATTATTATAATCTTTTAAAAGTTGAATTTTTTTATGAAGATCTTCTTTCTGCTCCTGCAACATTTCATTTCCCCCCTCTTTTATCATCTTATCACGGAGAATGCTTCATTCAAACTGAAAAAGGCTTTGCAGCGGTTCCGTATAGGTCACGGAAGCTGTTGATTTATCCTGTTTACGGGACGGGGAAGTTTGTTCCTGCTGATGCATCTGTTTTTCCAATTTATCCAGCCTTTTTGTAAGTACTTCTATTTTTTTACGCTGTTCGACCATCTGAAAAGTCACAATATCATCCGCTTTATTCATAATCATCCGTTCGAGCACCTGTACATTTTCTTCAGCCTGAGCCAGACGCTCCAGCATAACGGAAGTACTGACATTGCTGCCCGCAGCGGATGCTGTGTGCTGATGCTTCTCCTTTATTTCCAGAAAGCGCGCCATGGAATCCTCATCAAAACAATAATGACCGTATTGATTTTCCGTGTATGGAATGCGGTAGTTTTTCGACCACTTTAATACCGTTGCCGGAGAAACCTGGAGCCGGGCTGCAATATCTCTTGTTTTCATCGTTTGTTTTTCCATCTTATATTCCTCCTTTTCCTGCTCCACCCTTCCGCATCCGCAAGGTGGATCCCTGCTGTGATGACAGAACTAGTGATGATTCGAAAAAGGAGGTTTAAATCAGATAGAAATCTACAAAAAAAGCTCCGGCCCGGGCCGAAGCTGACTGCTAACTGCCGCTGTCATTTTCGTTCAGCCGCTGGGCTACTGTTTCAGGCTGAATCGCGGAAAGCAGCACGTGATCACTATCTGCAAGGATGATGCTTCTGGTTTTTCTTCCATTTGTAACATCGATTAACATTTTTCTTTCTCTGGCTTCCTGAATTAATCGTTTGGTAGGTGCAGAATCAGAGCTGACAATAGATACAATTCTTTCAGGAGGCATCATATTGCCGAATCCAAGATTAACCGGCTTCTCATTCATCAAATCCCTCACTTTCTCTTTCTACCTAATCGTAACATGAATATACCCTCGATTGTCTACTTCGGCCGTCTACGTGATAATAGATGGTTCTTTCAGGCTTCATGATATGCTAAGATGGAGAAATGACATACAGTAAAGAAGGTGTTTATATGGCCTTTCGTTATCCCGGCGGCAGAAAATATACCAATACACGCCGCGGTCGTTCCACATCTTCCCCTTCCCTATTTGCAAACCGGGGCATGACACTGGAACAGGACCTTAATGATACAAACCAATATTACCGGTCGGCGGGCTGGGCCGTAATTCATAAAAAACCCACCCCTGTTCAAATTGTAAATGTCGACTATCCGAACCGCAGTGCTGCAAAAATTACGGAAGCCTACTTTAAACAGCCTTCCACCACAGACTATAATGGGATTTACCGTGGCCGTTATATCGATTTTGAAGCAAAAGAAACCAGAAATAAAACCTCTTTTCCTTTCGGGAATATTCATGCCCACCAGGTGGAACATATGCGGGAGGTATTACAGCACGGCGGAATTGCCTTTCTGATTATCCGTTTCAGTTTGCTGGAAGAAACGTTCTTGTTTGATGCCGCCCGTTTTATTGACTGGTATTCCGGACAGCATAAAAGAAAATCAATACCTAAATCAGACCTGGAAACATACGGGCATCTGATCCCGCTGAAATACAGTCCACGGGTTGATTATCTTCATATCATCGATGATGTGTATTTTTCATAATGTAACGTTTTGTTTTACAGCACGACTAATCCGGTGACTTCCAATGCCAAAGCAACAAAAGAGAAAGGAAGAAACAATACATGAGTCAGAATTACCGTTCCAGACAGGAAAAACGCCAGGCCCAAGAGTCTTCCAATAAGAAAAACAAATCAAAGGGTTCTAAACGCCCTATATTAAAATACTTGTTTCTTACCGTATTTATCACAGGTTTTCTGCTCGTTCTCGGCGGAGGCATAGCCGCTGCGTTCATGATCAGCAATGCCCCTGCCCTGGACCCCGAGGAATTGGTATTGTCTGAGGCAGCTGAAATCTATGATCAGAACGGCGAACAGGTGACCCGTCTGCAAGCCGGGCAGAACCGCGATCTGATCGACATCAGTGATGTTCCGGAAGATGCCAAATCAGCGTTTATTGCGGTGGAAGATGCACGGTTTTATGATCATTTCGGCATCGATATTATCCGTGTTTTCGGTGCGTTAGCTGCAAATGTGACAGAAGGTTTCGGTGCCGAAGGTGCAAGTACCATTACCCAGCAGGTTGTCAAAAACGCCTTTTTATCGCCGGAAAAAACGATCACCAGAAAAGTGCAGGAGCAGTACCTTGCCATCCGGCTTGAACAGCAGTATTCCAAAGATCAAATTCTTGAGATGTATTTAAACCTGATTTATTTTGAGCAGGGTGCCTACGGTATCGGAGAAGCATCGAGTGTTTATTTTGACAAATCCGTAGATGAATTAACGATAGAAGATGCGGCACTTCTTGCGGCTATTCCAAGACGCCCAAATCATTATGAACCCATTCAGAATCCGGAAACCGCCAAAGAACGCAGGAATATGATTATTGATTTAATGGTGGAAAATGATTTTATTTCAAGCGAAAAGGCAGAACAGGCTCAATCCGTCAATATCAACGAACAGATTGATTATAATCCAACGCAGGAAGGCCTTGTCTACGATTCGTTTATTACACATGTTCAGAATGAGATGGAAGACGTGGACGGCATATCCAGCAATGAACTGTATTCGGCCGGGCTGAAAATTTATACCACGCTCGATACCGAAGCGCAGAAATACGCTGAAGAAGTTATCCA
The DNA here is from genome assembly GCF_054052005.1 of Salibacterium sp. K-3. Lineage (NCBI taxonomy): Bacteria > Bacillati > Bacillota > Bacilli > Caryophanales > Bacillaceae > Salibacterium > Salibacterium sp. K-3. Next base: position 1,947,275 of record NZ_JBSVZE010000001.1, read on the forward strand.
GACAAACCAGCATATCAGCAGCTACCCGGACAGTGATCAGTTCCAGGTCGGGTTTACCTTAATTGACACCGAGACCGGAGCCATAAAGGCTATGGTAGGGAACAGGCAGAGCCAGGACATTGCCAAAGGGTTCAATTATGCCAGCAACGGCAGTGCCCAGCCGGGATCCACCATCAAGCCGCTTCTGGATTACGGACCGGCTATTGAATACAACCAGTGGTCCACTTATCATCAGCTTGTCGATGAGCCGCATACTTACACCGAAGACGGAGAGGACCAGATTCAAAACTATTCCGGGACGTACCGGGGATCGGTAAGTATGAGGCAGGCGCTTATTGACTCCATTAATGTTCCTGCTGTGAAAGCACTGCAGCAGACTGGACTGGATCAGGCAGGAGATTTCGCCCGCGGTCTCGGCCTGCCAATTGAAAATATTTATCCGGCTGCCGCCCTGGGCGGAATAGATCCCGGTTTTTCAAGTCTTGATATGGCAGGTGCTTATGCTGCTTTCGGTAATGAAGGTACGTATTCAGAGCCTTACGCCGTACGTCGTGTGGAATTCCGGGACGGACGCGAGATTACAATCGATCACGAATCAAGGCAGGCTATGAATGATTATACTGCCTACATGATAACGGATATGCTTCAGGATGTCGTAGATGAAGGTACAGGAACCGGAGCTGATATCCCCGGTCTTCCTCTTGCCGGAAAAACCGGAACCACCAATTTTACGGAGCAGGAACATCAACAGTATAACATCCCTCCCGGCGGTGATCCGGACGTTTGGTTTGCAGGTTACACCCCCCGTTACACGGCTGCCGTCTGGACCGGTTTCAGCGGCAGCCGCGGCGAAAACTATCTTATAGACGGGGAAAGTGACATCGCAAAGGAAATATTCCGGCTTGTGATGTCCAATGTTTCCGAGGGAACCGACACACCTGACTTCACACAGCCGGACTCGGTGGAAGCCATCGATATCGAACGAAGCACCGGATACAGAGCCAGTCGTTATACTCCGGAAAGTGAAATCATCACGGAACTGTTTGTAGAAGGAACTGGTCCGGAAGATGTTTCGGATGAATTCGCAGAGCCCGAATCCATCAGCGGATTAAACGCGGTTTATAATGAAGAGGATGATGAAATCCAGCTAAGCTGGGATTATGATCAAAATGAGCTGGATGGTCGCGCTTTTGAGATCGAACACCGTACAGAAGATGGCTCGTACGAATCACTTACCACCCAGTCCGGATTAAGTTACACTCTGTCTTCACCGCAGAAGGGAAGCACCCACAGTTTCCGGATTACCGTGGTAAATGAAGAAGGACCGGATCAATCCAGTTCCTCCTCTGAGGTTCAGGTAAATGTGCCGGAAGAAGATGAACAGAATGACGAAGAGAATGAATCCGATGAAGATCAGGAAGATGAAAATGAAGAAGAAACGGAGGAATCAGAAGACAGTAACAATGAAGATGATTCCTCCGACGGTGAAGAACCTGACAATAATGAGAATGGCAGTAATGATAACGACAGCAGTAACAATACAGATGACAGCAGCGGTACAGAAGATGACAACGGGAACGGATCGGACGACAGCACCGGAGACGCCCAGTCCAATTCCACCGATGACGGAACCGATGACGGAACCGACGACAGCAGCAGTTCAGACTCCGGCAGTACAGAGGATGACAACGGAGATAATTAAAAGCATCCCCCTTTCACATTGCTGTGAAAGGGGGATGCTTTTATTGGACCAGATCATTTAAAGAAACGGCTTCTTCATAAAGCGCAGGTTGTTTCGACGGATCAAAGAGCCAGTGGATACGTTCTTTCTCCCGTTCCGTTTCCTGTTCGAAAAACGTTTCTGTCTTTTCTTCCTGTTCCTGCAGGTACCTGATAAGAAGCTGGTGCATCCAGTCCTCAAACCATTTTACATCTTTGGCAGCTTCGGTGCGCACTGTTTCGGCATAGTCTTCTTTTAACTCCTGCACTCTGCCTTTCCCGAAAAAATCTTTCCCGGATTGATAATAATCGAGAAAATTATCGTTCCTTATCGACAAACTGCTTTTCATGTCCCCTGCTCCGGCCGCATCCTGTATTGTTTCCGGATCCGGTGCCTCGATTGTTAATGCCGGTGGTCTGTTGTTATCCATAAAATGCCGGATCCGCTTCTGGATATATTTCTGACTCTGCTCCTGCAGCCGGAAGATGATAGTCTGTATTTCCTGTTCCAGATACGTGCGGGCAAGTCCTTCCATTTCCTGAAGAGCGGACTGAAGCCGGGATTTCTGCTCCCGTTTGGTGGAAGCATCCAGCACGGCCGGATTGACAGACTGCGGGAAATAATCCTGTATCATCAATTTTACTCTTTCCTGCAGATAAGAACATTGCTGCTGTAATTCATTATGAAGAGAAGGGAGCAGTCCATCAAATGAAATGAACGTCATCTGCTGCCTGAATTCCTCCACAAGTTGAAGGCGCTCACGCATCGTCTCCTCCAGGTTTTCTCCGTTCTCTTCAAAATCAGCAAGAATGGACTGCAGAAGACGATAAATATGGGTGCCGAATTGATAGAGCCGGTCCAAATGATCAGCCTTCAGTGTATCCATTGTAATGGTTTCAAAATAATGTTCAAACGCAGAAAAAGCTTCATCTGTCGCTGTCTTTGCTCCATTCTGCCTGGTTTCGAGCGCCTTTTTACTGGAGAGACAAAATAAATCAGGGTTCTCCACCCCGTTTACACGAAGCTGTTCTTTGACGTAATGTTTTACTCCGTCCAGTTCTGCCTTTGAATCTGCAAGGTCCGACGCATTAAGGATGAAGTACAGGCGGTTTGTATCAAATTGTTCATTCACTCCTGCCATCTGCTGCAAAAACAGATGATCTGCTTTGGAAAATGCATGATTGTAATAAGTGACGTAAAGAACGGCATGAGAGTGAATCAACTGTTGAAAGGCTACGTTAGTATGACGTCCATGAACGGAATGAACTCCCGGTGTATCAACAAGTACGAGTCCTTTTTCTGTCCAGGAACAGTCATAGTAAATAACGGCCTCCTGGATCAGGCATGCATATTGTTCATTACCGACCCACCAATGGAGCTCCTCAAGGCCCGTTTCCAGAAGAGTACCCGGCTGAGCTGTTCTTTTTTTCAGGCTCTGCTGGAGCGTAAAAAGATAATCGGCATAGGTCCGCTGATACGCGTTCAGACGGTTCCGGTCAGGTTTTTTCCATGACTGGATTGTCTTTAAATCAAGTTCTGTCCCGAGTTCGCGGGATACTGCCTGAATTTCCTGTTCCAATATGGACTCGTCCTTGATTTCCAGAAGAACCGTACCGTGGGAGTATTCCGGTGTACTTTTTTTAATGCGGTTAACCGCTGCTGTGGTCGGATGCGGAGATGCAGGAAGTACAGCTTCGCCGAGCATCGCATTAATAAAACTTGATTTTCCGGCACTAAAAGCTCCAAACAGGGATACTGTCACCGTATTATTGTCATATTGATCGAGAAGCCGCGCCAGTTTCTTCTTTTCCTGTTCAAACAGCGGCCGGTCCTGATATTGCTGCAGATATCGGCGCAGTGGTTCCACAAACGAATCATCCATATCCGGCACAGACACCAAGGTCTCATGATCCGGTTCGTCCGGAATGGAAAGAATCGATTCTGTCTGTTCAGAAACAGCGATCTCGGGGATGCTGCCTTCCGGAATTGCTTTTTCCGCCGTCTCGCGCAGACGTTTTCTGAAATCAGGACCGTCTTCTGTGTTCTCCAGAAAAAATCGGCACTCTTCTATCTTTCTATCGAATAGTCCGGCTTTCTCCTTCCATTTCCGGTATTCCTCCTGCAACTCTTTTTCCTGTTGTTGTTTCTGTTCCAGCAAAGATGCTTCTTGTTCAAACCGGTGGTTGATGGCATGTTCATATTCCTGAAACAATGATTCGCTATTGGATTTGAGCTGTCTCCCAATAGCGTCGGCTGTTTTTTCGGTAAACGTGTACACGAAGGAACGGTCGAATTCCGAGGTCGGTGCAAACCGGTCCAAAATATCTTCATCCACGCTGAAATCCAGTTCCTGTACGTTCTTTTCGAACTGTTCAGGATTAGACGCATGATTCAGATCAGAGCCAAGCAGCATGTTTTTCAGATGAAACAACAGCTCTGTTTTCACTTTTTCATTTAGTTCTTCCAGGACGGCAGCTTTACGCTGCGCACGTTCTTCTTCCGTTTTTTTTCTGGAAAAGAGCCATCCCTTTTTAAATTGCGGATGACAACTTTCCAGCCAGTATCTTACTTTTTCCGTTGTCGTATACGGAAAAAGCGTCACATTTTTAAATAATTGATTCCGTTCATCATACAGCGACTGAACGGCTTCCTTTCGTTCCTGCTCCAATCGGTAGGATGCTTCTTCCATCATGTCCGACTGTTCTGCGTCTTCCGGCGCGATCCCGCGTTCAGCAGTCTCTTCCTTCCATTGTTCATATGCTTCCATCTTCTCTTCTTTCAGCCGCTCAATCAAGCGGTTGACCGCACCTTGTTCAAGCATCGGCATGCTGTCGTCTGCGAGCTCCCTGCCATGGAACAGGATAGGTTTTAAAAAGGATGAAAAACGATCGAATTCATTGCAGGGATGATATTCGTCTTTCATCGATGTGAAAAATAGTTCCACCGGCTCGATCCCCGACCGGGAAAGAGTGGAATACAGTCCGTTTTTAAAGGAAGTCAGACTGACCTCCGCTTCATTATGTTTGTCAATTTGATTGACTACTAGAATGATAGGTTTATTTTCTTCACTCATTTCCTTCAGAAACCGAAGATTGGTCTCGGACTGCACATGGTTGTAATCTGTCACATAGATGATACAGTCCGCCGTGTAAAGTTGATCTGTCGTAATAAGCTGATGAGCTGGATCCGTGGAATCCACACCCGGAGTGTCAAAAATCCGGGTCGATTCGTTAAGAAAAGGCAGGGGGACAAATATATCAATGTTTTTTATCTCCTCGCCCTGCATCCCCCAGTCTTTCACTTGATCCCAAGGTATTTCTTCGTCCCATGTCATGCGCTTTCCTTCTCCGGTGGTTACAGCCAGTCCAGCTTTCCCGTATTGAATCGAGATAATGTTGGCGCTTGTCGGTATCGGACTCGAAGGCAGAAGCTCTATGCCTGACAGTTTATTCAAAAGAGTCGATTTTCCCGCCGAAAAATGACCGCAGAAAGCTGCTTCAAAACATGGAGCCTGATGTTTAGCGGAAAGAGCCAGGAGACGCTTTTCATCCTCCTCATAAAAAGGAAGGTCCCGCAGTGAATCCTTATTCTTTATCTGTAGTTCCGGCATAATTCTCCTCCCGTGACTTCAGCTGTAAGCCGTTCACTTTTTTTCTTCAATCTTCACAAGAGCAAACTGTTTTCTACATTCGACATACAGACTACGCAGCTGCATAAAACTATGGTGGTGAGCCGGTCTTTGGATGATAAAAGACAGCCTTCCACCAACGTTGGAAGGCATCCTGTTCATTTGTGCAGCTCCGGCGTTGAATGCGTCAGCCTCCGCGCCCGGCACCCGGTGCCTGTTCATCCATGACAGCGCACACATCAGCGAAGCCGTCCGGTTGATCATCACCGGCCGGGCTGACTTGGTTTGTCTACGCTGGAAACACGCCTCGAGAAACTCATATTGATCATCCCATTTCTGAATTACTGCCGGAACGTACAATAGTGGATGTTCCCATGGGGGATCATCCACTAAACCGTGCTCCCAGAGAATTTCTTCTTTAAATGGCGCATCGTTTTCCAAAAGCCGTGTTTTATTGAGCAGCGCTTCATTATAAAAAGGCGATGCAGCAAGATGATCAGGAATCAGGAAGTCATCCATGCTGTATCTCCCCGCGTTTCAAACGTTTCTGTCCTTCGCGGCATAGGTGAAGAAGCGGACAGGACGGGCATTGCGGGTCTCTGGCGCGGCAGTGGTACCTCCCGAAAAATATCAGGCGGTGATGGGTATCGGCCCATTCGTCTTCCGGCACCTTTTTCATCAATGTTTCTTCCACTTCCCGGACGTTATCTTTCCAGCGGCATATCCCCAGGCGCTTCGTCACTCTCTCGACATGCGTATCTACAGCAATGGCAGGTGTTTTAAAAGCGACAGAAGCTACGACATTGGCGGTTTTCCTGCCCACTCCGGCAAGGCTCATCAATGCTTCCCTTGTTCGTGGCACTTCACCGTCAAACTGCTCCAACAGAGAGGCAGATAGTTTTTTTATGTTTTTTGCCTTATTCCGGTATAAGCCAATGGAACGAATATCCTTCTCCAGTTCTTCCTGGGAGACATCCAGGTAATCCTGGGGTTTTTTATACTTCTGAAACAGACCGGGAGTCACCTTGTTTACGAGTGCATCCGTACACTGTGCAGACAATACGACTGCAATCAGCAGTTCAAAGGCATTGGAATGATATAATTCACATTCGGCTTCCGGGTACATCTGTTTGATGGTCTCAAGTATTTCCTGTATCTGAGTTTTAGTCAGCATGCTTCATCCGTCCTTCATGTTTCATCCAGCCAGTTGATATTCGGGTAATTCGGCAGATTTTCTTTAGAAACAGTTTTAGAGGGTCCTGTTGATTTGCGGAATCGATCACGGTGGGATTTTGCTTCCTGTTTGGTGCGGATACCGTTTTTGTGCCATTCAAATAAAATCCGGTCAATGTAGCGTAAATTCAGTTTGCCGGACAGTACTGCTTCATGCAGCGCTTCCTTTATCAGCTCGGCACTATATTTATCCTGATCGATCCATACATTTATCGTTTCGTATTCCATCGGCGAAAGCGGCCGGGCAAATTCCTGTTCAAACAGTTCATAGAGTTCCCCTTCCGAATCCGCCTTCGTTCCGCTCTCCTCTTCCGGACTATAACATTGCTGGATGATTCTGCGGAACAACGGCGCGAGCGAATACGTTTCATACATGACCTGATGATCGTCTTCGTTTGTATGCATGTCCAAAAATCCATTGTTAATCAACGACCGCAGCATACCGGAACACTCATCTTCCGATACAGCCATCCTACCGGCCAGTTCGCCCGGGGTCGGAAATGGGTGATGATCTTCAATGAACCTGTAAATATGAAGCAGCACCATTACTTCTTTCTCCTCTAATCCGATATTTGCATAATAGTCAAATAGCAGGTTGGAAACAGAAGTAGAGCCATACTGCAGCATATGAAGCGCCTGTTCCTGATCCATTCAGTCCTCCCCCTTTCGAGCACATCTTCACAGGTGCAGACTCCCTTTTATATGATCTCAAATAAAATCCCCCGGAACCGGGGGCAGCGTACATTGTACAGCCTCTTGACACGCTGCAGGTGCTTTCATTAAGAGTTGGGAGTCTTCTTCTCAATAAAAGCCTGAATACGATCAAGGGACTGTTCCAGCAAATCAAGGGAGGTTGCATAAGAAAGACGGATATTATCCGGCGAACCAAAACCGCTGCCCGGGACTACCGCCACTTTTTCTTCTTCAAGCAGGGCCTCGACCCACTGATCCACAGAATCATATCCGGCGTTTGCAGCAGCCTCCTTTACATTTGGAAACAGATAAAAGGCTCCTTTCGGTTTTACACACGATATCCCCGGAATCTGCACCAGTTTATCATATATTGTGTTCAGTCGCTCTTCAAATGCCTGTCTCATCGTTTCTACCGACCCATCATCTTCGGTATAGGCAGCCAGCGCACCAAACTGCGAACTGGACGTGGGGTTTGATGTGGAGTGACTTGCAAGATTAGTCATGGCTTTTATGAGTTCCTTGTTTCCTGCAGCATAACCAATCCGCCATCCCGTCATCGAATGGGATTTGGAAACCCCGTTAACGATCACCGTCTGTTCTTTCAAGTCCGATGAAAGCTGTGCCATCGATGTATGCTCTGCATCCCCGTAAATCAGTTTTTCGTAAATTTCATCAGAAACAATCAGAACGTTATGCTTCAATGCCGTATGGCCGATCTTTTCCAGTTCCTCACTGGAGTACATACTGCCTGTCGGGTTCCCGGGAGAATTAATGATTACCGCTTTCGTAGATGATGTAATATGTTCCTCCAGCTGTTCCGGGGTGATTTTAAAATGGTTATCTTCTGCCCCTTTAACGTAAACAGGAGTTCCGCCCGCAAGCTTCACTTGTTCCGGATAACTCACCCAGTAAGGAGCCGGGATAATCACCTCATCTCCTTCATTAAGCAGAGCCTGGAATAACGTATATAAAATATGTTTCGCACCGGTTCCGATGATAACCTCTTCTTCGGAATAGTCAAGATTCTGATCCCGTTCAAATTTATCAGCCACCGCTTTTTTCAGTTCAGGCATCCCGCCGGATGGTGTATATTTTGTATAACCGTCCCGCATGGATGCCGCCGCCGCTTCTATTATGTACGAAGGGGTGTTAAAATCAGGCTCTCCGGCTCCCAGACCAATGACATCGTGACCCTCCGCCTTTAATTGTTTAGCTTTTGCTGTGATAGCCAGAGTTGAAGACGGGGTCAGAGCTGATACTCTTTTTGATAGCTCCATGTTTTCGATTCCTCCTCATAACGTTACAGAATAAGTTATCGTAAGTGTATTAAAATCCCTGCTTGAATTCAAGCTGTGTTTATACAGCCTGACATAATGGAATTTTCCAGTCCAATGCCGTGCTGTTACCCGTTCTGCCTGATACTGTACCGTTTGATGTAAGCTCCGTCTTCCATCGATAAATAATAGTAATGGAGAGTACTATCATTTTTGAACGTCACTTCATATAACGGCTCGCCGTCTTCCATACCAGGTTTAATACTTCGGATCGTCTGTCTGTCAAAACGGTCAAGAACGACTTCTTCTGCCTCTTTCAACGATATGCTTTCCTCTGAGGGAAGGCGGGAGGTAATACTGTTGTCGTTCAGAAAGAACCATTCGTCGGACCCGTCCGCCAATCCGGCATTAACGGTGTATATCGTTTCCTCGCCGTTATAATAATAGACATCATGAACCGAATGTACGTTATCTTTGGCCAGCACCAGGTTTTCAGCCTTATCCAGCTCTTCGGCAAGGGAGGAGCGCACCATCGTATAGCCGAGAATGGAGAGAGCGGCAAGTACTAATACTGTTAATCCGATAAGAAGAAGCCAGCGTTTCATCCACGACTCCCTTTCTGTCCTGTCTTATTCTTTTTACTCCTGTTCCAGCTTTTCGTACCAATAACGGGCATTATATAAGATCCGCTCCTCATCCATGGTCAATAATTCCCTGTCTTTCATGAGCTGTTCCCCATCAACAAACACATCCGTCACATCGTGGCACGACGCTGCGTAAACAATATGGGAAGCCATATGTTGAGGAGGATGGAGATGGGGGCGGTCCGCATCCAGCATGATAAAATCAGCCGGTCCACCGGGCTGAAGAAGACCTTTCCCCGAAAATCCAAGAAAATCCGCCCCATTCACCGTAGCCATCCTGAATACATCCGCTGCTCCCAATGCTGCAGCATTCATCCGGTATCCTTTCTGGAAAAGAGCGGCCGTCCTCATTTCCTCGAACATGTCGAGGTTATTGTTTGAGGCTGTACTGTCCGTTCCAAGTGTCACATTAATTCCGGCTTCAACAAATCGGTCGACAGGCGCTGTGCCGGAACCTAATTTCGCATTGCTCATTGGATTATGCGAAATCGTGACCGGTTTTGTTTTCAAGCGTTCAATATCGTCCGCGCTTACATGAACGGCATGAGTTAACACAGCCTTTTGTTCGTAAAAACCGAGCTCATCCAAATGAACCACGGGCGTGCGCTCATACGTTTTTGTATGATCTTGTACTTCTCCGGCTGTTTCAGAAGCATGTGTACCGATCATCAGGTTACCGGCCTGAGCGGCCTCTATAATATCCGACATAAATTCCGGAGAACAAGTATAAGGGGCATGGGGAAAAAGCATTCCGTTTATTTTCCCTTCCCCCTCATCTCTCCAATGGAGAGCCATCTTCACTGCCTCATCCAGCTTCTGTGAGAGCTGGATGTCTGTACCGAATCCAATCATTCCTCTGCCCAGAACAGCTTTCATTCCGGTATGTTTTGTTCTTTCAAATACATGGTCCATACCGAGATGATACATGTCCAAAAATGCAACCGTTCCACTCCGTATCATTTCTGCCAGGGCCAAATCCGTTCCAGCTGCGGTAATGTTCTTGTCCAGTTTCGCTTCCCTGGGCCATATCTCTGTTTCCAGCCATGTTTTCAGGGGAACATCATCAGCCGCACCACGCAAAAGCGTCATCGGGGTATGCATGTGTGTGTTGTACATTCCGGGAAGAACCCATTTTCCTCTTCCATGGATACGCCGGATGTGCTGCTGTTTTTGTGCAGGTACAGGCATTTCCTTGATATCGATAATGGTGCCGTTATTAATTTCCATATAACAGTCTCTACGTACTTTTCCGTCAGAAAAAAGAAGATGGATGTGATCAATAATATAATGCTGCAAGCAATGGCCCCTCCCCGTTATTCATAAAAAAATGAAGCTATCTCATCGAGCAGGTTATCAACCGGCTGATGTAAAACAGGCAGTTCCGGAATGGATTCCAGAAACGCACGTCCATACCCTGCGGTAATGATCCTTTCATCTAGAACAACGACCACTCCTCTATCCTGCCTGTGCCGGATGAGTCTGCCAAATCCCTGTTTAAACCGAAGCACCGCCTGCGGAAGCGATATTTCCCGAAAAGGAGAAAGGCCGTTCTTCCGTGCCCTTTCCATACCGGCCTCTGTCACCGGATCATCCGGAGGCGGAAACGGAAGCCGCGCAATAATGATACAGCGGAGGTCTTCACCGGGAAGGTCAACCCCCTCCCAAAACGAATTCGTACCGAGCAGGACCGCCTGTTCCTGTTGTTTAAACATCTTCATCAGTCGTGACCGGCTCCCCGTTTTCACTCCCTGGGCAAGAACAGATAACTGGTTTTCCTCATCCCACCGTTTCAGCTGGTCATATGTCCGGCGGAGCATATCAAATGACGTAAAGAGAACGAGGATTTTCCCTTCCGTAATCGAGGCGGCATGGAAAATGAACTCCGCTGTTTCCTTAATATACCAATGGTCTTTCACGGAGGGCATATGCTGCGGAACAAGCAGTTCCGCCCGCTCTTTCACCGGAAACGGACTGGGAAGCTGCATCGTATCAGGCGCAAAATCAACGAGTCCCCACTTGTTTATAACATGGGAAAATGAACCTCGGAAGGTCAGGGAGGCGGAAGTCATCACTACACTGTCTTTACGTGCGAACAGCTTATCAGCAAGAAGATCTGAGACGTCCACGGGCCTTTGGAACAGATAGGCAGCGTTAGCCGCCCCTTTTTTCTCCACTTCCATCCAATATACACAGTCTGCATCTTCTCTCATCAAGAGGTTCGAAAGCTTATCCATGTGCAGACCAGCTTCTTCCAATGCGGAATATAAATCCTGAAGCAGCCCGTATTCTCCCGATTCCGGGCCGACAAATGAAAAAAGACTCATACAGAAATCATGAAGTTCTTTCTGCTCCTCCGCAAATTGAGCTTCAACCCGTTTCAGCACATCTTTCATATGCTGCCACTCCGGTTGGTTCATATGTTCCGGAAAATAACGGACAGACAACCTTCCAACATCCGTCTCTTCTGCCTCCGGTGCATGCAGACAGAAAGCCCGTATCATCCTGAACAGTTCATCGATTTCATACTTTAATAATGTAAAATAGTCCCGTCGTTTTTGAAACCATGTCATAGAATACTGACTTTTTACATCCTGTTCAATGATAAACAGCCGCTGGAACAGTCCTGTTCCTTCAAGCACTCCGATCCGGTTCAGTACCTGATTCAGAGAAAAGTAACTGATTTGAGTGCCTAGATGCCGGGAAGCCAATTCATCAAGATGATGCGCCTCATCAATGATGACATGACGATGAGATGGCAGACGGCGGCCGCCGTTATTAATTTCGGTAAATAAAAGAGCGTGATTGGTTATGACTATGTCGGCCTGTTCTGCTTTACGCACTGCCTGCGGGTAATAGTCCAGCTGTTCCCACGACGGAAAATAACCACGTTTGTCCGTGTCATCCGTACATACTTTCTCCCAAAATGCACTGCCTGAGCCACCCGGAAAATTAATTTCCTCTACGTCACCTGTATCCGTTTCAAGAATCCAGATCAGAATCTGCGCCATGCCGAGCGCTTCTTCATAAGAAGCTGCAATGGTGCCGAGTGTCTGACGAAAACGACGCAGAGATAAATAGTGGCTTTTTCCTTTAAGAAGCATAGCTGAAAAGGAAAACGGCACCGCGTTTTGCAGCAACGGAAGTTCGCTGTACATCAGCTGTTCCTGGAGCGCAATGGTATTGGTGGAAATAAGCACACATTTACCGGTACGTTTACTGTAGAAAACAGCCGGTACGAGATAACCGAGCGTTTTTCCTGCTCCTGTTCCAGCTTCCACCAGCAGATGACGGCGTTCATGCAGCACCTGGCTGACTTTATGAGCCATGTCGGCCTGTCCTTCTCTGTATTCATACATGTCTTTTACCGAAGCAAGTTTTCCTTCCGGTGAAAAAAATCCCGTCTCTTCTTCTATACCGTCATGTAATTCAGGTGCTTCTGGTTCTACCTGTCTATGTGTTTTTCTAAAGACAATTCCTTTATATTCGGTCCATTCCATGCTGTGCCATGCAGCATTCCCTTTTTTCCATCCAGTTTCCCGCATGACCTCAGCAAGATCACTTTCAAGATATGGTGCCAGGGATTGAAGCCATTTCACCGTTGTTTTTGGAAGACTGTTGAGTTTATTCAAAAGTTTGAGAAGCAGCGAAGCAGTTACCCGGGCATCACTGTCAGCCTGATGGGGTCGGATATGGGAAATGCCGAGCCACTCTGTAAGCCTGGACAGTTGATATCCCGGAGCCGACGGAAACAAAATCCGGGACAGCTCGACGGTGTCTATGACAGCCCCCTGAAAAGGCGGGAAACCTGCTTCCTGTAATTCGCTGTTGATAAACTGAAGATCAAACGGAACATTGTGGGCGACAAAATAAGCATCATCCAGCCAACCCCACAGCACTTCCGCTATATCACAGAATTCCGGGGCGTTACTCACATCTTCAGAAGATATGCCTGTCAACTGCTGAATAAAAAGCGGAATAGAGGAATGCGGCTGGATAAAAGACGACCACACTTCCTGAATATGTCCGTCTTCCACAAGGGCCGCTCCGATTTGAATAATTTTATCCCCTTTTCGAGGGGCATTTCCCGTCGTTTCAGTATCAATTACGACAAATTTTCTTGACATTGGTATTCACCCCGGACATTGGACCATTACCGACAGCATCCAAATGGTTCAGTATTACAGCGTAGTGGAAGGTTTTTCCTTTGGCAGCATCTCTGAAATACGATTGTCTTCATTGAGCACTGCCACCACAGGTTTGAAATCCCTGCATTCTTTGTTTTCCACCTGGGCATATGCAATGATAATCACTGTATCGCCCGGTTGAACAAGTCTTGCGGCGGCTCCGTTCAGGCAGATGACTCCTGAACCGCGCCGTCCGGATATGACATAGGTTTCGAGCCTGGCTCCATTATTATTGTTTACGACCTGGACTTTTTCATTTTCAAAGATATCTACTGCTTCAAGCAGTTCCTGGTCGATCGTAATGCTTCCTACGTAGTTAAGATCCGCTTCCGTCACCAACGCCTGGTGGAGTTTGGCTCTCATCATTGTTCTATACATAACCGTTCTCCTTCCCATCCGCTGAAACAATAAGGTTATCGATCAGCCTGGCCCGGGAAAAGCGGACAGCTGCGGCAAATATTACATTTTTCGTATCCTGCAGAGATCCCTTTAATGACGGATACGACAGAACTTCTGCATATTCTACAGCGGCACCGGCGGCATCCTGAAGATAATCATGCAGAGCTGCTTCCAGAACAGCAGGGTCGGTTTCTCCTTTAAGAAATAACGCATGAGCCTGCTGCAGGCTCTCGTACAGCCGGGGTGCATGAAGCCGTTCTTCTCTGGTCAAATTCTGATTTCTGGAACTGATGGCAAGACCATCCCGTTCCCTTATCGTTCTGCAGACAGCAATATCCACCGGAAGATTAAAGTCTGCAGCCATCTTTTTAATAAGCGCTGCCTGCTGGGCATCTTTCTGGCCAAAATACGCACGATCCGGCTGTGTGATCTGAAAGAGCTTCATCACTACTGTGACCACTCCGTCAAAGTGCCCCGGCCTATGACGCCCGCAGAGCACATCCATACCTTCGGTTACATACATTTTCAGGGCGGGTGTATCCGGGTACATTTCCTTTACGGAAGGAGCATAGACAATATCAGCACCGGCTTGTTCCGCTTTTTCAACGTCTCCTTTCAGGTCTGCCGGATAGGAATCATAATCCTCCCCGGGTCCGAACTGCAGCGGATTAACGAAGATACTGACTACAACATAGTCATGATGTTTCCGGGCCGTTCTGATTAGAGACAAGTGTCCTTCATGAAGTGCACCCATGGTTGGAACAAAGCCTGTTGAACAGCCTTTCTTTTTCCATTTCAGAGCAAGGTGCTGCATGTCTGCGGTTTCTGTTATTTTTTTCATGAACCAATGCCCCCGGACAGCTTCTGAGCAGCTTCTTCATCCATGGAAAAAGAATGCTTTTTCCCGGGGAAGACACCCTGCCTGACATCCTGGACATAACGGCCGGCAGCCCTTTCTGCTTCCTGTTGCAGATCTGCATACTGCTTTACAAATGACGGAACGAAACCATCCGTCAGGCCCGTGACATCGTGAAAAACCAGCACCTGACCGTCTGTTCTGCTTCCGGCTCCGATGCCGATCACCGGAATCGAAAGTCGGCTTGTAATGACGGCAGCCAGTTCCTGTGGCACGCATTCCAGAACGAGCGCAAACGCGCCGTTTTCTTCAACAGCTTCCGCATCCTTTATAATCTGTTCCGCCTCTTCTGCGGTTCTCCCCTGTACTTTATATCCTCCCAGTACACCGGCAGACTGCGGGGTTAAACCGAGGTGACCCATCACCGGTATCCCCCGTTTCGACAGATATGTTATAACATCCAGAGCGGGGCCGGCTCCTTCAAGTTTGACCGCCTCGACTCCTGCTTCCTGCATCAGCCGCTTAACCGCCTGCAGTGTATCATCAAAAGAGCCTGAGGCACACAAGAATGGAAGATCCGTTACCGTAAATACATCAGGTGCTCCTCTTTTTACTGCTTTGGAATGTAGAAGCATATCGTCGAGTGTCACCGGAATGGTCGAACCATACCCATGTACCACCATGCCCGCAGAATCTCCCACCAGGATCATATCCACCCCTGCTTTTGCCGCTGCTTTTGCCGACGGTGCATCGTAGGCGGTCAACATCGCTATGTTTTCTTCTTTTGCTTTCATGTTTGTAAACGTCACACTGTTTTTCAATGATTTCTCCTCCCTCTTATTGGAGAAGAGAAAGATTCCATCATTTGGAATCTTTCCTCTCCGTCCCTGTCCACGCTGGATCAAGGCAGATTGTGATTATGACGGGTCTTCGCCTGAGTGCAGTTCCATCTGGATACTGCCATGTACCAGTATATCATATTCCGGTTTCAGTCAATATCGGCACTGTAGATTCTTTCTGTCGTTCCGTCTTTCTGTGTAATGAGAAGAACGCCGTCTTCCGTAATTCCTTCAGCGTATCCCTCCACGGTTTTTGATGCGGTCACGGCCTGGACATGCTTTCCGATTGTTACCGCCAGTTCTTCCCAGCGTCTGCGCACCTCTTTAAACCCTTGCTCCAGATAAAGAGTGTACCAATGTTCCAGACTTTCCAACACAGCCGCAATGATTGCAGCTCGATTGAAGGGCACCCCTTCATTTTCAAGGGCAAGCGATGTTGCTATCTGCTGCAGGTCGTCAGGGAAATCGTGTTTTTCCTGGTTAATATTCAGGCCGATACCGATAATAACTGCCTGAACACGGTCCGGGTCCGACTGCATTTCGGTCAGAATACCAGCCGTTTTCCGTTCGTTTATCAATATATCATTCGGCCACTTAATCTGCGCCTCGATTCCTGAAGCCCTTCGCAGGCCTTCAGTAACAGCAACCGCAGCCACAAGTGTCAACTGTGGAGCACACTGCGGAATAATGTCGGGGCGTAGAATAATGCTGAACCAGAGCCCTGTCCCGGAAGGAGAATGCCATGGCCTGTCCAGCCGGCCTTTGCCTTTCACCTGCTTGTCGGCAGCAATGACCGTGCCCTCCGGCTCGTTTTTTCTTGCCAGTTCATGAGCGGTTTCCTGGGTGGAGGATACTTCTTCTTTATAAACCATTCTGTTCCCGAATGATTTTGTGTCCAGTCGTGCTTTTATTTCATCAGCACTTGCTATATCTGGAGTATGGGTCAACCGGTATCCTTTTCGAGGTACGGCTTCTATTTCATATCCATTCTTCCTTAACTCCTCCATATGTTTCCATACAGCAGTCCGGGATATCCCGAGCTGACGGCTGATCTGTTGTCCCGACACATACGTATCGGCTGTATCTTCCAGCACCTGCAGTAATTTATCTCTCATCTGACAACTTCTCCTTTATTAAGGATAGTAATTTCGAGCGGTGATTAGCAGCGCGTCCGTCAATCACTTCATCTTCGAGTTCACGAAGCAGCGAACCGATGGTTTCCCCCCGAAGATCTGGATAAAGGTGAACGATGTCTGAGCCATTCACGTGTAATTCGCTCCGGGATCGAATGGGTAGTGACTCATCAATATCCATTACCCATTCAAGTCTGCTGCTGTTTTGTTTTCCGGTCAGCCATTGATGAACTCTTTCGATCTGTAGGGCATGATTCCGTCCGTTTTGATATACAAGGCGGGAATTCCAATTTATCTCTGAGGGACAAGACGCAATGATATCAATGATATTCCGGATAGTCCGGCCCCGGTTTTTGGACATCGGCCACTTTTTTACATATTTAGCTGCTTCGCCATTGTACAGCAGGTAGAAACATGCAGCCCATCTCTCTTCGATGGTAATAAGCTGATCCATACATGGATTTTTCTTTTCTGCCCTGTCTAATACGGGCCGGAGCGGGACAGGAAAGTGATCCGGAATGCCTGCCTTAAACATTAAATCCACCGCCCTCGACACGTTCATTCCTTCCAGCAGTTTTTCCATTTCTGACTGAATGCGCTCCTCGGCCGCCTCCGCCAGACCAGTGTTATTAATACACAGTGCGTCCCACGTCATCTCTTCCAGGACAAAGCCGTACTGAGATACAAAACGAAACGCCCGAAGTGTCCTTACCGGGTCTTCCTCCATACGCCGTACGGGATTGATTACAAAACGGAGGAGGCGGCTGTTCAAATCCTTCCGGCCGCCGTATGGGTCCTGCAGCGCACCGGTTTGATCCAACGCCATCGCATTGATGGTGAAATCACGATGCTTCAGATCCGAGGTAAGAGAAAAGCGGTCCGGTCGAAAACATGTGATTTCAAACGTTTGTTTTTTCCACCGCACAATAAATGTAGGGAACGAAGAAGAAGGCTGCACGGCACCGGGAAACAAGTCTTTCACCGTTTCAGATGCAGCTGCGGCTGCCACATCTATATCCCTGATTTTTCTGTCAAGCAGCGCATCGCGCACTGCTCCTCCGACAATATAAGCAGGGCAGCCGGCCTCTTCCAGATAGTCGAGTACCTCAAATGCAGCGTCCCAGGATGATCCTTTCATATGCATTCTGCTTCCGCCTTTATGTGTCCATTACAGTACGCGGGGCGCCGGTCTCTTCATACAATGCTTCATACTGGCGGACAATGTTGACAGCCCCAAAAACGTGACGGGCCCGCTCCCTGCTGTTCAGGGAACATTGTTCATGAAGAAACGGGTCTTCCAGCAGTTTAATTGCTGCTTCTCCCGCCTTATCCGGTTCTCCCGGCGGAGTAATGAAACCTGTTTTCTGATCTACAACCACTTCCGGAATCCCTCCGGCATCCGTTCCTACAACCGGTACACCGCAGGCCATTGCTTCCAGGGCCGCAAGTCCGAAACTTTCCTTTTCGGAAAGCAGCAGCATCACATCCGATATATTCAGAAAATCGACGATATGTTTTTGGTTACCCGGAAAAAATACCCTGTCGGCCACTCCAAGATCTTCTGCTGCCTGGCAGGCTGACCGTTTTTCGGGACCGTCTCCGATCATGAATAAAACCGATCGGACCTGCGATTGAATGCGCGCAAAAGCATGTACGACATCAACAGCGCGTTTAACCGGACGGAAATTGGAAATATGAATAAGAATTCGGTCTTTCTCTGATATCCCATAGGAATGACGCAAATCCTCTGCAGGATCCTCCTGCCGGTATACCCGTTCATCAATAAAGTTGTAGATCGTATCGATCGGTTTTGACGTCTGCAGCATCGTTCTTGTTTCCTTTACCAGGGATTCCGATACTGCCGTCACTTTATCTGATTTATTGATCGCATAGCGGATAATATCCTTTAAAGAAGGGTCATGTCCAAGCACTGTAATATCAGTGCCGTGCAGTGTGGTGACTACTTTTATATCTTTGTCCGTCATATCTTTGGCAAGAAGAGCACAGACAGCGTGCGGCACTGCATAGTGGACATGCAGAATGTCCAGATCTTCTCTTTTCACTACTTCCGCCATTTTGCTTGCGAGGGTCAGAGAATACGGCGGGTACTGAAACACCTCGTACTGATTCACTTCCACTTCATGGTAATAAATATTTGTATACGTCTGGTTCAGGCGGAACGGAAGGCTTGTAGAAATAAAATGAATCTCATGCCCTTTCTCCGCCAGCAGCTTTCCAAGTTCTGTCGCCACAACTCCCGAACCACCAACGGTTGGATAACATGTAATACCTATTTTATACGCCATAGTGCTCTCCTTTACGGAATGAAGGGTAATACGAGCGGCGAAGCAGTTTTAAATCCTTCTGCATAACCGGTTCCTGCCTGTTTTCCAAAAACAGCATCCCTTGCCCGCACACTTTCTACATACCCTTCCGTCAACGGAGTGGATACACTGTCTGCGGTTTTTAGAAACTGACTTTTATAACAGGAAAGTACCGTCTCTTTATGCTGCTGCCAAGCCGCAATATCAACATAAAAGTCAGGGTGGCCGAGACCGTTGATAAAATAATAGAAAAAAGCTGCAGGTTTATGAGCGGGACCTGTTACTCCCGGGTACTTCAGAATACCGGCATCAAACAGGGCTTCTTTTACCACTGTGCTGCATGCTGCATGATCGGGATGGCGGTCTTCATAAAAAGGAGCAAACACCGTATCGGGTTTTATCCTGCGGATCCGTTCAATGAGTGCCGTGTATTGCTCATGGACTTTTGTGATTCCTCTATCCGGAAAATCCAGTTGATGCCTTTCGGTAACCTGCAGAAGTTCCGCAGATGCAGCTGCTTCCTGCTGTCTTGTTTCCACCGTCCCGTTGGAAGACAGCTCTCCTCTGGTCAATGAGCACAAATGCAGCTCATCTCCACGACCGGCGTGCATGGCCGCAGTTGCTCCCATTCCGATTTCCACATCGTCCGGATGCGCCCCGATACAAAGAAGCCGCCTGTTACTCATGGCCGGCTCCCCTATTTCCATGCTGAAGGTTACGAAAATCAAGAAATCCATTTTCCAGACCTTTTACGAGAACCTCAGCAGTCGCCATGTTTGTCGCAAGCGGAACAGCGTGTACATCAGAGAGCCGTAACAACGCAGTGATGTCCGGCTCGTGAGGCTGGGCCGTCAATGGATCACGGAAAAACAGAATCAAATCCATATTGTTTTCAGCAATGAGCGCCCCGATCTGCTGATCACCGCCGAGAGGACCTGATAAATGCTTATAAACGGTAAGACCGGCTTCCGACTCGATCCGCGAACCGGTCGTGCCGGTGGCATGCAGTTCGTGATGTTTCAATACCGGTTCATAGGCTTTTACAAACCGGATCATGTCTTCTTTCTTTTTATCATGTGCAATTAAAGCAATATTCAACGGCAGCCACCTCTATTCCATTAGATTTTCAAGGCCGTAGACGAGTGTTTTAACATGCAGGACATTTTCCACTGCCAGCTTCACACCCGGCATGAACGACTGCCTGTTGTATGAATCATGACGGATTTTCAGCGACTGTCCGGACCCGCCGAAGAGAACTTCCTGATGCGCAACCAGGCCGGGCAGGCGGACGCTGTGTATACGCATGCCTTCTGTTTCAGCTCCGCGGGCCCCGGGCTGCTGTTCTTTTTCATCCGGATGTCCCTGTTCTTTAAATGGGCGTACTTCATGAATCATGGAAGCCGTTTTGGCCGCCGTGCCGGAAGGAGCATCCAGTTTATTATCGTGGTGCATCTCAATGATTTCGACATCCGAAAAATAACGGGCCGCCATCTGTGACAGCTTCATCATTAAAATCGCACCGACAGCAAAATTCGGGGCAATGACGGCTCCAATCTCTTTTTCTTCCGATTTCTGCCGCAGCCGCTGGATGTCCTCTTCACTGAAGCCGGTTGTGCCAACGACAGGCCTTACATGATAGTCAAGCGCAAGCTCGAGATGTTTTCTGCCTGCTTCCGGGGTGGTTAAATCAATAAGTACATCTGCATCAAGTGCTTCCAGGCAGGTCTGCATATCATCATATACCTCAGCCGGTTCATCCGGCATGCCCGGGAGCTCATTCAGCTTCCTTCCTGCATTTTTGGAATCAACAGCGGCAGCAAGCTCAAAAGTTTTTGTTTCATGTATCAACTGAACGGCTTCTTTCCCCATTTTCCCCCGTGGCCCTGCAAGTATAATGCGTGTCATCCTATCGGTCTCCTTCTTCTTTTAATGTCCAGCGGGTGGCGTCTCTGGTGCGGAATTTCTGCATGACCAGATCAAACGCTTCATCCAGATTAATATGTAAAGAATTTGCAAAGCATATCAGGACAAATAATATATCACCCATTTCCTGTTCCATGGGCTTGTCCTCTTCTGTATCTTTTTTCGGTTTTTCTCCATAGTAATGGTTTATTTCTCTGGCCAGTTCTCCTGTTTCTTCAGCTAAACGGGCCATCATGGCAAGCGGGCTGAAATATCCTTCTTCATACTGGCCGATGTGTTTATCGACTTCCTCCTGCATCTCCTTCATTCGCTTTGAATCCATAACTGCTCCTCTCCTTCTTCTTTATCGTATCGAATTCCTACCTGTTTGACAATCACCGCGCTCCTTGTATAGAACCGCTCTATTCATTATAATAAACAGGGTTCAAACGCAGGGCAAGCAAAGGAGTGTTCGTATGGTCCAGCACATCAGAAACAGCTTTTTTATTGTTATCGGATCTGCTGTCATGGCTTTCGGTCTGGTGTATTTCAATATGCAGAACAACCTGGCAGACGGCGGCTTCACCGGCATCACACTGCTTTTTTATTTTCTTATGAATATCGATCCGGCAGTTTCCAATATCGCGTTGAATCTTCCCTTCTTCCTTATTGGATGGAAGATTCTCGGAAGAACTGTTTTCATTTATACGATTATCGGTACGGTTAGTCTGTCTTTCTTTTTGTGGGTGTTTCAGGCTTACCCGCTTTTGGAAATAGGGCTGCAGGAAGATATGACTCTTGCCGCGTTGTTCTCGGGTGTGTTGATTGGAAGTGGTCTGGGTATGGTGTTCCGCTACGGGGGCACGACCGGCGGATCGGATATCATCGCTAAACTCGGCGTAAAGTATCTCGGCTGGAGCATGGGACGAACACTTTTTATGTTTGATGCAGTGGTTATTACATCTTCGCTCATCTACCTTGACTACAGAGAAGCCATGTATACGCTCGTCGCTGTTTTTACAGCTGCCAAAGTGATTGATTTCATTCAGCAGGGTGCCTACTCAGCCAAAGCGGCTTTTATTATTTCCGAGCAGCCGCGAGCGATTGCAGACTTGATTTTAAAGGATATGAACCGTGGGGCGACTTTGTTCCGCGGCAGAGGATCATTTACCGGATCAGAGAAAGAAGTGCTCTACTGTGTGGTGGCCCGTAATGAGCTGGTCCGACTGAAAAATCTTGTCGAGCGGGCCGATCCAGAGGCGTTTGTGACCATAAACGAAGTCCAGGACGTAGCCGGGGAAGGATTTACGCTGGATGAAAATAAAAAACCGATTGAAACGTGATATAACCATAACTCAAAGCACCCGCCCCTTCTACTAAAACCTCAAAGTGAAAAAGGCGCTGATCTAACGCGGCGATCGACCAGTAACTTAAAAATGTCCGACCGATTTCTTTAAGGGATCGGTCGGACATTTTGTCTGCGGTAATGACTTGAGCCGGAGTCTTTTTATTTTTATTCTTCCATGAAAAAGTACATCGCAATGAAACGGGTCAGTTCCAATACGGCCACAAGAGCTGCAGCTACGTAAGTCAAAGCCGCGGCATCGAGTACTTTTTTTGTCTCTTTTTCTTCACTGTTCCGGATAATCCCGGTCGAAACAATCTGATTCATCGCTCTGCTGCTTGCGTTAAACTCCACCGGCAGGGTGATGAGCTGGAATAAAACCGC
The DNA here is from genome assembly GCF_054052005.1 of Salibacterium sp. K-3. Classification (NCBI taxonomy): domain Bacteria; kingdom Bacillati; phylum Bacillota; class Bacilli; order Caryophanales; family Bacillaceae; genus Salibacterium; species Salibacterium sp. K-3. Next base: position 1,969,833 of record NZ_JBSVZE010000001.1, read on the forward strand.
CGCCGACATAAATACAATCCCGACTAAAACAAGATTGGACAGCGACAACAGTGCGCCGGCAATAATCAAAAAGATCGATATATTCGATCCAAAGCTGGCTGCCGGGGCGAGTGTGCTGCGGAACCTTAGAAATGCGTAATCCTGCGCATCCTGTATCGCATGTCCGACTTCATGGGATGCGATGGCCTGGCCGGCAACGCTTGTTCCGTAATAGTTATCCTCCGACAGACGGACCACTTTTTTTCTTGGGTCATAATGGTCGGCTAGCTGCCCTTTTACCGGTTCTACGCTGACATCGAAAATCCGGTTTTCATGCAGGATTTTCTGCGCAACTTCTGCTCCGGTCATTCCGGAGGAGTTCGATATTTTTGAATATTTTTTATATGCTTTCTTTACTTTTGCCTGGGCCAGCAGTGGAATGCCCATCAAGACAGCCATGTATCCAATGAATAACATGATGCTCATTGAAATCCCTCCACGATCCTTGTCTGACTTTCATTTTATTCAAAACGTCAAAGAAAGTCAATAAAACCGCTCCACCAACTTTGACGGTTCTATGACGTTTTATTCATCCCGCATCTGATGGCGCTCTTTTTCGCCTTTATATTTTTTCCATCCTGTATATGTCAACGATACAAATACCGCGCTTCCAATCGAAAAAATCACCGCCCAGAGCGAAGGATCCACTGCACTCTCTTTATGATCCCCCAACACCTTCAGAAAATAATCATACAATGTTTCCACCCTGGAAACCTGTCCATCATCACTCCAATTCTGCCTGTCCATAAAACGGATGTAAGATACAAACGGCATATAATTTTCTTCCTGTTCCCCCGTATACATCGCAGGACGGATGATTTCAAACTGCCGCTGCCATTCATGAAATAACTGCTCTGCTTTTTTCGTTTCTCCCTTCTCAAGGTACTCTTTTATGCGATCCAGACGTCCGGCAAGCGTGCGTGCATGTTCTTTCCATATCGGATTGGTGCTGCGTATGGAAGCATCTGCAGCAAGACGGAATGCAAGAATGCGGCGTACTCGTTCTGTCTCTTCCATATCAACGTCAACAAGAGCACCGCCTGCCCGGTCAAACGAACGAAGAAACGCTGTCAGCTGGGCAGTATTCAATTGATAGTCATCAAATGAAATGGCGGGAAGACGTCCCGCAATCCAGGCATGAATCTGCTTTGCTTCTTCAAATTGCCCGTTCTCCGCCATTTCATACATCGACGCCGCTTTGTCATCAACCATTTCCATCGTTGGCGGCGGGTCTGTTTCTGCTTTCAATGGTTCTGTATGGAAAAAAATCAACACGGCAGCCGCACAAAGGATCCATGCCGCCCGTTTCCCTGTTATTGTGGACGTCACAAAAACCCCCTCCTTCTCTTCATCCATTCTATGAAGGAATGGACAAGAGTAGACCGGAGGAGGTTCTTTTCGTCTTATTGATGCAAAAAGCCGATCCGACCCGAAATGTCTTCCGCGTCTGCTTTTATAACGTCAGGAAATGACGGCGCTTTACACTGAATGCAAACACAGCCGTTACAGACAAAACACTCAGCCAGAATGTGAAATATCCTATATGTTCGATCTTGTCCGACAGTACAGGAGCCACCCATGGGTACATGCCGTAAACATAATCTATGATGTCATTATGTACCGTCCAGACTGCCGCAGCCGCAAGATGCCATTTTTTTATCCGATAATACGGCATAAAAAGAAAAGCCTGAACCGCCATCGCCCCATGAGATACGATAAGCATATAGTGCTCCCACTGCAGCGCATCCCCGAATCCCCCCTGCGCCACATTCATAGCAACCGCCCATACCCCGTATTTCAGAAGTGTAACGGCAGCCAGTGCCTCCAACAAACCGCTGTGTTTTCTGAAAAGAAAAAGTACCAGCACTCCGCAGAAAAAAAGGCTTGCCGTCGGGCTGTCCGGTACAAAAGGCAGAAAAACGGGCGGGGTCTCCACCAGCTGCACCTTATACCACCAATACCCATAAATGGTTCCAATCCCGTTAATAATTAAGAGAACTGCTAAAATCTGCGGTGTTCCCAATAACCGAAGTATAATGCCCATTAATATCCACCACCATTTCCCACTGATCTCGTAAAAAAGGCCGTCCCCGTAATAAGGGACAGCCGTAATCCACGGGCAGGATTTATTCTTCTTTGTTGTTTTCTCCGCCCGATTCTTCTCCGGATCCTTCTTCCGAAGACTCTCCTTCTCCACCACTACCGGGGCTTCCTCCGGAGGCAATATATTCGGCAAGCGTCTGGAGATCTTCGTCGCTTCCTTCAAATTGACCGGCAGGCATCTCGCCGATACCTTCCACCGCTATCTCCTGAATGGTGGAGGCATCATATTGCGTATCATACAGTGACGGCCCGGCTGCTCCGGTTCCCTGAAGCTGATCTCCGTGACAGCTGATACAGCCCTGGTCGGAATAGATCTGATAACCGGCTGCTTCCGTATCGACTTCCGAAATGGCTTCCTTTTCTTCTTCATCCCGGAGTTCACCCTGCTGAGCTGCTGCTTCCCAGTCATGATGATCTACAGATTCCCAGGTCAGATAAACTGTGGCGAGTGTACCAAGAATCATCAATCCGGAAGCAATCGGACGCCGTGATGCTCTGCGCTCCGGTCCGGTATCAAGCCAAGGTGCCAGCAGCAGGGCTCCAAATGCCAGACCTGGTATAATGACGACTCCGATAACGGTCAAATCTCCAGATGCATATTCATATTTCAATAATTGATACAAAAACAGGAAATACCAGTCCGGCAATGGAATATAACCGGAATCAGTCGGGTCAGCGACCCTTTCCAGCGGGGACGGATGTGCTACCGTCAGACACAGGTAACCGATAAGAAATACCGCACCGACCAGCCACTCTTTTAACAGAAAGTTGGGCCAGAATGCTTCGGTTTTACCTGGAAACTCCGAGTAGTCTTTTGGAATATTCGGTTTGCGCCCGGCCGGCACACGTGAATCCCCGACAAATTTCATGCCTTTTCCACGATGCATCGGTTTCCCTCCTTAGATTCTTAAAACGTGTATATTCTGCTTCAGGCTTTTACAACGGTCCGGAAATTCCCTGTCTCCGGATCATGATAAAGTGTGCCGCCAGCAGACCGAGCAATGCTCCCGGAAGGAAAAATACGTGGATCGCAAAGAATCTGGTCAGGGTCTGTGCCCCAATGATTTCCGGATCTCCGGCAAGCAGTGTCTTCGTTAATGTCCCAACGAGAGGAACACTTTCTGCAATCTGCAGACCGACAACGGTCGCAAAATAGGCTTTCATGTCCCAGGGCAGCAGATACCCCGTAAAACCGAGTCCAAGCATTACAAAAAAGATAAGTACACCCACGACCCAGTTCAGTTCTCTCGGTTTTTTATACGCACCTGTAAAGAAAACCCGTAACGTATGTAGGAATATCATAACTATAACGAGGCTTGCCCCCCAGTGGTGCATCCCTCTTACGATGGTCCCGAAAGCCACGTCACCCTGCAGGTAACGAACAGATTCGTGAGCGTTGACAATATCCGGAACATAGTACATGGTCAAAAACATGCCGGACAATATCTGAATGACAGTGATAAAAAATGTCAATCCGCCGAAGCAGTATACAAACGCTGAAAAATGGTGTGCCGGATTCACGTGTTCTGGCACTTCATGATCAGCGATATCCCGCCACATCGGAGTTATGTCCAGGCGTTCATCCACCCAATCATATACTCGCTGTAACATAAATGACGCCCCTCCTAAACTTGTGGTTCTGCTTTACCGACATAAACCGTTCCTTCACGAATTTCCACTTCGTACTTGTGCAGCGGTTCTGTCGGCGGAGTCCCTTTGATGTTGGTGCCATCCTTCTCATAACGTCCACCATGGCAGGGACAGTAAAATTGATCGGGATAATCTGCATTTGACCCCCAGCTCACTTTACACCCCAAATGCGTACAGGTGGAGGAAAGTGCAATTACTTCTTCGCCGCTCTGATAAATAAATGCTGTCTCCGTCGTTTCTGATGTTACCCAGGCATCTTCCTGTTGATAGGAAAAGTCAAACCGCTGCGGTTCTTCCGTAAGCTCTGACACCTCTGTCACCGCTTTCATTTCCCCTTCAGACTCCGCCTGGAGAACCGGATCAATGGCAAAACGGGCCATCGGCAGTATGATACCTGCAGCCATAAAGCCGCCCACGCCGGTAAGCGTATAGGTCAGAAACTGCCTTCTTGAAACATTATGATTTTGCTCATCGCTCACCAGTATCCCCCCTATTATATAAATTCCGTCCTCCCGGACATTGTTTACACACACATTACAAAACTAGGACATACTCATGATAGCCCAGCCGGCAACAGCCTGTCAATCTTTTGTAGAACCAATTGTGGAGGAATTTCAGCTGTCCCCTTCTTCCTTCCATTTATCCATCACTAATGGGAGAAGCTGTTTCATCTGCTCGGATATTACCTGTTTTTTATAGGACGCCTCCATATTTTCCAAAGGAACGAGAGGCATCCATATCAGAAGGGCATCCAGCTCATGTTCGGCTTTCTTCCAGGAAGCATCTGCTGTAAGCAGGATGATATGTTTTAGTTTTTCCGTTTTCATGGCTTCTATCCATTTGTTGATTTCCGCTGCGGAAGGTTTATGTCCATTACCGGCGAGATAAGTATACGCCGGTGTCAGGAGAATGCGGCCCCGGAACTGTTTTTCAATCTCTGCTGTCATGACAGTAATGAATTCGTTCATTGCCGCACTCTGCCGGATGCCATCGCCAAACTCCACAGGAAGAAGCGGAATCAGTGCCGTATCTACATACTGTCTTTCCTTCACAAACGAAGGAATATCTTCTGTTGACCACCTCATTATGATTCTCCTTTCTTAATGATATTTCCCCGCTCACTGAACGGGGAAATATTGATTATACTCCGCTGTCTTCCAGATCCATCAACAAGTCAGAGAGTTCAGTGTTGGCAGGATCCAGCGTGAGCGCCTCACGGAAAAAGCCGCCTGCTTCCTCCCGGCGCCCCAGTTCCATCAGCAAACGGCCGTAATCCTCCAGAAATGCTGCATTGTTGTTATATTCCTGTTTGATGCCTTTATAAGTTTCCAGGGCATTTTCCAGTTCTTCGGTCTCCCATTGCGCCTTGCCGAGATACCACTCGATTCTCGGATCCTCTTCGCCGATTTCTTTCAGGTACGCCGCCAGTTCCGATATCGACTCGTAATCTTCCTGCGAGAGCCATAATTCCAGAACCGTAAAAGCGGCTTCCCTGTTTCCGGGGTTGAGGGAAAGAGCTTCTCTCAGTCTCTTTTCAGCCGGGGACGGATCATCCAGAGCCATATGAAGTTTTCCCGCTTCAAGAAACAACTGATCATTATACTCGTCCACTGCCAGTCCGTCTTCTGCGGTCTTCAGGGCCTGTTCGAAATGTTCAATCCCTTCATATGCCCGGACCAGGTAAGGATATAACGTAACAAACTCAGGGTCCATTGCTTTAAGTTCTTCCAGCTGCCGTACAGCTGTCTGATAATCACTTACCTGCAGCGCTGTATACCCATAGCCGAACAATGCCTGCGGTTCCTGTTTTTCTTTGATACCTTTTTCGTAATACGAGAGCGCGTCTTCAAAAGCTCCGGTGGAACTGTAGGCTTCTGCCAGACGCAGATCGAGGCTTCCTTCAGGAAATTCAAATCCCTGACGCTCAGCCTGTTTCAGATAAGGGATGCTTTTTGAAAAGTCGCCCTGCTCCAGATAATAATCTCCCAGCCCGGCCAGTAATACCGGTTCATCAGGGGCTTCCTGCAGAGCTGTTTTTAACTTCGATTCGGCCACTTCATCAAGTCCCTGAAGCTGATAAAGGTCGGCAAGCAGCATCTGAGCCTGCAGAAACGCCTCATCATTTTTGTTTACCTCCAAAAGCCACTCTATTGCTTCTTCTTCCTTATCCATATCGACCGCTGTTTCAGCTGCCGTCGTCAAAAGTTCCCCTTCGTCCGGATAATATTGAATAAGTTCCTGAATTAACGGTTCCGCTTTATCCGGTCTGCCCAATTCATTATACAGCTGCACAAGGTCATATTTCTCCTGATGGTCGGCATTTTTCTCAAATTCACTAAGCAGCTGCAGTCCCTTTTCTGTATCCCCGTCCTGGATGATTTCCATAATTTGTTCCAGATTATACTTCAATCCACTACCTCCGTTGTTTTTAAGCATGTTGAATGGAACGCAGACGTCCCGGAAGTATGTCATTGCGGCACTTCCCGGTTCCATCGAAAAACGTGCGGTCTTCTCCTGCTTTCAGTACTTGTCCCCTCATGACAACAACATCAGGATCCCTGTCTGCATACCAATACTGCCAGCTGACATCCATCGTTTGTTCCGTATTATAGTATAACAAATAATCGGCGTCTCCTCGAACGAGAGAACCTTTATCAGGATACAGTCCGCATATCTGAAGTTCTTTTTTATTCAGGAGAGGACCGGAGTCGAAAGGCAGTACAGGAAATAGAGTAGACAGCAGGTTCTCCCACCTGGTTTTTTGGCGGATGTCGGAAAGAGTTTCCGTAGGGGGAAAACGAAACATCAAACTTAAGGAAGATGGTCCGACTGCCTGCCGTATCCAGTCCCAGGAAACACGGCTGCAGTCTTCATACGAAGAAAAAGTAATTTCAATGAGCGGATAGTCGTTTAACGTTATCCAGCGGATGAAAGACGGGGTGAGTTTTCGTGAGGGAATCGAAGGTACGAGAAGATAATCGATGGGAGAATCCAGCTGCCGGTTAATGCTGCGTTCTCGTTCCTTTAGTTCACCACGGGAAGAGGCGCGCATCAACAGAAGAACCGTAGTAACACCTTTCTTTATCAGGCTTGTCCATTTCACCCCGGCGTCAGCCTCCAGAAACGATTCTACTTTGCCTCCTAAAGCGGAAGCTGCAGGCCTTATCACAAATCCCCCGGCATCCATCCTCATGGTTCTTTCATAATGATACCTGTCCCGCCCGGCAATGGATTGATGCTCAACTTTTACATTACAAGTCCTCTTTCTTTCCGGATCTACAGCAGATATAAGCCAGTACGTCATTTCAATTCCTCCTCCCCTTTCCCGTGACGCATTATATGCATGTCAGGCAAAGGAAAGAAGAAAAAGATCTCTCCAGCATAAAAAAAGACCCGGAAAGTAAACGCTTACATTCCGGGTTAACAAAAAGTTATTCCATTGTTGAGTATGGATAGGAGTGGAGAGAAACCATACGCTACTTTTAATTATAACGAATCTTTCATTTTTGTCAATGACTTCAGAAAAAGCGATATTATTTAGAAGGAAACGGCTTTCTCTCCGTTTCCTTTCATACCGATTATTCAGTCCATGATATACGTTTCATACAGGGCCTGCTCCAGCCATGCTTTTCCTTCAAGCCTGTCCCTGTCGGAACGAAACGTGAGCTGAAGCACTCCCATGATATCTTCTCTCGTCTCAATAATTCTGATATTTGTTATACTGATCCCTGTTTCGGCCAGAACTCCGGTGACATCTGAAATAACCCCGGGATGGTCGGGTACATCAACAAATAAGTCATAATAGGAAGGAAGCGCTCCCTTTTCTTTAGACGGGAGGCCATCCCGAAAGGATTTGGCTGAGCCGAAGTATTCGAGAACAGCGGCGCTGTCCTCTTCTTCAATCATAGCTTCCACGGAATCCATTTCTCTTTTCCACTGCTTCATAAGATCCAGCATCACCTGTTTATTATGAAGCAGAATATCACGCCACATTACCGGATTCGCCGAGGCAATTCTTGTAATGTCCCGAAACCCGCCAGCCGCCATTCTCGTTACCAGTTCATCATCCTTATCCGCATGTTTGACCTGTTGTACAAGCCCGGCTGCGATGATGTGGGGGAAATGGCTGATCATACCGGCCAGTTGATCATGTTTGTCCGCTGTTAACTCAATAAAACGGGCGTGGGTCCCTTTCAGCCAGTTCTGCAGCTGAATAATCATATGCGCCGGTGTCCCCTCTGCCGGAGTCAGTACATAGTAGGCATTTTCAAATAAATGTGCTTTGGCAGCCTGGACACCGCTCTTATGGGAACCGGCCATGGGGTGACCTCCGATAAATGTCACTCCTTTTTCGTGAAGGCGCTCCGCTTTTTTTACAATACTGCTTTTCGTGCTCCCTACATCTGTCACAACGGCTCCTTCACGCAAAGGCATGTCCTGCAGTTTTTCAATCATCACTTCTGTTTTGGCTACTGGAACGGCCAGAATGATCAGCTCTGCATCTTCCACTCCATGGGCTGCGTCTGTCGTATCTTCATCAATAACATGCAGGGACCGGGCCAGCTTGAGCTGATTCTCGTCAATATCGACTCCTGTAATATGTACATGATGTTCCTTTTTGATGGACAGGGCGATCGATCCGCCTATCAGTCCCATTCCGATAATACATACTTTCCTCGGCACCTCTTGGTCCTCCTTCATGCTTGCAGGCCGTTTCTGAATGACGTCACAAAACAGACGCCCTGCCTCGGGGCAGGACGACCGTCTGCTCATTACTGATCAGCCGCAATACTGTTTTCGTGCAGGCATTCTTCCAACGCCTCCAGAAATAACTGGTTCTGCTCTTTCTTTCCTGCGGTCACCCGTATGGAAGTCGGAAAACCGAGTGCCTCGCCGGAACGGACGATAAAACCTTTTTTCAAAAGGGAGTCAAACATCCGGCTGCCCGGTATCCCGGTATCCATCAGCAGAAAGTTCGTCTGGGTGGGCAGATAGGAGAGTCCGCGGGAATCGCAGAAAGCCATAAACTCATTCAGTGCCTCCCTGTTCTCCTGCCGGCATGATTCCACATACTCCTGATCATTTATGGCAGCTGCAGCGGCCGCCTGGGCGGCTGTTGTTGTATTAAAAGGCGGGCGCACCGGATCAAGTGTCTCTATCAGCTCCTTTGAAGCCGCTCCGTACCCAATCCGCAGAGAAGCCAGTCCATACGCTTTTGAAAAAGTCCGAAGCACCATCAGATTGGAAAACTCATGAAGGGCGGAGAGTGTATCCGGAAAATCCGGTGCTGTCACATACTCGTAATAAGCTTCATCAGAAACAACAAGCACATCATCAGGGACCTGTTTCATGAAAGATTTAAATTCATCTTCTGCCGTGTATGTGCCTGTTGGATTATTCGGATTACAGATCCAGACAATCCCCGTATTTTCATCGATCCTATCGAGCATCGCAGGCAGGTCATGACACCCGTTTTTCAAAGGAACCTCCCTGATTTCGGTTCCTTCAATAACAGCATTATGTTTATACTGAGAAAACGTAGGTGCTGCCATTACCGTATTTGTTTCCGGCGTTAAAAACGCACGGCAGAGCATTAAAATAATTTCATCCGAGCCTGCACCGAAAATCAGCTGAGATGGTTCCAGATTCAGGCGGGATGCTACAGTTGAACGTATCTCTGCTGCATACCCGTCCGGATACATTTCCAGATTCCAGACTGCCTGTTCATAAGCATCTTTCACTTTCGGAGATGGGCCGTACGGATTTTCATTGGAGGCCAGTTTATGCACCTCGGAAAGTCCGAGTTCCTGCTTCACTTCTTCAATCGGCTTGCCGGGTTTGTAAGGTTCCATACCGACAATCTGTGATTTCACTTTCATCGTTTTCGCACCTCTCATCGTCCTAAAAATCTTCTCTCTCTATCTTACGATGAAATAAGAGAGGACACAAACGATTTTAATGCAGACAGTGCTTCTGATTTCTCTACCGGATTCTGCAGACGATATCTGTTTTCTTCCACCTGTTTCATAATCGCACTTCCAACGATCACCCCGTCACAGACGCCTTTCAGTTTTTCGACCTGTTCAGGGGTGGAAATACCGAACCCGGCCGCTACCGGAACACTGCTGCTGTTTTTTACTTTTTCGATAAATGAATAGGCTTCCGGAGGAAACGTATCTCTCGTTCCTGTAACACCAAGGCTGGATACACAGTATAAAAAACCTTCTGCCTCACCGGCAATTTTTTCGATTCGTCCGCCGGAGGTAGGCGCGGCCAGGGAAATAGTTACGAGCTTGCGCCCCCGGGCCATTCTGCTGATCTCCCTGCTTTCTTCATAGGGAAGGTCCGGTATTAAAACCCCGTCCCCTCCTTTTTCTTTCACCTGATCGAGAAAACGTTCTTCCCCCATGTGCAGCACCGGGTTATAGTAAGTGAAGACGATGACCGGAATCGTCAGCCCTTTTTTTCTCATCTCCGGAATTAGTTCAAGAGCCCGCTGCAGACTCATCCCCTGCTCTAAGGCACGCGCAGCAGAACGCTGCAGCAAAGGACCGTCAGCAAGCGGATCAGAATATGGAATGCCGAGTTCGAGGATATGAGCTCCCGCTTCTTCCAGTCCCAGTGCAATATCGACCGTCGTATCAGGATCCGGGTCGCCTGCCATAATGAATGGGATGAATAACGGATAAGCCGCCTGTTCGGCTGCTGTCTGCACGGTAGTACGCGCCATTATTCCGCCTCCTTTTCCATAAATTCCTTAATGGAATGAACGTCCTTGTCTCCTCTGCCGGACAAGCAGATCACCATTGATTCATCATGGCTCATCTGAGAAGCTTTCTGAAAGGCAAGATGCAGGGCGTGCGCTGATTCCACCGCCGGCAGAATCCCTTCCGTTTTCGTAAGTAGAGATAGAGCATCCAGGGCTTCCTTGTCTGTTACACCTTCATACACGACTCGGCCTGATTCTGCAAGGTGTGCATGCTCCGGGCCGATTCCAGGATAATCAAGGCCGGCGGAAATGGAATACGGTTCGATAATCTGGCCGTTTTCATCCTGGATTAAATAAGTGAGAGAACCGTGGATAACCCCTTTTGTCCCTTTACTGATGGTCGCAGCGTGGTTTTCAGTGTGAAGTCCTTCACCGGCCGCTTCCGCCCCGTAAAGTTGAACATTTTCCTCCAGGAAAGGATAAAACATACCGATCGCGTTGCTGCCGCCGCCGACACAGGCACAGATGGCATCCGGCAGTCCACCCGTTTTCTCCAGCGCCTGTGTTTTCGTTTCATCCCCTATGATTCTCTGAAAATCGCGGACCATTCTGGGATACGGATGCGGCCCTACAACGGAGCCGATAAGATAAAAGGTATCCTCCACATTCGCAACCCAGTACCGGATCGCTTCATTCGTTGCATCTTTCAATGTTTTGCTTCCGGAATGAACCGGCACCACTTCAGCACCGAGCAGTTCCATCCGGAACACATTAAGCTCCTGCCTGCGGGTATCTTCCTCCCCCATAAACACCTTACATTCCAGACCCATCACAGCACATACCGTGGCGGTTGCCACACCGTGCTGGCCGGCACCTGTTTCAGCTACAATCTTTTTCTTCCCCATTCGTTTGGCAAGAAGGGCCTGTCCGATGGCATTGTTCAGTTTATGGGCGCCGGTGTGAAGCAGGTCTTCCCGTTTCAGGTAGATCGAGGCACCGTTTATATTCCGGGTAAGCCTTTCTGCATACGTTAACGGGGTCGTTCTTCCGGCATATTCCTGCAGGGTTTTATGATATTCATCCATAAAAGCTTTATCTTCGAGCGCTTTATCCAGTGCCGTTTCCAGTTCCTCGAGAGCATACATAAGTGTCTCGGGTACAAATTTTCCTCCGAACTTTCCATATCTTCCTTTTTCATCCGGATACATGCTTTTCATTCCTGTTCAACCTCTTTTCCAATTCCGTTACAAGTGCACCATCTTTTTTTCCTTTCGTTTCTATCCCACTGGATACATCGACACCCCAGGGATGAAAACGTACAAGATCTTCTACATTTTCCGGCGTAACACCGCCGGCAATCAACACAGGGATGTTGTGCCTTCTGCCAAATGAAACATACTGCGGAACGTGGGCCCAGTCAAAACGCTGCCCGGTTCCTCCCCACGCTCCTTTCACTTTGGCATCTACAACAAATCCGTCACACACCCCGATATATTCTTCCATTTTCGCCGGCGCTTCTTCATCATGAGGTACGGCTTTCCATATTTCTTTTCCAAAAGCCCCTTTTATTTGTTTCAGGTCCTGTGGTGTTTCTGTTCCATGGCATTGAATGATATCGGGGTTTAATACCTTTACCGCATGGTCGATATCAGCTGCAGCTGCATTAACAAACAGAGCGGCAATATTTTTTCCGGGAAGCGGACATGCTTCGAGCCAGCTTTTTACGTCTTCCGGAAAAACACGGCGACGGCTTTCTGCCATGACAAATCCGGCTGTATCGGCACCCGAACGTGACACCGTCATGACATCTTCCAGAGAATGAAGGCCGCACAGCTTCAGTTTAGGTCCTGTCATTTACAATGCTCCTTTCAGCTTTTTCAGAGCTGTTTCCACATTGTCCTGACGCATCAGGGATTCTCCTACGAGAACAGCTTTGGCACCCGCATTCTGCACAAAAGCAATATCTTCCGCCGTATAAATTCCGCTTTCACTGACCAAAAGACTGCCGTCGGGAATATGACCGCCCAGCTCTTCCGTAACGTAAAGGGAGGTTTCAAACGTTGTTAAGTCCCGGTTATTAATACCAATCAGCATCGGTTCAAACAAACGAAGCACCGATTCGAGTTCCTCCAGGGAATGAAACTCGACAAGCACCTCCATGTCTTTTTCCAATGCTGCGCTGTATAATTCATGAAGTTTTTCCGGTTCAAGGGCGGCGGCAATCAACAGCAGCGCATCCGCTCCCATACGCCTCGTTTCTTCAATCTGCACTTCTTCTATAATAAAATCTTTGCGCAGAACAGGCAATCTGGTTTTCTGTTTGATTTTCGTTAAATAATCCCTTCTGCCCTGAAAATAGGGTTCATCAGTCAACACTGAAAGTGCAGCAGCGCCGCCTTTTTCATATTGACGGGCAATCCCGGCAGGGTCAAACGAAGAACGAATCAATCCTTTTGAAGGCGAAGCTTTTTTCACTTCAGCAATGACCTGTACCTCATCCGGATCCTCGTTCAGCGCCTGTTTCAACGAATAACGGGAAACATCTGCCGTTTCCGGCATAGTCAGACGGTTCAGTTCTTCTTTTTTTGTATCGAGTATCTGATTAAGCATGAAAGGTTTCCACCTCAATCTGCTGCAGATGCTCCACCTGCTGCTGCACGGTTCCGTTGTCCACTGCTTCTGCCGCCAGCCCGGCCCCTTCTCTTAAGGTGCTGCACCTGCCGGCAACGTACAGTCCGGCAGCCATATTCATCAGTAATATATCCCTCGCCGCTCCGTGATTTTCTCCGGCAAACACGCCCCGGATAAGGTCCGCACTTTCCTGGACATCCTGAACGACGGCTTCTTCAACATCGGATGGAAGGAGACCGAAATCTTCCGGTGAAACGGTATACTGATGCACTTCGTTATCTTTCAGTTCTGTGATATACGTCTTTCCGACTGTTGTTACTTCATCCATGCCGTCCTCTCCTGTAACAAACAATGCACGTTCGGCTCCCAGCCTGTTTAAGGTTTCTGCCATCATCCTCCCGTATTCCCTGTCGAACACTCCGATTACCTGGGCTTTTGCGTTGGCCGGGTTCGTCAGCGGACCGAGCAGGTTAAAAATGGTGCGGAATCCAATCTCTTTCCTCGGGGCCACAGCATGCTTCATCGCCACATGGTACAGCGGGGCGAATAAAAATGCCATATGGTGCCGGTGCAGGCATTCTGCAGCTGTTTCCGGAGTTGTCTGAACAGGAATGCCGAGCTTCTCCAGCACATCAGCGCTGCCGCTTTTAGACGATACCGACCGGTTGCCGTGCTTGGCAACGTTAACGCCGACAGAAGACAGGCCGATGGCGGATGCTGTTGATATATTATACGTTGAACTCATATCACCGCCAGTTCCACACGTATCAATAACATTATTTTTGCCATGCTCCATTCGGACAACATGATTGCGCATCGAGACTGCAAAACCTGTCATCTCATCCACTGTTTCACCGCGGTAGCGGAGCACCGTCAGCAGACTGGCAATCTGGCTCTCGGTCGCCCGCCCTTCCATGATCTCATCCATAACCTGTTCTGCTTCTTTTTCCGAAAGGCTGTTTCCTTCCATGCATGTTTTTAATAACTGTTTAAACATGGTGGTTTTCCCCCTCTTTTGAAAACATCGTTTCCGCTGCTTCGACTGCTTTTAACAACGCTGCTGCTTTATTCTGGGTCTCCTCATATTCCTGTTCCGGTATGGAATCCGCAACGATACCGGCTCCTGCCTGAATTTTTGCTCTGCCGTTTTCAACCACCATCGTCCGGATCGATATACACGAATCAATATTGCCATCATAACCAAGATAACAAACGGCGCCGGAATATATACCGCGTCGGTGCGGTTCAAGCTCTTTCAGAATTTCCATAGCCCGGAACTTTGGAGCTCCGGAAACGGTTCCCGCCGGAAAAGAAGCCTGAAGAGCTTCAATAGGCTTCACTCCTTCTTTCAGCCTGCCGGTAACTTTGGAAATAATGTGCATAACATGAGAAAATCTGCCTAATTCAAGCAGAACCGGTGTGTCGACCGTTCCGTATTCCGCTACTCTTCCTACATCGTTTCTGGCCAGATCGACAAGCATGTAATGTTCAGCCCGCTCTTTTTCATCCTGAATAAGCTCATCGCTCAAAGCTTCATCTTCTTCCACGGACCGTCCTCGTTTTCTTGTTCCGGCAATAGGATGAATTTCAACATGGCTGTCCTGCACCTGAATAAGCCGTTCCGGGGAACTGCCGACTACTTCTTTGTTCCCCAGTTTCAGATAAAACAGATAAGGTGAAGGATTAATCATTCTAAGCGTCCGGTATATATCAAAAGCAGATACCGTCACATCCCGTTCAAAACGCTGGGAAAGAACGGCCTGAAAGATATCGCCTGCCTTGATATATTCCTTGATCCGCTCGACATCCTGTTTGAATTTTTCTTTCGGATAATGCAGCTGTACCTTTTCAAAATCGGCATCTGCCTTCTTTTGCAGCGGCGCCTGCAAATGTCCGGTATTCCGGTCTTTTGAGGTCAAATGTTCAAGAAGGCGTGCCACAGCACCGGCAGCTTTTTCATATCTTGAAGATAAAGGAACATCTGTATCCTTATCATAATGGATAAATGTCAGTTCCCTGTTTTCATGGTCCATCGCAATGATCGTTTCACAAAACTGCAGGGTGATGTGATCTTCACGTGGTAATTCATCTTCAGTCTGGAGGCCGGGTTCAAAATCTTCCACGCTGTCGTAAGGGATCACACCGACCGCGCCCCCGCGGAAGGGGATATCCACTTCCGGGGGAGCGGGGGCAAGATAACTGATTGACTGCTCCACCAGCTCCGGCAGGGACGGATGTTCTATAAGCGTTTCTCCTGTTTCGTCCATAAAGACGTAGTTTCCGGTCCCATCTGAAATCGTGTACCGGGGCCGCAGGCCGATAAAGGAATACCTGGACCACGGAGAAGCTTCATCTTTACTTTCAAGCAGAAAGACCGCTTCGTCCTGAAATTTCTGAAACACTTCTATTGGTGTCAATGTATCTGTGAAAAACGTTCGGACATATGGAATCATGCTGTAAGATGCTGCCTGATCCCGAAAGGCTTGAAAAGATGTTTCGGACATGTGCTCACCTCTTTACATAGTGGAAGAAGAGAGCTGTTTGAGGAAAAGAAAGGTATAACGCAGGAAAAAGGTAATGTTTGTTCCCGTATAAACCGGGGGTAATGAGCATGCCTGTGCATTATTTCGCTGCAGGACTTCGGACTTTGTCCAGCACCGGTATAAATGCAGGAGGTGCTCACTATGGATGAATATAAATATAAAAGCCTGAAACAGCGCTGTTTCAGGCATACGTATCTTATCATGCTCTGCTGCGCTCTACTCTGCTATCCTCTTTACACTCTACTCTTCTCTTCTCATTTTCTAAGCTTTTTTCTCATCTTACAGTAATCTTACCGGGAGTCTTTCCTTTTTGTCAACTCTAAATCCGGACGGAGACTTACTGCGTCATTTAAGTATACGTGGTGTACATCCTCCTGTGCAGCTTCCGTTTCGGCTGTCATCATTACCCGTATGCAGAACGGAAGACTTTCCGGTACGGGAATTTCCCGGGCACACATAACCGGGACAAACTGCCAGCCTTCGATTAATCTGGTCGCTTTGGCCGGAAAAGCCGCATCAAGGTCCTCTGTTACCGTAAACCAAATATGCGAAACCTGCTCAGGAAAAATGTCATTTTCCCTTATCATTTTTTCCAGCAGACGTTTTGTGCTGTTTACGATCTGTTCATCATCGTTTTTCTTCACGGTTGTTGCTCCACGCACTCCCCGTATCATTTCAAGTGTCCCCCCTTTTCATCGAGGACAGCAGATGGAGGATATCACTTTCCTGGACTTTCACGGTACATGGATTTCCGGTATCTTCCAAAAGAACAAAAGTCAAATCTCCGTCTCTCGTTTTTTTATCATTTTTCATCGTTTCCATTAACTTAGCTGGGTCAAAGGCAGCCGGTATATCCACCCGGTACCCGAGCTTTTTAAACCACATAGCTTCCTGCTCTACATCCCAGTTCGAATACTGGAGATGATTGCTCAGCTTCAAGGCAAATATCATACCTGCTGCAACTGCTTCTCCATGTGTCAAATCCCCGTAACCTGACACTTTTTCCAAGGCATGTCCGAGTGTATGACCAAAGTTTAAATATGCCCTCACACCGGTTTCTTTTTCATCTTCTTTGACAATATCAGCTTTAACGGCCATGGATTCTTTCAGAAATTGCTTAAGGTTCTCTTTTTTCATATCTTCTGTGCTTTGAACTTCTGCTTTTAACCGATCCACCAGCACAGGATCCTTAATAAAGGCGTGTTTGATCATTTCAGCAAATCCGGAACGCCATTGTTTATCCGGCAGAGAAGCAAGTGTTCCCGTGTCATAGAGAACGGCTTCAGGCTGATGAAAGGCACCGATCAGATTTTTACCAAGCGGATGATTGATGCCTGTTTTTCCGCCTACACTGCTGTCCTGAGCTAGAAGGGTCGTCGGCATCTGCACAAATGATATTCCCCTCATATATGTGGCAGCGGCAAAACCAGCCAGATCACCGGTCATGCCGCCTCCCAGGGCAATGATAACGGAATGCCGGTCAAGTTGGCATTCAATACACGCCGTGAGCACTCGTTCATAGCCTTCCAGCGATTTTGAATGTTCTCCGGCTTCTATCGTATACAGATGCACAGGAAGAATAGGCTCCAAAGCTTCCTGTACAGTTTCCGCATATAGAGGTGCCGTGTTGGAATCACTTATGATCAGCACCCGGCTTTTGTCTTCCAGCATGGGCGCAAGCAGGGTTCCAGCCTGAAACCGAAGTCCCTCTCCAATATAGACAGGGTATCTCCGGCTCGGCGTCTCAATCATTAAGCGCTCCACTAGAAATCCCCCGCCCATTCATTATGTTCCTCTATGCTCCGTTTTATTGCATCTATTCTGTCCGAACCGAACATATCCAGCACTGCAGCAGCTACTTCGAACGAAATAACATTTTCCATAACAACCGATGCTGCCGGCACGGCACAGCTGTCCGAACGTTCAATGCTTGCATTAAACGGCTCTTTCGTTTCAATATCCACGCTTTGAAGAGGTTTATAAAGCGTCGGGATAGGCTTCATCACTCCCTGGATAATAATCGGCATCCCACTCGTCATCCCGCCTTCAAAACCGCCTAGATTATTCGTCTTGCGGTAATAACCGGTATCTTTATTCCAGGCAATTTCGTCATGGACACGGCTTCCAGGCATTCCCGCTGCATCAAAACCGATACCGACTTCCACTCCTTTAAAGGCATTAATACTGACAACAGCCCCGGCAATTTTCGAGTCGAGCTTCCTGTCATATTGAACGTGGCTTCCCATGCCGATCGGTACACCACTGATCACGGTCTGTACAACTCCGCCTATGGAATCTCCTTCAGCTTTGGCATCATCAATTGCCTGTTTCATTTTCTCTTCCGCATCTTTATCCAGGCAGCGGACAGAAGATTCTTCCGTCCGCTCTTTAAGGTCCTCCATGTTTTCGTAATCCACTGTTTCCGCCTTGATTCCGCCGATTTCAAGAACCTGGCCGCCAACATCCATCCCAAGTGTATACAGCACTTTCTTAGCAAGAGCACCTGCGCATACACGGGCGGTTGTTTCCCGGGCCGACGAACGTTCAAGAACATTGCGCATATCTCGGTGCCCGTATTTGACAGCACCGTTCAAGTCAGCATGACCGGGGCGCGGACGGGTAATCTGCCGCTTCACATTTTTCTCTTCTTCTTCGGATAAAGGTTCCGCCCCCATAATTTTAGTCCATGACTGGAAGTCATTATTTTCCACTACCATTGTAATTGGTGCGCCGGTAGTGCGGCCGTGGCGGACACCGCTCTTAAACTGTACCTTATCCTTCTCAATCTGCATACGCCGTCCCCGTCCGTATCCACCCTGGCGGCGGCGCAGTTCTCTGTTAATGTCTTCTTCAACGAGTTCCAGACCCGCCGGAACACCTTCAACAATCGTCGTTAACTGTGGTCCATGTGATTCTCCCGCTGTTAAATATCTCATGCCGATTTCCACTCCTTCTACGGTATTCTCTCTTACTCATGTGTTTATGTATGAAATCATATCATAATGAAAAGCCCGTTGCCGGAAAATATTCACCCTTCCCGCCGTTACACGTCCGCTGTTTTTCTGTAAAAGAACGTGTCTTCTGTTTCAAAGCCGAACTGCGCCGGATTAAAAATCTGTTCGGTGCTGCCGACAAACAGTATACCGCCTTGTTTCAAAGCTTTATTGAATTTTCTGTATACCTCGTGTTTCGCTTCTTCAGTAAAGTAGATGAGAACATTCCGGCATATAATAAGATCGAAGCCGGTTTCATATGTGTCAGCCAACAGATTGTGCTTTCTGTATGTTACGTTCTTTTTAATGTCCTCTGAAATACGGTAACCCGTATCCTCTTTCTTAAAATACCGCTCCACCATGGAGGAAGAAAGTTCTTTCAGGGCGCGCTCGGTGTATAACCCGGCTATTGCCCGTTTAAGAATGACATCATCAATATCTGTTGCAAGGATTGAATAATCACGAACGGGGCTTTTTTCTTTCAGGATAAAGGACATCGTATACGGTTCTTCGCCGGTGGAACAAGCCGCCGACCAGACTTTCAGACGGGAGGTCTGCTCTGCCAGTTTCGGCAGTATAATATCGGTAAGCACATCCCATCGTTTCGGGTTGCGGTAAAATTCGGATACGTTTATCGTCATCCGCTCCAGAAACTCTTCGAGAACAGCTTCATTTCTGCTGATTCCCCTGTTAAAAAAATCCTGGAAGCTCTGGAAACCCCGTTTTTCATAAAAAGATGTCAATCGCCGTTTCATCTGCGCTTCTTTATAAAGCGATAAATCAATTCCCGTTTTATCTCTTACTTTTTCCTTAAACTGATTATAATCCAGTTCTGTTCCGGATGGTATAGATTCTGTTTCGTCCTTTCGGTTCATTCGGTTTCCTCTCCTGTCCAATTCATGCTGTTATTGTATCATGAGACAAGGTGGGTGAATAGTATTTAGAACGAACATCCTGCTTCCTGTTTTTTTCATTTTAAAAAAACACGTCCCCTGAAAAAGGGAACGTGTTCCTGAACACCGGTTTATATCCAGTCACTCAACTGTTTTGTATAAGACTGGAGTTCACTTTTGTCAAAAAACAGATTTATTTCCCGTTCTGCACTTTCGGGTGAATCCGATCCGTGAATCACATTCATTCCGACCTGAACAGCAAAATCTCCTCGTATCGTACCAGGGGCAGCCTCCGTCGGATTGGTCGCTCCCATCATCTTGCGGGCTTCGGCGATAACGTTATCCCCTTCCCATACCATAGCAAAAACCGGTCCGGATGTTATAAAAGATATCAGACCATCAAAGAAAGGCTTATCCTTTAATTCAGCATAATGTTTTTCCGCCATGTCACTTGGAATGTGCATTAATTTAGCTCCTGCAAGCTTGAAGCCTTTCTTTTCAAAACGCTGAACAATGTCT
Source organism: Salibacterium sp. K-3 (assembly GCF_054052005.1). Classification (NCBI taxonomy): domain Bacteria; kingdom Bacillati; phylum Bacillota; class Bacilli; order Caryophanales; family Bacillaceae; genus Salibacterium; species Salibacterium sp. K-3. Next base: position 1,989,913 of record NZ_JBSVZE010000001.1, read on the forward strand.
CCGACAAGATTTCGCTGTACGCCATCCGGCTTCACCATAATAAACGACTGTTCCATCTTTATCCCTCTTTCTATGTAATCCTGTTTCAAACCGTTATGATTATACCAAACGTTGAAAGCGTTAGCAACTTACGCTGAAAAGGGCGTCAACTGTTTCTGCTTCCGATATAGGAAGCAATGTCCAGCAGTGATTTTTTGGCTGAAATATCCTCAAGACCATCCAGTGAACGATACGCCTTCTCCAGGTATTTCCTGCTCAAGGTTTTCGAATATTCAATTCCGCCCGACCGGTTGATCATATCCAGCAGCGTGGAAATATCCTGCGGCTCTTTTTCCGGCACGCCGATCAGACGGTTTATTTCACCGCGGCAGAATGAGTCATGATGCATGGCATACAACGCCGGCAGTGTCACATTTCCCTGTTTCAAATCACCGCCGGCCGGTTTGCCGAGTTCTTTTTCTGTGCCGGTGAAGTCGAGAATGTCATCGATAATCTGATATGACATCCCCACATTATACCCATAGTAGTACAGACGGTTCTGATCTTTACGGGAAGCGCCTGCACTGATGGCACCAAGCTGACAGCTTACAGCAATAAGGAGCGCGGTTTTTCGCTTGATTCTTCTTAAATATGTTTTAAAATGCTGATCCCAGTTATATTGATCCCGGATCTGCTCTATCTCGCCCAGGCACATTTCCATCATGGCATTGGAAATCACACGGTGAATGGCTTCATTCTCAAAAAAGGAGGCCTTCTCAATTGCTTTTGCAAAAATATAGTCTCCAGTATACATGGCAACACGATTGTCCCACCGGGCTTTGATTGTTTTACTGCCCCGGCGCAGATCCGCATCATCAATAACATCGTCATGAACGAGAGAAGCCATGTGAATCAGTTCAAGGGCCACAGCAATATGTTTGATACGGTCAATCTCATAGTGTCCGAATTTCGCACTCAACAGGACAAAGACAGGGCGGATCCGCTTGCCTCCTGCATGGAGAAGATGGAGCGATGCTTCCCGCAGCACCGGATGATCCGCTTCCACCGCACGTTCCAGTTCTTTTTCTATCTTTGCGATATCCGGTTTGAGAAACATATACAAGTCCGCCAGCTTCATGATATTCACCTTCAAAATAAGTATTGCACCTCGTTTCCGGCCGTCCACATATTGATATGATTTACGCGTTTCTTTAAAAAACCGTGTTTATACAGAAGTTCAAAATAATAAAGCAGGCCTGTCTTTTCTTTATCGCGGAAGTCATAATCGAGGCCCCGGAAATAGTTATTCCAGAACGGCACAGTTCCTCCAAACCATTGCTGGACATCCCGTATCATCCGGTCAAAAGAACTGTGAAGAGAAAGGGCTTTGCTGTAATGAAAGGCTTGAAAAAGTTTCTTGATTATCTCCGGATGCCTTAAGGCCGCTTCATTTCTCACTGCAAAAACCGCATAAGTCATAGGCAGTCCGGTATGTTCATACCACAATTCTCCCAGATCATAACAGTGCCAGGTTTCATCCGGATTCCAGGAAGCACGGATGGCATCGTCTCCAATTAACAAAAACGCATCATGGTCTGTTTTCATCTGCACAGGGTCCGGAGGCATCGTTTCATATTCGACCCTCGTCAACCCGTAAAATTCAGCCAGGATGACTTTTAACAGGTGAACGGAGGTGGCACTTGATGACGTAAGAGCAATGCCGGCTCCTTCCAGCTGTGCAATGGGCCGGCTGGAAAACAGCAGAATCGAACCGACTTTTCCACGGGACGATACAGACAGATCAGGCAGCACTTCCAGTCCTTCTGCATTTTCCCCATAAGCAAAAGAAGAAATTCCAGCTGCATCAATGGTCCCTTCTTTGATGCCGTTGTTCAGTTCAGAAGGGATCCGGGGATAAAACCGGCATCCCTCATCTTCAAGCTCCCTTTTATCCAGAAAGTAAAAGTGCGGAATAATATTGGTGTAGGATATCTCTCCGATTCTGATACTCACTTTTTCTGCCCCCATCTTGTAAATAACGCATGATCCACTCTCAGGCTGTCCAGTATCTTTCCCGTTACAAATCGGATCAGGTCCTCTTTTGTTTCCGGCAGATGATAAAAGCCGGGCATTGCCGGCACTATAAGGGCTCCGTTTTTTTCCACCTTCATCAGATTTTCAAGATGAATACCGTGCAGCGGGGTTTCTCTTGGAACGAGAAGGAGCGGACGTCTTTCCTTCAGCTGCACATCGGCTGTGCGCTCTATTAAATTGCCGGACACCCCGTTGGCAATTTTGGACAAGGTGCCCATCGAACAGGGGACGACAATCATTCCGTCTGTATGATAGGAGCCGCTTGCAATCGGGGCTTTGAAATCCTGGAGACCGTGAACGGTCAGCTGCGAACTGCCGGTTTCCGGAAATAACTGTTTTATGCATTCATGCCGGTCCGACGTGTCAAGCAGAAGTTCCTCCCGGAAGACCTGCCAACCCGCTTCACTGACCAAGAAATGAATTCGGTGACCCTGACGCAGCAGCTCCTCCGTTACTCGGACGCCGTACACTGCACCACTGGCACCGGTGATCGCAATCGTAAATGTTTTTTCCATCACAGCAGCACATCTCCAATCGTAAACAACAGCATCACGATGCTGATGACTCCGTTCATAGGAAAAAAGGCGACTCCCACTTTAGACAAATCATCAGGTCTGACAATGGAATGTTCGTATGTCATGATAAGACCGGCAATCAGTACACCGGCGAGATACACCCATGAAAGCGGCGATGAAAAATGCAGCGACAGGAGGGAAAAAAAGCTGATCAGGTGAAAGCAGCGGGCGGCATACAGCGCTTTGCGGATTCCGAACCTGGAAGGTATCGAGTAGATTCCTTCCTGCTGATCATGTTCCTTATCCTGGGTCGCATAGATGACATCAAATCCGGCCGTCCAGAACGCAACAGCGAGGAACAAAAAAAACGCTTCCGGGCGGAGTGTGCCGGTTGCCCCGACCCATCCCCCGAGCGGAGCGATTGCTATCGTAATACCGAGAATAACATGGCAAAACCACGTGAACCGTTTCGTATAAGAGTAAATCGTTAAAAAGAACACCGCAGCCGGCAGTAAATAAACCGAAAGCATATTCAGCTGTAATGCCGATATGAACAAAAGAAGCAATGAAGCCGCGATAAACAGGAAACTCTGCTTCCTGGATATTAAACCGGCCGGAATCGCGCGATCCGCCGTCCGTGGATTGCGCTTGTCAATCCGGGCATCTATCACCCTATTTAAGGTCATGGCTGCACTTCTTGCTCCCACCATTGCAAGTGTGATCCAGATCCATTCAACGAGGGACGGCCATGTTCCTTCCACCATCAAGTTCCCGAGAACAGCGCCAAGAAATGCAAATGGAAGCGCAAATAACGTATGTTCAAATTTAATCATTTCCAGTATAATTTTTAATTTTCTCATGTATGTACTTCCTTTCCAACATTACCGCCGGCTTTCAAGGCGGAATGTGCAGCTGCCGTTCCCATAGAAAAAGGTATCACTTTTACTTCATGAAAACCGGCCTCTGCAAACATAATGGTAAGGAGGTTTTTCGTTGGAAATGCTTCCGTCGACTCCTGAAGCCAGGAATATTCCTCATAATTTCCGGCGACCATTTTCCCAAGATAAGGCATCATATGCCTGAAATAGAGGGAATAGAGACGTTGAAAACCGGGGCTTTCCGGCATCGACGTTTCCAGGCATACCGCCTGTCCTCCTTTTTTCAGAACTCTGTACATTTCGCGGAGCACGGTCGGGTAATCAGCAGCATTGCGCAGACCAAAACCGATAGTGACGTAATCAAAGGATTCATCGGGAAATGGAAGGTTCATAACATTGGCTTCTATCAGATCGACCTGCGTAAGGCCCCGCTGCCTCACTTTTTTTTCACCGGTTTGAAGCATGCTGCTGCTGAAATCAACGCCTGTTACCCTCCCGTTACGGCCGGCAGCTTCAGCTAGGTCAATCGTCCACTCCGCTGTGCCGCAGCAAAGATCCAGTACTTCGGCTCCTTTTTCAACATTCAGTGAAGCCATTGTTTTTTGTCTCCACGATTTATGAAGACGGAAGCTGATAACCGTGTTCATGAGATCATATTTATGATGAATATTTTCGAATACTCTGTGTACACGTTCTTCCTTTTGGTTATTCATGACATCCCTTCCCCGTTATTTAATTTCCGCTTCCTGCCTGTTGTCTGTCCAAGTCTCGAGCACATGGTAAAGAAGCCTGTTCTGAACAGAAGATGTCGTATGTAATTTTTGATGAAGTTCCTTCTGCAGCATTATCATTTTATTTGTCATCCACTGATCAATATTTTCTGTCGGCCACGGGCTGACCTGCTCTGTGTCCCCGCCTTCCAAAAAGGAATAGACAGCTCCTGCGGCAGCTGAAAGATAATATGTTGATCTTGGCTGCCGTTCATGCGCCAGCCGTTTTAATAAAAAGAATGATTCGGCAAGAGTTCCGATTTCCGGCTTTCCGTAAAACGAACTCACATTCTTTAAAAAGCACCCTTCAACTAGAAAAAGACGGGCTAACAGTTCTTCTTCGTTTTTATTTTCACGAAAATGGAGGCTCATTTTTTCCTCATTGATTTTTTGGATGGCATCGCTGAAGACCGGTATTATGGAAGAATGTACATCTTTATCGAGCATGCTATGATACAGGCTGCTGAAAAAATCTCCGGCTAGAACGGTCAGCTGTCTTGGTTTTTTATCCTCAAGCGCTTCTCCTCCACCGCTTCTCACTTTCTCATGGGTGACAAAGGCAGCCTGCACAAGAAGCGCCGACAAAATCTGTTCTCTCGCCGCTTCAGCGGAAAGAGAAGAGTCCGAAAGCAGTTCCATCATAAATAGGATCAGATCATACTCCACGCCGGCTTCCTCGATGTATTCCTTTAAATAGGAATGGCTTGTCAGCTGTCTGAATTCCTGTTCAATCTGCTGAACCTCCGCATTATCATACAGCTCCTTCATGTTAAAAGAGCCCCCGATCTTTAAAGATTTCCATCGTGTCCCTCTTCGGTTCTAAGCTCCCCGTGGCTTGTCTGAATAACAGCTTTGCCCCTTACTTTCACAGCCGACGTATGCTCGGTGAACTGGGCGATCATCACTTCCCCCTGATCGAGTTTTTCCGAATGATGAAACCTGGTATCTGTTCCACGAGTTAATCCAATCACATTTACGCCGTCTTCTTCTGCTTTAATAACAAAAAATTCATCCTGGGATGCCATTTTTTACTCCCCCCTGTCTTACGAACGATTAATCAGTGTTAATACTTCGGCCCTTGATGCTTCATCGCTTTCAAACGAGCCTCTTACCGCCGATGTTACAGTCTCTGTCCCCGGTTTTTGTATTCCCCGCATCGTCATACACATATGTTCTGCCTCCACCACGACAATCACCCCGTGAGGATCCAGTGTTTCCACGATGCTATCGGCGACTGTAGAGGTTATTCTCTCCTGAAGCTGCGGTTTTTTCGCCACAGTTTCGACCGTTCTGGCCAGTTTACTTAATCCTGTAACCTGTCCCTCTTTTGGTATGTATCCGACGTGGGCTTTACCGTAAAAAGGTACGAGATGGTGTTCACACATGGAATAAAACGGGATATCTCTTACCAGTACAAGTTCTTCATGATCTTCTCCGAATACCGTCTGTAGATGCTCGGAAGGATCCTGGGTAAGCCCTTGAAATAATTCCTCGTACATTCTGGCTACTCTTTTTGGTGTATCACGCAGTCCATCCCGATCCGGATTTTCGCCGACAGCTTCCAGAATGGAGTAAACAGCCTGTTCTATTTTATCATGATTAAAGGTGGACATTTTCTTTTCCCCCCGTCTGCAGTTAATATGACCTTTGAGAAATTTTAGCACAAGGGTATATAGAAAGCAACGAATCAACCATTTAATTTACTGTAATATTATTATGTAAACTCCTTTTCTTTGAAAAGGAGCTGACCTTTTCCGGGCAGCTCCTTTTACTCACAGAATAATGGCAATTAATCCTCCGGAACCTTCATTGATTATCCGTTCCAAAGTTTCTTTTAATTTGTACCTGGCGTTTTCGGGCATCAAGGATAACTTGGCCTGAATTCCTTCGCGGACGATGGAATTCAGCGACCGGCCGAAAATGTCTGAATTCCATATGGACAATGGGTTCTCTTCAAAATCCTGCATCAAATAACGGACCAGTTCTTCGCTTTGTTTTTCCGTACCAATAATCGGGGCAAACTCGGATTCAACGTCTACTTTGATCATATGAATGGACGGTGCCACAGCTTTCAGCCTCACACCGAACCGTGATCCCTGCTTAATAATTTCCGGTTCATCCAGACTCATGTCTGTCAACGCCGGTGCTGCAATACCATATCCCGTCTGTTTTACCATTTTCAGCGCATCGCTGACTTGGTCATATTCATGTTTGGCATGCGCAAAATCCTGCATGAGATGAAGCAGGTGATCCTTTCCTCTGATCTCGACTCCGACAACTTCTTTTAAAATCTGGTCATATAAATGCTCCGGCGCATACAAATCAATTTCAGCAACCCCACGTCCCATCTCAATGCCTGCAAGCCCGGCTTCTTCTATAAAGTCAAAGTCACCGGCAAACTGCTGTACAACCCTGTCGACATCCCGCAGTCGTTTAATATCTTTGACGGTGTTGCGCACCGACTGTTCATATTCCTGGCGGAGCCAGTGATCATCACGAAGAACCATCACCCAGCTTGGCAGGTTCACGTTCACTTCATGAACCGGAAATTCGAACAGCACTTCTCTCAGCACGTGATTGATATCATGCTCTGTCATACTTTCAATACTCATCGCCAGCACCGGGATATCGTGTTCCTGGGCCAGTTCCTGCCGCAGCGCTTCGGTTTCCGGATGATGAGGCCGTACGGAATTTATAATCATAATATACGGCTTTCCTACTTCATTCAGTTCTTCCATCACTCGATCTTCGGCTTCCACATAATCGGCACGGGGAATTTCGCCTATTGTACCATCGGAAGTGACGACTACTCCAAGCGTGGAATGTTCCTGAATGACTTTCCGGGTCCCGATTTCAGCTGCTTCCTGAAAAGGAATCGGATCTTCATACCACGGAGTGTTAATCATCCGGGGACCGTTCTCATCCTCGTACCCTTTTGCCCCTTCCACTGTATAGCCGACACAATCCACGAGCCGCACATTGACTTCCAGTCCTTCTTCTACTTCCAGCGACACGGCATTATTCGGTACAAATTTCGGCTCCGTTGTCATAATTGTCCGCCCTGCTGCGCTCTGGGGCAGTTCGTCCGTGGTTCTCGCTTTATCCGCCTCACTTCCCATATTCGGAAGCACAACCAGCTCCATAAATTTTTTAATAAATGTGGATTTACCGGTACGGACGGCGCCGACAACTCCTAAATATATATCTCCTCCGGTCCGTTCTGCGATATCCTTGAAGATATCCACCTTTTCCACTGGATCCCCTCCTGTTCAATATAATTCCGATACCGGTCTTACGTGTATGACAATATATATCTATGTTTTTCATTACAACTTATGCCTTGTTTATACGCTGTTAGTACGACACGTAGAAAATCATTAAAAAAAGCAGCACCTTCACTGCAAAAGTGCTGCTTGTCCGATTTTCCGGAATAATCACCGATTTACTTGTTTTCTTTCAAAACGGGATCTCCGTTTTCATCAATAGTATACGGGACGGAATAAGCAGGTACGACTGGATAGTTTTCTGCTAAAATCCGCCGGACATCATCTCCGGGTTCCAGATCATGGTCATATTCCTGCAGGGCGATATTCAGATCAATCGCATAATCAATCCTTACTTCCCCATTTTCGTTAATGAGCATCGGCAGGGAAGTATCAGGATGATATGGGCTTTCAATTTTCATCTCGCCGCTGTAATCAAGCCGTTCCCTATCGATCTGAAATAATCCGGGACCTGCTGTTTCCTTGATCGGAGCAAAGTCATTCTCATTAATATAGCGATTGACGGCACGCTGCAGCTTTTGAATGTTATCCATTATGCTCAAATCAATGACTTTCACCGTCGGGTCCTCTTCCGGATTAATAATAACATATCGGTAACTTCCGCCGTTCTCAAAGGAATTACCGGGCGGATCCTGCATGTATCTTGGAATCAGCGGTTGAAATGAAATCTGATACTTCTGATATATTGGTGTGTCTTCTTCCGTCGTGCGGATGGGAAGCACCCCGTTATCATTCTGATATTGTTCGACAGCCTGTTGTACGGACAGAAGCTGGGATTCATATGGAACCTGGTTCTCCGCCCGCTGCTCCTGTGGGAACAGGCATCCCGATAACAGCAGCATGACAGCTGCCAATCCTCCAAAGAGCGGAATATACCGCTTCAACAGCATTCACCTCTCTGTCGTAAGGGTTGTCCCGTAACAATGTTTATATCTATTCCGCAAGCGGCCCTCTCACGACGATAATAAAAACAATGAACCCGGCCGTGACAAGAAATATAAAAGATACGGCAAGCACAAGAAACCGCCAGAATCCCGACAGCTTGTGCGATAAAACTGATAAACCAGCCGATGCGAACATTAAAAAAATCCCGAAAAAAGCAAACCACATATTTTGTAACGCCGTCATGACCGCGACCTCCTTTTTCCAGACCACATTATAACACAACGAACCCTGTTCATGGCAGAACGGAGAAGATCACACGGTGACAAAATCATGAAAAACCAGCCGATATCGGGGCGGAATACGGCTGGTTTCGGCTATATTCTTTCCTTTTTCAGTACAGCCTTCTTTCTACTCTGTTTACTGTATTCATAGACAGGTCTGTTGGAATGAGCATATGCCTTTGAAGCGGAAAGAAATTTTTAATTTCATCGGCTGGACTGAAACCATTTGCTCAATGAAGCCAGATCGAGCGGCACATTATTATTCATAATCGCTTTGACCAACTCATCTTCCTGCCGGGGGGATACCGATTTCCCTGCCAGGGCACCAACATCCTTGATTACTTTGCGGACTGTTTTTTCATCCTGAAAATCCGCCCCCTGCAGCGACTGAACCAGCTTCATGACATCTTCCTGTTTTACATTTGTGTTTTTTTCAATGTTGTCAAACAGTGAATCGCTATGCTTCATACAGCAGCCTCCCTTCCTCACGGTTCACCTCATCCTATGCGTGATGGAAAAAAGGCGTGCTGTTTCCTTATTCTCTTGTGCCGGATTCCCGGTCCGCTGTGTTCCACTTATTTTGAAATGCCGGCTCGAGCAGCAGGGACATATTTTCCTCTTCATGCTTGCGTTCCCTGGCCATCAACTGCCGGACGGCTTCTTCCGGTTTGGTATCTTCAAATAGCACGTCATACAAAGCTTCCGTAATCGGCATTTCCACTTTCTGCTCCCGTGCCAGACCGTAAACAGCTTTTGTCGTTCGGACTCCTTCGACCACCATCCCCATTTCATCCAACACGTCCTCGAGACGGGCACCGCGGCCTATTTTATCTCCGGCACGCCGGTTTCTGCTGTGATGGCTGAAGCAGGTAACAATTAAATCTCCGAGACCGGACAAGCCATTAAACGTCAAAGGGTTCGCCCCCATCGTCACTCCCAATCGTGAAATTTCGGCCAGCCCACGGGTCATAAACGCTGCTTTGGCATTGTCCCCGTAGCCCAGTCCGTCCGTCATACCAATACCAAGAGCTATAATATTTTTCAATGCACCACCGATTTCCACACCTATCATGTCCTGATTTGTGTACACACGGAAATAATGGTTCATGAACAGTTCCTGCACAGCTTCAGCTGCTTCGGATTGATGGGAAGAAACTGTCACCGTTGTCGGCTGTTTTTCACATACTTCTTCGGCATGGCTCGGGCCGGACAGGACAACCGTATCTTTCCCTGCCTTTCCGGTTCGTTCTTCTTCCATGACTTCCGAAATGCGTTTGGACGTGTCCGGTTCAATCCCTTTAGAGGCATGAATCAAAACAGTCTGCTCCGAAATAAAAGGCTGGAGGTCCTTCATCATATCCCGGACGGCTTTTGCCGGGACCACCAGCAGGATAAAGTCAGTACCTGCCGTACAGGTTTCTAGATCAGTGAAAGCACGTATATCCCGGGGCAGTTTAAAATCCGGAAGATATTTTCTGTTGGTGTGATTCTGGTTGATTTCCTCTGCATGGTCTTCTCTTCTTGTCCACAACCGGACATCGTGGCGGTTTTCCGCCAATACAGACGCCAGCGCCGTCCCCCAGCTGCCGGCACCAATAACTGCCACTCTCTCTGCCATACTGACCCACCTTTAAGAAGATATCTTACTTCCGATTTTATGTTCGCTGCCTTGAATCAGCCGTTTGATATTTGTCCGATGCTTCCATATGGAAATAACACCGATAGCAGCTGTCAAATAGAAATACGGGGCGGGATGATCATAATAAGAATTTGTAAGGGCGATCAGTATCGGTGTAGCAGCAGCAAAAATCAGCGAACCAAGCGATACATAACGCGTGATTACAATAGACAATATCGCAGCAATGCCGACATACACTGCTGGAAAAAACACAAGACTGGCTACCACACCGATGGTTGCAGCAACACCCTTTCCGCCTTTAAAACCGTAATACACAGGCCAATTATGCCCGGCAATAGCAGCAGCTCCCGCCAGGGCGGAAGCTATCCCTTCCACTTCGCCGAAAGCAGTAAATACAGGCAGAAAATCCGTGATTTCCAAAAGGCGGGCAATCCATACTGCCGCCACCCCTTTCAGCACATCCAGAGAAAGGACCAGGACTGCAGGTCCTTTTCCGAGCACTCTTAAAATGTTCGTAGCTCCCGCATTACCGCTGCCGTGCTGCCTGATATCGATTTTCTTCATATTCCAGGCAATAACATAGCTGAAACTGATGGATCCTATAAGATAAGCGATAATGATCGAAAAAATGAGTTCCACTTGCATTCTCCTTTGAATGGAAAAAATTATAACTAATCGCTTTTTTTGCGGGCAATAAGCTTAATCGGGGTAGCTTCAAAATGAAAAGCTTCCCGCAGCCTGTTCTCGAGATACCGGTGATAAGAAAAATGGAGAAGTTCCGGATCGTTGACAAACAGAACAATGGTCGGCGGACCGACCGCAACCTGTGTCGCATAATTGATGCGCAGACGTCTGTTCCCTTCCGTAGGGGTTGGATTCATAATAACAGCGTCCAGTATGACATCATTTAAAACGTTTGTCGGAACCCGCAGTTTATGATTATCAGCTGCCTGTTTCACCAGTGGAAGTAAATGCTGCATGCGGCGGCCTGTTGCAGCAGAAAGAAAAACAACAGGGGCATACTGCAGAAATTGAAATTCATCACGGATATCTTCAGTAAAACGTGCCATTGTCTTATCATCTTTTTCGACCGCATCCCATTTATTGACCGTCATAACAATGGCCCTGCCTGCATCTTCAGCATAGCCCGCTATTTTTTTATCCTGATCCAGAATTCCTTCTTCCCCGTCAATGACCATCAACACAACATCCGACCGTTCTATCGCCCGGAGCGCTCTCATAACGCTGTATTTTTCGGTATTTTCATACACTTTGCCGCGTTTTCGCATACCTGCCGTATCAATCAGAGCATATTCCTGACCGTCTCTTTCAAATACCGTATCGACAGCATCTCTTGTAGTGCCGGGAATATCGCTGACGATCACCCGTTCCTCGCCAAGTACAGCATTGACAAGGGAGGATTTACCGACATTAGGGCGCCCTATGACGGCCATTCTAATCGTGTCTTCTTCATAATCTTCATCCGCATTATCGGGAAAATGACGAACTACAGCATCAAGCAGATCACCCATCCCGAGACCATGAGAGCCTGAAACGGGATATACTTCTCCAAATCCAAGACTGTAAAATTCGTAAATATTCATTTCCATTTCTGGATTATCGATCTTATTTACGCCGATGACAACCGGTTTATCATTCCGTAGAAGGAGAGAGGCGACCTCCTGGTCCGATCCGGTCACCCCATCCCGTCCATTCGTTAAAAATACGATAACATCCGCTTCATCAAGTGCGATCTCCGCTTGATGACGCATCTGCTGGAATAACGGCTCACCGCCGATTTCAATTCCGCCGGTATCAATAACATTGAATTCCTGGTTCAGCCATTCCGCTTTGCTGTATACCCTGTCCCGGGTAACCCCGGGAACATCTTCGACAATTGCCAGCCGTTCCCCGATCATCCGGTTGAAAATCGTGGACTTCCCAACATTCGGACGTCCGACGATGGCAACTACAGGTTTGGACATTGTGCTCGTTCCTTTCTTCTCATTAACATAATACGTTGCTTATAAGCCGCTTACTGTGTTCATCATTGACACTGCCCGATATTTCCATAGACAGCATAAACAGCTTATTAATTGTAGCAGATGCAGGCTTAACGGGGCAAATTGGAAAACGAACTGGATCTGCTCTGGAATAGAAAAACAGCTCCCTTTGCCGCCGTATCATACAAATGGGAGAGAAACAGCAGGCAGACAACAATGTTTAATAAAAAAGGGTCTCCCAGAACGAGAGAGTCCGTCCATGGGTAAAGGTGGATACCTGCTAGAAAATCACCGGAAATGCAGATTGCAGCAGCCATCGAGACACGTTCCCGGAAAGACCTTCCGAATAGAAGCAGGAGCGCGGAAAACACGCATATATACGTGAAAGCATGTCCAAACAGAAAAATAACCGGCTCATACCATTCCGCCAGTCTCATGGCAGCAAATAAAAAAGAAAAACCTCCGGAGAGACAGAGAAGTTTTCGTCTTCTTCCGGGTTCCATTCCGGTAAGTAAAAACATTCCACTGAAAAATAGCAGCAAAGCGACCGGACGTACAATAACGGATTGGATCTGCAGTTCAAACGGGAATAGAATGATCAGACAGAGCACAACAATCGACGACAACAGGCGGTATTTATTTTTAGAACCAAAAAACGTCTGGATTATCCAGAAGTACCATAGGATGATGAAATATACGACAGCATTCATTTTTTTCCTTTTTTACCTGCAGTATAGCCCATTATGCAGGCATATAAACCAGAGGACACTAATTATGCCGGAATCAGCGCCGGCTGTATGTTTTGGGATCGATCCCCCGTGCTGTGAGCCAATCTCTTGTGCTTCCTTCGATAATGAGCGGAACGTTTTGCAGTTCGGAAATAGTCGAGGCTCCAACTGCCGTCATCACCATCTTCAGTTCATCCATGCACTGCTCAAGGAAGAAGGCTGCCTGTTTCCAACCACCGTTTTGGACAGCTGCCAGAACCTTCCCTGCAAGAGCAGCAGCATCTGCACCAAGCGCAATAGCCCTGGCCGCATCCACACCACTGCGAAGACCTCCCGAAGCAATAAGAGAGGCAGACTCACGAGCTGATACAGCCTCTACAATAGAAGCCGCAGTAGGAATGCCCCATTGATTAAAAAAGTCGAGATGGTGCTTCCGCCGTTCATTTTCGATCCGCGAAAAATTTGTTCCACCGTGACCGCCTACATCTATGATCATCACGCCGGCTTGTTCCAGTTCTTTTGTGCTATCTGCGCTTAGGCCGGAGCCGGTCTCTTTCACAATAACTGGTACTTCCACCGCATCTGCCGCTGCCCGGATACGATCTGTCATGCCGCGGAAATCCCGGTCTCCTTCCGGCATAACAAGTTCCTGAATAACATTTAAATGAATTTGAAGCGCGTCAGCCTGAAGCATCTCCACGGCTGTCACCGCCTGTTCCGGTGTGAGCTCACTTCCCAGATTTGCAAAAACCGTGCCGCTGGTATGATTGGTACGGATCGTTTCATAGGTATAACGTTCCCGTTCATCTTTTACAGCCGCCATCTGGGACCCTGCAGCAATCGCTGCATCTGCTGTTTCTGCGGCACGGGCCAGAGACCGGTTGATACGTTCTGTCTCCTGTCCGCCGCCTCCGGTCATCGCATTAATAATAAACGGCGAACTTAAAGAAAGTTCGCCGATCATGACAGATACATCAATATCAGAAACAGAAGTTTCAGGCAGGCTGTTATGAACGAAACGGATATCATCCAGGCTGTTCCAGGACGGCTGACCCGTAGACAAAGCGTATTGAATGTGATCCTTTTTTCGTTCTGATCGTGACACGCTACCAGACTCCCATTCTTTATTCTTTATACTTTTTCAGTTTGTCGCCAATCATATCACCAAGGGAAAATCCGGAATGATCTTCTTCTGGTGCTTCATATTCCTGTTGTACTTTGTCATCCGGGGTTTCTTCGCTCTCCAGTTCCCGGATACTCAGGGAAATCCGCTGTTCTGCCGGATTTATATCCAGGATCTTTACGTTAACGGCCTGTCCTTCTTCCAACACTTCACCCGGCGTTCCGATATGACGGTTGGCGATCTGGGAAATGTGTACCAGACCTTCCACTCCCGGAGCTACTTCCACAAAGGCTCCGAATGACACGAGCCGTTTCACCTGTCCTTCTACGATATCCCCGGCTTCCATCTGTCCTTCAATCGTTGTCCAGGGTCCTGGGAGTGTCTCTTTAATGGAGAGCGATACGCGTTCACTTTCCGAATCCACAGCCAGAATCTTCACCTCAATCTCATCACCTTCATTGACAATCTCACCTGGAGACTCCACCCGGTGATGAGCCATCTGTGAAATATGAACAAGACCGTCTACACCGCCGATATCCACAAATGCTCCGAAATCAGTCAGACGCTGTACCGTTCCTTTCACAACATCACCGACCTGAAGGTTATCCAGCAGTTCTTTTTTCTGCTGATCCGCCTCTTCATCCAGAACGGCACGCTGGGATAAGATCAGCTTATTGTCGTCGGGATCAATTTCGGCGATTTTCAGACGAAGCGTGCGCCCTTTGTAATCGCTGAAGTCTTCCACAAAGTGACGTTCAACAAGGGATGCCGGGATAAAGCCGCGGACACCCAGATCAACGACAAGTCCTCCTTTAACCACTTCTGCCACTTCAGCTTCAAGAAGTTCACCGTTATTATATTTTTCCTGGAGCTCACCCCATGCTTTGTCCGCAAGCGCTGCCCGGCGTGATAGAACCAGCTCATCGTCTTCCACTTTGGTAACTTTACACTCCAGTTCATCATCTTCCTGCAGAATGTCGTCTACCTTTTCTACATGAAGACTGGACAATTCACTTATGGGGATAACAGCATCCACTTTATAGCCTGCATCCGCATAAGCCTGTTTTTCTTCCACTTTTGTGATCTTCGCATTGACAAGATCACCAACGTGCAGTTCATTCATACCAGCCATTTCATTATTCATTTCGTCAACCATTGACTACTGCCTCCTTCAATGTCCTCAAGGAACTTCAAACTAAATATTTTTAAATTCTTTCAAGGAAAGAATTTGTTCCCATGTTACTACAGGATGATCACCTGTTTTCCTTCATATGTTCTGCTTTCAGATCACGGATTCCTTCCATGATCGTCTCTGTGGCCTCCGCAGCATCCACTTTTTTCTCACGCAGAGCTTCAGCATCCAGCGGCTTTCCGTATATTACCGTTACACTTCCGAACGGCTTATACGTTCCGATGACGGCTACAGGTACAACAGCGGCTTTTGAGCGCAGGGCAAAAAATCCCGAACCTGCGTGACCGCTGCCTATCTCCCCTGTCGTACTCCTTGTACCCTCAGGAAAAAGACACAAAACATGCCCTTCATCCAGAAGTTCCAGTCCTTTCTTAAGTGCTCTGCGGTCTCCGCTTCCACGTTTCACCGGAAAAGCTCCAAGTCTTTTCATCAGCCCGCCGATTCCTTTCTTCGCAAAAAGTTCCTCTTTTGCCATGAAATAAATGGCACGCCGCATGAATGAACCGACCATGGGAGGATCAAGATTACTGATATGATTCGAACAGAGCAGTACCGGCCCGTTTTCAGGAATGTTCTCCCGGCCGATGACGCGGACTTTCATGGACAGAGTAAAGCCGATACGGCATAATGTTTTTCCGATGCGGTACAGTATCATGTCTGATGAATCCTTTCCTCGGCCAGCGCACATATTTCAGCAGCCGCCTCGTCGGCGGAAAGATGTGTCGTGTCCACTTCAACAGCGTCATCTGCTTTAACAAGCGGAGATATATCTCTTCCGGCGTCTTTTTCATCCCGGATTTGAATGTCTTTCATCATCATCTGCAGATCGGACGGCATTCCTTTATCTGCGTTTTCAAGATGGCGGCGTCTTGCCCGTTCTTCTACGGAAGCCGACAGATACACTTTTAACTCTGCCCCGGGAAGTACTGTTGTTCCAATGTCCCTTCCGTCGAGAACAGCTCCCCCTCCTTCCGCCAGTTCCTGCTGTTTTTTCACCATTTCTCTACGCACTTTTTCGTGTGCGGAGACATCAGAAACAGCTGCAGTTACCTCGGTGGAGCGAATGGCGGAAGTTACTTCCGTCCCGTTAACAAACACTCTGTTGCCGTCTGTGGACGGCGTGAGTTCAATGTCTGTTTTCATTAATAAAGAAGAAATCTGCGTTTCATCCTGAATATCAGCATGATGATAAAGAGCATTCCACGTCAGCGCACGGTACATGGCGCCGGTGTCGATATACACATATTGTAATTGAGAGGCTGCGGTTCTGGCCACTGTACTTTTTCCGGCCCCGGCAGGACCGTCAATCGCGATGTTGATTTTGTTCATAGAGCACCTCATTGTTACAATATGTATTTCTTTGATGTAAAAAGAGTAATATCCCCTTTTCCTGATATCATTCTCAGATTATCATATCACAAACCATGGAACAAATCTAATGATTCCGGCTTTTCCTATACTTTCTTACCTCCAGCTGCTGATCAAAGCAGAATTTGATGATAAGCTGCCTGTCCGCTTCATCCATTTCTTCAAACCTAAGGGAACATCTTTCTTTGGCGGCGCCGTTTCCTTCAATAATCCGCACAACAGTGCAGTTCATCTGCAGATAATGAATGATGCCATCCATCATATGCAGCACAACCCAGGTCTTGATGGAATCCTGTGGAAACAAACCGTGTCCGTCGGGAAGCAGCACGGACATCCCGCCCCCACTGATATCAATTGTGGACGTAATGAACGGAGCAGCTCCGTGTTTATGCGGGTACACGGCAGTATCCACGGCCGTATTAATCCGTACATAATTTCTGCGCTGAATTCTGACATACTGGTCTTTACCAGGATCGGTCAACTGAAGCGACCTTACTTTTTCTCTGCCTTTGCCCTTCACTTCCGTTTCAAACGTGTACAGCGCTTCATCCCTGCCGACAAACCAGGCGTGCAGCTCCACTCCCTCCATAAAAAAGCCGGTTCGTCCGGTTTCTTCATTGATCGGTGGATCTACAATGAAAACGCCGTCCTCATGGTCCATCAATTTGCATCGGTACGTCTTTATATCCAGTTTCTTCCGGTTGGAAGAGGTCCGTACCTCTTCGAGTTCCAGGTGTATGGTATCGCCGATGTTTATCATTTGTTTTCCCCCCGTGACGGTACTTCCTGAAACGGGAAAAGAAGAAGCTCAGCGCTTCTTCTTCAAACGATTCCCATTTTTCTATTACATCGTATCATATACCGGTTCGGCATGCTTCATTTTTTCTACTTTTTCTTCCTC
This sequence comes from Salibacterium sp. K-3, assembly GCF_054052005.1. Lineage (NCBI taxonomy): Bacteria > Bacillati > Bacillota > Bacilli > Caryophanales > Bacillaceae > Salibacterium > Salibacterium sp. K-3. The sequence continues at coordinate 2,007,553 of NZ_JBSVZE010000001.1, forward strand.
CCCGTTTTCGGCATTGATATAAATTTTATACGTATCATCATTGATGGTGCCGAAAAATTCGTAGCAGAGTACTTCTTTTTTGTTTTCTGTTTCGATAACCGCCTTCCGTTGTTCCATAACTTCGACCCTCGGATTCAATTTCTCTTCCGCTTCTTCGGCGGTTAGAGCCGGTGACAGGGAAGATCGTTCTTTTTTATTTATCAGATATTCTGCTCCTTTATACCCGACAATTTCTCCGTCATCGAGCGCGGTTTCCATGTAGACCGCCTCTGGATAAATCGTTACACCTTCCTTAACCGGCGCGAACTGAAAAGCTCCGATCGTATCATATTGTTTTCCTTCTATCATTTCCATATCCTGAAATCCATTCCGTTTTAGAAACTGCTTTGCTTTCTCGGAAGCTTTGTTCAGACTGATCTCCTGTTCATCCACCGGTCTTGCCTGTAAAAACCAGAGAGGGTGACCGCCCTTTTTTGTCATATCCACATAGATGGCGTCTTCTCCTTCCGGTTCCTGCATCGTCATCGTATAACCCTCAAATGCTGTCCCTTTTCCAAGTTCCGATATTTCCACGTTCATGGAGTCTGGAATATCGAGAAACTGTTTTGCCTTTTTGACGGCCTGTTCTTTATTGACCGGATCCCCTTTTACGTTTTCAGCTATCTGTTTGTCCATTTCCGGGTTCACCGGATCATTCGGTCCGAAATCGCTCTCCCTGAATCCTTTAGCCTTATTATCAATCGTCTGAAAGCCGTTTGCGATAGAATTATCCATCGGTTCACCGTTTTCTGCCATAGCACTTTCGGCTTCGGTCCATTTCAGTTGGTTTTTGATGGAGGAAGCCTGCAGCTTGCGGAGTTCATTTTTTATCTCCCCGGACTGTTCATAAAACTTCTGCAGCCTGTCAAATTCTTTATTGGACAACGGTTCCTGCCCCAGATCCCGAACGGTTGTTTCATAACTGAAATCCCCGATCTTATTTAAGAGTTCTTCCGTATCATGCAGAGCCATCATCCCGATCGGAAGCTGGCCGAGCTCACTTCTTGCCATAGCAGTGATCCTCCACACATCCGCCAGGGTTCCGGATAACTGCTTTTTGGAGTTCATCGCAAGCGTCGTTCCGACTTCATCCTGCAGTTGGTCCATATGAAACGTTAAATCATGAAAGGCCCGCTGGTAGTTATTTTCGTTTTGAATAAGCAGTTCTTCCTTTTGCCCGGCCTGTCCAGCTCCCCAGAACCCGGTTCCAATCAGAGCCAATGCCAGTACTCCTATAATGATAGTACGTACCACCTAAGCTTTCACCTCCATCATTTACTGAACCTGTGTTTTCCTATTTTCTTAACAGTGGGACGCGAATAAATCCAGTCTGATGTAGCAGTTACCGGATTGTAATAATAAATCGCTCCACCAGAAGGATCTTGTCCGTTGATCGCATCGAGAACTGCTTTTCTTGCCTGTTCATTCGGTTCCATATAAATCTGCCCGTCAGCTACAGCAGTGAAGGCTCTCGGTTCAAAAATAACGCCGGAAGCGGTATTGGGGAAAGAAGAGCTTTCAATACGGTTAAGAATAACAGCGGCTACCGCCACCTGACCTACATATGGTTCGCCTCGGGCTTCACCATATACAGCATTGGACATGATCTGGATGTCATTTTCGGAATACCCCTCCGGGACATTCATGGCTTTCTGGATATTGGCTTGATTGGACTGGTTCTCATCTACTTTATTGTCCGTCTGATTATCTTTGTTATTTTGAGGATTCCGATCTTTTTCCTGCTGGCCGTTGCGCCCTGCGTTACGTTGTTTTTGTTTAGGGGGGCCGCCGTTTTCCTTCTGCTTTTTCGGTTGATTGTCATTTTCCGGATTATCTGCGCTGCCTTTCGGACCTTTTTGAATTTGCTCAGGAGTCCCCCCGTAATGCGTAAACTCCCGGCCCTGTTCCAGTGCTTTCTGTACAAATTCTTCATTGTATTCTGTCGACTTTTCCAGCATTTCTTTCATTTCCGGACCGACAAGACCATCTACGTCAAGTCCAAATTCGTCCTGATAATTTCTGACAGACCAATACGTTCCCCAGCCAAATACTCCGTCTATCGTTCCCTCATAAAATCCGTTATGCTGCAGCCTTGCCTGCAGTTCCACCACGTCATCTCCGGAGGCACCCTTTTGAATAACCTGGGTGGAAAAAGCTTCTGCGGACCGGACTGGCAGAGCGGCCAGGATCAAACATAAAAGCAGCAGCCCCGCCACCCTTTTCTGGACTATCAATTTTTTCATCGGTGTGCTGAACCCCCTTCTTTGCTGTCACTTCATGCCGGTTATGGTTATTTTCTTCCGGAGAATGCTTTTTATACATCCCCGCCTGCCAATAAAAAAACTCCTTCTGCATATGCAGAAGGAGTGGTTCTTATAATACACTGAAATATCGTACTTCAGGAGGAGCAAAGACCATGGCGGATACGGAGGCTTCCGGTTCCATCATATATTCTTCGGTAAGCTGTATTCCATTTACCCGCTTTTCTTTTCACGGACCTCCTCCAGTTTCTTCCGTTCATTAACGACCCGTTAATCACGTGGAGAGGCGGGTCATCACATTCTTACGTTCGCACTACGGTTTCATGTCTTCTTCATAAGCTTCAATACCTGAAACAGGATATAATGAGCGGGAGTTCTGGCCCGTGTTGTTCTTCGGCCCCTTTAATGCCCGTATAAGCCGCTTTTACATTCCTCATGTCCTGACTCGTTTCGAGCACAAATACATCGATGCCGCCCCTTATCAATCCCACAGCCTGTTCTTTATCAGCTTCCGTCAGTTATTCGAACGTCGTTCCTCCGGTCCCAGGGTTTCCTTCCTGCGTACATAAGCTGTCAGCTCTGCTGTAATATCATAACGTAAAAACGGAGTAATAAAATAAATCCCCTGAAAATACCGTAGTGCTTGGTCTATCAAATCTTTTGCGATGGCAGTTCCTTCTGCCTGTGCGGCTTCACGGTTGTCCCCGCAAGCCGCCATCCGTGCTCTTGTGTCATCTGTAAGCTGAATTCCCGGCACTTCATTGTGAAGAAATTCAGCGTTTTTGCTGCTTACAAGCGGCATGATACCGATATAGATCGGGGCAGAGAGATGTTTTGTCGCTTCGTATATTTCTTCAAATTGTTCTTTTCCATACACCGGCTGCGTCATAAAATAATCCGCTCCGGCATCGATCTTTTTCTCCAGCCGCTGCACCGCTTTATGAAGGTTTCGAACATTGGGATTGAAAGCGGCAGCGGTTGTAAAGGACGTTTTCTCGCCGAGTGATTTCCCGGAGTATGAACGCCCCTCGTTCATTTCTTTTATGAGGGATATCAGTTTGATGGAATTCATATCGTAAACGGAAGTAGCACCTGGAAAGTCCCCGACCTTTGTCGGGTCCCCTGTTACTGCAAGGACGTCCTGTATCCCCATCGCATGGAGGCCGAGCAGGTGGGACTGAAGGCCGATCAGATTCCGGTCCCTGCAGGCGACATGAAGAAGCGGTCTGGCACTTGTCCGGTTCTGGATCGCAGCCGCCATGGCCATATTGTCAATCCGCGGGCTGGCAAGGGAATTATCGGCCATCGTAACCGCATCCGCACCCGCTTCATAGAGAGCCCCGGCCCCCCGGATAAACTTCTCTGTTGACAATTTTTTTGGCGGGTCCAGTTCAACAATCACACTCGGCCTGTTCCGGTTCATTACATCGAGCCGCTGGTGCGGCGGCTGGATGCTTGAAGCAGCCGGAATTTCCCGGTGATCGTCCCGTGAAGGTTCTTTCACCACAGTCGGCGCGCTGTTTTTCACTGCTTTTGCCGTCCAGGCAATATGTTCCGGGGTGGTACCGCAGCACCCTCCGATGATGCGGACACCCTGGTTTTTTAAATCCAGGGCTCGTTGATAAAAGTAATCCGGATTGGACTGATAAACAAAGCGCCCGTCATCCAGGTCAGGAAGGCTGGCATTTGGATAGGCTGAAAAATAAATATGATCCATTAACGGCACCGGTTCAAGTGAACGTAAAATGTGGTAGGGGCCCATCCGGCAGTTCAGGCCCGCGACATCAGCCCCTGCCTTCTCTAGTTCCCGAAATACTTCAGTGACCGGAACCCCGCCGTGCATCACACCCACTTCACCAAGTGCGGCCTGTGCGATAATTGGTACGTCTGTCATACTTCGGAGCAGACGGGTGGTATCCAACAGTTCCTTCCAGTCGTAAAACGTTTCCAGGATCAGTGCATCCGGGCGTTCAGCAAGCAGCGTTTCCGCCTGCATGCGGTAAGCGTTCTGGATGGTCCCGGGGGAAACACCCAGTTCCTGTACGCCCGTGATACCGCCTATCGTACCAGCAGCAAAAGCGTCGGTCCCGGCAGCCTCTCTGGCCAGACGCATCCCCTCCCGGTTTATTGCTTCGACCTCATGCTCCAGTGAATATTTTTCAAGTTTGACGGTGTTGGCTGCATAAGTATTGGATTGGATAATGTCCGCGCCAGCTTCTGCGTATTCCTGATGTACCCGTTGGATGACACCGGGTTCAGTAATATTAAGCGATTCAAATGAACCACTGTATCCTTTATCATAAAGGTAGGTTCCCATAGCACCGTCCCCTACCAGTACTCTTTTTTTCAACTCACTGACGATATTCAATACATGTCCATCCTTTCCTCATATATCCCGTTCAGGACAGTCCGTTCAGAGCCTGATCCAGATCCCCGATGATATCATCCGCATTTTCGATGCCGACTGAAAAGCGGAGCAGTCTGTTGCATACCCCGTTGGCAGTTCTCACTTCTTCCGGCATATCTGCGTGTGTCTGCGTTGCGGGATACGTTATGAAACTTTCCACCCCGCCCAGACTTTCTGCAAACGTAATAACCTGCAGGTTCTGCAGCAGCGGATTGACCCACTCTTCCTGTTCCAGGCGGAATGAAAGCATACCTCCCTGACCCGGATACAGGACATCTCTGATTTTTTCATGGCTTTCGAGATAAGCTGCCACCGCCCGAGCATTTTCTGTATGTTTGTGCATCCGCAGCGACAGTGTCTTCATTCCTCTCATTAAGAGCCAGGAATCCATCGGAGAAAGCATCGTTCCCATCCCATTCTGAAAATCGCCGATTGTTTTTCCCGTCTTTTCATCTTTGGTAACCACCAACCCGGCAATCACATCATTATGCCCGCCTAAGTATTTGGATGCACTGTGAACGACAATATCCGCCCCTTCCTGCAAGGGCTGCTGCAAAAGTGGTGTATAAAATGTATTGTCGACAATAAGTAGAAGGTCGTGCTCTCCGGCAAGGGCGGCCAGCGCTTCAAGATCGGCTTCCTGCATGAGGGGATTAGTCGGCGTTTCAATAAACAGCGCGCGTGTACGTTCATTAATCAAAGAAGCAAAGTTCTCCACATGTCTTGGATCGCCGTACTCTATTCCAACCCCCCACCGGGTCCATCCTTCTTCAAACAGCCTGTATGTCCCCCCGTATAAATCCTGGGAGGCAAGCACTTCATCTCCATAAGAAAACATCGAAAACAGTGTTTGAATAGCAGCCATGCCGGAACTGAATGCGAATCCCTGGGTACCGCCTTCGAGTTGTGCTATGGATTGTTCAAGAATGTCCCGGGTCGGGTTTCCTGTGCGCGAATAATCATAGCCTGTCGACTCTCCAATGCCGCGGTGGCGGTAAGCCGTCGAAAAGTAAACGGGCGGATTCACCGCACCGGTCTTTTCATCTGTATTATTTCCTATTTGAACAAGACTGGTTTCTACGTGATAGCGACTGCTCATTATCTTCACACCTTTAACTGGGTAGTATATGTAATAGAATAAAAGGAAGGCCTTCTTCCTAATAAGAAGAAGGCCTGTTTCACAGAACGAACATTCACTTCCTCTTATCTTTCAGGTTGAAGAAAACCTGACGGAATTAGCACCTGACCGATCTGCGGCTGGTTGCTGAGATATCAACGGGCCTTTCCCTCCATCTCTCGTGATAAGAATCCGTATAAATCTATTGTTAGTAAAACCGTACACGATTTCTGTACGTTTTGCAACAAGGAATATTATTCAGGTGTTGCATCAATGCGGAGCGTCGATACATTGCCGCATATACACTGTTTAAATCCGGTGTCGAGTTCACCATTGTCGTTGGTCCGTCCGCGCAGCACGTACTTTTCCCCACAGCTTGGGCAGCGCACAATAACGCGGTACCGTGTTTCAACAGTCATGCTTTACGCACCCTTTCTATGCCGTATTTTCATCCGCCTTTTTCGTCCGGGATAAGGCAAACCACCATAAAAAGAACATAAACGGAACGATGATATATAATACATTTTCATGGATGGTGAGTAAAATATAATCATACAAACCATGCAGGAGAAGCGGCACAAGAAGGGAAAGCAGCAGCCAGAAAAAACAGCGTCCCCTCCCCTCTTTTCCGGAAGTTCCCATGTAATATCCCATAACCACGCCGAACAATGCATGGCTGGAAACGGGAAGGAACGCACGGCCGATAGCTGAGTCAATGCCAAGCGCCATCAGATACATCAGATTTTCGGCTGATGCGAATCCAAGCGATAAGGAAACCCCATATAAAATGCCGTCATATCTCGTCTGAAAAGGGACGAAACGGTACACGGCAAAATACAGCAGGAACCATTTAAAGAATTCTTCCAGAGCAGCTGCACTGCCGAACGCTTTTGCCAGGTCCGCCGACAGTACCGATTCTGCTTCAAGAGCGTACTGCAGCACCATGATTGGAAACACAAGCAGCGCACCGATAACAAAGGCTCTAAGCACCTGTATGAGCGTATTGGATTCATATTCATTCCGGAGATAAAAATAACTGAGAAACGCAATGGACGGTGCCAGAGCTGCTGTTATCAGCGCAATCACTTTCGTTTTCCAACCCCTCTCGTTTTCTTATCTTAACATGGTGTTTTCAGACGGGAAAAGAGGGCTTATGATAGTATTAAGTCGCAAAATTCAGCGGAAAGGGATGATAGTTCAGATGAAGACAATTGTTGTTTTACATACCGGCGGCACCATCGCCATGAAGGAAGATAAAGAAAGCGGAGGGGTCTCAACCGGCGGTACCAACCCGCTGCAGCAGTGGAATGTCCTCAAAGACAACAGATTCCATGTTATTCAGGAAGATCTCATGCAGCTACCGTCTCCCCACATGACTCCCGAATGCATGCTTACCCTTTACAAGGAAATGAACGACCGTATCCACCAGTTTTCTGCCGATGGAGTTGTTATCACTCACGGAACAGACACCATGGAGGAGACCGCTTTTTTACTGGATCTCTTTCATGACCAGGATATTCCGGTTGTCGTAACCGGGGCGATGCGGCCGGCCGATGATATCAGTTCCGACGGTCCTGTTAACTTGGAAGGCGCCATCCGGACAGCGGCCAGTGACAAGTCTTTCGGAATGGGCGTGCTTGTCGTTATGAACGAAGAAATCCATGCGGCAGCCGATGTCATCAAAACCCACACGTCCAATACAGCTTCGTTTGAAAGTCCGGAGTTCGGTCCAGTCGGCCGTATCATGAAAGAAAACATTCAAATCAGGCGCAAGCCGCTTTATCATCGCTCTTTTCAGCCCGTAACGATGAACAGGCGCGTACTGCTTCTTAAAACATATTCCGGTATGGAAAAGGAACTCATGGAACACCTTGTTTCCCAGCCACCCGATGGTATCGTCCTGGAAGCTCTCGGAATCGGCAACATACCGCCTTCGATCCTGGACCCGCTCAACACTCTGCTCCAGCGCAATATCCCGGTCATTCTGACTTCCAGGTGCCTGAGCGGTGCGGTCCAGGATGTTTACAGTTATGAAGGCGGCGGCCGCATGTTAAAGGAAGCAGGAGTTATATTTTCAAACGGACTAAGCGGTCCGAAAGCAAGACTGCAGGCCATAGCAGCTCTTGAATCCTGCAGCACACGGGAAGAACTGCGGCAGTCTTTCGAGCAGTCTTAAACACGCCCACTTCCTGCTGCGATCGATGATGCAATTCGTTCTCCGTGGTGGCGCCCGTTTTCAATGAATATTTCATTGGCATCATCGCCTGCAGCAATCACTCCAGCAATATACAGGCCCGGCTGATTCGTCTCCATCGTTTCCGGGTCGTGTACCGGGCGGCCGGTATCTCTTTCTATGTCCACTCCCATACTTTCCAGAAATGAATGATCAGGGTGATAACCTGTCATTGCAAATACAACGTCTGATGCTGTACTGCATGATTGTCCATTTTTTTGATAAAAGACGCTCGTCGGAGTGATTTCAGTCACCTCAGCTTCATACACCATGTTTATCTTCTGATGCCGGACGAGGGAATAAAAATCAGGAAGAATCCACGGTTTAACCGCGGTTGAAAACTCTCTGCCGCGGTACAGCACCGTGACCTCCGCCCCCGCCGATTCCAGTGCCAGAGCTGTATCAACGGCGGAATTCTTCCCGCCGATCACTGTTACTTTTTTCTGAAAGTATGGGTGGCTTTCCCTGAAATAATGATGGACATGAGGGTAATCTTCTCCCGGAACTCCCATTCTGTTAGGGTTATCATAATAGCCGGTGGCCGCCACAATGAAATCCGCTTCATATGATGTTTTCGGTGCATTCCATGGTGTAGTCTCTACAGCAAAAACGCCCGATATCTTCTCCACCTTATCCACCTTTTCAAAAGATTGAATGCGGAGTCCGCTTTTGGCGGCAATCTTTCTGTAGTATACCAGTGCTTCATGCCGTTTCGGTTTCCGTTCTATCGAAGGAAAAGGGTAACCGCCGATTTCCAGATTTTCACTAGAACTGAAAAACGTCTGATGAAGGGGATAATGCTGAATGGCATGCACCACATTATCTTTTTCAATTAACAGCGGATCATACCCTTTGCGCTGCAAAGCAATACCTGAAGCAAGTCCGCACGGACCTGCACCAATAATGATTACGTCTTCCCGTTTCATTTTTATGTCTCCTTGGTTATATATTCCATCTGTGCCCCGCAGCAAGAAACTGTAGAGCATCTTTTTCCTGAATAACGGTGCCTTTTCTGCGGATATAGGAAGCATCGAGATTCGACCGCTCTCCGTATTCTTCCATAAACATCGCCAGATCATCTGATACGGCACTTGTTTCAAACAGCATATAGCAGAAAGGATAGAAAAAAATCAGCGTTCCTCCTTTCAGCGCATGAACTTTTGCCTGTTCTGCAAAGGAAACAAGATGTTCTTTAGCGCCGAATCGAAACAGCAGCTCCGTAGATCCAATGTCCGGATTCCGAATGCTTAGCTTCTCTCCTTCCTCATCCAGGCATTCAATGACAAAAAAAAGCATATCATCACATGGCCGGCTGATCTCTGCCTGTATCTGTATATCTTCGCGCATATTAAAATGGTCGCAGATAATCTGAAACAATACCGCAAACATCACTTCTGATTCTTCGACGGACCATTCATCGAAAATCCTCCAGCCATGAAAGAGCTGGTCATCTTTGTGAAGGCGGACCATGACACGGTCTTCCGGCCAAGTATATAATTCCATCCTTCTCCCCCCTGTTCTTCCCGCTTTTCCGATAGTTACAGAGCGCTGTGCCATTATCGTATTCAACAGATGGAAAAGGGGTGAGCGTGCATAAAGGGGGAAATACGATCTGATTTACAGTTCTTCGCGTTTCAGTCTGATGAGGTGTGTCTGTACCTCAGCACCAAGACGGAGAGGAAGCTTCGTTGTTCCAAATCCATTACTGATTAATAACGGAAAGCCGAAGCGGTTCTTCCATCCTCCGGGTTCTCCCGGGCTCAGCCTGCCGATTCGTATCTGGCCGCCGTGGGTGTGGCCGGCAAATGCTGCATCAATCCTGCCGCTGTCTTTTAGATGGTACAGATCGCGGGGATCATGGAGAATCAGCAGAAGCGGATCGGATGTTTTCTGCGCCCTTAAAAAGGAACGATCCACAGTCAAGGATCGGTCCCCTGCCCCGGCAATCTGCAATATGCTGCCGCCTGACTGCCAGGAATATATGCTGTTTTCCAACACCCGCACATTCTCTTCTTTGAGAAGCTGCAGCAGGTCTTCCGGGTTCTCTTCGACATCATTATTGCCCCATACAAAAAGGACAGGACCGATTCGTTTCAGACGTCTGATGTTATTACGCACTCTCTGTAACGGCACGCCTTTTTCAAATAAGTCCCCGCCCACGATTACGATTTCTGCCTCCTGCACCCGGCGGATGAGACAATCCGGGATACGCCGGCGGTGTATATCGGTAATGAAAAAGATGCTTTTCCCCGTAAATGGTTCCGGAAGCTGCGGCAGTATCAGCTCTTCTTCCTTTACAGATGTCCGTCCTGCTTCATAGAACATCCAAAGAAAACCGGCGCTGACACAGGCCGTCACATATTTCATATAGGACATTGCATGATCTACCTTTCTTTGATGAGCACTCCAAACACAACCGCCGCACGAAAATGATCAGGCATCAAAGAGAAAGACATAGCTTTCTCAAGTGGCGTGCTGGTATAATTGGATGGCAACATTTACGTAGTGGAGGCTGTTGTTCATGGATTTAACCATTTTTATGACGGGAACCGGATTATTCGGAGCAGGATTTTTTATGCTGCTGCTTTTTCTTTGGAGGAAAAAACAGCTTATTCTCCCTTTTCTGCTCATGGGTGCGGGGGTGCTTCTTTGTTTTGCCGGTCTGATTATGTCTTCGCCGCTCACCGAAACAGACGATGCATCCGCCACCCGCACGGAAACTACCAGTCAAGCCACATCGGTGCCAGAACTGCCAGTACAACCATCATCAGAAAAACGATGAGAAGGAGGCGTGCTGCTGGAAAGCGGAGCTTCCATTTCATCTTTTTTGACGACTTGGAATGGGTTTCTTTCCGGGATGGAAGAGCAGAACTCTCATGATCCTCCTGTTGTCTGCGTTCTCTGTATCTGCGGCGGAGATTTTCCGCCTGGTCGTAATGATGGGATGTCACGGAGCTTCTCCTCCATTCCTTCCATGTTGATGCAGAATGACAGCCAGCCTCTCTTTCCAGGACAACTCTGCACTGCTGCGCTGTTTTTGCTGCTCTTCATCTGTATATCTTACATGGTCCCCGCAAAGATCACAGCACGGGAAACCGGAGCTTTTGCCATCTTCGTCAAACACTTCAAGCAGCGCCGTCCTGCGGCATTGTTCCTCCTGCATCAACCAACGCTCTTTCTGCTCGAGTTTTTGACGTTTCCAGGCACTTCGCCGTCGTATAATGTCCGAAACGTAGGCATCAAGAGGATGGGTCCGGGAGCTTTGGCGCCACTCCTGTACATAATATAACAGAAAACGGGCATGAACCTCTTCAAGTCCGTACCTTTCCTGGAAAATACGCTGCGATAACAACTCGGGGAGGTCTGGATCCTTACAGATGATCCCCACATCCTCTTCTGAAGGAAACTCGTGTTCGAGTAATCTTCTTGGCAGCATACCGTCCAGGCGGTCATGGAGGACAAGGGAGACACTCTGCCTCCCGTCCCGCCCTGCTCTGCCGATTTCCTGCACAAACGATTCGATATCCTTTGAATAATGGTAGTGAATCACAAAGCGGATGTTGGGTTTATTAATACCCATACCGAATGCATTCGTACAACAGATCACATCTATTTCATCAGAGAGAAACTGCTGCTGTACGAGACGACGGTCCTCTTTTGTCATGCCGCCGTGATAAGCCGAGGTGTTTAGGCTGCACTCTTTTCTGATGAAGGAAGCCAGTTCTTCCGCTTTATGACGGCTGCTCACATAAATCATACCTGGCAGCGGCAGGCGTGATAACTCCTCCCGCAGAGTTTCCAGTTTTTCCTCTTCATCTGTTGTTTTCCTGACATCGAGAAAAATATTCGGCCTGTCCACGGAATCACAGTGTACGAATGGATGCCGGAGTTCCAGTTTCTCTATAATATCCTTCCGGGCTTCCTCAGCGGCTGTAGCAGTCAAAGCAAGACATGGAGGGAATCCTGCCAGACGCCGGATCTCATGAATTTTTAAATAGTCCGTCCGGAATTCATGGCCCCACTGGGAAATACAATGGGCTTCATCAACAGCCAGCAGAGAAACGTCAAGTCCGCTTAACTTCCCGGCAAATTCGGGCTGCTGCAGGCTCTCCGGAGAAATATAGACAATTTTATATTCTGATAAATGTTCGAGGATATACTCCTTTTCCGGGGGGCTCAAGAAACTGTTGTAAGCCGCTGCCTGCCGGATCCCGGCCTGCTTCAGCTCCTGAACCTGATTTTCCATAAGAGAAAGAAGCGGCGAAACGACAATGGCTGTCCCCTTCTTCCACAAAGCAGGCAATTGATAACACAGAGATTTTCCGGCTCCTGTCGCAAGCATGGCAAACACGTCTTCTCCCTGCAGCACTGCTTCTATAATCGACCGCTGGCTTTCTTTAAACTCGTCGTAACCAAATTGTTGTTTTAGAAACTGTTCAAGCTCGTCCATCCTTTCCTCCCCCGTAAAACGCCAATGTCAATCGTATGGAAAAATAATCGAGCTGCTTTGGAAGAGCTGCTTCCTTCAGTACTTTAAGCCTTTTTGTCCCCAGCATACGGGAATGGTGGAGGATAAGATCCCTGTCAGCTTTTGATACGTAAGAATCAATCGGAAAATCAGCATGTTCCGACGCAATTTCAACGACGTGATCTTCTATCGTACTGGCTTTCAGATTCCGTTCCTCAGCTATGTTTTCCATGCTCCATCCCAGTTTCAGATAACGGAATGTCTTTTTCGTCGTTTCTGTAAGTACACTTTTGACGGTCAATCCTGCAGCCGCCTGCTGCAGTACCGGAGAGCGATCCGCGTTTTGGAGGAGGTAATGAACAGCGCTCTGAAAACGAAAGCAGCATTCATCTTCATCCATGCCCAGACGGCGGGACAGCTGTTTCCACGTCTGTCCGGTGAAATGGTATCCCGTCATCCGGTTTGTCACGAGAAACGCATCATCAATATCCAGTTCCTGAAGCAGCTCGTGCATATCATGAAACAAGAGGGCAGCTGTTTCCTTTTTCTGCTCTATTGTCTGCGGCCAGTTATTTTTCAGCCACTGCTGTACCGAAATGTCTTCAAAGACAGGCAGGAAACGGCGGTTCCCCGCCAGTGTCTGAGAAAGGCACTGCACAAACAGGGCCGTGCGTTTCCAGAAAGTAGCACTGCTTATTCCATAAAGCCACCCATTGAATACCGGAGGCCAGGCATAACTGGAAAGGAACAATTGATTCTGTTTTTCCCCCTGTTTCGTAATAACCAGGCGGTTATGTTCTGAAAAAATATAGCTCTGTTTCTGCAGGTTTTTCGTATCTTCTTCAAAATCTGAAGCTTTCCAATAGGGAAACATCCGGAAAAAATAAGTGACCCCGTACCACTTACTATCCTGGATCGTCTGAGAGGATTTTTTGCCTGTCAGCATGTGGTACAGCGCCTGCATGGAGCGTTCCTTATTCATTCGTTCAGCAAGTAACAAAAATACCTGCTGCCGGAAAGGTAACGTCTGCAAGAATATCCCCCCTGTATGTCAGCAGCCGGCCGCCCTCTCTCCCCGGACAGCCGCTCGTATCCATTTTCTGCTCTGTTGAAAAGTTTACCATGAAAGCTTAGAATGTAAAATAGAATGCAGCCGAAAACAGACTGTTGGTTCTATCTGGATCGTTATATAATTTGTCTTTCCAAGGGGGAAGGATAATGACGCACTATACCATTGTTGACAAGGACACGTGTATCGCCTGCGGCGCCTGTGGGGCGATGGCACCCGATATATTTGATTATGATGATGAGGGACTCGCAGAAGTTCTCTTTGATGATAATACCGGCACCACTCCAGTTCCGGATGACCTGGAAGATGATCTGCTGGATGCTTATGAAGGATGTCCAACAGATTCCATTAAAACGGCCTCTTCGCCTTTTCACGGCATACCCTGCCCTTAAGAGGCCGGCTGCTGAGAGTGTTTGTTTTATTTTTTACTTTTTCCTGCTATAATTTTCACGGAACCATTACATACCAAAGGAGGCTCTCCCCATGAGTACAGAAAACCGAGAAGTAGAAGCAATCATTGAAATACCAACCGGCAGCCAGAACAAGTATGAGTTTGACAAAGACAAAGGACATTACAAACTCGACCGTGTTCTTTTTTCTCCCATGTTCTATCCGGCAGAATACGGTTACATCGATAACACGCTGGCTCTCGACGACGACCCGCTGGATATCCTCGTTCTTGCAACCAATCCTACCTTCCCTGGGTGCGCCATTGATGCCCGCGTGATCGGATATCTTAACATGGTCGATGACGGGGAAGAAGATGAGAAACTGATCGGTGTTCCAGTCGAAGACCCGAGGTTTGACAACATCCAATCGATTCAGGATATCCCGAGCCATAAACTGGATGAGATCGCCCACTTTTTCAAAACATATAAAGATCTGGAAAATAAAACAACGGAGATCGGCAAGTGGGAAGATGCAGAAGCTGCTTCCAAACTGGTGGACGAATGCATCGAACGCTTCAATCAATAATGTTAAAAAACGCAGCTCTACCCGCTGCGTTTTTTTTGTGTGAAATCCGGAAATGTACAGCTTTCGAGCAGCAGCGGAACGCTTGTCACCCATATTCTTGCAGACGCATCGGGTGGAAGGGGATTATTTCCTGTGCCGGTTTCGACTGTGAAACCCGGCCGCCGGAATGTTTTTATAAACCAGTCCCTGTAGCCTGCCCCGCTGTCCGCGTTCTCAACCTGCCGGAATGATCCCGCTGCCGCCAGCCGTCTCCCCAGTTCCCTGCTTTCTGTTGGTTCCATGCCTCGGTATCCCCAGTATACTTCTTCTCCCTGCGAATGAAACGCGAGGACATGCGAAAATTCTTCCTTCATGCTGAGCCTGTACACAGCCTGCGCTTCCGGTTCGGTCAAAGGAGCTTTTCCTCCAAAATGCCTTGGAAATGGCTGCACCGGAGAACCTGCCGCTTCTTCTTTCCAATCTGCAGGCCATTGATGATTTAAATCGACACCGTGGGCATTGGCGGACCAGTGCCGGAAATCATTCATCCCGCCGTTGATGTCCATGATTTCGTCTCTGTGCTCATCGAGGGCAGCTGCCCCTTCCTGAACAAGTTCCACACCATCCGGATTCACAAGCGGCATCACATACAGAACAGTGTCGTGGAGCAGCGCTCGAATATCGATTCCATTCCAGATACCTCCATTCTCCGCTTTTTCAGCAAGCGTGGATAGAAATTTCATTAAAAGCCACGTATTGAGCCATTCATTGCCGTGCCAGGTTCCTGAGATAAATATTTTTTTCGAGCCGGATCCTGCACGAAAAAGCCACAATGGTTTACCGAGTACCGAAGTCCCTATTTTTTCGTTATGGATCCAAGACGGAAGCCAGCACCTGTCTTCTTCCAGTTCTCTCCACCCATATTCATGTAAACAGGGCTCTCCCCCTTTTGTCCCTCGGTGTCGATTTGATTGCGGAATAGTCAATGTTGTACCAGGTTCCAGATACATACACCAGGACAGACCGTTTTCATAAAGCAGCTGTTCCGGTTCGATCTGAAAACGGGCCGCAATTTTTCTCAGCGTATCCCCTTTTTTCACATCATACGTGACCATATTATCCCTCCTGGAACGGGTCATCATTTATCTCATCTATATTGACTTTCCTATCCTCCTATGATACATTTACAATCAATAAATGAAGGACGACTGTCCTTGATGAGTACACAGTTATAACATAATGCAGGGACGAAGAACGACGAAATACAGGTTCATCCCAGAGAGCCGGGGCAGCTGGAAACCGGTATAACCTTTTTTCCGAGAGCGCTTCTGAGCATCCGTTTTGAATGAAAGTAGAAGCGGACGGTTAATCCGTTACCTTGGAGCTTTAGCTCCCTGAGGAGTATGTTGGAATACTTAAAAAAGGGTGGCACCGCGGAAACTTCCGCCCCTTGCGAATTGATTCGTGTGGGCAGGGAGTTTTTTTTGTAGGTATTCCCGGTTCTTTCATAACTGTGAAGCAACTATTGAATTCAGGTAAAGGAGTGGAGAGAGGTATGATGCAGCAGCCTGCAGCAGAAAAACCGACAACAGAGGAGAAGAGCAGAAAGGCACGCATTCTCGTTTCTGACGCTATGAGTAAGGAAGGTCTGGCCCCCCTTCTCGGCAATGAATATATGGAGTGCGTTCAGAAAAACGTAAAGGACGTGGATGATCCGGAGAATTACGAAGCGCTCCTGGTACGCAGCGGTACGACGGTAACACCGGAAATTATGGATCAGATGACCAATCTGGAAATTATCGCCCGCGCCGGAGTCGGCGTCGACAACATTGATATTGACGCTGCCACGAAAAGGGGAATCGTCGTTATCAATGCGCCCGATGGGAATACGATATCGACAGCGGAACACACCTTTGCGATGATCATGTCCCTCGCCAGAAATATTCCACAGGCCGATGCCTCCATTCAGGGCGGCGAATGGAACCGAAAAGCATTCCAGGGCGTGGAACTGCGCGGCAAAACACTTGGCATTGTCGGTTTCGGCCGGATTGGTTCGGAAATAGCCAAAAGAGCACGTGGATTTGATTTATCGATCCTCGTTTACGACCCCTTCTTAACCGAAGAACGCGCGGAAAAACTCGGTGTTGAAATCGGAGAACTCAATGAAGTACTGGAGAGCGCGGACATTATTACCGTTCACACCCCGCTTACAAAAGATACAAAAGGACTGTTGAATAAAGACAATATCGGCAGAACCAAACCCGGTGTCCTGATTATCAACTGTGCCCGCGGCGGTATTATTGACGAAGACGACCTTTACGAACACCTGGAGAACGGACACGTCGGCGGCGCTGCTCTGGACGTATTTGAGGAGGAACCTGCTCAGGACAACAAACTTGTCGGCCTGAACAATGTGATTACAACACCGCACATTGCCGCTTCCACCAAAGAAGCACAGTTGAACGTGGCGGAACAGGTATCCGAAGAAGTTCTCCAGTTTTTAAACGGGATGCCGGCCCTGAATTCCATCAACCTGCCGACAATGTCCAAGGAAAAATTCGAAACCTTGCAGCCGTACTATGAACTCTCCAAAAAAATGGGTTATATTTTATCGCAGAGCATGAAAAGCCCGGTTCAGGACATCGATGTACATTACAGCGGTGAAGTGACGGAACTTGAAACGTCCGTTTTAACCCGTTCTCTCGTCGCAGGCTTTCTCAGCACACGAATTGACGCACCCGTCAATGACGTCAACGCTTCCGTTATCGCAAAGGAACGGGGAATCACGTACGGTGAAAAACATCACACCAACGCCCTTGGTTATTCCAATCTGATGCAGGCTACCGTATCCGGCGAAAACCGCAGTTTCACGATTCACGGGACCTATGTCAAAGAATACGGACCTCGGATTGTCCGTATCAATGACTTTAACGTCGATTTTTATCCAACCGGACATCTCATTTACATCCAGCACTCGGACAAACCCGGTGTCATTGGAAAAATGGGACAGCTTCTAGGCGAACACGATGTTAACATCGCCACCATGCAGGTCGGACGTAAAGAAGAAGGCGGCGATGCCATCATGATGCTTGCCGTGGACAAGGAAGCTGGTGAAGATGTCGTGGAACATCTGACTTCCATCGAAGAAATCAAACGGGCCGACAAAATTGAAGTATAAATGTTCTATTACAGCCTCCCGGATACCTGTGTATCCGGGAGGTTTTCCTTTACGGATCCGGCCAAATGTAACCAAGAATCCGGTTCCACTGGGCTTTTCTTGACATACGGAGAAAATCCCGTCCCTGCGGCGTGATATAGGCATACTTTTCTTCTTTACTGATCCAGTGCTCCATATAAGCCACGTTCTCAATAAATTGATAAAAAACGATATCTTTCGGTTTTGTCCTTCTGTTCATCAACTTATATCTCAATGCATCTTCCATCCCTTTCCAGAACCGCTGGTGAAGAAAATGGTGGTCATCCAGACGTATCTGTTCATGCCGGGACAGCTTTGTGAGAAAGAATAAAAAGGCATCGAGCATCCACTCTTCGTTATACCGTTTATCCTCCTGCTGATTGAGCCATAACAAAAAAGACGTATTTAAATCCATTTCTATCGGCGGGCGGGAATATTCCATCGTTCATGCTTCCTTTGCTGCTTATAGTAACTCTTTGCTGTCATTATCTTATCATATTTTACCGCCTTTTTCGCATGTGCTTGTACCCGTTCAGGATATAACAATCTCCTGGTCGGGATAAATCAAGGATCCTTCAATATCATTTGTTTCCTGGAGTGTTTCCACCGTCGTATCATACGTGCGTGCTAAATCCCACAACGTATCTCCTTTTTCTATCGTATAGGTGAAAGATTCACCTTGATCATCTGCCGATTTTATCATTCCGGCAATTTCGGCGGTGCGGTTGTTCCCGGTAACATATGCGTTGTCTTCCTGTTTCAGGACAGGCAGCGGATCTGCGGCATACGTTTTTTCCTGATTCCATTCTCCCCGGTGAAGTTCAAAATGAAGATGCGGACCTCTGGAGCGGCCGGTGTTGCCAACTTGTCCAATTCGTTCGCCCTGTTTCACTGTTTCTCCATCTTCACGCAGCCTTTTTGACAAATGGGCGTATACCGTTTCAGACTCATCTTCATGCTGGATCATAATAACATGGCCGTACGTCGATGAATAATCGGACCGGATGATTTCTCCGGCTGCTGCCGCTTTCACATCCGCTCCCGTTTCCGCTGCAATATCAATGCCGTCATGCTCTCCGTTTCTGGACCCGAACGTATCCGTCAATGTACCACCGGAAATCGGCCATATGTAGTCTTCTTCCGCTTCATAGGCATACATGGAAGAAGCGCCGATAAAAAAGAAAAGCAGAAGCAGAAATAAGGAAAAGAAACCGACGAGAAGGAACCGCTGCATATAGCTCATATATGGACAACCTCCATCATTTTGATATATAGAACATAAAACAGTATCAGTATAAGCATATGATGGCTTGTCTGCCATTATGACAAGTTTTATTCGATGGCACCCGACTGCAGAATCTCCAGATTCACATTCACCTGCACATTCATATCCTGATAAATCGATTCTTTCCATTTCTCAGCATCCCAATTCCTCGTTGTACTCCGGTATTTCTCTCCGAACCCAATCGGATCAATATTCTTTTTCTGAAACCGATGTATCAGCTCCAAAGCTGCTGTCTGTACCTGTTTCTGCACTTTAGATTCTATTGTTTTCATGTCTTTTTCATTTGACAGATCAAAATTCCCGGTATGATCGGTTATTTCTCCTTTCATATTAAGATTCACTTCATATTCCGGTTCCTGCGGTGTTTGGGAAATATTGCGGAAGTCGAGTTTGGTGAAAATATTTTCAATGACTACATAGTTGTCTCTGTCTCCCCCACGAATGACAAACTGGCTCGTCCCGTTCCTGCTTCCTGCCAGCAGCAATTTATAAATGAACGTTTCTTCCATATTAAGCTTCGCCGTCATATGATCTTCATCAAACAGAACGATACCGGTCAGCTTCAGCTCTTTTTCTTCCCTTTTGACCAAAGGAAGGAATGCATCTTTACCATCGCTGTAAAGATCAAATAAAAATAGATGCATGTTGGACTCCGGGAGGTTTTCAAATTCCATATTATGTTCAATCAGGTTGGAAAAGTACATTCCGATCCTTTGTTTCGCACCTTCCTGAAAGCGCAGAGCACGGCCGGCGTTTCCCTCGGACACAGCCAAAAAAATACGATTTCCAATTCTTGGATTGCGATAAAAGGATTTCACGTACTGCTCCACCCCTTCTTCAGCAACATCCTTTCCAAACAGCACTACCCGCAGCTGTCCGTAGCGCAGCGGCTTTTGGGAGTTTGTATTCAGCTTACTGCGCGCCTCTTCCGGTGTTTCTGATATAATCGACCGTTGTTCCACTCCGATTTTGCTTTCTTTGCCCTGCTCCAGAAAATATGGATATGAAACTGTATAATAAAATTTGTTATTATCCGCTTTATCGAACGAAACCGTTTGAATTAACGAGATATCATCAATCACCTGTGTCTGCATACAGCCCGACAGCATAACAACATGCAGACAGACAACGAGAATGCTAATTCGGCTTTTCATTTGATCTTTCCTTTCTGTTCGATAAAAAGCTGTGCACGTATTGAAAAAGACACAACATCGGAATATAGGCCAGCACGATCCAAAGCCCGATTCTAGATACCACTTCGTTAAACATTTCTATATTTTCCCGGTTTTCAATGAAAGGTGTGACAAGGACAGTAATGATTAAGAGTACAATAATAGCGTTACGCTGTTTCATCGAAAAGACTCGTTTCATTCCCCGGCTCGCAGCCCAGAAAGAAAGGGCAATATTAGGGGCGACAATAACAAGCCACAACGAAATACCAAGATATTCAAACCGTTCAATAAAAGGAAATTCAATGATTTTAAATAAACTCAGTGTCGGCCAAATTGTCATTCGCAACTGCCGTTCGCTGAAAAAAGCAAGGGTTACCACCATCAGAACCGTATAAACAAAAACACTGGCCCAATGACCCAGCTGTGCCCATTTCTGCGAAGACCGGGCTTCTTTCAGGAAAGGATAGAACAGCAGGAGAATTTCAAACCCTAAAAAACTCAGCGTCGCCTCTTTTGACCCAAGCATCAGATCCTTGAGCGGGGTATCCAATACTGGCAGCAGATTGATGAATGTGCCGTACTGAAGCGGCATTAGAAGGACAAAAAACAGGACCGAAGGAATGAACACACCAGCCACACACAGTCCTGTCACTGTACGAAATCCACCACTGATGACGTAATAGAGAAAATAGGCGGCCAGAACCGTCAGCATCCATGTCGGCATATCTTCAAACACCCAGACCTGAACAATTTCAATATAGGTGCGCAGCACAACAATACCGAGAACAAATAGATAAAAGATGAAGGCCAGACTGCATAATCCGCCGAACCATCTGCCGAAAACATTGCGATGAATGCCTACAATGTCTGTGTCGCCGCTGTTCAGAAGATAATAGATAAACCAGATCAGTGCAGAAACAGTTAATCCCGCCAGAATGACGGAAATCCAGCTGTCATGGCCGCTCACTTTCGCAATCACCTGCTGATAACTGAGAACTCCGATACCTACCTGAATCGCATGAATCAAAAAGAATGCCATCACCGCCGGTACCTGAAACTGCTCATTCACCTTCATTTTATCCATCCGGGTGTCCTTTCTCGTTTATTCATCTATATCTTTTTCCTTTCCGATTTTTTCCGGAGGCAGTTTCCTGCGGTAGGAAGCTCTCGTTTGAAGTGGGCGTTTGTATAACAGGTTAAAAGGCAGACGGATAAACGTATCATTCCAGTCCGCCAACCGCAACGGGAAAAAGGGGGCAAAATACGGACGACCGAGAGATTCCAGGCGGATAAGATGAACGATCACAAATACAAAACTGAGAGCGATGCCTATGCCGCCCATTAATGCCGCTCCGATCAAAAATGGAAACCGGATAATACGCACCGTATTGCCCATTTGATAAACAGGTGCCGTAAAGGATGCAAGTGCCGCCAGCGCAACAACAATTAAAAGTACATTACTTGTCAAGCCTGCCTGAACGGAAGCCTGCCCAATCACAATACCGCCGACAATGCCGATCGTCTGTCCCACCTTGGTGGGCAACCTGGCACCTGCTTCACGGAGCAGTTCAATCGTGAACTCCAGAAACACCGCTTCAATCAACGGCGGAAATGGGATGTTGCTCCTGGAGGCAATCAGTGTGGACAGCAGATCTTTTGGGATCATTTCATAGTGAAAAGTCAGTACCGCAACATAAACCGGTGTCGCAATAATGGAGAATGTAACGGACACGAGCCGCAGTATTCTTACAAATGAAGCTGTGTACCACGGCAGATAATAGTCTTCCAGGGATGTGAAAAATTCCACCAGGGTGGACGGAGCGATAATAGCCTCCGGAGATCCATCACACATAAATACGACCTTACCTTCTGCAAGCGCTGCTGCAGTGCGGTCCGGCCGTTCTGTATTAACAAAGGCGGGAAAGACGGTAAATGAATGATCCTGTATCATCTGAGAAAGAGCATTGGCTCCCAGAACTTCATCGTAGTCCACTTCTTGCAGCCGCTGCAGCATCGTATTCACGTTTTCTTTGTCTGCAATCGATTCTAGATAAAAGAATGAGGTCTTTGTTTTGGATAAACGCCCAATCGTGATTGTTTTCACAATAAAATCTTCGACCGGCAGACGTTTTCTTATTAAATATATATTGGTCTGCATCGTTTCGACAAACGCTTCGCGCGGCCCTACCACACTGAATTCCGTTTCCGGAATGGTAATGCTGCGCTTTACATTCGTAGGTACCGGAAACATAAGCATGTCCTGCTCTGAAAATAGTTTCAGAACAGCTCCGCCGGTAAACAGATTCTCGTTCAGTTCCGAAATATCGTTTGTCTTCTGAATCGTATCAAGATACAAAAGCTGCTCTATATCCTGATAGGACGTCCAAGGCTCCTTTTTTAAAGGCTGCAGCACATCTTTATGAAGGCGTTCCGTGTTAATCAGGTTTTTTACATAATACAGGACCACCGTGCCGAACGGGGTATCCATCTTTTCTTCAACAACATCCCGGCTTTTTTGGGAAATCTGCTGCAGCCACTCTTCCGGATTGCGCGATTCAGGTGAAGCCTTGTATGGACGTTTTCTTCTCAAAAGATGCATTCCGGCTGTCTCTCCCCTTGAATTGTTACCGATTAGTATGATCCTTAAGAAGGACCGCTATACGACAGACCTGAATAGAAGGTATAAAAAAACTCTCCTGTTCAAAAAGGAGAGTCTGGCTGCACTATTCTCTTTTTTCCTCTTCATGGAAAACGACAGCACTTCGTTTATACTCGACATCGGCAATGTCCATCCGGTAATTAATCACCCGAGCTGCTGCAAAAAAGTAATCAGATAATCGGTTGATATATTTGCGGACTTCATCATTAATATTTTCCGTTTTTGCGAGGGTTGTTATCTGTCTCTCCGCTCTTCGTGCAATCGTACGGCAGATATGAAGCTCCGCGGAAGTTGCGGAACCTCCCGGCAGGATAAAACGTTCCAGCGCCGGAGCTTCTTCGGTGTAAACATCCATTCGTTCTTCCAAATGAGTGACAGCATCAGGCCCGATTTTCCATTCCGCGTCTTCTTTTATGGTGGAAAGGTCACTCCCACAGTCGAATAATTCATGTTGAATCCGGATCAGTTCTGCTGCGATATCCGGACACATCGAATCGTCCAGTTCCGCCGCTGCTTTAGCGGTAAATGCGTTTAATTCATCACATGTCCCATATGCTTCAATTCTACTGTCATCTTTATCTCTTGTGCCGCCGACAATCCTCGTTTTTCCCCGATCCCCGCTTCTTGTATACAATTTCATTCTCTGCATCACACCT
This sequence comes from Salibacterium sp. K-3, assembly GCF_054052005.1. NCBI lineage: Bacteria > Bacillati > Bacillota > Bacilli > Caryophanales > Bacillaceae > Salibacterium > Salibacterium sp. K-3. Next base: position 2,031,069 of record NZ_JBSVZE010000001.1, read on the forward strand.
TTTTGGTTTTATCGATTGATTCCTGCAGCATTACATTCTATTTTGCCCAGGCTGTCACGTACGAGGCGGACACTGCGCTGACGGATATCCTCCTGGGTATTATTAGAAGAACTGTGCTTAGAAACCGCAATGGTTATCGATTCATCAGAAAACGACAGCTTCCGGTTCAAAGCGGCACCTTTTGCTTCTGCTGCAGCCGCCAGAACACCCGCCATTTCTGCTTCGTTTAGGTCAGAATCGATAAACAGCAGTATATGGACTGAAACCCTCCGGCTGGTTTCTTCCGCGTCAGCCCCGCTGTCGCTTTTGACAACGGATGTATACACTTTCATGCAGGTATCCATGTCCTCTTCGACATGTATATCAGCCCCGGCGCCGATAGTCTTTGTCTCATCCATGGAAAGGGGAAAGCTGCGTTCCCAGTTGAACCCCTCTCCGCCGGCAGAAGACAGCGTCTTCCAGTACATAACGGAGGTGACGTACCATTGATCATGTATCACTTTTTTCTGCAGTTCTTCAAGCGGGTGGTGAATGATACCACCTGTAAGATGTTCAGGTTCGAGCATCAACTGCGGCCGTGGCACGGACGGATGGGAAGTCCGGGCCAGTGCAGTACCGTAAACATGCTGGAGCAATTGCCTGTCCAGGACGTTGGAAGGGTGATCCAGCACTTCCTGACGCCCTTCATTCAAAAGCAGAAGTTTGTCACTGTATAAAGCAGCCAGATTTAAATCATGGATTGCCGCAATGACTGTCATCTGCTTATCGGACACCCATTGTTTCAACATGTCGAAAAGATGCACCTGATAAGCGATATCCAGGTGATTCGTCGGTTCGTCCAGCAGCAGGTAATCAGGTTCCTGTGCCATCGCTCTCGCCAGAAATACCCTCTGCTTTTCTCCACCACTTAATTGATCCAGCGTACGCCCGGCTAATTGATCCACATTAGTCTGCCGCATCGCTTCTTCCACGGTTTTCCTGTCTTCACGGCTGCTGCGGCCGAACCAGCCTTTTTGGTACGGATAGCGGCCGAGTTCAACTACTTCGGAGACGGTGTAGGAGAATGTTTCTTCCTCCTGCTGGGGAAGAACCGCCATACGGGTGGCAATCTGTTTTTGTGTCAGCGCATCAAGAAGTGTTCCGTTCAAACGTATCGTTCCTTTTTTGGAACGGAGCTCTCCATACAACATTTTTACAAGGGTTGACTTGCCGCTTCCGTTAGGTCCGATAATGCCGACAAACTCCCCCGGTACTGCATTGAAATGAATATTATGAAGAATCGGAACACCATGATACCCTCCGCTCAGATGTTTCACTTCTAGCATGTTTTCACCTACTTTTCGGGCGCCGTCGTTGATGATAAAGAAGAATGCCGAATACAGGCGCTCCTGCAACAGCCGTAATGACCCCGATAGGAAGTTCCGTTGGAGCAATAACGGTTCTGGCTCCCAGGTCCGTTAAAACAAGAAACCCTGCACCGCTGAGAATGGAAAGGGGAAGCAGCAGGCGGTGGTCCGGTCCGGTCAACAGGCGTACCAGATGAGGCACAACCAGGCCGACAAAACCTATGGTTCCGGACACTGCCACCGCTGCGCCGGTTAAAAGAGACGCTCCGCCAAGTACAATGATTCTGCTTTTCTCCGGATTGACTCCAAGGGTGCGGGCTGTCTCTTCTCCAAAAACGAGGGCGTTCAGTTCACGCACATTCATGAATAAAAGGATGAGGCCGATCAAAAAGAATGGTAACATGAGGCCGGCATATTCCCATCCACGCATGGATACACTTCCCAAAAGCCAGGTGATGATCTGTCTCAGTTCATTTCCGGTTAAAGCAATGATAAGCGACAACAGCGAACCGAGAAAAGAACTGACAATAATGCCTGCCAGAATAATGGTTTCAGTTCTTATCTGCTGTTCAATCCAGCGCACAAACGCAAGAATAAAAAGCAGTGTGATAAACCCTGAAAAGATGCTTACAGCCGGCAGTGTAAACGATCCAAGAAGCGGAATTGTAAATCCGGTGTAAAGGACAAGAACAGCTCCTAACGCCGAACCGGAAGAAACGCCAAGCGTATATGGATCTGCCAGAGGATTTCGCAGCAGTCCCTGAAACGCGGCACCAGCCGCAGCAAGCGAAGCTCCCACAAGAGCAGCAAGAACCACCCTTGGAAGCCTTATATCTGTAATAATCGATACATCAGCGTCAGATATCGAGGCCGGCATGTCCATTCCCAGCACACTCCGCCATAGAATTCCGGCACTGACCGGAAGAGGGATCGAAACACTTCCTGAAGAAATTCCGATTAATATGCTGAAAATCGCAAAACCCCCCCCGATCCCAAGGCTCATCCATGACTTACTCCGCAAAAACATCCGGATACACCAGCTCCGCGAGCTCCTCGGCACCCTCTGTTAAACGCGGTCCGGGACGGCTTAACGTGTCGCTGTTTACATCATGGATTTCTCCGTTTTCGACAGCAGGTACGCTGCTCCACCCGTCACGGTTCTTTATCTGTTCTTCCGGATCTCCTTCTGAAAAACTTCCGTACGTGGTGATGATCACATCCGGGTTCAGTTTAACAGCAGCCTCAGCCGTGTAGGGAATCCATCCTTCTTCCCCTCCTGCGGCATTTTCGGCATGGATCATGTTGAGGATTTCGTTCTGAAACGTATTGCTTCCAGTCGTATAGATATCAGGCGGAGGCTGAATTTCCATCCAGACGGTTTTTTGTTCTTCCTCCGTTATTTCTGAAGCCTGTTTTTCAATATCCTGGACTTCTTCTTTCATTCCTGCAATAACCTCTTCGGCTTCTGTTGAAGCTCCGACAGCCCTTCCTATCATCTCAATCGAATCATACGTTCCTTCAAAAGATGCTGCTTCATTTACAACGAGCACCTTTATACCTGCTTCTTCCAACTGCTGCAGGCCTTCCTGCGACTGCTGAAGAGAAGAAGCATGAGCAAGTACCAGATCAGGTTCCAGAGAAATGATTTTTTCCACGTTAAAATCGATGCCGCCTACTTTTTCTGTTTCCGACGCTTCTTCCGGATAATCAGCGTGATCGGAAACCCCGACAATCTCTTCTTCCAGGCCGAGTGCAAAAGCGATTTCCGTATTGCTCGGTATTAGGCTGACAATTCGTTCCGGCTCTTTTTCAAGTGTTACGGTTTCATCGGAGGCGTCCGTAATTTCAACCGGAAAAGGTCCATTTTCCGAAGTGTCTGCCTCCTGCTCCGATTCCTCACTTCCTTCGCTTTCTTCCTGGTTATCTCCGGTATCTCCCGCAGCACATCCCGTTGTCACAAGACTTAGCAGCAGGCACGCGCCGGACAGAATCTTCTGTTTCAATTCCATACCTCCTTCTTCATTCCCCCTGAACGAAAAAAGCTCTCCCTTTGCTGGAAGGAGAGCGCATGAATAGTTTTTCACAGCACAACAATCATGTTCTGCTTGTGTCATCAGCGGCGGTCCCTTTCCTCGAAGGTATGCACCGTATGAAAAGGCAGGTTTCCTGACTCACATCTACCGCAGACTCCTTCCCGTTCCGAAAAACAGTGGCTCCAGACTGCAGCTTGTCATGTTTACAGTGGCGGGACCGTACCGGATTTTCACCGGTTTCCCTTTATTTCTCCTGAAAGAAATGACCTTTTCACGCTGGTATGCTTTTTTCAGATCTCATTCATTATAAAGGAAACCAGATGAAATATCGAGAGGGGACTGTATTTTATGATGCCGGTCGTTTCCGGCAGATAAAAATCTGACGTGGTGAGGTCTCTTCCGCGTAGGAAGAAGCATCATAATCACCGAATAAATGTTCAATATCAAATCCATTGCGCCGGAGCATCTTCGACAACGTATCGTTGTCATACATTTTTACTCTTTCCCGGTATTCCCTTCTGGATCCTTCTTCTTCTATGGAAATTTTCTTATGGATAAATCCGTCTTCTGTGAAACGCCGCTGGGTTACGGTGATACCATTTTTTTCGGTGGTGTCACAAGGGACCAGATTGGCAGCTGTATAAGCCGGGTTCAAATAATCAAAACAAAACCAGCCGTTTTCTTTTAATGCTTCCGATGCCCGCACCAATACCAGCTCATTTTCGTTATCTTCTATAAAGTAGCCGAAACTGGTAAACAGATTGAAGGCAGCATCATATTCCTGCTTCAGGGAAATGTGGCGGATATCGCCCCGCATGTACTGAACCGAAAGGCCGAACGTTAAATCTACCGCTTTTTTCAGAAGGACAGGAGATAGATCAACAGCAGTGACATGCATTCCTTTGCCGGCCAGATATCTCGCATGCCGACCATTTCCGCAGCAGAGATCTACTGCTTTCATTCCGCTTTCAAGAGGAATGTAACGCATAATATCAGCCAGTTCATCGGCTGCTTTTTCTTCGTCCCGGTGTTCGTAAACTTTAAGATAATCTTCCTGGAAATGTTCTTCAAACCAAGCCTTCACGTTCAATCCTCCTCTCCAGAAGCAGGTAACGTGAACCGAAAACTGGTCCCGTTATCCTTTCTGCTTCGTGCAGAAATATCTCCGTCGTGCGCTTCGACAATGTTTTTAGCGATGGAGAGCCCGAGTCCGGTACCGCCGCTTCCCCGGGTTCTTGCTTTATCCGCCTTATAGAAGCGTTCAAATACGTAAGGCAGGTCCTCTTCCGGTATACCGGCACCGGTATCTTGAATATCAACGCTCATTTTTGCAGCATTTGTCTTCACCACGACATAAACATCACCATTATCCCCGGTATGCCGGATCGCATTATGTATCAGATTCGTCATTACCTGTTCCACACGGTCCGGATCTAAATAAACAAGCTCCCGTTCAATCCGTTTGTCGAGTGTCATATTGACCTCTGCCTCTCTTGCCGGGCCCTGAAACTTCTTAAACACCTTTTCGGCAAAGGAATCAATGTCAACCCACTGTTTGTCGAGCTGAATATGGCCGGCTTCCATCCGTGCCAGATCAAGCAGTTCGTTAACCAACCGCCCCATACGCATTGATTCATCGTAAATAATACGGCCGATTTCCTGTTTTTCCTCTTCACTGGCTGCAATATCATCAACAATTGCTTCGCTGTACCCCTGCAGCATAGAGATCGGCGTCCGAAGTTCATGAGAGACATTCGCGATAAAATCTTTTCTCAATTTATCATGGCGGCGTTCCTCCGTCATGTCACGGATGACAGCGACAACTCCCCGGACAAATTCTTCATCGTAGAGCGGCGTCATTAATACCACATAACTTCTACCCTGTACGTCCATCTCAATCCACTGTTCCTCTTCAAGTGCCACGACTTTCTGAAACAGTTTTTTTACTTCTTTTGGCAGGCGGTCCTGAGGATCAGGCACACCGGTTTCATAGTGGTAAGTCTGCAGGAAATCATGCGCAGGCGGATTCGTAAGAGCGATGGATCCCTTCCGATCCACCGTGATGACGCCATCCGCCATACTTGTCAAAATCCGGCTTAACTGTTCTTTTTCCTGATTGAGTGCCGTGATATTCCGGTTCAGTTCACGTCTCATTTTATTAAAAGCATTACCGAGCTGGCCTATTTCATCATTTGTCATAATCGGTACTTTTGTTTCAAAATCACCTTTGGAAACATTCAGTACAAGCTCCCGCATTTTCCGGAGAGGTGCGGTGATCCGGGACGACAAAAAGAACGCAAATATCGTGGTAAGTATAATGGCTATACCGGCGGATAGAAGGATAATCTGTTTTGTTTCCCCGGTTGTATCTTCAATGATATCCAGAGACTGATACAGATACAGAGACCCTTCTTCTCCCTCATTTGATACAAAGGGCATGCCGACGACAAATATTTCATGATGAATCTGTTCACCGTTTTCCTCAGCCGGGAAGTCGCCATGGGTGATTACGGGTTCCCGTTCGGTCTGAACCTTTGCCAGGCGCTGTTCATTCCGGAACAGAGAAACCGGGAGATTGACCGCGGTATCGTCTTCCGGGTATTCCCACCTGCTTTCATTCTGCATGACGATGACGGATGTGTTATAGGAATCAGCCATATGTTCAATCGTATTCCTTACATTTTCCGGATCATCATATCCTTCCATAAGAGACACGATGACATTGGCATGATTCGTTAACTGCTCTTCCGCCTCCGTAATATGAAAGCGCTCAAAAAACTGGAGCAGGAGCACTGTTAACAAAACCAGCACAGCTGAAACGAGAAGCAGAATCGTCCCCCACAGTTTCCCGACAACACTCCTCCAGATCATTCGTCTGAAGCAGCCTCAAACTTATATCCTACACCCCACACCGTGGAGATCATGTCGGCCGCTTCTTCGGATACTCTGCTTAGTTTTTCCCTGAGCCGCTTTACATGGGTGTCCACCGTCCGCAGATCACCGAAAAAGTCATAATCCCATACATCCTTCAGAAGCTGTTCACGGGAAAAAACTTTATCCGGAACCTGGGCGAGATAAAGAAGCAGTTCATATTCCTTCGGGGTCAGACTTATCACTTCGTCATTGACTGTAACCCTGTGGGCATCATTGTCTATTGTCAAATGCGGGAAAACGAGAACATCTTTTGTCTGAGGCTCAGTCTGCAGAAATTTCGTGGTGGAGGCCCGGCGTAATATAGCTTTCACCCGCAGTACGACTTCCCGCGGGCTGAACGGTTTAACAATATAGTCGTCCGTCCCTACTTCAAAGCCCTGCACCCGGTTGCTTTCCTCGCCTTTTGCAGTCAGCATAATGACAGGTGTTGCCTTCGACTTGCGTAGTTCCCGGCACACTTCCTCCCCGTCCATTCCTGGCAGCATCAAATCCAGCAGTATAACATCATAATCGTTATTAAGCGCTGCATCCAGTGCCTCTTCCCCGTTTTCCGCTTCCTCCACCATGAATTCTTCCCGTTCCAGATACATTTTCAAAAGCCGGCGGATCCGGTCTTCATCATCTACGACAAGCACTTTTGATTCTTTATCCATTATTGTCGTACCTCCTGCAGAACAAATAGTATAGGGCACTGCACCCTTCGGCTGTGCCGGAAACATTACGCATAAGAATGAAGTCCTGCTATTACAAGATTAACAAATACCAGGTTAAACATGATAATAACAAAACCGATCACACACAGCCAGGCGGAAGGTTCTCCCTGCCATCCCCGCGATAAGCGCAGATGCAGATATGCTGCATAGAACAAAAATGTAATTAAGGCCCAGACTTCTTTTGGATCCCAACCCCAGAATCTTGTCCACGCCATCTGCGCCCAAATCATCGCAAAAATCAGACCTCCCAGCGTGAACACGGGAAAACCGATGGCGATGGCCCGGTAGCTGACTTCATCCACCTTATCCGGATTAATGTTTTTCAGCACCGGCTGAAGCGCTCCACCTAGCGGCCGGCGTAAAATGACACGTAACAGGATATAAAGGAGCAGACCGGCTCCAAGCGACCAGATGACGGTATTGGCATCATCACTGCGTATCCAGGCCGGCAGTGTCAGAATAGGTTCGAGAGCGCCCTGTGTCTGCAGTGCTGCCTCGTTCGGACCTAGAAGCGCAGGAAGGTGGTAAACCATTTCAGCTTCTTCTCCATTTTCATTTACATAGTTGAAGACAGCTTCATACTGAAAGAAATTAAAAACATAACGCACCAGGACAAAACTGACGAGACTGACAAGGCTGTACATGATAGTTTCCAGCCAGAACACTTTTTTATCCCGTTTCGTGAAGTCCAGCGTCCTTACCAGATAAACAAGTCCGGCCGCAAACCCTATTGATAATAGACCCTGCCCCAACGCTGTCGTTGTCACATGTATTTTCAGCCAATTGCTCTGGAGTGCCGGTATTAACGGTTCCACTTCTGTCGGAAATACGGAAGCAAAGGCAATAATCAACATGACAATCGGCATGGTAAACATACCAAGCACAGCGGTTTTATAAATCCCGTAAAGAATCAGCAGAGCGATGGTCAGCGCCATGCCGAGAAATGTCGTGTATTCAAACATATTGCTGACCGGGACGTGGCCGGCTGCGATCCATCTGGTAACAAAATATCCTGCCTGCAGTAGAAATCCAATCCATGCTGCAGCATAACCGGCCGTACCAAGCCGGTTTCCTTTAACCTCGCCCTGTTTATCCCGCCATTTCCTGCCTGTCACGCTCACAGCAAAACATACGGTTGCTGCCAGGTAAAGAAAAAAAGCGGCGAACAATAAATTAGAACTAATTTCGACCATCATTGTCATCCCTTCCCTCGGAGGAAGAATCCTCCAACGCTTTCTTGGCCTGCTTGTCCTCTGGAACGTTTAACCCTGTCTTTCCGGAAAGAGATTCGAAATCTTTTTTTAATGAGGCCCAATGTTTATTCGTATGACCGGCAGCCCACAATTCATTTTCGAATCTCCGCAGCCAGATCCGGCGATGCGACCAGTAGGAACCTAGAATAAGACCGATCATGAAAATACTCCCGCCTGCAATTAAAAAGGGCAGTGTCAAATCTTTGCGCACAGTAAGAGCAGTAACATCTTTGGTTTCGACACCTTCAAATGACATTTCGTACGTATTTTCACCAAAAATATCTTCGTTGCTCCGGATGGCCACAAAACTGTACTCCCCTTCATCCGGGTGCTCCGGGGAGAACATCTGAAAGATAAATGCGGGATTATCCGGAATATCAGACGCGGTAGAGGGTTCTCCTTCCTCATTGAACTCAAAGTCCGGAAAATACGATTCAATCACTACCCGGTAGCCGTCATCAAGATTATATTCGCCCTTCGGATCAAACAGGTCAATATCAATAGTTCCGACTGTTTCTCCGCTTTCCCGATTGTTCATCGATAAAGACATCGTGTTTAACTCGTTAAGTTTGTAATCATATTGATAAAGGGAGAAATTATCAAAACGAAGCGGGTGATTCACCTGGATCTCATCGGTTTTCACTTCGGTAAGTTCAGGATCCGTTCCTACTGTGCCGCCGCTGCTTTCATAAAGAACGGCATTCGTCTGGTACGTTTTTACCTGGTCCCCGCCTGCACGCTCGAGAGCCGGAGCGAAGGTTTCATCGTCTTCATCATAGGTTTCTATAAAAAATTCTTCGTTTTCCACATAATACTGCCGTTCCGTTCCCGGCACGGCTTCCGTTTCTCCTTCTCTTACCCACACCATCTCATCCACGTACATCCCGGGAAAGAACCGAAGCATACATCCTGTTAGAAAGAGAATAAGGCCAATATGATTGATGTAGGGACCCCAGCGGGCAAACCGGTTTTTTTCGGCTAGGATACTCTCATTTTCCACACGTACGTTATAACGTTTTCTGCGAAGGTGTTCTTCCGATTTTTTCAGCATGTCAGCCGGGTCTTCTGTTTCACTGATACTGAATAGCCGCTGGCGTTTCAGAAATCCTTCATTCCGTGATACTTTCTGCTTTTTCAGGGCCCTGTATAATGGAACGACGCGGTCCAGACTGGCTACGATGAGAGATATGCCAAGTCCTGCGATCAGCGCCATATACCACCAGGAACCATACAGATTATGAAATCCCAATGTATAATAAATAAGTCCTGCAATGCCGTACTCTTCTTCATAATGCTGAGCTGGATCCACATTCCCGGGTATGTACATTTCCTGTGGAAAAATCGTACCGATGGAAGACGCAATCAGCGTTAAAACAATGATGGTGATTCCCACTTTAACAGAAGAAAAAAAGTTCCATATTTTATCAATGATCGTTTTGTTATAGGTTTGGGACCTTCTGGCCACCCCTTCATAACGCATGTCCACCATTGATGCTTGTTTATCTCTTTCATCCAGCGGTTTACCACAGGATTCGCAGAGATGCGTGCCATAAGGATTCAGATGGCCGCATTCGCATTTCACTTTCTCCATGAAAACACCTCGATCTTCGCGGCTGCCGTGTCGTGCACTCTGTCATCATTATAACGCCGCCGCAGCGGAATGTATAATAAGCGTTTTATGACACTTATGTGACAGCGATCTCCTTCAGTTTTTTCACTTCCACCGGCTTCAGTTTTCTTTTTCCGCCCGGCTGCAGATTTTCAAGCGTCAGCGGACCGTACTTCTCCCTTTTCAGCTTCAGTACCGGATGATCAATGGCTTCCAACATCCGCCGCACCTGATGGTTCCTTCCTTCATGAATGCTGATTTCTATTATTGATGAATTCGTCTTTTTACTGGTTGACTTTATTCTCGCTTTCGCCGGCGCTGTTCTGCCATCTTCAAGTTCAACACCTCTGATTAGTTGATTCAAAGCATCCCTTGAAGGTTTTCCCCTGACTTTGGCGACGTACGTTTTAAATACTTTGTTTTTCGGATGCATCAGCAGATTGGCGAATTCTCCGTCATTGGTCATGAGCAGAAGTCCGGATGTATCATAATCGAGCCTGCCGACCGGAAAAATGCGTTTTGATTCCTCTTCAAAAAAATCCGTTACAACATTACGGTTTTTGTCATCACTGACCGCTGAAATAACCTGTTTCGGTTTATAGAACAGATAATAAACAGGCTCCTCCCGGTCAATCGGTACGTGATCAACTTCCACCGTATCTTTGTGGGGAGTCACTTTGGTGCCGAGTTCTTTCACTACGCTGCCGTTTACTTTCACTCTCCCCTCCTGAATGAATTGTTCCGCTTTTCTCCGGGAAGTAATCCCTGCATTTGCTATAACTTTCTGAAGTCGTTCCATCTATTTCACCTCTTGTTCCATCTTACCCATCTGAACCGCGTTTCACAAGCAAAGGAAATGCACCAAGGGGATTAGAATGAAAAAATCTTCTGCCGGGCAGAAGATTCCTTATTATAAAAATATAAGGCTGACAATGATGACCGATGCTGCAATTCCAGCGGCATCGGCAGCCAATCCTACTTTCAATGCATCTCCGATTCGTTTTACACCCGCTGCCCCGAAATAAATTGTAATAACATAGAGAGTGGTATCAGTACTTCCCTGCATCGTCGAAGCAAGCCGGCCGATAAACGAATCAGGCCCGTGTTCAGCCAGCAGCGAACTCATCATCCCGAGCGCTCCCGTTCCGGAAATCGGCCGTATCATGGCAAGAGGGGCGATTTCAGCTGGCATTCCAATCAGGGACAGCACCGGTGACAGGGCCGTGATAAAGAGCTCCATTGCCCCGGAAGCCCTGAAAACAGAGACAGCGGTTATCATTCCCACCAGATACGGAATTAGCGATACCGCCATCTGAAATCCGTCTTTCCCGCCTTCCACAAAACAGTCGTACGCCGGCACCCGTTTGATAGCTGCATGAATAATGACAGCAAATAAAAGCATCGGTACTACCCAGATAGATACTGTATTCATCCAGCTCATGACAATCCTTTCCCTTTCCGTGTACGCCGGTAATGAAAAAATCGGTCGATGACAAGAGCAGCAGCCGTTGAACAAGCGGTAGCCAGTATTGCAGCTCCAACAATTTCGGCTGGTTCCGACGATCCATAATTCATCCTTATGGCGATCACGGTGGTCGGAATCAGAGTCAGACCTGCCGTATTAAGTGCCATAAACGTAATCATGGAACGGCTGGCTTCGTCTTTATTATCATTCAGTTTTTTCATTTCTTTGACGGCCTTAATGCCCATCGGTGTAGCCGCATTTCCAAGCCCCATCAGATTTGCCGTCATATTAGACAGAATATACCCCATCGCGGGATGGTCTGCGGGAATCTCCGGGAACAGCCTGACTGCCGCCGGCCTGAGCCATTTTGTAAATCGATCAAGCAGCCCGCTCTGCCTGGCAACGTTCATCATACCAAGCCAGAATACCATCACGCTGATCAGTCCGAAACAAAGGGTAACTGCCTCTTCTGCTCCGGTAAACACCGCTTCCGACACATCTTCCATTCTGCCGTTGAACATGGCCGTTGTAATACCGGCTGCCAAAAGAAACATCCAGATATAGTGGACCACGCCTACCGACCTCCAATCAGCATACGAAGGCATTCACCAAAGCTGTGGAACCATCCATCCCCGCTTTCTTTTTCCTGCTCCAGAAGAATCGGCATGCTGTAAATAGACTGCCCGTCCAGCTTCCAGTTCACCCTCCCAACTGCTGATATGCCTGCCGGGTGGTCTTCTTTCTCTGTGAATGCGATGGAGCGGGAGACTTCGTTTTTCTCTTCTTCTGCCAATGGATAGGAAAAGTCCTGAGGCAGAAATAACGTCCCGTTTTCCCGCTTTTCATCCTCCACGATTTCACGCGCTTCTGCCAGCTGGACAAGGTCAAACGTCGAAAATCCCCATTCAAACATGGCGATATGATCGTCCCAATCAGATGGGGCATCCAGCGTAACGGCGATTAACTCCATGTCTTTTTTTTCGGCAGTGGATACAAGCGTCCGTCCTGCTTCACTCGTATATCCGGTTTTTCCTCCTGTGCTGTATTCATAAAGAGAGGTAAGCAGCTTGTTTTTGTTCCGCCAGATTCTTTTTCCTTCGTCCTGCTGTGGGGCTTCGTACCGCGTGAGTCCTGTTATTTCCCTGAACGTTTCTTTCTGCATGGCGTACTTCATTAACAGTCCCATATCATACGCCGTAGAATAATGGCGGCTGCCATCGTCAAGACCATGCGGATTTGTAAACCGGGTATGTTCCATGCCGATGTCACGGGCTTTTTCATTCATCATGTACACAAACCCATCCGTGCTTCCCCCGACAAATTCCGCAACGGCCACCGCCGCATCATTACCGGAACGAAGCATTAAACCTGTCGTTAAATCCTTCAGGCTCATCGATTCCCCCGGCTTCAAGTACAAGGAGGATCCTTCGACACCGGCAGCATTCTCACTGATTTTTGCCGTCTGTTTCCACTTCCCGGACTCCAGTGCCAGTACAGCTGTCATTATTTTCGTTATACTTGCGATATTCCGCTTTTCATGCGCGTTGTCTTCATAAAGGACTCTGCCGCTCTTTTGTTCCATCAGCACGGCTGCTTCTGCGGAAGTATCGACTCCTTCCGTATGTTCTGCCGCTGCCATCATCGGCTGCATGGCAGAGAGCAGAAGCAGGGCGGTAATGATGAACCGTTTCATAGCCATCCCATCTTCCTTGTCCATATCTTACTAGTATATCTATGCCTGTCTTCATCTCTTATGAATAGAGAACAAGAAAGAATGAGCGGATCCATCAGCCTTTTGGTTTAAATACCAGAGCAGCAAGAAAAGAAAAAATGACCGCGGCAGAAATACCAGCGCTCGTTACTTCAAAAATGCCCGTAATCACCCCTATAATGCCGTTTTGTTCCGCTTCAGCCATCGCTCCGTGTACAAGAGCGTTCCCGAAGCTGGTGATCGGTACAGTAGCACCTGCGCCGGCAAAATCAATCAATGGCTCATATAAGCCGATTCCATCAAGCACTGCTCCCGACACCACAAGGGCTGCCATCGTATGAGCAGGCGTTAGTTTTGCTACGTCCATGAGGAGCTGTCCAATCGTACAAATCATACCTCCGACGATGAAGGCCCAGACATACATCATTGCCATTGGTATCCCCCTTTCTGTTCAATGGCTGCTGCATGGGCAATACACGGTATAGACTCATTCTGCTGGTTCGTAAGCGGGCTTAACAAAGCCCCTGTAGCTACGACAAGCACCGAGTTCCATGTCCCGTTTTTTATACGATTAAGAACCGTTCCATAAGTGACAGCCGCGGAACATCCGGAACCACTCGCCCCTGCCTGCACTTGTTGGTCTTCATGATACAGCATGATTCCGCAGTCCATGCACTTATCATCGGTTACCATAATGCCGCGCTGCCGGAGAAGTTCTTTCATCAGTGGAAGACCAACGCGTCCCAGATCACCAGTAATGATACAGTCATAATAGGAAGGATCCCGATCCAAATCAATAAAATGAGCTTCAATCGTGTCTGCCGCTGCCGGTGCCATCGCTGCACCCATATTAAAGGGATCATTCAACCCCCGGTCCACGACTTTTCCAATTGTCGCAGCAGTAACCGCCGCCCCGCTTTCTTTTCTTCCAATAACAGCAGCCCCGGCTGCTGTAGCTGTCCACTGTGCTGTTGGAGGTTTCTGTGCCCCGTATTCGGTTGGATATCGGAACTGTTTTTCAATAGCAGCATTGTGACTGGCCGAACCAGTCAGCACATTATCCGCTTCCCCGTGTTCAATCAAGAGCGATGACAGGGCAAGTCCCTCCATGGATGTGGAGCAGGCCCCGAACAGTCCCAGGTACGGAATACCGAGTGACCGGCAGGCAAAACTGGTTGCCGTCATCTGATTAATGAGATCGCCCGCCAGTACAAACTGAATATCTTCAGGTTTTTTGCTTCCTTTGGCAAGTGCTGTCCAGGATGCTTCCTCCATCAATTTTTTTTGGGCGTTTTCAAAAGACGATTCTCCCATCCATATATCATCAAAAAGGTGATCAAAATCCCGCGCCAGGTTTCCCCGGGCTTCAAATGGTCCGCCGACGACACCGGTTGTTTCAATAATGGGTTGTCCTGGAAACTCCCACGTACGGCTGCCCTGGATCATAATGAACCCCCCGTGACCTGTATCCAGATTGTTTTGATGAGAGCAATAAGAAATGCTGCCACCGTTCCGAAGACAATAACAGAACCGGCAAGTTTGAACATATTGGCTCCGACACCCAGCACAAGGCCCTCCGTCCGGTATTCAATGGCCGCACTGGCCATCGAATTTGCAAATCCTGTTACCGGGACCGCCGTTCCGGCCCCGGCAAATTGAGACATCTTGTCATATACACCGAAACCTGTCAGAAGCACCGCCAATAAGATCAAAACAGCAAGAGTCGGATCACCAGAGGTCTGTTCGTTGAAATTAAAAAAATGAATAAAAAAGGAGCGTATTCCCTGCCCGAATGCGCAGACCCCCCCTCCAATCAGAAAGGCTTTCAGGCAATTGGCTGCCACCGGGACAGAAGGTTCCGCCTGCTGTGCGAATTTCTGATAGGTTTGATTTTGGTTCGTCTCTGATTTGTCACTCATGAAGAACACCATTTATCCTTTCATATGATCTTCAATACCGGTCAGTCTTTTTTTACGTTTTTTGCCCGGAAGAGGCTCCTTTTTCATATCTTCCTTGAATTTGTTTAATTCGAGCCACACTTTGTAATCAGTAGAAAAGTGTACGTCTGTATCCGGATAATGTTTCTTGAGGAGAGAATGTCCCTTTTTGCGGACGTTCTCAAGACGCAGCCTTGACCACTGATTAACTGTTACTGCAGCGAAAAGACTATCCTCTTCCCATACTGCGGCTGCAGATGACACTTCATCCATGTCTTCAAGCAGCTCTTCTGATTCATTTTTTACATAACCGGTGTTGGTCAGCGAAGCATCTTCTTTTTCCCCGCACCCTGCAGAACATAATATAAGTACAAGGATAGGAAAAGTCAGCTTCATGACGTTGTGAACTGGCTTTTTCATTTTTCCCTTCCTTCCGTTGCATCCTGCCTTTATAGTATGGAATAGGAGATTTATTTTTATGTATGGCGGACTTGAATAAGAAGGAAATGAAGAATGGAGGGTCATGAATTGGAGCCGGTCATAGTACTGCTGCTATCATTTCTGTCAGCCTGCGCATTCCTGTTTTTGTTCGTACAATGGGGAAAAATCAGGAACCTGTACCGCAGGCAGCAGGAAATGACAGAAAAACTCAACAAATTGGAAAAGATTTTTGAAGAAAAGGAAAGAAATCAGGAAAAGGAAGAAGTTCGTCATCATATACACATGAAAGCACTGGACGTCCGGGACACGGTGTATAAACAGACGAAATCCCCGCACCCACAGGCGGTTCACCATACTGTGGAAAACCCTGGTTATTCCTTGATTTATCTGCAGGAGTTATTCGGGCCCGAGCGTGCCGGGGCAATGATGCAGTTTTTTCAGTCCTATCAAACGTATGTAGAAACGTACTGGAAAACCGAAAACGGCCGGGTCCGTACTGTTTTTCGAAAGGATTCCTCGGGGAAAGGACATGATGAATTTGAATATATCCGTCTTGCATCAAGCAGACTTCTGCGGGAAATGGATGAACTGCTCCTCCACTTTCAGTAAGAAAAGGGGTATTTTTATGTTCTACAGGGTACGCTAAGCGTGTGAATGTTATAAGCACATATATAACAGGAGGACGCCATGCAGGCCCAATTCTTGCAGCTTACGATAGAATTGTCGATCGGCTTCTTTGCACTATTGGTGATCACGAAAATACTCGGCAAAACACAGATCAATCAATTAACTCCGTTTGACTTCATCTCTTCGATTGTTATGGGGGAATTGGTCGGCAACGCAATATACGATGATGAAATCGGGCTTCATTATATTTTATACGCCGTCATCCTGTGGGCTGTACTCGTCAGTATCGTGGAGATGATCACCCAAAAGAAGAAAGAAACCCGCAGCCTGCTGGAAGGGAAACCGGCTATCGTTATCCGGGAAGGGAAGCTGGACTATGAAGTACTCCGTAAAAACAAACTTGATCTGAATCAATTGCAGCATCTGCTGCGGGATAAAGATGTATTTTCCATGCAGGATGTTCATTACGCCATTCTTGAAGCGAATGGCAGTGTTAGCGTTCTTAAGAAGCCGCACGCCTCGTCCTTATTGAAACCAGATCTTCTTCCCGATCCCGGCCCTCCCCCGAGCCTGCCTCTTGCCGTCATTCTGGACGGGGAATGGGTGGAAGACAATATTACAGAATCGAATCTTTCCAAACATGATATTATACAGCATCTTCAGTCTCAGAATATACCGGACATGAACCGGGTTCTCTATGCAGAATGGAATGGACAGTTCCCCCTTTATATCGACACATACGGGGATCCGGATTCTTCTTAATCATTTTCATCCAATTCCTTAAAAAACAAGTCGGCCTCCTCCGCTTCTTGTTCCTCCGTCGCCTCCTGGAGGGCCGGCAGTTCCTCCAGGGAAGAAATATTAAAATGCTCCAGAAATCGTTCCGTCGTTTTATAAATAATAGGGCGTCCTGGAGCCTGCGCCCGTCCGCCTTCCTTTATCAGGGCTTTATGTACAAGGGTCTGGACGGCTCTTTCTGATTTCACTCCGCGGATATCATCTATTTCGATTCGTGTAATCGGCTGATTATAGGCGATGATGGCCAGTGTCTCAAGTGCGGCCTGGGACAGTTTTGCCTGCCGCGGCCCTTCCGCCAGCTTTTCTATATAAGGAGCAATCTTTTCTGCCGTTACAAGTTGAAACCGGCTGTCAAAACGTTTTACCTGAAGCCCCGGCACAACCTCTTCTGTGGACCGCTGTAAAAGGGTGAGCTGCTCTTCGGCTTCTTTTTCCGGCAGATCCAGCACCCTTGCGGCATCCTGAACCTCTAGTCCTTCATCCCCGCACACATACAGCAGCCCCTGCAGAATATGCTGGTACTCTTCTTCATTCACGGGCAAGCTCCTCCTCTGTCTGGTACACCATAATTTCTTCGAAGTTTCCGTCCTGCACACAGGTGATCTTCCGGTGTTTCATCAATTCCAGAACAGCAAGAAATGACACAACCATGTGCGACCGTTCTCCGGAAGGGAACAATTCGATAAACGGACTTCCCCCCTGCTGTTCATTCAAAAAGGATAGAATTGTCGACATCCTGTCCTCAATCGTGATTTCCTCTCCGGTGATTTTCGTTTCTTTCGTAACGTTATAACGGACACGTTCCTTGAGTTTTTGATACGCATCCAGCATATCAAACAGCGAAAGCTCCTCCGGTACCGCAGCAGCATGCTTCTCCTGTATCACATCGTCATCCATGGAAGACCCTTTCGCATAACTGCCGGATCCTTCCTGTTCTTTTTCCCGCAGTTCCGCAGCCGCCTCTTTATATTTTTTATACTCCACAAGCCGGCTCATCAGCTCCTGCCTGGGATCTTCCTCTTCCATAAAATCGTCCTCTTCCGGATCATCTGCCCCGGGAAGAAGCATCTGGCTTTTGATTTCTAGAAGAGCAGCGGCCATTACCAAGTATTCGCTTGCAATATCGAGCTCCAGTTCCTGCATTGTCTGAACGTAACGCAGATACTGTTCGGTTATCTCCGCTACTGGTATGTTATATATGTCCACTTCGGCCTGCTGAATTAAATGAAGCAGCAGATCAAGCGGCCCCTGAAATGTATCGATCTGAACACTATATCGTTCCATGAACTGAATCCTCTCCCGCCATACTACGGTAAATTATATCATATCCCTTCTTTCTCAGGCATTACGACTTTCGAATGAAGAAAAAGCTGAACGTATGTTACAATATTCAAACATTCTGTTTCAAAAAAGAAAGCAGGGAAACGATGTATCTGGACGCCTACATTCAATTCCTCGTACAATTTCACGCCTCCCGTGACTATTTCGAATGCCACGAAATTCTGGAGGATTACTGGAAAGAACATGACCCCGGAAATCGCAGCAGTGTCTGGGTTGGGTTAATCCAGACCGCAGTGGGGCTGTACCATCACCGCCGCAGCAACCGGCGCGGGGCCGAAAAAATATGGAAAAGCGCCCGCAGCATTCTTGCTGAAAACACAAAACAGCTGCACGAACTCGCTCTCGATGCCCACACTCTCCAGCAGCAGCTTGACGAAGCCGTTCTCAACGTGCAGCATGACGGACCTTTTCATGATATAAATCTTCCTCTCACTGATCCTGCTCTTATTCAGCACTGTAAACAGGAATGCAGGAGACTTTCTCTGGAATGGCAGCAGTCCAGCGATACGAGCAATCACCAGTTGGTGCACCGCCACATTTTACGGCATCGAACACAAGATCCCGCCGAACGCCTGCGCCGGAAACGCGGTAAATAAATAGGCTGTTCCGGACTTTCATCCGGAACAGCCTTGTGCTTTGCATCATCCACTTGCTTCTTCCGTTTTTTCATTATTCCCGGATTCTTTTTCTTCGCAACAGCCGAGGAATTCCTCTGTTTCTTCACAACCAGTGAGGTTTCCTTCCAGACGGTCCTTCATGGTTAACACCATTTTCCTTCCTATCCCCTCTTCACGATAGGAAGGATTGACACATATATGCTTTAATTGGGCGGAACCATTATCATGAAAATAGAGCCCCATCACTCCGACAATATCTTCCTGTTCCTTCCATAAATAGAGCTGCCAATTTTCCTCGTTCTCGTAGTAATTCATGGTTTCCTGAAGCTTCTTGACTTCTTTTTCTTCCGGCATATAAGAGAGCAGCCCCATGGCAATCTTTTTATACGCAGACTTGAACTTGATAAACATTGACATCATCCCTTATTAGAGAGAGTATGTTTCTTCTCTCATTATACTTCATCTTCCTCGTTTGAAAAGAGAGGATTTCAGGGTAATTTCGTCAGCTGAATCCGTCATGTTTCAGCATATTCTATGCATCATGATTCGTAACTTCCGCCCAATGTAACATAACAGCCGGTCTTAAACCAGTCTCTTTTCAAAGAGAAAACATGGCGGATATCCACCATGCTTTTCATTCCGGTCTTAGTTTACCCTCTTTGAAAATTTTTATCAAGGTTGGCCATTTCGACGGCGGATACTGCAGCCTCCGCTCCTTTGTTTCCAGCTTTTGTGCCGGCTCGTTCAACCGCCTGTTCAATTGTATTGGTGGTCAGCACTCCGAAAATGACTGGGAGATCATAGTCCAGGGATACCCGGCTTACCCCTTTTGCCGCTTCGGAACAGACGTAATCAAAATGGGGGGTCGACCCTTTGATCACTGTACCGAGTGTTATAACGGCGTCATATTTTTCAGTTTCTGCCATTTTCTGAGCGGCAAATGGAATTTCAAAAGCACCTGGAACCCAGGCGGTATCAACATTTTCTTCCGGAGTACCATGTCTTTTCAGAGCATCTTTTGCTCCGTCCAGAAGTTTTTGTGTAATAAAGTCATTAAACCGCCCAACCACAATGCCGATTGTCAGATTCGTACCTACTACATTTCCTTCATATACCTGGCCCAATTTTGTCTCTCCTTTATTAAAAGTGGAGCATATGCCCCAGTTTGGAATACTTCGTACGCATATATTTCTCGTTATCCTTGTTGTACGGCAGCTGCAGGGCAACTCTTTCCACCACTTCAAGCCCGTACCCTTTCAATCCGGTTATTTTCCGGGGGTTATTTGTCAGCAGACGCATTTGGGAAATGCCGAGATCACGCAGAATCTGTGCCCCGATTCCATAATCCCGCAGATCCGGTTTGAAACCGAGCTTCTCATTGGCCTCCACCGTATCATACCCTTCTTCCTGGAGCTGATAAGCTTTCATTTTGTTAATCAGACCGATCCCTCTGCCTTCCTGGCGCATATAAAGCAGCACCCCTCTGCCTTCCTTTTCAATCTGCTGCAGAGCCGCCTGCAGCTGCGGCCCGCAGTCGCACCGATGGGATCCAAAAACATCTCCGGTCAGGCATTCCGAATGCACCCGCACCAATGTCGGTTCACCCGGGATAAGCTGTCCCTTAATGAGAGCAACACTCTCTTTCTCATCCACCACCGATGTATAACCGATGGCACGAAAGTCTCCAAAATCGGTGGGCAGTTTAATGTCTGCTTCTTTTTTCACCAGTTTATCTTTTTTATGCCGGTACTGAATTAGATCTTTGATTGTAATCATCTTCAGCTCATGCTCATCGGCGATTTCACGAAGATCCGGCACCCTTGCCATTTCACCATCATCTTTTATTACTTCACAAATAACGCCAGCAGGTTCAGAACCCGATAACCTTGCCAGATCCACTGCAGCTTCCGTGTGGCCGGCACGGCGCAGGACACCACCGTTTTTGGCAATAAGCGGGAACACATGACCCGGACGTTTAAAATGACGACTTCTGCTTTGCGGATCGAGCAGCTCACGGATCGTTTGCGCGCGCTCGCCGGCAGAAATGCCTGTTGTGGTTGACTCATGGTCCACACTGACTGTGAATGCCGTTCCATGCGGGTCTGTATTCTGATCGACCATAGGCTGCAGTTCCAGTTCATGGGCCCGGTCTTCGGTAATAGGCGTACATACCAGTCCTCTTCCATACGTGATCATAAAATTAATGGATTCTGTACTGATCTGATCAGCAAGCGCGACAAAATCTCCTTCGTTTTCACGGTCTTCGTCATCACAGACGATGACAGTCCTGCCCTGCATTAATTCGTATATCGCTTCTTCAATAGGATCAAATAGTTTTTCTTCTGCCATCACATTCACCCTCTTTCGTACTGCCTATCCTGTTTTAGAATGACATAAATCCATTGTCTTTCAATTTTTGTTCATCCACTCCGTCCGCTTTACCGGTAAACCGGGCTGAAAGCAGACGTTCTGTATACTTCATCAGCATATCTGCTTCAATATTGACAGGGTCCCCTATATGTTTATCACTTATTGTTGTTTCCTGCCACGTATGAGGGATAAGTGAGAGAGTGATGGTCTCATCTGCATCCTTCACCTTAAAAATTGTCAGGCTGATGCCGTCCACAGCCACCGAACCTTTTTCACTCATATAAGGAAGTAAATAGGCAGGAAGAGATACATCGATATAATACGCATTTTCATAAGGTGTAACGGCTGCGATCGTACCGGCATCATCCACGTGGCCGCTCACAAAATGTCCGCCGAACCTTCCCGAGGGCGGCATGGCCCGTTCCACGTTTACACGGCTTCCTTCTTCAAGTACTTTCAGACTGGTCGCATACATTGTTTCAGGCATGACGTCGACGGTAAACGCATCTTCTTTAAAAGATGTCACCGTCAGACAGACACCGTTTACCGAAATACTGTCCCCCGTTTTTATATCAGTGGATATGCCCGGAGTATGCAGCGTAAGCACCATCGTATCCGCTGTTTTCCTGATACTTCGGACAGCAGCTGTTTCTTCAACAATACCCGTAAACATTAATCCTCCTCCTTTCGAACCGCTGTTACTTTTATATCCCCATCCAGATGATCCACCGAGCGGATCACCAGTCCAGGTGTATCTTTCAGGGTTGCAATACCGGTTCCGCCGGCAGCTGTCGGCGCCGAACGGCCGCCTATGAGCATAGGAGCTGTGTAGGAGACATATTCCTGAAACTGTTTCTCTTCCAGAAACGTTCCATGAACCTCCGCTCCTCCTTCCACAAAAACAGAGAGAATATTTTCGTTCCCGAGAACAGTCAGAACTTCCTTTACCGATACATACGAGGTGGTGGTCTGATGAATGACCGCTCCTGCTTTCTGCAGCTCACGCTTTTTTTCGGAAGGGGCGTTGCATGCGCAGAAAATCCACACCGGCGCCTCATTATCCTGCAGCATCGCCGCACCGCAGGGCATCTGCAGTTGATTGTCCAGCACAACACGGAGCGGCTGGACCGCGCCGTTAATGGGTCTTGCTGTCAAAGAAGGATCATCGTGAAGTACGGTTCCAATCCCGGCGAGAATGGCGTCATGCTCATGACGGAGACGATGACTGTCTTCCCTCGATGCTTCACCTGTGATCCATTGACTTTCCCCGCTCGCAGCAGCCGTTTTGCCGTCCAGTGAAACAGCGGTCTTCAGCGTGACATACGGGAGGCCTGTTTTCATATGGTGGGTAAAATAGCGGTTCAGCCAATCCGCACGATCTTTTCCGATCCCGATGTTCACCTCTACTCCGGCTTCCTGTAGTCTGCCGGCACCGGTTCCGCCCACCTCTGGATTGGAATCAAGTGTGGCAATGACAACCCGGCGGATGCGGCTTTCTATCACCGACTCCACACAGGGAGGAGTTTTTCCGGTATGGGAACACGGTTCAAGGGTTACATACATCGTCCCTCCTTCAGCGTCGGATCCGGCTTGTCTGAGCGCATGAATTTCGGCATGTGCCTCTCCTGCTTTTAAATGAGCTCCCACTCCGGACAGACGACCGTTTTTTACAACGACAGCCCCGACAGATGGATTCGGCGATGTCTGACCTTTCGTGCTTTCCGCCAGTTGAAGAGCAAGATCCATATATTCTTCGTCCGTCATTTTCGACTTCCTCTTTTCCTGATAATAAATACAAAAAACCCTGAAAACGGTATACGTCTCCAGGGTGGTAAAACATACGGAAATAAGCTTTGTTCATACACAACCATTCAATGACCGGACTGCTCCGCTTTTTTGGACATAAAAAACATGCGCTTCCGGTTATTTTCCGGCTTTGAACACGGCTTTTCTTCTCCCATCCAGACTATCACTGTCGGCTCCGGACTTTCACCGGATCCACCGCAGAAGCTCTGCCTCTGCGGGTCGCGGACTCAAAAAGCATTAAGCTCTATCACCGCCGGCTGGGAATTTCACCCGACCCCGAAGTGGTTACAATACAACGATGTAACCAAACCGTTTTTTACTATATACTGATTTTATCCCTCGTGAAACATAACCGTCAACTATTTCGTTCGGACTTCCTCTCTTTATCTGCACACTCGAAACATAAAAGTGTCTTGTCTTTCTGCAGTTCTCCATTCAAAAATCCATCCAGACACTGTATCTCTTTGCTGCATCTGCTGCATTTTCCGACAGGTTCCATCATTGGAACACTCCCCCTTTTTCAGCATCCATACACCTGTCACTAAAAACCTCCACCCGTTGGCACACGACATACAGGTGTCCCGTCGGGAGGAGGTTCATCATTAAACGTTCTGTTTTAAACGGAGCGGGAGGTCATTTTTCAGAAGGTCTTCCAGTGATTCTTTCCGGACGACGAGATCTGCCTCTCCATCTTCTACAAAAACTACAGGAGGCCGTGTAAACCGGTTATAGTTGCTGGCCATGGAATAACCATAAGCACCCGTACAGAAAACAGCTAGAATGTCACCCGACTGCACTTCCGGAAGAGGAAGATTCCACATCAGCATGTCCCCGCTTTCGCAGCATTTCCCGGCAATGGCAGTACGCTCTGTCGGCTCTTCCAAAGCACGATTGGCAAGCATTCCTTCGTATTCGGCACTGTAAAGCGCAGGCCGGATGTTATCCGTCATTCCCCCGTCAACAGATACGTAATCCCGAACACCCGGTATATGTTTCCTGGATCCGATCGTATACAACGTAGTCCCGGCGTCCCCGCTGATGGACCGGCCGGGTTCTATCCAGATTTCCGGCACAGGCATGCCCGCATCGGCTGCTTCTTTTTTAACCGCCAGAATCAGATCTTTTACATATTCTTCGGGAGCAAGCGGTTCATCGCCTTCCACATAGCGGATCCCAAATCCTCCGCCGGCGTTAAAAACAGCGGGAATGAAATGATACTCATCCCTCCAGCGTCGGAATTCCCGGAATAACTTCTCCACCGTCAGGACAAAACCTTCCGTATCAAATATCTGGGATCCGATGTGGCAGTGAACCCCGCGAAGTTCTAGATACGGATCCTCCTGCAGTATTTCGACAGCCTGGTCCGCCTGGCCGCTCTGGAGATCAAAGCCGAATTTTGAGTCTTCCTGGCCCGTGGAAATGTATTCGTGGGTGTGGGCTTCCACTCCCGGTGTTGTCCGAAGCAGCACCTGCACCGGCTGATTATTCTTCCGGGCCTGTTTTTGAATCATGGACAGCTCATGAAAATTATCGACAACGATACATCCGACTCCGAGTTCCAGTGCGAATGCTATTTCTTCATCACTTTTGTTATTCCCGTGAAGATGTACCCGATGCATTGGAAAATCAGCCTTTGCAGCTGTCATCATTTCGCCTGCGGAAACAACGTCGAGGCTCAAACCGAGTTCAGCTGCCAGCTGCACCATCGCTATGCAGCTGAACGCCTTGCTTGCGTATGCCACCTGATACGGAACAGCGGCTTCTTCAAAAGCTTTCTGAAAACCTTGCGCGCGCTCTCTCATCAGGGCGACATCATATACATACACAGGCGTGCCGTATTCCCCGGCAAGATGAACCGTGTCCACCCCGCCGATTTCCAGCCGCCCGTGATTATTTATCCGGCTGGTTCCGTGAAGATACATGATTGTTCTCCCCTTACACTCGTCAATGAATGATTACATTTTAGCATCAAATAATGAGGAGAAAAAGGAAAACTCTTTGATTTTCCATCATCATTCCGAATTCTGCCGGGTGATGTCCTGTGGATTAACGATACTCGGACGCCGGCGCAGACTTGGAACGGTCGTCCGAACAAACACCTGCCACAGCGCCTTGCCGTCAAATGGAAGAAACGGCCATAAATAGGGTTTATTGAATGATCGGATTGAGGCAAGGAACAAGAACAGCACCGTTGTTGTCACTACAAAACCAGTTGTTTGAAACGAAACAACAGCTATCAACAGAATAAAACGGAATATTTTCAATGCAATGCCCAATTCATAACTTGGCGTCGCAAACGTTCCAATGGCGCTTAAAGCCACATATAATATAACTTCTGAGGTAAACAACCCCACTTCAATCGCTATTTCCCCAATTAACAGCGCCGCCACCAATCCAAGAGCGGTAGTAAGCGGGGAGGGGGTATGAATCGCCGCCATTCTCATTAATTCTATCCCGACTTCTGCAATGGCGATCTGCATAAACTCCGATACATTCGAGTCTTCACTCGGACCAATATAGTTCAGCGCATCCGGCAGAAGCCCGGGTTCGAGTACAACCAGCAGCCATAACGGAAGAATGAACAGGGATGCAAACATCCCGAAAAAACGAATCCACCTCAGATAGGTCCCGATAAACGGAGCCTGCCGGTACTCTTCGGCATGCTGCACATGATGAAAAAAGGTAGTCGGTGTAATGATGACGCTGGGAGAGGCATCCACAATAATAACAACGTGGCCTTCAAACAAATGGACGGCTGCGACATCCGGCCGCTCCGTATAACGAACCAGTGGAAGCGGGTTGGCTCCCTGATCGACAATATACTCCTCGACCACTTTGTCCGCCATCGTCAATCCGTCAATATTTATCGATTCAAGCTCTTTTTTTATAACCTGAACCATATCCGGATCCGCAATATCTTCAATATAGGAGATGCAGATGTCTGTATGGGAACGGATACCGACACGCATAATTTCATGACGGAGTCTTTCATCTCTGACACGTCTTCTCGTGAGACCGGTATTTTCAATTATATTTTCTGTATAGCCATCTCTTGCTCCACGTACAACTTTTTCATTATCCGGCTCTTTGGGACTTCTGCCGGGATAGTTGCGGACATCAACGACCAATGCCCGGTCTTCCCCGTCAACAAGTATGAACACGAGGCCGGACAGCATTTCCGTGATGCAGTCTTCGAGATTGTCTTTGTAGTCGACCTGTACTTCCGTCAGATGATTTTCCACCGCTTCACGGACATAAGGTGTGTCCCGGTCTCTTGCTTCCAGTTTCATTAATTCTTTTAAAAGCTCGGTTAACGCCTCCATATCGACGAGGCCGTTAATAAAGTAAATCTGAACTTCCCTTCCCAATATGTGGAGCCTGCGGATACCGGCATCAAAACTGACCCCGATACCCACTCTCTCTTTCAGGATTTCTTCATTTTCCTCGATCCGTGAAGAAAGGCTGGTATTGCCGGCTTCCTCTGGAGGAACCCCCCGTTTTTCGAGTTCTACGGCGTTTGATTTATTCCGGAATATCCATTTTCTTCTGCGCATATAAGAAACCCCTTATTTATTATAATGAAAGAGATACATAAATGAGCCAATGAAATAAAGAACCGGCCGTTTTTCCAAGCACAATCGCCATCACCAGACTCATTACATTGTTTTCCATCCCCACTCTTTTGGCAAGAATCGGAAACACATTTAATACTTCCGTAAGGGCTGCAGCGAGCATACCGACAAAAATTCCAGAAGCAAGACCGACCGGTGCGGTAAACACAGCCGGAAAAGAAAACGTTACAGGATGAAGTACGGCAATTGTCCCAAATACACCGCCGCCGGTCACCGCCATTTCATAGGTTCGGAAAGCTTTTTCAGTACCTGTAATCTGTACCAGTCTCGGAATAATGCCGAGCACCGAAATAAAGGCCACAAAGCCGCTTCCGACAGCTAATCCCCCGCTGAATCCCACAAAAATGGTAATCAGGACTTCGACGGCCATTTTGAACTCCGGTCTGATTTTGTTTCGGCTACAAACTCTTCCATTTCCTGTCGATAGTTGAACATTTCAATTTCAAGCGGACTCGGCTCCTCATTCAGCCGTTTTTTAAACACATGATTAAAAAACAAAATCATTCCAAGACCAAGACCGAATGAGTAGGGAATCTGCAGAAACAGAGGCTGCTGCAGCTGTTCGCCTGTAATCAGTCTGTATAACTTCTGATGGACAGCAAGCATGCTGACGTCTTCATGGAAATTCATAATGGCAAGGGCTGCGCCGGTAAATAAAAGAAACCATACGAGCAGCATCGCAGCAATAGATTTCTGCCTGCTTTGTGTCCGGACATCTATTACAGCCTGCGGCCGGCCGAGAAAACTCACCGTCAACCCGGGATAAAAGGAATGAATCCTCTGCAGCACCGTCAACGCATCCACCACAACGTGACTCTTATCCTTTGCCGTTACCCGGTAGACTTCCATATTAAGTACATCCGAAACAATCTCCCTGTCTCCTTCAACTCGTGCAATATCCTTCATACAGAGACACTCCCCCTGTTCAACAGAGCCGTTCGAAAAAAACTGCACGTAGATATGCTGCTTCATCACCATTCTCTCCTTTTGCTTAGTATGACAGCCCCTTCATCAAGCTATACAAAAAAAGCCAGTCATCATTCCGACAACTGGCTTTTCAATTTATCCAATATTCGTTTTTCAAGCCTTGAAACCTGGACCTGTGATATACCGAGACGTTCTGCCACTTCCGACTGGGTTCTGTCTTTATAATAACGAAGGTATACAATGACCTGTTCCCTTTCCTCCAGCTGTTCTACAACATCCTTGACTGCAATCTGATCAAACCACCTGCTGTCTGCCTGATCAGCAATCTGATCAATCAGTGTAATTGGATCGCCGTCGTTTTCATAAATGGTTTCATGCAGGGAAGACAGCGTGCGGGCAGCCTCGGTGGCAAATACAATTTCTTCGGAAGGAACATCGAGTTTTTCCGAAATTTCCTTCAGGCCCGGTGCTCTTCCCATTTCTTTCGTGAGTTCTTCTTTGGCTCTCCGGACACGATTATTTAATTCTTTCAGGGACCGGCTCACCTTCACTGTACCGTCATCCCTTATGAACCGCTGAATTTCTCCGATGATCATCGGTACAGCATAAGTGGAAAATTTCACTTCATATGAGAGATCGAATTTATCGATGGACTTTATTAACCCAATCACTCCTATTTGAAATAGATCTTCAGGATCATATCCACGGTTGATAAAACGCTGCACCACGGACCAGACGAGCCTTGTGTTTTTATGGACAATTTCATCTCTGGCGTTCTGGTCCCCGTTGTGACTGTTTTGGATCAATTCCCTGATCTTATGATCCTGAAGAGGCTGCTGTTTTTCCATGTTAATGTTCATGCAGACTCCCCTTAATTACAGAGTGTCCGGCTGCCGGCCAGCCTTTTTTTCAGATATACCGTCGTACCGGTTCCGGATTCTGAGATGATTTCTACTTCATCCATGAAATTTTCCATAATGGTAAATCCCATACCGGACCGTTCCATTTCCGGCTTTGTCGTGAACAAAGGTTCTTTCGCCTGCTCAATATTGTCGATACCTGCTCCTTCATCTTTGATGGTGATTTCCAGCGTATCGGTTTCGATTTTCACCATGACACTGATTGTTCCGGCCGGGTTTTCGTCATAACCGTGCAGAATAGAATTGGTCACTGCTTCCGAAACGACTGTTTTTAACTCTGTTAATTCATTCATATCCGGATCCAGCTGTGCCGCGAACGCCCCTACACTAACACGTGCAAATGCCTCATTTTCACTAAGCGCGGAAAACTCCAGTTTCATCTCATTTTTCATCCTCAGGCTACCCCCAATATGCGTAATGCGTCCGTCTCCCTGTGTTCCAACCGCAGAATTTTAAACAGCCCTGATAATTCAAAAAGCCTTTTTACCGGTGCTGAAATGGCACATACCACCATTTCCCCGCCCTGCTTTCGAATCTGCTTATATCTGCCGAGGATCACTCCGATCCCTGAACTGTCCATAAACGTGAGCTCTTCCAGATTCAGCACAATGTGGATTGGGCGGTGGATTTCCATATGTTCTTCCACCTGTCCGCGGAGTTCTCTCGATGAATGATGATCCAGTTCACCTTTCAACCGTATGCACATTACATCATCGACCTGTTCCAGATTAACGGTAAGACTCATATCTCTTCCCCCCAGTCTCGAAAAATAAAATGGTTCGCTGGTCCATTCTTGAACGGGATCTGTATTTCCTTCCCGCATGACAAAACTAGTGTTATTTCGTTAAAAAAAACGCCGTCAGGACATGCCGCCCATCATCCGCTCCATAGAACGGCTGAACAATGTCGTCCAGCCGGCCGGCTCTATATTTTCTTTTAAAACCAGCTCGTTTTCGGACAACAGGGTATCTTCCTCATAATACTGAACGGTACCTACTGATTCTCCCATCTCAGCCGGTGCCGTTACTGCATCTTTTTTTGCTACCTTTTCAGTAATACCGTCTACGTCCTGTCCCTTCCTGAGTACAACACCCGCATCTTCAGCCAGTACGGCTTCCGCTCTGGAATGCTTTCCTTTTTCCACCGGGATAGCAGCAATGGTATCTCCTTTTCCGGCAAGTTTGTAATAATCATACTGCTGAAATGCATCATCAAGCAGCGATGCGGTCAGCTGATTCCTTTTTTTCGGAGTTTCCGCACCCATCAGTACGGTAATAACTCTCATTCCATCTTTTTCAGCTGTGGCAGTCAGATTGTACTTAGCTTCCTTTGTATAGCCTGTTTTCAGGCCGTCCACTCCGTCATAGTGGCGAACGAGACGATTGGTATTCACAAGCCAGAATTCATCTTTTTCCCCTTTTCGCAAATAATCTTCATATAATCCCGTGTACTCAAGGATTTTTTCATATCGGAGCAGTTCACGGCTGATAGCTGCAAGATCCTGCGCCGATGTATAATGTTCGTCCGCAGGGAGCCCTGTCGTATTCTGAAAACGGGTATGTTTCAGTTCTAGCTCTTCTGCTTTGTCATTCATTGATTGAATAAAAGCATCCTCCGATCCGGAAATATGTTCAGCCATTGCCACCGAGGCATCGTTTGCGGAAGCGACAGCGATTCCTTTAAGCATGTGATCAACTGTCATGGTTTCTCCTTCTTCAAGAAATATCTGTGAGCCTCCCATGGAAGCGGCCTTTTCGCTCGTTCGGACCATTTCATCCAGTTGAATCTGTTCTTTCTCGAGCGCTTCCATGATTAAAAGCATCGTCATAATTTTTGTCATACTGGCTGGCGGCAGCTTTTCTGTCTCATTTTCCTGATAAAGCACCTGCCCGGTTCCGGCTTCCATGACATAAGCGGAGACCGCGTCATCGGATGTGTTTCCAGTTGCCGTTTCCGCTTTACTTCCTCCCCAGAAAAAGATGGCGGCAGTACCTGCCAGTATCAGCTTTATCCCTCTGTTCTTTCCCAATAACAGACACCTCCCAATATAGTCTCCGTTCTATTTTTTCCAATATTTTCAGTGCATATACAAAAAAATCTTCAGGATGTATATCCTGAAGATTTACCAGCTATATGGAATTATAAATCAAACCGGGTTTTTCCACCTGTTCTGAGGAAAAACGGTAAGCCTGTTGAATTATATCAGAAACAGTTTTGTCATCGCCTTGATTAACGTGCATAACTGCCAGTGTATCTCCCTCTCTGACATAGTCCCCTATCTTTGCTTTCAGTTCTATACCCGCCGCGTGATCAATGACATCATCTTTCGCAGCGCGTCCTGCTCCGAGCATCATCGCAGCATTGCCGATCCGGGCGGCCTGCATACTGCTGACATACCCGGAATCAGGAGCCGGTACGTTAATCTGGTTCCGTGCATAAGACAGCTGCTCCGGTTCATCTACCGGAGATGGATCCCCTCCCTGGCTCTTAACAAACTGTTTCATTTTTTCAAGCGCTGATTTATCCTCCAGTACTTTCTCCACCAGCGTCCGTCCTTCTTCTTCGCTGGAAGCTCTGCCGCCGAGCACCGCCATATGCGAAGCCAATGTCACACTCAACTCATGCAGATCGTAAGGACCGTTGCCATGAAGGGTATCGATGGCTTCTTTTACTTCGAGAGCATTACCGACGAAATGTCCCAGCGGCTGGTCCATATTCGAAATAACAGCCATCGTCTTTCGATCGAGTGAATGACCGATATCGACCATCGCCCGCGCCAGTTTTTCAGCATCCTCCACTTGTTCCATGAATGCTCCGGACCCGGCCTTGACGTCCAGAACAATCGCATCGGCGCCGGCAGCTATTTTTTTGCTCATCACCGAACTTGCAATGAGCGGGATGGAATTTACTGTCGCCGTTACATCACGGAGGGCATACAGTTTTTTATCCGCGGGAGTAAGATTGCCGCTTTGGCCGGCGACAGCGATTTTATTTTGGTTGACAAGGCGGATGAACTCCTCCTGATCCATTTCAGTCCGGAATCCTTTGAAAGATTCCAGCTTATCAATGGTGCCGCCGGTATGGCCGAGTCCGCGTCCGGACATTTTGGCAACCGGAATATCAAGGGCGGCAACAATCGGGCCCAGAATTAATGTCGTTTTATCACCTACGCCCCCTGTTGAATGTTTGTCGACCTTGATTCCCTCAATCGCCGACAAATCAAGCTGTTCACCGGAAGCTGCCATCGAAAACGTCAACGCTCCCGCTTCTTCCTGAGTCATTCCCTGAAAAAAGACAGCCATCAAAAATGAGGAAGCCTGATAGTCTGGGACCTCCCCCTTGCTGTACTCGTTGACAAACCAGCGGATTTCTTCATCAGCCAGTTCGTAACCATCTCTTTTTTTCGTAATAAGATCCACCATTCTCATTCGTTCCACCATTCCTTTCCCTGATTATGCGGACAGGTTGGATGCCAGTACTTCCTTCACTAGAGAGATGAACCTTGGTTTTGTTTTGGAAGCAGTCTCTATTACTTCTTCATGGGATACCCCTTCGATTTCCTCTCCCACAGCCATGTCTGTAATACAGGATATCCCAAGCACTTTCATCCCGGCGTGATTTGCAGTTATTACTTCCGGAACGGTTGACATGCCGACCACATCGCCTCCCAGGCGGCGGAGCATAATGAGTTCGGCCGCTGTCATAAAGGACGGACCGGCAATCCCGGTGTATACTCCTTTCTGAAGAGAAAAACCAAGACGTTCCGCGGTGCTTACCGCTGTCCGCTTCAGTCCGCTGTCGTAGGCCCGGCTCATGTCGGGAAATCTGGGACCGAGATTTTCGTCATTCGGACCCAGCAGCGGATTCGTCCCGGTCTGGTTAATATGATCTTCGATAACCATAAGATCCCCCGGTTGAAAGGACGGATTCATGGCGCCGCAGGCATTGGTCACAATCAGTGTATCAGCGCCGAGTGCTTTCATGACACGGACCGGAAACGTTACTTCCTGCATGGAATATCCTTCGTAATAATGAAACCGTCCCTGCATAGCGATAACTCGCTGTCCCTGCAGCATGCCTGTCACAAGACGGCCGGCATGGCCTTCCACTGTGGAAACCGGAAAATGGGGAATGTCTTCATAGTCGACTTTCACCGCATCTTCGATTTCCTCCGCAAGGTCACCGAGCCCGGAGCCGAGTATCAATCCCACCTCCGGCTTGATATTGATTTTCTCCTGAAGGTAAACGGAAGCTTCTTCTGTCTTCTCGGCAAGATGCTCCATGTTATACGTCTCCTTTCGCAATCCGTCCGATAATTTCTTTCATCAGCTGCAAAAAGTCTTCCCGGACCTGTTCTGTCGTTTCGATCACTTCATCATGGCTGAGCGGCTGATCCAATATTCCTGCCGCCATATTGGACAGACATGATATACCAAGAACGCTCATACCGGTATGATTCGCGCTGATCACCTCAGGAACCGTGGACATCCCTACCGCGTCTGCTCCAAGTGTCCGGATCATTCTTACTTCTGCCGGCGTTTCATATGCCGGTCCTGTGTTGGCGGCGTACACTCCTTCCTGCAGTGTAATGTCCAAGGAGGAAGCTGCCGATTTCGCGGTACGCATCAATTCCCTGGAATATGCCGAAGACAGGTCCGGAAAACGGGGGCCGATCGTTTCATCGTTCCTGCCGATGAGCGGATTATCACCGAGCAGATTCAGGTGGTCGTTAATCAACATTAAATTCCCCGGCGAAAATGTTTCATTTACGCTTCCCGCCGCATTAGTTACAAGCAGCGTCTCTACGCCTGTCATCCGCATGACGCGTACCGGAAACGTCACATCCTGAAGGTCGTAGCCTTCATAGTAATGAAAACGACCCTGCATGGCAATAACTTCTTCACCACAGAGTGTTCCTGCCACCAGCCGGCCGGCGTGGCCTTCCACCGTCGACACCGGAAATCCCGGAATATCTTCGTACGGTATCGTCACCGCATTTTCTATTTCGTCGGCCAGAACGCCGAGGCCCGAACCGAGAATAAGGCCCGTCTTCGGAGTTATCTTTATTTTCTCCTGAACATAACGGGATGCTTCTTTGAGAATTTGTTTTGTTGTCATCGCGCTCACCCTTTATCATGTAGTTGATCTAAAAAACTGGTTCCATGTTCCGGCATGGTCAGCCCAAAGTTGGCTGCAATCGAAGCACCGATATCTGCAAATGTTTTCCGCCGCCCAAGATCAGAGCCTTTTTCAAATCGTTTCGACCAGGCAAGAAGCGGTACGATCTCTCTGGTATGATCCGTACCATGGTGAACAGGGTCATTACCATGATCCGCGGTAATCAGGAGAAGATCATCCTCATGGAGTTCTTCCAGCAGTTCCGGAAGACGGTTATCAAACTCTTCCAGCACATTCCCGTATCCATCAGGATCCCGGCGGTGCCCGAATTTCGCATCAAAATCGACGAGATTTAAAAAGGATATCCCATGAAAACCCTCTTTTGCCGACTGCGTTACTTTATCCATTCCATCTTCATTCGATTCTGTCCTTATCGTTTTTGTAATTCCCTCTCCATCATAGATGTCGCTGATCTTGCCGATCGCTATACTGTCAAAACCGGCATCTTTCAATTCATTCATCACCGTACGCCCGAATGGTTTCAACGCATAATCGTGACGGTTGGATGTCCTTTCAAATGAACCCGGTTGGCCGACAAACGGCCTTGCTATTACTCTACCTATCATATAAGGCGCCTCGTATGTAAGTTCTCTTGCCTTTTTGCAAATCCGGTGAAGTTCCTCCACGGGCACGATTTCTTCATGTGCCGCAATCTGCAGGACAGAATCCGCGGAGGTGTATACGATCAGAGCACCGGTGTCCATATGTTCGCGCCCCAGCTCTTTAATGATTTCTGTTCCGGAAGCTACCTTGTTTCCAATAATATCTCTCCCGGATGCCTCTTCCAGCTTTCTCGTTAAATCATCGGGAAAGCCATCCGGAAAGGTGCGGAACGGTTCTGTTATATGAAGGCCCATCATTTCCCAATGGCCGGTCATCGTGTCTTTGCTGTTGGATGCTTCCTCCATCACCCCGTAATAGGCTTCCGGGTTTTCCACCGGTTCAATACCTTCTGTTTCCTTGATCTTCCCAAAGCCGAGTCTTTCCATTACCGGCATGTTCAATCCATCCCTATGCCGGGCAATATGACCGACTGTATCTGCCCCGGCATCATTATAATCTTCTGCATCAGGGGCTTCCCCGATGCCGACAGAATCCATGACAATTAAAAAAATCCGTTGAAACGTTTTCGGTGTCATATGACCTCTCCCTTCTTTTTCTTATTATGCTCTTGGGTGATAATGCAGATATACATCTTTCAGTTTATGGCTCGACACATGGGTATAAATCTGTGTAGCGGAAATATCCGCGTGTCCGAGCATTTCCTGTACAGCCCTCAAATCTGCACCATTTTCAAGCAGATGCGTGGCAAACGAATGACGAAGAGTGTGCGGCGTCAGTGATTTCTGTATCCCCGCTTCCGCCGCCGCAGTCTTCAATATTTTCCAGAATCCCTGTCTTGAGAGCTGACTGCCATGATGATTGACGAAAAGCACCTCGTGTCTTTTCTTTTTCATCAAGGTCGGACGCGCCTTTTGTACGTATTCTTCGACAGCGTCGGCAGCGGCTTTTCCGAGTGGAATAATTCGTTCTTTATTTCCTTTTCCAAGGCAGTGGACAAAACCCATCTGAAGGTGAATATCCCCGGTTTTGAGGCTGCACAGCTCACTGACTCGGAGACCTGTCGCATACATTAATTCCAGCATTGCTTTGTTTCGTTTCGCAAAAGAGGTCGTTCCTGCAGCAGCAGTTAATAACGATTCTATTTCCTTTGCGGATAATACATCCGGAAGCTTCTTTTCATTTTTAGGAATTTCTATAAGCTCGGAAGGGTCTTTTACGGTTCGCTGATCCCGGAGCAGAAACTGGTGAAAAGCGCGGATCGAAGATATCGTTCTTGCAATCGTTGATGATGAACGCCCGTTTTCCTTCAGTTGGTAAAGAAAGGAAACAATCCAGGAGCGTTCAATACTCTGTACCTCCGTAATATTATTATCCTGTAGAAACTCTATATAGCGTCCGATATCTCGTTCATAGGAGCGGAGCGTATTATCAGCCAGACCCTTCTCCACCTGACAGTAATGAATAAAATCGAGTAGTTCCGTTTTCAACTGCGGTCCCGTCCTTTTTCTGGAGAGCATCCGATGAAGACATTTCACCGGCCTGCACCTGCCTGGCATCCGTTTCTGTTTTGCGGAGCCGGTCATCTCCTTCATACGTATCACTTAACCATAGAATACCATAGTAAAAAGCCAGAAGGCACGCGCTGAACACAATAAATATTTTAAATGTCTCCACTATATTTGCCAACGTTTTCCTCATTTGTCATCTTCCTTTCTTTTAATCTTATAAAACATCCTCCCTGAAAAAAGAAAGATTATACATAAAAAAATAAAAACCTTTTCCGATCGAAAAGGTTTTTATTATGCCTTGTTCATTTCTTTACTTTTATGTTCCGATCCGCTGTTCTCTTCTTCCCGACAGCGGTGGCAGACACCGTGAAATGTAAGGCGGTGATCCTTGATTTTAAAATCCCAGTTGGCTTCTACAACTTTTTCCACGTCCCCGAGAAGGTCTTCCTGAATTTCATCGACCGTGCCGCATTCAATACAAACAAGGTGATGGTGAAAATGATCTGCCCCTTCTTTTCGCAGGTCGTATCTTGACACCCCGTCACCGAAATTGATTTTATCGACAACTTCAAGCTCATTGAGAAGCTCCAGGGTACGGTATACCGTAGCAAGGCCGATTTCCGGTGCTTTCTCTTTCACCAGCAGATAGACATCTTCGGCACTTAGGTGGTCCTTTTCATTCTCAAGCAGCACCCGGACCGTGGCTTCCCGCTGCGGGGTAAGTTTATAACTTTGGGAATGTAGCTGTTTTTTGATACGATCAATGCGCTGTTCCATAATGAACCTCCCCCTGACATCAACTATAATAAATTATAGTGACTATTGAGAAAGGTGTCAAATGATAATGATAACAAAAATTATTTTATAATTATTATTAAATGATATTAATTATCACGATATCCAATGCAGCATACTCTTGATCAATACCGGCGACAAATATCCTTCCACGACTGCTGCACCGCATATGCCGATGAGCAGAAAGGCAGCTGCAGCACTTGATTTTGCTATAACCCGGGGCACATGCACCGATCGATTTGCCTGAAACAGGTGTTTAATGATACTAAGTGAAATACTGATAGAGACGACTGCCATGATGATGTAAGAAGGTATGATTATTATATTCTGCGGCAGGATGGATGTGAATGCCAAAAAAAAGCCGCCGCTGCCCATCTGCTGTACAAGAAACCCGATTGTAAATCCGGAAACCACTCCTTTTAAAAAAAGCAGAATGAGAATAAACGGTACTCCGGCGACCGACAGGCCAAGCACCCACATGAGAATCAGATAGCCGGCATGACGTGTTAGGCTCTGCATGAATATATGGTGCGGGGAAATGTCCGTTCCTTCCCGAAACCGGGAAAAAAACTGACTTACGAAGCCATTCAGGTCATTTTTAAGATCAAGGGCGAGACTGTTCACAAGAACCGCCCCGAAAATGACCCCCATAAACAACAGTACGATAGAAAACCAGTATAATGAGCGGTATTCAAGCCAATGTCTACGCGCAAATTCATTTATTGATTCTATCATGAAAAAAGAGCCTCCCTGCCTTTTGGACATGGTACACTTTATGAGCAAAGAGACTCTTCTATTACTGATTCTATTATTCAACGCTGTTTAAGCATTACGTGCTGCACGGCATACATTGTTTTGGCATCATGAATTTTTTCCTCTTTTATCAGCTGCTCCGCTTCTTCCAACGTCACTTCCACAAGTTCTACGAACTCATCCTCATCCGTTGATGTTTCCCCTTCCATGACCCGGCCCGCTTCATAGAGATGAATGATTTCATCTGCAAAACCCGGGGAAGTGTAGAAAGAAGCTATTTTTTTCAAATCTTCTGCTTTGTATCCTGTTTCTTCTTCCATTTCCCTGGAAGCGGATGTTTCCGGTTCTTCCCCGGGTTCCAGCTTTCCGGCCGGGATTTCGAATAATTCTTTTTCCAATGCTTTCCTGTATTGACGAACCATGATAAGTTTTCCGGATGGAGAAAGTGCGATGACAGCAACTGCTC
The DNA here is from genome assembly GCF_054052005.1 of Salibacterium sp. K-3. Taxonomy (NCBI): domain Bacteria; kingdom Bacillati; phylum Bacillota; class Bacilli; order Caryophanales; family Bacillaceae; genus Salibacterium; species Salibacterium sp. K-3. Next base: position 2,068,813 of record NZ_JBSVZE010000001.1, read on the forward strand.
CCGGGTGATTTATAATTTCACGCTTCCCTGTGCTTCCATCCGGAAGCTTCACATCATGAACACTGACATCGATGATTTTTCCTTCATAAATCGATTCCTTATGTAACGTTTTTTCTTCATAATCCATTAATACGTTCCTCCCGTTTTTTCATAATATAGACGAGCGGTGCGAGCACCCCTTTTAGAAAATCAGGATCGCTGGTTACTTCAGTATCCATTGAAGTGAGTCTCCTTTTTTCCCTTTTATACCATGCCAGCCACGTTTGCAGCTGGCTGTCCACGTCCTCTTCCATTATGGTAACATGGGTGTTTTCCCCAAACGTGTGCAACTGCTTTTTCACATGAACACGTTTTTGTTTCTCCAACACAGGAAGAACCAGTATCGAACGGGTGTACGTAAAAAGATAGAGAGGAGTGGTCGTATGATGGCTGATACCGTAGTGACGCTTTCTGGATGTTTCAAAGGAAAGCCGGGGGACCCAGAATGGGACACCTTTCAGAGACCCGGTCATATTGGCCCATTCAGCCTGTGCGATCCCGCTGAAACCGTATGGCGTATTCGTACCGACCGTTCCGGGGCCCATAGATAAAACCAGAAGATCGACCTTTTTTTTCAACGTCAGCCACTGGACGGCATTCAACATATTGACCGCTTCTTCATTTCCACCGTAGGCCTGCCCGGCAGTGACCACATGTATGTTTGTGCATCGTTTCCACTCCGTCATATGATCGCTGAATCCCGCCGGAAGAGATGCTTCGTCCGACAGCACCACCCCGACTTTTATAACATCATCCGACATTTGAACCGCCCCCAGCAGAATCGGCAGCATGCTGTGAAGCTCAGCCAGCAGGATGGGCACATGCTCCAGAGAAAACGACTGCTGAAATATGTTATGATCCGGATGATCCGGGTCATCCACCGAAAACACACTATGTTGAAACGGTGTGTAGCGGGCTTTCATGATGTGACCAGGCCCCGGCACCACGTACTTTGTGCTGTTGGTTGAGATGACAACATCCCACCCGCCGGTGCCGAGCTGAAGTGTATCCGCTGTCGTATTCACTTTAACATAGTCCCCTGCCGCTACAGGCGGAAAGGAAGTTAAAAACAGATAGGCTTTGCCGGCCCCGCCATCTGTTTTCAGTTTGAGATAACCTTCTGCTTTTTCCAGAACCTGTATCACTCTGACCGTCATGGCTGTATGCATGATCTATCACCTCTCGTACTACTGTACGCCCCTCCTTTCTTATTCTTTCCAGAAATCATTCCACTCGTATATCACAATTCACTTTTCACAAGTTCCTCCAGGTCCTCGACACGCAGCGGACCTACTGTTTTATCCACTATCGTACGGCCGCGACCGATGATGTAGGTTGTCGGCAGCCGCTGGATATCGTATAACTCCGCTACTTCCCCGTTTTCATCAATCATCGCAGGAGAGCGGTCCATATTATAGGTATCAACAAACTCCCGCGGTTCCTCCTGATTCCGTTCAAACGAATTCATGTTCACAGTGAGAACCGTCACCCCCTCGTCTCTGTAAGATTCCTGAAATTCCATCAAGGCCGGTATCTCTTCTGTGCACGGCCCACACCAGGAAGCCCACATATTTAAGACAATGACATCGCCTTCGTAATCCGTCAATGACCCCTGTTCTTCATTATACATCGGCAGTTCAAAACGCGGAGCAGCATCCCCTATGCTTGTCCCGACCTTCTGAACAGATATGTTCGAAAATAAAACGTAGGCAAGTGCCAGAGCTGAAACTCCCAGCACAAGCATGGTGATATATTTTCGCTGCATCATGGATTCCATATCCTCCGTTTCTACAATATAGCAGTTCTTTTTATTCTATTTTACTAGCATTGCCTCCGGTTTCCCATCATAGGAATGTGACTGAGATTTGACGATCACAGGACAGGCCGATTTTATCTTCCCTGATTCACTCTGGTCTGCTAAACTAACAATGGATTAAGATAGGAAATCTCAATGAGGAGTGGAATCTATGAGTGTTCTGGAAGCATTGATTTTCGGCATCGTTCAGGGAATTTCTGAATTCCTTCCTATATCAAGCACCGCCCATATCATTATTGCTCAATTTGTCTTTGGGCACACTTTTTCCGGATTGTCGTTTGAGGTGATCCTTCATCTCGGTTCCATTATTGCCGTGGTGCTTTATTTCAGAAGAGACTGTGTCCAGTTAACGAAAACCTTCTTTCGTTACATAACAAAGCGCCGGGATAAAGACCGCGCCGAGTTTTTCTTCGCACTGTATATTATAACAGCAACGATCATTACCGGTGTGCTCGGGATCTATCTTGAAGATGCTTTCGCTGAAACAATGAAGACGCCGGGCTTTATCGCAGCAGCGCTGGCATTGACCGGTGTTTTTCTCATTTTAATCGAGCGGGTTCATGACATGGGACGACGTACCGAAACCGAAATGACGTTTCTGGACGCCGTTATTGTCGGTCTCGCTCAGACGTTGGCTGTATGTCCAGGAATCTCCCGTTCCGGAAGCACTTTGATCGCCGCTTTATACGCCGGACTGAACCGAAGAACCGCTGTCCGATATTCGTTCCTCCTGTCCGTTCCCGTGATTGCAGGCTCTTCGGTTCTAGCGTTTGAAGACCTTTCCGCGGGAGGTATTGCTTCATTAGGTGTACTCCCGTTAACAATAGCGTTTACGGCGTCCTTCATCACTTCCTGGATAGGCATCGTCTGGCTGATCAATTTTCTGAATAACGGCAGACTGCTTTATTTTGCCTTGTACTGCTTTCTGCTCGCTGTCCTTACCATTACCGTAATCGACCAGGTTCCATCAGCTTCCGTCAAATAACAGAAACAAGTGTAAAAACAGCTGCCGGCCGCCCTCTTTAAGGTGAAAGATCCCGAATGGTTGAACCATTCGGGATCTTTACATCGGGGTGTATTATTATTCTTCCAGCAGTCTTTTCGCTTCTGCTACATCCTTGTCTCCGCGTCCGGACAGGTTTACTACAATAACTTCTTCTTTGTTCATGGATGGAGCAGTTCTCATCACCCAGGCAATGGCGTGGGCACTTTCAAGAGCCGGTATAATTCCTTCTGTCCGGGCAAGTTCCTGAAAAGCCGCCAGTACTTCCTGCTTTGTTACGGTTTCATAAGAAGCCCGTCCACTCGTCTGAAGCATGCTGTGTTCGGGACCTACCCCTGGATAATCAAGTCCGGCTGCAATCGACTCTGTCGGAAGAGGATTCCCTTCATTATCCTGCAGACAGAGACTGCGGAATCCGTGAAGAACGGCAGCCTGTCCTTCCGTCATCGTTGCCGCTTCAACCGGTTCGACTCCTATAAGGCGTGTGGTTTCCTCGTCAATATAATGAGAAAAAGCCCCGATCGCATTGCTTCCTCCCCCGACACAGGCCGTCACCACGTCGGGCAGACGCCCTTCTTTCTCCAGAATCTGCTGTCTGGATTCTTCACTGATCACTGCTTGAAAGTGGTGCACCATTGCCGGATAAGGATGAGGGCCGACAGCCGATCCGAGCAGATAAAAGGTTGTTTCAAAATGCTCCACAAAATCCTGCAGCGCTTCGTCCACCGCATCCTTCAGCCGGCCGCCGCCTTTATCAACCGCGACGACCTGCGCTCCAAGCAGCTCCATACGGAATACATTCAGTTCCTGACGCCGTAAGTCTTCTCGTCCCATGTATATGACACAGTCCATATTCATCATCGCACAGGCCGTCGCTGTTGCCACTCCGTGCTGTCCAGCCCCGGTTTCGGCAATGACACGGTGTGCCCCCATTTTACGGGCGAGCAGTATCTGTCCGAGCACATTATTGATCTTATGAGCACCGGTATGGTTCAGGTCTTCCCTTTTTAAATAGATGGCAGCCCCGCCCAGTTTATCGGTCAGTCTCCCGGCATAGGTAAGCGGGTTCGGCCTGCCCACATATTCTTTCAGATAAAACGCATACTCCTCCAGAAATTCCGGGTCATTCTTGAAACGCTGAAAATAGTCATCCAGCCGGTTTAACACCTTTTCCAGCTGTTCGGGAACATAACGTCCGCCAAAATCTCCAAAATAACCGTTATCCGTCACTTGATCTGTTTTTGACATCTTCTTCAGCCTCCACCTGGTTTCCTGTCATGTTAATGATTCTGTACTCCCGCACCCGGATGCAGCGGCTGCGTCTCCATCTTCTTCAGACGGTCGGAGTGCTTCATGAAGTAATAGCGGATACTATCAACGAGAGCCTGCCAGCTCGCTTCCACGATGTTTCCGGATACCCCGATGGTGCTCCAGGTTTCCTTCCCGTCCGACGACTCAATCAATACTCTGACAGTCGATGCCGTTGCTTCCGCCTCGTCCAGAACACGTACTTTATAATCAGACAGATACATTTCGTGCACAAGCGGGTAATATTCTCCTATCGTTTTACGGAGGGCATAATCCAGAGCATTGACCGGGCCGTTTCCTTCTGAAGCCGTCATGACATTTTCACCCTGTATATCCATTTTAACGAGCGCTTCCGTACTGATCGCCCCTTCTTTCTGTTTTTCGGTTATGATCTTAAAGTGATCAAGATGGAAATAATCATGATTTTCTCCAAGACCGTTTCGGATCAACAGTTCAAACGAAGCTTCCGCCGCTTCATACTGGTACCCTTTGTGTTCCATCTGTTTCATTTTTTCAATGGTGTCTTTGACGGCAGGGTCAGTTTTGTCCAGCGGAATTCCAAGCTCTTCCGCCTTAAACAGCAGATTGCTCTGTCCCGACAGTTCGGAGACGAGAACCCTTCGTTCATTTCCGATTTTCTCCGGTTCAATATGCTCATAGGTTTCCGGATGTTTCAGCACAGCGTTTACATGCATCCCGCCTTTATGGGCAAATGCGCTTTTACCAGTGAATGGCTGACTGTTCGGAGGTGTCTGGTTGGCAAGCTCATGGACGTACACTGCTGTTTCCGTGAGTTGGGGCATTTTTTCGTCTTCGAGACACGGAATCCCCATTTTCAACTGAAGATTGGGAATGATAGAAATAAGATTCGCATTTCCACAGCGTTCCCCATATCCGTTGATGGTCCCCTGCACATGGTCCGCTCCCGCTTTCACGGCTTCCAGCGTATTGGCCACCGCAAGCTCGCTGTCATTATGGCAGTGAATTCCTGTCGAAATCGTTGTATGCTCCTGCACATCCTTTAGAATATCTGCAATCTCCGAAGGCAGGGATCCGCCGTTCGTGTCACAAAGCACCAGACAGTCCGCACCGGCTTCTTCTGCAGCGGTAATAGTCCGAAGTGCATAGTCACGGTTATGTTTATAGCCGTCAAAAAAATGTTCCGCATCAAATATGACTTCCATCCCTTTTTCTTTCAGAAAACGAACGGAATCGAAAATCATGGATACATTTTCATCAAGAGAGGTCTGCAGTGCTGTTTCGACATGAAAATCCCACGCTTTGCCGAATATAGCGGCAGCTTCCACCCCGCTTTCCAGAATACGCTGCAGGTTGGGATCGTGCCCGGTTTCCACCCCCGGCCTTCTCGTACTGCTAAAAGCTGTGATCACAGCCGACTGAAGGGTTAAATTTTTTGCTTCTTCAAAAAAATTCATATCCTTTGGATTGCTACCGGGCCAGCCGCCTTCGATGTATTTCACCCCAAGCTGATCCAATTTCGCCGCAATTTTCAGTTTATCGTCGACCGACAGACTGATTCCTTCCCCCTGCGTGCCGTCGCGCAGTGTTGTATCATACAGTTTCACATGAGAAACCACATTGCATCCCTCGCTTTACGTGCTGTTTTCACTTAGGTACAAAAGTGAAATGATAGCCTTCAGTATAGCACATGAAAGCCTTTTTGACTATCGCCGGACGCCGGCTGCCGATTATCCGGGCACGGGCTGCTACATACTTTTTCTGCTCAGCAGACGTTGAATATGCATCGCTATGTAAACACTTTCATCTTCCGGGATTGTCAGTCCTTTTTCCTCTTTTAAGACTGTAACCGCATTCCGGGCAGCCTCATAAGAAGCCGGATACTTGTTTTTCATCATGTTCACCATATCCGAAGGCGCTTTCGTGAGTTCTTCTGCCTGTTCCGCTGTTTTAACCGCTACATGCAGGTGGCTGATCAATCCTTCGTAAGCCACGGTCCGGCGTGGAAACATTGTGTTTAACGAGGTTTCCATCACTGAAGTCATTCTATTAATAATTTCTGTATGTTCCCGCACCCCCGAGGGCGAGGCTTTTTTCCGGCCCGCCGCATACAGGTGCAGCGCTAAAAAACCCATTTCATCATATGAAATCCAGTATCCGGTATCTGCAGCCAGTTTCCCGGCTGCCAGTTCGGCGGTCCGGAATGCTTCCGGATACAATGTCTGGATTTCCTCCAGAAGGTAATTAACAATATGGGAGCCTTCAGCGAGACGCTTCAGCAGATGAATGAAGTGATCAAACAAGAGGGCGTACGAATGACTGTCAAACGGAATATCCAACTGCTTTTCCATCCAGTGTATCAGGTTCTGAATGATACCGGTTTCCCATTCGCCCGCTTTTTCAAGAAGGTCGGTAAATGCCGGATCGTTCTCCCGGGAAAGGACAAAAAGTTTTTCGACTTTTCCGGGATCAACCGCATCATTCTTTTTTTTCTGAAAGGCGATACCGGACCCAACTGCGACTTTTTCCTCCTGATTATCCATAACGACTGCTGCGTTATGGTTTAAGACTTTCTGCACGATCATCTTGAACTCTCCATTTTCGTCATACCAGCTCCCGCCGGAATCAACGTCGTTTTATTTATACGTGACATGTATTACTGCTGTCTCGCCCGCAGTCACATTCGTTACTTCCATACGCTCCATTGCAGAGATCTGAGACTGTTCGGTCAGCACGAGCGGGGTAACCGCACTCTTTGCCTGCTCTCTCACACGGTCAATAGAAAAATCAATAAGTGGTTCGCCCGATTTCACCTTGTCTCCTTCTTTGACATACACGTCAAAACCTTCCCCCTGCATCGCGACGGTTTCCAGACCAATATGTATAAGGATGTCCAGCCCTTCCTCGGATTTAATACCAATGGCGTGCATGGTCGGAAATACCTGTACAATCCTTCCTTTTACCGGAGATACGAGTCTTCCCTCTTCCGGCTCCACTGCAAAACCGTCTCCCATCATTTTTTCAGAAAATGTGGGGTCCGGCACGTCTTTCAGATCAATGTAAGTGCCGGTAACCGGGGCTGTTATGGCAACTGTCTTGGAATCGTTACGTCTTAATAAATTCTTTAACACGGGTTCTCACCTCTTTCCACAGAGTAACCCCCTTCTTTTTCCTTCCACGTATTTATCTTATATCAGAACAGACAGAAAGGGCAATACATAACGGTTCATTTATACACGTTACCTTAACGTACGTCCAATATTCTGCTTTAAAAAAAGAGGCGGCCCGAAGGCCCCTCTTGTTTCTGCTCTTATTTCGTTTACCGGTGTTACCTGATTTTTATATCATAGGTTTTCAGCCACGTGTTAACCTGCCAGAAATACGCAAGAAGCTGCGGTCCCCGCATGAGCTGCCCGAACCAGGGACGGGTAAAGGATGATCCGCTTCCGGATACCAGTTGTTGAAGCTGGGCCGGATCGATCAATTCATGAAGGGGCGCATTTTTGTCGTCCAGCACTTCTTTTAGCCTGGATGTCATCATTTCGGTGTAACGGGGATGATGGGTTTTTGGATATGGATTTTTTTTGCGGTATAATACATCGTCGGGAAGAACGTCTTTTAATGCACTGCGCAGCATACCTTTTTCCCTCCCTTCAAGCCTCTTCCAGTCTGACGGTATATTCCAGACATACTGTACGAGATCATGATCGGCAAAAGGGACTCTTACTTCAAGCCCCGCCCGCATGCTCATACGATCTTTTCTTTCCAGAAGAGTCTGCATGAACCACTGCATATTCAGCCAGGCCATTTCCTTATGCGCTTTTTCCTTATCGTTTTCTTCTCCGGAAAGCGGCGTTTCACGCACGGTTTCCTGGTAACGCCGGTAAGCATGCTCTTTAAGCTCCAGCTTTTTTCTCCAGTCCGGGTGCAGCAGGGACTGCCGTTCAGAAAAAGAATCCATCCACGGGAATCCATCCCGGTTCAACAGTTCTTTTTTGTAAAACCAGGGATAACCACCGAATATTTCGTCTGCGCATTCTCCGGATAAAGCCGCAGTGGCATGTTTTTTTATTCTTTCACAAAACCATAACAGCGAAGAATCAATGTCGGCCATTCCCGGCAGATCTCTGGCATACACAGATTCTTCCAATTTCTGTGCCAGTGTATCGACCGCCAGTATTTCATAATGATGCGTCGTACCGAACGCTTCCTTCATTTGGTTAATGTAATAGTTATCACTGTCCGGCTGAAACGCATCTGCTTTAAAATACTTTTCATTATCTTCATAATCAATCGAAAAGGTCCGGAGCGCTTCTTTATGATGGGATGCGGCGAATGCGGTTAAAGCACTCGAATCAAGCCCCCCGGATAAAAAGGTGCTGATTGGTTTATCGGCAACGAGCTGACGGCGGGAAGCATGCTGCAGATAGTGCCTCACAGCCGCTGCTGTATCCTCCATCGAGTCAGGATGAGGGTGGCTCCGTACATTCCAGTAACGGGCAATTTTTTTTCCGCGGCGTGAAACAGCCATCGTATGCGCTGGTTTCACTTCATGAATGTCCTTATAAATACCACAGCCCGGCGTGCGTGAAGGTCCCAGGCTGAACAACTCTAAAAGTCCGGGTTCATCAACGACTGCCTCTACTTCCGGATGAGCAAGCAGTGCTTTTATTTCCGATCCGAAAAGAAATCCATTTTTCGTCTCCGTATAAAACAATGGTTTTACACCAAGCCGGTCTCTTGCCAGAAACAGCGTTCCGTCCGCTTCATCCCATACAGCAAAAGCAAAAATTCCGTTCAGCCGCTCTACACATGAAGATCCCCACTCCGCGTATGAATGCAGGACAACAGCTGTGTCCGAGTGGGAATGAAACGAATGGCCTCGTGCTTTCAGTTCCCGGCGTACGTCCTCCGTGTTGTATAGTTCTCCATTGTATACGATGACGAATCGGGTGCCGTTTATGTCTTCAGCCATCGGCTGCCTGCCGCCTTCCGGATCTATCACAATCAAGCGGGTGTGTCCGAAGCCGATGTGTTCGGATAAATACGTCTGTTCATCATCCGGCCCCCGGAATCGCAGCGTTTTCGTCATTTGTTCCAGTACCCGTTCATGCTTTCTCATATCAGTATCAAAGCGGAGCCAGCCGGTGATTCCACACATGTATATAACCCCTTTCTTCCCATGTCGGATCCCTTGCATCGTATGCTGAAGAAAGAAATACGTGTACAAAACATAAAATTGTAAATAAAAAAAGCGGGAGCACCCGCTTTTTTATTCAATTCATCATGATCGTGTGTATTTATGCAGCACCCGGTCTACGGCTCCTCCGTAGCTTTCCCCGAAAATATTAAGGTGAACGAGGAGGTAATACAGCTGATAGATTGGTTTTCGTTCTTCAAACAAAGGATCAAGCGGATGCCGTTCCTCATAAGCCCGGTAGACAGTATCGGAGAACCCTCCGAAAAGCTGGGCAAAAGCCAGTTCAAATTCAGCATCCCCATACCATACTGCCGGGTCAATAAAATAAGGACAGCCATGTTCACCGGGCAGCCAGTTTCCGCTCCATAAATCCCCATGCAGTTTCACCGGCCGCGTATGATCCGGAATCCACTCATTCAGATGATCCAAAAGACGATACGCCTTCTTTGACCGTCCTGCTGGCAGACGTCCGAGCGAGCGGGCAAGCTCAATCTGAGGAAGAAGGCGTTTATCTCTCAGGAAGGGCAGCCATGATTCTTCCCAGCCGTTCGTCTGGGGCAGTTCGCCGATAAAGTTGTCCTCCTCGAGTCCAAAAACGGAACCTTCCACTGCGTGCAGCGAAGCAATACCCCGCCCCAGGGCTTCTTCCGTTCCCGAAGAGGGATTCCCCTGTACAGCATCCATTACAATAAAATGTTTATCCCACGTATGAACTTCCGGTACAGGAAGTGCTCCGGCTTCCTGTAGAAACTGAAGACCCCGCGCTTCCTGGCGGAAAAAATCAACCGGTGCATCTTCATGCCATTTCATAAAGTAATCGGCATTTTCTGTCCGGACTAGATAGGCATTACTGATACTACCGCCGGAAAGCTGCCGGACGTTTTTTATTTTCATCTTCACCCCTGCGGCATCGAGGGCTTTCTGCATCGAATCCATCATAGATCTTCACGCTTTCGAATCCATTCCAGCAACCCGCCGGAACTGGTATGTATTAAGTCAAACACTTCATCAAATCTGCCGGTCAGATAAGGATCCGGTACATCTCCGCCGGGAATCTCCGGATGAAAATCCAGTATTTTTCCGGTATAGGCGTCCGTCTCTCTGGAAAGAGCTTCCATATTCTCATCGTCCATAGCTATCACATAGTCGAACGAAGCGGGATCTTCTTTCGTCAGTTGTCTCGCTTTCATGTTCTCCGTTGAAAGCCCTTGCCGGCGCAGCACCTGCCTTGTTCCTTCGTGCGGGGGTTTTCCTATATGCCAGTGGCCTAGGCCGGCAGAATCAACCTGTATTGCATGTTCCAGCCCTGCCTTTTTCACTTTTTCACGAAATACAGCCTCAGCCATGGGAGACCGGCATATATTGCCAAGACATAAAAATAATACGTTTACACTCATCTTCTAGGGCACCTCGTTTTTGACTATTATAACGCATCCAGGCGGCCATGCAACCTCAAACCGGTTCCGTCTTTCCATAAAAGCCCATTAAAAAAGCGTATCCGGTTCCCGGCAGAGGGAAACATCGAAAACGCCGTTCATCCTTTTTCTTTCCACCGGACTCCTACACATACATGTTCACGAGCAGTCCTTTTATCTCTCCGACTTTGTCCAGTATATCAATACTCGATTTTTGTTGATCCATCACCGCATCCGTTAAATCTATCAGCTTCTGGTCGACTTCCTCCACAATTTTATAGACTTTGGTCCGCCCGCGCCGGTTGAATCCGTGTTTTTCTTCCAGGTGAATCCCTTGTTCCACAGATTCCATAAAATCCTTGACCAGCTTTTTATATTTTTTTAGCTCTTCCACCGTTCGGGACTCAGCCAATGCTTTTCCCTGATCATCGATGTCCTGGATCATTTTCGTGAAACGCTCATAAGCCTTTTCACTGCGTCGTTGATTCATCACTTCTGAAAACTGGACTCCAGGCTGAGGAGCCTCTTTCGTCTTTTTGGAAGGGGGAGCCGTCCCTGTCTGCATAATTTTTTGGATATCCATGTGTTTCACGACCTTCTATGACGTTTTTCCATTATTTTATCATACGTTCAACATCTGTTGACAGGAGATGGCAAAATGGTTCTTAATATTTTTTCTCCATTTCTTCAATTAACAGCAGAATTTCCGCGATAACAGAATACAACTGCGGCGGCACGTTTTCGCCAAGGTCCATGTCCAGCAGACTTTCCAGAAGCCCGGGATCTTCCTGCAGATAAATATCATTTTCTTCTGCGAGAGAAAGAATATGCCGTGCCGCATCCCCTGAACCGCGGGCCGTGACGCGTGGTGTCTCACCTTCCTCATATTTAATTACCGCAGCAGTAGGACCATTCTGCTGCTTTTGCTGTTTGTGATTGAAATAACCGCTGTACATCATATCTTATAATCGAACCCTTTCATCGTATCAAAAGGAAGTATTGAACCGGTCTGTTCCTCTATATCTTCCTCTGCTGCCGGTGGATCCTGATTATCACCGGATGGCGACATCGGCTGATACTGAATGTCTTGTATGTTATACCCGAGTTCCTTCATGGATTCTGTCGTCTGTTCCACAAGCGGTTTCATAGTTTCCTCAAAATGAGGGTCATCGTTTTTCAATGTGATGGAAAGCTGCCTGTCAGAGGCATTCATCATGATTCCTGTTTCCCCTAGAGATGGTGTCTCAATAAGAAAATAAAGATTACAGTTCTCCCAGTCCATCTCTCCTTCTTCCTGGCGGGACTGTATATACACCTGAAGGTCCTCCATGTTTTCCTTCACAGGCACCGGCAGATTAAACAGCAGCTGCTGCATGTTGTTTCCGTGATCGGTTTTACTCATCAGCTGCTGACCCGTCAGATTGGATAGGTTTTGGCTGGATTTCTGCTGCAGGGCGGTACCTTCATTTTCATGTTTTAAAAGCTGTAGCATGGCTTCTTTCACATTCAGTTGTCCGGCCCCTGTGTGATTCTGCTGCTGCCCGCCGGATGTCGTCAACATCCGGCCGATCTCACTTTCACGGTTTAAGCCAAGCGAGCGGATGAGTTCGAAAACCTGACGCGGTGAAGGTTCCTGTGCGGCTGCACGTGCCTGTTCCGCCGTCTGCTGCAGGGCTGTCTGTACGCTTCGGTTACGGGCAGCTGTTTCTTCCCGGGTAATCATCTGCTTAACCTTCTGCTCCGAAGCTTTCAGTTCCATCGATTCAACGGACTGCCTGACTTCGTCTACAACCTTCCATGCTGCCTGAGTCTTTCCGCTGGACAGCAGCTGCTTTGCTTCAGCCAGCCGGCTGCTCGCCTGCATCATGGCCCGTTCTGTTTTCATGTCTGTAAATAGCGTAAAATCACTCCGCAGAATGGAACGATCCAGTTTATGAATCGCCGCTTCCAGCACCTGTTTTGCCTGGGGTGCATTCTGCCGGTTCTGTTCCAGTATTTTCCCGGTTTGTTCAAGCTGTTTCACTGTATTCTGCTGTATCTGTTGAAATTCCTCTGTTATCTTTATCATTCTGTTTGTAATGGTTGTTTCGAGCATTGGTTTCGTTTCAAATGGGACAGATGACTGTTTTGCACCCGCATCACCAGCAGCACCCTGCTGAGGAGTCGTTTTCCGAGCTCTATTCTCTTCCGGAACCGTTTCCTGCATATTCTGAAGATAAGATGGCGGACCTGCTGATGTATTCTTCACTGCTGAACTTTCCACCAGCTGATTCATACTCTGCATGACCCGGTTTTTTGCTGATTCCTCAAGCTGCACCATCTGTCCGGTAAGTTTCGTGGCACGCTCTGCTTCCTCTCCTGATATTCCGGTCTGCTGCAGCAGCTGCTGAAGAGCTTGATTATCAGCGCCTGACGGCATCACAGCAACCCGTTGTAACTGTTGAAACAGCTGTTCCGGATGAACAGATTGATCCCTTTTCCCTGTCAGCGCCTGCTGCAGAGCCTGTAACAGTCGATCTTTTCCGGTTCCCGACAGGAATTCCGCTTCTTTCACAGCTTTTTCCAAGGACGATGCAGCTTCGCGTGAAAGATCCGGGTGATGAAGCAGGCGGTTTTTCACTGCCTGCACAGCTTCTTTTAAGGAGCCCCCCTGCTGCAGCTTTTGCTGTATCTCTGCCGCGGTTTCACGTATGCCCGCTTTTTCCGAACCAGATGCTGCCTGCAGCGCCCGCTGGACTATTTTTGCTGTTTCCCGGTCGGTACCATCTTCTGGAGACGATGATGTCCATTCGTTTACCATAGCTGCCGTCTGTCTGTTGTGCAATCCTTCATGAACCCGCTGTAAGTTGTCGTTTGTCATTTCAATGTTTTTTCCGGCAGCCGCTTTTATCGTGTTTAATTTTTGTTCGCGGGTTCCCGGCGCCTGATCCATAAACCGTTCCACGGATGCTGCGGTATCTTTTGTCAAAGCCGATCCGGACTGCAGCATAATGGAAGCAGCTTTTGTCATGCCTTCGGAAGGCTGCCGGATTCCTACTTTCTTTAAAATACCCGAGGTCTGGATGGAGGCGGTACTTCCACCTCTTTCCTCCTGTAAAGCACGTACCTGAAGCGCTCCCTCTTTATTGCTTGTTACCTGAAAAGCGATTTGATTTTTCCCCGGCATCCCGCCTTCAAAAGATGCGTTCACTTTCGTCCCCTGAAAGTCCAGAAGCGCACGGCCCCCATTATTACGTTCGAGAACGCGCCCGCGGTAGACTCCCCCTTCCTTCATACTGTCCGGGGACGTCCTTCCTTGACCGGCCGCTGGATATGTATTTACGTGCATCCTTTCACCCCGTTTACTTTCTCTTCTTCTAATATCGGAGGACACCAATAGTTTTTTTATCATACCTTGGCACTAAAAATCCCGAAAAAGCTTGTCATTTCGCTTCTCCGGGACTATTTGTTTTCACCTTTTCCTATCTGTGCGCGTCCTGTTGTAACAATATCCTGACCGAATTTTTTCTCAAGGCGGGACATCGTGTTCTGAAGCTGCTGGTCCTGTAAATCCCGCTGGTAATTGAACAAATCCAGCTGTTTATAGGCCTGATCGGCCGGGATAACATGTAAACCGGTGATACCAAGCAATCTGACCGCATTTGTATCCCAGTACTTTTCCAAAAGAGCGGAAGCTTCCCTGTATATGTCATCTTTTTTCCATAACGGATTTTCCAGCTGTCTGCTTCTTGTGATCGTATGCCTGTCTTTATAGCGGATAGTCAGCTGCAGATTGCTGGAACAGACATTTTTTCGTTTCATGCGTTCTTCGACTTTTTCCGATAATTCGCTCAATATATCGAGCAGTTCCTGTTTTTGTGTGACGTCATAGGAGGTCGTCGTGGATGTTCCGACACTTTTCACTTCATTGGCAGCTTCAGGATCAACTCCGCGCGGATCAATACCATTGGCTCGTTCATGAAGCTTTCCGCCATTTACACCAAATCGTTCTTTCAGAGAGTCTTTGGGAAAACGTGCGAGTTCTTCGATCGTAGTAATCTGCATCCGTCTCATTTTTTCAGCAGTTTTGCTCCCTACCCCGTGCATTTTTTCAATCGGGAGCGGCCACAGTTTTCCCGGCAGATCCCTTTTTCTCAATACAGTAATACCGAGCGGTTTTTTCATGTCACTCGCCATTTTAGCGAGAAATCGGTTTGGGGCTATGCCGATGCTTGCAGGCAGTCCCAGCTCCCGTTCCAGACGGTTTTGGATTTCGGATGCAAGTCCCATGACATCTCTTTTTTTATATACACTTGTCACATCCATATACCCTTCATCAATCGAAACCGGCTCCACCACATCTGTGTACTCTTCCAGAAGCTCAAACATTTGTGCCGACGCTTTTCTGTACTTATCAAAATCCGGTTTTCTAAGCAGAAGTCCCGGACATTTTTTTAAAGCTTCCCACACAGGCATGGTCGTTTTAACTCCGTATTCCCTTGCTTCATAACTGGCGGTCACAACGATGCCCCTCCGTTCCCTCGGGTTGCCCGCAATAGCCAGCGGTTTTCCCCGCAGAGAGGGATTATGATTTCGCTCTACACTGGCATAGAAGCTGTTCATATCCACATGAAATATGATCCTGCCGTTCCAGTTTCCTTTTTCCATATCCAGCCCCTCTTCCGCCGGACGGCGGCAGCGTTTCACGTTATGTGGTTGTCTTTCCCACCCAATCAACGAATTCCCTGCCGTGGAAATACAGGTTCGCTTCTTTTAAAAAGGAATGAAAATCTTCCAGCTTCGCTCTGTTTTCCGAACCCTGACCCTCATACTCCTGAAGAAAGTCAAACAGACGATGGTGTTTGTACGAAGATGTTTTTCGGAGCTCTTCCCCTTCTTCTGTCAACGAGACATAGGACACACGCAGATCCGATTCATTTTTTTCTATTTTAATGAGTTTTTTTTCTCTTAACCGTTTTATAATCTGCATTACTGTCGATAGATCCCACAAGCCGATCGCAGCTACCTCGGACATGGCGGCCCGGCCTTCCATATAAATAATCCACAAAATATGCTGCTCGGCCTGAGTGATACCCAGGTCATTAGCATTCTTCTGCCAGTCTTCCTCCATTACTTTCAAAATACCACGGAATAGATTTAAGTAGCTGTGATAGTTCCACTGCATTCGATCCATTTTGGTCTCTCCTCTAACAACATGCTACTTGTATTATACCAGTATTCCTTTACCATAAAAAGGAACAACTATTGCCTGTTTGATACAGCAGCCTGTCCTATAATGGTTTTTACCAGTTCAGCAAGGGCATTTAATTCAGAGACCTGGATTTTTTCATGGGTGGTGTGTATCTGTTCATACCCGACGGCAAGATTGACTGTGGGAATGCCGTACCCACTGATGATATTGGCATCACTTCCTCCTCCGCTCTGAAGAAATTCAGGTTTCAGACGGATGGTGTCAGCTGCTTTTGATGCGAGAGCAACAACAGGGTCTTCCTTTTGTAATGTATAACCGCTGTACATCTTCGTTATGTCTACTTCCGCCGTTGTTCCCATGTTTTCTGCCGTTTCTTCCACCGCTTGCTTCATGTTTTCCACCTGGGTATTCAGCTTTTCTTCAGAGAGTGAACGGGCTTCTGCGACAATGGATACTTCATCACAAACGACATTCGTCTGGCCCCCGCCCTGAAACCGGCCGATATTAGCCGTCGTTTCTTCATCAATCCTGCCGAGCGGCATTCTGCTGACAGCCCGGGCCGCCGCCGTAATGGCCGAAATTCCCTTTTCCGGCGCGAGCCCAGCGTGCGCCGTTCTTCCGTAAACTTTCATATGAAGCTTACTCTGATAGGGAGCGCTCGTCACGATATGTCCGACACTTCCGTCACTATCCAGCGCATAACCGTACGCAGCTTTCAATAGAGAAGTGTCAAGGGCCCTGGCCCCCGCTAATCCGGATTCTTCTCCAACAGTGAGAACAAACTGCACCGTTCCATGAGGGATTTTTTCTTCTTTTATGGATCGGATGGATTCCAGCATGGCAGCAATACCCGCTTTATCATCCGCCCCAAGGATAGTGGTGCCGTCACTGGTAATCCAGCCGTTTTCCTGTTTAGGCTGAATGTTTACACCGGGAGTAACAGTGTCCATATGGCTTGTGAAATAGATCGTATCCACGCTTTCGCACTCTTCGTGTGACGGCCATGTACATATCAGGTTCCCCGCTCCATGACCTGTTATCTCTGCGGCATCATCTTCTTCAACTGTACATCCCAATGTTTCGAATGCATCTTTTAAATGCCTGGCAATTTTCTGTTCGCTGCCGGTCTCCGAATCAATCTGAACCAGCTCCATCAATTCATTTACGAGTCTGTCTTCATTTATCATTACGTTCATCTCCTGTAGCGGTGATTTATTCCAATGGATTAAAGCTTGAGGTTTACGTGGCGGACAAGTACAATACGAGAAAAGAGCTTAAATATGGAGGGATAGATCATTGCCTAAGAAATTTCAAAAGATCATCATCTACATTATGATCATAACATTAGTAGTCGGCACCGTGCTCACCGGCGCAGCCACCTTTTTTTAATAGAGGCTGACAATGGGCAGAGGCCCGTCAAACGGACCTCTGCCTTCTGTATCCCCTTTACTTTTCACTGTCTGTTTAAGTCTTCCTGTAGATAAAAAGGCTTCCGGTCGTGAAGAATGCCCCGCTTTTCTGCGATGGTCTCCATCGACTCCGGACTGCTTTCTATCCAGACTTTCACGCCGTTCTCCACCTTTTCAAACAATTCATTAACATCTTCATTCTTCATGCGTACACATCCGTTCGATACATACTTCCCTATCGATGCCGGCCGGTTCGTTCCATGAATGCCGTATACCCGTCCATTCGTACGTTCCGCATCAAACCCGATCCACCTGCTTCCAAGCGGATTCTCAGGATCTCCTCCTTTTATATCAAGTCTGCGGTAATAAGGACGTACGGCTTTGACAATGATCGTAAATTCTCCTTCCGGCGTCAGCTCTTCTTTTTTTCCGGTAGCCACCGGATACTGCTTCTGGATGGTACCTTCATGAACAAAGGCCAGTTTATTCGCTGCCTTATTAATAATAATATAAGGATCCCCGGCGTCCGGCACCGGGTTCAGCGGCCATAAAACGGAAAAAACAGCCAGCATAAGAAAGAAGCGTCCTCCTGTCATCTCAGCCACACCTTTTAGCTGCCTGTAACGGGAGCTTTTTTACGTAGAGTGCCTCTTTTTCCGATCTCTATGCAGTCGTTTCCCGGTTACTGCCCGGGTGCGTTTTGGATCCGGCTTAAAACGCTTCTTGACAAGAAGATAAGATTCAAGCTCATTCAGTATATAAAATAGAGAAGAACGGACTTCAAATTCTTCTCTCGTTTTAGGAAGTTCCATGTCCTGAAGTTCTCTTTTTAAGGCATGCAGTTTTTCCAGAAAGTAGCCGGATGTATTTCCCGGGGATACTCCTTCACTAAGTTCCTGGAGAAAAACAGCCATTTTTCTGCCTTGTATAACAGTGCGGTCGAGCGAGGAAATAAAGGGAAGGATCCGCTTGATGACGTCAAATTGCTTTTCACGCATTTTAAAGTAATGATAAAAATAATCATCGTGCCGCATGAAATCATTTTCGATGTTATTCAAAGCCATGCTTTTACCTTCATCAATCAACGCAGCAGCATCAGCAATTTCCCTGCCATCCCAAGTGATGTCACCGTATTGGAGATAAGCCGAGTACTCTCTCCATATATCACGGAAACATTCCTCCACCCGGACCTGTTTCCAAGTCAGATCGTTTTCTCGGCTCGGCATATAGAGATTCATAATCAGAGCTATGCCTATACCGATACATATCAACTGGAGTTCGTTCCAGATAATGGCCCGGGATATGTTCTCCAGGGTGTACAAATGGAGCATGATAACGACACTGGTGATAACGCCCCGTTTTACCCCTGCCGCTACCGCCGTCGGGATGAACAGAAGAAACAGTACCGCCACCGACACGAAATGATAGCCGATTCCTTCATATACCACCCCTGCAAAAATGATGCCGATTAGACAGGCTACAAGGCGTTCCCAGGAATCCCGGACCGATTCTTTTTTCGTTACAGAAATGCACAACACGGTGATAATACCAGCCGAAACGTAGAAGTCCAAATCCAGAAGCTGTGCAATAAAAATGGATAAAGCGGCACCGATGGAGGTTTTTACCGTACGGTATCCTATCTTCCATCCCGTCATAGGAACTCCTTTACTTATATCTTGTGTCGTAGTATGTAGATAAAAAAACTACACATGATCCATGTGCAGTATCTTATCCTATATTAACATCATGGTGGCGCGCCTACCAGGATTCGAACCTGGAATACGAGAACCGGAATCTCGCGTGATATCCATTTCACCATAGGCGCATGGGTTATCCCCTAAAATGAAGACATGTTATATTGTATCGAATATGAATGTTGTCGTCAAGAAGAAAAAGAATTCTTACTGGAGGCTCCCCGGCGTTAAGCCTCCTTATTTTCGTTTTTTTCCTCTTCAAGCATTGTATCAAAACGCTGCTCAATTTCATCCTGGGAATATCCCAGCTGATTCAGTTTCATGGTGAAGTGCTGGGCATACAGCTTTGTCCGTTCCCCCATTTTTTTGTATTTCTTCCGTTCGGCGGTTTTCTTTACGGATTTTGCCCGATTCTCTGCATTGGACATGACGCTTTCCACTACAAACAGTGACTTCCAGATTTCTGATTCGTCGGGGTCCACCTGTCTGTGATCCAGATAATCGATGACATTCTGATAATAATCACGGAATTCTTCAAAGCTGATCTCCGTGTCCATATTCAGATACTCTTGAATCTTCCGGTATAATTCGTCCATCATTCGTCCGCCCTTTATGTATTTTCGAGACAGATTTTATATTACCATATTCAGGCTCCAAATAGCAAGATAACTGGTGGTATCGGCATAAGAAAAGGAGCCCTTTTCACGAGAGCTCCTTTTCTACCCATATTAACAATGTTCTTCGAACGCTTTCTCCAGTTCCTGCACCACTTCAATCGGCTCATGGCCCTCAATTTCATGACGCTCCACCATACGCTTGATCTCACCGTCTTTGAGCAGGGCAAAAGAAGGGGAGGAAGGTGCATATCCGGTGAAATACGATCTCGCTGCATCCGTTGCTTCTTTATCCTGTCCTGCAAATACAGTCACAAAACGATCCGGCTGCTTTGCATAGTTTTTCATGTATGCCGCGGCAGGACGGGCGATACCGCCGGCACAACCGCACACGGAATTGACCATGACCAGGGTGGTTCCCTCCTGTGACAGGGTATCCTCCACTTCCTCCGGTGTACCGAGCGGAGTATAGCCGGCATCTTCCATTTCCTGTCTTGCCGGACCTACAATATCATTGACATAGAAATTAAAATCCATGTGTTTCATCCTTTCTTTCCTGGATTGTTTCCCTTTCATTGTAGCCGATACATGCCGTACGGTACAAGCGATGAAACTTGAGCCCCGGTCCGGCCGGATACCTGTTAATAGATATGTTCTTTATCCGCATTAAAGCCTTCCAGTTTCTCCTTCACGCGGGCAAGAAAACGGCCGCAGATCAAACCGTCAAGGATACGGTGGTCAAGGGAAAGACAAAGGTTCACCATGCTCCGGATCGCCACCATATCCTCCTGCACAACGACTGGTTTTTTAATGATGGATTCAATCGAGAGAATAGCTGCCTGAGGATGATTTACGATCGGCATCGACTGTACCGAACCAAATGATCCCGTGTTATTGATCGTAAATGTTCCTCCCTGCATCTCCTCTTCCTGCAGCTGGCCGAGCCGGGCTTTTTTAGCAAGGGAATACACTTCTTTGCCGAGTCCTTTGATACTTTTTTCATCAGCATTTTTGATTACAGGGACATACAATGAATCTTCCGCTGCCACCGCAATGGAGATATTGATGTCTTTTTTATGGATAATCTTATCCCCGCCCCAGACCGAATTGACTTCTGGAAATTCCTTCAGGGTTTCTACAATGGCTTTCATGAAGAAAGGCATAAAAGTAAGTGAAAACCCTTCTTTTTCTTTGAAGTCATCTTTAATGCGGTCCCGGTACGTGACAATATTGGATACATCGACTTCCACCATCGTCCAGGCGTGGGGTATTTCTTCCTTGCTTTTTACCATATTGGAAGCGATGGCTTTTCTCATCTGACTGAGAGGTATCTCTTTGTCTTCCGACAATACTTCCATTTCCTCCTGCGGCTTTTTCTTATACGTTGGGTAACGGGCAGCTTCTTCTTCCTGTTTTTCGGAAACGGGGGCAGAAGCAATTGTCTTTTCCACATCTTTACGGGTGATTCTTCCTCCCCGCCCCGATCCTTCCATCGACGCCAGATCAATATTATGCTCCTGTGCAAGACGCATAACGGCAGGAGAATATCGCGTTTTCATCGAGTGGTCCCCTTTTTGTTCCGACTCTTCCGGCCGGGCATGTTGATCTGGTTCATGCCCGTCTTCTTTCCGGCTCTGATTCTGATCCGTTTTTTCCTGCGTTTCAATATAACAGATTAACTCTCCCACCTGGACCGTCTCATCTTCGCCGGCCACAAGTTCCCCGATAATGCCTGAGAACGAAGAGGGCACCTCTGCGTTTACTTTATCCGTTGTCACATCGGCAATAGGATCATATTTATCCACCCGGTCACCCGGCTGTACAAGCCATTTTGTTATGGTTCCTTCCGTTACACTTTCCCCGAGCTGGGGCATCTTAATTTGTTCGGACATGTCTTAAACCTCCTAAAACTCCGCTAAATCCCGGATAGCTGTTTCAATTTTTTCCGGATTCATCATAAAGTACTTTTCCATCGGCGGAGCGTAGGGCATGGATGGTACGTCCGGACCTGCCAGCCGCTGTACCGGGGCATCCAGATCGAACAGACAGTGCTCGCCGATAACTGCGGCCGCCTCGCCCATAAGGCTCCCTTCTTTGTTATCTTCCGTTACAAGCAGTACTTTGCCGGTTTTTGAAGCCGCATCAATGACCGCTTCCTGATCAAGCGGATATACAGTGCGCAGATCCAGGATATGAGTGGAAATACCTTCATCCTCCAGCTTTTCCGCTGCCTGCATGGCAAATTGGAGACAAAGTCCGTAACTGATGACCGTTACATCCGTACCCTCTTTTTTTACATCTGCTTTACCGATTGGAAGCGTATAATCTTCTTCCGGAACCTCACCTTTTATCAGACGATAAGCCCTCTTATGCTCAAAGAACAGCACCGGATCCGGATCACGGACCGCGGCTTTCAGCAGACCTTTGACATCGTAAGGTGTAGAAGGCATGACGATTTTCAGTCCTGGAACGTGGGCAAACAGGGATTCTACCGACTGGGAATGGTACAGGGCTCCGTGTACACCGCCGCCGTAAGGGGCACGTATCGTAATCGGGCAGCTCCAGTCATTATTGGAGCGGTACCTCGTTTTGGCTGCTTCAGATATAATCTGGTTAACGGCCGGCATGATAAAATCGGCAAACTGCATTTCAGCAATTGGTCTCATCCCATACATCGCCGCGCCAATGCCGACACCTGCTATCGCAGATTCTGCAAGCGGAGTGTCAAGCACCCTTTCTGCTCCAAACTCTTCATACAGGCCTTCCGTAGCGCGGAAAACCCCGCCGCGGGCACCGACATCTTCGCCGAGGACGAACACTTTTTCATCCCGCGTCATTTCTTCACGCATGGCTGCGGTAACAGCTTCAATGTATGTCATTACTGCCAAGTCGAATCACCGCCTTGATCTGCATATACATAGTCAAGCACCGTTTCAGGATCCGCATACGGTGCCTCTTCTGCTTTCTCTGTGGCCTTGTCCACGACCTGCTTCATCCGGTCCAGCATTTCCTGTTCTTTGGAGTCGGTCAGTACGCCGCATTCTTTCAGATAGGCAGAAAAGGTATAAACGGCATCTTCCTGTTTTGCCTGCTCCACTTCTTCTTTCGTCCTGTAAAAGCTGTCGTCATCATCGCTGGAATGCGGGGTGAGACGGTAGGAGACTGTTTCAATAAGCGTCGGCCCCTCTCCGTTTCTCGCACGATCTGCTGCTTTTTTGACTGCTTCATAGACGGCCAGCGGATCATTTCCGTCAATCGTAAAGCCCGGCATACCATATCCCGAAGCTCTTTCCGAAACATATTCGCACCCGGACTGTTTGTCCATTGGGACAGAAATGGCATATTTATTGTTTTCACATAAAAAAATGACCGGCAGTTTATGTACGCCTGCAAAGTTGGCGCCTTCGTGGAAATCTCCCTGACTGGCTGATCCTTCTCCGAAACTGACCAATGTGACAAAATCTTTCTTTTCCATTTTGGCAGCAAGGCCGAACCCGGCTGCGTGTGGAAGCTGTGTCGTCACTGGAGAGGAACCGGTGACAATTCTGTTTTTCTTCTGTCCGAAATGACCCGGCATCTGCCTTCCCCCCGAATTGGGATCCGGCGCTTTTGCAAATCCCTGCATCATAAGCTCCTCCGGAGTCATCCCGAAATGCAGCACCAGGCCCAGATCCCGGTAATAAGGAAGAATATAATCTTTATCTTTATCCAGCGCCATTGCCGCTCCTGCCTGTGCAGCTTCCTGTCCCTGGCATGACACAACAAATGGAATCTTGCCGGCTCTGTTTAACAGCCACATTCGTTCGTCTATTTTTCTTGCCAAAAGAATTGTTTCATACATGGACAGCACCCGGCTTTCCGACAAACCGAGCTGTTCGTATGTGGGTGAGGACATGTCTACTACCTCCTGCGATCATTATTTATAGATGAATGGCTTTCCCTTCTACATCAAGGGCGGCTTCCCCGAATATTTCAGACAGCGACGGGTGAGGATGAATGGTTTCGGACATTTCAAGATTGGAAGCATCCACAAGGCTGGCGAGGGAGGCTTCGGATATTAATTCGGTGACGCCGCTGCCGATCATGTGCACTCCTAGAACATCATCATTATCCCCATTAACAACAAATTTTGCAAAACCTTGGGTCTCTCCCTGCACAACGGCCTTCCCTAAAGCCTGAAACGGAACATGAGATGTCTTTACCGATGTATATCTGCTCCTTGCTTCTTCTTCCGTCCTGCCGACAGCTGCTGTTTCGGGATAGCTGTAGGTACATCTGGGAACCCCGGCTCGATCCAGCCGCGCCGGTTCACGTGAAAGAATATGTTCTACTGCGTTTATTCCTTCTTTTGAAGCCGTATGGGCAAGCTGCATGCCTCCTTTGACATCACCAACTGCATAGATGTGTGATTCTTTCGTCTGTCCGGCTTCATTCGTAACGATGGCACCATGTTCTGTTTCAATATCCGTGTTTTCAATCCCGATATCCTCTATATTTGCACTCCGCCCTATACATAGTAAAACTTTCTCTGCGGAAAGCTCAAGTTCCTGCTCTTTCTGCTCCACGTGCAGCGTAACCAAATGGGCTGATGTTTCTTTTTCTTCTGTCACGCTGCTGTTCGTATAGATATGGACACCTCTGTTTTTCAGCGCTTTTTCCATGGCCTTTGAAATCTCCAGATCTTCCTGCGGAAGCAGCCGGGGCCCATATTCGAGAACGGTTACTTCCACACCGAAGTCAGTCAGCATCGAAGCAAACTCAACACCGATCACACCTCCTCCTACAATCACCATCGAGGACGGGAGAGTGTCCATTTGCAGGACATCGCCGGATGTCAAAATTCGTTCGCCGTCAGCTTTCACCTCCGGATGTTGTCTCGGTCTGGAACCTGTAGCAATCATAACATGTTTTGGAAGCAGCATCGCATTTTCCGATCCGTCTTCCAGTTCGACAGAAACCGTCCCTGCCCTCGGAGAAAATATGGAAGGTCCCAGTATTCGGCCGGTTCCCTTATAAACATCAATTTTTCCTTTCTCCATAAGACTTTGTACGCCCCGGTAAAGTTGATCCACGACGCTGTTTTTTCTTTCCTGCACCTTTTGGAACTGCAGTGTGACCTCAGAGGCCGTAATCCCGTATTGATCACTATGTTTCATTTCCCTGTATTTCTTTGCACTTTCGAGCAGGGATTTGCTCGGGATACAACCCTGATGAAGACAGGTTCCTCCTTCGCGCTCCTTTTCAACTACGGCGGTTTTCAGGCCCTCCTGTGACGCTTTCACCGCAGCGGTATATCCACCGGTACCAGCTCCTATAATGACCAGGTCATATTCTTTGGGCACTTCGTTTCCTCCTCATCCGTTCATTCCATTTGTTTATGTAAAAACCATAGCATGTGAAATGGTATTTCTTCCAGCAAAAATGAAGTATTACTTCCTAATACTTCATTTTAACATTATCTGTTTGTTTCATGTACAGGAGAATTGAAACTTGCGCCGCCGCCTTTCATCCCTTACAATACATTTGACAATAAAGGCTGAATCTGCACCTTTCTGCAGTACGCCTTTATGACTAACGACCTGATTCAATCAAGGAGAATGTTCATGCGGATTATCGCTTTATTAATACTTGTATTTCCCGGTTTTCTTTCTGTACTCGGCATTAAACTGATGAGAGATACGCTGTTTCAGATTCTGCAGCCCCCATTTCC
The DNA here is from genome assembly GCF_054052005.1 of Salibacterium sp. K-3. Classification (NCBI taxonomy): domain Bacteria; kingdom Bacillati; phylum Bacillota; class Bacilli; order Caryophanales; family Bacillaceae; genus Salibacterium; species Salibacterium sp. K-3. The sequence goes on from NZ_JBSVZE010000001.1 coordinate 2,094,191, forward strand.
GTTCCTTTGGATGCAGTTTGCCGCCGGGGCGCTGCTTCTCGTTTTTGGAATCTGGTTCATATCCGGTTTTGTCCTGCACAGAGACCGGAAAAACAATAAACCCGGCATCCGCCGCACGAAAAAATCAAAATAAATCCACCCTATTTTTTTCTTCCAAATTGATCGATGGCACAAAGCAGAGGTGACTGCCCAATGATGCGGTGGAACGAGACATATTCCGCAGAGAGGGTAAGCAGGATATAGATGATAATGAAGAAGATCTGCACGGAAAGTGGAAGAATGATAACCCCGCACCAGGCGAGAGCCGTCCCTGCGAGAGCGGCGCCGTTATCGCCGAGCATGCTGCGCTCCATCCCTTCCATCACCGCCCACACTCCGGCTCCCGCAGCTAACACACCTGCGGCGGCCGGGGCAGTAAGAAGAGCGTTTTCATTTATATAAAACAGGATTAAGAGACCATGCAGGGCAGACCATTTCCACACCCTTAAAGGCCTTGTGTCCATCAGATTACATACGTGAGGCGACAGAAGAAATAAGAGAAAGGCGGCTGTTCTACGTATCACTTCCTGTTCAAGAAACAAAGCCGCACCCGCTGATGCTGACACAATCACAGCTATTTTCACAACACCGGTCGTAAGCTGTTGTTCTGTCCGGAGCAGACGAAGATGCCCCCGTATTCCTTTAGGATAGGCCGTTCCCATGCTGTCATCGATCCAGCCTGCTGTCCAGACAGAAACGGTATACAGAAAAACGATTAGTGTTTCCATTGTCTGATGATACAGAACAAACATCCACACAAACAGAAACAGGAAAACCCCGGCTGATAACGCCACCGGTTCCCCTCTGTAGTTCACCTTTTTCCAATCCATCCAATGGAACAGCGTGAAGACAGCCGCACCGTAGAGCATCATTAGCGCGGTGCAGAATATAAGTGTCCGTATTTCCTCAAACAACGCTCCACCTCCAGCCACTGCCTCCCGCGGTGTATGAAACCTGACAGCCCTGATCCTTTTCCTTCATGAGTAAAAGGAACATCTATCTCCTGAATAGAAAGTCCGCTCTGATAAGCATGCAGATTCATCATCGTTTCAAGAGCGAAACGATCGGCCTGTATATGTTGAAATACAGGGAGGTGCCTGCGCAGAAAAGCCCGTTGTCCGGAAAGCGGCATCTCGAGGGTAAAGCCGCAGCGTTCTTTCAGAACATGCTGTACTCTTTTTTTCACAAGGCCCATCCCTGCTTTTCCTTCTGTTTGAACTGTCCCTATAACAAGATCCGCCGATTCTTCCAGGATCGGTTTCAGGAGAGTTTTTCCGTGAACCGCGCTTTCACCCAGATCTGCATCCAATGTGACAATAACCTCTCCTCTGGCTGCCAGCCACCCGGCTTTTACCGCTGCTGACTTTCCATGATTTTTTATGAAGGAAACCGCTGTATCGCAGTAATGCTCCATCAATCGTCCGGTACGGTCGCTGCTGCCGTCATTAACACCGATAATTTCCTGGGCCCAGCCGCCTTTTCTGACAGCCTGGATGGTCGCCCGGATATGTTTTTCTTCGTTAAACGCAGGAATGATCACACTGACATTCACGACTTTTCATCTCCTCCTTCCAACCCCCGTAACGTCTCCTTTTCTTTCAGGAAAACCGCATTCCGGAATTTTTCCCGCCATCGAATATTCCGCATATTTCTTCTCCGATCCTGAACATAATGAATACCTTTCAGATCAATCAGACGGCTTCCGGCAAGCATCCGCATGAGAAGGGAAGATCCCATTCCCGGTCTTCCTTTGCAAAGGTATTCCTCCATATCACGGTGTCCTCCAACCATAAAAATCCGTTCCGCCCCCTCTTTCAAAGCGAAAGCGGCTGCAGCATCTTCACTTAATCCTACAAACTGGACCGTCCGGGCACTCATGTTATGTTCAAGGAGATGATCCAGACCCGGGGCATCTCCATCCGGGCCCTGATGCACAATCAGCTTTGCTCCGCATTTCATAGATGCATGACTGACAGAATCCATATCTCCGATAATATAGTCCGGGGCAAACGCTATCCTCCGCATATCATCTGCCGCTCCGTCGACAGCAATCCGACAGAGATCAGGCGGAAAAATGTATTTTCTGGCATATTGAAGATCCTTCACGTAATCCGCCCCCCGGATTACAATACAGGCATCCTTTCCCGCAAGTGAATGCCCCTGCTCCCAGGAATGCCACTGCTCCAGAAAGTCCGGGAGTTCTTTCCCGGCAAAGTGAAGGCTGTTTTCAAAGAATGCTTCCATCAGACAGGTGCGCTGCATTTCCGCTCTAATTCCCAGTCTTTCGATAAGCTTACGGGTATACCGGGTAAGTAAGCTCATTTCCATCAATCTGCCGCTGTAGCGCAGATACAATTTGTTTTGATGAATTTCAACCGTTCTGCCATGGATACAGGGACCGATACCAGAAGCATGGATATCAAATACAGGAATATGGTGGTCCACCAGGCGCTGCACTCCGTCCTGCGGAATGGAACCGCTCATCGACGTTTTGTCATTCAGTACTGCCTGTACATCCGCCCTGATTAAGCTGTCCGCCGCTGTGGCATCAATGTCTTTGTGGGAAAGAACTGCAATATCTCCTGGATGAATACACTGAACAAGCCTTTTTGTTTGTTCATGATACTGGGCACTGCCTTTCCATATTTTCACTCGATCCGCCTCCTGTGATTAGTATGGACAAAAGACAAGGCAGACCATGCATATATGACGAAGGAAAGTGCCATTTTATAAACAGAAAGGAAGCTGAAGGAGGAGGAAAATGTTTCAGTACATGGAATCCAGACACGGGTATGATATGTATGTCAGCTCTTATAACGGAGAACAGTACACCATTCAATATGATCCGGAAAAAGAACGGATTGAACAGATGAGACCTATAAATTACAGGCTTGCCGCTCTGTTTGATTCCTACATCGATAAATTGGAATAAAGAACAAAAAGGCCGTTTCTGTTCATCAGAACGGCCTTTTCTGTCTTTTAGCTCACTTTGTGTTCCAGGCGTAATTTGTCAGCCACCATCGCAATAAACTCACTGTTTGTAGGCTTGGCTTTTGATACATTTACGGTGTAACCGAACATCCTCGAAATGGATTCAAAATTGCCGCGGCTCCATGCCACTTCAATGGCGTGGCGGATGGCACGCTCGACCCTGCTTGATGTCGTGTCGTATTTTTTTGCAATATCGGGATACAACACCTTCGTAATCGAGCCGAGAAGATCGATGTCATTATATACCATTGTTATCGCTTCGCGCAGATACATATAACCTTTGATGTGGGCAGGGACCCCGATCTCATGGATAATGTTTGTGATACTCTGGCTTAAATTAATCGTTTCCGGCTCATTTCTTGTTTCTTTGATGACACTGTGATTTGGAACAAAAGAAGACATCTGCTCTTCGCTCACTTCTCTTATGTTGGATATCAGGGTTTCCATGTCAAACGGCTTTAACACATAGTACGATGCGCCAAGGTTGACTGCTTTCTTTGTCACTTCTTCCTGGCCGAAAGCGGTCAGCATAATAATTTTCGGCATCGGCGATGCAGCTGTATATAGTTTTTCGAGCACAGCGAGCCCGTCAAGGTGCGGCATAATAATGTCCAGAACGAGAACGTCCGGAGTGGAGTTCTCCACAATTTTCAGGCACTCCTGCCCGTTATAGGCGTACCCTGCCACTTCCATGTCTTCCTGAGCACCGATATACTCATTCAATAATCCAACGAGTTCCCGGTTATCATCCGCTACACATACTTTAATATTGCTATTCACCAACACGTACCTCCTCATAGTAAATACATGAATTTTCTCCCAGTATTCTATTTCAACAACAATACCGATAACCCTTCATATTTTTCAAATTTATTTAAATTTATTGATCAGCTTCACTCATCTTCTTTTTTCTTCCGTTTACGATTTGTTTCGACGTTTTACTTTCTTTTATTCATTATTTTTGTCGAAAAATCTTTATTTTACTATGTTTATGTTACCATATTTATCAAGAGTAATAAAAAGACTTTAAAAACAAGAAAGAGGAGGGATCTGTTCGTCCCGCCTCTTTTTCGTTACGCTGCACCTTCCCGTTTTTTCCGGAAGGTGTCTATTCCTGCTTCTTCAAGCATCCATTCGACATGACAGGCATAACCGGACATCGAATCATTCACAAAAACGTGTGTCACCGCTCCGGCGATTTTGCCATCCTGAATAATGGGGCTGCCGCTCATCCCCTGTATAATGCCTCCCGTTTTGTCCTTCAGTTTTTCATCTTTCACCTTGATTACCATCCCTTTTGAAGCTGCTTTCATTTGAGGAATGGACTGCACAATTTCGATATCAAAAGCTTCCACTTTTTCCCCTTCCACGACTGTCATCATCTTTGCCGGACCGGTTTGTACTTCATCGGCAAAAGCGACCGGCAGTGGTTCACGGTTTGCGGTTCTTTCCGGCTGCAGCTTGCCGAATACGCCAAAAGACGTATTCTTCGTCACATTTCCGAGTGCTTTTTCGTCTCTGGAAAGCGATGCTTTCTTCTCTCCCGGATTGCCATCAATTCCCCTTTGAATGGATGTAACGTTCGATTTCATGATTTTACCGTTTTCCACCGTGATCGGTTTATTCGTATCTGAATCTGCAATAACATGTCCCAGCGCTCCAAATTTCCCATGCTCCGGTTCATAAAAAGTGAGCGTACCAATTCCGGACGCTGCATTGCGGATATAAGCTCCCATGACATACCCGTTTTTTCCTTCGTGAAGCTTCACCGTAACATCATACGTCTCTTTTTTTCTTTTCACTTTAACCTTTACTTTATCTTTATCTGTATTTTCCATGATCGAGACAACATCTTCGAGACCGCTGATTTTTGTTCCATCGATTTCGATAATCTGATCGCCGGATTGTAGTCCTGCCTCTTCTGCCGGAGAAAATCTCCTTTTTTCACTGGAGACATCGTGGAACCCGACAATCATTGCACCTTCAGACTGAAGTTTGACTCCGATTGAATCTCCCCCCGGTATGACGCGCAGCTCAGGGATTTTTTGGATATTAATCCGTTTAGCCGGAAGTGTACCTGCCTTAACTGCTGCGAAATAAGGGGTTTGTTCTGTAACTTCCCATTGACTGCCTCGTATTTTTCCTTCTTCTTCTATATATTTATCTGTCTGCTCAAACGTCGTCACCTGATTGGGTATTTGCAAATATGACTGTACTGTATCATTCATTAGAATGGTTACAAAAACGGCCAATAAAATAATTCCTGCGGCTTTTCTCCCCCGTTCCATTCCTGCATCCTCCTCAGCCCCGCATATATTGTTTTGTTGTACTTCTAATGTTGCCTCGGATATCTTGATTTATAAGCGGGCAGTATAAAAAAAGCCGACCAAAAAAGGTCGGCTTTTCATGAATTGGTTTTGATTTTTTCCGCCATCGTCAATAATTCATGTGCATTGTCTCTGGTTAATTCGGTCACTTCCACTCCGGAGATCATTCTGGCAATTTCGTCCGTTTTCTGCTCGTCCTGAAGTGGTTTTATATTCGTTGTTACCCGGTCATTCTGTTCCTGTTTTTCAATATACAAATTGGTGTCGGCCATTGCCGCCACCTGGGGTAAATGGGAAATACACAATACCTGGGCTCCGCGGGAGACATTATAAATTTTTTCGGCAATCGCCTGTGCAATACGTCCGCTCACCCCTGTATCGACTTCATCAAAAATAATCGACGTGACGTGCTGATAACCGGACAACATCGTTTTCAGTGCAAGCATAATCCGGGACAGTTCCCCGCCTGAGGCTGTCTTGGATAATGGCTTTAATGGTTCTCCGGCGTTGGCAGCCATCAAAAACTCCACCTCATCCTGTCCGTTTTCATTAAATACCAAAACATTATGTTCCGATTCATACGATGAACCTTTTTTTGCCGGCGAGACCCGCACCTCCATAACCGCATTTTCCATAAACAAATCCTGAAGCTGTTGTTTTACTTCTTCCGCAAGCTTTTCCCCCGCCTGCTTTCTCAGATCGGTAAGAGTTTCAGCTTCCGCTTGAAGGTCAAGCACGGTTTCATGAAGTTTTTTTTCCATTTCTTCCATTTTTTCTTCCTTATTCGAAAGGGATTCAATCTCTTCTTCCAGTCTGGAAGCAAACGCCAGGATGTCCGTGACCGAGTCTCCGTACTTTCGTTTCAGCTTTTTCAGCTCCTCCAGCCTTGATTCGATTTCATTAAGACGTTCCGGATCAAAGGAAACAGCATCCATTCGATCTCGGAGAGAAAACGTGGCTTCTTCCAGCGAATAATAGGCTGTCTGCAGAGATTCCATCACCGGTTTCACTTCGTCATCAACAGCCGCCGCCTCTTCCGCGTGATTTACAGCCAGGCCTGCCCAGTCCATAGCTCTGCCTTCACCGTACAGACTCTCATAGGCGTGCCCAAGTTGTGTATACAGTTTTTCTCCATTAGCCAGAATAAACTTTTCTTTCTCGAGTTCTTCATCTTCTCCAGGAACAAGCTCCGCCTGTTCGATTTCATCGAGCTGGTAGCGGATAAAATCCAGGCGGTTGGCGGTTTCCTGATCATTCTCCTGCCATTTTTTCCATTCATTTTGCAGCTGCGTAAATTTCCGGTACCTTGCCAGATAATCCTGATATGTATCATGAACTTTCTGTCCAGCATAACGATCCAGAATGGAGAGGTGCTTTTCCGGCTGCATCAGATCCTGATGTTCATGCTGCCCGTGAATATCGACCAGAGACTGCCCGACTTCACGAAGGACAGCCAGTGTAACAAGCTTCCCATTCATCCGGCAGATGCTCTTTCCTTTATCGGTGATGTCCCTGCGCATAATCAGCATATCCTCTTCCATTTCAATTCCGGTCTGTTCCAGAACGGACCGGGCCGGATGAGAAATATCAAGATGAAACAGCCCTTCGATCTCGGCTCTCGTCTCTCCATGGCGCACATAATCCACCGATCCCCGTCCTCCCATCAACAGACCGATGGCATCAATGATGATCGATTTCCCCGCTCCGGTTTCCCCGGTAAGAACCGTCAGGCCATCCGTAAACCGGACCGTCAGTTCTTCAATAATGGCGAAATTTTTTATAGTGACCTCTTCGAGCATGACAGCACCTCGATCCAAAAGAATTAAAGCATGTCTAAAAACCGGTCGATCATGGCACTCGTTTGACTCTTCTCCCGGCAGATGATCAGTATCGTATCGTCCCCGCAGATGGTCCCCATGATCTCTTCCCAATCCAGATTATCGATAAGGGCAGCAACTGCATTCGCATTTCCGGGCAGAGTCTTCATGACAATTAAATTTTCGGTCTGGTCAATGCCGATAAAACTGTCGATTAACGCTCTTTTCAGTTTCTGCAGCGGATTGAAGCGCTGATCCGCCGGCAGACTGTACTTGTAGCGTCCATCCGCCGTCGGAACTTTGACAAGATGCAGTTCTTTGATGTCACGGGAGATCGTCGCCTGGGTAACATTATATCCGCCCTTTTTCAGCCGGTCGACCAGCTCGTCCTGCGTTTCGATATCATATTCGGAAATGAATTCCCTGATTTTAATATGTCGTTGTCCTTTATTCATGTCATCATCCCCGCCTGTTTCAATTTTTGATGTATATGTACATCATACCCAAAAATTTATAATTATACAATGAGGTGATTAAAAATAAAGGGATGTTAAATCAGAACAGCCCGCGTTCTTAATGAGCATACGCATCTCCGGCCTGTTCCACTACCCGGAAAATGTCCCGGCGGACATGATGTTCCGGTATCTGAGGGGGATTCCATAAAAGATGAAGCAGGTATTCTATATTGCCGTCTCCACCTGTGATCGGGGAATAATCCAGAGATACGACAGCAAAGCCGGTCGATTCTGCAAACTCCGTAATGTCGGATAACACATCCCGGTGAACAGAAAGATCACGGACTATTCCTTTTTTACCTACATGTTCTCTGCCTGCTTCAAATTGAGGTTTGACGAGCAGGCTCAATTCGCTGTTATTTGCAAGAACGCCGGTAAGAGGCGGAAGAAGAAGTTTCAGGGAAATAAAAGACACATCAGCAGCCGCGCGGGTGGGGCGCGGCTGGAAGTCTTGGGGATCCGCATAACGGAAATTATACCGTTCCATTACTTTTACTTTCTCGTCACTGCGCAGTTTCCACGCCAGCTGATTGGTTCCTGAATCCACGGCATATACAAACGAAGCCCCGTGCTGCAGAGCGCAGTCCGTAAATCCTCCCGTTGAAGCACCGACATCGAGAAATATTTCTCCTTCCAGATCGATCTGAAAAACGTCGAGTGCCTTCTCCAGTTTCAGGCCGCCGCGGCTTACATATGGCTGGATCTCTCCCTTAAGACGGAGCAGGGCCGAACGGCTGATTTTTGTCCCGGGTTTATCTACCGGCACATCATCAGCCAGAACGACACCCGCCATCACCGCTCGTTTTGCCTGCTCCCGGGAGTCAAAAAATCCCTGTTCCACTAGGAGGGTATCGATTCTTTCCTTTTTCATAGGTCACGCTCTTTTCTGCGTCGTGGGAAGAAGAGCCTGTATATTTTTCTGCACTTCCTCAGCGGTTAGTCCTATTTCTTCATATAACTCCGGAACACTGCCGTGTTCAATATACCAGTCCGGAATCCCCATTCGTTCGATGACCATTCCGTGACATCCATGATCATGAAAATGTTCAAGAACAGCACTTCCAAAGCTTCCTTTTAACGCCGCTTCTTCCAGTGTGAGTACTGGTTTATTTTCGTCATACAGCTGTTTAAGCATGTCTTTGTCAAGCGGTTTTGCAGAACAGGCATTCACAACCCGTACTGATATATCGTCGCCTGCAAGTTGTTCCGCTGCTTCGGCTGCAACAGGAAGCATGGTACCAAAGGTTAATATGACGGCATCCTCTCCTTCTCTCACTACTTCCCATTTCCCGATATCCAGCTTCATCAGATTATCATCCATCTCCACCCCGTACCCGTTTCCGCGTGGATAGCGCACGGCAATGGGACCATCATCATGCTGATAAGCCGTATAAATCATATGCTGCAGTTCATTTTCGTCTTTTGGCATCAATATGGTCATGTTCGGAAGACTCCGCAAATAAGCAATATCAAAAACGCCCTGGTGGGTTTCCCCGTCCGCGCCGACAAGTCCGGCCCGGTCAATCCCGAAAAACACGTTCAGATTCTGCCTGCAGACGTCATGCACAAGCTGATCGTACCCGCGCTGCAGGAAGGTGGAATATACAGCAAATACCGGCTTCATTCCCTGCGTGGCAAGTCCCCCTGCCATTGTTACGGCATGCTGCTCGGCAATCCCGACGTCAAACATGCGGTCCGGAAACACCTCTTTGAACTGATCCAGTTTTGTCCCTCCCGGCATTGCAGCTGTGAGGGCAACCACTCTGTTGTCTCCGGCAGCAATCCGCTGGAGGGTATTACTGAAAACTGCACTGTAAGCAGGCGGTCCCGGTTTTTTCACGACTTCCCCCGACTCGATCTTATAAGGACCCAGACCGTGCCATGTGCCTTTAGCATCTTTTTCCGCAGGACCATATCCTTTTCCTTTTTTCGTCAGTACGTGAACAATAACAGGCCCATCCGTATCACGGGCATATTTAATGTTAGACGTGAGATCTTCAAAATCATGGCCGTCCACCGGACCGAGATACGTAAATCCGAGTTCCTCAAAAAACATACCGGAAACAAGAAGGTACTTCAGACTGTCTTTCAGCCGTTCCGCTGTTGAAGCAAGCCTCCCTCCGAAAGCCGGGATTTTTTTGATGAGGTATTCGAGATCGTCTTTTACTTTCTGATATCTGCCCATCGTGCGCAGACGGCCGAGAATACTGTGGAGAGCTCCAACATTTGGGGCGATGGACATTTCATTATCATTCAGCACGATCGTCATGTTGGTCTGCTGATGGCCGATGTTGTTCAGTGCTTCGAGCGCCATGCCGCCGGTGAGGGCGCCGTCCCCGATAACCGCCGCCACCTGTTCATCGGTTCCCTTTATGTCTCTAGCCACAGCCATACCCATAGCTGCCGAGAGAGAGGTGGAGCTGTGCCCGGTTTCCCATATATCATGGATACTTTCGCTGCGTTTAGGAAAACCGCACAATCCCTGATACTTCCGAAGCGTATCAAACTGCCCGGCTCTGCCTGTCAGAATCTTATGAACGTATGTCTGGTGGCCCACATCCCATACCAGTTTATCTTCCGGACTTTCATACAGAGCATGCAGGACAAGGGTGAGTTCCACTACTCCAAGATTCGGCCCTAGATGGCCGCCTGTCACCGAGAGCTGCTGAATAAGAAAATCTCTTATATCTCCGGCCAGTTCCTTCAATTCGGTACGGCTGCAGTTTTTGATGAATGCCGGATCCTGTATCATGTTTACGTCCATCAAGTGAACCCTCACTTTCGGAGTTTAATATGGTCTACATGTTTTTTTCTTTCTTCTTAAATATTTTTATTTTCAGCTTATCTTCACTGATATAAATGACTCGGCCGACCTGATATATAATAGACGTTGATTTTGTGATGGCAAAGGTTTTGCCGAGAGCTTTCCCACTTACTGTCAGTGCGGCCACCACAGCCGTGAAAATAACATTCAGTACAAACTGCAGTGAGCTGCCGTCACCGGCGCCTGCGGCAAACGTAAGCTGCAGAACAACCGCTGACGCGGCTGTACCGCTTACAACACCGGAAATGTCGCCGATTACGTCTGCACAGAAATTGGCTACTTTATCCGCATTTCTCGTTATTAACATGGCCTGATAGGCACCGGGCAGTTTTTTGGCGGCCATGGCGTGAAAAGGCTTTTCCGACGCGGCTGTGGCAGCCACCCCAATCATATCAAAAAACACACCCGTCATTACAATAATGAATACAATGAGCATGCCGACCGCCCATCCGACTCCGGAGAGAAAAGCGGTGGAAACCATTGAAAAAATAGCCGCTAACACCAGCGTGATAACGGCAATAAAACGACTCCATCGTATAGATTCTTTCCAGATACTTTTCATTTTTTACGTATCACCTGATATTTTTTGAAGACATTGGACATACTAAAGCTATGTAAAAACCGGATGGCCGGCATGAAGAGTAAACATTGTGTCTTAGGTCCAGTAGGTTTTCCCACCGGCCTGCCGGATCGTCGCCGTTCCGGCGGTTTCCCTTTAAAGGCCGGTTGATGGCGTTGCCGCACATCAGACTGGATTACCACTTAGAACACACTGCAATCCACTTCATCCGTCCATCTGGAACAGTCTAGGAGTTTTCCTCGGCAATTCCGTGCCACTCTCTTAGCCTCTTTTGCAGAGCAGGTTTCAGAAAATAGGAAGATAACCGCCGGCCAAGCGTTATTATCTTCCTATCTGCCTTCTTCCCCGCAGCTCCACTCAAGGCAGGCTACGCTGCAAGCAGACCTTCCCTTCGGCCCGCACTGCAGGTCTTACCTTTTCAATGAAGAAAAGGCCTCCGCGGTGAAAGGGTTCACGCCCACATGCCTTTGTGGATCGCCCTTACACCTTTACTCCCAGCATCGACCCAAGGCTGGGCGCCTCGAGCCGACACCAGGAACTTCATCGATATGCCCTTCAGCGGATTTTTAGGCCCGCCCTCGAGAATGGAGAATCGACTAGAATACTGCACCATCCGATTTTGTTACCTTGATTATATCATGAATGAGAGAAACACCACAAATGATACCCTCATGCCGTATGCGTCAATGAACCCGTTCTGCCACATAATCGACAAAATCCCGGAGAAGTGATGTGTACGAAGAATCAGATGGAAGAGAGGATTTTGCTTTTTCAGCGTGGAAGATGAGCTTTTCTTTTGCACCTGTCATCGTCAATAGACTGGGGTAGGTGCTTTTATTGCTTCCTGCATCGCTTCCGGAAGCCTTTCCCATTTCCTTTTCATCTCCCTCAATATCAAGGATGTCATCCCGGATCTGAAAAACGAGGCCTAAATCCCTGGAAAAGATTTTCAGTTTTTCGATATCCTGTTCCGGTGCGTCTCCAAGAACAGCTCCTGCCGTAACGGCATACGTAAGAAGGGCTCCGGTTTTGTGGTCATGGATATATTCCAGCTCCTTCAGTTCCAGGCTTCTGTTTTCTCCTTCCAGGTCGGCAGCCTGCCCGCCGACCATCCCTTCAAGTCCGGAGCTTTTTGACAATTCAGTAACCAGCCTGAGTTTCCTCTCCGCACTGATATGAGTTAATGTACTGATCATTTCAAAAGCTTTTGAGAGCAGGCCGTCTCCTGAAAGAACCGCAAAAGCTTCTCCATACACTTTATGGTTTGTCGCCATACCGCGCCGGTAATCATCATCGTCCATGGCCGGCAGATCATCATGTACAAGGGAATATGTATGGACCATTTCCACACTGCATGCGGCCTGATAATCCTGCTCTTCCACCTTGCGGAAAGCCGATACCGCCGCGAGCATTAAAAGAGGGCGGACCCTTTTACCGCCCGCCTGTATGGAATAAGTCATCGCTTCTTTCAGGGTGTCGGGTCCTTCCATCGCATCAATATATGAAGGCAGTCTCTGATCAATTTCTTTTTTATGGATATCCATGAACTGTTTCAATTCCGGAAGGCTCACTCTGTCTCCCCCTCTGTCGTAAGAGGCTTTATTTCGCCGTCCTCTTCCACGATCCGGTCCATCTGTTCTTCCACCTGCCGAAGCTTTTCATGACAGGTGTTCGATAAAGTCATTCCATCCTGATACATCGCTATGGCTTTTTCAAGTGGAACTTCTCCTTCTTCCAGTTTCTCTACAATTTTTTCCAGCTTTTCCATAGCCTGTTCAAAAGATACGTCTTCCTGCTGGTTTTCTTCTTCACTCATGATAACCGCCTCCTTCCCTGTTTTTTTCGTTGAACCTGTCCTTGAGCTCTGCTTCCGATACGCTGTCTACATCCGCACGAACCTGTCCATCCCGGAGATACATGGTGATCTCATCTCCTTTGTTTACCTGCGAGATGGAAGTCAAAAGGTTACCTGATTGGGTATAGGTGACCTGGTATCCCCGGTCAATGATATCCAGAGGATTGAGAATGCGCAGCTTCTGCAGCACATGCTGAAATTGACTTCGTTTATCCGCTGCTATACGGGCCACGGATTTATCGGCACGCGCATGAAGAGAGGAGAGCCTCTCTTTTTCTTTTTCAAGCAGGCGGCTGGGATGCCGGCGCTGCAGCCGGGCTGTTAAAGACTGCAGCGACCTTTCTCCGTTTTTTTTACGCTGTTCCAGGCTTTTGTCCATACGATCGAGCAGTCTGTCCAATTCCTGTTCCTTCTGTTTCAGCAGATGGGAGGGATAGCGGAAAGCATACGACCGGTCCAGACGGTTCAGGTTCTCCCTTTTTCTGTCCGTTGTCGTTTTCAAAGCACGGAACATCCTTGCTTTCAGCTGTTCCAGAGCGGCTGTCCATTCGGACAATACAGGTACAGCCAGTTCAGCAGCCGCTGTCGGGGTGGCAGCACGTACATCCGCCGTGAAATCGGATATGGTAAAGTCCGTTTCATGCCCTACAGCAGATACAGCCGGCGTCGTCAGAGCGGCAATCTTCCGTGCTACTATTTCTTCATTAAATGCCCACAGCTCTTCAATCGAACCCCCGCCTCTTCCAAACAGTATGACATCAAAGGACCCGGAGTCCGCCTGGTCCATGGCATGGACAATGGAAGAAGGAGCTTCCTTCCCCTGAACAAGCACCGGGAAAAGAGTGATCCGGGCCGGGGGAAATCTCCGTTTCAATGTCGTTATTATGTCCCTTACCGCCGCTCCCGTAGGGGAAGTAATCACGGCGATCTCTTTGGGAAATGCCGGCAGCGGCTTTTTCCGCTCTTCACTGAATAAGCCTTCTTCCTCAAGGCTTTTTTTCAGCTGTTCATACCGGATATACAGCTGTCCGATCCCGTCGGGTTCCATTTCCCGTACATAAAGCTGGTATTGACCGAATGGTTCATATACCGACACATGTCCTTTAAGCAGCACCTTCATGCCGTTTTCAGGTGCAAAGGACAGTTTACGGTTGTTCCCCGCAAACATCACAGCTGAAATTTTCGCCTTTTCATCTTTTAAGGTGAAATACATATGCCCGCGGCTGTGTTTCTTAAAATTGGAAATTTCAGCACGGAGCCACACCTGCTGAAGCTGATCATCCATTTCAATGGTTTTTTTTACTCTTGTCGTGAGCTGGGAGACCGTAAGCCACTGCCCGTCCAGACTCATTTTTCCTGTTCACCTGCCGCCAATCTTTTCGCCGACTGCAGGGTATTATATAACAGCATGGTAATGGTCATAGGGCCCACACCGCCGGGAACCGGTGTAATAAAAGAAGCTTTCTCCTTTACTTCATCAAACGCCACATCTCCGCACAGGGAACCGTCTTCTTTTCTGTTCATCCCCACATCAATCACGACAGCTCCGTCTTTAATGTATTCCTCCGTGACAAATTCAGCCTTTCCGGCAGCGGCTATCACAATATCCGCTGCTGCACTGAACTGCTTTAGATCAGGAGTTCGAGAATGACAGTATGTAACCGTTGCATTTTCGTTCAGAAGCAGCTGGCCGACCGGTTTGCCGACGATGTTGCTCCGGCCGATGATAACGGTATGCTTTCCTTCGACGGGAATGTCTTTATATTTTAACATCTGCAGAATGCCGTAAGGAGTGCACGGCAGAAAGGCGTCCTGCCCCGTCATCATGCGTCCGATATTAATCGGATGGAAGCCGTCCACGTCTTTTTCCGGAGAAATGCTTTCAATGACCTTCTTTTCAGATATGTGGTCCGGAAGCGGAAGCTGCACAAGGATCCCATGAATGTCCGGGTTATCATTGTACTCCTGCACTTTATTTAAAAGTGTTTCTTCTGATACATCTGCCGTCATTTCTGTCAGTTCCGAATAGATGCCTGCCTCGGCAGACGCCTTCTCTTTTCCTTTTACATAAGACCTGGAAGCCGGGTTGTCCCCGACCAGAATTACAGCAAGACCCGGTGTGACAGTATCCCGAAGTGACTGCACTTCTTCCTTAATCTGTCCGCGGAGACTTGCCGCCACTTCCTTCCCGCTTATAATTTCCGCTGCCATAAAAGTTCCTCCTTCATCGTTCATAACTTTGCAGAATACTGGAGAGTACTCCGTTGACAAATTTACCGGATTCTTCTCCTCCAAAAGCTTTTGCGATTTCCACCGCTTCATTGACACTGACATGCAGGGGGATTTCTTCCATATGCATCATCTCGTGAACAGCTTCACGGAGCACCGCCCTGTCCACATTTCCCACCCTTTCCAGCGTCCAGTGTTCCAGGTGATTCCGGACAGCTTCATCAATGGATTCCCCATGTTTCAACGTACCCTGAACAGCTTCCAGAAGAAAATCATCCGCTGTTTCATCATCTTCAAGGGTGTTTTCCAATGCTTCCTCCCACTGCGTCTGGGTGAGATCTATTTGATATAATATCTGCACTGCCCGCAGTCTTGCTAAACGTCGATTCATTGCTTTTACTCCTTCTTTTCATCCGTGCCCTTTCAGACCTGCTGCGTTTCTTCCTGTATTTCCAGTTGAATGCCGAGCACATGTACGTTGATCGCTTCAACGGTAATGGAAGTCATTGTCTCGAGAGCCTGTTGAATATTGGTCTGCACTTCTGCTGCCACTTCCGGAACAGACACTCCGTATTGCAGCTGCAGTGAAACATCGAGGTTCACTCCGTCTTCCAGCAGTTCCACCTTGACACCTTTACCGTGATTTTTTCTGCCGAACCGTTCGGCTACACCAGCCGCAAAGTTCCCCCTGAGCGCATACACGCCATCCACTTCCGAGGCTGCCAGACCGGCAATCACTTCAATGACCTCAGGGGATATCTCAATACTCCCCAGTTCGTTTTTTTCCTCTTCAAGATCGATCATCCGGTATTCACTCACGCCTTTCACCTCCAGGGCTGTTTCAGCTGAACCGTTTACCGCTTTATTACTCCTGATCTTCTTCACTTTCTTCTGATGTCTCCTCCGCGTCTCCGGATTCTTCGTTCTTCTGAATATAATCAAATTTGTACTGTCGAAATACCGGAAACTCCGAAAGATTATCCGGAATTTTCCCGTCTTCAAGCAGAATGATCTTTACAATATTTTTATTACGGGCCATATGATACTTATCCCCGTATTCATTTTCTTTTGTGAACTTCTTCAAGTTCTCGTAATCATCTTCCTGAATGGAAACCGTGTAGGTGTTGTCTCCCTCTCCGTATTCATGTTCGAATCCCACTTCAAATTCAACGATCTGTATTTGATCATTCTTCATGTTTCTTGTCTGTTCCAGCACCGCCTTGGCACCTTCGGTTAAGTCCGCCCATTCCATGAACAATCTCTCCTCATTTCCTTTACTGATCATACATTGCTGTATCCT
Organism: Salibacterium sp. K-3; assembly: GCF_054052005.1. Lineage (NCBI taxonomy): Bacteria > Bacillati > Bacillota > Bacilli > Caryophanales > Bacillaceae > Salibacterium > Salibacterium sp. K-3. Next base: position 2,110,668 of record NZ_JBSVZE010000001.1, read on the forward strand.
GTTAAATTATATCATGCCGACGCCTTTTTTTCATTATATCCTCCAGCATGCTTCGCAAAAAAGAAAAACCTGTATCCACCCAATAAGGTATGGAAATACAGGTTTTCAACAATTAGTTCTGACCTGCCGCGCGGTGGCCGATCACCACCTCCTGTTCACCCAGCTGTTCATAAGCGAGCCGGTTCAATGCTGCTGCATCCGTTTCCGATAAGGTTTCTGCCGCAACAATGATCCGGGTGTTTTCTTCGTTGGGAATCACAACTGCCTCTTCATACCCTTCCGCCTCAATCAAATTCTCCAGTGTGCTTTCACGGTGCTGCTGTTCTTCCAATGCTTCCCTTTTTTCATAAGCTTCACTCTTCTCCGCAGCTGAAAAGTCTTCTGAAGCAATCGTTTCTGTATATTCTTCCCGAAGACGGCTTCTTGATTCATCTCTTTCCATCCGGAATTCACTGAAAAGGTTGTCCGTCGTTTCTTCCGGCGCTGCTGCCTCCTGGTCCGGGTTTTCACCTTCTGCAGGGTCAGTTTCTTCCACCGCCGTTTCCATTTCTTCATCCGAGAGCCACTCAGCCAGCTCTTCATCTTCCATTACCGATGCCGTTTCTTCCTGGTCTGTTGTGTCTTCTGTAGCTGTATCTTCCGGTGATGTTACATAATAAACGGCCAGCACAATAGTTAAACTGATCATTGTCATCAGCCAGACTGTCTGTTTTTTTAACACCATTCTCATTCCCCTTCCGTTTGATCTTTCGGTAACACGGACACTTTATGAGGAGCAATATCCAACACTCTGGTTACAGCTTCCACCACCCATTCTTTCACTTCCAGATCCTCTACACCGTCGGCAACCACAAGCACCCCCTTTGCTTTTGGTTTTTCTTTATAGAGAAGAAGCGGTGATTCTTCCCCGTCTTGTTGTACAATGACAAGCTGTTCTTCAGATGTCCCTTCTTCAAGAACACGCGTTCCCCCCTCCTGGTCTTCTTCATTTGTAGTCTGCTGCCGCAGGGTACGATCTTTTTCATATACATTTTTTTCTGTTCTCTGCAGCGTCAGCATAACTGTGACATTCTGAACGCCGGAAATGTTTCCCAGCATGGTTTGCAGTCTGTTCTGCATTTCTTTTTCTATCTCTTCTGTATTGGATGAAGGGGGGTTCTCCCGGCTTGTCTCTTCTGAATCCGGTGTCGGCCCCGGCAGTGATTCTGTTTCTTCTTCCCCGCCGGTAAACGCACCGGCAGCCATGAAAATAATACCCGCCAAAAGTAGAATGCCCAGATACAAAGGAACAGAAGTTTTGGAAGAAGACCTGTCCTCACCGCGTCCAAGCCACTCTTTCAGCTTTTTAATGGAGATATTATTTTTCTTATCCTCCACGATCCCCCTCCTCCACTATAGAAATGTCAATTCTCTCTTCCTGCATTTCCCACGTTTCAGCCAGATATGTGCGGATATCGTTCAAGCTGCCTTGTTTCTTCCCGGCATCATCTGTTTCATCACTGTCAACATGAATACGAACGGGCTCTATTCCACCGCTCTCCTGTTTTCTTTCTTCACTCTTATCACGAAGAACAACCCGAACGGACAACGGTCCTTCTGCACCGTTGTCTCCGGAAGTTTCTGTTGATACGCTTTCCACCTCCCATCCCCATTGTTCCTGAACGCCTTCTTCAACTTCTTCCAGCAGGCGTCTGGATACCTGTTGTGAAATATATGCATCTTGTCCGGATTCTATTTCGTTTTTCTGCTGATCAATTTCCGACTCCATCGAGCCAACCTGAAAAGCCTCCTTTCTCCATTCGTTCATCGTTTGTTTCACCTTTTGTTCTGCGTCAAGTGAGGTGATTTCAATAAGAGGTTCGATAATGAGAAGCATCAAAATAAACGACAGCACAAGTCTTGCATATTTCTGAAAGGAAGAAGAAGGGAGAAGAAGTTCAAGTAAAAAGGCAGCCAGCAGAAAAATAATCAGATGGCTCATCCATTCATGAAATATATCCATCCTCTCACCTCACCATTAAAGAAATATTCCCTGATACGATGATCAGTGTCAGCGCCAGAAAGAACATAAAGGAGACCGCTGCCAAAGCCGCAAACATTGATAAAAGAGTCTTCCCAAGAACCGATAGTGCTTCAAGCAGCGGCCCGTCCCCCAGCGGCTGTACAATTGCTGCTGTAAAATGAAAAATAAAACTGATCACCAGTATCTTAACGGCGGGAAACGCACAGATAAGAAAGAGAATCGACAGCCCGGCGAGGCCGACAGTGTTTTTCAAGAGAACGGAAGCGCCAAGGGCGGTATCTGCAGCGTCGGTAAACACCCGTCCGATCACCGGCACAAAGTTTCCTGCAATGAACTTCGCTGTCCGGACGGCAACACCGTCTGTCACCGCCGCTGTTGCCCCCTGAACGGAAATCACCCCGAGAAATACTGTGAAAAACAAAGCCAGAATACCCATCGCTGTCCTGCGAAGCAGATCAGCCAGTTTCGTCAACTTTATATGTTCATTCAGACTGCTGACAATGCTGATAACGGCAGAAAAAAACAGGAGCGGCAAAATTAGATTTTCAATAAGCAGACCGCTCGACTGCACCAGAAACACGACGAGCGGGTGAAACAAAGCTGAAGATGCGGCCGCCCCGCTTGAAGCCAGCAGTGCAAGCATTAACGGCAGCAGGGCGATCATAAAATGAACCATTCCTCCTACCGTTTCTTCCACATAATTCATGGCAAGATAAAAACTGTTTAAAGCAATAACAATAAACACGAGAAAAACAACGGCATAGGCCGCTTTGTTTACAACTTCTGTTTCAAATGCATTCTGCAGGGCTTTCAGCACAGCGCTGAATACGGCCAGAATGAGGAGGGTACCCATTAATTTTCCGTTTGCGGTCACTTCATGAAAAATATACTTCAGAAATGCACCTCCCCATTCTTTGGGGGCAAACTGTTTATCTCCAGTGAGAAAATCCTGCAGTGGTCCTTTTTGTGATTCCGGTAAATAGGCACCGTATTCATTATTGATATTTTCCCAATATTCCGTAATATCACCCAGGTTTACCTCTTCCATCTGGCTCTCTTTGATATCCTGTACCTCTTCTCTTCCTTCATCCATGTTCATATCGGCGGCGGATACAGCCGGCAGAAAAAAGGAGGCAGCTGCACATATCACACATACAAGGAGCGCAGCCCGGTACTTCATGTTTTTCATCTCCTTACACTCCACCCGGAAGCAGAGACATCACTGTTTCAACCAATACCTGAAAAATCGGAACGGCAAGCATGATAATCAGCATTTTGCCGGCCAGTTCTATTTTGGCAGCGATGGATTCCAGGTCGGCGTCGCGTGCCAGATGAGCGCCAAATTCAGCAAGGTAGGCAATGCCGATGATTTTTAATAATGTCTGGATATACATATGATTAATCCCGGCTTGTCCGGAAAGTGCAGCAATCAGCTCCACCGCCGACTGCAGCGGAACCGTAACGAAAAGGAAGATCATGCCGCCCGCTGCAAGTGCGATAGCTGAAGCAAGTGCAGGATTCTGTTCACGGACGATGATAATTAAAAATACGGCGATCAAACCGAAACCGACGACCTGTACGATTTCAATAGCCACCGCCTCCTATCCCTGAAACAAAAAAACACTTTTAATCTTCTGGAATAGTTCATCGATAATGGAAGCGACCATGTAAAGGACGACCACGAAGCCGATGAGGGTGACCCAGTGTGCCCAGTCTTCCTTTCCCATTTGTTTCAGTACCGTGTGGATCATTGCTACGATTATGCCGATACCGGCAATCTGAAAAATTGTATTTACGTCATAGGCCACTATTGTCCCTCCTTCCTGCAGCGAAAACCCACCGCTACATGAACATGACTATGATAAGGAGCCCGGCGAGAAATCCGAGCGATTTTGACATTTTTTCGTAACGTTTTTCATTTTCTTTTGCTTCCTGTTCTTCTTTTTCCAGGTGTATCATTGCAAGTCTTATTTGCTTTTGCTGCTGCGTCTTTTCAAATCTGCCGAGCGTGGTCCCGAACTGTTCCAGAATTTCTCTTTCACGGGAGGCAAGTGCCGTATAGGGCCAGACGCTTTCCAGACTTTTCGTCCACGCTTCATCGACATTCCGTTCCCCGCGTTTCAGGTAATCCGAAAAGTGAAGAAACAGAAAGGAAACAGGGGGCGGGAGCTGACTGCTCATTTTCCGGCTTGCTTCCGGCAGAGGACTCATGCCGTACATGATTTCTGCTTCAAAACTCTGCAGAGCCGTTCTTAACTGCCTTAGCTGCCGGGGACGTTCGGTCAGTTTTCTGGAAAATTCGAATCCCGCCCACGTACAAGCGGTTAAAATAAATGCTGCTCCAAGCCAGCTCATCCTGATCCTCCCTGCTTTTCATACGAATTGTTCCATTGTCGCTTTGACTTGTCCTTTTTTTCGTTCGATTTGAAGAATATGTTGGAACACAGAAGCTCGAAGAAGCTCAGCAAGGACCGGACGCTGCCGGAGTTCCTGAAATGAACCGGCATGCACGCTGCAGAAAACGGCAGCACCTGCATGTACAGCTTCCATGACAGCATCGGCATCCTCCTGCCTCCCGATTTCATCTACAATAATAATATCCGGACTCATGGAACGGATCATCATCATCATTCCCTCCGCTTTCGGACAGGCATCGAGCACGTCTGTCCGCTTTCCCACTGGAAAGGAGGGTACCCCGCGGTAACAGGCTGCAATCTCCGAGCGTTCATCCACAATCGCTACTTTTCTCGACGGAATCTGCCAATCCGGCATTCCATCGCTGGCAGATCTTGCCAGATCACGGAGAAACGTGGTTTTTCCCGCCTGGGGCGGACCAAATATCAACGTATGACTGCAGGGCACCTGTAGGAGCCGTTTTACATACGGCCTGGCGGCCCCCGGGTGATCCGCTGCCCGTCTGATATTGAAATAGCGGACATGCTTGATGGATTGAATTACACCATTTTCGTGTACCACCTGTCCGCCGATACCGACACGATGCCCCCCTCTGGTGGTAATATAACCCTGTTTCATTTCTTCCTGAAAAGCGTACAGGGAATATTCGCTCAGCTGATGTAATGTATATTCCATATCCTCCTCTCTCATGATATAGAACCGTCCATTGTCGTCCGTTAAAAACACGGTTTTTCCAGCGGAAGTCACTTCCACCGCCTGGTGAATCCTCAATCTTATTTCCTCGACGGCCCCTGTCTCCAGTGCAGAAATCAACGGTGAATGAAGATGAACCGGAAGAAGGGACAAAATTTGTTCCATTGGTTGTCCTCCAAAGCGTTTTGTACATTTTATTCAATGGAAAAACAGCTAGAACCGCTGAAGCAAACCCTTGAGGTGGTCCATATACAAAAAAAAAGCCTCCGGTGAGCCGGAGGCTTTGGGGTTAAGCTCTGGAGACATATTCACCTTTTCTCGTATCAATGACGAGTTTTTCTCCTTCGTTGACAAAAAAGGGCACCTGTACTTTGTATCCTGTTTCCAGAATGGCCGGTTTCGATCCGCCGGAAGCAGTGTCCCCTTTCACACCGGGCTCTGTCTCCGCCACTTCCAGTTCCACATTATTCGGCAGTTCGAGTCCGAGGGTCTCGGATCCGTAAGACATAATCTTTACTTCCATGTTTTCTTTAAGGAAGTTCTTTTCATATTCGATCTGGTCACTTGTCAATTCAATCTGGTCAAATGTCTCCATATCCATAAATGTATGAATGTCCCCACTGGAATACAGATACTGCATATTTCTGTTTTCGATATGGGCCCGGTTAATCTTTTCTCCGGCCCGGAATGTCTTTTCCTGTGTTGCTCCCGAGCGGAGACTGCGGAGCTTCGTTCTTACAAACGCCGCGCCTTTACCGGGTTTCACATGCTGAAAATCTACAACCTGCCAGATATCCCCTTCTACTTCTACAGTTAACCCTGTTTTTAAGTCATTTACTGAAACCATACCTATTTCCTCCATCTCTGCCAAATCAATTTTCTCTTTCACTATAACACATATACAGCGTGTTCACGATTTATTATCCCAGAATCATTAACTCTTTCGGAGACTTCGATAATATATCCGCACCGTTTTCCGTCAATACAATATCATCTTCGATCCGTGTACCGCCGGTATCAGGAATGTACACGCCGGGTTCAACAGTCACTACCATGCCGGGTTCCAGCACTTTATCGGATTTCGGTGAAAGTCTTGGTCCTTCATGTACTTCCATTCCGAGACCGTGACCAAGTCCGTGACCGAAATACTCTCCGAATCCGTGCTTTACAATATGATCTCTTGCAGTGGCATCCGCCTCAGCACCTGTCATCCCGGGTTTTATCTCTTCAACAGCTTTCAACTGTGCTTCATACACGACTTGATATATTTCCCGAAGTCTGCTGGGAGGCTCTCCTACCGCGACGGTTCGTGTAATATCGGAACAGTATCCCTGAAAATACGCCCCGAAATCAAGTGTCAGAAGTTCACCCTTCTGTATTTTTTTGTTCGAGGCAATACCGTGCGGCAGAGCGCTTCTCGACCCGGATGCGGCAATAATATCAAAGGAGGACGAAACGGCTCCCTGGCGCCGCATAAAAAATTCAAGTTCATTGCTCACATCGATTTCCCTGATACCAGGTTTTATGTAAGCGGCAATATGCTCAAATGCATCGTCGGCTATATCCACCGCCTGCTGCAGCACTTCAAGCTCGTCTTCATTCTTGATAAGCCTTATATTCTCCACCATGCCGCTCATCGGTTTAAGTTCCGCTGATGTATGTCGTTTCAATGCCTCATACGCAGCATAACTCACATGATCTTTTTCAAATACAAGCACGGAAGCCTGTTCTTTTTTCAGCAGCTCACCGGCCTTTTCGTAAACAGAAGAGGTTTGCCGGACTACGTCAAACGCAGGGCACTCTGATTCCGCCTGAGCTGTATACCGGAAATCCGTAATAAAATAAGCCTGCTCCCGCGTAATTAATACAGCACCTGCTGTCCCTGTAAATCCGGAAATATAGCGGCGGTTGGCGGGGCTGTCTATCATAACAGCATCAGCTTCCAGACCGTGGAGCTGCTCTCTTACGTTTTCCACTTTTTCGCTCATGATCTTCCCTCCAAGTCTTCTCCTTGTCCTGTCTGCCAGTGTATCACAAGGACCCTTTCTTGGATAGTTCAAGCCTTCCTTTGCTGCAGCTGGCTGTATTCATACGCTACCGAATAACCGATAAATACTCCGTACATTAAATAAAGACAAATCGTTGTCACTATGTTTGTCAAGCTCATCGATGTGACGGGCTCTTTTCCTGGAAAGACAGGGTGCAGGAAATAAAAAACAACCACCCACAGCATCACTCCAAAAGCTGCTCCCATCCAGATCGATTCCCATTTCTGAAATAGAAAACGATAGACAAATGCTGTTACGACCGAAAGTAGTGCGATAAATACAATGCCTGCCAGATGACCAAGATATGTTTCTTTCCATTCCGGCAGTGCCCAGGGAAGAACCGCCATTGCCGGCCCCCACTCTGTGAAATTCAGCAGATACGCCGCATAACCAATGATACTCCAAAACAACCCGCCGAAAAATCCAATGCCTGCAACTTTCTGATTATACATCCATTCCTCGTTCACTACGCCACCTCCTGTTTCCTAGTATGAAATGAGATGTCCGGTTTCATACCGGGAGGAGGCAGTGAAAGCTGAATTTCATGTGTAATTTTTTTAAAAAAGGGAATGGATAAACTATCAATGGATTTTTTCAACATGCTTCCGCTATAGAGGAAAACGATTAAATCGTGTAAAATAGAAGTAATAAGAAGCGTCTCGTCATTCCGGCCGATCCATAATGTCTACGCAGAGAAACGGCGTAGTTCTGCAGAGGGTTTACCATTATTGGAGGTGATCTTATGTCCCGGCTGCCAGGCAACCCGATCCTTCTCGTTGTTTTCGGCCTTGCCGTCCTCGGTCTCGGCTATCAGCTTGTCACAAATCCGATCGGAGTTCTCACCTATATCCTGGTCGGTACGGCAGTCGCCGTCGGTTTATATTTTTTATTTACGAGAGTCATCATGAAGCGGGTTTCGTTGAATCAATACCAGAAAGCCGCCGGACCGAAAGCTTCCAGCGGCAGACCTGTATCTTCGGACAAAAAGTATCAGAAAGCCGCCAGACAGCAGGCCAAAAATAAAACCGGGCCGAAGCGCCCGCCCAGGACAGGTGCGAAACGAAAAAATGACCATAACTTAACTGTCATTGAAGGTAGGAAAAACCGGAAAAAAAATCGGGCTCTCTTTTAACCTGAGCCTGGTTTTTTGTTTATACGACGACAGCCCTTCAGCAGCTGCCTGAAACCGATACGGCTCACCGGGTTCAAGAAAGGGGAGAGATCTATGGGGTGGTCCGGGGAGATGTTTCAAGTTTTTACAAATGAGTGGATTTTTGTCATGATGGCAGCCCTTTTATACTGGACAGTGGACAAACCGGCGGGAGGAAAACTTCTCATTGTTTTAGCACTCAGCATATATTTTCATGGTCTGGTCAAACATATGTTTCTGCCGTTGCCGGACGGCGAAAACGGTGGTTTTACCTTTCCTTCGAAAGAGGTCCAGCTTGCTGTGTCCTTTTGGGGATACCTCATCCCTGAAATGTCGGATAGACGTTTCACTCTGTTTTCATTTGGAATCATACTTTTCACCGTCATGATGACCGTTTTGTATACGCCCCATACCTATGAGGACATCTTAATGGGAGGACTGCTCGGCATGTTTATCGTTTATGCCGTATACCGGTCTATGGACTGGATCAACAGCATGCCGGAACCTTACCTGTTTTCCTTTTCCCTCGTCCTTCCCTCTTCTTTTCTGCTCCTTTTTCCGGATGGAGCCCCATATGCCGGACTCCTGCTCGGTTCGGGAGCCGGATACAGTGTTGAAAGACTGAAATGCAGGATGGTGGTCACGAGTGTCATGTACAAAAAAATCGCTGTAATCGTGATCGGATCTGCAGGCCTTTTTTTAATTGCATCTGCTCAGGTACTGCTCCCTTCTGCCTCTGTCTTACTCTTTTTGCATGCCGCAGGCGCAGGGTTATGGATCACGCTTATTCTCCCCGCGATTTCCGTGCGCCTTGGGTTAAATCAACAGTCCAGAACGTTTCACACGTTTTGATAACCATCTAATCAACTGTCTGGAAGTGATGACGCAAAAACTTCTTTGTTTCTGACTTACCGATTTGAATCAGTTCTTTTTTCTGAAGAATATCAAGATCAAACTGCGTGCTTTTCACGTTCTCCACTGGTAAAAATACAATGTTTTTGGCCTGATGTTTGGATATATAACGAAGATCATGTGCTTTTCTCATCGTTGAAAACAACGATTGATACAGGCGGAGGGCATTCTTGATTTTCGGGGAAGGCATTTCTTCCTGCATGGAAGGAGACAACTGAAAACCGATAACCGGTCTGCGGCATTCCCCGGTCTGTTCATTCTTGAACAACCAAAGCGGGAAGTTACTCAAAATTCCTCCGTCCACGATGATGTGGACGTCTTTTTTCTTTGTGCGCCATTTTACGGGCTGAAAAATATAGGGAAGCGTGCAGCTCATTTTTACTGCCAGGGCTACCGGAAACCGGTCTGGATCCACCCCGTATTTGGGAAGATCATCCGGCAGAAGCAGAAGCCGGCCTTCCGTCAGGTCGGAAGCGATAATTTTAAGTGAACCCGCAGGCAGATCCTTAAACGTATAAATTCGTTTTGCGGCAAGCAGTTTATAAATCCATTTTTCAAGTTTATCACCTTTATATAGACCCATTCTCCAATATACCGAAATCCAGGAAAGCCATGGAAATCGTTCGTTGACAAAGGTTTCTTCTACGATCGTAGAGCTTTCGAGCGGCATAAAGATGGAACGCAGTTCTTTAGATGTATAACCCGCCTGAATCAAGGCCGCCATCAGTGCACCAGCACTCGTACCGGCCGTACGTTCGAAAGAAAGTCCCTTTTTTTCAATCTCCTGCAGCGCCCCTATAAATGCAAAAGCTTTTACTCCGCCACCTGCGAACACACCGTCTATATTCATGTGTTTCACCCTTAATGTTCATACTTATGATGCTATCGTATGGGCGCCGGACCGGAATTGTGAAAAGCCGGCGGAGAAGCGTTCTGTCTGAATGAAACGTTAAGCCAAGAAATTAAAAAAACCCGGCATCTGCCGGGATCAGGATTCATTTTTCCGTTGTATTTCCTTGAGGTTGTGCACTCTTTTATCGTCTTCCTGAAAATACTGCACCACATCGCCGATCCGGTCGATCGCTTCCCAGCTCAAATGATGCTCAATCCCTTCGACATCATTGTAAATGAAGGAATCATCCACACCGATCAAGTGAAGGAAATCTTCCAGCAGTTCATGCCGGTACACGAGTCGTTTCCCGACTTTTTTTCCTTTCGCTGTCAATACCAGTCCTCTGTATTTTTCATAAACGAGATATTCTTTCTTATCCAGTTTCTGGACCATTTTGGTCACAGAAGAAGGATGCACTTCCAACGCTTCGGCAATATCTGATACTCTGGCATACCCTTTTTCTTCCATCAATTGATAAATACGTTCCAGATAATCTTCCATACTCGGTGTAGGCATGAATGTTCCTCCAATACGTCCAGGCACATTTATACGAATCAAAAATGTTTTCTTTTTCAGTATACAGGAACGAAGCACGATCGACAAAGGCCGGCTGTTTTTCGTCAGGATTTTCAGCTGTTCTTCATGAAAAGGAGCCGGCCCATTTTTCGGGACAGCTCCGTGTACCTTTTAAATCCTTTAAAGACCACACTTCAATTGGGCGCCACAGTTGGTGCAGGTATTGCAGCCGCCGATTTCCTCTACAGTGCCTTCCCGGCAGACCGGGCAGGTATCTCCGATTTCGTTGCCGTAATTCACGGTGGTGGCCCGGACATCCTTGATGGTATCAACAAGCACTACTTTCGGATCATCGCCGTTGCTGTTTTCAGCCGTTGATTCCGCATCGTTTTCAGGAGCATTTTCTTCGGCGGTCAGGGTAAGAACCTGTGCGTCCCGGCTTCCGTCCACATATACGGTACCGCCTTTGGCTCCCCCTTTATAAAGCCTTTCATATACTTTCTGGACCTGTTCGACGGAGTAACCACGCGGGGCGTTCACTGTTTTGGACAGGGAACTGTCCACCCATTTCTGTATGACACACTGCACATCGGCATGGGCTTCCGGCGAGAGATCCATCGCCGAAATGAAAAAGTCCGGCAGATGATCCGGATCAGCTTCCGGATGGCGGTCAAGATATTCCTGTACGATATCGGCATTTACCTCAATAAATTTACCGAGACGGCCGCTGCGGTAATATTTAAAGGAAAAATACGGTTCCAAACCTGTGCTTACCCCCACCATGGTGCCGGTACTTCCTGTCGGGGCAACGGTAAGAAGATGGGAATTCCGGATGCCGTAGGCAAGAACCCCGTCTTTAATATCCTGCGGCATGTTCTTCATATAGCCGGTTTCAACAAAGGCCTGGCGCAGGTTTTGTGTTTCTTCTTCTGTGGTTCCTGTAAGAAAAGGGAAGCTCCCTTTTTCTTTAGCAAGTTCAATGCTTGTCCGGTAGGCCGTAACCGCAATCGTCCTGAAAACATCGTCAACAAGCTGATTGCCTTCCCCGGAACCATATTCGGTTTCGGCGTAGATCAAGAGATCATGCAGTCCCATTACACCAAGCCCGATACGGCGTTCGCCTTTTGCCTGTTTTGTATTTTCTTCAAGAAAATATGGCGTCGCATCTATGACATTGTCCTGCATCCGGACCCCGGTTTCCACCGTCTTACGGAGTTTATCAAAATCAACCGTGTTCTTTTCTTTATCTGCCATTTCGGCAAGATTCACCGCTGCCAGATTGCAGACCGAATAAGGAGCCAGCGGCTGCTCGCCGCAAGGATTTGTGGCAACCACTTTCTGGCCGTAACTTTGTGCATTTGTCAGTTCATTTGCGTTATCTATAAAGAAAATGCCCGGTTCCGCCGAATACGTGGCGCAGATATTGATCAATTTCCACAATTCTTTCGCCTTTATCGTCCGGTACGTGCGGATGCCAAACCCTTTTGCTTCCCATTCGCGGACATCCCCGGATTCCTGCCATTCTTCATTGTACCGCTTCATCTCGTCTTCCGTGTAGTTTTCCACGTCCGGAAAACGAAGGGTGTAATCTTCATCGTTTTCGACGGCTTTCATGAATTCATCCGTCAGGCAGACCGAGATGTTGGCGCCGGTCAGAAATTCCGGAGAGTTCACACTGTACGTGCCTCCGGTGCGGAGCTTTTCTTCCGCTTCCTGGATGACCTTCGTGTCAAATCCACCTTGTCCCGGGATTTCCTTGTAATTCAACACACCCTGATAAAGGGTTTCCTCTATCGGGGTCAGCAGGGTGAACTTCAGTTTTTCCTGAACAAGGGCACGGATTTGTTCGTCTTCGGAATGCTCAAGGAGAAAACGTAATATGCGTGGATTCTGCATTTTGGATATGATAAACTCCAGCACATCCGGGTGCCAGTCCGCCAGCATAATCATTTGGGCGCCGCGCCGGGAACCGCCCTGTTCGACAAGATGAGTGAGCTTGGCGATATCATCCAGCCAGGAGACCGACCCGGACGACTTGCCGTTCACTCCTCTGGCCAGTGTATTCCGCGGACGCAGGGTGGATCCGTTTGTGCCTACCCCGCCGCCGCGGCTCATAATTTCCATGACCTGTTTGCGGTGCTCTGATATCCCTTCCCGTGAATCTTCAATAAAAGGCATCACATAGCAGTTAAAATAGGTGACATCTGTACCGGCACCGGCTCCGTAAAGTACACGTCCCGCCGGCACAAAGTTCATATGCACCAGTTCCTCATAAAATGAGTCAAACGATTCCTTCTGTTTTTCCGGGGTCGGCTCAACATCCGACAGCCCTTCAGCATTTCGTTTAGCAATCTGTTCATAATATATTTCGAGCGGTTTTTCAATAACGTCCAGAGTACGGGTGATTCTGCCGGTCTCGGCTTCGCTGCCGTCGAGAACCTGGCGGAAACTTTCGTCTACAAGCACTTCCGCTTTACCGGTGCTCCAGTCCAGTTCCGTAATAAATCCGTAACCGCGGGCCGGAAATTTTGGATCCGGCTTCACCGTCAGTACGACAAAATCTCCTTCGGCCAGTGTTCGTTTTTCCGTATCCTTGAATGTATAACGGTCCAGCATCACCAGGCGTGATACACCGGATTTGGTGACATGCATATCTTCGGTGACGGGATAAACCTGCGGAAAATGGGAGATATCCTCATTTAATTTCTGCCGGTTTATCGTCATCGTCTCCTGCATGGTTGTACTCATTATTGTTCCTCCCATTTCTTATATGGTATGTATAAGTTTATCATAAATTCCGACATATACTCAATATATTGTGCTTCTTATTTTTAAAACTATACTATATATTGAAAATAATCATATTACAGCAAATCCTGTCAATGTTCACCTATGATTGTCCGGAAGAAGGAAATAATCGTTTTTCGTGTTTGACATTCCTTATTCTCTATGCCTGTTCCATTTATGTTACAGTTGATGGGGAAAACAACTGTTACAGGAGGACACAGCGATGAAATATGTGTGGATACATGATCAACTAATACCGGAGGACCAGGGAAGCATCGACCTGAAAGACCGCGGTTATTATTTTGGCGACGGTATTTATGAAGTCATACGGCTTTACGACGGATCACCTTTTTTGTGGGAAGAACATTTCGACCGTTTTTCCAGAAGCGCGGACAAACTTGATATCCCTCTGCCAAAACCGCTGCAAGGCATAAAAGACGATATGTTGTCTCTGATCCAGGCCAATCACATGCAAAACGGTATCATATACATTCAGATGACCAGAGGGGTTGAAGACAGAAATCATCTTTACTCCAGAGATCTGACACCTGTCCTTACCGCGTTCACCAGAGAAGACAAAGTTCCCTCATCCCTGCAGGCAGAGGGAATCAATGTATGGGCTGCCGAAGACATCCGCTGGCTCCGCTGCGATATCAAAACCATTAACCTGCTCGGGAATGTTATGACGAAACGACGTGCCGAAGACAATGGGTGTCATGAAGCCCTTCTCCACCGTGGAAGTACCGTAACAGAAGGTTCCTCTACGAATATTTATATGGTCCGGGATGGGATCATTTACACGCACCCGGCGGACAACTATATTCTCGAGGGAATTACGAGGCAGTTTATTAAAAGGATCTGCCGCGAACTCGGTATCTCTTTTCAGGAAACGCCTTTCAGCCTGGAAGACATTCACAAGGCAGATGAACTGTTTATTTCCAGTACAAGCCATGAAATCGTACCAGTTAACAAGGTGACAGGAACGATCGAAAAAACACTGCCATCCCGCTCGCTAACAGACAGGCTTCAAAACGCTTTTCAAGAGTGGAAACATGTATAAAGGCACAGCACCTCAAAAACCGGCTCCGAATGAAGCCGGTTTTTGACTCAGCGCCTGTAATTCCACGCCTCTGTGTCATATTTTTCTTCCGCCAATTTACGTACGGCCGCATCTTCTTCCGTACTTAATATATAAGGTTTCCAGTTGACGTTCAAACCTTCGGCAAATCCTTCATGGAAGGCTTTAGAAACGCTTTCCATCGTAATCGGTGCATCCGTCAATTCGTTGATGGCAGCCGCTTTCTTTTTAAATCCTTTCTGCATTCGCTCTCTTACCCGTTCGCTTGGATATTGAAACAGATCAAACAGTTTGTCTTCATCCAGATCGAGAAGAATGGATCCGTGCTGCAGGATCACACCTTTCTGTCTCGTCTGGGCGCTCCCGGCGATTTTGCGGCCTTCCACCACCAGTTCATACCAGGAAGGAGCATCAAAGCAGACCGCTGACCGGGGGTGTTTCAATGCTTCTTCTTCTTCCTTCGTGCGTGGGATAGAAAAATCGGCACTCAGACCAAGATTCCGGAATCCTTCCAGAATTCCTTCCGAAATCACGCGGTATGCCTCTGTTACGGTTGCCGGCATTTCCGGATGGTCTTCCGATACAATAACGCTGTAGGTCAGTTCTTTATCATGCAGCACACCGCGTCCACCGGTCGGGCGTCTCACAAAACCAAGACCGTGCTGCTGTACCGCCTCCAGATTAATATCTTTATGTACTTTCTGAAAATAGCCGATGGACAAAGTGGCTGGATTCCATCCATAAAAGCGTACCACCGGTGGAATGTTTCCTTCACTGTGCCACTGCAGAAGCATTTCATCCATCGCCATATTATAGGCGGGGGGACAGCTGCCGGAATCTATGAAATACCATGTTTCTTTATTCATGTTCTACCCCGCTTCCTGATAAAATTTTCGATTCATGCAGAATTAGTGTAACAAACCAACTGGCGCGGCAAAAGATTTCCGCTTGAAAAATAATTAAACTTTGCTAACAAGCCCAATCCTTATTATAATACACCTTGTAGTCTTGTACACGTAAAGGAGGGGTGGGAATGACTTTAACATGGATATTATGGGGAATTCTGCTCGCTGTCCTGATTGTACTTCTGTACCGGCGTTTTAAGAAACCGGGATTTTTAACAGAATTAACACAGGAGGAGTTTATCCAAGGATACCGGAAAGCACAACTGATTGATGTACGGGAACCCAAGGAATATAACGGAGGCCATATTCTGGGAGCCCGCAATATTCCATTATCTCAGCTGAAACAACGTATAAACGAAATCAGGGAGGACCAGCCTGTCTATTTATACTGCCAGTCCGGTGCAAGAAGCCGGCAGGCCGCCCGGATTGTTCAGAAAAAAGCAGGCAACAATGATGTTTATCAATTGAAAAAGGGCTTCAAAAAATGGACGGGAAAAATTAAAAAGAAGTAAGACAGTTATCCAAAAACACTCAAGGAACTTATCCTTGAGCGTTTTTATGTTGCTGGAATGTTAATTTCGGCTTTCGAGCTGCCGTTGTTTCATCCAGGCGTTTTACCACTGTTGTATGGGGAGCCCCGGTGACTGTTTCCGGATCATCGGAGGCTTCTTGGGCAATTGTTATCATCGCATCGGCAAATGCATCGAGTGTTTCCTTCGATTCCGTCTCTGTCGGTTCCACCATCATACACTCTTCCACATTCATCGGGAAATAAATGGTCGGCGGATGGTAACCGAAATCAAGCAGCCGTTTGGCCATGTCGAGCGTGGACACCCCTTCTGTTTTCTGCCGTCTCCCGGACAGCACGAATTCATGCATGCAGAAGTGTTGGAACGGCACGTCGAAATACGGTGAAAGCCTGGTAAGCAGATAGTTCGCATTCAGCACGGCATTTTCCGATACCTGCTTCAATCCTTTAGCGCCCATTGTCCAAATATAGGCGCAGGCCCTAACGTTAATGCCGAAATTGCCATAAAACGATTTGACTCGTCCGATCGAATCCGGCCGGTCCCCGTCCCAGTAATAGCCGTCCCTGCCTTTTTTCAACAGGGGCTTTGGCAGGTAGGGAATGAGATCCTTTTTGACACCAACCGGTCCGCTCCCCGGCCCGCCTCCGCCGTGGGGACCGGTGAATGTTTTATGCAGGTTCAGATGGACAACGTCGAATCCCATATCTCCGGGTCTGGTCTTTCCCATGATCGCATTGGAATTGGCACCGTCATAATACAATTTTCCACCTGCATCATGTATCACGTCCGCTATTTCCATAATCTCTTTTTCGAAAAGTCCCAGTGTGCTTGGGTTGGTAAGCATCAGCGCGGCCGTGGTTTCATCCGCCTTCTTCTTTAAATCGTTGATATCCACTCTGCCATCGTCATTGGTCCGCACAGTAACCGTATCAAAACCGGCCACTCTTGCAGAAGCAGGATTGGTCCCGTGCGCGGAATCGGGGATGATTACCGTGCGCCGCCCGGTTTCACCGGCTGCTTCATGGAAAGCACGGATCATCATTAATCCGGTCCACTCTCCTTGGGCTCCTGCCGCCGACTGCAATGTTACTTCATCCATCCCTGTTATTTCACAAAGCATAGACTGAAGGGCATACATCAACTCCAATGCCCCCTGGATCTGTGAGGCCGGCTGATATGGATGAATGTGGGCAAAACCGGGCATCCGTGCTATATCTTCATGTACTTTGGGATTATATTTCATCGTACATGAGCCGAGGGGATAAAATCCTGTATCGACCCCGTGGTTATTTGCCGATAGAGCGGTATAATGCCTCATCAAATCCAGTTCGGACAACTCTGGAAGTTCCGGCTCTTCTTTTCTGATGTATTCACGGGGCAGCAGATCTTCTACAGCTGTTTCCGGTACGTCATTTTCCGGCAGCGAGTGGCCGGTCCGGCCTTCTCTGCTCCATTCAAAAACAAGCGGCTGCTCATCATTCATGCTTTCCATCCCTCCAATGCTTCTACGAATCCGGTCATTTCATCTTTTGTACGCATCTCGGTTACACAGACAAGCATCTGCCCGGTCCGATTGTCATCGACCTCAGCAAGATCAAGTCCGCCTATCACACCTTTTTCAAATAATTGTTGATTCACAAACGAAACATCCCTGCCCAGATCAATTACAAACTCGTTAAATACCGGTCCTTCATCAACAAGCGGAATCCCTGCTTCCTTCAGTTTTTCTTTCATGGCGCCGGCTTTTTGGATATTCTGCAGTGCCATCTCACGGATACCATTTTTACCGAGGGCGGCCATTGCAACGGAAGAAGCCAGGGCATTCAATGCCTGGTTCGAACAAATATTGGATGTCGCTTTGTCCCTGCGGATATGCTGTTCTCTAGTCTGCAGGGTAAGGACAAAACCGCGTTTCCCCTCTTTATCCACTGTCTCCCCAACCAGCCTGCCCGGCATTTTACGCATTAATGGGCGCTTCACAGCGAAAAACCCGCAGTGCGGACCACCGTACTGCATCGGAATCCCAAGGGGCTGCATGTCTCCGGTAACGACGTCGGCTCCGAAATCACCCGGCGGTGTAAGAATCCCAAGAGCAAGTGGATTGCTGGAGACAATAAATAATGCGTTTTCGCGGTGAACCGCTTTTTCTATATCTTTCAGCTTTTCCACCGTTCCGAAAAAATTGGGATACTGTACGGCCACCGCTGCTGTTCCGCTGTCCATTTCGCGCTCCAATGCTTCCATATCCGTTACGCCATTTTTCAGAGGTATCCGCACGACGTCCAGGTCAGGTCCGGAAGCATACGTTTCAACGACGGCGAGGGATTCCGGATGAATACTTTCCGATACGATTATTTTCTGCCTTTTCATTCTGCTGTGGCTGACCGCCATCAAGGCAGCTTCAGCAAGTGCCGTGTGGCCGTCGTACATGGAAGAGTTGGCGATATCCATCCCCGTCAGGGACGCTACCATCGTCTGAAATTCAAATACGGCCTGCAGTTCCCCCTGGGAAATCTCCGGCTGATACGGGGTATAGGCGGTATAAAACTCGGAACGCCTTATGACATGGTCTACAACAGATGGAATATAATGGTCATAGACACCGGCACCGAGAAAACATGGATAGGTGGCAGTATCTGCATTTTTCCCGCTTAACTGCCTGAATCTTTTTAGAAGGTGTGGTTCTGCCAGCGGCTCCGGCAGTTTGAGCTCTTCACCGGTGCGCACGTTTTCAGGAATGTCCTGAAACAAATCGTCCGTTTTCTCCACTCCGATCGTCTGCAGCATCTCCTTTTTATCTTCTTCGGTCATAGGAAGGTATCTATAATTCAATGGTTTTTCCTCCTTTGATAGAAAGGGAGCTTTATTTGTTCGGCTTGCAGTGTCTTCCCGCGTATCTCTACATAATATCCGGCATTCTTTTCCTCCTTTTTTATCAAAGCCATGCCTGCATGAATTCCTAGCGTGGGGGAATGTGTACCGGTCGTTATAAAGCCGGTCGTTTCTCTGTCTCCATTCAGAACCGGATACCCGGCTCTTGGTATTCCTTTCTCGGTCATTTTGAGACCGATGATACGACGGACCGGCCCGTCTGCTTTTTCCTGCTCCAGTGCTTCCTTTCCTATAAAAGAGCTGGCTTTGTTCAGCTTTACAGCAAAACCCAGACCCGCTTCCAGCGGACTGATCGTTTCACTGATTTCATGGCCGTAAAGAGGAAGTCCCGCTTCCATTCGGAGCGTATCCCTGGCCCCGAGTCCACAAGGCAGCAGCCCTTCCTGTTTCCCTTCTGATAACAGCATATTCCACAATGCCGTCGATCCTGACGGCGGACAATATATTTCAAATCCGTCTTCTCCTGTATAACCTGTTCTTGAAACCAAACAGTTTATATTTCCGATACGGATATCCTGCCGGAAGCGGAATGAACCAAGGGTGGAAAGCTCGAACGAACTAAGCCGCTGCAGAATGGTTTCAGCCTCCGGTCCCTGAAGAGCAAGCATCGCATACGCATCGGAAACATCCTTTATTTCCACGTTGTCATCCGCAAGAGAACGCAGCCACTCTATATCTTTTTGCGTATTGGCTGCATTCAGGACGAGCAGGTATTGTTCCTCTGCTATCTGATAGATCAAAAGGTCATCCACAACTCCCCCTTTTTCATTACAGAGCAGGGTATACATGACTTTTCCGGGAAAGAGCCTGGATATGTCGTTGGTTATGACGGTCTGCAGCCATGCAGAAGCCCCGTTCCCCGTAATGATTGCCTCCCCCATATGAGAAACGTCAAAAAGACCGGCAGCCGCACGAACCGCTTCATGCTCTTTTTTAATACCCGTGAAATAAACCGGCATTTCCCAACCGCCGAAATCAACCATTTTCGCTCCCTCGTTTTGACTGGCAGAAAACAGCGGTGTACGTTTCAGTTCTTTCATGTGATCCCTTCCTTTCTTTAACGAAAAAAGACAGAGAACCCCGATTTTTATAACGGGATTCTCTGTCCTACAACCAGAAAGTTTCTCTCCGCTTTCTGTTATTTCCGAACATTTTTAGAATATAACGGAAAAGGAGATTGTCTTCGTGGGTGACCCGCGAATAGCGGGCGCTCTCCAGAGCTGCGTCGGGCAGAAGTCTTTTTGCCTGAGAGATTCGCTTATACCGCTTGCTCCTTCGGCGCCGTATTACACGGGCTCTCCCCCTGCCTTCATCCGCTCCTATGAAATTGCCTCAGTATGCATAAAAATCTTTCTGTCTCAAATACTAGTCATGTTTGATTGCTTTTATTTTAACACGGAGTTGATTTCGGAACAATCGCTTTTCCAAAAAGGAGAACGAATAAAATGTCAGCTGATATAAAATATCATACGGATTGGGATGCGTCTGATCAAACGATCCGCCAGGACGGTCAGCTGTCTTCCTGGGAACAATTTCAGCTTGCCTATGAGTCCGAACAATGGAGAGCCATTCCCGACTTTGACGGGTTGTTGTGCCGACGTCATCTCACCGGCCTTGACCTCTATCCCCATCAGGAAAAGACGGCAAAACGAGTCCTTGAAGAAATGGACGGCAGAGCCATCCTGGCTGATGAAGTCGGGCTCGGCAAAACGATTGAAGCAGGTCTCATTTTGAAAGAATACATGGTAAGAGGGCTTGTGAAAAAAGCATTGATTCTCGTTCCTGCTTCTCTGACCGGGCAGTGGGCGGAAGAGTTAAACAATAAATTTTTGATACCAGCTGTGGTGCAGCGTAAATCGTATGTCTGGGAAGAAGCGGATGTCGTCATTGCCTCCATTGATACAGCAAAACGCCCTCCACATCGTGATATTATACTCGATCAGGATTATGATATGGTCATTTTCGATGAAGCCCACAAGCTGAAAAACCCTAAAACAAAAAACTATGAATTTGCCGGACTCGTAAAAAAGACATTCTGTTTAATGCTGACAGCAACGCCGGTGCAGAACAATCCCGGAGAGCTCTTTCATGTCATTCATCTGTTGAAACCAGGACTGCTCGGCAGCCAAAAAGAATTTAAGAGGTTATTTAAAGAAAAAGGAGAAAAAGAAGTAAAACATATCGTCCAGCAGGTCATGGTTCGGAATCGAAGAGAACAGACAGGGGTGACGTGGACGAAACGTAAGGTTCACTCCAACTATATTTCCTTCACCCCGGAAGAAGAATCTTTCTATCATTCACTGAAAGAACTGCAGGATTTAAGCAGCCGGCGTTTTCACGGATTCACGGAAGTAACATTGCTGCGGGAAGCATGCAGCAGTAAAGAAGCGGTGTACGGTACATTGGCTCATATGTATGAAAAACAGGAACTGTCTGAGTCTGTGTTCCGCTCCCTGCTTGAAAAAATTCAAGCTGTCGAGGTGAACAGCAAAGCGGAAAAAGCGTTGGATATTATCCGTCAGACCGAAGATAAAGTAGTGCTTTTCACGGAATACCGGGCTACCCAGCTTTATCTGCAGTGGTATTTCAAGCAGTTCGGTATATTGTCGGTTCCATTCCGCGGCGGTTTTAAACCAAGCAAAAAAGAATGGATGCAGATGATTTTCAGAGACCGGGCGAAAGTGATGATTGCCACAGAAGCTGGAGGGGAAGGCATCAACCTGCAGTTCAGCAGCACCATCATCAACTATGACCTTCCATGGAACCCGATGCGTCTGGAACAGCGCATCGGACGGCTCCACCGGCTCGGTCAGGAAAAAGACGTTCACATTTACAATTTTGCTGTAAAGCGGACGATCGAAGAACACGTGCTGGCTTTGCTTTACGACAAGATCCATCTGTTTGAAAACGTGATTGGAACCCTCGATACCATTCTTGATTCCAATTTTGGAAAAGAAATGGAAAATTACATTACTGAAACGCTGCAACATGCCGAATCCGATCGTGAAATTGAAGTAAAACTGCATCATCTTTACGAATTGATGGAGCCCGGCTCCGGCTGAAAAGGAGGGTCAAAAAGATGACAACGGACCTGCTGCATTACCTTCACCGCTATTTTGAGGCAAATAACGCTTCCATCCTGCATCGATCTGAAAAAAAAATACAGGTCAAACTAACGGAAGCATTGGATAAGGAATTGATGAACCGTCCCTTTTACTGGCAGTATGTAAAAAGCTCGGGGAACATAGGAGAGCCGATGACACTGACGTTTTTTACAGACAGAGAGAGTAATGGAAAAGAAAAAGGGGAATGGCTGCATGCAGGTACTCCGAGGCTGCATCAAATCTTTCAGTCCGCCCGCCAAAAAGGCAGATGGACGCTGTTGTATGAGCATCACAATCCCCGGGATACCCCTGCCCCTCTTTATCCCTGGCTGGTGGTTAATGTAAAGTACTCTTTCTTGTCCCATCAACGTAAAGATAAGATTGTCTCCTATGGCCTGCAGCTGATTCACGGTCAGCTTGTCGATCATATGATGGAGCACCTGCAGCCGCTTCACCTTGATATGATCATACCTGATCATTCTTTTCCGATGGCCTCTCTGATCCAGGTGGACAGCGGACTCCTTCGGATAAAAAACGAGACGCAGCGTTTTGTGAAAGAGCATCCTGATGAGTGGGCCGAAAAGGCGGAAAAAAAGATGTACGAAGAACTCGCTCTGCTTCATGCCTGCAGCCGCGCTTCGTCGTTTTCCGAAAAAGATTATGAGCGGCAGAAAAATGAAATCCGAAACAGATACCAGCCTGAAATCCAGATTGATATTATAAACAGCGGCCTGTTCTATCTTTCCCGTTCCTCCATCTGAGACATCAAAAAAACGGAGCCTCTGCCAGCCATGCAGAGACTCCGTTTTCTGTTATCCCGCCGGGGATCCGCTGACAAAAATCGTCATGATCGAAAACCACCCAAACACCAGTAATGAGAGACCGGCAAAGCCGAAAGCGAGAAAATTCCTTCTTTTTATTTCACGAATGGTTGCGATGCCGCAGAGGATGGCAACAAAAAGCATGGTAATTCCAAGAGCCATGAAATATCCCCCCTTCTATTCGATAAATCAGAGATCGAATATGTTTCGTTTCATTATTCATGTCGTTTCATATTATACCTTGTTTTAAAAAGACATGCATCCATTAATTTAAGCTTTTTCACGGATAAGTATGTTAAAATATCCTGAAATACTGAAAAAAATGGAGGATTCACATATGACATGGGAATCAATACCTTTAGGTCCGATTCAGACCAATTGTTACGTGCTGTATGATGGCGAAGGCAGTGCCGTTGTTTTTGATCCCGGCGGAGACGGCAACGTGCTTCTCGAGAAAATCCAAAGCCTGAAGGCGCAGCCGCTCGCCGTTTTATTAACCCACGCGCATTTCGACCATATCGGTGCTGTAGATACATTGCGTCACTCATATGACATTCCTGTTTATCTTCATGAAGAAGAAAGAGAGTGGCTGATGGATCCTTCAAAAAACGGATCCTCTCTGTTTCCTGTCGGCGGCAGCGTCACAGCAGAGGCAGCGGACCACCTAATCTACGGGGAAGGACCTCTTACCATCGGTCCTTTCACTTTTCAGGTACTGGAGACTCCCGGTCACTCCCCGGGCAGTGTAAGCTTCCTCCACGAAACAAGCCGGACCGTCTTTTCCGGCGATATTCTGTTTGCCGGCGGTATCGGACGGACGGACCTCCCCGGAGGTGATCAGAATGTGTTGATGCGCACGATTCACCACAAAATGCTTGAACTCCCGGAGGATACCTATGTCGCCTGCGGTCACGGTCCCTGGACGACGATCGGCCGGGAAATGGACGATAACCCGTTTCTTCATGGATTTTAGAAGCACCGCATAAAAAAGAGCTCCCCAATGAAAGGGGAAGCTCCTTTTTATTTCCGGTATGTACTCCGGCAGTACAGCCGGCTTTAATGAAAGCCGGCTTCCATAATAAAGGTGGTGTAGTACGTGAAACTGACAAAAAACACCGTTAAGTAGGCACCAAAAATATAAATATACATCCGCTCTGTCAGCTTCATGTAACCCAGAGCTAAAAAGAAAGCTGTTTGCGCAAAAAACAGCACAGCCATATTGAACATATCGCCTACAAAGAACAATACAGCGAATACAGCTGTCCAGAACCCCATCATGCGGTACATGCGGTCCATTTTCTTCCCCCCTTGTCAGAATCGCAGATAATACGGAATATCATAACTATTCACATTATATACGAGGGATGGAACGGTTGTAAATGTTTTTCCTCTCTATGAATACGGGGCTTACAGTTTTTTTCGTTTCTGCCGTGCCACCTTAATAGAGAGAGGAAGAAGTCCGAACCACCGGAATCCAATCTGTTCCAGACGGAAACCGTGCCGCTCCTTTTTTTTCTTCTGCTGTCCCATTCTCGCTTCAAGAGCTTCCACCGCCTGCTTGATGATATCTTTTAATAAGGGATTCGGGGTCACAGACTTCCTCCTTTTCTTTACGTCCTTATTTATAAGGATAACCTCTTATCCAGTGTTTTATTCTGCTTCCTTCTGCTTGGCTTCCAGAAAGTATGACCGGGTTCTTCCATAACCTGTATTGGTAACGGCGGTGAATGTCAGACGGGAGATATCGTCGGAGACAGCTTTCTGTTCCCACTCTACACTGCCATCTTGAAAATCGTACTTTTTTTCTGCCTCCGTCTGGATTCTTCCTCCTTCTTTTTTCCATTGTTTTTCCCCATTCCGGAGCAGCCATTCCAATTGCAGCACCTGCTCCTGTTTTGCCACACTCTGTTTTTCATTTACAAATACCGCAGCCTGAAAAAGTAACATCGAAGTAAACAAAAAACAGATAATCAGCAGTACCGGCATTACGGTTCCCTTTTCACCCAATAATCATTCTCTCCTTCCGTCAACGGCCGCTTTCCAATCACTGTAGACCAAGTTACACCTTTGTTGTCAATGACAGATACTTCTGCTCCATATACAGCCGGCTCCACCGAAAATCCTTGTACATCCTGAAGTACAATCTCATGGCCTGTTCCATTTTTCCTCCGTATGATACTTCCTCTTGAAAGGGTATACTCACGCTCATCCCGATACTCCATTATTTTCATGCCATTCGGATCCGCTTCCACCTCATAGGCATAATTCATATCATCCTGCAGTTGTTGAAAAAACAGCTGGATTTCCTGTTTTGACGTTGCATCTTCTCCTTTCCATAACGGCATGACATTGACAATCACAGCCGCAGAAACAAAAAGGACAGTTAACGATAAAAGGACTTCTATCAGTGTCATGCCGGATTGATTATTGGAGGACGAAGAGACACTTCTTATACGGCCTGTCATTTTCCCCCTCCCATTGAAGACAGAGATTGGTCCCGGACTGCTGTGGTTGGCTCGACCACTCATATATACCCTCTTTCTTACCGGTAATGTTTCCGGACGAATGGTCAAGAAGCTGCAATGCTTCTTTTTCCAGAAGAAATAGGGCTGTTCTTTCTTCATTTACCGATTTCTGTTCTTTCATACTTTGATGGTATAACGGCAGGAATACGAGACAGAACGAAGAGAGAAGCGCCAGGGCTGTTACAGCTTCCATCAATGTGAAGCCATGGTCATCTTTTATCAATGTAGACCCTTCCTTTCCCTACAAGTACAACAAGTTTATATTGTTCATACGGAGTCTGAACAAAAACCGTACCGGCTTTTCTGGCATTGCCATTACTTTTAAAACCAATCTCATCAAAAGTCAGTGTATTTTGTTGAAAGGAGACATTCTCCGGTATATCGCGCTGTAGCAGGGGCTCTTCCCAGTAGGCACCTTTTCGAATCTGATACATATGATCTGTTTCCTTGACATATATCCATTCCTGATTGGCATAAGCGAGCTGCTGGGCTGTTCGTAAATCTTCTTCAAGCATGTCCAGAAAATAATCAATGGTCTTTTTATCGTTCATCGACTGCAGATACAGGATCGGAACAGCCGTCATAATGGAAAGAACGGCCAGTACAATGATCATTTCCACCAGGGTGTGGCCCCTTTCTGCCATGACGTAATGTTTCACTCTCCTGCTTTCGTCACTGTACCGTCTTCATTTAATGCCAGAGCGGATTGATCAGGACAGACGATGGTTTCCACATATCCTTCCTCTTGCAGATCGGCAAGGGTTTCCGGTTCTGTTTCATGTTCCACTTTATATGCTCCGGCCTGAGCTTCCAGCAGCTGCATGGTCGCATCACATCCTTTTGATTGTGCTACTTCATTATTTTTCACCATATTCGGCACTGCAATTAATAGAAGAACTGTAATGATAAGTAAGACCACCATCATCTCAATCATGGTAAAAGCTTCCTCGTTGTTTATTCTCTTTTTCATGCCTTCCACTTCCTTTCTGCCGTTTTTGTATCTAATACACGAAGCAGTGTCATGATATCTTCTTCCTTGTTGATTTCCAGAGCCTGCAGTCTTTTTTCCAGTTCTTTGAGTTTAGCTTCATATGAAACCGGGGACACAGCCTTCAGAGATAGCGTCATTTCTTTTCCTTCTTCCTGTTATTTATTGGATGGAACTCATCAATTGGAACATGGGGAGAAATACCGACAAAAACATGCCGAGAATCACCAGTCCGATCATAAAAAACAGAACCGGCTGGATCACCATCAAGCTCTTGTTCATCCGCTCTTCAAGAATCTCCAGCATTCGTTCACCGTAAAAAGCAAGATCCTCTCCCAGTCTGCCGGAAGCCTGTCCGTGCTGTATTACAAATTTCATATCTTCCCGGTACCAACCGGCTTGTGCTACGGCAGCCGACAACGATGTCCCTTCTTTCAGTTTTTGCTTTAGGCGGCTCCCCTCTTCCTGAAAAAAGGGAAAATGGTGTTGTTTTTCAAAAACGAGGCAGACTTCATAAATTGACACCCCTCCTTTCAGCATGCTGCTGAACTGAAGAGAAAAATAATAGGTGAGAAACAGTTTCAGGTAGGAACGGATCCAGGGAAGGCGGTAGAGAAAAGTAAACTGGCGGTGGGGAGTTAAATGACGGAAGCTCTTCATATAGAAAAACATGCCGCCCAGTAGAAGGGGAAGCAGCGCGGCAGCCGCATAAGGAGAATATTGAAACACCTGAAGCATAACCCGGGTTAACAGCGGAAAATCCATATTCAGCGACTGAAACAGCGTTCGGAACGAAGGGAATAAATAATTCACCATGACAACGGCGATCATGAAAAGCACCCACAACAAGACAAGAGGATAGCGTAGCAGCTTTTGCACAGAACCCCGTGCCATGATCCGTTTCCGGTATAATTCCCCAGCTCCCAGAAGCCCGTCTGCCAGAAAACCTCCTTGTTCCGAGAAAAAAACATACGCTGCAACATCAGCAGGAAAATCATAAAGGCGGAGAACTTCATGAAAGGCGGCACCAGTACGCAGTTCCTCAGCCATCTGATATATCTTTTCTTTGATCGTGTACGGCTGTTCCCATGATAACAGCTGCAACGCCTGATCGAGTGGATATCCCTGAGCAAGCAGAGCGCCCGTTTTCAGGAGAAAATCCGCGCGGGCTTCCTTCGTCCACCTCCCCCGCTTAAACATGTTCAGGTTCCTTTCTGTGATCCGGTTGAAAAAGGCCGAGACCGTATCCCTTTCGCAGCTGAATACGTTTTGAAATAGTCAGAGCTGGATACCGGGAGTCCGATAAACATTGCTGCAGCTCTTCTGCTGTTAAAATATCAAATAACGCGGTTCTCGAGGCGTGGCTGTACCTGGTGCAGTAAATCGAACAGGGCTGGGTTCTGCAGAGAGGGCAGTACCGGGGTACAAGCTCCTGGGAGGTGATACAAAGCAGCGTTTCCTTTAAATCAGAGGTAAGACACCCAAAGTCCCTAAGCCGCTGCACCGCACCTTGAACGGTGCCGGCATGCATCGTCGTTAACACCAAATGACCGGTTAATGCAGCTCTTACAGCCATGGCCGCAGTATGTTCATCCCTGATCTCGCCGATCATCAGCACATCGGGGTCATGGCGGAGCGATGACTTCAGAAGTTCCTGATACGTTAAACCTGCTTTCTCATTGACTTCCGTCTGAATAAATGACTCATCATGAATCTCCACAGGATCTTCAATGCTGACGATCCGGGCGCCTTTCCGTTGATAAAGCTCATTCAAAAAAGCATACAACGTTGTTGTTTTGCCTGATCCGGTCGGTCCTGTCAACATCATCATGCCTTTAGGTTCATCGAGAAGGGATCCAAAACGGGAGGTCACGCTGGAAGTGTAAGAAAGAGAGGTGAGGTTAAAATGCTCATGCTGCGGCAGAAGGCGCACAGCCAGGCTTTCCCGGCGGAAATTCGGCAGGGTGGAGAAACGGAGATCTACCGGGGGACTGGTATTTTTTAACGACAGGGAACCGTTCTGCGGACGCCTCTGTTCCCCAATATCCATACCCGCCCTGAATTTAAAATGGGCGGTCAAACGTTCTGC
Source organism: Salibacterium sp. K-3 (assembly GCF_054052005.1). Classification (NCBI taxonomy): domain Bacteria; kingdom Bacillati; phylum Bacillota; class Bacilli; order Caryophanales; family Bacillaceae; genus Salibacterium; species Salibacterium sp. K-3. Next base: position 2,139,036 of record NZ_JBSVZE010000001.1, read on the forward strand.
ATACCTTACACTCAGCCCTCTCACCGGTCGGAGACGCCCGTGAATCCGGAAAAACAGTCTTGTTTTTTTCGTGCCGGGCTGAAGATGAATATCAGAAGCATTCAGCGTGAGCGCTTGTTCAATCAGACGCTGACTGTCCAGTTCGATGTTTTCCAAACGACCACCATCTCTTTCTTTTTATAACTGCAATATTATTATTCGGCATCGATAGGGGAAATCCTTCTTATTTTTGAAAAATTTTTGTATAAATATCAATCCTGTCGTTCATTCTAATAATGGATAATGGGATGTAGCCAAGCGGTAAGGCATCGGATTTTGATTCCGTGATGCGCAGGTTCGAATCCTGCCATCCCAGCCAACAAAAGCCATGAAGAGTCTGGGACAAAACCATCAAGAAATAACAAAAGAGGATGGGACAAAATTATAAAATGAATGAAAAAGAGAGTGGGACAATACCTTTATAATATAGAAAGATGCCGAACGATTTTTAAAATCGTTCGGCATCTTTTGTTCCTAAGATAAACCGCTGCGCCAAAATGCTTCGCTTTCCGCGAGCACGGCTCGATGAGAGGAAGATCGGCTAAGAGCGGCACGTCGTGTGCCAACGCCGACCTGACCCGCATCCTGCGGGCCCTCGGGAGAAAACCGCTCCCTGTGGGGTCTCGAGACACGTGCTGTTCCCGCAGGAGACGAAGCATTTTGGCTTCGCTACTATGTGGCTCCTAAAACAGTACCATAAGACATTCGTGCTTTCCTCCGCCAACGTCCCAACCTCTTTTTGTTTTGCATCCTACAACGCTTCGTCAAAACACTTCGCTTTCCACGGGGGGGCAGCCTGCTTTTCTAACCAGCGGAGGCCGGCCACGGAGACTCCTACGTGCCAGGACGAGCTGAAGATCCACTTGGTAAAGCGGTCTTCTTTACCAAGTTAGCTGAAGCCGTCCCCATGGAAAGCGCAGTGGCCGGCCGCAGCAAGCTAGTCGTTTATTCGGTTTTTCAGTTGGCTTCTATCCTTTTGTCCCAGACTCTTTTTTGTCGTGCATGATATCCCGTTTCCTCTTTGATAAAAATCATTGAACATTCGATCTTTATCCCTCGTATTTTCTTTTATCCCATTTTTATCCCATAAGCTGTACTTGGGCGGACTTCGAAAGATCTGCTTTTTTTAAAGACTGGAAACCGGTTATTCGTTTTGTTTATTTTCCACCGACTTCACTTTATCATTCATATCCTGATTTTCTTTATCGCGCCGGTCATCAATTCTTATATTTGTGGATACACGTTCTGCCCCCCGCTGAAACGGGAGCTCATGCACTTCTTTCACAATTGGGAGCAGATCATCCAGCTCCCCTTCAATCACTGTCCCCATAGGTGTCAACTGATACTTGATCTTGTCAGAACGATGGTCGAGCAACTGTTGTATGCCGGCAACATCTTCACTCATGCTTGTCGACGAGGTCCCGACCGGTACTACTGTAATATCGAGAATAGCCATGTGTTGAACCTCCTTTGTTGAAACGGGTTTCTTTTCTTCCAGCGCATATGGGAATTCTTTCTCTGCCAGTGCCCTGTATGCCTCCAGTGCGGTCCGTAAATGACGCCGGTCCGGAACGGCGCATGAAACGTGCCTCTGTACAGCATAAGAAATAAACAACAGAGGGCTGCGAAGCATTTTCATGGATGGAAGCTGCAGCATCCGGTGCAGGAAAAGAGACAACGGCAGGCCGGCATAGGATGACACCGCTAACGCGGTTGACCAGGACAGCCATGCCAGCATCAATAAACATCCTGCTGCGGTCAAAACAAAATAGAGCACAACAGTATTGGTGGAACAGTATCGGTTCGTAATCGGCGCTTTTTTGATCCGGTACAGGTTCCTTCTTCTTTTGATTCCCTTAAAGCTGAATACTTTATGCTCCGCCCCGTGAAATTTACGAAGCTCTTGTGGGAAAAAGAAATGGGTGCCCATCAGATAATAAAGAAAACTGTAAAAGGGCAGTCCGTGAACCGGCATGCCGGTAAACATCCGCACCATGAAAGGGATAATGATCATACAGAGAACAAGGGCACTGCTTACCTTATACCACGAAGGCATGGAAAGAAAAACATGGGAGGAGATTTTTAACATCGAGGAAAACGTCAGCGGCATGACAGCCGCTTCCGGCCGTATCCTGTTCCATTCCGCCCATCCGGCATGTTCCCGTCCTATGAAGATGACACCGTTTTGATAGGATAAACCTTTCATCCTGATTCCTCTTCCACTGCCCCCGAGTTATGCTCCACAAAATGTTCCATTACCCAGTAAAACGAGTCATTGTTATCTTCTTTTCCATGAAAGGATGGTTCAAAAAAGCGCGCATTCTTTGCTGCGATCCCGCCATGTTCCTCCCAGGTATGAAGATAGCTGATTACCGCCCGTCCCCCCTGAAGATTTGAATGTGTCCGTACCTGAACCGTTCCGCTGCTTCCGATCGTTTCATTCTCATTCATTTCATTAGGCACAGCAAATCGAATGCCGTTTGCTGCCGCTTCCGGCTCTATTTTCATCGTATCTCCCGAGTTTTGATCAAGAAGCAGCGAAGCGTTTTCCACCTGGCTTTCCGTTACCGGCTCTCCATTCCTGTCCAGAAAGGTAACGCCGATATAATCCGTTCCCCGTAGCCCATCACTTGGCATACGTCCCCATTGCCAGGAAGCTTTAAGAAGGTCTCCATTTTCCCCGGACTCCAGAGTGGTCTCCCACTCCACTTCTTCGGAAAGATCTTTATTGCTCACTTTTTCTGCCTGATTGATATAAAAACCGCCCCCGATGAATAGAAAAAACATTAATATCAGCGGCAGTAGCACGACCAGCTTATTTCCTTTGAACATGCCTGCTCCCTTTCCCTTCCTGAACCGTGGTCATTCCTTTTCATTCATCCCGGTACTACAGAAATTCCGATCCTGCAATGCCAGGGTTCGTCATTTCTTTTGAATCGAGAATTTTATCCAGTTCTTCTTTATTTAAGATATCGCGTTCCAGGCAGATGTCACGAACGCTTCTGCCGGTATCGATTGCTTCTTTGGCAATCCGGGAAGCCGTTTCATATCCGACGTGCGGATTAATGGCGGTAATAATGCCGACGCTTTTTTCCACAAGATCCCGGCAGTGTTCAATATTAGCGGTAATACCGCTCACGCCGTGTTCACGGAAAACGCTCAACCCGTTCTGCAGAACAGACAGGGACTGCAGCAGATTGAATACGAGCACAGGTTCCATAACGTTCAGTTCCAGCTGCCCGGCTTCAGAAGCGAGGCTGATCGTATGATCGTTTCCTATAACCTGGAATGAAACCTGATTGATTACTTCACACATAACAGGGTTCACTTTGCCGGGCATGATCGATGAACCAGGCTGCCGCGAGGGAAGATTAATCTCATTGAGGCCGGTACGGGGGCCGGAACTCATGAGACGAAGATCATTTGCCATTTTCGACAGATTTATTGCATGTACCTTTAAGGCGGCGGAGAGTTCTGTGTAGGCGTCCGTATTCTGCGTCGCATCGACAAGGTTCTCGGCACTGTAGAACGGAAAACCGGTCAGTTCCGACAAATATTGTGGAACTTTCTCAATATATTCCGTATTGGCGTTTAAGCCGGTTCCCACTGCCGTGGCTCCCATATTGATTTCATAAAGATGATCCACGGACTGTTTGATCCGTGTCAAGTCTCTTGTGAGTACACGGCGGTATGCGCTGAATTCCTGGCCCAGCCGTATCGGCACTGCATCCTGCAGATGCGTACGCCCCATTTTTATCACATCATCGAATTCTTCTTCTTTCTGTTTCAACGTCTCAAGCAGATGATCCAAAGACGTCGTAAGTCCCTTCGCCAAGTGAAGGCAGGCAATGTGAATCGCGGTCGGAAATGAATCGTTGGTAGATTGCCCCATATTTACATGCGTATTTGGACTGACCATAAGGTAGTGTCCCTTTTTCCCGCCTAATATTTCAATCGCCCGGTTGGCAATAACTTCATTGGCGTTCATGTTGAATGATGTACCTGCTCCCCCCTGAATCGCATCGACGATAAATTGGTCATTAAATTTGCCTTCAATGACTTCCTCCGAGGCCTGAATGACTGCTTCTGCAATGCTCGTGTTAAGCATGCCCGCATCCCTGTTTGCCATCGCAGCTCCCTTTTTTACGTAGCCGAATCCCCGGATTAATTCAGGGTGAGGAGGATAATCCGTAATCGGGAAATTCTCTTTGGCCCGGATGGTCTGAATACCGTAATAAGCATCTTCCGGCACATTTTTTTCTCCGAGGAAATCTTTTTCCGTACGATAGTCCGTCATTCGATCTTCTCCTTCAACACGTTATTATCATGATCTAATGCTGCTGTTTCATAGAGTCATAGAGTCCCGGCAGGTGCTTTATGTTTAGCCAGCCATGCCGCGCCTGTTATCCCTGCGTCGTTTCCAAGTTCTGCTATCGCAAAATTAGTGTATTGCTCCACTCTTGGCAGTGCGTGTGCCGCGTAATAGGAACGAAGCGGCTGCAGCAGCTGTTCTCCGGCGGCAGACACACCGCCTCCGATAACTATTTTCCGGGGATTGAGAACATTGGCGGTATTACCCGCTGCCATCCCAAGGTAATTCATGGCATTTTCGATAACGAATTCAGCTGTTTGATCACCGGCAGCTGCGCATTCAAACAGCACTTCTGCTGTTAACGGCGCCTGCTGCTTTTTTATGTACAACATGGAATCCTGGTTTTCTGCTGCTGCTTCCTCAGCCATCCGAACCATTCCGGTTGCTGAAGATGTGGTTTCCAGGCATCCTTTTTTCCCGCAGTTGCATGGATAACCGCCATCCGGTATCACTGTCACATGCCCGATTTCTCCGGCCATATCGGAAGCACCGTGGAGAATATCTCCATTTATAATCACACCGCCGCCGACTCCGGTTCCAAGCGTCAATAACAGCACGTCATCTGCATCCGTCGCGGCACCCTTCCAATATTCACCAGCGGCTGCAAGATTCGCGTCATTATCCAGAACGACCGGGATCTCCAGTAAATCAGACAGAACGGAAGCAACCGGATAATTTCTCCAGCCGATATTCACTGCAAACTCGATCGTCCCATTTTTTACATCGACAAATCCCGGTACTCCGATACCTGCGCCTTTTACATCAGCTACACTTAATTTATGTTCCCCCCATTTCTGCCGGATGGAGCGGGCGATATCCTCCAGGACATGTTCGCCGTCATTATCCTTGTTTGTAGGTACGGACCATTTTTCCCTGCACTCTCCCTGTTCAGTAAACAGTCCCAACTTTACGGACGTGCCTCCGACATCAATCCCAAGCAGATATTTATCTTCCATATGTAAGTCTTCCCGCCTTCCTTGTCCTACTTATCGAGTTGATTTAATTCATGTTTAATAATCATTAATGCCGTTGTATAATCCTTACTGTCCATTAACCCTGCGTCACGGGCCTCTTTTATTTCTTCTTCCAGCAGCTGCAGGTCGGTACGACGGTCTTTTGTGTAGATGACAGTATGAAACTGCATCAGCCATTTTCTTAGATCAGTTAGTGATTCAAAGTCTTTATTCATATATCTATTATAGCAACATAAAGAAAGAAAAGAAAAGAAGACCCGCAAATGGAAGATAGGGAACAAAGAATCGGCCTCTCATTTTCACATGAAGAACACTCTGAAGTGTGTTTCCCATCACAAACGCTGCTGCAAAAAGCAGAGACATCGATATTGCGCCAATTATTGTTGAGCCCCACTGGCCGTAATGCCACCCGATGAAAATAAAAAGGAAAGAAACAGCCATCCAGAAATAACCCGCCCGTGCATGAAAAAAGCCATAATACGGCAGGTAAGATATCATTCCCGTTACGGCAGCCGTGCCGATAATTAACAAACGCAGCACGTCAACAACAAAATCTGCCTGTACACCCTGCAGCCATTGCAGCCGGGACAAAAGCGACCCGATATAAAACGCACACACAAAAAGTAAAAAAATAAGAACAGTCATCCGTTTCTGCTGTTTCAGCGTATACATAGCTGCGGCTCCCAGTGCCATTCCCGCAGCCGTTAATTCCAACATGGAGATAAACATAAATGCCTCCCTGGACAACATTTACAACCATTCTATGTCCATCTCTTCCGCTCCATGCCGGGCTGTCATCGATCAGTATCGATTCTGTCCGGATCTCCTTTTGCCGGTACGGTTGGTCTCCATTTTTTCAAGGGGTTGGTTTTCGTTTGAAAATGTCGCCTAAGTCAGCGGACGAAAACGGCAGGAACGGCCACAGGTACGGCACCCCTGCCGGACGAAGGGTAATAAGAAACAGCAGCCACGCTGTGATCGAAATGAAAAATCCGGGTGCCCCGAAAATGGCAGCAGCCAGAAAAAATAAAAATCGCCATATCCGGTTGGCAAGGCTTAATTCATAGCTCGGTGTAGCATACGATCCAATAGCAGCTACAGCAAGGTAAAGCACTACTTCATATGAAAAAAGACCGACTTCAATCGCGATTTCACCAATCAATATGGCAGCTATAATACCAAGCGCAGTGGCAAGCGCGGACGGGGTATGAATAGCCGCCATCCGCAGCATTTCTATGCCGATTTCAGCTATGATGAACTGTGCCGGCATCGGTACTTCCCCTTTATCCTCAATACCGATATAGTTCATATACTCCGGAGGCTCCAGCATGTCCGAAGCAAAAAGGAACCATAGGGGCAGAAGAAACAGCGCGAAACAAATACCGAAACATAGCGGACCAGACGATGCATGGTACCTACAATTGGTTTCTGCCGGTATTCTTCGGCGTGCTGGAGATGATGCCAGAATGTACACGGAACAATCATGACAGTCGGCGATCCATCTACATAAATGAGGACATGGCCTTCGAGCAGGTGAACCGCCGCGGTGTCCGGACGTTCGGTATAGCGGACGAGGGGATAAGGATTCATATATTGTCCGAACAAATACTCTTCTATCGTTTTATCCGCCATCGGAAGCCCGTCACTCGATATCTCACGGACTCCTTTTTTTATCCTTTCCACAATATTTTCATCGGCAATGTCGGCAATATAACCGATACTGATATCCGTCAGTGAACGGCTGCCAGTACGGAGGTACTCCATCCTCATGTTCCTGTCCCTGATTCTTCTCCTCGTTAAGGCTGTATTAAAAATGATCGTTTCTACGAAGCCATCTTTGGCGCCGCGCACAACCTGTTCTGTCTGCGGCTCCTCCAGGGCACGCGTCGGATATTCACGTGTATCTATGAGAATGACTTCTTCTTCCCCGTCTACAACGAGCGCCGCAGGACCGGGTAGAACCTGATTCACCACCTCATTCAGATCAGAACTCGTATCAAGCTCCACATACGGAATACGGGAGGTGATAAGCGACTGAATCACCCTGCTCTTCTGTCTGGAGGGCTCAAGATGATCCAGTTCGCGCTGAATCTGGGTCATTGCCTGGTCTTTCACAAATCCATCCACCATGTATAAAGCCATTTCAATACCATGATACTCCAGTTCCAGTTCGATGATATCGAAATTTTTATCCACTGCCAGTTCGTTCGACAGATACGCTTTATTATCACTGAATCTTCGGGAGACAGGTACGCGATCTTCCGGCATGATTTTCCCTCCTTATCGGTCATTGTCTCCTTCATGATAGGGAATCATGCACAAATTCAGGAATGAATCCCTTCTCTTCTGCAAAGACTGCTGAATAAAGCCGGAAGCGGAAGCCAGGTTCCCTTGATCAATCCGAAGCTTATCATTCACCGGCGGACAGGAGCGTTATAACGATGAAAATGTTTCTATTCTTATTCCTTTGTCTTTTCATCATTCCGTCTGGAACAGTTACGGCCGGTCCGATGTTTGAAGAGGGAAAACGCGCGGATTATGAACCGCCAAAAAACCATTTCAAAAGCTTGGGAGGAAGCCTTGCCGTCCTTCATATCCTTGACAATGACGAATATATGCTGGAATCCTCCGGCAGCCTTGAAACAAATTCTCCCGCCGGAGAACAGCAGATTCACATGATTTTGTTTGAAGACGGCTACGTGAAAGACAGCGTGGATGCCTGGTCCGAACAGGAAAGCCTTCTTACTGCTTCCAGACAAACACCTTCCGAGGATTCAGGCAGATACGACCTTACCGGGTTTTATTACATGAAAAAAGCTCCAGTCTATTCATACGACTGGAGCAGCAGTACGTTATATGTTCTTGACACACCGATGACAGAGCTTCACTCCTTTTCCAGACCTGACTCAAAAGAAGAAAAGAAGGCCGGAAAAATGATTGATGCGATCATCCGGCAGCAGCAGCAGCATGTGAAAAGGCTGATTAAAGATAAAGGTGGACTGCCGGAATCTTCTCTGGTCTTCCCACTTATGGACTGGGAGAAATACATGGCCCGCCAGGTTTCCAGCCTTGACCCGGACACACTCGAAAAAGCGTGGCGGGATATATATCATTCGGTGCTGAAAGAGACCGAAAGCCACAAGAAACAACAAAAAAAAATAATGCCCTTTCTCAGCTGGGATAAGCAGAAACAAAAACTCTCCCTGTTTATTCATTACAGCAGCCCTTAAGGAAGATTGGCGTTTATCGTGTCTTCGATATCGTCGACATTCACATCTTCTGATCTGTTTTCAATATTAAGCTGTCTGGCCCTGTTCAGGGATTGGTCCGCTTTCTTCCATTCTTCAAGCTGCACATAGACAACAGCCAGATTATAATGAGCCTCCGCCATTTCCCTGTTCAGGGAAACAGCTTCCTGATAAAGCGGCACCGCCTGTTTATATTGGTTTTCAGCCAGGTAGGTGTTGCCAAGAACAAAAGAAGCATACGCATTTTCCGTGGTTTCCACTGTCGGACGTAAAATGCTTCGTGCTTCTTCAATATTGTCACGCTCCAGATGCTGCTGGGCCAGCTGTACATCGATCATTGCTGCACTTTGTTTATCCTCGTTGATGATACCATACCAGCAGAGACCGGCAGCCAGGCCCGGAATTACCAGTACAGGGGGGAGCTGCGTCCATCTCCGGCCGTGCCTGGGCAGATGAAGAAGCGCGGAAGCCAGAAATCCTCCGGCCAGCCCGCCGATATGTGCACCATTATCCACAGCAGGAACGGCAAACCCAAAAGCTAGATTGATACCAAGAATAAAAAGCACATTCAGTCCCATGGTCCGGAAAAAAAGAGCACGGTGTATAAGTCCGAAATACAGCAGCGCGCCAAAACACCCAAAAATAGCTCCGGAAGCACCTGCTGAAACCTGTTCATTAAACGCAAAGCTCGCCAGCGAACCAAATATTCCGGCCGTGATATAAATGACGATAAAGCGTGCCGTCCCATACATCCGCTCCACCGCACCCCCGATGTAGAACAGGGCAAGGGAGTTCATGACCAGATGAAACACACCGATATGTAAAAACATAGAAGTAAATAGCCGCCACCACTCCCCATCCAGAAGAGCCGGGTTGTATTTCGCGCCAAATTCAATCAGTGTAAGCAGGTTTGTACTCTCTCCAGTACGCTCCATCCACACAAACACGAGGATAATAGCCGCCAGGAGGAAAAATATGATACGCGGTTTTGTGAAAAGAAGTAGAGAACGGTCTTCGTTCTCCAGCTTTTCCTGTCTCTTCTTTACTTCTTTACGGTAGTACCGGGCCCAGGATTCATGAGTCCATTCCCCTTCTGATGCCGGGGACCAGGAATGCCGGGCTCCCAGCTCCCTCAGTACGAGTTCCTCTGTATCGGCAATCACACCTGACGGATCTTTTGATATAAAATACGCCCTGCTGGTTTTTTTCATCTGCAGTTGACGCTCTAAAGGCTCATAGAGATCAACCGGGGGATAGGAGGAAACATATATCGTATGAAAAGGAATGTTTCTTCCCAGAATCATACGCTGGATTCGTTGATAGGACCGTTCCGCTTCTTCGGCATCTTGTTCAACCTGTTTCATCCAGTCATACTCAATTTTTGCGATACGGATAATTTTTTTGTGATCTTTTTTTCCGGCTTCCAGCCATATCTGTTTTTTATCGGGACTGATTTCAAGTATTACCGCTTCTTCCCTGATAACCAGATGATGGATCAATTTCCAGTATCGGTGCATCGACTCCACTGTCTTTCATCCTTTCAGACGGAGAGTTCGCAGCAGATAACGGGCCGTTTCCTGGAACGCCTCATGTTCTGCCTCCGGTTCGTCTTTGGTCGTCCTCGATTCTCCCCTTGTGTTGAGAAATACCGCATCCCAGCCGGCATGGATCGATCCTGCTACATCCAATTCCCAGGAATCCCCTATAAACAAAGCCCCGCTTGTATCACCCTGCATTTGATGAAGCGCATAATCGAAAATTTCTTTTTTCGGTTTTTCCACCCCTGCTTTTTCAGAAACAATCAGGTGAGATTCGGGAAAAAAGGTGTCAATGCCCAACCGGCTCAGTTTTTTCTGCTGTGTCGCTATCCGCCCGTTCGTGATAATTCCAAGGCGCAGCCCTGCTTCTTTCAAAATTGTCAGTAACGCGTGGACACCCTGAAAAGGAACACAGAAATCAGCTACTACGTCTTCATACCGTTTATGAAACCGTTCTGCGTCTCCCTTCTGATATGGCAGATCAAATGCTTTCATTGTTTCGTCGAACCGCTTTTTACGATATTGATCATGCGTCCAGTTCCCGTCTTCAAAATAACCCCAATAGAAGTCTGAATGATACTTGAACGTCTGAAACCATGATTTCACATCCACCGCTGCGAACGGGTACTCGGTTCCATCCGGCATATATATCGTTTGAAACGTGTACTGTACTGCTTTCTCAAAAGCTGATTCGTGACTGAAGAGTGTATTATCAAGATCAAAACAGATAGTATTCCACTTCATTCCTTTCCCTCCACTCTTTTTCATTATAGCAGTACAGCCTGATCATATCGAATCATTCCCGTGTATTATACAGTCAAAAAAAGATGAGTCTGGGACAAAACCTTCAAGAGACAACAAAATTCCGAACGATTTGACAGAATCGTTCGGAATTTTGTTGTACATCATGCATCTCTTCGTCAAAATACTTCGCTTTCCGTGGTACGCTATATGGGTGCCTCTCAACCTGGAATCCGACATGTTTGGTTTTTACCACCGACATACTCTTTAGTCCCAGAATCATCCTTGTCTAATGCAGAAAGGCGCCCAGCAGCGCGCGCCGCAGAAAAGGAATATTCAGCGCTGCAGCTACAGCCGCTCTCCGAAGTCCCCGTAATAAAGGCTTCGGCATAAACCTTACCAGGAAAATGGTTACTAACAGCAGCAGGATAATGTTTGTGATCCTGTTCATAACTCCGCCACTCCTCTTTTCTTCTAGTTTCTGCAGCAGCGGTTATTTTATGTACTATTCTTCAAAAGATACCCGTATCTGTAACAAGAAAATCAAGCGGAATATCATGTGATTCGCGGGGAATCCAGTTAAACAGCTGAAAAGAATACAATAAAGCACATGCAGGCGCATCGATGTTCTGAAGAAAACGATCATAGTATCCTCCGCCAAAACCTATACGGTATTTCTCCCGGTCAAATGCCATCCCGGGGACGATGATCAGATCAAAGGCACCGGGCTGAAGCAAAACAGCAGCTGTTGGATCCGGTTCCCAAATGCCGGCAAAAGCCTGTTTTGTTTCCTCATATGAAGTAATATGATAAAAAGCCAGTGTCTTATCCAATGGTTCTGTTTTTGGTATGCCGGTTATTTTCCCTTCCCGCCATGCCTGTTCAATGACCGGCTTTGTGTTGATTTCATTTTTTGTCGACATCGTAACAGCAATCGTTGAAGCATTCTGCCATAAACAGGATTGAAACAGCTGGTGGTAAATCGTTCGACTCTGCTGTTCCAGTTCGGATAAAGGCATCTGCTGAAACGTATTCCTGATCTGGAGGCGGATTTCTTTTTTCTGTTTCACCCTTTTTCCGTCCTTTTTCTGTATTGATTTCGATACTACGTGCACGAAAACATCCATTCACAAAACACAATTCTTTTCTTCATAAAAAAACGCCGCAGCATCTGCCTGCTGGACGTTTATACCTATTAAAAAAGCAGGGGAGATGGTCTCTCCTGCTGCTTATTTGGTCTCCCGGTGCAGTGTGTGCTTATTCAAACGCGGACTGAATTTTTTCAACTCAATGCGTTCCGGATTTTTACGTTTATTTTTGGTCGTAATATAGTTACGATCTCCTGTTTCCGTGCAGGCCATGGTCACTTGTACACGCATGGTATTCCCTCCTTACGTTTTAAACATCATTCATACCTAATTATAATAGCAAATAATGCCGAACGTATCAAGCATGACTGCGCGGAAATCGATAGAATCTACCAAAATCATTCTCGTCGCAGGGGTTAGCATGTATAATATGAGACATGGTCAATGGAAAGGAGGAAGATCATGGAGTGGGTAATACTCTCTTCCATTCTCTTCGGCGTGTTTCTCTTTGGGCTTTCTTTCTTGGCAGGAAATAAACAGAAAGAATGGAAAGATGAAGCAGAGCAGCGTTCCCTGCAGGTGATGGGAGATATCTATCAGGTAAAACAACGGCTTCGTATCCTCGAAGAAGAACTGCTGACAGCTCCGGGGCATGCCCCTTCTGCCAGAAAAAATTCCAAGGAGGAACTTGTCCATGAAGCGTATCAATTATACCAGCAGAATAAAAGTATCGAAGAAATTGCCGCGGTCATGGAATTAAAAACCAATGAAGTGGAGCAGCTGCTGGCTGGTAACCACAGCAGGGAGGGACTGATGTGACACGTACAAGCATACAGTTGTTTGCTTTTGGGTGGTTTGCCGCCGCCTGTTGTCTGGCCGCCGTTTATTTTCTTGCACCGCTACAGGAGTCCCCGTCCGATTCTCCGGAACAAACCACACAGGAAAAACAAAACGGGGAAACAAACGCCATGGACGAAGAACAGCTGGCCGCTACTCTCGAATCTTCCGGTTATATCGTGCTGACGGAACAGGAATACACCGCTCTGGAAGAAGAAAATGCAGCGGAACCGGAGAATGGAAACAGCGATAAAATAAAAACGATCTTACATATTGAACAAGGTATGACAAGCGGCGATGTAGCATCTCTCCTGCAGCAGCTTGAAATGATCGATGACGGCTCTGCTTTTCAGAACAGACTGCAGGAAAGCGGACGCGCTTCTTCCATTCAGCCGGGCCGGTACGAATTAAACAGTACCATGAGTGACCGGAGCATTATAAAACATATTACATCTTAAAAACGACAGCTCCCTTTTTCAGGGACGCTGTCGTTTTTTTATTCTTCTTCCTTTTCTTCCAAAGAAGGAGATTCAGGATTTTCCTTCAGGTTAAAGTAGGTATCGAGGGCTCTTCTCGCAATGGTTTTGGCAACATCCGAGCTTTCATGCAGCCCGGGTACAATAACAGCTGCCGTTACTTCTGGATCGTCATATGGGGCGTATGAGATAAAGGCCTGATTCACGCCGTCCACCGATGCCCCCGAACTTTGTTGACGGAGCGTAATTTCCGCTGTTCCTGTCTTACCGGCGGCCGTATACTCTGCTCCCTGAAAGTCCGAATAGGCGGAACCGTTGCTTTCATTAACAACGCCTCTCATGGCTTCCTGTACCATATCGATATATTGATTGTCCACCTCGATTTTATTCATGATATTCGGCTCGAACTGCTTTTTCACAGCGCCGAGCTCATCCTTATCAGGATTGGGATGCCGTATTTCTTCGACAAGACGGGGCTGCATCCGGTACCCGTCATTGGCAATGGTGGATACATACTGTCCAAGCTGCAGCGGCGTATACGTGTCAAACTGGCCGAAACTCAAATATAAAAGACTTCCCGGAGGTGTATTCCCACCCGTAATTCCCGTTGATTCTGTTGGTAAGTCGATTCCGGTCGTCGCTCCCAGTCCAAATTGATCATAGTAGTAGCGGAAGGTATCAAAAGCCTGGCTGTACGTCGTACTCGCCCAGCTCTGATTAATGCCCGGCTGATATCCTGCCAGGTTCATCGCTACATAGGACATATATATGTTGGAAGACTGGACAATCGCATCATAATAATTCACCGGCCCCATATTGTACACAGAACTGATGGTTGGGGTGGACGGCAGACTCAACGGCTGGTCGACAATGGTCGTGTATTGGTTCACAGCTCCTGTATCGAGACCGAGCATCACCGTTGCCGGTTTAACCGTCGATCCCATTTCATAAGACTTTGCGGTAACCCCCAGTTGGTCCTGATATCCTGCAGCAGCGAGGACCTGGCCGGTATCGGGTTCCATCATAACAATATACGCATTGGGTTCATTAATAAAGCTCCCCGAAAGTGCATCCATCTCTTCCTGAATAATGGTGTCCACTTCCTGCTGCAAAGCCATATCAATGGAAAGAACCAGGTCATTCCCGCGGCGTCCATTCGAGGTGTCTCCATCTGTGATGCTTCCTTTTTTGCCGCGGAGATCATTCTCGTACTGCTGCTCCAGAAAGCTGGTTCCCACTTCATCTGTTCTTGCATATCCTTTTGCGAGGTACTCATCCAGCTGCTCCCGCGGAATGGAGCCGATATTTCCGAAATAATCCGGAAATGCATCTTCATATAAGTATTGGCGCTGTGCATCGCGCAGAATATCCACCCCTGGAAGTGAATCCAGACGTTCACTGATTTTATGGGCTTCATTCCGGGTGAGATCCTTTTTTATACGGTACGGCGTATCATAATAACCGCTCACCATCTGCCCCCAGATATAGGCTTTTTTTAATTCATCATCCAGGGACGACAGCTGTTCTTCAGTTATCCGGTCCAACTGGAGATTATACAGTTCATTATCTTCCTCTTCAGCTTCTTCCCGTTCCTCTGCGGTCACAAGATTTTCAGCCTTTTTGGGATGCGTGGCTATCCAGTAATCCTGTTTCGTTCGTTTGTCCAGTTTATCGTCCAGAGTTTCATCTTCATCTGTTTCGATCGTAATAAGTTCACTAAGCCTGTCCGCAATCTTCAGTCTTTCTTTTGAAGATACAGACTGTTTATTCGTGTACGTCAGAGAAAGTGCCAGTTCATTATCAACGACGATCTCGCCATTGCGGTCATACATCAACCCCCTGGGTGCATCAATGCGGGCCTGCTGCTCAGAGGAAGACTCCTCCAGATCGCTTTCAAACTCGTCACCCTGTACAATCTGAATATAACCCAGCCTGAAAATTAAAAGCGAAAACAAAAGAAAGACCGCAAAAAACAGCAGATTTAAGCGGAAAGGGACATGATTGTTTCCTGATTTCTTATTTGCCACCTGGTTTCCTCTCCCTTTCATACATATCCGTTCCAATACCCTGTTCATTTTAGCATACTTCAAGGAGAACAAAAAGAAAAGGAGCACTCAAGTTACTGAGTCTCCTCCTCCGTTTTCCGGCATACCACCGTTTACTTTTTTCTTATCCACCAGAAACGACGTGTCAATTTCTTTAATACACCATGCCGCCGCGAAGTGTCCGGCACCGAATACGACCATGAGAATGGGAATGATGGTCTTGTCTGAAAAAAAGAGAGTCCCTATCAGAAGAAAAATGATGGAAAAAGCACGGCCGCTGTTAATAAACCATTCTTTGGTCACAAGGTATTCAATTCGCATCGCTCCGGCATCTGATGCTTTGCCCAGCACGTCATAGGTGAGGGAAACATACGGAACAAGCATCAGGGGATAAGCTGCGGAAATAAGAATCCCGTAAGTCAACAGCAGGGGAAATGACGGATGAAATACGATAAAAAAAACGGACACAAGCAGCAGAGCCCCTCCAATAAATATGGCATGTTTACGAAAATGAGGCCTCAGCATCCTGCCGACGATAAAGTATCCAAGAAATGAAACGGCTGACGTGACAAAGCCGTACGTACCAAGCGCCAGCTCACTGTTGGTTGCTGTGTACACCCACAAAATGATGACAAAAACGAAAATGCCTTCCCGGCTTCCCTGCATAAAGTGGGCATAAAGAATCCGGCGCCAGTCTCTGTTCCTTTTGATTTCAGCTGCCGCCTTTTTAACATATACAGGCCCCCGGGCATGCCGGTGCTTCATTTTAAGACTGAGAAGTACAGCCATCATAAACAGAAAAAAAGAAAGAAAAAATATAACCTGATACCCTTGTGTCTCCGGCATCCAGGTGATGACAAAACCTGCGCTGAGTGGTCCGATCATACCTGCGAAAGACGTTAACAATCCGGAAAACCCATTAAAAAAATCCCTTGTTTCCGGTTCGGTAATTTCGAACGTGAGTACATTGTATCCAAGCCAGTAAAATCCAAATCCAATACCGAGCAGGGAGCCGAGAATAAGAAGAACATGTTCTGCATTTTCCCCCGCTATCAACACGGACAGATAAAAGGCCGTCAAAATAAAAACACCGGCCCGTAAAGTGTAAATCCGGTCGGCTTTTTTGGCAATATATCCCGCCAAAAGAAAAGCCGGCGGCTGCAGAATGACAGAAGCCAGCTGATACAGGGCTATGTCACGAATCTCCCCGGACTGCTTCCACAAATAAATATTGACAAATGTATTGGACAGCGCAATGGATACAGCATACAATCCTCCAATGATAAGAAGCATAAATAAATTTTTTGTTACTGGAACATTTCCCAAGAATATTTTTGTGATTGATCGTAACATGTCCCCACCGCCCCTGCTTCTATTGTGCCGCAGGCGGCGGACGGTTATTCAATAAACAGAGCCGCTCTTCCTGAAACAACCGGTCATATAAGCGAAAAAAAGAACTGCCCCCAAAGAGCAGTTCTTTTATCGTTCTTATTTATTTCGCTTCGTTATAGCGCTTTGCTACTTCATCCCAGTTCACGAGGTTCCAGAACGCATCCACGTAGTCGGGACGGCGGTTCTGATACTTCAGGTAATACGCATGCTCCCATACGTCAATGCCGAGGATAGGCGTTTTGCCTTCCATGATTGGGGAATCCTGATTCAGCGTGTCCTGAATTTCAAGCTCGCCATTATTGACTACGAGCCAGGCCCAGCCGGAACCGAAACGACCGAGTGCGGTATTTTTGAATTCTTCTTTGAACTTGTCAAAGCTGCCCCATTTACTCTTGATGGCATCGCCAAGTTCGCCGGCCGGTTCACCACCGCCGTTCGGACTGAGGATCTGCCAAAACAGAGTATGGTTGGAATGACCGCCTCCGTTGTTTCTAACAGCGGTACGGATGCTGTCAGGCACAGAGTTAAGGTCACTGATCAAGTCGTTTACGTCTTTACCTGCCAGGTCGTCGTGACCTTCCAGTGCTGCATTCAGTTTGGTCACGTAAGTGTTGTGGTGCTTCCCATGATGAATTTTCATTGTTTCTTCATCAATGTGAGGTTCAAGAGCGTCAAATGCGTAAGGTAATTCTGGAAGTTGATGGTTTGCCATAATGAAACTCCTCCTTCAAAAGTGTATGTGTCTGCTGATTCGTGGTGCTCTTACAACCTTGATTTGCTAACGCTCAGACCAACGCTGGTATTCGTTCGCCTGACATGTTTAACGTTACCAAATTCTTTTTTTCTTTTCAACAAAAACGAATGGTGCTGCAATGAGCACCATTCGTACTGTACCACTATATAAGAAGTCATAAACATATTTTTTAAAATGGCGGAGGAAGAGGGATTCGAACCCTCGCGGGCCGTGAAGCCCCTAACGGTTTTCGAGACCGTCAAGGGATCGCCATAAGCGGACAATAACGCTACAAGACCGACCATATCAGCGTTTGCTTACCGGAAGGCATACGATACCGCATCGCATCTCTACGCGGTGTCATTTACCGATAACAATACCGCATTATGCCGGACAAGTCAAGCGTCGAATTTTGCGATTAGACGTGCCATCACCCGTCGGTCGGAAAATAATTGCGCGAGGATCGCCCTGTGCGACATAAAAAAAGACGGAGCCGCCGAAGCAGCCCCGCGTTACTTATTCCGGTGATTCGCTCGCCTCCTCGTCCGGCTGTTCCGGCTTGACGTCGATCACCTCGTCTTGATCGTGCATCTCCGCGTATTGCTGGACGATATCGTCGAGTTCCTCGTCGCTTACCGTCTTCATACCGTTCGAGGTGTCGTTCTTCACCGTGATTTCCTGCTTGTCCGATAAGCGGCCGGACAGCTTCATGATAAGTTCGATCGCCTTCATCGACGGTGTGCCGGTAATACTCCCGTCGGCCATCTCGATCAGCCTCGACGTAGCCATCGCCTGAGCGTCGTGCAGGGAAAGCGTAACGATGTCGTTTTTATACCGTTGAAATTCCGGATTGCTCCGCCACGTCTTGAGCGTATCGTGGTGGATGCCAATATTCGCGGATATATCCTGAAAGGACATCCGTTCCTTCTTCATCGCCATATCGTTCGCGGCTAGTAGCTGCGCTGCCTTCTTTTGCTGATCGTTAATCCGGTAACTACCGGCCGGTACAGTTAGGCCGGTTTCGTCCTGTATCGGTAAAGACACGATTTCCTCCGTCGGCTGTTTGGCGGCTTCTGCTTTTGCTGCGGCTTCGTGCTTGCTCCACGCTGCGCCTCCGTTTGACATATTATCGTCCTCCTTCGTTTTTTCCGTTATTTACAGCCACGCCGGTTTGTCGGTGATCCGGCGTTTGGGTTTTTTCACGTTCTCCACCGCCATTGATAGCGCGTCGATAGCATCCACCAACGACTGCCCTCGCTGGCCGTACTGCCGGAGTTGTTCGAGCAGGATGCCGTGCCGTTCGTTTAAAATGAGCGACTTATTTGCAAACATTGGTTCCAGCTGCTCGATTCGGCTTTCCTTCGTTTTGCGGCCGTGGGATTTGATGAGTTCGACGCGCGTACTGTACAGCCCGGCTCGCCGCGCGTCTTCCTGCAGCTGCCGGTGAAATTCGGAATACGCGCCGATCCCTTCAACGATAACCCGGTCGTGTTTGTATTCAGCCATGCGTTGCAGAATCGCGTCCATAAACTGCGACGGTACTTCCCGCGTGGCATAGACGTCCAATACGAACATACGGCCGCTTTTTTCGTCCTTGCCGACGGTCACGAACGCGTTTAAGGCTGACCGTTCACTCGCGCCCATCGCGACATCCCATGCGCCGGTGATCGTCATGTCGCGGAATTTGTAATATTCGCCGTTGTATTCGAGTGTTTCGCTGTTTTCATGGAAGGCGCGGCGGTAAAACTCGTATTCGTCCACGCGGAATACCGCCTCGTCGTCGGCATAACTTTCGTTCATAAATTCGCTGGCAAACGACTTCGCCCCCATGTTGATTTTGCGGTGTAGTAACTCCCGGTATGTCCAGTTTGCCGGCCACGCGAGTTGTACGCCCTCGTTCATTTCCTCTTCATTACGGCGGTAAAAGTCCTCGACCACCTGCCAGTTATCTTCCGTTACGTATAGCTGCTCATAGTCCTGCCATAATTGCAGCGCGTCCGGATATTTGATAATCGCCTGATAAAAGGTGCGGTGATAGTCGCGCCGGTTTAACAATTCGGCAAGCAGGCCGGACTGCGTCACCATCGTTCCGACGTAAATAATGTCGGTGTCCTTCGAGCCGATCGGCGTGATGACGCTGTTCCACCATTCGATAAGCTGCGTGCGGAGCGTCTCCGTGCCTTCGTTGTTGATCGAAGAAATATCATCCGCGATAACAAGATCCGGCCGGTAGCCGAGGTGCATTTTCCCGCGCAGCGATTTGTTTGCCGATGACGCTTCGACAAGCACGTTACCCGTCGTAATAAACGCCTCGTCGTTGTCCTTCGCATTCCGTAACGTCTGCAAGTAAAGCAGCTCACCGAAATCCTCCCGTAGCTTTTCGTTGTATTTCAGCTGTGTGGCGACGGAAGCCACGATTTTCTTCGACAGCGAATCCGTCTCCGATAACATCAGTACGTACGCCTTCCGCCGGTATACAAGTGCGTGCAACGTCTGTATTACCGACATAATCTGCGTTTTAGCGTGGCCGCGCGGCGCAGCTATGACGTAGTTATCGCCTTTTTTCCGTTGTGCGGCATCGTTGCAAACGTCATAAAAATCGCGGTGAATCGTTGCCATTTCGTCCATTGTTTCGTGCGGTGTGCCGTCCTCATCGTTTCGGATGATGTTGCCGGCCGCATTGCCGGCGTTACGTTCGTCCGAGAAATACTCGTACGCGAAAACGGCCACGTCGTCCTCGGCGGCATTGATCGCCTGCAGCCGTTTGATTTCCGCGTCCATTCCTTTTAACGTGTCGGCCTGTTCCGTATAGCCTGCGCTGACCTGCCGGGCGAGTTCCTTCGCCGATTTTCGGAATTTTTTCAGCCGTTCATCGCGCTGTTTTCGTCCGATCCATTCGTCTCCTACGATAGCCATTTTATCGCCTCCCTTTCATGTCGGCCGATGTCTTCCGCAGCTTTTTTAATCGCCTTTTCCTTTTTGGAAACTTTCCGCCGTTGCCGCTTGATCTTTCGAGGTGGCTCGCCGGCTGCGTGCATCTGCTGGAGTTTTATTCCTTCTTCGATGCCCTCTTTTGCAGCTTGGCCGTATTTTCTTAATGCCGGATGATCGGCGTCTGTTAAGCCGTTTATCCTTAGATCCAGTTCATCTTTTTCGTATTTAACGGCATCAAAGGGATGTCCTTCGTTTAATTTCTCAGCAATCGTTTGAGATAGCCGGCCGATCCGTTTAATGGTCGGCGTATAGTCTGTTATCACGTTTTATCACCTCGTTATTACAATAGGAAAGCGCCCGGTAAAGGGCGCCTGGTTTTTATAATCCTGTGCTTTTTCTCATGATTGCGTCGGCCCCTGCCTGCCTTGCGTGTTCTTGTTCCGCTCGTTCGTCTGCGCGTTTTTGGGCTTCCAGTTCTTCATCTCGATAAGGTTTCGGTGCTTCATCCGGCATGGCCTCAAAGATTTCAGCGGTACGATCGATGTACTGGACGTTATCAGTTCCCATGATTGGTTGAAATTTAGCTTTTTGTGACAAAGTCGAATCTTGCTCCATCAACGGATTTAAGAAAAAGTGTTCCTCTCCCATTTTCTCGTTTGTTTCCTCATATAATTTACGGGCTTCCTTTACTTCCGTAGGCTCGATGTCTTGGAATTTTTTATAAAGGTCTGTCTTTAATTTCCTCGCGTCTTGGCCTGCATCTGATAATATCGATGATGTCAGTTCCGCAAAATCTTCCTGAAAGACACTTCTATAATAAGGATCATCATAAGTATCAATAAATTTTTCTAGTTTCTCTTTGGCTTGGTTGGAATTAGGTTCGAGCATGATTTCCGTTTTTAGCCTATTGTAATCTTGTTGAAATCTCTCTAATTCCGACGCTCTAGGCTTTTTCGGTTTCTGATAAGCTATTTCTCTCGCGATTCGGTTTGCCTTTTGTACCTCTACGTCATGTTGCTGCTTTCTTTGGTGCAGCTGTCTAAACGCGTGCATGGAAAATTCAGCTTGAAACTCCCTCTTTTTCTCCTGCTTCCCTTCCTCCGACAGTTTGGTATCGGCATTAATTTGATCGATTTGTTCTTTACCGTCTCTATGCAATTGCGCCAAAAAGCCCATATTACCGGTTTTAATTTCATGTGAGGTCATGAGGTGTTGTTTTGCATCTTCCAGAGTTTTGTTTTTTAACATTATTCATCTACTCCTTTAAAAATGGTTTTGAGGTCTTTTACTTCATCGAAGCCGAGCGCCTCTGCATGTTCTCTCGCCTGCTTCGCGGCGTGTCCCGCGATAAAATCCCTGTCTGTTGTCGTATACATTCCGCCCGTCCTGCCTGCAATCTCTCCGGTTTCCACGTCGGAAATTCGGGTTTTCACCTCGTATATTCCGTCCTCTATCGGCTCAACGCGTATCACGATCCGGCATGTCGCCGGCTGTAATTGCGTCATCGTCAATCACCGCCCATACTGTCGATTTTCTTGCGTCCGCGTCCTCCGATAACTCCCGTAACTCTATCCGCGTTTCGTTACCATTCCGCGGAAACGTCTGTATGTCGAGGGATACGCCGTAATTGGCCGTTATCGACCCTGCGCGCGATTCCAGCTGTGCCTTCCGCATAAAGAAAGCGTTCGTGCCGGCGATTCGTACTGTTTCGACACCTTCCGACAACGCCGCGAAAATGTCCGGGAGTAATAACAGGAATGTCCGCGTCTTGTAGGCCGGCGGGTCGTTGATATAGACGCTGCCGACTTTATGCGTCCGAAATACTTCGTCCACGCCTTTGTACGCGATTTTGATGCCGGCTGTCTGTTCGTCGATCCGCACGTCTACATAAGCTGTAGCCGCGGTCATTCGTCGTCTGCCTCCTCCGTTGCAAACGTGACGGTGACGCTGTATTCGTTGATAAATTCGAGGAATATCCGGCGGAGCGTCGTGTTCTCGTTGACGCGCGTGCCGGTTATTTCCTGCGGCAACTGCCGGCTGTCAGTGGCGACGATAAATTCCTCGATGTCCTCTTGCTCCAACATGTTCCGGATGGCCGACTGCAGCGATTTGTACGCCACAAAGATAGCGTTAGACTGCGTAAAGTGATTCTCGTACGTGTACGTTTGGGTGGCCGTTCTCACCGTCACCACGGCGGTATATTCCCGCGGGGCGGTATTTTGGACGGATTGGCTTACGTATGCTTTCATTTTTCTGCCTCCTTTACTTGACTTAAAGTATGTGGTAGATTGAAGATGAGGCATTTTACCCTCTCCTTCATTGACTACGTGATTTTTTCCCGGCTTTTTAGCCCACAAGACGCGCCTTGCAGGGATTTTATTAAACTTTTTTCTTTCAATTCTTCGTAAGTCAACTCGTACATATTAAACGTTGACATACCTCCGTGTTTCCCTTCCGATGCTTCCTCTTCCTCGTCCAGCTGCGGTTGCCTGTAACGCTTTTCATTCCGATCTCGATCGACACGCCCGCCTTTATGCAGGCCGGTCAGGTACTCCCTTGTGTTGTCTTCCATCCGCATCGCTATTTCTTTCGCCTTGTACTTATTGTCGTTCGTAGCCAGCCTGTTTGATTGGTAGGCTTCACGCGGCAAGTATGTCGGCGCAGAATAGTCCGGACTGGCTTCCGTTCGGCGGTACTCTTTGCGGGCGTCTCGTTCTTTCTGACTGCAATCCCCGCAACAAAACTGCTGATCTTTACGAGCCGGCTTGAAATACGTGATACAAAACCGGTGAGCGCACGGTTGGTACTCCCGGCGTATGGCCTTAAATTGATAGGCGTCGATTTTATCGTTTTCATAGTCCTTAAGCAGGTCGTCGATGAGATCCGGCAAAGTGTACGTGGATCGGATGGTGTACTCGTGTTCCATCGCCTGCCACTCTGCCCGCGTCCGGTGATATATTTCCTCGCGTTCGGCCTCCCGTTCGAGGTTTTCGGCCACGAAGTCCAACGTATCCCCCATGACTTCCAACGCGCGCCGCTTATTATGGATAAAAAACGGTGATGTCTGCTCGCCCTTGTCGTTACGTTTGGTTTCCGGAAAGGCTTCGACCTCTTCGTCGATTTGTTCGGTCATCGCGGAAATTGCGGCCTCATAGTCGGTGACGTGGGCGCGTTGCAGTTTGGTTTGGAGGCGGCGGGCAGTCGTGTGTAACGTCGGTGATTTTGTTTCTGCTACTGACATTTACATTTCCCCTTTACAATGTACATTTACCGTGGTATCGTGATAGATGTAGAAGTAGAAAAGCGCATGATTAGTTTAGTTTTAATTTTTTGAGAGCCTTAGGCTCGTAAAGTTTGGCAGCGATTTGTTTGAGTAAGGCACGGCTGTCTGTGTCATCGTCAAACGTGAAGCTGTCCATGATTTCTGCGTCTTCTTCTACATGTGATGGTTTATTTAATTGGTATACTGTAGCCTTTCGCTGGGTATAATAGTTGTCAGGAACGTCGTACCGCAAATACTCGTTCTCGGACAGCCATTCCCGGCTTCTTTGTATTGTGTTCGGGCCGATCCTTTTCGGTTTACTTAGTAGCGTTGTTATCATCTCCCTTGACGCAAAAAATTCCCCCTCGTTGTCCGCGTAGGCTTTCTCCAGTAGTAGGCATGTCCATAAAAAATCCCTGCTCGCTTGTGTGCCACCGGCCTCGATGACACTCGCAATCCATTCGATTTCCTTTTTTGTTATATCAACCTCCCTTACCTTCGTATACAGCCCCGTCACCTTTGGAAAGTAATCTCTTATCAACGCCTCAATCTCTTTAACGCATTGATCCCAGGACGTCGATACATGCCCCATCTCGATTTGTTCCTCTGTCCATCTTTTTAGGATCTCTTCTGTGCCTTCCGCGTCATGCCCTAACTCCGTTTTTAAGTACGGAATCAGCACGTTACGCATCGCCTTCCACCGCGTACCCTTGCCGGGCAATCCATCGCGCAGTAACTTCACGGCCGTATCCCGTTTTTCTGCCGCTGACTTAAACAGGTCAAACTCCGTAATGGTCACGCCTGTGTTCCGGCTGGCCTTTTCGTCGTCCTCGTCCGGCTCGTCGGCCTGTGCCGCCGCCACCTCTTCTTCCCGTTGTGAAATGTCGGCTTCGTGCTGCTTGGCTCGTTTCAGCATCGCAAAAATACCGGCCATATCCTGTATCTGCTCGATCGCGTGCAGGTAATCGTGAGACGCCGGCACGCTGTAGACCTCGAAGGTATCCCGGTCGACGAATCCCGCGAAATTGCCCGTTTTCGGATGGAATGTCAGCGGTAACTTCCACGCCTGGCCGTTCGTTGCCGTCGGCCGAAACTCAATCGCCTCGCCGGTCAGTCCGGCCTGATCCCGAATATACCGGCCGATCAGCGTCCAGTCTGCGAAGGTCAGGTGCTTCCGCGTAAACAACTCGATGTGGTAGCCCTTGCCACCGCTGTAGCTTACGTGGATGTCGGCCGCCACAATACCTTCCGCCTGTAGTGTCGCGATCAACTGCCGGGCGTGGGCCTCCGCCTGTTCTCCGCTGTCGACGTCAAAGCCGAAATACCGGGCGTGTGTGCCGTGCGCAAATACAGCCAGCGGTGATTCCCCGGTAAAATGCCGATACAGCGCCGCGTCATTTAATGGAAACTTCGATGCCTTCCGGATGCCGGCCGCCCTTGCTTCGTCGTAGTCCGCAAAGTATTCCCGCATCACATACCGGATGTCGCCGGCCTGGTGGAAGCCCTGCACCCACTTCGTAAAATCGACGTTGTACAGGCGTTTGATCGCTTCCTTCGACCGCTGGGGCAGCGTGTTGTACGTCAGACCGTTATCCCGTTTGTAGGCTGATAGAGACGGGTAGCCCATTTTGACGGCGTGGGCTTTCGTGTACCGGCGCATTGGCTCGCCCGTTAGCGGACAGCGTACCGGCAGACTGTGTATATCGTAGCCTGTCATTTACTCCCTCCTACTTTACTGTTCATTTTGGTACAACAAATGTATTTATTATTTTTTTATTATGACGAGAAATATCGACCCTTCCGTATACATCGACATATACCGATATACAACGAATGCTATCGCATAAACATAACCTTCGGTCACTACGTTCCCTCGGTCAACTATCTTATCGCAATAATACGTATAACCTAGCCGAGCCGTCAGGCGAAGGCGGGGCGGCAGTCCCTTGAAGTTGCCGGCATATACCGCACACTCCGTCATGTAACGTAAAGGTCGTCATCCAGCAGCGCACAATACGTATCCTGCGCGGTCAGAAATAACTCGTTGTCCAGCCGGAGGACAGATTCGAGCATATCGCCCACCGCGTCATACTCGGTGTTCAGCCGGTCGAGCAGCCGGTCGTAATACTTGCCGATGTAGGACGAGGCTGCCCGGTTTTTGGCGGTCTGTATCACCTTCGTGTATCGGCTGCGGGCGTGCATAAATACCTGTGTGCCTTCGCCGGGATTCAGCCGGCCGCGGTCTTCCAGCTTGACGATATACGCGAGGACTTCCGCCCGTATCCTCGACAGCGACGCCCTCACCGCCTCCATATCGGTAATCTCCGCTTTGCTTTCGGGCAGGTAGTCCGGCTTTAAGTTGACCTGTCGCAGGCCGGCGGACGTCATCGTAAATAGTGACATACTAGCATCGCGCTCCTTCGTGATTTTGTCGGCGGCCTCCGGTAGCCTGCCGCCTCATACATTACGTGAGATTTTCCCGATGTTTAGCCGGCGGCGGTCGCTTGCTTTTCGGTCAATGTGTCGTAGGCTTCCTTCACCAACTCGAAAAGGTAATCGTTGCCGCCTTGATCCGGATGGACGACCTTCATTAACTCGCGATACTTCCGCTTGATGTCGGCCTGGCTTGCGTCGGGTTCGAGGCCGAGTGTCCGGTAGTATTTGCGGTTATCCTGTTGTTTCGAGCCGAATTGCCGGAAAAAGTCGTCGAAACCTTGATATTTCCGTTTGCTTTCTTCTTGCGCTCTCTCCCTCTCCGCGATAAGCCGGTCGAGTTCCCCCTCGATTTCTTCGAGTTTCCGCCGGTATTCCTCGTGCGTCCAGGACATGCGGTTAAACTCGTCCAGCTGGTCTATTAATTCCTCTGTACGCGCAGAAAACCCAGCCCGTACTCCTTTATTGATGATCGCGATTAGATGACTAAAATTGTCGCCGGAGATACCGAAATGATATTTATCGGACACGCCTTCGAGGTTGACGTTAGCGTCGATGCTCCACCACTCTTTTAAACAGCGTTCTTGATCGTCGTGTGATAACCGCGCAAAAGGTTTTATGTCACTTATCTGGACGTGTTCGCCATCTTCGAGGGAATCCCACAAGTCCGGCCGGATACGTTGGGCAGCGTCGCTCATTGACATGTCTTCCGATATTTGTTCTACCTCCGACTCTTCACCTTCATCCTCTAAATTCTCGACGAATCTGTTTAATTGTTCATCGTCTTTTACAACCGACAATGAATGACAGAGGTATTCGAATATCACCCTTTTGCGTGGATCTGCCTCGTATTGGTTCAATAAGTGAAGCGATCCTTCCACCGCTTGATGTAATTGATCGGTATACTCGGATATGACTTCTGTATCGGCCTGGGAAATAAGGTCATAGTCGTGAACACATTCCCGCGTAAATTGCGGAATCCGCTCCTTCATCCGGTGACGAAGTATGTTGTTTGCGTTCAACTCGTCGCCCTCGCTGGGCTGTTGCCGCTGCTGCCGCGACTGTCCTTTGCTGCCTTCTTTCCCCGTCTCGCGGGGTTTCTGCCGGGGCTGTTTCCGCGCCTTCACGACCGCCTCGACCTCCCGCGCTGACATATCGGCCACGGTCTTTGTCACGCCCGGCTGATCCGGCAACTCATGCGCCTGCTCGATAAACTTCCGCCGGTCAATGTCGGAGGGCAGCGATAGCATTGCGTACAGTTTGGTCGGAGATAAACCCGTCAGCGCTGACGTATGTTCCGAGGTTAGGTCGCCGAGTTGGTCGGCCGCCTGCATCATGCGCTGGGCTTTCCGCGGTTGGATACCGACCTTCTCGAGCCAGCCGGTAAACTCGCCGTGCGTTAAGTCCTCGTCTTTCACCTTGCGCAGCCGTTTGCCGATCTCTAACACGGATTCCCCGATGATTTCCTGATACTGCCGAATCTCCGTCTCGATGGTTGAAAGGACATCCTCTGCTTCCGTGACCTCTTTCTTCCTCTTATGCGCGTAGAAATCGACTGGTTCAAACGCCATAGGATCGCCGCCCTTTCGTATGAATTTAAAATACCCTCTACTA
Source organism: Salibacterium sp. K-3 (assembly GCF_054052005.1). Taxonomy (NCBI): domain Bacteria; kingdom Bacillati; phylum Bacillota; class Bacilli; order Caryophanales; family Bacillaceae; genus Salibacterium; species Salibacterium sp. K-3. The sequence goes on from NZ_JBSVZE010000001.1 coordinate 2,166,762, forward strand.
GGTTATACGCCAAAAATCACATAAATCTTAGGGTTGACACGGGAATTTCTTAAAAAACCTTCTACCCAAGTATCGAAATCCAAATCTAAAAAATTAGGGGCAATCGTAAAGTTCCTGCTACTATATAATGCACAGATAAATCGCTTAGTTGGGACAATTCATCCCGTCGCACATTTATTTCCCTCCTATTATATATACTAGAGTGAAAATAGCATTTTGGACACTTTCCCAAAAATTTCCTTATACACTACTGTAGTTATAAACTTTTCGGTTTCGCACATCTATTCCGAAATTTTATCGAAGAATTTTTTGCCGCCTACTTCTCTATGCCAATCGAATATGCCGTCTTGCACAATTTTTGCGAAAAAAAAATAACGCCTCTATTTCTAATACAGCATTTCGTCCGTCTACGTGGGACAAGATTCCTCAAGTATTTCCTCTACTTTTAAAGGCGCAGATGTACATTCGATTTGGGACAAAATTTAAACGGCAGCCGGCCGACACCGCCAGATGCCGACCGACCGCCTGTATATGTCGCGATTACTCCGCCAAAAGTAACCGCAATGCTCGCGCCCTCCTGCGCTGCCAAGTCCGGCCAACGCCGCCAAACGCCGGCCGCCGGGGTATCGCCAAATACCGCCCACAATCATCGGGCGGGTGCTTTGAATGTGCTTCCGCCCTTTTTATTCGATGCCGTGCGCCTCCAGTAGCGCAAGCAACTCGACCGCCTCAAATTCGTCGATATTTTCGATAATCGGCCGTGTCTCGGCGTTCAACGCGAAAGGGATGTCGGCCTGGCCAATTCTCATTTCGGCGCTGTCGTCGCCGTACGTTCGGATGACCACGCCCGGTATGACCGGATAGGTTCGGATAACGATGTAAATGTCGTCCTCCAAGTGGAAATTTTCGATGTCTGCCGGAGTTACCTCGATTTCCTCTGCGATGGCTGTTGCTGTTGTAACGTTCATTGTTCTTCCGCCTCCTCTTTCCTAATTAATTCCGGATTGTTCAGTTTCGTAAGTAACGCCTGCATGTCCTCGTCCTCTTCGCGCTGCAAGTAGTCCGACAAGGCAAACACGAGCATGGCCGCGTCCTCATATTCGAGGGATATGCCGATTGTTCGGCGGTTCGGGTCGTTTGTTACGTGGATAGCGCATCTACCTCCCTTTACCCTTTCTATTACACTTTTAAACGTCTAGGAGTATAATATGGTGAAAAAATTTTGCTAGCTGGTTACAATCGTTATCCTTCTAAACGTCTTAGAGTATATTCATCGTATCACCGGGAATAATTGAAGTCAATACATTTCGCGAAAATAAATTGATAAACGTTTAGAAGTATAATATGATGAATGTAACAAACGCAATTTACGAAAGAAGTGACGCAATATGAGCGATAACAAAAACGGCGTTAAACGAGGCCAGGACGCTATAAACGAATTATATAACAGTGAACCGGACGACCCGGCCAACGAACGGCTTTTCGTCGTCATCCACCTGAAACAACGCATGAAGGAACGAAATCTCACGCAGATGCAACTGTCGGAAATGTCCGGCGTCCGGCAGGCGACGATCAGCCAGCTATCGCGCGGCCATGCCGAGAAAATCCACGTGCCGACCCTCGAAAAGATTGCGGCCGCGATGGGAATAACGGATATTACGCAGCTTATTACCTTCGAAATGGAGTCCGAGATTATGAGCCAGTCGAATCCGTTCGAGATCGAAAATGAATAAAAGGAGAGAATATATCATGAATTTGAACGCTAAAAACGAATATTACTTAACTAAAATAGGGAACCGAGATTATATTAAGTTATTAACAAACGGCAAATACAAAAAAGAAGTAATTGTAGACCTTCACACATGGAAGAATTATCTTTACAAATTTAGTTGGACTGTAACTAAAAATAAAAAGTACTCTCAAATAAAAACTAGCTTAAATAAACATTCCGTAAGAATGTGTAGAATGATTATTGAAAACGAAAAATCTGAATTAGACTACTGGGGAAACGGTGTGGATCATATAAACAATAACCCTTTAGATAATCGTGTTGAAAATTTAAGAATTTATAATAGTAAACTTAATTCTACAAACATAAGAAGTAAATATTCAGATGATGATATGCACATGATTCACACTCAAGGATATAAAGCTAAAAATGGCGAATATAGAATTTATTCTTATAAAGTTCATGCTAACATTTTTGATGAAACAAAATATCAAAACTTTTCCACTATTGAAGAAGCTAAAGAGTATCGCGACAACATATTAATACCCTACATATCAAGACGAATTGAAGATCTGAAAAAGAAAACTAGAGATATAGAATTTGAAAGAGGTTTAAGAGACAAACTGAATAATAATGAGATTGAAGAAGTTAAATCTATATTGCAAAAATACAATATCTTATAAAAAGAGTATTCACTCACACCTCAATCCCCTCGTACGCCTCGTCGATTTCGTCCTGTTCGATGCCGATGTATCGTAGCGTTTCCCGTTCCGACGAATGCCGCAAAATGTGCATAATCCGAGTAATGTCCGTGCCGTTCTCGTATAGCATCCAGCCGAACGTTTTCCGCAAAGTGTGCGTACCGATCCGGCCGATGTTGCCGGCGATGCCTGCGCGTTCTGCTGCCGCGTTTAGTATCCGGTAAGCCTGGACGCGATCAATCGGCTTGTTGCTTCGCTTGCTCCGGAATAAATAGGCGTCATCGCTGACGTTTTTGCCGCCGTCGTCGTCGCCGTACAGCTGCGCGATTTCTTTCCGGACAGAGGCCGACAGTTTAATTTCACGCCGCTTGCCGGTTTTTTCCTCCGTCATATACAGCCGGTCTTTGCCGCGGACGTCGCCGACCTTTATCGTGAGCAGGTCGGAAATCCGGAGGCCGAGCGATACGCCCATGACGTATAACAGCCGGTCGCGGCCGTGTAACGCGTCCTTCATCTTCTGCCGATCCTTTGCCGATTTAATAGCGTGTACTTCGTTTGCCATCGTGCACCCCCCGATTAATACAACGTTTATTCCGAATATGTTGTGTTAATTATACCGGAAGAGGGCGGCCGGACGCAATAGGGTGACGGAAAAAATTTCGTTGACCCCCGGATGAATTTCGGCACGCGGTTGTTATGAACGGCAGGTGAGCGGGGTACCGACGGGGTAGCTTAGGGGGGTTGCCGGCCTGCCTTCCGCTGCTCGTCCGTTGAATAATAACGATAAAAAACGTTTTTCTTTCGTTGTTTGTCGCTGAATAAACGATACATTTTTGCGCATAAACAACACAACACAAGCGTATTATGTTGTATGTGGCGACAACAAAGAACGCTGTCATGTCGGCGATCGTCCGTGTTATACGCTCGTCTGTATCACGCAGGCATAATATGCAGCCGACAACACGCGGTATGACAAGGCCGGCGGTAAGCGGGCGGTGCATATAATCGTGTATATCGGGGGCATATCGAAGGGCTTACCGGCCAGCCGTTAATACGAACGCCTTTTCGCCTATCTGCCGCCCACCCCTGGTTTTTGCGGAGGGTCTTTAAATACGCCCCGTCACGCATGTTAGCCGGCCGCCCAGCGGACAGCCCTCGCACACCTACGCCTACATGTCGTGCAATTTCCGCAATATGTACGTTATATGTAGTAGGTCTACCGGCTATTTCGGCGCGTTTATGTCGGCAGGCAGGCCGCCGGGTTTCCGCCCAATTATACCGCCCTCTCATCCTCTCGTCCGTACTAGCGTCCTCTCGCTGTATGCCGGTAGGTAACGAATTACTACGACAGTACACGGTAGGTAACGTAATGTCCGATAGGTACGGTGTAATACGACAGTCTACGAAGTACTACGACATTATCGACATAATAAAAAAAATAATAAATACATTTGTTGTACCAAAATGAACGGTTACGCCGGCAACATCCCGGAAACCTCCGCCTCATACATCCGGTCAAACAGCCGCGACAACACGCCGTTGAAGTAGCCGGCCATATTGCGGATGTGCTGCCGTTTGGTAGCGTGGAAGGTTATCGAGAGCGCCCGGACAGCTGCGTCGATCAGCTCGCTTTCCTCGTAGCCAGGCCGGAGGTATTTTGTCTGCGCGAGGTACACCCCGTATAGTCGGCTTATTGTCCGTTGCCCTGCGTCGATGTACTGCCGGATCACTTTGCGGAAACGAGCATAGGACGGACTGTACGACGACTCTTGCTTCGCCTGACACGTATTATTAGTAATAATCTCTTGGTTCTCGGAATATAATGGTTCACTTTCGGCATGAGACGTTCTCTCGGCCTGCTGTGGCGGTTCTGTCGTTGCTTCACGGGGTAACGCCCGCGGAGTAATACTCGGCTGTATAACGAACAGATTCGCCCCGTTGCCGCCCTTCACTCGACGCATAACCGGCAGGCTTTCGATGATACCGGCAGCCGTCAGCTTCTTTATATTGCGGATGACGGTCATTCTCGTTTTGCCGATGGCGGCCGCGATGGTGGCGTACTTTAAAAACGACACGCCGGCATACTTGCAGCTGTACCGGCTCGTATATCGGATAATCTCGACGGCGGTGTCCGGCAGGTCGGCCGCGTGCTGGGCGATGTGTTCGTCTACTTTTGCGTCCATCTCCGCCTTATTCCGGAAGGTTTGGCGCTGGATGGCTTCCGGGGCATATTCGCGAAGGTATTCTCGTCTTTCGTTCTTCATTTTCGTTCACTCCTCGGGTAGGAGCGCCATACACGAATATACGTTCGGTTTTAACGGCAGACCGGCAGAATATTGACATAGCCGATTTTTTGCGATACACTTGTATTACCTTGTGACGAGTGAGTGCCGACGTATATTCCGTATATTCGTGTGGCGCTCGCTTTTTTTTTATTTCAGATAGTCGATTGGGCTGTACTTGTCGTGCTGGCTCATCGCATCGTCATCCGTCATTTGTACATATTTGCGCGTTGTCGATATATCAGCGTGGCCGAGTATCCGTTGTAACGTGAATACGTCCATTCCGTTCAACGAGGCGTACTTCGCAAAACAATGCCGGAGAATGTGCGGTGTGACCGGCTTCTCGATTTCCGCTGCTTTGGCGTACTCTGATAACGCTTTATGCAGCGTTTTTATATCGAGAGGCTCGCCGTAATTAGTGATGAAAACGTAATCCGTCTCGAAACTGTCCTGTACTTCTTCCGTAAGCTGTTCAAGTAACGCGGCGGTCTTAACGGATAACGGCAGCACACGACTTTTCCGGTTTTTGTTATGAGACGCCGGCAGTATAATCCGCCTCGCCCGGACGTCGATGTCTTGCGCGTTCAACGAGCAAAGTTCACCGATCCGGATGCCGGTGTCGAGCATGAGAACAATCGCAATATAATTGCGGAACGGCGCGAAATACTGCTGATCGGGAACGGCCAGCAACCGCCGTATTTCGTCTTTATCTAACGGCTGGATCATGTCCTGTTCCGTTTTCATAATTTCGAGATTTTTCGCCGGATTCTCGTCGATGACGCCTTCTTTATGCAGCGTGTTGAATATCGCTTTTAAAATCCGTATCCGTATATTGACAGTAACCGGCGACAGCCCGGATCGTTCCGTCTTAAAACGTTCCTGGAACGGATGCCCGGCGTAATACTCCTTCTCGTAGAGACACCAGTACGCATAGTCCCGGAGGACGTCAATGTCGATGCGCTCAATGGATAGACCTTCGCCGTAGTGGTCGGCCAGCCAATCGAGGAAATACCGCGTGTGTACCTCGTAGTCGTCCAATGTGCGGCGTTTTAAGTTCTTCGCCTGCTTGACCTTGATGACGAAACGAAACGCGCTCTCGACGTTCTGTGACGCCTTCCCACGCAATACCGGTTTACGTTGGTTTAAAACCTTGCGGCCGGCTCGTTTGTTTCTTCGAGACATAAAAAAGCCCCCTACTTTCGCGTAGAGGGCGTACGTTATCGTATATGTATTTCGGTAAGTAATCGCTGGAAAGGATTTCCGTTCGTATCGAACGAATTGTGCGGAATTGCTACCCGGTGGAAAAATCGGGGTGAACGGTTAATACCGGTTAAATAAGGTAAACCGTCTAGCAAAATTCGGCCATATCCCGTTATTGCTTAACGTTAAGGCATCCGGTTAAACCTCGGCATATCAACGTTTTTTAAAATGGCGGAGGAAGAGGGATTCGAACCCTCGCGGGCCGTGAAGCCCCTAACGGTTTTCGAGACCGTCCCCTTCAGCCGGACTTGGGTATTCCTCCAACTAAAACCAGCTGTCCATGCGGGTTTTTATGAAACAGGTGGTGGACCCTGTAGGACTCGAACCTACGACCAAACGGTTATGAGCCGTTTGCTCTGACCAACTGAGCTAAGGGTCCATTGACTGATGCCTGAATGAAGAATAAAAAATGGGGCGGTTGATGGGGATCGAACCCACGAATGCCGGAGCCACAATCCGGTGCGTTAACCACTTCGCCACAACCGCCGTTTGAAGCATGAACGTCTTATGAATAGAATTGGTAGCGGCGGAGGGAATCGAACCCCCGACCTCACGGGTATGAACCGTACGCTCTAGCCAGCTGAGCTACACCGCCTCATGGCTCCACAGGCAGGATTCGAACCTGCGACCGATCGGTTAACAGCCGATAGCTCTACCACTGAGCTACTGTGGAATATAATGATGGAAAGCCCGGTCACTTTCAACGACAATAATGATCTTATCACGATGCCCCACCCGAGTCAAGGCTGAGTTTTAACCATTTTTTCAGGATGAGAAAGCCCGGCCGAGAAGGCCGGACTCGCTTATTTATGACTCTTCCTGTTCTTCAAGCACTGCTTCCGCGATGTTTACAGAGTGATCTCCGACACGTTCAAGGTTGCTGAGGATATCCACGAATATGATACCGGCTGATCCGGAGCATTTTCCTTCATTCAGCCGCAGGATATGCTTTTTGCGGAGTTTGCGCTCCAGTTTATCAATTTCCTCTTCCTGTTTCATTACTTCCCGTGCCTCGGCAGGGTCGTCATTTTCGAGTGTGCTGATAGAATTCTGCAGTGTCTTAATGGTGAGATTAAACATTTCATCCAGGTCTTTATATGCTTCTTCGGATAACGTGACTTTATTGGTCACCTGATAGTCCACCAGTTCAACAAGGTTTTCCATGTGATCTCCGATCCGCTCAATATCCCGGACCGTATCCATTAACAATGAATGCATTCTCGAGTTTTCATCCGATAATGAGCGTTCTGAAACAAGGACAAGATAATTTGTAATGTTTTTGTCAAGATTATTAATCGCTTCTTCAAACTGCACGGTTAACTCCGAATGGCGTTTATGCGTCGTTTTCAGGTAATGCAGCGACTCGCTCAGCCCTTTTTCGGCAAATTCAGCCATACGCAGTGTTTCAGACTTAGCCTGACCCAGTGCAATTCCCGGCGAACGCTCAATGAAACTGGTATCCAGATGCCGGGCTTTGTATTCAATTTCAGTGTCATTTCCAGGGATCAGCTTCGTGACAAGAAGGGCCAAGAGACCAACAAAGGGAAGCTGCAGCAGCGTATTGGAAATATTAAATATCCCGTGTGCAAAAGCCACTGTCATCCGTTCATTCAGATTCAGCCAGTCCTGTATATTTTCCATTAATCCTGTATACGGCACAAGCAGAATAAGAATAATCGTTGTTCCAATCAAATTGAAGATAACGTGCACAAAAGCGGCGCGCTTTGCTGCAACCGAAGCACCGATGGCCGCAAAGACCGCTGTGATCGTAGTACCGATATTGTCTCCGAACAGGACGGGCATTACTGCATCAAGCATAATTGCCCCCTGCTGATACAGTTCCTGAAGCAGTCCGATAGAAGCAGAAGAACTCTGCACCGCCACGGTAAATACGATCCCGATAATAACACCCAGTATTGGATTGTTACTCATGTTGACGGTGAGATTCTGAAAAGATTCCATTCCTTCCAATGGAGCAACGCCGTCTCCCATTAATTTAAGTCCGTAAAAAATACCGCCGAACCCAAAAAGAATCTGGCCGATATTGTTGACTTTTTTATTCTTAAGGAAAAATATCATGACGGTGCCGGCAAACATAATCGGAAGCGCATACGCTTCAATGTCCAGCCCGATAATAAAAGCTGTTGCCGTTGTGCCGATATTGGCGCCCATAATAACGCCGATCGCCTGATGAAGTGTCATAAATCCTGCGTTGACCAGTCCTACTGTCAAGACTGTTGTACCGGAACTGGTCTGAATAAGGATTGTTACAATAATACCTGCAAGCACACCCATCAGCGGATTGCTTGTAAACTTGTCCAGAATCTCCCTTAACCGGTCCCCGGCTGCTTTCTGAAGACCGTCCCCCATAAATTTAATCCCGAACAGAAAGATTCCGAGACCACCTAAAAACGAAAAAATGATAGCCTGAATATCAAGTTCCAATCCTATTCATCCCTTCAATAAATGTAAATTAAAATCCCCTTTTATCGACAAACCTCCTGCATTGTACTTTAAATTTTCATCTATGTCATTTAGTTTTTGTAAAGATTTTATTAAGATTTGTGAAGGCTGACGTAACATTTCTTTTTAGAATGCACCGACTGCGGTAAAATTAGACGGGTGGAAAGGAGTTTCTTATGAATATCATTCAAACGTTTTTAAAAAGCCTGTATTCGCCGGGATATATAGGACGGTTCCGTTTCAAGGGAATTGGCAGGACCATTGGTTTTGTATTTTTTTTGATGCTCGCTGCCAGTATCCCTTCCGCCATCACCCTTACTTCTTCCGTGATCGGAGGAATAAACCAGATCGAGACCGCTCTCACCCATGAAGAAATGCCGGCTTTTTCCATCAGCGGGGGGGAAATTGTGTCGCAGGGGGAACCTTATGTCGATACCACAGATGAGCAGAAAAGGCGGATCGTTTTTGATGCAGAAGGACGATTTTCTGCTGACGAAATGGAATCTCTAAAAGAACAGCATAACGTTACTGCATTTCTGGAGGAAGAATTTGTACTGAACGCCGGAGGCGAGCAGCGCTCGTTTTCTTACGACCTAGCCGGTGGTTTTACCATTTCAAAAAGTGAATTGGCATCCTTAATCGATGGGGCAGGCGGTCTCCTTTTTCTCTTTATTCCAGCTGCAGTTCTGTTAATGTATTTATTCACGACAGCTTTAAAATTTATCGGCATATGCACACTCTCGGTTTACGGGCTGCTCATTCGGAAACAATCCCCACTCCCACTGTCCTACCGCCAGATCTGGATTATGTGCGCATACGCTGTCACCATGCCGACCATCCTTTTTACTATCATTCATATTATGCCTGGACAGTTTCCAGACTATCTGCAGAATATGATGTACTGGTTTACCGCGTTTGTATGGCTCGCCGTCATTTACCGAAAGCTTCCTGTGCCGAAAAAAAAGAGACAGCAATGAGAAAATTCATTCTCATTCGCTGCCTCCGGCTTTTTCATCCTGACGGCGCACCAATATTTTTGTACCGTCCACAGCTGCCACCGTCACCGCTTCATCAGCTTCGAGCCATTGATCTCCACTCGTGGCGCTGTAATGCCGGCCTTCAACAATAATGGTTCCGGTCGGCCGGAATGGGGTCAGTGTTTTAGCTGGTTTTCCTTCCAGTTCTTTAAAAGACTCGTTCATGGAATTGTAGCCCTGGTCACTTCCCAGCTGGTCTTTCAACATCATCTTCGACCAGAGGTTCCGGCTTGCAAATACCTTCAGAAAAAGACCGGAAGCAAACAGACCGGCAATGTAGCCGAACACCACGAGGACACCATACGTGACAGTCGGAGTCGGGACAGCCAGCCCCAGTCCCATCAAAAGTGCTCCGAAGAGAGCGATCGTACCGTCACTGATGACTTTACCATCCAGAATGATTAATGCTACACCGAGAAGATACAGAATAATAATCCACATATTCCCGCCGGCATCAATATGAAACGTGAAAAAAAGGCTCATAAACGCGATGCCGAGCACCGCAAATAACCCTTTCGCTTTAACAAGCATTTCCCCCATTAAAAAAAGCGTTCCCAAAAAAACCACGAGAAACCCAATACTGGGAAATTGAAGCCATTCCATATTCATCAGCTCCTTTTTCGAGCGGAAAAATTCAATCAGCAGAAACATCGATGATCTGCTGTACGTTTTCTCCAGTTAAACCGTTTCATTTCTATTTTACCTTTTTCGCTCGAATTTTTCACTCATAAAAACACCGCCTTCACCAAAAGGCGGTGTTCACATAGTATCAAGCTGTGTCTTCCCCGTTTTCAAACCAGCCACGGAGGGAATCAATCAGTTCATTGACGAAATCAAGGAAATTGGAAATAAAGGACTGCGTGTCCTCTCTGTTGAGGAATTCATCCAGATTATTCCTGATATCTGTGATCTGATTCTGCACCTGATCCCAGTCTATATTTAAGTTCTGCATCCGCTCAAACAGAGACACAAGGCCGTTCATTTCCTCTTCCGACAGCTCCACCCCGAGATCCCCTGCAATTCGTTCAATGAGATTTCGGAGGTCTTCTTCGGTTTCAATGTTCTGATTGCTGATTTCTTCTTTGATACGGGTTATCAATTCGGTAGCTTCCTGCGTGCCAATACTTTCCCCAAGCTCCGAGGTTTTTACCATTTCTTCGTTGGCAACTTTTTTCTGTTCCTCGGAAATATCATTGCCGGTCTGGGTTTCATACGCTTTCAGCAGCCCTGTTAAGCCTGCAGTACCGGAAACGGGGATCGGAGCGGTAACATAAACATCCGCATCTTCCACCCCGGCCGTAACAAGCGCATTGGCATACATTCCTTCACTTACCTGGTTAATGTTGTTTGTCTCTACACTGATTCCTTCCCCTTCTGCTGCCATCGTAATTTTCGAGGATGACAGGGCATTGGTTCCTATCTCATCACCGAGATACTCTCCCAGATACTCATACTCCTCTTCATTCGAAACTGTAATGATTTCCACATCTTCCGCGACCTGCATTTCGTCCAGCAGGTTGGTGCGCTGCTCTTCACTCAAGTCCTCCCCGAGGGTGACAATAACGTCCCCCTCCGCCGCATCCGCCGTCACCGACATCATCGGTGCCAGTGCCAGCGTCAGGGTACCTGCTGCCGACAGAAACAACGTTTTGATTTTGTTCATGTATCTTTCTCCTCCAGTCTTGTTCATTCATTTTTTGTTCTGAATATTATTCCTTATGCATATCATTACACTACATCATATTATCGTCCAGCCGGGAGGCATGTACCAGTGAAAAAAACGCTTTTCTTGTTTTTATTCATATTACTCTCCATTTCTGTTTATTATGATCTGACAGAAGGGATTCTCGACGATACCGGAGATGGCGGGACGGCTCCTTCTGAAGTATTAGACGACGCACGTTCTGTCGAAGTTACAGTAGAATCCGGACAAACCGTGCTGTCGATTATCGAAAAACTTCATGAAGGACCGGTGCCTGTAACCATTGATAAAATCACCAGCGATTTTCAACGCTTAAACGACGGGACGGACCCGGGAAACATTCAAGTGGACAAACCCTACCGCTTTCCCATCTACACCCGGGAACGGTAAATTCTTTTTTAAGCGCCTTCGCTTGCCAAATCAAGCCATACGTTGATACAATAAGCATTGATTCAAACTGGAAAGCATAGACCGTACCAAAATACGCCATACAATTAAGATAAAAGGGGCGAATGGATTCATGAGCCAAATCACCCACCGCACACAAACAAGACAGGTGAAAGTTGGGAACCTCGTTATTGGAGGCAACGATCAAGTTGTCGTTCAAAGCATGACGACCACAAAAACAGACGATATTGAATCCACAGTTAATGAAATTCACCGTCTGGAAGAAGCGGGGTGCCAGGTCGTCCGGGTAGCCTGCCCGGATATGCCTGCAGCAGATGCAATCCCGGAAATCAAGAAACGGATTAACATTCCCCTCGTCGTGGATATTCATTTTGATTACCGGATGGCGTTAAAGGCGATCGAAGGCGGCGCAGACAAAATCCGGATTAACCCCGGCAACATCGGAACCCGTGAAAAAGTTGAAGAAGTCGTAAAAGCTGCAAAAGCAAAACAGATACCGATCCGGATCGGTGTAAATGCCGGTTCCCTGGAGCGCCATATCCTGGAGAAATACGGCTATCCTACCGCGGACGGCATGGTAGAAAGCGCTCTTCATCATATAAAAATCCTGGAAGAACTGGATTTTTACGATATAGTCGTTTCCATGAAAGCGTCCGATGTTCACTTAGCTATTGAAGCTTATGAAAAAGCAGCTAAGGCCTTCTCCTATCCACTCCACCTCGGCATTACCGAATCCGGTACACAATTTGCCGGTTCCGTAAAAAGTTCAGCCGGGCTGGGTGCGATCTTGAGTAAAGGCATCGGCAGTACCCTGCGTATATCACTCAGTGCCGATCCGGTCGAAGAAGTGAAAGTAGGCCGCGAACTATTGAAGACGTTCGGTCTTGCTTCCAACGCGGCAACGTTAATTTCCTGCCCGACCTGCGGCCGTATCGAAATTGATTTGATCAGCATTGCAAACGAAGTGGAAGAATATATCTCTACCATCAAAGCGCCGGTGAAAGTAGCCGTGCTCGGCTGCGCAGTGAACGGGCCCGGAGAAGCAAGAGAAGCCGACATCGGTATCGCCGGCGCTAAAGGAGAGGGACTCCTGTTCCGTCACGGCGAAATTATCCGTAAGGTGCCGGAAGAAACAATGGTCGATGAACTGAAAAAAGAGGTCGACAAAATTGCCGAAGAACACTACGCCCAGGAAGCACAGGTATAAACAAAAAGCTGTTCCGATTTAAATCGGAACAGCTTTTTTGATGATCGGCCCTTTTTGTTCTCTTTCATTAAAAAAACGGAGCAAACAGGACGGTGACTGCGATGGAAAAAGCACCAATTCCGACAGCCCACCAACCTAATGCCGCCGCATTCCTTCTGATGGCAAAAATACCGAGTATGATGCCTGCTCCTCCTGTTACAGCCGGGAGAAAAAACAAAGAACAGATGCTGAGGATAAGAGCGGTGACACCAAGCCCTTTTCCAATACTGTTATCAGTAATATCAGCTTCCATCGTCGCGTCCTGCTCCTGTTCCTCCCGTTCCGGTTCGCTTAAATTGGAGCGGCTTCCAATACCCGGAGAAGCTACTTCAGAAGCCGTTTCCATCGTGTATTCATCCTCTGCTATTTCCACATCATCAGGACCTTTTTCTTTACCGCCTGTGTCCATCGCATCGGAATACTGCTGATCCGGACGATCTTCGTCCATGCTGCTGCCCCTCCCTGCTCTTCATAATCAGCTCTTTTAGAACAATGATAAGAAAGAGCAGTCTTAGTATGCCCGGACGAAGGAAGGTCACTCTGCCAAAATCCAGCATTACACGACGCCGGCTGTGCTGCAGGCTTCACAATACCCGTAAATTTCAAATTTATGACCGGTTACCTGGAATTCTTCATCTCCATTATTTCCAAGCCAATCCATTGGACAGGCATGAATCTGTTTCGTTTTCCCGCAGTCAAGGCAGATCAAATGGTGGTGATGGAGATTGGTAGAACAGCGGAAACGGAAACGTTTCTCTCCTTCCAGTTCCGTTACTTCCAGAATATCCAATTCCTCAAACAGGGAAAGGTTTCGGTATACCGTGTCAAAGCTCACATTGGGATAATTATGCTGAAGAGCATTAAGAACTTCTTTAGCGGAGAGATAGCGTTTCTCTTCAGCGAATACGGAAAGAAGCTGTTCCCGTTTACCGGTAAATTTATACCCTTTTTCTTTCAGATGCAACAGCGCCTGATCTACATTCATAAACGATTCCTCCTGCTGAATAAACGTCCCGAAATTGACTTCCATGCAAGCACAGTCCCGAGTAACAGGGAAGCAGAGACAACAATGGCACCGCCGGTGGCGAGATTAAGGTGATACGAGCCGTATACACCGATAATCACAGCGGCTTCACCGATCGCAATACTCCATAACACAAGTGCCCTGAAACTTGATGCAAGTTGCAGCGATGCTGCTGCAGGAAGCGAAATCAATGCGCCGACAAGCAGAATACCCACTACTTTCATCGACATCGAAATCACCAATGCTGTTAAAAACGAAAACAGAAAGTTAACGCTCTTCACCGCAATACCGGATACTGAAGCTCCTTCCTGGTCAAATGAAACAAAAACAAGCTCCTTAAAAAAAATGCCGAACAACAGAGAAGCAGCGAAAAAAGTAATCAAAATGAAAACGAGATCCCCTTCTCCTACTGATACCACACTACCGAATAAATAATCATACCATTCATTTTGTCCGGAAGCGGACATACTCATGAAAACAGCACTTAACCCGATACCTGCCGATAAAATAATTGGTGCGGCCAGTTCCTGAAACGATGAATACTCCTGTCTCAGTTTTTCAATGAAAAGCGAACCGGCAAGAGAAAAAGAAAATCCCGTGTAAAGCGGATGCACAGGAATATGATCGATCGTTCCACCAATAAGCACGCCTGCGGAAATCCCCGTCAAGGTGACATGCGACAGCGCCTCAGAAATGATCGAAGAACGCCGTACCGCCAGCAGCGTACCTAACAGCGGCGCCGTTAATCCTATACAGAGTGCTGCCAGGATGCCTCGTTCCAAAAATGTTAGTTCCATGATATCCTCACATCTTCATTATCATTATTTTATAAGAAAAGTCGTTATATTTGCAACTTATTCCACTGCTGTTTCCCTTTCGCTTCCAGGATACCGTAAAGGTCTTCCCGCGGCTTTTCGGTAAGTCATGGAAAGAACAAGCAGCACCAGAGCAGCCATGACAATCATGCCTCCGGAAGAAACATCCAGATAAAAAGCAGAAATCATGCCTGCGAATACCGCAGTTTCACCGGCAATAACTGAAAACAGAAACATCTGCCGGAAGCTTTTTGCCAGCTGCAGCGCTGCCGCCACCGGAAGAGTCATTAACGACGAAACGAGCAGTATACCGACCAGCCGCATCGAAGTGGCAATAACAAGAGCCGTCAGAATAATAAACAGGACATTCATACCTTTTACCGGTATACCGCTGACACGGGCCTGGTTTTCATCAAATGCAATAAATAACAGCTGTCGGTAAAACAGAGCCAGCACTGCCGCAACCAGGACAGTAATCCCCGCAACAGCAGCAAGATCTTCTCTCGTAACAGCAATAATGCTGCCAAATAAGTACTGAAACAAATCCTGGTTGAATCCATCTGCCAGTGAAATAAATATAACCCCAAGACCGATACCGGTTGATAAAATGACCGGTACGGCAAGTTCCTGGTAGGCGCTGTACACAGAACGCAGCTTTTCAATCAAAAGCGATCCGCCTACCGCAAAACCCATTCCCATATAAATCGGATTCAGCCCCTGTAATACAGAAACAGACTGGGCAAGAAATAAGTGGAATGCAATTCCTGTAAGAGTAATATGAGATAAGGCATCCGTAATAAGAGCAAGACGCCGGACAACAATAAAAACGCCCAGCACAGGAGCAGCAAATCCTATAAGTATTCCGGTAAAAAACGCATTCTGCAGAAAATCATAGGTAAAAAATGCTTCCATCGTCAATCGTGCCCCCCATGCTGGTGGGTCAGCACCTCGATATGGTCCCCGTACATCGAAGTAAGATCGCTTTTTTCAAAATCATTCGAAGAACCATGAAAGTGCAGCGTCTGCTGCAGACATGCCACATGGCTTACATACCTTGTCATGACACCAACATCGTGGGTTACCAAGAGAAGTGTCAAATGCTGTTCCTTGTTTAAACGGGACAGCAGTTGATAGAAACGTTCCACGGTGGCGGCATCCACACCGACTGTCGGTTCATCAAGAATCAATACCTCCGGTTCACTAACCAATGCCCTCGCAATAAACACTCTCTGCTGCTGCCCTCCGGATAATTCACCGATATTACGGTGTTTATACTCCAACATCCCGACCTGCTCCAGTGTATCATCAATTTTTTTCCTGTGATCCCGGTTTAAAAAGCGGAATAATCCGATTTTTGAAAAGAGACCCATCGAAACGGCTTCATATACAGTTGCCGGAAAACCGGTATTGATCGAAGCAGCTTTCTGGGAAACATATCCGATTTTTTCCCACTTCCTGAACTTCGAGGGCGGCTGCTGAAACAGCGAAACGGATCCTGAATCAGGCTGCATCAGACCGAGCATGATTTTAATTAATGTCGATTTCCCGGACCCGTTCGGGCCGACAAGTCCTAAAAATTCGCCTTTTTTCACCGTTAAATAAATATCTGTTAAAATCGTCTGCTTCCCTCTTTGAAGCGATATATTGCTCATATCAATAATGGTTTCTACACGCCCGTCGTTCACCACGGGACATCCCCCGTTCCTTTATCGTAATGATTACGATTTATACGTTTTTGAGTATACAAGAAGCCTCTTTTGTTGTAAACCATTCTGCCCTCTTCGAACTTGTTCTTTTGCCCCGCACCGTTTATCATAAAATTACAATGATTTTGACAACAGGGAGAGAGGTCAGTTCAACATGCCAACGAAAGAAAAAGTAGCTGTTATTGATATTGGATCCAACTCGATACGGCTTGTTATTAACGAGCTGGACGAAAAAAAAGGTACCAGGGAACTTCATAACCTGAAATTGGTGGCACGGCTGAACAATCATATTGACAGAGGGAACAGACTTACTGATGAAGGAATCCATGTCCTGAAAGATTCCCTATGTCAATTTAAAGAAGTTTTGGACCATCACGAAGTGGATCACGTCAAAGCAGTGGCCACAGCTGCCGTTCGTAATGCCGTCAATCAACAGGATATACTCGATGTTGTTCAAAATGAAACTTCCTTGGATATCAGGGTCTTATCCGAAGAAGAGGAAGCCTATTACGGTTATCTCGCAGTCGTTAATTCCACTTCTGTTGCAGACGGGATATCGATCGACATCGGCGGCGGCAGCAGCGAAATTACTTTATTCAGAAACAAGTCCCTGATTCACGCCCACAGTTTTCCATTCGGCGCCTTAACGTTGAAGAAAAAATTCTTTCCCGACCGTGAACCACAGAAAGAGGATCTCAAAAGTCTTTCCGATTTTCTCCGGGAACAATTCAACTCTCTTCCCTGGCTCCAGGAAGCCTCACGTCTTCCTGTGGTTGGTATAGGCGGTAGTGCCAGAAATATGGCTCTCGTCCATCAGGCCCAGAACAGTTACCCGCTTTCCGGCCTTCATCAATATGAAATGTCTCCGGCTGATGTTACACAAGTCATGCAGCGATTTGAAAAAGCCAGTCTGAAAGAACGGGAAAATATAGAAGGCCTTTCCAAAGACCGCGCGGACGTTATCATCCCGGCCGTCCGGATTATTCACGAACTCGCTTCCTATCTGCAGTCCGACTACTTTATGATGAGCAGCAAAGGACTCCGCGAAGGTTTGTTCTTCGAAGAAGTACTTCGCGAACATTCGATGGAATGCCTCCCGGAAGTGGCCGAAGAAAGTTTTTTTCAACTTAGCCGGGAATTTGAAATGAATGAAAAATACGTGCAGGAAGTCGGCAGTCTCGCCCGTCAGCTTTATACGCAGCTGGAAAGCTCTATTCCGGAAACGTTAAAATCGGAGGATAATATTTCACTTCTGAAAAAGAGTGCCCGTGTGCTTTATATCGGGGAATTTATCAACGATGAGACAAGCAGCCAGCATACGTTTTATGTACTGACCAACCGTTCCATTGACGGGATTTTTCACTCGGAAAGACTGGCCATGGCGTTTATTGCTTCCTTTAAATCAAAGTCATGGATGAAACAACTCTCTCCTCCCTTTCAGGACTACGTATCCAAAAAGGAATTCAAGCGTTATGAACTGCTTGGAAGCATATTGAAATTAGCCTATGCTCTCGACCGGACTAAGCGGCAGGTGGTACGTGAGGTTTCAGCGGTGCAAAGTGGTAAAACCATTGACCTGTACATAGGATGCAGGGAGGATGTCCGCAGTTATTTCGAAGAAATGAAAAGTCAGAAATACAAAAAACATCTTGAGAAAATTATGAAACGAAAAATTACACTGCATTTTCTTCCTTTACATGAGCTTAACAAAACTTTTACGTTTTAATGTTACGATGAACTCGTAATGATGTGCTGTAAGGATAGGTGAACTAGCGATGACAACGGACGAACAGTTTGAACCGGATTTGAATAATCCCGAGTACTACAATAACCGCGAACTGAGCTGGCTTGCTTTTAACGAGAGAGTGCTGGAAGAAGCGCTGGATGAAACCAACCCGCTTCTGGAACGATTGAAATTTTCGGCTATTTTCAGCTCCAACCTTGATGAATTCTTCATGGTACGGGTGGCCGGGTTGAAAGATCAAGTGGATGCCGGATACAACAAACCCGAAAATAAAGCAGGAATGACACCGAAACAGCAGCTGAAAAAGATCACCGAAAAAACACGGGAATTAATCCACCTGCAGGACAATTTTTTCACGGAAACGTTAATGGCTCTCTTGCATCAGGAACATATTGAATTTTTGACGATGGAAGAATTAAGCACCGGACAGCTGAGTTATATCCGGAACTATTTTCAGGAATATATTTTTCCTGTGCTCACGCCGATGGCAGTGGATGCGTACCGGCCGTTCCCGATTCTATTGAATAAATCGATCAACCTGGCCGTGATGCTTCAGGAATCCAATCAGGTGCAGCAGGAACAAGTTGCCATCGTTCAGGTACCTTCTGTATTGAATCGTTTTATTGAAATGCCCGGCACTTTCCCTAACCGTAAACAGTTCATCATGCTCGAACAGGTGATCAGCGAGTTTATTGGAGAACTGTTCGTCGGATACAAAGTCATCTCCGTATCGCCGTTCCGGATTACCCGGAACGCAGATCTCACCATTCACGAAGAAGGAGCCCGCGATCTCCTTTTAGAAATCGAAAAAGAATTGAAAAAACGAAAGTGGGGAGCTGCCGTCCGGTTTGAATATCAAATCGGCTTAATGGATGAACGAATGTTGAATTACCTGACCGAAGAACTGGAAATCCATCCAAACGATGTTTACCGGTTGAAGGGGCCGCTTGATCTGACATTTCTATTCCATCTGTACAGTCAGCTGGCACAGGAGTGGGAGCATCTTGTTTATGAGACACTGATTCCCCAGCCTCCCGAAGATCTGCTCGGGGAAACCGACATTTTTCATACACTGAAACATAAGGATATTCTCCTTCATCACCCTTATGAATCCTTTCAGCCGGTTATTGACTTTATTACCGCTGCAGCGGAAGATCCCGATGTTCTTGCGATCAAACAGACCCTCTACCGGGTCAGCGGGGAGTCCCCGATTGTTCATGCGCTCACAGAAGCAGCAGAAAACGGAAAACAGGTGACGGTTCTCGTAGAACTTAAAGCACGATTTGACGAAGAAAACAATATTCACTGGGCCAAACAGCTTGAAAAAGCGGGAGTTCATGTCATTTACGGGATAACAGGGCTGAAAACCCACAGCAAAATCACGCTCGTCGTCAGACAGTACCGCGGCCGCATAGAACGTTTTGTTCATTTGGGGACCGGCAATTACAATGATTCCACCGCGAAATTGTACACGGACATGGGATGGCTGACCTCCAGGGAAGACGTCGGGGAAGATGCTACAAACTTTTTTAACTACCTCAGCGGGTACCGGAGTAAGCCGGAATGGAATCATATTTCCACTTCCCCGGTGGAAATCCGGGAGGAACTGCTTCGCTTGATGGACGAAGAGATTGCCTTTCATGAAAAAAACGGGGGCGGCCGCATCATTGCCAAAATGAATTCTCTCACCGATAAACCGATTATTTTGAAGCTGTACGAGGCCTCCCGTGCCGGTGTAACCATTGATCTGATCGTTCGCGGCATCTGCTGCCTCCGCCCCGGTATAACCGGCATTAGTGAAAACATCAGTGTCCGCAGTATTGTCGGCAGATTTCTTGAACACAGCCGCATTTTTTATTTTCACCATAACGGGCATGAGTCTTATTTTCTTTCGTCTGCAGACTGGATGACACGGAACATGGAAAAACGGATCGAAATCATGTTCCCGGTACTCGATGACATATTAAAGGAGCGGCTGAAAACGATGCTCGACATTATCTTGAATGATAATCAAAAAGCCAGGGTGCAGGATTCCGGAGGAAAATACCGCTATGTAACACGGTCCGCAGACGACAAGCCCGTAAACAGCCAGCTTACCCTGTTTGAACACGCAGCCCGGTTTATTGATCATCAGGATGAATAGTAACAATAGAATATTTAAACAAAAAATCGTCCGGCAGCCTGGATACGGCCGCTGGACGATTTTTACGCGTTATTCTTCTTCCTGCCTGTCTATTCTTTTCTGCTGCACTGCCGCTTTCTCCTGAATTTCTTCGGCATACCAGCTTTCTGCATGTCCGTGCTCTTCTTCATACATTTCCAGTCCTCCTACCCCGCGGTGGTAGGCAGTTAGTGCCTGATTCCAGTTCCCGTACTTGTCGTGCAGGTAATCAAGGTATTCAATAGAAAGCTGAATAGAATAAAAAGGATCAAACAGCATCGAATCGCTGTACGGCAGGCCTGCCATGTCAGCGATCCACGGGCCGGTATTTTTCATAAACTGCGCCATACCGTAAGCATGTCCATATTTTGTCGGCGGTCCCGTTAAATCCGGATTAAAGGTGCCGCCGGTTTCCACCTTCAGTAGTTCATATACAAGGGCGGGACGGATGTCTTTCTTTTCAGCCTGATAAACCATATAAGTGCCCCAATCAATTTGAAAGTCTCCGCCGCTTTCTTCTTTCAATATTTCTGCTGTCTGCCTTGCATCATTCCATTCATGATACCCGGCATCCCATGAAACTTCCTCGGAGTTTTCCAGGAAGTCTGCTTTCTCTTCCAGCGCCTGTGCTTTTTCAAGCTCCTTGCTTTTCCCTTCCAGTTCATTCATGTGGGATTGATTAAACCCAGCCGCCAAGAGAACCACAGGAATCAGAAAGGCTGTCCATTTTATTGTCATGAGTTTCAATACGACTCACCTCCGTTCTATTTAAAGCTCTGTCTAACCAACGATTTACGCAATACCCTTCGGTTATCAAACCGAAACATATTAATGGGATCATAAAATAATCCACGATTCATGTTTTTAACACACCACCAATACACCGTCAAAAAAAACACACCCCTATTTTTAAATATTTTCCATAATAGCCTTTCCGGAGAGAATGCTTGTACTATATATTGTGTCGTAAAAAAGAGCCGTATCTTTTGATACAGCCCCCTTCATTATTCCTTATGATAGAGTGGGAACGACAGATGGATTTTTGTGCCTTCTCCCGCCTCGCTATCAATATGAAACGTACCGTTGTGTTCTTCCATGATTTTCTTGCACAGCGGAATCCCTACACCTGTTCCTTTGTCTTTCGTAGTGAAAAAAGGTTTCCCCAGATTTTCGAGAATATCTTTCGGGATGCCGCGGCCGTTATCTCTCAGTTGAATGATTAAGCATCCGTTCTCTGCAAAACTGTTTAATGAAAATTCGTTTTGTTTCCTTCCTTTCGGAAAAGCATCCATGGAATTTCGAAGCGCATTCAATATAATCTGTTTAAAAGATGACTCGTTGACTTCGATGTATCCTTCCGCCGGTTCAACGTCATACCGAAAATGCACTCCCTGCATCAGACATTCCGACCGCATAATATCAATAACACTTTCAAGCAGATCGTCCGGAAGTTTCATTTCTTTTTTCACTTTTTTACGGGCCACAGACAGAAAATTATCTATAATCTCATTCATTCGTTCCACTTCTGACAGAATCGTATCGGAATATTTGTAAAAACTCTCCGTCAAGGATGACAACTGCAGAAATCCTTTAATGACAGATAACGGATTACGGAGTTCATGCGCAACTCCGGCCGAGAGGTAAGAAACGGATTCCATCTGATCCTGATACGTAAGAAGATGATGGTACTTCTTTTCATACGTAAGATCGTAAATCATAAGTAA
Source organism: Salibacterium sp. K-3 (assembly GCF_054052005.1). Lineage (NCBI taxonomy): Bacteria > Bacillati > Bacillota > Bacilli > Caryophanales > Bacillaceae > Salibacterium > Salibacterium sp. K-3. The sequence goes on from NZ_JBSVZE010000001.1 coordinate 2,188,764, forward strand.
CACACAATCCGTTTCGGATAAGTATATGCCTTTCAGATAAAGCCACTTTTCAGCCTGCTCATTTTTCACTTCCAGTTCCAGTGTTTTCTGTTTTTCCAGCACTTCTTCAATCAGCCTCGGCACCACATCCAGCCCCGCCGCTCCTTCCAGTAATGTGTAGATACTGTTTCTTACAGGTCCTGTCTCCACCGAAGCACCAGCATTCATATACATCTGAAAAGCTTCATTATACATTTCCATGTTCATGTCCCGATTAATAACAGCACCGGCGTGTTCAAACTGCTGCAGCAGTTCCGATGTTTCGATCGAAAATCTGTTTCCTGCCGGTTTTTGACCGCTCAACAGAATGTAATGCCCCGTCCACATACCATTGTATTGAATGTACTGGTTGTCCGTCTGAAATCGGTGACATATTTTCCCTGTCGCGCATGCTCCCCGGGACTTGATGGTTTCGAGAAAACATTCGGCCTGGTGTTTTCGCTCAGAAGGTACATAATGAAAAAAAGAATCCTGCTCCGCAAAAAACGCGCCGGCTGTTTCATTGACAGATACAATCAAACCTTCTTCTGATAATAGAAGTTCCATCACATCCGATTTAAGTTTCTTGAATTCTTCCTGAAAATCACATATCCCGACAGTTCGCAGCGATTGATACATGTTACCCCTCCTTGATTAAACCAAGCCCAGATCAGCATGTAATCTCTATAAGACTATCATATCATTTTCAACTCTGTTTTCAATTATACTAAAATTTTCAAAAATTACTACATTTTTTGGATTCTTTTTTCGGTACGTTTCTATACTCCCTGCATAGAGATAAAGGGAAGATGGCATTCCGGTCTGTTACAGATTTTGTAGTGTCTGCTTTTCTGACCTCCTGCCTGTCCATGAATGAAAGTAACGGAATGACTTTCTGTATCAGATTTTATGCATAAGGAGCGTGGACTATGAATCCTTTCAAAGAACAGTGGATCAAAGTTAAAATAGCCGAAATGCAGCCGGAAGATCTCCTATATTACGGACGTGTATTCGGTATTCCGATCACATTGGAGGAAGCGTCCCATATCCTCCATGTTGTGCGGAGTTATTCCTGGAGTCTTAATGATAAAGCTTCCCATCAAGTTTTGTTTGATGCAGTTGAAAAAGGGGTTTCCCCGGAAACAATGAAGGGGCTCAAACAGCTTTATTACCAGTACATGGAATAATCAGACACCATTCGGCTTTGAACAAAAAAAGAGCCGTCTTTGAGACAGCTCTGTCTAAATCATGACATCAGTTCTTCTTTCATGTTGTCATTAAATTCTTTTGTGTGCAGCATTTCTATTTCATGCTTGTAAGGGGGCTTCTTATTTTTCTTGTCTGTCCCAACATATGGCGTTTCCAGTATTTTGGGGACATTTTCCATTTCGGAATGGTGAACGATTTCTTTTAACGCTTCAAAACCGATATAACCAAAACCAATGTTCTCATGCCGGTCCTTTGCCGCTCCTCTTTCATTTTTACTGTCATTGACATGAAGTACTTTGAGACGGTCCAGTCCGATTGTTTTGTCAAAATTCGTCAGTACACCGTCAAAATCGTTGATAATATCATATCCGGCATCATGGGTGTGACATGTATCAAAACAGACGGACAATTTATCATTATGGGTCACGCCGTCCATAATGGCAGCCAGTTCTTCAAAGGTGCGCCCGCATTCGGAGCCTTTACCGGCCATGGTTTCCAGAGCAATCTGAACATCCTGTGAAGGGTCAATAACTTCATTCAGTCCTTCAATGATCTTTGTTATCCCCTTATCCGTTCCCTCTCCTACATGAGATCCGGGATGCAGTACAATCTGGCGCGCACCTATTGCTTCAGTCCGCTCCACTTCAGAACGTAAGAAATCCACACCCAGCTGAAAGGTTTCCGGTTTCGTCGTATTGGCGATATTTATAATGTAGGGAGCATGCACCACCACTTCTTCTATGCCGTTTTCTTTCATATGTTTCCTGCCTTCTTCAATGTTCAGATCTTCAATTGCTTTTCTGCGTGTATTCTGCGGTGCTCCGGTATAAATCATCATGGCTGTAGCATTGTAGGATGATGCTTCTTCACTTGAGCCAAGGAGCATTTTTTTTCCGTTCATGGATACGTGGGATCCTATTAACACCGTTATCTCCTCCTTATTTTCTGCGGTTCTTTTTCCCTTTTCCCGGTGACTGCTGCGCCGCTTTCTTTTTATATCCGGGTTTTACCTTTTTAGGCTTCTTCCTTTGGTTTCCGGCAGGTTCCTGGGATCGTCGGTTTTGTCGTTTGTCCTGAATAAGCGGGTTATCCAGCGGCTTGAATTCTTCTTTTTTGAAATCAATAAACCGACACCGGATACCCTGCTCCTGGAGTTTAGCCACCCGGGGATATTCCTTTTGTTCATCAACAAGCGTATATACCTCACCGTCCGCCCCGGCGCGGCCGGTACGGCCGGCCCGGTGTACATAGTAACCGAGTTCTTTCGGCAGGGAATGGTTAATGATATGAGAGACTCCTTCAATATCCATTCCTCTGGCTGCCAGGTCTGTTGCGATCAGATACTGGATATCCAGTTTATCAATGTCCCGCATCACCTGTTTCCGGCGGCGGGGGCTGATATCTCCGTGCAGTGTATCCGCATCTATTCCTTCCATACTCATTCTTTCCGCCATTTCATCAGCTTCTTCTTTCGTGGAAGTAAAAATGATCGCAAAGTAAGGTTGGAGCCTCACCGCCAGCTGTACGGTGACCTCGGTCCGGCTGCGATTTCTCAGCGGAATGAAGTAGTGATCAATGTCTGCCGGCGATGCTTCTTCGGGGCGTACATGTACATGCCGCGGGTTGTCCATATATTTGCGCAGAAACGGCTGCAGCTGTTCGGGAATCGTCGCTGAAAACACCAACATCTGCAAATCGTCGGGCATTTTAGCCGCCACCGGATCAATCTCTTCGATAAAACCCATGTCCAGCATCTGATCTGCTTCATCTACGACAAGCATTTCCGCCCTGCTCACATCGACAATACCGTTGTCTGTCATGTCTTTCAGACGGCCCGGTGTTGCTGTCACGATATGGGGCGGCTTCTGAAATTTTTCTACCGTTTTCTGCCGGTCGGTTCCGCCGATAAGGGATTTGGCTGTAATATGTTGTCCGCTGCCGTGCTGCAACAGTTTCTGCAGTTCCTGGTGGATCTGCGAGGCAAGTTCCCTTGTAGGGGCTGTAATCACAGCCTGCACATGCTGTTTATCCGGATCAATCCGCGTGGCAATCGGCAGCAGAAAAGCCAGTGTCTTTCCCGTTCCGGTCTGGGACTGTCCAATCACATCCCGTTTATTCAAAACAGCCGGTATCAGTCTTTCCTGAATATCAGCCGGCTGATGGATATCCTGTTCCTCCAGAGCCTCCAGTAAAAAAGGAGGAAGATCAAACCTCTGAAAACCTTTCATGTCTACCCGCCTTCCCTGATAAAACAAAAGTAAAAGTAACCTTGTTTCTGCACAACAGTTTCAATGCTCTCATATTTTATCATAAACAGGGCAAAAACACAGCTGTCACCATCATGATCAGTAGAAAGGATGAAACAAATGCCTGATTTTTATTATGACCATCCCCGTGTGCCGGTCCCATTCGGTCCACCTGAACCGCCTCCCCCGCCATTTCATTACCAGCATACAGGCATCCCCTCGTTTCTGTTTCCAAACGATCCACAGCGGATGCCGGCTTTGCAGCAATTTCTTCCTCAACTGCAGCAGGTGCTTCGTTTCGCCCAAACCGCAGCTCCCTACGTGAAGCAGTATTATCCGATCGTCCGCCAGCTTCCGACATTTTTGAAACTGCTTTCGGCCGCACCGGCTTCCGGTCCGGTTCAGACAACTGGTGTCCATGATTACTCAGAGGATGTGGATGATGAAACGTGGGAAACACCGCCGCCGAAACTTTATGTGTAAAAGACGAAACATCCGCTCTTCTTTTACATTTGGCAGCACAGATAGTATAATAATCATAGCATTTCACCAGAAGTGAGACGGTGATGCAGGCGTCTGTTTTCACAGATGACATTGATCTATTTGATTCAGTTTCAGAGGAGGCTGTTATGGAAGTAATTAAGATTGCCCCGCGAGGATACTGCTACGGTGTAGTGGATGCAATGGTTATCGCAAAACAGGCTGCCCAAAGTGTAGACCTGCCGCGCCCCATTTATATACTGGGAATGATCGTTCATAATACACATGTGACAGAAGCGTTTGATGAGGAAGGTATCATCTCTCTGGACGGGCCCAACCGTCTTGAAATACTGAGAGAGGTGGAACAAGGTACCGTCATTTTCACTGCTCACGGCGTCTCCCCGGAAGTCCGCGAACTCGCAGAAGAAAAAGGACTTACTACCGTGGACGCAACCTGCCCGGATGTAACCCGAACCCATGAATTAATAAGCAGCAATAGAGAAGCAGGTTATCATGTCATTTACATTGGGAAAAAAGGTCATCCCGAGCCGGAAGGTGCAGTAGGCATGGGTCCTGATATCGTTCATCTGGTGGAAACCAAGGAGGATATCGAGGAACTTGAGATTCCGACTGAAAATATCACCATCACCAATCAGACGACCATGAGCCAGTGGGATGTTTCTGATATCATGAACGCAGCGTTGGAACGTTTTCCAACCGCTGAAATTAACAATGAAATCTGCAAGGCCACCCAGGTGCGTCAGGAAGCTGTCTCGGAACAGGCCGGAGATGCTGATCTGATGCTTGTTGTCGGCGACCCTAAAAGTAATAACTCGAACCGGCTCGCCCAGGTTTCCGAGAGTAACGCAGGCACACCTGCACGTCGGATTGCCGATATTACCGAGCTTAATCTCGCGTGGCTGCAGGGAATTGAGAAGATTGCTGTAACCGCCGGCGCATCGACGCCGACACCGATCACCAAAGAAGTTATCGATTTTCTGAAGCAGTACGACGAAAACGACCCATCCACCTGGAATACCGAAAATAAAGTGGAAACATCAAGAATCCTCCCTAAAGTAAAAAGCAAAGCGAAATAAAGACAAAGACCGGTTCTCTTTATGGAAAACCGGTCTTTGTCTTTTTTCAGCGGAATGTAAATGGTTCGGTGGAGATGGTGGAGGCGTAAAATGTGATATCGTACGCTGAGAGGTCGATCAGGCTTTCCATTTTCCGTCTGACGCCCTCTTTCATAATCTGTTCGATATGGTGTCCAGGATCTATTGTGTTCAGCCCCTCCATGGCCGCATCCTGAGCGGTATGGAAATAAAGATCTCCGGTAATGTACACATCGGCGCCGCTGTGCAGTGCGTTCTTCCAGTATTTATTACCGTCTCCACCAAGCACGGCAACTTTGCGCACTTCTGTCGGTTCGCGTCCTGCTGTCCGGAGGTTCTTAACACCCAGGGAATCCTTTACGTGCTGGATAAACGCGTCATAAGAGAGCGGTTCGCGCAGATACCCTGTTCTGCCGAGGCCCATGACCTCTCCCTCAAGATCGAGTGGATAAATATCGTAGGCAGGTTCTTCATAAGGATGGGCTTCCTCCAGCGCCTCGATAACCTGCGGCATAATCGTTTCCGGTACCACCGTTTCCATTCGTTTTTCCGCCGCAAACTCCATTTTCCCCTGTGTTCCAAGGTACGGATCCGTGTTGTTGCCCGGGATAAACGTCCCTGTCCCCTCTGTGGCAAAGGTACAGTGGCTGTAATCCCCGATGTGTCCGGCCCCTGCATTCCCAAGAGCGGACCGGACTGTTTCAACATGATCTTCCGGCACAAAGGCAGTCAGTTTCTTCAATGGAATGTCAAACATCGGAACGAGCACTTCTGTTTCTTCCAACCCGAGAGCCTTTGTGAGCATATCATTGACGCCCCCGTCTGCAATGTCCAGATTCGTATGAGCTGCATAAACCGTGATATCATTTTTGATACACTTTTCAATAATGGATCCTTTGCCCCCGGAGGTCTCGATTGATGACAATGGCTTAAAAATAAGGGGGTGGTGGGCAATAATCAGATCAATGTTTTTATCGGCTGCTTCCTCCACTACCTCGTCTGAAACATCCAGAGTCGTCATCACCCGCTGTACCGGTTTGTTCAGCGTTCCGACCATCAATCCGACATTATCTCCATCTACAGCATAAGAACGGGGGGACCATTGTTCAAAGACCCGTACAATATTCTTTCCGTCAGCTTGTTTCACAGTGGAGTACCTCCTCTGCCAATTGGATTTTTCTCATCAGTTCCTGCTTTTTTCCCCTTACCTGGTCAGGATGTTCCGCCTTTGTCAACTGTTCAAGAACCCTCTTCCATTCTTCTTTTTCCCGCATCCATTTTTTTATAAAAACACTTTTTTTCTGTCTCATTAAAAAAGGGCCGAATAAAAGCTCTGCCTCTTTGGCATCGAGGGAGCTGCTGTAAGGCAGATGCGGATCGCCGGGAACAGCCGTTAGAATTTCGTATATTTTATTATTTTCTTCGAGGATATCTTCAGATTTCAGGACCCAGTTATTGTTTATGAACCAACGCCGGATTTCTACGGCTCCCAGGTTCGGCTGAAGAATCAAACATCGGAGACCTTCCGTCCAGGCTTTCCCGTCTTCCAGAATGGACGTGATCAAGGATCCCCCCATCCCCGAAATGATAACAGTGTCAACATTGTCTTCTTCCCGTAGTACGTGCAGTCCGTTACCGGACCTAATGTGTATTCGGTGCTCCAGCTGCTCTTTTTCTACATTCGTTTGCGCAGCTGCCAGCGGCCCGGTATTCACGTCAGATGCGACGGCATGCGGCGCCAGGTTATGTTTCACGGCATAGATAGGTATGGCTCCATGGTCCGTACCGATATCGGCAATAACAGAACCCGCAGGGATTTTTTCCGCAACGGTACGAAGCCTCTCTGATAGTATTTCGTGATTCATGGTTTTACGTATTTCCTCTCTTTTATATCAAAAGAAGGAGGAACGCACGTCCTCCTTCTTTATTCTTCTGACAGTGACATTAAGTATTCCGCAACGGCCTGGGCTTCTTCCGCTGTTGCGATGCCGCTCGGCATATCTCCTTTGCCGTTCTGCGCGATATCGGCAATTTCTTCGGCCGACAGTTTATTTCCGACATCGGTCAATGCAGGACCGCTTCCTCCTTCAAGGTTCTCCCCGTGACAGGAAATACAGTTTTCATTCACCACTTCTTCTCCGCGTGCCACCGGGTCCTGTTCTCCTCCTTCTTCTCCGTCACCCGCCTGCTGGTTGACTCCGACAAGAGAGAGCCCCAGGGTCAGCAGAAGACCGGCAACCGCGATCAGGAAAAATGGAATGAGAGGTTTGCCTTTCATGACTTTTCCCCCTTTAGCCTATGTACTTGGATGTAATCATATGGATGCATTATTTATCATTTTACTTTATTATCCGCAGCAAGAAAAGCCTCCGCGCATACATTTATAGTTTTTGTCACATCGTGTTCAAATATCCATTCCTTTAACCGGCAATAGCAAATAGGGCGGATAGAAGAATTCCAGCTCCTCCTGCCCATATCAGGTACGGAAGACGCCAGTAAAAACCAGCCATCAACCAGACCGAACAATTCAGGAGAATCGTCAAATAAAGCAGTATATTGTTTTCTTCAAAACGCATGACACTTGTCGTACTTCCTGTAAACAGGATGACAGCACCTGCAGATAAGAGGAGATGAAACAGCACACTGTCCTGTTTTCTTGCAAAAAAAGCCATCCCAAATACCGCCCCAGCAAGTATCAGGTGCGACAGCGTTTGCAATAGCAGGGAAAAAGAAGTAAAATAAATTACAATAAATGTTAAAGCTACAGCGGCAACCGACGCAATCAGCATCGCTATTAATCGTTTATCCAGGGAGGTGGAGGAAGCGGCGGCGGGAGCTTCATCCTGAATCTCTTCCGCTTCCTCCCCTTCTGAATAAAGCATGAGAAGGAAATTGCAGTATTCATCCGGAAGCAGCTGGCTCGCCTTCCAGTATTTTATTTCTTGTATCACTATGTGCTTGCGATCTTCATCCATACGAATTCTCCTCTGCCCGGTTACAGAAGCCGGAACCGCAGCGTTCTGCATAAAACAGGAAAAGATTGCCTCTTTGTGGCGGTAGAGACAATCATATGCTCTTCCTATTAGTCCAGAAAGTCTTTCAGACGTTTGCTGCGGCTTGGATGACGAAGCTTCCGCAGCGCTTTTGCTTCAATTTGACGGATCCGTTCTCTGGTCACGCCGAATACTTTACCTACCTCTTCAAGCGTGCGGGTTCTGCCGTCATCGAGACCAAAACGCAGACGAAGCACATTTTCTTCTCTGTCCGTTAACGTATCCAGCACATCCTCCAGCTGTTCTTTCAGCAGTTCATAAGCAGCTGCATCAGATGGTGCTGTGGCTTCCTGATCTTCAATAAAATCTCCAAGGTGGGAATCGTCTTCCTCGCCGATCGGAGTTTCCAGGGATACCGGCTCCTGGGCGATTTTCAGTATTTCCCTTACCTTATCCGGTGTCAGGTCCATTTCCTTGGAAACCTCCTCCGGTGTCGGTTCCCGGCCGAGATCCTGAAGAAGCTGGCGCTGAACCCTGATCAGTTTATTGATCGTTTCCACCATATGAACAGGAATGCGGATCGTTCTCGCCTGGTCGGCAATCGCCCTTGTGATAGCCTGGCGTATCCACCACGTAGCATACGTACTGAATTTAAACCCTTTATCGTAGTCGAATTTTTCAACAGCCTTAATGAGCCCCATATTCCCTTCCTGGATAAGGTCCAGAAAAAGCATGCCGCGTCCGACGTAGCGTTTAGCGATGGAAACGACAAGACGGAGGTTTGCCTCGGCAAGCCGCCGCTTCGCTTCATCATCGCCTTCTTCAATCTGTTTGGCGTACGTGATCTCTTCCTGCGCGGAAAGGAGTGGAACCCGGCCGATTTCTTTCAGGTACATACGAACGGGATCATTGATTTTGATCCCCGGGGGCACACTCAAGTCATTTAAATCCAGTTCTTCTTCTTCTTTTTCCACTTGTTCCATGCTGGGGACTTCCTCCCCCTCATTCAGCAGGTCAATGCCCTGTTCTCCGAGATATTCGAAAAACTCGTCCATTTGTTCCGAATCCTGGTCATATGGTGCCAGTTTTTCCGTTATTTCAGCATATGAGAGCACTCCCCGTTTTTTACCGGTTTCGAGCAGCTGCTCTTTCACTTGATCGATCGACATTTCACCTTCCGCGAGCGGACGCGTTGGTTTCTCGGCCATCTCGATCCCCTCCTTCCAATCTTCAAACCGCTGTATCTCTTTTGCACACTTGACCGTATTTTTTATTTTGTTCAAATCATCAGTAATAACCCAAAATAACTCTCTATCTTACTTTAAGGAGTTTATTTTTTCAAGGCTTTATTCATGTTAATAATTTCGTTTCCAAGCCTGGCAGCAAGTTCAAAGTCCTGATTTCGTTCAGCTTCTTTCTGTTTTTGCTGTATTTGTTCTATTTCTACCCATTTCGGGTAATTTTTAATCTTGTCCATATAGTCAACTAATTCATTTTCCGACATGTCGTCTGTAATGTCAAGCATTGCAATGTCGGAAGCTTCTTTTATCAGCTCAGGGTCATCAAGATGATTGATAAATGCTCCTGGATCAGCCGTCCTGTGTTCTGCGTAATAGGCATAAAGATGGGCAGCAAGAGCGATGTGCTGATCGAGGTTGAAATCACCCCCGAGCCTCTGCTGTACTTCCATGCATGTGCCCCTGTCCCTCATCATATGAGCGAGCAGATAGCGTTCCGCGTTTTGATACGCCGGAAGCAGCCTGGTACCGGCATAGTGATCAACACCACGTCTATTGTTACCTTCTTCCTGCCCGGCGCTTCGCCTTGCCGCGTATTTTTTCCCGCCGTGCTCTTTATAGATGCGGTACTGTTCCTGTTTCAGGGCATCCAGGGAAAGAGAAAATTCATCAGCCAGCTGTCTCAGATAAAAATCGCGTTCCACAGCCCGCGGCAGGGCGGTCATTTCTGTTAAAACTTCTTCGATATAGCGCAGCTTTTCTCCTTCGTCCTGAAGATTTTTATCCTTCTTTAATGCCTGTATTTTGAAACTCATGAAAGGAAAAGCTGCTTCGATCACTTCTTTGCGGAAACGTTCCGGGCCGTACATCTGAATGTAATCATCCGGATCCGTCTCGGCAGGAAGCATGGCCGCTTCCACGTGCAGCCCCTGTTTTTCAAGAACCTCTCCCGCCCTCCAGGCGGCTCCTTGTCCCGCATTATCTCCATCGTAGCAGATTATAATACGTTCGGTGTTTCGGCGTATTATCTGGGCCTGTCTATCTGTAAGCGATGTTCCAAGCGACGCAATGCCGTTTTCCACGCCGGCTTTATTCGCGGCAATGACATCTGCGTACCCTTCAAAAAGGACAGCGGCATTCTCCTTACGGATGGCTTTTCTTGCAATATCAAATCCGTAGAGTAGTTCATTTTTATGAAAAAACGCCGAGTCCGCACTGTTTAAATACTTAGGTTCCGCCTCTCCGAGGGTTCTTCCGCCGAATCCAGCCGTTCTGCCGCGCAGGTCGCGGATCGGAAACATTATTCTGTTCCGGAACCGGTCCCGCAGTTCACCGGTGGATTCCTGACGGTACAAAAGACCGTGTTCTTCCATCTTCTCAAGGTCAAATCCGCGTTTATCAAGCAGACCTTTCAGTACTTCCGGCTGATCCGGGGAGAAACCGAGCTGGAACCTTTCCATCATCTCTACTGTGATCCCCCGTGCTGTAAGGTAATCATAAGCCTGTTTACCCTGTTCCGTGTTCATTAACACATGGTGATAAAATTTGGCCGCCAGTTCGTGACCTTCATGATGTGCCGAATATTCAGCATCCCCTGACCCATTCGGGCCGGAAGAGTCAAGATCCGGCACGGCCACACCGGTTTTATCCGCCAGTTTGTTCACCGCTTCGACAAACGGAACGCCTTCCATCTCCATGACAAACGTTATGGCGTTTCCGCCGGCTCCACACCCGAAACAGTGATACAGCTGCTTTTCCGGAGAGACGGAAAAAGACGGTGTTTTTTCACCGTGAAACGGACAGAGGCCCAGGTAATGCTTTCCCTGTTTTTTCAGCTGCAGATGTTCACTGACAACATCGACAATATCAAGGGACTGTTGTATCTCTGTAATGGTTTCTTCCGGTATGAAAGCTGCCAACACTTCATCCCCCGCTTTACCAGCTGATCATTCTACCGCCTCGTAAAGTTCTTTCAGAGCTTCTGCAAACCGGAGACGGTCCGGTTTTTTCATGGGAGGCGGTCCTTTTAGTTTCGTTTTTCCCTGTTTTGCCTTGATGCCTTCGTGACGGCCGGTAAGCAGTGCATCTGTGTCCTGTTTCCGGAAAATCCTGCCCCGCGGGGAAACAGGTACAGCACCTTTTTCGAGCATCATGGCAGCAAGGCCGTTATCTCCGGTAACTACAATATCGCCCGCCCCGGCATGATTGTAGATGTAGACATCCACCGCTTCCGCTTCGTTATCCAGAACAACAGGGGTGGAGTGGTACGTTTGATTGGAAACATGGGACAGAGTAAAAACAAAATACGAGACAATGCCGTGATCTGCAGCAAACGAGTCAATTTCCTGTTTGACTGGACAGGCATCGGCATCTGTATAAATAATTATTCACGATCCACCCTTTCTATTTCGACAATTCTATACAAATTCCTGCTTTTCAGCAGAAGATATTCTGCCGGCGGTGTCATAAACATGTCCCGCAAAACAAAAAAGCTGCGCGGGAAAGAGCAGCTTTTCAGTTTTGAACACTCAACCTTTCTGAAACATGTTTGCAATTAAATTGGCTGTTTCTTCCACTGCTTTACTGGATACATCGATGACTGTACAGCCGATCTGATCCATCACCTTGCGCGAATGGGCCAGTTCCTGTTCAATCCGTTCCCGTTTGGCATAATTGGCTTCCGCTTTCAGTCCGAGCGATTTCAGACGTTCCGTCCGGATATCATTCAGTTTCTCCGGGCTGATGCTGAGGCCGATGCATTTTTTCGACGAAATGTTAAACAGCTCTTCCGGCGGTTCCACCTCCGGAACGAGCGGGACATTCGCGACCTTCAGCCGTTTATGGGCAAGATACTGGGATAATGGTGTCTTGGACGTCCGCGACACACCAATCAAGACGATGTCAGCCCGTAAAATGCCGCCGGGATCCCGGCCGTCATCATATTTCACTGCAAATTCGATCGCTTCCACTTTACGGAAATAATCTTCATCTAACCGGTAGACCAAGCCCGGTTCGTATTTTGGATTCATTCCAGTGACAGCCGTCATTCTTTCCAGCATGGGACCGATAATATCGACGGTCTCCACTCCCTCTTCCTGTGCCCGTTTCAGCAGGTAATTATTCTTTTCCGGGATAACGAGGGTGTAGGCAATCATGGCATGTACTTCCTTCGCAAGCTCGATGACTTCCTCAATGGTTCCTTCGTCTTCCACATACGGTATTCTCCGGATTTCCATGCCGCGCTCTCCGAACTGGCTTGCTGCCGCTTTGACTACCAGTTCCGCCGTTTCTCCGACTGAATCGGAAACAACGTATACAATGGGTCGCTGGCCGTTGATCGAATCCATCCCCCATCCTCCTTGCCGTCAAAAAATTTTCTGTCAGTCCATCCGATCGTGGGAGAGATCGACAAGCACTTTTGTCATGTTCGTTTTCGTCACTCTCCCAATCACTTCATACTGCTGATTCTCCACTTCTTTAACCACCGGAAGCGCATCAATCTGTTTTTCTATCAGTTTGTTCGCCACTTCAATCAGCAGATCGTCTTTTCGGCATATTTCGATATTCGGCATTCTGGACATAATAATGCTCACAGGCATTGCTTCCAGATCCTGTTTGCCGATGCTTGCTCTGAGCAAATCTTTCCGGGAAAGGACCCCGACTAGACAAGCCCTGCTGTTTACGACAAACAAAGTTCCGACGTCTTCCAGGAACATCGTACAGATCGCATCATAGACAGAATGGGATTCATTGACGACCACTGGAATGGATTGGTAATCCTGAACCGTCAATTTTTTCACTTTTTCTGTCAACAACTGGGAGCCTGTTTTACCGGTGAAAAAATAACCCACCCGGGGACGGGCATCCAAAAATCCGGCCATCGTTAAAATGGCAAGGTCCGGACGCAGCGTAGCGCGGGTTAACGATAGTTTTTCAGCAATGTGCTCCCCGGTGATGGGTCCGTTTTCTTTTACGATATTCAGAATATACTCCTGCCGGTCCGATAGTTCGATTATCATCACCGCCTTTAGGCCGCCTCTTTTCCTGCAGCGGTCTCTATCTTTCCTCCATTATATCCTACTGTATGAACAATGACTATTTTCAGGTTTTATTTCACAGCCGGACGTTTCAGAAACGCCGGCAGATAAAGTATGACCGGTCAAGAAGAGAATACAATCTGCCGGAAATCGGCGAAGCGCCTGATTTCAGCTGACAGGTTCTTCATGAGTGCAAGACGGTTGTTCTTCAAGACGGTATCATCCGTCATCACCATGACGTTGTCAAAATACGAATCAATGACCGGTTTCAGTTCTTCCAGCTGCTGATAGGCCGATGCAATGTCCGCCTTTTCGAGTTCATCCGGCAGCTGACTGCCGAGGGTCTGATAAGCTTGATGGAGATTGACTTCTTCCTTTTCCCGGTGCAGGTTTTCATCCACTTCCGGCAGGTTATCCTCTGCTTTTCGTGCAATGTTGGTGACCCGGCTCAGTGCTTCGACCGTGTCCTTAAAAGAGACGTTTCCGGACACTGATTGCAGAAAGGCAGCTTTTCCTGTGATTTCACGGACCTGACTGCCGGGATATTCAAGCACGGCATCCGCGATGTCGTGGCGTATCCCCTGTTCAGCCAGCTGGTTTTTCAAACGTAAACGGAAGAAAGAAAGGATATCCTCTTTCACTTCGGCAGCAGGGCGCTGCAGAATCCCTGCTTTTTCTGCTTCCTTCACAGCCTGATCAATAAACATATCAAGTGGCACAGCCGCCTCATGTTCCATTAATATCCGGCATACTCCTGCAGCCTGCCTCCGCAGGCCGTATGGATCCTGCGATCCGGTTGGAATCATTCCTATACCGAAACAAGCCGCGATTGTATCCATTTTTTCAGCAAGTCCAAGAACCGCTCCCGGAAGCGATGCCGATACATCGTCACCTGCATGTTTCGGCTTGTAATGTTCGCGGACCGCCTTTGCGGTTTCCGGCTGTTCTCCAGCAAGCACTGCGTATTTTTCCCCCATCAATCCCTGCAGTTCGGTGAATTCATCCACCATCAGGGTGACAAGATCAAACTTGGAAATCGCTGCAGCCCGCTTTGTATAGGCCGCGTCCCGTTCATTCAGGTGCAGCACGTCTGCATAAGCTGCGGCCAGATCCTCGACCCGGCGGACTTTGTCCCCGATTGTCCCGAGATCTTCCTGAAATACAATCGCATCCAGCTTGACTGTGGCTTCATCCGGCGCCAGTTTCTGATCTTCTTTATAGAAAAATACGGCATCCGACAATCGGGCCCGGATCACTTTTTCATTTCCTTTTTGCACATTTTCCAGATGCTCGGCGTCGCCATTGCGCACGGTGACAAAGTAGGGGAGCAGACGCCCGGACGCATCCTGCACAGGAAAGTAGCGCTGGTGTTCCTGCATGGAGGTGATCAGCACTTCTTCCGGAAGTTCCAGAAAACGTTCCTCAAACCGGCCGTAAAGCGCGGTTGGATACTCCACCAGATTATTTACCTCTTCGAGCAGCTCTTCGGTGATTAAAATGTTCCAGTTCTCTTTTTCCGCCAGATCATGGAGCTGCCGCCAGATCGTTTCCTTTCGTTTTTCAGGCTCCACCAGCACATAATGATCAAGAAGAGCCTGTTCATACGAACCGGCACCGCTGATATCAACTGCGCCGCCGAGCACCCGGTGGCCGTAGGATCTTCTTCCGCTTTCAATGTCAGTTATGGAAAACGGAATAACCTCTTCACCGAACAGTGCCGTCAACCAATGGATCGGGCGTACAAAACGAAGGGAGTAGGTACCCCAGCGCATATTTTTAGGGAACGTCAACCCGGTAATGACTTCATGGATACCGGTAAGAAGCTCAACAGCCGGGCGTCCTTTCTTTTCATTGCGGACAAAAACATAATCGGTTCCTTTGACGTCTTTAAAATAAAGATCGTCCAGGCCGGCACCCTGACCGCGGGCAAAACCGGAAGCCGCCTTGGTCCAGTTTCCCTCTTCGTCTACAGCAATGCTGCGCGCCGGTCCTCTTGCTTCCTCCACCACATCTTCCTGGACAGAAGCCAGCTCGTTCACCCTGACTGCCAGCCGTCTCGGAGTGGAAAACGCGTCAATGGATGTATAAGACAGACGGTTATCCGTCAGCCACTCCCCGACTTTCTGCTGCAGCTGATGCATCGCGTCTGTAACAAATCGGGCCGGCATCTCTTCCATTCCTATTTCAAGCAGAAAATGCTCGTTACTCATGACGGGATTCCTCCTTCTCTTTTAGCATAGGAAAGCCGAGCCTCTCTCGCTCTTCATAATAGGCCGCCGCACATTTGCGGGCCAGATTGCGGACTCTTCCAATGTAACCCGTTCTCTCGGTTACCGAGATCGCTCCCCCTGCATCGAGAAGGTTAAAGATGTGGGAACATTTCAGGACATAGTCATAAGCTGGAAACACAAGGTTTTCATCCAGAGCTCGTTCCGCTTCTTTTTCTGCCACGGCAAATTCTTTGAAAAGCATGTCGTGATCAGCCACATCAAATGTGTAGCGGGAATGTTCATACTCCTGCTGAAGAAAAACATCGCCGTAAGTAAAGCCGTCCACCCAGGTAAGATCGAAGACATTTTCTTTGTCCTGTATATAGGAAGCGAGCCGTTCAATCCCGTAGGTGATTTCCACTGCGACCGGTTCCGCATCGATACCTCCGACCTGCTGAAAATATGTGAACTGCGTGATTTCCATCCCATCGAGCCAGACTTCCCAGCCGAGACCCCAGGCGCTCAATGTCGGAGCCTCCCAGTTATCTTCTACAAAACGGATATCGTGTTCTCTCGGATTGATGCCGAGTTCTTCCAGGCTCCGCAGGTAAATATCCTGAATATCGAGCGGGGATGGTTTCATAATTACCTGGAACTGGTGATGCTGGTAGAGACGGTTCGGATTTTCTCCGTATCTTCCGTCCGCCGGTCTTCTCGATGGTTCCACATAGGCCACGTTCCACGGCTCGGGACCAATACTGCGCAGAAACGTCATCGGATTCATCGTGCCGGCTCCCTTTTCCACATCATACGCCTGCATAATCAGGCAGTTCTGTTTTGCCCAGAAGTTCTGGAGCGTTAAAATCATGTTCTGAATATCCATGAGCCTGCCTCCTTTTTTATCACTAAAAAGACCCGTCCCTATATACCAGGCGGGTATATAGGGACGGGTCGAGACGATCCGCGGTTCCACCCTATTTGCCTGCATTTTCCGGCAGGCCGCTTTACTGACAACGAATGCTCCGGAACGCCTTCATCATCTTGATTAACGCAGCTTTCACCATCCTGCGCTCGCTTCGTAATCAGAGGATCACTACTACTTTCCTTCGACGCACTATAAACACTGTATCATAATCATACTGACCGGCAGCGGAATTTGTCAAGCCATGGGTTACATTGATTTATTCCCATTTATGCATCTGTTCCAGGAACCGTTTCGATTTCAGCTGAAGACCGGTATATTCCTGATAATAGGAATCCAGAACGAGACCGATTTCATCCTTCGTTTCCTTTTTCAGCGATATATCACCGAAACGTCCGATATCAAGATGAAAAAAAGTGCGGAGCAGCTGTACGGTTTTCGGATGTATCCCGATTCTTCTGTCGTCAAGATGGAAGCAGCGCTGGCATAAAAATCCGGCTTCCTTAATGGAAAAATGAAACGTCCCCTCTTTGTTTCCACAGGAGACGCATTCTTCAAGTACCGGTTTGATACCGGCCTGCGCTGTCATTTTCATTTCAAATATGCGGATCAGCACTTCCGGATCATCTTCCTCATTCATCCGCTGCAGAAGCTGTAGCAGCAGTTCAAATAAATATGGATTTTTTTCGTTTTCTTCCGTCAGTTTGTCCAGCAGTTCCAAGAGATAGGAGGCATACGCGGTCCGGACGATATCACTGCGGATCGTCCGGAATGAATCGATCGTATCCCCCTGGTTCAGCGTCTTCATTCCAGTCGATTTATAATAAAGAAATGAGGCGTACACAAACGGCTGGGAGACGGCAGCAAGTCTGCTTTTTGGTTTTTTCGCCCCGCGGGCCATGACCGAAATCCGGCCGGCCTCCCGTGTGAAAAGCTTGAGTATGCTGTTTGTTTCTCCGTATGCAAAGGTGCGCAGTACAATTCCTTCTGCTTTTTCAAGCATGGCTTACCTTCCCTGTCTGTTATTCCAAGTCCACCCGGGAGTCATCTTCGCCTCTCTCCAGAGTGTTTTGTTCCATTTCCTTTGCCAGTAAATAAGCGTCGATATTTCCTGTCAAGTAAAATAAGTCCCATGGCAGTTGTTCTTCCTCAGGCATGACACACACCCCTTTCGCGGAAGTCATGAAAGCTCTGCTATGGTTAGGATGTCATTCCTTTTACCGGAACATGCCCTGTAATATTTGCCTGATCAGTATTCCTCTTCCGAATATCCGTATTCATTCAGTTGAAAGCGGCTGTTCCGCCAATCTTTCTGAACTTTCACCCAGAGATCAAGATACACGTTCGAGCCGAGAAGGGACTCGATGTCCGCTCTCGCCCGTTTCCCGATTTCCTTCAGCATGCTTCCCTGTTTTCCTATAATGATGCCTTTCTGGGAGGAGCGTTCCACGACGATAACCGCAGCAATATAGACAGCACCTTCCTCCCGTTCTTTCATGTCCTCAATGTATACGGCAATGGAATGGGGAACTTCATCTTCGGTAAGGTGCAGGACTTTTTCCCGTACCAGCTCGCTGACCACGAATCGTTCAGGATGGTCGGTCAGCTGGTCTTCGGGATAAAACTGAGGACCTTCTTCAAGATAACCGGTGATCTGCTCGATTAACGTATCCACATTGTTTCCCTGCAAGGCTGAAATCGGAACTACTTCTGCAAAATCAGCCTTCTCCCGGTATCCGTCAATCTTTTCAAGAAGCTGGTCCGGATGGAGCTGATCAATCTTATTGATCACGAGAAACACGGGGGTGGAAATGGCCTTCAGCTGTTCCAGAATAAACGCTTCCCCCGGCCCGTACCGGTCATTCGCATCAATCATAAACAATACAATATCAACATCCTGGAGCGTCTGTACCGCGGATTGCACCATAAAATCACCAAGTTTATGTTTTGGTTTATGAATGCCCGGTGTGTCGATGAAGATGATCTGTGCGTCATGGCCCGTGTATACACCCTGGATTCTGTTTCTTGTTGTCTGTGGTTTGTCGCTCATAATGGCAATTTTTTCACCGAGGACGTGGTTCAGCAGTGTCGACTTTCCGGCATTGGGCCTGCCGATAATAGCGGCAAACCCCGACTTGAATCCTTCAGTCATGCTGCATATCCTCTGCTTCAAAGGCTCCCGGGAGCAGTTCCGCCATCGTGGTTACCTTATAGTCACCCTGCAGATTCGCAAGGATGATCCGTGCATCCTCCTTTAAAAACTCCGAAAGAACCTGTCTGCACGCGCCGCATGGCGATACCGGTCCAGGCGTGTCCGCTGTTACGGCAATAGCCGAAATATTCTTGCCGCCGCTGCTGACCGCATTAAAAACAGCCGTCCGTTCTGCGCAGTTGGATAGACCGTAGGAAGCATTTTCAATATTGCAGCCGGTAAATACTTCCTCTCCCCCGCTCCACACGGCAGCACCGACCGGAAATCCGGAATAGGGAACGTAAGCTTCTTTTCTGGCTTCCACTGCTTTTTGGATAAGTTCCTTCTCGTTCATGTTTACATCGCTCCTTTATTCAGTGAAGCAGCCGTTCGACCACCGGCTGATAAAAAATAAGAATTCCTATAATCACTGCTGTCAGACTGTATACAAATACAGCCGCAGCCGCAATATCTTTCGCTTTTTCTGCAGCTGGGTGATACGTTTCGATGATCATATCCACGGTCCGTTCAAGCGCTGTATTGACGATTTCGAGCGCCAGCATCCCCCCGATCACAACGATGAGAATCATCCAGTGAAGCGCCGGAATCGAAAAAACAAAACCACAGATGACCGCTGCTCCGGCCGCCAGCAGATGAAAACGCATATTCTGTTCTTCCCGGATGACAAGCATCAAACCCGTCCAGGCGTAACGAAACGAACGGAACAGCCGGCCCCACCCTGTGTTTCTTTTATCTTTCAAGTCCATAATCATTCAGTACCGCTTCCTGACGGGCGAACATCTTCTGTTCTTTTTCCGGTTCATCATGGGTGTAGCCGATAAGATGCAGCAGTCCGTGCACCGCCAGAAATCCCATTTCCCGTTTCAGACTGTGGCCGTAAGCCCGGGCCTGTTCTTCCGCCTTTTCCAGACTGATAATAATGTCACCGAGAAGATCCGGCATGTCCGTTTCCCCAGGTTCTTCTGCCCCTTCATTCAGCGCAAACGATATGACATCGGTTGGCTTGTCCAGACCCCGGTACTGCTTGTTTATATCCTGTATTGTATCATTATCGGTCACGGTTACCGACAGTTCCGCTTCTTCCGGCAGCCCTTCCGCAGCAGCTGCATGCTGCAGTACATCAATCATCAGATGCTGCAGTTCCTCCGTTAAGGATTCCGTTTCGTCCATAAAATCTACAACAGCGCTCATCTTTTTTCCTCCTGACCGCCTGATTTGCCGGGCTGTTCTCCCCGGTTTCCGGTACTTCTTGGTGATTCCGCCGCTTCATAGGCATCCAGAATCTGCTGAACGATCGTATGCCGTACGACATCGCTTGGCTGCAGATAAACGAAGCCGATGTTTTTAATATGTTCAAGAATATGCACCGCTGTTTTTAACCCGGATTGCTGTCCTTTCGGGAGGTCAACCTGGGTTAAATCACCATTCACGACCATTTTGGATCCGAAGCCGAGTCTCGTCAAAAACATTTTTATCTGTTCTCTTGTCGTGTTCTGTGCTTCATCCAGAATAACAAAGGCGTCCTCAAGCGTCCGGCCCCGCATGTAAGCCAGCGGAGCTACTTCAATTGTACCTCGTTCCATCAGCCGCGCTGTGTGTTCCACACCGAATATATCATGGAGGGCATCATACAGAGGGCGGAGATAAGGGTCGACTTTTTCTTTTAAATCGCCTGGGAGAAATCCGAGGCTCTCGCCGGCTTCCACCGCCGGTCGTGTCAGCACAATCTTTTTTACGTTACCTTCTTTCAGGGCATTGACTGCCATGACAACAGCAAGGTATGTCTTGCCTGTGCCGGCGGGACCGATCCCGAAAATTAAATCCTTCTTCCGGATCGCATCCACATATTCCTTCTGGCCCAGGGTTTTAACAACGATCGGTTTTCCCTTTACATTAACGGCAATCGTTTCCTGATATAGATCTTCAAGCTGGTCGAGTTTATCTTTCTGTGCGAGCTGCACTGCATAAATCACGTCCCGCTCCGAAAGTTTAATACCGTTACGCAACAGGCGTACAAGACAATCCAGCACCTGCTCAATCAGAGCAGCTGCTTCTCCCGACCCTGTCACAAGCAGCGATTCTCCTCGTGTTATAATGGAAACATCCAGTTTTTCTTCGATTCGCTGCAGATGTATATCATGAGGACCGAACAAATCCTGCATTTCGTTCGTGTCCTTCACTTCCAGTTCAATCACGTGCTTTTCTGCCAATCTTCTCATTCTCCTTGGATGATCGGTTCTTCCGATTTAATGTCTTCGAGGACCTTATAGTGGATAACTAGTTTAACTTTACCATTACGGGAGGCCTCGTGCAAAATTTTTTCCGACATGATCTTTGCATCAGCAGGCAGGTGATGGTTCATTTTTTCATCGGCAGCCTGCTTCGTTTGTTCGAGGATATCCGTTCCATCTTGTTTTGTTTTTGTGCGCTCCTGATACTCTTCGATCTTTAAAGAAACAGGGAAACGCCATTCTCCTGCAGAAGGACGGTGCTCCTTTTCGTTCAGCACATGATTACTAAATTGTTCATCCGCCTGAAAGCCCCAGACCGGCAGATGAAAATTAAACACCCGAAGCCTGTACTTTTTCGCCGACTCTCCTGTCAATGTTTCCTGAAGCCGCTCTTCAGGCAGCTTGACTGTTACTTTATACCATGTCTCTCCCCATACTTCACCTGAGGCAGCGACCGTTTCGGTATGCTCCTCCTCCCCGATAAGACCGGAAATCAGAAGGTCCCCTTGATGGACCAGCTCATTTTCCCTCACCACCGGCTTCCCTTTCTCAGCAAAGATCCGCTCGATCACCGCTGTTTTAGAAGCAACCAGGTGTCTTGGATCCGGGTTCTCTGTTTTATCGGGAAGGGACTGTTCTGCTACGTCAAACTGAAAGGTTGTCCCGTTTTGCTGCAGACCGATCCAGGACGCACCTTCCACGTTTTCCATCAGCATCGTTTGAATCCGGTTTGCATCCGGAACGAGAAACTGGAACCCGCCTGGTTTCACCCCCATGTCACGCAGCTCGTTCTGCAAACGGTGTTCCAAAGGAGGAGAAGCCCCGTGAATATCTACACTCCAGATCATTTTGGAGAGGAGGGAAAGAGTGAGTAAAAACAGCACCAGACCGACAGCCATGCCCCAACGTTGTTTCAATCCATTCCACAGCTTATCCTTCCGGGGAAGGCTCGCTACTTCCATTCCGCATTGATACTGCTGCACGATCTTTTCCACGACATGAAGGTTGGCAGCCGGGGTATAAAACACCATCGTGCGGCTGTCTGTTTTCTCGATGTCCTGCAATACGATGGAAGACCGGATACACTCGTTTACGACTTCCTCCATCCGGAAACCGGTGACACGCACCCGTACGTCAGACCAATGCTGATATACTCCCATCCTTTCCACCATCCTCATACGTTATTTCTTCAATAATTCCCTGAATGAGCAATTCTTCCGGGTAAATTTTTTTTATGGTAAATTGTTCTCCCTTTATGAGCAGTTCCTTATCCATGACTTGCAGGCGGATTCTGTCCTCGGAAAAATAACGGACGCCGTGATGGTTTTCCACCAATAAATGATACTGACCGATCATAGTAAGGCGGGGCGTATTTGTCATGACATCCTCCGGTACCGTCAATTTTTCGGACAGCCAGCGTTTCCATTGTTCGAGCATCTCATGCCCCCCTCCTATACTCATCCTATGACGGTTTTTTCTGTGTATCCCTCTCCGTTTCACAAAAAAAACGCCCGGGATAAAAATCCCCGGCGTCCGTGACAACATATGATCATTGGTGTCTGTACATCTTCTGCTGCGTTTTATCTTCGAAGTTGATAACGGGAAGCACCGTGGTTCGGCATCTTTCTTTTGGCTTTCGGTTCTCCCAGTATTTCGGACCAGAGCACACCCTGTCTCGCATTTTCAGGGGTGACCGGTACGATACTCCCCGCCACTCTCCTTTTTTTACCGGCAGCTGCTGCAGACGACGCTGCTAATGTCTGTCCGGCGGTATTGGAGAGTTCACGGGCCCGTTCCTGTTTTTTTCGCAATTCTTCCATCTGGCTTTCATATCGTCCCTCTGCCGGTGTCTCCGGTTTCGATAATTCCTGTTCTGCTTCCGGCACCGGTCTGGTAGGACGTGAATCAGCGGGACGTTTATTCTGTTCTTGACTCACCTGTTTTCTGTCTTCCTGTTCCCGGCGGCCGGACGTTTCGGACGATTCGCTGCCGGCTGTCCGCCGGAACAGGGAAATCAGACCACCTATCACAAGAGCCAGAATAAATATATTGCCGAAGATCAGTTCAAACAAGGCTTCCAAAGGGATCCCCCTTTCTTTCCATGCGCCCCGGCATCATTACGAATGATTGTCTGTGTGTCCGTTGTTCCCATCTTCATCGCTTCCCTGCGATTCCCGGCCGATAGCTTCTCTCATATCTGTATCAGCATTGATATTCCGGTAGTTCATATAATCCATCACACCAAGATTACCAGCCTTAAATGCTTCAGCCATCGCCATCGGCACTTCGGCCTCTGCTTCGGTCACTTTGGCGCGCATTTCCTCGACGCGTGCCTTCATCTCCTGCTCATGGGCGACAGCCATCGCACGGCGTTCTTCGGCTTTAGCCTGTGCAATATTCTTATCTGCTTCGGCCTGATCGGTCTGCAGCCCGGCTCCGATGTTTTTGCCGATGTCGATATCGGCAATATCAATAGAGAGAATCTCAAATGCCGTTCCGGAATCCAAACCTTTTTTCAGAACGGTCTGAGAGATCATATCCGGATTCTCTAGTACCGCTTTATGATCGGTGGAAGAACCAATCGTCGACACAATTCCTTCCCCGACACGGGCGATCACCGTATCTTCACCGGCACCGCCGACAAGTCGGTCAATATTGGCGCGGACGGTGATTCTTGCTTTTGCCTTCACTTCGATACCATCCATTGCAACACCGGCAATGAAAGGCGTTTCGATGACTTTCGGGTTAACACTCATCTGCACCGCTTCAAGCACGTCACGGCCGGCCAGATCAATAGCGGCACAGCGTTCAAACGTCAATTCAATATTGGCGCGCTGAGCGGCAATCAGAGCATTGACGACCCTGTCCACATTACCGCCGGCCAGGTAATGACCTTCAAGTTTATTCAATTCAATCTGAAGACCGGCTTTTTCCGCTTTGATAAGCGGGTTGACCACCCTTTTTGGAATAACCCGGCGCAGTCTCATCCCAACAAGCTGGAAAATACCGATTTTGACACCGGCAGCCAGCGCCGAAATCCACAGCGCAATCGGCACAAACGTAAACAGCAGCGCCAGCAGAATAAATGCCAGCACCAAAACAATAATCAATGTTAAATCCAGGGGCAGATTCATAAAAGAACCTCCTTCTTTATTGTTCAGATATTTCCCTGACTACGATTCTGGAACCTGCAGCTTCCACAATTTTCACCTTTTGTCCTTTTTCAATATATCCTCCTTCCGATACAACGTCAAGCCGTTCCTCCCCCAGCAGAATGGAACCTGAAGGGCGCAGGGGTGTAAGTGATTTCCCGGTACTACCGATTAATTCAAGGCGGCTTTCATTGGATATAAAACCCTCATCTGCTGCAACCGAGTCCTCCAGAACAAATCGTTTGGCCGGCCCTCTTTTTTTCAATACGGAAAAGAGGATAATAACGGTGACCACCGAGAGAAGAAGCGCAATCACTATAGACACCGCAATGTTCAGAGTGGAATAGGAAGCGAAAAACAGGCTTCCGATAAATGCCGCCGCTCCGAGCAGACCGAAAATACCAAAACCGGGGATAAATAATTCAACTGCCAGCAGCACCAGACCGGCCGCAGCGAGAATTATGGCTTCATATCCCGCGAACCCGGCGATCACATGGCCGAAAAAGAACAAAAAGAGGGAAGACAGGCCGACAATACCTGGAATTCCGAATCCAGGAGAATATAATTCCATAATCAGTCCGATGCTTCCGACACTCAACAGAATCGGAATCAGAACAGGGTTTGTGACAAATCTCGCAATTTTTTCGGCCGCGCTTACCTCGACTTCTTCCACTTCTGCATCCGCCAGGCCGAGGTCTTCAAGCAGCGCTTCCCTGTTTTCCGGTGTATACTCAGCATAGTCCACTTCCTCTGCTTCGGCCGCAGTAAGCGTTAACAAATCCCCCTCTCCGGCGCGGTATTCCGGCAGATCGACGGAAGGATCCGCCATGGCCAGCGCATACTGTGGATCACGGCCGTTCAGTTCGGCGGCGTTCTGCATGTTCTTTTCCCATCCTGACTGTGCCTTATCGGCGGCAGCATTGCCGGAACCGGTAATGACCTGGGCCGCGCCCATTTCCGTACCGGGGGCCATGGCGATCTCATCAGCGCTTAAGGCTAGAAATGCCCCCGCAGACATGGCTTTTTCCACCACATATGCTGTAGTCGGCACAGACGCATCTTCCATAAGAGAAGAAATGTCCCCCGCTGCATCTACCGCGCCGCCCGGGGTATCGATTTCAAAGATGATGTGGTCGGCTTCTGCTGATTCAGCTTCTTCCACCGCACGTTCAAGAAAAGCCTTCAACCCGTTTTCCACTGTCTGCTCCACCGGTATGATGTATACCTTTTCATTTTCGGCAGTTTCAGCATCGGTTTGGGGCAGCACGACTGATAACAGCAGCAGGGATAACAGCAAAGCCGTCGATTTTTTGACAACAGAAACCATTTCACTCCCCCTTTTCCTGATGTTTGCTTTCCAATCCGAGCCGGATACATAGCCTGATTTCATGTACGAATTCTTACGAATTTATCCGAATTACGTTTCAGTTTTCGTTATTATTATCCTTATTATATCATTTTTTTCCTCTGTTCACCCATGAAATGAAAAGATATTTCAACGAAGAAAAGCGCAAGAAGCCAGCCTTCATGATAAGCTCTTCTATGAAAACCGTTACCCGGGTCCTGCAGACCCTCAAGTCGATGGCGCCCGACGCTGGTTCTGGGAAGCACAAACACTCTAAACTCTCCTGGTTTCAAAAAAAGAGTGGGACAAAAGAAAAATAGGGGAAGAGAACACGAATGTCTTGTGGCGCTGTTCAAGAACAGTAAATTAGCGGAGCCAAATTGCTTCGTCTCCCGCGGAAAGCGAAGTATTTTGGCGCAGCGGTTTATCTTAGCAACGAAAAATGCCGAACGATTTCTTAAAATCGTTCGGCATTTTCTGTCTTATAAAGGTTTTGACCCAGCCTTTTTTCAGGTCAATTGTTTCCGGACAAGCTGGTTCACCAAACTGCCGTCGGCTCTTCCCTGTACTTTGGGCATCACAGCCGTCATGACCTTTCCCATATCCTTACTGGAAGAAGCACCTGTTTCTGTGATGGTTTCCTGAATGATACGGTCCAGTTCTTCTTCCGATAAAGGCTCGGGCATATATTCAGATAGAATGTCCATTTCCTGTTCTATCTCTTCTGTTAAATCATCTCTTCCCGCTTGTTTAAACTCATGGAGGGATTCTTTCCGCTGTTTCCATTCACGGTTCAGGACGTTCAGTGCATCTGTCTCCTGCAGGTCCCTGCCTTCTTTAATCGCTTCATTCTGAAGGGAAGATTTGACGCCCCGAAGCACCGAAAGCCTTTTTTTATCTTTCGCTCTCAAGGCATGTTTTACATCTTCATTCAAACGATCCATGAGTTCCAGCGTGAAGCACCTTCCTTCTCTTAGGATCTGCGTTTTCTTGCCGCTTCTGATTTTCTCTTGCGTTTCTCGCTAGGCTTTTCGTGATGCTTGCGCTTACGAACTTCAGCCATCGTCCCTTCTTTCGAAAGGTCGCGCTTAAAACGGCGAAGAGCGGCATCAATATTCTCATTCTTGCGAACCCGGGTCTCAGCCATGTAAATCCCTCCCTCCGAACAACCAGTACAGCCGCTTCTTCCAATATGAAAAACTACATACGGTTTCCATAATGGAATGAACAGCTATTTTCACAAATTATAAAACATTAACGTTGAAAAATCAATACTTTCTACTAGACAAGCAGGATGGTTTTAATACGACGATGTGCCGCTTTTTCCGGAAACAATCGCAGCGCCGGAACTGGTGCCGATTCTCTGCGCTCCGGCATCTATCATGGCAAGTGCTGTCTGCTGGTCTTTCACGCCCCCGCTCGCCTTCACCTGTGCCTGATTTCCGACCACCCGCTTCATCAGCTTTACGTCTTCAAGTGTTGCTCCGCCTCCGGCAAAGCCGGTGGACGTTTTGACAAAATCAGCTCCTGCCTGTACAGCCGCACGACACGCTTTTTCTTTTTCTTCCTCCGTTAAAAGCACCGTTTCAATGATCACCTTGACGAGCGCCCGGTCGGAAGCTGCCTCTACGACGGCTTCAATATCGGCGCGCACATCGTCTTCTCTTCCGCTTTTCAGCGCTCCTGTATGAATGACCATGTCCACTTCCGACGCTCCCAGCCGGACTACTTCTTTCGTTTCAAATGCTTTCACAGAGGACAGTGTTGCTCCGTGCGGAAAACCAATAACGGTACACACTTTCACATTGGTTCCCTGCAGGGCAGCGGACGCCGCCGGTACCATAGAAGGGTGAATACAGACGGAAGCAAATTCGTGTTCCGCTGCTTCCCGGCAGAGCTGTTCAACCTCGGCGGTAGAGGCATCAGGTTTCAGCAGGGTATGGTCAATGGTGGAAGCTAGTGAATTCATATCCTTCATCCTTTCCTGCGGTTATGCAAGCACTCTGTCTTCTTCTTCACTGGCTGTTCTGATACATTCGCCCATATTGTAAGGATATCCTGCTTTTGTCAGCTTCACTTTAACGATTTTTCCCGTTAATTCTTCCGAGCCTTCAAATTTAACACGCAGATAGTTCGACGTATAACCCACGAGAAGTCCCGTCTCTTCGTCTCTTTCTTCCGGAATAACGTCCAGCTCTTTTCCTTCATAATCAGCGGCGTATTCTTTAGCCAGCTGATTCGACAGCTCAATCAGCTGCTGCACCCGGTCATTTTTGGTTTCACTGTCCACCTGCCCGTCCATTTTGGAAGCAGGAGTGCCGCTTCGTTTGGAGAAAGGAAAGACGTGCAGTTCAGAGAACTTATTTTCTGCAATAAATTGATAGGTCTCCCGGAACTCTTCCTCTGTCTCGCCTGGAAAGCCCACAATGACATCTGTCGTCACGGCAAGACCTGGGAGAGCCTGTTTAAGTTTTTCGATCTGCTCGGCATAATATTCCGTCGTATATTTTCTTCTCATCCGCTTCAATACGGTATTGGAACCGGACTGCAGTGGAACGTGAAGATGATTGACGATCTTGTTGGAACGGTTCATTACATCAATGACGTCATCGGTGATCTGACTGGCTTCAATAGAAGAAATACGCAGCCTTTTAAGGCCTTCCACCTGTTCAAGCTCTTTGAGCAGATCCGCAAAATTGTAATCCTTCATATCCTCGCCGTATCCGGCTGTATGAATGCCGGTTAACACAATTTCTTTATAACCTGCCTCAACAAGCTGGCGGGCCTGGGCGAGCACATCTTCCGGTTTTCTTGAACGAAGCAGACCCCGGGCCCATGGAATGATGCAGAACGTGCAGAAATTGTTACAGCCTTCCTGTATCTTCAGAGAAGCTCTCGTACGGTCCGTAAATTCCGGAACGTCGAGTTCTTCATACACCCGCGTTTTCATGATATTACTAACGCCGTTAATAGGCTCCCGTTCTTTTTTGAACTCTTCGATGTATCCGATCATTTTGGACCGGTCCTGGGTCCCGACAACAACATCCACGCCGGGGATATCCATGATTTCGGCGGGAGACGTCTGGGCGTAGCAGCCCGTCACACAAACGACCGCTTCCGGGTTTTTACGAACGGCACGCCGGATGACCTGCCTGCTTTTTTTATCTCCGGTGTTGGTCACTGTACAGGTATTGATGACATAGACGTCCGCCTGTTTTTCAAATTCTTCCTTTTCATAGCCGGCTTTTTTAAAAAGCTGCCAGATTGCTTCTGTTTCATAATGGTTTACTTTACAGCCAAGGGTATGAAATGCAACAGAAGGCATAAATGTTCACCTCAATATTTCATAATGATAGGACAGAGCGGAGAGAAAATAAAGAGAAGCTGTTTCACTTCGGAGAATGCGCGGCCCTAAACTTACTGGATAGGATCCGTTTTGATCCAAAGCTTCGGCCTCCTCCCGGGTAATGCCGCCCTCCGGTCCGATGAAAGCTAGCATGGATGCAGGCAGAGAAGAAAAAACATCCGCCGCTGCACGATGCCGGCCGCGTTTTGCCGTTTCTTCATCCAGGTATACGGACGCTTCATACTGTAATGCAGCTTCAAACACCTGACGGGAGGAAGGATAATAGGAAACAGCCGGAATATACTGTCTTCCTGACTGTTCCGCTGCTTCTTTAGCGATTTTACGGAGACGTTCCAGCTTCTTTTCCACTTTACTGTTATCCCATTTTACCACAGACCGGGCTGCCGGAAACAGGAGGAACGAACGGGCTCCCAGCTCTGTCCCTTTCTGGATGACCAGATCCAGTTTATCTCCTTTTATCAGCGCCTGGGCAACCGCTGCATAAACCGGCATTTCCGGCGTGGCTTCGATGTCTTCCAGGATGTCCGCCTCGACCGAATCCTCATGCACAGCTCTGATTTTACAATGCGCCCGGCGTCCCTCATTGTTCAGACAGACAATGTCACTTCCGGCCTGCAGTCTCATCACTTTCGTAATATGCTTGACGTCCTCACCTGTTATGATTACTTCGTCACCGGTCATCTGTCCGGGATCAACAAAATACTTCTGCACTTTATCCACCCCGGTCTTCCTGGTGTTTCTTTTTTACAGCGGTAACGGCCGTCCAGTCTTCCATATCACGGGTGCTCCTGATCTCAAAATGCTCCTTTTCAAGAGCGTCCAGTACTTCTTTTTTCTTTCCCGATATAATGCCGGAAGCAATAAATATGCCTTCCGGCTTCAACGCTTTCCAGGCATCCGGGGCAAGCCTGACAATAATATCTGCTAATATATTAGCCACGACAATATCTGCCTGCTCCGTCTGCCCGTCCAGTAAATTGTTCTGTTTGATGGTTACTGTTTCTTCCACCTGATTGAACGCCGTATTTTCCCGGGCGGCGTCCACTGCGGTCTGATCAAGGTCAAGTCCGAGGACGCCGGCAGCTCCGAATTTAGCGGCACCAACAGCAAGAACACCGGAGCCTGTACCAACATCAATGACATGTTCCCCGCCCTTGATCTCTCCTTCAAGTGTCTGCAGACACAAAACGGTGGTAGGATGGGTTCCGGTTCCAAAAGCCATGCCGGGATCGAGTTCAATGACTCTTTCATCCCGGCTTTTTGGAACATATGGTTCCCAGGACGGAGTGATGGTCAGCGTATCTGTCACCTTCACTGGTTTATAGTACTGTTTCCAGGCATGAGCCCAGTCTTCCTGTTCCACTTCGGTGATGGTTACTTCATTGCGGCCGATATCAATATCGTGCAGCAGCAGATCATTGATCGACTGCTTGATATCTTCTAATGTTTCACCGACGAAACTGCTTTCAGCGAAATAAGATTTCAGCACGACTCCTTCTTCAGGATATCCGCTGCCATCCAAATCAACAATCTCATCTTCAGTCCCGTCCCAGTCCCGGTACACATCTTCGGAGTCCTCTATCACAACACCGCTTGCTCCGGACTCATGAAGAATATTGGAGATCGGCTCTACAGCTTCCTGTGTTGTATGAATTCGAAACTCCAGCCATTTCACGCACACCAGCTCCATTTTCTGACCTTTTTCGGTCCTTATTCTCCTTTAAAGGCGCGTTTTACTTTTTCAAAAAAATTCTGGTGCTGCTCTTCCACCTGATGATCTCCGCTGAGTTCGGAAAACTCGCGTATAAGTTCTTTCTGTCTTTCATCCAGTTTTTTCGGAGTAATAACCTGCACTTTGACATGCTGGTCTCCCTGTCCGCGTCCGTGCACATTCGGAATTCCTTTGCCGCGCAGACGGAAGTTTGTACCGGTCTGGGTTCCTGCCGGAATTTTGAGTTTCACTTTACCGCGCAGGGTCGGTACTTCAATTTCATCGCCAAGTGCTGCCTGGGCAAACGTAAGCGGCATTTCACAATATACATCATCCCCATCCCGGTCAAAGAATTCATGGGACTGTACATTGAACACAACAAATAAATCACCTGGCGGGCCTCCGTTCACTCCGGCTTCGCCTTCTCCTGCCACACGGACCTGCTGTCCGTAATCAACACCCGCCGGAACGGTAATATTGATCTTCTTGTTACGTTTCACGGATCCGCGTCCGCCGCATGTGGTACATTTATCCTTTACCATCTGCCCGGTTCCCTGACAGCGGTCACAGGCACGTCTGTTTACAACACGGCCGAACGGAGTGTTCTGTTCAATATTCAATTGACCGTTACCTCCGCACTTTGTGCAGGTTTCCGGACTTGTTCCGGGCTTGGCGCCGCTTCCGTCACACGTCTCACATTCTTCTTCACGTGGAATCTCAATTTCGGTTTCTTTGCCGAAAGCCGCTTCTTTAAAGGAAAGCGTCATCGTATACTGCAGATCGGCACCCTGACGAGGTGCATTCGGATCTCTGCGGCCGCCACCGCCGAAAAACATATCGAAAATATCGCCGAAACCGCCAAAATCTCCGGCGCCTCCTCCGGCACCACCAAATCCCTGATTCGGGTCGGCATGACCGAATCTGTCATAGTTGGATTTTTTCTGCGGGTCACTCAGTGTATCATAGGCTTCTTTCACTTCTTTAAACTTCTCTTCGGCCCCTTCTTCACTGTTTACATCGGGATGATATTTACGGGCCAGTTTCCGGTATGCTTTTTTGATATCATCAACAGAAGCGTCCTGATCGAGACCAAGCACTTCATAATAATCGCGTTTACTCATCGTTCTATCCACTCCCGTTCACTAATCCATAAGAGTTATCATATCATTCCTGAGTTTCTGTCTTCAAGCCTGTGGACATATGGAGCACAAAAAAAGAAAGGAGCTGACCCTAAGCAAAGCTCAGCTTAACCTTTCTTTCGGGGCAGCTCCTCGTGCAGACTTTTCTATATTACGATTCCCTTTCCAGGTGAATGGCTATCCCGGCAGCAGCAGTTATTTGCTGCTGTTGTCGTTATTGTCGTCGTCATTTACTTCTTCATAGTCAGCATCTACGACATCATCACCGGAATTTTCTTCATTTCCCTGAGCCTGCTGCGCCTGCTCGGCCGCCTGCTCATAAAGCTTGGTGGAAAGCTGCTGGACAATTTCCTGCAGTTCATCTTTAGCGCTGCGGATGGCTTCGATGTCATCGCCTTCCAATGCTTCTTTCACCTTATTCTTTGCTTCTTCGGCTTTATCCTTTTCTGACTGATCCACATTGTCACCGAGATCTTCCAGCGTCTTCTCTGTTGTAAAGACAAGCTGGTCGGCTTCGTTACGGACTTCCACCGCTTCTTTACGCTTTCTGTCTTCTTCTGCGTTCTCTTCGGCATCCTTGACCATCTGTTCAATTTCTTCCTCGGAGAGACCGGAAGACGAAGTAATGGTAATGGATTGCTCCTTATTCGTGCCAAGGTCTTTAGCACGGACGTTCACAATACCGTTGGCGTCGATATCAAACGTTACTTCAATCTGCGGAACACCGCGCGGAGCCGGTGGAATGTCGCTCAGCTGGAAGCGGCCGAGTGTCTTGTTGTCCGCTGCCATCTCCCGTTCGCCCTGCAGCACGTGGATATCAACGGACTGCTGGTTATCGGCCGCGGTGGAGAATACCTGCGACTGGCTTGTCGGGATGGTAGTGTTACGCTCGATCAGTTTTGTCGTTACGCCACCCATTGTTTCAATACCAAGGGAGAGCGGCGTCACGTCAAGAAGGACAACGTCTTTAACGTCACCGGCCAGCACACCTGCCTGAATAGCGGCACCAAGGGCTACGACTTCGTCCGGGTTCACACCTTTGTGCGGATCTTTTCCGGTCAGCTTCTTGATGGCATCCTGAACAGCCGGAATCCGGGTGGAACCACCGACAAGGATGACTTTATCAATGTCTGTTGCCTTCATGTCCGCATCTTTCAGCGCCTGACGGGTCGGTCCCATGGTTTTTTCCACGAGGTTGGCGGAAAGCTCATCAAACTTCGCACGTGTGAGATTGATTTCCAGATGTTTCGGGCCGTTCGAATCAGCGGTGATAAACGGCAGGGAAATCTGTGTCTGTGCAACACCTGAGAGATCTTTCTTCGCTTTTTCCGCTGCATCTTTCAGACGCTGCAGGGCCATATTATCCTGGGAAAGATCGATGCCGTTTTCTTTTTTGAACTCTGATACGAGATAATCGATAATTACCTGGTCAAAGTCGTCACCACCCAGTTTGTTGTCACCGGATGTTGATTTCACTTCAAAAAAGCCTTCGCCGAGTTCAAGGATCGATACGTCAAATGTACCTCCGCCAAGGTCATAAACAAGGATCGTCTGATCGTCCTCTTTATCAAGACCGTATGCAAGAGAAGCGGCCGTCGGCTCATTTACGATGCGGTCTACTTCAAGGCCCGCAATTTTCCCTGCGTCTTTCGTTGCCTGACGCTGGGAGTCGTTGAAATAAGCCGGAACGGTAATAACCGCATTGGTTACCTGTTCTCCGAGATAGCTTTCCGCGTCATCTTTCAGCTTTTGCAGGATGATAGCGGAAATTTCCTGCGGAGTGTATTTTTTCCCTTCAATTTCAACGGTGTGATCCGTTCCCATGTGGCGCTTAATGGACTGGATCGTATTTTCGTTTGTAATAGCCTGGCGTTTGGCTACTTCCCCTACCTGACGTTCTCCATCCTTGAACGCGACAACAGAAGGAGTGGTACGGTTTCCTTCCGGATTTGGAATAACCTGCGCTTCACCGCCTTCCATTACTGCTACGCAAGAGTTGGTTGTACCCAGGTCAATTCCGATAATTCTGCTCATGTCTCGTCAGCCTCCTATTATACATTTACTATTTTTATGCGTTTACTTTTACCATTGCAGGGCGGATTACTTTGTCTTTCAGTTTGTAACCCTTCTGCAGTTCTTCCACAATCTGATTGGATTCAAACCCATCTTCTTCGACCTGCATCACAGCCTGATGCTGGTGGGGATCAAATGTCTCCCCTTCTGTCGGAATGATTTCCAGCCCTTCCTGCTGCAGCGCTTCGAAAAACTGGGAATACACCATATTGACACCCTGAAGCAGAGAACCGTCTTCTTCGTTGTCAGAAGCCGCGTTCAGTGCCCGCTCGAAGTTGTCGAGGACAGGAAGCAGGGACTCAATAACCGGCTGGGACCTGTACTTTGCGTCCTGGGCTTTTTCTTCCTTTGCCCGCCGGCGCACATTGTCCAGATCGGCCTGCACCCGCAGAGCCTTGTTCTGCCATTCCTCTGCTTCTCTTCTGGCTTGTTCAAGCTCTGTTTCCTGCACTGTCTCTTCCTCTGTATCAGCCTCTTCTGCGGACGGAGTCTCTGTTTCAGCGGATTCCCCGCTTTTCTCATCGTCGCTGTGCTGCTTTTCTTCATGTTCTTCTTCGACTGTCTGTTCCTCTTTTGTGGAAGTATGATTCTCTTTCATACTTTCACCTCCCGCTGCACTCAAAAGTTGTTCCGGTCCAGCCCCGGAAACTTAGTATCGATCGGTGTACAGATTTGTCAGCACTTTCGACAAATCTCTGGATAAATGTTCGATAAGTCCGATCACCCTTGGA
Organism: Salibacterium sp. K-3; assembly: GCF_054052005.1. Classification (NCBI taxonomy): domain Bacteria; kingdom Bacillati; phylum Bacillota; class Bacilli; order Caryophanales; family Bacillaceae; genus Salibacterium; species Salibacterium sp. K-3. The sequence continues at coordinate 2,223,193 of NZ_JBSVZE010000001.1, forward strand.
TATTCCATCCTTGTAGGGCCCACAATGCTGATGGTTCCAACCGGATTTCCATTAAAGGAATACGAGGCCGAAATGATACTGCAGTCTTCAAAGGCTTCCGCCGCATTTTCCTGACCGATCCGTATCATCAAGCCTTTCTGTTCCGGCTTCAAAAGTTCATGCATGGTATGGTCTTCTTCAAGCAGTTCAAAGAGCATCCGGATTTTATCCACATCTTTAAACTCCGGCTGAGACAGTAAGTTTGTCTTTCCCCCGTAATACACCTTTTCATGCCTGCTTTTCTGAAGGGTTTCTTCAGTGAACAACAATGCATCATTATAATTGGTTATATGCTGCCTCAGCAGCCCGGCCACTTCCGTCATGATTTTATTCTGGAGCTGATACAGCGGAACTCCTTCCAGTCGGTCATTCAGGATATTGGCAATCTTCTCCAGTTCACTGCTGTCCAGTGCCTCCGGAAGGGAAACCGTATGATTTTCGACATGACCCGTATCAGTGACGAGAACAGCGACGGCGGCATGATTATTCAACGGTATGATCTGCACCTGCTTCAGCCTGGACTCGAATACCTCAGGACCGAGTACAATAGACGCATAGCTCGTTAATTCAGATAAAATTGTCGCCGACTGTTTCACTACCTGCTCGGCCTCCATCACTTTACGGCCGAAAAGCGAACGCATGTCGTGAATGTCCCTGCTTGAAAGCTGATGGGGCATCAGCAGGTGGTCCACATAATGCCGGTAGCCCTTTTCTGAAGGAATTCTTCCAGAGGAACTGTGCGGTTTTTCCAGAAAGCCCATTTCTTCCAGATCCGCCATTTCATTGCGGAGCGTCGCCGGGCTGTAACTCATGCCGTTCCGCTTTGATAGACTGCGGGACCCGACCGGTTCCGCAGAGTGAATGTAATCATCAACAATTGCCTGTAAAATGAATAACTGCCGGTCTGTCAGCATGACAACATCACCTCTGTTAGCACTCCGGTTATCCGAGTGCTAAATCTATTGTAAAGTTATCAAAAGGGATGACGTTTGTCAATAAAACAGGGATATTTCCACATCGTTTCACCCTTAATCATCCAGTAGAAACCGCGCAAACACCTCATTGCCGAGAAGCTTCCCTTTTTCGGTCAAATAGAGGGAGCTTCCGGAATCATACAGGAGACCTCCTTCGGTCAGCTCCCTTACCACTTCCGGATAGACATCATAATAGGAACATTGATATTTACGGAAAAAACGGGAAGCAGAGACTCCTTCCTGCATTCTCAGTCCCATAAACATTTCCTCTTCCATCATTTCAGACCTTGAGACCTCATGTGTTTCTTTCAGCGGATGTTTCCCGGCTTCCACCGCTTTCAGGTAATGAGGAAGCGGGCCCATATTCGCGTATCTTACTCCATTCACATACCCATGGGCACCGGCACCAAAACCATAGTACTCTTCATTTTTCCAGTACGTTTTGTTATGTTCACTTTCTTTTCCCGGCCTGGCAAAATTGCTGATTTCATAAGCATGAAACCCGGCAGCAGAAAGGGCGTCCTCCAGTTCTTCATACATCGCAGCTTCCGTATCTTCCGGGAGCGGCTTTATTTTACCCTGCCGGTACCAGTTGTGAAACATCGTTTTTTCTTCGATTTTCAGCGAGTAGGCGGAAACATGATCAATATCCAGCTTCACAGCTTCCGACACCGTTTCCTTCCAGTCTTCCATCGACTGTTCCGGCAGGCCGAACATTAAGTCAATGGAAATATTGTCAAAGCCGGCTTCCCTTGCCTTTTGAACCGTATCCCGGGCTTCATCAGCTGTATGGCCGCGGCCGATGTGCTGCAGAAGACGGTCATTGAAGGTCTGGATGCCGATGCTTAACCGCGTCACTCCTTCATCTTTCATCATGTCAAACTTCACCCGGTCCGCTTCGCCGGGATTCACTTCCACCGTAAATTCCTGCACCGGACGGGCCGGATCTGTACATGATTTTACATCCCGAAGCACCTGCCGAAGCTGCTCCGTCGTCAAAGCCGTCGGTGTGCCTCCCCCAATATAGATCGTCTTGACGGAGGCAGTGCCGGGCAGCGAGCGTTTCATTTCTTCGCCCAGCTTCTCAATATAATAATCGACCGGCTGATTTTCAATAAAAAATTTATTAAAATCACAGTAGTGGCAGATATATCTGCAGAACGGAATATGAACATAGATGGAAGAAGGGGATGACAGCAGCTGTTTTTCTCCAGCCGTCTGCATCATTGGTCATCATCCATGCGGAGCACCGACATGAACGCTTCCTGAGGTACATCCACTTTTCCGACGCTTTTCATACGGCGTTTGCCTTCCTTCTGTTTTTCAAGAAGCTTCCGTTTTCTCGTCACATCCCCGCCGTAACATTTGGAAAGCACATTTTTTCGTATGGCCTTGATGGTGGAACGGGCGATAATACTGTTTCCGATCGCCGCCTGCACCGGTACTTCAAACTGCTGGCGCGGAATAAGATCCTTCAGCTTCTCTACAATCGCTTTGCCGCGTTCATAGGCCATATCCCGGTGGACGATAACAGACAACGCATCGACCGCTTCATTGTTCAGCAGAATATCCATTTTGACGAGGTTGGATTCCCGGTATCCGGAGAACTCGTAATCAAAGGACGCATACCCTTTTGTATTAGACTTCAACTGGTCAAAAAAGTCATACACAATCTCTGTAAGCGGGAGATAGTACACGATGTTCACCCGGTTTTCATCAAGATAGCGCATATCCAGAAATTCCCCGCGTTTTTTCTGACAGATTTCCATAACCGCGCCGACAAAATCATTCGGTACCATAATGGTCGCCTGGACGAACGGCTCCTCCACCAGTTCAATTTTCTGCTGGTCAGGCATATTCGATGGATTATCAATCTCCACCAGTTCCCCGTCTGTCAAATAGACGTTGTAGATCACACTTGGTGCAGTTGTAATCAGGCTGATACCGTACTCTCTTTCGATCCGCTCCTGGATGATTTCCATATGAAGAAGACCAAGAAATCCGCACCGGAACCCAAAACCGAGAGCCTGCGAACTTTCCGCTTCAAACTGCAGCGAGCTGTCGTTCAATTCAAGGCGCTCGAGCGCATCCCGGAGTGCGTTGTAATCACTGGCATCGACCGGATGCATTCCACAGAACACCATCGGGTTCATTGTCTTATACCCTGGAAGTGGTTCTGCGGCAGGCTGACGCGCATGGGTGATCGTATCACCGACTTTCGAATCGCTCACATTCTTAATGGAGGCAATTAAAAAGCCGACATCTCCGACGGTTAATTCGTCACATCCCACCGGTTTCGGCGTGAACACACCGACTTCGGCCACTTCAAATTCCTTGCCGGTCTGCATCATTTTAATTTTTTCTCCCGGCCGGATGGTTCCTTCCACGATTCGGATATAGGCAATAACCCCCCGGTATGTATCATAAAGCGAATCAAATATCAGAGCCTGAAGCGGGCTTTCGGGATTTCCGGCGGGAGCCGGTATTTTCTCAACGATCTGTGACAGAATGTCCTCGGTCCCGAGACCGCTTTTCGCTGAAGCATATACCGCATCGGAGGCGTCAATGCCGATAACATCTTCGATTTCCTGTTTGATCCGTTCCGGTTCGGCACTCGGCAGATCCACTTTATTAATAACCGGGATGATTTCAAGGTCATTGTCCACAGCCAGGTATACGTTGGCAAGCGTCTGTGCTTCAATGCCCTGGGACGCATCCACGACGAGCAGCGCTCCTTCACAGGCCGCAAGGCTCCGGGATACTTCATAGGAAAAATCCACATGTCCCGGTGTGTCTATTAAATGAAACGTATACTCTTCCCCGTCGGTGTGGGTATACTTTAAATGTACCGAATTCAGTTTGATCGTGATGCCGCGTTCGCGTTCCAGATCCATTGCATCAAGCATCTGATCTTTCATTTCCCGCTCCGGCAGCGAACGGGTGGTTTCAAGAATGCGGTCGGCCAGGGTGGATTTTCCGTGGTCGATATGGGCAATGATGGAAAAGTTTCTGATGTTTTTCTGCCTGCTCGCTTTGTTTTCCTCGTTCATGCTTTTATCACTCCTGCTCAAAATAACACTGCACTTCATTCCATGAAGACTGCCGTACGTTAACACTAACTTTCATTATATCAACGGGAATTCTCCACTTCAATCATTGCTGCGGGAGTCAGGCGGTGAATCAAAAACATCCAGGCTTTTTCCGATATCGGAAAAAATATTCATCTTCTTTGATTCTTTGATCTGCTGCTGCCGTTCCAGCAGCTCTTCTGCTGTATCCTTGCCGGCGGAAGAAGGTGCTGGAGCATCTTCAGGCTCCTCCACCGCTTCGGAAGATATCGCTGATGATTCTATCCGGTACTGCTCCGATACATGCACCCCTGTCATCATTCCTCCCAGGAAAAATACCAACGCCGCAAGAAAAACGGTCAGGATTCTCAACGATGTCTCCTCCTCACTTATTCGTCTCTTCATAATAAGCACTGATCACTTCAGCCAGCGCTTCCGCTGTACGATACGTTTCTTCCAATGTATTTTCTGTGCCGCCGATCTCGATCAGAACAGACTGCTCGGAAAGATCCTGATTGTATCTGCCATTTACGCCGCCCCCTCCTTTTGTGAGCACCCCTCTGCTTAATCCCGGATAGGATTCTTCCAGTCTGCTGTGTAACTTATTTGCCATTTCCAGGTTCTTTTCATAATGCGGATTGTTTTCTCCGATGACAAAAAACGTTCTTGCGAGCGTTTCTCCATTTATCGTGACAGTAGTAATGTCACGGGGCTGGGAATCGCGGTGCAGATCAAAAAACAGGTCAAGCTGCTCGTGTTCATTCATAGCTTTCTGAAGCACATCGCGGGATACTTCATAGGACCGTGGAAATTCCCAGCCGTTTTCGTGGAGCTGCTGCTCAATATCTGTTGTATCCACCACGGTACGTATCCCTCTTTCATTCAGTTCCCTGCCGAGCCGCTCTCCCACTTTGGTAATATTGACGTCGGGGTGGAAGGCACTCTCGACATCTTCTTCAAGTTCCGGGTAATAGGATTCACGACTGTGGGAATGTACAATGTGGGCTACCGCCTCGCCGGACGGACGGCTGTCTGTTCCTTCTTCCGGATCCAATACTTCCAGTCTATCAGCTGCTGCGTCTCTTTCCTGCATCAGCACTTCCATCGGAGGCGCCGATTCTATCGGCATATTCGTAAAATCAGTACCTTCCCCGGCCACGACAATATTTCCATCAAACAGAGCAAGTCCCGGAATTTCCCGGCCAAGAAGCGTTCTGGGCTCATGAAAATCCAACCTGGTCACTAATTCAAACAGCATTCTCGGCACTGATTCAGTCTCATTTTCGGTAAATACAGCTTCTTTAAAATAAGAATTTTCAAACTGAAACACCGAGACGAGGAGGTTCTGTTGAATATCTGCACTCCATGTATGTAAATGCCTGGAGGAGAACAAATTTCCCTGTCCGTTTGACGTGAGCGTGGTAATAAACAACATCATAAACAAAAGTCCGCATAAGGTGCCTGCCATCCATTTACGCAGGCCTGTCCAATTGCTTCTGCTGTTTTTGTTCCGGTTTTCGTTCCACATGCTGTTCCCTCCCTGCTCTACTCTATGAGAAAACGCTGATAGATTAGAACGGAAGATTTATACAGGTCCTGTGAAACGAAAAGAGGCCGCCTTTCTCATGGCAGCCTCTTGTTTAGATGGTTCCATCCTATTTCGTGTACGTTCCGGTGCTTTTCTGGGAAATACTCTGATGCAGGGCGGCATTTAAACCTTCAGCCACCACATTGGCCATGTTTTCCATAAACACGTCCACTTCTTTCGGCGTCACCATCAGGTTGTGTCCGAGCGGAGCGAGCACTTCCTGAATTAACTGCCGTTTTTCCTGTTCTTCCAGTCCCCCCACCATTCCAAGTACAGCCTGCCGTTCTTTTTCTGCGGGAAGATCTTCCTCTTGCAGTTTCTTTTTGTCCCCAAAAACCATTCCAGCAGGGGTCAACGCTCCAGCAGGGGTCTCCTCTTCCTTCATTTCCCTGCCGAGGTGCTTCAGCATAAAATCGATGGTGTCACTTGTAATTGTCACTGCATCTACAACCGTCGGAATTCCGATAGCAATAACAGGAATCCCGAGTGTTTTTCTGTTTAGCGCGCGGCGGTCATTGCCGACACCGGATCCTGGATGTATGCCGGTATCCGACATTTGAATTGTCGTATTCACCCGTTCAATGGAGCGGGAAGCGAGGGCATCGACGGCTATCACAAAATCCGGATTTACCTTTTCAACGGCAGCTGATATCAATTCGCTCGTTTCCACCCCGGTCAGACCCATCACCCCGGGAGAAAAAGCACTGACAGACCGAAACCCTTCTTCCACCTGTTCCGGTGCTTCTTTGAAAAGATGTCGTGTCACCACCAGGTTATCCACTACCATCGGACCCAGTGCATCCGGGGTTACGTTCCAGTTCCCGAGACCGGTAATCAAGCAGGATGCGTCTTTTTTTACCCCAAGCCGTTTTAAAAATTGCGCCGTTTCCCGGGCGAGAACAGCTTCCATTGCCTGTTGCAGCTTCGTGTCCTGTTTGCGGACGCCCTGGGCTTCCAGTGTCAGATATTCCCCTGCTTCCTTGCCAGTTCGCTGCGCTCCTTCTTCATTTATCGTCACTTTCGTTATCTTGACACCTTCCTGTTGTTTTTCATGAACCTGTATGCCGGTATTTTTCTTCTGACTGGAAGAACGGCGCATCTCCTGTTCTTCCAGTAGTTCCTTTTCTTCAATGGCCAGGTCGGTGCGGACATTTTTTTTTGACAGATCCAGTTCCATTATCAGCCACCTGCTTTCCGTATCGTCCTGTTTCATTCTTACTATGTAGTATGGACGACGATCGACCTGTTATTCGTGTTGCACGTCTATTTGTTTTTTGATAGAATCCTCTTGTGTTTCCATTCTTGCTCGAAGATGGAACAAAACAAGGGAGGTGACATCATGCCAAATATCAAACAGGCGAAAAAACGGGTAATTGTAAATGAATCCAAGCGTGTGAAGCAGCATGCTTTTAAGTCAGCGATGCGTTCTGCCATCAAGGAATTTAATAAAAAGGCTGACAACAAGGATGTAGAAGGAGCGAAAAACCTTCTCAGCCTGGCAACAAAGAAAGTAGACAAAGCTGCTGACAAGAAGATGATTCATAAAAATACAGCTGCAAGAGCTAAATCAAAAATGAATCAGCGTTTCAATGAAATCGCCCAGTAATAACGAAAACGACTCCTCCGCAGAGTCGTTTTTTTATTGTTCACGTGATTAAGGCGGCAATGCTTAATTCCAGCTGCAGATTTTTATCCACTTTTCCCGTTTTTATCTGCTCATCTGCTTCCGCCAATGTTTGAAGCACCTCTTTCAGGCGGCTTTCTGAATACGACCTGCTCTGCTCTTCCGCTATTTTGACCGCATAGGGATGGACTTTCAGCCGTGACGCCATTTTCTGGCGGGAATACCCGGTCTTTTTCAGGTGGGAGACGTGCAGAATCATTCGGAACTGCCTTGCCAGCAGGGTTAAAATTTTGATCGGTTCTTCATTCTTTTTCATCAGATCATAATATATCCGAAAAGCCTTTTCCCCACGACCATGCACGACATGATCGACCAGTTCAAACACATTATCTTCCAGTGTCCGCGGCACCAGCTCTTCCACCATCTCTTCAGTGATCTCATTCCCATCACCTGCGAAAAGTGCCAGTTTGTCCATTTCAGAAGAAAGCATCATCATATCTTTTCCCGCCAGCTGCATCATTTTCTGCTTCGCATCCGATGTTATCGAGACGGACCTGCTTTGGCAGAAACGATGAAGCCATTGATCCATATTCTTCTCATCAAACGCAGCAGCTTCCAGAAAGACGCCCTGTTTCTTCAGTTTTTTCACTATTTTTTTTCGTTCATCCAGCTTTTCATACGGAGCCGTGAATATCATGACCGTTTCCGAAGGCGGATGATCGATATAATTCTCCAGATAGGAAAGGTTATGTTCGACTTTTTCCTTTTCTTTCGAACCAGTTAAAAAATAACAGTTTTTCAGCACCACAACCCTTCCCGATCCAAAAAAAGGAAGCGTCTCTCCTTCTTCCAGTGCTGTATCTACAGGAACTTCCTTCATATCATACACGGAGTGGTTGAAATCCCTCTCTTCTTCCGCGAGAGTGTTTGCCGTAATTTTTTCGATGACATGACTTATTAAGTACGCTTCTGTTCCATATAATAAATAAAGCGGAGCGATGTTTTGATTTTCGATATCTTGTAAAAGCGGAATGTAATCCATGCATACTGCACCCCAATAGCTATGTTCGTCTCCTTCCATCCTATGCTTCCCGGTTGTTTTTCGCAACAAAGAAGGAAAAGGAAAGTGCACGGAAGGCACTTTCCATTTATAATCAACGTTGATAAAAAGGCCTAGGACAACTTTTTATCAACGATATCCGGGGTTCATTTTTAGTTTATCCTATGTCCGGGCGGGTTATAGGTGACAACTGTTTACAGCGGCGGCAGTGTCATCCTTCCCTGCAGCAAACAAGATCGTTGATCAGATATGGATTTTTTGTCGTGCTTGTCCTATAATGTACAGAGAAGTGCAAGCGTAAGGAGGGGATGGCCGTGAATGAATTCGAAAAGGATGTACAGAGCAAACGAAATGACTTGGTCGACTCGATCGTCGGCTTCGTTGTGCCTTTCGGTTTTTTCACACTGATTATGGTGATTGCTACCGTGATTGAAGTAGCAGGCGGGTTTTAATAAAATATCAGCACCTCGGGCTGTATCCTGTGATACAGCTCTTTTTTGTTATTGTTCACATTCCGGCGGTTGGTGAGTTGCTGCCTGCCTGATGTTTTCAATTTTTTCCTCCGTGTATACGATCTGAACGGCGCCGCCTCTGTCCGTCCGGTATACCGCCGCCCCTGCCTCGGCAAGCGTTTCCAGCGTTTCTTCATGGGGGTGTCCGAAACGATTGCAGCGCCCGGCTGAGATAAGTGCTGCTTTCAGATTAAGCTTTTCGATAAACGACGGTGAGGAAGACGTTCGGCTGCCGTGATGGCCGACTTTTAAAATATCCGCTGTCAGACCGGGATAAGCAGACAGAAGCTGTTCTTCTCCTTCCTTTTCCAAGTCCCCGGTAAAAAGCCAGTTCAGCTTGGCCAATTCTGCCCGCAGAACGATGGAACGTTCATTTCCCGGAGGTTCTCCGCCTTCAGGAGCAAGTACCTGAAAAGAACTTCCTCCCGCATGCCATCGGCCCCCTTTTTCTGCCGGCAGCACCGGAATACCTTTCTTCCTTACCGCACGCAGAAACTGCTTCTCTGCCTCTTTAAATTCCTCCCCTCTGCCGTAAAGAACCTCTCCAACTTTCATGTTCTCCATTACCGCATACGCTCCGCCATAATGATCAATATCTCCGTGGGTGACAATCAATTTATCCAACGCTGTAATGCCCCGCGCCTTTAAAAACGGAACGACAATATCGGCTCCCGGGTCATATGGATCCTCTCTTATTTCCCATTCTTCACGCGGAAAATCCAGTGCGCCTCCGGCATCTATCAGATATACCTCCTGCCGGCGGGGCAGTTCGATCACAATGCTGTCTCCCTGCCCGACGTCGAGCATCGTAATATAGCCTCTGGGATAAAGATAAGGGTGTAAAAGCTGAAATACCAGTACACCTGACATCACCAGCACCGGGAAGATCAGTCTTTTCCCGGCGCCCCTGCAGTCCAGGCGGAAAAAGAAAAAATAAACGGCAGCACCCAGCGCAGCTGTAATAAAAAGAGAGGGTTTTCCCGCGATAAGTGTGAACTCACTCCAATCCCCTGCAATACCCAGTATTTGGTGCGCCAGACCTATGAGCATGTTGAAAGGGGAAGAGACAATGGAAAAAACAGAAGCCGGCAAAAAGGAGAATACAAACAGAAGTAAGACGCCGGGAAGGACGAGAATGGAGACAAACGGAACAAACACCAGGTTCAGAACCAGGCTTAGAAAGGAAAACTCATAAAAATGAAACAGAATAATGGGAAGTCCGGAAAGCTGGGCAATCATGCTTACAATGACAGCCGCCTTCCATCTGCTCTGTCTTTTCAGTATATTCCGGGAAAGGAGCAGAGAGCCGCTGATAAGAAAAGAAAGCTGGAACCCGATATGGTACAGATAATAGGGATGAAGGAAAAGAAAAGAAAGCGCCGCGATGCAGAGCACGAAAAAGGGGTCCACGTTTTTCCTGCCGGTTTTGCTCCACAGTATATAGGCAGCGACCATACAGACTGCCCGCAAAACGGATGGAGCAGCTCCGGCGAGGACAGTGTAAAGCGGAAGCATGATCAACAGCATCCATTCCGACTTTTCCCGGGTAAGACCAAGATGAAGCAGCAGATAATACACCATTCCGCAAAGAAGGCCTACATGAAGGCCTGACACTGCCAGGAGATGAATTAAACCGAGCGTTTGATAATCGGTTTCGATTTCTGCGTCAAGAAGCTCACGTTCCCCGAAGAGAAGCGCTGCTGATATTCCTTTCAGGTTCTCCGGAAACATTCTTTCAATGCGCTTGATTCCTTCGTACCTCCATGCTTTAAAAATATAGGAAAGACTCTGGATGCCGGATGCACACTGAATATCTTCCACAGACGAAATATCCAGTTCCCAGTAAGTATGCTGCTGTTTTAAATACTGACGGTAATCAAAGGCGTAAAAATTGGAAGAAGAGGAAGGAAGGGTTAATGTTCCTTGTGCGGTACAGAAGCGTCCCGGTGAATAGGAGGAGGTCCTCTGCGTTTCTGATTCATCGTGAAGTCTCAGTCGAAGCGAGGTCATTTCGCCGGTATCCGTGCGGAGGGTAAAACGTACAAGGCTGCCGTCCCGGTAGGCACCGTCCTCTATCGTTCCCCGGATGACCGTCTCGCTGCCGCTAAACGAAGAAACGTGAGCATGTTCCGCCCACTCGGTCCGAACAGCAAAGCATGCAAATACTACCAGCAGAAGAACGGCGGATAAAGCTCGTTTTTTAAGCAGCAGGAAAGCAAGGAGAGCAGCCGCCATTCCAGCTGTCCATATTTCTCCGGATACAACGAAATGAATGGCGGCACTCCCGCTTATGACCCAATGTAGGGCATCGTTTTTCAAGTAATGCTCTGCTGACTTGTTTCCAGCGCCTGTTCAATGTCAGCAATGATATCATCCGCATGCTCAATGCCGACAGATATCCGGATTAGATCCGGCGTAACTCCGGCCGCTTTCTGGTCTTCTTCGGTCAGCTGCTGGTGGGTTGTGCTTGCAGGGTGGATCACAAGCGATTTGGCATCCCCGACATTGGCGACGTGGGAATGAAGACGGCAGGCGTTGATGAAAGCTTTTCCTTCTTCCGTTCCTCCCTTAATGCCGAAGGTTAAAATGGCTCCTTTTCCTGCAGGAAGATACTTTTCCGCCTTGTCAAACGTCGGATGGGAAGGATGACCCGGATAGTTCACCCACTCCACATGGGGACTGTCTTCCAGATACTTTACAACTTTTTCCGCATTTTCACAATGGCGTTCCATCCGCAGATGAAGGGTTTCAAGACCCTGCAGCAGAAGGAACGAATTCATCGGCGCGATGGCAGGACCGAGGTCACGCATGAGCTGCACCCTAGCTTTGATGATATAGGCGAGTTCTCCGACTGCCTCGGTGTACACCACACCGTGGTAACTTGGATCCGGTTCGGTCAATTCCGGGAATTTTCCATTGTCCCAGTTAAAACGGCCGGAGTCCACAATAACGCCGCCAAGGGTCGTGCCATGTCCACCTATAAATTTGGTTGCAGAATGAACGACAATATCGGCACCATGGTCCATCGGCCGGCATAAAGCAGGTGTAACGACCGTCGCATCCACGATTAACGGAAGACCATGATCATGTGCCGTTTCAGCTACTTTTTCAATATCGAGAACAGCACCGTTCGGGTTGCCGATCATTTCACCAAAAACAAGTTTTGTTTTATCATTGATTTTTTCAGCAAAGGCATCCGGATTGTTCCCATCCACAAGGTGCACCTTAATACCAAGTTTAGGCAGTGTATGCACAAACATATTGTACGTACCGCCGTACAGGCCGCTCGAGGCGACAATTTCATCACCTGCGCTGCAGATATTCAAAACGGCAATCTGAATCGCGGAACTGCCGCTCGCAGCAGCCAGCGCCCCGACCCCTCCCTCGAGTTCGGCGATGCGTTTTTCAAATACATCCTGCGTCGGGTTCATTATCCGGTTGTATATGTTGCCGAATTCCGACAGAGAAAAAAGGTTCGCAGCATGATCCGTGTCTTTAAATTCATAAGACGTAGTCTGATAAATCGGCACCGCCCTGGCCTGGGTGGCGGGATCCACTTCCTGTCCGGCGTGGACGGCTTTCGTTTCCAACTTCCATTGATCTTCGTTCACTGGTATGTCCCCTTTCAGATTAACCTTCTCTTTTATATTATCAAAAGATTCTAATATTTGAAATCCTTTGCACCATTATTTCAGAGACACTTTGTCCTTCATCTGCTCCAGGGACGCTTCCCCGATCCCCGATACATCAAGCAGATCTTCTTCCTGTTCAAACGATCCCTGCTCCTCCCGGTAGGCAATAATCGCAGCTGCCTTGGCAGGTCCTATTCCAGGCAGCGTCTCGAGTTCGGCAGCTTCTGCGTAATTAACACGAATCTTTGCTTCTCCTTCGTCCTGCACGCCCGCAGCGGGTTGCTCTTCTCCTTCTTCTGGAACAAGCACCACCATTTCATCGTAAAGTTTTTCGGCAAAATTCACAGCCGCAGGAGCTGCTTCTTCTGTCATTCCGCCAGCTGTATCTATGGCGTCAATAACGCGGCTGCCTTCCCTTAGTTCATACACTCCCGGCTCCACCACCGCTCCCTTCACATCGATCACAACCTCTTGCATACGGCCGTCGGTGCTGTTTTCCGGCTCCGCATCTGATCCAGCTTCGGGTCCGGCGGCCGTGGTTTTTTCTTCCCAGAATACTTCGTCATCTTCCACGTCCTGCACAGTCGTATCCTGGCGGAAAACAATCAGCAGAAGAAAAACAATGAGCACAGCGGCAGCTGCCGTTCCGGCAGCCAGCGTGTATATCAAATTCCGGTTCATTTCTTCACCTCTTCTGTTTTTTTTGCAGTATAGTTATGAGAATTGTCACATAGAATGTGGAAGTCGAATCATTACAGAAATATGTACGAAGGAGGGTTCAGCGTGGATAATGTTGGATTGATAGGGACTGGTAACATGGGAGGGATGCTGGCGGAAGTTATGCTGCAGCAGAACAGCCTTTCTCCGGAACATATGTACATTTATAACCGTACAAAAGAACGTAACAAAGACTTTCAGGCTGCATTTCCTCTCGTCAACACAGCCGGCAGCATGAAAGAACTGCTTGCCTGCACAGACACCATTTTCATCTGCGTCCGGCCAAAACAATACGAACCGCTGCTTGATGAACTGAAAAAACATCTGACGATGGAACATATCGTCGCCACCATCACAAGTCCGGTGCTCCTTGAAGATCTCGAAAGCCTTCCGGCACGGAGGGTCGTCCGCACGGTGCCGACGATTGTCAACAAAACCGGGACCGGACCGCTTCTCTTAACATTCGGCAGCCAATGGGCAGAAAAAGAAAAAATGGTATTCCGACAGTGGCTCGGCACGTTTTCGGAACCTGTGCCGATAAGTGACCGTACGCTCCGTGTATCGAGCGACATTATTAGCTGCGGACCGGCTTTTATCAGCTATCTGCTTGAACGTTTTATCGATGCAGCCGCAGAAGAAACGGAAATTGAGCATGGAGAAGCGGAAATACTGGCGGAGAAAATGATGATGGCTTACGGCCGGCTCCTCTCGGAAAAGCACTACAGCCTCGGGGAGCTCCGCCGGAAAGTCAATGTGCCGGGAGGTGTAACCGGTGAAGGGCTTAAGGTTCTGAGCCGCTTCAGCGAAGGAATGTTTGAAGAGGTGATCGAGCGGACCCATCATAAATACGAAGAGGATAAAAAAGAGATGGGTGCTCTTTTTCAGGAAAAATAATACTGTAATCTGTTACTAGTTTATACCGGCAGAGCGGTTTTGTACAGGTTTTTCTGCATGGAAAAAAATCCGGTCCGCGTCTTCTCCGGGAGGGTTCCAGGTAAAATCGCCGTAAATACCGCGGATCTTAAACCCTGATTGTTCCAGATATGAACGATACGAAGCAACGGGAAAAGCGCGCTGCCGGTGCTGTTCATCAAAACGTCTGTACTGATTGTGCTGATCGTGGATAAAAAGGGAAAGTTCGTGGTGCACTTCCGCCGTTCTGCCGGAAGGAACAACATTCCATATGTAAGCTGCATCCTCAGCAGCATCGGCAAAAGAAAAATCCATTAACACCTCTTCCACATAACGGACTGAATGAACATCAAAAAGGAGTGAACCACCTTCGTTCAGATGATTGTAAAACGTCTGGAATGTGTTAAAAAGATCGGTTTCTTCCGTCACATAATTTAATGAGTCACAAAAGGACAGCACCACATCATACGTGGCGGGAATGTGGAAATGTCTCATATCCCTCTGAAACAGAGCCGGAGCATATCCGCGGCTTTCCAGCTTTTGTTGCGCCATCTCCAGCATATCACCGGAGAGATCAAGCCCCTCTGCCTCATAACCGAGATCAAGCAGCGCAAGAAGCATTGTTCCCGTGCCGCACCCAGCATCCAGAATAGTCTGCGGAGGAACTTCTTCATTTTTCATTAATCCGGTCGCCCAGCTGATCCACTCTGCATAAGGGGCTTCTTCCATCAAACGGTCATATACCCGGGCAAAGCCGCTGTATGTCTCCATGTTTCAACCTCTTTCTAGGAGGATGCGGTTTCCAGCTGAACAGTGGAAGCGTCTCCCCATAATTTTTCAAGATTGTAATACGGACGCTCATCTTTATGAAAGACATGAACAATCACATCACCGAGATCAATCAGCACCCATTTTGCTTCATCGAAGCCTTCCAGGCGTTTCACATCTACGCCGGACTGCTGAGCCTGTTTTTTAATATCCTGGGCAATAGCCTGCACCTGCTTGTGCGAATTTCCATGGGTGATTAAAAAATAATCGGCGATCAGCGAGATTCCTTTCATATCAAGGGCAGTCAGCTGCTCTGCTTTTTTGTCCCCGGCAGCTCCCGCGGCGAGCTCCAATAGTTCCTTTCCTTCCATTCATTCTCCTCCTTCATTCTGTTTTTTCAGTGTTAAGTCGTTATAAGCGGACAACGTATCCGGAAACACAGGCTGCTGTTTCTCCAGGAGAAACGTCACCGTATTGCTGAGTGCGGTCCGGACCGCTTCGTCGATATCCGTTTCGGCAATGTCCCTGGCCTCTGCTGCCCCAGGGTGGCGGCGGTTCGGCTCGATATAATCAGCAAGAAAAATAACTTTTTCCATATCGGACATTTGCGGTCTTCCGGTAGTATGCCAGAAAATCGCCGACAATATTTCTTCATCGGTAATACCGATTTCCTGTTTTACCAGCCAGGATCCGGCCGGTGCGTGCAGCAGTTCGTCTCCGTAATAGATAAAGTTCTCATCCATCTGCTGCTCTTTAATGATGCGGCGCATTTCTTCTTTTGGCCGGAACTTGGCGTAATCGTGAAAAATGGCGGCCGTTTCTGTTTTGTCCTGATCGATTCCAAGCTTACGTGCAAGCGTGAGTGCCGTATCTCTTACCCCCAATGTATGCACATAACGGTGCTCTGTCAAATGAGGCTTCACTCGTTCCAGCGCTTCTTTTCTATCCATACAACCGATGCTCCTCAATAAAAATACGTACCCGTTCGGGCAGATAATACTTGATATTTCCTCCGCTGCGGATCCTCTCTCTGATCATCGTAGACGATATGTCCATCAAAGGCACTTCGATGTAATACATTCCCGCACCACTGCGCGGCGCAGTGTAACCGGGACGATCAATAACAGCAAACGTCACCCGTTCTTTTAATTCATCAATATTTTTCCACGAAGGAAGGCTGGCGGCCATATCTCCTCCGACAATGAAATAAAAGGATGTTCCCGGATACTGTCCGTTCAGACGTTTCACAGTGTCCAGCGTATAGGAAGGGCCTTTGCGGTCCAGTTCGACAGCGGATGTTACAAAGCGTGGATTTTCTTCTACTGCAAGCTTTGTCATCTGCAGTCTTTCCCCGGGACCGGCCATTTGATCACGGGATTTATGAGGCGGGGAATAAACCGGAATAAACCAGACCTCATCCAGCTTTAAAACGCTTAAAGCTTCCTGGGCAATGATGAGATGGGCATGATGAGGAGGGTCAAATGTCCCTCCCAGCAGGCCGATTTTTTTTGTCATAGTAGAAATCCCTTCTAGGACGGCAGCTCGATCGTTTTATTTTCCGCCGATTCCTTGTACAGGACAATCGTATTTCCGATAACCTGGACCACATGTGCTCCGGCACCCTCTGCCAGTGCTGCAGAGGCGTCGTGTTTATCCTCCATACAGTTCTGCAGCATATTGATTTTGATTAATTCTCTTGCTTCCAGCGCATCAGCTGTCTGTTTCACAAGATTATCAGTGACTCCCGCCTTTCCGATCTGAAACACCGGTTTCAGCCGATGTGCCTGTTTCCTTAAGAATCGTTTCTGTTTTCCTGTCAACACGATGAGTTCCCTCCCAGCTGCTTCATAACAACAGCATGCATTCTTTCGATATCCGGCTCCATACCAGTCCATTTCTGAAAAGCAATCGCTCCCTGACCGACAAACATTCCCGTTCCATTAAGAATATCCGCACCATTCTCTTCCGCCTGCTGCAGCCACGTCGTCTTGAGCGGATTGTAAATTAAATCACTGCAGATACAGCCCGGTTTGATACGTTCTGCCGTCCACGGCATATTTTCGGTGTGCGGTGACATGCCGACTGACGTGGTGTTAATAATAATATCAAAAGACGGTGTTTCTTTATCAGCCTGCTCCGTCGGTACAGCACGGACTGATGCCCGCTCAGCCATTTGTTCCTGCAGAGCCTGCGCTTTGGAGAACGTCCGGTTCGTAATTGTCACCCGTGCCGATCCACGGCCGGTAAGAGCGCTAATCACTGCGCGGGCCGCTCCCCCGGCCCCGATAACAAGTATATCTGCATCCGGAACACTTCCCCCGGTTTTATTAAGAAGAGACTGCACATATCCTTCCCCGTCCGTATTGTAACCGATCCAGCCGCTTTCTTCTCTTACAATCGTATTCACAGCGCCGATCAGCTTTGCCTGCTCATCGAGACCGTCCAGATACTGCATGACTTCAATTTTATGGGGTACGGTCACATTAAATCCAGATACACCAAGGGCTTTTAACCCCTGTACCGCTTCTCCGAGATATTCCGGCATCACATCAAAGGCATGATAAAAATAAGGAAGGCCCTGATACTGAAATTGATCATTGTGCATCAGCGGAGACAGAGAATGGCCGACGGGATGACCGATCACACCAAATAATTTTTCCGCATGTACCGTTGTATTCATCAAATCACCGCCTCTCTCATTGTGACACCCGTTCCTTCCGGAGCATGTACGGTCACAACCGCGTCCGGTTCCACAACTGTTATCCATCCGAACCCGGACAGGACGATATCCGTTTTTGGCTGTTTAACATGAAACGTGTGGCTGGTAAACGGAGGCAACTGCGGAAGAGACTCTTTATCCGGAGGAGACAGCATCTCTCCTTTATGATTTTCATACAGCTGATCCGCTTTTTCCAGTTTCGTCCGGTGAATAAGCAGGTCATTGGCAAAATAAGCCACGAAGGAATTACGGCTTCCCCCGCTGAAATCCATTCTTGCCAGCCCGGCAACAAACAGGGTCTGCCCTTCTTCGAGCTGATATATTCTCGGTTTGATTTCTCTTGAGGGGGTTAATTTCTTCAAATCACTGCGGCTCACATAGTGCGCCATCTGATGTTCATTGATAACCCCCGGAGTATCATACATGCTGCAGCCGTCATCCAGCGGAATATCAATAAGATCAAGCGTCGTTCCCGGAAAACCTGAGGCGGTGATCCGCTGTTCTTCATCTCCGCCGAACACTTCAATCAATGCATTGATAAACGTCGATTTTCCGACATTGGTACAGCCGGTGATGTACACGTCTTTTCCGTACCGCAGTTCATCCATTTTGGCGGCGGCTTCTTCCACGCTGTGCTTTTTTTCCGCGCTCATCAGCATCACACCGGCCGGTTTCAGCCCCTGTTCCTTTGCTTCCCTTCGTACCCAGTCTTTCAGCCGGTTTTCATTGATGGATCTTGGAAGCAGATCGATTTTATTAACGAGAAGCAGGACATCGTTTTGGCCGATATACCGGTGGAAACCCGGAATCCAGCTCCCTTCAAAGTCAAACGAATCTACAATTTTCACGATAAGGGCATCTTCTTCAGCCAGGTCGTGCAATTGATTGGTGAAATCTGTTTTGCGGAGAGGAATCTCCTGCACTTCATTATAATGCTGCAGACGAAAACAGCGTCTGCATACAACGATCTCTCTTTCGAGTGCAGCCGCTGGAGTATAACCCGGTTGTTCCGGGTTTTCGGTCTGTATGGAAGCTCCGCACCCGGGACAGATCAGCTTGTCTTCCTTCACTTTGATTCCTCCCACTGTATCAGGCCTTTTTCTTTTAAACGGCGGAGAACCCGGCGTTCCACGCTGCGGTTGATTTTTGTGACGAGGCCGTCCCCGCTTCCGACCGGAACCACCAGCACGGTGTAAAAACCGGCCCGGTTTCCTCCGAATACATCCGTCAACACCTGGTCGCCGATCACGACCACTTCCTTTTTCTTCAACCCCATCTTCCGGCATGCTTTGCGGAACGCATGACCCATCGGCTTTTTGGCGGAATGGATAAACTGAATGCCTGTAGGTTCCGAAAAAGAACTAACTCTTTCTTTATTGTTATTGGATACAATCGTTACCTGAAACCCCTGCTGTTTGACAAAATACATCCAGTCCAGAAGCTGTGGTGTCGCTTCCGGACGATTCCATTCCACCAATGTATTATCGAGATCTGTTATAATTCCTTTAATCTGCCGTTCACTTAAATCTTCAAGGTTCAGATCAAAGACTGACGGCAGATATTCGTTAGGCATAAATTGTTTAATCACTCGGGACACCCTTCTGACGTCTTATTTCCGTACAAACACCTGCTAAAGGGAAAGTATATCGTTAAAAACAGTTTTTTTCAAACAGTATCCCATCCCGAAAAGTTTTCGACATTATTTTAAAACGGGGAAATGTGGATAACTGTATTGTCATTAAAAAAAACCGAAATATTACGGTTTTTCAGGTTTTTTATAAGCATTATAAACAACTTATCCACCGCTTCTGTGGATAAATCGAACGGTTGTTCTCACTATGAGGTCATGGTACACTATCATTACATTGCGCCGGGAAATCATGATTAGGAAAAACCTGCCTGCGGCAGGCCTGCTGCAGAGACTGATGCAATAAAAAGGAAGCTCGTCAAGGAGGTGTCGTGCCCTCTTATGAATCAGTTATCGGATGAATTACTGATCGAAGCGTATGAAAAAGCCCTGCGTCTTCAACTAAATGATGATTTCATTTTACTGCTCGAACAGGAACTTAGAAACCGCTCGCTGAAAGAGAAATGCATGAAACCCGTCATCACCCTGTAAAGAGCACCTGCAAAAAGCCTTTCCGGAAAGATCTTCATCCGGAAAGGCTTTTTATTTTTACATATTCTCTTGGGGCGAACGTGTCTTTTTCGATGTTTTCATTGGAAAAGGAAAGGGTTTCTGTATTTTCCGGATACGTATAGAATGCTTCCACCCTTTTTCGTTCAACATAATGGTCAGCCATCCACGCTCCGGTAAGGATAACCAAAAAAAGCAGAAAAAACACGGCGCCCTGAAACATGCAGGTCTGCTTCATGCTGTACTCCTTCCCTTTTTTTATTACTATGACCCGGACCGGCTTCTCTTATTCACAAAATTTTTGATTTCATGTTTCTACCTATTTATCACGATGCCTTTTTCTGCCCGATAAGCCGGTTAAAGAAAGATGCACTAAGCCGGATTATAAGTTATAATGTGAAAAGAATTTGCAGCCCGTAAACTGTTAAGGAGGTTCTATATGTTTACAGCACTTCATCTTGCCATCATTGCACCATTTATTGCTGCTGTGTTCGTCCCGCTGTTGTACAAAAAAATACCATCCATACATACCGGCTGGTTTGTCTTAACTGTTCCAGCCATTTTGTTTGTTTATTTTCTGCAGTACATACCGGTTACGTCCGAAGGCGGGGCAGCGGCTGCCGTCTTCGAATGGGTCCCTTCCCTCGGCATTAATTTCCGTGCCTACGCAGACGGACTCGGGCTTCTGTTTGCCCTGCTCATTACAGGAATCGGGACGCTTGTCGTCCTGTATTCCATTTACTACTTATCCAAAAAAACAGAATCTTTACATACGTTTTATACCTTTCTGTTAATGTTTATGGGGGCCATGCTCGGCGTTGTGCTTTCCGACAACATGATCGTGCTTTACATGTTCTGGGAAATCACGAGTATTTCGTCCTTTTTATTAATCGCGTACTGGTATGAACGGGAAAAGTCGCTGTACGGAGCATTGAAGTCCATGCTGGTCACCGTGCTCGGCGGTTTTTCCATGCTCGTCGGCTTTGTCCTGCTTTACTCGATTACCGGCACGTTCAGTATTCAGGAAACGATCGCTGTTTCGTCCGAGGTCGTCTCTCACGATCTCTTTCTCCCGGCGATGCTGACCATTCTGCTCGGCGCCTTCACGAAGTCCGCCCAGTTTCCTTTTCATATCTGGCTGCCGGATGCGATGGAAGCACCGACACCGGTTAGTGCTTACCTTCATTCGGCAACCATGGTTAAAGCCGGCATTTATCTCGTGGCGAGGTTAAGCCCGGTGTTTGCCGTCAGCGGAGAATGGCTCTGGCTCGTGGCAGGATTTGGGATCACCACCCTGTTCTGGGGATCTTTCTCCGCCGTCCGGCAGACAGACCTGAAAGGAATTCTTGCCTATTCCACCGTCAGTCAGCTCGGCATGATCTTTTCGATGCTCGGTGCCGGTGCAGCAGCCCTTCACTTTGACACCATTGATGAAAATATGTTTGTGGGCGCCACAACTGCTGCGCTTTTTCACTTGTTCAACCATGCCACCTTTAAAGGCAGTCTTTTTATGATGGCCGGCATTGTCGACCACGAAACCGGCACGCGGGATATCCGCAATCTCGGCGGATTGATGATCATTATGCCGATCACCTTTACCATTGCTGTCATCGGAAGCTTTTCGATGGCGGGACTGCCTCCGTTTAACGGTTTTTTAAGTAAAGAAATGTTTTTTACCACTATGGAGAACATAACGAAGTTTCAACACTTTCATGTCGACACCATCGGCATTTTATTTCCCATCATTGCCTGGATCGCCAGTGTGTTCACATTCATTTACAGCATGATGCTTGTATTTAAAACGTTCACCGGCCGGCTGAAAACAGAAAAACTGGATGTAAAGCCGCATGAAGCACCATTTGGCATGCTGCTTTCGCCGATTGTGCTTGTCAGCCTCGTCGTTGTGATCGGCTTTTTCCCGAACATTCTGTCGTACACGATCATTGAACCGGCGATGGCTTCCATTCTTCCTTCCCTGCTGCAGGAAGGCGAGCAGTTTTATGTCGATATATACTTCTGGCACGGCTTTAATACGGAACTCTATATGACGCTTGGTGTCATTGCCACCGGTGTTCTGCTATATCTCGGAATGAACAAATGGACCGTGGTATACCGGCTTTTTCCGGAGGCATTATCATTTAACAATCTCTATGATCAAACGCTGGACAAAGGGGAGAAACTGTCTCAAAAAGTCATCGGGGCACATATGAACGGGTTCATCCGGAACTACCTGGCCTATATTTTCGCCTTTTTCACCGCTGCACTGCTGTTCACCCTGTTTTATAAAGGGGCGTTCACCATTGATACTTCGGAGATGGCACCGATTACTGTTTATGAAGGCGTACTTGCGGTAGTGCTGATCAGCACTGTCGGCGTGGTGATGTTTACGACTTCCCGGCTCAAAGCCATTATCGGGCTCGGGGTGGCAGGCTATACGGTTGCGCTGTTTTTTGTCATTTTCCGTGCCCCGGATCTGGCATTAACCCAGCTTATTATCGAGACGGTTTCAGTTGCCTTGTTTCTGCTCTGTTTTTACCATCTGCCGCAAATTGCAGAAAATCTCGAAACCCTTCGGTTTAAGGTCGGCAACTTTATCATTTCCGCTGCTGTCGGAATAACCGTCACCCTCATCGGTATTTCGGCCGGGAGCTCAAGAATGTTTGAATCCATCTCCGGCTTTTTTACCGAATCTAGCTACAAAGAAGCCGGCGGGCGGAACATGGTCAACGTGATCCTTGTTGATTTTAGAGGGTTCGACACGATGCTCGAAATTCTCGTGCTCGGTATTGCCGCTGCCGGTATTTTTGCGATGATCCGACTCCGTCTGGCTGGGAGGGAAAAGTTGTGAAATCGAATGATGTCGTACTGCAGACTGTTACGAACGTTGTCTTGTTTATTGTTTTGATGTTTTCGGTGTTTATTTTCTTCAACGGACACCATGAACCGGGCGGCGGTTTCATCGGCGGATTGATGACAAGTTCCGCCCTTGTGCTGCTGCTGCTCGCCTACGACCTGGAAACGATTAAAAACGTGCTGCCGATTGATTTTAAAATCGTCACAGCAGCCGGACTTCTGACCGCCGTAGGGACAGGCATGGGATCGTTTTTCTTTAATGAACCATTCTTGTCCCAGACATACGGTTACCGCCATTTCCCTGTACTCGGGGAACTGGAGCTTGCCACGGCGCTCATTTTTGATATTGGAGTTTATCTGGTTGTTGTCGGTATCACCCTCACCATTATTCAGACCATAGGGGAGGATCGCTAATGGAGATATTAATGTCTATCACGGCCGGTGTCCTCTTTATGGGCGGTACCTATCTCGTATTGTCCAAAAATATTATCCGCATTATTATCGGAACCGCAATTATAAGCCACGGTGCCCATGTCCTGCTTTTGACGATGGCTGGATTAAAAACAGGCGCCCCTCCGCTTCTCGGTCTGGAGGCATCGTCTTACACTGACCCGCTGCCGCAGGCGCTGATATTGACCGCCATCGTAATCAGCTTCGGCGTAACGTCCTTTTTCCTTGTGCTCGGGTACCGGGCCTATCAGGAAACCGGAACGGACAACACGGAAAACATGAGAGGAACTGATTCCTATGACTAATTTGTTAATATGGCCGATATTACTACCGCTGCTCACGGGAATACTGCTGCTGTTTGTGCCAAAGCAGATCCGCTTCCAGCGTGTACTGAGTGCCATATCTGCCGCG
The DNA here is from genome assembly GCF_054052005.1 of Salibacterium sp. K-3. Taxonomy (NCBI): domain Bacteria; kingdom Bacillati; phylum Bacillota; class Bacilli; order Caryophanales; family Bacillaceae; genus Salibacterium; species Salibacterium sp. K-3. The sequence goes on from NZ_JBSVZE010000001.1 coordinate 2,246,657, forward strand.
GCATTAATTGCCGTTACAGTGTTTATTCTGATCAGCATCCATCAGGAAGGTATTCAGACACTTGAGCTCGGCGGATGGAGACCTCCATTCGGCATCGTACTCGTCGGTGATATGCTCGCTTCCCTGTTAACGACAACGACTGCTGTCGTCAGCCTCCCGATTCTTATCTTTGCGATGGGTACTATCGGAAAGGAAAGAGAACAATTTTATTTTTATGCTTTTTATCAGTTTCTGATTACCGGGGTTATGGGAGCTTTTCTTACCGGCGATATTTTTAATCTGTTTGTGTTCTTTGAAGTCATGTTGATTTCTTCTTACATACTGATTGTACACGGCGGCACGAAACAGCAGCTGCGGGAATCGTTCAAATACGTGCTCGTTAATATTGTCTCGTCTGCCTTTTTCGTTATTGCCGTTGCTTATTTATACGCGGTGACAGGAACGCTGAACATGGCCCAGCTTTCCGAACGGATCGGCAGCATGGATACCGGTGCACCTGTTCTGACCGTTATTGCCGTTCTCTTTCTCATCGTGTTCGGTTTGAAAGGGGCGCTGTTTCCTTTGTATTTCTGGCTTCCGGCCTCCTACACCGCTCCTCCGTCGGCTGTGGCCGCCATTTTCGGAGCGCTCTTGACAAAAGTCGGGATTTATTCGATCTTCCGTACATACACCATTATTTTCACTCATGATACAGGATTCACCCATCAGCTGCTTGCCATATCAGCTGCCTGTACGATGGTGATTGGTGTTATCGGGGCAGTTTCCCACCAGGACGTCAAAAAAATTCTTGTCTACAATGTGATTGTCGCTGTCGGTTTCGTCCTTTTCGGTGTCTCCACCATGACAGAAACTGGACTCGCCGGTGCCGTCTTCTATCTCATTCATGACATGGTGATCAAGGGTGTCCTCTTTTTACTTATCGGAGCCATGGTTATCGCGGCAGGCTCGAGCCATCTGAAGAAGATGGGTGGTCTGATCAAACATCATCCCCGGCTCGGCTGGATGTTTTTCACCGCAATCATGGCACTCGTCGGGGTTCCTCCGCTCAGCGGATTCATCGGGAAACTGATGATCATTCAGGGGGGAGCAGAAGCCGGCCAGTATGTGATTATTGCAGTGATGATGGGAGCCAGCCTGCTTGTTCTGTATTCGATGATCCGCATCTTTCTTCAGGGGTTTTACGGAAAAATTATGCTCGAAAAAGCGGATCAGTACGGCAGTACAAAAGGTCTGCTTCTGCCATGCGCTTTTTTGATTGCCGTTTCCGCCCTGCTCGGCCTGGGTTCGGAGATGATTTATCCGTTAGCCTCCACTGCTGCAGAAACTTTACACGAACCGCAAATCTATATTGACGCCGTGTTAAAGGAGTAATGAAAATGACGTTTCAGATAATAATCAATCTTCTCATGTCCCTGATCTGGATGTTTATGAATGATGCCTGGACTTTTGCCTCGTTTATCAGCGGATATGTGATCGGACTGGCTGTCCTGTTTTTTCTCCGGGGGTTTTTTCCGCAGAAATTTTACTTCAGCGGTTTATACGCGATAGTGAAACTGCTGTTAATCTTTCTAAAAGAACTGATCCTGTCCGCCCTTGAAGTGGTTGGTCAGATTCTGCAGCCGAAACTGAAAATCCAGCCGGGAATATTTGCAATGGACATTGATCTCCACAAAAATTGGGAGGTTACTGTTTTATCCTGTCTGATTACGCTGACCCCGGGAACGCTCGTTGTTGACATTTCCCCGGATAACAGGACCCTGTTCATCCATGCGATGCATCTGCCCGACATCGAAAAAGCCAAAAAGGATATTCGTGATTCGTTTGAAAAAGCGATCCAGGAGGTGAGTCGTACATGATACAGGGAATTCTTACAGCCTCTTCCATCATTCTTTCCCTCTCCATTCTTATCACCCTGTACCGGGTGGTGAAGGGGCCTTCGATGCCGGACCGCGTCATAGCACTGGATATGATCGGAATTAACCTGATCAGTCTGGTGGCGGTTGTCTCTCTCATTCAGGAAACAACCGCCTATCTTGAAGTAGTTCTGCTGCTCGGCATATTGGCCTTCATCGGAACCGTCGCATTTTCTAAATTTATCGAAAAGGGTGTTGTCATTGAGCGCAGACGAGATTAGCAGCTGGATTATCGGCATCATTGTGCTGGCAGGTTCTGTCTTAAGCTTAATCAGTGCTTTCGGCCTCGTCCGGCTTCCAGATATTTATACAAGAAGCCATGCGGCGACCAAAGCTTCCACGCTCAGCGTGATGTGTATTCTCACCGGCGCTTTTCTGTTCTTTGCCATCGTAGAGGGGCTTTACAGCGCCCGGATCCTGCTTGGCATCGTCTTTGTTTTCATTACAGCGCCGGTCGGCGGCCATCTTATTTCAAGAGCCGCCTATCACACCGGCGTCACGCTGTGGGATTCCAGTATTGAGGATCAATTAAAAACGAAAAAACGGAAACAGGAGAGCTCTTCCCGCTCTTGATTTACTGAATATGTAAATTGCCTTTTCGACAAGGGTTATAAAATGGTGAAATATGGCGATACTAGGCATAAATCTGACGCATTTTTGTGTAAATTCCCCGTCAATACTTGACATATCAAGGATTCGTAAGTAAATTTGTAGTGTAAAGGCTCTATATTCTTGGAAAGAAAGGGAGTTATGTTATGAATAAGACAGATTTGATCAATGCTGTTGCCGAGCAGGCAGACATCTCGAAGAAGGATGCTTCCAAAGCAGTAGACGCAGTATTCGACAGCATTACCGAAACATTGAAAAAAGGAGATAAAATCCAGCTCGTTGGATTTGGAAGTTTTGAAGTCCGCGAACGTGCGGCCCGCAAAGGACGTAACCCGCAGACCGGCGACGAAATCAAGATTCCTGCAACGAAAAACCCTGCATTCCGTCCAGGAAAGCAGCTTAAAGACGCTGTCAACTAATCAGGACAAACACGGCTCTCCGTTAAGTTAAGGAAACATATCCAAAGAGCCGAAATACACAGGAGAGCCTGTCCTGGTTACAAAGCGTTGGAAAGAAGCTTCTCTCTCCTTTGAGGGGGAAGCTTCTTTCGTGTTTTGCTAGCTGCCGTTTCTTTATACATATGCCAATTTTAGACCCCTGAGAAAATTGGCATTTTATAAGAAAAGAGATTGGAGCTCCATGTTTCTGGTCGATACGTTAATAATAGTACGGTCCATAAGGATATGGTGAAATGTAAGGAAGCAGGGCCAGGGCTGCCAACGCTCCCAGCGGAAACTGCCGGCGCCGGAAACGGCGGAATCTTCTCCGCTGCGGTCCGTATCCGTACCCGTACCCAAACTGTCGATTGTTCCCTGCCTCCTCATCGGCCATCACATTTTCGCCCACCAGCATCTGGATTTTTTCAGAATCGACCTCTTCAATGATACCATCTGCCATGCTTCCGTCACGGAAGGTTAATACGACATCATGATACATGTACTGCCTGCACTGCTCCTGCATGTTTCCTTGATGATCCCACTGGGTTTGATACCCGCTCTGCATCACGACACTCTCCTTTCATGATTCATCTCAGAACCATGATATTCACCCAGGTCCGAAAAGGTACCTCCTAATTTCAATATAATGAAAACAACAACTTTTACTGAATAAAATTCATCCGGTTGTTTCCGGACCTCCCCAGTTTCTGCTGCTTATAAAATTCCTGAAACAGTTTCAGCAGCGCCCGCTTTTCAATACGTGAAACATAGCTCCGGGAAATGCCGAGCTCTTTTGCAATTTCGCGCTGGGTCCTTTCTTTTTCCTTTTCCAGGCCGAAGCGGCAGATGATGACTTCTTTTTCACGTTCATCAAGCACATCCATATAGGCGAGCACCTGCTTTTTTTCCATGTTCAGCTGAATCAGATCAGCAACATCGGGACCGTCTTCCTCCAATACGTCAATGAGAGAAATTTCATTGCCTTCTTGTTGTTATATGTATACGTACTTCGAGTTTCTCCTATATATATTAAAATCCAGAGGTACTTCATCTCTGGATTCCATAATCAAGCGTCATCTCTGGATTCCATAATCAAGCGTATTGTTTTATTCTTCCCGCTGACAAAATGTTACTTACCTTCAGAGATCGAATGGCTCTTCTATGATGGCACCACACCAGCACATGCTTTTCATTAAACTGATGTACTGTAACTGTTCTCTGACTCAGCGTTCCATCTCTGCTCTCGTATATAACCTGAACCGGTTCCTTCGTCTCTGCAGCTCTCTTCAAGACACCTTCCATTACGAAGCCTCCCCGTTCGCTTTTCTTTTATTATATACGAACACTTGTTTCGTTTCAAGACCTATAGAGAATGAATGTTCGTATTATTATAAGACAAAGAGGAGATCAATATGGAAAAAATGACACAAACAGCTAACATTTTCCGGATAAGTATGCGGACGATACCGTTTCATATTAAAGTTAATCCCAAGAGAATATATACATTAAAAATGGTACAGACTAAAAACAAAATTATTCTTCTAAAGAGTAGGGATGCAAATGTCAGAACGAAACATTTCATTAACTTCAGCAGAAATCTCACAATTATGGATAACATATATGAATGACAGTGCTGCAATTTGTCATTTAGAGTGTGAAGTGAATACCGTCGAAGATGATGAGATAAACGAATTACTACAATACGCCTTAAAGGTTTCTCAATCTCAAGTTCGTACCATTACACAACTATTTAATAACGAAAATTATCCTGTTCCTCATGGGTTTAACGTAAGCGAAGACGCAGATGTAACAGCCCCCCGTTTGTTTTCTGATACGTACTTTTTAAATTCGCTGAACCAATTAGGAAAACTTGGAGTTAATAATTATGGCATATCTTTAAGTTTGGCTGTGAGAGAGGATATTTATCATTTTTTCAGTACCTGTCTCGCAGAATCAGATAAAATTATAAAATGGAGCAATGACCTTTTATTATCCAGAGGCCTATATATAAGATCTCCCTACCTTCCAAAGCCGAAAACGCTTGATTATGTTAAGGATAAAAGTTTTTTAACAGGGTACTTTGGAGAAAGACGACCGTTAACGGGGATGGAAATATCCAATCTTTATGCCAACTTCCAAAGAAATGCTTTAGGGTCTGCAACCATGATGGGGTACAGCCAGGTTGCTCAGAACAAAGAGGTGGTTCAATATCTTAAGAAAGGTAAGGAGATTGCCCAAAAACATTGTGAAATCTTCGAATCCTATCTGAAAGAAAATGATTTGCCCAGTCCCATGATGTTGGACTCCGAGGTTACTGATTCAACGGCTTACACCTTTTCTGACAAAAAGATGATGTTCTATTGCTCTACTTTGACGGCCATCAGTCTTGGGTATTACGGTACAAGCATGTCTATGAGTCCGCGCAGGGATATCGGTGTTATGTACAGCAGGCTGATGGCTGAAATCGCAAAGTTTGCGGATAGTGGGGCGAGAATTATAATTAAACACGGATGGATGGAGGAGCCTCCACGGGCAGCGGACCGGGATGAATTAGCTAATAAAAAATAGATCTTGTAATGATCTGCCCGCCTTTTAATGGTCGGCAGCCATGCCGTTTTCATGTTGCCGTCACACTGCCTAAAACCCCCAATTATCATACTAACAGAAATTTCAAACAATTGTTTGGGATTTTTTCTCTTTTAATCATTTCTATATTAACACTTTTAGGTGTTCATGCGCATAAGCCACGAAATGCGCAGCTGAATAATTTTTATTTTTTTGGTAAACCTGAAAAAGTGGATCTTTGTAATAATTTATAATATTGTCATTCGCTGTACCCGGTAGTTTTGACCAAAATTCTAAGTGATCATGAGGAGAGTACAAATGGGAGAAAATATTTTACCCTGGGTTTTACTTATTGTTCCCTGGTTTATATTAATTTTCTTAGATTCAACAAAGCTTAGACGATTTTTATCTGTAGCCTTTTTCACTTTGATGCTCGATACCATCCATTTTCAAATGGCAGAAGTATATAATTGGTGGACTGTCACCAACAACGTCTTTTTTCTTAACGGTATTCCATCTTTTACATATGGTTTTCTTCCTGTGACCACAATACTGATTTTTTATATTACGTTCCCAAACCCATGGCTGTTTTTCGGTTTGAATTTCATGGTGGACGCATTTCAAGCATTTATCATCAGCCCGCTTGTATTTGAAACGTATAATGTTTACGAATTAAAAAATATGACTAATTTCGAGCTCTTTCTGATCATAACAAGCCTTGTTCCTATCATTTATATTTACCAAAAATGGTATGAAAAGCATATGGTCCATGATTATTAAGAAGAATATTTTCAAGTGCACATAATCCGTCGAATGTGCAGTTTTCCATTGTCTTAAATAACTTGTATAAAATAACTCGTGTTAGAAACTTTAAGGATGTACTAATTTTTGAAAGGAGGTTTCTTATGGATAACACCGAACTTCAAAAATGCATTGACGAGTGTGAAAGTGCTTTAGGACACTTAAATAATGCATTAAATACAGCACATGAAGAACCTAAAGAGAAAATGGAACATGCTGTACAAGATTTAGAACAGTGCATTTCTGAGTGCCGGACCCTTTTGTAGTGTCAAGTCGCCTAAGGGCGACTTTGCACTTTCTCATACACCGTCACACTCGCGGTCGCTGATATCGTTTCAGCATCTGTTCTGCCGGCTGATTTTCGATCTGTACTCTCCGTCACCGCTCTGTGTTTGCCCTCCTGGTAATAGGTTTTTCAATGTACGATAGAATCACAGAGAACTTGTCCAATAATGCAGGCTTAATCAGCCCGCTGCTTGTCGTATTCTGCGTTGATGGCTTTTTGTTCTTCGGGAGATAGGTCATTCCATATGGACCATCCTACCTTGTGAAACTGTTCTAAAATGCGCTCCACTTTTTCCGGGGGAACCGGACCAGGATCGACAATTTTAATCTTGGTGTTCCCGTGGTAATACTCCATCGATTGATCTTCATATTTGTCAGTCATTGGTGCATCACCTCGTGACATTTTATGCGGGGGATCCATTTGGACTGCCCTATTCATTAATAAGAGCATTTGCAAGATAAATACTTGCATAGAAATATGATGTTACTGTTTCTTATTTATTAGGCGAAACAAATAATCCAAACCCACCTGACGACGCAAAGAATGATGAACCAACTGCAGGAACAAGTCGGCGAGGAGGTCGCAAATTATGTGGGTTTACTACGAAGAGATTGACGGAGAGCTGCAGGCAAAATGGGCACTTGTGAAATCAGATGGAGAGCAGCGAGGAGAGATCCGTTTTTATAGGGTCCCTCAGAGTGTTGAGCGCTTTTATGAAGAAGATTTTGCTGATCTTGCTATACTTTCCATTGATATGGGGGAGTTGGTCAGAGATCCATTCGATGACGACAGTTTCGCAATCAATATAGATATGGTCCAGTCACGATTAAAAAGGGATGGTTACGATCCCGGGATGTTAAATGAGGCAGAGTATTTTATAATGCTGGTTGAAGACTTAGAAGAAGTGTTAAGTCTTGATACCACATCACTCTTCTATCGCTAATTCTTATCAATACAATAAGGTAGGAGTGATTACGACTATGCTGAACGTCTGTATGTATCTAAGAAAATCCCGTGCCGATATCGAAGCAGAAGCCCGCGGTGATGGTGAAACACTGGCCAAACACAAGAACGCCCTCTTCAAAATAGCAAAGAAACTAAACCTTAACGTCACCAAGATCCGTCAGGAAATCGTATCCGGGGAAAGCCTGGTCCACCGCCCCGAGATGCTCGAGCTGCTTAAAGAAGTTGAGAATCATGAGTACGACGCCGTCCTCGTCATGGATATTGACCGCTTAGGCCGCGGCAATATGCAGGAACAGGGGCTGATACTGGACACCTTCCGCACTGCTAAAACAAAAATTATTACTACACGGAAAACATACGATCTATCAGATGAATGGGATGAGGAATACACCGAGTTTGAAACGTTCATGTCCCGGAAAGAGCTTAAGATCATTAACCGCCGGCTCCAGGGCGGCCGCCTCCGCTCCATCGAAGACGGCAATTACATCGCTACAAAGGCACCGTATGGCTATGAAATTTATAAAGATGGAAAGCACCGCACTCTTGTCCCTCACCCTGAACAAGCTCCGATTGTCAGAAAGATATTTGCCTGGTATACAGAGGATAATTCCAATCAACGCCTTGGCAGCGCTGAAATTGCGAACCGTCTAAATGATATCGGCGCTCCCTCCTACACTGGGAAGCTATGGGAGCCGAGTGCTGTCCTCAACATCATTAAAAATGCTGTATACGCTGGACGGCTGCAATGGAAACGCAAGGATATCAAGAAGTCCACCACACCAGGGAAAACAAAGGACACACGCACCCGTCCCCGTAATGAATGGGTGGATGTTGAAGGCAAGCATAAACCTCTTGTACCAATGGAACTGTATGAGAAAGCACAAGATATTTTGAAAACGAGATATCACGTACCTTATCAGCTGGGCGGCCGTGTAACGAACCCCCTAGCCGGTATCGTAAAATGTGGGTACTGCGAGAAAACCATGGTCCGGCGCCCTTATACAGACGGTAAAACATTCGTTATGTGTAATAACGCTAAAAACTGTGGCTGCCGCAGCTCCAAAATGGAGTTTGTCGAACAGAAAGTATTGGACGGACTGCAGGACTGGCTGGCTCGGTACAAGGCTGACTGGGATTATGGAAATGAGGATAACACTGCAAACGAAGATGCCAACGAGCTTGAGATTTTACAGAACTCGATTCATTCCATGGAGAAAGAATTAAAGGAACTGAACAAACAGAAGCTGAAGCTGCATGACTTTCTTGAACGCGGAGTGTACGATGAGGAAACCTTTCTCGAAAGATCGCAAAATATCTCCGACCGCATGAATGACATCAACACAAACATCGCCAACGCTCAATCAGAGATAGAACTGCTTCAGGAACGCGAAGCAGCCCAGGAGAACATTATCCCCCATGTCGAACACGTCCTCGATTTATATAGGAAGACAGACGACATCAAAAAGAAAAACGCCCTTCTCAAATCAGTAATCGAGAAAGCCGTTTACACCAAAAACAAGCAGCAGCGTTTAGATGACTTCGAACTTGTGATTTACCCCCGCCTCCCTCATACCTTTGCTCCTCATTACATATAACGTATCAAGGGCAATTCATTGCCTTCTTGTTGTTATATGTATACGTACTTCGAGTTTCTCCTATATATATTAAAATCCAGAGGTACTTCATCTCTGGATTCCATAATCAAGCGTCATCTCTGGATTCCATAATCAAGCGTATTGTTTTATTCTTCCCGCTGACAAAATGTTACTTACCTTCAGAGATCGAATGGCTCTTCTATGATGGCACCACACCAGCACATGCTTTTCATTAAACTGATGTACTGTAACTGTTCTCTGACTCAGCGTTCCATCTCTGCTCTCGTATATAACCTGAACCGGTTCCTTCGTCTCTGCAGCTCTCTTCAAGACACCTTCCATTACGAAGCCTCCCCGTTCGCTTTTCTTTTATTATATACGAACACTTGTTTCGTTTCAAGACCTATAGAGAATGAATGTTCGTATTATTATAAGACAAAGAGGAGATCAATATGGAAAAAATGACACAAACAGCTAACATTTTCCGGATAAGTATGCGGACGATACCGTTTCATATTAAAGTTAATCCCAAGAGAATATATACATTAAAAATGGTACAGACTAAAAACAAAATTATTCTTCTAAAGAGTAGGGATGCAAATGTCAGAACGAAACATTTCATTAACTTCAGCAGAAATCTCACAATTATGGATAACATATATGAATGACAGTGCTGCAATTTGTCATTTAGAGTGTGAAGTGAATACCGTCGAAGATGATGAGATAAACGAATTACTACAATACGCCTTAAAGGTTTCTCAATCTCAAGTTCGTACCATTACACAACTATTTAATAACGAAAATTATCCTGTTCCTCATGGGTTTAACGTAAGCGAAGACGCAGATGTAACAGCCCCCCGTTTGTTTTCTGATACGTACTTTTTAAATTCGCTGAACCAATTAGGAAAACTTGGAGTTAATAATTATGGCATATCTTTAAGTTTGGCTGTGAGAGAGGATATTTATCATTTTTTCAGTACCTGTCTCGCAGAATCAGATAAAATTATAAAATGGAGCAATGACCTTTTATTATCCAGAGGCCTATATATAAGATCTCCCTACCTTCCAAAGCCGAAAACGCTTGATTATGTTAAGGATAAAAGTTTTTTAACAGGGTACTTTGGAGAAAGACGACCGTTAACGGGGATGGAAATATCCAATCTTTATGCCAACTTCCAAAGAAATGCTTTAGGGTCTGCAACCATGATGGGGTACAGCCAGGTTGCTCAGAACAAAGAGGTGGTTCAATATCTTAAGAAAGGTAAGGAGATTGCCCAAAAACATTGTGAAATCTTCGAATCCTATCTGAAAGAAAATGATTTGCCCAGTCCCATGATGTTGGACTCCGAGGTTACTGATTCAACGGCTTACACCTTTTCTGACAAAAAGATGATGTTCTATTGCTCTACTTTGACGGCCATCAGTCTTGGGTATTACGGTACAAGCATGTCTATGAGTCCGCGCAGGGATATCGGTGTTATGTACAGCAGGCTGATGGCTGAAATCGCAAAGTTTGCGGATAGTGGGGCGAGAATTATAATTAAACACGGATGGATGGAGGAGCCTCCACGGGCAGCGGACCGGGATGAATTAGCTAATAAAAAATAGATCTTGTAATGATCTGCCCGCCTTTTAATGGTCGGCAGCCATGCCGTTTTCATGTTGCCGTCACACTGCCTAAAACCCCCAATTATCATACTAACAGAAATTTCAAACAATTGTTTGGGATTTTTTCTCTTTTAATCATTTCTATATTAACACTTTTAGGTGTTCATGCGCATAAGCCACGAAATGCGCAGCTGAATAATTTTTATTTTTTTGGTAAACCTGAAAAAGTGGATCTTTGTAATAATTTATAATATTGTCATTCGCTGTACCCGGTAGTTTTGACCAAAATTCTAAGTGATCATGAGGAGAGTACAAATGGGAGAAAATATTTTACCCTGGGTTTTACTTATTGTTCCCTGGTTTATATTAATTTTCTTAGATTCAACAAAGCTTAGACGATTTTTATCTGTAGCCTTTTTCACTTTGATGCTCGATACCATCCATTTTCAAATGGCAGAAGTATATAATTGGTGGACTGTCACCAACAACGTCTTTTTTCTTAACGGTATTCCATCTTTTACATATGGTTTTCTTCCTGTGACCACAATACTGATTTTTTATATTACGTTCCCAAACCCATGGCTGTTTTTCGGTTTGAATTTCATGGTGGACGCATTTCAAGCATTTATCATCAGCCCGCTTGTATTTGAAACGTATAATGTTTACGAATTAAAAAATATGACTAATTTCGAGCTCTTTCTGATCATAACAAGCCTTGTTCCTATCATTTATATTTACCAAAAATGGTATGAAAAGCATATGGTCCATGATTATTAAGAAGAATATTTTCAAGTGCACATAATCCGTCGAATGTGCAGTTTTCCATTGTCTTAAATAACTTGTATAAAATAACTCGTGTTAGAAACTTTAAGGATGTACTAATTTTTGAAAGGAGGTTTCTTATGGATAACACCGAACTTCAAAAATGCATTGACGAGTGTGAAAGTGCTTTAGGACACTTAAATAATGCATTAAATACAGCACATGAAGAACCTAAAGAGAAAATGGAACATGCTGTACAAGATTTAGAACAGTGCATTTCTGAGTGCCGGACCCTTTTGTAGTGTCAAGTCGCCTAAGGGCGACTTTGCACTTTCTCATACACCGTCACACTCGCGGTCGCTGATATCGTTTCAGCATCTGTTCTGCCGGCTGATTTTCGATCTGTACTCTCCGTCACCGCTCTGTGTTTGCCCTCCTGGTAATAGGTTTTTCAATGTACGATAGAATCACAGAGAACTTGTCCAATAATGCAGGCTTAATCAGCCCGCTGCTTGTCGTATTCTGCGTTGATGGCTTTTTGTTCTTCGGGAGATAGGTCATTCCATATGGACCATCCTACCTTGTGAAACTGTTCTAAAATGCGCTCCACTTTTTCCGGGGGAACCGGACCAGGATCGACAATTTTAATCTTGGTGTTCCCGTGGTAATACTCCATCGATTGATCTTCATATTTGTCAGTCATTGGTGCATCACCTCGTGACATTTTATGCGGGGGATCCATTTGGACTGCCCTATTCATTAATAAGAGCATTTGCAAGATAAATACTTGCATAGAAATATGATGTTACTGTTTCTTATTTATTAGGCGAAACAAATAATCCAAACCCACCTGACGACGCAAAGAATGATGAACCAACTGCAGGAACAAGTCGGCGAGGAGGTCGCAAATTATGTGGGTTTACTACGAAGAGATTGACGGAGAGCTGCAGGCAAAATGGGCACTTGTGAAATCAGATGGAGAGCAGCGAGGAGAGATCCGTTTTTATAGGGTCCCTCAGAGTGTTGAGCGCTTTTATGAAGAAGATTTTGCTGATCTTGCTATACTTTCCATTGATATGGGGGAGTTGGTCAGAGATCCATTCGATGACGACAGTTTCGCAATCAATATAGATATGGTCCAGTCACGATTAAAAAGGGATGGTTACGATCCCGGGATGTTAAATGAGGCAGAGTATTTTATAATGCTGGTTGAAGACTTAGAAGAAGTGTTAAGTCTTGATACCACATCACTCTTCTATCGCTAATTCTTATCAATACAATAAGGTAGGAGTGATTACGACTATGCTGAACGTCTGTATGTATCTAAGAAAATCCCGTGCCGATATCGAAGCAGAAGCCCGCGGTGATGGTGAAACACTGGCCAAACACAAGAACGCCCTCTTCAAAATAGCAAAGAAACTAAACCTTAACGTCACCAAGATCCGTCAGGAAATCGTATCCGGGGAAAGCCTGGTCCACCGCCCCGAGATGCTCGAGCTGCTTAAAGAAGTTGAGAATCATGAGTACGACGCCGTCCTCGTCATGGATATTGACCGCTTAGGCCGCGGCAATATGCAGGAACAGGGGCTGATACTGGACACCTTCCGCACTGCTAAAACAAAAATTATTACTACACGGAAAACATACGATCTATCAGATGAATGGGATGAGGAATACACCGAGTTTGAAACGTTCATGTCCCGGAAAGAGCTTAAGATCATTAACCGCCGGCTCCAGGGCGGCCGCCTCCGCTCCATCGAAGACGGCAATTACATCGCTACAAAGGCACCGTATGGCTATGAAATTTATAAAGATGGAAAGCACCGCACTCTTGTCCCTCACCCTGAACAAGCTCCGATTGTCAGAAAGATATTTGCCTGGTATACAGAGGATAATTCCAATCAACGCCTTGGCAGCGCTGAAATTGCGAACCGTCTAAATGATATCGGCGCTCCCTCCTACACTGGGAAGCTATGGGAGCCGAGTGCTGTCCTCAACATCATTAAAAATGCTGTATACGCTGGACGGCTGCAATGGAAACGCAAGGATATCAAGAAGTCCACCACACCAGGGAAAACAAAGGACACACGCACCCGTCCCCGTAATGAATGGGTGGATGTTGAAGGCAAGCATAAACCTCTTGTACCAATGGAACTGTATGAGAAAGCACAAGATATTTTGAAAACGAGATATCACGTACCTTATCAGCTGGGCGGCCGTGTAACGAACCCCCTAGCCGGTATCGTAAAATGTGGGTACTGCGAGAAAACCATGGTCCGGCGCCCTTATACAGACGGTAAAACATTCGTTATGTGTAATAACGCTAAAAACTGTGGCTGCCGCAGCTCCAAAATGGAGTTTGTCGAACAGAAAGTATTGGACGGACTGCAGGACTGGCTGGCTCGGTACAAGGCTGACTGGGATTATGGAAATGAGGATAACACTGCAAACGAAGATGCCAACGAGCTTGAGATTTTACAGAACTCGATTCATTCCATGGAGAAAGAATTAAAGGAACTGAACAAACAGAAGCTGAAGCTGCATGACTTTCTTGAACGCGGAGTGTACGATGAGGAAACCTTTCTCGAAAGATCGCAAAATATCTCCGACCGCATGAATGACATCAACACAAACATCGCCAACGCTCAATCAGAGATAGAACTGCTTCAGGAACGCGAAGCAGCCCAGGAGAACATTATCCCCCATGTCGAACACGTCCTCGATTTATATAGGAAGACAGACGACATCAAAAAGAAAAACGCCCTTCTCAAATCAGTAATCGAGAAAGCCGTTTACACCAAAAACAAGCAGCAGCGTTTAGATGACTTCGAACTTGTGATTTACCCCCGCCTCCCTCATACCTTTGCTCCTCATTACATATAACGTATCAAGGGCAATTCATTGCCTTCTTTGTCACTTCCAATAGGATCATGCAGGGATATATCTTTTTTTACTTTTTTCAGCGCCCGGAGATGCATAAGTATTTCATTTTCGACACATCTTGCCGCATACGTCGCCAGTTTGGTTCCTTTTTCCGGGGAATAGCTTTCAATGCCTTTGATCAAGCCGATGGTACCGATGGAAATCAGGTCCTCGGTGTCTTCTTTGGCATTTTCAAACTTCTTCACGATATGGGCCACAAGACGCAGGTTATGTTCGATCAACAGATTCCTGGAGTGCTGGTCCCCCTGTTGCATTCGTTCGAGATGTTTTTTCTCTTCTTCTTTGGACAACGGCTGGGGAAAGGCATTGTTTTTCACATAGGAGACGAACATGGCCAGTTCTTTCATGATATACAGTGCGGCAGCAAGAATACCGGACAACTTTATCGCCCTCCTCTCCCTGTTAGTTTATGCAGTGGGAAGGCTTTCGTTGTTTGTCCACCCTTCATTGTTTTTTTCTTCTGCATACGGGGAAGAGTACACAATAGACTAGTAACAAGATGGAGGCTGACAGTCATGGAGATCACTTTGAGCACCCCCGCCCTGAAATGGTTCGAAGAAGAAATGAATGCCGAGGAAGGGGATTATATTCGCTTTTTCGCCCGCTACGGCGGTCGTTCCCCCATCCATCCGGGATTTTCTCTCGGCGTATCTAAGTCCGAACCGTTCGAAACCTGGGCCGAAACAACGAAGGACGGCATTATTTTTTATGTGGAAGAAAAAGATAAATGGTATTTTGAAGGGTACGACCTGCACGTGAAATACAGCCGCAATCATGACAGCATTGAATATGAATACACCGAAGAAAAAAGATAAAAAAGGCTGTCCGGAGCAATCCACCGGACAGCTTCAAGTGGAGAGAGATGCCAACAAGGAAAAGAAAGTCGGCAAAAGAAAAGGAGTTTCCTTGATTTTCAGTATAGGGAACCGGAGCCATTCTTTCATTGAGTTTGTCAGATAATCTTTCCACTTTTTTCAACCGGACACGGAGGTTGTTCGTTGAGGTTTTTCCTTATCTTTACTATACTTATTTCACATCACATGGTGGAAATCACGGAGCAAGGAGGACGTTTAGTTGGCTGACCAGAAACGTGCGGTTACACCTGAAGATATAAAAAATATTCGTGTTGTCGGCGATCCGCGCCTGTCCGGTGACGGTGAAAAATATGCCTATGTCCAGACATCGGTGCGAAATGACACAGAATATAATTCACATCTATTCATCCACCAATTTACCGACAATATGCCGATGCAGTGGACATTCGGGGACGTTCAGGATCATTCACCGCGCTGGTCTCCCGATGGTACAGAACTGGCTTTTGTGTCCACCCGTTCAGGGACCAGCCAGATCTGGATGATGTCAGCAGCAGGAGGTGAACCTCGGCAGCTCACCACCCTGAAACACGGTGCCTCCGACCCGGACTGGTCCCCGGATGGCAGATACCTGCTTTTCACGACCTATGTACGAAACGGCGAAGACCCTTTTTCCGCACCGGAAAACACCGGCACAGAAGAAACAAAGCCCGCGGTTATCCGGCATTTACGTTATAAACAGGAAGGCATGGGGTTCCGCAGAGGCCGGAGAAAGCATCTTGCCCTTCTCGATCTGAAAACAAATGAAGTAAACATCCTGACCAGCGGAGAATATGATCATCATTCCGCACGCTGGTCCCCGGACAGCAGGCAGATCGTTTTCAGTGCCAACCGGGATGAAAATGAAGATGTGTCACAGACTGTGGACCTTTTTATCATCGACACGGAAACAGAAGACATCGTAAAGCTGACCGAGTCCAATGGAGTGTTTTTCAGTGCGAACTGGTCCCATGACGGGCGAAAGATTGCCTGTATCGGCCATGAACTGGACTACAAAGGTGCCACGCTTAACCAGGTCTGGATCATCGATCCTCTCAGCAAAGAACGGCACTGTGTGACGATCAAGTGGGACGTCCAGATCGGAGATGCAGCGATCACCGATTTGCGCGCCGGACAAGCCGACCCCGCTCCTGTCTGGTCAGCCGAACAGGAGTATCTATATTTCAGCGCGAGTGAAAACGGAAATTCCGGCATCTATCAAATGGATATGAACGGGGAAATCACCCCGGTTCATGACGAAGACAATCACGTATTCGGCTTCACCTATCACCCCCGGCTGGATCTGTTTATCGCAGGAATCAGCGATCCGTCCAATCCCGGGGATTTCTATAAAATCGATAAGCAGGATAGAGGAAAAATCCGCCTGACAGATGTCAATGCGGACTTCATCCACAGCGTCCATCTCTCCATTCCGGAGCCGGTGACAGCGGCTGCAGAAGACGGCTGGGATATTCACGGGTGGCTGATGAGGCCGGCGTTTCTTGAAGAAGGACAGCGTTATCCGCTTATTCTCAACATTCACGGCGGGCCTCACGCCATGTACGCCAACACTTTTTTTCATGAACTTCAGATGCTTGCAGCCGAAGGGTATGCCGTACTCTATATGAATCCACGGGGAAGCCACGGTTACGGGCAGACGTTTGCCGATGCCTGCCGCGGGGATTACGGCGGAATGGATTACAGTGATTTAATGAGAAGTGTCGATCATGTTCTCTACCATTATGACTTCCTGGATAAAAACCGGCTCGGTGTAACCGGCGGCAGTTACGGCGGTTTTATGACCAACTGGATCATCGGGCAGACATCCAGGTTCAAAGCCGCCGTCACCCAGCGCTCTATATCCAACTGGACCAGTTTTACCGGAGTCAGTGATATTGGATTTTTCTTCACGGAATGGGAGCTGGGCGTACCTATGTTAGACGATCCGGAAAAGCTCTGGAACCATTCACCTCTGAAATATGTAAAGAATATCGATACACCGCTTTTGATTATGCATGGAGAAAAAGATTACCGGTGCCCGGTGGAACAGGCTGAACAGCTTTTCACCGCTCTGCAGTATCTTGATAAGCAGGTGATGTTTCTGCGCTTTCCGGAATCCAACCATGACCTGAGCCGAAACGGTGCTCCGGCGCTGCGGGTCGAACGTCTCCGGCATATGACATCGTGGTTTCAGAAGCATCTCTAGACAATCCAACACGGGAAAGGAGAAGGTCGGGGATTGAGCTTAAAAAAAGAAGATATCACAAGACGTCTGAGTGGACGGACGCAGGGGATTATTGATGAGAAACGGATGCGCCGTTTTGCCGTCTTTGTGCCTTTAATAGAAAAATCAGATGACATTCATGTTTTATTTGAAGTAAGAGCCGGACATATGAAGCGCCAGCCCGGCGAAATATGCTTTCCCGGAGGAAAAGTGGATGATGAGGATGCCGGTCCCGCTGAAGCGGCTGTCCGCGAGCTTATGGAAGAGACCGGGATCCACAAGAACGAGGCTGCCATTTCCGGCAGCCTCGATAAAATCATATCCCCGTTTAATCAAATCATCTATCCGTTTGCGGGGTTTATTGATCCTGCGGCTTCGTTTCAACCAAATGAAGAGGAAGTGGATGAATTATTTACGGTTCCATTCTCTTTTTTCCTCCGCGAAAAACCGGCGGAACACCTTGTACATCTGCAGATCCAGCCGGAAGAAAGCTTCCCGTTTGAAGCAATCCCGAACGGAAGACATTACGCATGGAGTGCCGGCTCTCATCCTGAATACTTTTATTATTACGGTCCTTACGTGATCTGGGGACTGACCGCCAGGATCATGAAACATTTCATAAACGAAACGGCCGGCACGGATTACAGGTTCTGATTTTCATACTCCGCCTGCTGTTTCGCCCTGCTTTTTGCAACATGGAACAGGACGGACGCGGCACTGAACAGCCCGATGATACCGAGCACGGCAGGCTGTTTGGCTGCCGGAATACTTTCCGGAAGCAGAAGTCCGAGGAATAGAAAACAGGCAGCCGTTATGAAAATTCTGCTGTACATATGATAATCTTCGGCTTTTTTATCGTGTTCTGTTTTTGATTCTGCCATTCTGCTGTTTCCTCCTCCCTTTTTCTTCATCGTATCATAGAAAAAAAGAGAGAAGGACAGGGCATTCATGGCGGGAACAGCAGTATTTTCCTAATTCGTGATATGCTGAATGAACGCAAGAACCAACGCGGCGGAGTTTTCAGATGCCTGTACGAGAAATTCGTCGTAGGACTGTTTGGCATCGTTTCCTGCGACATCGCTCAGTGCACGGATAATGACAAACGGCACGTCGAACCGCCAGCAGACGTGGGCGATCGCTCCAGCTTCCATTTCCGCACACTGCGGCTCGTCGAATGTTTCTTTCAGAAAGGCAATCTGACTGTCTGAACTCATAAACGAGTCCCCTGACAGGATAAGACCGTCCGTGACTGGTATTTGCTCCTGCGAAGCAGCTGCCAGCGTTTTTTCCTTGAGTTTTTCATCCGCTTTATAAGCAACCGGCATCTGCGGCACCTGGCCGTATTCATATCCAAACACCGTCGCATCTACGTCGTTATAACGGACCTCGGTGGAAACGACCAGATCGCCGACGTTCAGTTCCGGATTAAATCCGCCTGCCGAGCCGGTATTGATCACAAGATCCGGGCTGAATTTTTCCATGACGAGCGTCGTGGCAACAGCTGCATTGACTTTTCCGATTCCCGACTGAATGAGCACTACGTCTGCTCCGTGCAGCCTGCCTTTATAAAAGCGGGTTCCGCCGGTTACTTCCTCCCGGCATTCCTCCAGTTTTGATTTCAATACCTCCACTTCTTCATCCATGGCACCAATAACTGCTATTTTCATGTTTTCGTTCCTTTCCAGCCTGATTATCCTTAAAGCTCGGGATTGGAATCCGCCTGCTCTACCTCGACCGGCTTCCACCCTTCATCTTCTACAAATTCCATCGTTACTTTATACGGTGTCTGCCTGTTTTCATATGTGCTCACATATCCTATGGCTCTATTGGGGGCCCCGCCGTTTTCAATTCGCCATGTTTCGGCTTCCTCTTCGTCCAGCCCGGCAGCATAGCGCAGGGCGGCTTCCATCTCAGCCCAGTTCTGACTGTCAGTATCGAAGTTATGAGAAAATGAACCGGACTGTTCTGTGCCGATCGGCTCCCACTCGTCTTCATCAGGACCGCCGCCTTCAGGAATAGATACGGAATCTCCTCCCCCATCATTCTCTTCATTATCTGGTTCTGAGTCTGAATCATTCTCTTCTTCCGTGGTGCTGTTATTCTCCTCAGAATCAGTGCTGTTATCCGTGGGTTTTTCTACAGGTGAAGAGTCGTCCTGATTATTCGTATCCGGGGTTTCATTCTGATTATCCGTTTCAGGGTTATCTTCCGGGACTGTCTGTTCTTCTGTAGTCTGTTCTTCTGTAGTCTCCTCTTCAGAGGGTTCCGTTTCTTCATTCTGCTGCGGTTCCGACGTGTCATCCTCCGCTGCTTCTTCACTTCCCGGGAGGAACAGCTGCACCGCAAAAAATACAATCAGGGCGCCGACAAGGAGAATGGAGATATTCAAGATCCGGTTCATACGCTTGCGCTTTCTCATTTCATATCGATTTTCATCATTAAATCCCTGGTTTCCATTCATTTTTTTTCACCTGCCTGTTTTGTCTCTATCCATAACATGTCTACCCATATCATATAAAATTTTAACACGTGAAGCGAGGGAAAAACCGAAAATATACCGTTTTTCCCACAGCATTTTCATCAAGCAGGCCCAAGGGCGGAAAAAAGCAGTGTCCGCCTGTTGGGACACTGCTTTCTGTGCGTCACGCGTTAATTCACTTCGAGGATTTCCACATCAAATTCCCCGCCTGGTGTATTCACGGTAACATGGTCTCCTACTTTGCGTCCGAGAAGACTCTGTGCCATCGGAGAATCATTGGAGATTTTCCCTTCCAGGGGATCGGATTCTGCGCTGCCGACAATCGTATACACTTCTTCATCTCCATCCGGAACCTCTTTGAACTTAACGGATTTCCCAAGTGCCACCTCGGAATTATTGGTGGCATCCTCTTCTATAATGACGGCGTTTTTCAGCATTTTTTCTATCTGGTTGATCCGGCCTTCTACAAAAGCCTGTTCATCTTTGGCTGCATCGTATTCGGAGTTCTCCGAGAGATCCCCGAAACTTCTAGCGATTTTTATTCGTTCCACGACTTCCTGGCGCCGTTCTGTTTTCAGCTGTTCAAATTCTTCTTCCAACTTACGTTTTCCTTCTTCTGTCATGTAATGCTGTTTTTCTTCTGCCATTTCACTGTCACTCCTCTTTCCAGTCAATACTTCCGCTTTTCTTCATTCCATTGGATAGAATGGGTATAAAATGGGTCATTCTGCCATTATCATACTCACCCATCCGTTAAATTACAATCCTTTTCTTTTTTCAGGCTGACCGCCAGCCCGTCTCCTACAGGAAGGAACGTTGTCTCTATACCCGGGTGTGTGCTGATGTATTCGTTAAAGGTACGGATTTTTTCCGCCATCGGGCGCAGCCTTTCAGACGCCTGTCCGGGATCTGCTGCAAGTCCTTTAAAGAACACATTGTCACAGAGAATGAGACCGTTTACCTTAACATATGGGAGATACGTTTCGAAAAAATCCATGTACCTGCCTTTTGCTGCATCGATAAACAACGCATCAAATTCGGCTTCTTCTTCCGGCAATGACCACCCTTGCAGCGCATCTCCCAGATAAAAAGAAGTGCGGGCATCCAGTCCGCTTTCCTTCCTGTATTGCAGCGCCCGCTGATGGGACTGCTCATCTTTTTCCATCGATATGATATGCGCTTCAGGAAGGGCATCTGCCATCCTCAGAGCGGAATACCCAATAGCGGTCCCTATTTCCAGAACCCTGCGGCTGTCATGCAGTTTCAGCAGCTGCAGCATCACTTCCATGGAATCTTTTTCCATTATGGGGATTTTTTCTTCCTGTGCAAAGGCTTCCATGTTACGAAAAAGTGTATGTTCTTTTCCCTTCAGAGATTCCATATACGTCAGCAATGCGGTGTGATCTTTCATTTTTTTACCCTCTGTTTTCTTACAAAATAGGCCTCCCCCTGATTCAAACGGGGAAGCCGTGCTGCGGAGTCATGGTCGGACGGCTTTTCCGCCTTTGTTTTGTTTATTCTTCCCTTGCTTCCACCCATTCATGTCGGTACTCCTCCTGTACTTCCCGGTGATCACGATACTCTTCATTATAGATCACCTCACCGTTCGGCCTTGCGTAGAAAAAGAGATAATCATTCTCTTCCGGATTCATGACGGCCTGAATAGCAGAAAGTCCCGGACTTGCTATCGGTCCCGGAGGAATTCCGGTATTCTGGTAGGTGTTATAGGGGGATTCGGTTTCAAGATCTTTACTGGAAGTCATATAGTTATGTTCTCCCATAGCATAGGAAACCGTAGGATCTACTTCGAGACGCATTCCTTCTTCCAGTCTGTTGAACAGGACGCCGGCAATTCTCGGCCGGTCTTCCTCTTTACGCGCTTCACGCTCCACAATCGATGCAAGTGTCAGAAGTTCATGAAACGTATAGTCACTTTCCTCCACTTGTTCCGAAAATTCTACCATAATCTCCTCTGTCTCTTCAATCATCCGGGCAGCGATTTCTTCAATAGAGGTATCTTCTTCCACAAATTCATACGTAGCAGGAAACAGATAACCTTCCAGGGGATACCGGATATCTTCGTTCAATACAGCTTCAGTAACCGCATCATTTTCCTCTATCAGCTGTTTCACATACGCTTCGTCTTCCAGTTTGGACCGGACAGCTTCCGCTTCATGAGGTCCTGCCTCCGCAATAGTCTGAACGATTCCTTCATACCATGTTCCTTCCGGAATCGTAAAAGAAAACGCGGGTTCTTCCATAACCGTACCGTCTTTCAGTTCATCAATAACTGTATCTATGTCCATGGATGGGGACAATTCGTACTGTCCTGCCTGAAATCCCTGTTCGTTATTATAACGCACGTAGTACTGAAATACTGTTCCGTTTTTGATGACATTGTTTTCTTCCAGAATGGAGCCGATGTCGGAAGCACTCGAGCCTATCGGTATTTCCACCGTCACCGTTTCGTCCGAATCTTTATCTGCGGGTTCCAGTGCGGATGATATGTATAAATAACCGCCGACAGCTGCTGCAGCGACCGCTGTTACAAGGACAGCCAGCGTGATCAGCACAATTTTTCTCACGATACCTGCCTGTTTTTCTTTCTCGGTCAAGTCCTCGGTTTTTTTTCTGCCAAACATACCTGTTTTCCCCTCCCATCGATTCCATTATACAGTATCCGTCAATATTCACAGAATGACATAAAAAAAGAGCCTGAGACAAAAGACCGGAAGTCAACTGAAAACCGGAACAAAACAAGCACGACTGAGCTCGCTGCAGCCGGCCACTGCGCTTTCCATGGGGACGGCTTCAGCTAACTTGGTAAAGAAAACCGCTTTACCAAGTGGATCTTCAGCTCGTCCTCACCCCATAGGAGTCTCCGTGGCCGGCCTCCGCTGAGAAAGATAGACTGATCCTAATCAAAAAAGAATAGTATTACGGACATGTTAAGCCTCAAAACGGCAATCCAGTGGAGTCAGAATAGGTCGTCTCCTGCTCAGAAAAGCACGAGTCACGGGTACCCACAGGAAGCGCCTTTCTTCCGAGGGCCCGCACGATGCGGGTCAGGTCGGCGCCCGCCAGGACGTGCCGGTTTTAGCCGATCATCCTCTTTTCGAGCCGTGCCCGCGGAAAGCGACCTATTTTGACGCAGCAGTAGGACAATACACAAAAAATCCGAACGATTTCTTCCATAAATCGTTCGGATAAATCGTTCGGATTTTTTTATCTTTGATAATGTTTTGTCCCAGCTCCAACGACAGGGATGTTATTCCTCATCTTCTCCTGCACTGAAGGTTTCCACCATTTCCTCTACCATTTCCCATTCCTCATCGGATTCGATCGGGTAAAGAGATAATTCTTCGCCTTCTTCTTCCCCTTCTTCGTAGCGGAAGGCAAATACTTCAATTTCTTCCTCTTCGCTTTCCTGATCTCCTGCTGCCGTCAATACCATGTAAGAATACCCTGTTTCGTTCACATCAAAGGTAAACAGCAAATCAAATAAGTGTTCATTCCCATCTTCATCCGGGATCACAATCCGCTCGTTTTCTTCTTCAGCCATCTTTATACCTCCATTAAATGGAACCTGATTGTTCCTGATCTAAATATCCCTGTAAAATCATGACGGCAGCCATTTTATCCACCACTTTTTTCCGTTTCTTCCGGCTCACATCTGCTTCCAGCAGCGTCCGTTCCGCGGCCTGGGTGGTCAGTCTTTCATCATACATGGAAACCGGCACATTATATTCCTGTTCCAGTTTTTCCGCGAACGCAAGGCACTGTTCCCCGCGTGGTCCGATGGTTCCGTTCATATTTTTCGGGAGTCCGACGACAATTTCATGAGCCTCATGATCTTTCATGATTTCCTGAATACGGGGGAAGGATTCCAATGGATCTTCCCCCTTCACATGAATGGTCTCAAGTCCCTGGGCTGTCCAGCGCAGGGCATCGGACACCGCCACGCCTATCCGCTTGTTTCCGACATCCAGTCCCAGTACCTTCATTCATTCTCCTTCCTGTGTTCCGTTAAATAAGAACGCACCAGTTCTTCTATCATCTCATCCCTTTCCAATTTACGGATAAGTGTCCTGGCATCTTTGTATCTTGGAATGTATGCAGGATCTCCGGACAACAAATAACCCACGATCTGATTGATCGGATTATAGCCTTTTTCCTCCAGGGCCTGATACACGGAAAATAACACATCACCTGCATCTTTATCCGCTGTATCGTCCTGAACATTAAACTTCATGGTGCTGTCATTATAATCCATTCCATACACCTCCTCTTCCTACATACTTCCGTGTGTATATCAACGGCCTCTGCCGTTATGAACAGTTCACAGCCTGCCCTTATTGTACACTAATTATTCTGGTTTAGGAAATGGATTGGATAATATCTTCCACAGCCGCCAGTGCTTCGGGAAGTTTTTCCGGGTTTTTACCTCCAGCCTGGGCCATATCGGGACGGCCTCCTCCGCCGCCGCCGCAGATGGAAGCCGTCTGTTTCACAATATCCCCAGCTTTATAGCCCTGCTCCGTTAAGTCTTTCGTAACCCCTGCTGCAATGTTTACTTTCCCGTCGTTGACAGTGCCGAGCACAATGATCCCGGAATCCAGCTGTTGTTTCAGTTCATCGACCGTATTGCGGAGACCGTCCATATCCGGAGCCTCCACTTCTTTGGCGATGACATAGACATTGCTTACTGTTTTTCCTTCATGGATCAGGTTCCCTGCTTCCATATTGCCGAGCTTGGAGGCAAGGGACTCATTTTCCCGCTGCAGTTCCCGTATCTGCTGCTGCAGAGCCTGGGCCCGCTGAGGGACGTCTTTTAACGTTTTTGCTTTTAACAGATCTCCTGTTTCTTTCAGAAGAGACAGCTGCTCGTTGATGTATTCAAATGCCTTTCTTCCGGTCACAGCCTCCACTCTGCGGACACCGGCGCCGATTCCTGCCTCCGACACAATCTTGAACATACCGATCTCTGCCGTATTGTTTACGTGACAGCCGCCGCACAGCTCGATGCTGTAGTCATCCACCTGCACAACACGGACATCCGTGCCGTATTTCTCCCCGAATAATGCCATGGCTCTCATCTCTTTTGCCTGTTCCAGCTTCATTTCTTCAATTACAACCGGAACAGCCTGTGCCACCTTATCATTAACGATCTGCTCAATACGTTCCAGTTCCTCTGTGGTAACCTGCCCGAAGTGGGAGAAATCAAAGCGGAGATAGTCTTTTTCAACCAGGGATCCGGACTGGTTCACATGCTCTCCAAGAACGTCCTTCAAAGCCTGATGCAGAAGGTGGGTTGCCGTATGATTTTTTACAATATCGACGCGGCTTCGTTCTTGTACTGCGGCGTCTACAACGGATCCGGTCCGCAGCGAACCTTTCGTTACTTCGATCGTATGAAGGTTCTGACCGTTCGGCGCTTTCTGGACATCTATCACCTGTGCCTGTGCCTGATCGTGATAGATGATTCCTGTATCTGCGACCTGCCCGCCGCTTTCCGCGTAAAACGGGGTGCGGTCCAGAATGATGCTTGCTGTCATTCCTTCTGAGATCGTGTCGGTGATCTCCCGGTCATGCAGGATGACCTGAATGGCGGCTTGCGTCTGGAGGGTGTGATATCCGACAAATTCACTTTCTGCTTTCACATCCGACAGCACCGCATCTTGTGTCTGCATCGATCCGCTGTCTTTTCTGGCTGCACGGGCCCGGTCACGCTGGGCCTGCATCTCTTCTTCAAATTCTTTCTCATTAATGGAAAATCCTTCTTCAATAACATATTCTTCTGTAAGATCCGCAGGAAAACCGTACGTATCATAAAGCCGGAAGACGTCTTTGCCGGAAATGACGCTGCTTCCATTTTCCTTCTCTTTTTTCATAATATCCGACAGGATGGCAAGTCCTTCGCTTAGTCTTTCGTGAAAACGATCTTCTTCATTTTTGATGACTTTCTGGACAAAAGCTTCTTTCTCTGTCACTTCCGGATAATGATCTTTCATGATCGTTCCGACAACGGGCACGAGCTCGTACATAAAGGCCCGTTCAATTCCGATCATTTTCGCATATCGAACGGCGCGCCGGAGCAGACGGCGCAGGACATAACCTCGGCCTTCGTTCGATGGGAGCGCTCCATCACCGATCGCAAAGCTGACGGTGCGGATGTGATCAGCGATGACTTTCAAGGCGGTATCCGTATCGCCGGAGGAGCCGTATTCCACGCCGGCTATCTTTTCCGTTTCGCGTATAATCGGCAGGAACAGATCGGTATCATAGTTGGTCGGTGCCTCCTGAATGACCGATACCATTCGTTCAAGGCCCATGCCGGTATCAATATTCTGTTTCGGCAGCGGTGTATAGGTGCCGTCCGGATTGTGATTGAACTGGGAAAAGACAAGGTTCCAGATTTCCAGATACCGTTCGTTTTCCCCGCCCGGATACAGTTCCGGATCCGTGGCGTCATCGCCGTAGGCCGGTCCGCGGTCATAAAAAATCTCCGTGTTCGGCCCGCTCGGCCCTTCACCGATATCCCAGAAATTCTCCTCCAGGCGTATAATACGTTCTTCCGGTAAGCCGATGTCATTTTTCCAGTACTCATACGCTTCGCCGTCTTCCGGATGAACAGTGACCGACAACCGATCTTCTTCGAATCCGATCCAGCGGTCACTCGTCAGAAATTCCCACGCGAATTCGATCGCTTCTTTTTTAAAATAATCACCAATCGAGAAATTTCCGAGCATTTCAAAAAAAGTGTGATGGCGTGCTGTCTTGCCGACATTTTCAATATCATTTGTGCGGATCGATTTCTGGACGTTTACAATTCTTGGATTATCCGGAACGATACGGCCGTCAAAATATTTCTTAAGTGTAGCCACCCCGCTGTTGATCCAGAGCAGCGTCGGATCTTCATGTGGTACAAGCGGCGCGCTCGGCTCCACATCGTGCCCTTTTTCCTTAAAAAAATCGAGAAACTGTTGTCTTACTTCTGCCGAGGTATGAACCGTCATATCATGTTTCCTCCTTGTTTTATTATTTATGTACGAAAAAAATCCCGTCCCGCTTGATGCAGGGACGAGATGACTCGCGTTACCACCCTGTTTACAGACCGATGGATGCATCCAGCCTGTCAACTTTATGCTTTAACGCAGCGTCACGGCAGAGTTTGTCTGCATTCCGGGCCAGCTTTCAACTGATCAATCCTGCCGTTTTATTACAGCCTGGTAAAACGGTCTCTGGTTCAGGGGCTTCAGTCTACTTTTCCCATCTTCACGTTTTCTGTATCCATTGTCTTCTTTAGTTATATAAGATATCACGGTATATGTCAATCTTCTTTCAGTTTCTCTTTTTTATAGGTGCGGAACGTACGTGTAATATGGTGGACGATGACAAACAGCGGAACAGCAGCAAGAAGTCCGATCACCCCGGCAGCTTCAAATCCAAGCAGAAGAGCAAAAACAAGCACGAGCGGGTGCAGATCTACTGTTCTTCCGACAATATAGGGAGAAAGAAGATTTCCTTCCAGCTGCTGGATGACAAACAGAACACCAGCTGCCGCAAGCGCCTTATTCATCGATACAGTTCCGGCTGCAATGACAGCAGGAACGGCGCCCAGAATCGGGCCGAAATACGGAATAACGTCCGTCAGGCCGATAAAAAGGCCGAGAACGACTGCGTTTGGAATCTCCATCCAGACGAGTGCAAACGTCGATAAAAGTCCGACCGTACCGGCGACGAGGAACTGGCCGCGGATATAACTGCCGAGGGACTCATCGATGGATACGGCAAGAAGATGTGCTTCCTTCCGCCATTTTACCGGTGTCAGTCGCTTTACCATCTTTTGAAAAGCTCTGTAGTCTTTTAATAGATAAAACACTAGAAAAGGCAGAAGAATCAGCATGACAGCAAAATCGAATATATCCTTCCATCTCCCTGCCCATCCGCGGATCATCCGGACTGCCCGTGTTTCTGCCTCCTGAAAAGCGGCTTCCATATGATCATGCACGACCGGGGGAAGAAGTTCCACCCGCTGGTGAATCGCCGTCATCCATTGATAGGCCTGGTCAAAATAAAACGGAAGACTGCGGATAAACCGGTCCAGTTCCTGATACATCACCGGACTGTAATACCATATCAGCCAGCTTCCTCCCCCGAAAAAGATGACATAAACCGCTGTTATCGCAAGAGGACGCGGCAGCCGGCATCTATGCAGCACATCTATCACCGGATGAAGCAGGTAGGCTATGATTCCGGCGGCAAGAAAAGGAAGCAGAACCTTTCCTGCTGTCTTGAGAATCGGAAGCCAGACCGGGTGCAGCAGATAAATGAGATATACCATTATCAACACCGCAGCCGCGGTCAGCATGCGCCGCATCCAGACCCGTTCCTGTTCAGGATTCATCAGCTGTCCCACCCCTTTTACCACTAGGATGGAACAATACGCACCGATTTATGAAAAACCACATAGGCTGTTAATCCTGTTTCAGAAAATCAACCGCTTTTCTTGTCTCTTCCATGTAATGAATAGAATGATCATAAGCTTCAGCCAATACACACATAAAAAGAACATCAACCATGTACAGCTGGGCAAGCCTCGAAGATGTCGCCCCGCTGCGGACGGTCGGTTCCATGGAAGCGGATGTGTACAGGGCACAATCTGCAGCTGCGGATAAAGAAGACTGGCCGAGCCGGGTCAGGGAAATGGTTTTCACCCCTTTTTGGGCGGCCAGTTCCATTACCCGGATCACTTCTTTGGTCTCTCCGGAAAAAGAAACAGCAAAAAATAGATCATGGTGATCTGCATTTGCCAGCTGCGTGACAGCCATATGAGGATCCGTAAAGGCTGTCACATTACGGTTAATCCTCATAAACTTCTGCTCTGCATCCCGGGCAATTAAGTTGGATGCTCCAACACCGAAAAAGTAGAGTCGGCTGCTTGTTTTCAAGTATTGAACGGCACGCTCGAGCTGATCATAATTCATCGTATCCGTCGTTTCATGAATGGCCTGCCGGCTGTTGGAGAGCATTTTCTGTACAACTTTCCGGTAAGATTCTCCCGGCTCTATTTCCCTGTATCCTCTTGATACCTCCATCTGCAGATCACCGTTGATCCGCAGCTTCAGATCCGGAAGTCCCTGCAGCCCGAGCGACTTGCACAATCTCATGACGGCCGCACTGCTGGTTCCGCTTTTTTCAGCAAGTTCCTGTGCGGTATACTGAACCGAAAATTCAGGGTGGTCCACGATATAGGCCGCAATTTTCTGTTCCGAGCGTGGGAGATAGTCCTTCATTTCTTTCAGCAGGGTCAGTCCGCCTTTTAAAGAAGTGGAGCTGTTCTGTTCTGTCATGCGCTTCACCTTTTCTTTTGATCATCCTTTTACAGCACCTTCTGTCATCCCTTTGGTAATTCTGCGCTGGAACACCGCGTAAGCAATGATAACCGGGACAATTGCTATCACCAGCCCGGCAAACAACGTCCCCCAGGCATTTGTGTATTGTGCCTCGTTTTTCATAAAATCAACAGCCAGAGCAAGGGTGTATTTCTCTGACGACTGCAGAAATATCAACGCCATAAAATATTCATTCCAGAAGTTAATCGCATTCATAATGGAAATGGTAATAATCCCCGTCATCGAAAGTGGCGTGATGACAGTGAACAGCATACGATACTGTGACATGCCATCAATGGCCGCTGCTTCTTCGAGGTCCGCAGGAATCGTGCTCATAAATCCAGTAAGAATAAATACGCTGAAGGGAATCTGGCTCATAGCATAGACTAATACTAATCCGAACAGATTGTCCAGCAGATTGATGTTCAACAGCAGGAAAAACAACGGAATCCATCCGAGAACAAGCGGAATCATCATCGCACTCAGGTATAAATTATACATGAGCGTACTTCCCTTAAAACGGATCCTTTCGAGTGCATAAGACGTAGGAACAGCCAGAATGATGGTGAGCAGGGTCCCGCCTGCCGTCACCATGATGCTGTTCAAGGCACTGGTGCCAAGGCCGTAATCAAACCAGGCAACCGCATAATTTGAAAAATTCCATGATTCAGGAAGACCCCAGGGGGATGCATAGATCTCAGCATTGGACTTGAAAGACCCTAAAACCATCCAGATAATAGGAAACAATACAGCGGCGGCCCATAAAATCAATGGTATTCTGATCCCGGTTTGTTTGATAATATCTTTTCTATTTCGGCTTTTCATTCATCCTCCCCCCTTTAATATTGAATTTTTTCCCGTTTCATGAATTTCTGCAGAAGCAGTACCGTAATCAGCGAAAGAATAAGGATAGCCACACCAATCGTCGCCCCGTATCCGAAATTATTCCGCTGAAAAGCCTGCTGGTACAAATACGACCCCATCACCTGGGTGGAATTGTCAGGCCCTCCCTCTGTCATCACCTGCACGATGATGAACGAACCGTTCAACGTCGTAATAACGATATACAGGATCGAGTTCTTAATCTGCGGCCACACAAGCGGAACTGTCACTTTCCAGAACTGCTGCCATCCGCTTGCACCATCAACGACTGCCGCTTCATAATAACTTTCCGGAATGGTTAATATACCGCCAATCAGCATTAACATGAAAAGACCGATACCTGCCCAAACCGATGGCAGAACGAGAGCGGACAAAGCTGTGTCAGGATTACCCAGCCATGCTTTCGTCCACTCACCAAGACCGACCGCCTCCAGTCCTGAATTAATCAGCCCCAGATCCGGATTAAAAATAAACATCCAAAGAATTCCTATGACGACAATGCTCATAATGTTTGGAAAGAAAAAAACAATCCGGTAAAACGGAGCTTCCTTGATACGAAGCTGGGTTAATGCCACGGCAAAAAATGTGGAAAGAATCATAATGCCGGTCACTTTGGTCACAACAAGAAAGTAATCATGCCAGATCGTATGTGGAAACACTTCATCCTGAAAAAGTTCAATATAATTATCAAATCCGACAAATTCTTTATTGGAGGATACGCCGGACATTTCAAAAAAAGAATAATACATACCGCTGAACAAAGGATAAATGGTAAATATCAGAAACAGTATAAACGTAGGAAGCAGACAGAAAGCTAAAAATCCGTACCGCTGTCTTTTCGTCTGAACCATGGTTCCGCTCCTTTCCTTCACAACAGACACCGGCTGTGCAGGGAAGAGGGGACCATCCTTTGGGAGATCCCCTTTTTCACCAATTTAGTCACGATAATCTGCTGCTGCTTCTTCCGCTCTCTCCGTAAATTCTTCCGCGGTGATA
Source organism: Salibacterium sp. K-3 (assembly GCF_054052005.1). Classification (NCBI taxonomy): domain Bacteria; kingdom Bacillati; phylum Bacillota; class Bacilli; order Caryophanales; family Bacillaceae; genus Salibacterium; species Salibacterium sp. K-3. The sequence continues at coordinate 2,277,969 of NZ_JBSVZE010000001.1, forward strand.
TCCCCCGACATCAATGCCACAAGAGCATCACTGATCGGCTGTTCCAGATCCGCGCTCATCGGATAAGGGAGTGAGTGTATCTCCACCTGCTCCGGATCGTTAATCATTTCATTGGCTTCCTGAAGATACTCCGGAACTTCTGGATTTTCACTAAGGTCCACATCCGAAATATTCATGATCGCACCGGTATATTCAGAAAACAGCTGGGCGTACTCCCTTTTGAAAACAAATTCCACAAATGCCTTGGCTGCCTCCGGATTATCCGCATTTTCCGCTATAGCAAGCGGTCTCAAGTCTGGAACGACGACATAGGGTTCTCCTTCATCCTGAAATGGAGACGGTGTAAACCCGTATTCAAAATCGTCGGGAGTATCGTTTTCCATTTCATTCGGGAGCCAGAACCCGACTGGTATGAATGCGTTTTCATGCATAAGAAAATTCATCTGCGACTGCGTATGATTCAGCGCTGCATAGCCCGAATCAACATAGCCGGCGTCAACCATTTCTTCCACCTTCTTCATCACACTCAGCGTCTCCTCACTAGTCCAGGCTCCTTCTTCCCCGGCTGTCAGTTCGGCCAGCAGTTCATCTCCTCCGGCTGCACCAAAAGCAGGATTGAGCACCCCACGCAGGAAATAATAAGGATACTGCCCGGTTGTAACGAACGGTTCCATTCCTTCTTCTTTCTGAATATTGCCCATTACTTCCATGAAATGATCAAAATTATCGGGTACTTCCCACCCTTTTTCTTCAAACCATGCTTTATCGTACCAGGTTCCCCACGTATCAAATACAAGCGGAAGACTGTACAACTCTCCATCATATTTATTAGGTTCCACAATAAAACTGTCCAGTAATTTCGATCCATCTTCGAGTTCAATATCAGCAGCCCAGTCCGTCAAATTCATCAGCTGTCCATCTTCCACCATCTGGGTTTCACTGGATCCTGCACCGTCAATGTAAACCACATCCGGAGGATCGTTCGACACCCAGCGGGTCCGCATTTCTTCGTTAATATTAGGTCCGGCGTGTTCTATGATATTGAGATCCGGATGCTGCTCCTGAAAATCTCCTATCACTTCTTTCCACCATTCGTCCCCGTACCCTCCGACAAAATACTGAATTTCAAAATCTCCGGAAAGACTTCCATCTCCCCCTCCGCTTTCCCCATTGTCCGATGTTTCTTCCGTATTCTGCTCCGAATTGTCTGATTCAGCAGTTTCGTCCCCTTCTCCTCCGGATGAACAGGCCGCGGCTATGCTGAACGCTGAAAGAATACCGACCGTTTTCCACCATCTCGTGAATTGCGGCTTCATTACTACTTCCCCCTTTTTTTAATATCCCTTCTGTCTCCGATTAACGTACCTCCTGCAACGCTTTTCTGATATCACCTCCATGATGTTGTAAACGGGACACCGCCTCTTCTGCTTCACATTCTGCTAAAATCATCACTACTGCCGATTTTACTTCCTCCCCGCACGCGGACAACGCGGACTCGGCTTCTCTCATACCGGCGCCTGTTGCTTCCATCACAATCCGTCTTGCTCTATCTTTTAATTTATGATTGGAAGCATGAACATCGACCATCAAATTCTCATATACTTTCCCCCTCCGCACCATCACCATCGTCGATATCATGTTCAGCACCATTTTATGCGCTGTCGCCGCTTTCAAACGTGTGGATCCCGTCAGGACTTCTTCTCCCGTGACCACTTCCAGAGAGAGAGCGGCATGGCTGCTTATTTCTGGATTCGGATTGGACGAAAGCGCAACCGTATATGCACCAACTTCCCCCGCATATTTCAAGCCTCCGATAGGATAAGGCGTTCTCCCGCTTGCTGTAATGCCTATGACGACATCTGCTTTTGAAAGGCTAATGTTCTGTAAATCCTGTTTTCCTGTTTCTTCTTCATCTTCTGATATTTCCAGTGCATGAAACAACGCTTTTTCTCCACCTGCCATCAGACCAATTACCTGATCATGGGGAACCCGGAAGGTAGGTGGACACTCTGCAGCATCCAGAACTCCAATCCTGCCGCTCGTACCGGCCCCAAGATAAATCAGCCGGCCGCCTTCTGAAACCATTTTGTGGTAAATCACATCCACTGCTCCCGCGATTTTTGGAAGCTCCTTCTTCACCGCTTCCACAGTTCTACTGTCTTCCTCATTCATCAGCCGCAGAGCATCCAATGTGTCTGCATGGTCCAGCTCTTTTGTCCTTGGATTTCTTTTTTCGGTTATTAATTCTGATAAATTTGTATTCATCCCACTGATCCTTTCTGTCACGTAATATCCATGGCAAGCGCAGATGCTGTATTCAGTGCTCCTTCCACCGGTTCTTTTCCGGGTTCCCTGTCACATATCCGGAATGTTTTCCTGCAGAGGCCGGCTTCCACGCTTTCTCTTACAGCAGGGATGTGATTCAGCACCGATCCCTGCAATATAACGGGAACGGGTACAGGGAAAAAACGGCTCTTTTCATATACATTGATCAGCAGGTTTGATAAATGGCGGCCGGCTTCTTCCAGCACCGCCTCTGCCTCAAAGTCGCCTTCTTCAGCCAGTCTGGCCGTCATCCTTGTTAGATCAGCGATTTTCTTTCTGGGATCTTCCGACTGATACACCGCTGTTGTAAGCCGGGCCGGATCCTCTAGATTCCATTCGTTCAACACAGCTTCCAGCAGCTGACCAGCTTCATTTCTTCCATCATGAGTGGCAGCTGCCGTCTGCAGAGTTTTCCATCCGATCCACCAGCCGCTTCCTTCATCGCCAATCAGCCACCCCCATCCACCGCTTCTCCATTCCTTCTGCAACGAATCAATACCGTATGCGATGGACCCGGTCCCGGAAGCAAGCAGTATCCCGGGATGGGGAGGGTGGACATACGACCGCAGCGCAATGACAGCATCATTCTCTACTTTTATTTTACAATATTTTGAATATTCAAATGTTAAAAATGTTTCTTTCAGCTTTGCTTGATACTGAGTTTTTTCTTCGGTGGTACGGAGTCCTGCGATCCCGACAGCCACTACCGACAGTTCCCGTGGTGCGATGCCATTCACAAAAAGTGTACGATCCACCAGGTCCGCCACCGTCTGCAGCGAGACAGATAGTCCTGCTGTCTGCGGATTGCTTGAACCGGAGATACATTCCTGAAAATGGACACCGGAGTGCCCGGGGTTTTTGATCCGGCAGACTGTTTTTGATCCGCCGCCATCCACACCTGCTATAACACCCACCATCATCCCCCCAACCTTTTGTGTTACTTTTATTGTACGATAATGAAACAAAATGTCAATATTATAAATTATTTTTGTATTTATATTTCAATATGTGAATATAAAAATCACTCCTGCCCTTCATGGCAGAAGTGTTCTTATCCTTCTTCCAGGTACCACTGTTTTCCGAAAAGATCGTCGAGGCAGCATAGGGTGCCGTCTTCCTCTACTTGATAGAGGGTGTATTCGCCGTTTTCGACAGTCCATTCGACGAAACAGTCCCAGCAGTAATAATGATCCGCGCCAAGCTTTCCGGTTAATGTTGATTTGCAATATGGGCAGTGCATGGAATATATCGATCCTTTGCTTCATTTTATTCTTAAACAGTAACCATCCTGCCCAGTCCGGGGCTGCTCTATACATGGCTTTCCGCTTCATGTGTCTTCCCGGGACTGTTCCTGTTGTGTCAGCTTTTCTTTCAGCATTGTATAGCGTTCATCTTTACTGTCATTGTCAATCGCGAACTGCAGTGCACGCTGTTCGCCGGCGATAATCAAATAATCTCTGGCCCTTGTCACGGCGGTATAAAGCAGGTTGCGTTTCAACATCCGCCGGTAGGACATCAGAACAGGAGCAACGACAATCGGAAATTCACTTCCCTGTGATTTATGAATGGACGAGCAGTAGGCAAGCATAATCTGATTGAGATCCTGACGGGTGTAAGTGACTTCTTTTCCGTCAAAAGAAAGGACAATTTGCATCTGGTTGTCTTCGGTCTCTTTTGCTTCAAAAATGGCTTCCACCACTCCTCTGTCACCGTTATAAACCTGTTCTTCCGGGTTGTTGACAAGCTGGAGGATGACATCGCCTTTGGAGTAGACCGCCTCTCCGAACGTCACTTTCCTGTTTTTTTCATCAGGGGAATTGAACAGATGCTGCAGCCGGCGGTTCAATTCATGAACCCCTGCCGGTCCTTTGTACATGGGTGCGAGCACTTGCACATCCATCGGTGAATACCCTTTTTTTAACGCACCGGCACAGACCTGTTCAATCAGGTCGACGGCATTATCCCTGCCGCATGGGAAAAAACGCCGGTCATCATAAGCTGTTCCCAGGTCATCCGGAAGAACCCCCTGCTTGACAGCGTGGGCGAGTTCGATAATCGAAGAGCCTTCCGCCTGCCGGTAGACGACGGAAAGCGCGGTAACCGGCACCATACCGGACTCCATCAAATCGGTCAGCACCTGTCCGGGACCGACGGAGGGAAGCTGATCCTCATCGCCGACGAGAATGACCTGCATGTCTTCGGGAATCGATCGAAACAGCTGGTTCGCCAGCCACATATCAACCATCGACACTTCGTCGACGACAAGCAGCTTCCCTTCCAGCGGCTCATCCTCGTCTTTTTCAAATACATCTTCACCGCCTTCCCCGCTGTACCCCAGCAATTTATGAATCGTAAAAGCTTCCAGACCGGTCGACTCTTTCATCCGCTTCGCTGCTCTCCCGGTTGGCGCAGCGAGCAGGACCGGAAAAGGTTCATCCTTTTTATACTGCGAACGGTCAAGCGGAAATTCATGCAGTTTCGAAAACATCTGTACGATAGCCCGGATCACTGTCGTTTTTCCGGTTCCCGGTCCGCCCGTCAGTATCATGAGCCTGGAGTCCATTGCCCGTTGGATGGCTTCTTTCTGCTGATCGGCATATTCTATACCGAATTCTTCTTCCGTTTCACCGAGTGCTTTCAGAAAATCAGCTTCCGAGTACGAAATATCCGACTCTTCCAGGGCCGTCATATGTCTTACTTTCGTTACAAACCCTTTCTCGGCAAAATACAAAGACGGCAGATACAAACGCTGCTCTTCTTCGATCAGCTTTTCTTCCTCTATTAAATAAAGCAGGGGCTGACGCAGGATGGCGGCATCTGCCTGAAAATCACTGCCGCTCAAGAGATGCTGCGCTTCTTCGAGCAGCAGTTCCTGCGGTACGTACACGTGACCGTTCTGCATCGTTCTTTCATACACCACATAGAGGAGACCCGCTTTCAACCGTTCCGGATCATCCTCGCCGATTCCCATACTGCGGCCGAGCCTGTCCGCTTTCACAAAGCCGATGCCCTCCACATCCCAGACGAGTTTGTACGGTGTTTCCTGAATCACATCAAACGTCGTCTCCCGGTAAATGTGATAGATTTTAACGGCAAGGTCCATGCCGAACCCGTACCGGGTCAACATCGTCATCGCGCGCTCCATTCCCTGGTTTTCAAGCATCGCCTCATAGATGTTCTGACGCGTTTTTTCGTTCAGCCCTTTGATCTGCTTTAGTTTTTCTTTATCGTCCAGGATGATGGAAATCACGTTTTCCCCAAACGCATCGACCATTTTCTCCGCTGTTTTCTCTCCGATCCCGGGAAAGCGGTCACTTGCTAAATACTGGATAAAAGCATCCCGTTCCGTGGGCAGCTCTTTTTGGAAAGTCTGCACGTGATACTGCCGTCCGAACCGGGGATGTTCCTTGAACTGTCCTTCAAAACGATAACGTTCATCCGTTTCTATGACGGGAAAATGACCGACGGCTGTAATCTTTTTTTCGCGGCAGTCTTCAGAGGCTTCCTGTACTTTTACAAGCAGCACCGTATAGCCGTTATCTTCATTACGGAAAATGATATGTATGACCGTGCCGCTGATATAAGATTCTCCGGCCATGGGAACATTTGTCATGATAAACCACCCTCCGGCTTATTCTTCGAGCATCTTTTCCGCCTGTTCTCTGCCGTTCATGGCGAGCATATGATCCGGCTGCGCCTCGACGGCTTTGTCAAAGGAGGAAATGGCCGCCTGTATGTCGTTTTTCATTAACTGGGCCACCCCAAGATTGTAGTAAGCGTCGGCGTGCGTGTCATCTTCTTTTACCACCCGCTCCAGCTGTTCTGCTGCTTCATCCAGCTGCTCGGTCTGAGCCAGGCACATGCCGTAATAAAATCGGGCCTCCGTATCCGTTTCATCGCATTCCAGCGCAGTCTGAAAGCAGGCAAGCGCGTGAGGAATTTTTTCCGTCTGATAATAGGCAAGCCCCATCATGTAATGCAGACTGGCATCATCTAGACCAGCTGTATGGGCTTTTTGGTACATGTTTAATGCTTCACTGTATTCTTCGGCATTATAGGAGACATTGCCCGCTCCGTAATAGGCGGCGGCTGCTTCCGGATCTTTTGTTATCGCCTGCTCGTAAAAAGAGAGGGCCCGTTCCGGTTCTCCGGCTTCAGCTAAGATATTACCGAAGTTGATATAGGCCGTCGCGTCTTCCGGGTTGTTCTCGATTGCCTGATTCAGCAGTTCCAGCGCTTTTTCCAGCTCTCCTTTTGAAATTGCCTCAATCGCTTTTTCATTTTCATCCATGGTTTTCGCTCCTTTTTCCTGTAAAGTAAAAAGGGAAAACGCGGTTACGATCCCACGCTTTCCCCCGTTTTTACCGCTTCTTCAATTGTCGCGCCGCCAAGACATGTTTCTCCTTCATACAATACGACGGCCTGTCCCGGTGTGATGGCGCGCTGGGCTTCATGAAATGCCACGTACGCACTTCCATCAGCCTTCGGATATACGGTTACCTTCTGGTCTTCCTGACGGTACCGGAATTTCGCCGTACAGGTAAAGGGTTCTGTCCTTGGTGTATTATCAATCCAGTTGAATCCGGAAGCATGGAGCCCTTCGGAATACAGGCCGGAATGGTAATAGCCCTGACCGACAATCAGCTCATTGCGGGTAAGGTTTTTGTCCAGCACAAACCACGGTTCGCCGGCGCCGCCGATACCAAGTCCCTGGCGCTGACCGAGCGTGTAATACATCAGCCCTTCGTGGGTGCCTTTGACCGTTCCGTCTTCTGTCACCATCTGTCCCGGCTGCGCAGGGAGGTAGGACTTCAGAAATTCCTTGAAATTACGCTCGCCGATAAAACAGATGCCGGTGCTGTCTTTTTTATCTGCCGTATGGAGCTGCTTTTCGCGGGCGATATCGCGGACCTGCTGTTTATCCAGCTCTCCGAGAGGAAACATAACCCGTTCCAGCTGCTTCTGACTGAGCTGATTCAGAAAATACGTCTGATCCTTGTTCCGGTCCACACCCCGAAGCATCGAAACCGTTCCATCCTTTTCCGTGCGGATGCGGGCATAATGGCCCGTAGCCACATAATCGGCACCGAGTGTCAGAGCATGCTGCAGAAAAGCCTTGAATTTAATTTCCTTGTTACAGACAATGTCCGGATTCGGCGTCCGCCCCGCCTGATACTCATCAAGAAAATAAGTGAACACCGTATCCCAGTATTTCTTTTCAAAATTGACCGCGTAATACGCGATATCGAGTTGATTACAGACGGTGATCACGTCATCGTAATCTTCCGTCGCGGTACAGACACCGTTCTCGTCGGTGTCATCCCAGTTTTTCATGAAAACACCGATGACTTCATAGCCTTTATCCTTCAAGAGAGCGGCGGTCACTGAAGAATCCACCCCTCCCGACATGCCGACGACAACTCTGGTGTCTTCCGGACGTTTGCGGGTCCAAGTCAATGGTTTCACCTCCATGTTAAAAAATATCTATTGTCATACTGTTTGTGATGTCTTTAATGACAGCCGCCACATGTTCCATCTCTTCCATTGTGTTTACCATCCCGAAGCTGAACCGAACCGACGCCTGCGCCCGTTCGGAATCATGATACATCGCCTGCAGTACATGGGACGGTTCAACCGATCCAGCGGTGCAGGCAGAGCCGCTGGACGCTGAAATGCCTTCCATATCCAGCCTGACGAGAAAAGACTCCACTTCAATTCCGGGGAAATAAACATTAATGATATGAGGAAGGCGGTGATCTTCCGGCCCATTTATTTTAAACGATACCTCATGTTCCCGCAAACAGGCAAGGAAATGATCCCGGAGTGCGGCCGTATGGGCGCGGTGATGAGCCCTTTCTTTTACGACGGTCTCTGCGGCAGCAGCAAATCCGGCCGCGGCCGGTACATTTTCTGTGCCCGCTCTTCGTTTTCGTTCCTGTTCGCCTCCTGTCATTCCCGGAAGGAGGGCGGTTCCCTTTTTGACATATAAAAACGCTGCCCCTCTGGGACCGTTGATTTTATGCGAAGACGCGGTAAGCATGGTGACAGGTATCTCCCGTACATCCAACACCTCCAGCCCGTACGACTGGACCGCATCCGTATGCACGGCAATGCCCTCTTCGGCAGCAAATGCAGCAATACCGGCAATGGGCTGGAGCGTTCCGGTCTCATTATTGCCATGCATGATCGTGATCAGAATGGTTTCATCCGTCACCGCATCTTTTACCTGCTGCGCATCTACCCGGCCTTCTTCATCCACCGGCAGGTATGTCACCTGAAACCCTTCTTTTTCCAGTCTTTCACATGTGTGAAGAACCGCATGATGTTCCACCACAGATGTGATAATGTGGTTCCCCCTGTTTTGATGCGCATAGGCGAAGCCGGTTACGGCGAGATTATCGGCTTCCGTGCCGGTGCTTGTTAACACAATTTCTTCCGGCGCGGCGTGAATGGTTGCCGCGAGTGTCCGCCGCGCTTCATCCAGCTGTTTGCGAGCCTGTCTTCCGTGTGAATGAATGCTGGATGGATTGCCGTAATTGGAATTCAGCACGTTCATCATCGCTTCAGCCGCTTCCGGAGCAACAGGAGTGGCAGCCGCATGGTCTACATAAATCGCGGACATTGGTTACATCCTCCCGTCTCGTGATTTAAATATAAAACATATAGTATTCGTGATCGTCGTCCCCTTTAAACGATGCCAGATCATCCAGCGTCGTATTATCAAGAACGTCTTTAACTGCGTCCCTGATTTTGATCCACAGATCCCGTTTTGCAGGCTCTTCATCATCAAGGACTTCCACCGGGCTGATCGGTCCTTCCAGTACCCGGATAATATCTCCGGCAGTGATATCTGCGGCATCCTTTGTCAGCATATAACCGCCGTGGGCACCGCGCACGCTTTTTACCAGCATCGCATTCCGCAGCGGAGCTATCAACTGTTCAAGATAATGTTCCGAGAGCTGATGCTCTTTGGCAATCGATTTCAGGGATACCGGGCCCTCACCGTACCTTTTTGCCAGTGCCATCATAATCGTGAGACCGTAACGGCCTTTGGTTGATATTTTCATCTGTGCCACCTCTTTCTATCAGTCGGTTCACCATCGTTCTACACTGCGGCAGGGCAAAGCCCACCACCTGGCCGATTCCTATACAAAACAGAACGGTTCCAATAAAAACAGGTCCGCCGAGAGCCCATCCGATAAAAAGGACCAGAATTTCCATAATTCCGCGGACGCGTGATACTTTCCAGCCTGTTTTCTGCTGCAGCGCGAGCATTAAACTGTCCCTCGGGCCTGCTCCGCATCCGGGGGCAATATAGGTGCCTATCCCGTATCCAATGATAATAATACCGGCAAGGAGCATTATCACTCTTATCACAATGGCTTCCGGCGCCGGCAGTATAAAAAGAAACAGGTCGATAAACATCCCGACAAGAAACATATTTAAAATTCCACCCGCCTGGGGAAGCCGCCGTTCCAGTATCGAGGCGGATGCGATCACTACAATACCGACAATGATACTCCAGCTCCCGACTGTCAATCCGAACTGGTGCCGAAGACCGATATTCAGCACATCCCACGGCGCACTTCCAAGTTCGGCCCTGATCATAAGTGCAATGCCGAAAGACATAATAATGACTCCGGCTGTGAATACAAGCCATCTTGTGATGAAATGCTCATGTTTTGCAAACGTTCCTTCCATACCATCCCTGCTCTCCGATTAAGGGCAGCCACTGTCCTGTTTTCTGTTCATTTCGATATAATCCTTCGTCATTATAGCATGAATCGGGGGGGTTTTGCATAAGATGCTGTCTTATCTCTGCCTCTTCCCTGTTTCTCCTCTTCTTTTTGTGTTACAGTAGAACTGATGTTCTAACATAACGTAACACTTCCATCCGGGGTATGTCCCCATTTATGAAGGAGCGTTTATTATGAATAAACAGCAGCCGCTCGCCTACCGTATGCGTCCGCGGACGGCCGGTGAAGTCATCGGGCAGCAGCACATTCTCAGCGAAGGAAAGCTGCTGCAGCGCATGATTCAGACGAGAAAACTGACCTCCATGATTCTTTACGGACCTCCCGGCACCGGAAAAACATCCATTGCTTCGGCAGTGGCGGGCAGTACCGACACCCCGTTTAAAATGATGAATGCCGTCGAACATAACAAAAAAGATATGGAGATCGCGGTGGAAGAGGCAAAGATCTCCAATCAACTGATCGTCATTATGGATGAAGTCCACCGACTCGATAAAACGAAACAGGATTTCCTGCTGCCTCATCTGGAAAAAGGATTGATTATCATGATCGGTGCTACGACAGCCAACCCCTATCACGCTATCAATCCGGCCATCCGGAGCCGCTGCCAGATTTTTGAGCTGCACCGGCTGTCCATCGAAGAAGGGATGGAGGCATTGTATCAGGCTCTTGAGGACGACGAGAGGGGACTTGGAACGTACCCGGCTGAGCTGAAGAGCGATGCCGCCCGTCATCTCGCTGAAGCAGGCGGCGGAGATCTCCGGACGGCGCTCGGTGCGCTGGAGCTGGCAGTGCTCTCCACTCCACCGGTGGAAGACGGAACGATTACCATCGATCTGGCCACCGCCGAAGAGTGCATTCAGAAAAAAAGTTTCCAGCATGACAAAGACGGCGACGCCCATTATGATGTGTTGTCCGCTTTTCAGAAATCGATCCGCGGGAGCGATGTGAACGCAGCCCTTCATTACCTCGCACGGCTCGTTGAAGCCGGGGATCTGGTCAGTATCGGCAGGCGTCTCGTTGTGACCGCTTATGAAGATATCGGCTTGGCAAGTCCGCAGGCCGGCCCGAGAGCACTTGCGGCCGTAGAGGCAGCAGAACGGCTTGGATTTCCGGAAGCAAGAATACCGCTTGCCGATGTCGTCGTGGAGTTATGCCTTTCCCCGAAATCAAACAGTGCCTATACTGCCTTTGATCAGGCGCGGGAGGCTCTTTTGAAGCATGGAACACCGGAAATTCCCGTTCATCTGAAAGATGCCCACTACAAAGGAGCGGAAAACCTCGGGCGCGGCACCGCCTATCAATACCCGCACAACGATCCGAGAGGGTGGCTGCCCCAGCAGTATCTCCCGGATACACTGAAAAATGACAGATATTATGTACCCAAAGACACCAGTAAATTCGAACGATCATTAGCCGACATTTACTACAATATGGAAAACGGCAGAGGTACCTGAGCCGGTGCCTCTGCCATTTTTACTGCTCGGGGATCCAGATTTCAAATTCCGTCCCCTTTTCTTTTTCACTTTGTACATGGATCCTCCCGCCGGCTTCTTCAATAATCTGAAAGCAGGTCATTAAGCCGAGACCGGTGCCGTCCGACTTCGTTGTGTAAAACGGAGTTCCCAGTTTATCGAGCGTTTCGTCATCCATGCCGCAGCCATCATCTGCAATACGGACAAGCACGCCGTGTTGGTTTGTACCGGACCATTGTTTCGTTTCAATAACAATACGTCCGTCCTGCTCCACCGCTTCTACGGCATTTTTGATGAAGTTCATAAATACCTGTTTCAGTTTTTTCTCTTCTGCGTAAACCGTCCGCAGCGTATCCTGCAGCGCTGTTTCCAATGTGATATTTTTATGATCCGTCCGTCCCTGGAATAAAACGACCGTCTCGTGGATCATTTCGTTCAGGTCGACATACTCTTTCTGCTCTTTTTTCTCCGGCCTTGCAATGGTTAACAGATCTTCAACGATACTGTTCACCCGTTCTATTTCCGACATCATAATCTGATAATGATAGTTCTCTGATCCTCCTGTTTCGGATGTTTCGTTGAACAGCTGCATGAAACCCTGGATGGTTGTCAGCGGGTTTCTGATTTCATGCGCAAACCCGGCCGACAGTCTGCCGATTACTTTTAATTTTTCACTGCGGAGCAGTTCCTTTTCCATGTCTTTCTTCTCTGTAATGTCTTTAAACACAAGCAGAACATCTTCCACACCACCGTTCTTTTCAAGCGCCGGCAGCGGCGTATTACTCAGGAAAAAGGAATGTGTGCGTTCCTGAATGGTACAGTCAAACTCGTATATCAGCGAACGCTGGTCACTTCCACTGGATAACTGCACATGACGGATAAACGAAGCAAAATCCGGGCATATCTCTTTTACATCTTCAAGTGTCCGGCCCAGCACCTGTTCTTTGTCACACTGAAAAAGGTTTTCGCATGTCCGGTTAAACGTCGTAATCGTAAGGTCATGCCGGTTAATGGAAATAACCCCGTTGTCCGTCGTCTCCAGAATCAGTGTTGACTTGCGGTGTGCCTGCTCCCGCTCCTCCAGACGTTCGGTCATGTCGTTGAACGTCCTTGTTAGCTTATTGATTTCTTCATAAGCGTTCGATTGAAGCGGCAGCACCTTTTTCCCGCCGGCAAAATCACTGGTAGCCGATACCAGTTTTTCGACCGGTCTCACAATGTAGCGGGATAACTTGAACACGGCAGTTACGGTGATTAAAAGCGCTGCACTGAACAGGGCGAGATATTTCCAAAGAAGATTCCTCAGCGGAGCATATACTTCTTCCTCCGGAACAGAAATACCGACATACCAGTTATTACTGAACCCTTCCATCTGACCGACAGGGGCAATGGCGCTTACGCTTTCTTTCTGTTCGTTATGGATCAGACCGGGCCGGTTCCTGATTTCTTCCATCGATTCTATGTTTTTATTTGTTTCTTCGAGAAAATTCTTCTGCAGAATGTAATCCTGATTCGGGTGGGCGATATAGTCCCCCGATTGATTCAGAATAAAAGTATCCCCATTGGTGTTAACGTTTTTCTGCTGTTCCGAATATTCGTCAATGCGGTCCCATAAAAACGACCATAAATGTTCAAGGTCAAAGGACGGAGATATGACTCCGATAATCTCTCCGTCTTCATTTTCCACGGAGGAGGCCATCGCAAGGATGGGACTGTCCACCACCGGAGAAAGAAAAATGTCTGACAGAAAAAGGCCGCCTTCCCCCGCTTCCTGAAACCATTCCCTCTCTGAGACATTATTGCCTACCACTGTGCCGTCCGTATCTACGGTCACCCGTCCTTCCGGATTGACAAAGATAAGCCCGTAATACAGTTCATGGTTATGTATGAATTTCATAAATTCCTGCCGGATCTCTTCCTCTTCCGCCTCTTCATCCATCAGGACGGGATTATCCGAAAGCTGCTCCAGATCGGTAAGCCGTTCCCGGATAATATCCTCAATCGCAAGAGACAGGTTGTCCGTAAAAATAAACAGCGTCTGTTCAATACGGTCGGTCAGATCATTCTTCTGGGTCTGGTATGAAATAATGCCCGCTGCTGTCAGCGGAACACAGGTTATCACCAGAAATATCACTAATAGTTTAGATCGGAGGGTTTTCATTTTTATCACCTGCCTTGGTCTTCATCCTTTTTGGCGTCAAAACCTGTGAATCCTGTACGTATATATCTCTCTATTCCCGTCTACACTAGAAGCTGTCAATCTATGGATGAAAAAGGAGAGATGCATCCGTGAATGTAAGACAGGACGCCTGGTCCGACCGGGACGACCGATTTTTGGCTGATACCATTCTGCAGCATATCCGAAAAGGGAGCACGCAGCTGAATGCTTTTGATGAAGCCGGGGATGCGCTGGACAGAACATCGGCGGCCTGCGGTTTCCGATGGAACGCCATCGTACGGGCCAAGTATAAGGATGAAATTAAAACAGCGAAACGCGAACGTAAACAATATTTAAGACATTCGGCACGCACAGCTGTTTCGAACGTGAAGAACCGCACGGAACCATCTGAAGTGTCGTCTGTTGAATCTATTATTGAAGCCCTGGCTGAGCTGGAAAAACAGCTGGAATCTTCGTTAACGGAGACGACAGGCGAAACGATTACCCGCCTGGAGTCCCGGAACCGTGAACTGCAGGAGGAGATCGATAGAATAAACAGCGACTACCAAGCCGTCAAACAGGACTATGAGACGATTATAAGTATGATGAATCGGGCAAGGGAAATGGCTGTCACAGAAGAAACAGATCCGGTTCCCCACCTTTTTCGTATGGACAGAAACGGTAACCTCGAAAAAATGGTGGAGAGTTAAAGAACCACGCTGTTCATTATCTCATAGTCAGCGGAGGGAAAGAAGAAATTCCCCTAATTTTTTAATATATAAATATAAAACCCCAGAGGAGTTCATCCCCTGGGGCTGACTGATATTGATTACATGAGAAGAGTCCCGATGTGCCGTCAAACTGACTTAGTTTTGAAGCCTGCTCTCGGCAGGTGGGTGCCCTGTTCAATTGTGCAGACTTCCACTTAAAAGAGGCATGCCATTCCAATTGAAACGTCCGGGCTCCCAATGTAAAACTGTTGGCTCAAAACGATTAGTGTCCCACGTACACCTCAGGACTCTTCAAATTGATTGATTACATCATAGCATCTATCGATGAAGCGGTCAAGAATGCAGCCGGGATGTCTGCTGATTTCGGTGAAAAATAAGCGGATCTTACCAAATTTGCCCGAATATGGTTCATGCTGAACGGATCAGGGTATAGACTGTATTCAGGTTAAAACTTTTCAACGAAAGGACTAGCTGCTTTTTATGGAAAACGATCATGCTGCAACCAACTGGATTGCCAGACAGGAAGTCATCCACGTCGAGCAGACGATTGAATGGCTGGAGAAGAAACAGAAGGAATACAGCGGCTGGCTTTATCTGTTCGAAGACAGGCTGGAAAGCCGCTATCACCAATATCCGCTGCGGGAAGTGTTCGATATTTCCTTCCGCTGGGAGCCCGGCCGGATCGGTTTCCTGTATCTCCATACGACCAGCGGGGTGCGGACCTTTCAGATTAAAACCGATCCATCACCCTTCATTACCGCTTTTCAGCAGACCGATCACATTTAATACATACTACTCTTCGTCCCGGGGGACTATTTTCAGGTCCAATTCATCCAGCTGGCTGTCGCTTACTTCACCGGGAGCACCGGTTAATGGGCAGCTGGCACTGGCTGTTTTCGGGAAGGCGATGGTATCACGAAGATTGCTGCGTCCGGCCAGGATCATGATGAGTCGATCCAGTCCAAGTGCAATCCCTCCATGCGGCGGTGTACCGTAATCAAACGCATTCAGGAGAAATCCGAACTGTTCTTCTGCCTCTTCCCTGCTGAAACCGAGGGCGGTAAACATCTTTTCCTGAAGGTCCCGTTCGAATATCCGCTGAGATCCTCCTCCGAGTTCATATCCGTTCAGCACAAGGTCATACGCTTCCGCTCTCACCGCTTCCGGTTGATCATCCAGCTTATCAATATCCTCAGGTACCGGCCTTGTGAATGGATGGTGCATCGCTGTGTATTTGCCTGCATCCGCGTCATACTCCATTAACGGGAATTCCGTTACCCACAGGAAATGGAACGCATTCTCATCAATGAGACCGAGTTCTTTTCCAAACTTCAGTCGCAGCGCACCAAGCGCATCAAAGACAATCTGTTTCTGGTCTGCACCGAAGAACAGCAGATCGCCGGCTTCTGCATCGAGTGCTTCCCGAAGCTGAGCGGTTTCTTCATCTGTGAAGAATTTGGCGATCGGGCCTTTCAGCTGGTCTTCCTCCACTTTCAGCCACGCCAGCCCTTTTGCGCCGTAGATGGCGACGAATTCCTGGAGGTCATCGATTTCCTTTCGGGACATGGAATCAGCAACGCCTTTGACATTCAGGCCTTTAACGATGCCGCCGTTTTTCAACGCATCGGTAAATACTTTAAAGCCGCTGTCTTTCACAATATCGGAAAGCTCGACCAGTTCCATGCCGAAACGGGTATCCGGCTTATCAGATCCGAAACGGTTCATCGCTTCGTCATACGTCAGACGCTTAAACGGTGCTTTAATATCAACACCGTGAACGTCTTTCATTACCCGTTGCATCATGCGTTCCATCATTGGCAGAAAATCTTCGGTCTTCATGAAGGATGCTTCAATGTCCACCTGGGTGAATTCCGGCTGGCGGTCGGCACGAAGGTCCTCGTCCCGGAAACAGCGTACGATCTGATAATATTTCTCAAAACCAGAAACCATCAGAAGCTGTTTAAACAGCTGCGGCGACTGCGGCAGCGCATAGAATTCTCCATGATGCACCCGGCTCGGCACAAGATAGTCCCGCGCACCTTCCGGGGTACTCTTTGTCAGCATCGGGGTTTCCATTTCGAGAAAATCCTGCTCGTCCAGAAAATCGCGGATCAATTTCGTCGTCCGGTGACGCATTTTAAACGTTTCCCGCATTTCAGCACGGCGCAGGTCAAGGTAACGGTAGCGCAGCCGGACATCTTCTGACACATCGGTGTCATCTTCAATCTGGAACGGAAGCGGTTTGGCGTCGTTGAGAATGTGTACGTCCTCCACCTGAACTTCCACCGTTCCGGTTGGAATTTTGTCATTATATGTTTCTTCGTCCCGTTTTACAACGGTACCTTTCACATCCAGAACATATTCATTTCTGACTTTATCCATAGTTTTCAGAGCCTGCGGCGAAATTTCGGGATTCGCCACAATCTGTACAATGCCGCTGCGGTCACGCAGGTCGATAAATATAACCTGTCCGAGGTCGCGCCTTGTCTGGGCCCACCCTTTTAATTCCACTGTGGAGCCGATGGTGGATTCCGTAATGTCTGTGCAGTAATGTGTCCGTCCAATCATTCTTGTTCCTCCTTCAAGTGCTCTGACAGATAGGCGGGAAGTTCTTTGATCGCAACTTCTTCCTGTCCGCCGCTTTTCATATTTTTTACATTGATGCTGCCGGCTTTCCATTCTTCTTCGCCCAGTACTGCTGTGAACGTCGCCTGCAGCCTGTCGGCAGCTTTAAACTGCCCTTTCATTTTTTTGTTCATGTAGTCCTTGTCGGCAGTGATTCCTGCTCTCCGAAGCTCTGTCAAAAGAGCCGCTCCTTCTTTGTCCGGCTCTTCTCCCTGCGTCACGAGATAGCAGTCCAGGCCTTTCTGGACCGGAATGTCCACGTCCTGGGTATCCAGCGCCATCAAAAGGCGTTCCACACTCAAGGCAAAACCGATTCCGGGCGATTCCGGGCCGCCCAGTTCTTCCACAAGTCCGTTGTAGCGTCCTCCGCCCATCAGCGTGGAAATGGCGCCGAATCCTTCACCTTCAATCATGATTTCAAAGGCGGTATGGTTGTAGTAATCCAGGCCCCGGACAAGATTCGGGTCGACCTCATACGCGATATCCATTTTGTCCAGAAGTTCCTGGACCGTCTCAAAGTACCGCCTGGAATCGTCATTGAGATAATCCAGAATGGATGGAGCATCCTGCATGAGCGGATGATCCTTATCCTCTTTGCAGTCGAGGATGCGGAGCGGATTCTTTTCAAGCCGGCTTTGACAGTCACTGCAGAACTCTTGAATATGAGGCTTGAAATGACCAATCAGCGCACGCCGGTGAGCCTCTCTGCTTTCCTGGTCCCCGAGGCTGTTCAGGACAAGCTTCAGTCCGTGGAGCCCGGTTTCCCTGTAAAACTCCATCGCCAGCGCGATAACTTCCGCGTCGACAGCAGGATCGGCACTTCCGATGGCTTCGACTCCAAACTGGACAAACTGGCGCATCCTTCCCGACTGCGGGCGTTCATACCGGAACATCGGACCGGAATAGTACAGTTTGTCCGGCTGGTCCGGCAGACCGAACCGCTTGTTTTCGACATAGGAACGAACGACCGATGCGGTTCCTTCCGGCCGCAGCGTCAGACTACGGCCCCCGCGGTCTTCAAATGTGTACATTTCTTTCTGGACGATATCGGTCGTATCACCGACACCGCGCTGGAACAATTCCGTCTGTTCGAAAATCGGGGTCCGTATTTCCGAATAATTGAATCGGCGGCAGATATCATGCCAGACTGCCTCCGCGTACTGCCAGTGCTCTGAGCGCCCCGGCAGAATATCCTGCGTTCCTCTCGGTATACGTATATTCATATCTCCAGCTCCTTTCTCCGCCTGATTTTCTGCAATAAAAAACCCGTCTCCCGTAAAATACGAGGGACGAGTTATTCCCGTGGTGCCACCCTGGTTGAAACATGACAGACATGTTTCCGCTTCTTTACCGTTAACGCCTGGTTACGTCCGCCCCTACAAGCATCATGCGCCTTCGAAGCGGAGCCTCGAGAGTGTCTTTCAACAAGCTGGCATGGAACTGATCTCAGCTGCAGCAGTTCCTCTCTGCAATGCCCCGGTCCTGTTTACTTTCTCTGTCGCCGGCCGTTTGTCATCTGTATCGTCATACATAACTGATAATTATCATACGAATCTCCGGACGGATTGTCAAGCTGTTTTACGAAGGGGAATCAATAATGAAAGTGACCGGTCCATGGTTGGTGAGAGAAATGTTCATCTCCGCGCCGAACTGTCCGGTTTCCACTGCCGCCCCTTTTTCGGCGAGCCGTTCATTAAATCGGTGAAACAGGGATTCTGCTTCCTCCGGTGCAGCCGCCTGCATGAAATTCGGGCGCCTTCCTTTTCTGCATTCCCCGTAAAGGGTGAACTGGGGTACGGACAGAATGTTTCCGCCCTGGTCGAGCAGGGATTCGTTCATTTTTCCCGCGTCGTCTTCAAAGATGCGGAGATTCACAATCTTATCCGCCATCCATGTGATATCCTCTTCCGTATCGTCTCCGGTGAATCCGGCGAGAAGAACAATTCCGTGTTCAATGGAACCGGTAACGGCTCCATCCACTTCACAGCTTCCGCTGCTGCTCCGCTGTATGACTACACGCATGGCTTCTGTATCCTTTCCTGTCTTCGTTAATGGATTCTGCGGCGTACCGAATAAATGTCGGGCAGTTTTTTCACTTTTTCCACCACCCGGTGCAGATGATCGATATTGGCTATAGAGATGGTGACATCTATAACCGCTACTTTATTTTTATCGGAACGGCCGTTAACCGCTGTAATATTGGTTTTTGTTTCTGTTACCGCCTGAAGCACTTCATTTAAGAGACCGCGGCGGTCATATCCGGTAATCTCAATATCGACGCTGTAGTTTTTGCGTTTATCATTCGTGGCTTCCCATTCCACCGGCAGCAGACGGGACGTTTCTTCGACGTTTTGGACGTTCGGACAATCGGTACGGTGGACCGACACCCCGCGGCCTTTCGTGATGAAACCGATGATTTCATCACCGGGAACCGGGTTACAGCATTTGGAGAGCCGGATAAGCAGGTTGTCCACCCCTTTAACATTGACACCGGCGCTCGTTTTTTTCGATTCGGTCCGGGTGGTGACATCCTTCACCGCCTCGGCTACGGGCTTCTGTTCTTCTTCCCGTTCCTGCTGCTGGCGTATTTTATCCGTCAGCCTCGTTACGATCTGTTTCGGACTGACACCATTGTAGCCGACTGCCGCAAACATGTCCTCTTCACTGCTGAAACTGAATTTGTCGGCGGTCTCCTGTTTGTTTTCGTCGGTTAGTGCCTGCCTGGGGTCGTACCCCTGTGATTTCAGCTCTTTTTCCACCATGTCCCTGCCTTTGGACACGTTTTCTTCCCGGCGTTCCTTTTTGTAGAACTGCTTGATCTTGTTTTTGGCATGAGAGCTCTGGGTCAGCTTCAGCCAGTCCTGGCTCGGGCCGTAAGAATGTTTGGATGTCAACATTTCAACGATATCACCGGTGTTGAGCTGATAATCGAGCGGAACCATTTTTCCGTTCACTTTGGCGCCGATGGTACGGTTTCCGATCTCGGTATGAATCCGGTAGGCAAAATCAATTGGTATCGATCCCCGGGGAAGCTCGATCACATCCCCTTTCGGCGAAAACACAAATACCATATCCGAAAAAAGATCCATTTTCAGCGATTCCATGAAATCCTGGGCATCCGATGTTTCGTTCTGCCATTCTATAATTTCGCGGAACCAGGTCAGCTTGTCCTCAAGGGATGTGCCCGACGCCGGCTTCCCTTCTTTATAGGCCCAGTGGGCGGCAACCCCGAATTCAGCTACGCGATGCATATCCTCCGATCGGATCTGTACTTCCAGCGGCTCGCCTTTCGGACCGATAACGGTCGTGTGAAGAGACTGGTACATGTTGGCTTTCGGCATGGCAATATAATCCTTGAAACGGCCCGGCATCGGCTTCCAGCACGTATGAATGATACCGAGCACCGCGTAGCAGTCTTTAATGCTTTTCACGATAATCCGAACCGCCAGCAGGTCATAGATTTCATTAAACTGCTTTTTCTGTTTTACCATTTTACGGTAAATGCTGTAGATATGCTTCGGCCGGCCGTACAGTTCAGCCGCTTCTACATTCGTATTCTGCATGTTCACCCGGATTTCCTGTATCACTTCGTCTATATACTGTTCCCGTTCCGCCCGTTTCTGTTTCATCAGATTGACGATACGGTAATACTGCTGCGGGTCCAGATAACGCAGGGCCGTGTCTTCCAGTTCCCATTTGATGGTGGATATACCGAGCCGGTGGGCAAGAGGGGCGAATATTTCCAGTGTTTCATTTGAAATCCGCCGCTGCTTGTCCGGCGGAAGATGCTTTAACGTCCGCATATTGTGGAGGCGGTCGGCCAGCTTGATCAAAATAACACGTATATCCTTGGCCATGGCAACCACCATTTTCCGGTGATTCTCCGCCTGCTGTTCTTCCTTTGATTTATATTTTATTTTTTTCAGCTTGGTGACTCCATCCACCAGCATGGCAACTTCTTCATTAAACGCTTCTTCAATATCCTCCACAGTCACTTCCGTATCTTCCACGACGTCGTGCAGAAAAGCTCCAGCTAACGTATCGGGATCCATCTGAAGTTCGACCAGGATTCCAACTACCTGAATCGGATGCAGAATGTAAGGTTCCCCGGATTTTCGGTACTGATCTTTGTGAGCATTTTCGGCATATTTATAAGCACGTTCCAGAAAAGAAACGTCATCTTCCGACAAAAATTCCCTGGATTTTTCCAACACTTCATCGATGGTCATGAAATCACCCTGCAAGCCTTTCTAAAATCATTATTTCTTTATATTATCTTTAAATTTTTCATTTCTGTAAAGGATAAAGAAATGAGTCGAAAAACCAAGAAATCCAACGTACGCAGCGAACCTTCGGATAGTAAAAAGTGCTCCCGCAAAAGAGCACCTTCGTGGATGTCTATTCGAATGTAACGAGGGAAAAGATGTCATAGTCTTTCAGGTTTTCTCTGCCGTTCAAATAGGACAGTTCTATCATGAAAGCCATACCCGCTACTCTTCCTCCCAGTTCCTCCACGAGCTGGACCGTGGCATTGACCGTCCCCCCGGTTGCCAGAAGGTCATCGGTGATCAATACATTCTGTCCGGGCAGAATGGCGTCTTTATGAATGGAAAGGCTCGCCTCTCCGTATTCCAGTCCGTAATCTGCATCTACCGTTTCACGCGGCAGTTTTCCTTTTTTGCGTACCGGTACAAACGCTTTTTCGAGAGAATATGCGATCGGACAGCCTACGACAAAGCCTCTGGCTTCCGGTCCCACAACAACATCAATATTCCGGTCGGCAGCAAAGGCGGTCATTTCATCCACCGCCTGCTTATACACCGGTCCGTTCTGCATCAATGTTGTAATATCCTTGAAGCGTATCCCTTCTTTTGGATAATCTTCAATAATCGTAATATAGTCTTTAAAGTCCATGGCCTACCTTCTCCTTACTGTGGTTATTACCGCCGGCTGCCTGGATAAACGGCGCTATTTTCTCTTTCAGTTCCTTGTATGTAGAATACAGGAATATCTGTTCCGCTTCTCTTTGATTCTTGTGTTTTTGATAGGACTCCGAATCATACAGATCCCGTTTGGCGGGAGCATCGTTTACCTTTATCATACCGTTATCCATTGTAACAAAATCAAGCTCAAAAAACACGCGGCTCATAAAGGACACGGTACTGTATTTCCATCCTTTTCTACGTGCAAGTTCCTCTCCGTGCTTTTCCAGGTTGAAGGATTGTCTTTTTTTCAGAAACGCATAAAACCATTTGAAATCTTCTCTTGCAGGGTCAGCCTGAAAGTAAAGGGGTTCTTTCTCGCAGAAAAAAGCATATATGTTTTCAACGTCATGGATCTGTGAGAGTACATCTTCCACCTGCCGCGCGTGTTCCGGCATATCGGCGAAAACAAGGTTTGCCGCCCGGTGCTCTGAGCAAAGAGCTTCCTGATAGGAGAGAATGGTTTTATCCGTGCATATCGACTGGAAATGGTGGGTATTCTTTTCCTGAAAGACGATCACTGTCGTGGCTGCATCGGGAATCTGGCGCAGGGATGTTTCCGTATTGTGCTGCTGTCTTTTATCAAACAGCTGCCACTCATCCACCGCCATATCTTTTACCATCAGCTGCGGCTTCCGGTATCCGTTCCATTCATTGATGGAGAGCTCCCCTGCCGCACGGACGCGTGCGTATTCTGTCATGTAGTCATCCAGTGCGCCGAGATGGAAACCGACTCCGTCGATACGTTTTCCACTTTGTTCCATTTCAATTTTTAAGTGATTTTTTTCACTGCCTATTTTTCGTTTTGCTGCCAGTACGGCATTTCGAAGCATGAATACAGGTTTGGGATTGCCGACACCGAAAGGCCCCAATTTCTGCAGTTCTTCCAGAGCCGCTGTTGTGACGTTCTCTATCGGCACTTCCATATCCACTGTTGTAGTAGGGATGAAATCCTCTTCCTGAAGCGACGCAGCGGCCTGCTTTTCCAGACGCTCCCTTAATTCGGGAATGTCGTTTTCATCCATCGTCAATCCAGCTGCCATCGTGTGGCCGCCGAAATGCGGAAGAAGATCCCTGTTACGGGATAGTTCACGGAACATATCGAACCCTTCAATGCTCCGCGCGGATCCTTTCGCTTCGCCGGTCTCTTCATCAATGCCGAGAACAACCACCGGTCTGTAAAAACGTTCCGTCAGTCTTGAGGCGACAATTCCAATCACTCCGGGGCTCCATCCCTTACGTGCGATAACGATCACACAGTTTTCCGACGGCGGAAAGCTGTTTTCCACCTCTTCCACCGCCTCCTTGGTCATCTGATTTACGATTTTCTGGCGTTCTTTGTTCAGTCCGTCTATGACATTCGCCCATTCCTCCGCTTCTTCCCGGCTTCCTGAAGCAAGCAGGTGAACAGCAGGATCGGCCGCTTCCATTCTTCCTGCCGCATTGATACGGGGACCGATCGCAAATCCGACATGATCTTCCTCCATTGGGCCATCGTCGATCCCGCATATCTGTTTCAACGCCTGAATTCCTGGTTTTTCTGATACGGCCAGTGCTTTCAGACCCCTGGAAACGAGTATTCTGTTCTCGTCCAGAAGCGGAACGAGATCACTGATGGTTCCGATTGTAAATATATCAAGAAGATGTGAAGGAAAATAACCGAGTGCTGCTTCTGCTGTTTTCAGCGCTACACCAGCGCCGGCGAGTTCCTTAAACGGATACGGGCAGCCTGGTTTTTTTGGATTTAGGATGCAATAGGCATCCGGCAGTTCCGGAGGCGGTTCGTGATGGTCGGTAACAATCACGTCGAGCCCCATCTCTTTCGCTGCTTTCAGTTCCGGGACAGCGGATATTCCGGTATCAACCGTAACAACAAGCGAAGCTCCTTCCTCCGCCGCCTGCTCCAGCGCCGGTATATTCGGACCATACCCTTCGGTGAAACGGTTTGGTATGTACCAGCCGAAATCTGCTTTTAGTTCTTTCAGCACATGGATCATAATCATCGTACTGGAGACGCCGTCTGCATCATAGTCTCCGAAAATAAGTATCTTTTCATTATCATTTACTGCCTGTTGAATCCGGTCCACTGCTTCCTGCATACCGTCCATTAAAAACGGATCATGCACGCCTTCCATCGATTTTTTTATAAAAAGGGAAGCGTCTTCTACTGTCTCGTATCCTCTTTTCGACAACAGCGCTGCTGTCATAGAAGACAGGTTCAGTTCTTTTTCGAGCATATCTTTTCCGGAAAAGGAGGAATCCTCCACGATCCAGCGTGTTTTCGGTCTTAACATGAAAAAACCACCCCTGACCCACTCATTATACTAAAGCAGGTCAGGGGTTACAATTGGTAGTGGTGGATTCTGATAATGGTTATTCGGCAGACGATGACTTTGATTTTTTCCCTTCTGCCGATCCGGCTTCTGCTGATGCGGTCGAGGAAGTCTCTTTCTCGTTTTTTCTGTCCCTTCCCTGTTTCAGCTGTTTTATTTCCTGCTGCAGGCGGTACACTTTAATAATTCCCAATGATCCTGTAATGACCGCCCCCATCAGTACTGAGCCGAGAATAATCAGTATCAAAGGCCATTCCGCCGTGCCGAACATATAGTTGACTTCTACACCGTCGACGTTCATAACGGCAAAGACAGCGATCACAAGCGCCGCAGCCGCTCCAAGTATTAATGCCGATTGTCCTTTCATCTGCACCATCCTTTTCAGATGTTTTCTTCATACGGGTTAATATGCACGAACACATCTTTTACTTTCGGTTCTTCAAGCAGTTGTTCCTTGACATTTTTGCCGATATCATGCCCTTCCTGTACCGTGATAAACGGATCAACAGCGATTTTGATATCAATGATGACGTAATGTCCATGTTCTCTTGCCAGAAATTCGTCAATATGAAGAACTCCGTCCACTCTGCTCACTTTTTCCCGCATCACGGTCGTATCTTCAGCATGAAGAACATGATCAAGGGCATTGTGAATCGATGTTTTCCCCAGTGTCCAGGCCATTTTCATGATTAAGAGGGATACAAACAGGCCGGCTGCCAGGTCGCCGTAAAGCATCCAGCCGATCTCCAGATGAGCTCCGGCGATGGAAGCTCCCACCCCGGCAAGCGCCGCGATAGAGGAAAAAACATCGGAGCGGTGGTGCCAGGCGTCGGTAATAAGTGCATCACTGTTATACTTATTACCCAGGAAATGTTTATATCGAAACATTCCTTCCTTCACAACAATGGAAAACAGGATTGCATAGAGCGCTGCCGTACGCGGGACTGCAACCGGTTCCCCGATATCCTGCAGCGCATTAAGACCGATTTCAAACCCAACGATAAAAAGAAGGACAGCGACAATAATGGCTGTTACGGTCTCTGCTTTACCATGTCCATATGGATGATCCCGGTCGGGCGGCAGCGCAGCAGCCCGCACCCCTATTAACACCGCTGCCGATCCCACCACGTCAGAAGCGGAATGAACGGCATCTGCGATGAGTGCCCGGCTGTCCGTAAGAATTCCCATAATTCCCTTAAATACAGCCAGAAACACATTGCCGGCAATGCCGACGACGGCACCGAAACGCACCATTCTGTATCGTTTATCTTCTTTCACCGGACTGAACCCCCGTTTCCAAATCACTGTACATGTAGTATAACAATGAAAAAGTCATGGTAATATACCATGACTCATACTTCCGGCTCCAGATCTTCCGGATCTTTTTCTTCCTGCGGTTTATTCCATCCCCGCTGAATACTCTTCCATTTCCACGAGAGCCATAATTGGGATGCGAGGAAGAGGGAAGAATATGTTCCTGCTACCAGGCCGATCAACAGGGCAAACGAGAATGAACGGATGGCCTCGCCGCCGAGGAAAAAGATCGCAGCTGCTGCAATGACGACCGTCAGCACTGTATTGATGGAACGTACCAGCGTCTGGTTCAGGCTGAGATCCACCACTCTGGCAAGATCATCAAAGGAGGTTATTTCCTCCTCGTAGCTCATGTTTTCCCGAATTCGGTCAAATGTTACGATCGTATCGTTGATGGAGTACCCCACAATCGTCAATACCGCCGCAATAAACGGCACATTCACCTCAAACTGGACGATCGAGAATACAACGATGATAAAGAACGCATCATGCATCAGGGCCGCAATGGAAGCGAGGCCATACCAGAACTCAAATCGTATCGTCACATACAAAATGATGCCGACAGACGCAATCAGAACTGAAATGAGCGCATTCTGGGCAAGTTCCTGGCCAATCTGCGGAGAAACGGTGCTCACCGTTGGCTCCTGACCGAATTCTTCCCCAAAATACGTCTGGATCTCTGCAATTTCATCCTGGGAGAGCGTCCCTATGAAACTGGCATAGGCCATTTCGTTATTATCTCCGGCCAGCGTGATCTCATCGGGATTATATCCGTCACCGATAGCGGCGAATTCTTCCTGAACCTGATCTTCAGTCAACGTATCATTGGCGAGCACTTCCACTTTCGAACCGCTCTGAAAATCAATGCCCAGATTGAGACCCGCGGTAAAGAGAAGAATGATGCCTAACACAAAAAATGCCGCCGAAAACGTAAAAAACTTTTTTCTATGCTTTACAAATGGAATGAAACGCTTATTTTCACTAGGACTCATGGATTTCATTCTCCTTTACACCGAACACCCGCGGTTTTTTATTGAAGATTCTGCTCTGGACCCACAGCCCGAGAAGCAGCCGTGATCCGGATACCGCCGTCAGAAAACTGGTCAGTATGCTTACAATAAGCATGACCGCAAAGCCCTGCACCGAACTTGTTCCGTAATAAAAGAGCACACCGGCAGCTAGAATCGTCGTGATGTTGGCATCGAGTATCGTGGACAATGAACGCCTGCTTCCCGCTTTAAAAGCGGATAAAATCGTTTTGCCGGACTTGATTTCTTCTTTGACCCGTTCATAGGTGATGATATTGGCGTCCACCGCCATCCCGACACCGAGAATCAATGCCGCAATACCCGGCAGTGTCAGAACTCCCTGCATCCAGTTGAAGATGAGCAGTACAATGTAAATGTAAGCAGACAGTGTAATGGCTGCGATCACACCCATGAACCGGTAATAGGCGATCATGTAGGCAAGGATAAGTCCGATACCGATAAATCCGGCAAAAATGGTATTGTCCATCGCTTTTTCACCAAGGGAGGCGCTGACGGCGTTGGAATAAATCTCTTCCATCTCCACCGGCAGCGAACCGGAATTCAGGACTTCCGCGAGAAATTCCGCTTCCTGGAGCTCAAAATCGCCTTCAATCTGAATGTTCTGGTTATACAATGGTTCATTCACAACCGGTGCCGATAAATATTTCGGATCTTCTTTCTGGACTTCCTCGCTGAAAGAATCACCTTTTTCATAATCCAGCCAGATGACAAGCCGGTTGTTCGGCTGATTATACTCATTAATAATGTTTTCTGTTACCTGTCCAAATTCATCCGGGTCTTTCAACTCAAGCGTCACAATAGGTTCATTCGTCTGAGAAAAGCCGACACTTGCTCCGTTTTCTTCGAGAGCATTGCCGGTCAGTCTTACATTGTCATCCACATCACGGAAGCTTAGCTCCGCCTGCGTGGATAATAGTTCCCTGGCTTCCTGCTGATCATCCACACCGGCGAGCTGAACCCTGATCCGGTTTTCTCCTTCAATCGTTATGTTCGGCTGCGACACTCCCAGTACATTTACCCGCTGATTCAGTGCGCTGACAGTAGCCTGCAGAGTTTCATCTGTCACCTCTTCTCCTTCTTCAGCCGGGGAAACTTCATACAATATTTCGAAGCCACCCTGTAAATCAAGGCCAAGGTTGATACCTTTGGCGGTACCCATGACGGTCTGCGAAATAACGCCGGCCAGCCCCAGGATAATCACAAAAAACGTGACAATTCTCCACTTTTTTACCATGAACGTTCCATCCTCCTTCAGCCTGCTCCCTGAGGAGATGCGCGAGACGGCTCTCCATTTTCCATGCTGTTCCTGCAACCCGGCGCTCGAGGAAAAAGAGCAGCGCCCGCAGGGTTCTTTTACAGCATCCGGGCGCTGCCAGGGAACTCAACTGATTATGTACAAATTTACCATTACTCGTCAGCAACAGGTTAATTATACTGATGCATTTTCTGTCATGTCAAATGACGGTCTGATGAACCCCCAGCTTCAATATCGCCGAGAAGTTCTTCCAATCCGGCTTTAGACGAATAAAGGGACGCACTTTCCTTATAGGAAGCAACGGTAATATCGTTCATGTAATCACTGATGGAAACGTGCAGTACTGCCTGTACAAGAGCGTGAATCCGAAGGGTGATTTCCTCCTTTTCGAGCTTCTTCATCGTGAAGTTCCAGATATCTTCCTCGTCTACAATCGTGTAGCCGAACCGGTGGAACTCATCCACTTTACTGGCAAGAGCCGGTTCTACATCTTCTTTCCATACTTCAAACGGTGCGGTATTCATCATTCACTCCTCCAGTTCAAAAGTAGTCATGCTCGTCCTCCCCTGCCGCATATACATAAAAGCGGGTGTATGCTGCAGCATTTTTCAAAAGAAGGCGGGAGCGTCCTATGCGGAGTCAAACATTCATTAAAGGTACGATTATATTAATTGCAGCAGGGTTAACGACCCGCATCCTCGGTTTTATCAACCGAATTGTCACCGCGAAGATTCTCGGTGCTGAAGGTGTCGGGTTGTATAATATGGCGTTCCCTACACTGCTTTTGATTATAACTTTAACACAACTCGGGCTTCCTGTGGCGATATCCAAGTTAACCGCAGAGGCCGTACCTTCCGGAGACAACCGGAAACTGAAGCGGATTCTCGCTGTATCTCTTTCTGTCACCGGATTGTTAAGTATTTTTTTCACTATATTTTTAGTGTGGAGTGCTTCTTTTTTTGCCAACCATCTTATTACAGACGAACGTGCCCTGTATTCCCTGCTTGCTATCACCCCTGTTATTCCTGTTACCGCCGTTTCTGCAGTACTCCGGGGATATTTTCAGGGACGGCAGAATATGACCCCGACAGCGGTATCACAAATGATCGAACAGGTTGTCCGGATTGCGCTTGTGGCAGTCTGCACAAATGCTCTTCTTCCTTACGGTCTGGAGTTTGCAGCGGCCGGGGCCATGCTCTCCGTTGTAGCGGGGGAAGGAGCATCACTGGTTTATCTGCTGTGGCGGTTCAAACATCATAAACCACTGCCGCTCCGGCACCGGTTTTTTCAATCCCTGAAAGGAGGGGGAACGGTCTTTAAGGATTTGATGGCTGTTGCCCTGCCTGCGACCGGCAGCCGGCTTGTCGGTTCTATCTCGTTATTCATGGAGCCGATTGTTATTGCGCACAGCCTTGCTCTTGCCGGAATCGGTACAGCAGCTGCCACGTCCCAGTACGGGGAACTAAGCGGCTTTGTTATCCCGCTGCTTCTGCTTCCCACATTCATCACACACTCTTTTTCCGTCACACTCGTGCCTGCCGTCAGTGAAGCGGCTGCTGCGCGGCAGTATGATGTCATTCAAAAAAGACTGCGCCAGACCCTTCGGACGGGATTGATTGCCGGAAGTTTCTGTGCCTGTTTTTTGTTTGTGTTTGCCGAACCGGTGATGGATGTTATGTACAGCTCGCCGGAGACCGCCTACCTGCTTCAGACCCTTGCTCCTTTCAGTCTTTTTTTGTATATGCAGGCGCCGCTTCAGGCCGTTCTTCAGGGGCTGAACCTCGCCAGAACGGCTATGTTAAATACACTGACTGGTGCTGTTATCAAAATGTCTCTTCTATTTGTCTTTACCTCCCAGCCGGAGCTCGGCATTACCGGGGCCGCTCTTGCCATCGCTGTAAATATGGTACTTGTCACGATGCTGCATTTTCATATGGTGACCAAGGCAGCAGGATTCATCCTGGAAGGAAAAGCGTTTCTTTTCATTCCCGCGGCTGCCGGTGCTGCCGTCTTTGGAACCAATGCTCTGCTCGAGCCGTGGTGGGAACCTCTTCCCCGTTTCCTTCAGGTGGCTGCGGGGGCATCGGCATCAGGGCTGATCTTTGTCATTCTGCTGTGGTCTGCCGGATTTTTCAAACGGTCGCACTGGAGAAAAATTACTTCCGTACGCTAATCGTTTTTCTCATCAATATATAACACGCCGTTCTGCTGAAGCGCACAGTAGGAGACGTCTTTCACATAATCAATTCCTGTCTTGCGAAGCTCGCGCCGCAGCCACATTTCATCCTTCCCGGCTTTTTCGAGATGATCCCACTGAATATGCCCGTCTATGATAAATGGGAGCGGATAGGACATCTCCTCCGCTTCGTCGTCTTTTTCAAAAACGGAAAGCTCCCCTGAAGGTTCCAGAATCGCAAATTCCACATCGGAAACGTCTTTCACATCCTTCTGCCGGATCTGCATTAACAGATCATCGAAATTATAGCGCTGTTTTTTCATCGCTTTTTCATCAATGCTGCCGTCACGGATCAATACCGTCGGCCGGCCGTCCAGAATATGCCGCATCCGGTCGCTTTTGAGCGACCACCAGGCAAGTGCAATCTGCAAAAAGGACAGAACAATGATGGGAGAGAACGCCTTGACATAAGAAATATCGGTATCTTCAATGGAAACAACAGCCAGTTCTGCGATCATGATTGCAACCACAAAATCAAGGACGGAGAGTTCTCCGATTTCACGCTTTCCCATCATCCGCAGGACGATCAAGAGAAAAAAGTAAACCACTATGGTCCGAAACACCATCGTCCACCATTCCACGATATCCATCCACCTTTGCTTGTCTCTGCCTTCCTAGTATAGCCGTCTCGATGGTTTCCATGTGTGTTAATAAAATAAAAGATAACGGCAGTAAATATAGATAGTGGACACGATAAGGGATAAAATCGCAGCAGGCATGCCTATTTTCATAAACTCCATATAACTGAAACCATGACCGGCCTTTTTGGCAAGGCCGGCTGCAATAACATTAGCCGTTGCACCGATCAGAGTGGCATTGCCGCCGAGACAGGCTCCCAGCGCAAGCGCCCACCAGATCGGACGCAGATCGCCGATTCCATAGCCTTCCATTTCAAGAATGACCGGTATCATGGCAGCGACAAATGGAATGTTGTCGACAAATCCGGAAACAATCCCTGAAATCCATAACATCGCAAGAGCCGTTGCTGTCATTTCCCCTTCCGTCATAAAAATCAGGCCGCGTGCCAGCTCTTCCAGAAGACCCGTCTCCTCAAGCCCTCCGACAAGCATAAACAGACCCCCGAAAAAAAACACCGTTGTCCACTCCATCCGCTGAAATACTTTTTCTGGATCTGCCTCTTCCCTTGTTACAAATAACAGCAGCAGCGCGCCGCCCATCGCAATCGCCGTGATCTCCATATGCAGCAGAGGCTGCATCATAAAGGCACTGATAGTCAGAATAAGAACAAATCCGGATTTTAACAGCAGCTGTTTATCCGTGACGTAATCTACCGCGTCCAATGACAGCAGACTGTGCAGAATCTCCGCCCGTTTTTCTTCTTTCCACTCATTCCGGTAATAATACGCAAGTCCGCACGTGACGAGCACGAATATGATGAACGCGGGCGGCCCCAGATGCAGTAGAAAATCGTTAAAGGTTAACCCTGCCGCTGCCTGGCCTATCATCAAATTCGGGGGATCTCCGATCAACGTGGCGGTACCTCCTATATTGGAAGTAATAATAACCGCCATGATAAAAGGAAGCGGGCGAAGCTGAAGCATAGTTGTCAATGTGAAGACGACCGGTGTAATCAGGAGCACTGTCGTGACGTTGTTCAAGAAAGCCGAGCCTGCCGCTGTTAACACCGAGAGCAGTATCATAAGCGGCACTGGTCTGCCCTGCACCAGCTGGGCCGTTTTCACGGAGGCATATTCAAACATACCGCTCTGGCTTGTGATGGATACGATGATCATCATGGACAGCAGAAGAATGATCGTATGCCAGTCGATATATCGAAAAAAGACAAGGTCCAGATCCAGGACACCGAAGACAACCATCAACAGACCGCCTGAACATGCTACCAGCACCCGGTCGCCTTTCTCTGCCATAAGCAGGGCATAGCTGATGATAAAAATCAAAAGGGCAGGGAGAACTTCTTCCACAAGAGCGACCACCTTTTTCTCGATTTGTACAAGTTTATGAGAAAGGTCACCCAAGCTGAACAGGAAATGAGGAATCCTTTTATTTCACTGCTTTTTTTCTTCTATTTTTCGTGAGTTGTCCATAGGTATGAATAAACGTAAAGGGGGAGGAGAAGAATTATATGGAAGAAACAGGAAAATTTTATGGGGCAGGCGCTGGTATGATGGTTATCATTGGCATGCTGCTCGTTTCGGGATTGATTGTAACAACGGTGCTGCGTTTCACTTCAGTGCCGGAGGATTCCGTACGCTGGCTGCTTCTTATCATTTCCATGATCAGCTTTTTTACGGGCGGGCTGATCGCGGGAGGCAGAGCAAAAGAGAAAGGCATGTTGACCGGAGCGGTCACTGCTGCGGGGGTCCTGCTGATTTTTATCCTGCTTGAATACCTGGGATACGACAGCGCTATAAGCGGGATGCAGCTTCTTCATTTTGCCTTATTTACCGCCTGTGCCGTTTTCGGGGGTGTTATCGGAGTAAACACTTCTTCAAGCTGAGTCAAGAAAAGGAGCTGCCCATTATCTGGACAGCTCTTTACATGATTCATTATGATCCATCGGCGGGGTTTTCGCTTATGTAAGCGGCCGCTAGTCTTCGTTTACAACATCCCGGACGGAGTTGCGGTCAAATGTTAATTTTTTGTCATCATCAACGGCAAGGACAATTTTATTTTCGTCGATAGCGTCAATCGTTCCGTGAAGACCACCGATCGTAACAATGCGGTCTCCTTTCTGCAGATTCGCATGCATTTCCTTGACCTGCTTCTGCCGCTTCTGCTGCGGGCGGATAAGCAGGAAATAGAAAATCGCAAACATCAGAACGAGCATGATAATCGCTTCCATGATTCCCCTCCTTCCATTACTTTCCCTATAAAACAGGCTAACACAGAACCTGTCGGAAAAGCTAAAAGTTTTTGGCATCCGGACGGTTAAAGCCGTACTGTTCGAAAAATTCTTCCCGGAAATCGAGAAGCCTGTCTTCTGTGATCGCTTCCCGCACTTTTTTCATAAGGTTGAGCAGGAAATACAGATTATGGTAGGAAGTCAGGCGGAACCCGAATGTTTCATTGGTTTTGATGAGGTGCCTGATGTAGGCACGCGAATAATTCCGGCAAACATGGCAGGTGCAGCTGCTGTCGATCGGACCAAAATCCCGGGCATACGCCGCGTTACGCACAACAAGACGGCCGCGGCTGGTCATGCATGCGCCGTTACGTGCAATCCGTGTCGGCAGCACGCAGTCGAACATATCCACTCCCCGGATCGCTCCATCAATCAGCGAATCCGCCGAACCGACGCCCATCAGGTATCTTGGTTTATGAGTCGGCAGCAGCGGGGTCGTAAATTCAAGCACCCGGTTCATGACATCTTTCGGCTCTCCCACGGAGAGGCCGCCTATAGCATAACCCGGAAAATCAAGAGAAATCAAATCATCCGCCGAATGTTTGCGCAAATGTTCATATTCTCCTCCCTGAATGATACCGAAGAGCGCCTGGCTGTCCTTGTTCTGGTGGGCTTCAAGGCACCGCTCCGCCCAACGTGATGTCCGCTCCACAGAAGCCTTCATATAGGATTCTTCAGCCGGATAAGGCGGACATTCGTCCAGCGCCATCATAATATCAGGACCCAGGGAATTTTGAATCTGCATGGCTTTTTCCGGAGACAAAAACAGCTTTTCACCGCTGATATGATTCCGGAAATGAACCCCTTCTTCTTTAATATCACGAAAGTCACTCAGGCTGAACACCTGATATCCGCCGGAATCCGTTAGAATCGGGCGGTCCCAGTTCATAAAGGAGTGCAGGCCTCCCGCCTCTTCGACAATATCTTCGCCGGGTCGGAGCCATAGATGATACGTGTTGCTCAAGATAATCTGCGCGTTCATATCCTCCAGTTCTTCCGGGCTCAAGGTTTTAACGGTCGCCAACGTTCCAACCGGCATGAATATCGGTGTGTCAATGGAACCGTGCGGGGTATGAATCGTTCCAAGCCTCGCCCCGCTCTGCCTGCAGGTTTTTTTCAGTTCATACGTTACTGCTGCCATCTATGACGACTTCCCTTCATAATAAACATCGCGTCGCCGAAACTGAAAAAACGGTAACGAAGCCGGACAGCTTCCTGATAGGCATCCATTAAAAATTCTCTTCCGGCAAGCGCGCTCACCATCATAATAAGCGTGGATTTCGGCAGATGAAAATTCGTAAGCAGCGCGTCAATTCCACGGAAATCATAACCGGGATAGATAAAGATGTCCGTCCAGCCCGACACTTTGTTAAATGTTCCGTTCTCATCCGCCGCCGTCTCGAGCGTACGGGCGGACGTCGTTCCCGCTGCAACAATTTTACCGCCGTTTTCCCTCGTTTCATTGAGCAGCAGTGCCGTTCCTTCACTGATCTGATAAAACTCCGCATGCATATGATGATCTTCCACTGTTTCCACTTCCACCGGCCGGAACGTGCCAAGACCGACGTGCAGGGTGATTGTCGTCACATGAACCCCTTTTATTCGAGCCTGTTCCAGAATTTCTTCCGTGAAATGCAGACCGGCCGTCGGCGCGGCAGCCGATCCTTCCTCTCTTGCATACACCGTCTGATACCGTTCGCGGTCTTCAAGTTTTTCTTTAATATATGGAGGGAGCGGCATTTCCCCCAGCTCCTCGAGTATTTCCAGGAAGACTCCGCTGTAGTGAAAACGAAGGAGGCGGCCGCCGTGCTCCAGTGTATCGATGCATTCAGCCTGCAGCGTGGTACCTCCAAAGTAAAGCACAGTTCCGGGTTTCACTCGTTTAGCAGGTTTTATCAGTGTTTCCCAGACATCCTGTTCTTCCTGTTTCAGTAAAAGGACCTCCACCCTGCCGCCGGTCTCTTTTTCTCCGAACAAACGCGCCGGAAGTACTCTCGTATCATTGAGCACCAGACAATCTCCCGCATCCAGATAATTTAGGATAGAGGGAAATGTATCGTTATGTATTTTTTTTGCTTCCGGGTCCAATACCATTAAACGGGAGTCATCCCGTTTTTCCAGAGGCGTCTGGGCAATCAGTTCCTCCGGAAGCGGAAAATTAAAGTCTTCCACATTCATTTCATTCATACCTCACTTCTGCTGTACACACCCGGTTCCCAGTGCGGTGATTTACCGAAATCGTCCAATAATATAAAACACAAGGGAAAGAACAACACTGACGACGATGCACGTCACAATCGGAAAATAAAACGTCGTGTTTTCTTTCTTGATGAGAATATCACCAGGCAGTTTTCCGAGCGAAATAAACTTTCCTCCGACCTGCCAGACCAGCCCGAAAAGAACGAGCGCTGCGCCGAGACCGATGAGAAATTTCGGGATATCATTCACGGTCCGGCACCTCCATACCGAAATATTCATATACACTGGACGTCACCATCCGTCCCCTCGGGGTACGGACGAGAAATCCGATCTGCATCAAGTATGGTTCATATACATCTTCGAGGGTGCTCGCTTCTTCACCGACCGCGGCTGCTACAGCTTCCACTCCAACTGGTCCGCCGCGGAACTTCTGAATGATGGTATGAAGAAGCTGATGGTCAATGTCGTCCAGACCGAGCCGGTCCACCTGAAGGTTCTCCAGAGCCGAATCCGCTTCATCAAGCGAAATCCGGCTGCTTCCTTTCACCTGTACAAAATCCCGTACTCTGCGCAGAAGCCGGTTCGCCACTCTCGGTGTTCCCCGGGAACGTCTGGCCATTTCAAGCGCCGCCCGGTCTTCAATCGAAACTCCCATCAGTTCTCCGCTGCGGCTCACGATATGGGAAAGATCCTCTTCTTCATAGTACTCCAGCCTGGAATGAACACCGAAACGGTCCCGGAGCGGAGAGGAAAGCATGCCGGCTCTTGTCGTTGCCCCGACCAGCGTAAACGGAGGTAGGTCAAGGCGGACAGACCTTGCCGTCGATTCTTTTCCGATGATGATATCGATACAGAAATCCTCCATTGCAGGGTAAAGCACTTCTTCCACCGACCTTGGCAGGCGGTGGATCTCATCGATAAACAGGACATCTCCCGGTTCCAGAGCGGTCAGCACAGCAGCCAGGTCCCCGGGGCGTTCCACAGCCGGTCCGGAGGTGGTGCGGATATGAACCCCCATTTCATTGGCGATGATCATCGCGAGGGTGGTTTTACCGAGACCCGGCGGACCGTACAGGAGGACATGATCCAGGCTTTCCTCCCTCATTTTCGCCGCTTCGATAAATACTTCCAGGTTATCCTTCACTTTTTTCTGGCCGATGTACTGGCTGAAATCAAGCGGCCTGATACTGTTTTCGGCAGCATCGTCTTCTGCGTAAGCCGATTGTGACACGACACGTTCTTCCATGATTGAAGCACCACCTGCTGCTTATCAGTTTAGGAAAGCATCCACTGCAATGCTTTTTTCACATATTCATCCGACGTTAACTGTTCTTTTTTCAACGCCGGTTTTACTTTCGCTATTTCCTTTTCGCCGTAGCCGAGGGCTTTCAGAGCTTCGAGTGCTTCTTCGAGCGCCTCCCCGCCGCTGTCTTCGGTAAGCAGGACAGCAGCGCTGCTGCCTTCTGTATCGTCCACCGCCGCGGTAAGTTTGCCCTTAAGATCCAGTATCATCTGGCGGGCCGTTTTTCTTCCGATACCCGGGAACTTCACCAGAAACGACTCGTTTTCCTCTTCCACAGCCTGAACCACCTGAGCCGGAGCTCCGGCAGCGAGAACAGCGAGCGCGCCTTTCGGACCGATTCCGGAAACCTGAAGGAGCTGTTCAAACAGCCCCCGTTCTTTTCTTGTCGGGAAACCGTAGAGCCGCAGCACATCCTCTTTTACGTACTGGTAGGTGTAAATCGTCACCTGCTCTTCGTTCCTGTCGAATACGAATGGGTTGGCGCAGTAAATCAGATAACCGGTACTGCCGACTTCCAGTGTTAATGTTTCCCGTTCTGTATGGACAATTTTTCCTCTTAAGAATTCAAACAACCGTTTTCTCCCTCTTCCCTGCCGAACATGCTTTCTTTATATCATAGCAGAATTACTGTCCGATAGAAACCAGTTAATTTCTGCTGCGAGGTCGCTGCAGGATGATCTGATCCTGGTTCTGGTCCACCAGTTCCCAATTCTGATATTTCTGCCAGAAGTCTTCGACCGACCACACCGTTTCCATTTTTTTCTCCGTGATACTGCCTCCATCCGGCGTTTTTTTCTTCAGAATTATTTCATATTGTGCAGGGCCGTTCTTCGAATCAGCGGAAAAATGCTTCTGCTCATCCTTGACTGCTGCGGCCGAAAGAAACAGAAGAACGACACACGCAGCCGCTCCTGCCGATTTTCCTTTCATACGGCATCCCCCTTTTTACTGGACAGCATGCCCATCCAGAAAAGGATGTATTCGCCGGTTCAGGAAAGCCGTCCCAGCTGCTCCTCTTCCACTTCAAAGTTGTGGTATACGTTCTGGACGTCATCATTGTCTTCCAGCGCATCAATGAGTTTCATCATTTTCTCCGCATGCTCATCGTTTAATGTCGTATTCGTATCGGGAAACAGAATGATTTCCGCTTTCGAAAACGTATACCCCTTTTCTTCAAGCGCCTGCTTGACATCTTCAAAATCATCGGGCTCGGTCTGAATGTAAAACCACTCATCATCGGAATCAAACTCTTCTGCCCCTGCGTCAATCGCTTCAAGCGTAAAATCCTCTTCATCCATTTCATCGGACCGTTCAATGATCAGCTGTCCTTTTCGATTGAACATAAAGGAGACACAGCCGTTTTCACCGAGATTCCCTCCCTGCTTGGAAAAAGCGTGGCGTACTTCCGACACCGTCCGGTTTTTGTTTTCGGTCAGCGTCTGGACAAGAACAGCGGCTCCTCCAGGACCGTAACCTTCATAGGTCACTTCCTCATAATCCACCGCTCCGGCTTCACCGGAAGCTTTCTTGATCGTCCGGTCAATATTATCCGACGGAACATTCTCCGCGCGTGCTTTTGTGAGAGCCATTCTGAGGCGCAGATTCGTGTCGGGGTCATCTCCGCCTTCCCGTACTGCGGCGAATATCTCCTTCGATAATTTCGTGAAAATCTTGGCGCGTTTTGCATCCTGGCTTTCTTTTCTGCGTTTTATGTTATGCCATTTGGAATGTCCTGCCATTGTTCATTCCTCCTCTTTGTTTCCAATTATAAAATATAGCATATTCAGCGGAAACATTGAAGGAAAGAGGCATGCAATGAATCACAAAAAAGCGTTCCACCACGCTTATGAGGTGGAACGCTTTTTTTCTGTCAGCTATCTTCAAACGGACGTTGTGCAGCATTGCCGATATCGTTAATCATGTCATTAATCGTGTCACCGGCTTCATTGAGACCGGTGCCGTTCTCCAGATCATTGCCGATCTCTTGAATATTGCCGAATTGTTCTTCATCAGAAGTGACATGCACGTTTTTGTTTTCCATCTTGGAAGCTACACGGCTCTTGACTTTACCGGCAAGCTGTTCTGCTTTTTTGCCTTCTTCCGGCGTGTCAATGCCGACGAGCACGTCTTTTCCACGTACAACGGCGCGGGCGTCATCGATCCCTTCCATTTCTTCGACCTGGCTTTCGATATCAGATGCCAGTCCGTTGATGCCGGCAGCGCTGCCGTTATTGTTACCATTATTCATGTTGTTATTACCGGCAGTATTATCAGCAGTTCCGTCATCAACATTGCGCGAATTCAACATTCCGCGTTCGCCGACCATTCCGGGTCTGTCCCCGATTTGGCCGCGGTACCCGTCATCTGCCTGACGCCGTCCATTCATACCGGCACCACCCTGCATCCGGTCATCTTCGGTCATCATGTCCGTCATCGGACCTTCCCCGCGACGGTTGCCATTATCATTATAACCGGTCTGATCGTAATTGTTATTTGTGTTGTAGCGGGTCGGTGCAGCTCCTTCGTTATCCCCGGCATTTCCACATCCGGTGAAACCACCGGCGAGGACAGCGCAGGCTGTCAGCGTTAACGCTGTTTTCTTCATAAAAAAACCTCCTTTCACCCGTTAGTTTGGTTCAAGGAGGCGATTTTACACTGTTATTTAGAGGTAATTGAACCAGTAGTTACGATTCATACGGCGGGAAGGTATTCATCCAGGGCGAGTACGGGCTGTTCCCAGGACCGGTCTGCCAGGGTTCCTCCTTTTGATTTCCCGCTGTATAGGGATTTCTTTCTCCCCGTTCCCCATTTTGTCCTGGACCTTCTTCAGACTCTGGGAACACAGCTTCCGAAGGCATATTTTCAGGATATACTGCGGGTTCAGGATATACTGCGTGCTGTCTCCAGCCTGTTTCCATTCCGCCGGGCGGAAACGGCATGGACGGACCCGGCATCTGCTGCATCGGGGGCATGGGCTGCATTTGCTGCATTTGGTGCATTTGCTGCATATCCGGTCCCGAGCATGGAGACGGCGGTGCAGGCGCAAAAGAATAAGGATGCATGCTGCCTGCCGGAGGACATGGCGGCATAACCGGCACAACCGGAATATAGGTGCACGGTCCGTGCGGCATCATACCCTGCATGTTGGCTCCTCCTTCATACATTCCGGGAGAAACCTGATTCGGCTGCTTATTTGGGGGCTGCTTCTGGGACGGCATCACATCTTCCGGTTTTTTTGGACCGCCTGAAGCAGGAGACGCTGTCGGTTTTTTTTGCTGTTGCTGTTCCTGCTGCTTTTGTTTTTCCGCCTGCTGATAAAAATGGACATTCATATTATAATGATTTTCTTCCGTCGAGGGCGCCGGTGGATGGGACGGCATCGGCGCCGGCTGATACATTGGCGGGACATTCGGCTTTTGTGCCGCCGGCTGCGTCATATTTTCTTGTGAGGGCCCGGGTTTTTTGGGAGCTTCTTTCGGCTGGTTGGCTTTGGGCTGTTCCTTTTTAACCTGTACGCTTTTTGCCGGTATTTTAATTTTCATGCCGGGCATGATTTGATCCGGATCCGCCAAATGATGGTTGGCCTGTTTGATATCTTCAAATGGAACGTTATACTGCTGCGCCAGCTTCCATAAAGTATCCCCTTTTTGTACAATGTGAATCTGCATGTTTTTTCCTCCTTCTCCATCATCCATGTGTCGCTTGGTCGAGTGCTTTCATTTCCTTCATTCGAACGACGTATCTATGGCAAGCATATGCCTAGCGCTGAGGAGATATGCACAATAATGACGTTCGGCTGTTCATGCCTGCAGGTATGCTGTAAAATAAAAACCAAACCTTGATGATGGAGGAAATACGGAGATGGCAAATCAATCGGAAAAACTGCCGGGAGAAGAGCGCCGCAAATTATTGGTACAGTGGCTTGAGGATGCGGGAAGGCCGATTACCGGAAAAGATCTGGCTGACAAAACCAATGTCAGCCGCCAGGTTATTGTACAGGATATGTCTCTGTTAAAAGCAAAAAACCACCCCATTCTTGCTACATCACAAGGGTACGTCATGCTTTCTGAACCGGAGCGGAACCAGGTCAGGAGGCAGATTGCCTGTTTTCACTCTTCAGATTTACATATAACAGAAGAGGAACTGAACATTATGGTGGACCACGGCGCGCGGGTGATCGATGTCTCCATTGAGCATCCATTTTATGGCGATATCACTGCTCCATTGATGCTTTCGAGCCGGCGTGACGTCAA
The DNA here is from genome assembly GCF_054052005.1 of Salibacterium sp. K-3. Lineage (NCBI taxonomy): Bacteria > Bacillati > Bacillota > Bacilli > Caryophanales > Bacillaceae > Salibacterium > Salibacterium sp. K-3. The sequence continues at coordinate 2,318,845 of NZ_JBSVZE010000001.1, forward strand.
AAAGTTCATTCAGAACCTTCAGGAAACAAATGCCCCTCTGTTATCGGAATTAACCGACGGGACCCATCTGCACACGATAGAAGCCGACTCCACTGCCGTTATCGAAGAAGTCAAAAACACTCTTGAGGAAAATGGGTTTTTACTGACCTGAATATCAAAAAAGGAGCTGTCCTTTTACGGGGACAGCTCCTTTTTCATCGTATTTCCTGTTTCAGACGAGAGAACGCATGGATAACTTCCAAGGATCCGGACCCCGCAGCCGAGCGCTTCGACTTCGGCAATCACACCGGGCATCAGTACGTCATCCATCTCTTTTTCTACATCAATCACGAAAAAATAATTGCCGATGCCGGTTTTCATGGGTCTCGATTCAATCTTTGTCAAATTCAGCTTTCTCCATGAAAAAGCCGATAACACTTGGTGAAGAGCCCCTGAATAATCGGACGGCAGCGTAATGACCATCGTTGTCTTATGTTTGTAACCGCCGCCGGAAAGCGGAGGTCTCTTTGAATCCGAGAGCAGAACAAAACGGGTGTGGTTATTGTCGTAATCATGAATGTTCCGGCGCACCGGCGTTAACCCATATGTTTCTGCTGCGAGCAAGTTGGCAACCGCTGCAGCACTGCGTTCCGGATACTCCTGCAGTTCCCTGGCAGCAGCACTGGTTGAATTCGTGTAGTGGATATCCGCGTGTGGAAATTCGCGCTGGATAAATTCATGGCACTGTGCAATCGCCTGCGGGTGAGAATAAATATCAGTGATCTGCTCCCACTTCTCTGCCTGATCCGGATGAAGGAGAAGATGCTGCTCAATCGGCACCGTCACTTCAGCAGTGATCGGCAGTTCATGTTTATGAATCAGATAATCCAGTGTCATGTTCACGGATCCTTCGATGGCGTTTTCAAGCGGCACCACCGCTGTATCCACTTCTTTATCTGCAGCCGCTTCCATACAGGCTGGTATTGTCGGAAAAGAATGCCGCTCGCTTTCGGGGAGTACGGCTTTTGCCGCTGCCTCCGTGAACGTGCCCTGCGGGCCTAAATAGCCGACCTTCATTGTCATATCAAACTCTCCACTCCTTATTGTAACCTGCTCCCTGTTACTACAGCGATCCTGACCCTACGATTTCCACATGCTCCACGGCGTCCATTCGTTCGAGACGCTGCACAAGTGACCCAATTTCCATCCGCAGCGCCGACGTATCGATCGTGAGGGTAACGTTGGCCCTTCCCTGCAGCGGAATCGTCTGATTGATCGTCAGCACGTTGGATTCGGCTCTCGCCACTTCCTGCAGAAGATTGGATAACGAACCGGAAATGTCAGTCAGCTGAATCGACAAGGTGATTATTTCTTCCTTAATGACAGTATGAAAAGGAAAAATAGCATCTTTGTATTTGTAAAAAGCACTTCGGCTTAAATCAACCTCCTGGACCGCGTCTGCCACCTTCTGCTTTCTTCCGCTTTCCAGGAGAGATTTAGCCTGAAGGGTCTTCTGCATTGCTTCGGTCAGCATATCCTGCCTGACCAGATAAAAGTTATCGATTTTCTCTGTCATCGGTTCACCACCAGCCGGATTGAAATCTTTTTGTTCCGGGCATCGTCCTCATTATAATCCGGCACGCCGTTTTTTACAACGACGCACCGTTTCTGCCTATTCGATGAACTCAAATTCAAAATCAAGCAGTCGGACCGTATCGCCATCCACGGCTCCTCTCTTCCGCAGCGCTTCATCGATTCCCATCTGCCGCATTTTCCGTGAAAACCGGTTAATGGAATCTTCCCTCGTTATATCTGTCATTTTAAAGATTTTTTCGATCTCCTCCCCGGAGATTTCAAACACTCCGTCATCTCCGCGTGTGATGGTAAATGGTTCTTTCGGCTTTTGATAACGGTAAACAACACGCTCTTCTTCCTGTTCTTCATGCATTGGAAATTCAGATGTCTTTTCCAGCAGCTCCGCTGTTTCTCTCAGCATATCCGTCAATCCCTGCTTCGTAAGCGAAGAAACAGGAAATACGGTCACATCTTCCGGAATCTTTTTTATAAAGGCAGCCAGGTTATCTTCAGCTCCGGGCATATCCATTTTATTCGCCGCGATAATCTGCGGACGTTCCATCAGACGGAGATTGTACTGTCTAAGTTCCTCATTGATCGTCTGATAATCTTCAAAAGGATCACGTCCTTCAAACCCGGACATGTCCACTACATGAATAATAACTCTCGTGCGCTCAATATGCCGGAGAAACTGTTGGCCGAGCCCCGAGCCCTGATGTGCTCCTTCAATCAAACCTGGAAGGTCGGCCATGACGAAACTGCGTCCATCGCCGCTTTCCACAACACCGAGGTTGGGCTGGATCGTTGTAAAATGGTAATCGCCGATTTTAGGCTTCGCCGCGGACACAACCGATAACAAAGTGGATTTACCGACGCTTGGATAACCTACCAGGCCGGCATCGGCAAGCAGTCTGAGCTCCAGTTCAAGGTTCCTTTCTGCGGCAGGTTCGCCGTTTTCCTTTATTTCCGGCGCCGGATTGGAAGGGGTCTTAAACCGGGTGTTTCCTTTCCCTCCTCTTCCTCCGCGGGCGGCGGTGAATCGTTCCCTGTGTGTTTTTAAATCGGCGGCAATCTCTCCTGTATCGCTGTCACGCAGCGTTGTGCCGGGGGGGACATGAATGACAAGATCGTCCGCATTTTTCCCGTGCTGGTTTTTGGAACGGCCGTTTTCTCCTGCTTTGGCTTTAAAATGTTTTTGATATCTGAAGTCCATCAGCGTGCGCAGACCTTCATCCACTTCAAATACAACATCGCCGCCGCGTCCTCCGTCGCCTCCGGAAGGACCTCCGTCCGGAACATACGCTTCACGGCGGAAAGCAACCATGCCGTCCCCCCCGTCGCCGGCTTTTACATAAATTTTCACTTTATCTACAAACAATGATTTCACCTCATTCGCTGGTCAATACAAAAACCAGTTCCTTATCATTCCATACCATATGATCAAGTTGGCACCTGCCCGTATCAGCATAAACAGTCAGCCAGTCTGTCACAGGTGGGCTGTGTACAATCGTCCCCTGAAAATCAACTTCAAGATACGGTTCAGGCTCTGTATGAATGGTGACGAGCAGATGGTTCTCGGCACCCGGCTCGACCGCAGCGTCCAGTTCCTTCGTGAACGATGAAAGCATCTCATACCAGCAGTCTTCCAGATCCGAGCAGTCCCGGCACTCTCCCGGCACTTCCACATCCAGCGACAGCCGGTGCTGCTCCCAGTTGAATGTCAGCAGAAAAAGAGCCGTTTTCGGAATGCCAAGATGGGAAAGACGGCTTTCATGCTCGGTTTTCCGTATCGTTTCATTTAATATTTCCTCTATCCGGTCGAGCCGGTTCAAGGAGAGGTTTCCTTTAATAATCTGAACAATATTCATCCAGTCATGCCTGGCATGCCGAAGAATATCCAATTGTCTCTGTGCATCCAATCGTTTTACACTCCTGCTTTGCAGTTGTTGAGGATAAATCACATTGTATCATACCCAGTTCCTTTCAGCATCATCGTACATATTTTGACGAAGCGCGGAAAAAATACATAGTGCTTCACTATATCAACCATCTGGAGGGATTCTGATGACTCACCAAAACCAGAATCAGGAGATGCAGCAGGCACAGCAGGCGATTCAGCAGGCCAGACAAGACATGCAGAATGCAGGAAACGATCCGCAGAAATTGCAGCAGTGCCAGCAGCAGCTTCAGCAGGCACAACAGCAGCTCCAGCAGGCCCAGCAGCAGCAGACCACTATGACAAGCCAGCCGCAGTTCCAGCAGGCCCAGCAGGATCTTCAACAGGCTCAGCAGGACCTGCAGCAGGTACAGCAGAACCAGCAGAACCAATAATCAAAAACCCGTTTGTTTTCTGTGCATGTAAAAGAACCGGTTCGACATGAACCGGTTCTTTTTATTGTTCCAGCATGCGCCGCACAGCCCGTTCGCCCTGGCTGATACAGTCAGGCAGACCGATTCCTTCGTAGGCCGCTCCTGCTGCATACACGCCGGGAAACGTTTCTTCAAGGTGCCGGGCAATACGTTCCATTTTTTCATCATGTCCGACTTCATACTGAGGCATGGCATGACGCCAGCGCGTCACATTATGATATTCCGGTTCTCCCTCGACTTCCATCACATGGTTCAGATCCTTCAGAACAATGTCGACCAGCTCTTCATCCGTTTTCTCGACGACATCCTCTCCGCCCGGTTTTCCTACATAACAACGGAGAAGGGCCTTGCCGGGCGGTGCGGCATGCGCCCATTTGCGGTGCGTCCAGGTGCAGGCTGTTATGGTATACCCGCTTTTTTTGGAAACAACAAAGCCTGTTCCGTCAAAATCGCCGCTCAGCTGATTTTCATCAAACGCCATCGCCACCGTGGCCACCGATGTAGCCGGGATGGGAGCCAGTTCCTCCTGCAGAAACGATGAATCCAGTAAGGCAGCTGTTACATCATGAGGTGTTGTCATTATCACGCGGTCAAATAACGAACGGCTGCCATCATGAAAAACAAGCTCATACTGTTCCCCTTTTCTACGGATCGACTGAAGGCCGCAGTTTTTGTGCACTGCATCTTCATCGAGGTGGTTTTCGATGCCTTCCACGAGCGACTGAAGACCTTTTGTTAACGTATAAAAGCCGGGCTTCTTCGGTCCACCGGCAGTAGGGCGTTCTTCCCTCATCCCTAAAATCAGACTGCGGTACTGCTGCTCCATTTCAACAAAACGGGGGAACGTAGCCTGCAGACTGAGCCGGTCCATATTACCGGCATAAATGCCGGACAACAAAGGTTCAATCAGATGGTCAACGACTTCACTGCCGAGGCGTCTCCGGAAAAATACACCAAGTCCCTGATCATGGCCCGCTTTTGAACGCGGCAGGATCAAATCCGCTGCCGCCCGTAATTTTCCCCGGATGGAAAACAGACCTGTCGTTAAAAAAGGCCCCAGTTTTGTCGGGATCCCCATCACAGAACCTGCCGGTATCGGGTGGAGGGAATTGCCTTTCAGGATGTAGGCCCCGCCGGTGCTGTTGGAAATCAGTTCTTCTTCGAGACCGACTTCTTTTGCCAGGATGGAAGCACTTTCTTTACGGGCGAGAAAAGAGTCGGGACCCTGTTCAATCACAAATCCATTGTGATAATCCGTCTGGATTTTGCCGCCCAGCCGGGAATCTTTCTCAAATAGATGATATTCTATATCCAGATTATTCGTCATAATTTCCTTCTGCAGATAATAGGCGGCTGCGAGTCCCGTTATCCCGCCTCCGATGATTGCTGTTTTCATGAATTATTCCTCACTTACTTTGAGCCCCTGACTCCATTTTTCGTAAAATGGTATCCGCAAGTGCATCGATAAACTCCGGTTCTGCATTCGGCATGGCGGGACGGTAGTAGGAAGCCCCCACTTCGTCACAGGCCTGGCGGCACTCCACATCATTGTCAAACAGCACTTCCAGATGATCCGCCACAAAGCCGACCGGACAATAAATAAAAGCGTCGTAGCCGTACGTTGAATAAAGATCTTTCGTCAAATCCTGAACATCCGGACCGAGCCAGGGATCCGGTGTGTTGCCCTCACTCTGCCACCCGATTGCATAATCAGTGACACCGGCGCCGTCCGCAATCATTTTAGCAGTTTCTTTCAGCTGCTCGGGGTAAGGATCCCCTTCCTGAATAATTTTTTCCGGAAGGCTGTGCGCTGAAAAAATAACACATGTTTTTTCTTCCGGACGGGTCTGATCCATGGTCCGTTTCACCTGGTCCACCCAGTATTCAATGAACTTCGGTTCATCATACCAGCTTTGCACCGAATGAATGTCAGGGCCGTTGATTCGTTCGGCTTCCTCTTTGGCCCGTCCATTGTAGGATTTAATGCTGAATGTGGAAAAATGCGGCGCCAACACTATGCTGCATGCTTGCTCGATGCCGTCTTCTTTCATCTGGGCCACCGCATCCTCAATGAACGGATCTATATGCTTCAGGCCCAGGTACCAGTGGAATTCCACCTCGCTCGTCCTCGCATTCAACCGTTCTTCGAGGCTCTGCCCCTGATTATTGGTGATTTTGGCAAGCGGGGAAACGCCGCCGATCGCTTCATATCGTGAAATCAAATCCTGGAGTGCTTCTTCTGATGGTTTTCTGCCGCGGCGGATATGAGTGTAATAAGATTCCACCTCATCCAGGCTGCGCGGTGTCCCATATGCCATCACAAGTAGTCCGATTTTCTCTGCCATATCGAATGACCCCCTGTTTATCTCTGCGTATATTCATGGACAAAAGCCGTTAACCGCTTCAGCGTATCCGGGTCAACATCCGGAAAGACGCCATGTCCGAGATTAAAAATAAATCCGTTTTCCTGCATACCTTGATCAAGAATCGGCTTGACCTGTTCTTCAATGACGTCCCACGGCGCAAGCAGAAGAGCCGGATCAAGATTTCCCTGCAGGGCTTTCTGGACGCCGAGTCTGCGCGCTTCAGAAGTTGACATGCGCCAGTCCAGGCCGATGACCTGCAGCGGAAGGTCGTTCCACTCCTGAATCAGATGGGCGGCGCCGACACCAAACATGATAACTGGAACGTCCTCGTTATTCAGTTCGTTAAATATCCTTGACATCACCGGTTTGACATATCGGCGGTAATCCGCGGCGTTTAACGCTCCGACCCATGAATCAAAAATCTGTACGGCTTCCGCTCCTGCCCTGATCTGAGCTTTTACATAGCGGATCGTCATGTCACCAAGCTTATCCATAAGTGCCTGCCAGGCCTCGGGACGGGCGTGCATGAACGCTTTCGTATGATAATAATTTTTGGAAGGCCCGCCTTCAATCATGTAGCTTGCCAGCGTAAACGGTGCCCCGCTGAACGTAATCAGCGGAACATGCAGCTGTTCCCGCAGCAGACGGATCGTATCGAGCACAAATGGAACTTCCTCTTCCGGTTCAATCATTCCGAGACTGTCGACATCTTTATGATCTTTAATCGGATTATGGATAACCGGGCCGACACCGGGCTTGATATCGACATCGACTCCCAGTGATGGGAGAGGTGTCATAATATCTTTATACAAAATGGCTGCATCGGTGTTGTACTGATCCACCGGGAGTTTCGTCACGTACGCGCACATTTCCGGATCGCGTGTAATCTCAAATAAAGAATATTTTTCTTTCAGCCTGCGGTATTCCGGCTGGGACCTGCCGGCCTGGCGCATATACCAGACCGGAACGTGGTCCACCGCCTCTTTTTTTGCAGCCTGAAGAAACGTCGTATTTTTTGTATGTTCCGCCATAGCGATCATTTCCTCCTGTTCGGTGCACCGGGCGCGCCGGCACAGCCCTTTGGTTCCGTGCTTTTCGTCCATACCCTTTTTACCATAATCCATGATAAATGTCATGTACAGCACTTCCCCCCAATGTTCATAAAATAGATAGATAATAAAAAAGCGCAAGGCGCCCCGAATATCAATAAATGAGAAAACCGGGACCAAAAAATGCGGAGTATTAAAAACCCGAACGAAGGTCTGCCAAGCTGCTTAAAGAAGCCTGCATCGTCCGGGTTTTTGTGCTGCAGAAGCTGCCGGGGTGCTGAAAGACATAAACGTGCAGGGAAGCGGGATGTGGACACTGGATAGCCACGCGGTGCCGTTTAGTATCCACAAAGGATGTTCTTAAGGACACTATGACTCTTTCGGGGGCACTTAGTGGGCCCGATCCATCCGCCTGAAACCACTACAGCCCGATATTTACGGCGTAGTCTCCCCCGACAGCGTCCTGCGGACTCTATCTTTGCACCAATCGTATATTGGGCAGGTTCGTTTCATTTTGTCCCAGCTTCCGGCACCGTGGATTATCCTCCGCCGAAAATAGAACCCATGGACACTTCCGCTACATTGGAAGCTTCACCTTCTTTTTCGGTTTGGGGATTATAGGGAACAACCATATACTCTTTCATATTGAAGATGTTGACCCCTTCTATGGTATATGTTCCTGTTCCCTCCACTTCTTCCACCTCTTCGCTTTCTCCATCTGTCACTTCATATATCTTGTACGTCACGCGCTCATCCGAAGCCGGGGTCCATTCCAGATGGACGTTGAACAGTCCTCCTCCGCGGAGGCTGAGGGAAGCGGACAGATCATCCACATTTTCCATCTCCACCGGGGATTCAAGGTCCTGCACCCCGTCCGGCTGCTCAAACGCGGTTCGGATATCGGATTCTGCCGGCACTTCATCCAATATGCTTTTAAACAGGCGTGTTGGAAACGAGCTTCCTGCCTGCAAATACTGTTCTTCGGTTGTCTGGTCATATCCCATCCACAATGCTCCGGTCCACTGCGGGGTGAATCCTGCAAACCAGGCATCCCTCGTTGCACCTTCGACCTCTACAAAAGAGGTAGTACCGGTCTTTCCGGCCAGGGAATAGGTGGTGGAACCATCTGTGCCGGTACCTTCCTGGACAACATTCTGCAGCATTCTTGTCATATACCAGGCGTTCTGTTCGCTCATGACTCTTTCGGATTCCGTTTCTGCCTCGGCAATGACTTTTCCATCCCGGTCGGTAATGCTTGAAATGAAATAAGGGTCTGTTTTCTTCCCGTTATTTGCAAAAGCAGTGTAGGAAGTTGCAATCTGATACGGGGAAAGTCCCTCCGACAAACCGCCGAGTGCTACAGCCAGGCCATTGTCCTTTACATCGAGGCCTGCAGCTTCCATCCAATCTGACGTCGTACTTCGATCCAGTTGATCATACAGCCAAACGGCCGCGGCGTTGGTTGATTCCGTCACGGCCTCTGTCATGGTGATTTCTCCTTCATACTCTCCGTTGTAGTTTTTCGGTGTATAGCCGTCATAGCTTGTTTCTTCATCCTGCAGCAGGGAATAAGGCTGATAGTTCCCGGACTCCAGAGCAGGAGCATAGACGGCGAGCGGTTTCATGACAGAGCCGGGCTGGCGCTTGGCTGTGACCCGGTTCAGGCCCTGCCGGACATAATCCCGTCCGCCCTGCACAGCTGTTACGCCGCCGCTGTGGTGATCCATCATAAAAAAGGCTCCCTGTACATTTTCGGATCCTTCAGGAAAATAAGACGCTTCCTGAAACAACTCATAAGAGGCCTGCTGCATATCTTGATTCATCGGCACGACAATGTCATAGCCCCCGCGGTATATCTCCTCGGCTGAAAGGTTATATTTCTGGTCGGCTTCATCGAGAACCATGTCAATATACGTGTAGTACGCTGGATTATTTTCCGTTTCGTGCAGCTCATCAGGCAACGTTTTTCCCTGATAGGACACCGCTTTTTGTGCACCGATGTAGCCCTGCTGTTCCATAAGGGAAAGGACGGTATTACGACGTTCTTCCGCCTGCTCTCTATTATCCACCGGAGAATAATTCGACGGTGCTTTCGGTATACCGGCGAGCATTGCTGCCTCATCCACTGCCAGCTCGTCCGCGTCCTTATTGAAATAAAGACGGGCCGCCGACTGAATACCGTAAGCCCCGTGCCCGAAGTAAATTTGATTCAGGTAATATTCGAGAATCTGCTCTTTGCTGAATTTACGTTCCAGCCCCATCGCAATCAATACTTCCTTCGTCTTGCGAAGGAGCGTCTGATCATTCGTTAAAAAAGAATTTTTGGCAAGCTGCTGGGTGATGGTGCTTCCGCCTTCCACAACAGCTCCAGCTAGAATATCACGGTACAGTGCGCGTAGAATGCCGCGGGGGTCAATCCCCTCGTGCTCATAGAAGCGCGTATCTTCAATCGCAACAAATGCCTGTTTCACGTGTTCGGGAAGGGACTCAATCTCTACAACATTCCGGTCTTCCTGGTGCAGCTCCGCCAGTTTTGTACCATCCTCATCATACAGAACGGATGTTTCATCCATCACCAGCTCTTTTTCATCAATCGCGGCGGCGCCTATCACAACAGAAGACAGATAAATGCCGGCACTGACCAGAATAAATCCGGCAAAAAAAAGTCCCCATTTCAACCATTTATTTCTCATATCGAACAGCGGCTCCTTCATGATGTACAATGATTCGGCTGAATGCCTTCTTCCGCTATTATAAAATATCAACCGTCATTCGGCATCTTTTTTCACAGCTTTTGTTATTCTGCGTGATTTTACCAACTTTTATCATCTTTTGTCCAACAACCGGCAGGTCTCGTTTTCTTCCCGCTCTGCGGTCATGATATGATAAGACAACAGCTAAAAAACAGACATGCGTGAACAGCGTTGCTCGTACCATATCATAGACGGCTTCTTGTTCATGCATTTGTCAAACTTTTTTTGTATAATCTTATCAGAATGAAAGAAACCAGGAGGGGTTCCGGTGAATGAGATCAGTATATGGCTCGCTTTCGGTGCGGGCGTCGTTTCTTTTTTATCCCCCTGCATCTTTCCGCTTGTGCCGGCCTATCTTGCCCAGCTTACAGGCTCTACTGTAGCGGACGGAGAAATTCAGGTGGGACGGCGGATCGTCGTATCCCGAAGCATGGGGTTTATCCTTGGATTTACGTTGATATTTATGGTGCTCGGTGCTTCTTCCACCGCACTCGGTTCTTTAATTGATAATAATCAGAACGTCATTCAGCAGGTGGGAGGCATCATTATTATTCTGTTCGGCCTGCAGATGACCGGGCTGATCTCCATTAAAGCATTAATGACCGACAAAAAAATACACAGGCCGCCGAAAAAGTCAACCAGCTTCGCCGGATCCGTTTTCTTCGGGCTGGTTTTTGCCGCCGGCTGGACCCCATGTATCGGTTTTGTTCTCGGCGGCATCCTTACACTCGCAGGTTCGGCCGAAACCATGTATACAGGCATGTTTATGCTTTTCGTATATTCGATGGGGCTCGGCGTACCCTTTTTGCTCGTTGGCCTGTTGTATTCGAAGTCTCTGCATAAGCTGAAGCGGCTGAATAAATGGCTGCCCCGTATTCAAAGGGGAAGCGGCCTTATCATGATCGTCCTTGGTATTCTGCTTTTCACCGGTTATTTCCAGATGTTATCGTCCTATTTTTCCCAATTCAATCCGTTCAGCATTTAATACGGAGGAGGTCTATGTATGGAACAGAAATTATTTGAACTGCTCGAGCAGGGATATGAGGAAATGGTTGAAATTCGGCGTTATCTTCATCAATATCCGGAACTGTCCTTTGAAGAAGAGGAGACACCGGCCTATATTGCGGACTATCACCGCAAACTCGGACACGAAGTACATACAGGCGTCGGTGGACGCGGGGTGACAGCGAAACTGGAAGGCGGCAGATCCGGCCCTGTTATCGCGTTGCGCGCGGATTTTGATGCTCTCCCGATTCAGGAAGAGACAGACCTTCCCTTCCGTTCGAAACGGGACGGAGTGATGCACGCCTGCGGGCACGACGGCCATACGGCGCAGATGCTCGTCCTCGCCAGAGCTATGAATAAAATCAAGGACGAACTTTCCGGCACGATTCTTTTCATTCATCAGCATGCCGAAGAAATCGCTCCCGGCGGTGCCGCGGCCATGATTGAAGACGGATGCCTGAAAGACGTCGATGTCATATTCGGAACGCATCTCTGGGCTACTGTGCCGTACGGCGTCATGCAGTACAAAGATGGCGCCATGATGGCGGCGGCCGACCGGTTTGAAATTGACATTCTCGGACAGGGCGGCCACGGCGCAACCCCGCATCTTACGAAAGACGCGATTGTCATCGGCTCCCAGCTTGTGACCAATATGCAGCAGCTTGTCAGCCGGCGTATCGATCCGCAGGAGTCCGCCGTTGTCTCTGTCGGCTCGTTTGAAGCGCCGAATGCATTTAATGTGATCGCAGACCGGGCCCGCCTTGTAGGAACAGTGCGGACCTTTAACAATGAGGTAAGGGATACCATTGAACAGGAATTGAACCGCATAACAAAAGCAGCCTGTGACAGTGCCGGAGCAGAAGCTGATTTCCGCTATTTCAGGGGCTATCCTGCTGTCGTCAATCATGCCCGGGAAGCAGAATACCTTGCTTCCTGCGCCGCAGATGTCCCCGGGGTGACGGAGACCGAATACATGAAACCGCAGATGACGGGGGAAGACTTCGCCTACTACCTCCACCACGTGAAAGGATCCTATTTTTTCACCGGAGCTCAGCACCCGGACTGGGAAACACCGTACCCCCACCATCATCCGAAGTTCGATATTGATGAACGGGCCATGCTGCTTGCCGCTAAAATCCTTGGCAAAGCCGTACTCGACTATGAAGATTCATAACGTAAAAGAGCAGGAACAAAAAGCCGGAGGGCCTTTGGTTTCCTGCTCTTTTTTACTCTCTGTGTTCCAACAGCCATTTCCAGCGGTATCCCTGCTTTGCGGCTTCACCGAGCTGTGCCAGCAGGTGGTGGTTGGCTGCCGCTCCGACGACGGCCCCGAACCCGGGCATCAGCTGGAGCAGCTTCACCAGATCAATATGGTCTCTGTATTCCTGTTGAAACGACGTCCAGTCCCACTCCTCGGCCACCTCCATTTTCCTCGGTTTTTCTTTGGCATAATCCTCCCACGTCTCCAGGCGGCCAGCGGTTTCTCTGCGTTTCTCCGCACTTGAGAAAGCGGCCTGAAAGATATGCAGCAGATAAAGCCGGTTCCGGAAATCATTCACATCCATGCCGTAGATCATGGCTGCCGAGAAAAGAAACCTCATCTTGAAACCAAGAAGCAGCGGAAAATCAGCTGCGCCGAGAAGAAATCCTCCGGCACCGGTTCCGGCACCTTCTGCAGCCGCTCCCTTTTGATATACCGGTATTAGTTCTTCCAGGCGGCGGTCCGCTTCCTGAAGGCTTTCAGCGGCAGTCGTGTTTCGGTTCGGCAGGTAATCCGACCCCGTCAGTACGCCTTCAGTCATCTGTTTCACAGCACGGCCCATGGCGCGGTGAAAGGAGCCGGGAATAACACGGTTCAGCCGATTCTGCACTTTTCCGGCTGTCGACTGCGTGAGGCCGGGGGGCTTTTTCAAACGTCTCAGCCAGATTTCCGCTTCTTCGAGTGCCATTTTTTCATAATCGTTCATGATCCCGCCTCCTGACCGGTCTGAATCATGGCTTTGTCTTTTTGCGATAACGGGTACCCCCAACAGAATAGGAGCCCTGTTCCAAGCAGAATCATGCCGGGCGGCAGTGATCCGGCGGTGAGCAGGTACACCATGGTGAGCAGCACCGTCTGAATAATCAGCAGCATTTTCACAAGGGTTTTGAAATCCTTCTGTTTCGTTTCCAGGGACACCGGATAAAGATCCGGCCATATCAAGACATCGAAATGATGCCAGAGCGTCCGGAGCTGAACGCTTGTCATATAAAGAAAAAGCAAAGCCGCAGCCATCCGGAACCAGTCGTTTGGAAAAGCGTACATCACCAGTCCCGCAGCCAGCGTCAAGCGCACGTACATGCCAAGGTATTCCCCGGAGCGGATAAATGATTTACTGAAGAGAATCGTAAAAACGGACCCCCGGCTCCATATCCATCGGTCGACCGGAGCATTCAGCCAGCGCCTTCGTTTTACCACGGTCTTGACATACCCGACATCGGTGAAGGAACGTACAAACCGGTAAAAGGCAGACAGACGCTGTTCCTCAAGCTGAAGCAGGACTTCCCATTTCAGGAGATAACGCCCAAGAAGCGGATAATAATAAAAGGTATACAAAAAAACCATCAGGACAAGGATGGAGGCCGGAAACCAGAGGGAAGTTCCCTGAAACAGCAGATAGGCGCCAGCGATATTCAGTAACGCCCGGCCGGCTGTATGCTTCAGGCGGACGGTTTCCTCCTGAAACCGGGCCTCCGCCCAGAATGCGGCGTAATTCCATGCATTCATTAAAAGGAGCAGCAGCAGAACGATATACATATAAGTATGATCCCCGGCAATACGATCACGGAATAAAGGGCCGAGCAAGAGAAAAAGGATCACCATACCCGCCGACTGAAACAGAAATGAATACATCACTGATTTCCGGAAATAAGACTTTAACCGGCGCTCCAAAGGGAGGAGAAAAACGAGATCCCCTTCTTTTAAGAACGTGCGGAGCGGGCATCTTGTTAACAGGTATGTGAAAACAGCGGCAAATAGAAGCGGTACCGGCACGGCTTCCGGGAGCCATTCGATAAACGAAGGATAAAAGTAGCCGCCGGCCAGAAAAAGCGCGTACAGACTGAACATAAAGCCGCTGTTTCCGATCAGGCGCAGATATCGGATGGCCTGATTCCAGAATGCTTTGACGCGGTCTTCCCACAACGATTGAATATTCATCAGACTTCTCCTCTGGTTACTTCAATGTAGAGATCATCCAGATCCGCTTCCGGCATTCCGGTCTGTTCCTTCAGTTCAGCAAGTGTGCCCTGATACTGAATGCGTCCCTCATGAAGAAGAATAAACCGGTCGCAGTAACGCTCCGCCGTCGCCAGGATATGGGTCGACATGATAATCCCTGCTCCTTCCGCTTTTTTCTCCTCCATCATGTCCAGCAGAGATTTGATGGCAACAGGATCGAGGCCGACAAACGGTTCATCGACAACATACAGCCGGGGCTGTACAAGAAAGGCGCACATAATCATGACTTTCTGACGCATGCCTTTTGAAAAATGGCTCGGAAACCAGTGATTCATTTTTTCCATCCGGTATTCCTTCAACAACGAAGCGGCCCGCTCCTCAAAGACATCCCGGCCGAGGCCGTAGGCGGCCGCTGTCAAACGTAAGTGTTCCCAAAGCGTGAGTTCCTCATATAATACGGGCGTTTCCGGAATATAGGTGAACGTCTGACGGTACGTTTCCGGTGCTTCCTTACAGCGCACGCCGTCGATACGAATATCGCCTTCCACAGGCTCCATCAACCCGAGAATATGTTTGATCGTTGTACTTTTTCCTGCTCCGTTCAGTCCGATAAGTCCTACGATTTCTCCGGGCTGCACATGAAAATCAAGCCCATGCAGGACAGGTTTATGTATATTATATCCGCCGCTGACATGGTTCACGTCAAGCAGTTCCGTCATGATTAAGCCTCCCTCCCTGTGTCGTGTCTGCTGCATTGGATGAATAGGTTCCTTTGTGTCTGCGTTCTGTGATTTGAATGTATCCGTTAGAATCCACCACAGCCTGATCGCCCGTATGGAGCCAGCCGTTTTTAATCGTATTCGATGTTTCTTCCGGATTCTTCAGATACCCTTCCATCGCATGATTGGAGCGGATCATAATCTCGCCGGCTGTTCTGCCGTCGGCGGGAACTTCTTTTCCTTCCTCATCCGCGACTTTTACATTGGTACCGATCATCGGAAACCCGATTTTTGCCTTGATATCTACTTTTTGTTCGTCATTGAAATGCTGATGCTGCGGACGCACCTCCGACACGGTTACGAGCGGGGAAGTTTCGGTCATGCCGTACACCTGGATAAATTCCCAGCCCAGCTCCTGTTCGACCCGGGTAATGATCTGACGAGGAGGAATTTCTCCGGAAATAACAAGGCGCACCTCCCGATTCTGCGGGATGATGCCTTCTTTCCTGTAATACTCCAACAGTGTTTCCAGAACCGGACGTGTCATATGCACGACTGTAACAGCATGGGCATCAATCTTTTCGGCCATCACCTCCGCATTCATATCCTGCTGCATAATCTGTACCGCTCCGTTAGCGGTATAGATGAACGGCGCTCCCCAGCCGTTTGCGTGATGCATAGGCAGCACATGCAGGAGACGGTCCCGGTCACGGACATGAAGGTGGTGCATGGCCGACATCGCGTGCAGATAATTGCTCCGGTGCGTCGTAAGGACTCCTTTCGGCTGACCGGTCGTTCCACGTGTATACTGCAGGGTGGCCACATCCTCTTCTTCCAGCTCCACTCTGTCAAACGCCTCTGCAGAATATTGATTTTTCCAGGAATGATAGCTCAGGTATTCATCAGTATGCGAAAACGTTCCAATGACAATGATGTGCTCCACCGTTTCAAGCTGTCCGGCCACAGCAGAAATCCGGGAGTATAACGCTTCTTCGACAAACAGCACCCTGCTTCCGCTGTGATTCAGGATAAACACATATTCTTCCGGTTCAAGTCTTGTATCCAGCGGCGTCATAATGCCTCCCGCCTGAAACACGCCGTAATACCCTTCCACCAGCTCCAGACAGTTCCTTGTCAGATAGGCTGCTTTGTCCCCCTTTCTGAATGAAAGACCGCTTAAAGCGCGGGAAAGCTGATTGACTCTGTCGTTTAACTCTTTGTAGGTTACTTCTTTTGATTCATCTATGACTGCCGTTCTGCTTCCGTACAGCGAAACCGCACGGTCGAGAAAATCCGTTAAAAGCAGGGGGACAAACATATATGCCTCCTCCTTCTGTATCTGTACTACCGAGATTATAGCATTGTGTCATAGGTTTTGTAACAATCGGGAGATGTTTTTGCCGATGGGTAATCGGACTGATAGAATAAACGTATACCGATTACTGAAGAAAGGAGCGCTCAACGTGACACATGACAGCAATTGTATTTTCTGTAAAATTACTTCCGGAGACATACCAGCTGCGGTCGTATATGAAGATGACTTCTGCCTCGCTTTTGTCGATCTCGGCCAGGCCACCAAGGGACATACCCTGTTGATCCCGAAAGACCACCAGGAAAACATTTACGAACTGGAAGAAGAAACAGCCTCCCATTTATTCAGAACGGCACCTAAAATCGCAAATGCGATTAAACAGGGATTTCAGCCGGAAGGAATGAATCTAGTCAACAACAACGGGAAAGCTGCTTCCCAGTCGGTGTTTCATTACCATCTGCATTTCATTCCCAGATACGGGGCCGATGACGGGTTTCAGCCTGTGTTTGAAGATAACAGTTCCAGCTACACATCAGAAGATTTACAGGCCATTGCCAAAAACATCAATCGGCATCTATAAAATAACCTGTGTTTCATTACGTCCGCCGGCCTGTTTACGTTTCAGGCGGACAACAGCGACATACATGTAAGGAGTGGAGAAACTTGACAAGAGCCCATAATTTTAATGCCGGACCTGCCGCCCTCCCTGAGGAAGTACTTCGAAAAGCACAGGAGGAAATGCTTGATTTTAACGGTACCGGCATGTCAGTCATGGAACTGAGCCACCGCAGCAAAGATTATGAAGAGGTACACAATGAAGCGGCAGCCGGAATCAAGGAACTGCTGCAGGTACCGGATTCCTACGACGTCCTTTTTCTGCAGGGAGGAGCCAGCCTGCAGTTTCCGATGATTCCAATGAACTTTCTGCCGGAAGGGAAAACGGCTAATTATATTCTTACCGGGTCCTGGTCGGAAAAGGCATTAAAAGAAGCAGAAGGTCTCGGCCGTACAAAGGTCGGCGCTACTTCCGCCGAACAAAATCATACGTATATTCCCGACAGCCGGAACATGGATGTGGATAAAGACGACGCTTATGTTCACATTACTTCCAATAATACGATTTTCGGCACACAGTGGCAGTCCTTTCCGGACTGGGAACCCCCTTTGATCGCCGACATGTCCAGCGACATATTAAGCCGTCCGGTCCCGGTGGATCAGTTTTCCCTTATTTATGCCGGTGCCCAGAAAAACCTTGGTCCTTCCGGTGTAACGATTGTTATTGTAAAAAAAGACATGCTCGAAAAAACACCTAAGTCCGTGCCGACCCTGCTCCGTTATGATACACATGCGGACAAAAATTCCCTGTATCATACGCCGCCGACGTTCGCGATTTATATGCTGAACCGTGTCCTCCACTGGATCCGCAGCCGCGGTGGAGCGGAAGGGATGCAGAATCGAAACCGCGAAAAAGCCGCGCTGCTTTACGACACGATCGATCAGAGCGGCGGATTTTACAAAGGGCATGCCGAAGCGGACAGCCGTTCGGACATGAACGTTACCTTTAATCTGCCAGATGAGGAATTAAACAAAAAATTTCTCGCACAGGCGCAGGAAGCAGGGTTTGTCGGCCTGAACGGCCACCGTTCCGTCGGAGGCTGCAGAGCTTCCCTTTACAATGCCGTATCGCCGGAATCATGTGAAGCCCTCCGCACCTTCATGCTCGACTTTCATAAAAACCACGGATAACTTCATGCCGTTCTACAGGAACCGCCGGCTTTCAGGCCGGTGGTTTTTTCTTTTGAGATAAAACAGCTTTCATTCCTTTAGGTCACCATTTTTTATGAGTAACAAGTGCAGATTGTTCTTTTCATTCCCTTTATTTTTCTCTATACTGTTATCAAAGAATAATATTTATAGAAAGAGAGACAGAAGGAGAGAAAGGATAGGTGGTACCATGGATTCGAAATCATTAGTTTCCGGACTTTTGACGGGGCTGGCTGCAGGAGGAGTGCTGACCCTCTTATCCGCTCCGGCATCCGGAGATGAGACAAGACAATATATGAAACAATACAATTGGCAGCAGGTGAACCGTCTGCTATCCCGCAAAGGTAAAGCTGCCGTTTATGATTGGCGTTATGCTGCTACAGAAGGGTTTGAAGCAGTGGACGGACTAACCGAGGAAATGAAAAAAACCTACAGCCGTTATAAAGAAGAAGTGGAACCGGAAATGGAAAGTATTCAACAGCAGGTCAAGGAAATTTCCGATTCCATCACCGAACTGAATGAACGAATTCGTAAAGAGTCTGAATAATTTCTCAATATTTGTCGATTTTTCGTTATACAAAAAACATTTATTTTTTTTATTACAATAATACCTGGAAGGAGGCAGACGATTGGAACATTCTCCGTCCTCTACGAAACAATCCATTCTGTTCTGCCACAAATTTGCCCAGTTAACGAAAGCTCTTTGGAAGTCTGTGGAAAAAGACTGGCAGCAATGGATAAAGCCTTATAACCTTAATATTAATGAACATCAGATTCTTTGGATTGCCTACCATTTAGAGGGAGCTTCCATTTCAGATATCGCGAAATTCGGTGTCATGCACGTCTCCACTGCTTTTAATTTTTCCAAAAAACTGGAAGAAAGAGGGCTTTTATCGTTTTCCAAAAACGCGGATGACAAGCGGAACACCTACATTGAACTCACAGCAGAGGGAGACCGTCTGTTCCTTCAAACCATTGAAGCCTACGAACCAGATACCTATCATGTATACAACGGGGCACTGCCAATGAAAGAGCTGTACGGAAAGTTCCCCGACTTCACGGAGCTGTTAACGATTATCCGCTATTTATACGGCGAAGATTTCATGAGGATTTTCGAAGAATCCATTAACACCTTTGATGAAGAGTTCACCGAAGAAAACGGCACGCTGGTTCCGGAGGAAAAAACAGCATCCGGACCTCCATTGTCATAATCACAGCAGCATAAAAATGAACCGGGAACGGGGAGCCTTCTTCAGGTCCCCGTTCTTTTACGCTTTCCTCCAGCTTCTGAAGCACCATTCTCCGACAACGAAATTGTCGAAATTCTTTTTCTTTTCATGGATTTTGCCGCGCCTATTGATTTTTAAGCGTTCACGCCGTACATTATTCACGTAAGAAACGAAAGGGGGGTTCTCCCGTGAACTGCTGGAAATCCATTAATGTAAAGAAAGACTATCATCCGACGAGGTTAATGATTTTTTCTTTCAGTATGATGATTGTTATGTTCATTCTGAGCTATCTCGGCTTCAGCCTTTATCACAAAGAGCACACGTACGCCGAGTTAAGTCTTATTCATACGTTTGTGTTACTGGTTTTATTGTTTCCGGTCCATTCCCTTCTTCATTACGTACCGCTGCGGTTTGCGGGGGTTCACGTCGATTGGAGCCGGGTTTTTCCCAGACACAAAAGAAAGCCAACGCATTTTTTAACCTTCACAAAACCGGTCAGCCGTAACTTCTACATCGGTGCGATGCTGTTTCCGGGATGCCTGATTAATATCGGGGCAGCAGCAGGAGCATTCCTGTTTCCTTCTTTTATGCACTATTTTGTGCTGTTGTTGTCTTTTAATTCCGGTCTTGCGGTTTATGATTATATTTACGTCAAACAGCTCCTCGGCGCCCCGCGCCACTGTTATATTGAGCAAAACCGAAATGGAATGGATATACTATTAAAGCAGCCGGTATAACGGCTGCTTTTCTTATTTTCCCACTTTTATTATGATTTGGTCCTCTTCCGGCTGAAATTGTTCCAATCGCAGCGAATACCCATTCCCGACTGTCACTTCGTTCATCCGGATACGTATCTGCTGCTGTTTGGCGTGTATCTCTGCAGCTTCAGGCAGTTCCGCCTGCGATGCAAGCAGGCTCATAGCCTGCGGGCCCGGCAGAGATAAGCTGCCGACTGATACATCACGGAGCGTAAGAAGCATGTCCCCATTTTCCACGGCTTCCGCTTCAAATTCCATCACCGCTTCGATGCTCCGCCCAAGAAAATCAATGCCTGCACTCACACGTACGGTTTCTCCTGCAACACGGACCTCAGCCTGTTCTGAATCTATTTCCTCCTGCAGAAGCTGATTCAACTGGTTTCTGGTAGCCTGCATCGTAAAATATTCCTGGAAATCTTCACTCCTGTTTTCTGCTGGATCATCGTCTCCAACCGGAGAGCTGATCCAGAAAAACAACAGCACAAAACTGAGAAAGAGGCCTCCCGCCAAAATAAAAAAGGCCCATTTCCATTTGTTGCTCACTTGTTTCTGCATCTTTTTCACCTGCTTTCCTGGTACCCTCGTTTTTTCTCATATTTTCTCTTACATTGTACTAGAAAAAAACTATCTTTTTGTATAATCTTTTGTTAAGGTATAATAGATACATGGTATTGGGGGTAAAAAGATGCTGATCGCATTATTCGGAATATTTTCGCTGACCTATTTATTCGTAATAAATTCAATGACTAATGCCCTCTGTGTCCAGAAGGAGATACCGGCAGAAAGACAGCCGAAAATTTTCAGGACCATTAATATCCTGCTCACGATTCTGCTTACGTCTACGTTTGTAGAACTATGGTTTACGTAATGTAAAAAACCATTATGTATAAGAAGCTTTCCCGAACCAGTCGGGAAAGCTTTTTCTGTCTTAATAGATCCAGGCTGCGCCGACGATGATAAGCAGGATAAACAGCACGACGATCAGCGCAAACTGGGAACCATAATCATATCCCATGTTATTTCCTCCTTTCCCTGTCGTTTAGTACCAGGCAGCACCTACGATAATCAGCAGAATGAAAAGGACTACAATCAACGCAAAGCCGCCATAGTAGCCTTTTGACATTACACCACCTCCTAACTTGCCTGCTGGGATATGGTATGTCATAAGCCGCCTTCTTGTTTAGGCTATTTACCTGTTTTTTGTTTTCTTTTTTCCATGCAATATTAAAATGTTTCTCCCGGGTTGTGCTCGGGCTGGAACAGCAGATGAACATCAGACAGTGGTTCTTACCTGCCAAACATCGGCGTTTACCAGCCAAACCCCGCCATTTACATGCCAAATCGGGCCGCCAAAGGATCACCTCCGCCTCGGCCTCCAGGATGGATGCATCGATGGCACACAAAAAACCCGGACGGTCCCTTAAAGAATCGTCCGGGTATTATGGATCGAAAGGCAACTTTGGAATCAGCCCCTTTCTCTCTACGATAGGTCATCAGGAAGAGATCCGTTTTTTGGCTTTCTCCTCTTCCATTCTTCTGATAAATACTTTTCCTTCCTGTTCAATCCAGTGGTCCTCTTCTTCTTTTTCACCGCGGCTTGTTTTCCACCACATATAGCCGCTGAAAATAATTCCGAGTCCGCTTAACAGAACCCAGGAAGGCGCTGCCGGTGCTGCAGCCTCAGCGAAACGCTGCCAGACCACAAGCAGAATGAACAATCCGATTAAGGTGAGCAGTACTTTTTTCGGCCGGTTATCCATAAAGACCTCCTGTTCTTGTCCGGTTGTGTTTCATGTGTATGCTCGATCTTGGACGTTATGTCATGATTTAGGCAGCGATATCTGAAACTCTACACCGTCTTCAAGATTTACAACACCGGCCTCCCCGTGATGAAGCTCTGCAATGCGGCTTACAATCGCCAGTCCGAGTCCGAACTGGCCTTTATTTCCTTTCCGGAACGGCGCAAACAACGCCGTCATGTCTTCCTCCTGAATCGGTTCTCCGTTGTTTTGCACACGAAGCATAACATCATCGTCTGTGCTGTTTTCCGCCGACATCCAGACGGTATCCCGGGCATACCTCATGGCATTCTCCACCAGATTTTCCATAAGGACCTGAATATGCTCCGGATCCGCAGTCAGTTTCACATCTGTCCCTCGAATAACGAAGGTGAGATCTTCCCGCTGCATTCGGAACCTTTCCTCGATTTGAAACGCAAGAGTTCCGAAGGTCATTTCCTCAAGATTTATCGTTTCTTTCTGGAGTGTGTCGAGTTTCGTGAAATAAAGCATATCTTTGACACGTTTATCCATCCGGTCTGTTTCGTCCAAAATAACGTTCATCGTCTCTTCCAGATTGTCTTTCGGCAGTATGCCGTCTTTCACCGACTGCGCATACGTTTTCACCACCATGATCGGCGTCTTCAATTCGTGGGACGCATGCTGGATAAACGTTTTCTGCGACCGGTCATAGCGGATGAGGTTCTGGCGCATCTTCTCAAACTGGTCGGAAAGTTTCTGGAAATCCTCATCCCCTTCCCAGCGGAACGGTTCTTTCCAGTTCCGTTTGGCAATCTGTTCGAAATGGTCCCCAAGCACCCGGAAAGGCTGGCGCAGATACCGTTTCAGCCATATGGCCGGAAGCAGGCTCAACAGGCTGGCAATAATCATAAGATAAATCAGGCGTTCCCATAACCGGTTTACCATTAAATCACGGTACGTGTCCCACATAAAAGAAATCTGATAAGCCTCTTCTCCGTCTGACTGTATTCTTGTTATAACGTAAAACAACGTCGCATCGTTGTACGTCAGTTCGTATCTTTCCCTCTCCTGATCCTGATTTCCTGCATTCTGAACCATTTCCTTGAGCACATCGTCCGGTGGGACCGGTTCCCCGCGCTGCTGTCCGTCCAGGAGAAAAACATGGCCTATCGAACGTTCGGCTTCGCGCCTTTCAATAAAATCCATCTCCGACTGCGGCAGGGAAAAATGTTCACTGAACGGATTCGCCATCCGCGCCTGTTCCTGTTCAATCATGCGGTACGTTTCGTCCGTCAGTGTTCCTTTAATGGAAATCGGATATACGATAATAATCGTTAACCCTACCAGAACAACCAGGGCGATAAAGGAAAACCAGATACGCTGCGTAAGATTTACCTTCATCATGACGATAAAATACGGTAGCCGTAACCGTAGAGCGTTTCAAGGTGAATACGGGGCATCTTTTTTCGGACACGGCGTACAACATCATCCACTGCACGCTCAGAACCAACATAGTTCTCTCCCCACACGTTTTCAATAATCGTTTCCCTGGAAAGAGCGCTGCCTACATCTTCAGTCAGCAGGAGCACAAGATCCATTTCTTTTGTCGTCAGGTCCACCGGCTCTTCCGGATGTTTTTGATCCGTAATCGTGCGGGCCTCGGGATCAATCAGATAATCATTCAGTTCGATCCTTCTGCTTTCCTGAGCGTTGGAACCATACACCCGCGAGAGCAGTTTTTTCGCCCGTATGAGGAGTTCCTGAGGAAGAAACGGCTTCGCCAGGTAATCATCACTTCCCATTTCCAGACCAAGGACACGGTCCAGATCCTGATCTCTGGCCGAAATGAAAATGACCGGAACATCCCCTTCTTCTTCACGGATGCCTTTCAATATCTGATAACCGTCCGTGCCTGGAAGCATAATATCGAGCACCCATAAATGCGGCGGCTCCTTCACCGCTTCCAGCGCATCGGCGCCGTTGTCAAACACGGTTACCTCCCATCCTTCTTTTTCCATATAGGCTTTCAGCACTTCGGACAAATTCGCTTCATCTTCCACTAAATATACAAGATAATTATTCATTCATCCGTTTCCTTTCCTGACAAAATATCGATGCTTCCCTTATTTAAAGCACAGTCCGGGTGAACGGTTTTTCACCGGAAGGGAGGGAAGGAGTATCCTCACACGTGAAGTATAAAATCTGCCTGTGGGGAGAAATGCTCGTTAAAAGGGAATAAACCATACTTTTGCGTTCCCTGTCAAAATTAACAAACGGATCGTCCATAATAAACGGCAGCACCTCATTGTGATGATAACTTTCCGCCAGAGCCAGACGCAGGGATAAATACAGCTGTTCCGCTGTTCCCCGGCTCAATTCCTCCGGGGTGAAACGAAAACCGCGGTTATCTTCTACAATAAAGGTTTCTTCGCCAATCGGAGCAAATAATCGTTCATAACGAGACGCTGTTACATACGAAAAACAGGAGGAAGCATGGCGGATCACTTCCGGCTGTCTTTCTTTTTCATACACGGATTTAGCCCTGTCCAGGATCGTCTGCGCCGTTTTGTATGTTTTCCAGGTACGAACCAGCCGGTTCAGTTCCAGTTTTTTCTCTTCAAACTGCTGCAGGATCTGTTCATAGGTTCCTCCCTCTTCAATCGTCCGGATCTCCTGGTTTAAAGCGGCCAGCTTATTCACGTATTCTTCCTCTTCGGCTTTTACTTCCTGTTCTTCCTGCTCTATATTTTGAATATCCTGTCCGGGGTCTGTATGTGTCTGTTCAAACGTTTCAAACCATCCTGCCGTCGTTTCTCCTTCCGCCAGAGAACGGTGCATTCTGCTTATCAGCCATTCTTCTTTTGCTTTCCATTCGTTGTACTCTTTTTTGGCCGCAAGAGCCTGATGAAATGCTTCCGCCGTCTTTACGCCACTTAAACGATACAGCTCCTGTACTGCCTGTTCCGCATTTTCTTTTTTCTTCCGGTAATATTGTTTCCTGCTCCGCACGGTTTCCCAGTCCTGGATTTCCTGTTTTATTTCATAATGCCCGGCTTCTTCTTTTTCCACCATTGCAGCAGCTGTACGGATCACCGTGTCCGTCTGATCTCCGGCCAGGCCGAAAGCACCGGCAACGGCTGCGGTCTCTTCGTCCACTTCTTTCATCTTCTGTTCTGTTGTTAAAATCTCCTGTTCCATGTTCTCCAGATCCCTTTTTTCTTCCTGCCATTCCTGAATGGTTGTAAAAAAGGAAAAAGCATAAAGAATCGAGGGAGGGAGTGGCACGTCATACGTCCGGGCCCATTCCTCCAGTTTCTTCTGAAGCTCCTGCCACGCTGCTTCCGCTTCATTTTTTTTCTCCATGGAGGACTGGTACATATTATATTCGCGATCATATTCCCATTCTTTTTCCCGGATGGATATTTCCAGACGCTGATCGGCTTCCAATTCCGCTTTGTGCTGTTCACGCTCTGTGCTGTCCAGTGGATCCCGGCGGGTCATGGTTCGGAGTTGATGCTGAAGAATCCAGAGGGAAGCCGAAGACAGCCCGGCACCAAACATAATCAGTCCCATCAGCCAGTGGCCGGTCATCATCTCCCACGTGCCGAGGGTAAAGAAAACCACAGCTGCCAGCTGCAAGAGAAGCACCGGCTGTTTCCAGACAGGCTGACGGTGCTTTTCACTTTGTTCCTTTTCCTGTCTAGCTGCAGCCTCTGCACTCCGCTGTTTTTCCTCTGTAGAGCGTCGGTTCTGCTTCAGCGTCTCCGTTTCTTTTTTCAGAAAAGCGAGGCGGTCTTCATACTGCTGAACCTGTTCGTTTAAAAGATGGATTCTTTCCTGAAGAGTCCGTCCTCTTTCCGACAGGTCCCGCAGCTCTTCTTCGGCGCTTATGGAAGGACGGGCTTTTGCTGCCTCCTTTTCGTCCACGTCACCGAGCCGCCTTCCTTTCTCTTCCATACTCTTCTTTTTTTGTGCTGCCTCCTGCTGCAGCCGGGAGCGGTCTTCTTTGAATTTCTGGTACACCGAAAGTTTTTCTTTCAGGTCATACACGGTATCCCGAAAAGACAATATCCGCCAGTTGACGGCAGTCCCCCGGTTTCTGTCGGCTGCCTGCTTTTCTGCGAGAGCCTGTTCTTCTTCCTGCGCCTGTGCTTCTTTTCTTCTTTCATTATGAGCCGTCCACTGTTCTTCCCATTCCAGAGATACTTGGTCCGCAGAGGCAAGCGTATGTAAATGATCATGAACGTCCTGTATGTCCCGGTAAATCGAAAGCAGCGACTGTCTGCGCTGCTGTTCTTCCTTTTCAGCCTGCAGCGAGATCTGCCTGTTTTTAAGATCTGACTGTTTATTCGTGAGTTCTTCCTTTTTGCGGATCAGCCGGTCATACGTATCAAATCGGGATTCCCATTCCTGCAGCTCCTTTTTTTTCTCATGGAGCTCCTGAACAAGCATATTGATGGCCGGCTTCTGCCCTTTCGGTTTATAAAGCTGGTCGAGTTGATGCTGCAGCTTTTTTTCGATACCGGCGATATGTCTGGTCCCTGTCATGCCCGCTTCGTAAATATATTGGTTTAAATCATTTCCTTTCAGCTGCTTTATTTCACCAAGTCCTTCCAGGCCAAAACAGAAAATTCCCTGAAACATACTGCGGTCGAGCCCGCCGAGAAGAGCCTGCAGCCATTCTTCTCCGTGCTGCTTTCCGTCATCGGTAAATACCTTCACATCCCCGGCTGATTTTTTTCCGCCTGTACGTTCCACCACCGCAGTCGTTCCATTATCCAGTTGAATAGTCAGCCTTCCCCCGTACCGGCTTCCTTCTTTTGGTTCATAGCGGAGGGCCTGTTCTTTTTTGCTTGGAAAACCGAACAAAACAGCCTGGATAAAAGCGCGGATAGTGGATTTGCCTGTTTCGTTCCTGCCCTGGAATACATGAAAGGAAGAATCGACATCTATCTGTTCATCCTGAAATCTGCCGAAACCATATATATGTAGAGATTCAATCTTCATCGGCTGTCTCCTTTCCCCACAACTGCCAAAGCAGCCGTTCAGCGTCGTCGATAACGGTCCGGCTGTCCTCTTTTGCCCGGGATGACAAGTACATTCCCGGACCTGTTGACTGCTGTAAGGTTTGCCACTCTTTTTCCACGTTCTCCGGCTCCATCTTCAGCTGTGCCGAAGCCCGTGCAATATCGCCGAGAAAATGCTCCTCGTTCTCCAGATCTTCATGCTTCGCTTCAGGGATTGTCGCATCCTCTATTCTGTATACATAAAAAAATGGATGTTCCGTCTCCCCGATCCGGTTTAACGCCTCCCGCCATTCCTCTTTTTCCTCTTCCAGGTAATCACTCAGAACCCCGCGCCCGGTCAAGATTAATTCCAACCACCACCCGGAGATCCTCGTGTTATGATGAACCGTGGTCTCCCGGATCACCTTGTCCGTAAGGTCATCAAAACCGGAACAGTCTTCAATAGATACTTCCTGCCTTTGAAATACCACCGAAGCCGCCGGCCGGAACGTCACCTCCGCAGCCTCGTTTTCCAACTCCACCAGGTAATATCCTTTTTCACCTGTTTCGTGACGGTGCCGACCCTGAATATTGCCGGGATAAGCGATTCGTTCCGATAGAAAGTGTCCTGCATGGATGTGGCCGAGTGCCCAGTAATCGAACTGCTTATCTTCGAGTTCCTCTTTCAAAAAAGGAGCATAGGCATGAGTGTCCCTTTGTTTTTCAGCCCCGTGCAGAAGGCCGATATGAAAAGGCGCTCCAGTCCGCTTTTCAAATTCGACGGCAACGTTCCGCTGGGTTTTCTCTTTATAACTGCAGCCATAAAGATGGGCAGCAGGCTCGCCGTTTTTTTGAAAAACTTTCATCTCCGGTTCGGTATCAAAAACTTGCACATTGTCCGGCCACCCGGACGGAGCATATCGCCGATCTACCGGATCATGGTTGCCGTAGATCAGATAAACGGGAATGTGGTGCCGGTTCAGTTTTTCAAACTGCTGTTTCAGAAACATCTGCTGCTTCAGGCTGCGGTTCTCCTGATCAAAAACATCTCCGGCAACAATAAGAAAATCCACCTGAAGCGCCGCAGCGTCCTCCACCATATCTTCCACAGCCCTGGTTATACTGTTTTCCAACTGTTCCTTTAATAATGGAGCCGCTCCAGCTCCAGCCGGTACGGCAGAACCAAGATGGAGATCGGCCGTATGGATAAACCGCAGTTTCATACTATTGATCAGCCTTTCCTCGATAATTTCTTCCTTTCATTATAGCATGAATACGTGAACATACGGTCGTATCATTTCGAAAGGGACGGAGACAAACCCACCAAGAGATAACAAAATTCCGAACAATTCTTTCATGAATCGTTCGGAATTTTTGCGTGCATCATACCCCGCTTCGTCAAAATGCTTTGCTTTCCGCGGGCACGGCTCGAAACCGTCCAATATTCGCTTTTTATCCAATGAATTTTCTTATGCCCCAGACTCTTTTCGTTAAAACAGAGTAGACAGAGCAACGAGTGCTGTCAGCGGCAGGATTAGGCGTTGAAAGCGCGGTCTTGGACCATATCCGCCGTATCCGCCATATCCGCCATATCCGCCATATCCGCCATATCCGCCGTAACCCCCGCCGTATCCGCCAAAAAACTGGCGGTTCATGGATTGGGGATGGCAGCCGCAGGAATTGTTGTTTCCGGCCGGACTCATCATGCCCGGTTTTGACATCCCCTGCATGGAAGGCCCGGATGTACCCTGAACCATATTTTGGGAAGCATTTTCCGGTACCATCATGTACACATGATTGTTATCCACATTTTCAATATATCCTTCGATCTGTTCGTTGTTGTTCATCTGTACCCTTACATAGCGTCCGATATTGTGTCTGCACATTGCATGCATATGCATAGGATTCATATATGCATCCGCCTCCTTTGTCATGACTATGCTATTCAGGAGGCCGGACGGATGTGCAGGGTCGATCAGCCCGGATGCCTGGAATCTGCGTCCGGAAGGGAGACCGGTTCAGGATTGTTTTCATATGCTTCGGAGAATGAAAGGACTTCTTCCACATACCAGTCCGCCTGGTTGTATTGAAACAACGCCTCACGAAGTTCACCATCGGCCGCTCCGTTGGCGGCCAGGTAGTTTGCCGTCGAAAAGACGGCATCTTCCACGTTATAAGGATCTGCTCTGCCGTTTCCATCTGCATCCACGCCGTATCCCCCGTGTTCTTCTATAGATGCAGTATCTGTCAGCGCTTCACGGGAAATGTCGATGTCACCTTTGCCCTGACAGCCTTCATAAGTCCATCCGATAAAAGAGCATGGCATGAACTGGGTATGGCCGACCGCACCATCCGGACTTTCCAGCTCGTCCATGGTGGAAAACACCGTCTCCACACGGTGCACCGCTGCCAGTACTTCCCATGAAACACTGTACTTCTCTTCCGCCGATTTGTAGACAGAAAGGTATTCTTCGGGTACTTGATTTGCTTCAAAGGACGTGTGTTCTTTTTCGCGGAGAGGAGGCTCGTCCTCGGCAGCCGTATTCCAGAGCATGGCTGCCGCAAGAAAAAGGATGGTTAATATGACAAGTGCTGAAGGAATCCGTTTTTGTTGTCGAACTGCTGCCAATGTCGATCCCTCCTGCCACCATCATAAACAAAAACCATTGTTGTATCCAGCAGAAGATCGGTGAACAATATATTTTCGTGCAAATTAAAAAAGGCGCCCCGTCTGCCGGGACACCTGTGCTTGTTACACTTCCATTTTCATCTGTTTGCGGAATACTTCTTTCACCATGTAAGCGAGGCCGTTTTGATCGTTGGATCTTGTAATCCAGTCTGCGTGCTGCTTCACCTCTTCGGGACTTTGTCCCATCGCCACCCCGATATCCGCTAAATCCAGTACAGAAATATCGGCGGTACCAGATCCGATGTAAATCATTTCCTCGCGTTCCAACCCCAGCTCTGCCATCAGCCAGGTTAACGCGTGTTCCTTGGACGCTTCCTCTTTTTTAATCGTCAACGCACTCTCATCCTGTTCTACTTTGATACCCGGTATCTGCTCCAGCAGAAGCCGGCGGCAATGTTGTGCGTCGCGGCTGCTTTCGAAATGACCGAACAGCCGCAGCGCACTCAGATGCTTTTCCGCCGCCGCAGCCGAAATCTTCTCGGTATAGGTTTTTGGCTGGAAGAGTCCTTCCCCTAAACTGAACTGGATTTTTCCCAGTACATTTTTCGATGCCGGCTGCTTATTTTCCCATTCATAGTCCTGGCTTTCCAGCTGGATGCGGCATGGATACATCTCCATACAGGCTGCTGCATCATACACCATTTCCGCCGGCATCCGGGATTCCAGAATCGGTGCACCGGACTGTCCGGCTGTAAGCGCGCCGCCGTGACAAATCATTTCATGGCCGATTTTTAAATGACGGGCCACCTTTTTGGCGGCTCCAAAACTGCGGTTCGTCACAAGTACCGTATATACTCCCTTGTTCCGCACAAAATCAACAGCATCTTTTGTCTCACGACTCATTCTGTCATTTGATTTCAGAAGTACTCCGTCAATGCTCATAGCAAGCAGTCGATATCCCACGTCATGTCCCTCCTTGGCACCTGGCCTGGTCTACCGTCATCCTATGCAGGCGGAGGCAGTCTTAGAACAGGCTGCTTAAGGATACAAAAAACCGGCAGATTCTCTGCCGGCCGGTATCCATATTACTGTTCCTCTTCCATTTGATCTTCCGGGGATCCGTAAAGATCTTCAAGAGGTTCTGTAATGATTTTGTTGAGATCCTGGATGGTGGTGCTCATCTGTTGCTCTATTTCCATCAGTTTGGAAATGACTTCGTGCTGCTGCACCATTTCAAACTGCTTCTGCGCCTGGTTGATTTCTTCCTCCGTCGGCTGTTCACCCTGCATCTGCTTTTGCTGCAGCTCCAACTGCAGGGAACGGAAATTATCAAGCATACGTTTTGCTACTTCATCATTTTCCACTTCTTCATGAAGGTTTTTCAGGTTTTGGAATTCGTCGCTGTCTCTCAGTTCCTGAGATAATTCGCGAGCCTTGTCATATACATTGGACATGTCATAGTCCTCCTTTTTACAATCTTCACCGAGCATAACACGAATGAAACATAGAAATCATCCATTTATCCATGATTCTTTTAACCAAAGGGCAGGAAAAACACGAGCAATCCCTGGAATAAACCGACAAATGCTCCAAGCAGCGCCCCAAGATAGGTGATCATCTTGAATTCGCGTCTGGAGATCGTAAGTACTACCGCTTCCAGCCTCTCCACAGAAAAAGTATCCACCTGTTCCCGTACCACCTCGTCCAGGTTCAACGTGTCGAAAAGAACGGAAAGCCTGTCCATCACAAAAGCCTGCATCTGATTAACGACGTCAGGTACCCACTGCTCCACAATGGTTTCTTCATAGGCAGGCGCCCATTCCGATAAAGGACGGTCCAGATAATCAAAGAAAGGGACCTCTTTTTCAAGAAACGACATCAGTTCCTCTGATGCGGCGCTGGTATGAATATAGGGCTGTACGTTCGACAAGGGGGTTTTCTTCCATCTCTCCCACTCTTGTTCCAGCATGTTTTTGACGAACGTCTCAGAGGCTTCATCTTCAAAAAAACGAACGATTTCGGGCTGCAGTTTTTCAATGATTTTGTCGCTGCCGAACATCGACCCCAGCAAATTCAACATCGAACCTTTACCCTGGAGAAATTTATCAAGAAGCAGGTGCAGCTGTCGCTGTCCCTCTTCTCCCCGGAAATAATCCGCCCCTCTGGCTGTCACTGTCGAAGCAAAAACCGGTATCAGGTTGTCCCCTTTCTTGATAAGCGGTTCCGGCAGGATATCCTGTAAGGCTGCATCCTTGTTTTTTTCAAGCCATGCATCCATCGAGTTCTGCAAATAAGATCGGGACCATTCTTCGACAGGAAGGCTGCGGCCGGCTGTTTTTTCTGCGATCTGCCTCAATGTCGAGGAATCATGAAGAATAGACGAGGTCTCCTTGATGACCCAGTTCTGGATGTTTTTATGAAAATGACTTTCCTGCAATTTGTTGCGGAGACCGTCCGGAGTAAGCAGGTGATTTACGACCATTTTCCCCATCTGTTCCGCCATTTCTTTTCTCCGCTTCGGTATAAGACCCGGTGTAAAAGGCAGCCTTCGATTTCCTATATACACCGGATGAAGGGGTCGGAACAGCATCTTGATGGCAAGGGAATTCGTCACTCCCCCGATCAGGGATCCTATCGCTGTCATCACCGCGATCATCAGAAGAGTATCCATGTATGAACTCCTTTATTCTTTCGGTTCAATTTTAAGACCATTCTTACTTTATCAATTTGTGACCGGCGGGGCAAGTCATACCTGCCGTTGTCATTTTCAGGGCCGGTGGATTTCCATGATCTGTCGTACATAATCGGAGACATCGCGGGGACACTGATAACAGAAGGAGGAGTTGGTGTGTCCAGTTCGGAAAAAGAAAAGAATCTGCAGTATGATGAAGACCGCATGATCAACGAAGGACTCGCCGGCGGTACTGTCCGACGGCCGGAAGATAAGGGCCAGATTGATGAGGCCAGGGACCTTCCAGAAGAAGAACCTCCCAACCATTAAAAAAGTCCGGTTCTGTACCGGGCTTTTTCTGATCATCATGATTTCGTTCCCAATAAAAAGGGGGCTGCCCCGGTGCTGCAGTGCAGCACCTTCAGACAGCCCCTCCAGCCATAATATTTAATTACTGCTGCGGACCTTGGCCGCCGCCCATTTGCTGTTCAGCCATCTGTACAAGACGCTTGGTGATCTCTCCCCCAACAGAGCCGTTGGAACGGGATGTGGCGTCTGCACTAAGCTGAACCCCGAATTCCTGTGCAATTTCAAACTTCATTTGGTCCATTGCCTGCTGTACGCCAGGCACGACCAGTTGATTAGAGCTGTTGTTGTTGGCCATGTGTCTCACCTCCTCTTGGTATCTATAGTTTGTTACGAATCCGGGACACTATGCTGTTAAATATATAGTAAATTCAGGTAAAGAAAATGACTCCTGCTGCAGAAGTACTGCCACACGGTGCTGTGGATGAGTTGTATCCGGACAGGAAGTATGTTTGTATAGAGAAAAGATGCATCGGCAGAAGAAAGGATAGAACAGAATATGATTATTTCCTTGTTTGGAGCAACCGGCAGAGTCGGAAACAGGCTGCTTGCCATGCTTCTTCGTGACGGCCATCATGTCAAGGTACTCGTTCGGTCTCCGGAAAAACTCGAAAACCATCCCGCACTGGAGATCATAAACGGAAACGTCCTTTCGGACACGGACGTAAAAACTGCCGTCCCCGGCGCTGATATCGTTGTCAGCACACTCGGTACAGATAAGCAGAATACGCTCCAGCGCTCCTTTCCGGGGATCATCGAAGCGATGAAAAAAGAAGACATCAAACGCTTCATCGCAACAGGGACGGCGGGTATATTGAATGCCCGGCATAACCCATCCATTTTCCGTTTTGAATCGAACGAATCGAAACGACGCAGCACAACAGCCGCCAGGGACCATGCCGAAGCTTACCGGCTGCTGCAGCAGTCCTCCCTGAACTGGACGATCGTTTGTCCCACCTATCTGCCCGATGGCGAAGCATCCGGCAGATTCCGGACAGAAGCGGATGTTCTCCCAGAAGAAGGAAGCAGTATAACGACGGGGGATACCGCTTTGTTTCTGTATCAGCTTATAAAAGGGGAAGCATCTTTTTTCCGCCTGCGGGCTGGACTGGCTTACTAATATCATCCAATCATGATATACTAACGAAAAGAATAGGATAAGATGAGAGGAATACCTGTTACATAAAGGAACAGATTGGGTAAACAAAAAGGAAAGGAGGGAGTCTCTTGTCGATCTTCGGTGCTGTTCTCGGAATCGTGATCATTGTCGCGCTCATCAGCTGGATTGTCGGCTACAATGCCCTGATCAAATATCTGAACTGGGTCGAGGAAGCATGGGCGCAGATTAACACACAGCTCGAACGGAAAATGCATGCCATTCCATCCCTGATTGACACCATCCAGCCTTACGCCAAACATGAGCAGCAGGCGCTGGAAAAGGTAGTGGAATTACGGAGCCGTCTCATGTCTCCGCATACCACCCGCACAGAGCAGCTTCAGATCAATGAAGAACTCCGTAAAGCAGTTGAACCGTTATTTGCCGTGAAGGAAGAACAGCCTGAACTACGGCAGAACGAAGAATATGTGCAGCTGGAGCAGAATCTTCAGGACGCGGATCAAAAAATCCAGAGGGCTGTCATGATTTACAATAATACCGTTCAGAAATATAACACCAAGATTCAATCCCTGCCGGCAAATTTTGTTGCCAACATACACAGTTTTAAAGAACGGAAACAACTGGATCTGCCCGAGCAGACATCTAAAAACATCAAACTCTCATCATAAGGAAAAATCACCTTTCTCTTCTGGAATGGTGATTTTTTTCTTTCCTTGTTGTCCATCCTAAGAAAAAGCAATACACCCATTTGTGCAGCAAAGGTATGTTACAATAATCCCGCACACATAAACCTGTCAGAGAAGGTGAATAATGATGAAACCATTTGATGAAACCCTGAAAGATTATGCGGATCTCGCTGTTCGTAAAGGCGTCAATGTGCAGGAAGGGCAGACACTCTTTGTTTCCGCTCCGATCACAGCCTCGTCTTTTGTCAGGACCATCGCTGAAAAGGCGTATGATGCCGGAGCCAAACATGTGCACGTCGACTGGGTGGATGAAACCCTCACGAGATTGAAATACGACAAAGCTCCTCGGGAAGCTTTTAAGGAATTCCCGCAGTGGATTGCCCGCGGCCGGGAAGAACTTGCGGAAAATGGAGCGGCTTTTATTACAGTCAAATCGACTGACCCGGATTTATTGAAAGGGGTCGATCCCGACAAAATTGCCGACGCCAATAAAGCAGCCGGTGAAGCAATGGAAACGTTTCGTTCCTACATCCAGTCCGATAAAGTAAGCTGGCTCGTCATTGCCGCTCCTTCGCCGGGCTGGGCACAGAAAGTATATCCTGACGACAGCCCGGAAGAAGCGGAGAGTAAATTATGGAACGCGATTTTCAAAGCTGTCCGGGCCGATCTCGACGACCCGGTGGCAGCCTGGGAAGCTCACGACAAAAAACTCCGCGAAAAAGCTGCGGTGTTAAATGATAAGCGCTACAGCGAACTTCGCTATAAAGCTCCCGGCACGGATCTGTCCATTAAACTTCCGGAAGGTCATATCTGGGTCGGCGGCGGCGGACCGAACAGTGACGGCGTCCATTTCATCGCCAACATGCCGACCGAAGAAGTATTCACCGTACCGGAAAAAACAGGCGTGAACGGGTATGTCACCAATACAAAACCGCTCAATTACAGCGGGAACATTATTGACGATTTCACGATTCACTTCACCGACGGTAAAATTACCGATTACAGCGCCGGGGAAGGTGGAGAGACCCTGAAAAATCTTATTGAAACCGATGAAGGGTCAAACTATCTCGGGGAGGTTGCGCTCGTTCCGCACAGCTCACCTATTTCCCAGTCCGGTGATTTGTTTTACAATACACTCTTCGATGAAAACGCCTCGAGCCATCTGGCGATTGGAAGCGCCTATGCATTCTGCCTCGAAAACGGCGCAGATATGACAAAAGAGGAAAAAGAAAAACACGGGCTGAATTCCAGTATCACCCATGTCGACTTTATGATCGGCAGTGCGGACATGGATATCGACGGCATTCTACCCGACGGCACCTCCGAACCCGTCATGCGGAACGGAGAATGGGCGGGGTGAAAATTGGAAAGTCCGAACTGATTCATTTATTGATGAATCGTTCGGACTTTTTATTTTATAATGGTTTTTCCCATTCCTCTGCTTTTTCTGGACACTTCAAAAGCCGTACTGTCCGTAACATCTGAATTGCGACCATCTAACAGCCCTCACCGGTAAAAATGGCTGGAAAATAAAATTACCTGCCATTTTCACCATATCCATGAGAAAAGTGTCTATTTATTATATTTTATGGACATTTCCCCACCATCCCTGTCAAAAATGGCATTTACTTTTTACAGTCCCTGGCGGAAAACCTTTCTTCCGTTGTACGAAAAGAGAACCGGACTTTCTTCGAGTACCGTTTCGACGTGGACTGTCCTGCCCCAAAGCTGATAAAGATAAGGCAGTGTTTTCTCGAGATAGGTCACATCGAGCTCTTCTTCCTCATAACGGTGAGTGATATACAACTCTCCTTTTTTTTCGTAATCTCCGTCCGTAACCACAAGATAAGGAAAACCGCCGTTCACCCTTGAACGGATCAGCTGATCTTTCACCTGCTGCCATTCTTTATCTACAATCGTATATTCACGGCCCTGCTTTTGAAACACATACATGTCTTCCTGCTGCACCAGTTCTTTAGTTACGTAGTTGCGTATAAAGGATGTATCGGTCTCCAGCTCCCTCACTTCAAACAATTTGTCTCTCCCGCTTCCCGGTTTGACACCTGCCTGTGTTAATGCGTCGTCGGGATGATCCCATCGTTCTTCTATGGTTTCAAAAATCCTCAGACCGAGATGATACGGATTGACCGAGGTCCGCGAAGGCTGAATGACGCCGGCATTCAATTTCGCAAATTCCACTCCTTCTTCCGGAGCAAGGTCAAGCTCTCTCATAATTCGGGCGTGCCAAAAAGACGCCCAGCCCTCATTCATAATTTTGGTTTCGAGCTGGGGCCAGAAATACAGCATTTCCTCCCGTATCATCGTCAATACATCGCGCTGCCAGTCTTCCAGTTCGCGGCTGTGTTCTTCAATAAAAAGAAGCAGATCCTTTTCTTCTCTAACCGGGAACGGTTTTTTCCTTTTTGGCGGAGGAGCCGTTTCTTTCGTTTCGCCAATGGTCCAAAGATCTTCATATGGCCCGGGGTTTTCCGCGCCGTTTCCAGACGGTTCTTCCTCTTCTTCACCTTCCCGGCGCATCAGGCTTGGATCAATATGTTCCTGCACGGCCAGCACCGCGTCAAGAAAGGCTTCCACTTCCCTTTTTCCGTACATGTTTTCGTAATGGGATATCCGTTCCGCCGCTGCCGCCATACTCTCCACCATATCCTTACGGGTGCCGGCAAACCGGATGTTGTTTTTGAAAAAATCACTGTGGGCAAGCACATGGGCCACGATTAATTTATTCTGCACGAGAGAGTTGCTGTCCAAGAGAAACGCATAGCACGGATTAGAATTAATGACGAGTTCATAAATTTTACTGAGGCCGAGATCATAATGCACTTTCATTTTGTGAAAATTCTTTCCGAAACTCCAATGCGCGTACCGGGTCGGCATGCCGTATGCGCCGAATGTATATATAATGTCCGCCGGACAGATTTCATACCGCATCGGGTAAAAATCGAGACCGAAATGTTGCGCTATTTCTGTTATTTCGTCAATGGCCCGGTGCAGCTCTTTTTCATCGAGAGTCTGCATGAAGGTCCCTCCTCCCTTTTACTTCTACTATATGAAAAGAGCACAAAAGCATGAACAACAGATTGTTGCGTTCCTGGATTGAAGAAGGAAAGGCGGGAAAGGTACAATAATACAGGAGAAGGTCAGTCTCATGAGGAAATAACCTGAAATCGGGGGATAGAGATGGAACTTGTTCGATGCAAAAAAGATGTCGTTAAAAAACTTGGTCATGATTTTGTGGAAATCGATCCGCCGAAAATACTGTTTAAGGCTGATTATTTCTATCCTGTCTTTCAGGATCGCTACGGAGCGTGGGTCGCTTCTGATGAAGAAGGCGAGGCTCATGTCATATCAGAAACTCCGGATCATGTGGATGCGGACCCGTGGTTTGATACGTATTTTAAAAAGGTATAACACGCACAGGAGGTGTTCGCGATGTTGAAACGTCATGTCATTGTACATGGAACCGTACAGGGCGTCGGATTCCGCCAGTTCACCACCACTGAAGCCAGAAAAGCCGGTGTCAATGGCTGGGTGCGGAACAAAACAGACGGAACCGTGGAAATAAAAGCAGAAGGAAGCGAAGAGGCAATGAATGCATTTATCGACGCAGTAAAAGCCGGCCACCGGTTTGCGTCCGTCACAGACGTGGATATTTCCGCGGCCGACGAAGTGGAACACGGAGGATCCTTCACCGTTCATTATTAAAGGACAGCCCTGCCGGCTGTCCTTTTTTCAATGGTGGCGGAAAATGTCGATGTCGCTTTTTTCAAGCTGTTTCAGGGCTCCTTCGACGGGTAGATCCGGCATACGGAACTCGTCGGCCAGCACCTGCTGCAGCGCATCTTTGTCCGGAAGATCTTTGGTGAGCACAGACCCGCTGCCGTACCGGATCGTAAATTTCCGGTTCGTAAGCGACAACCCCCTTCTCTTATCCGGTTCCCAGAGCTGGCAGCGGAGCATATTCATAAACAGCGCATCGTCACGAAAGGTAGAGGCGATCCACGGCATAAAATCATCCATTGTCATATTCGCATAAATAGAGAACGTCCATTTTTTATGGGTGATCTGCCCATTTCTGGTGCGGATATACGTATAAAACCCGCTGTCTTTTCCAGGCAGAAAGAGAAGCCGCTCACCGGCAAACGGCGGAATCGAATGTTTCCGTCCGTGAAAGGGAATCGGATCGAATAATGGCGCCGTTGTGCCGACATCTACATACAGCAGCCTTTTACCGGACGCCGGATCTTTCATAATTAAAGCCATATGTTCTTCCCCCGGGCGGATCAGCCACCCCTCAAAACCAAGGGCCGTAAGAAGCTGAAACAGGCAGGCGTTCAGTGTAAAACATGTCCCGCCGCTCTGATTGGCTTCATGGGCATCCAGAAACCGCCGGACATCCGTGACCGTGTCTATCTCCATCCCGTCCGCGGCCATAAGCAGCTTGCTCACATTTTCAAACGGAAATGTACGGACGTGAGCCCGGATGATTCGTTTCAGGTATTTCCTTGAGGGTATTTCTTTTTTCAGATGAAGGATATTTAAATAACGGTCAAGCCAGGCAGTAGACATGATCTGCTCCTTTTTCATTCTGCATACAATTAAAAACTCTACATATTCTTCTCTTTACGTGCTAAACCAATTATTTTTTGTATAAAAGGTTCCTTAAGGTTTGTATATTGGATTCGTTCATGTTTACTAGCAAGTTCCTTCTTTAGGTGGAGATATTCTTCGAATGCTTCTTTATGTGACTTTAGGTAATCTCTGAATAGTATGATATTCTCCCATTCTTTACTATTACCTTCATATACATGTAAATGGTGAGTTCCTGCTCCCCATTCTCCTCTTCTAAAAAACCTTCTTTGTGGAAAATCTTCTTTAGGAACATACTCATAGCCGATTTCATCTAAACGCTTTATTACTTGACTATCTACACTGTCAAAAGACTTTACTGCAACTGCAATATCAATTAACGGTTTAGCCCACATTCCAGGAACAGAAGTACTCCCAACATGTTCAATTTGTACACATTTATCAGAAAAGATATTACTTATTTTCTTTTTATCTTGTTCATGCATGACTTTCCATTGTGGATTATAAGGCTGTAATTCAACTAGTTTAACCACCTTCTACCACCCCATCTTATGTATTTTTCTTTGGAATAAATTCTGAAAAAGCGTAAGTATACATATGAAAACTCCGGAAAAACAGCCGTCTTCCGGAGTTTCTATTTTATCCCGGTACAGGGGGCCGCCCGAAATCAGCGGCCGTTATGCGTAATCATTTACTTTCTTCATCACTTCATTTTTCAAGTGAAGAAGGGCGTTATCGGCTTCTTGTTCCGTATCTTCTCTGACACCGAAATAAAATTTGATTTTCGGCTCTGTGCCGGATGGACGGATACAGCACCAGGAACCGTCTTCCATCATGTATTTTAACACGTTGGATACCGGAAGTTCGATTGTTTCTTTTTGACCCGTCTGTACGAAGGTCCTCTCCCGGGTCTGATAATCTTCCGCCACTTCCACCTTCCGTCCGTTCAGAACGGTTGGAGGATCTTCCCGGAATTCCCGGAGCAGGGTTTCAATTTTGCGGATTCCTTCCACGCCTTTCAGTGTTAGAGAATCGAGGGTTTCTTTGTAATACCCGTATTTTTCGTATAAGGTGTGAAGTCCATCATGAAGCGTTTTCCCCTGCTGTTTATACCATAGAGCCATTTCTGATGCCGTCAGGGCTGCCTGCACTGCATCTTTATCGCGTACGATACTGCTTATCAGATACCCGTAGGATTCTTCATAGCCGAACTGAAAGGAGTATTCTCCGGTTTCTTCAAACTGCCTGATTTTTTCACCAATGAATTTAAACCCGGTCAAGGTATCAATCACGGTCTGCCCGTAGTGCTCTGCCACTGCCCGGCCGAGTTCCGAGGTAACAATGGTTTTCATGACAACACCGTTCTCCGGCAGCATCCCTTTCTCCCGGCGTTCCGAAAGCAGGTATTCCAGCATGAGTGCACCGGTCTGGTTGCCGTTTAACAGTTCATAATCTTCCTCTTCGTTCTGTGCGGCAATGCCGATGCGGTCCGCATCCGGATCGGTTGCAATGAGAATATCGGCGTTCGTCTTCTTTCCTTCTTCCACCGCAGCTTCAAATGCCGCTTCCTCTTCCGGGTTCGGGCTGTCCACCGTGGAAAATTCCGGGTCCGGCAGCGCCTGCTCCTGGACGACGTGCACATGTTGAAAACCGCTTGTTTCCAGGAGACGGGTCACTGGAATATTGGCTGTACCGTGTAGCGGTGTGAAAACAATCGATAGACCGTCTCCTTCCTGCTGGACCATCTCAGGATTTACCATAATCGTCTGGAGATCGTCATTGTAGGCGTGATCAATATCCTCACCTATCACTTTCAAGAGACTCGATGCTTTCATTTCGTTTTCGTCCGCCGTCTCTACAGCCAGTTCATTCTCCACAGACTCCACCTCAGCCATTAACGCTTCAGCCGGTTCCGGAGGCATCTGCCCGCCATCACTGCCATACACTTTAAATCCGTTGTATTCCGGCGGATTATGACTCGCGGTTACCATGATTCCGGCAAATGCACCCAGGTGGCGGACGGCATAGGACAGCTCCGGTGTCGGGCGCAGTTCCTGAAAAATATAGGTCTGAATATCATGAGCTCCGAGGGTCAAAGCCGCTTCCATAGCAAAGGAAGGGGAGCGGTGCCTGGAGTCAAAAGCAATGACAACTCCTTTTTCTTTGGCAGTGCTCCCGTATTCTTCTATGTATCGTGCCAGACCTTCGGCCGCTCTCCGGATCGTGTACCGGTTCATACGGTTTGTGCCGGGGCCGATTTCGCCGCGCATGCCGCCCGTCCCAAATTCCAGGTATTTGTAAAAATGATCTTCCAGTTCGTCTTCCTTTCCTTCCATGGACTGCAGCTGCTCTTTCAAATCCTTATCCAGTCCCACCGCTTCATTCCAGCGCTTCCAATGTTCTCTCCAATCCATCTTTTCACTCATCCTTTCCAGATGTCGCCTGTTCTATCTATATACCCTCAGCTTCCGCTCGAAAAACTCTCCTGCCATAGCTCCCTCCGCGTTGTCGAAATGGCCTGGGCCCCGGCCCGGAATGCCTCCTCCGCGTCGTGCCTGTTTCGGATAAAGCCGCCCGCGAGCAGG
Organism: Salibacterium sp. K-3; assembly: GCF_054052005.1. NCBI lineage: Bacteria > Bacillati > Bacillota > Bacilli > Caryophanales > Bacillaceae > Salibacterium > Salibacterium sp. K-3. Next base: position 2,360,372 of record NZ_JBSVZE010000001.1, read on the forward strand.
GGGCGGCCGGTCGTTTCCGCAATTTCCTCTATGATTTCAGGCATTCTTCCGGGCAGCACTTCAATCACATCGGGACCTACTTCTTCTACAATTTTATAACTCGTTTCCAGCGCGCTCGAATCAATCAGAAACAAACGCTGAATCGTGAGAAGACCGTGTTTTTTAGCACTCGTCAGCACCTGCCTCCTCGTTGATATTAACCCGTGGGGCCTTATCTGCTGACATAGAAACTGAGCCGCAGATTCATCATGGCCGAGCCCCTGAATCAAGTCCGCATGAATAATGAGATTTTTTCCGGCGCGGGATGCCAGTTGTGTCATGCTTTTCAGCTGTGTCAGCCTGGAGTTCAGAAGAATGACATATGTATGACGGGTCTCGAGTATTTTTTCAAACTCTTTTTCTGAACGAGCGGCCGGAATAATAGGTTCGTTCTGAAACATGGGAACGTTTCCTTTCTGTGAACAGTCTCTCATTCCATCATAAAAAAAATAATCGGACTTTTCCACTTTATCCGCACATTTCATTTGATTGTATTCTCGATTTATCATCTGCTATAATTTGCTGGTATTCCACACACGGGAGGATAACGGATGAATACAGAACAAAGAATCGAAAAAGCGACATTTGCCGGGGGCTGTTTCTGGTGCATGGTCAAACCGTTCGATGAAATGGAAGGGATTCACAGCATCACTTCCGGTTACACCGGCGGGCATACCGCCAATCCGTCCTATGAAGATGTGAAAACCGGAGAGACCGGACACCGCGAGGCCGTACAGATTGAATTTGACCCGGATGTATTTCCCTACGAAAAACTATTGTCCCTGTACTGGCCGCAGATTGACCCGACCGATGACGGCGGCCAGTTCCATGACAGAGGACCGCAGTACAGAACTGCCGTTTTTTATCACAATGAAACACAGCGGCAGCTGGCGGAAAAAACGAGGCAGGAAGTGGCAGACAGCGGCCGTTTTAAAGAGCCGGTCGTCACAGAAATTCTTCCGGCCACCATCTTTTATCCGGCTGAATCCCATCATCAGGATTTTTATAAAAAAGAAAAAGAAACCTATCTCGAAGACCGCCGAAAATCCGGCCGGGATGAATTTATTGAAAAACATTGGCGTTAATCCGGGCCGCCGATGTTTTTCATCCTTCTTAAAACACCTGAACAAAAGGATTGAAATACGCCAGTACTTATAATACAATGAATCTTGTCTGACACATACGGGATGTAGCTCAGCTTGGTAGAGCACAGGCATGGGGTGCCTGGGGTCGCAGGTTCAAATCCTGTCATCCCGACCATGAATGTATATAATTACCCAAACGCACGAATCCGCAGGTAACAGCGGATTCTTTTTTATGGCCGTTTAGTAAATACCGGAGGATTTGTAAAACTCTATCAACTTATAACGAAAAAATCCGAACGATGATCGACGCCGCGGAGCAGCGTTGGAGACCAGCGTCCGGATCCGTACTCGTTCTTATTCTTTTTTCTCCAGCTTTACTGCAGTGCCGAAGACCATGACTTCAGATGTCCCGCTCATGATGGAAGAGGAGGAATAGCGGATGCCTACGACCGCATCAGCGCCCCATTCTTCCGCTTTCTCTTTCATCTCCTTTTCTGCGTCGTCCCGCGCTTCAAGAAACATTTCTTCGTACTCTTTCATTTTCCCGCCGACCATAGACCGCAGATTGCCAATCATATCCTTGCCGACATGTTTCGCACGGACCGTATTTCCTTTTACAATACCAAGGGCCTCGACAATTTCATACCCCGGGACATGTTCTGTTGAGACAATAATCATGCTGCTCCCCCATTTCTGTGTTTTACTGATTTACGGGCGGGGGCCGGGGCCGGTTTCACTCTTTTATGCCATTTCGGCTTCCTTTTTTGAAAAAAACCACGTAAGAGCTTCAAACACATCCGCTTTATTTTTTAAGACGTAATAACGGAACCTCTCATCTTCAATGTTGCGGTAGGACTGCAGCAGGGTCGAATGACGCTGGTACTGGTTTACTTCGGCATAACCGACCATGCTGGACACTTCCATCAGTTCCTTCAGCAGACGGAGGCATTTTGGGTTATCGGACGTTAAGTTGTCACCGTCGGAGAAATGAAAAGGGTAAATGTTATATAATTCCGGCGGATAATCGGCATCAATCGTTTCCAGTGCTTTTCCATAAGCAGAAGAACAGATGGTTCCCCCGCTTTCGCCTTTGGAAAAAAAGTTTTCCTCACTCACCCGCTTTGCTTCGGTATGGTGGGCAATGAATTCGATATCGACCGTTTCATATTTCGTCCGTAGAAACCGGACCATCCAGAAGAAAAAACTGCGCGCCATAAATTTTTCCCATCGGCCCATAGAACCTGACGTATCCATCATCGCAAGAATTACGGCTCTTGATTCGGGTTTGACTTTTTCATTCCATGTCTTGAAACGCAGATCCTCATCCGAAATCGGATTGATCCTCGCTTTCCCTTTCAGCGCATTGCGTTTGATGGCAGAGAGGATGGTTTTCCGCTTATCAATGTTTCCCATCAATCCCTGTTTGCGGATATCATCAAATTCAATGTCTTCGATAATCAGCTCATCCTGCTCTTTTTTCTGGAGGTTGGGCAGCTCCATTTCATTGAACAGCAGTTTTTCCAGTTCCGCCAGGGAAACTTCCGCTTCATAATAGTCGGAGCCCGCCTGATCCCCAGGACGGGATCCTTTTCCTTTTTCTTTTTTCTGTCCTCCCGGTTCCCGGGCAATGACATCTCCTTCCTGGCTGTTTCCATCTCCCTGCCCGGTATATTTATTGTTGTCGGTATTGTATCGTATTTTATATTCATCCATGGAACGGATCGGTATGCGTACGACATCACGGCCGTTGGACATAATAATATCTTCCTCGGTGATCAGATCCGGCAGATTGTTTTTGACGGCTTCCTGTACTTTTTCCTGGTGCCGGCGCTGATCCTGGTGGCCTTTCCGGTGAAGGGACCAATTTTCCTTTGAAATGACATAACTTCGGTTTGCTTTTTCTGACATAAAAGGGTCCCCCTTCCCCTCACGTTTTCTACTTGAACCTGAATACTTTATCGTATGCGGGGAAGAGGACAAATTTGCAGCATTATTCTGAATAAAATACAAGCATGAAGCAAAAAGAGAAGGAGGCGTCTCCACAAGACCTCCCCCTTCTTTAAGCACCCGGATATACAACTTTATCTCATGACTGTAAATTCATCCACCGGCCAGTACCGGATGTTGGCTTTACCGACTACTTCATCCAGATCCACAAAGCCGATCTGGCGGCTGTCCATGCTGTTGCGGCGGTTATCCCCGAGCACAAAGATTTTGCCTTCCGGAACCGTTTCCTCCCCGGTTATCTCTTCCAGAGTGAAATCGGAAGTGAACGGTTTTCGTTCCGCGTCGCTTCGGTAAGGTGCCAGGTATTCTTCTGCTACGGCTTCTCCGTTGACATACAGCTGGTCATCTTCGTAACGGACCGTATCTCCGGGCAGCCCGATGACCCGTTTAATATAATCGCTTTCTTCGTTGGCATGGAACACAATCAAATCGAAACGATCCGGCTGGGAAAATTCATACCCTATTTTATTAATAATCAGCCGCTCCCCGTTTTCAATGGTCGGCATCATCGATTCCCCGTGCACCATATAATTGGCAAAGAAAAATGTCCTTACGATTAAAACAATAATGACGACTACGGCGAATGTTTTGATCCAGTCCCATATTTCCCTGGCTATCGTATTCATTTTTATTCCACCATCCTATCTCTTTTAATAATGTATCATGACTCATCGCTGTCAGCAATTCATCAGGTGGTGGATAAAAAATGAACCCTGTGACCTTGACGAGTCACAGGGTACGAAAGCATCAGCGGTTTAACAGGCTCCCTACATAGCGGAGCAGCTCGTTGGCGGAGACAGAATTGTAACCGTGTTCGTCAATCAGCCGGGCGATGACTTCATTGATCTTTTTCAGCTGTGACTCATCCGGCGTTTTCGTCGAAGTGGTGATTTTAACGACGTCTTTCAAGTCGGCGAACAGTTTCTGCTGGATCGCTTCCCGCAGCCTTTCATGAGAATTGTAGTCGAACTTTTTCCCTTTCCTGGCATAGGCGGAAATACGGATCAGAATTTCTTCACGGAAGGCGCGTTTAGCGTTTTCCGAAATGCCGATCTGTTCTTCAATGGAGCGCATCAGTTTTTCATCAGGGCTCATTTCCTCCCCGGTCAACGGATCTTTTAATTTGTTTTTGTTACAGTAGGCTTCCACATTGTCGAGATAATTGTCCATTAATGTTTTCGCCGATTCTTCATACGAATACACGAAGGCCTTCTGCACCTCTTTTTTTGCTGCTTCATCGTATTCTTTCCGGGCTGCTGCGATGAAATCGAGATATCTTTCTTTATCTTCGTCAGAGATGGAAGCATGCTGGTCAAGCCCGTCTTTCAGAGAGCGCAGAACATCGAGCGCATTAATGGATTCTACGTCCTTACGGATGATCGCCGACGAGATCCGGTTGATGACATAACGCGGATCAATGCCGTCCATCCCTTCCTCCTGGTATTCTTTCTTCAGCTCTTCAACATCCTGTTCCTTATACCCTTCCAGTTCTTCTCCGTCATACAGCTTCATTTTCTTGACAAGGTCCACACTTTGGTTCTTCGGTTCTTTCAGCCTTGTTAAAATCGAAAAAATCGCGGCGGTCCGCAGCGCGTGAGGCGCAATATGAACACCCGCCATATCACTGCCGTCTATCATTTTTTCATATATGCGCTCTTCTTCACTGACTTTCAGATTGTAGGGAATATTCATGACGATAATCCGGGAATGCAGGGCTTCGTTCTTTTTGTTATTGATAAACGCCTTGTATTCCGCTTCGTTGGTATGAGCGACAATCAGTTCATCAGCACTGATCAGCGCAAAACGACCGGCTTTGAAGTTTCCTTCTTCGCTTAGGGAGAGAAGATGCCAGAGAAATTTTTCGTCGCATTTCAGCATTTCCTGAAATTCCATAATGCCCCGGTTCGCTTTGTTTAATTCCCCGTCAAACCGATACGCCCGCGGATCTGATTCCGATCCGTATTCAGCAATCGTCGAGAAATCAATACTTCCCGTAAGATCGGCAATATCCTGGGATTTCGGGTCGGACGGACTGAAGGTCCCGATACCAACACGCTTATCTTCGGAAAAGAAAATCCGTTCCACCATGACATCTTCTATGTTTCCGTTATACTCTTTTTCCAGACGCATCATATTTAACGGCGAGAGATGTCCTTCCACCCTGATGCCATATTCTTCATAGAAATCATCCCGGAGATGAGGAGGAATCAGATGAAGCGGATCTTCATGCATCGGGCAGCCTTCGATTGCATACACCGCTCCGGCGTCGGTTCTTGAATACTGTTCGAGCCCCCGTTTCAGCATCGTTACAATCGTCGATTTCCCTCCGCTCACCGGGCCCATCAGCATTAATATTCGTTTCTTGACATCCAATCTGCGTGCGGCAGAATGAAAATATTCTTCCACCAATTTTTCAAGCGGCTCCTCCAGTCCGAAAATATCTCCACCGAAAAAGCGGTACATTTTATGATTATCTTTTTCGAACACCCCTGCATCTTTGATCATATTATATACCCGGGAATGGGCGGACTGGGCAATATATGGATGCTCTTTCACCATTTCCAGGTATTCCTTAAAGGTGCCCCTCCATTCCAGCCGTCTTTCATTTTCCCGGTGTTCCCGGATTTTATTAATAATCTCCAACGTTCGAGCCTCCCCTTTCCTGCTTGATAAAGTGTAACGAAAACAGTACAGTCTGCTTTCAGGTTTTGTCCGCGTATTACTTCTATCTCTATGCGAAAATTGGTGGAACATAACCGCCTCTTCTGCCGATATAAGAAGAGGAAAATCATTCGTCCACCTGAAAAGAGGGAAAGCATCATGAGAACATTTTTGGGATGCCTGTTTATTTCGGCATTCATGGTATTATTTTCTGTATTTCTGCTTGGGGTACTTGAAGAAGAAAACGAAGCAGCCTCCCTGGAGGAGAAGTTGGAGGAAATCGACATCGAGGACCCGTCCATTGCGAAAAACAGTTACATATATGATGAAAAAGGCGGGGTTATCTCTGAAGTGTCAAAAGGCCCGAACCGTCGTTATCTTGATTTCGAAGATATTCCCCGTACCGTAAAACAGGCATTTCTTTCGACAGAAGACAGGCATTTTTTTGAACATAAAGGCGTCGATATGACGGCGGTTGCCCGTGCTTTGGCGGTCAATACCCGGGCGGGAAGCATTGAAGAAGGCGGAAGTACGATCACCCAGCAGACGGTCCGGAACCTGTTTTTAACCCATGAACAGTCCTATAACCGCAAATTGAGTGAAGTCCTCTATTCATACCAGCTGGAAGAAGAATATACAAAGGAGGAAATTCTTGAGTTTTATGTGAATACGATCTATTTTCAGAACGGGATTTACGGATTTGAAACAGCTGCCCGCTATTATTTTGGAAAACCGAGCAGCCGGCTCTCCCTTGCAGAAACAGCTTTTCTTGCTGCCGTGCCGGCCAATCCGTCCCATTATGATCCGTTAACAAGGAGCCGGAACACCAAAAAACGGCAGGAATGGATTCTTGCAAAAATGCAGGAAACCGGGGCCATCTCAAGCCGTCAGGCCGAAAAAGCGGAGCAGGAATCTATCAAACTGAACGTAACCGAAAGCACGGAATTGTATCCCGATTACACCTTTTATGTGGAACATGAGTTAAAACAGCTCATCAGCATCGAGGAAGGATTTCAGCGCCGTATGGAACATGCCGGGGAGAAAGAAACCAAAGCGCTGCAGGAAGAACTGAATCAGCGTGTCGAGGAAGTACTGAGATCCGGCGTTCACATCGAGACGTCCCTCGACCCGGAACTTCAGGAAACGCTCACTACAGCCGTCGGAAGCCAACTTGAGGGGAAGAATGGAAATGGAGCAGGAGTCGTGCTGGATCATAACGCCGGCCGAATCAAAGCTGTCAGCGGCGGAAAACATTATGAACCATACAGCTTCAACCGGGCGTTTCAGGCATACAGGCAGCCCGGCTCCGCTATCAAACCGCTGCTCGTTTACGGTCCTTATATGGACTTAACCGAATCCAGCAGACGGGAAGCAGTCGATGCCGGCCGCTACTGCCGCGGGGATTACTGTCCTTCCAATGCTGGCGGCGGCTATTACGGAAAGGTGACACTGGAAACGGCACTGGCACAGTCCTATAACACCGCCGCTCTTCGCTTATTTGAAAAATCCGGTGTTTCAGCATCTTTTTCCTACTTTGATACATTCGGGTTTTCCCGGGTAGATGAGAGAGACCATCAATATGCTGCGGCTCTCGGGGGGCTCTCGCGCGGAGTGACACTCCTGGAGTTGACAAAGGCCTATACCGTCTTTTCGAATCAGGGACACTACTTACCGGCACGCGCTATCGAGCAGGTCACCGATGGGGATGGTAAAGTGTTATATCAATGGGAAGAAAAAAGCCGGCCGGTCTGGAGGGAACAGACCAACCAGGAACTGCGTCATATGATGCGGAGCGTAATGACCGAAGGAACCGGGCGCGGCGCTGCCCCTGAAACCGGGGAATGGAGAGGAAAAACGGGGACAACCAACAACTATCATGACCTTTGGTTCGTCGGCTATAATGAGCAGTACACAGCCGGTGTGTGGCTCGGAAAAGACAATCCGGCGCCGCTGGAACCGGGTCTTCGCAGCACCCATCTTACGCTCTGGAAACAGATTGCCTCAGAGATCGAACAGGAATAGGCTTTCAGCCGCTTAAATCGGCAGGCTTTTAATCAGGCTGTTATACAGGCGGAATCCGGCATAAGCTGTTGCTGCAGCGGCGGCACACCAGAAACTGATATGAAAAAAAATCAGACCGAACATGCCGGCGCCGGACAAAGAGTTCGACATGTTATAAACAACAAAGACAAAGTAAATAAATGTCGCTCCCAAAAAACAGAGAACCATACCGGCAGGCGTCCAGATGAACAGAAGAGAAAGAATACCGGCAAGAAAATAGATCCAGGTGCCTTTTCGTATGTTGGTCAGCTCCATACCGTCCACATCTTTGGAAAAAAACAGGAGAGACAGTTCCATCAATGTATCTGCGATCAATTTCAGCGCGGAAAAGATCATGAAAAAGAACAGCACCAGAAAAAAGAGAAGCGTCATCTGTATACCGGCAGCACTGAAAAACTCCAGCATCCCGGCATACAGGCCGATATCTTTCAGCCAGCCTGAAATCAGACGTTCGCTGTACATGGAAAAAGAAAAACTGAACAGTAAAATCGAAAACAGGGGAAAATAACTCGTTAAATATGTGTTGTTCATTCGTTACCAATCTCCGTATCTTCTTTTAACAGAAAAAGCTGCAGGACAGTTGCTGCAGCTTTTTGGCACCGGCCGTTAAAAATGGTGAATAACCTCAAAAGCTTTCAGACGGCTTCCGGTGGCTGAACTTTTCTTCTCCGAACCGTCGGAATGCTGGTGGGCCTTTTTAAACGCATCGCTGTTCACCCAGTCTTCGTAATGTTGTTTGGACTCCCATTTTGTAAAAACGACCTGATTCCCGTTTTCCTCGTTTTCTTCCAGAAACATAAAATCGAGGCATCCGGGTATGTTTTTCATATTTTCTGTGCTTTTGGCAAACCGATCCTGCATCGTTTCCTTTGCTTCATCCGGGACGTGCAGCTCATTCATGACAACATACATTACGACCACCCTTTCTGTATAAAACCGAACGTTTTGGGCTACATTATGGACTGCTTTTATTATATCAGGAAGCACTCGTTTTACCAAAAACATGAAAAGGATGCGTTTCTTCATTCACAGACTGTCCATTCTCAGGTATAATGGAAAGAAACAATATGCCATAGGGAGGTTTACATAGATGAAACTTGTACTCTTGATCGGACTCTGCATCGCTTTTATGGTTTCGGTTCTTTCGGCAGGATTCGAAGACAAACCTCACAAGCATTAATCATTCCATCGACGAAGAGGGGACGGTCTGAAAGCCGTCTCCTCTTTTCGCTTCGCTTCTCTGTTTTAATCCAGGCCGGGGAACTGCTGCTGGCGGAGCGCTTCGAAAACAACGAGCGCTGCCGAATTGGACAGATTAAACGACCGGACGGCGTTATTCTGCGGAATTCTCAGACACGCCGCTTCATTCCGGGTCGTCAGTGATTCAGGCAGTCCTGTCGTTTCACTTCCGAACACAAAAAAGTAATCCCGTTCCGGATCTTCATAGGACACATCGGTATGCCGGCGCCGGCCGTTCGTCTCTATAAAATAAAACTGTCCGTCCGGCCACTCTTCAAATACTTCTTCCAGCGCATCATGATAATAAATCAGTACATCCGGCCAGTAATCACAGCCGGCCCGTTTCAGCATTTTATCATCGGTCGAAAAACCAAGAGGGCGTATCAGATGCAGGAATGCTCCCGTTCCTGCACAGGTGCGGGCAATATTGCCCGTATTCGCCGGTATTTCAGGATGGTATAAAACAATATGATTGCTCATCAAACGTGCACCTCATCTATTCAATGTAAAACCCGGGTTATTATATCATATCCTGTCTCATCAGACCCGTTTCACCCTTGTCCAATCTGAAAAAATTTATACCGGATCGCGGGGGTCCATGCTGTTGAATCTTCATACGTCCAATAACGCGCTCTGCTGTTGGTTGTCTGCGCATTGACAAGCGGCTCTCCGTTTCCATCAAAACCGGTAACAATCGTTGAATGCTGCCAGTTGTCATCGCCGTTGAAATCATAACAGATCACATCTCCAAGGCCCAGACTGCCGGCTTTTTCTGTTTCGACTGCCGTCAATCCGCTGTTGGAACTGCTTAAATACCAGTGGAAAGAGTGCGCCACCGCCCAGCTGTAACTCCAGTTCCCATCCTCATACCACCAGCCGCTGCTCCGGTCCGGCTGCCCCCGCATTGGAGCATGTCCGGCTCGTAAACACTGGGAGATAAAATTGGTACAGTTATTCGTAAATGCTTCATAGCTGGGGTTATAATCATTCCACCACGTTTCCGCGTACTGCACCGCTTTTCTTCGGTCATAGGCAAATGCCCGCTGCTTCCGCCGAACAGGCTGGCTGATACGCGGGGCCGGCAGCGGTTGTTCAGAAAGCATATAATCAATGATTAAATGCCCGTCATGGGTTTTCATCATCCGGGGCATGATTTCTTCTTCCATATGATACTGCCCGTTCACTTTCAGGATACGTGCGACGTGCAGCTGATAATAGATATGTTCCTGTTTTTCCACCCGCTGCACCCGGTAGGGCCGGCATAGAATTTTTATTTTCAGAAGTTCCGCCTGCCTGCGCTCGATTGTTTTTTTCAGGCGCCGGAGCATTTCTGTCTCCTGGGGAATCGTTTTCCAGGGTTTTTCCCGGGTACGGTCGAGCTGAAAGGAGATCCACTGCTGCATATGTTCCTTCCAGTCTTTCATCCAAGTTCTGGTCACGAGCGTCCCTCCTCCATAGTGACGGCCATGCTTCCATTCTATTAAAGAGAAGGAGCTCTCATTCCTTTCAGAGGAAAATAAAGAGCACCCGCCCGAAGCGCATGCCCTTTACGATCAGGAAGGAGAAACGGATCCTTCCATCTGCAGAAGGTATTCTTTCACAGGGATTCCACTTCCGTAACCGACCATGTTTCCATTACTTCCTATCACACGATGGCAGGGAACGATGATGGAGACCGGATTTTTATTATTCGCAGAACCGACGGCACGTACAGCTTTCGGAGACTGCACAGCTTCGGCGATATCCTTATAGGATCTTGTTTCTCCGTACGGAACAGCCGACAACTCGTTCCAGACCGATACCTGAAACGGTGTACCGTACAAATCCAGCGGAATATCGAAGTAGGAGCGCCGGGCGTTAAAGTATTCGTGAAGCTGCTGGATAACGCCGTGGCTGTCTTCTGGGTCCCGCTCCCACTCACGGTCGAGACCATATCTCCGCAGCCAGGGCCTTATTCGTTCCTGCACTTCTGCTGCTGTCCCAAAGTGAAGAGAGCATATGCCCGCCTTCGTCGCCGCCGTCGTAATGACCCCGACGGGACTTTCCATTTCCTGATACAATAACGGTTGTGAAGATGACATCGTATCGTCTCCTTATTTTACAGCACGTTCCGGTTTGGCGTTTGCTATCTCTTCCAGAACGTCTTCTGATGTCTCTCTTTTCCCGGCCTGCTGCAGAGCATCCACAGCCTCTTCTGTGCCAATCTGCCCCAGCGACCAGGCAGCCGAACCCCGGATCACCGGACGCGGATCCTCATGCAGTACATAAATGAGTGATTCGGTTGCTTCTGCCGCCTTATAGGTGCCAAGCGCCAGCACTGCATTACGCTGGATCGGTTTTTTACCGCGCCACGACCCGGCTATCGGACCAAATGTTTCCTTGAATTCGCGGTTACTGATTGTAAGCAGCGGTTCCAGGCGGGGCTTGACAACTTCCGGGTCCGGTTCGAACTCTTCATGCTGATGATGATCCATTCCTTTATTTTCAGGACACACGGTCTGACAGGTGTCACAGCCGTACAGACGGTTACCGATTTTTTTACGGAACCGTTCCGGAAGGGATCCTTTGGTGAGCGTTAAATAGGCGATACACTTCCCTGCATCGAGCTGGCCTCCCTGCACGAGAGCACCGGTCGGACAAGCGTCCACACATTTGTTGCACGTCCCGCATTGATCCGTAATTTCTTCATCCGGTGCCAGGGAGAGCGTTGTGATCATTTCTCCCAGGTACACATAAGAACCAAATTCAGGAGTGATGATTGCGCAGTTTTTGCCGCTCCAACCGATGCCGGCCCGTTCTGCAACCGCACGATCCGACAGTTCCCCAGTATCCACCATGGACTGACACCGTGCCTCCGGGGCGATCTCGGCAATATAGTCCTCGAGCTTCTGAAGACGGTCCTTCAGGACATTGTGGTAATCCACGCCCCAGGACGCGCGACAGAACACGCCGCGCCGGTCTCCTTTTCTGCTCTTCGGCTCGTTTTCCATTTTGGAAGGATAAGCGAGAGCAATCGAGATAATGGTTTTTGCTTCCGGCAGCAGCCGTTTCGGCTCCGTCCGTTTCTCGATATCCGGTTCTTCAAAGCCGGAATGGTACTGGAGACGCTGCTGTTCGATCAGCCTGTCCTTTAATGTCAGAAACGGATCAGTAGAGGCAAAGCCTATTTTATCGATACCGATCTCTTTGCTGTATGCGATAATTTTTTCCTTCAGTTCTGCTCCTGTCACCGTTATCCCTCCTTTCCTTTGCATTCCCTTCACATGTCTGGGTATGGTACACTTTGCATATCAATTGAACTGGCAGATGAGGTGAGAAACGTGCTCTTTTCACTGGACGAGAACCTGTTACAAACCATTCCGGATTTAAAAATCGGCATTGCCGTATATGAGAATATTGTCGTCGCGGATTCGCCGAAAATGCTGAAAGGCCGCCTTGAATATTTTCAGGAAACCGTGCGCACCAACCTCGCTGAACACCCTGTCGATGAATATGAGGGCGTAAAGGAATGGAGGGATTTGTTCCGAAAACTCGGAATCGATCCGAAGCGGTACCGCCCTTCCCATGAAGCTCTCCTGAAACGGATCAGCAAAGGGCAGGACCTGCCTTTCATCCATTCGGCCGCAGATATTAACAATTTCTTTTCGCTTCAATATGACATGCCGGTCGGTATTTATGACAGCAATGCCTTGACTGATTATATCAAAATCAGCCTTGGACAGGAAGAGGCCGCGATGGAAGGGTTAAATGGACGGATGAACAACATGAACGGCAAATTGGCTGCTTTTGACAAAAACGGGCCATTCGGCAGTCCTATCGTTGATGCAGGACGAACCAGCACAACCATCGATACCACAGACGCTGTCCAGATCTTCTACCTCCGTCCCTCCCTGCCTGCTGCTGAAGCAGAACAGCTGCTGCACGCTGCTTCCAATATGTTTACTCAGCTTCACAGCGGCTCCGCGGCCATTCACCTGCTCCATCGTGACAATCCGAAGGTCTCACGGATGTAGTATCGTAAAGGGATACGGATAAATTGAGAACCTCCACATCAATAACTCTCCTCAATGCCGCCTTGCGCACACTGCGGCGTTAATATACGGTGATAGTGGTTTCCAAGAAGATACTTGGAACCACTAAGCAACCGTCAAAGGAACCATAGAGTCCTTAAAAACATCTCTTGTGGACACTAAAGGTATCCTACAGTATCTCCAACCAAACCAAATCTTCCTGCACGCTGCTCTTTTTCATCATCCCTCCGGCCGGACCGCTGCAGCACTAAACCCGGTCGATGCTGTTTACAGAACTCGGGATCATTAAAATTTTTATATAACGCCTATTCTTTTGTCCCAGCCCGCCTTTTTGAACGCGGACGCATTTCATTGTACTCACCAAATGTTGCCTTTCAGGTATAGAAGGGTACAAGAGCTTGCGTGTTTTTACGAACGAAATTGTTTCAAAACCCCAACATTTATTGTAGAGCCAATATTAAAAACCGGAATCTGCTTAAAAGCAAACTCCGGTATATCGTCGTCTATGCTTGGTAGCGGTGGTGGGACTCGAACCCACACTCCGTAGAACGCGATTTTGAGTCGCGCGCGTCTGCCAGTTCCGCCACACCGCCATCCTCTAAATATCAAAAAATAATGGTGCCGAGGGCCGGACTTGAACCGGCACGGTTGTATACCAACCGCAGGATTTTAAGTCCTGTGTGTCTGCCCATTCCACCACCCCGGCAGAGGTAGATGTAAAGTGGAGGCGGCACCCGGATTCGAACCGGGGAATAAGGGTTTTGCAGACCCGTGCCTTACCACTTGGCTATGCCGCCATGTGGTACCGTATGATACACATGCACACATTGTGATAACTGGAGCGGAAGACGGGATTCGAACCCGCGACCCCCACCTTGGCAAGGTGGTGTTCTACCACTGAACTACTTCCGCGTGTGGCTGGGCTAGCTGGATTCGAACCAGCGCATCACGGAATCAAAATCCGATGCCTTACCGCTTGGCTATAGCCCAATAATCACAATGGGGCGATTGATGGGAATCGAACCCACGAATGCCGGAGCCACAATCCGGTGCGTTAACCACTTCGCCACAATCGCCATTTTTAAAAGATAAAAATGGCAGGGGTAGTAGGAATCGAACCCACATTGGCGGTTTTGGAGACCGCTGTTCTGCCTTTGAACTATACCCCTGTTTCAAAATGGTGGAGGGGGACGGATTCGAACCGCCGAACCCGAAGGAGCGGATTTACAGTCCGCCGCGTTTGGCCAACTTCGCTACCCCTCCATATCATAAATTTTTAAATGGTGCCGGCCAGAGGAATTGAACCCCCAACCTACTGATTACAAGTCAGTTGCTCTGCCAATTGAGCTAGACCGGCACAAAAATGGTGGCTCGAGACGGAATCGAACCGCCGACACGAGGATTTTCAGTCCACTGCTCTACCGACTGAGCTATCGAGCCATTGTTGAGTATTAATATTGTTTTTATCATAACAAAGGTTGAAAAGTAAGTAAATGGCGGGCCTGACGGGAATCGAACCCGCGATCTCCTGCGTGACAGGCAGGCATGTTAACCGCTACACCACAGGCCCTTTTTTGAAAGAATAAACGGCGAATCTCTGCGTCAGCTGCGTTCATGTCGTCAGGTCATGTACAGTCGTACATTCCCTCCTCCATTCTCTTGCTTCCTTGACCTTCTTGGTTCTTCTTTCAAAAAGGTAAGGTGCGAATCTCTTCGTCAACTGCGTTCGTGTCGTCAGGTCATGTACAGACGTACATTCCCTCCTCCACTCTCTTGTTTCCTCGACCTTCTTGCTTCTTCTTTCCAAAAGCAAGGAGGCGAATCTCTTTAGGACAGCAAATATATGTTTATGAAAAATTGGTTGCGGGGGCAGGATTCGAACCTGCGACCTCCGGGTTATGAGCCCGACGAGCTGCCAGACTGCTCCACCCCGCGATGTGTTTTATAATGGTGGAGGATGACAGGATCGAACTGCCGACCTCCTGCTTGTAAGGCAGATGCTCTCCCAGCTGAGCTAATCCTCCATATGTAAATGGTGACCCGTACGGGATTCGAACCCGTGTTACCGCCGTGAAAGGGCGGTGTCTTAACCACTTGACCAACGGGCCTTTCTTATGTAATAAATATGGCGGAGAGCGAGGGATTCGAACCCTCGAGACGGCTCAACACCGCCTACACGATTTCCAATCGTGCTCCTTCGGCCACTCGGACAGCTCTCCATCATGGCTCCACAGGCAGGATTCGAACCTGCGACCGATCGGTTAACAGCCGATAGCTCTACCACTGAGCTACTGTGGAATGTTTTATGTTTGCCTTTTCCCAGCGACACTTTGATAATATAACATGTCAGAAAGGAAATGTCCAGCCTGGCAGCGTCCTACTTTCACAAAGGGTTGCCCCTTCATTATCATCGGCGCTGGAGAGCTTAACTTCCGTGTTCGGCATGGGAACGGGTGGAACCTCTCCGCCGTCGCCACCAGACTGCAATATGTTCCCGATCGGTGACCGGGCCCTTTTCCAGGGAACGATGTTCCCTCAAAACGACATAACGAAATCAGAGCTGTGCGAACCAAACCACTTGGTCAGGATAAGCCCTCGACCGATTAGTATCTGTCAGCTGCACGTGTTGCCACGCTTCCACCTCAGACCTATCCACCTGATCATCTCTCAGGGGTCTTACTCACTTGTTGTGACGGGAAATCTCATCTTGAGGAAGGCTTCATGCTTAGATGCTTTCAGCACTTATCCCATCCACACGTAGCCACCCAGCAGTGCTCCTGGCGGAACAACTGGTACACCAGCGGTGTGTCCATCCCGGTCCTCTCGTACTAAGGACAGCTCCTCTCAA